>NZ_CP075184.1:0-2400000 GCF_020510705.1 Acidovorax radicis
ATGACCGAGGAATCCCCCCGCAGCCCGTCCCCACCACCCGGCGCCGATGCCGGTCAGGGCCTGTGGCAGGCCTGCGTAGAACAGCTGGTACAAGACCTTCCTGAGCAGCAGTTCAACACCTGGATCAAGCCCCTGATTGCGCAGGTGGCCGAGGATTTTTCCAAAGTCACGTTGCTGGTGGGCAACCGCTTCAAGCTCGACTGGATCCGCGCCCAATACGCAGGCCGCATTGCGGCGTTGCTTGAGGGGCTCTATGGTCAACCGGTAACCTTGGAGTTAGCACTTGCTCAGCGGGAATCCATTGCACGTACTTATGTTCGCCCCAACACTGGCGAACCCACCAACGCTCCGGCTCCCGCCGAAGCTGCGCAAGGCAACAGCGATGAAGCCTCCGCAGGCGCGTTCCGCAACCGGCTCAACGCAGCCCTCACGTTCGAGACGCTGGTGGAGGGCACGGCCAACCGCATGGCACGCTCAGCAGCCATGCATGTGGCGGGCATGCCCGGGCATCTCTACAACCCGTTGTTCATCTATGGCGGCGTGGGCCTGGGCAAGACCCATCTGGTGCACGCCGTGGGCAACCGTCTGTTGCAGGACCGCCCCGATGCCAAAGTTCTCTACATCCATGCCGAGCAGTTTGTGTCGGATGTGGTTAAGGCCTACCAGCGGCGCACCTTCGACGAGTTCAAGGAACGCTACCATTCGCTCGACCTGCTGCTGATCGACGATGTGCAGTTCTTCGCCAACAAGGACCGCACGCAGGAAGAATTTTTTAACGCATTTGAGGCCTTGCTGGCCAAGAAGTCGCACATTGTGATGACGTCGGACACCTACCCCAAGGGTCTGGCCAACATCCACGAGCGGCTGGTTTCGCGTTTTGACTCGGGCCTGACGGTGGCCATCGAGCCGCCCGAGCTGGAAATGCGCGTGGCCATTCTGATCAACAAGGCCCGCGTCGAAGGCACCGAGATGCCCGAAGAGGTGGCGTTCTTCGTCGCCAAGAACGTGCGCTCCAACGTGCGCGAGCTGGAAGGCGCGCTGCGCAAGATCCTGGCCTACTCGCGCTTCAACCAGAAGGAAATCTCCATCCAGCTGGCCCGCGAGGCGCTGCGCGACCTGCTGTCGATCCAGAACCGTCAGATCTCTGTGGAAAACATCCAGAAGACGGTGGCCGACTATTACAAGATCAAGGTCGCCGACATGTACAGCAAGAAGCGCCCGGCCAGCATTGCCCGCCCGCGCCAGATCGCGATGTACCTGGCCAAGGAGCTGACGCAAAAGAGTCTTCCCGAGATCGGAGAATTGTTTGGCGGGCGCGACCACACCACGGTGCTGCACGCTGTGCGCAAGATTTCGGGTGAACGCCAGCAGCTCACCGAGCTGAACCAGCAATTGCATGTGTTGGAGCAGACGCTCAAAGGCTGAGAACAGGGCGCAATGGCCCCGAACAGAGCAGGCCCCGTAAAAGGGCAAAATGACGGGTTGTGAGCAGGGGGAGGCACTTGGTGTGCCGCTGTTTACGCACCGTCCCAAAAAACCACAAGAGGTTGATGACATGATCGTCCTGAAGGCAACACAAGACAAGGTTCTCGCGGTTCTGCAGTCCGTGGCTGGCATCGTGGAGCGCCGCCACACGCTGCCCATCCTGGCCAATGTGCTGATCCGCAAGACGGGCAACGCCCTGCAGCTGACGACCAGCGACCTCGAAATCCAGATCCGCACCACCGCAGAGCTGGGTGGCGACACTGGCGACTTCACCACCACCGTGGGTGCGCGCAAGCTCATCGACATCCTGCGCACCATGCCGGGCGACCAGACGGTGAGCCTCGAATCGGCCCAGTCCAAGCTGATCCTCAAGGGCGGCAAGAGCCGCTTCACGCTGCAAAGCCTGCCGGCCGAAGACTTCCCGCTGGTGCAAGAGTCGGCCGCCTTCGGCCCCGTGTTCGCCGTGCCGCAAAAGACGCTGAAGGACCTGCTGGGCCAGGTGTCGTTTGCGATGGCGGTGCAAGATATTCGCTACTACCTCAACGGCATTCTGTTCGTGGCCGAGGGCAAACAGCTGAGCCTGGTGGCCACCGACGGCCACCGCCTGGCGTTTGCCAGCGCCACGCTCGACGTCGAAGTGCCCAAGCAGGAAGTCATCCTGCCGCGCAAGACCGTGATCGAGCTGCAGCGCCTGCTGAGTGACGCCGGTGGCGAGAACCAGCCCCACATCGAGATGCAGTTCGCCAACAACCAGGCCAAGTTCACCTTTGGCGGCATGGAGTTCGTCACCAAGCTGGTGGAGGGCAAGTTCCCCGACTACAACCGCGTGATTCCGAAGAACCACAAGAACGGCATCACTCTGGGCCGCGCACCGCTGCTGGCCAGCCTGCAGCGCACGGCCATCATGACCAGCGACAAGTTCAAGGGCGTGCGCCTGAACCTGGAGCCCGGCACCCTGCGCGTGGCGTCCAACAACGCCGAGCAGGAAGAAGCCGTGGACGAGCTCGACATCGACTACGGTGGCGACACCATTGAGATCGGCTTCAACGTCACCTATCTCATCGACGCCCTGGCCAACATGGGCCAGGACATGGTGAGGGTGGAGCTCTCGGACGGCAACAGTTCTGCATTGCTGACCATCCCCGACAACGACACCTTCAAATACGTCGTGATGCCCATGCGTATTTGACGCCCGTCCAGCGCCTTCACTACATTATTGATAGCTGCTTGCGCTTATCACATAAGCGCTTGAAGCACATTTCATTCATATTGAACCCATTGGAAACCCCGGTTTCCTCGGACCCCAAGGCCCACCATGACCGCTGACAACACACTCCCCGAGCCCGAATCGACTGGCTCCACTGGCCAAGGTGAGCCCCCGGTCCACAAGATTGATGCGCACCAGGCAGGCGCCAGCGAAGGGTATGGCGAAGGCTCCATCACCATCCTCGAAGGGCTGGAGGCCGTGCGCAAGCGCCCCGGCATGTACATCGGCGACACGTCCGATGGCACCGGCCTGCACCACCTCGTTTTTGAGGTGGTCGACAACTCCATCGACGAGGCGCTGGCAGGCCATTGCGATGACATCGTGGTCACCATCCACTCGGACAACTCCATCAGCGTGACCGACAACGGCCGTGGTATCCCCACGGGCGTGAAGATGGACGACAAACACGAGCCCAAACGCAGCGCGTCCGAAATCGCCTTGACCGAGCTGCACGCCGGTGGCAAGTTCAACCAGAACAGCTACAAGGTCTCGGGCGGCCTGCACGGTGTGGGTGTGAGCTGCGTGAACGCGCTGTCGAAAATGCTGCGGCTGACCGTGCGGCGCGAAGGCAAAGTGCACACGCTCGAATTCAGCCGTGGTTTTGTGCAAAACCGCATTGTCGAAACCGTCGGCGGGGTCGAAGTGTCGCCGATGAAAATCACCGGCGACACCGACAAGCGCGGCACAGAAGTGCATTTCCTGCCCGACACGGAAATCTTCAAAGAGAACAACGACTTCCACTACGAGATCCTGGCCAAGCGTCTGCGCGAGCTCTCGTTCCTGAACAACGGCGTGCGCATTCGCCTGAAGGACGAACGCAGCGGCAAGGAAGACGACTTCTCGGGCGCGGGTGGCGTGCGCGGCTTTGTCGAATTCATCAACAAGGGCAAGACCGTCCTGCACCCCACGTCGTTTTACGCCGCTGGCGAGCGGCCGGCCGAAACCTATGGCGGCATCCCTGGCACGCACATTGGCGTGGAAGTGTCCATGCAGTGGAACAGCGGCTACAGCGAGCAGGTGCTCTGCTTTACCAACAACATCCCCCAGCGGGACGGTGGCACCCACCTGACCGGCCTGCGCGCCGCGATGACCCGTGTCATCAACAAGTACATCGAAGAAAACGAGTTCGCCAAGAAAGCCAAGGTCGAAGTGACCGGCGACGACATGCGCGAAGGCCTGTGCTGCGTGCTCAGCGTGAAGGTGCCCGAGCCCAAGTTCTCCAGCCAGACCAAGGACAAGCTGGTGTCCAGCGAAGTGCGCGCGCCCGTGGAAGACATCGTGGGCAAGCTGCTCACCGACTACCTGCAGGAGCGCCCCGGCGACGCCAAGATCATCTGCGGCAAGATCGTGGAAGCCGCCCGCGCCCGCGAAGCCGCCCGCAAAGCGCGGGAAATGACCCGCAGAAAAGGGGTTCTCGACGGCATGGGCCTGCCCGGCAAGCTGGCCGACTGCCAGGAAAAAGACCCCGCCATGTGCGAGATCTACATCGTCGAGGGTGACTCCGCCGGTGGCTCTGCCAAGCAGGGCCGCGACCGAAAGTTCCAGGCCATCCTGCCGCTGCGCGGCAAGATCCTGAACGTGGAAAAAGCCCGCTACGAGAAGCTGCTGACCAGCAACGAAATCCTCACGCTGATCACCGCCTTAGGCACCGGCATCGGCAAGGCCGGCGGCAGCACCGGCAACGACGACTTCGACGTGGCCAAGCTGCGCTACCACCGCATCATCATCATGACCGACGCCGACGTGGACGGCGCCCACATCCGCACGCTGCTGCTCACCTTCTTCTACCGCCAGATGCCCGAACTGGTGGAGCGCGGCCACATCTACATCGCGCAGCCGCCGCTGTACAAGGTCAAGGCCGGCAAGGAGGAGCTGTACCTGAAGGACGCGCCCGCGCTCGACGGCTTCTTGCTGCGCATTGCGCTCAACCACGCCAGCGTGACCACCGGCGGTGCCAACCCGCAAACGCTGGCCGGCGACACCCTGGCCGAGCTGGCGCGCAAGCACCAGATCGCTGAAAGCGTCATCGCCCGCCTGGGCAATTTCATGGACGCCGAAGCCCTGCGCGCCATTGCCGACGGCGTGAGCCTCAAGCTCGACACCGTGGCAGAGGCCGAAGCCAGTGCCGTGGCCCTGCAAGCCAAGCTGCGCGAACTGAACACCACCGGCGCCCCCGCCGAGGTGGCGGGCGAATTCGATGCCCGCACCGACAAACCCATGCTGCGCATCAGCCGCCGCCACCACGGCAACATCAAGAGCAGCGTCATCACGCAAGACTTCGTGCACGGCGCCGACTACGCCGCCCTGGCCGAAGCCGCCGAAACCTTCCGTGGCCTGCTGGGCGAGGGCGCCAAGGCCCTGCGTGGCGAAGGCGACAAACAGAAGGAAGAAAAAGTGGGTGACTTCCGCCAGGCCATGAAGTGGCTGATATCGGAAGCCGAACGCACCACCAGCCGCCAGCGCTACAAGGGGCTGGGCGAAATGAACCCTGAGCAACTGTGGGAAACCACCATGGACCCCAATGTGCGCCGCCTGCTGCGCGTACAGATCGATGATGCCATCGAGGCGGATCGCGTGTTCACGATGCTGATGGGCGATGAGGTGGAACCGCGTCGGGAATTCATCGAGACGAATGCGCTGCGGGCCGGCAACATCGACATTTGAGCGTGTAGGTTCTCAAAAATATTGCAAAAATTCTCATAATTTGCAAAAAGTCTAGCTCCATTGGGTCTTGCGTATGTTGCAGGTCTCATTGATCTTGCAAATATTCTCATTACTTGCAAATTTCGCTAAGAACTCAATGGTGCTTTCCGCCCATAAGTGACTCGCGACCCTCTATGGCAGGGCGTGGGCGGAAGTCGCAGGCCTGTTGCTATCCTTGTTGTCACTCGAGGTGCGCTTTTCAGGCACGAACTGCACAGCCACCGTCGGAGAAGCTTTTCGCTGCAGGAATACCCCTTACTCAAACAATGCCGTTTGCTTTTGAGTAGCGCTACCCAGAGTGCTCTCGATAATTTTGAGTTGCTGCAAGCGGATTAACAGCGCCTGGACACTGACTTTCAGCTCCTTTGCCAGGCCTAGCGTCTGCTCGTCATCAGAAATGTCACGGATCAGCGCCTCGGCCGCTATCACCGAAGCAGGCATGAGTAGAGCAGCAGAAAACATGTTCGCTTCGCGCTCTTCTTGGGGTGTTGTTGTAGAGCCGCCAGTTGTGTACGCAGCAGATGTGGCCTCTCCAACGCGTTGATAAACACGCAAGTCCTTATCCACGATCATTCTGTCGCCTGTATCGTGAAGGATCAGGTGCCCAAACTCATGCCCAATGGTGAAACGCTGTCGGGGTTCAGGATGTTCGTCATTAACGAAAATATGTCGCTCTGCACCACGAACAACAAGGGCGCCTGAAACATCCGCCTCCATCTTTTCGTAGTGAATTTCTGCGTTGCAAAACCGTGCAATCTTGAACAGATCTACAGGCGTGCTCATAACACGCGCACCTCGCAAAAGTTCTTGCGCACGCTGTTCGATGACTTTTGGTGTGTGTGACATTTGCTTTCTCAGGATGGCGTCAATACGCGCTCGATGGCGCTTCCTAACAATGGACTACCCGCAGAGCTCAACTGAGCTTTGATCGTCGCACCGTCAATCTCGGATTCACGACGTTCAGCGGACTCATCCACGTTTAATGACTCCAAGAGTTTTGTTGCACTCACATCGAGAGCGCCGCAGATGCGGAACAAAACGTGGAGCGGGACCTTCTGCACTCCCTTCTCGATGTTGGTAATCGAGGTACGTTCCAGCCCGACCTGCTCCGCCAGTTGTGCTTGCGTGAACTCAGCAAGCAACCGACGAGAACGAATGATCTCGCCTAAGACAACGTACAGACGGCTCTCTTCAATCACGTCAGTGACTCCAGTGAAATCAAAATCTAGCGAATGCAGCCAATCATGTCAATGAGGCTGACAAAGTCAATGGATGGCACAAATGTTTTAGTGTTTGCCAGATTGACACAGCAGCGCGCCCAGCATAAGATGCCAACATATTGCACTTTCTAATATTTGTGCGATTTATTGACAAACAAGGAGGCGCTATGAACATCACCGAATAAAACAAGGGGTCAAACCAGTGAAGGTTGACCCCCTGAGTGAACTCGCGCTAGAGCGCTCGTCCGGTGTGGAAGCCACGAGTGTCGCGTTTAGTACCTGAGGCTGTCAACTTTTCATTGCAAAGCTAGAGCGGAATGTGGGAATTTTCCACATGACAAATACTGTTTGAATGAAAGGAAGTCAACATGGCTCCGAATGAAATCGCTCGCCCCGGCCAGGGGCAAACCGTTGAAGTGTGCGGCCTTGACCTGGAGCTGCGCACCGTCGAACTTCAAGATCAAACGCCTACGGGAACGCAGATCGCACTGGCAGCCGGGTTCAATCCCGAGCCCAATGTCTGTGTTTTGCAGTGGTTGGACCGGGGCGTGGAGGACATCAGTCCAACTGAAGTAGCTCGGCTGAAAGAAGGCCAGAACCGTTTCATCGTGTGCGAGAGCGATGGCCTGGAGCGCCTGACGGTGGATGGGCTGCGGTACGACTGGCCGGTTCCAACCGTCTCCGTGACCACCCTACGTAAGTTGGCGCATCTCCCACGCTCCAAGAGCTTCTACCTTGAGCACGAGCGCCAAGAAGACCGCCTTCTGGAAGATGACGAAATCGTCCGATTGGGTGAAGCTGGGGTGGAACAGCTGTTCACCCGCTGGGTCTTGAAGATTGGAGACAGCTTCTTCGGCTTCCGGACCCCGACAGTAAAGGTGCGTGATGCCTTGACCGTCGCGGGCATCAACCTCGATGCGGGATGGCAGATCTTCCTGAAGGTGAAGGATCAGCCCAAACAAACCATGGAGTTGGACGACGTCATTGATCTGACCACGCCCGGCATCGAGAAGCTGCGTGTGTCTCCAAAGGAAGTCAACAACGGCGAGGGGGTGCACCCGCTGCGGCAGTTCCGGCTGCTCGATGGCGATGAGCGCCACTTGGATACCCACTACCCGGGGTGGGTGGCCGTGCTGGAGGGAAGTGCCCGGTGGGTCATCCTGCTTAAGTACCAACTTCCTGAAGGCTTCTCGCCGGCGGTGGTGCAGATGGCGCTGAACATCCCGCCCACGTACCCTATGTCGGAAGTGGACATGTTTTACCTGTTCCCCGCTGCATCGCTCAACAGCGGTGTCACTATCCCCGCCACCGAAGCGCAGATTTCCGTACAAGGGCTGACCTTCCAGCGCTGGTCACGCCATCGTGGTTCGGCATCGCAGTGGCGACCTGGAGTCGACAGCATGGTCACGCATCTTGCCCTCGTAGAGGCTGCATTGCTGAACGAGGTGCAGAAATGATGCCGGCCTCGTGTCTGACGCTTACGCATGAGGTGTATGCGCTTGCGCGCAAGCACCTCTTTCCTGGCGATGGACTCGAGGCTGCGGCGATCCTGGTGTGCTCCAGGGTCGCTGGTCCTCGTACCCGTCTACTCGCCCACGACATCGTGCTGGTACCCCACGCAGAATGCCAGCGCGCAGCTGACTTTCTGCGCTGGCCCGGGGCTTCCATCGAGGATGGAATCGACAAGGCCGACGCAGCGGGGCACAGTCTCATCCTTCTGCACTCGCATCCAGGGGACCTCTTCGGATTCTCCCGGCTGGACGATCAAAGTGATCACGATGTCATCCCCTGCATCTACCATGCCGTGGATAGTCTGCACGGCTCCGCCATCATGGTGTCGTCAGGGGCAATGCTGGCCAGGATCTACTCGAAAGACATGCAGGTGAGCGTGCTCGAGGTGGTCACGATGGCCCATCACGACCTGCGTTTCTGGTGGGCGGATGGCGAATTCTCCACGCGGCCAATGGCCTTCACCAGCGAGTCCCGCCGCGAGCTTAGAAGGCTGTCGGCGTGTGTGGTGGGGGTGTCCGGCACTGGATCAATCGTCGCAGAACAGTTGGCCCGACTAGGCTTTGGCCAGGTCGTTTTGGTCGACTTTGATCGCGTTGAGCACAAGAATCTGAACCGAATCTTGAATTCGACGCTGCTCGACGCCAAATCAAATGTACTGAAGGTAGAGTCAATTCGGCGAGCGATTGATTCCTATCGAGGCCCTGGCGTCGCCCGTGTTGTGCCGGAGACAATCCTTTCGCGCAGCGCGGTCTTGGAAGCGTGCCAGGCCGACGTGATCTTCAGTTGCGTGGATTCTCAAGAAGGCCGACAGATCGTCGATCTGATCGCAGCTTTCTTCTTGATGCCCGCTTTTGATGTGGGCGTCACCATCCCCACGCGGAAGAACAAAAGCGGCGTGGCGATTCTCGACGTGTGTGCGCGTGTCGATTACGTGCGGCCTGGTGGGCCCATGCTCTACGAGCGTGGCGTGTATACCCAACAAGGCGTCCGTGCCGAGCAATTGAAGCGAACAGATCCTGAGCAGTTCAAGGCCCAGATCGCGGACGGGTACATTCCCGGTGCGAATGAGGAGGCCCCATCGGTAATAGCGCTCAACATGAGCGCCTCAGCCGACACCGTGCTCGAATTCATCGCCCGCATCCACCCATTTCGGCACGATGGCAATTCAGGCCATGCTCGCCGTAATCGATCTCTGGCTGCTGCAGAAGAGGAGTTTTTGGCGGAGAGCAGCTTTAAATCCGATCCATTTCCGCTGCTAGGGCACGGAGCTCGCGAGCCCTTGCTTGGTATGCCGCAACTCACTTCGCAGGCCGAGGTGCGGTAACTTCAGCTTTGAGAACGTTTATGCGAACCTTTACGCGGCGCATCATCAACTGGTATAGCGCATGGTGGGCCAGGCTGTGGAAAGGCCCCCCAGAGGCTCGGAGCCTTATCGTAGTCTCTGGCGACAGTCTTCCCAAGGAGCTACCCGACCGAGATCTTGTTCTTGCCCGAGACGGTGGCGAGGATTGGTGTGTCGGAATGAAGTGCCCCTGTGGCTGTGGACGCATTCTTGAGCTTCTGTTGATTCCTGAGGCCCACCCTCGCTGGAAACTGACGGTTGACTCGGGTGGCCGACCTACCTTGCATCCTTCTGTCTGGGTAAAGGACGGTTGCCGCTCTCATTTCTGGTTGAGACAGGGCCAAATAGAGTGGTGTCGCGACGACTAAACGCGTGTGAATCGATCACCCATTCACTTTTGAAGGCTAGCTTGGAATCGATGAAAAAGGTGAACAAGCAGTGCCAGCTACCCTAGGGTGTTGGATGCCCTCCGGGGCTGTCAAAGAAAGCTGAATCCGAATTTTCTCGGCCGATCCTCAGGACCGCACCAATTTCAAAGGTGCAACACCCTCAAGAAGAAAACTACTTGAAATGCTGAACTCGACTGGTGATCCGCTCGATCAGCTTGGCGTCCTGTCCCTCTTTTTCGCGGACGCGACGTGAGCGAAGATATGCGTTGAAACAGATGACTAGAGCAGGCACTTGAGAACTTTGCGCCGGAAGTTCTTGCTCAGACGGCTCAACTACGCTTTCGAAATCGAACTCCAACTGCTCATTGGATGCACGGGTCATGGAAGGCTCCGGATCTGTTTTAGGCAGTAAATTGATCAACGAATTCTCGCTAAAACGCTATTGTAGAGACTTAATAGCGATGCCTTCAAGCGAAGAAACTGCTTCCATCGTGACGGCGGTCACTGGTCGAGCGATCTTCTTTCGCATCCTTCCTGTATGACCGTCTTTGCGGTCGTTGCCTTCAAAAAACTTGAGGAAGCGCGACGGCGCAACACCATCGAACGGCATGATCCTTACCTTAAAGGTGTTCGTTTCCTGCTCAGTTATCGCATCTTCATGAAGCTTAGTCGCCAAGCTCTTGCGGTAAGGCTCCAGGAAGTAGACCTCACGCACACCCGCCGCAACAATGTGTCGTGCACATGAATGGCATGGGTAGGTAGTGACGAATAGCTTTCCTCCGCGTACCTTCGAACCATGCTGCGCTCCCGCGTTTAAGAGAGCATGCATCTCAGCATGAACTGCGCGAGAGAATTCAATCAGACTGCGAAGCTGAGAATCGTGTCGAATGAGTTTCACGGCTTTTTCGGCCTTGTCTCTATCAACTATGCCCTCGGCGATCATCTTATCGATGACGGTATTTGCAATCAAATCCTTCTCTTCATCGTTAAAGCATTTTCCTCCGTCCTTGTTGTAGCAACGATGATCTTCATCAGGCGACGCGCGCAAGTCTTGAATCTCATAGAGACCGCCAAACGCTCGTGGTACATCATTCCATCCGGTGGCGATCAACTCCCCGCTCGCGCTTGTCAATGCAGCTCCCACCTGGCGTGACAGGCAAGCCGAGTTCATGGCAGCGGACGATGCAGCGTACATGGCGCGCTCTGCAACCGTTGGCGTGATGATTCTGGTACCAAGCATCAAGTCCAGGAAACGACGAACGCGTGATGTCAGTTGCGAATCGGTACCTGTGTCGACCCTCAGGAAAAAGTCCGAATGCGGGAAGGTGTCTTGTACTTGCTGTCCGTGATCCTGCTCTTCGCCGGAATCACGGTTGATTAGCGTGTGGATTTGCTCCGGTCTAGAAATTTTCTTCTGAAGTCGAGCAATTCGCTGTTCGATTGGGGCATATACGCCGACGATATGCAGCATGTCACCGTAAACGAAACGCAGAAGTTCGAGTTCTTCTTCGTTCTTAATCGAATCAATAATGTGACAGGTCCATTCGATCGGTGTAGGGATAACAACGTCGCCCGACTCTTCAACGAAAAGTTTTGGCTGGTGAGTGAAATCAGCTTTTTCCTCACTCTTCTTCAAACGCGCAAGAGAAATTCGACGAATGGCGCGCTGGACCAGGACGGCACGCCCATGCGCTTCGCGGAGATCGTTTCCCGCTTTGATGAGTGCTGCGATGTCTGCTTCGGGGGGTAGACCAACCATCTCCCGAATTTCACTGCTGAGCTTGATGATCTCTACCTGTTTGTATCCGTAGTCCTGGCCGCGAAGCAATTCTTGAAAGATCTTAGCCACGTCATGTAGCGGCGTACCCAACGGCCCACACAAAGCTACAACGATTTCAGGAGTATGGGTGCCCTTAATACGATCTTTGGCAGTTTTTTCATTTTGATCGTTGGCAGCACCGGTTTCAGGTACCGCATTCAGCGTAGGTACTGCACTCATACAACCACTTCGCTCCCCTTATGTTTAATGGGAATGCTATGCCAAGTTGTCACTCGCACAAATGCGTGAATACCAGTAACCAGTCTAGAACCTCGAAGTGCTTTCGGAGCGAACAAAGTTTGGTGAGCTTGAAGGGTTCGCATGCCGGATTAGTGATGACCAGTCGCAATGGGGGCGCATAGCGGACCTGGCACTTCCCTACGCTAGCAAACCCTCGCCTGAGGCGACTGCCGAGGTACCTGACCGAGTCTGGCGGAAATGGCACGGCTCTGGCCGGAAGGTGTCTGACTCGCGGCCATTGCAGTTGGCCTCCCCAGAATGGACACCGAGCTGCTGGTGCAACACCGTGTTCGATGGCCTCATGGTCACCTCCCAGGAAGCGCTTTCAGATCGCGCAGCACTAAGCGGCTGAGGCAATCGCGCGCAACTGCAACCGGGCTGCCTGCGCCCTGAAGCGTGGAATGACCCAGTTGTGGTACGCCTCACGGTATCGCCCAGAATGCGCGCGTGCGACCGTTCGTACAACAGAGACAACATCTGGGTCGTATCGCACTGCTTTGATGGCGATGTCGCCGCTGGGCAGCTCCTTGACCGATATCCAACGTCCCTGGATCGTCACGATCTCCTCCAGAAGGAAATGTTGTTTAGGAGCGTTCTCAGCAGACAACTCCCCCGGCGTCTGAGCCTCAATGTTCTCGGGCCAGAGCCAGGTTTTTCCCGCGACGTCCTCCAAAATTGCGTGCGTGACCTTGACGACGTCAAAGGCCGTGGGTGTGAACGCACGGAGATCGATCTCCAAGGCAGGCATTTGCAGTTGCTCGTACGCGTGGCACTTTTCCGCACTGCAAAAGGACGAGTAGGCGACTTCGATGGCCACGTTGACCCCAGCCGTCGTCGCTGCCAACAAGTCGGGCCGCCGATTACCAACGTCAACCTCCTCCTCAATGTCCGTGCACGCTAGCAGGATCGAGGGATCTAACCTTCCGCCGAACCCCAGCGCTTGAGATGCTGCCAGACTCACGGGGACTACCAGCCCCCGGGCTTCGATGATTACCCGCTTGGCAAAGCGGTGCAGGTCTGATTCGTAGCTGGATGCGCAGGGATCGGCGTTCGAGCTGTGCGCGAAGTGGTGTTCCCTGAGTTCGCCCTGGCGGGCGATCACCGGCTCACCGCAAACGGCACATCGGCAATCACAGGCCAAACCACGCTCGACCTCGCTCACATGAACAAAACGATTGGATTTGTGCAGCGCGAAAAGTGACAACATAGGGATTCCAAGAGTTGAGTGGAGGAAAACCAAGTGTTGCGATCCGAATCCCAGCCAACCAGCCCTGAACCGGTTGCCAACGGGTTGTCCGAGCCGTCATTGCGTGAGCTTTTGCCTTGTCTGAATGACTGGCTGGACAGTCAGCGCGATGAGGCGACGGCCTCGAAACTCATCCGTGCCTTAGTGAGTCAATCCATCACCCTGGGCACAAATTCCAAGGGGGCGCGGCAGCTGGAGTTCGATGCACAGGAGCTGACCGAGGCCAGTGGTATGCCAGAGCGGGATGACTACGAAGCATCCGCACAAAAGGTCAAAAACGCTAATTTTGGTCGGTACCTTGAAAGTCGAAGAGCGAGCGTTGAAGCCTTCTTTGCGGAGCACGGTTTCCGCCATGCGTTACAGCTAAAAAAACACTCACCGGGCGGACGGCATCGGGCGCAATGGTTCCTGGAGGTTTATTCCCTGGAGGGACAAGCAGACACGCCAGATGGACAACCCGGTGATCAACTGGTTGAACCCCTGTCAGATGCCACAGCACATCAAATTCAGTACGACTATGCGGAAGCGGGCTTGGTGAGGTGCTCGTTCATCGCCAAGCCGCTGCTCGGCACAGGGTCGTTCAAGATCAGATCGGTTCGGGGCCTCGCCTTCGCCAGCACCATCATCGTGCCAGCGTTGTGCATGCTGCTGTTGACAGGGACTGGGTGGCTGCACCTCTATGTCCACCGTCCCCTTGCCACTTCTGACCTGGCCTTCGCCGTTCTGGCGGTTCTGGGCTGCTGGATCTTGTGGGGAACGATCCGCGACGGCTGGTGGTTGCTTGCAGATCGGATCGCTCCTGCCTCGGAGGTACTGGTCAGTTGGAAAGAAACACCCGCCCAACTGGAAAGCTTTAGGACAGGGGAGGAACGCGTTATTGGCTTAGTCCGCTATACCGCCACCTGTCTGGAGTGCGCTGCTGCGATTGAGCTGCGCTACGGGGAGGGAAACGAGGGGCGTCGGCTGTTTGGCTGCTGTGTGGAATCTCCCCAGGAGCACGTGTTTACCTTTGATCGGGTCACCCGGCGCGGCAAGCGCTTTAGATAGCCACGATCAACGAAGCGATTGAGTGCTTCGAGCTAATCGACAGGATTTTTTGGCAGGTCACGTGTCAGCGGCCAAGGATCGTTTGCGCCATGTGTTTCTACGGGTGGGTCTGCGGAGAGTCGTTGTCAAGCTAACGCCGATGCTGACGCTTCTCTTCAATTGAACTGAAAGAAGCGTTCGCAACCTCCTGCTGTTCCCTGATGCGCTCTATGGTTTCACCCGCCTTCGTTACGGCATCAAGTGCCCGATTCGTATACAAACCCCATTCTGGCCAAACCTGCCAGAAAAGGAAAGTCACGACCGTAGCACCGCATGCGTATAGCTACCTGACCAACAATTTGTAGGCCGTCTTACCTGCGTATCTGCATTTATTAATTAATCTTTCTGGGGATGACGTTGGGCAACTTTTGCGGCAAAACCTAGTTGAGAAAAATACATGATTTTTTGCGACATTGAGCTTATAGATAAGCCGCCCCTCCACATGAAATCATAACTTCCCATCATTCCCGACATTAATCTAAAATTCAAAAACAACATGTTCTAACTGCCTCTGCAAGTGTTAAATGTCTAGCCCAATATCAGTCCATTTGCGCAACTTACGTCTACAAATCGGTATGACGCAATTGGACTTGGCACATTCAATGGGATACGAGCAGGCTTATCTTTCGTCGCTTGAACTAGGCACCAAAAGTCCAAGCAAAGAATTCTTGGACAAGCTTGTTGGTGTGATGGAGCTAAGCGTCGAGGACCAGCAGAAACTGGAACTCGCTCTACAGGCATCTAAGAGGCGATTCGTGCTGCCACCAGATGCGTCAACAAGAACTTATCAGTTCTGCAACGATCTGTGGAACAAGCTAGAGAGACTCCATCCGGCCTTGCTGGAGGCCATGCATGTCATGCTTGATGTGGAAGATCGGGTGGCAGAGCGCCCCCGCTACCAGCCCACCCGACTGAAGCGGCGCACCAAACAGGAGGCTCCAATGTAAAACGGGACAAACCTTGCGGAATGTCCCGTCTACACAACCGCCAGAGCGATTGATACTGTCACCTGAGAATTTCAGTATCGCGCAACGCGATTACTAGGTCAAGACACTCCCCACCCATTTTCATCTCTGATCGCCTGACGCAATTCTGGCGAGGGGCGTTTTCACGCCCAAAAATCGGCAATACCCAGTTATTAAATCTATGGCAAACAGGCCAGGGACGACTCACGCCCTGCGCATGCCTATCAACATTCGAGCAGGCAAATCGTATGAGAGTCCGAAAAGTTGTCACGCGCAGCGGCAAGCGATTTAGAGGCAAATTTCCATCCCAAAAACTCGGCCGCATGGTGCATTGGGAGTCCCTTCTGGAGCGGGATGCAATTTTCCACTTCGAATACCACCCTCTGGTACTGAGCTACCAAGAACAGCCTTCTATTGAAATTTACTACGACGAGAACGGTGAACAACACAGGTATTTTCCGGATTTCTGCCTGATTTTCCGTGACGGCAGCGAGCTGTACATAGAAGTCAAACCCAAGTGCGATTTACAGACCCCGGAAGTGCGCAACAAGCTTCAGGCGGTTGCCAAACGGTTCGCCGAGCAAGGTCGCCGCTTCCACGTGATGGACGAGGACACCATTCGACGTCAACCTTTGTTGGAGAACTTGCGAGCATTGCACACGAGCAGTAAACGCGCGGCACGTGCAATTCCCAATTTAGAGTTGGTAAAGACATTGACAGGTGGCCCCTGCTGGAAGCTGGCTCAGCTCAGAGACCAGTTGCAGGGAATTCACAAGGTACTGCGCCTAGTGCAGTCCAACCACCTTCAGATTGACCTTGAGCAACCGTTGTCGGATGACAGCGATGTGTGGCCTCCAGAAATGCAAGGAGGCGCATATGGTTCGTTTCGCATTTAAGCAGGGGCTGCGATTCCTCCAAAAAACCCATGCATTCACGCTGCTACGCCGTCTAGCCAATGGCAGTTTTCAGCTAGAAGATGAAGCAGGTGAACCCTGTAACTTGACCGAATCCGAGATCCATACACGGTGGAGTACAGGAGAGTGGCAAATTGACGAGGAGAGCCTGGGCCGGTCCAGCAATGTGTTTTACTTCACCACTGCGCTGGATCTACGAACGTATCCGCAAGAAGATCAAGACCTTGCAGCCCGCCGGATGAAATATGTCCGCCGCATCAAGGAGTTGTTCGCGCAAGACGAGTCTCCTCTCGTGTCATCACCATCCAAACTCCAGCCGAAGATTGCAGCCATCGCGCTAGAACTAGAGGATGCAAACCCTCCTTCCCCGGGCACTGTGTGGCGGTGGTGGAAGAAATATCTTCCAACCCAATGCGCTACCAAACTATGCCCACGGCATCACCGTGCAGGACGCCGCCCGAACAAAGCTCAGCGAGCAATCTTTGACGAGGCCGTTTCAGAAGTTTTCTTAACTCCGCAGAAGCGACCAGGGAAGGCTGTCGTCGAAGCTGTAGAAAGAAAAATCACCCGCGTCAATCAGTCCAGTCCTGCAGCTGAGCACATCGATATGCCCAGTCCGGCCAGCGTCTACCGTTGGCTAAATAAGCTCTATTACCAGGTGGTTTCGAACGCACGAGCGGGTCGAGCCGCCACCGCCAAAGAACTTCGCAGCGCCATTGATCGCCTCAAGGTAAGCAGGATACTGGAACGGATCGAGCTGGACCACAGCCCCATCGACGCGATGATCATCTGCAAGCTTACCCGGCTGGTTCTGGGAAGGCCATGGATCACCTTGGCGATCGACCGATACAGTCGAATGATTGTCGGGTTTTACATCAGTTTTCACACGCCATCGCAGGCGTCTGTGCTCTACACGATGCGCATGATGATCATGCCCAAAGACACAATCTTGGCGCGATTTCCTGACGTCGTCGGACCATGGCCCGCTCGTGGTTTACCAGACACCGTTGTGAGCGATAACGGCATGGAATTGCACGGCGACACAGTCGAGGCAGTTGCCTTAGAGATGGGTATCAACTTGCACTACTGCGGGGTCGCCCACCCGGAAATGAAAGGGGGTATCGAAAGAGCCATTGGCACCCTCAATCGCGGATTGATCCATACCTTGCCCGGTACGACATTTTCGAACGTGGAACAACGCGGTGACTACGCTTCGGAAGCGCACGCAGCTATAGATATTGAAGACCTAACCCACATCATCATGAAGTGGATCGTCGATCAGTACAACAAACAGCCCCACCGAGGCTTGAAGGGTCGCACGCCGTTGCAGGCGTGGCAAGAGGGCGAAAACAACGCTGTCATTGAACTGCCTGCGTTTCCCCGGCAGCTGGACAACATCGTTGGCATTGACAGCACGCGCACCTTGTTCCACTACGGCTTGGAACATGACAACCTCATGTACAACTCCCCTCAGCTCCAGACGCTCAATAAGGGTACGAAGGGGACACGCAAGTTACAGCTTCGTGCGTTTGAACATGACGTTGGCTACATCGCCGTCTTCCATCCTGATCTTAAAGAGTTCATAGACGTCCCTGCCGTCGATTGCGACTATGCATCCGGAGTCAATCGGTACACCCACCAGCTCATATGCGCCGAGACGCGACGGCGTTTTACCGACGCTTGGACTCATGCACAGCTCCTGGTCGTAAAAGCTGAAATTCAGGCCATTGTGGATGAAGCGATTCGGGCTCAGAAGAAGGCCACTCGAAAAAAAGTGGCCAAACTGAAACTCACGGACAGCGAACAGGTGATCCACGGTGATTCGCAAGAAGCACTGCAGACCGCGAGACGACAGGTGGACCCAGCACCAAAACCAACTCGGCCATTGGATTCTGGGCATGGCGACGCCTTGCCAGCATTCAACGTCTCAACCCAGAAACAGATGGAAGCTCATGGCTACACGATCCTCCCTGGTTGAAATGTTGACCCTTGGACTCTCAGATGAATCCGTATCCATCGCAGAATCCAAGGCGTCCAAATCGCCCGAATCCCTGGCGACGTTCACTCTGCGAAAGCAGATCATTGAACATCCTAAGTTCACCTTAGCCATCCGCGAAATCGCACGGCTGCATGAGCGCAGCAAGGTGGCGGGCGTCACGGAAGGCCTGCTGTTTGTTGCGCAGACAGGCAGTGGAAAAAGTACGGTGTTGAAGTACTACGAGGCTAAGTTTCCCCGGACCCATTCCAAAAGTGGCACTCGGATTCCTGTTCTGCGTGTGGACACCCCTGAATCCCCCACCGTTAAGACACTGGCGGAGGCCATCCTTTTTGCGCTGGGTGACCTTGCCGCCACGAAAGGCACAGCGGCCGCCAAAACAAACAGGATCATTCATTTTTTCAAAGAATGCGGCGTCGAGTTACTTCTAATCGATGAGTTTCAGCACTTCTATGACGGCCGACGGTCCACGGAATCCAGGCGGGTGTCCGATTGGCTGAAAAATCTAATCAATCAGGTTCAAGCGCCGGTGATTCTTGCCGGCCTCCCCCGTTCGATAGCGGTGGTCAATGCCAACCCTCAATTGAGGCGCAGATTTGGCACACCGCACTATATGCAGCCATTTGGCTTCGATACCGACGATGAAAGGCTTGAATTCAGAGCCGTCCTTAACAGCATTCAATCGCGCTTGCCGATACCCTGCATCTCATTGTCCGAAAATAACATGGCTCGATGCTTCTACTATGCGAGCCACGGCATATTGGACTATGTCGTCAAGATCATCGACGATGCTGTTTCACGGTCCAGCATGGACGTCGAAGGGATGTTGACGCAGCAATCTTTTGAAACTGCGTTCAAACGAGCGGTTTGGTTAGACGCTCCAGAGCACCTCAATCCATTTTCCAAGGATGCAACTTTACGCCTATTGAATGGGGTATTAGAGCCATTTGATATTTTTGATGACGTCACGCAGTACACCCAGGCAGACGGCTATCGGAAAGCCGGACGAAGTGTGACAGCGGGCAAGATGGCATCGATATGAACATGCTCCCCTCAATCCCAGCGCGACTCCTCGTTCGCCCACAACCCGTCAAAAATGAAAGCCTTCGCGGATATGTTTCGCGCGTATCAAGCCGGAACGGGTGGTCACCAATAGTCAAGCCATTTCTGGAGTCACTGCAAACCACTACAAAAGCAATCCCTGAGATCGCCACGCTGACCGGTTGCAGTGAAGCCCAACTTGAAACACATGGTTCATATATAAAAAACTGTGTTGGGGGTGGCTCCGGGGTGCTGTTCGGTACCGGTTTACTATCAACCAGACAGGTCCGATTAGAACGTCGGATGGTCTGCCCCATATGCATCGGAAAAAATCTGCCGATATCCGATTGCTGCTGGGAGTTGAAAGAATATGACGTTTGTCATATACACAAATGCTTTCTTGTAAGTCACTGCAGTGGTTGCAATCGTCCCCTCAGCTGGTTCTCCATGCCACTGGAAAATTGTTCATGTGGCGTCCGATTTGCAAACATACCAGCACAAAAGGCATCACAACACCGAGTTTTAATATGCAAATTGGCTGCCAAGGCCATGGCGGCAACAATCGCTCCCCCGGACAATATCGAAGTCATTTCAGGAGCGCTGACGCCGCTTAACTGGTTTCTCATTCTTCTAAATTTCACACGATCCATTCTGCTGCCAGAATTCTCCTTGGAGCACTTGAAATCCAGATCTCGATTGAATACCGTTGTTAGCGAAAAGCTGCTTCGGACGATACTCAATGACAGCGAATACTGCCAGCATCTGAGGCAGGTCATTTTTCTTCATGCGGCCAAAAATCCTCTGACGCTAGCTCGCACGTTGAGATTGGACAACTGGGAAACGGGGGCTTTGGTTTTTTTCCGTCCATGCCTTAAGGAAATTGTGATTCACGATCACCTTACGGCTATCAAATTGAAGCGGAAAACAAACCGAAAACCCACGACACAATCATCATCCGAATTCACACGTGGACCCGATGAGCGTCGGCCGCTGTCTCATAGGGTTCAGTTGCAGCTTGCCACATTGACCTCAGTACTCTCATACGCTTTTAGTGAGGGGCACGAATGAGCTTGCTTGTCACCCCGGAGCGCATGGCTGATGAGGGACCACTTGGTTTTCGTTTCCGGCTGGCAGCAGCCAATCTCTTGTCCATTCGAGATCTTGCGGAGCTCGAAACCAGTGGTGAGGTTGATCCGGTACAGGGCCGCGCCCCAAATCTGGCTGTCGGCGGCGAGGAAACATTCACCCCATGGGTGCGAAGATGGTCAAGGTTCTGCCCAGAATGTTTGAACCGCAGGCGATGCTGGTCGATCGGCTGGGAAATTTTGTTTGCAGATGCATGTTCGGCATGCGGTTTTTGGTTGGTGGACACCTGCAGCATCTGTAGCGCCCAAATACCGTGGCATCGGGACAACCTACTGCAATGCATTTGCGGCAACCACCTTACGGCGGAACAGGGCCGTACAGCACCAGTCTCCGTATTCGGCCTCAGCCGAGCACTTCAAAACGTAGCCCAAGGAACAGCCCCCATCAATATGCCGGTGTTCCATGGCTTGAGCCTGGGGCAATGCGTGCGACTTGTTCGATTACTGGGCACTTATGGCAACGGCCGTGACTCCGGGGTACCTCAGAAGGTGCTCAACATCGACAAACTAACTGTTTCTTGGCCCATCACGAGCATGGCCGCCGAAATTCTTGCCGCTTGGCCCGCTGGGCTCCATACCCTGTTGGGAAATTTGCAAATGCAAGGAAACGCCGAAGAGAAAGGCAGCCTTCCCAAGGCATTCAGCGGCTTCTATGCGGCACTCTATCGCGGATTCAAGGACGCCGAATTCGACTTTCTCCGCACCGACTTCGAGAACTATGTAGCGGCGCATTGGACAGGCGCCATCGGGAAACGTAACCGACGCCTTGATGCATCGGTATTGAAAGGCATGGCCTGGATTCCTGCTACCCATGCCTGTCGAATACTCCACGTTTCTCGACGCCGCCTCACTGATTTGATCCAGGATGGAAGCGTGCAGGGTGAGGAACGTATGACGGCCGGGCACCGCAAGTTCGTCGTTGTGAAAAGGGCCGATGTCGAAAAGCTGGCCTTAACCCTAGACGATGGAATCTCCCTCCTAGATGTTTCCATTCGGCTCGGGCTGAAACGGCAACGACTGCTTGCGCTTCTACCCATTATTTGTCCCCAGGCAAAGAAGCTTGGCGTGCAGGGGTGCCCATGGGCGATCCCTAGCAACTGGATCGAATGCTGGGAAACACTGATTCAAAACCAGGTTCAGGTCGTCTCCGCCGATTTAGGAACTACCACATTGGGACACTTGATCCGATACTGGCCTTGGACCACCGAGCAGGTCGGCCTTCTGCTGGCGGATATTTACAACGGTTCTCTTGTACCGGTGGGATCCGTCAAGTTCAGCAACGGTGTAGGTGCATTGGTACTTTGCGTCGCTCAGCTCGATGAGTGGTTCACGGGCAAGCAGCGGCAAGCATGTCCCGAGTTGACGATTCCTGAGGTGGCCCTTCGACTTGGTGTCAAGCAAGAGGTTGTCTATGCACTTGTCCGGTCAGGTCTGGTTACAGCATCCCTGCGGCGTATTGGTCGCCGCTCGGTACAAAAGATCGGAGTCGCTGCGCTGCAGACATTTGAACAGCGATACATCCTGGGCCGAGACGTTGCACAGTCCCTCGGCCGATCGCCGCGCGCAATTGCCGATTTTTTGTTGGCGGCAGGGATACGACCGATCGCTGGACCAGGGGTCGATCGCTGCAGGCAACTTATTTATGACCGGGAAGTTATTGTCGAATGTCTACGCCGCAATGGACTCGAAAGACCAGCCTCCCCTGCTTCTGTGCCAGTGCGCTATCGGTGCGCGCACGCTTGTGAAGATCTTGCGCATTCCGGCCAGCAAAGCCCGCCACTCCAAGCCGAAAAAACCACCGATTCCGGTGCCGGACTTGCCCGTTATTCCGATTCAGAAGATCCACTCATTCCGATTTTCAATGGCTGTCATTAAAGTCCGCAACGGAAGATAGAGGTTTGATATGAGTACACCAGCTCCACCGACTAATTTCCAGTCTTGGCTTGACTATGCAGTCGCAACCATGGACGCGCGAGGAGCATACCTGGACCGCCTCTTTAGTGAGGAGGGCACTCCATCTCAGGACGATATCCGGGCTGCAGCCGAGGAGGAGCTTGATCATCTCAAGAAAAAGGCAGTCATGCCGTGGATCAGTATCCTGGAGAACTGGCAGATTGCTCTTTCAAAGAGGCTGAGCCGCTCTGCCGCAGACATTGTTGAAGACAACCTTTTGGCGGCAGATTTTTCAAATGACAGTGTTCACGTCCAATTTAAGGATGGCTCTGATCTGACATTTCGGCGTGCGTTTTACCTAGGCGAAACACCCGCTGATGGGGCCATTCATCGAGTAGCAGTGTTTACAGAGCAATGCGGGTATCACGAGTTCTGGATTGGCCCAGGTGATCAAATTTCGGCAACTTCAATATCCGGCGCTTCGTATAAATCCACTTAAGAAGATTTTGCATGGAACTCAATGGCCCAGTGGGTCTTGACTTTGGAAGTCCCGATTTCGACAAACGGATGGACGAAGACGCAAAAAAATTTGTGTCAGATTTGGCCCAGTAGATCCAACAACGCAGTGGCGCAAACGTGGCTTTGCAACTGGAGGAGGATGAGGCATCTTCCTCCCTGGAGCTGCATCCTAGAAGACGGCATGTAGGTGAACAAGTGCAAAATGCGGCTGGAGTTGCCATGGACTGGGACGGTCTGTTGGTGTCCTAGTCGCCAATCGCAAGGAGGCTTCAATGCAGGTTCAGTTTCTGAACGATCGTTTAGCGCCTACCGTTGAGTCCCAGCCCTCAGTGGAACTCCATCACTGGCGCATCCTGAAGCGGGGCAATGGGGATCTGCATCTGGCCGCGCAGATGGATTCGGGATCTCTGCGGGTGACTTCCAAGCTGCAATGTATGGAGCTTTCGCGTGGCATTATCAGAACGGATTCGGGGCGTAGCTATCAGCTATGCGCCCAGCCTGAAGACGATGAGGTACTCCATGCGATCATTCAGCTCAACGCCCTGATAAGCCTGCACATGATCTCTGGAGACGTGAGTCAGGTCATCTGGGATGCCATTAATGCAGGAGCGTGGCCAGTTGGCGGCACACCGCTCCTGCTGCCTCCGCAGTGATTCGGCGCTTAGCCACTCAGCTACCTTGGTGAATGTCCAGACGCCATGCAGCCCATACCCAAGTTACTAAGCGGGGAAGAGCTGTGGCGCGACAAATCTATCCACTTTTGCCAAGCAGCGCGAGGTCCAGTATCGCAGCGGTTGCTGTCCGTGGGCGCCTTCTTCTGTGTTCACCCTAATGGTAAAAAGCAGTCATTGCCAATGACAACCCGAGCGTTTCGGACTTAGACCACGCAACGTTCAACCGCCTTAGGAATCGCGCAGCATATTGCTCGAATGACTGTGCTGTCTCCGCTCGGGAAATCTCGCACCACTGATCAGCTTTGTGAGCATAGCTAGCTCTTGGTCATTTCCCACATCCACTCGAATCTGGTTGCCCGCTGGCGACAAGTAAAACCCGAAGCCCCAAAGGATCCGCTCAGCGTGGACAGTCAAGAACTCTAGTTCGGCGAGGCTCGCCCAGGTATCCCTGGCGACAAAGTACGAGTCCATATCGCGGGATAAGAGGTAGAACCAGTTCAAGAGACCCGCTGCTTCAAGTTTCTCGGCGCATTTCCCAGATTCCCAGTAAGTTGGATTGACATGGCGTAGTACGCAGCCAGACGCCGCTGTTGTAAAGAGCGCTTCTGTAAATACAGCAAGGGTGAGTAGTAGCTTGTCCACATCGGGCTCAGCAAGGTACTGCTCCCGAACTCGGGAGAGTCCCTCTAGGCTCCAGCTCATAGCCTGGGACTGGAGCGCATCTGCCATCTGGAACTCCTGTGTCCCCATTTTTTGGGGAGATGACAGGCGTGCGCCAAAGTAGTGGGACGCCGCCAATTGCGCCATGCCGAGCAGTAGATTCTCCAGCTGACCTCGCGACTCTTGCACCTCCTGTTGCGACACGCTTCCCGCAAAAAAGTGCATGTATACGGCACGGCCAAGATGATGGCGCACAAGAGCGCTTGCGGAACGAGCGTGCTCGGCCTTGGCGTTGACCATGAGTTGTGCGAGTTCCGTGGGCACGAATACTTCGCAGACAAAGCCTTCAGGCGTGAAACTCGATTGGCATGCTCCGAATTGCACTTGCTGCTGCCCGTACTCGTTGAGTGGCACGCCACGCTGCGTCAGAGCTGCGGCGACATCCGGGACGACAACGACTGCGCGCAGTTGGTCCAGATACGGCGCTAACTCAGGCGCGCGCATTTGCGCCCGAATTGCGGCCTCAACGGCACCGTTTTTGGGGCTCCCGGGCAAGAACTCAACAATCGGAACCAAAGATACCAGTCTTGCTGCCGTCGGTTCACTTCTTTCGGGGTAGGGGGAAGGCGCATCAAACGCATCCTTCTCTAACAGCCTCTGGGAGTGGTTCGACACCGCGTGCCCAATCTGCTGCGCGAGCCCGACCATCTCCATGTCGTTGCGAGAGCTGATGAAAAAGTCCAGCGAGGACTGTGCTAACAACGAATTGAGTTTTTTCCAGTCAATGACTACATCTGTTCGGCTGCCAACAAGCACCCTGGATGAACTAACTGGCATCAGTACGCTCGCCAGAGTCTCGTCGTCGGCCAGGGTGTAGGGTATGGGGCGTGAAAGATCAGCATGGTCGCTGGCAAGCGCCAAGCAATCAGGCAATATCACATGTGAGTTCTCGGGCACCAAAACGAGCTTCCAGTGCAAGGACTTAAGTAGCTCAGTGCGCTTCAGCGGAACAATTTCCCTTTCCAGCATCCGGATGTGTCCGTTTTCAATAGCACTGGACGTGACCCCAACAAAGCGTTCTATCTGCATGTCGAACATGCCTGCCATGCTCGTGAAGTCAGCATGAAAGTGTTCCCGGAAGCGAAACCTCACCATCCTGCCAAGTCGGTGCCGTGCAGTTTCTGGGAGCATGGCCACATCCTCGGCAAGACTCTCATTAATAGTTTTTTCGATCATTGAGTCTTTTGAGACAGAGTCAATGCCCATGTACGCGCGAGCCGACTCATCGGTGGCCAGGACCTGCGACATGTGATCTAGAAACTTCTTTGTTATTTCGCTGAAAGCGCCTCGCACAAATGCAGCCCTAATGGAAAGGTGGGACACGACCGAAGCTGCGGCCTCGGGTTCTACTTGCCCTAGAGGTGCGTTTCGCAGTCCGTCTACAGCCGGTGTAAGGACGTCCTTCTCATACCGAGTAATGATGTTGTCGAGTGCATCCTCGTCAAGCGAAGGTTCGGAGTAGAAGTGCCGCTGCGCGGCAACGCCTTCTGTGGATGACTTGTAGGCCGCTTGTCCTTTGCGGAATACCCACACTTGGGAGTGCTTACCCGACTTCGACGCTTCGAAGCCTCGCTGCAGAAGTTGTGGGATGAAATGTTGCTTGATTCCGGCCATATGCGTGCTTCGATTCAATTCCTGTGATGATCACCAAACTTGTTTCTCAGTATTGCCTTCGTTAGAATAGCGCTGCACACGTCGGTGCGCGCTGCTCACCATAGGCAGACCCGGTCCGCTGGGACGACGCAAGATCAAGCCATCTCGAACCATTTGCACAGCCCAACCTCAATGGAGTGCAGCAGTGAGCACTGTGAATCTCCTGGTACGGAGCATGCAATGGAAATTTTCCCCATTACCTATACACGCGCTCAAAAGATCGAGCGCGAAGCCAAGTCGCGCCGAAAATCTGATCCCAGCCTTGGTCGGCAAGATTCTCTGAATCTTGTTGCCCGGGGGCATGGCTTTCTACATTGGCACCATGCTTGTCTTTGCCGAGAGCGGGGGCGACAAGAGCCAAAGGCGCAGCCTATGACACGCCGAATGCAAAGCATCCTGACCGAGGCTCAAACTCGCTTCCCGGCGGCTGAGGCCACTGTAGAGGCCTTTGCCAAGGGGCTGGTCATTGCTGTAGACGTGGCCGATGCTGGACGATTGGGAGCAACACCGGATTACTGTGAGGTCTCTGATGGCTGGTATATCGCGGCGGCGGACATTTGGCCTGCGGTACTGCAAGGTCGGTATGTCGAACTACCTAACGAGGATGACTCTCGACGAGACTTGGAGGTGATGGATGATTTCACTTGTCTACGCTTCTTCCATGTCTCAGCATCAGGTCATCAGTCGCTCAAGAGCGCCTTGGAGTCGATTGCCGCGCCCGTGCAGTGGTGTTGGGTCGGCGGCTCTGCGACGCGTGTGACCCGAGAGCCATGGGTGGGTCAAGCCCGCTCCCGATTGGATCGTTTTCGCCATCTGATCGACGCGGTGAGCATGTCCTTCGTCGTGAACGAAGAGCCTGACATCGCGGACGCTAGTGCGTTCATGTTTGAAAAGCAGACACCGCTCGGGCAGCTTCGATACCAATCCATTTCCGTGGCTGTGAGAACGTCCTGGGGAGAAGCCCAACGCGTGAAAGTCCGATAGAGCTCTCGATGGCTTTGGAAAACTGAGGCACTGAACGGTGCCTCAGTTTTTCGGTGCATGTCTTGTTCAAGAGTGCGTAGGAATTCTGGTACCCCGCAAGCGGCTGTTTCATGGCGCAAAGCTGCCACGCTGTTCATTCCGGCGATTGACTGCACCAACCTGGAGCTGCCATTCCGAAGCGCCGTTTCGCAGCGAATGCAGTGATCCGCTCCCGCGTAGCCGAACCCGTACTATCGGCCAAATGCTGTCGTTCGGTGCGAGACCGCAAGCGGCGGGTCTAGGATGAATGCGAACACGCTCTGCACGCCAAATCCCAGAAGCTGCAGTCCATTCCGCTGAATGACTCTGGCTTGTGGGACTTGGCGCAGATGGAGGCCAAAGGCAGCTCCCCCTATCTGTTCCCAAAACCGATAGCAGGCAACACCTACACAGCGATCACCCGGGCGTGATATCAGCTGCATGAAAAGGCCAGCGCCAATGTTCGCATCCATGATCTGAGGAATACCTACGCCTAATTGCTGTCACTAGCGGGCGCAGCTTGTACGACGTTCCGCAGATACTCGGGCATAGACCCCGAGCCGACGATATGGCACGCCCATCTCTCGGCCAAGGCGGTGAACGCGGGATCGATGATCATCACGAAAGCCGCGTAATAGCGGTGCGACGTCCTGGTTTCATCTCTGGGTCTGGGGCGCTCTTTATTTAGTTTGGAGGAGTAATGCAGAAAACCGACGAAGCGCATCAAAAGACAGTACAGATTGCGGATGCAAGTAGGGCCTCAGGCTATGCTGAAAGCAGGACGGGAAGAGATGGAAGTGTATTGGCGCAGCTTGATCCCGCTCCAGATCAAGGCTCTCCCACTCCCTCGGAAAGAGACCCCAAGCTTCAACTTCTTTTAACCGTGCTTCCGGTTCTCTCCGCAGCGCTGTACCTGGTAGGCACGATGTATCAGGAGAGCTACTTGTTGGCCTTTGGTGTAGATAACTCCATGTTCCCACTGCCGCTCGATCGGGTATGGTTATACGGCTTCACATCTTTGTTGTCATTTGGTCTCGCACCAATGTTGATGGGTGTAATGATTGTGTTGCTGATCGTGATGGCGGTGATCATTGCCGCAGCTCTTTCTTCCTTCCCGAAGGTTCAGCGCGGTCAAGCTGTTTTTGCGCGATGCGCACGTAAACGGCTCGCTTCAATTCAAAATAAGCCTGCGCCTGCCATGGTGGCATTGGTAGACAAAGGGGGAGTGCTCTACTTTTATGTCGCGGGGTTTTTCTTTATTGTCGTAGCGCTTGTGTCCGCGGTACTTCTTTCGTCGCAGGCAGGAGCCAAGGCTGCCGAAAGAGACAAGGCCCGATGGGCAGAAGGGGCTCAGCGAACAGCGGTTGCCAGCGCCAAAGGTGAGCCGTCGTTTACTGCCTTCCAAGTAACCTGCGGGGCGATTCATTGTGCTTTTTGGACCGGCAGCGAAACGCGTATCTTGAGGCACGAGGAGGGGGTGAATCTGCGCGTCTATCCAGCAAAGAGGACTGTCGACCAGCGAAAGCGATCGGAGTAGCCAAGTTGGGCAGGTGGCGCTGAGCGCGCATCGGCCATTTACGGACGGCGTGTAGAGAATGGGCGCCGGCAAAAAATCCATGGTCCAAATTGCATGCTAAAAGTCTCCCAGACAAGCACCTCAGCAAGAGATAAACCAACCGACTACCGGTTGCGGATTCAACGGTTCGATAGCAGTACGATCATCTTCAGCGGTTAGCTGATCACGACTGATCGGTTGAAGTGATCAAACGCACCGGGGTTCGCCCCCGTATCGTACGGCGACGGAGGACTTTCTGAGCATGTAGGATTTTTTCAATGATTCTGAGAACGGCGACATTCCTATTCTTAGAATCCGTGCAGAAGTTGTTGATTTTTCGTCCCTCACTTTTGCAATCATTCTGAGAACCTACAGAGCGGCGGGCCTTGCCGTAACACACACGCTTTGCCACAAAGGCTCCGTCATGGAGCCTTTGTTGTTTCCATCCTCTGCCTGCGCTCCCGCGCAGCCCTTTTTTCTGAAAGCCAACCCGTCATGACCTGGCAAGAATTCAAACAACAGTACCTTGTGCGCTTCTGGTCGCCTGTGCCGGCCGTGATTGCCGCGGGCGTGCTCTCGGCCTACTACTTCGGCCTGACCGGTACCTTCTGGGCCGTCACGGGCGAATTCACACGATGGGGCGGACATGCGCTGCAGTTTGCGGGCGTGGACCTGTCGAACTGGGGGTACTTCAAGATCATCGGCCTGCAAGGCACACCTCTGACACGCATCGACGGGGTGATGATCATCGGTATGTTTGTCGGCTGCTTTTCGGCGGCGCTGTGGGCCAATAACGTCAAGCTGCGCCACCCCACGCACCGCATCCGGGTGTTCCAGGCGCTGGCGGGCGGCATCATTGCGGGCTTTGGCGCGCGCCTGGCCATGGGCTGCAATCTCGCGGCGTTCTTCACGGGTATTCCGCAGTTTTCGCTGCACGCCTGGTTTTTTGCCATTGCCACAGCCATCGGCTCGTTGGCCGGGGCCAAGGTCAGCCTGCTGCCCGTCTTTCGCATCCCCGTGAAGCTGCAAAAGGTGTCGGCACCGCAGCCGCTGTCGGCACACCAGGCGCAAGCCAAAAGACGCTTTCGCATCGGCATGGCGCTGTTTCTGGGCTTCATGGTCTGGGCTGTGGCCAAGATGTTCGATGCGCCCAAACTGGGCATTGCGGCCCTGTTTGGCCTGGCCTTTGGGCTGATCATCGAACGTGCCCAGGTGTGTTTCACCTCGGCGTTTCGTGATTTGTGGATCACCGGGCGCACGCAGATGGCCAAGGCCATCATCGCCGGCATGGCCGTGAGCACCATTGGCGTCTACAGCTATGTGCAACTGGGGCTGGACCCCAAGATCTTCTGGGCCGGCCCCAATGCCGTGATCGGTGGGCTGCTGTTTGGCTTTGGCATCGTGCTGGCCGGCGGCTGCGAAACCGGCTGGATGTACCGCGCGGTCGAAGGCCAGGTGCACTACTGGTGGGTGGGCCTGGGCAATGTGATCGGCTCAACGCTGCTGGCGCTGGTGTGGGACGACCTGGCACCCGCCATTGCCATTAACTACGACAAGATCAACCTGCTCAAGACCTTGGGCCCCCAGGGCGGCCTGCTGGCCACCTATGGGATGCTGGGCCTGTCGCTGACGCTGGTCATCTGGTGGGAAAAGCACTTTTTTGCCAAGAAGGCCCGCCAGAACGCCGCCGCCACCAAGCTGCAAACCGCCCTTTGAAACCGGAGCCCGCCATGACACCCACCCCCACCAGCACCTACGTTCCCGACTTTCGCCTCGACATGGTCGGCGAGCCGTGCCCCTACCCGGCCGTCGCCACGCTCGAAGCCATGCCCCAGCTCGCGCCCGGCCAGATTTTGGAGGTGATTTCGGACTGCCCTCAGTCGATCAACAACATCCCGCTGGATGCGAAAAATCATGGCTACGAAGTGTTGGAGATTCAGCAGGACGGGCCCACCATCCGCTACCTGATCCGCCGCTGACAGCCGCCGTGGGCGGCCGCGCGCGCACAACCCTGCGCTGATGCCAGCCCCCCAATCTATCTGAGCGCTTTCACAAACCCGCCCTCTTTTTCATCGGGATGCACAAAGAACCGGACTTCCTCCACAACCTGCGCCAGGAACTCAAGGACGGCAGGCGTTGGCTGGATCGCAGCATCGTGCTCGCCTATGCGACTGCGGCGGGCTTGTGTGTGGTGGCATTCACGTTGTTGGTAGATACCGCTTTTGGTGTGTTTCAGCGCATCTATCACTGGCAGGGTGGCTGGGCGGTGCTGGTCTGGACGCCCACCATCACAGCCGCAGCGGTATGGGCCACGCGACGCTGGGCGCCCGGCACCGCAGGGTCAGGAATTCCGCAGGTGATGGCCGCGCTGGAACCCTCGCTCGACACCACACAACGCGGGCGCCTTGTGTCGCTGTGGCTGTCATTTGCCAAGATGGTGTTGGCGGGAGCTGGCTTCATGGCGGGGCTGTCCATCGGTCGCGAAGGGCCGTCGGTGCAGGTGGCCGCCGGGGTCATGCACCATGCGCGCCGCTGGTTTGGCCCGCACTCGGGCATCACGTACCACGCACTGTTGGTGGCTGGTGGCGCAGCAGGTATCGCGGCGGCATTCAATGCGCCCCTGGCGGGGGTTGTTTTTGCGATTGAAGAACTGTCACGCCGCATGGAGTCGCGCTCCAGCGGCCTCATCATCAGCGCCATCGTGCTGGCCGGTTTGATGGGGGTCTCGGTCTTTGGCAATCTGAGTTATTTTGGCCGCATCCAGGTGCCGCGCCTGACCTGGGACGCGTTGTTGCCCGGCCTGTGCGTCACGCTGACCTGCGGCGTGCTGGGCGGTCTGTTCGCCAAGTTGCTCGCCGCCTCGCTCACGTCCGCGCCCGAGCGCCTGAACCGGTTGCGTTCGCGTTTTCCCATCCGTTTTGCAGCAGCGGGAGCCTTGCTGATCGCCATCATTGGCCTCGTCACCGGGGGTGCCACGTTTGGTGCGGGCTCCGACGCCGTGAAACACATGCTGCAAGGGGAGGCCGATGTGCCGGCTTTCTACGTCACGCTCAAATTCATCGCCACCTGGTTGTCGGCCTGGGTGGGCATACCGGGCGGTATCTTTGCACCGTCGCTGTCCATCGGGGCGGGCGTGGGGCACAACGTGTCGATGCTGATGGGCGGCGACGTGGCCCCCGCACTGATCGCCATGGGCATGGCCGCCTTCCTGGCGGCGGTAACCCAGGCGCCGCTTACCGCGTTCATCATCGTGATGGAGATGGTCGACGGACACGCCATGGTGCTCAGCCTCATGTCGGCGGCCATGCTCGCCAGCCTGGTGTCGCGCATGCTGGCCCGGCCGCTGTATGAAACGCTGGCGCATTACATGGTGATCAGTGCGGCGCCAGCACCACCATCCTCAGAACCAGACCCCTCGTCATCGTCTACGGCAACGCCCCCCACCGTTTCGCCGGCGACACCGCAAGACAACGACACCCCGCCGAGCAGGGCGTCAGCAGTCTGACGTGCCACCGGCTGATGCAGCAGTAACAATCTGCGGTCCGGCCGGATGCTGGTGGCTGCGTCGCTGAAGAAGTGTTGGCGACGCAGCGATGCCCGCGGAACACAAAGCAGGCCAAAAACCGCTGCAAAAGACAGAACGCGTACAAAATCGCAGCCATCCCTTCACCTTGTGCCATTGCCCTCACACCCATGCGCTCGCCCATCGCCATCGTTGACGTAGACCGCCCAGACACCTGGACCCGCTACCGCGCAGGCCTGTGTGACACCTGCGCAGCCAACTGCTGCACGATGCCGCTGGAGGTGCAGCTTTCGGACCTGGTGCGACTGGGTCTGGTAGACCCGTTCGAGGCTGAACACGAGGAGCCCAGGCACATTGCCAAACGGCTGCAGAAGGCGCGGCTGATTGACCACTTCAACCACAAGAACACGATCTTCACGATGGCGCGGCGCGCCAGTGGCGACTGCCATTTTCTGGACCCCAAGACGCGGCTGTGCACCGTGTATGACCAGCGGCCCGAAACGTGCCGCCTGCACCCCCAGAAGAAAAGCCCCAAGCCCGGTTACTGCGCGTATGGAGCGCGTGATTTGCAACGCAGAGGCTGAGCGCCGGGGCCAGTGGCGCGGCCCACCGGTGGGTGTCGATGCGACATGGCCGCCCGCCGCAGCGGTGGCCAGCCAGTCGCTCCATCTCTAGACCGTTTCCCTTTGAACGAACCCTGCCAGGGGCTCCGCAGGCCCGGGCGCGGCCTGCACCTCCACCCCATCCACCCGCGCATGCGGCGGGCCATGGCGGGCCCAGCCGATGAGCGATTGCACGGCGTCGGTGGGGCCCGTGACCAGGGCCTCCACGCTGCCATCGCTGCGGTTGCGCACCCAGCCTTGCACGCCATGCTGCTGGGCAGCTTGCACCATGGACCAGCGATAACGGACGCCTTGTACCTGGCCACGGATGAGCAGGTGCCGGGTGATGGTGGGATTGTTGCTGCTGGCGGGGTGCATGGGCGCACTGTATCGCCAGCGCACCGAGCAAGGTGCCGACGGCGCCCCGGCCACCATGGCCATGCTCGACCGTTGGAACGCTGCGCGCTAAGCTGCAGTTCAAACAGAAGTCTGGTCCCCAGTGACTCCCTTTGGTTGTGTGCCCCAACCCTCCGCCCATGAATGCCCGACGCAAAGCGTTGCCCGCCATCGATACCGACCGCTGCACTGGCTGCGGGTGGTGTGTGGCGGTGTGCGCGCCCCATGTGTTGTCATTGCAGGTGCAAGGCACGGCCGACTGGGGGCCCAAGCGGTCTCGGTTGCACGATGCGGCGGGCTGCTCGGGATGCGCCCTGTGTGCGGTGCGGTGCCCGTTTGATGCGATTCGCATGGTGCGGATGGAGCCCATGGGAGACGGTATTTAGCTCCACGGCGTGCGGGCACAAGCGCTGTCCCCCTGCACTTGCACTTGCGGGGTGGACAGTGCAATGCGATGCTGTCCCACACGCCCGCGCAGCAGGGCGTGGTGATATCAGTGGTTCACCCGATCCACCACCACAAGGAGCACACCATGACGGAAAAGAAAGCCAGCGTTCACTGGGAAGGAGCCGGCAAGTCCGGCCAGGGGCAGATCAGCACCGAGACCGGGGCGCTCGACAAGTACCCGTATGGTTTTGCCAGCCGGTTTGGCGATGACCGCAAAGGCACCAACCCCGAAGAAATCGTCGGCGCCGCGCATGCGGCCTGCTTCACCATGGCATTTGCCTTTGCCGCCGAAAAGGCCGGCATTGCCACCGAGACCATAGACACCACGGCCACCGTGCGGCTGAGCAAGGAGGGCGATGGCTTTGTGATCGACCGCATTGCCCTCACGCTCACCGCCAAGGTGCCGGGCACGGACGACGCGGCCTTTCAAAAATTGGCAGCAGACGCCAAGGCCAACTGCCCGCTGTCGAAAGCGCTGGCGTCGGTTCCCGAGATCACACTCACCGCCACACTGGCGAAATAGCGGAGCGGCACGCGGCGCGGCGCAACGCACCGCTGCCAAAGTCCATTTGTCGAGGACCCATGACTGGAACTCGCTGCGGCCACCATCTGCGCCATGTGCTGGCGTCGATGCAACAGCTGGGCCTGAGGGGATAACAGCCACCAGTCAGGTACTGGTGGCATATGAAAATATATGAACAAAAATGCCCGTAGCGCTTATCCATAAAGCGCTAACAGCTTCTGTTTTTATAGCAATCATCTGCCTGAAGCCGTGACGGTAATGCCACCTACGGTGCCCACCCGCAACGCCCCCTTTCGAAAGCAGGCTTGACGACAGCCCAAGCGCCTCAGTTACACTGACCGCCTCATGTCGTACACCGCCATCCCCTTCACCGCACGCGCCACGGCCTCCCAAGGCATGTGCATGATGCTGCCCGCATTCACGCGGGCGATGGGTGCACGAATGATTACCACCATTACCCCCGCGGCCACCTGAGCACGCGCAGGTGGCCGTTTCGGCAGCCACCTGGTGATCGCTCTCTTCTCCCCAAGACGAATGAATGAAACCCAGCTCTGGCAGCTGGGTTTTTTTGTTTGTTCGTTTGATTGTTTTTCAGTCGTTTGGAGAAGTCCATGGTCCGCGATCCCGTCCAGTCCCTAGCGCCTCAACCGTTGCACGCCGCCACTGTAGCGATGCGCCCTCTGCGCGTGGGCATGATTGGCATTGGTACCGTGGGCGCCGGCACATTTCGCGTGCTGGCGCGCAACCAGGTGCAGATTGCAGGGCGCGCCGGGCGTGGCATTGAGATGGTGGTGGTGGCCGCCCGCAACCTGACCCGTGCGGCCAGTGTGGTGGGCACCGACGTGGCGTTGACCAACGACCCGGTGCTGGTGGCCACCCACCCCGACGTGGATGTGGTGGTGGAGGTGGCGGGTGGCGCCGGCCCCGCGCGCGACTGGGTGCTGGCCGCCATCCGTGCAGGCAAGCACGTGGTCACGGCCAACAAGGCGCTGCTGGCCATCCATGGCAACGAGATCTTTGCCGCCGCCCGCCAGCACGGCGTGGCCGTGGCCTATGAGGGCGCGGTGGCGGTGAGCATTCCCATCGTCAAAGCGCTGCGCGAGGGCCTCACGGCCAACCGCATCGAGTGGGTGGCGGGCATCATCAACGGCACCACCAATTTCATCCTGAGCAAGATGCGCGACGAGTGCCTGGGTTTTGCCCAGGCGCTGGACCAGGCGCAGGCGCTGGGCTATGCCGAGGCCGACCCGACCTTCGACATCGAGGGCGTGGACGCCGCGCACAAGATCACGCTGCTGGCGGCCAATGCGTTTGGCATGCCGGTGCGTTTTGCCGATGCGCAGATCGAAGGCATCACGCGCCTGCAAGGGCAGGACGTGGCGTGTGCCGAGCAGCTGGGCTATCGCATCAAGCTGCTGGGCGTGGCCCGGCGCCGCCACGACGGGGTCGAGCTGCGGGTGCAACCCGCGCTGGTGCCCGCCTCACACCTGATGGCGCATGTGAACGGCTCGATGAACGGCATCATGGTCAAGGGCGATGCGTCAGGCGTGACGATGTACTACGGCGCGGGCGCAGGGTCGGAGCAGACCGCATCGGCCGTGATTGCAGACCTGGTGGATGTGGCGCGGCTGGATGGCACCCATGCCGCACAGCGGGTGCCGCACCTGGGTTTTCATGCCCACGCGGTGGACGACACAGTGGCGGTGCTGCCGCGTGCTGCGGTGCGCACGCGCCACTACCTGCGCGTGCCGGTGCACAGCGCCCAGCAGATCGAAGCCGTGGGCGCATGGCTGGCCACACAACAGGTGCCCGTGTTGCAGGTCGCGCTGGCACAAGAAAAGGCGTTGCCCCCGGGCAGCGGCCCGCAGGTGCTGGTGTTGACGGACGCCGTGGCGCAATCCACCGTGGACCTGGCCGTGTTTGCGCTGGCAGCGCACCCGGCCGTGGCAGGCCCGGTGGCGGCGCTGCGGGTGGAGATGCTGGAGGGATGATTCGCCCAAAAACCCGTTCATGCTGAGCCGTTCGAAGCGCCGCGCACGACTTCGACAGGCTCAGCCCGAACGGTGGGGAATGATTTCAGCCACGGTCAGAAAATATGGTCAAAACAGGCTCTGGCGTTTATCCATCAAGCGCAAGCAGCTATGAAATTTGATCTTCTCAACACGCAAATCACACGCCCCGCACCAGCGCCGCCATGTCCGCAGCCGCCGGTGTGCCCTCCGCCAGCAACCCCTGCACCACGCCCGCACGGTCGGTGTCGGTGCGGTTCTGGCTGACCTTCCAGATGCCTTCCCAGCGCTCCACCGCCAGCTCGATGCCCACGATGGCGCGCAGCAGCTTGTCGATGTAGTCGGGCGGCGCATCGTCAATGCGCCACGGGTCGGGGCGGTGCGCCTCGTGCTGCTCGCTCAGGGTGTGCAGGATGGCGCGCAGGCGCACCGGGTCGTCAAACGCACTCAGGGCGCCGTGGGCGTGCACGGTGGCGTAATTCCAGGTGGGCACCTGCTTGCCGTCGATGGCCTTGGACGGGTACCACGAGGGCGACACATAGGCCTGCGGGCCGTGGAACACCGCCACCGCCTGCTGGGGCAGCAGCGGCCACAGCGCGTTGGCGCGGGCCACATGGCCGATGAGCGTGCCATGCGCGCCGCGCGTTGGGTCCAGGTACAACGGGATGTGGTTGACGTGCAGCGCGCCTGCATGGGCGATGACGAGTGTGGCCAGGGGCTGCACACGCACCAGCGCCTGCTGGGCGGCGGCATCGGTCACCTGAAACTGCCGGTTGGCGTTGGCCATGTCAGCCCCCTTCCACTTCGAGCACTGGCGCGCAGTCGATCTGCGTCTTGACCGAGTTGGCCAGAAAACACGACGCGTGGGCGCGGTGGTGCAGGTCATCGAGTTGTGCGGCACTGGGCGCATGCGCCGCATCAAAGCGCGTGACGGGCTTGAGCTGTACATGGGTGACGACCAGCTGGCCCTGCGCGTTTTTGGCCATGGTGCCCACGGCCGCGTCGGTGTAGCTGTTGAGCCGAAGGCCCGCGCGGCTGGCGAAGTCCATGAACCACAGCATGTGGCAGCTCGACAGGGCCGCGACATAGGCTTCTTCCGGGTCCACCGCTGCCGCGTCGGAATACGGCAGCGGCACCACATGGGGCGACGACGACGCGGCCACGGTGGCGCCGCCATCGAACTGCCAGGTGTGAGCGCGGTGGTAGCGCTTGTCCAGAAAGTCGTCATTGCCACGGGACCAGGTGATGGTGGCGGTGTGCTCGGCCATGGGGTCTTTCTTGTGGGTCCGGGCCTCGCAGGCGACCCGGATGGTTTCTACAATGGTTCTTCAGTTTATGGCTGCATTGCCACAACGAAGGGGCCAATTCATGCCAGTTGCCGGAGCCAATCCCCAAACCACAGCCACCCGGGACGGGCGCCTGGGCCAGTTGCGCCAACGGGTGTACGAGCAGCTGCGCAGCGCCGTCGAGCAGGGCCGGCTGCCGGCGGGCACGCGCCTGCCGCCCTCGCGCGAGCACGCAGCCAGCCTGGGCGTGTCGCGCAACACCGTGCTGTGGGCCGTGCAGCGCCTGCAGGCCGAGGGCTATGTGGAAGCGCGCGTGGGTGATGGCACCTATGTCTCGCAGGCCGCAGGCGCGCCACCCACGCAAGGGCTGGTGGCACCGCCGCGTGGGCTGTCGCGGCGCGGGCAGCTGATTGCCGAGACGGCCGCGCGCTGGCGCCCGCCGCATGTGGCGGCACGCGCGTTCCGCATTGGCGCGCCCGAGGTGGATACGTTTCCGTTTGCCCTGTGGGACCGCCTCGCACGCCAGGCCCGCCCCGGCCAGCGCAGCGCCCGCGCGCAGTACCTGGACCCTGCGGGCGACCCCAACCTGCGCCAGGCCGTGGCGCAGTGGCTGTGGGCGTCGCGCGGCATCCGCTGCGATGCGGCGCAGGTGGTGGTGTGCTCGGGCTCACAGCAGGGCATCGACCTGATGGCACGCCTGCTGCTGGACGTGGGCGACGAGGTGCTGGTGGAAGACCCGGGCTACCCCGGCATTCGCGCCAGCCTGCTGGGCCACGGTGTGCTGGCGCGGCCTGTGGCGCTGGACGCGCAGGGCCTGCGCATCGACGAGGGTGCGGCCCAATGGCCCGGCGCGCGCATGGCCGTGGTCACGCCCACGCACCAGTTCCCCACCGGCGCATGCATGGGCCTGGCGCGCAGGCAGGCGCTGCTGCAATGGGCGCGCACGCACGACGCCTGGGTGGTGGAAGACGACTACGACGGCGAATTCCAGTACGGCAAAAACGACGGCAAGGCCCAGCGCGTGCCTGCGCTGTGCAGCCTGCCGGGCTCGGAGCGCGTTTTGTATGTAGGCACCTTCAGCAAGACGCTGCACCCCGGCCTGCGCCTGGGTTTTGTGGTGGTGCCGCCCGCGCTGGTCGAGGCCTTTGCCATGGCCCGCGCCATCACCGACCGGCACGCACCGGGTGATACGCAGGCGGTGCTGGCGCGCTTCATTGCCGAAGGCCACCTGCTGCGCCACCTGCGGCAGATGCGCGAGCTGTACCAGGCGCGCCAGCGGGTGCTGATCGATGCGCTGGCCGATGCCAGCGATGGCGCCTGGCAACTGCGACCCAGCGACCGGGGCATGCACCTGTTGCACGAAGCCGCGCTGGGCAGCGATGACGAGACCCTGAGCCGCCAGGCGCTCACGGCCGGGGTCATGCTGGCCCCACTGTCGCGCTACGCGATGCAGTCGCCGCGCAAGGGGTGGCTGCTGGGCTATGCAGGGTATGCCGAGGCGGAGATCCGCGCTGCGGCGCGGGTGGTGGGCGGGCTCGCGCGCAAGTTGCGATGAATCAATAGGCCTCAGGCTGCGGGGCCAGGGCAGCGCTGCGGTCTGCCAACGTCGAGGCCGCAGCCTGTGGCTCCACCTTGCGCCACCAGTGCGTGGACAGCGCAGGCGCGCGGACGTCCAGCCGCTCACCCATGATGGGCGCCACCAGCGGCACCTGCGCGGCAGCGGCCAGTGCGGTGATGCGCTCGAAGGGCTCCACCCACGGGTGCAACGACAGGTCGAACGTGCCGTTGTGGATGGGGAACAGATGGCGGCCTTTCACGTCGAGATGGGCCTGCAGGCTCTCCTCGGGGTGCATGTGGATGTCGGGCCAGTCGGCGTTGTAGGCGCCGGTTTCGATCAGCGTCAGATCAAACGGACCGAACCGCTCGCCAATGGCCTTGAAGCCGTCGAAGTAGCCCGTGTCGCCGCTGAAGAAGATGCGGATCGGGTCGGCGCCTTGACCCGCGATCAGCACCCACGATGCCCAGAGCGTGCTGTTGCCGTCCTGCAGGCCCCGACCCGAGAAATGCTGCGCGGGCGTGGCTACCAGCTGCAGCCCTGCGACGGTGGTGCCCTGCCACCAATCGAACTGCTGCACCTTGGCCGCCGGCACGCCCCAGCCGATGAGGCGGTCGCCCACGCCCAGCGGCGTAATGAAGTGCGCCACCTTGGGCGCCAGCTTCTGGATGGCCGCGTAGTCCAGGTGGTCGTAATGGTCGTGCGACAGGATCACGCCGGTGATGGGCGGCAGCTCTTCAATGGTGATGGGCGGCGCGTGGAAACGCTTGGGACCCATGAACTGGAACGGCGAAGCGCGCTCGGAAAACACCGGATCGGTCAGCCAGAACTGGCCGTTGATCTTGAACAGCAGGGTGGAGTGCCCCAGGCGCCACAGGCTCAGGTCGGGCGCGGCCAGCAGGTCCGAGCGCATCACGGCGTACACCGGCACAGGTTGGCGCGGCACCGAGTCATCGGGCTTGCCGGTGGCAAAGCGCCACATCACCTGCAGCATCTTGAGGGCACCGAGCGCGTGGCGGGGCGCCGCGTTGCGAAACTTGCCCCCCGCGAATTGCGGCGACTGTTCATAAGTGGCCACCGGCTGGGCGGCGCGCGAGAAGAGGCTGTAGGCCATGGCGATCAGTACAACGATGGCGACACAAAGTGCCGGGAGCAGGCGGCGGCGAAGGACAGCGGGGAGGGGGCCGGATCTGCGAGACATTTATTACACTGCACAGTGTAGTTCACTTTTATAAAAAGTACACTGCCGGGTGTAAAATCACCCGATGACCGCCGCCCCGCCCACCCCCCGCCTGACCGACCGCAAGCGCGAGGCCATCGTGCTGGCCGCCATCGGCGAGTTCCGCGAACACGGCTTCAACGGCACCAGCATGGACCGCGTGGCCGCAGCGGCCGATGTGTCAAAACGCACGGTGTACAACCACTTTCCGAGCAAGGAAGAGCTGTTCGAAGCCATCCTGCTGCTGATGTGGGAGCGCAGCCAGTCGCCCGACGAGTTGGCCTACACCGCCGCCCGCCCGCTGCGCAAACAACTGATGGAGCTGCTCGCGCAAAAGATGCGCCTGCTCAACGACGCGAGCTTCGTCGACCTGAGCCGCGTGGCCATGGCCGACATGATGCACACCCCCGAGCGCGCGCGCGCCATCACGGCCAAGCTCTCGGCCAAGGAAGAAGGCCTGCCGCGCTGGCTGCGCGCCGCCCAGCAGGACGGCCGCCTGCGCAGCACCATGGATGTGCCCTATGCCGCGCAACAACTGCAGGGCATGGTCAAGGCCTTCGCGTTCTGGCCCCAGCTGGCCATGGGCCAGCCGCCCTTGACCACCGCGCAGCAAACCCAAGTGGTGGGGGATGCGGTGGACATGTTCCTGGGGTTCTATGCCGCGCCCTCCCAAGAGGCCAAGGCGCCCGCAAATGCCAAGAGGCGAAGCACGGGCCAAGCGGTGGTAGGCCCGGCCGCCGCACCGGCAAAACCCGCCCCTCGCCGCGCCCCAGCGCGCTGATCAATGCAACCACCCTGGCCAGCAAGCCAGCGTGAGGAGCGATTTGCACTACGCTCGCCCGTTGTTTACACGCAGCCTGAAACCAAGATGCCCATCGCTCCCTATCTCGACACCGCCCCGGTTCTGGACACCGGCGTTTTCATCCACGACTCTGCCCAGGTCATCGGCGACGTCACGCTGGGCCGCGACAGCTCGGTGTGGTGCAACGCCGTGCTGCGTGGCGATGTGAACCGCATCACCGTGGGCGTGTGCAGCAATGTGCAGGACCTGACCATGGGCCATGTCTCGCACCGCAACGCCAGCAAGCCCGAAGGCTCGCCCCTGGTCATTGGCGACTACGTCACGGTGGGCCACTCGGTCATCCTGCACGGCTGCCGCATCGGCAACGAGTGCCTGATCGGCATGGGCTCCATCGTGATGGACGACGCCATCATCGAAGACCGCGTGATGCTGGGCGCGGGCAGCCTGGTCTCGCCCGGCAAGGTGCTGGAGAACGGTTACCTCTACATCGGCCGCCCCGCAGTGCGCCAACGCGCGCTGACCGAGGCCGAGATCGCGTACCTGAAGTACTCGGCCGAGCACTATGTGCGGGTGAAGAACAACTACCTGGCAGGCACCCCCGATGCACCGCTGCCAGCGACTGAACCGCCAGCGAGCAAGGGATAAGGCTGCGCCGGGATAATCGGCGACTTCCACGCTCACCTGCGGCGGCACCGCATCGCCCTATTGCTTTTCCCCACCATGTCCGCCGTCGCCCCTCCCGCCCCACCGCTGCGCGTGCTCTCCGTCATCCCCCCGATGACGCAGCTCAACACGCCGTACCCGTCCACCGCCTACCTCACGGGCTTTCTGCGCTCGCGCGGCGTCACCGCGTTTCAGGAAGACCTGGCACTGGCGCTGGTGCTGCAACTGCTCTCGCCCGAAGGGCTGCGTGCCGTGGCGGCCAAGGTGGATGCGCTGCCCACCAAAAAGCAGAGCCCCGCCGTGCAGAGCTTTGCGGCGCAGAAGGACAGGTACCTCGCCACCATCGGCCCTGCCATCGCCTTTTTGCAGGGGCGCGACAGCACGCTGGCGCACCGCATCGCAGGCCGCAACTACCTGCCCGAAGGCCCACGCTTCGCCACGCTGGATGTGTATGTGGACGACGAAGGCGGCGACCCGCTGGGCTGGGCCTTTGGTGCCCTGGGCCTGCACGATAAGGCCAAGCACCTGGCCACGCTGTACCTGAACGACCTGGCCGATGTGCTGCGCGAAGCGGTGGATGAGCGCTTTGCGTTTGTGCGTTATGCCGAATCGCTGGCGGGCAGCCAACCCACGTTTGACCCGCTGGCCAATGCACTCGCCGCCCCACCCACGCTGGTGGACGAGATGCTGCAGCAGCTCACGCACGAGGCGTTGGAGCGCCATGCGCCCGATGTGGTGCTGCTCTCTGTGCCGTTCCCGGGTTCGGTGTATGCGGCGTTTCGCATTGCGCAGGCCATCAAGGCACGGCACCCGCACATCACCACCGTGCTGGGCGGCGGCTTTGTGAACACCGAGCTGCGCGAGCTGGCCGACCCGCGCGTGTTCGACCACTTTGACTACGTGACGCTGGACGCGGGCGAGCGCCCGTTGCTGGCGCTGCTGGAGCATGTGCGCGGCGAGCGCGGCCGCCAGCGCCTCGTGCGCACTTTTGTGCGCAACGATGGAGAAGGCGGCGACGGCGCGGTGCAGTACATCAACATGATGGAGGCCGACGTTGCCTTTGCCGAGGTGGGCACGCCCACCTGGGACGGCTTGCCGCTGGACCGCTACCTGTCGCTCTTGGACATGCTCAACCCCATGCACCGCCTGTGGAGCGATGGGCGCTGGAACAAGCTGACGGTGGCCCACGGCTGCTACTGGAAGAAGTGCAGCTTCTGCGACGTGAGCCTGGACTACATCAGCCGCTACGAGGGCGCCAGCGCCGCCGTGCTGGCCGACCGCATCGAAGAGATCGTGCGCGAGACCGGGCAAACGGGCTTTCACTTCGTCGACGAGGCCGCGCCGCCCAAGGCGCTCAAGACCCTGGCCACCGAGCTGATCGCGCGCAACGCGGGCATCAGCTGGTGGGGCAATGTACGGTTTGAAAAAACCTTCACCCCCGAGTTGGCCGAGCTGATGGCCGACAGCGGCTGTATTGCGATCTCAGGCGGGCTGGAGGTTGCATCGGACCGGCTGCTACAGCTTATGAAAAAAGGCGTGTCGGTAGACCAGGTGGCGCGCGTGACGCGGGCCTTCACCGACGCGGGCATCCTGGTGCATGCCTACCTGATGTACGGCTTTCCGACGCAGACCGTGCAAGACACGGTGGATGCGCTCGAATATGTGCGCCAGTTGTTCGCCAACGGCTGCATCCAGAGCGGGTTCTTTCACCGCTTTGCCTGCACCGTGCACTCGCCCGTCGGCCAGAACCCCGAGGAGTACGGTGTGACCCTGGCGCCCCTGCCCCCGGGCGACTTCGCCAAGAACGACGTGGCCTTCATCGACCCCACGGGCGTCGACCACGACGCGCTGGGCGGCGCGCTCAAGAAAGCCATCTACAACTACATGCACGGCATTGGGCTCGAAGAAGACGTGCGCAGCTGGTTCCCGTTCAAGGTGCCCAAGACGACGGTGCGGCGCGACCGGATCGAGCGGGCGCTGCGCGAGCGGGGATGAGGGGCGCCGCGCAACGCAGGTAGTCCCCTCAAGAAAAAATGGCTGCTTGCGCTTATTCCATAAGCGTCAGCAGCTATCAATGAAGAAATAACGACAAACCGTCAGCTCTTTTGTTTCTGATAGGCCTTGTCGGCGGGCGGCCCCCGGTCGGTGTCCTGCAGTCCACGCTGCACATCACGGTAAGCCTGCTCGATTTGAACGTCCGGCTTCCCATGGGTCATGTCCACCGATTCATCGCGCTCGTGGGGGAGCTTGGGCTTTTCTTGCGCCTTTTCTTGCGCATTAGGCGGTGCACCAGGCTCCCTCAGCAGCCCCTGCGTTTTTGGCCCCGGGGCCTGGCGTTTGGTGGTGTCTACCGAGGGTTCTGGCCCGGTGGGGGCGGGTGCAGGGGGGTTGGGGGTGCGGGGCATGGGGTCTCCTTGGGACGAGCGACATTTGTTGCCGCAACAGCTCCATCGTAAAAACGCGGACATCGTGGCCCGTGTAGGTCTATGCGCCATGTGGGCGCAGGGCTGTTGGCAGTCTCCACCCCAGGCTGGTCGGCCCGGGTGCACTGCCTGGCCGCGCAGGGTGTGCAGGTTGCCGCTCCAGATGGATCAACCCACACTGGCGTGGGCAGTATTGCCAGTGCTGCAGGGCAGACAGGGGAACGGGTTCAATGGCAGCCGTCAACCACGGGCGGCTCCTGAGGTGAGTAAGGTTGCGCTATGCCCTACGCCTTCTTGGACGGCGCTTTGGTGACTTTGGCCGGTTTCACTGCCTTTGCCACCTTGGTCACTTTAGGCACAGCGGGGGGCAGGTAGTTGGACCCTGTCACCACCGATTTGCCGGTTTGGCTCTCCAGCTGGTTGCGGGCCTGGCGCGCGATGCGCCCGCCGGTCTTGGCAGCAGTCTTGTTCTCGGCCATTCCCGAGGCTTCCACGCTCTCGGCAATTTGCCGGGTTGATAGCTCGGCAAGGGCGGTAAAGATCAGCTCGGCCTCGCTCATGTGGTCGCGCAGGTTGTGGCTGGCCAGGCCCTTTAACTCCTTGTGCTGCGCCACGCTCAAACCCGCCCATTCCTGGTGAATGATGTTGGTGAGGATGGCGAACTCGCTGCCCGCCTTGATGTCATGCTCGCTCCAGTAGTCGGTGAGCTTGTTGCGGGTTTCCTGCCCCGTCATGCGCTGCTGAATCCACTTGTCGCTGCGGCCGTGCTGCTGCCAGGTCTGGCGGGCACGGTCCAGCGACAGGGCAGGGTCAGCCATCTCCTGCATGCGCTCGTAACCCACCTTGGCCAGCCAGAGCTTGATGGGTTCTGCCTTGGGGCTGGGGATGGATTGCACAATGCGCAGCAAAGTTTCTGCGGTTGCGCAATCGGTCTCACGCTTTTTGCCGTCTGGTGCAATCAATTTCAACGGTACGATTTTCTCGTACGGTTGCTCAGAACCAGCTTCTTGCATGAGCTTGCGTTTGAGGTCAGACCAGTAACGCCTAGCGTTGTTGCTATCCGTCAGCACTTGCACCACGTCAATCACCGAAAACCACCAGGTTTCCGTGCTGTCGTCGTACACACGGCGGATGGACTGACTATCGAATTCTGCGGGCAAGGTTTTCATGGGTGCTCCAGCATCGCTTTCGGGATATTACTGTATAAATCACCAGCCTCTAGATTCATCTCGATCCACCGAATGCTACATAATAGATAGCTTATAGCGCTTATCTATCAAGCGCTACAGCCACTTTTTATCCATGTCCTCCCCAGAATGGGCCGCCCAGGCCCTGCAGTCGTTTGATGCGGTGGTGTCAGCCACGCCGGGTTTCCGCAGCCGCCCCGGCCAGCGGCTGATGGCCGAGCAGGTGGCGCGCACCTTCAGCAGCGCCACGCTGGGCAAGGTGGATGAAGAAAGTGGCGAGGCCGCGCCCACGCGGTCCATCGCCGTCATCCAGGCGGGCACGGGTGTGGGCAAGTCGCTGGCGTACTGCGCGCCGGCCATTGCGCTGGCGCTGTCGCGCGGCACGCGGGTGCTGATCTCTACCGCCACGGTGGCGCTGCAAGAGCAGCTGGTCAACAAAGACCTGCCCGCGCTGGCCGCGCTGATGCCCCAGCCCTTCAAGTTTGCGCTGGCCAAGGGGCGCGGGCGCTATGTGTGCAAGCTCAAGCTCGACCGCCTGGCGGGCACGGGCGAGGCCGAGGAAGAGGGCGAAGACGACCTGTTTGCAGAAGAGGAAGCCGCCGCCCGCGCCAAGCGCCCCCGGCACGAGACCGAGGCGCGCATGCAGTTCTATTCAACGATGGCGCAGACGCTATCGAAAGGCGCGTGGGATGGCGACCGCGACAGCCTGGACACGCCGCCCGAGCCCGAGGTGTGGAGCCCCGTGGCGGCCGAGGGCGCATCGTGCACCGGCAAGCACTGTCCGGCCTTCAGCCAATGCACTTATTACGACAAGCGCAAGGAGCTGGTGGGCGCGCAGGTGATTGTGGCCAACCACGATTTGCTGCTGTCATCGCTGGGCGCCCGTGTGTTGCCCGAGCTGGACAACTGCCTCCTGGTGCTGGACGAAGCCCACCACCTGCCTGCCACCGCGCTCGACCAGTTTGCGTGCAGCATGGACCTGTCGCGCATCACCTGGATCGAGCGCCTGTCCAGCCGGGGCCTGCGCATTGGCGCGCTGCTGGAGGTGGAGGAGATTGCCGACATCCCCAAACACTCCGCCCAACTGCGGCAGACGCTGCAGGACTTGGCGCGCATCGTGATGGAGGTGTATGGCGCGCAGCTCAAAAGCCAGCCCAGCGCCTGGGGCCCGGCGCGTGTGCGTGTGCCACGGGGTGAGTTGCCTGAACAGCTCATTGCCCCACTCGGGCTGCTGGCCGCGAGTGCCGAGGGCTTTCTCGACGCCCTGCGCGCCATCAGCAAAGCCCTGCGCGCCGAGATGCGCGACAAGCCCGACGAGGCCAAGCGCCTGTCCACGCTGTACGCGCAGATCGGCATGCTGGCCCCGCGCCTGGAAGAGCTGCACGCCACCGCACAACTGCTGCTGCAGGATGCACCCGAGGGCGCGGTGCCCGCCGCCAAATGGTTCACGCTGGAGGTGGATGGCGACTTCATTGTGGTCAAGGCCCACGCCAGCCCCATCCTGCCCGGCACCACGCTGCGCAACCACTTGTGGAGTGCGGTGCGCGGCGCGGTGCTGACATCGGCCACGCTCACCAGCTGCGGGCACTTCGACTTCTTCTTGCGAGAGGCAGGCCTGCATGGCGATGAAGCCACCACCACGCTGGAGGTGCCCAGCCCCTTCAACTACGCTGCACAAGGCACGCTGATTGCCGCCGAGACGCGCGCCGACCCCAAGAACGCCGCGCAATTCACGGCCGAGATGGTCGAGGCGCTGCTGCACGACATTGCCCGCGTGGAGTACGGCGCGCTGGTGCTGTTCACCTCGCGCGAGCAGATGCGCCAGGCCGTGGACGCGCTGCCCACCGCCATGCGCAGCGTGGTGCTGGTGCAAAACGCACTGCCGCGCACACAGCTGCTGCGCCGCCACCGTGAGCGGGTGGAAAACGGCGAGCCCTCCGTCATCTTCGGCATGCAGTCGTTTGGCGAGGGGCTGGATTTGCCGGGGCGGCTGTGCGAATCGGTCTTCATCACCAAGCTACCCTTTGCCCCGCCTGACGACCCGGTGGGCGAGGCCCGCGCCGAGTGGCTGCGCGCCGTGGGCCGCGACCCCTTCAGCGAGCTGGTGGTGCCTGCCACCGCCATCCGGCTGGCGCAATGGGTGGGCCGCGCGATTCGCACCGAAGAAGACATGGCGCATGTGTACTGCTACGACAAGCGCCTGACGCGCACCAGCTACGGCCAGCGGCTGCTCAAAGGGCTGCCGCCGTTTGCACTGGAGCAACGCGCGCCGCTATGACATGGCGACACTTCACACGTTCATTTTCAACCCCGCAGAGTCGGCATAGCCATTGAACCCATTCGGGCTAAGCCTGTCGAAGCGCCGGTTCGTGTTCAAAAATACCCACTCAACAACAACCTACAGAGAGGACCTCACCATGCCCCATACCGTCCCTGCCTGCCCCCAATGCGGCTTGGAGAACACCTACCCCGATGGCGCCAACTACGTGTGCCCCGACTGCGCGTTTGAATGGCCGCAGGCGGCCGATGCAGCCGACACCGATGCCGCAGAAGCCGGCGACGGCATCGTGCGTGATGCGAATGGCAACCCCCTGGCCGACGGCGACGCCGTGATCCTGGTGAAAGACCTCAAGGTCAAGGGCTCGTCGTCCACGCTCAAGAAGGGCACCAAGATCAAAAGCATCCGCCTGGTCGATGGCGCCGACGGCCACAACGTGGACTGCAAGACGGACCTGGGCAGCATGCTGCTGAAGTCGGAGTTCTTGAAAAAGGCCTGACAGGGGAGGGCGGCGCCCCCATGTCAGACAACGGCCCACAGGCATCGGCGCTCCCCGCCGACGCTCAGGCCTTGCGGTGGTGTCTAGAGTCAATCGGTTGCAGTGTTCGCACTGACCGATTGATTCCCACCACCTGCTGGAGGCCCCATGCACCCCAACTCCCCCGCCCACGACACCTTGTGGAAGCTCATCAAGGACATTCGTTTCGGGATGCTCACGCACCGCACCGCCACAGGCATATTGCACGCGCACCCGCTGACCACCCAGAACAAAAATCTGGACACCAAGGCCGAGCTCTATTTCTTCATCTCGCAAAAAGGCGAGCTGTATGAACGGCTGCTGACCGATGGGGAAGTGAATGTGTCGTACGCCGACCCCGATGAGGACAGCTATGTCTCGTTGTCAGGCCAGGCCCGGTTTGTGGATGACCCGGCTCAAAAAGAAGCGCTGTGGACGCCCATGGCTGAGGCCTGGTTTCCCGGTGGGGTGAGCGACCCGGACCTGGCATTGCTGGCCGTGCGTATTCGGCACGCCGAATATTGGGATGTGGACGAAAGCAAGATGGTGCAGCTCTACAAAATGGCCAAAGCCGCCATCACGGGTGAGCAGCCGCGCGACCTGGGCGAACACAAAGAGCTGACCTTGAATTAAGCGGCTGGGGCGGGCTCAGCCTGCCCCAAGGTGGGGCGTCGGCTGGGCTTTGCTAACGCCACGGGCGCAACAAAGAGTGGTTCATCGAAGATGTATGAGCCAAATGGCCTCTAGCGCTTATGGTAAAAGCGCAAACAGCTACATATTTAATAGCATTTTCTCCCGCCACAGGAGCCTACGGGCTCCTTTTCTTTGGCCACTGGTCTTGAAAACCTGCCAAGCAGCATCCAATTGCCATCCATGCGCCATCCATATGGATGTCTTATGGAGTTTTATTGATGAGCAATATCGTTCCCATCACCCCGCCGCGCGGCAAGGTGCCCGAGTCCGAGAAGGTCACCATCAACCTCGGTTTTGTGGACCTGGGCCACATTGACCTGCTGGTGTCCGAAGGCTTTTACGCCAACCGCACCGACTTCATCCGCACCGCCATCCGCAACCAGCTGACGGCCCAGAACGACGCCGTGCGCCAGGTGGTGGCCCGCAAGATGCTTGTGCTGGGGCTGCAGCGTTTTGGCCGGGCCGAGCTGGAGGCCGTGCAGGCGGCTGGCCAGGCACTGGAGATCCGCGTGCTGGGCCTGGCCAGCATCGACGACGACGTGCCGCCCGCACTGGCGCAGGCCACGATCGCCTCGGTGACGGTACTGGGCGCATTCCATGCCAGCGCAGCGGTCAAAGCCGCACTGGCCGGGCGCATGGGCTGAGCCCCTGCGCCGAGACAACGCACGGACACGGACCGCAGCGCGCCGCCTAGCGCGCGCACCCACCACGAAGGAGTCCCCATGGACTGGAATACCGACCTCAAGCGCCTGATGGGTGAAGCCACCCACCTGGTGCGCAGCGGCCAACTGGCCGATGCCACGCGCGCCATACAGCAGGCGCTGGGCGGGGCCGCGGCGCGCCACGGCGGCCCCCCGACACCCGCCCGCGCGGACGTCACACCCCCGTCTCACACACCCCAGCCACACATGGCAGAGGCCCCTCTCTGGCGAAGAGCCGGCACGCCGCAAGAGGTGGCGGACGCCGTGGTCATCGACCGCAGCAGCCGTGCGCCCCAGGCGGAGGACGAAGCCCGGGCCTACGCCGCACCCCGCCCCGCTGCCAACCACAACCCACTGGCCGAACCGCCCGGCAGCTTCACGCGGGTGGCGTTCACCCACACCGCCACGCGGCACCAGACGCACCACTACCACCTGTATGTGCCCCCGGGTGCCACGGCAGGTAGCCCCATGCCCCTGGTGCTGATGCTGCACGGCTGCACCCAAGACCCCGTGGACTTTGCCACCGGCACCGGCATGAACGCGGCGGCCACGCCTGCCAACGCGCTGGTGCTGTACCCCGAGCAGCCCCACAGCGCCAACCCCAACGGCTGCTGGAACTGGTTTCGCCCTGGCGACCAACACCGTGGCAGCGGCGAGCCCGCACTGCTGGTCGCCATGCTGCACGACGTGGTGGCACGCCACTCGGTGGATGCACAACGCGTGTACGTGGCCGGCCTGTCGGCCGGTGGCGCCATGGCCGCACTGCTGGGCCGCGAATACCCCGACCTGTTTGCCGCCGTGGGCGTGCACTCGGGCTTGCAGGCGGGTGCAGCGCACAACGTGATGGGCGCGCTGTCGGCCATGAAAAACGGGGCCAAGCCCAGCGCCGCAGAACATCACACAGCCCACCGCCCAGCCAACGTGCCAGCCCTGCCCCCACCACCGATCATCGTGTTCCATGGCGATGCCGACACCACCGTGCATGCGCACAATGGAGAGCAACTGATCGAGGCCACACTGGCCGCCCTGGCCGCTGCTGCAGGCGGCGCGCGTGAGACGGTAGAGGCCGTGCACACCGGCCAGTCCCCTGGCGGCAAAGGCTACACATGCACCGTGTATTCGACGGCCGCTGGCGCGTCGCCCGCCAACGCGCCACACGAACAGGTGGTGGCAGAACATTGGGTGCTGCACGGTGCGGGCCACGCCTGGGCCGGCGGGCATGCGGACGGCAGCCATACCGACCCAGGCGGTGTGGGCGCCACGCACGCCATGCTGCAGTTTTTTCTGGCGCAACGCCGCAGTTGACACACGGGGCAGGACCAACACCCACTTCAACGCCCCCGGCAAACCGGACCCTCGGCGGATCAACCCGCTCCAGCTGACGCGCCCATGAGACCGTGCGGTGCGCCCAAACACCGCACAGTCGCTTCCCGGTGCCTCGCTTACGCGTACTCCAACGGCAAGGCAGTGGTGTACTTGATTTGCTCCATGGCAAAGCTGGAGCTCACGTCCGACAGCTCGATCTCGCGAATCAACCGCTGGTACACCGCGTCGTAGCCCTTGATGTCGGGGACCACCACGCGCAACAGGTAATCCACGTCACCGCTCATGCGATAGAACTCGACGATCTGCGGGATCGCCGTAACCACCGCAGTGAAGCGCCGGACCCATTGCTCGTTGTGCTGGCTGGTACGGATGGACACGAACACCGTCACCCCCACGTTGAGCTTGGCGGGGTCCAGCAGGGCCACGCGCTGGCGGATATAGCCCTCGCGCTCCAGCCGTTGAATGCGCCGCCAACAGGGCGTGGCCGAGAGGTTGACATGTTCGCTCACCTCTTGCAACGACGCGCTGGCATTGGCCTGCAGCAACGCCAGGATGGCTTTATCGATCTTGTCGATGGAAGCGGTGGATTCCATGCATCACCTTTGAAAGGGAAAAGTTTTCTAAAACTTTAACAAAACATAGCCTATTTTGGTAATTATTGCGCATGCCACGTGCCTAGACTGCAGTGCATATGACAGCAGAAACCGCCATGGCACTCCCCCACACTTTCGACTGCGACACCCATCTGGTCCACGCGGGCCGCGACCCTTCCAGCCATGCCGGCATGGTCAACACCCCCGCGTTTCGGGGCTCCACCATCATCTCGAAGTCGCTCAACGAATGGGAGTCACGCAAGCTGCCGGGCAACCCCTACGCCTCGTACGGCCGCTTTGGCACCCCCACCACGCGTGCGCTGGAAACCGCAGTCGCCGCCCTGGAAGGTGGGCACAACGCGCTGGTGTTCCCCTCGGGGCTGGCCGCCATCACCCACAGCTTGCTGGCACTGCTGCGCGCAGGCGACCACGCACTGTTCCCCGACAGCATCTACGGGCCCACGCGCAGTTTTGCGCTGGGCGTTCTGCAGCGCATGGGCGTACAGGTGGAGTTCTACGACCCATGCGCCGGGGCGGGCATTGCCACGCAACTGCAGCCCCACACCCGGGTGGTGTTCGTCGAGTCCCCGGGATCGGCCACTTTTGAGGTGCAGGACGTTCCCGCCATTGCGCTGGCAGCCCACCGCGTGGGCGCCTTCGTTGTCATGGACAACACCTGGGCCAGCCCCTTGTTCTTCAAACCGTTTGAGCACGGGGTGGACCTGTCCATCCAGGCTGCCACCAAGTACATCGTGGGCCACTCCGACGCACTGCTGGGCGTGGCCACCGCCAACGAGCGTACGTGGCGACTGCTGCAACAGGCCACCCATGACTTCGGCCAGACGGCGGGGCCCGACGACATTTACCTGGCCCTGCGGGGCCTGCGCAGCCTGTCTGTGCGGCTGCACCGGCACTGGGAGAACGGTGTGCTGTTGGCAGAGAGCATGGCGCGCCACCCCATGGTGGAGCGCGTGCTGCACCCCGCACTGCCCGGTGACCCGGGGCATGCGCTGTGGCGGCGCGACTTTCGGGGTGCCAGCGGGCTCTTTGCCGTGGCGCTTCGCCCCGTGCCCCGCGCCGCGCTGGAGGCGTTTTTCGACCATTTGGAGCTCTTTGGCATTGGCCTGTCCTGGGGGGGCTATGAGAGCCTGTGCCTGCCCATGGACACGCCGACGCGCACGGTGCGCCCGTGGACACACACGGGGCCGTTGCTGCGCATCCACGCCGGGCTGGAGTCCTGCAACGACTTGGTGCATGACATGCAAGCTGCGCTCAACCGGCTGCAGCACGTGGCGTGAAGCCCCGCGCCAATTCCTGCCATGGCGCAGCCCTTCATTTCTTGCTCTCGCAAAATTATTCTTTCGAATGAGCTAATAGGAAAAGAATTGCTAAATTTCATGGGTTTTGCACCAACATTGCACTCTTTGGCACAGCGTTTGCGTTGATGGCTCGCATTTAACCCACTGAAGGATTTTCATGTTGCACCCCTCCAAGACACGCCCCCTGATCGCATCTTTGTGGATGGCCGCAGGACTGGCGCTCAGCACCACGGCGGCGCAAGCCGAGGGCGATTGGCCTGCGAAGCCCATCACCCTCATCATGACCTTCCCGGCCGGTTCGGGGGTGGACGTGGTGGGCCGCTCCATCCAGGAGCCCCTGGGCAAGCTGCTGGGCCAGCCGGTCATCATCGACTACAAGACGGGCGCCGCAGGCAACATTGCCAGCGAGTTCGTGGCACGCGCCAAGCCCGACGGCTACACCTTGGTCTTTGGCACCGCAGCCACCCACGGCAGCAACGCAGCGCTGTACAAGAAATTGCCGTTTGACGTGGAAAACGATTTTGTGCCCGTGGCCCCGGTGCTGGATGTGTCGAACGTGCTGATGGTCAACCCTGACGTGGTGCAGGCCAAGACCCTCAAGGAATTCGTCGAGCTCATCAAGGCCAACCCCGGAAAATACAACTACGCCTCCACCGGCAACGGCACGGGCACGCACATGGCGTTTGCCGAGTTCAACGCACGCCTGGGCCTGAACATGGTGCATGTGCCCTACAAGGGCGGGCCCGAGGCGCTGACCTCGGTGGTGCGCGGCGAAACCTGCTGCATCATGAACCAGGTGCAAACCGCGCTGCCCCAGTACAAGGCGGGCAAGGTGCGCCTGCTGGGCGTGACCACCGCCAAGCCCGTGGCCGCCGTTTCTGAAGTGCCCACCATCGCCTCCAGTGGCGTGGCCGGTACACAAGGCTTTGACAGCTCGATCTGGTTTGGGGTGTTCGCCCCCCATGGCACAGACGCAGCCATTGTGGCCAAGCTCAACAGCGCCATCGCCACCGTGGTGCAACAGCCCGAAGTGCGCGCCAAGTTCGAGGCCATGGGCAACAGCATCCGGGTGGAATCGCCCGCGCAGTTCAAGAAGACCGTGCACGACAACCGCGTCAAGTGGGCCGAGGTCGTGAAGGCTGCGGGCATCGAGCTGAACTGACCTTCCTTTTTTTCTATCCCCCTCTGCCAAGCACCATGTCCACTGCCGCACAAGCCCCCGTCACCTGTCCACACGCCATCGGCCTGCCCGCGCTGGAGCAGCGCCTGGCGCAAGACATGCTCTTCCTGGGCCTGCCGCCCCGCGCCTGGATGCGGCCCCGCCTTTGCAATGGGGACAAGGTGCTGGACGTGGCCATCATCGGTGGCGGGCAAGCGGGCCTGGCGGCGGCCGTGGGCCTGGCGCACCAAGGCATCGAGGCCGTGGTGCTGGACCGCGCCCCGAAGGACCTGGAAGGCCCGTGGGCCACCACCGCGCGCATGGAGACCCTGCGCTCGCCCAAGGAACTGGTCGGCCCGGCGATGGGGCAACCGGCCCTCACGTTCCGCGCCTGGTTCGTCGCGCAGTTCGGCATGCCCGCATGGGACGCCCTGGACAAGATACCGCGCCTGCAGTGGATGGACTACCTGCGCTGGTTCCGCCGCGTGAACCAGGTGGACGTGCGCAACGGCACCACGGTCACCCGCATCGAGCCCCGCGCCGACGGCCTGGTGCAGCTGCAACTGAGCACCGAGAGCGGGCCCGGCACACTGCTGGCGCGCCGTGTGGTGGTAGCCACCGGGCGCGACGGTCTGGGGGGTCCTGCGATTCCCGGCTTCATGCAGGAATTGCCGCGCCACCTGTGGGCACACTCGTCCGACCCCAACGACTACACCTTGCTGAAGGGCCAACGCGTGGGCGTGATCGGCGCAGGTTCGTCGGCCATGGACAGTGCCGCCACGGCGCTGGAGTCTGGCGCCGCCCGCGTTGATTTGCTGATCCGCCGCACCGACCTGCCGCGCATCAACAAGAGCAAGGGCTCCGGCGTCGCGGGCCTGACCCACGGCCACCACGACCTGCCCGACGCCGACAAATGGCGGCTGCGCCAGTACATCAACAGCGCCCAGGTGCCGCCGCCACGGGGCAGCACGCTGCGCGTGTCACGCCACACCAACGCGCACTTTCACCTGGGCTGCCCAGTGCAGTCCGTGCATGCCGAGGGCGATACCGTGGTGGTTCGCACGCCCAAGGGGCGGTTCACGTTCGACTTTCTGATCGTCTCCACCGGCTTCGTCATCGACTGGAGCCAGCGCCCCGAGTTCGCGGCCATTGCCCCCCACCTGCAGGTGTGGTCGCAGCGCTACCAGCCCCCGGCGGGCCAGGCCGACCAGGAGCTGGCCGATTCGCCCGTGCTGGGCCCCGCGTTCGAGTTCCAAGAGGCCACCCCGGGCGCCTGCCCCGGCCTGTCGCGGGTGCACTGCTTTTGTTATCCCGCCACCTTGTCGCACGGCGCGGTGGCAGGCGACATCCCCAACATCAGCGACGGCGCTCGCCGCCTGGCCCAGGGCATCGCCAGCCACTTCTATGGCGAGGATTTTGAGCAGCACTTTGCCACCCTGCAAGCCTATGAAGAGCCTGAACTGCAAGGCGACGAATGGGTGCCCGCCCCGCCCCTGGCAGTGACCGAGGCGGCTTGCTGAAGCCCCCTGCAGCCCTTTTTTCAGACGCCACACCCACCCCACAAAGGAAGACAAAGCTCCATGACCCTCCCGCCCACAGACTTCGACGTGATCGACCAGAGCGTGCCCCTGGCACCCGACGACGCAGTGCATGCCCTGCGCCGCCAGCGCCCCAAAATCGTCGATGCCACTCAGGGCAGCTACACCGCCATGTTCGCCCCCAGCGTGGCGGGGGTGACGGTGGCGGAGCGCCTGGCCGTTGCATTGCATGCCTGCCAGGTGAGCGGGTCTGCGCCCCTGGCGGCGCACTACCGCGAGCGGCTGCTGGCGGAAGGCGCCAGTGCTGCCACCCTGGCAGCAGCCGATGACACAACCGGCACCACCACCGCACCCGACGCCCGGCTCGCGGCGCTGCTGGACTTCACCCGCAAACTCACGCACAAGCCGATCGAAGGCGGCCAACAGGCCGTGCAGGCACTGCAGGCCGTGGGCCTGGCACCGTCGGCCATCGTTGCTGTGGGCCAGCTCATTGCGTTCCTGTCCTACCAAATCAGGCTGCACGCAGGCCTGCGGGCTCTGGTGGCCGCAGGCCCGGCGCCCGAGACCACGGCGGCGCCCCGTGCGCCCGCCCCCGTGGGCCAATCGCTGCCCAACCCGCTGCGCATCCACGGCTTCACCAACGAGGTGCTCGATTGGCGCCCCTGGGTGGAGCCCTTGCGCCTTGAAGACGCCACGCCCGAACAGCTGGCGGCACTGGAGGCCATGAACCCGACCGCCAAAGACCAGGCCTACTTCCGCCTGCTTGCGCACCAGCCCGAAATGCTGCTGCAGCGCTCCATCGCCTTCAACGCCATCATGTTTGCCCCGGGCGGCATGCCCCGCGCAGAGCGCGAGCTGGGCGCCACCGTGGAGTCGCGCCTGAACGGCTGCGTGTACTGCGCCTCGGTGCATGCGCAGCGCTTTGAGCAGCTGGCCAAACGCAACGATGTCATCGCCCAGCTCTTTGAAGACCCGGCCAGCGCAGGCACCACCGAGCGCGAACAATGCATCGTGCGCTTGTCCGCCGTGCTGGGCCTGGCACCGGCCGAGCTGGATGCGCACCATGTCCATGCCGCACGCGCCGTGGGCCTGACCGACGCCGAAACACTCGACCTGGTGCACGCCGTGGCTTTGTTCGCCTGGGCCAACCGCCTCATGCTCAACCTGGGCGAGCCCATTCATCTGGACGGCACACTCGCCGAGAAGGGACGCCTGTGATTCGCTACACCGCAGAGCACCTTTGGGTGCGACTGGAGGAGGGAGGGCAGAGCGCCATCGCGGGCATCACCCGCCATGCGCAAGACACCCTGGGCGACATCGTCCTGGTGGACGTGAACGCCCGAGGCGCCCAGCCCGAAAACACTGTCATCGGCACGGTCGAGTCGGTGAAAACCGCGTCGGACCTGCACATGCCGCTGAACGGAGACATCGTGGAGGTCAACGCGGCACTGCAAGACAACCCGGGGCTGGTGAACGAAGACCCCGAGGGCGCGGGCTGGATGCTGCGGATCGCCCACGTGGACCCGGCGCACTTTGCCGCACTGATGGACGAAGCGGCCTACCAGGCCCACACCGGCGCCTGACGCCGCACCGCTTTCGCGGCGGGGCCACTGCATGGGTGGCCCCGCCGCAAGAAAGCAAGGCCTTCCAGACCCGGCGCCGCAGTGACCAGACAGCGGGGCATAAAGCAGGGGCGCGGCACAATCGACCGTTGCCCTCGTTTTACTCACTTCGCACCCATGCCGCCCATCGCCGTCATCGACTTTGAAACCACCGGCATCTCGCCCGGCCAGGGCGCGCGTGCGACCGAGGTGGCGATCGTGCTGCTGGAGAGAGGCCAGGTGGTGGACCGGTTCCAGAGCCTCATGAAAACCGGGGTGTGGATTCCGTCCTTCATCACCCAGCTCACCGGCATCACCAACGCCATGGTGAACGCCGCGCCCGATGCGGCCGGGGTGATGGCGGACGCAGCGCGGTTTGTGGGCGATGCGCCCATGGTGGCGCACAACGCGTCGTTCGACAGCAAGTTCTGGCAGGCCGAGCTGGCCCTGGCCGGGCTGCCCGCACCGCAGCCGTTTGCATGCACGGTGCTGCTGTCGCGGCGGCTGTACCCGCAGGCGCCCAGCCACAAGCTCGGTACGCTGGTGGACTACCACGGCCTGCCGCGCACGGGCCAGGCCCACCGGGCACTGGCCGATGCCGAGATGGCCGCTGCGCTGCTGGCGCGCATGCAGCACGACCTGCGCACACAGTGGCGCGTGGCAGAGCCCAGCTATGCGCTGCTGCAACAAGTGCAGCGCTGCGCCAAGCCCAAGGTGGGCGCGCTTTTGGCCCAACACGCAGTGGCGTGATGGTGCGCTGACCTGGCGCACAGGCAGGCCACTACACAATTGATAGCTGTCAGCGATTGATACATAAGCGCTACAAGCCATTTTTATTCAAACTATCACCCAACGGGCGGCATACTCGCGGTGGGCACTGTGGGAACCCTCGGCAAACAGTGGCCACTCCCTTTGCCCCCCGATGAAAGGCTCTACCATGTGGTTTCTGGTTCTTGGACTCGTTGTGTTTTTGGGCGTGCACTCGGTGCGCATCGTGGCCGACGGCTGGCGCACGCAGACGCTGGCGCGCATGGGCGAGATGCCGTGGAAGGGGCTGTATTCGCTGGTGTCTGCCGTGGGCCTGGCGCTCATCGTGTGGGGCTATGGCCTGGCGCGGCAGGCGCCCATGGTGCTGTGGGTGCCGCCTGTCGGCATGCGGCACGCCGCAGCGCTGCTGACACTGATCGCCTTTGTGCTGCTGGCCGCCACCTATGTGCCGCGCAATGCGATCAAGGCAAGGCTGCACCACCCCATGGTGCTGGGCGTGAAGGTGTGGGCGCTGGCGCACCTGCTGTCCAACGGCAACCTGGCCGATGTGCTGCTGTTTGGCAGTTTCTTGCTATGGGCGGTGCTGAGCTTTCGGGCGGCGCGGCAGCGCGACCGGGCGCAAGGCGCGGTGTATGCGGCCGGTAGCGCAGCGGGCACGGCAGCAGCCGTGGTGGTGGGCTTGGTGGCCTGGGCGGGCTTTGCGTTCTGGGGCCATGCGTGGCTGATTGGCGTGGCGCCGTTGGGGCGGTGACGAGGTGCTGATCGGACACCAATGCGGCCAGCGCGCCAAATGCCGGAGAATCCGCGCTTTGCGTTTTCTCCTTTCTCGCTGAGACCTCTATGACCGAAGCCAACACCCCCAACACCCCCGCCCAGCCGCCCCTGCCTGACCACCTGTCGGTCAACCCCCGCAGCCCGCACCATGTGGCCGCCGTGTTCGAGCACGACATCGGTATCCGCCTGAACGGCAAGGAGCGTTTTGATGTGGAGGAATACTGCATCAGCGAAGGCTGGGTGAAGGTGCCCGCCGGCAAGACGGTGGACCGCAAGGGCCAGCCGCTGCTCATCAAGATCAAGGGCACGGTCGAAGCGTTCTACAAGTGACCACCGCTCGGGCGGCAGCGCCGCTCGCCCCCGGCGCCTGGGTGATCCACTGTGATGGCAGCGCCTGGCCCAACCCCGGGCGCATGGGCCTGGGGGCGGTGCTGACGGGGCCCGACGGGACCGTGCAGCACCAGATTTCCGAAGCCACCACCTTCACCGGCTGCAACAACGAGGCCGAGCTGCGCGCCCTGATGCAGGCGCTGCAGTGGCTGGCGCAGCAAGGGCTGGCGGCATCGACCCCGGTGCAGGTGTTCAGCGACAACAGCGTGCTGGTGGAGCAGCTGGGCTCGTTGTCTGCCGCAGCCCCCATCGTGCGGCTGGCAACGCTGTTTGATGAGGCGCGCCAGGCACTGCAGCGATTCGAAAATGTCCGCCTGCAATGGATTCCGCGCCACCGCAATGGCGCCGCCGATACGTTGGCGCGCGCCGCGCTGGGGCTGGCGCCCAAGGCGGCCACACCGCCGGGCCACCACCATACAAAGAAGAAAAAGCGGCGCTGCTGAGCGGGCTTGAGCCGGGTCTGTTCTGGGCTTGTCCCAACATCTGCTCACAAAGCCGCAGCCCTGCGCGTGGCTTCGACAAGCTCGGCCTGAACGGTTGGGGATGGTTGGGCGCCAATCCGTATCAGATCATGCGCCCGCACGGGCCAGCAGCAGCGCCTTTTCCTGCGCGTTGCGGGTGAGGCTGGCTGCGCGCTTGAACTCGGCGCGGGCTTCATCCCCCCGGCCCAGCTTGGCCAGCAGGTCGCCGCGCACGCTGGGCAGCCAGTGGTAGTGGCGCAGGCTGGCTTCTGCGGCCAGTTCATCCACCAAGGCCAGCGCGGCGGCAGGCCCCAGGGCCATGCCCACCGCCACCGCGCGGTTGAGCGCCACCACGGGCGAGGGCGCCACCTGCAGCAGCGCGTCGTACAGCGCCACGATGTGGTGCCAGTCGGTGTCCTCGGCACGGCGGGCGCGCGCATGGCAGGCGGCAATGGCGCCCTGCAGCGCGTAGGGGCCCCAGGCGTGGCCTGCGCGCGCTAGCTGCTCGGCCTTGTCCAGCGCCACCAGCCCCCGGCGCACGAGCAGGTGGTCCCAGCGCGCGCGGTCCTGGTCCATCAGCAGCACGGGCTGGCCCTGCGCGTTGGTGCGTGCAGGCAGGCGTGAGGCCTGGATCTCCAGCAGCGCCACCAGCCCCTGCACTTCGGGCTCGTCGGGCACCAGGCTGGCCAGCACACGCACCAGTCGCTGGGCCTCGCCGCACAGCGCGGGGCGCATCCAGTCGTCGCCTGCTGTGGCGGCATAGCCTTCGTTGAAGATGAGGTAGATCACCTCCAGCACCGACGCCAGGCGCGGCGCGCGCTCGGCTGTGCCGGGCACCTCGAACGGCACCTGCGCGGCCGTGAGGCTGCGCTTGGCACGCACGATGCGCTGGGCCACGGTGGGCTCGTGCACCAGAAAGGCGCGCGCGATCTCGGCCGTGGTGAGGCCGCCCAGCAGCCGCAGCGTGAGCGCCACCCTTCCTTCAGTGGGCAGCACGGGGTGGCAGGCGGTGAAGATGAGGCGCAGCAAGTCGTCGCCGATGTCGTCTTGCTCGGCGTGCAGGAGGGTGTCCACCACATCGGGCGCGTACTGGGCTTCGAGTGCTTCGAGGTCCTGGCCCAGCGCCTCGTGCTCACGGGCGTGCAGCGCCTGCTGGCGCAGGTGGTCGATGGCGCGGCGCTTGGCGGTGGTCATCAGCCATGCCGCCGGATTGGCGGGCAGGCCGGTGGTGGGCCAGTGCTCCAGCGCGGCCACCAGGGCGTCCTGCGCCAGCTCTTCAGCCCGGCCCACGTCGCGCGTCATGCGCGCCACGCTGGCGATGATGCGCGCGGCCTCGATGCGCCACACCGAGTCGATGCTGCGGTGCAGGGCATCACGGTCGGGCAGGGCGGGCTCGCTCACCTGCAGTCAGCCCTGGGCTTGGCTTGCGTCCACCATGTGCACAAACTCCCAGGTGTGGCCATCCAGGTCGTCAAAGCTGCGCGAGTACATGAAGCCCAGGTCCTGCACCGGGCGGGGCGTGGTGGCGCCTGCCGCGACGGCCTTTTCGGCCAAGGCATCGACCTCCTCACGGCTGTTGCACGAGAAGCACACCAGCACCTCCGATGTGGTGCGCGCATCGGCAATCGTCTTGCTGGTGAAGGTCTGGTAGAAATCCTTGACCAGCAGCATCACGAAGAGGTTTTCGCCCACCACCAGGCAGGCGCCCTGGTCGTTGGTGAACTGGGGGTTGAACTCGTAGCCCAGCGCACGGAAGAACGCCTGCGAGCGGGCCATGTTCTCGATGGGCAGGTTCACGAAGATTTGTTGGTGCATGAAAAACTCCTGAGGGGTAGAAACGGTAAGGGGAAACAGCGGTTTCGCAAAGCACGTGGCAGCCATCAGCCTGCCGGCTTTTGGGCCACGGCCTGCAGGTTGGCCAGGCCGTCTTCAAAGTCCTGCCCCACCATGCGGTCCATGTTGAACACCAGGTGGGCGATCTTGGCCAGATAGGGCACCGGGCCTTGCATCGCCCAGGTGACGCGGGTGGCACCCGCGCCCTCGGGCTGCAACGTGAATTCCACCTGGTTGTGCGCTTCAAAGGGTTTCACAAAGTCGAGCTGCATGCCCACGCGGCGGGGCGCGGTGGCCTCCACGATCTCCATGCTGCCCACACCCACCTTGTCGCCCCGCCAGGCGTAGCGCGCGCCAGGGCCGGTGGTGGTGGCGCTGTATTCGCCCTGGATGGCCGGGTCCTTGCGCTCGTAGGGGTTCCAGGTGTTGAACTGGCGCAGGTCGTGGATGAGCCCATACAGGCGCTCAGGCGGTGCAGAGATCACGCGGCTGCGCTCCACGCGGAAGGTGTCGGGGCGGGTGGCGGCAAACGCCAGCAGCAGAGCCAGCGCCGCCAGCAACACGAGGGCAATGGTCTTGATCATGGAGGGTGTCCTTCGTGCCATGGCATCAGCCGCGCAGGGCTTCGAGGTCGCGAAACTGCTCGACGCCGTCCACCCCGGCAAAGTCTTCCATCTCATAGAGCTGGCGCACTTCGATCTCGGCGTCGAGCCCCTCGCCGCGCGGGTTGGGAAAGCGGCGCGTCCATTCCAGCGCCTCGTCGCGGCTGCGCACCTGGATCAGGGTGTAGCCCGCGATCAGCTCCTTGGTTTCGGTGAAAGGGCCGTCGGTGACGGTGCGGCCAGCGGCGCTGTAGCGCACGCGCCAGCCCTTGGAGGTGGGCTGCAGGCCGCTGCCATCAAGCAGCACACCGGCGCGGTCCAGTGCCTCGTGGTAGCGGGCCATGTCGGCCATCAAGGCGCTGCTGGGCATGCCGCCTTGTTCGGTTTCGGCCGTGGCTTTGATGATGATCATGAATCGCATGGGGTTCTCCTGGTTCAGATGGGGAGCCACAGGGGAATCTGCGGCCTTCAACCACACGACGAACAAGAACCTGCCAGATCGACAAACGCCCTTGAAAAAAAACGATGACCGGATGCGGGGCGGCGCAGGCCACAGGCCTGCCGACGTTCAACCCACCGCGCCGTGGTAGCAGGGCGCCAGCTCGCGCACCTCTACCGTGGCCCATTCTGCGGCGGGGCACTCGCGGGCAATGGCCACCGCCTCATCGCGCGTGGCGCAGTCGATCAGAAAAAAGCCGCCCACCATCTCCTTGGTCTCGGTGAACGGGCCGTCCACCAGGCGGGCGTGGCCCTCGCGCACCTGCAGCCGCACCGCCTGCTCGGTAGAGGCCAGGGATTCAGTGGCGCGCAGCAGGCCCCGGGCCTTCAGGCCCTCGCCAAAACGCTGCATGCGGGCATAGGCCTCTTGCCCGCCAACCAGCCCCCTTTCGGCCCGCTGGCCGTGGGGTTCCATGATGAGCAGCATGTAGGGCATGGGGTCTCCTGAAGAGGGGGTAGGTGGCCGTTGAAGGGCGGTTCAAGGGTGGGGCAAGGGCGGCGTTTGCCATCCTACCATCGGTCATTACTATCAATTCGATAGCTGTCAGCGCTTATCCTAAAAGCGCTAGAGGCATTTTTCGTTCAAATTGTTGCGTACTGCAGCAAGCCTGTGCTATCTTCGACCGCTATGCAACGCAGCATGCTCCTATCCACCCTATCGCTAGGCCTAGTGCCTGGCCGGGGTCTGCCTGCGTTCGCCACCCTCGTTGCCTGATTCGCTCAGCGCAACACCTGATCTCCCCCTGACCCCGGCCCGCGAACCAGCCTTTGCACACATGCAAAGGGCTGCAGGGGATGTCATTCGTTTCTATTTCGTCTGACCCGTGCACCGTGCTTGTTTTGCACACCGCACACACCGTTCGTGGAGCCTCTCATGATTGCCAAGCCCGCTACCAAATACCAGCCCATCGCCCCTGTCGCGTTGACCGACCGCCAGTGGCCGTCGCGCAGCATCACCCGCGCGCCCGTGTGGCTCTCCACCGACCTGCGCGACGGCAACCAGGCCTTGTTCGAGCCCATGAATGGCGAGCGCAAGATGAAGCTCTTTCACGAACTGGTGCGCATCGGCTTCAAGGAGATCGAGGTCGGCTTTCCGGCCGCGTCACAAATCGACTTTGACTTTGTGCGCCGCCTCATCGACGAGAACCTGATCCCCGACGACGTGACCATCATGGTCATGACCCAGTCGCGCGAGGACCTGATCACGCGCACGGTCGAGGCCGTCAAGGGCGCCCCCAAGGCCATCGTGCACCTCTACAACGCCACCGCGCCCGCCTGGCGGCGCATCGTGTTCGGCATGAACGTGACGCAGGTGATGCAACTCATCAGCCACCACGTGGGCTACCTCAAGCAGCTCACCGACGCCCAGCCCGAAACGCAGTGGACCTTGCAGTATTCGCCCGAGACCTTCAGCGCCACCGAGCTCGACGTCTCGCTCAAGGCCTGCCAGACGGCCATCGCGGCCTGGAATGCCGGCCCCGGCCGCCCCATCATCATCAACCTGCCCACCACGGTGGAAAACGCCACGCCCAACGTGTTTGCCGACCAGATCGAATGGATGGACCGCCGCCTGTCGCCACGCGAGCACATCGTGCTGTCGGTGCACCCACACAACGACCGGGGCACGGGCGTGGCGGCGGCAGAACTTGCGATGATGGCCGGTGCCGACCGTGTGGAAGGCTGCCTCTTTGGCAACGGCGAGCGCTGCGGCAATGTGGACATCGTGACGCTGGCGCTCAACATGTACACACAGGGCGTGCACCCGAACCTCGACTTTTCGGACATCACCTCGGTCGCGCGCATTGCAGAGGAATGCACCTCGCTGCCCGTGCATCCGCGCCACCCGTATGCGGGCGACCTGGTGTTCACCGCGTTCTCGGGCTCGCACCAGGACGCGATCAAGAAAGGCTTTGCGGCACAAGACCCTCATGCCTTGTGGGAAGTGCCCTACCTGCCCATCGACCCAGCCGACCTCGGCCGCACCTACGACAGCGTGATCCGTGTGAACAGCCAGTCGGGCAAGGGCGGCATCGCCTTCTTGCTCGAACGCGAACATGGCGTGGTAATGCCGCGGCGCATGCAGGTGGAGTTCAGCGCCGTGGTGCAGCGCCAGACCGATGCCAGCGAAAGCGAGATGACGGGCGATGCGCTGTGGAGCCTGTTCCAGGCGACCTACCTGCAGGCCACGGTGCAGGCCGCTATCGTCTGCCACAGCCACCGCATCGATGAAGACGGCCAGGGCATCGAGCTGGATGTGACCATCGACGGCACCCGCCAGACGCTGCGCGGCCAGGGCAACGGGCCCATCGCCGCCACGGTGGATGCCCTTGGCCTGCCACTGCGTGTGGACCACTACGAAGAACGCGCCACCGGCACGGGCGCCAACGCCCAGGCGATGGCGATCGTGGAAGCAGCCATGGACGGCGTGGCGGGTTCCACCTTTGGGGCAGGCGCCCGCCACAACATCGTGACCGCCTCGGTACAGGCGATCGTGAGCGTGGCCAACCGCTTGATGGTGCGGCGTACGGCGGCCCAAGCCGTGGCGCTGGCGTAAGAACGCGTTCACGTTCTGAGTTCAGTGCATTGTTAAAAACGATAGCTGCTGGCGCTTGAAGGACAAGCGCTGGTGGCATTTTTGACCAATATCCCCTGGCAGCCGGTGGAGTAGGCGCCCGTACCGCGCGCCATCCGTTACCCTTCGGCCCATGCGCGCCTTTCACCACCTAAGCCTTGCCGCCTGCACCGCCGCCCTGTTGGTGCTGGCCGGCTGCGGTACGTCGCGGCCTCCATCATCGTATTCCCCGCCCCCAGCCTTTGCCGCACCACGCACCACGCCGCCGCTCACACCCGATCAGGCACACGACATCGCGATCCACGCACTGGGCCTGGTGGGCACACCGTATCGCTACGGCGGCAACACCCCCGACTCGGGTTTTGACTGCAGTGGCCTGATCGGCTACGTGTACCGCAACCAGGTGGGCACACCGCCCCCACGCACCGTGGCCCAGCTCAACAACTGGGGCTACCCCATCGACGGCGCAGAACTGCGCACCGGTGACCTGGTGGTATTTGGCCGTGGCCGGGCACCCACCCACGCCGGCATCTATGTGGGCGAGGGACGTTTTGTGCATGCGCCGTCGACCGGCGGCGAAGTGCGGCTCGATCAGTTGCAGTCACGCTATTGGGCACGGCAGAACGCGTCGTTTCGCCGGCCTTGAATTCGGACACCCCCTGAGCGGCTTCGCCGCTTCCTCCCGCTCTCGCATCGCTGCGCGCTGCGGGCAGGGGGACGACGCACTCGCTGCGGGGCGGCCCTTGCTCTGCGTCTCTCGCGAAGGCCGCGCCGGTATCCAGCAACGTGCCTCAATTCGGTCAGCGACCGGGCTCCGCGACAATCGGGGCCACCATGACCCACGCCCACCACTCCGCCACCCCGCTTTCTACCCTCGACACCACGCGCATCGACGACACGCGCATCAAGGCCGTGCGCCCGCTCATCACGCCCGCGCTGCTGCAAGAATGGCTGCCCACCCCTGACGCTGCGCAAACGCTGGTGGAAACCAGCCGCGCTGCCATCTCGCGCGTACTGCACGGCCAGGACGACCGGCTCATCGTGGTGGTGGGGCCCTGCTCCATCCACGACCACAGCCAGGCAATGGAATATGCGCACCAGCTCAAGCAACAGGCCGATGCCCTGCAGGACGATCTGCTCATCGTGATGCGCGTCTATTTCGAGAAACCCCGCACCACCGTGGGGTGGAAGGGCTATATCAACGACCCGCGCCTGGACGGCAGCTTTGCCATCAATGAAGGGCTGGAGCGGGCCCGCCAGTTGCTGCTGGATGTGCTCGCGGTCGGCCTGCCGGTGGGCACCGAGTTCCTGGACCTGCTGTCCCCGCAGTTCATCAGCGACCTGGTGAGCTGGGGCGCGATTGGGGCGCGCACCACCGAGAGCCAGAGCCACCGCCAGCTGGCCAGTGGCTTGAGCTGCCCCGTGGGTTTCAAGAATGGCACCGATGGCGGCGTGAAGGTGGCGAGCGACGCCATCCAGGCCGCGCAGGCACCGCACGCCTTCATGGGCATGACCAAGATGGGCCAGGCTGCGATCTTTGAGACACGCGGCAACCACGATTGCCATGTGATTTTGCGGGGCGGAAAACAGACCAACTACGGCGCTGCCGATGTGGATGCCACCTGCGCCGTGCTCAAGGCAGCGGGCTTGCGTGAACAGGTCATGATTGACGTCAGCCACGCCAACAGCAGCAAGCAGCACCAGCGGCAGATCGTGGTGGCGGGTGAAGTGGCTGAGCAGATTGCCGCTGGCGACAAGCGCATCACAGGCCTCATGATCGAAAGCCATCTGCAAGAGGGCCGCCAGGACATCATTGCCGGCCAGGCGCTCAAACCCGGTGTGTCGGTGACCGATGCCTGCATCAGCATGGCGCAAACCACACCGGTGTTGCAGTCGCTGGCCAGTGCGGTGCGCATGCGCCGCACCCGCGCCTGAACAAGCCTGGCGACACGGCACGCGCAACCGCCATGCGGCACGGCTGCACCGTTTCGGGGCCTGTGGGCTTTTGGGGCAAACCCGCATGGGCTCTTGCTGCAATACAAGGCTGCTGGGTGTAGCATTGCCCATGCTTCTAGCCGGGGGTCCCGGCCCTCTGGTTTTGACCCGGGGTGGCGGCCGCCATGCGCGCGCCACCCGCCCTCCAAAAACGCTTTGCCCACGTCGCATCACACCCTCCCCGACCACCTGGCCGCTGCGGTCAGGCGGGCGAGGCGCGCGCGCAATGCCCGTGGGGGTCAATGAGCATGCCACCAGCGCAAGCCACCGCAGAAGCCGCACGGCTCCAGGCATTGCAGGCTTACGCGATCCTGGACACCCCTGCTGAAGAGAGTTTTGACCAACTGGCCCAACTGGCGGCACGCATCTGCCAGTGTCCGATGGCGGTGGTCAATTTTGTGGACAACAAGCGCCAATGGTTCAAGGCGGCGGTGGGTGTCCCGTTTCGGGAGACGGACCGCGCCATCGCCTTCTGTGCACACGCCCTCAGCGGCAGCCGTGAACCCGTGGTGGTGCCCGATGCCACGCTGCATCCCACGTTTGCCGATAACCCGCTGGTGCGCGAGGCCCCCCACGTCCGGTTCTACGCGTGTGTGCCATTGGTCACCCACGACGGTTTTGCGCTGGGCACCCTGGCCGTGCTCGATGGTGTGGCCCGCGCCATACAGCCCGAGCAGATTGAGGGACTGCAGATTTTGGCCCGGCAGGCGATGGCGCAGCTGGAGTTGCGCCGCCAAAAGCAGGTACTGGGCCATCTGGCCGCCGAGCGTGACCGCATGCATGCCGAGCTGGTGGCACAGAGCGAGGCCTTGCGTGTTGCAGGGCAGATTGCACGCATCGGCGGCTGGATCGTGACGCTGCCTGGCATGCAACTCGTCTGGTCGCCCGAGATTGCCACCACCTTCGGGCTGACCGAGCGCGCGGGCACCGTGGAAGGGATCCTTCAGCTCTACACCGAACCCCACCGCACCACCGTGCGCCGCGCGTTCGACGACTGCATGCGCAAGGGCGTGGCGTTCGATCTCGAAGCGGAGGTGGTCATTCCAGGCAACCGGTGTTTCTGGGTGCGCACTGCGGGCGAAGCAGTGCGCGACGCCAGCGGCAATATCGTCCGCGTGCAAGGCGCTTTCCAGGACATCTCGGCACAGCACCAGGCGCTTGAAGACCGCCACATCAGCGAAGAGCGGTTTCACCTGGTTGCGCGCGCCACGGCCGACGCGGTGTGGGACTGGAACCTGCAGACCGATGCGATGTGGTGGAACGAGGGCATGCAGACCCTCTTTGGCGTGTCGCAGGCTGAGCTCCCACCCGACAGCACCTCCTGGACGCTACGCCTGCATCCCGATGATGGCGACGAGCTGCTGCGCAGCATCGAGGCCGCCATTGCGGGCACCACCAACCACTGGACAGCGCAATACCGGTTTCGCCGCCACGATGGCAGCTATGCGTGGGTGTCGGATCGCGGTTTTCTGATTCGCGACCCTCAGGGAAAAGCCGTGCGCATGGTCGGTGGCGTGACCGATATCAGCACACAGAAGCTGGCCGAGATCGACGCCCAGAACGACGCCCAAAACCATGCCGATTTGCTGCAGGTGCAGCAGCGCATCTCGTCGCTCGAAATGCCTTTGCCCGACGTGCTGCAACTGGTGGCAGACACCGTGCTGCGCCAGACCAATGCGCGCGGCGCGGTGGTAGAGCTGTTGCAGGACGGCCAACTGCTGGCGCAAGCTGCGGCGGGCGACCATGTGCGGCCCGTGGGGCATTTGCTGCCGGTGGACCAGAGCCTGCTGTGGTCGACGCTGAGCGAGGGGCGCACGATTGTGTGCAATGACACCGAAGCGCAAGGCTGGGACATGGCCCACATGCCCCACCGCCAAGGCGTGCGCTCGGTGATGGCCGTGCCACTGCGCAGCGGCGACGTGATTGTGGGTGCGCTCAAGGTCACGTCAGACAAAGTCAATGCGTTTTCGCAGCGCGATGTGGCGCACCTGGAGATCCTGACCGAGTCACTCGGTGCCATGGTGCAGCTCAGGCATGTGGCCGGGCGCCTGCATGCGTCCGAGCTGCAATACCGCATGCTGTTTGACGAGCACCCGCACCCGATGTGGGTGTATGACAAGGAAAGCCTGCGCCTGCTGGCCGTGAACCGGTCGATGGAGACACATTACGGCTACACGGAAGCCGAATTGCTGTCCATGGCGATGACGGATCTGTGGCCCGAGGACCGGCGCGCGAGCGTCAAGGCCCGTATCAGCGCCATCTCGATCGATGAGCGCAAAAAGCCCATCATCAGCCGCCATGTCAAGAAAGACGGCTCTTTCACAGACATGGAGATTACGGCCGGCCGCATCAGCTTCAATGGCCGCCCCGCACGCCAGGTGCTCGCCATCGACGTGACCGAGCGCCTGCGCACCGACGCCGAGCTTGCGCGCATGGGCCGTGCGCAGCGACTGCTGAGTGCCTGCAACGAGACACTGGTGCGCGCCACCTCAGAAACCACCTTGCTGCAAGCCATCTGCCAGATTGCGGTGGACATCGGTGGCTACCGCATGGGGTGGGTCGGTTTTGCCCAAGACGATGAACAAAAGTCCATTCTTCCCGTGGCACATGCGGGCTACAACCCTGACTACCTGGAGAACTTGGCCCTGAGCTGGTCGGCCGATCACGTCTCGGGCCGGGGGCCGGCGGGCATGGCCGTGCGCACTGGCCAGCCTGTGATCGTGCAGGACATCCGCACCGAGGACAATTTTTCGGACTGGACCGAGCACATGCTCAACCACGGCTTTCATGGCGTGATCTGTCTGCCATTGCGTGACCGGGACCGCACCTTTGGCCTGCTGTACCTGTATGCGCCCGACATCCTGCAGATCAGCGCCCAGGAGGCCGCGCTGCTGCAAGAGCTCTCCAACGACCTCGCCTTCGGGATCACGAGCCTGCGGGCACAAAAGGCGCAACAGCGGCTACAGGCGTCGGTGCTCAAGGTGGCAGCGGCTGTTTCAGCCAGCACCGGCACCGAGTTTTTTGTGCAGCTGGTGCGCAACATGGCCGATGCCCTGGGCGCGCAGGGCGGCTGCGTGGTGCGGCTGCTGCCCGCTGCGGGCGATCGCCCTCCCCGGGTTATCACACTCGCGGCCGTGCTCGATGGCCAGATGCTGCCCAACGATGAATATGCGCTCGAGAACACCCCCAGCCTGCAATTGCTGACCCACCGCCAGTACGTGGTGACCGAGAAGGTTCAGCAGCTGTACCCGCAGGCCCCCATTCTTCGCTACGTGGGCGCCCAGGGTTACGCAGGCCAGCAGTTGTGCAATGCCGATGGCGAAGTGGTGGGCATCGTGTTCGTGCTGTTTCGACAGCCCATTGCCGAGACCGATTTCATCACCTCGACGCTGCAGATTTTTGCCGCGCGCGCCTCGGCTGAGATCGACCGCCAGCTGGCGGACGCGCGCATTCGCCACCAGGCCTCGCTGCTGGACAAGGCACAGGACGCTATTTTGGTGCGCGACCTGGAGCACCACATCATTTTCTGGAACAAGAGTGCAGAGCGCCTGTATGGCTGGTCGCAGATGTTGGCCCTGGGCCAATCCATCGAAACCCTGCTCTACGATGACCCCACCCATTTCCGACACGCGACCCAGACAGTGCTAGAGCAAGGCGAGTGGACCGGCGAAATCGTGCAGCGCCACCGGGACGGCAGCGTCATTGAGGTGGAGGGCCGCTGGACACTGGTACGCGGTGACGACGGCCAGCCGCAATCGATCCTCGCCATCAACACCGACATCCGCCAGCGCAAGGCCAGCGAGCGTGAGATCCAGCGGCTGGCGTTCTACGACGCGCTCACCGGCCTGCCCAACCGCATGCTGCTCATGGACCGCATGGGCCAGGCGCTGGCCAACGCACAGCGCCGCCAGCAGGGCGGGGCGCTGCTGTTCATCGACCTGGACAACTTCAAGACCCTGAACGACACGCTGGGCCATGACCAGGGCGACCTGCTGCTGCAACAGGTTGCGCAGCGCCTGAACACCTGCGTGCGCAGCGTGGACACCGTAGCCCGCCTGGGTGGCGACGAGTTTGTGGTGATGCTCGAAGAGCTGTCGGCAAAGCCCCATGAGCTGGCACTGCATGCGCGCGGCGTGGGTGAAAAAATCCTCACCATGCTGGCCGTTCCCTATGCGCTGGCCGGCTACCAATACCGCAGCACGCCAAGCATCGGCGTTGCACCGTTCACGGGCGAACAGACCAGCGTGGGCGAGTTGCTCAAGCAGGCTGACCTGGCCATGTACCAGGCCAAAACCGCAGGCCGCAACACGCTGCGATTTTTTGACCCCGACATGCAGGCCGTGGTCACGGCCCGGGCCGCGCTGGAGACCGACCTGCGCGCAGCACTCGCACAAGACGAATTTCTGCTGCACTTTCAGCCGCAAATGCACAACTCGGGCCGCTGCGTGGGGGTCGAGGCGCTGGTGCGCTGGGCCCACCCGCAGCGGGGCATGGTGTCACCCGCCCAGTTCATCCCGCTGGCCGAAGAAACCGGGCTCATCCTGCCGCTGGGCCGCTGGGTGCTGCACACCGCGTGCAAGCAGCTGGCCAGCTGGAAGGACGACCCCGCGCTGGCCCACCTGACCATGGCCGTCAACGTGAGTTCGCGCCAGTTTCTCCATGCCAGTTTTGTGGACGACGTGGCCCGCGTGCTCGCCATCACCGGGGCACCTTCGGGCCAGCTCAAGCTGGAGCTGACCGAAAGCGTGCTGGTGGAAGACATGGAAACCACCATCGCCACCATGGCGGCCCTGCGCTCCTATGGCGTGGGGTTTTCGCTGGACGACTTTGGCACGGGCTACTCATCGCTCAGCTACCTCAAGCGCATGCCGCTGGACCAGCTCAAGATCGACCAGAGTTTTGTGCGCGACCTGTTCACCGACCCCAACGATGCCGCCATTGTGGACACCATCATCGGCCTGTCGCGCAATCTGGGCCTGGAGGTGATCGCCGAAGGGGTGGAAACCCCCGAGCAACGCGCGCTGCTGGCCGAAGCGGGTTGCCAGCTCTACCAGGGTTACCTCTTCAGCCGCCCCCTGTCTGTGGACCTTCTGGAGGCCTTCCTGCGGCATCCCCCTGTTTAAAGGGCTGTGCGCTGGCATCTGCCGCACCCAAACCAGACCGCCGCCTCCGGCGGTTTTTTTTCGCCTGCCGTATGGGTTTTCGCGTGGATATCCACCGATCCACCGCCATACACGCATGGCGGGCTCAGAACGTGTCCACGTTCTTAACCATTCGAGCGAGCCGCCGTCCCCTCTACATCAGAGCCCCGCATCTGTTGCGGCGGTGGGCTGCGTGTCGATGTTGTCCTCTGTCTTCTTCTTATATCTTCTATTGATACATAGTCGTAGTAGTAGAGGGCTCCTTCTGGTGTGGACAACTGTGTTTTCCCCAGCCACGGCGCCCACTTGCGAACGTGGCAACCCTGTGCACGAATCCCTGTTGCCGCTGTCGCCATAACGGGGACAAAAGGCGGCCTGGGCTCGTTGCTGTGGATAACCGGTCGGTTGTGCCAGATCTATCCCCAGTCTTACGCACCGGGCTGGGAATGGTTCCATTTTTGGGTCAAATGAGCCTCTAGTGCTTATCTAACAACCGCAAGCAGCTCCTCTATTAATAGCAAAACAGTTGAAACAACGGATCCATACGGGCTGTAAGCGCGTAAAGGAGCACCTGTCCGCCGGCCCGCATTGGGAGCCTCCAACCGTTTTTTTGCGCGGACTTGGCGCCTATTTTTTGAAATCCGCTGCCAGCGTCACCCCTGAACTGGCGCCCGGATGTTGGGGTTCAGGTTGTTCTTCTAAGTCTTTATATATAAATAGCAGTAGTAGTAGAGCAGGCCCCTTTCTGTGGACAAACCTCTTTTTCGTAATGCTGGCGCGGGTTTGTGTTGCTTCAAAGTCTGTGCGGCAGCGTGCACAAAACACGGGGCCCACACACAACAACTTCGGCACAGGGCATTTTTTTGTGGATAAGTGCCTGGTTGTGCCAAAACTATCCACAGGTTTGTCCACGCCATGCCTCCATTCGGCGCATCCCATGCCAGGGCGGCCCCGCAAAACAAAAAACCCGGTGTCCATGGATGGACACCGGGCTGCAGGCAAAACCGGGGGGGCGTTGCCCATTCCGCAGCCTTCAAGGCTGGGTCCGGGGTGGCGCTGACCTGGTTCTGGTGGGGCGTGGGCAGGCTTACTTGGAGGCCGGTGCTGGTGCTGGTGCCGGTGCAGGCATCATTTTTGCGGGGCCCATGCCGGGCTTGCCTTCACCTCCCCGGTGCATGTCGCCACGGTGGTCGTGTTGGCCGCGGCGGTGGCCTTCGGCGCCCTTCATGCCGTCCATGCCTTTCATACCGCCCATGCGCATGCCACGGTGGGCCTGGGCATCAAAGGTCTTTTGCTGCTCGGGTGTCAAAGTGGCATAAAAGGTTTTGGTGGCTTCGCCCCGGCGGTCGGCTTCGGCGGCGTGCTGGGCACGCAGCGCGCGCATGCGGTCAATGCGCTCAGGGGTGGTGAGCTTGTCCATTTCCTTGCGGTCCAGTCGGTCCAGGCGGGCAGGGCGCTCGTCGGGCTGCATGGCCGTGGTGAAGCTGGTCCAGGCGGGTTCCTGGGCGGCGGTCAGCTTGAGCTGGGCCTTGAGGTCGGCCAGGTGCTTGGCGTGGTACTGGGCCATGTCGCCATGGTGGCGCTCATGGCGCTCGTGGCGGCCTTGGGGTGCCGTGGCCTTGGCCGATGCGGCGGGTGAGGCCACAGCGGGCTGTTGTGCCAGCACGGGCAACGAGAGGGCAGCCAGGATGGCCGTAGCGGCAAAGCGGCGTTGGAGAGTGGATGCCATGGTGTGAGTCCTTTCACAGTGGTGAGCTCGCTGCAACGACCGTTTCAGCGATTGAGGGCCAGTGTCTGCCCCGCTTGTATCGGCCGCGTGCGCATTGGGTGACGCTGTGTAAAGTTGCGACAAGAAGCGTTGATCTGCAACGGTGCGATTTTTGATAGAAATTGGCCTCTAGGGAAGCTCTTCACGAATCGGTTCTGGCTGTGCCGTAGCGATGCCCGAACTAAGACAGCGCCCGCGTTGGGTCATTGGGTACTCCCGGCAGGCGCTGCGCGAGGGCCATTGCCCGGTTTCGCGGGGCATTAAGCCCCCTGCACGCGCACCTGCCCCATGCAGGCCAGCAACTTGTGCCTTGCCATCCACAGATTGCCCAGCGCAAACAGCGTGACGATCTGCGCCGTGTTCTTCATGAGCCCCCGGTAGCGCACCTTCACGTACCCGAACTGCTGCTTGAGCACCCGAAACGGGTGCTCCACCTTGGCCCGGATGCTGGCCTTGGTGCGTTCAAGTTGGTCGATCAGCGCATCCACAGGCTTGTTTTTGTCCAAAGCCCGGCGCAACCCCGGGCGCATGGCTACATGCCAGCGCACGTTCTTGTTGGCATCGGGCCGCTTGTCCACTCCTTGGTAGCCCGCATCGCCAAAGGCATCCGTTTCTTGCCCGTGCAGCAGGCTGTTGGCTTCTATCACGTCGTTCACATTGCCACTGGTGCCGCGCACGCTGTGCACCAGGCCTGAATCCGCATCCACGCCAATGTGAGCCTTCATGCCAAAGTACCACTCGTTGCCCTTCTTGCTTTGATGCATCTCGGGGTCTCGTGCCTTGCCTTCATTCTTGGTGGACGTCGGCGCCGCAATCAGCGTGGCATCCACCACCGTGCCTGCTTTGAGTTGCAGCCCTTTGGCTTGCAGCAGGGCATTGACCGTAGCGAGGATCTGATCGGCCAGTTTGTGGCGCTCCAGCAGATGCCGAAAACGCAGGATGCTCGATTCACTGGGAATGTGTTCGTCCCAGTGAGACAGGCCGGCAAAGTCCCGAAAGGCTGGCACGTCGTGCAGTGCCTCTTCCATGGCTGGGTCGCTAAGCTTGAACCACTGCTGCATGAAATGGATACGCAGCAGGGTCTGCACCGCAAAGGGCTGCTGGCCCCGGCGTCCGATCTCTGGGGCGTAGGGCTCAATGAGCGAGACCAACTCGGCCCAGGGCACCACCAACTCCATCGCATCAAGGAACTCGCGCTTGCGTGTGCGCTTGGTGGTATTGCTCAGGCCCAGGCTGCTTTGCTTCATGGCCTTATTGTCTCGGCTTCAAGCCTTCGTAAGCACATTACGCAGGGATTTGTGCAGAGAATCCCTAGGGATGTTGAATAAGCGCTAATAGCTATCACAAATAGAGCGTTTGGTGCCACTTTCACCCCCAGGGCCTGCAGGTGCCGTGGGCCCTGGGTTGGTGACCCCCGACAATGGCGGTTTTGGTCCCTTACGCGACCAGCGAACCCTCCCTGAGACCCCGAACCAAAGGTTTTCCGTGTTCAAGAACATGATCGTGTACCGCATTGCCCCGCAATGGCAGGTCGAACTGACGCAGGTGGAAGATGCCCTGGCCAAGGCCCCCTTCCTGGAATGTGGCGCCACGCAAGAAAAATCACTGGGCTGGGTGCCGCCACGCGGTGACCCGCATGGCCCACTGGCCGAATCGGTGGGCGGGCAGTGGATCCTGCGCTTCATGGTCGAAACGAAAGTGCTGCCCGGCAGCGTGCTGGCCCGCCGCGTGAAGGAAAAGGCCGAGCGCATCGAGCAGGAAACCGGCCGCAAGCCCGGCAAGAAGGAAAGCAAGGAGCTGAAAGACGAAGCCAAGCTCGACCTGCTGCCCATGGCCTTCACCAAGCAGGGCTCGATGTGGATCTGGATCGATACCGCGTCCCGCCTGCTGGTGCTGGACACCTCCAGCCAGGGCCGCGCCGATGAGGTCGTCACGCTGCTGGTCGAGTCGCTGCCCGGCCTGTCGGTGTCGCTCATCAACACCCAGACCAGCCCGCAGGCTGCGATGTCCCACTGGCTCAAGGAGCAGGAGCCGCCCGTGGGCTTCACGGTGGACCGCGAGTGCGAGCTCAAGAGCGCCAGCGAAGAAAAGTCCGTGGTGCGCTACGCCCGCCACGCGCTGGACATCGAAGAGGTGCAGGCCCACATCGATGCCGGCAAGCTGCCCACCAAGCTGGCACTCACCTGGGACGACCGCGTGAGCTTCATGCTGACCGAGGGGCTGCAGATCAAAAAGGTGGCGTTTCTGGACACCGTGTTCGAGGGCACCAAGGCCGACGACGGCGGGTTTGACACCGACGTGGCGATTGCCACGGGCGAGCTGGTCAAGCTGATTCCGGACTTGATTGAGGCGCTGGGCGGCGAGGCGGAAAGTGGCGTGGCCAGCGCAGCGCAGGCGGTGGCGGCCGACGGTATTGCTGCCCCCGGCGTACCAAAAGCCCCGACTGCTGCGTCAGCTCCCGCGCGCAAAAGTGCTGGGGGTGGCGTGGTGACGGGGCCGAAGGACGTGCCGGTGGATACGGATCCGGGGTCGGCGCCGTTTTAGCCGAGATAGCAGGCAAGTGCGCCTGCTGTCAGCAGAGATATCTGGCCCCGTGACGGGGGGCAGATTGGCGGATTTGGCGATCGGATGTCAGGCCGCCGCCCTGGCCCATTCCAAACCGCCCAGTGCCTTGAACAACTGCTCCACCGTGGTTGTTTCAAACACGCCATCGGGCCCCTGCGCGTGGATGTCGGTAAACGGCGACTCATACAACCGCGCAGCGGGCATGGCACCGTGCTCGGTCAGATGCTGCACCATTTCTTCAATGAACTGCAGTTGGCTGGCAGTGGCGGTGCCTGCCGCAATCAGATGGGCGAATGCGGCCACGGCCGCCGACGGAGGTTTCAAGTATTTTTGGACTCTAGCGCTTGATGGATAAGCGCTAGCAGCTATTTGTTTGATAGCGTCTTGTGAGGCGTTTTGCGGCTGCCGTGTTCTGCCTGCCCCGCCGCCAGATCATCCAAGATCGGGCAGTCGGGCCGGTCGTTGCCCTTGCAGCAGGACACCAGCGTTTGCAATGAGCGCTGCATGGCCTGCATCTGCGCGATGCGTTCGCTCAGGTCGTCGATGTGCTGCTGGGCGATGCGCTTGACCTGGCTGCTGGCGCGGCTGCGGTTGTGCCACAGGCCCAGCAGTTCGGCGATTTCTTCCATCGAGAACCCGAGGTCGCGGCTGCGGCGAATGAAGTGCAGGGCGTGCACGTCGGCCTCGGTGTACTGGCGGTAGCCGCTGTCGGTGCGCGCCACGCCGCTGATGAGGCCCAGCGATTCGTAGTGCCGCACCATGCGTGCTGAGATGCCCGCGCGTTGGGCGGCGATGCCGATGGGCACGGGCCAGGACGTGGCGCGGGGTGTTGCCGTTTTGTGGGGTTTTTTGGCGGACGGGCGGGCGGGCAGGTGTGCGGGAAGGTGCGTTGGCGTGGTCATGGTGGGGGCCTTGTGGTGTGAATGGGGCCTTGTTTGTCCGGCTTCGCGTTCGTCTTTGAAAACCGACCAGGCTGAGCCTGTCGAAGCCTCGCGCGGCGCTTCGACAGGCTCAGCGTGAACGGTAGGGGATCGAACCAGGATCGGAACGGGTTGCTTGGCGGCCCAACCGCTTTCAGGCCACCACGGCGTAGCCTTCTTCGACAATGGCGGCGGCCAGGGCTTCGCGCGGGGCGGTGCTGTCCACGTCCACCTGGCCGCTGGCGCGGTTGATGCGCACCTGGGCGGTGGGGTCGATTTGCTGCATGGCCTGGGTGACGGCGCGTTCGCAGTGGCCGCAGGTCATGCCTTGCACTTGGAAAGTCGTGGTGGTGATTGCCATGGTGTGTCCTTGTAGGGGGTTAAAAAACGGCCGTTGAAGCGACCGCAGCGACCGAAGCAAATGTTGACGCTTGACATCGTGGCAGAGTCAAACAACATTCAAGACACTCATGATGTGAGGGTTGATCAATATCAATGCTTGACCTTGCCATCACGTCAAGGATCACCATCCCCCACATGAACACCATCACCACAACCCCCACCGCCGCGCCCGAGTCCGTCCACTCGCTGGACCTGGGCATTTCTGGCATGACCTGCGCAAGCTGTGTGGGCCGTGTGGAGCGTGCACTGCGCAAGGTGCCGGGCGTGCAGGAGGCCTCGGTCAACCTGGCGACCGAGTCGGCGCGCATTGCCTTTGTCACGCAAGTCGGCGCTGACGCTGCGGCCATGGAGGCGCTGCTGCGCCGCGCGGTGCGCAACGCGGGCTACGAGCCGCGTGCGGCGGGGCAGGAGGACGCGCCGGAGGACCTGTCGCCCTGGGCGGGGTTTTTGCCCGTGGGCATTGGGCTGCTGCTGTCGGCGCCGCTGGTGCTGCCGATGATCGGTGACCTGTTCGGCCAGCACTGGATGCTGCCGGCCTGGATGCAGTTCGCGCTGGCCACGCCGGTGCAGTTCATTCTGGGTGCGCGGTTCTACAAGGCGGGCTGGCATGCGCTCAAGGCGCTGTCGGGCAACATGGATTTGCTGGTGTCCATGGGCACCAGTGCGGGCTGGGGCCTGTCGATGTGGCTGTGGCTGACGGCGCCCACCGACCATCCGGGGCATGTTCCGCACCTGTACTTCGAGGCCTCGGCCGTCGTCGTCACGCTGGTGCTGCTGGGCAAGTGGCTGGAGGCGCGCGCCAAGCGGCAGACCACGGCAGCCATCCGCGCGCTGCATGCGCTGCGGCCGGATGTGGTGCATCTGCTCTCCAAATCTGGCGAGGTGGATGTGCCCGTGGCCGAGGTGCTGGTGGGCGACCAGCTGGTGGTGCGGCCCGGTGAGCGCATCCCCGTGGATGGCACGGTGCACGAGGGCCACACGCAGGTGGATGAATCCATGTTGACGGGTGAGCCCCTGCCCGTGGCGCGCGATGTGGGCGCGGCGCTGACGGGGGGCTCGATCAACGGTGACGGCCGCATCGTGATGGCGGTGACGGCTGTAGGGGCCGAGACGGTGCTGGCCCAGATCATCCGGCTGGTGGAAGACGCGCAGGCGGCCAAGGCGCCCATCCAGCGGCTGGTGGACCAGGTGTCGGCCATCTTTGTGCCGGTGGTGCTGGTGGTTGCGGTGGTCACGCTGCTGGGCTGGCTGTGGATGGGCGTGGGCGTGGAGGCCGCGCTGATCCACGCCGTGGCGGTGATGGTGATTGCCTGCCCCTGTGCGCTGGGCCTGGCCACACCGGCGGCCATCATGGCGGGCACGGGCGTGGCGGCCAAGAACGGCATCCTGATCAAGGACGTGCAGGCGCTGGAGCTGGCCTACAAGGTGGACACGGTGGCTTTTGACAAGACCGGCACGCTGACCGTGGGCCAGCCCCGGCTGACCGCGTTTGAGGTGGTGCCAGGCCTCGACGATGCGGCCGTGATGGCGGCGGTGGCTGCGGTGCAAAGCGGCAGCGAACACCCGCTGGCGCGTGCGGTGGTGGCGGCTGCGGGTGAGCGGCAGATCAACGTGGCCACCGCGCACGATGTGCGCGCCGTGCCCGGGCGCGGCACCGAGGGTAAGGTGGACGGCCAGAGCTATCTGGTGGGCAGCCTGCGCTGGATGCTGGAGTTGGGGGTGGACCTGGGGGCACTGGCAGCGCGGGCACAGCAGTGGCAGAACGAGGGCGCCACCGTGTCGGCTGTGGCCCAGCGCGTGACGGAAGGGTTGTTGAGCGGCGCACGGCCGCCCGAAGCCGCGATGGCCCCCTTGGGGGGCAGCGAGGACACGCCAGTGCCGAGCGTGGGGGCCCACTATGTCTTGCGGGCCCTGATGGCCTTTGGCGACGAACCCAAGCCCGGCGCACGCGAGGCGCTGGCGGCGCTGAAGGCGCGTGGCATCCGCACCGTGATGATCTCGGGCGACAACCGGGGCGCAGCCGAGGCCATGGCCCGGCGCCTGGGGCTGGACCCCGACGCGGGCGAGGTGATGGCCGAGGTGCTGCCCGGCGACAAGGCCGCGAAAGTGGTGGCGTTGCAACAGGGGCCGGACGGCAAGCGCCATCAAGTGGCGATGGTGGGCGACGGCGTTAACGATGCCCCGGCGCTGGCGGCGGCCGATGTGGGCATGGCCATGGGCAATGGCACGGACGTGGCCATGCATGCGGCGGGCATCACGCTGATGCGCGGCGACCCGATGCTGGTGGCGGCAGCGCTGGATATCTCGCGCCGCACGGTGATGAAGATCCGCCAGAACCTGTTCTGGGCGTTTGCGTACAACGTGGCGGGCATTCCGCTGGCGGCCCTGGGCTTTTTGAGCCCGGTGGTGGCGGGCGCGGCGATGGCGCTCAGCTCGGTCAGTGTCATGGCCAATGCGTTGCTGCTCAAGCGCTGGCGCATGTGACGAATGTGATACATACGTACGACATCGTCATGGATGTCTGGCAAACTGCAACGTTTTGTATCAGGTCGGTGGCTGCAGAACAGGGTCACTAGGCCCTCACCCTCCGATCTAAGGACGACAAATCATGAATCTCTTTTCATTCATGCGGCAGTTCACTATCCGAATGCGCATGCTGGGAGCCATCGCCGTGGTGCTGGCGTTGCTGAGCTTGTTGGGTGGCGCGGGCATGCTGGGCATGTTCCGTATCCATGACATGAGCCAGAACTTCATGGACCACTCGTTCGCCAAGGTCAGCAACATGGCCGAGTTGCGTGGCGAGATGGGCGCCATCCGCCAGTACGAAAAAGACATGATCATCGGCTACGAAAAGCCTGAAGCCGTGAAGGCCGCTTTTGCCAAATGGCAGGCCAGCCACGAGAAGGCCAAAAAGACCGCCAGCAAGTTTCTGGAAGGTGAAGAAGATGCCGACAACGCCGTGGCGCGCAACATTATTGGCAAGCTCGACAGCTACAAAGACCAGTTTGCCCACGTGGCCCGCCAGCTTGAAGCCAGTGGCTACGACACCGCCACCATTGCCAACCGCATGAGTGGCAAGGCCATTGCCGAGTTTGACCAGGCAGACAAATTGATGGTGGAGCTGGACACGGTGTTGCGCAATGAGGTCGCCAAGGCCGTGGAGCAACAAGGCGAAGTCTCCAGCCAGACCAAATGGCTGTTTGTGCTGGCGGTGTTGATTACCGTGCTGGTGGTGGTGCCCACCACGCTGATGAACATGAATTCGATCTGCAACCCGCTGGAAGACGCGCGCAAGATGGCCCAGGCGATCGCGGGCGGGGACTTGTCGCAGCAGATTGCTGCCGAGGGCAAGGACGAAGTGGCCGACTTGCAACGCGCTTTGCGCGACATGCAGCAGGGCCTGGGCGCATTGGTAGCGCAGGTGCGTGATGCCAGCGGCAACATCGCCACGGCCAGCCAGGAGATCGCCACGGGCAACCAGGATCTGTCGCAGCGCACCGAGCAGACGGCCAGCAATGCGCAAGAGGCCGTGGCCTCGCTGTCGCAGCTCACGTCCACCGTGCAGCAAACGGCTTCTTCGTCGCAAATGGCCAACCAGCTGGCCGCGTCGGCCTCGCAGATGGCCACACACGGCGGCGGTGTGGTGCAGCAAGCCGTGGCCAGCATGCACGAGATCTCCACCTCCAGCCGCAAGATCGGCGACATCATCGGCCTGATCGATTCGATTGCCTTCCAGACCAACATCCTCGCGCTGAACGCTGCGGTGGAGGCGGCGCGTGCGGGCGAGCAGGGGCGTGGTTTTGCTGTGGTCGCGAGTGAAGTGCGCAGCCTGGCCCAGCGTTCGGCTGCAGCGGCCAGCGATATCAAGGGCCTGATCAACAACAGCGTGACGGCGGTGGACGGTGGCGTGCGCCATGTGGAAGAGGCGGGCACTGCGATGAAGGACATTGTCAGCAGCGTGCAGCGCGTGGGCGACATCATTGGCGAGATCACGGCCGCCGCGTCGGAACAGTCCGCAGGCATTGGCCAGGTGAACCAGTCGGTGGGCGAGATCGACCGCATGACGCAGCAGAACGCGGCGCTGGTGGAAGAGTCTGCCGCTGCCGCCGAGTCGCTGCGCGAGCAGGCGGCCCGCCTGTCGCAGGTGGTGCAGCAGTTCCGGTTGGCCGATGGTGGACAGGCAGGGGGCATGCACCCCATGGCACTGGCGGCACCGTCGTCGGGCCCTGGCATCGACCTCTAATCCGCCATCAAGGCGCATGCGCCATGGCGCTCCAAGCTGCGTAGGGCGGCCCAGCAACGCGAGCAGCTCGATGCAGACACCATCGGCAAAGACGATTGCTGCGAGCTGGGCCGTTGGCTGCATGGCAAGGGGCGGGGCTCCTATGGCCGGGCTGCCGGCCTTCCAGTCGCTGGTAGACCGGCACCGCGAGTTCCATGAGGTGGCGGGCGGAATCGCCAGAACAATCAACCGGGGCGCCTATGGCGAGGCGGAAGATGCGCTGGCGGCAACACACGGTTCTTGCAGGCCTCCAGTGCCGTGGGCGCGGCCATCGTTCGGCTTCGCAACCAGATTTGATCGGGTGATCGGCATACCCTGGTGCCTGCAGCAGGCACCAGCCGGGGCTTGCTGAACACCGCCAGGGGCAACGCGGGAGCCCTGTTGCCGGCTTGGGCCCGGGCACCTCAACCCTTGATCTGTATCAGGCCGCTGGAGGGCCCGTGGTGGCACCCTTGCAGCCTCGTGTCATCTTGGAGAGTGCGCCATGCCGTCGATCAGTCTGCGAACCATTCGTGAGGAGCATGCGTCGCTGGCGGCGGTATTGCACTCGCTGCGTTTGATGATGGACCAGGGCCCGGGCGACGAGCCCGCTGCGTTTTTTGACGTGATGCGGGCGATGTTGTTCTACATCGACGAGTTTCCCGAACGCCAGCACCACCCCAAAGAATCGCAGTGGCTGTTTCCCAAGGTGGCGCAGCGCTCCCCCGAGGCCGCTGAGATGATTGCGCAGCTTGATCGCGACCACGCGGGCGGCGAGTCAGCGGTGCGCGAGCTGCAACATTTGCTGCTGGCTTGGGAGCTGATGGGCGATGCACGCCGCGAGGCATTTGCGCTGGCGCTGGAGACTTACATCCGCTTTTACCTGGAACACATGCGCCTGGAAGAAACCGTGGTGTTGCCTGCAGCGCAGCAGCACCTGGAGCCCGCCGACTGGGCCACGATTGACGCGGCGTTTGCCAGCAACTTCAATCCGCTGGCCGCGGGCCAGACGCGCGACCCAGCCTATGACCGCCTGTTCACCCGCATCGTGATGCGGGCGCCCAGCCCTATAGGGCTGGGTTAGGTCTTGGGTGAGGGCTGTGCGCTGCTTTGCACGGCCCTGATGCGAAGGCAGTGCCTGCCCGTTACTTGGATGCTTTCAGCTTAGGGTAGTCGATGTAGCCCTTAGCGCCACCACCGTAGAAGGTGCTCTGGTCCCACTCGTTCAGGGGGGCCTTGCTACGCAGTCGTTCGACGAGGTCGGGGTTGGCGATGTAGAGCTTGCCAAACGCCACGATGTCTGCCGAGCCATCCGCCACTGCCTTTTCAGCCATTGCGCCGTCGTAGGCGTTGTTGACCATCCACGCACCCTTGCCACCGGCTGTGCGGTAGGCGGCCTTGAGCGCGGCATAGTCAAAGGGGCGGTCAGGCAGTTCGCGGGGGCCGCCGGTGGCGCCTTCGATGATGTGGATGTAAGCCAGGCCCATGGTGGCGAGCTGGCGCACCACGTGGTCGAACAGGGGCTGCGGGTCTTCGTCCACGATGTCGTTGGCGGGCGTGACGGGCGACAGGCGAATGCCCACCTTGCCATGGCCCACGGCGTCGGCGACGGCACGGGTCACCTCCAGCAACAGGCGCGCGCGATTGACGATGCTGCCGCCGTAGTCGTCGGTGCGTTGGTTGGCGCCGGTTTTCAGGAACTGGTCGAGCAGATAGCCGTTGGCTCCGTGGATTTCTACGCCGTCAAAGTCGGCTGTTTCCACGGCGTTGCGCGCCGCAGCAGCAAAGGCGTGCACGATGCCTGGCAGCTCGGACGCGTCAAGCGCGCGGGGGTGCGATGTGGGCACAAAACTGCCCTTGCCCGTGGCACGGTCGATCAGATAGGTTTTGGACTTGGCAATGACGGCCGAGGGCGCCACGGGTGCGCCGTTGTCGGGTTGCAGATCCGTGTGCGAGATGCGGCCCACGTGCCACAGCTGCGTCACGATCTTGCCGCCCGCCTCATGCACGGCCGCCGTCACCTTTTTCCAAGCATCGAGTTGCTCGGTGCCATACAGGCCCGGCACGTCGGCATAGCCCTGGCCTTGGTGGCTGATGGCGGTGGCTTCGGTGATGAGCAGGCCGGCGCTGGCGCGCTGCGCATAGTAGGTGGCGGTGATGTCTGCGGGCACGGCGTCGGGGGCCCGGTTGCGCGTGAGCGGTGCCATGGCAATGCGGTTGGCCAGATGCAGGTCGCCGACCTGGATGGGATCGAAAAGGGAGGTGGACATGCGGAGTTTCTTTCTTTCGTGCAGTGGCTGCAGGGGGCTGAACAGACAGTAAGTAAGAACGTGAACAGGTTCTTAAGCCTATTCGCAAACGCCTCGGCTTGCAGTGGGCGCGTGTAACAAAGGTCAAGGGATTTGTGCTATCGCAAGGTTCGCAGGGCAGCGCAGGGCGCTTGGCGTGCGGGTAAGCAGGCGAACGGTGATGTGTTGGCCGGTGGCAATGAACACGGCCGACGCATTGGGCTATCTGCTCGGGGTCCTGGTCACGCCGTGGCGGCTGCGGCGTGTGGCGCACGGGGTGGTGTTGTTGACCGGTGCGGTGATGGCTACGGTCTTCATGGGCCTGAGCGGGTTTTCACCCAGGCCGCGCCGTTGCTTGTGCAGCGCTTGCTGGCGGGCGGTGCCAGCATACGCTGTAGCGGCTTATTTCAGCAGGCCTTCGGCTTTCATCGCCGCTTGCACGGCGGGCCGAGCGCCCACGCGGTCGCGGTATGCCGCCAGATTTGCCAGCCCGGAGATGTCCAGGTTGGTGGGCTGGGTCCAGTTGGTCACGGTAAACAGATAACCGTCGGCCACGGTGAACTGGTCGCCCATCAGGTATTGTTTGGCGGCGAGCTGGCTATCCACCCACTGCAGGCGCTGCAACAGCCGCTCGCGCACCATGGGCTTGTATTCCTCAGGGGTTGCGGGGTTGAACAGGGGGCTGAAGCCCTTGTGCAGCTCGGTGCCGATGAAGGTGAGCCACTCCTGCAGGCGGTAGCGCTGCAGCGAGCCGTTTTGCGGTGCCAGCATCTTCAGCGGCACCTGGTCGGCGATGTATTGCACGATGGCCGGGCCTTCACGCAGGCGGGTGCCGTCGTCCAGCTCCAGCACGGGCACGTAGCCCAGCGGGTTGATGCCGTAGTAGTCGGTGCCGTCCTGCAGCTTGTGGCTCTTGGTGCTGGCCAGCACGGGGGTGAAGGCCAGGCCGGCTTCGTGCAGCGCAATGTGCGGGGACAGGGAGCAGGCGCCAGGCGAGTAGTACAGCTTCATGGGGGTCCTTCAGAAAAGATGGAAAAGCGCATCCTATGCGTTGCCGTGCTTCTCTGCAGGCCGCCGCCATTTGCCCTTGGGGCACATCGTCAGCGGTCGAAACCAGGCGCGTCGCGCTGGGCCTTGCGCAGCAGTGCGGGCCACGCGAATGCACCGCCCAGGCCGCCCGTCTGCACCCGCATGGCCTGGGCCACGCCGCTCACGATCTGCGGGTTCACTTGCGTCAGCTTGCCGCCCGCCTGCGCGTCGATCTGGATGCGGCAGGTGTTCTCGAAGGTGTACATCGACAGGAACGCGTCGGCAATCGTCTTGCCCACCGTCAGCAGCCCGTGGTTGCGCAGCATGAGGAAGTTGGCCTGGCCCAGATCGGCCTGCAAGCGTGGCTTTTCTTCGTCGCGAAAGGCCACGCCCTCGTACGCGTGGTACGCCAGCGAGCCCAGCACAAAGGTGCTTTGCTGGCTGATGGGCAGCACGCCGCCCTTTTGCGCACTCACGGCCACGCCTGCGCGCGTGTGCGTGTGCAGCACGCAGCCCGCCTCGGGCCGGGCCTCGTGCACGGCGCTGTGGATGACGAAGCCGGCGGGGTTCACGGGGAAGGGCGAGTCGTGCAGCTTGTTGCACGCCATGTCCACCTTGATCAGGCTGGACGCCGTGATCTCGTCGAACATGAGGCCGTAGGGGTTGATGAGGAAATGGTGCTGATCCTTGCCCGACACCGATTCGGGCAGCTTGGCGCTGATGTGCGTGAAGACCAGGTCGCTCCAGCCGTACAGAGCCACCAGCCGGTAGCAGGCGGCCAGGTCGCAGCGCAGCTGCCATTCTTCGGGGCTGACGCTGGCCTGTAGCGAGGGGATGTTGAGCATGGGGGTTGTCTCCAAGGTTGTAGGGGTGAGAGACACCACTGTAGGCCGGTGCGGCGCTGGCAGCTGTCAGGCAGGCTACACAGGCGGCGCCCGGTAAGCCGTGGAGGGTTGCAATCAAATTCATAGCTGCTGGCGCTTGATGGATAAGCGCTAGAGCCATTTTTTATAGAAAATTGAAGACTCAGGAGATGGTGGTATGCGCAATCTTGGGGCGACCCAGGTGGACCGCAGCGATCTGCAGGTGCTGCCCATGCCGACACTCGGAGCGTCGTCTTGCGCCGAGACCCTCAATGCGCTGAACCAAATGGGTGAGCGGGGCCATGGCACATTCGGCCATTTTCTAGAGGATGCGCTGTACCCATGGGTGGATTCGGCTGGGCTGCCGCTGTGGTGCCGTCGCGGCAGCTACGCCTGCGATGCCGCTTCTGATGCGCGCGGCTTGGTCAGTTGTTCCAGCCGTGTCAGATACACCAGGGCCTGCTCATTGCTTGCGCCACACATCTCGGCGGAGGGCATCAGCCCCCCGCACACCGCCGGGCGCTCCGGCTGGCCAAAGATGCGGCAGCGTGCATCGTCCTCCAGTTGAATGCAACGCACCCCCGCAGGCTTGCCTTGCGGCATGCCGGGGATGGGCGAGCTGATGGAGGGGGCGGTGCAGCAGGCGCCGCAGCCGGGGCGGCAGTTCATGGGTGGGGTCCGCCTTATTGGCCAGTGGTTGGCTGCAGGCGGTTGGCTGCCCACAGCACCTGGTCCACCACGGCGCGCACGCGGTCGCGGTGGGTTTGCTGGATGAGGGCGCCGCTGTCGTCAAACGCGCTACCGGCCGACCCCAGCGCAAACGCCTTGGGCGCCAGCCAACATTCGGCATTGATGAGCAAAGGGGCCAGGTGGCTTTGTGAGCGCAGACCGCCCAGGGCGCCCGGCGAGGCGCTGAGCATGCCCACTACCTTGCCGCGAAAGCTCTTGCCGCCGTCCTCCCAGTCGGGGTTGCCCTTGACGGGGCTGGAGGCCCAGTCGATGGTGTTCTTGAGCAGGGCGGTGTAGCTGCCGTTGTATTCGGGCGAACAGATGACCCAGGCGGGGTGCTGCCACAAAATCTCTTTGAGTCGGATCACGTCGGCCGGTGTGCCCTGGGCCTCGAGGTCGGCGTTGTATAGCGGGATGTCGAAGTCCGACAGCTCCAGCAGCGTGACCGTGGCACCGGCATCGCGCGCGATGGCCGCAGTGGCGTGGGCCAGTTTGCGGTTGAAGGATTGATGGCGGGTGCTGCCCGCGAAGATGAGCAGAGAGGGGTGTGTGGGATGGGACATGCCCGCGATTGAATCACAGGCCCGGGGCAGGATTCCTGCGCGCCTGCCAAGCCCTTGGCATCGCACCCGGTATCCCTGCCGTGGGGCGGGGGGTGTGTTTCACGTGAAACACGCAGGCGCCACAGAGTGCACTGAGGGCGGGTGTTCAGTGAAGCCCGCAGGGTCGCTGGCTGTGGAAACAGACACATTCCACACAAAGTGGGAAAATCGCGGGTTGCCCCGCCGGGGCTGGTCGCTGCGTGGCGACTGGTCTGGGTGGGGACGGTGTGCCGTCGCCCCGCTCTGTGAGTGGGCAGGGGCCGTGGGCGCACCGGACATTTTCACTATCGGGCCCGCCGGGCCCCGGAGCGCTCCCCATGTTGTACCCCCAGGAATTTGATGTGATCGTTGTCGGCGGTGGCCATGCTGGCACCGAGGCCGCGTTGGCTGCCGCGCGCATGGGCAGCAAAACGCTGCTGCTGACCCACAACATCGAGACGCTGGGGCAGATGAGCTGCAACCCCAGCATTGGCGGCATCGGCAAGGGCCACTTGGTCAAAGAGGTGGACGCGCTGGGCGGTGCCATGGCGCTGGCCACCGACGAGGGTGGCATCCAGTTCCGCATTCTCAACAGCAGCAAGGGCCCTGCGGTGCGCGCCACGCGGGCCCAGGCCGACCGTATTCTGTACAAGGCCGCCATCCGCCGCATGCTGGAGAACCAGCCCAACCTGTGGCTGTTTCAGCAGGCGGTGGACGATTTGATGGTCGAGGGCGACCGGGTGGTGGGCGCGGTGACGCAGGTGGGCATTCAGTTTCGCAGCCGCACCGTGGTGCTCACAGCCGGCACTTTTCTGGACGGCAAGATCCATGTGGGCCTGAACAACTACGCCGCTGGCCGCGCCGGAGACCCGCCTGCGGTGTCGCTGTCGGCACGCCTCAAAGAACTGAAGCTGCCCCAGGGCCGCCTGAAGACCGGCACGCCGCCGCGCCTGGATGGCCGCAGCATCGACTTCTCCAAATGCACCGAGCAGCCCGGCGACGGTATGCCGGGTGGGGTGAACGAGGGTACGGTGCCGGTGTTCAGCTTCATGGCACGTGCACACGGTGGGGCTGCCATGCACCCGCGCCAGATGCCCTGCTGGGTTACTCATACCAACGAGCGCACGCACGAGATCATCCGCAGCGGCTTCGACCGCAGCCCCATGTTCACGGGCAAGATCGAGGGCGTGGGCCCGCGTTATTGCCCCAGCGTGGAAGACAAGATCAACCGCTTTGCCGACAAGGACAGCCACCAGATCTTTCTGGAGCCCGAAGGCCTGACCACGCATGAGTTCTACCCCAACGGCATCAGCACCAGCCTGCCGTTCGACATCCAGTACGCGCTGGTGCGTAGCATGCCCGGGCTGGAGAACGCGCACATCCTGCGCCCCGGCTATGCCATCGAATACGACTACTTCGACCCGCGCTCGCTCAAGAGTAGCTTTGAAACGCGGCAGATCCAGGGCTTGTTCTTTGCTGGGCAGATCAACGGCACCACGGGCTACGAAGAGGCGGCGGCCCAGGGCCTGTTCGCTGGTATCAATGCCGCGCTGCAATGCCGTGGTGAGGCAGCTTGGCTGCCCGGTCGCGACGAGGCCTACCTGGGGGTTCTGGTGGACGATCTGATCACCAAAGGCGTGACCGAGCCCTATCGCATGTTCACCAGCCGGGCCGAGTTCCGCCTGCAGCTGCGTGAGGACAATGCCGACATGCGGCTGACCGAAGCAGGGCGGGGCATGGGCCTGGTGGATGATGCGCGCTGGGATTCTTTTAGCCGCAAGCGCGACGCTGTTTCACGTGAAACAGAGCGCCTGAAGGCCACCTGGGTGAACCCGCGCAACCTGCCTGCGGCGGAGTCCGAGCGGGTGCTGGGTAAAAGCATCGATCACGAATACAACCTGTTCGAGCTGCTGCGGCGCCCGGATGTGAACTACGCCACCCTGATGTCGATGGATGGAGGCAAGTACGCATCCAACGATGTTTCACGTGAAACCCTGGGTGATCTGACGGAACCCGTGTTAGAGCAGGTAGAGATCGCTGCCAAATACGCAGGCTATATCGACCGCCAGAAGGGTGAGGTGGAGCGTGCGGCACATTTTGAGAAGCTGCGCCTGCCGCCTGATCTGGACTACATGCAGGTGACCGCCTTGAGCATCGAGGCGCGCCAGGTGCTCAGTCGCCACCGGCCGGAAACACTGGGCCATGCGTCGCGCATCACAGGCATCACTCCGGCGTCGATTTCGCTCCTGATGGTGCATTTGAAGAAGGGTGGGTTCAAGGACTTGGCCGTGGCCCCGGCAACGCCCGCCAAGGCAGAAGGTGAAGTGGCGGCATGACGATGGTGGTGAACAACAACGACAGCCTGCGCCGGCAACTGCAGGCCGGGGCGGATGTCTTGGCGTTGGACCTGAGCGATGCCGAGATCACGCAGTTGATGGACTTCCTGGCCCTGCTGCAGAAATGGAACAAGGTCTACAACCTGACCGCTGTGCGTGACCCGCAGGAGATGATGACGCACCACCTGCTCGACAGCCTGGCTGCCGTGGCACCGCTGCGCCGCCATGTCGCAACGTTGGTGGGGGAGGGCAAGAGTGTTGTACGCTTGCTCGACGTCGGCTCTGGCGGCGGTCTGCCCGGTGTGGTGTTTGCCATCTGCTGCCCGGGTGTGGACGTGAGCTGTGTGGATACGGTGGGCAAGAAGGCAGCCTTCATCCAACAGGCAGCGGTGGCGCTGAAGCTGCGCAACCTGCATGGTGTGCACGCACGGGTTGAGACGCTGACCACACCGTTCGACATCATCAGTTGCCGCGCGTTTGCCTCGCTGCCCGATTTTGTCACCTGGTCGCGCAGTGCGCTCGCCGCGCCACATGGTGTCTGGCTGGCCATGAAGGGCAAACACCCCGAGGACGAAATCGCGGCGCTGCCCGCCGATGTGGCGGTGTTTCACGTGGAACAGCTCACCGTGCCGGGCCTGGATGCGGAGCGCTGCATCATCTGGATGAAGCCCGCCTGACCATCTTGGCCGCCGGGCGCTGACTTTTCAGCGGCCGGGGCAGGGTGGTCGCGTAAACTCGGCTCCTCACTTCGGGTGCATCCATTCTGTGCACCCATCCAGCACACCGGGAGAGATCATGTTAGGCATCGCAGACTACGGCGCCTTTGTCGCCGCCATTGTGTTGTTCCTGCTCATTCCAGGCCCCGGCAATCTGGCGCTCATCACCTCCACCAGCAAGGGCGGCATTCGCGGCGGCATGGCGGCCACCATGGGCGTGATTGCGGGCGACCAGGTGCTGATGTGGGCGGCAGTGGCCGGTGTGGCTGCGTTGCTGGCCACCTACCCGACGGCCTTCCATTCGGTGCAGTGGCTGGGCGCGACCTACCTGGCCTGGCTGGGCTTCAAGATGCTCATCGCCAAGCCAGGGGCACAACCCATTCTCAACATCCAGCCGCGCCACTATTTCAAGCAGGCGGGGCTCATCACCTTGCTCAACCCCAAGGCCATCGTGTTTTACATGGCTTTCTTCCCGCTGTTTGTGGACCCGGCGCGGCACCAGGGCATGCTGACCTTTGGTGTGATGGCAGCGACGGTGGCGGTGCTGACGTTTTTCTACGGCCTGACCGCCGTGCTGCTCACGCACCACCTGGCCGAGCGCATGCGCGCCAACCCGCGCATCGGCCGCGCGCTGGAGAAAGTGGCCGGCATCTTTCTGATCGGCTTTGGCATCAAGCTGGCCATTTCCAAATAAAACAACAACGACAACCACACGGACTGCACATTCCCCATGGCCAAAATTTTCTGCGTTGCCAACCAAAAGGGTGGCGTCGGCAAGACGACCACCACCGTCAACCTCGCCGCCGGCCTGGCCAAGATCGGCCAGCGCGTGCTGATGGTGGACCTGGACCCGCAGGGCAACGCCACCATGGGCTCGGGCGTGGACAAGCGCAGCCTTGACCTCACGGTGTACGACGTGCTGCTCGAATCCGCCTCGGTCAAAGAGGCGGCCGTGCTGTCGGACAAATGTGGCTATTGGGTGCTGGGCGCCAACCGCGAACTGGCGGGCGCCGAGGTGGAACTGGTGGCATTGGAGCACCGCGAAAAACGCCTGAAGGCCGCGCTGGCCGAGGCCGATGGCGACTATGACTTTGTGCTCATCGACTGCCCGCCGTCTTTAAGCATGCTCACCCTCAACGGCCTGTGCAGCGCGCACGGCGTGATCGTGCCCATGCAGTGCGAATACTTCGCGCTCGAAGGCCTGACCGACCTGGTCAACACCATCAAGCAGGTGCACGCCAACCTCAACGCCGACCTGCAGATCATCGGCCTGCTGCGCGTGATGTTCGACCCGCGCATCACCCTGCAGCAACAGGTCAGCGACCAGCTCAAGGGCCACTTTGGCGAGAAGGTGTTCAACAGCGTGATCCCCCGCAACGTCCGCCTGGCCGAGGCGCCCAGCTACGGGCTGCCCGGTGTGGTGTTCGACCCGGCCGCCAAGGGCAGCCAGGCCTTTGTGGAGTTTGCGCAAGAAATGGTCGAGCGCGTGCAGAACATGCCTGCAGCGACAACTTCTATAGCCAAAACGGCACCTGACGCTTGATGGGTAAGCGCTAGTAGCTATCAAATTAGTAGTAATGAAAGCCGCCAACATCCTGCTGCTGCCCGGCTGGCAGAACTCCGGGCCCGACCACTGGCAAAGCCGCTGGGAGGCTGCGCACGGCTACCAGCGCGTGGAGCAGCACGACTGGATGCGCCCGCTGCGCGGCGACTGGTCGGCGCGGCTGGAAGAAACAGTGGTCGATGCCGATGGCCCCGTGCTGCTGGTGGCGCACAGCCTGGGCTGCATCCTCACCGCGTGGTGGGCGGCGCACTCGGCCAGTGCACACCGCGTGGTGGGTGTGCTGCTGGTGGCGCCGGGCGATGTGGAGCGACCCGACATTGCAGCGCAAATTCATGGTTGGGCGCCCATAGCGCGTCAGCCGCTGCCGTTCCCTGCCGTGCTGGTCGGCAGCCGCAACGACCCGTATTGCAGCTTCGAGCGCGCACAAGGTCTGGCGCAGGCCTGGGGCGCCCGCTTTATCGACTACGGTGCGCGCGGCCACATCAATGCCGAGTCGGGCCTGGGCGCCTGGGACGAAGGCCATGCCTGGCTGCGCGACCTGGCGAGCGACGCCGCATGAAGATGCGGGCCTTCTGGCGCACGCCTGCGCCGGCTCAGCAGCCGGGTTCGCCAAAAACGCCGGACGTACCGCCTGCGCGAAGGCGGGATCCTGCGTGGATCGAAGTGCCGCTCACCGTGCTGTCCTGGTTCCTGCCGGGCAGTGCCGTGGTGGTGGCGGCCATCGGCCAGTTCGCGCTGGCCCTGGTGCTGCTGGCCGTGGCCGCCGGTGTCTGGCTGCGCTTATGGCGGGGCCGCAAGCGTTGGCGCAACCGCACAAACACCTCTTAGGAAAAATCACCATGGTTACCAAAAAACCCAAGGGCCTCGGCCGCGGCCTGGAAGCCCTGCTGGGCCCCAAGGTCGAAGAAAAAGTGGAACAGGCCCAGGCGGCCGAAGCCGGGCTGCCCAGCAGCCTGCCGCTGAGCGAGCTGGTGCCCGGTGTCTACCAGCCCCGCACGCGCATGGACGAGGGTGCGCTGTACGAGCTGGCCGAGTCCATCAAGGCCCAGGGCATCATGCAACCCATCCTGGTGCGGCGCCTCACGGGTGGGGACAACGCGGGCAAGTACGAAATCATCGCGGGCGAGCGGCGCTTTCGGGCCTCGCGCCTGGCGGGCCTGGCCGAGGTGCCGGTGCTGGTGCGCGATGTGCCCGACGAGTCGGCAGCCGCCATGGCGCTCATCGAAAACATCCAGCGCGAAGACCTCAACCCGCTGGAAGAAGCCCACGGCCTGCAGCGCCTGGTCAAGGAGTTTGGCCTCACGCACGAGCTGGCCGCGCAGGCCGTGGGCCGCTCGCGCAGCGCGGCCAGCAACCTGCTGCGCCTGTTGAACCTGGCCGAGCCGGTGCAGACCATGCTGATGGCGGGCGACATCGACATGGGCCATGCGCGCGCGCTGCTGTCGCTGGACCGCGCCGCGCAGATCACGGCGGGCAACCAGATCGCTGCTAAGAAGCTGTCGGTGCGCGAGGCCGAGGCCCTGGTCAAGAAGATCGGCGCCGAATTCAGCCTGGTGCCGCAAAAGCCCCAGAAGGAAAAGTCGCGCGACTTGAAGCGGGTGGAAGAAGAACTCTCGGACCTGCTCATGGCCGAGGTCGAGGTGCGCGTGAAAAAGCGCGTCAAGCGCCATGGCCGGGTGGAGGACATGGGCGAGCTGGCGATCCAGTTCGGGTCGCTCGAAGCGCTCAACGGCTTGATTGATCGGTTGCGCGGCAGCACCTGACAAGCCAGCTGCAAGGTGGAATCCGGCGGCCACTGCGGGCTTGCGGCCCGCGCGCCGACAGGTTGCAGCCTTCACGCAACAGAAACCTGTGAAATAGCGCACGAAACGTGTTTCCTTGCGTAACTTGCGCAGGCAAAATGCGTCGGCGCGGGCCCTACACTGCGCTGCGTTCGACACTCCCGGCTTGTTCGCAAGGCTTGTTCAGGGCAGCAGCGCTGCCCTGTGGCCCACGGAGGTTCCCGGGTGATCGATGTCTCTTTTGCCGCACACCGACATGACCCCGTTGAGCCCTGTTCCCTTCTTCTTCTTCTTTGCACGCCAGATCCGCGCTGTGGGCGGCCTGCCGCGCGGCGTGCTCACTTGCTAGGGCACCGGTTTCCATGACGCTACGCATGCCCTGGCCCCTGCCCGCATTGATGGTGTGGGCGTGCGCGTGGCTGCTCTTTGTGGCGCTGCAGCGCTCGGTGTCCCCGGTGGCGGCGTTGGTGGCTGCCAGCGCGTTGGGCACGGCGGCCAGCCTGTTGGGCGGCAGCTGGTGGCGGCGGGGGTTGATTGCCGCAGGTTTTCCGCTGTCGCTGGCGCTGCTGGGCACCGCCAGCCTGCCCACCTGGGCCTGGCTGGTGCCCTTGCTGCTGCTGTTGCTGGTGTATCCCCTGAACGCCTGGCGCGATGCACCCCTGTTTCCTACGCCACGCTATGCGCTGCGCGCCCTTCCGGCGCAGGCGCCACTGCCTTTGGGGGCCCGTGTGCTGGATGCCGGCTGTGGCCTGGGCGATGGACTGAAGGCGCTGCGCCATGCCTACCCCGCTGCCGAGCTGGACGGGTTGGAGTGGAGCTGGCCGCTGCGGTTGCTGTGTGCGTTGTTGTGCCCTTGGGCCCATGTGCGCCGGGCGGACATGTGGAAAGTGCACTGGAGCCCGTACCGCATGGTCTACCTGTTTCAGCGCCCCGAGAGCATGGCGCGCGCCGCCGCCAAGGCCGAGGCCGAACTCGCACCTGGCGCGTGGCTGGTGAGCCTGGAGTTCGCCGTGCCTGGCGTGCTGCCCTGTGCCCAGTTGCGCGCCCCAGGGGGGCGGGTGGTGTGGCTCTATCGCATGCCGCTCCATCGGCTGGAGAACTGACATGCGGGGGGCTCCTTAGATCGATCGTGAACACGTTCTTATGGTCGGTTTGATCGATGCATGCCGGGCGAGGGCGTTACAGAAAAGATACAAGCTTTTGCTACATTGCGAGGCTGGCTACAAACCCATACAAAACAACCAAGAAACTCACAGCCAGAGGGGGTCATACACAGTACGTCCACGCACCGGGAGGGGGCGCACGGGCTGTCAGTACCTTCCTTGTCCGGTCCTTCCTTCACGCGGCTAACCCCCTTGCTGCGCGCCGCCTTCAGTGGTGCGCGCGCCAGCGGGTAGTGCCTGGCGTGTAGGGCTTGCCGGGGTTTTCTGGTGCTCAACCGAACCACTTGCGAGGAGCATTCATGACCCGATCCCAGTCCCCATTTCGACCGTGCCTTTTGTGGGTGCTGGCGCTGAGCGCCGCCCTCACCGGTTGCGCCACCATGCAAAGCCACGACAAGGTGGCGGGCGACATGCAAACTGCCGGGCGCACCGGCGGGATTCCTGCGGCGCTGGCCAGCCTGGAGAGCACCGCCAAGACCGAGGACGAAAAAACAGCGCTGCTGTTCAATCTGGAGCGTGGCGAATTGCTGCGCATGGACCGCCGCTACCCCGACAGCACCAACGCCTTCCTCTTGGCCGACAACAAGGTCAAGGAATGGGAAGACACGGCCAAGACCAACCCGAGCAAGCTCATGGGCACCGTGGGTGCGGCGCTGATCAGCGAGCGCCTGAAGGCCTACGAAGGCCAGGACTATGAAAAGGTGTGGCTGACCACACGCCTGGCCATGAACCGCATGGCCGTGGGAGACTTTGACAACGCCCGTGTGGACATCAAGCGCACCCATGAGCGCGAAGCCGTCATTGCCGAGTTCCGCTCCAAGGAAACCCTGGCGGCCGAAGAGGAAGCCAAGTCCAAGGGTGCTTCGTCGGGTGGCAAGGAGCTCAACGGCTACCCCGTCGAGACCCTCAATGACCCTGAAGTGCTGGCCCTCAAGAACGGCTACTCCAATGCGCTCTCGCATTACCTCGCGGGCTTTCTGTACGAGATGCTCAACGAGCCCGGACTGGCGGCCCCTGGTTACCGCAAGGCCATCGAGCTCAAGCCCGAAACAGCAGTGCTTGAAGAAGGCCTGCGCGGCCTGGACACCCGCACGGGTTTCACCTGGAAGCGCCGTCAGCGCATGACGGACGTGCTGTTCATCGTGGAAGCGGGCGACGCACCCGCGCGCAAGCCCAAGGCCTTCACGCTGCCCGTGCCCACAGGCCGTGGTTTGGTGACAGCGAGCCTTTCGTACCCGGTGATCGAGCCATCGCAAGACCCATTGCTGACCCAGCTTTCAGCCGCTGGCACCGACTTCAAGCTCGAAAAAGTGGTGGACGTGAACGTGATGGCACGCCGAGCGCTCAAGGATGAAATGCCGGGCATGGTGCTGCGTGGCTTCACGCGCGCCGTCGCCAAGGGCGTGATGCAGAACGAGCTGCAAAAGCGCGGTGGGCTGATCGGCGGCATCATCGGCGCGGCCGCCTCGGTGGCCACCGAGCAGGCGGACGACCGCATGTGGCGCATGCTGCCGGGCCGTGTGTATGTAGCCCGCGGCTACCTGCCCCCCGGCGAGCACATCGTCACCATCAATGGCCGCCAGTTGCCCACGCCAATCAAGGTCGATGGCCAGTACGCGCTGGTGCCGCTGCGCATGTATGACAACAGTGTGCTCATCGGCGACGTGGCCATGCTCGGCCAGTTGCCCACCGTGGCTGTGGCGGCCCCGCAAGCTGCCGAAGCGGCGCCCGCTGCAGCGCCGGTGCGCACCAACAACAACCGCACGCGCAACCGCACGGTGCCCTCGGCCGCCGTCAAGTCGACATCGACTGCGCCAGCCGGCACCAAGAACTGATCACACACCGTTATTTTGATTTTCTGAAGGAGCCTCTGGCATGAGAAACCGCTTCACCCTCGCTGCCGCACCTGCCCTGGTGTGCGCGGCCCTGATCACCCTGACCAGCAGCGCCAGCGCGCAGCAGCACGACCCCGCCACGCCGCTGGCTGTGGCCTCCAAAGTGGCGCTGCGTGGCGAAGCCAATGGCATCGCCGTGCGCGAGATGCGCATCGTGCGCAAGAACGACATCCTGGTGGTGCAGGCCGATATGGCCAACATGGGTCGCACCGACCGCACCGTGTTCTACCGCTTCAAGTGGCTCGACAACGTGGGCAACCAGGTGGGCGACGGCGAATCCTGGAAGCAGTTGAGCGTGCTTGGACTGGGCCAGCAGACCGTCAAGAGCGTGGCGCCCACGGGTGCTGCGGTCGATTTGCGGCTTGAAATGAATGTGGAGCGCTGAGATGAAACACCCCCTGAGTCGCTGCGCGCCTTCCCCCTCTCTCACGCTTCGCGTGGGAGGGGGACGCAGCCAGCGCGGCGGGGCGGCCCTTGCGCGGCTGCCCGCGCTTGGGGCCCGCCAGGCTCAAGCGTTGCAGGTAGCGCAAAGCGCTATGTATTACTAAGGAAATCAACACCATGACCAAGAACCGCATCCAGCGCAGCGCGCTCATCCTGGCCTTTGCGGCCAGCACCCTGGCCCTGTCGGCCTGCCAGAACCTGTCTTCGCCCACCGTGCGTTTTGACCGCCAGGTCAACTACGGCGACGCCAAGGCTGTGGAGCTGGTGACCAACGAGTTCGGCTCCACCGACCTGCAGATGATTGCCGAGAAGATGACGGGCGGCCTGCTCGAAACCGGCATCTTCCAGGGCCGCCCCACGGTGACGATCTCGACCGTGAAGAACAAGACCAGCGAATACATCGACACCACCAACGTGATGAGCTCGATCCAGACGGCGCTCGTCAAGTCGGGCAAGGTGCGTTTTGTGCGCTCCATCAACGAGATGCAGCAAGGCGTGGACGAACTGCAGCGCCAGAACCAGAGCGGCCTGTACAAGCAGGGGACCACCGCCAAGGTCGGCCAGATGACGGCCGCCAAATACACCATGGAAGGCGAGCTGACCAGCATCGTCAAGCAGAACAACAGCACCAAGGACGTGTACTACAAGTTCACGCTCAAGCTGTTTGACGTGCAGGAAGGCACGATCGAATGGCAGGACGAAAAAGAAATTCGCAAGACGAGTAAGAGGTAACCCCCTGAGCGGCTGCGCCGCTTCCCCCTTTCTCTCGCGCTGCGCGCGGGAAGGGGGACGCCGCCAGTGCGGCGGGGCGGCCCTTGCACGGCGGCTGCTGGCCTGGGCCGCGCCAGTTTCGAAGGATGTAGGTGCTATGGCCGCATCGCTCGATCAATTCATGACTTTCCGTTAGCTCACAAGGAGCACACCATGCAACGCAGAATCACCCTCCACGCGGCCCTGGCCGTGATCGCGGCCACCACCCTCGCGTGGGGTGCCACCGCCCACGCACAGCAAAACGTGGCCCCCAAAATCGCCGTGACCGACCTGGCCTACGCCCAGCGCGTGTCCGATTACTTCATGGCCGGCACCTACCAGCGCAGCAGCCAGATGAGTGCGCAGGGCAGCCACAGCGGCGGCTACAGCCAGGGCGCCTACGGCGGCTCGGGATCCCATTCGGGTCAACAGTCCATGCAGGCGTCCGAGCAGGCCAGCGGCACCTATGTGGCGGGGCGCTACAGCTACATCGAGCAACGCGAACTCGGTGGCTACACCAACGACATCAAGGGCGCCATCCTGCAGGGCACGTACTTCCGCCTGATCCAGGGCAAGGGCTTTGATGCGGGCAAGCCCCAGCCGTCCAAGGCCGAGCAGGTGCTCAACCAGGTGCAAGGCGGCAAGATGGCCACACCCCAGACGCAACCTGAGGTCAACAACGTGATTGCGCGCATCAAGAAGGGCGAGTTTGCCGGTGCCGACTATGTGCTGTTTGGCGTGGTGTCGAGCATCGATTTCACCGACGCACTCTCGCCGCTGCAGGGCACGACCAGCGCCACGCGCCAGTACGGCCTGCAGCTGCTGGCCGACTTCTCGCTGATCAACACCAAGACGTATGAGATCAAGGCTGCCTTCTCGGCCCAGGGCGAAGGCAACGACACCAAGATCCTGTCGATCCGTGGCGACATTGCCCCGCCCAACCGTGCCAAGGTGATGCGCGAAACCTCGCTGTCGCTGGCGCAGGACGTGTACCAGCAAATGGCCATGCAGTTGGGCTACACCGACGCCAATCTGGCGCGCGGCGTGCGCCCACCTGTGGTGTACCAACAGGGCGGCCAACCCATGCCTGCACCTCAGCCGCAGCCTGAGCAGGTGCTGATTCTCAAATAAGCGCTGCCGGTGTTTGCCACGCGCCTGAAGGCCAGCCCCGTGCTGGCCTTTTTTATGGGACTGCTTCGGCCACTCGGGGTGCCGCTGCGCCCGGTGTGGCGGGGTGCCGTGGCGCTGGGGTGCGCGGGCTTGCTGGCGGGGTGCGCGCAGGGTTCTCCCCCCGCAGGGGCAAGGATGAACGTGCGCGTACCGCCGGGGGACCCTGTTGCGCTTGCCACCGAGGCCCCCAGCGACTTTCAGGTGCACCCCTTGCCGGGTGACGGCGATGTGACGCTGTGGGCATTGCAGCGCAGCGAGCGGGCAGCGCCCCTGCGCTACCGCGTCATCGTGGTGCCGGGCTCGGGCTGTGCCGGTATGGGTGTGATGGCCGACCGCTATTTTGCGGGCCTGCTGCACGCACAGGTGCTGGTGTTGCACAAACCCGGAGTGGCCCCACAGGCGCGCACCGCCCCCGCCGATTGCGCCCCCGGTTTTGTGCAACGAGACCGCCTGGCTGTATGGCTGGCACACGCCCGCGCCGCCTTGCGCGCCGACGCATCGCAGCGACAGGGTCAGCCCGCTGTGCCGCAATTGCTCGTGGGTATCTCGGAAGGGGCCGAGCTACTGCCTGCATTGGCGCCCGAGGTGCCGAATTTGGCGGGGCTGGTGTTGGTGTCCGCCAGTGGTCTTGACCCGCAAGAAGCCGGTGCGCTGCAAGCGCGCCGCCTGGGCCTGGAGGCGGACTGGCGTGCCCTTGGCGTGATGCAGGCTGGGCACCTGCCCGACACCACGGTGGTGCAGGGCCGCAGTCTGGGGTATTGGCGCGACCTGTGGCGTTGGCCCGTGGCGCAGCCACTGATCGACGGCCCCTGGCCGGTGTTGCAGGTCTGGGGCGGCGAAGACGCCCTGGTGCCCGCAGCCGCTTACGAACGTTTTGCGCAGCGCATGGGTCAGCGCGCGCCCCTGTCATGGTGTGTGCGCCGCCTTGAAGGGGCGGACCACGGACTGGAGCACACCACCGGGCCAGCGGGAGGCGACGGCGTGCAGCAGGTGTGGGCCTTGACGGAGCAGTGGGCGCGTGCGCCGCAGGCCGGGCTGTGCGGGCCCTTGCGGCGCTGAGCGATGGCCCAATATCGGGGCGGGGAGGGCGGTCTGCGGCGGGGCGCCGCAGTGCGGGGCTTACCGGGGCCGGTACATCTTGAACAGCTGCTCGGGCCCCACCGTGAAGTAGTCGGCCGGGCCGCCACCGCGCAGAATGTGGCCGGCACCGGCCGTGTCATACACCCCGTCTTTCAGCAGCGCCTGGTCGATGTGCACCGCCACCACTTCGCCCAGCACCAGCCAGGTGTCCACCTGGGCCCCGTCCACCCCCTGCAGCTGCAGGATCTGCGTGCTGCGGCATTCAAAGGTGACGGGGCTTTCGGCCACACGCGGCGGGCGCACGCGGGTGGAGGGCAGGGGCGTGAGGCCGGTCAGGTTGAACTCGCTCACCTCGGGCGGCACGGCGGCGCAGCTCTGGTTCATCACCTCGGCCAGGTCGCGCGTGGCCAGGTTCCACACAAATTCGCCCGTGGCCTGTACGTTGCGCACGGTGTCCTTGTAGCCAATGCTGGCAAAGCCCACGATGGGTGGCACGTAGTTGAACGCGTTAAAAAAGCTGTAGGGCGCCAGGTTGGTGGCGCCTTGCGCGTTCTGCGTGGAGATCCAGCCAATGGGGCGCGGCCCCACGATGGCGTTGAACGGGTCGTGTGGCAGGCCATGGCCCTGGCGGGGTTCGTAGCTGTGGAAGGTGCGTGGGGGTTGTGGAGTGGTCATGGGGCTCGGCAGGGTGGGGCGAACAAGCCCTTACCTTAGCGGCAGACGTGGCGCACTGCAGTCATCAGGATATCTGTATGCTCACTTTTTAATAGCTATTCGGGCATATGGTTCTAGCGCTCAGGGGCGATTGGAGCACTGGGGCTCTAATCCGTGGCTCAGCGGCGCTGTTCGGGCGCGGCGCAGATGCCGGGGGTTGCGCGCGGCGGCGCGGCACACACCATGCGCAGCCGGGCAGAGAACGCGCCCTTGCCGATGCCGGAGCTCGACGCCTCCAGCCAGGGCACCTGCTGGCGCACGCGCTCCAGCGCTGCGCGGGCTTCTGCCTCGCTGCCGCGTCCCTCCAGCTCGACCAGCTTGCCGTCATGCAGGGCCAGCCGCGTCAGCGTCACGTCGTTGCCCAGCACCGGGCGCAGTGCGTCTTCCACCTGCTGCGCGGTGTAGGCGCTGCCCGACGCTGGCAGACACACACTGCGGTCGCCCGGGGCCGCGCACAGAAAGTTGACGAGCACGCGGTAGGCCACCTGATCGGCCTCGCGCCGGACCCAGGCCACCTGCGGGTTGCGCACCTCGCCCGAGCGCTGCAGCGCCTGCACCCACTGGCGCACGGTCGCGTCATCGGGTGCGCGGCCTTCCAGCGCTGCGCCGTCCTTCCACAGGTCTATCTTGCCCAGGGTCACGCCGCTGGGCAGCAGCGGCTGCAGCACATCGCTGACCCGCCGGCGCGGTGAGACGGGCTCACCGCTTGCAGCCTGCGCGCCAGGGGGCGGTGGAGAGCCCGGGTCGGGCGCTGGCAGCACCGGCCGGGGGCCCGCAAGGCCCATCACGTCTAGTTGCAGGGCGCGGGTTTCATCGCGCAGGGCGCTGATCAGGGGCATGGGGTTCACGCGGCCTGCAGGCACTTTCAGCGCGCTGACGGGGCCATCAATCCAGATCGGGTACTCCAGTGCGATCTGGCCCGGCGCGCTGGCCGGCTGGTAGTAGCCTGCATCTGCATCTGCATCTGTGTCTGCGCCAATGCGAATGGAGAACCGTGCCCGGGTGGTAGTGGTTGACACGCGCGCGTGGCGCGCATCCATGTCGTGGAACAGCAGCGCTGTGCTGCTTTGCGCGCTGGCCAGTTGCAGCCACTGAACCTGGCCCGTGCCGCCCGCCACGACCGATGCGTTCGAGTGCACGCTCAGCAGGCCCAGGCGCACCCCATAGAACCACAGCTTCATGCCGTGGCTGGGGTTCAGACTGATTCGCAACGCCGGCAGGTCCACCCGGTCGAACAGCACCTTCAGGTGGTCGCCGCGCAGCAGCAGTTCGTGGGCTGTGGCCAGCTGCAGCGTGAAGCACACGGCAGCGTTGTCAGCGCCCGCGCGCGGGATGGTTGAAGCGCCTTGTGCAGCGCTGATCGTCACGTCGTACAGCCTGGGCCGGTTGCCGCCCTGGCGGTCCGCGCCGTAGGTGGTGTCGGCCACCTGGAACGTCCCCCGTCCAAGGAACAGCCGGTTCTCCGCACCCGACACCACGCGCACCGTGCAGTCGTTGGCGATGATGTGCACATGCCGCAAGTTTCCAAGCCGACCCGTGCCCGGGTCCCAGGGACGCTCGCGGGCGTCGCGCAGCAGGTTGGCGCGCTCGATCAGCGTGTCGGGGGTTGCGTCCAGCGGCGCTGCGTGGGCCAGCGCGGTGGCTGCGCACGCCAACGCCGCCAGGAGCAGAGAACGAAGAGTGCGCGGAGTGCTTGGAGTACGAAAGGGGGTCATGCTGTCCGCATGGTACTGACACCCTGCGCTCACCTCCATCACAGGGGGAACGGCTGCTGCTGCCCCAGAAACCGCCCCGGCGTCTGTCCCACCGACTTGCGCACCATGGCGCTGAAGGCACTCGCGCTGTAGCCCAGCTCGGCGGCGATCTGGCCCATGGGCATGTGCCCGGCGGCCAGCGACACGGCCTTGGCCAGGATCACCTGCTGGCGCCACCGGGTGAAGGTGCTGCCCAGTTCGGAGCGGAACAGTCGCGCCACGGTGCGCGGGCTGGCGCCGGTGTCCTGCGCCCAGTCGGCCAGGGTGTCGTGGCGCGTGGGGTCGGCCAGCACGGCCTCGCACAGGTGGCGCAGGCGCTTGTCCTGGGGCAGGTCCACGCCCAGCTTCACGGCGGCGGCGCGGGCCAGTTCGTCCTTGATCAGGGCGCTCTGGTGCTGCTCGCGCCGCAGTTCGGCCGCTGTGAGCGCGGGCCCGCCGTCGGGCGCGTTGGGCATCTCTCGCACCAGGGCGCGCAGCAGGTCGGACACTTCCAGCACGCGGCACTGGCGCCAGGCGTCTTCCTGGTCGCGCGGCACGCCGGGGCCGCAGCGCCCCCGGGGCTGGTGGAAGTACAGCGTGCGCAGGTCGGCGTCCTCCACCATGGTCACGGCATGTTCCACGCCGGGCGGAATCCACAGTGCACGCGACGGCGGCACGATGTAGGTGCCATGGTTCACCGTGAGCCGGATCACGCCCGTGGTCGATATCGCCACCTGCGCCCAGGGGTGGCTGTGGGGCATCACCTGCGTGTCGGCGGCCAGCCAGCGCAGCTTGGCGCGCACCGGGCGGGCGGTGGTGGGCACAAACAGCTCGGGCGTGAGCGAGCCCACGTACGACATGCCGCGCGGCTTGCCTGCTGGGGCACGGGGCACGATCTGGGCCGCAAAGTGTTCCGCCGCCGGATCAGCGGGTGCAGCGGTCGCAGCGGAAGGGTTTGGCATGTTTGCGATAGAAGTTGTCCGTCTATCGTAAACCTGCCGAGGCCAGCCTGCCTAAGATCAAGCCCATGACCGTTTCTTCTTCCCCTGGCACCACCACCAACCCTGTCCCCCTGCGGCAGGACGCCCGCACCATCGGCCTGATCGGCCTGGCCCATGGCAGCTCGCACTTCTTTCACATGCTGCTGCCGCCGCTGTTTCCGTGGCTGATTGGTGAGTTCGGCTTTAGCTATTCCGAGTTGGGCCTGCTGGTGTCGGTGTTTTTTGTGATCTCGGGCGTGGGCCAGGCGCTGTCGGGCTTTTTGGTGGACCGCGTGGGCGCGCGACCGGTGATGTTCTTTGCACTGTCGAGTTTTGCGGCGGCGGGCCTGGCGGCCGGCACGGCACAGGGCTACCCGGGGCTCTTGCTGGCAGCGGCACTGGCCGGGCTGGGCAATGCGCCGTTCCACCCGGTGGACTTCACCATTTTGAACAAGCGCGTCTCGCCCCAACGCCTGGGCCATGGTTTTGCGGTGCATGGCATCAGTGGCAACCTGGGCTGGGCCACGGCACCGGTGTTCATGGCGGGCATTGCCGCGGCCACGGGTTCGTGGCGCACGGCCTGTCTGTGCGGCGCGGTGCTGGCCCTCGCGGTGCTGGCCATCATGGTGTGGAACCGCGACGCACTCGACGACCGCCAGGGCGCCTGGGCCCACCAGGCCAAGGGCGGCGCTGCGGCGGCCACACCCGAGCACCCCATGGCTTTCCTCAAGCTGCCTTCGGTGTGGCTGTGTTTCTCGTTTTTCTTCTGGAGCACCTGCGCGCTGAGCGCCATCCAGAGTTTTGCCAGCCCCGCGCTGCAGTCCCTGTACGGCCTGCCGCTCAGCATGACCGCCATGGTGGTCACGGGCTACATGTTGTTTGGCGCGACGGGCATGCTGGTGGGCGGGTTCCTGGTGGGGCGTGTGCAGCGGCTGGAGAAGATCATCTCGGTGAGCCTGCTGGGTTCGGCCGCACTGCTGGTGGTGGTGGCGTCCGGGCTGCTGCCGGGCATGGCGGCGCTGGTGGTGGCATCAGTGGCGGGGCTGGGCACGGGCCTGGCGGGGCCATCGCGCGACATGCTCATCAAGCGCGCTGCGCCCCCCGGCGCTACGGGGCGGGTGTATGGCACGGTGTATTCGGGGCTGGACCTGGGCTTTTGTCTGTCCGCTCCCGTGTTTGGCGCCATGCTCGACCATGGCATGACGTCGGGCATCTTCTATGGCTCGGCCGCCACGCTGGCGCTGAGCGTGGTGTCTGCGGCGATGGTGGGCATGGGCGTGGCGGCCCGCGCCGCACGGCCCGTGGCGGCGGCTGCCTGAGGGGTCAGGACGCTGCAAGGGAATCGGCACACCGACCGCATGGGCCTGGTGCGCCAGGGGTTCTGCAAGCGGTTCAGCGCGGGAGGTGGGCTTGTGTTGCAATCGCTCTCGACTGCGCACGCCCCCATTGAATGGGCGGCTGTGCAGCCTTTCGCATCACTCCCAGGACACTCCATGACCCTCCCCATCTACAACGCCAGCATTCCCGTCTTCCGCCAGATGCTGGGCGCCCTCAAAGACGTTCTGGCCAAGACCGAGGTCCATGCCACGGCGCGCAAGATCGAGCCCGACGCTTTGCTGCAGGCGCGGTTGTTCCCCGACATGTTTCCGCTGGCACGGCAGGTGCTGATTGCTTGCGACTTCGTCAAGGGCGTGGCGGCGCGTTTGGCAGGGGTGGAGGTGCCGTCCTTCCCCGACGCCGAGCGCCCCGGTTTTGCCGACCTGAGTGCGCGCATCGATGCCGTGCTGGCGTTTGTCGAAGGCCTGCCAGAGGCGGCGTTTGCCGAGGCCGCCACGCGCCAGATCACCATCCAGCCTGGTACGCCGCGCGAAAAGCAGTTTGTGGGCGAACACTACCTGCTGCACTACGGCCTGCCCCAGTTCTTCTTCCACGTGAACGCAACCTACGCCATTGCGCGCCACAACGGCGTGGAGTTGGGCAAACGCGACTACATGGGCACATACTGACCCCACGCCCGACAGGCCCTTGGCGGTGCAGGGGCCTGTGTGGAACCCCCTGCCGTGCAACGCGGTGAGATAGCAGTCAAAAGTGGTGGTGGTGCTTATGGGGTATGCGGAGGCAGCTATCAAAATGGTAGTGCTGGCTGACGACCCGCCGCAGGTGTTTTTACCCCGGGCCGCCTGAAGCATTCCTACGGAGACCTGACCCATGAAGACCTTCTGCGCAACACAACGCACCCTGCCGCGCCTGGCGCTGGCCGGGATGGCCTGCCTGCTGGCGGCTTGCGCCCCGGTGCCCACACAGCCTGTGGCCTCCGCGCAGGTGAGTGCGGTGGCCGAGGCCGCCCCCACGGCCACCCCATGCCCCAAGGACCTGGCACCCATTGCCCGCTGCCTGTCGGGCCAGGATTCTGCCGGGGCGTATTACCTCATCGCCCTGCCGCAGCAGTGGAACGGCCACCTGGTGCTGCACGCCCACGGCGGCCCTGCACTGGGTGCGCCCAAGATGGAGCGGTCGGTGGAAGACCTGGAGCGCTGGGCCATCATGGTGCGCGCTGGCTACGCCTGGGCGGGCAGCACCTTCCGCCAGGGCGGCGTGGAGGTGCGAGCCGCCGCCGAGGACACCGAGCGGCTGCGGCAGATCTTTGTGCAGCATGTGGCCCGGCCAAAGCACACCATCCTGCACGGCCAGTCGTGGGGCGCCAGCGTGGCCGCCAAGGCGGCCGAAATGTTTCAGCGCACGGCCGACGGCAAGCGCCCCTACGACGGCGTGCTGCTGACCAGCGGGGTGTTGGCGGGTGGCACCCGTTCGTACGACTTTCGCACCGACCTGCGTGTGGTCTACCAAACCCTGTGCAACAACCACCCCCGGCCCACCGAGGCCGCCTATCCCCTCAACATCGGCTTGCCCCGTGACGCCACGCTGACAAGCCGCGAGCTGCAGGCGCGCGTGAACGAATGCCTGGCGCTGAACAAACCTGTGGCCGAGCGTACCCCTGAGCAGCAGCGCAAGATCCAGACCATTACCGATGTGGTCCACATCGTGCCGAGCTCCATCCAGGGCCACATGGCCTGGGCCACCTTTCACTTTCGCGACGTGGTGCAGCACCGCACGGGGGGCACCAGCCCATTTGGCAATGCTGGTGCCTATTACCGGGGCTCGGCCGATGATGGGGCGCTGAACGCTGCGGTGCTGCGTTACCGGGCCGACCCGGCAGCCGTGCAACGCCTTGCGCAAGACACCGACCTCACCGGATCCATTCCTGTGCCTGTGCTCACCGTCAAAGGGGTGAACGACCCCACCGCGTTTGTCGAACTCGATGCGTATTTCAAAAACACCATGGAGCGCGGGGGAAGTGGCGGGCGCTTGGTGCAGACCTTCACCCAGCACCACACGCACAGCTACCTGAGCGACCCGACGTACCCCACGTTATTGACCGCCTTGCTGCGCTGGGTGGACGACGGGGTCAAGCCCACGCCCGAGGGCATCGCCCGGCAATGCCCCGAGGTGGAAGCGACGCTGGGCAAAGGTTGTGCGTTTCTGCCGGGCTATGCGCCTGCGGCGCTGAACACGCGCATTGCCGATCGCGAACGTCCCTGATCGCCCGTAGCCCTGGCGTAGGCACGCGTTGGCGCGCGCGGCGCGGCGTGTGGCTCATCAGCATGGTCGGTAGCCACGGGCCGATATGGAAGGCACGGCGTGGCGCGCAAAAAAAGGCCCCGATCAACGGGGCCTTTTTGCGGGCGCGCACTCAGCGCGCCAGTGACGTGGCGGCTACGCCGCCGCCTGCTGGATTCAGGCCACCGCCTTCAACACGTTGTTCAACGTGTGGCTGGGGCGCATCACGGCGTCCAGCTTGGCCGTATCGGGCAGGTAGTAGCCACCGATGTCGGCGGGGTGGCCCTGCACGGCGGCCAATTCGGCCACGATGGTCTGCTCGTTGTCACTCAGCTGTTTGGCCAGCGGCGCGAACCGCTTGGCCAGCTCGGCGTCTGCAGTCTGCGCGGCCAGCTCCTGTGCCCAGTACAAGGCCAGATAAAACTGGCTGCCACGGTTGTCAAGCTGGCCGGTCTTGGGCGAGGGGTTCTTGTTGTTGTCCAGCAGCTTGCCGGTGGCGGCATCCAGCGTCTTGGCCAGCACCTTGGCGTGTGCGTTGCCGGTTTTCAGGCCCAGGTCTTCCAGCGACACGGCCAGCGCCAGGAACTCGCCCAGCGAATCCCAGCGCAGGTGGTTTTCTTCCACCAACTGTTGCACATGCTTGGGCGCCGAGCCACCCGCACCGGTTTCGTACATGCCGCCACCCGCCATCAAAGGCACGATGGACAGCATCTTGGCCGAGGTGCCCAGTTCCATGATGGGGAACAGGTCGGTCAGGTAGTCGCGCAGGATGTTGCCGGTGGCGCTGATGGTGTCCAGGCCACGCACCACACGCTCCAGCGTGTAGCGCATCGCACGCACCTGGCTCATGATCTGGATATCCAGGCCAGTGGTGTCGTGCTCGTGCAGGTACATCTTGACCTTGGTGATCAACTGCGCTTCGTGCGGGCGGTACGCATCGAGCCAGAACACCACGGGCATGCCGGAGTTGCGGGCGCGGTTCACGGCCAGTTTCACCCAGTCGCGGATCGCGGCGTCCTTGACCTGGCACATGCGCCAGATGTCGCCCGCTTCCACGTTCTGGGACAGCAGCACTTCGCCGGTGGCCAGGTCGGTGATGTTGGCCACGCCGTCTTCGGGAATTTCAAACGTCTTGTCGTGCGAGCCGTATTCCTCGGCCTGCTGGGCCATCAGGCCCACGTTGGGCACCGTGCCCATGGTCTTGGGGTCGAACGCGCCGTGCCATTTGCAGAAGTTGATGATCTCCTGGTAGATGCGGGCAAAGGTCGATTCGGGCATCACGGCCTTCACGTCCTTCAGGCGGCCATCGGCACCCCACATCTTGCCGCCGTTGCGGATCATCGCGGGCATGGACGCGTCCACGATGATGTCGTTGGGCGAGTGAAAGTTGGTGATGCCCTTGGCCGAGTCCACCATGGCCAGCTCGGGGCGGGTGGCGTGGCAGGCGTGCAGGTCACGCATGACTTCTTCGCGCTGTGCGGTGGGCAAGGTGGCGACCTTTTCGTACAGGTTGGCCATGCCGTTGTTCACGTTCACGCCCAGCTCGTCAAACAGCTTGCCGTGTTTGGCGAAAGCGTCTTTGTAGAAGATCTTCACGCAGTGGCCGAACACGATGGGGTGCGACACCTTCATCATCGTGGCCTTGACGTGCAGCGAGAACATCACGCCGGTCTTGTGCGCGTCTTCGATTTCTTTTTCGTAGAACTCGACCAGCGCCTTCTTGCTCATGAACATGCTGTCGATGATCTCGCGGTCGAGCAGCGAGACCTTGGGTTTGAGGATGATGGTCTTGCCGCTCTTGGCAATCAGCTCCATCTTCACGTCACGGGCGCGGTCCAGCGTGATGGACTTTTCGCCATGGTAGAAGTCGCCGGCGTGCATGTGCGAGACATGCGAGCGCGAGGCCTGGCTCCACTCGGCCATGCTGTGCGGGTTCTTGCGTGCGTATTCCTTGACGGCCTTGGGCGCGCGGCGGTCCGAGTTGCCTTCGCGCAGCACGGGGTTCACGGCACTGCCAATGCACTTGGCATAGCGCGCGCGGATCGATTTTTCTTCGTCCGTCTTCGGGTCTTCGGGGTAGTCGGGCAGCGCGTAGCCCTTGCCTTGCAGTTCCTTGATACAGGCGATCAGCTGGCCCACCGAGGCGCTGATGTTGGGCAGCTTGATGATGTTGGTATCGGCTTGCAGGGTCTTTTTGCCCAGCTCGGCGAGCGTGTTGGGGGCGCGCTGCTCTTCCTTCAGGAACTCGGGGAACTCGCCCAGCACGCGGGCCGCCACCGAAATGTCGGACTCCACCACGTTGATGCCGGCCGGCGCGGTAAACGCGCGGATCAAGGGCAGAAAAGAAGCCGTGGCCAGGCGAGGTGCCTCGTCGGTCAGGGTGTAAATGATGGTCGGTTGCTGGGTCGTCATGGCTTGTCTCACGAAACAGGGAGGTAAACGCCCCCGGCTGGTTCACAGCGGGGCCGAAAGCGGATGCTCTCTCATTCTCCCTTCTTGGGGCTGTCTGTGCCTGCTGTTTTTGCAATCGAATCTCATAATGCAAAATTATCATAAGCCCAGGGCATTTTTTTCACTAAATAAGTGGTAATTACCCTGCGGCCCCTGCAGTTTGACCGCTCGGTGGGTGTGCGCCATTCCCTGGCCGACGCTACGGAAAGGGCTGCCGGGGCAGCAAGGCAAAGTGGGTTGTAGCTCCCTCTCTCACCCCGGATAGCTACACTCAGCACCACCAGCCACCCCGCCGCCGAGCGGGTTGTAGCTCCCTCTCTCACCCCGGATAGCTACACTCGCTGCGTCCGCCTCACCCGTGGAGAACTTGGTTGTAGCTCCCTCTCTCACCCCGGATAGCTACACTCAGATCAAGCGGGTTCTGCGCGCCCAGCAATGTTGTAGCTCCCTCTCTCACCCCGGATAGCTACACTCGCAATGAGACGACGAACGACGATCAAAGAAGTTGTAGCTCCCTCTCTCACCCCGGATAGCTACACTCCAGGGAGGTAGCCGGGGTATCCATCCGCGAGTTGTAGCTCCCTCTCTCACCCCGGATAGCTACACTCTGCTGCTTGATGGCGTTGGTGGTGTCCTTGGTTGTAGCTCCCTCTCTCACCCCGGATAGCTACACTCGACGTAGCTGTCACGGTCATCATCGGTGGGGTTGTAGCTCCCTCTCTCACCCCGGATAGCTACACTCATGGATACCTGGCTTGAGACGCTGGGCTATGTTGTAGCTCCCTCTCTCACCCCGGATAGCTACACTCATGAGGTGGTTGTGATTGGTGGCCTCGTAGGTTGTAGCTCCCTCTCTCACCCCGGATAGCTACACTCCCCGCCCCATTGCTGCCCTGCTGTTTGCCAGTTGTAGCTCCCTCTCTCACCCCGGATAGCTACACTCCCAACTCAAACGTGCTGGTCACCAAGTTGGTTGTAGCTCCCTCTCTCACCCCGGATAGCTACACTACGCAGCCCCCTGATATTGGTATCACTATTGTTGTAGCTCCCTCTCTCACCCCGGATAGCTACACTCTGGCGGGCTTCATGTCCGTTCCTTCGAACGTTGTAGCTCCCTCTCTCACCCCGGATAGCTACACTCCAGGCCACCGGGGTAATGGCGCACAGCGCGTTGTAGCTCCCTCTCTCACCCCGGATAGCTACACTTGTTGGCCAGCAAAGGCCTGATCGAGATTTGTTGTAGCTCCCTCTCTCACCCCGGATAGCTACACTCCCGCAAAGCCGCAGGGCGACCCCGGCGACGTTGTAGCTCCCTCTCTCACCCCGGATAGCTACACTAAGCTTGTTGAGTGGTGTTGTGAGGCTCCAGTTGTAGCTCCCTCTCTCACCCCGGATAGCTACACTGCCCCTTGATGCGGGTAAGCCGTGCGTGACGTTGTAGCTCCCTCTCTCACCCCGGATAGCTACACTTGAGAGCATCGTGCTGGGCCAGCCGGACGAGTTGTAGCTCCCTCTCTCACCCCGGATAGCTACACTCCATAAAAACGCCGCCCGACCAAGCTGGATCGTTGTAGCTCCCTCTCTCACCCCGGATAGCTACACTTGGCCCTCTCGAAACCCGCTCCAGGCTTGGCTTGGAGCGGGTTTTCGTTTGTGAAATTAACCCTTCAAAACAACGCAATTTGGGCAGCGTTGACTTTTTTTTCCTGAAACAGCGGCAGCCCCACCAGCATCTTCATGCTGGCAAATTGTTTTTCGGTCACTGTCAATACCCGTACAGAGCCTTCAGGGGGTAAGTTTGCCAGCAAGCGTTTCATATGCTTTTCTTCGGCGTCGCTGCCGTTCAAGATGCGGCCATACACCGAGTACTGGATCATGTCGTAGCCGTCGTTGAGCAAGAAGCGGCGGAACACGGTGTAGGCCCGGCGCTCGGCCTTGGTCACCACTGGCAAGTCGAAGAACACCATCATGCGCATGAATCGCCTCGTGGTCTGGCCCATGGTGATGATGTCGAAGCGTTGCTACAGCTACAGCTACATCTCAAATCTGTGCTGGTCTAGGCCCACCAGCCTGGGCAACTCCAGGGCTTGTTCGCCGCCGCCGTCCAGCAGCCTGGCCAACGACTCTGCCGCCTGCTCGATGGAAGACAGCACGCTCATGCGGCCACGCGGCATGGCCACGTCCACGTTCAGCAGGCCCACCAAGGCCACCTTGTCGGTAGGGCTCAGGTCGCCGTCCGTCTCTGCCGGGCAGTTTTGCGCCACATGCAGGTCCACGATGGCGCGATACGGTTCGATCAGGTCGTCGGCCAGGTTGAAGGCGTTTTGCTCGCTGCTGTGAAACAGCCCCACGCTGGGCAGCAAGCCATGCGCTACCAGCGCACGGGCGCAGGCACCGCGCATCACGGCGTAACCGTAGTCCAGGGCGGCATTTACCCAGCCTTCCTGGCTGCGGTGAAAGCTGCGTCCAAACAGTTGCGGAAAGTAATACGCGCTGGCCTGCGCTTCCATATTGCCGGTATCGCCCGAGCGCACCCTGCGTGCATACGAGGCCAGGCGGTCTGCGCCAGAGACAGCCAGCAGTTGCAGGCACCGGGTCTGGTTGTCGATCTTGCTTTGCACGATGGTGGCCCATGCACGCTTGGCGGTGGGCTTGTCAATGCTCAGCTGCAGGCGCTGCATGCGGGTAGCACGGCTGTGCTGCAAGAAGGGCAAAAAAACGCCATTAGGCTGGTGGTTGTCGCCTGTGCTGTACATGCCAATGCCGTATTCGGCGCAGGCCGAAAGCACAGGGTGCGTGAGCGTGATCTCGCGGTGGTTGAGCACGATTACCGCGATGTCTTCAAACGGTACACGGGCCGATTGCTCTTGCTCCACCACCAGCGCGAAATGCTCGCGCTTGAGCTTGGCGGGCTTGCTGACGATGACGCTACGCCAGACCATGACGCTGCTCCGGCCGGGTGGGGTGGCTTGTTCCCAGAACGTCGACATTCAACTTTCGTATCGATAGCGCTGTTTTCGCACCGATGCCACGAATGAGCCCGTCTTTGCCGACATCGCTTGCCCGATCGTGCGCCCAAAGATTCAATGCACCGGTTGATCGATCACAACCAGAGTAGTAGCCAACGTACTGTTCCTTTTTAAGGCATATCTTCAGCAGGTCGTTGCTGTACACGGAAAACAAAAACTCAAAACTCTCATCCACAAGCGTCCACTCCTCCTCGTCCTTGAACGCCACGATCGCCCGGTTGGGCAAGCCAGTCACCCGGTTGTGCACGTACACCGGTACTAGGTGGAACTTGCCCGCCTTGGTGAACACGTCCACACGCAGCATAGTGTCGTTCTTGGCAATGCCACCACGAATGGGGATGCCGCTGAGTTTGTCGATCACCAGCTTGACGGTTCGCACAATGGGGCCAGTGGGATTCCCGTCCTTGTCGGGCTTATAGAACGGTTGGTCTGGGCCGAAGGCTTTGTCGGCTTTGCCGCCATGGACTTCCAGGCGTGCGCGAATGGCGGCGTACAGCTTGGCATTGCGGTGCGGGTCTGCCAAGTTGTCCAGGTCCTTGAGGGTCAGGCTCGATAGAGGTACTTTCTGCACCACTCCGCCTTGCTTGCGCAGCGCTTCGGGTTGGGCATAGATCGTTTCTTTGTGCACCGCCCCGTCATTACGCCGCTGGGGAGCTCGCGACACAAACAGCGTGCGCACCCCCAGCAAGTCCTGCTCCGAATACGTACCCAGCCTTTGCAAATCTTCGCGCAGTGCCTGCAGGTCGTCCGAATACAAGCGTGCCTGCAGCTCGTGCCTGAAGTGCGCCCAGGGTTCTGGAAAGTGCAGCACGCCGCGAGCATGGGCCTCGGGGTTGAGGATCTCGCCAGTTTCCGGGTCAGGGAATCCCTCCTTCAAGTAGGCCACTTCCTTGTTGCGAGAATAGTCAGCCAGGGCTTTCACCATGGCGTGGCTGCAGGCGGCCACTACGGCGGCATCTAGTGCGTGGTGGCGGTCGCTCTCGCTGCGCACCTTGCTCAGGCCCCAGCGGGCGCGCAAAAAGGCCGTGAGTTGCCCATTGACCACCACGCAGCGCTTGTTGGCATTGCCGTCGGCACGTGGGGCCAACTGCAGGTGTTCCTCCACATAGTTTTTGAAGAACTTGCAGATGTAGCGTGTGTCATTGAGGTTGCGGTCTTTGAAGCCGCTGGCCTCTTCGGCCCCGTAGTTCTTACGCAGCAAGCGGTTGCGCTTGGCCATGCGGTAGCTCTTGTTGCCGTTCACCCACGCTGCATAGTTGCGCCAGCGGTCGCCGTCTTCGCCCCCGGCAAAGATGGTTAGGTATTCATACGCGGTGCGGTTGCCCTTGTTCTGGTTCTCGCGCGTCAGCACCAGCACCTTGTTGTTCTTGCTGTCGTCGTAGCTGCGCGAGTAGGGCAGCGCGTGGTCGATCTGCGCATAGTTGGCATCGTTGAGGACGCGATCAATGTCCAGGCCTTCCAGCGAGTACGCACACTTGCCATGTTGCTCGCGGTAAAGCATCCACTTTTCAAAAACAATGCCTTTGGGACGATAGCCATGGTCTTGTTCAAAGCTCTCCCGGGCCTTGTCGTTGCGATCTCTGAATTCCTCCTGCAGTTTTTTGACTTCGCGCCGCTCATCTAGTGGCCGCGACAAATCTCTTGCCATTTCAATGTGCACGGCAGACAGGCTGCCATGCTTCTTGATGATGGCGTTCACCACCTTGCGCGCCTGGTTCAAGGCTCGTAGTACCACGGGGTTGCGCGGTACGTCGATGTCATCGCGGAACACCATGGAGCCGGTGCTGCTACGCTCGTCCTTGTAGAACGACGGCAGGTAGGACCTTGTGCCCGTGCCAAGCACCACGCGCTGGCTGTGGTGGCCGTAGTCGCTGATTTGCGCCACCGCCTCGTCGTAGCGCAGGCCGCGCTCCATGTGCGGAACGATCTGGCGCAGCGCCTTGAGCGACAGCGCATGAAACTTGTCAAAGCGCAGCCCCAGCAATACCGGTATGACTGCCTGCGCTTGCGGCAGCTCCAGTGCGGCAAGTTCGCGCTCCACTTCGGCATCGTCCTTGTAGACGCTGAGCACCCAGCCAATGCCGTCAAGCCACTGCGACTGCCCGTCCAACGCGGCTACGCTGACTTGCTGCCACACAGCTTGCAGCCCGGCTTTGCTTAACGCCTTGCGCAGGTCGTGCCAAGCAGGCAGTTTCACCAGGGGCTGGTCTTCTGGGTCCTTGACTTTGCCTGCTTCTTTTTGCGCTTCGCTGGGATAGGCCAAGCCACCGAAGCGGGCAGTGTCGGGTATGTAGCCTGCCTTGACGAGCGCCGCCTTGAGCGTTTTGTACTTGAACTGCTCGGTTTGGTAGGGCAGCGGCAGCGCCAACGCGCGCTCGTCTTGCGTCAGCGGGCGCGATACACCATCCACCACCACGCGCAGGTTGTTCAGCCGGGTGAGCCAGACATGTCGCTCTGCGGAATAGCTGGCTTTGGGTGCGCGAAATTCGGATTTCTCAAATGTGCAGTGACCCAGCATTTTGAGCAGATCCGCGCCCGCCAGTGCGGGCTTCTGGCGCCAGAACAAACCACTTCTTTGGTCGCCGTTGCCGCGCACGCGTTGTTCAAACTCTGCTCCGGCGTGCGGGTTACCAAGCCTGCGCTGGTGCTCAAACAGCAAGGAAAACTCTTTGTCGAGCAGAACCCTGGAAAGCGCCTTGTCGTACTCGCCACGTTTGTTGCGCTGGGCGTGCGGAAATTCCGCCAGCACCATTTCAGCAGCGGTGCGGTAGCCCTTGGCGGTCATTTTGGCGGCGGTGTCGGCCAGGCCCTTTTTCACGCGGCCACTTTCACCCTTGCCGTCCCCTTCGGCCTGCATCTCCTCGGCCTTGCTGGCCCAGTGAAACCCGCGGTGCTTGCACAGGTGGTAGATCACGCGGGCCCACTCTTGTTTTGAAAGCAGGCGATCCAGTCCCTCAGCGCGCAATTGCCAGGTGGAGATCGAAGCGGATGGCTGTTGTTTGAAAAACGCTGCGTTGTCGATCAAGCCTTCCTGTTTGAGCAACCGCCCCAATTTCGTCAGGCGCCAGCTTCTGCGGTACAGCCGCCTGCGCAAAAGGCGGGCCTGGCGTCTGGCCAGGTTCAATGACTCGCCTTCTTTCGCAGTCTCTGCCTTGTCGAAGCAGCGCACGCCAATGTCGACAATGCGCGCCTCGTTCAAGACGGCCCAGCCGACGGATGCAATGCCAATGTCCAGGCCCAGGGTCAGAAATTGGGGGGTGGGAGGCGTGTCGTTTGCCGCTTGATTCATGTGGTCTTCCTGCTACACTCGCTCCGTTTGTAGTTATCCGGGGTGAGAGCCGTTGCTGCAATAAGGAGGGGCCGAAACGCCCCGTCCGTACCCAAAAGCCTGGCAGGGCAACCTGCCAGGCTTTTTCATTGTCTGGGTTCGCAGGCTTTTGTCAAAAAATGTATCGCTAAGGTGAGCTTCGTTCCCTTGTCTATGGCCGACGTGAGAGGCTTAACGAGCATGAAAAAAGCGCCGCAAGCGGCGCTGTTGTTCTGAAGTTCGGCTGCTGCTTCACAGTGCAAAAATCTTCCCCGGGTTCAGGATGTTCTTCGGGTCCAGCGCGCGCTTGATGGCACGCATCATGTCCACCGCGCCTGCGCCGGTTTCGTCCAGCAAAAAGCCCATCTTGTGAATGCCCACACCGTGCTCACCCGTGCAGGTGCCGCCCATGCTCAGGGCCCGGGCGACCAGGGTGTGGTTCATGGCTTCGGCCTTCGTGCGTTCTTCGGCGCTGTTGGGGTCGATGAGGTAGCCGAAGTGGAAGTTGCCGTCGCCCACGTGGCCGACGAGGAAGTAGGGGATGCCGCTGCCTTCCACCTCGTCCACCGATTCGAGCAGGCAGTCGGCCAGGCGGCTGATGGGCACGCAGGTGTCGGTGCTGATGGCGCGGCAGCCGGGGCGGCTTTGCACGGCGGCAAAGTAGGCGTTGTGCCGGGCGGTCCACAGGCGGGTGCGTTCCTCGGGCGTGCTGGCCCATTCAAAGGCCTGGCCGCCAAATTCGTTGGCAATGTCCTGTACGGTTTCGGCCTGCTCCTTCACGCTGGCGGGCGAGCCGTGGAACTCCATCAGCAGCATGGGTTCTTCGTGCAGGCCTAGCTTGCTGTGGGCGTTGACCATGCGCACGGTGTGGCGGTCAATCAGCTCCACGCGGGCAATGGGCACGCCCAGCTGGATGGTCTGGATGGTGGTGCGCACGGCCGCTTCGATGCTGGGGAAGGAGCAGATGGCGGCGCTGACCGCCTCGGGCAGGGGGTACAGGCGCACGGTGATCTCGGTCATGATGCCCAGCGTGCCCTCGCTGCCCACCATCAGGCGCGTGAGGTCGTAGCCCGCGCTGCTCTTTTTGGCACGGGTGCCGGTGTGGATGACTTCGCCGCTGGCAGTGACCACTTGCAGCGCCAGCACGTTCTCGCGCATGGTGCCGTAGCGCACGGCGTTGGTGCCGCTGGCGCGGGTGGCGCACATGCCGCCGATGCTGGCGTCGGCACCGGGGTCGATGGGGAAGAACAGGCCCGTGTCCTTGATGGCCTCGTTCAAGGCTTTGCGCGTGATGCCGGGCTGCACCGTCACCGTGAGGTCTTCGGCATTGATGCTCAGCACCTGGTTCATGCGGCTCACGTCGATACTGATGCCGCCCTGCACGGCCAGCAGGTGGCCTTCGAGCGACGAGCCTGCGCCGTAGGGGATGACCGGCACTTCGTATTGACTGGTCAGCTTGACCGCATCGGCCACGTCCTGCGTGCTCTCGGCAAACACCACGGCCGAGGGCGGTGGTGCCTGCAGCGAGCCTTCGTCGCGGCCATGCTGCTCGCGCACCGCCTGTGCCAGCGAGCACTGCGCACCAAAGCGGGCCTGCAGTGCGTCGATGAGTGCGGGGGGCACGTCGCGCAGTTTGATTTCGGGCAGCAGGTGGGCGGCAGCGGTGGGGGCGTTCATGGGCGGGTCTCCTGGGTAAGCCGAAAAGAATACCACCAGGGTCTCGGCGCTACCAAAGGCCCCGTCACGTCCATGGGGGAGATGGGCAGTGTGTGTGCACACGGGCGGCGCTCGCATGCTTTCGCACCCAACGCGCCAAGCGCGCGGGGCATGCACCTGCTTGCACCCCACGCGCCTTGGCGCGGGTTGTCTGGTCAGCTGGTCGCCAGCGCGTTGGCCAGCAAGGCCGAGTCGCCCTTTTCTTGCAGCGCACTCACGTTGGGGTATGAGCCGCTGGGGCGTGGCACCACCACCAGCGTGTGCACCGAGGTGCTCGACAGGTTGATCTGCGTGGTGTAGTCGAACAGCACGTTGCTCTGGTCATTTTTGGTGGTGAGGCGGATGCGGTAGGTGCCCGCATTGAGTGTTCCAAAGTCACTCAGCTCTCCATAGGCACTCACGGTGGCCGTCGGGCTCAAGCCGCTCAGGCTTGTGGTGTTGGTGACGTAAAGGTCCAGGCCCGTCAGGCTTTCAGCCGCGTGAAACAGGCGCACCTTCACGCTGCCGCTGCCTGCGCTGCTGTTGGTCTCGGCAAAAAAGCGAAATTTCATGTTGTTGGCCAGTGAGCCATACGCCAGCACGCTCGTGTAGCTGTCTTCGTCCAGCGTTCGTGTTTCCGTGAGCTGCGCTGACGAGCCCCCGCCGTTGTACAGAGCAAACTGGGTGGAGTCGGCATCCACGGTGCGCCAGCTGGTGATGGAGCCGCCGTTGGAGAGCTTGGAGACCTCCTGGGTGCTGCCCAGATAGAAGTCCGCCTGGGTGTCATCCACCGTGGCGTTGATGAACCGCACGTTGGCTTCGCTGCCAAGCCCGCCGCCGCAACCCGCCAGAGTCAGCAGGCCGCCGCTGCCGATCAACCCCAGTGCAGATACCAGCAGGCGGCGTCGCCCGGGGGCGTGTGCAAGTGCTGCAGAGTCGATTGGCGTAGGGTGGGACACGGCGTGTTTCCTTGTAGTGCATGGGTCAAAAGTGGTGCAGAGCCTACAAATCAATTGAGGAGAACTTGTGGAGATTGGGTAAAGAGGCACCAAGCGGGGCGAACAAAAGAGGCGGGGGTGGTGGGAGTGGTGGGCGGGCGCCGCCATCGTGAGGCACGCGCCCTGTGCACGCGTGGCCAGGGCAGGGGGGCGGGATGCGTTGGTGCGCCACAGTGGTGCATCGCACTTGTATACCAGTTGGCACGGAACCTGCGATACCGCAGGCAATGACCACCGCCACCGAGATCAGCAACCGCATCATCGAAGCCGTGATGGCGCAAAAACTCGCCCCGGGCTCCCGCCTGGGCGAGCAGCAACTGGCGATGCTGTTCGATTGCAGCCGCACCATCGTGCGCGAGGCGCTCACGCGGCTGTCCACACGCGGCATCGTTACGGTGAGCGCGCGGCGCGGCTGGTATGTGATCGAGCCCTCGGAAGACGAAGCCCGCGAGGCCTTCGAGGCGCGCCGCGTGATCGAGCTGGGCCTGTTGCACCAGCTCAAGGCCGTGGACAAGGCCGCCGTGCGGCAGCTCAAGAGCCACCTGCAGCGCGAAAAGGCCGCCCTGGCGGGCGCCGATGTGGGGGTGCGCAGCTTTTTGCTGGGCGACTTTCACGTGTGCCTGGCCGAATGCCTGGGCAACAGCCTGCTGGCCGACACGCTGCGCGACTTCACGGCGCGCACCACGCTGATCGCCATGCTCTACCAGTCCTCGCATGACGCGGCGCAGTCGTGCGCCGACCACGTGCGCATCGTCGAGGCGCTGGAGGCCGGCGACATCGCCCGCGCCGAGGTCCTCATGTCCGAACACATCGGCACCGTCCAGGACGCGCTGCGCCTGCAGGCGAGCCACGACCCGCTGGCCGAGCTGCGCGATGCGCTGGCGCCCGTGCGCAAGAGCGCCTCGGCACCCGCTGCCGGGCCCGCCAAGGTTCGGGCACCGAGCAAGGCAATTGCCAAGAAACCCGTTTCCCCACCGTCCGACAACGCATCCACCTACCTAGGAGCCCTGCTATGACCCTCCGTGCCACCGCCACCCGTGCCACCACCCGCCGTTCCACCCTGGGCCTGCTGGCCGCCGTCGGCCTGTCGGCCGCGCTGCTGACACCCGCCGCGCATGCGCAGAACGCGCTGGACAACATCCTCAAGGCCAAAGAAATCAAGATCGCCATCCCCACCGACTACCCGCCCTACGGCTTTGTTGGCACCGACCTCAAGCCCCAGGGCCTGGACGTGGAGATGGCCGGCTATATCGCCGCCAAGCTGGGCGTGAAGGTCGAGCTGATCCCCGTGACCAGCGCCAACCGCATTCCTTATCTGCAGACGCAGAAGGCGGACCTTGTTATCTCCACGCTGGGCAAGAACCCCGAGCGCGAGAAGGTGATCGACTTCACCGCTGCCTACGCACCGTTTTTCCAGGCCGTGTTCGCGAGCAAGAGCCTGATCATCAAGAGTTTTGCCGACCTGGCGGGCAAGTCGGTGGCCGTGACACGCGGCGCTATGGAAGACCAGGAGCTGGGCAAGGTGGTGCCCGCTGGCGTGGACGTGAAGCGCTTCGAGGACCATGCCGCCAGCATCTCGGCCTTCGTGTCGGGCCAGACGCAGGCCATTGCTACCAGCGCGTCAACGGCCGGGACCATCATGATGAAGAACCCCAACCTGGCCACCGAATACAAGCTGCTGCTCAAGGACAGCCCCAACTTCATCGGCGTAGCCAAGGGCGAAGACAAGCTGCGCCTGCGCGTGAACGAGATCATTGCCGAGGCGAAGAAGTCGGGTGACATCGACAAACTGTCGAGCAAGTGGCTGGGCCGCCCTGCGGGCGACCTGCCTCTGTGATGCTGCGCACAGGATGAACCGCTGAAACCCAAGGGCCTGTGGCGCGACAAGCGGCGCAGGGCACAAGCATGCTGATTGCGCTCGATTTTTCTGCCGTCCTCGTGTCGTGGCCGTTGCTGGTGCGCGGCGTGCTCTGGACCATCGGCCTCACCATCGTGGGCACCGTGCTGGGCCTGCTGTTGGGCACGGCCTGTGCCTGGGCACGTGCCCGCAACCTGGGTCACCGGCCCTTGGCCCTGCGCTGGGTGGTGGCCAGCTATGTGGAGCTGGTGCGCAACACGCCCTTCATCGTGCAGCTGTTCTTCCTGTTCTTCGGGCTGCCCGCCATGGGGCTCAAGCTGTCGCCCGAGTTCGCCTCGGTGCTGGCCATGGTGATCAACCTCGGGGCGTACTCGGCCGAGATCATCCGGGCCGGTATCGAGGCCACGCCGCGCGGCCAGATCGAGGCGGCACACAGCCTGGCGCTCACGCCGGGCCAGACCTTCCGCCGCGTGGTGCTGCCGCCGGCACTGCAAAAGGTGTGGCCCGCCATGGTGAGCCAGATCATCATCGTGATGCTGGGCTCGGCGGTGTGTGGGCAAATCTCCACGCCCGAGCTGAGCTATGCGGCCAACCTGATTTCGAGCAACACCTTCCGCGCGTTCGAGGCCTTCATCCTGGCCACGCTGGTGTACCTGGTGCTGTCCATGCTCACCCGCCGCCTGCTGATGTGGGTGGGCGCACGTTTCTTGGTCGGGAGGTAAGCCGCCATGGTCGAATTCTCTCTGTGGGACATCCTGCGCAACCTGCTGCTGGCAGCGCGCTGGACGGTATCTCTCTCCCTCATCGCCTTCATCGGCGGCGGCCTGGTGGGCCTGGTGCTGCTGGTGCTGCGGCTGTCCAAACTGCGTGGCACCGACCGCGCGGTGGGCGCCTATGTGCAGGTGTTCCAGGGCACACCACTGCTCATGCAGCTGTTCCTCGCGTACTTCGGCATTGCGCTGTTTGGCATCCAGACCTCGCCGTGGACGGCCGCCGCCGTGGCGCTCACGCTCTACACCAGCGCCTACCTCACCGAGATCTGGCATGGCTGCGTGGCCTCCATCCCCAAGGGCCAGTGGGAGGCGGCGCAGAGCCTGGCGCTCAACTTTGGCGAGCAATTGCGCCACGTGGTGCTGCCGCAGGCGCTGCGCATTGCGGTGCCGCCCACGGTGGGCTTTCTGGTGCAGGTGATCAAGGGCACGGCGCTGGCGTCGGTGATTGGGTTTGTGGAGCTGACCAAGGCCGGCAGCATGATCTCCAACGCCACCTACAAGCCCTTCCTCGTCTATGCCTGCGTGGCCCTGTTGTACTTTTTCTTGTGCTTCCCGGTCAGCCTGGTGGCGCAGTTCCTTGAAAGGAAACTCCATGGCAACCGCCACTGAAACCAGCACATCCCCTGCGGCCGCCAAAGACGCTTCGCCCGTGGGCCGGCCCATCGTCGAGATCACGGCGCTGCGCAAGTCCTATGGCACGAACGAGGTGCTCAAAGGTATCGACCTCAAGGTGCGCAAGGGCGAGGTGATCGCCATCATCGGCAAGAGCGGCTCGGGCAAGAGCACGCTGCTGCGCTGCGTGAACGGGCTGGAAGTGTTCCAGGAAGGTGCGCTCAGCGTGGACGGCCAGAAGCTCATGCACGAGAGCCCCACCGCCATGCGCGCGCTGCGCCAGCAGGTGGGCATGATCTTTCAGAGCTTCAACCTGTTCCCGCACCTTTCGGTGGGCCGCAACATCATGCTGGCCCCCACGCTGGTCAAGGCGCGCGATGCGGCCACCGCTGCAGTGCAGGCGCGCAAGCTGCTCGAGCGCGTAGGCCTGGCCGAAAAGTTTGACGCCATGCCCGACCAGCTCTCTGGCGGACAGCAGCAGCGCGTAGCCATTGCGCGTGCACTGGCGATGGAGCCGCAGGTGCTGCTGTGCGATGAGATCACCTCGGCGCTCGACCCGGAGCTTGTGGGCGAAGTGCTGCGCGTGGTGGAGTCGCTGGCGCAAGAAGGCATGACGCTGATGATGGTCACGCACGAGATGGCGTTTGCGCGCAAGGTGAGCGACCGCGTGATCTTCATGCACCAGGGGCGGGTGCATGAGCAGGGCTCTCCGGCGGATTTGTTTGGTAGCCCGAAAACGCCTGAGTTGCAGCAGTTTTTGTCGTCGTTGCACGACTGAGCGCCGGGGCCATTGGCGGCAACCTGCGCTGCGAAAAGCGGCAGTCCGTGGATGCACAAAACGAGAGCCCGCCCACACCCTGGAGTTCCAGTGTGGGCGGGCTCAAGAGGTCTACGACCTGCTAACGGATGGGTAGTTGCGCCTCCTGCTCTGGCATGACTGCCTCAGAGGAAGTTCATAGGGAGGGTCAGTATCAGGAGTTGACTCCCTTGTCGAATTCGGCGCGGGACAGCGTTCCGCTTTTGTCGGTATCGAGTTCGTTGAAGCGTTGACTGATCGCAGGCAGCTTGGTGGCCTCCTTGGCGTTCAGTTGGCCATCCTTGTCGCTATCGGCGCGATCAAAGGCGGAAGCAGCGGCAACTGCGGGATGGGATGAACCGGGGCCCACGGAATAGGAGGGAGCGGCCTGCGAGGTTGTTTTGCTCCCGGGACCAAATTGAGGGCCTGATGAAGAGGTTTGTGCTTGTGCGTGCATCGCACCCGCGCCGCCAAGCGAGAGGGCCGCGAAAAGCATCACGCTGCGTGTGTCGAACGAATAAGTGCGTCGTTGCAGTGCTTTCATGGAAGCTAAGCTCCTTCGAAGTTGAACAGAAGTGCATTGCACCGCAGCATGGCGATGGACGCCAGCACTCTTGCCTGCTGTTGCCTTGATCAACATTTGCCAGCGCGGTGTAACGGCAAAGGCGCTGTTTATGTCGCTGTGTCGCGATGATGTAGCGAGACGTACGCCGCTTGCCTCCATGGCATCGCACGAAAACCTGAGCGCACGGCCTGCCTGCGTGCCTGCCGGGTGCGGCCCGGTGAAGCGTTTCTGGTCGGTGCTTTGTGGGCGTGCTGTGCTCTGTCTGTGGGCTTTAGGCACGGCAATGAGAGGCTGGCGGAAAATAGTGCATTCCTTGCCGCGGGCTGCGCCACCGTTGTCCGTGCCACTCCCTCACCACCAAGCACCACGCAACCAGGGCACCATCATGGGCAACCGACTCACTCAGATCGCAACGCGCACCGGCGATGCAGGCACCACGGGCCTGGGCAACAATGAACGTGTGTCCAAAAACAGTGTGCGCATCCACGCCTTGGGCGATGTGGACGAACTCAATTCACACATCGGCCTGTTGCTGTGCGAGCCCTTGCCGGGCGATGTGCGTGTTCTGCTGGTCGAGATACAGCACCAGCTGTTCAACCTGGGGGGCGAGCTGTCGATCCCCGGGTTTGAGTTGCTCAAGCCCGAGGCGGTGCTGCAGCTTGACGAGGCCCTGGCTCACCACAACGCGGCGCTGCCGCGATTGCAGGAATTCATCTTGCCAGCCGGCACCCGTGCCGCATCGCAAGCCCACGTGTGCCGCACCGTGGCACGGCGGGCCGAGCGCATGGTGGTGGCGCTGGGTAACGAAGAGGCCCTGAACGACGCGCCGCGCCAGTACCTCAACCGCCTGTCGGACCTGATGTTTGTCCTCGCCCGCGTGCTCAACCGCATGGATGGCGGTGATGACGTGTACTGGAAAAGCGAGCGCCTGGCGCAGCAGAACGCTACTGAATAGATAGCTGCTGGCGCTTATTCAATAAGCGATAGAGGCTGATTTCACTCAAAATTCAACCCCAGCCTTTGCAACCGGCGCTGCCCAAGCCAGGGCAGCCGAGCAAGGGGCGCCCCGCCGCGAGGGCTGCGTCCCCCTTCCCGGAGCGCGAAGCGCGCAGAGAGAAGGGGCTGAGGGTCGCGGCTCCGAGCCTGCCTGCGCAGGCTTGGACGGCCCGAAGAGCTGTCGCCTCTGGCGACCAGCACCGAGCGGTTAGCGCCTCAAGGGGATGTACTTTATTTCGGCGCCAGGATCGCCATGGTCAGCCGCGACACGCAGGTCAGCTCCCCTGCCTCGTTGACCAGTTCGATCGCCCACACATGGGTGCTGCGGCCCAGGTGCACGGGTCGTGCCGTGCCGGTCACCCAGCCGCTGGTGGCCGAGCGCAGGTGGTTGGCGTTGATATCCAGGCCCACCGCGTTGTGGCCCTCGGGGCTGGCGTAATAGGCACCCAGCGAGCCCAGGGTCTCGGCCAGTACGACACTCACGCCGCCGTGCAGCAGGCCAAACGGCTGCCTGGTGCGGTGGTCTACGGGCACGCGGCCCCGCAGAAAATCGTCACCCAGCTCCACGATCTCGATGCCCAGGTGCTGCGAGGCGGTCTGGTCGTTGGTGGCGTTGAGGGTGCTCAGATCGATGGGTTTTTTCCAGATGGGCATGGCGTGGTGGGCAAAGCAGTAGGTGGTGCTGCACGCTGGTGCAGCACCACGCCAGATGAGAATGCCGGGGTGTCCCGGGCGGCGGCTTGCCGGGTCAGCATTTTGTTCACAGCGTTCCCGGGTGGTGCCATTGTGCTGAATTTCCGGGGGCCGTGTTCTCCAGCCAGGCCGTGCGCACAGGGCGCTTGTCAGCCGATGAAGCGGCCGTTGGCGCCCAGAATCCCCAGGTCCATGAAACGCGAGCCCACATAGGGTGCGCTGCCCGCATAGTCAATGGTGAGGCCGCCGAGATCGCTGTTGCGGATGCCGGCCAGTGCCGTGCGTAGCTTGGCGCGGGTCAGGTCGCGGCCGGCGCGTTCCAGCCCGTCGGTCAACACGCGCGCATTCACATACCCCTCAAAGCTGCGCGACGAAAACTCCTGAAAACCCAGTGCCCGCATGGCGCGTTGGTATTCGCGGACCAGGGCCACGCTGGTGCGTCCTGCATCGGGCAGCACCATCGACAGCGCCACCCCCGAGGCCTTGCCACCGAGCTGGCGCAGGTTGTCGCCGCTCAGGGCCACGCTGGTCGCAGCCAGCGGGGTGCTGGGCGAGACTTTCTTGAATTCGTTGATCAGCGTGGCCGAGACGTCCCCTGCTGTGCCCAGCAGCACCGCATTGGGCTTGGCGGCCACGGCTTGTTTGACCACGTCGTTGACTTGCGCGCCCGCTGCGTCGAGCTTGAAGGCTTTGGGGGCGGGCTGTTTGGCGGCGAGCAGGGCGCTTTTCACGTCCGCCAGAAATTCGCGGCCAAAGGCCGTGTCCTGGTACACGATGGCCAGGTCCGAAATGCCCATGGTCACCAGCTTTTGTGTCAGCCGCTGGGCCTCGTCCGAGTAGCTGGCGCGCACGTGGAACACCGAGCGGTATTCGGCTTTGCGCAGCGACGTGGCGCCGCTTTGTGGGGCCACGTAGGGGATCTGCGCTTCATCCACCAGTGGCAGGATGCGCTGGTTGTTGGCCGTGCCCATGCACGACAAAAGCGCCACCACGTTGCTGTCGGCAATCAGTTTGCGCGCATTGTCTTCCGAGCGGGCCGGGTCATAGCCGTCGTCGATGGCCAGCAGCTTCAGTTCGCGGCCGTTGATGCCCCGCGTGTTGGCCTGTGCGATGCCCGCATCCAGCCCCTGCTTGAGTTCGCGCCCCAGGCTGGCCAGCGGACCCGTGAGGCCCACCGAGCAGCCAATGGTGACCACCTTGGCATCCATGGCGTCCTGCACACCCACGGCATGCGACCACGGGGCAAAGGCAAGACCGGCACTGGCGGCCACGAGAGAATGGGTGAACTGACGACGTTGCATGGCAAAGACCTGAGTAAAAGCAGCCAGCCCCGAAGAGGGGCTGGTGCGGGAGCGGAGGGGAGACCTGCGTAGGGCCTGTGTGGCCTAGGGTTAACCCCAATTCTAGCCAGGGCCCATGCACCCGCCTGCGCAAACCGGTGGCGGGCCGACGGGCGGCTTGGTTTGCCTGCTCAGACGGGCAGGTCCTGGCGCATCGACCCTGTGTCTACATACCGCTGGTGCCACGACAGGGCTTCGTTCAGCAGATGGGGGGTGTGCTGGCCCACGGGGTTGCGTTGGGCGCGGGCCACGTAGTCATGCAACGCAGGGCGAAAGTCCGGGTGGGCGCACTGGTCGATGATGACCTGGGCGCGTTGCTTGGGGCTCAGGCCGCGCAGGTCGGCCAGGCCCTGCTCGGTGACGATGATCTGCGTATCGTGCTCGGTGTGGTCCACATGCGAGACCATGGGCACGATGCAGCTGATGGCGCCGTCCTTGGCCACCGACGGCGTCACGAAGAACGACAGGTAGCCATTGCGCGCAAAGTCGCCCGAGCCGCCGATGCCGTTCATCATCCCCGAGCCCATGATGTGTGTGGAGTTGATGTTGCCGTAGATGTCGGCCTCGATCATCGAGTTCATGGCAATGATGCCCAGGCGGCGCACCAGCTCGGGGTGGTTGGAGATCTCCTGCGGCCGCAGGATGATGCGCTCGCGGTAGAAGTCGATGTTCTTCTCGAAGTCTTCAAAGGCCGTGCGGCTCAGGGAAATCGCCGTGGCAGACGCCTTGCTCATCTTGCCCGCGCGCAGCAGGTCCAGCATGCCGTCCTGCAGCACCTCGGTGAAGCCCAGCAGGTTCTCGAACGGGCCCGTCAGCAGACCGGCCAGCACGGCGTTGGCCACGTTGCCCACCCCCGACTGGATGGGCAGCATTTCCTTGGGCAATCGGCCCATCTTCATCTCGTGCGCGAGAAAGTCGATGATGTACTGGGCAATGCGGTTGGAGTTCGCGTCGGGCGCGGCAAATACGTTGTCGCGGTCGCCCCGGTGCGTTTCCACCACGGCGATCACCTTGGCCGGGTCCACTTTCAGGTAGGCCTCGCCAATGCGGTCGTCGGCCTGCGTCATGTGAATGGGCATGCGGCGCGGCGGGATGGCCGTGCCGTAGTAGATGTCGTGCATGCCTTCCATCTCGGCGGGCAGTCGGGTGTTCACTTCCAGAATCACCTTGTCGGCAATCTCCAGCCAGGTCTTGTTGTTGCCCACGGAGGTGGAGGGAATCAGCAGGCCGTCGGCCGTGACGCCCAGCACTTCGATCACCGCAACGTGCATGTGCCCCAGAAAGCCAAACCACGCATGCTGGGCCACGTGCGACAGGTGCATGTCGATGAAATCGATCGAGCCTTCGTTGATCTTCCTGCGCGCGATCGGATCGGTGTTGAACGGCAGGCGTTGGCCTATCGCATCGGCGTCGGCCATCACGCCGTCGGCCTCCGGCGCGGTGGATGCGCCCGTCCATACATTGATCCGGTAGGGCTTGCCGGCTGCATGTTCGGCCCTGGCATGGGCCGCGATGGCTGCCGGAAGCGCCTTGGGGTAGCCCGCGCCGGTGAAGCCGCTCATGCCCACATTGGCGCCTGCGGGGATCAGGGCGGCTGCCTCGTCGGCAGACAGGGTGCGAGAGAGAAAGTCGGGGTACAGCACCCGATGAGCCAAGGTCATGAAGAAAGCTCCACACAAAAATGGAAAGGGGCAGCCCTTTGTTGAACGGGCGGCCCCACAAGTGCCAAAGATGTTAGCAAGCGTTCCTTACAGATAAAGGGTTAACCCTTACATTTTTGACCGCCTCCCTGCACCAGTCCGTTGGCCCCCTGAGGGCTCATCCCTTGCGGTTGAGCAGCGCGTACAGCAACACCGCCCCGAAGGTGGCCGTGCCAATGCCGCCCAGTGCAAACTGGCCGAACTTGAGCGTGAAGTCGCCCGTGCCCAGGATCAGCGTGATGGCTGCCACGATGAGGTTCTTGTTCTGCGAAAAATCCACCTTGTTGTCCACCCAGATCTTGGCCCCGGCCACGGTGATCAGGCCAAACACCACGATGGACACGCCACCCATCACCGGCAATGGAATGGTCTGGATCAACGCACCGAACTTGGGGGAAAAGCCCAGCACCAGCGCAAACACGCCCGCCAGCAAAAACACGGCGGTGGAATAGATCTTGGTCGCTGCCATCACGCCAATGTTCTCGGCATAGGTGGTCACGCCCGTGCCGCCCGCGCTGCCGCTGACCATGGTGGCAATGCCATCGCCGATGAACGCACGGCCCATGAAGCGGTCCAGGTTCTGCCCCGTCATGGCCGTCACAGCCTTGATGTGGCCCAGGTTCTCGGCCACCAGGATGATGGCCACGGGTGCAATCAGCAGCATGGCATTGCCGCTGAACTGCGGGGTGGCAAAGTGGGGCATGCCAAACCAGGCGGCGTTGGCCAGGGCAGACAGGTCCATGGGCTTGCCCAGGCCCAGGCCATTGGTCAGCACCGCGTAGATGATGCTGGCCACGATCAGCCCCACCAAAATCAGCAGGCGCTGCACCATGCCGCGTGTGAGCACCGCCACCAGGCCCACGCTCACAAAGGTCACCACCTGCATCCAGCTGTCAAAGTTGCTGGCCGCCATGTTCTTGATGGGAATGCCCGCCAGGTTCAGGCCAATCACCGCCACGACCGAACCCGTGACCACGGGCGGCATGAAGCGTTCGATCCAGCCCGTACCGATGGCCTGCACCAGCACGCCGATCAGCGTGTAGAGCAGCCCGCACGCAATGATGCCGCCCAGCGCCACGGCGATGTTGGCGTTGGGCCCCTGGCCTGCATAACCAGTGGCTGCAATCACCACGCCGATGAAGGCGAAGCTCGAACCCAGGTAGCTGGGCACCTTGCCGCCGGTGATCAGGAAGAAGATCAGCGTGCCGATGCCGCTCATCAAGATCGCCACGTTCGGGTCAAAGCCCATCAGGATGGGGGCCAGCACCGTGGCGCCAAACATGGCAATCACGTGCTGCACGCCCATCACCGCCGTCTGCGGCCAGGGCAGCCGCTCGTCCGGCGCGATCACGCCGCCATGCTGTAGTTGTTCCGCGCTTCGCACCCGCCAGTTCATGAAACCCATGTTGTTCTTCCTTGTGGTTAAGGCGCGAATGCTACCGCCGCGCAGCGGTGGCTGTCGCGGTGTGGTGACCCGGTTCCGTGTGCATTCGTGCCGGGTTACGATTTGAGCGCACCTTCAGGCCCGGCGAAAGGCCAAGGTGGTGATTGCATCGCTTTTTTTATCGCACAGCCACATGCCACTCCTACCGCCCAGCCCGTCATTTCCCTCGTGCCCCTCCTGCCGCCAGCCCATGCAGTCGCATTCGTTCGCCAGCAATCTGGGCGACACGCTGGATCTGGACATCTGCTTCGCCTGCCAGGGCCTGTGGTTTGACCGGCACGAAAACCTCAAGCTCACACCTGCCTCGGTGGTCGAGCTGTTTCGCCTGATGCATGAGCACCGTGTGGACCAGCACCAGCCGCTGGGCGACCACATGGCCTGCCCGCGCTGCGTGCGCCCGCTGGAGAAAGGTTTTGATCTGGTGCGCAGTGGCCGCTACATGACCTATCGCTGTGCGCGCCAGCACGGCCGGTTCAGCACGTTTTCGTCATTCATGGTCGAAAAGGGCTTTGTGCGCCACATGACGCGGCCCGAGATCGACGACCTCGCCAAGCGCGTGGGTGCCATCTATTGCACCAGTTGCGGCGCCCCCGTGGACATCCGCAAGGACCACGCCTGCCCCTATTGCCGCGCCGCGTTTTCCCTCATCGACCCCCAGGCCGTGGTGCGCGCCATGGAGGGCTACGCCCAGGCGGGCGCCCGCGCCACGGCCTCTGCGGCGGCGCCTGCATCGCCCATGGACATCGGCGACGCCCTGGTGGCCCTGGAACGCGACCGCACGCGTGCCGAGCGTGAGCGCCAAAAGCGTGCGTTCACCAGCAGCAGCGATGTGGATGACAGCTCGTTCACCGGGGATTTGCTGGCCGCGGGAGTGGCGTTGGTGTGGGCGCTGGTCAAGGACTAGACTTTCAGCGTCTCGCTGGCGGCAAGCCCCGCCAGCGCCTTGACATACCGCAGCACGCGCTGCGGCCATTCACCGCAGACGGCGGTAAACCGTTCAGAATGGCGCGAGGCCTGTGTTTTGGGCCATACCGCATCCCACGCATCCCACGCAACCGTGGCGCCCGCTGCCACTGGAGGAGCGCCCCGTGCCGCAGCCCCCCGCCCGACGCCGTGTCCGACCGCCGCGCAGCCCTGCGCCACCTGCAGGCCCGGCCGGCCGCGCCTCCAGCCTGCTGCAGCGCGCGCAACTGCACCCCGTGCCCAGCACCCTGCTGATCCCGCTGGCCGCGCGCGCCTATGGCGGGCGTTATTTTCCCTGGCTCGATTGCCACGATGCCGTGGCCCAGGCGTTGCTGACCCAGTTGGGCGCCGACGTGAATGCGACCCTGGACGACTTGCCCACGGTGCTCAATGTGCTGTGGCGCACCCGCTCCATCAAGGAGGCGGGGCGGGCCTTTTTTGCCGAGCATCCACACGCGCTGGGCGTTAACCTGGGGTGCGGCCTGGCCCATCACTTTCAATGGTTGGATACGGGTGCCAACCACTGGCTGGACGCCGATCTGCCCGAGGTGATAGCGCTGCGCCAGCAGTTGCTGCCCCTGCGTTGCCCGCGCGCGCGCCAGGCCGAGGTGGACCTGGCGCAGCCGGGCTGGTGGCAGCGGCTGGGGCTGCCTGAGTCGGCCCATGGGCTGCCGGTGCTTCCCGTGCTGCTGGTGTGTGAAGGGGTGCTGATGTACTTGCAGCCCGAGCAGGCGAACGCCGTGCTGGCCGAGTTTGCGCAGTGCGCACCCCCTGGGTCGCGCATGGTGCTGGATGTGATGGCGCGCCATACCGTGGGCTTTGCTGCCCGTTGCCCCAGCATGCGCCCCACGGGCGCGGCGTTTTGCTGGGGCGTGGGCCGCATGGCCGAGCTGGCCGCTGTGCACCCGCGCCTGCAGCTGTTGCGCGAGCAGAGCGCTGCGGAGGGATATGGCTGGGCGGGCATGGCCATGGACACGCTGTGGCGCCCCTGGCTCGGCGCGCCACTGTATGGCCTGGCGACGCTGGGCGTGAAGGATTGAAGCCCCCCTGAGTCGCCTTTGGCGCCTTCGCCCGTAGGGGGACGCCACCCGTGGCCTGGCAAAGCCAGTTCCACGGTGGCACTGGCTTGGGCTGCGCCAGTTGCAGAGTGTGTGCTGCTGAAAAGTCGCTGTCCGTGTGGATGTTGAGGGGCCACTGTCCGAAAGCCCGTAGAGGTTGGCGCTGGCCGCTACACCTTGCGCAGGTCTGCCGTCGGCCCAGGCGCCAGCAACCGCGTCCACGCGGGGGCCTTGCCTGTCAGCTGTCCCACGATGGCGGCCTGCAGCGGCGGCAGGCGCCGGGCTCCCTGCAGCACCAACTGCCGCAGCAGGCGCGGCACCGGGCGGGCGTCGGTGTACAGGCGCACGATGGCATTGGTGCCCTGGTAGATCGGCCAGGCGTGGCGGTGGTGCGCCCGGGCGTACACGGCCAGGGCATCGGTACTGCCGATGTCCTGCCCTTGCTGGCGTGCGCTGACCAGGGCGGCGGTCAACCGCTCCACACCGGCCAGGCCCAGGTTGTAGCCATGCGCCGTGACCGGGTGCATGCCCACGGCGGCATCGCCCAGCAAGGCACAGCGGTGGCCTGAAAAACGCTGTGCATACGTGGCCACCAAAGGGTAGGCGTGGCGCTCGCCTTGCAGTGCCATGGGGCCGAGGCGCCCGTTGAACTGCGCTTGCACCTGGGCGGCGAAGGCCTCGGGGCTCAGCGCCATCAGGGCGGCGGCATCGGCCGTGCCCGCAGTGACCACCACCGAACACAGGGGGTGCCCGTCGGGTGCATCGGGCAGCGGCAGCACGGCCAGCGTGCGTTCGTAGCCAAAACACTCGTGCGCCACGTTGCCATGGGGCAGGGTGTGGCGCATGCGGCTGACAATGACCGTGCGGCCAAAGTCGCTCATCTGTGCACCAATGCCCAGCTGGCGGCGGGTGGCCGAGAAGCGGCTGTCGGCCGCCACCAGCAGCGGGGCGCACAGGCGCTGGGGCTGTGCGGGTGTGGCGGGCACCGCGTCACTTGCCGCGCCCACGGGCAGGTAGTCGAGTTCGGCTTGGGCCCCCTGCGTGGCCACGCGTGTGACCTGGGCGTTGCTGATGATGTGCACGCCGCGGGTGCGCGCCGCCACCTCGTAAGCGGTGCGGCGCAGCGCGAAGTTGGGCACGATAAAACCCAGCGCACCGTGCCCCGTGGTATCCGAGGCACCGGGTGCGCCCGGGGTGTGCAGCTGCAAGGCGCTGTGCAGCCCCACAGGGCCGTCGTGCACCTGCGCTTCGCGGATTTCACCGACCTCGTGGGCGGCAAGGCCCGCCCAGCTGCCCAGCCGCTGCAGGGTGTCTCTGCTGGGGTGGGTCAGGGCAATCTCGCGGCCATCAGGCGCGGGCGCGGCCAGCGCGCTGTCGCTCTGCTGCTCGACCACGGTGGTGGCAAAACCGGCCTGGGCGAGGGAAACGGCCAGCGACAGGCCGGCCGGGCCTGCGCCGACGATGAGGACGTCGCTGTGTGGAGTCATGGCACAAAACAAGGGAAAAGCAGCGGGCCATTGTGGGCGCCTGTGGCGCACAACGGTTTGCCCTGCATCAAGTCGCGGCGCCTGGTTTGCTATGTAATCAATAGCTGCTTGCGCTTATGGATAAAGCGCTGGAGGCCAAAAATGCCCAAATGTGGCCGCAACAGCCCCGAGCGCCGCTGTGCCGACTCAGGCTTTTGCCGTCTTGCGCGGCGTTTTGGTGGCTGATTTCTTTTTGGCCGGACCCGACTTCTTGCCGCGCAGATGCAGCCCCCAGATGACCAGCAGGCACAGGTAGGCCACGGGGATGCTGTACGCCGCAAAAGCCGCCAGCGACAGCGGCGGCGCGGTGATGGAGCGCGGGTTGGCCATCGTCTCCAGCAACTGGCGCGTGCCGGTGCCCAGCGTGGGCGTGGCGTGCTGGCTGCCCGAGCGGGCCATGAGGGCGCCCATGAAGGTGAAGAACTCCATCAGCAGCGCGCCGATCAGAAAACAGGCCAACAGGGCCATCAGGTGCGCAAACGCCCGCCGGTTGCCCTTGGCCAGAAAAACAAGCGCCGACACCAGCCACAGTGCAGGCAACAACAGGGCCAGAACGGGCCAGGCGGACAGGAGCATTTGCATCAGAGCGACGGGCCAGGGGCCCCACAAAAAAATCGACCACAGCGCGCATGCGCGCATTCCCGGCCACGGGGGTGCGCTGGCAGGGCGCAACCACGCTGCCCCGGTGCCACGCCCCCGCCGGGCCGTGGCGCGAAGTATAGGTACCTGCCACACACCTGGCACGTGCCTGCGGACGGGGACTTTTGGCGCGTGCGGTCCGCAGGCCATCTGCCCTGCACATTCCGCATGGCCCGTCGCGTGGCTTGCCATGTCAATTCGGAGACGGCGTGGCGTGGTCAACACCCCAGCGCGCTGGTACGCTGCGTCGCCATGGAGACAAAACAAAACACCCTGCCTTTCATTCCCCAGATCCGCCTGTACCAGAACTGGCTGCGCGACACGCGTGGCCTGCAGTTCGACAGCTACGACGCCCTCTGGCGCTGGTCCACCACCGATCTCGACGCCTTTTGGCAAAGCATCTGGGACTACTTCAAGCTGGAGTCGCCCACCCCCCACACCGCCGTGCTGGCCAAAAACACCATGCCCGGCGCGTTGTGGTTCCCAGGCGCCCAGGTCAACTACGCACGCCAGGCGCTGCGCCATGTGGATGCCGCGCATGCCGCAGGCCTGCCCGCCATCATCAGCCGCAATGAAAAAGGCCACCACCGCGAACTGAGCTGGCCCGAGCTGCGGCGCCAGGTCGCGTCGCTGGCCCTGCACCTCAAGGCCCAGGGCATCCAGCCCGGCGACCGCGTGGCCGCCTACCTGCCCAATGTGCCTGAGGCCATGATCGCTTTCCTGGCCACGGTGAGCATTGGCGGCGTGTGGAGCATCTGCGCGCCCGACATGGGCACCCACGCGGTGCTCGACCGCTTTCGCCAGATCGAGCCCAAGGTGCTGATCGGCGTGGACGGCGTGAGCTACGGCGGGCGCGACCACGACCGCCGCACCGTGCTGGCCGAACTGCGCGAGGCCCTGCCCAGCGTGCAGCACGCGGTGTTGCTGGGTAACCTGGATGCTTCTGTTTCGATAGCTGGTTGGGCAAGTTGGACAAGCGCTACAGCCCGAAATGATGCTGAAAACGCCGCCTTTGAGCCGATGTGGCTGCCGTTTGACCACCCGCTGTGGATCGTCTATTCGAGCGGCACCACAGGGTTGCCCAAGCCCATCGTGCACGGCCACGGCGGCACGGTGCTGGTGGCGCTGCAGCTCAAGGTGCTGCACAACGACATCGGCTGCAGCTACGAGCCCAACAGCTTTGGCGAGCGCTACCACTGGTACAGCTCCACCGGCTGGGTGATGTGGAACGCGCAGCTCAGCGGCCTGTTGTCGGGCACCACCTGCGTGATCTACGACGGCAACCCCGGCAGCAGCAAGGACCACCCGGACTGGGGCGTGCTGTGGCGCTTTGCGGCCGAGACGGGCGTGACCTTTTTCGGCGCGGGCGCGGCGTTTTTTGCCAACTGCATGAAGGCGGGCATCACGCTCAAGGACTATGGCGACCTGAGCCGCATCCGCGCGCTGGGCACCACGGGCTCGCCGCTATCGCCCGAGGTGCAGCAATGGGGCACGGCGCAGTTCGAGGCGCTGGGCACGCATGACATCTGGTGGAACAACATCTCCGGTGGCACCGACTTTTGCGGCGCCTTCATCGGCGGCCACCGCGAGATGCCCCAGGTGCCCGGCGAGATGCAATGCCGCATGCTGGGCGCGGCGGTGGAGTCCTGGAATGCCGAGGGCTTGCCAGTGATGAGCGAGGTGGGCGAGCTGGTCTGCGCGCAGCCCATTCCGTCTATGCCCCTGTACCTGTGGGGCGACAAGGACGGATCACGCTACCTGTCGAGCTACTTCGACATGTACCCCGCAGGCCACGGCCGCCAGCCCGGCGGTGGCGACGGCCCCGCCAGCATGGGCGCGGTGTGGCGCCATGGCGACTGGCTCAAGATCGGCGCCAACGGCGGCTGCGTCATCTACGGCCGCTCTGATGCCACCATCAACCGCCACGGCCTGCGCATGGGTACGAGTGAGATCTACAGCGCGGTCGAATCATTGCCCGAGGTGCTCGACAGCCTGGTGGTGGACCTGGAATACCTGGGCCGCGAAAGCTACATGCCGCTGTTTGTGGTGCTGCGCCCTGGCCACGCGCTGGACGAGACACTGCGCGAGCGCATCAACGCGGCCATCCGCACGGCCCTGAGCCCACGCTTTGTGCCCGACGACATCTTTGCCGTGGCCGAGGTGCCGCGCACCTTGAGCGGCAAGAAGCAGGAGCTGCCGATCAAGAAACTGCTGCTGGGCCAGCCCATCGAGAAGGTGGTGAACAAGGACGCGATGGCCAACCCGGGGTGCCTGGACTGGTATGTGGCGTTTGCAGCCGGTCGCCTGGCAGACGCCCGATAACCTGCGGATCTATGCACTGAGCGGAGGGTGGCGGCCGCCACATCCAGCACTATGATGGTGTTGCCACCCAAGGTCCGCTGCACATGCACCTCGAAACGATTCCCGGCCCCGCTTCAGGCGCGGCCTCCGGCGTGGCTCATGCGGCCGACCTGGCCTTTGCCCTCCCGGGGCTGCAGTTTGCTGGCTGGACGGTGCTGGAGACCCTGCACCAGGGGCCAACGTCCCACGTGGTGCGCTGCGTGCACGCGGATGGCACGCGGGCGGTCATCAAGCTGCTGCGCCGCGAAATTCTGGGGCCCGTCGATGTGGCGCGGCTGCGGCGTGAGTTTGAGCTTTCGCGCCGTGTCAGCCATCCGGGCATCGTGAGCGCCATCGCGCTGGACAGCCATGCAGGCGCTCTGTTCATCGTATTGCCCGATGACGGCGCGATGGCCCTGGACGAGCGCCTGCGCCGCGCTGGCCCGCTGCCCGTGGCGCAGGTGATCGAGATCGCGCTGGCGGTGGTGGATGCGCTGGAGGCGCTGCACATCCACGGCATCCTGCACAAAGACATTGCACCCGCCAACATCGTCATGGAGCCCGAGCAAGGCCTGGTGCGGCTCATCGACTTCGGCATTGCCGCAGACACCGTCTTCGAGCGCGCGCTGGCCCTGGGCAGCCCCGATCCTGAGGGCACGCTCGCCAGCATGGCGCCCGAGCAGTCAGGTCGCCTGGCACGCGACGTGGACTACCGCTGCGATTTCTATGCCTTGGGCGCCACGCTGCAGGAACTGTTGACAGGTGAGCCGCCGTTCGGCCACATCAACGACCCGCTACAGGCCGTGCATGCCCACCTGGCGCTCGCGCCGCATCCGGTGCTGGCCTTGTGCCCCGAGGCGCCCCCTGTGCTGGCGCGACTCATCGCACGCCTGCTGGCCAAGGAGCCGGAGCACCGTTACCAGAGCCATCACGTGCTGCGTCGGGACCTGCGCGCCATCCGCGATGGTTTGCGCGACCCAGCGCTGCAGCAGCAGGTGGTGCTCGCCCAGGGTGATCTGTCGGAGCAATTTCGCCTGTCGGGCCGGCTCTATGGACGCAGCGACGAGGCGAGCCAGCTCCACCAGGCCTTTGAAGCCGCCGCTGGGGGGGCGTCGCGTCTGGTGGCCATTGGCGGCGTGTCGGGCATTGGCAAGACGGCGCTGGTGCAGGACGTGCAGCGCAGCTTGCTGGCGCATCGGGGGCAGATGGTGAGCGGCAAGTTCAACCCCCTGGGGCTGGGTGACCCCTGTGCAGCCTTCGTGCAGGCGCTCGCGCAGCGCATCGAACAGGTCATGGCGCAGCCGCTGCCGCAGCGGTCCCTGTGGCGCGAGCGGATGACGGCCCTGCTGGGGCCCAACGCGGGCGTGGCACAAGCCGTGCTGCCTGCGCTGGTGGAGCTGCTGGGCGGCGTGGCCCCGGTGGACTCAGCGCCCGGCCCCGCCGAGAGCGAGAACCGCTTTGTGCGCACCATGCAGATGTGCTTTGCCGCGTTGGCCAGCGCCCAGGAGCCCGTGGTGGTGTTCATCGACGATCTGCAGTGGTCTGACCGCATTTCACGCCGGCTGCTGCGCGAACTGGTGCTGGACGAGGGCCTGCACCACCTGCTGTTCATCGTCGCCTATCGCTCCAACGAAGTGCCGCCCGACAGCCTGATCGCACGTGATCTGGCCGCGCTGCAGGCCGTGGGCGAACGCCGTGTGGCCCTGTCTGTGGGCCCTCTGGAGGTGCGCGACGTCGCCCAGTGGTTGAGTGACTCCTTGCAGCAGTCCGTGAGCGAAGTGCAGCCGCTTGCGGCAGCCTGTCACTCCAAAACCGGAGGCAACCCGTTCTTTCTGGGGCGCTTTTTGCTGGACCTGCATGCGCGCCAGCACATCTGGCTGGACCGTGCGGCACCGTGCTGGCGCTGGTCCATCGACCACATCCACCGCGAGAAGGTGGCCGAGAACGTGGCCGAGTTCATGCTGGGGCAACTGCGCAGCCTGCCCCAGGCCACGCGCCATGCGCTGGTGCGGGCCGCCTGCATGGGCAGCCGCTTCGAGTTGCGTGCGCTGGCCATGGCGTGCCGTCAGACACCGGCCCAGTTGCTGCAGGCCCTGCGCCCGGCGATGGTGGCTGGACTGGTGCTTCCACGCGATGCGCGCCATCAATGGATGGCGGTGCTCGATGAGAACGAAGGCCGGTCCATCCAGGCGGAATTTGTCTTTGCGCATGACCGTGTTCAGGAAGCGGCCTATGCCCTTGCGCCTGCGGACGAACGCCCCTTGCTGCATCTGGACATCGGTCGGATGCTGCGTGATGCCGTGCCCGATGGCGCCGTGGTGGACTTTCCCATCGTCAACCATCTCAATGCGGGACGCGCCTGGATCGACAATGCCGCAGAACGCGCGCAGCTGGCATGCCTTAACGAGCAGGCGAGCCACCGGGCCGCGGAGGCCGCGTCATTCGATCTGGCTGCCGGGTACGCGTTACAGGCCGTGGAGCTGCGGGGCGAGGCCCAGTGGCAGACCGACGCGCCCGCCGCATTGGCCCTGCGGGTGCATGCTGCACGCATGGCGGCATTGCGTGGCGATGGCGCCACCACCGAGGCGCTGATCGACGCCGCTTTGCACCATGCCACAGGGCTGGGCCCGGTGGCGCAGGCGCGGCTGCTGGACGTGCGCATTGAGTCGTTCTATACATCGGGCCAGCTTCACAAGACGCTGGAGCTGGGCCTGTCGGTGCTGCGGCTGTTGGGCACCGAGCTGCCCCAGGCCGCGACCCCCGACGATGTGGGCCGGCTTATCGCCGGCCTGCGCGAAGAGATCGAAGCCCTGGGCCTGGAGGTGCTGGCCGAGCGTCCACCCATGACCGACGCTCCGTGTCTTCAGCAGATGGCCGTCATGGCCAAGATGACGGCCGCTGCCTACATCGCCCGCCCGGCGCTGCTGCCGCTTCTGACGCTGGTGCAGGTGCGCCTGATGGTGGCCCGCGGCCATGCGCCTGTGGCGCTCTCGGCTTATTCGGTGGCAGGGTTGATGGTGGCCGAGTTCCTGGGCGACTATGCCTTTGGATACCGGCTGGGCCGCATGACCATGGGACTGATCGAACGCTACCACTGGCGCGCGGTGTACGCGCATGCCGGCTTTTCGTTCAACGCCTTCCTGCGCCACTGGATCGAGGGCATCAACCAGGGCCTGCCAGGCTTGCTGGCGGTGCACCACAGTGGCCTGGAAACCGGCAACCTGCGCCACGCGGGCCTGGGCTTGTATGTGCATGGTTACCACTGCCTGCTCGGCGGCATGCCGCTGGCCGACCTGCAAGAACGCCTGGATGGCGACGCCATCACGCTGCAGCGCATTCGGCAGCCCGTGGCGCTCGATTACCTGAACGCCCTGCGCGCGGTGGTGCGGGCGCTGCGGCAGGACCATTGGGGCGCAGAGCCCCTCGAACAGGGGATTTTTTCTGCAGCATCGCTGGAGCGCACCTACAACGCGCGCGTGGACCAGACCGGCGCGATGTTCCTGCATGCCTGGCGCTGCCTGTTGGCGGCGCTGGCCGGGCGATCAGCCCAGGCGCTGGCGTCGGGCCTGAAGGCGCAACCCTTGTTCGCTGCCGGCCGGGGCATGGTGATGGTGCCTTTTTGTGTGTTCTTTACCGCGGTGGCGGCCCTGGACGAGGCCGACGCGGGTCGCCTGCCGATCGACCAGGCGCAGCGGCATGGCGAGCAGGGCAGCGAGCGGTTGGACCGCTGGGCCCGCACCTGTGCGGACGTGCAACCGCTGGCCCATCTGCTGCACGCCCGCCGGGCGACGGATGCCGGTGTGGCCGATGCGGCGTTCGGGGCGGCCCACGCCGCAGCCTTGGCCACGGGCAACCTGTTCCTGCAAGGCTTGGTGCACTGGCACCAGGCGCGGGCCTGGTACCAGCGCGGTGACACGCCCGCCGCTTCGAACGCAGTGGCCGAGGCCCGGGCCCTTTTTCTGCGTTGGGGTGGCAGCGCCTTGGCAGGTGGGCTGGGCATGCTGGCGCAGCCGCCCAAGCCCTCGGCCTTGGGGCCTGTGGTTCCAACGGCGCACCACGGTGCGCCTGCCACGGCGGGCGCGCAGGCGCTCGACATGGCCACCCTGATGGCCACGGTGCAGGCCGTGACGGCCGAGATCGCGTTGGATGCGTTGCTGGCACGCATGCTGGAAGTGCTGCGGCAAAACGCCGGTGCAGGCCGCGCCGCCATCGTGTTGCGTGGCCCGCAGGGGGAGTGGCTGCTGCATGCCGACGGAGCGCAGCTGCACAGTCCGCCCCTGGCGCTTGAGGCCGCCGCCAACCGCCTGCCGCTTGAGGTGCTGCGCACGGTGCTGAACAAGGGCGAAGCGGTGGTGATCGACGACGTGTGCGCCAGCGATGCATGGCTGCGTGCCGCGTACTTCAGCGCGCGGACCACGCGCTCGGTGCTGTGTATGCCGTTTGCGCGCATGGGGCAGGTGGTCGGTGCGCTGTACCTTGACAACAATGCCATGGCTGGGGCGTTCTCGCGCGAGCGCATCCGGTTTCTGGAGCTGCTGCTGGGCAGCGTGGTCAATGCCATCGACAACGCGCGCCTGTATGCCGAGTTGCGTGGTCTGGCCGACACGCTGGAGCAGCGCGTGGCCGAGCGCACGAGCGCGCTGGCCGCGAGCGAGTCGCGTTTGTTGTCCATCCTGCGCAATGCGCCCGTGCCCATGACGGTGACGCGCCTGTCCAGCAACACCTTTGTGTACGTCAACGACCGCGCGGCGCTTGAATCGGGCATGGGCGCGCAGACCTTGCTGGGCACACACCCCAACGTCATCTATGCAGACCCGACCGAACGCGAGCGGCTGCGCGAGCAGTTCTTGCGCGACGGTGTGGTGCGCGACCACGAAACCAGCCTGGTGGTGGCCGGCGGGCGTACGCTGTGGGTGCTGATCTCCATGGTGCCCATCGAATACGACGGCGAGCCCTGCACGCTCACCACCGTGGTGGACATCACCGAGCGCAAGACCATGGAGGACGCGCTGCGCAAGGCGGCCACTACCGATGTGCTCACCGGCATCGCCAACCGGCGCCATTTCATGGACCGCACCGAGGCCGAGCTTGCGCGCGCCCGGCGCCATGGGCGGCCGCTGGCGCTGGCCATGTTCGACATTGATCATTTCAAACGCGTCAACGACCAATATGGCCATGCGGTGGGTGACGAGGTGCTGCGCGCCGTGGCCCGGGTTTGTGTGGAAGCGATGCGCCAGCACGACATGGTGGGGCGCGTGGGGGGCGAAGAGTTTGCCCTGCTGATGCCCGATACCGGCATGCACAGCGCCGTGGCGCTGCTGGAGCGGCTTCGGATCAGCCTGCGGTCGCTGCGCGTACCTTTGCCGGCCGAAAGCGGCGCCGAGGAAGTGGGCATCACCGCAAGCTTTGGCGTGAGCGCGCTGCAGCCCGCCGACACGCTAGACGCTCTGTTAGCCCGGGCCGATGACGCCCTGTATGCGGCCAAACGCCAGGGACGGGACCAGGTGCAGGTGGCGTCACCACCGCGCGCATGAAGGGTGAAAGACTGAACGGCGGGGAGGGGGCTGTTGTTGCGCGTGGCTCGGTCGTTCAGCCGGCCGCAGGCGCATCGGCTGGCGGCGCCAGGCCAGGCGCCGTGGAAAAACGCAGGGCGTGTTCGGTGAAACGTTCCACCAGCCTGCTGGCATTGCCCTGCAGCCGGGCCAGCGCAATGCCCACATGAAAGCCCGGCGGGTTGTCGGTCAGTGTCAGGCATTTCACGCCGCGCGGCACCACCTGCCGCGCCACGCCCGCCACCAGGCCCACACCCAGGCCCGAGGCCACCAGGCTCATGATGGTCTGCACCTGCATGGCCTCTTGGGCCACATGCGGCGTAAAGCCTGAGAGCTGGCAGCGCATCAGTGCCAGGGCCGAAAGGCTGGGCACCTTGTCTTGCGGGTACATGATGAAAGGCTCGTGTGCCGCGTCGGACAACGCGATGGCCTCGTGCGCCGCAAGCGGGCTGTGTTCCGAGACGGCGAGCACGAAGTCGTCGCGGTCCATGGGCAGCAGCTCGAACGGTGCCGGGTGCAACACCGGGTAGCGCACAAAACCCACGTCAAAGCGGCGCGAGACCAGGCCATCCAGGATCTCGGACGAGGTGGCCTCGGTCAGGTCGAGCTCAATTTTGGGAAAACGCTCGCGCAGCGAGGGGATCAGCTCGGGCAGCAGTGCATATGTCGCCGAGCCGATGATGCCCATGCGCAGCAGCCCGCCCTGGCCCTGGCGCGCATCCATCACGGCCTGGCGGCATTGCTCGGCGTGGAACAGGGCGAGCCGCGCATCGGCCAGCATGGCCTCGCCCACGGGTGTGAGGAACACGCCCGTGGAGCGGCGCGTGAACAGCGTGTCTCCGAGTTCTTCTTCGAGTTTGCGGATGGACACCGACAGCGGCGGCTGCGCCATGTGCAGCAGCTCGGCCGCGCGGTGGAAGTTGCCCGTTTCCGCGAGCGTGACGAATTGGCGCAGTTGGCGCAGGTTCATGTGATATCCAAATGGTATTGGCTTTTCAATTCTTAATATTAGACGGCACTAGTCCTGGTGACTAGAGTGCAAGCCAGAGCCCTCCGAAGGGCCAACAAACCTGCCAACGATTCACGGAGACAAACCCCATGCAAAAGCGCAGAACCATTCTGGGCGCCTTCGGTAGCGCCGCCCTGATCACCGTGGGCGCCACACTCGCGCCCTCTGCCCTGGCCCAGACCCAGGCCCAGACCTTCCCATCCAAGACCATCAAGTTCGTCGTCCCCTTCGGGCCTGGCAGCGGCACCGACACCTCGGCGCGGTACTTTGCGCGCAAGTTGCAGGACCTCACGGGCCAGGCCGTGGTGGTCGAGAACAAACCCGGCGCCAACGGCTTCATCGCCGTCAAGCAGGTGCTCGCGGCGCCAGCCGATGGCTACACCGTGTTCATCGGCAGCAATTCCACGCTGGCCGTGAACGCCGCGCTGTTCAAGGAGCTGCCCTATGACCCGGTCAAGGATTTCGCACCGCTGACGATGATGATGCGCTCGCCCGCCATGCTCACTGTCACCCCGCAGGCGCCGTATCAAGACCTCAAAGGCTTGTTGGCCTACGCCAAGGCCAACCCCGGCAAGATCAATTTCGGCGCCGGTTCGGCGGGCTACCAGCTCATGGGCGAGTTGCTCAACGATGCCGCCCAGGTGCAGACCGTGCATGTGCCGTTCAAGGGCGCTGGCGAGACCATGACGGCCGTGGCTTCTGGCACGGTGGACTATGCCTTTGCCGAGGTGACCGCCGTGCAGGAGCTGGCCAAGGGGGGCCGCGTGAAGGTGCTCGCCGTGGCGGCCGACAAGCGCGTGGCCTCGTCGCCCGACGTGCCCACCGCCAGCGAGGCCGGTCTGCCCGGGTTCGAGGCTTACACCTGGGTGGGCGCGATGGTGAGCGCCAAGACACCGGTGGCCGAGACGGCCAAGCTGGCGGAGTTGTTCACGGCGATCTCCAAAACGGACGAAACCCGCGCCTTCTATGAGCGCATTGGCGCCACGCCCATGACGGGTGGCCCTGCGCAGATGCACGCATTCCAGAAGAACGAGATCGCGCTGTGGACGCGCATCGTGCAGCAAGCCAAGGTGCCGCAGCAATGAGCGACGGGGCCGCCAAGCCGCCAGGCGCGCTCCAGCACGTGAAGGTGCTCGATCTTTCGCGTGTGCTCGCAGGTCCGTGGGCCGCGCAAACGCTGGGGGACCTGGGGGCCGAAGTGATCAAGGTCGAGCGCCCCGGCACCGGCGACGACACCCGCGCCTGGGGCCCGCCGTATGTGACGGACCCGGCAGGCCAGCCCACGGGCGAGTCGGCCTATTACATGTGCACCAACCGCAACAAGCAGTCGGTGACGGTGGATTTCACGCGGCCTGAGGGCCAGCAGATCGTGCGCCAGCTCGCGGCGCGGTGTGACGTGCTCATTGAGAACTTCAAGACCGGCGGCCTCACGCAGTACGGCTTGGATTACGCGAGCCTGCGCGCGCTCAACCCGCGCCTGGTGTATTGCTCGGTCACCGGCTTCGGCCAGGACGGACCCTATGCGCACCGCGCCGGGTATGACTTTCTGATCCAGGGCATGGGCGGGCTCATGAGCATCACCGGCCGCCCCGATGGCGAGCCTGGCGGCGGCCCCATGAAGGTGGGGGTGGCCCTCACCGACATCCTCACCGGCCTGTATGCCAGCACGGCCATTCTGGCCGCCCTGCAGGCGCGCGAGCACACGGGCCGGGGCCAGCACATTGATCTGGCGCTGCTCGACGTAGGCGTGGCCTGCCTGGCCAACCAGGGCATGAATTACCTGTATGGCGACAGGGTGCCGCAGCGCATGGGCAACGCGCACCCCAACACCGTGCCCTACCAGGACTTTCCGACCGCCGACGGCCACATGATCCTCGCCATTGGCAACGACGGCCAGTTCGCGCGCTTCTGCCAAGCCATCGGCGAGCCGGGCTGGGCGCAGGACGAACGCTTCACGCGCAACGCGGCGCGGCTGGCAAACCGCACCGAGCTGGTGGAGCGCATCCGCGCCGTGACCGCCACGCGCAGCGCACGCGACTGGATTGCGCTGCTCGAGCAGCATGCCGTGCCCTGCGGCCCCATCAACACCGTGCGCGACGTGTTCGAAGACCCGCAGGTCAAGGCCCGTGGCCTGCAGATGACCATGCATCACCCGAAAGCGGGCGCGGTGCCCCTGGTCGCCAGCCCGATTCGCCTGTCGGACACGCCGGTCACCTACCGCCACACCCCCCCGCAGCTGGGCCAGCACACCAACGAGGTGCTCGCCCGCCACCTAGGCCTCACGGCCCAGGCGCTGCAAACCTACAGAGACAACGGAGTATTGGGATGAGTACCCTGGATTCACTCACGCTCACGCTCACGCGCATCCCTGCGCAGGACGAAGCCTTGCGCGCCGAAGTGCGCGCCTTTCTGGCCGAGGCCACCCGCGACATGCCCGCGCATATCCGCGCGCGTTCCTGGAGCGGCTACAGCACCGCATTCAGCCGCCAGCTGGCCGCCAAGGGCTGGATTGGCATCACGCTGCCGCAGGAATACGGCGGCGGCGGCGGGCGCAGCGCCTTCGCACGCTATGTGCTGGTCGAAGAGTTCCTCAACTTCGGCGCGCCCGTGGGCTCGCACTGGATCGCCGACCGCCAGAGCGCGCCGCTGATCTTGAAATTCGGCACCGAGGCCCAAAAGCAGTTCTACATTCCGCGCGTGTGCCGTGGCGAGGCCTTTTTCTGCATCGGTATGAGCGAGCCCAACGCGGGCTCGGACCTGGCCAGCGTGAAGACGCGCGCCGTCGCCAACGACCAGGGTTTTGTACTCAACGGCCAGAAAATCTGGACCACCAACGCCCACCACTGCCAGTACATGATTGCGCTGGTGCGTACCTCGGGCACCACCGAAGACCGCCACAAGGGCCTGTCGCAGGTCATCGTCGACCTGTCGCTGCCCGGTGTCACCGTGCGCCCGATAGAAGACCTCTCGGGCGACAGCCATTTCTGCGAGGTGTTCTTCGATAACGTGCAGCTGGGTGCGGACGCCCTCATCGGCGCCGAAGGCCAGGGCTGGGCGCAGGTAACCGCCGAACTGGCCTTCGAGCGCAGCGGGCCCGAACGCCTGTACTCCAGCATCGTGCTGTTCGACCAGTGGCTCGACTACGTGCGCACGCCCCAGGGCCGCACCGAATCGGCCCGGCAACTGGCTGGCAAGGTGCTTACCCAGCTCGCGCCGCTGCGCGCCATGTCGGTGTCGGTGCAGGAAAATCTCACCCAGGGCGCCAGCCCCATCGTCGAGGCCGCACTGGTCAAGGAGCTGGGCACCACGCTGGAGCAGATGATCCCCGCCGCCATTGCGGAAGACCTGTTTGCGCGCGATGCCGAAGACGTGCCGGTCGAGCTGCTGCTGACGCTCAAGTACGTGACGGAGGCCTCGCCCTCGTTCTCGCTGCGCGGTGGCACGCGCGACATCCTGCGCGGAATGATCGCCCGCGGCCTCGGCTTGCGTTGAATCGGAGACACCCATGACCACGAACCACAACGACATGTTTGCCGATGCCGCCCGCGACGTGCTGGCGGACCAGTGCACCCCCCACGTGGTGCGCGCCATTGAAGCGGGTGGCCGCACCGCCGGGGCCACCGCCGCCTTGTGGGCGCAGCTCGAAGCCACCGGCCTGGCCGATGCGCTGCTGAGCGAAGCCGACGGTGGCGCCGGCCTGGGGCTGGGCCAGGTGTTCGGCGTGCTGGAGCAGTGTGGCGCACATGCGCTGCCCTTGCCCCTGGGCGAAACCATGGTGGCACGCGCACTGCTGGCGCAGGCCGGCGTGGCGCGTCCGGCAGGCTGTATCGCGCTGGCACGCGGCGAGCGCCTGGCCGATGGCGGCCTGCGCTGTGCGCTGGTGCGCAGTGGCCAGGTGGCCGCCGCGGTGCTGGTGCAGGCGGGCACCGCATGGCGCTTGTTGGGCACCGGGGACGCACAGGCCACCCCGCAGGCCCTGGCGCTTGATGCCGCGCTGGCCTGGACGGCCGCGCAGGTGCAGGCCGCACCCGCCGTCGCGGTGGATGGCGCGCTGGACGTGCGCACCCTGCAGGCCGCCGTGGTGGCGCCACCCATGGCGGGGGCGCTCAGCAGCGTGTTTCAGCGCAGCTTGCAGTACGCCAATGAACGCCAGCAGTTTGGCCGCCCCATCGGCAAGTTCCAGGCCATCCAGCACCAGCTGGCGGTGATGAGCGAGCACGTGTTTGCCGCGCGCATGGCCGCGCAACTGGGCTGCAGCGGTGCGGGTGTGGTGCCCGAGCGCCTGCGCGTGGCCACGGCCAAGGCGCGCTGCAGCGAGGCGGCGCTGGTGGTGGCCGAGTTGGCGCACGCCATCCACGGTGCGATCGGTTTCACCGAGGAGTACGACCTGCAGCTGTTCACGCGCCGCCTGCATGCCTGGCGCCAGACCGCAGGCAGCGAAGCCTACTGGTATGGCGTGGCGGGCGAGGCCCTGCTGCAGCACCCGGGCATGACGCTGGACACCGTGCGGCGCATCACCGACGTAGACGCAGTGCTTTAAAAACCATAGCGGCTAGCGCTTTATCTGTATGGGTTTCAACATGAAATCCATTGGAAATTCTTGTTTATCAAGCGCTGCTAGCTCATTTTTTTGATATTGGAGACATCCCATGGCCTTTCTGACCATCGAACGCGACGGCGGCATTCTCACCGCCACCATGAACCAGCCCGAAACGCGCAATGCGCTCACGGGCAACACGGCCGTGCAGGAGTTCGTGCAGCTGTGCGAGGACGTGCGCAAGGACGCCAGCGTGAAGGTGCTGATCCTCACGGGCGCCGGCCCCATCTTCAGCTCGGGCGGCAACGTCAAGGACATGAAGCGCTTCTTCGACGACGCGCTCACGCCCGATCTGATCCGCGAGGAGTACCGCCAGGGCATCCAGCAGATCCCCAATGCGCTGGTCCAGCTTGACGTGCCCGTGATCTGCGCCATCAACGGCCCGGCCATCGGCGCGGGGCTGGACCTGACCTGCATGTGCGACATCCGCATCGCCAGCGAGACGGCCACCTTTGCCGAGAGTTTTGTGCGCGTGGGCATCGTGCCCGGCGACGGTGGCGCCTGGCTGCTGCCGCGCGCCGTGGGCATGGCCAAGGCGTCCGAGATGGCATTCACAGGCGAGGCCATCAGCGCGCAAGAGGCGCTGGCCTGCGGCCTGGTGTCGCGCGTGGTGGCTGCTGACCAGCTGCTGCCCACCGCCCGCGCTCTGGCCGCCAAGATCGCCGCCAACCCTGGCGCCGTGATGCGCATGACCAAGCGCCTGCTGCGTGAAGGGCAAAGCGCCTCGCTGGCCTCGCTGCTGGAGATTTCGGCGGGCTACCAGGCCATCGCCCACAAGACGGCCGACCACCGTGAAGCGGTGACCGCCTTCATTGAAAAACGCACGCCGAAGTTCCAGTAAACAAAGGCTGCACCGGCCTCGACCCGCCCCACCCAAGCGTTCCCGGAGATCCCACGATGAAGCCGCTGCAAGGCCTGCGCATACTGGATTTGTCCAGTGTGATTTTTGGCCCCCTGGCCAGCCAGATACTGGCCGACTACGGGGCCGAGGTGATCAAGATCGAGCCGCCCGAGGGCGACTCGACCCGCCATACCGGCCCCTCCAAAGAGGCGGGCATGGCGGCCATGTTCCTCGGCTCCAACCGCAGCAAGAAAAGCGTGGCGCTGGACCTCAAGCAGGCCGGCGCCCAAGAGGCGCTGCGCGCCCTGATCGCCACGGCCGATGTGCTGATGCACAGCATGCGGCCGCAAAAGCTGGCGGCCCTGGGCCTTGCGCCCGAAGCGCTGCGCCAGCGCTTTCCGCGCCTGGTGTACGCCAGCTTGGTGGGCTTTTTGCCGGGCCCCTATGCCGGCAAACCGGCCTATGACGACGTGATCCAGGGCATGTCAGGGCTGGCCGATCTGATGGAACGGCAGGGCGGCGAGATGCGCTACCTGCCCACCATTGCCGCCGACAAGACCTGCGCCCATGTGGCCGCGCATGCCATCCTGGCAGCGCTGTGGCAGCGCGAGCGCACGAGCGAAGGCGCCTTTGTGGAAATCCCCATGTTCGAGTCGATGGTGGGCTTCAACCTGGTCGAGCACTACTACGGCCAACACTTCGAGCCGCCACTGTCAGAGCCCGGCTATCCGCGCGTGTTGGCCCCCTGGCGGCGGCCCTACCGCACGGCCGATGGGGCGGTGGCCATGATGCCGTACACCAATCAACACTGGCAGCGCTTCTTCACCGAAGTGGGCGCCCCACAGCTGGCGCGCGATGCGCGTTTTGTGGATATCGCCAGCCGCACGTGGCACATCGCCGAGCTGCTGGAGCTTGCCTCGGGCTTTACCGAGCGCCACACCACGGCCCACTGGATCGCGGTGTGCGAGCGGCTGGAGATCCCTGCAGCGCCCGTGGCCCGGCTGCAGGACCTGCCGCAGGACCCGCACCTGGTGGCCACTGAATTTTTTGAAACCATTGCCGACCCGGCCCTGGGGGAGCTGCGGTTTCCGGGCGTTCCGGTGCGTTTTGACGGGCAGCGCCCCGCCATCACCATGCCGCCCCGTCTGGGGGAACACACCCAGGAGCTGCTGGCCCAGGCCGGGCTCAGCGATGCGCAGATCGAGGCCTTGCGGGGCACCCGCGCAGCCATTGCCCCCGCTTCTTGACAAGGACACTTTCCATGACGAGCCAGAACACACCTGCACCCCCCCACCGCCATGCCGCCACTGCCGGCGTGGACCGCCAATTGCCGCGCCTCGGACAAGGTTTTGTGTGGCAGGACCTGAGCGTGGGGCAACGCTTTCGCACCTTCCGGCGCACCGTCACCGAGACGGACCTGGTCAGCTTCATCGGCGTGACCGGCATGCTGGAGGCGATCTTCATCGAAGACGGCTACGAAGGCGGCGCCATGGCCGGGCGGCCGGTGCCGGGGGCGCTGACCTACGCGCTCATCGAGGGCTTCATCCTGCAGACCCTGATCCAGGGCACGGGCCTCGCCATGCTGGAGCTGCACCAGAAGATCCTCGCGCCCGTGCTGGTGGGCGACACCATCGAGGCGGTGGTGGAGGTGACGGAGATTCGCCCCACATCCAAAAGCGGCCGCGCTGTCGTGACCTCGCGCATCGACGTCTTCAATCACCAGGGGGTGATGGTGATGACCTACACCGCCACCCGGCTGCTGGCCGGGCGCACGTGAATCGATTCCCCAATTACATACAACCACTCAGGAGACAAGCACCATGAAGCAAAACGACCATAAAACATCCGCACCAATACACAAAATGCGGCGTCTGTGCCTGACCGTGCTCAGTTGCGCGGCTGGAGTGGCTGCGATTGCCCCCATGGGCTTGGCACAGGCGCAGACCTACCCCTCCAAGCCGATCACCCTGGTGGTGCCGTTCCCACCAGGCGGGCCCACCGACCAGGTGGCGCGCGTGCTGGCGCAGAAGCTGAGCGAGCAAATGGGGCAGTCCGTGGTGGTGGACAACAAACCCGGTGCCAACGGCAACATTGGCGGCACCCAGGTCAGCAAAGCGGCGGGTGACGGCTATACGCTGCTCTACAACACCTCGTCGATCACCTTGAGCCCTGCGCTCTACAAGAACCTGAGCTACGACGTGCAAAAGGACCTGGCGCCCGTGGCCCTGACCGCCGTGGTGCCGCTGGCCCTGGTGGTGCACCCAAGCGTTCCTGCCAACACCGTGCGCGAGTTTGTGGCGTACGCCAAGGCCAACCCTGACAAGCTCTCCTATGGCTCGGCGGGCAACGGCAACGTGACCCATCTGGCGGCGTTCCAGTTCACCAAGAGCCTGGGCATCGACGCTGCGCACGTGTCGTACCGGGGCAGCGCCCCGGCAGACGTTGACCTGGTGGCGGGGCAGATCCAGTTCATGACGGACACCATCAACTCGGTGATGCCGTTCGTGAAGGACAAGCGCCTGAAGCTGCTGGCGGTCACCACCGCCAAGCGCATGTCCCTTTTCCCCAACGTGCCCACGCTGGCGGAAACCGTGATGCCTGGCTTTGAGGCAGGTGCCTGGCAGGGGGTGATGGTGCCGGCCAAAACCCCGCCGGAGGTGGTGCAGCGCCTGAACGCCGAGATCAACAAGGCATTGCAGAGCGAGGAGGTGCGCGCCAAGCTGGCCGTGCAGGGCGCTGAGCCATTGGGCTCCACGCCTGCGGAATACCGGACCTACATCGGCAAGGAGCTCCAGCGCTGGGCCGGTGTGGTGAAGTCGACAGGCATCACCCTGGATTGAATCGCTGGGCCGCCCGAGCCCGCTGACCAGCCATGCGGGGCGCAGAGCTGCTGATGCGCGCTGGGTGGCTCTTGGGGTTTGCGCCGCGATATCGCACTGCAACAGTGCGATATCGCTAGCGGGCTACCATTGCCGCGCTGCCCGGAACGCATTCCGCCTTTCGGTGTTCACGCCCCCACGTTTTCGCGTTTCCGCACTTTCACGCGTTTTCGTACACACCCATCCACACTCACACCCACACCCGCTTGCACCGACATGCCGCACCAGACCGCCACCGTTGACACGCGCCCCCCGCAGGTGCGGGTCGCCGCGTGTTCGGGGCCGCGGTGGGGCTTTACGCCCGTGCACGCCTCCCACTCCCGTCACACCCACGGGCCGCTGGCCCGCAGCTGATAACGCGCCGGCCTGGGTGTGACAGGTCGGCGCATCAGGCTTGAGGCAGGTGGGCGCCAGCGCATGCGGCGGCCACGCCTCGGGCCCTTTTCCACACACCGATTTTGGACACCCCGGGCCGCTGGCCGCCGTTCGGGGTGGTGGTTGTGCCATGTGGCCACCGGCGCCACGCGCCGGGGCATCTCCGGGAGCCCGTGATGGACCTCGCCCTTGTTGCTCATTCCCCTTTCACGCCCGCGCGCTGGGGCTTGCCATGGCCCCGGCGGGGCCTGGCGTGGCTGCGCCCGGCCGAGCTGCGCATTGATGTGGACCCCACCGCCACCCGCCCGCTGCCCCAGGAGCTCGACACCCTGCACGGGCGGCTGCACACGCCCGGCGACCGCCTGTATGGCTTGCCGCGCATCCCCTTGCCCCACGCCGGTTTCGCCATGCGCTACCGCGAGGCCGATGGCGAGTGGTATGTGTATGTCGAAGACCTGCATGCGAACCGCCTGGCGGGCTACACCGTGTTCAACCGCCTGATCGAGGTGGACCGCTACGCCGACGAACATGTGCGCGCGCCGCACTCGCGCTATGACACCGGCTACCAGCGCCGGGGCCTGGCCAGCGCCGTGTACCGCTGGGCGCTGGGCCGGGGCCTGTGCCTGGTCTCGGGTGCGCGCCAGTCGCCCGGGGCCCACGCGCTGTGGGAGTCGCTGGCGCGTGAGTACGACACCGGCTTTGTCGATCTGGCCCAAAAGCCCATGGGCTACGTGGGGCCCGACGTACCGGGCCCCGCCCGCGAAGCGCTGTCGGTGCGGCGCGTGATGCTGGGCCAGGGCTGGACCATGGAGCGGTTTGCCGCCGCCGTGCGCATGCGGCTCTGATACGGATGGGCTTTCAACCGGATAACGTCGTTAGGCCGCCTTGCTGTGTGAGGGCACTGTCTGCGGCCGCTGCCTGCTGCCTGGTTACCCCATGGAATGCAAATCCCTAGCGTTGCGACCAACGGTTGCACCCGCCCACAATGTGCGGCATATCCCGACACCGGGGGCTGACATGCGCCCTTCATAATCGGCCGTGGGTCTGGGCAGCGTGCGCCGGGCCGCTGCCAAACCCGTTGACCAGGAGTGCCGATGACGTCTCAACAACCCCAACAACCGCCCAAGCGCTTTTCGATGATCCGCGAGTTCCATCTGGCGGACTGGTTCACGCTGGGCAACGCGGTCTGCGGCGTGGGCGCGCTGTTCTCTGCCATGTCGTACCTTGATACCGGCAATGTCCTGCACGTGTACTTTGCCTGCGCCCTGGTGCTGGCGGCCCTGGTGTTTGATGTGCTCGACGGCCGCGTCGCCCGCTGGCGGCAAAAAAGCTCGGCCATGGGGCGTGAGCTGGATTCGCTGGCCGACGTGATCTCGTTTGGCGTTGCCCCCGCCATCATTGCGTACGGCTGTGGCATGCAAGGGCTGTATGACCGCATCGTGCTGGCGTACTTCGTGGCCTGCGGTGTGTCGCGCCTGGCGCGCTACAACGTCACCGCCGAAACCCTGTCGGGCGACGACGGCAAGGTCAAATACTTCGAAGGCACACCCATCCCCACCTCCATCGTGCTGGTGGGCCTGCTCGCCCTGGCCGCATGGATGGGCGCCGTGCGCGAAGGCCTGTGGTTTGGCAAGTTGCTGATCGGCGGCTTCACGCTGCACCCGTTGGTGCTGCTGTTTGCCGTGTCGGGCTCGCTGATGATCAGCCGGATTCGTATCCCCAAGCTTTGAATCCATCGGGCCAGTAGCTTGTGACTGCTAGGTGGGTTGTTGGTTGTTTGCTATAAACAATATAGCTTATAGCGCTTATGGGGTAGGCGCTAGCGCCCAATTTCAATCGAAATCAGGGTGCCAAGGGGCGCCGGTTCACCAGCACGATGCCGGCCGCCACCAGCACCAGTGCGCCCACCAGCCCTGGTGTGACGGGCTCGCCGAGCCACCATGCACCGGTCATCAGCGCGAACACCGGTGTGAGAAACACAAACACTGAGATCTTGGTGGCCGGGTAATGCGCCAGCATCCACATCCACGCCAGATAGCTCACAAACGCGCCCACTAGCGCCTGCACCAGCAGCGACCCCCAGGCAAACATCGACAGCTGCAGCGACCAGGTTTCACCCAGCGCCAGTGACAACAGCGGCAGCATCGCCGCGCTCACCCCCACCTGGTACAGCAACTGCTTGGCCGGGGCGACATGTGACAGCGGCGTGCTGCGGATCGTCACCGTGGTCAATGCCCACATCACCCCACCCGCCAGGCCCATCAGGTCGCCGAGCCAGGCGCGGGGCAAGGCCACATTGGCAGGGCCCACAAAACCGTCGCCCAACGCCAGCCCCACGCCCACAAATGCGGCGGCCAGCCCCACCCACTGCCAGCCCTGCAGCCGCTCGCCTGGAATAAAACGCGGCAACAACAGCGCCACCCAAAACGGCGACGTGTACAAAAACACCGTGAGCCGCGACGCGGTGGTGTACTGCAACCCCAGGTAGATACACGCAAACTCGCCCGCAAACAGCGCCCCCGCCAGCAGCCCCGCGCGTAACGCGCCCGGGGGCTCGGCCGTGCTGCGCAGCGGCACGCCGCTCCACACGCACCAGGCCACCACCGCCACCGTGGCCAGTACAAACCGCACAAACGCCTGAAACGCCGGCGCCACCTCGGCCACCGTGGCCTTTACCAACACCTGCTGAAAGCCCCAGAACATGCAGCAGGCCAAAAGCAGTGCCACGGCCAGGGAGTCGAGGTGGGTGTTTCTCAAAGTGCGCATGGGGCCATTATCAAAGGGGTTGCGCGCGGAGCTTGTCGCGTGTTGAACGGCGGGTGGAGCTGAGGTGGCCCGGCCATGGAAGCCCGGCCTGTCGAATATTCTGCTCCGCTGTTCCTGGCTGACACAGCCCAGGAACCGTAACGCCATCCAGCGATGGCTTTTTTCTGTTTCGATTGGGTGATACCCAGGTTGGGGTGCTCAAGGTAGCTGGTGCCGCCCCTTGATATTGGACGTCTTGATCCGGCATCGGTGTTCATTTGAACGGTTCCAGTGGGCGTCCCGAGCGGAAGGTGGCTATCTGCGGGGGTAGAGGCCGCTTATAGCTTGGAGGGCGCGTCACCTTCCTTTCACCGATCTGAAGTGCAATGCACTGTTGAAGTCACCCCGTGTGAAAAAAAATGCTGGACACCCGAAGCAACATGCACCAACAATCACCGTCAGTTACATCTGTGGTTATTCTATTTTTTGTGACGTATTGGGGTAGTAATCAATGAGTTTGATTTTTACCTAAGAAATACCCGAAAATTAGTGAATTGTTTTAACAAATTAGAAATTTTCTAAATGGGCACGTCAAAAATACCAAGCCGATCTGCTTTGCAAAGCACTGTGCTTCACCCCAATTGGGCGGCACTATTTTCATTTGCGTTTTTATTGGTGGGTGAATTAATGAGGAAATTTAAAAATAAGAGTCTGAGAAACTTTGGTAAGCTGATATTTATAATTATTTCCTTGCTGGCCTATGGGCAAGCATCTGCTGCTTGTAATCTCAGTTTTTCAACGACTGTGGGTGGGCAGGTCACGAAAAGTGGCGGTGAATATAAATATACGTTTTCAGCGACAGATTATGCGAACTGTGATCCGGGCGGAAAAACGGATGGAACTGGCAGCAGTCTGGGTATTTACGTCGATGCAATAGGCAACCAGAATAGCGCCGGTAACAAAACTTTCCCGTCGTCGAGTGCGCATGGAACCAACAACGTTTACATCATGTCGATCGGCGGTTCCACAGGTCCAACAAATATTGATGCGTTCTATTACACGCCGCCAAATGGCTACTCTGGACCAGATTCATTTACTTTCTACGATTTCAACGGTTCTCCCTATACGGTCAACGTCACAGTGGTTGCGCCCGCACCCGGCTCACCAACAGGTGTTACCGCTACAGCAGGAAATGCGCAGGCGTCGGTTGCCTTTACGGCTCCCGCCTCCGATGGTGGTAGTACCATTCTTGACTATACCGTCACATCAAGTCCCGGCGGCTTTACTGCTACCGGTGCGGGCAGTCCGCTGGTCGTGACTGGCCTGACAAACGGAACGCCATATACTTTTACGGCCACGGCAAGAAATGCCAATGGCTCCAGCGCTGCTTCCACCGCTTCCTCTGCGGTGACGCCTAAGGCAACGCAAACCATTACCTTTAACACTCCCGGTGCGCAGACTTTTGGTACAACACCGACCTTGACTGCTACGGCTTCTTCTGGTCTGACGCCAACATTCACATCAACGACAACCGGCGTCTGTACGATCACTTCCGGTGGCGTGTTGACGTTTGTCACGGTAGGGTCTTGTACGATTAATGCCGATCAGGCAGGCAATACAACCTATTCGGCAGCAGCAACGGTTCCTCAAACTTTTGCTGTCAACGCCATTGCTCCGGGTGCACCAACGGGCGCTACCGGTACACCAGGAGACACTCAGGTCTCCGTCGCCTTTACCGCGCCAGCTTCCAACGGCGGCAGCGCCATTCTTGACTATACGGTGACTGCCAGCCCCGGCGGAGCCACGGTTACCGGTGCAGCCAGTCCGCTGAACGTCACGGGTCTGTTAAACGGAACGGCTTATACTTTTACTGTTACCGCCAGAAACTCGGCTGGCTCTGGTTCGGCATCTACGGCGTCCACTGCAGTCACACCTAAGGCTGCACAAACCATTACCTTTAACCCTCCCGGCGCACAGACTTTTGGCACGACACCGACCTTGACGGCAATCGCCAGTTCCACATTACCTGTGACTTTCACCTCCACAACAACCGGGGTCTGTACGGTTACCTCCGGTGGTGCGTTGACGTTTGTCACGGCAGGCTCTTGTACGATTAACGCCGATCAGGCTGGTAATGCTGCCTTTTCAGCAGCAACAACGGTTCCGCAAACTTTTACTGTCAACGCTATCGTGCCGGGAGCACCAACGGCTGCTGTCGGTACACCAGGAGACACTCAGGTCTCCGTCGCCTTTACCGCGCCAGCTTCCAACGGCGGCAGCGCCATTCTTGACTATACGGTGACTGCCAGCCCCGGCGGAGCCACGGTTACCGGTGCAGCCAGTCCGCTGAACGTCACGGGTCTGTTAAACGGAACGGCTTATACTTTTACTGTTACCGCCAGAAACTCGGCTGGCTCTGGTTCGGCATCTACGGCGTCCACTGCAGTCACACCTAAGGCTGCACAAACCATTACCTTTAACCCTCCCGGCGCACAGACTTTTGGCACGACACCGACCTTGACGGCAACCGCCAGTTCCACCTTACCTGTGACTTTCACCTCCATAACAACCGGGGTCTGTACGGTTACTTCCGGTGGTGCGTTGACGTTTGTCACGGCCGGCTCTTGCACGATTAACGCCGATCAGGCCGGTAATGGCACATACCTGGCAGCGACTACCGTCGGCAGAACATTTGCGGTTAATGCGACTGTTCCAGGTGCCCCAACCGGCGCCGTTGGTACAGCAGGAGGTGGACAAGTATCCGTGGCCTTTACTGCGCCAGCTTACAACGGCGGCAGCGCAATCACAGGCTACACGGTGACTGCGAGCCCCGGTGGTGCGAATGTCAGTGGTGCGACCAGCCCATTGGTCGTCACCGGCCTGACAAACGGAACGCCATACACTTTCACAGTTACGGCAACCAATCTGGCAGGTACAGGCGCGGCATCCACAGCATCCACGGCAGTGACGCCTAAGGCAACGCAAACCATTACCTTTAACCCTCCTGGTGATCAGGCTTTTGGTACAACACCAACCTTGTCCGCTACGGCTTCTTCCGGTCTGACACCAATATTCACCTCCACAACAACCGGTGTCTGTACTATTACTTCCGGTGGTGCGTTGACGTTCGTCACGACTGGCACTTGTACGATTAATGCGGATCAGGCCGGAGACGGCACTTATGGGGCAGCAACGACAATCAGCAGAACATTTGCCGTGAATCCCGTTGTACCGGGTGCGCCTACCGGTGTCGTAGGCACAGCTGCAACCGGACAAGTGTCTGTCGCCTTTACTGCACCAGCGTCCAATGGCGGTAGCACGATCACAGGCTACACGGTTACTGCGAGCCCTGGTGGTGCGACTGTCAGCGGCGCGACCAGCCCATTGGTCGTCACCGGCCTGACAAACGGAACGCCATACACTTTCACAGTCACTGCAACCAATCTGGCTGGTACAGGTACGGCGTCCCTAGCATCCACCGCCGTAACCCCGCAGCTGCTCACCGTGTCGGGCACAGTGCCGGGCATGGCAGGTCCGGCCACTGCGACCCTTTCGGGGGGAGGTGCATCCTGCACACTGAACCCCACCAGCGGTTTTGCCAGTTTGTCCAACCCAGCGCCTGCAGGCAAAACCATGCCCTATGGGGAATACGCTTTCCAGTCCACAAGCTGCGTGGGTACGGTGACGATGGAGATCACCTATCCACAGGCCTTGCCGGCCGGCATGCAATTCTGGAAGTACGGCCCTCCTACAGCGGCAGTGGGCGGCGTGGTGGCTGCTTCCACGTGGTTCCAGTTCGGCGGAGTCACACTGAGCGGTGACCGAAAGACGGTGACGTACAGCATTACCGACAACGGCGTGGGGGACTCAGACGCAACGGTCGGCAGCATCAGCGATCCCTTTGCACCGGTGGTGGGGCCTGTGGCGAGCGATGCCGTGGGGATTCCTGTGGATGCGCCGTGGGCATTGGGATTGCTGTCCGCTATGCTGGGGTTTATGGGCTGGCGCAGGCAGCAGCGTCTTGCGCGCAAGTGAGCGATCAATCGATGTCAGTTGTTTTCGAAAATGCCGTGGTTGGCGCAATCTGCCAAGTCCGAGCGAGTTCCTACCCGTCACACCCCGATCGGCCATCCACCCCCACCCGCCATAACACCGGCGCTACAAAAAGACACAACGGGCCAAACGCAGCCGCCCAGCACAGCCCGGCGGACGCCACCCAGATTACCGAATACTCCTCGGCCAGAGGCTGCTAACACTCTGTAAGCTCTCATCACCGCCACGGCGGCAGCCGGACCCAGGAAAATACGTAGCTGCCGATCCACGGTAACCGCTACGGCTAATTCCGAACGTGCTCACGATCTTCTCAAGCACCGCTGCGTGGTTCCTGTGTGACCCGGAACACGTTCTTACACAGGCCCACGGTACACTTTGCGGCTTCCGACGCTGGCTCTCTGCGTCTTTTTCCTTTTTACCTTCTTCATGGCCCTTACAACGGCGGCCCAGGCCCGCACCAGTTTTGATCTCAAAAGCGCTTCGCTGCCGGTGGTGGCCGTGCTGCTCAAAACCACTGACGCCGCGCGGTTCGCCGCCGATTTGGCCGAGCGCGTGGCCGATGCACCGGGGTTTTTCGACAACGACCCGGTGCTGATCGACCTGGCGCCCGTGAAGGATGCCGACGAGCCCATCGACTTCGCCGCCATCATCGAGCAGCTGCGCAGCCACAGCACTTTGCCCGTGGCGGTGCGCGGCGGCAGCCCCGAGCAGATGGATGCGGCGCGGGCGGTCGGCCTGAGCTGGGCTCCCGATGCCTCCACCATCCCCGTGCGCGCCGAGGCCAGCGCCCCTGCAGTGCCGCAAGTGCGTGAAGTGGTGCGCGAAGTGCCCGTTGCAGGCCCTGGCACTGTGGTGGTCGACAAACCGCTGCGCTCGGGCCAGCAGGTGTATGCGCGCGGCGCCGACCTGGTGGTGATGGCCGTGGTGAGCTTTGGCGCCGAGGTGATTGCCGACGGCAACATCCATGTGTATGCCCCGCTGCGCGGCCGTGCCATTGCCGGTGCGCGCGGCAACACCGACGCCCGCATCTTTTCGACCTGCCTGGAGCCTCAACTGGTCTCCATCGCGGGCATCTACCGCACCACCGAAACCGAGTTGCCCGCCGACGTGCGCGGCAAGCCGGCCCAGGTGCGGCTCGACGGTGAGAAGCTCATCATCGAGCCGCTCAACTGAGCCCCTATTTCATTCGTACCAACCCCACAGAGAATCAGCAACACATGGCCAAAATCGTCGTCGTGACCTCCGGCAAGGGTGGCGTGGGCAAGACCACCACCAGTGCCAGCTTTGCCACCGGCCTTGCCTTGCGCGGCCACAAGACCGCCGTGATCGACTTTGACGTCGGCTTGCGCAACCTGGACCTCATCATGGGCTGCGAACGCCGCGTGGTGTATGACCTCATCAACGTGATCCAGGGCGAGGCGAACCTGAACCAGGCGCTCATCAAGGACAAACAGTGCGACAACCTGTTCGTGCTGGCCGCCAGCCAGACGCGCGACAAGGATGCGCTCACGCAAGAGGGCGTTGAGAAGATCCTCAAGGACCTCGCCGGGATGGGCTTCGAATACATCATCTGCGACTCACCCGCCGGCATCGAAAGCGGTGCGCTCATGGCCATGCATTTTGCCGATGAGGCGCTGCTGGTGACCAACCCCGAGGTGTCTTCGGTGCGCGACTCCGACCGCATCCTGGGCATGCTGGGCAGCAAGACCAAGCGGGCCATCGAAGGCGGCGAGCCCATCAAGGAGCACCTGCTCATCACGCGCTACAACCCCAGTCGCGTCGAAGACGGTCAGATGCTGAGCCTGGAAGACATCCAGGACATTCTGCGCATCAAACTCATCGGCGTGATCCCGGAGTCGGAAGTGGTGCTGCAGTCGTCCAACCAGGGCACGCCCGCCATCCACGCCCAGGGCAGCGATGTGAGCGAGGCTTACAAAGACGTGATTGACCGCTTCCTGGGGCAGGACAAGCCGCTGCGTTTCATCGATGCGGAAAAGCCGGGCTTCTTCAAACGCCTGTTCGGGAGCAAATAAGCGATGGCTTCTTTCCTGTCCTTCCTGCTCGGCGAGAAGAAAAAAACCGCCAGTGTTGCCAAGGAACGGCTGCAGATCATCCTGGCGCACGAGCGTAATGGCCGCAACGCCGCCGAGCCCGATTACCTGCCCGCGCTGCAACGCGAGCTGGTGGCCGTGATCTCCAAGTACGTGAAGATCAACCCTGACGACCTCAAGGTGCACCTGGAGCGCCAGGACAACCTGGAAGTGCTCGAAGTCAAGATCGAGTTGCCTGACGCGGTGCGCTGAGGCGTTGCCCGCCAGCCGTTCTGCGGCTGTGTGTGGGTCTCACCCCGGGGCGCCTTGGCGCCCCGCTGTTTTGTGGCACAAACGGCGTGAACCGCGCGAAAGGTCTGGCCATGTTGTCCCATGTGTTCATCGGTGTGAACGATTTCAACCGGGCCATGGCCTTTTATGGCCCGGTACTGGCCCACCTCGGTCTGGTGCTGCGTTTCACCGAGCCCGCCCGGCCTTGGGCGGGGTGGCAGACGCCCGGTGTCGCCCGCCCACTGTTTCTTGTCGGCAAGCCGTTCGACGGACACGCCGCCCATCCGGGCAATGGCGCCATGAATGCCCTGCTGGCGGTGGATCGTGCGGCGGTGGACGCGGCCCATGCCCTTGCTTTGCACCATGGCGGACGGTGCGAGGGGCCGCCCGGCCTGCGGCCCGAGTACCACGCGAACTATTACGGTGCGTACTTTCGCGACCCCGAAGGCAACAAGCTGTGCGTGTGCTGCCACGACGCAGCCTGAGAACCTGATTCAGCCCCAAGCCATGCATCGCCCCGGTCAGGCGGCCCGATAATTGCTTGGAATTAAGGGTTAACCCTAGTCCAAGGCAATTCAGTGGATACAACCTGGAAACTCAGCTGGCAGCGCGCACGTCACCACGAGGGTTTCACCCGCGGTGCGCGCGCTTTTCTGGCGCTGGCCATGGTGCTGGCCTTTGGCTGGTGTGCTGACTGGCAGGCCGAGCTGATGCCGGTGCTGTTGGGCGTGATTGCCAGCGCGCTGACCGAGACCGACGACAGCTGGCGCGGGCGGTTGCGGGCGCAGTGCTTGGCCCTGGTGTGTTTCGCCTTCATGGCCTGGGCGGTCTGGGCCACGGTGTCCTGGCCCTGGGTGTTGATGGTGGTGATGGCGGTGTCGGCGTTTGCCTTCACCATGTTGGGTGCCCTGAGTGAGCGCTACCGCGCCATTGCTTTTGGCTCGCTGATCCTCTTCATCTACGCGGGGCTGGCCGCCCACAGCAGCCGCGAGGGGGCCGGCGAGGCCGTCCCCCTGATGCTGGCGGGCGCCGCCTGGTATGGGGTGGTGTCGGTGCTGTGGAACGCCGCGATGCCCCGCGCGCCCGTGCGCTACCGGCTGGCCCAGCTGTACGCCATGCTGGGGGAGTACCTGCGCCTGAAGGCGTTGCTGCTCGAACCTGTGCGCGACGTGGACCTGGAGCGCCGGCGCATGGCGCTGGCCTTGCATAACGGGCGGGTGGTCGATGCCCTCAACGCCACCAAGGAGAGCCTGATCAGCCGCATGGGCCGGGGCACGCCGCCGCTGTGGCTGCAGACGGCCATGCACCAGTACCTGGCCGCGCAGGATGTGCACGAGCGAGTCAGCTCCTCGCACGAGCATTACGACCTGCTGGCGCAGTCGTTCTTTCACAGCGACGTGTTGTACCGCTGCCAGCGGGTGCTCACGCTGCTGGGCGAGCAGGCGCTCAAGCTGTCGGTGGCCATCGAGGCGCAGTCGGTGCCACAGCACTGGGGCGTCACGGCCCGCGCCATTGAAGACATGCAGGCCGCCGTGGCGTACCTGGAGGCACAGGCAGCCGAGGTTGCGGCGACGGCCAATAGCCCCACGACAGTTCCGACCCAGTCCCGGGCGCTGCGGTCCCTGCATGCGTTGGGTGACAACCTTACGGCGCTGGCCGGGGTGTTTGCGGGTGCGTTGGCGCTGCCTGACAACACAGCCGAGGGGGTGCTGGACTATGCACTGTTCGACCGCGAGCCCCGCAGCCTGCGCGATGCCTGGGGGCGTGTGCGTTCGCACTGGCGGCTTCAGTCGCCGTGGCTGCGCCACAGCCTGCGCCTGAGCCTGTCGCTAGCGGCGGGTTTTTGCATCATGCAGGCCACTTCAGATCCACATGGCTACTGGATCCTGCTGACGATCGTGTTCGTCAGCCAGCCCCAGTACGCCGCCACGCAGACCCGCCTCATGCAGCGCGCCAAGGGCACAGCCATCGGGCTGGCACTGGGCTGGTCGGCCATCCAGCTGTTCCCGGGCGAGCTGGTACAGGCCGGGCTGCTGGTGCTGGGGGGCGCGGTGTTTTTTGGCGCACGGCACAGCCGCTACACGCTGGCCACGGCGGCCGTCACCACCTTGCTGCTGCTGAGCTTCCACCAGCTGGGCACCACCGATGGCGTGATTTCTGCGCGCCTGCTTGAAACCATCGTAGGCTGCGTGGTTGCCGCCGTGGCTTCGTGGCTGGTGCTGCCTTCATGGCAGTCGCGCCATTGGCCCCAGTTGGCCGCCCAGGTGCTGCAGACCCAGGCCCTCTACCTGCGGGAGATCCTGGCCCAGTACCAAAGCGGCAAGTGCGACCACCTGGCCTACCGCCTGGCCCGGCGCAACGCCCACAATGCCGATGCCGCGCTGTCCAACTCGTACAGCGCCATGCTCAAGGAGCCCTTGCGGGTACGGGGTAACGCCGATGTGGTGGCGCATTTCCTGTGCCTGTCGCACACCCAGCTCAACTACCTGTCGGCCCTGGGTGCCCAGCGCGGTGGCGCAGCGGCCCAGCCCATGGACGAGGCCACGCGCGAGATGGCGCAAACCCTGTTGGTGTCCCTGCAGCAGCTGGCGCTGGAGCTGGAGCGCGCGCAGCAGTCAGGTCGGGTTCGCAAGACCCACAGCGCCCCGGCGGTGGCCCAGGTGCTGCGCGAGTGGGGCACGGTGCCCGCTGCGCCCAGCGCGCACAGCCTCATGGCGGCGCAACTGCAGCTGGTAGGCAAGGTGTTTCCGCAACTCCAGGCGCACGCGCGCCAGTTGGTGACGGCGGAATAGCGTTGCGTGATGCGGTGCGGTGTGAGGCAGTGCGGATGTGTAGTGCACCCATCTACCTGCTAAGGCTACGAAGGCGGCCGCAGCCGCGTCATCGCGCGTGTTTGGCGAACTTGCCCGCAAAGGCCTGCGCAATGCTCAGCCCACGCTGCCCGGGCACGAGTGTGGCGGTCTGCCCGGCGGCGATGGTGCCGGGCCGGTCCACAGCCAGGTAGTAGCCGCAGCAACCCGCCACGGCCATGGCACGGCCTGCCTGGGCAAAACCCATCACTGCGGTGAACTTGAAGCAGGGCTCGCGGGGCGCCGTCACACGCAGCACGCAGTCGGGGAAATGCCATTCGTCCCCGACAAACACGTCATGCTCCAGCGGCCCGTCGATGGTGAGGTTCTCGCCCAGGAAGCCCGGCGGCAGTGCTTCGTCGAACAAGCTCACCCCCCGTTCGCTGCGCTGGGTTTGCCAGAAGGCATAGTGCGAGGCAGGGTAGGCATACACGGCTTTACCCAGGCCGCCATGCACGCTCAGGTCGGCCTGTTCATCGCCTGCCAGCCCCAGCGGGCCCACAGCCACCGAGCCCGTGACCGAAGCCTTGCCGATCGCGGTGAGCACCGAGCGCTCACCTACTTTCAAGCGCCGTGCCGAGCCGATATTGACTTGGCGCACGGTGATGGTGGTGGTCATCACAGCGGGTGCTCGGTGTAGAACTTGCCCCCGTGGTACAGCAGGGGCGATGCGCCCTCGCGGTGCTCGCAGCGCTCTACCTCGCCCACAAAGATGGTGTGATCGCCCTCCTTGTATTGGCTGCGGTTGAAGCACTCGAACGTGGCGGCGGCACCCGCAAGCAGCGGGGCTCCGCTGATGCCGGGGTGGTGTTCCAGGCCTGCCCAGCGGTCAATGCCGCGTGTGGCAAAACGGTCGGCCAGCGCCTTCTGGTCTGCGGCCAGTACATGGATGGCGTAATGCGAACCGTCGGCGAATGCGGGCATGGTGCTGGCACCGTGTGACAGGCTCCACAACACCAAAGGGGGTGTCAGCGACACCGAATTGAACGAACTGGCGGTCAACCCGACCAGCTCTCCCTTCGCATTGCGGGCCGTAACAATGGTCACGCCCGTGGCGAACATGCCCAGTGCGTCGCGAAACTCGCGGGTCGAGAAACTCGGAGGCAGTGCAAGAACAGGGCGGGGAGGCGTGGGGTTCACAAAAGCAGCGCGATGGTGGCGCAAGGGGGGATGCAACTATTATCGGGCGCTGCCCGCCACCGCGCTGTCGCGGGGTTTCCTTCTGTTTTCCACCCTTGACTGCATGGCTGCTCTACCAACCTTCACTTTGCTGGGCTCCGGCCACACCGTTTTGATGCTGCACGATGCCGATGGCGGCCATCTCACGTTTGCGCCCCAGGTGGAAACGCTGGCCGCCGCCGGTTACCGCGCCGTGGCCTGGGATATGCCTGGTTATGGCTACAGCGCCCCCGTGGAACCCTACACCTTCAAGGCCTTGGCCCAGAGTTGTTTCGAACTGATTGACGCCCTGCAGTGTGGGCCGGTCACGCTGGTGGGGCACGGCATGGGGGCGATGGTAGCGCTGGAGGCCGCCGTGCGACGCCCAGCGCTTGCACACCGACTGGTGTTGTGCGCGGGCGGGCCCGCGCTGGACGCACAGTCGACGCAGGACTGGGTGGCGCCGCGCCTGCGGGCCGTCCACGCGCTCGGGGGTGGATCGACCATGGAGCAACTGGCACAGATACTGGTGCCGCAATTCATCGGTGCAGGGGCCTTGCCTGAGGGTGCACGGCTGGCAGAGCACGCGCTGGGCCAGGTGTACGCAGGGGTCTACCGGCGCGCGCTGGAAGCCCTGCCGACCTTCGACCGCAACGTGTCGGACTTTGTCCACCTGACCATGCCCACGTTGCTGGTGGCGGGAGCCCTGGACCGCTGTGCACCTGCCGCCGCACTGGAGGCCTTGGCGCAGGTGTTGCCCGACGCGCGCACGCTCGTACTGCCCCACGTGGGGCACTGGCCGCAGCTGGAAGACCCTGAGGGGTTTGACGGCGCTCTGCTGGATTTCCTGGCCCGTCAGCGGGTGTGGCATTGAGCGCTGCCACCTGTCACCGCAGGCATTTTTTTGAGCGACGCGTCTGATCGACACGTGCGCTTTAGAGGTCGGGGCGGAATGGGCTGCTGGCCACAAGGGCAGCCGCAGCAGCGCGGCTTTTGGGGCAGTGAAGGAATACGCCTGCCCAGCAGGCCCATCACACTGCCCAGCGCAATCATCGTGGCGCACCCCAGCCACAGATTCATCGGCAGCGACAGCAACCCCCAACTGAGGACGAAAGTGGGTGTCAGGCGGGCGAGGGGCTCTGCGGCGGCGTGCTGCCACCCCGGCCACTGTGCGCCCGGGCTCGAAGAAAATAGGGTCTGTTTGCACAGGCAGGATCGCCGCCTCTATGTTGTTTGCCCTCAAGAAAATTCTGTCAGCGTTGCTGCTGCCACCCGTGTCGAGCGTCCTGCTCGCGTTTGTCGGACTGTGGATTGCCCGCTATCACCGCCGCACGGGCCTCACCGTGATGGTGCTGTCGTTGCTGTCCGTGCTGGCGCTGTCGTGGCCGCCGGTGTCCGATGCGCTGGTGCGCAGCCTGGAGCGGTATCCCGCGGTGACCCCTGCACAGTTGGCCCGGGTGCAAGCCATTGTGGTGTTGGGCGGTGGGGCGGATATCGTGGCGCCGGAGTATGGGGTGGACGTGCTCAGCCGGGGCTCCCGCGAGCGGGTGCGCTATGCGGCGTACCTGCAGCAACAGACAGGGTTGCCTCTGCTGGCGACTGGAGGCTCCAGTGGTGGCATGCGGGCCGAGGCGCTCGTTATGAAAGACGTGGTGGAGCGTGATTTCAAAGGCCGGGTGCGCTGGACGGAGGCGCAATCGCTCGATACCCGCAGCAACGCCGAACACTCCGCCGCCATGCTCAAGGCGGTGGGCATTCAACACATTGCCCTTGTCACCCATGGCTGGCATATGGTGCGTGCCACCGGGGATTTTGAGCGGGCGGGGTTGCAGGTGCTGCCTGCACCCATGGGGTTCAAGGGAGGGCAGGCCCGCAAGCTCTACCGCGCATTGCCCCGGGCGTCCGCCCTGGCCGACAGCAGTCTGGCCTTGCATGAATGGCTGGGCATTCTTGTGCAGCGCGGATCGCCGCGCGCGGACTGACAGGGTCAGGCCGTGGCCGACGCGAGCAGGAACTTGCGCGCCTCAGCGATGGCCTGCGCATCCGCCTGCACCGCTCCTGGCGGCCCCCCCTTGCCCCACAGTGCGCCGCCCCAGGTCATGGACAGGAACTGCGCACACAGCGCCACCGAGTCGATTATCGGCTGCGCCTTGGCGCGGTCGCCGCTGGTGGTGATGAGCGAGAGCGTCTTGGTGCCCATGGGCTCCTTGAAGGCCAGGCCGGGCACGCGCATCCAGGCGCTCCAGTGGTCCAGATAAGTCTTGAGCGGTGAAGGGATGCTGAACCAGTACACGGGCGAGACAAACACGATGTGGTCGGCCGCCAGCGTGGCTTCCAGCAGCGTCTTCATGTCGCCCTCGGGCGGCGCGTAGGTGCCGGTGGTGTGGCGCTGGTCCACAAAGGGTGGCAGCGCCATGTGCGCCAGGTTCAGCCAGGTCTGTGGGCTTCCGGGCGGCAGTGCTTGTGCGGCCTGGCGCGCCAGCCATTCGGTGTTGCCGACATGGCCCGGCTCGCGGGTGGAGGTGGTGAGAAACAGGGTGTGGGGTGCAGACATGCCAGGATCCTACCGGCCCGGGTTGTTGTCTGCAGCCCTCGGCTTTTTCAGGCTGCGACCACGGTGCGTGGCGCGCGGGGCGCCTGTTCCCCCAGAAAGCCGAAGTTCATGGCCGGTTGCTCTCCGCTGATGAGCTCGGCCAGTGCCTTGCCCGAGCCCGCGCCGTGCGTCCAGCCCAGTGTGCCGTGACCGGCATTGACCCAGAGCTTGCCCACGCGCGTTTGGCCAATGAACGGGATGTTGGTGGGCGTAGCGGGCCGCAGGCCGGTCCAGTATTGCGGATCGCCACCCTGCTCGGGCGTGCGGGTGTCGCACACGCCGGGCAGGATGGCCTCGATGCGGCGCGACAGCATATGGCAGCGCGCGCGGGCCAGGGAGCTGTCGAGCGTCAGGTCCCAGCCGTTGAGCTCGATGGTGCCTGCCACGCGCAGGTAGTTGCCCAGGCGGCTCATGGCGATCTTCTTGCCATCGTCGATGGTGGAGACCATGGGCGCGCCCTCGGGCTTGAGCAGCGGGAAGGTCGCGCTGTAGCCCTTGCCGGGGTAAATGGGCAGGTCCACGCCCACGCTGCGCAGCAGCGGCGCACTGTAAGAGCCGCAGGCCACCACGATAGCGTCACCTTTCAGTATGAAGTCTTTTTTGCTTCCAGCGCTTAATTGGCGTGGCATAACAGCTACTGAATCAATAGCATTGCCAATTTTGTTCAGGCGCAGCACATCGTGGCCATAGAGGAACTGTGCACCGCGCGCGATGCAGCGGCGGGCCAGCTCTTGTGTGAAGACGCGGGCGTCGCCACTTTCGTCGGTGCTGGTGTAGGTGCCGCCGGTGATCTTGTCGCCATAGGCCTTGAAGGCCGGTTCGATTTGGAGCAATTCTTCGCGGCTGACCAGGCGGCGCTGCACGCCGTGCTTGCGCATCAGTTCCACCGCGTGGCCAGCGGCGTCGAACGATTTCTGATCGGTGTAGAAGTGGGCGATGCCGCGTTCGAGCCGGTTGTATTCGATGCCGGTGGCGCCGACCACCTCCTTCAACGCAGCATGGCTGTAGGCGCCCAGCGCCACGATCTGCGCTACGTTGCGCTCAAACGCGGTGTCGTTGCACTGGGCCAGAAACTGCAGACCCCAGCGCCATTGCTGCCAATCCATCTGTGGGCGGAACAGCAACGGGGCTTCCTTGTCGAACATCCACTTGAGCGCCTTCAGTGGCGCTTCGCGGTTCGCCCACGGCTCGCAGTAGCTCACCGAGATCTGTGCCGCGTTGGCAAAGCTGGTTTCTAGCGCAGCATCGGGCTGGCGGTCGATCACGATGACCTCGTGACCGCGCTCCAGCAGGTGCCATGCCGTGCTGATGCCGATGATGCCGGCGCCCAAAACAATGGTTTTCATGGGGCGCAGTGTGCTCGACATTGCGTGCAACTAAAAGCAAAATTAAACTTCCTCCAAAAACATCAGCACGTCTAATAAATTGCGATGCCGAGACAATACTTTTGCTGGAGTGAAAAACCCATGAGTACCTACGACCCTGCCGCCCTGGAATGCCTTGCCGCCATCGTTGAAGAGGGTGGTTTCGAGCGCGCCGCACAGCGCCTCAATGTCACGCAATCGGCCGTTTCGCAGCGCCTTCGCGCCCTGGAGGCGCAGGTGGGCTCCGTGCTCATCGTGCGCAGCCGACCGCTCAGGCCCACGCCGCCGGGGCAACTGTTGCTCAAGCACACCAAACAGATGCGGCTGCTGCGTGCCGATCTGGAACGCGACCTGCAGGAGCTGGCGCCCAGCGCACCGGGCGGCACGCGCGAAGACGAACGCATTTCGATCGCCATCAACGCCGACAGCATCGCCACCTGGGCCATGGGTGCGCTGCACGACCTGGTGTGCCAGCGACTGCCGCTCGAAATCATCGTGGACGACCAGGATTTCACGCAGGAGTGGCTGCGTTCGGGCCAGGTGCTGGGCTGTGTGACCACCCTCAAGCAAGCGTTGCGGGGCTGCAAGATGGTGCCCCTGGGAGCGATGCACTATGTGGCCGTGGCGTCAGCGAGCTACGCACAGGCGCATCTGCCACAGGGTCTCTCTCCCCACAACTTCCGCGAGGTGTCGTTCTTGTCCTTCAACCGCAAGGACGACATGGCCGCAGAGTTCGTGGCCCGCGCATTCGGGCTCAAGCGCGTGGCGCTCAATCACCTGTTTGTGCCCGGCTCGGAAGCCCAGATGCGCGCCGTGGCCGCAGGCTGGGCGGTGGGTGTGATGCCCGAACTGATGGCGCGCAGCGCCATCGCCGATGGCAGCATGGTCGATCTGGCGCCGGGGCATTCGTTGCCCGTCCAGCTGTTTTGGCATTGCTGGAACCTGGAATCCGAGTTGCTCGATGCCCTTTCTGCAGCCCTGACGGGCGCCGCCGCTCAGGCCCTGGTGCACTGACTGTCTCTGGCCTCAGGGCGATATTCAGCTGGCTGAAACGTGAACGACGTGGCTGCATTCCAACTGGAGCATTTGTTTTTATACCGCAATGTATAAAATGAACGCCATGCAAACCCCGCCACCCAAAGTTTCGTTCAAAGAACAGATGCATCTGGCACGCGAGGACGCGATCCTTCAGGCCACCTGCCGCCTGTTGGGCGAAAAAGCCTTCGATGCGATGACGATGGACGACGTCGCCAACGCCGTGGGCATTGCCAAAGCCAGCCTCTATAAGCACTTTTCCAGCAAGGAGGAGTTGTGCTGCGCTGCCATGGTGCAGATCCTCGAACGCGTGCAGGCGTATCTGGCGGGGCTGCCGGCCGAGATGCCGCCGCTTGACAAGCTCCGCGAGCTGGTGCGTTGGTCGCTGGAGCGTTTGTTGGCCAACGAGATGCCTTTGTTGCCCAGCCGCAATTCAACGCTGCGTGCGGTCCTGATGGCCAACAAGGATTACCTCAACGGACTGGTGTCGGTGAGTGACCAGATTGGCGGATGGATCACCGAGGCCCAGTCGCAAGGGGTGATCGACCCGGCATTGCCGCCGCTGGTCGTGCTTTACACGCTGTATGCGCGTGCATGCGACCCGGTGGTGAGTTTTCTCAAAGAGGGCGGCCAGCACTCCGACACAGAGATTGTCGACCTGGTCGTGCGAACCTGTTTCGACGGCCTGTCTGCGAGGTAGTTATCAGCGGGCTCTTGTGCACGCTCGTAAATCAAAAAAGAGAGCCCGGCATGCCGGGCTCTTTTGCTTTGTTCCATCCTGTCGCTTGCGTGCGCCTCGCACCAACGCGTGCCTATTTGGGCGAGATGACCTTGTCCACCACGTGAATCACGCCGTTGCGGGTGAAAACGTTGGTCGCAACGATGTGGCTCTGGCGCGTGCACTGATCGGTGGTGACCAGGCCTGCGCTGACGGTGAAGGTTTGCCCCTGCACGGCGATAACGGCGTGTTGACAGGCACTTTGGCCTTCAATAAACGCGCCGAGACCAGAGCACGTGGTGGGTCAGCACGGCCGTTGGCAGCGGTTTGTGGCTGGCGCGGCAGACTCAGCGCACGATCAGCAAGGGCACCTTGCTGTTGGCCAGAACCTGTGTCGTCACAGAGCCCATGACCAATGTGGCGATGGCGCCATGGCCGTGTGACCCCATCACCAGCAGGTCAAACCTGCCGGTGTCTGCCACCTTGGCAATGGTTTCGCCTACCGCGCCAACCTTGACCGTACGCTTGGCGTCCACACCATGGCGGCTCAGGAATTTGCACACGGGCGCAAGAATCTTTTCGGCTTCCTCGGCGTGGTAGTTGTCCACCACTTCCTTGCCCAGCGCGGCGCGGGCACGCGGGGGCAAGGGGGGCTGAACCGTCAGCACGGTGTAGGTGTGGGTGCCGCCCAGCAGCTCTTCGTGGGTGGCCAGATAGGCCAGCATTTTCTTGGTGTAGGCGCTGCCATCGACAGCAAGCAGGATGTTCATAGGTTCTCCAATAAGGGATGAGTCAGACTACTCTGCGCGGATGCCTGTTGTCTTGATGTGCGTCATGTTTTTTCTGCGCGGCGCGGTCTCATGGCGCGCGGCCCGATCATACGGTCACGACACACTGCGGCTGGAACGCCACCTGCTCGCCCTTGCGCGCATAGCCCAGCGGGTTGGCGATCACGCGGCATTCCCACGGGGTGCCATCGCTGCGCGTGCCCTGCGCCCGGTAGTCGCTGGGTGCGTGAAGATGGCCATGCAACCACAGTTGTGCATCGGGCAACAGGTCATCCAGCGCATTGCAAAAACCCGCCGTCCCCGGCACCAGCCCATAGCGGGGGTCGGCGCTGCGCAGGCTGGGCGCGAAATGGGTGACCACCACGGTCGGGCCCGTAAAAGGTTCTTGCAGCGCGGCGCGAAGCCATTGTTGGCAGACCAGCGCCTGCTGGCGCATTGGTTCGGCCAAAAAGGGCTCTCCGTGCCGCGTTCCATCGGTTTTGCGCAGGTAAAAGTTCGCGGCGCGATAGGCCTTGTCGCGCAGTTTGAGGCGAGCCCCGAGGTCGGTGATGCCCGCTTGGTCGGCGAGCGCATCAAAATCACTCCACAAGGTTGTACCGACAAATCGCACGCCATCCAGGATCAACGTTTCGCGTTCGAGCCATTGGATGCCGAGGCGATCACAGGTTTGGCGCAGTCGCAGGTGGGCGGCATCAAAGTCCTGCGCGTCATATTCATGGTTGCCGGGCACAAAAATCACCGGGGTGGGCCAGCCCGCATACTGTGGCAGTGGCGAAAACCGGGCGAGGCCAAAGTCCTCATCGCCCAGCTGTGAGCCTTCTTGGTACGAGCCCACGTCACCTGCAAGCACCAGTACATCGGCGCGGGGGGCGGGTTCCGGGGCGAAATAAGGGTGTGCCTCCAGGTGAAGGTCGGACAAAAGCTGGATATTCATGCAACGCACAGTCTACGGGCAAGGCTTGGTCATTGCTCAGGGAAAGTCCGGCGCGCAGACCGCGTGAGCGCATGCAGCAACCAGGTGGTTGCGGCCTGTTGCGCGCCGCGTCGGCGCCACAAGGCATCCACATGCACCGCCGGCACATTGAGCGGCAAAGCCTTGAGCACCAGGGCGTCGGCAATGCCCGTGACGGGCACGAAGTGTCGCGGCAGCACCGTCAGCAGGTCCGAGCCGGATACCACCCGCCCCGCAGTGACGAACTGGTTGACGGTGACGACCACCTTGCGCTCGCGCCCGAGCGACGCCAGGGCCTCGTCGATAAATCCAAAAGGGCGGCCCGAAAAGCTCACCAGCATGTGGCGCGCGGCGCAATACGCATCCAATGTCAGCGATGTTCCGGCCAAAGGGTGGCCTTGCCGCATGACGCATACATATTCCCCGTCATAGAGACGCCGACTGTCGAAAGCGACCACGTCGCCCGACTGCGCGCGGGCGGTCAGGTCGGCAAGCACCGCCGGGAAGTAACCAACCGCCATGTCGGCGGCCTCGTCTTCCAGCAGGCGGCGTGGGTCGCGTGTGGTGAGCGGCAAGATGCGCACGGACACACCGGGGGCTTCGCGTTCGATGATTTCGACCAGCGCGGGCACCAGGGTTGCCGCCGTGGCATCTGCCATCGCCAGCACGAAGGTGGACTCCGTCGTGGCGGGCTCGAACCGCCCCGGTGCCAGGGATTCCTGCAGCCGTGTCAGCGCCTCGCGCACAGGGGGCCACAACGCCAGGGCGATGGGCGTGGGCTCGACCCCCTGGCCGCTGCGCACCACGAGGTCGTCTCCCACCACATCGCGCAAACGCCGCATGGCGTTGCTCACCGCCGGTTGGGTGATGGACAACTTGTGGGCGGCGCGGGTAAGGCTGCGCTCGGCCATTACTTCGTCGAAAACACGCAACAGGTTCAGATCAAGGGCGCGAAAGTTCAAGGGAGTCATGATCGATTCATCACTGTTGTGAATATCAATGATTCAGAATATAAACTTGAATATGTAAAGGGTTAACCCTAATATCACCCCATCGCCCGGCAATCTCGCCAAAAGCGTTAGAAATGGGAAACCGAAATGACCAGCTTTGCACACGTTAGCTACCCTACCGAACATCCCGGCGTGATCCGCGCCGAAAACGCCGCTGCCAACTTGAAGAGTGCAGCTGCCAATTTTGATGGCGCGCGTGGCGCTGCCACCCTTTTGCTGGCCGCCGTGGTGTCGGCCGTTTTTGTGGTCGCCAACCAGGTGATCGACATGTGGACCGACGGTCACCTGCTGGCTGGCTGGATGGTCATGTGGGTGCTGGCGTTTGCAGCGCTGGCGCTGATGACAGGCCCTGCGCGCCGTGCGGGCATCGCTTTGCGTGCTGGCGCCTATGCGTGGGCCGAAAGCCGCCGCCGCGCAGCAGAAGACCAACGCACATGGAACGTTGCCATCAAGGATCCCCGCATCATGGCCGAACTGAACCATGCCATGGGTGTTGCCACCGTATCGGACATCCGCAAGTACTACTGAGCCCCACATCACCTCTGCGCTGCCCAGGCAGCACTGAGGTGATGTCAAAGTCAAAGCCGTGGCATGCCACGGCTTTTTTTGCCCCGAATTCTGTGCGGACCAGGACCAGACCGCGTAGAAATTCAATGGTCTGGACGGTGGCGTGCCGCCAAACCGCCAAACAGGGGAGGTGCGGCCCCCCATCCGCTGCACACCGGAGGGCGCACCAGCGCTCAATGGGGCTGCAGGGTGGTTCTGGCGCCCACAAAAAAGCCACCCGAAGGTGGCTTTGTAATGCGAACAAGAGGCGGCGGCTGTGGCCGCGCCTCCTGCTGACCCCTCAGATCAGCAGGCACCCAGCCGCGTTTCGATGGCGGCACGTGTTGCCAGCAACTCCTTGGGCAGGTGGTATGCGAGCTTGGCGAAATGTTCATCGTGCAATTTCAGCTCGTCTTGCCATGCCGCCTTGTCAATGGCGGTGACCGTGTTGAATTGCGCCGCGCTGAACTCCAGCCCGGTCCAGTTGATTTCTGCGTACTGCGGAGCCGTGCCGAACATGGTTTCGTGGCCTTGCGCCGTTCCTTCGATGCGATCGATCATCCACTTGAGCACACGCATGTTGTCGCCATAGCCGGGCCAGACAAACTTGCCGTCTTCGCCCTTGCGGAACCAGTTAACGCAAAAGATCTTGGGCAGCGTGTGGCCCGTGGCCTCGAGCTTGTGCTCCATGTCCAGCCAGTGCTGGAAGTAGTCGCTCATGTTGTAGCCGCAGAACGGCAGCATGGCGAACGGGTCGCGGCGCACCACACCTTGCGCGCCAAAGGCGGCGGCCGTGGTTTCGCTGCCCATGGTGGCGGCCATGTAGACACCTTCCATCCAAGTGCGGGCTTCGGTCACCAGCGGCACGGTCGTGGAGCGGCGGCCGCCGAAGATGAAGGCATCGATGGCCACGCCGTTGGCGTCATCCCATTGAGGGTCGAGCGCGGGGTTGTTGGTGGCGGCCACGGTAAAGCGCGAATTGGGGTGGGCGGCCTTGGCGCCGGTCTGCTTGGCGATTTCGGGGGTCCAGTCCTTGCCTTGCCAGTCGATCAGGTGGGCGGGAATGCCGCCACCGTCTTTCTCCATGCCTTCCCACCACACGTCGCCGTCGTCGGTCAGGGCCACGTTGGTGAAGATCACGTCCTTGTCCAGGCTGCGCATGCAGTTGGGGTTGGTGTGCATGTTGGTGCCGGGGGCCACGCCAAAGTAGCCAGCCTCGGGGTTGATCGCGTACATCTTGCCGTCGGCATGGGGCTTGATCCAGGCGATGTCGTCACCAATGGTGGTGACTTTCCAGCCCGCAAAGCCGGCCTCGGGTGGCACCAGCATGGAAAAGTTGGTCTTGCCGCAGGCGCTGGGGAAGGCGGCCGCCACGTGGTATTTCTTGCCTTGGGGGTTTGTCACGCCCAGGATGAGCATGTGCTCGGCCAGCCAACCCTGGTCGCGGCCCATGGTGGATGCAATGCGCAGGGCCAGGCACTTCTTGCCCAGCAGTGCGTTGCCGCCGTAGCCCGAGCCGTAAGACCAGATCTCGCGGGTCTCGGGGTAGTGCACGATGTACTTGACCTTGGGGTTGCAGGGCCAGCTCGTGGTGTCCTTTTCGCCCTTGGCCAGCGGGGCGCCCACGGTGTGCATGCAGGGCACGAACTCGCCGTCCACGCCCAGCACGTCGTACACGGCCTTGCCCATGCGGGTCATCAGGCGCTGGTTCACGGCCACATAGGCGCTGTCGGTCAGCTCTACGCCGATGTGGGCGATGTGGCTGCCCAGCGGGCCCATGCTGAACGGCACCACGTACATGGTGCGGCCCTTCATGCAGCCGTCAAACAGGGGCTGCAGTGTGGCGCGCATCTCGGCGGGCGCCATCCAGTTGTTGGTGGGGCCGGCATCCTCCTTCTTGGCCGAGCAGATGTAGGTGCGGTCTTCCACGCGGGCCACGTCCGAGGGGTCCGAGCAGGCGAGAAAACTGTCGGGGCGCTTGGCGGGGTTGAGCTTCTTGAAGGTGCCGACGTCCACCAGTTGCTGGCACAGGCGGTCGTACTCTTCCTTGGAGCCATCGCACCAGAGGATGCTGTCGGGCTTGCACAGGGCGGCCATGTCGGCCACCCAGGCGAGCAGCCGGGCGTTTTTGACGTAAGCGGGGGCGTTGAGATTCAGGCCCTGCATCGTGGGTGCGTTCATCGGGAGCTTCCTAAGTTGAAAAACGGTTTTTCAAAGGAAGCGCCTCGAAGAATCTCGGCAAGGCCTGGCGCAGGTGCAGATGCTGAGCGCTGCCTTTGAAAAACGGCTTATGTGCTCAGTCGGCGGGCGGAATCACGGGGCAGCCACACGTTGTGGCGGCTACTCCACGGATTCCGCGGGTCGACTGGGATGGCAATTTTATGAACCTGCCGCCCGCTTGTCTGTTCCATTGGGGTGAAAATCATGCAAAAACAGCATGGGGTTATGTGTTCTATAGCGCTGCGAACCGCTTACAGACAGTTGCCGCCCGCTGGCTCCAGAGTTCAAAGCCGGCCTTGCGCAGCGCGCAAGCCGGGCAGGTTCCGCAGCCGTAACCCCAGGGGTGCAAGGTGTCGCGCGTGCCGTGGTAGCAGGTGTGTGAGTCGTTCACGATCACATCGATCAGCGCCTGTCCGCCCAGCGAGCGGGCCGTCTCCCAGGTGTCGGCCTTGTCGATCCACATCAGCGGCGTTTCAAAGGTAAACCGCTGCCCCATGCCCAGCGATACCGCCACCTGCAAGGCCTTGATCGTGTCGTCGCGGCAATCGGGGTAGCCCGAGAAATCGGTTTCGCACATGCCGCCCACCAGCGTGTGCAGGCCGCGCCGGTAGCCCACGGCGGCAGCCAGGTTGAAGAACAGCAGGTTGCGACCAGGCACAAACGTATTGGGCAAACCGGCGGCGGTCATCTGGATCTCCGTGTCGCTGGTCAATGCCGTGTCGCTGATGTGGCCCAGCACGGCCAGGTCGATCATGTGGTCGTCGCCCAGCTTGCCCGCCCACTGCGGGAATTGCGCGCGCAAGGCGGACAACACGGTCTGGCGGGCCTGCAGTTCCACGCTGTGGCGTTGGCCGTAGTCAAAGCCGATGGTTTCCACGTGGGCAAAGTTTTCCAGCGCCCAGGCCAGGCAGGTCGTGGAGTCCTGGCCACCGGAAAAAAGGACGAGTGCGTGTCCGGGTCTCATGGGCATTCTCCAGGTCAAACAGGTGGTGCGGGACGAAAAAAAGCCCCGCGCTGCGGGGCTGGGGGGCTCGGGCCGGTGCGATCAGGCCATCATCACGGCGATAAATGCCAGCAGGAAGATCATGATGCCACCCACCACAGGCAGCACCACTGGCACCAGATGAATGATTTTCTCCACGGGGTCGCTCGATGGCGTAGCGGGGGAGTGCGAGGTGCTGTGGTCAGACATGTGATGGCTCCGGATGCTTAAAACTTGCGCAATTCTAGCCCCGGCAGTGCGCACGCGGCACAAAACCTTGCGGGGGGTCAACGCGGGGTCACATCAGGTCGGCCTGCATGCCCGCCGACCGCAGCAGGCCCAGCACTTCATCGACATGGGTTTTGCCCCGGGTTTGCAGCACCAGTTCGATCTCCACGTTCTGCGCGGCCAGCATGGTGAAGGCGCGCTGGTGGTGCACCTCCTCGATGTTGGCGCCCGCGTCGGCCACGGTGGCGGTGATGCGCGCCAGCACGCCGGGCACATCGCGCGCGCTGACCTTGATGCGCGCGAGGCGCCCCGAGCGCACCATGCCGCGCTCAATGATGGCGGCCAGCAGCAACGGGTCGATGTTGCCCCCGCACAGCACCAGCCCGACTTTCTTGCCCTTGAAGCGTTCGGGGTAGCGCACCAGCGCCGCCAGGCCTGCGGCGCCCGCACCTTCGACCAGGGTCTTTTCAATTTCCAGCAGCATCAGCACGGCCTGCTCGATGTCGCCCTCGTCCACCAACACCAGATCGTCCACCAGGCGCTTGATGATTTCCTGTGTGATCTTGCCGGGCGTGCCCACCGCAATGCCCTCGGCTATTGTTGATGTGCCCTGTGGATGGTGCGTCCCCTTGACCGCATTGACCATGGCCGGAAACCGCGAGGTCTGCACACCAATCACCTCGATGCCCGGCTTGATGGCCTTGGCCGCCGTGGCCACGCCCGAGATCAGCCCGCCGCCGCCCACGGCGATCACCAGCGTGTCCAGGTCGGGCACGGCCTGCAGCATCTCCAGGCCCAGCGTGCCCTGGCCGGCGGCCACGGCCTCGTCGTCGTAGGGGTGCACAAACGTCAGGCGCTGCGCATCGGCCAGCGCATAGGCGTGCGAGCGCGCCTCTTCGAGTGTGTCGCCATGCAGCACCACCTCGGCGCCAAAGCCGCGGGTGCGCTCCACCTTCACGCCGGGCGTGAACCGCGGCATCACGATCACCGCGCGCAGGCCAAGCCGCTGCGCGTGGTATGCCACGCCCTGCGCATGGTTGCCTGCGCTCATCGCCACCACGCCGCGCGCCCGCTCGTCGTCGGTGAGCAGTGCCAGGCGGTTGCAGGCACCGCGCTCCTTGAACGACGCGGTGAACTGCAGGTTCTCGAACTTAAGGAACACCTGCGCACCCACGATGTCGGAAAGGGTTCGGGATTCCACACAGGGGGTGTCGAGCACCTGGCCTTGCAAGCGGGTGGCAGCGTCGCGGATGTCTTGGAGGGTCAGCATGGGCCGATTGTGGCGCAAGGCGGGCGCATGGCGCCATAGCGCTGAAATATGAGTAAAAAGTGCCGCTAGCGCCCGTACACATTGCGCAAGCAGCTATCAATTTTGCATGCTTGGCTGCATCCCTCAGATACCAATCGATCCGTTCGGGCGGGGAAGAGAAGGCGTCTGAGGCTGGTCGCTCATCAGGCCATCTTGACTGTTTACTTGATCCCCAGCCGCCTTGCGAGCTTGTGCAGGTTGCTGGCATCCACGTCCAGCGCGCGTGCCGCTTGGGCCCAGTTGCCCTGGTGGTGGGCCAGCGCGGTGGTGATGGCCTGGCGCTGGCAAGCGTCGATGGCATCGCGCAAGGGCGTTTCTGCTGCGGTGGTGACGGGTGGAGCAGCAGCCGTTGCCGCAGCCGCCGTCGCATCGGGCACGGCGGCTCCTGGGTGGCCGGGCAGGGCCGGCGCGGGCGCGGGCGCCATGCCGACGGCGTCGGCATCCAGGTCAAGCAGGGCGGCCTCCAGCGTCACGATGTCGGCGCGCAGCGCGCCCCGGCTGATGGCCTTGAGGGCGGCGCGGCTGATCACATGCTCCAGCTCGCGGACATTGCCGGGCCAGGGGTAGCGGCGCAGGGCGTCTTGCGCGCCGACTGACAGGCGCAGGCTGCGCAACCCCAGGCGTGCGCGGTTCAGCTCCAGAAAACGGCCCGCCAGCAGCAGCACGTCGTTGCCGCGCTCGCGCAGCGGGGGGATGGGCACGGGGTAGACCGACAAGCGGTGGTACAGGTCGGCGCGGAAGGCGCCGTCACGTACCTGCTCGCGCAGGTTGCGGTTGGTGGCGGCGATCACGCGCACATCCACGCGGCGGGGGCGGTCGGCGCCCAGGCGCTGGATCTCGCCGTTTTGCAGCGTGCGCAGCAGCTTGGCCTGCACGGCGAGCGGCAACTCACCCACCTCATCCAGGAACAGCGTGCCGCCCTCGGCCGCCTCAAAGCGGCCCGGCCGGTCGGCCACCGCACCCGAGAACGCCCCGCGCACATGGCCGAAGAGTTCGCTCTCGGCCAGCGACTCGGGCAGCGCCGCGCAGTTGACGTGCACCAGCGGGCGGGTGGCGCGCGTAGACCGGCGGTGGAGCAGGCGTGCGAACAACTCCTTGCCCACGCCGGTTTCGCCGAGCAGCAGCACGGGCAGGTCCGAGCCCGCCACCACCTCCAGTTCGTGCAGCAGGCGCAGCAGGGGCTCGCTCTGGCCAACGATTTCCATCTCGCCATCGCCCGTGCGGGCAATACGCTCGTCGTCCACGCCGCGCGTGTGCGGCGCGCTGCGTAGCGCCTGCACCTCGCGCTCCAGCCGCGAAATGCGCACGGCGGCCTCCACCAACACGCGGCAGTCGGCCAGCGCGGCGCGGGCATCGGCGCCGAACGTGCCGGTCTGGAGCGCATCCAGCGTGAGCAGCCCCCAAGGCTGGCCCTCGACCTGCAGGCTGATGCCCATGCAGTCGTGCACGGGCAGGGGCTCGCCCACCAGGGTGTCGAGCAGGCCGTCGTACGGGTCGGGCAGGGTGCTGTCGTGGTCAAAACAGGTCACGTCGCGCCGCGCCAGGATGGCCGCCAGGCGCGGGTGCTGGCTGACGGCGAATCGACGGCCGAGTGCCTCGCGTACCAGGCCATCCACCGCCACCGGACGCAGGTGGTTTTCCTCCAATTGCAGCAAGGCCACCGCACCACAACCAAAGCGCGCGCGCAGGGTGCCCACCAGCCGCTGCAGGCGCACAGCCTGGGGCAGGTCAGCGGCAAGGTCGTCCAGCAGGGACTGGTAATTCATGGTGATTTATACCATTCAATGGTGAATATTACCATGAATGTAGATGGTGAAATTTACCATTCATTTGCTAAGTGGTTGATTTTTAAGGGACATAAACCGGGCCCAAGGCTTGCAATACAGAAAGCGAACCGATTCACTTCGCAAGACTGTCATGAACCCTCGACCTCGAATTTATGTCCCCCGGTGGCCTGCAGCCGCACCCCGGGCGCACTGTGTTGTCCTTCTGAGCGCCTTGCGCGCGGGGGAGGTGGGCCATGGGTAAGTACCGCAACCTGTGGTTCACGCTGATTGGCGTGCTGATTGTCACCTTCAGCCTGCTGGGCTACTACGGCGCCGAGGTGTACCGCACGGCGCCGCCCATCCCTGAAAAGATCACCACCGCGGGTGGTGAAGTGCTGTTCACCCACGAAAGTATTCTGGACGGCCAGACCGCCTGGCAGTCGGTGGGGGGCATGCAACTGGGCTCCATCTGGGGCCACGGCGCCTACCAAGCGCCCGACTGGACGGCCGACTGGCTGCACCGCGAGCTGTTGAACTGGCTCGACGTGGTGGCCGAACGCAAGCATGGCAAGCCGTTTGCCGACCTCGACGCCGCCGCCCAGGCCGTGCTGCGCGACCGCATGAAGACCGAGTACCGCACCAACACCTACCACCCCGAAACGGGTGAGGCCACGGTGAGCACGGAGCGCGCAGATGCGATCGCCAGGACCGCGCTGTACTACGACCAGCTTTTCAGCGACGCCCCGGCACTGCACACCACGCGCGAGCACTTCGCGATGAAAGAGAACACCCTGCCCAGCGCCGAGCGGCGCACGCAGATGATGGGCTTCTTCTTCTGGACAGCCTGGGCCGCCGCCACCGAGCGGCCTGGCACCACGGCAACCTACACCAACAACTGGCCGCACGAGCCGCTGGTGGGCAACAAGCCCACGGCCGAAAACATGGTGTGGTCGGTGATGAGCGTGGTGGTGATGATGGCGGGGGTGGGCTTTCTGGTGTGGGCCTGGGCCTTCCTGCGCAAGCACGATGAGGTGGAACCAACGCCCCCCCAGCACGACCCGCTCTCGCGCGTGCCGCTCACACCGTCGCAGCGTGCACTGGGCAAGTATTTGTTCCTCATCGTGGCGCTGTTCTGCTTTCAGGTGCTGCTGGGCGGCTTCACGGCCCACTACACGGTGGAGGGCCAGCAGTTCTACGGCATCAACGTGTCGCAGTGGTTCCCGTATTCGCTGGTGCGCACCTGGCACATCCAGAGCGCGCTGTTCTGGATCGCTACGGGCTTCCTGGCCGCCGGCCTGTTCCTCGCACCGCTGATCAACGGCGGCAAAGATCCGGCCCATCAAAAGCTTGGCGTGGACATCCTGTTCTGGGCGCTGGTGGTCGTGGTGGTGGGGTCGTTCGTCGGCAACTACCTGGCCATTGCGCAGATCATGCCGCCCGAGTGGAACTTCTGGCTGGGCCACCAGGGCTATGAGTACGTGGACCTGGGTCGCCTGTGGCAGATCGGCAAGTTCACCGGCATCGCCTTCTGGCTGGTGCTCATGCTGCGCGGCATTGTGCCGGCGCTGCGCACACCGGGCGGCGACAAGAACCTGCTGGCCCTGCTGACCGCATCGGTGATCGCCATTGGTTTGTTCTACGGCGCGGGCTTCTTCTACGGCGAACGCACGCACCTGTCGGTGATGGAGTACTGGCGCTGGTGGGTGGTGCACCTGTGGGTCGAAGGCTTCTTTGAAGTGTTTGCCACCACGGCGCTGGCCTTCATCTTCTCGACCCTGGGGCTGGTCTCCTACCGCATGGCGACGGCCGCCAGCCTGGCCTCGGCCTCGCTGTTCATGCTCGGCGGCGTGCCCGGCACCTTCCACCACCTGTACTTTGCAGGCACCACCACACCGGTCATGGCCGTGGGCGCGGCCTTCAGTGCGCTCGAAGTGGTGCCACTGGTGGTGCTGGGCCATGAGGCCTGGGAGCACTGGCGCCTGCAGCACCGCGCGCCCTGGATGGCCAACCTGCGCTGGCCGCTGATGTTCTTCGTGGCCGTGGCCTTCTGGAACATGCTGGGTGCGGGCGTCTTCGGCTTCATGATCAATCCGCCGATCTCGCTGTATTACGTGCAGGGCCTGAACACCACGCCGGTGCATGCCCATGCCGCGCTGTTTGGTGTGTATGGCTTCCTGGCGCTGGGCTTTACCTTGCTGGTGCTGCGCTACATCCGGCCGCAACTGGTGTTCAGCCAACGCCTCATGAAGGTGGGTTTCTGGTCGCTCAACGCCGGTCTCGTGCTGATGATTGCCACCAGCTTGCTGCCCATCGCGCTGTTCCAGTTCCACGCCAGCGTGAGCGAAGGCCTGTGGTACGCCCGTAGCGAAGCCTTCATGCAGCAGCCCTTCATCGTGACCTTGCGCTGGGTGCGCACGGTGGGCGACGTGGTCTTTATCGTGGGCGCGCTGTCGGTGGCCTGGCAAGTGGTGAGCGGGCTGTTTGGCTCGCGGGCACCCGCCACACCGGGGGCCAACTACCTCGCATCGGCCCGACCCTGAACCCCTGCCGATGTTGCCGCCGCCACAAGCCGTGGCAACATCACCACCGCTTCACATCTCCACATCTCCCATAAGGACAGGACACCGGCCATGAACATCGACAAATTCAAACACCAGCACACCGACATCCTGCGCGGCATAGCCACACTGCGCGCACTGGCCCACGCGGGGGTGGAGGGCAATGCCACCGCCATCGCGCAAGGCATTGTGGCCATGAGCGGCACCATCAAGCTGCACCTGGCGGTGGAAGACCAGGTGCTGTACCCCGCCCTGCAACGCGGCGACAACGCCGAGCTGGCGCGCATGGGCCGCCAGTACCAGAGCGAGATGGCATCGATCGCCAGCGCCTACGACACGTTTGCGCGCCGCTGGAACACCGCCGACAGCGTGCGCCGCGACGCCCAGGGCTTTCGCGAGCAGGCGAATGTGGTGCTGCGCAAGGTGTACGAGCGCATGCAGCGCGAAGACCACGATTTCTATCCCCGTATCGAAGAGGACGAAACCGCCGCCTGTCATTGACGAGGCCCTCCAGCCACGGCCCCGCAAGCAATCCATACACAACAGATCACAAAAGATCAGCCCAGAAGCGGAACCACTGCCACCACGGCGCCAAACACCGCGCCCGCGTGCCACGGCACGCACCCCCATCCATCGGTAGGGCCTGACGGCACCTTCCTTTTGCCGGCTCTTGAGCCGGTTTTTTTTTGCCCGCGCTGACCGTTGCCGGCCGCTGCGTTTGTGTTTTATCAAACTACCTATAGTGTTTGATGAGTATCGTAGACACCATAGGTAGTGTTTTTAATCCCTTGCATAGATTGGTCGAACCCATGGCGTCCACCCTTGTCACCTTGCCCCGCGATGTTGTTCTGCGCAGTGGCCAACGCGTTCCTTTTGACGCCGAACGCATCCGCGCTGCGCTGGCCAGCGCCGGCCAGGCCTCGGGTGAATTGGGTGTCGAAGAAGCGGCGCTGCTCACCGCGCAGGTCACCAAGGTGCTGATCCACCGCTTCCATGGCGAGGCGCCCACGGTCGAGCAGATCCAGGACGTGGCCGAGCAGACGCTGATCGCCGCCAACCACCTGGCCACGGCGCGCGCCTACATCGTCTACCGCGAGCAACACGCCACACTGCGGGCCGACAAACAGACGCTGGTGGATGTGGAAAGCTCCATCAACGAATACCTCACGCGTGCCGATTGGCGCGTCAACGCCAACGCCAACCAGGGCTACTCGCTGGGCGGGCTCATCCTCAACGTGGCGGGCAAGGTCACGGCCAACTACTGGCTCTCGCACGTCTATACGCCCGAGATCGGCGCAGCGCACCGCAATGGCGACATCCACATCCACGACCTCGACATGCTCAGTGGCTACTGCGCGGGCTGGTCGCTGCGCACGCTGCTCAATGAAGGGCTCAATGGCGTGCCCGGCAAGGTCGAAGCGGGCCCGCCCAAACACATGTCGTCAGCCGTGGGGCAGATCGTCAACTTCCTGGGCACGCTGCAAAACGAATGGGCCGGCGCGCAGGCCTTCTCGTCGTTCGACACCTACATGGCGCCGTATGTGCGGGTGGATGCGATGGACTACGCCGCCGTGCGCCAGTGCATCCAGGAGCTGGTCTACAACCTCAACGTGCCGTCCCGCTGGGGCACACAAACGCCGTTCACCAACCTCACCTTCGACTGGATCTGCCCCGACGATTTGCGCGAGCAGGTGCCAGTGATTGCCGGCAAGGAAATGCCCTTTTGCTACGGCGATCTGCAGGCCGAGATGGACCTCATCAACCGCGCCTATATCGACGTGATGACCACGGGCGATGCCAAGGACCGCGTGTTCACCTTCCCCATCCCCACCTACAACATCACCAAGGATTTTCCGTGGGAGAGCGAGAACGCGCAGCTGCTGTTCGAGATGACGGCCAAGTATGGCCTGCCGTACTTCCAGAACTTCATCAACTCCGAGCTGGAGCCCAACATGGTGCGCTCCATGTGCTGTCGGCTGCAGCTGGATCTGCGCGAACTCTTGAAGCGCGGCAACGGCTTGTTTGGCAGCGCCGAGCAGACCGGCAGCCTGGGCGTGGTGACCATCAACTGCGCGCGCCTGGGCTTTGTGCATGCGGGCGATGAACCGGGCCTGCTGGCGGCGCTTGACCACCTGATGGAACTGGGCAAGCAGAGCTTGGAGACCAAGCGCAAGCTCATCCAGCGCCTCATGGACCAGGGGCTGTTCCCCTATACCAAGCGGTATCTGGGCACGTTGCGCAACCACTTCAGCACACTGGGCGTGAACGGCATCAACGAGATGGTGCGCAACTTCACAGCCGGCCAGCACGACATCACCAGCGACTGGGGCCATGCCTTCGCCGTGCGCCTGCTCGACCACGTGCGCGAACGCATGACGCAGTTTCAAGAGGAAACCGGCCACCTCTACAACCTGGAGGCCACGCCCGCCGAGGGCACCACCTACCGCTTCGCCAAGGAAGACAAAAAGCGCTGGCCCGCCATCCTGCAGGCGGGCACGGCCGAGCAGCCCTATTACACCAACTCCTCGCAGTTGCCCGTGGGCTTCACCGACGACCCGTTCGAGGCCCTCATGCGCCAGGAAGTGCTGCAATCCAAATACACCGGCGGCACCGTACTGCACCTGTACATGGGCGAGCGCCTGTCCAGCGGCGCCGCCTGTCGCGACCTCGTCAAACGCTCACTCACGCGCTTTCGCCTGCCCTACATCACCATCACGCCCACGTTCTCGATCTGCCCCACCCACGGCTACCTGGCGGGGGAACACAAGTTCTGCCCGGCGTGCGATGAAGAGCGTCTGGTCGCCAAGCGCGCCGCGCTGGCTGCCTGAGCGGTGTGCCTGCGGTTATTTGTGCAAAATAAGCCGCTGGCGCTTATGCATAAAGCGCAAGCAGCTATCAATTTGATAGTTCATCAACGAGGCAAGCCGGACGAGTCCAGCCCTTGCCCCGTTGCCACCGGGTGGCGCAGCAACCGCTGTGGCACGCCCTTCAACCCCAAGGAGCACACACAAATGAGCCACTTTTCAACCACCGAACACCAAGCCCTGGCCGACGTGCAACTGACCGACGCCGAGCGCCAGCCCTGCGAGGTCTGGACCCGCGTGATGGGCTACCACCGCCCCGTGGCCAGCTTCAACATTGGCAAACAGGGCGAGCACCACGAGCGCCAGTTCTTCGCTGAATCGGCCTGTGGCCGCTGACCTGGCCACCCCCGGCGCCAGCCCGCACCGGCGCACCCTCGGCACCACCGTGCCGATGGCCATCCGCAGCGGGCTGCCCACACCGGCAGCCGCCCCGGCGGCGCAGCCCCTGCGTGTGGGCGGCCTCACACCGCTCACCACCATCGACTTCCCCGGCCGGCTTGCGGCGGTGGTGTATTGCCAGGGCTGCCCCTGGCGCTGCAGTTATTGCCACAACCCCGAATTGCTCGACGCCACGGCGCCAGCCGCTATCGCGTGGCCGCAGGTGCTGGCATTCCTTGAAAGCCGCCGAGGCCTGCTCGATGGCGTGGTGTTTTCCGGGGGCGAGCCGACCCTGCAGGCCGCGCTGCCCGCAGCGCTGGCCGAGGTGCGTGCCATGGGCTTTGCCACCGGCCTGCACACCGGCGGCATGTACCCCGAGCGCCTGGCAGCTGTGCTGCCATTGCTCGACTGGGTGGGGCTGGACATCAAGGCGCCCAAGCACCATTACGACGCCATTACCGGCGTTCCAGGCAGCGGGGACCGTGCGTGGGTGTCGCTGCAGCACGTCGTGCAAAGCGGTGTGCCGTACGAATGCCGAACCACCTGGCATGCGGGGCTGTTTGGACTTGAAGAGCTTGAGGCCATGGGCCAGACGTTGCGCGACTTTGGAGTCACCCAATGGGTCGTGCAAGAGTGCCGGTCTGACGATGCGCCACCGTGGCACGATGCGCTTGCACACACGCCGTGGCCTCTGACTACTAAAGTGCGGCGTGCCTGAAGGCGCTGCACCGCAGTCCTTTCGGCTTATTGGGGCAGGCCGAAGTTAGAGATTTGCTCGATGTGGTGCAGCAGGGACGAATTTCCCGCACCAAGCTCTGAATCCTTGTAGACCAGACCGGTGCCGACCCCCTGGGGCGTTGTGAGGCGGCGAACCTGAAGCATTTGTTGAGCGCTGGTGGCCGTGGCTTGTGAGTAACCCTCACCCTCATTCACGCTGTAGACCAAGGAATAGGACCGCAGCAACTGGCCGCCGCTGCTGATTTTGACGCACAACACCGTACCGGCCATTGACCCGCGCACTTGATGTTCGCAACCGAAAAGCTCGTTGGCATTGGACATCAGCCCATTTCCATTAGCCGTTGCACCCAGGTTTTTGCTGAGTTCGACCAAGTCCGATTGCAGACCTTCTGAACCAATAGAGTTAAAGGTCCAGAAGCCACGCAGACTGTCAGCGACGGCGCCGTAGCCGAAGTTAAAACGCGAAATCGCCACTTCGCCTTCGTTAGGGAAGGTAATGAATCCAGTGGTCCCAGACGTAAAACGGATGTTCACATTGCCAGGGCTTCCTGCTGCGGTGCCCGAGCGGGCTCCGCTACCGAAATGACGACCACCGGTGTACTTAGTCAGTGGCGTATTCACCTTGTTGTCGGCGACATCTCCGACTGCCAGATAGAACGTCGCTTGGCCGGTGCTCTCGTACGCATACATCTGCATTACCAGGGTGGTGTTTTGCACATCGATGCCAAAACCACGGCCGGGCTTGCCGTCGACTTCCGATGTGACAACCCACGTTCCTGCCTGTGGCGCGAACGCGTGGGCCAAGCCAGCGCCCATAAATAACGCGGCGGCTACCAGTTTTTTGAAAGACATAAAAAAATATCCCCTCTCTAAAGATTGCATTGACGCTTGAAGTGCCAATCCAAATGTATCGGGAATACGGATTTGTGTAACTGAAAAATTCAACAAGAGAATTGAGCGGCGTGATTGCAGGCTCTTTTGAGCGCATGTCAGCTCTTCTCTACCACCCGCAGCACCTCCGCCCCATACGCCTCCAGCTTCTTCGCCCCCATCCCGCTGATGCCTTGCAGGTCCTCCAGCGTGTCCGGGTTGCGCTCGGCGATCGCCGCCAGCGTGGCATCGTGGAAGATCACATACGCGGGCAGGTTGTGCTCGCGTGCCACCTCGGCGCGCCAGGCCTTGAGGTTGATGAAGCGCACCTGCGCGTCGGGCCCTAGGTTGGCGGCAGCAGCGGGGGGCGCACTGCTTTTGCGGCTGCGTTTGGCGGGTGCGGACGACACCGATTCACGCAGTTGCACCGGCACCTCTCCCTTGAGTACGGCGCGCGAGCCTTCGGTGAGGCACAGCGTGTCAAAGCTGTGGCCGCTGTCCAGCATCACCTTCTGCAGGCCCAGGGCGCCGGTGGCGATCAGTTGGCGCAGCACGCCGCGCAACTGGGGCTCGGTCAGGTCCGCGCCGATGCCGAAGGTGGAGATTTTTTCGTGCCCGAACTGCGCGACCTTCTCAGTCTTCTTTCCGCGCAGGATGTCCATGATGTGGCCCGTGCCAAAGCTGATGCCGCTGGCCTGGTTCACGCGGTAGATGGTGGACAGCAGCTTGCGCGCCGCGTCGGTCGCATCCCACACTGCGGGTGGGTTCAGGCAGTTGTCGCAGTTGCCGCAGGGTGTGGAGGCTTCGCCAAAGTAGGCCAGCAGCCGCACGCGGCGGCAGTCGGTGGCTTCGGCCAGCGCCAGCAGCGCGTCGAGCTTGCCGCGCAGCGCCTGCTTGAACTCCTCGCCCGCCGGGCTCTCGTCGATCATGCGGCGTTGGTTGACCACGTCGTTCAGGCCATAGGCCATCCAGGCATCGGCGTTCAGGCCGTCGCGGCCTGCGCGGCCGGTCTCCTGGTAGTAGCCCTCGATGTTCTTGGGCATGTCCACGTGCGCCACGAAGCGCACGTCGGGTTTGTCGATGCCCATACCGAACGCGATGGTGGCCACCATCACGATGCCTTCCTCGCGCAGAAAACGGTCCTGGTTCTTCTGGCGCACCTTGGTATCGAGCCCCGCGTGGTAAGGCAGGGCGGTGATGCCCGCGTCGCTCAGCGTGGCGGCCAGCTCTTCCACGCGCTTCCTGGACTGGCAATACACCACGCCCGCCTCGCCCGCATGCTCGCGCTCGATGAAGCGCAGCAGCTGTGTGGTGACGTCCTTCTTTTCCTCAATGCGGTAGCGGATGTTGGGCCGGTCAAAACTGCTGATGAACAGCCGCGCGTCTTCGAGCTGCAGCCGCTCGATGATGTCGGCGCGCGTGAGGTCGTCGGCCGTGGCGGTGAGCGCAATGCGCGGCACACCCGCATACCGCTCGTGCAGCACCGTGAGCGCGCGGTACTCGGGCCGGAAGTCGTGGCCCCATTGGCTTACGCAATGCGCCTCGTCGATGGCAAAGAGCGAGAGGTGCCCCTCGTTGTACAGGTTGTCGAGCAGGCCCAGAAAACGCGGCGTGTTCAGCCGCTCGGGCGCCGCATACAGCAGCGTGATGTCGCCGGTCTGCAGGCGCAGCTCCACGTCCTGCGATTCGTCAAAACTCAGCGTGGAATTCAGAAACGCAGCAGACACCCCCGCCTCGTGCAGCGCGCCCACCTGGTCGTGCATCAGCGCGATCAGCGGCGAGACCACGATGGTCACCCCGCGCCCCTGCTGCTGGCGCACGATGGCCGGCACCTGGTAGCACAGCGATTTGCCGCCGCCCGTGGGCATCAGCACCAGGGCATCGCCGCCAGCGATCACATGCTCGACGATGGCCGCTTGCGGGCCGCGGAATTGTTCATAACCAAAGACGTCCTGCAGGACAGAGTGCGCGGGGGACAAATGGATGCTCTTTTTTTGATAGCTTGCAGCGATTGATTGACAGGCGCTGAAGGCCGATTTGACCGATGTTTCAGCCGGCGCCAGCGTGCGGGGAGCCCGGGCGACCGAAGGCGCATATTGTGCGCTGGCGGGTGCTGTCACAACGCCCATACCCGCATGACCCTCCCCCTGTCCGATACCCCCGATGTCGACCCGCCCATGCCCCCGCCGGGCGCAGCGCCGCTGCGCGCGCTCCCAGGCAGCGCAGTGGATAGCCCCGGTGGCAGCGGTCACGGAACAGACCCGGGTTGCACCACGCCAGCGGCCGGCTGGCGCAGACCTGCCGTTGGTCGTGGGCAGTGTGGGCGCTGCAGCCACGGCCCTGCCGTGCAGCGTGCGCGCTGGTGCCTTGTGGGCGAATGCCGCGCTGAACGGCTACCCGGTTATGTCACTACACCACGCCTTTGGCGCGCAGCGCGGCCAGGCGCTCGGGGTCTAGGCCGAGGCGTTCGCGCAGCACTTGCTCGGTGTGCTGGCCCAGGGCTGGCGGTGCATGGCGCAGCGTGGGCGGCGTGTCTGACAGGCGCATGGGGCTGGCCGTGGTCAGCACGCGGTTGATGTGCTCGCCCGCAGGCGGCTGGGCGCCCGGGTAGCGCTCTTGCTCCACGCGCAGGCCCCGGTGCTGCACGTGGGGGTCATCAAAGGCCTGGCCGATGTGGTTGATGGGGCCACAGGGCACGGCCTTGTCTTCGAGCAGGCGAATCCAGTCGGCCGTGGGCCGCGTGCGCGTGAGCTGCTCCATCAGGGGAATCAGGGTCTCGCGGTGGGTGACGCGACCGGCGTTGGTGGCAAAGCGTGCCTCCTGCGCCCAGCCCATGCCGGCAGCTTCACAAAAGCGCGCGAACTGCCCGTCGTTGCCAATGGCCAGCAGCATGTTGCCGTCCTGCGTGGGAAAGTCCTGGTAGGGCACAACGCTGGGGTGCGTGTTGCCCTGGCGCTGGGGCACGCTGCCGGTGTTGAGGTAGCCGATGCCCTGGTTGGCCAGCACGGCCATGGCCACGTCCAGCAGGGCCATGTCGATGTGCTGGCCGCGGCCCGTGTGGTGGCGCGCCTCCACGGCGCTGAGGATGGCGCTGGTGGCGTACATGCCGGTGAACAGGTCGATGACCGCCACGCCCACACGCAAAGGCCCGCCGCCGGGCTCGGCGTCGGCGCGCCCCGTGATGCTCATGAGCCCGCTCATGGCCTGCACGAGCAGGTCGTACCCAGCGCGCGGCGCATACGGCCCGGTCTGGCCAAAGCCCGTGACCGAGCAGTAGATCAGGCGTGGGTTGAGGCGGCTCAGGCTCGCGTAGTCCAGGCCGTAGCGCGCCAGGCCGCCGGTCTTGAAGTTCTCCACCAGCACGTCGCTTTGGCAGGCCAGTTCGCGGATGAGTTCCTGCCCCTCGGGTGTGGCCATGTCCACCGTGACGGAGCGCTTGTTGCGGTTGCAGGCGGCGAAGTAGCAGGCGTTGTCAGTGGGTGTGCCGGCCGCATCGGCAAAAAAGGGCGGGCCCCAGTGGCGCGTGTCATCGCCCTCGCCGGGCTTTTCGACCTTGATCACGTCGGCGCCCATGTCGGCCAGGTTCTGCGTGCACCAGGGGCCCGCCAGCACGCGCGAGAGGTCGAGCACGCGCAGGTGGCCCAGGGCGCCGGGGCGTTGCGGGGCCGCACCGTGCGGGGCAGGGGTGGCAGGGGCGGTGGCGTGCTCGCTGGCGGTCATGGCGTTCTTTCGGTGGTGCCTGTCGGGTGGCCTGCACCGTGCAGGCAAGGTTGCCATCCTAGGGCGGCTGCGCTGGGGGCGGCTTCGTGATTTTTGAAGGCGGCGTTTGTGCACGCCGTGGCTGGCGCGACGGGAAGGGGGTGGGCTTTCCTACAATGCGTGCATGGCCATGCATTTCGATCTTGTGGATCTGCGTTTGATGGTGCGTATTGCTGAAGCAAACAGCATGACGCGCGGAGCAGAGCTGTCTTTTATTTCCTTGCCTGCCGCGAGCACGCGCATCAAGAACCTGGAAGAGAGCATTGGCACCAAGCTGCTATACCGCACCAGCCAGGGCGTGACGCTGACACCGCCGGGCCAGGCCTTTGTCACCCATGCGCGCATGGTGGTGGGGCAGATCGAGCACCTGCGCGGGGACATGCAGGAGTACGTGCGTGGCATCAAAGGCCATGTGCGCGTGTTCGCCAACACCACCTCGCTGGGGGAGTTTTTGCCGCCCGTGCTGCGGCATTTTCTGCGCCGCCATCCCGATGTGAACATCGACCTGCGCGAGCGCCTGTCCCACGATATCGTGCGCGCGGTGACCGAGGGGCAGACCGACATTGGCATCGTCGCTGGCCTGGTGCGCACCGAAAACCTGGAGACCCTGCCCTACCACCGTGACCGCCTGGTGCTGGTTGTGCCGCGCGGCCACGCGCTCGACGGCCAGATGCAGATCGATTTTTCCGACACGCTGGAGCTTGACTACGTGGGCCTGCACGAGTCCAGTGCCATCCATGCGTTTCTTCGCCAGGCCAGCGACCAGCTACACCGCCCGATCAAGCTGCGGATCCAGGTCGGCAACTTCGAGACCGCCTGCCGCATGATCGAATCAGGCGTGGGCGTGGGCGTGCTGCCCGAGTCGGCCGCGAGCCGCCACGCCCAGACCATGGACATCGCGATCGTGCCGTTGTCGGATGCGTGGTCGGTGCGCGAGATGCAGATCTGTGTGCGCAGCCTGGAGGCCCTGCCCAGCTTTGCGCAGGAACTGGTGGGGCTGCTGGTGGCGGATGCGCAAGGGCGGCTGCAGCTGGAATAAGCCCTGCGCCCACCTTCCAGCCGGGTGGCGGTGTTTTGAGCGAAAAATGCCGCTAGCCCTTGTCAATCAAGCGCTTGCAGCTCACTTTTTTGATAGCAGCGTGGTCGGCGCCAGCCAGTACTTGAAGGTGCCGCTGGCCGTGGCCACCACCTGCCCCTGTTCGTCGATCAGCTGGCCCGCACAGCTGCACAGGCTGCGCGTGGCATGCACCACCCAGCCCTCAGCCAGCAGCGCGCCACGTGCGGGGCGGTGAAAGCGGCTGCTCATCTCCACCGTCACAGCGGTTTGCGACGGCGCATCCGGCAGCTCGCCCGCAGCGCGTGACATCACCGAATCGAGCAGGGCCATGACCACGCCGCCGTGCGCGGCCGGCAGCTGGTTGAGCAGCTCCTCGCGCAGGTGGGGCAGGCGCACATGCACCTTGCCCTGCGGCGCCGGCACCTGCGCGGCGCCGATGAGCCGCATGAAGGCGCTGCGGTCCACTGGCCGTGGCGCCTCGCTCGCGGGAGTCCCTTCGCCCTGACCGGCTGCAGTGCCATGAGCCGTTGGAACGGCTGGGTGGCTCATGCGTTGCGTGCCTCGCGCACCATGTTGCGGGCGATGATGATCTGCTGGATCTGTGTCGTGCCCTCGTACAGGCGAAACAGGCGCACGTCGCGGTAAAAGCGCTCGATGCCGTACTCGGCCATGTAACCCGCGCCGCCCAGGATCTGCACCGCGCGGTCGGCCACGCGGCCGCACATCTCGGTGGCGAACATCTTGGCGCACGAGGCCTCGGTCGAGACGTTGTGCCCGTCGTCGCGGCGGCGCGCAGCGTCGAGGGTCATGCACTCGGCCGCGTACAGCTCGGCCTGGCTGTCGGCCAGCATGGCTTGCACCAGCTGGAAGTCGCAGATCGGTTGATCAAACTGCTTGCGCTCCAGCGCGTACTGCAGCGCATCGCGCAGCATGCGCTTGGCCACGCCCACGGCCACTGCGGCGATGTGGATGCGGCCCTTCTCCAGCACCTTCATCGCCGTCTTGAACCCGCGGCCTTCCTGCAGGCCGATGAGGTTGGCGGCCGGCACCCTGACGTTATCGAAGATCACGTCGCAGGTATGGGCGCCGCGCTGCCCCATTTTCTTGTCGTATTTGCCAAAGCTGATGCCGGGCGTCTTGGCGTCCACGATGAACGAGGACACGCCGCCCGCGCCTTTGTCCTCGGGGTTGGTGCGCGCCATCAGCGTGAACATGCCCGCATGCGGAGCGTTCGTGATGTAGCGCTTGGTGCCGTTGACGATGTAGTGGTCGCCGTCGCGGATGGCAGTGGTGCGCAGCGAGGCCGCGTCCGATCCGGCTTCGGGCTCGGTCAGCGCGAACGAGGCAATGACCTCGCCCGTGGCCAACTTGGGCAGCCACTGGGCCTGCTGCTCGGGCGTGCCATCCATCAGGATGCCCTGCGAGCCAATGCCCACCGTGGTGCCGATGATGGAGCGGAAGGCAGGGGCCGTCTGGCACAGCTCCAGCAGCACGCGGCATTCCTCCTCCATGGTCAGCTCCAGGCCACCGAACTGCTCAGGGATGGTCATGCCGAACAGGCCAAGGTTGCGCATCTCCTGCACGATGGTTTCGGGGATTTCATCGGTCTCGGCCACTTCGTTTTCGGCGGGCACCAGGCGCTCGCGCACGAATCGGCGCACGCTGTCGAGCAGGGCTTCCAGGGTTTCTGGGTCGCGGATCATGGTGAGAGGTTCTTTCTTCGAGATGGGTAGATCAGAGGGTTTCGGTCGTGCCGAGCACGGCGGTGGACTGGCTCGACAGCGTGCCGCCGTTGCCATGCACCACGGCCGTGTGGTGTTGGCTGAGCTGGCGCGCGCCCGCTTCGCCGCGCAGCTGGCGCACGGCCTCAATGAGCGCAAAGATGCCGTACATGCCCGGGTGCACACACGACAGGCCACCGCCATTGGTGTTGACGGCCAGGCGCCCTCCGGGCGCGATGCCGCCGCCAGCGACGAAGGCGCCGCCCTCGCCCTTGGCGCAAAAGCCCAGATCTTCCAGGAACAGGATCGTGTTGATGGTGAAGGCGTCGTACACCTGGGCCATGTCCATGTCGGCGGCGCTCATGCCCGCCATCGCGAAGGCCTGGGCGCCGGACTGCGCGGCAGAGGTGGTGGTCAAGTCGGGCATGCACGAGATCTGGCGGTTCCAGATCGCCGTGGCATTGCCCAGCACGTAGACCGGGGGCCTGGGCAGATCGCGTGCACGCTCGGCGCGCGTGAGCACGATGGCGCCGCCGCCATCCGTCACCAGGCAGCAGTCGCGCACGGTGAGCGGACTGGCCATCGGCCGGGCCGAGAGCACGTCTTCGATGGTGAGCGCGTCGCGCATGAAGGCCTCGGGGTTCAGCTGTGCCCAGGCGCGCGCGGCCACGGCCACCTCGGCCAGATGCGCACGCGTGGTGCCGAATTCATGCATGTGGCGCGCGGCGGCCAATGCGTAGGCAGTGACGGGTAACACCGGCTCATACGGATATTCGTAAGGCTGCGGGTCCATGAAGCGGCGTGCCGCCACGCTTTCCTTGCGCCCGAAAGTGGCCGAGCGCTGCGCGCTGCCGTAGCACACCAGCACGGCCTTGCACTGGCCGGCCTCCAGCGCGCGCATCGCCGGCAGCAGGTGGGCGATGAAGCTGCTGCCCCCGATCATGGTGCCGTCCACATAGGTCGGATTGATACCCAGGTGCTCGATGACCGGCATGGTCCACATGCTGGCGTTGACGCTGCAGGTGGCCAGGCCGTCGATGTCCTGCATGGTCAGGCCTGCATCTGCCACGGCCGCCTGTGCGGCGCGCACCAGCAGCGTCATGTCGTCCATGCCGGGCGACTCACCGCAGCCATAGGTGGCGGCGCCGGCAATGGCCACGCGGCCGCGCAGCGGGCGGTTCACGGCAGCGGCGTCCAGGTGGGATTGGGGCACGCGGCTCATGGGGCACCCCCTTCGCGCACTGGCGTGAACAGCACCAGCCCGCGCCCGTCCTTGTGTGCCACATGGGCCAACACGCGCAGGCCAATCACCACGGCCTCGGGCGCCACGCCCTCCACGCGGCTCATCATGCGCACGCCTTCATCCAGGTCGACCAGTGCCACGTTGTAGTGGCCGCCAGCGTCCACTTTGCGCGCGATCGTGCTCGTCGAATAGACAGTGCCCAGGCCGCCGGCGCGCACCCAGCGCAGGCCGCTGGCGCCGCAGTGCGGGCACAGCTCGCGCGGCGTGAATACGTGGCTTTGGCACTGCGGGCAGTGCTGTATGCAAATGCGGCCGGCGTCTAGCTCGGCCTGGTAATGGGTATGTGCGCTCAGGTGCATGGTGTATTCGTCTCAGGCCTTTGGGCGGTCTATGGCTTTGTGGAATGCAGCATGCCTGCAAGGGCGGTGCGATTCAATTTGGCAATGCTTAAGACCTCCTTTGGCGGGGGCGGGCGGCATTCACGTTTGCGGACCCGGCAGCGGCTGAAGGCTGCCCCTTTTTGCGCTTCACACGTCACCCACAACGAAGCGTGGCAGCCCCGGCGTGAACGAAAATGGGCGCTGTTTATGGCAACTCAAGCGCATCCACCATGGCGTTAACCCACTGGCTTTTTTTCTGCAGCGTCTCTCTGCTGATGTGTTTTACCCCCGGTCCGGCCGTGCTGCTGGCGGTCTCCAACTCGATGGACGTGGGCGCCAGGCGCACCGTGTTCAGCTCGATGGGCAGTTCGGCGGGCATCTTCGCCGTGTCGGGGCTGGCGATGATCGGCATGGGGGCCATCCTGGCGACGTCGGCGAGCGCGTTTCTGGCCATGAAGGTGGTGGGTGCGCTCTACCTGGCATGGCTTGGCGTAAAGCGCTGGCGCAGCAACGAGGCATTGATCAACAACGATGCCGGCCAGGCAACCACGCAACGCCGTGAGCGCAAAAACTGGCAATTGGTGGCCCAGGGGCTGGGCGTGTCGTTGACCAATCCAAAAGCCATCCTGTTCTTCTCGGCGCTGTTTCCGCAGTTCATCGTGTCCGATATGCCGCTGTTCACTCAGTACCTGCTGCTGACCACCACATTCGCAGTCTGCGCACTGATCTCACACGCCTTTTACGTGGTCCTCATTTCCATGGTGAAGCAGCACGTGGCGGCGCGCGCGAAGCTGTTCAACCGCATCGTTGGCGGCACCTTCATTGCACTGGGCTTGGGGTTGTTGACGACGAGGTCTAAATTGGCTTGACGGCGCGAAGCGACGGGGCCCTGTATTGCGCGGTGGAGGTAGGCTTTAGGCGCGGCTTGGGAAAGGTGACGGGGTGGCTTGGGGCCGAAGCAGAGGTTCGATTTTCGCAACAACGGGCGTTCACTCTGCTGCGAAGTTGCATCAACTCGATCGATTGATAAACCTGACAGCTCGGCCTCAGATTTTGATCAGCGGCGCGCAACTGCCGCTCAACAGGCTCACGATTCAGGCTGCGCGACATGGGCGCTGACCGCAATGGCGCGGCCTTCTTCCGTCCGTCCGTAGTCGACGCCACCTGCCGGGGGTACCGTCGTGCGCGTCTCTCGATCGCGGCGAGCGAAGTGCGCGGGGGGACGACCGACATTTCGGGTGAATGCGACGCTGAACGCGCTGGCCGAGCTGTACCCGACGCGCGCGGCGACGTCACCGACCGTCACACCCTCGCGGAGCAGGCTCTTGGCGAGCGCGATGCGCCATCCGAGCAAGTATTCCATTGGCGTCACGCCGACGAGTCGGCTGAACCGGGCGAAAAACGCAGACCGAGACATCGCGGCCTCACGCGCGAGCTCGGCGACGGTCCACGACGCGCTCGGCTGCTCGTGCATCCGCCGCATCGCCACAGCCAGCCGGTCGTCGGCAAGGCCGCGGACGAGGCCTGGCGAGGCCGCGCTCCCCGGCGCCGAGCGAAGCGCCTCAATCAGCAGCACATCCAGCAGGCGCGCGAGCACGACGTCGCGCCCGGGGCGCCGGGCGCGGAACTCCGCATAGATGAGCGACACGAGCGTGGTGAGCGCCGGCTCGCCGCGCACCTGCACAACCTGCGGCAGCAGCGACACCAATAGCCCCGCGTCAGGCGAGGCGAAAACGCAGTAGCCGATGAGCATCCGCAGATCTGGCGACGCGTTCGGATCGCCGTGCCGGATCTCACCGTCGGGGCGGAAGACGTACGCCGTCTCCTCCCCGTCCGCTGGCGGATCGAGGCTTGACACCGTGAAGTCGAATGCGGCTGGAACGAGGACGAAATCACCCTGATCGAGCACCAGGGGCTCCTGCCCCTCGACGGTCAGCCGGGCTGCCCCCGCGATGATTGCGCAGAAGAACGGGAGCCCTGTCTCCGCGCGGCGCGCTATCCATTTTCCGGCGGCGGTGGCCATCTTGGCGAACGGAGCACTCGGGCGCAGGAGCGTGACGACCTCCGTGAGCGGATCAATCATTTCTGGACTATTAAACACTTAATTAGGACTTTGCATTGTATTCAGTCCTGTCGGCAAGCGGTATCGTTTGCCTGTCCGAGTGCACCGCCCGTGGTGTGCGAAGCCATTCGATCCCAAACCTCTAAAGGAAACCGTCTCATGTCCACATCGATATCGTCCGTCGTCACTCTCCCGTCCGTCGCGCCGGTGCCCGTCGTGTCCGTCAGCCCCATCGTGCTGTCGGCGCCGGGGCGCGCCGTCCCGCTGCAGGTGCGTGTGTCCGCGCCAGTGACCGGCCGCGATCTCCCGATCGTCTTTTTTTCCCACGGACACGGCGCGTCCAACAACCTGTCGTCGCTCAACGGGTACGGGCCGCTAGCGAATTACTGGGCCGCGCGCGGCTTCGTCGTCATCCAGCCGACGCACCTGTCGTCGGCCACCCTGCGCGGCGTCGTCGATCCCAACGGACCCGAGGGAGCGCTCTTCTGGCGCTCTCGCGCCGAGGACATGACCCGTATCCTCGACGCGCTTGATGTGATCGAGGAGGCCGTGCCGGGGCTGAGCGGTCGGATGGACCGCGTTCGGGTGGCTGTAGCGGGGCACTCGCTTGGCGCCATGACGGCGGGAATGCTGCTCGGCCAGCGTGTCACCGACGCCGATGGTTCCGTGGTCGATCTGCGCGACCAGCGGATCACCGCCGGTGTCATCATCGCCGGGCCGGGCAATCCGACATTTCTCACCGGGGCCGCGCGGGACCGCTATCCGATCCTGCGCACGCTTGACTTCTCCGCAATGACCGCGCCCGCGCTCGTAGTCGTCGGCGACCGGGACGTCAACCCGATGTTCTCCGACCAGGCAGAGTATCGGGCCGGCGCGTACACCCTGAGCCCGGGCCCCAAGGACCTGCTCACCGTGTTCGGAGGCGAACACATCCTTGGTGGGATCTCTGGCTATGACGCGGCGGAGACGACCGACGAAAACCCGGCGCGCGTGGAGGCGGTGGCACAGCTGACGTGGGCCTATCTGCGCACCGCGCTCAATCCGGCAGACTCGGCGTGGAAGGCGGCGAGCGACGCGCTGCGCGGTGCGCCGAACCCGCTCGCTGGCGTCGCCGCAAAGTGATGCGCGTCTGAATCCGCAAAGGGGGTAAGGCGTACTGGCGCGTACCCCTGAAAGAGCCTCAAATTCTGGGCACTGACGGAACGTCCGCTCTTGGCCGACAGCACCCGTTCGCAAGGGCTGCGCGGGCGGCATCAACCTCCATTGCTACCGCTGAACCCAGTCGTGAGAACGGGAGCGGGTGAACCGCCTCTGGCCAACCACCCGTTGGTGTGCCCGTGCTTTCAATTGACCCCAGGCGGCCCCGCCCCTCCCTCCCGCTCACCCCGCCGTAATCCCCGCCGTCTTGATGACCTTGGCCCACTTGTCCAGCTCGCTGCGCAGGCGCTTGCGCATCTGCTCCTGTGTGCCCGGATCGGCCTCGGCTCCGGCCTCGAGCAGGCGCTGGCGCACGGCGGGGTCCTTGAAGGCGGTGTTGAAGTCGGTGTTGATCTTGTCCAGCACGGCCTGCGGCGTCTTGGCGGGGGCGAACAGGGCCGCCCACGAATACGCCTCGTAGCCGGGCAGGCCAGACTCCACGCCCGTGGGCACGTTGGGCAGCATAGCCGAGCGCTGGCGACTGGCGACGCCCAGCACCTTGATGCGGCCGGACTTGATGTGCTGCAGCGCCGTGGGTGCATCGCTGAACATCAGCTGCACTTGCCCGCCCAGCAGGTCGTTCATCGCCGGTGCGCTGCCTTTGTAGGGAATGTGCTGCAGCTTGGTGCCTGCCTCCATATTGAACAGCTCGCCCGCCAGGTGTGTGCCGCCGCCGTTGCCCGAAGAGCCATAGGCCAGCGGCGTGCCCTTCTTGGCCAGTGCGATCAGCTCCTGGATGGTGTTGGCAGGTACCGACGGATGGGCCACGATGAACACGGGGAACATGGCGGCGAAGCTGATGGGCGCGAAGTCTTTCTCGATGTCGTAGGGCAGGTTACCCATCAGCGAAGGGTTGACCGAGTGGTGGATGGCCCCCAGGAAGAGGGTGTAGCCGTCGGGCGCCTCGCGGGCCGCAGCCTGCGCCCCCACCACGCCGCCCGCGCCCGCGCGGTTGTCGATCACCATCGGGGTCTTCCAGATCTCGGACAGCTTTTGGCTCGCGACGCGGGCCGTGGTGTCCACGGGCCCGCCGGGCGGAAAGGGCACGATCAAGCGCACCGGCTTGCTCGGCCAGGCATCGGCGGCCAAAGACGGCAGCGCGTGCGTGGCGGCGCCCAGCAGGCCACCCGCGACAAGGTGACGGCGAGTGAGGGAGAGGATGGAGGGGGTGGTCATGGTGTGTCTCCTTAAAGGGTGGCGGCGCGCTCTTGCAACTGGCGCTTGAGCACCTTGCCGTTGTGGCTGGTGGGCAGTTCGGTCACGGTGACGATGTGGCTGGGTTGCTTGTAGGGCGCTAGCTGCTCGCGCAGCCGCGCGCGGGCGGCGGTTTCGTCAAAGCGGGCGCCGGGCGCCAGCTCGACAAAGGCGATCACCTCCTCGTTGCCGTCCTGCTCCGGGCGGCCGATGACGGCGCTGCGCTGCACGCCGGGCAGCGCGTTGAGCACCAGCTCGACCTCGGCCGGATAGACGTTGAAGCCTGATCGAATGATCATTTCCTTGAGCCGCCCGACGACAAACAGCGCACCGTCGGCATGCAGCTCGCCCAGGTCGCCGCTGGCGTACCAGCCGCCATCGCGCATCACGGCGGCAGTGGCCTGCGGGTCGCGAAAGTAGCCGGCCATCAGGCCGCGCCCGCGTATCCACAGCTCGCCGCGCTCACCCACGCGCAAAGGCTGGCCGGTAATCGGGTCGGTGACCTGCACCTCGGCGCCCTCGACGACGTAGCCTGCACTGGTGTCTGGCCGCTGCTCGGACAGGCGCGTGAGGTAGACCGAGCCCGCATATTCCGACAGCCCGTAGCCATGGTGCAGCGTCTGGCCAAAGGCCGCTTCGATGCGCTTTTTCAGCGTCAGGTCCAGCGGGCCCGCGCCGGTGTACACGTAACGCAGCGCGGGCGCCGTGGGGTGGGTGATGCCCTGCTCATGCAGCCAGGCCAGCAGCCGCGCGTACAGCGCGGGCGGCCCTTGCAGTTGCGAAATACCGTGGTGCGCCAGCGCATCGAGCAGGTCGGCGGGATCGAATTGGGGCCGCATCACGAGCTGCGCGCCCGCGTGCAGCGATGCCATCAGCACCGTGCCCAGACCGAAGATGTGCGTCATGGGTACGAAGGCATAGCTGCGGTCCTGCGGCCCCAGCTGGCGCGAACCCGCCGACACCCGCGCAAACAGGGCCAGTCCGTCGTGCGTCACCATCACGCCTTTGGGCGCGCCGGTGGTGCCCGAGGTGAAAATCAGGGCCGCCACGTCATCCCGCAGCGGCGCTGGCTCGGGCTGCGCATCGGTGCGCACGGGGCTGTGCTGCATACCCGGCAGGGCAGAGCCCAAGGCGCTGTAGCGCAACGCGTGGGCGACCGCGCTGCGCGAGGCGCTTGCAGTGAAATACACCACGCGTGCATCGGCCTTGGTGGCAAAGGCATCGATCTCGCCGTTGGCCATGCGCGCGTTGACGCCACACGACCAGGCGCCCACGCGGCTGCAGGCCAGGATCAACGCAGCATGCTCGGGGCAGTTTTCGGCCACCACCAGCACCCGGTCGCCGGGGCGCACATCGATCGCTCGCAGCTCGGCCTCGGCCGTGTCGGTGAGCGCGGCCAGGTCGGCAAAGCTCAGGCTGGTGCCGTCCGGCAGGTGAATGAAGGGGCGCTGGGGCGCCTCGACCAGCCAGCGGTCGAGCAGCTGGTGAATGCGTGCTGTCATGGCCCCTCAATCCACCACGATGCCCTGGGTCACCGTGGCCCACATGGCGCGCTCCTTGGCGGCGCGTTCGGCCAGTTTCTGGGGGCTGCCCGTCCATTCGTCGTACCCCAGTTCCTTGTAGCGTTTTTTCAGATCCGGCTGGGCGAGGGCTGCATTGACGGCCTGGTTGAGCTTGGCCACCAGTTCGGGCGCCATGCCCCTGGGGCCATAGACGCCGTACCAGCCGCCCACGTCAAAGCCCTTGAGGCCCTCGATGCCCGACTCGGCGAAGGTGGGTACATCGGGCAGCGAGGCATTGCGCTGCGGCGAGGTGACGGCCAGCGCGCGCACCTTGCCGCTGTGGATGTAGGTGCTGGCCGTGCTGATGATGTCCAGCATCATGTTGAGCTGGCCGCCGATGACGTCGGTCATGGCTGGCGCGTTGCCCCGGTAAGGGACGTGGTTCATCTCGATGCCGCTGCGGTTGGCAAACAGCAGCGCACCCAGGTGGTTGGAGCCGCCCACGCCGGCCGAACCGTAGGCCAGCTTGCCGGGGTTGGCCTTGGCATAGGCCACCAGCTCGCGCACGTTCTTGTAGGGCTCGTTGTTGTTGACCACCAGCACGTTGTAGTAGCTCAGGATGGGGGCCACCGGCGCCAGGTCCTTGGCCGGGTCGAACGGCATCTTGGTCATCACGTTGGGGCTGATGGTGATGGTGGGACTGGCGGCAAACCACAGCGTGAGGCCATCGGGCTTGGCGCGCACCACCTCGTTGCCGGCAATGGTGGCGTTGGCGCCGGTCTTGTTATCCACCGTGACCGGCAAGCCCAGCTCTTTGGACAGTGCCTGGCCAAACAGGCGCGCGCCCTGGTCCACCGGGCCACCCGCGGCATAGCCGACGATGAGGCGCACGGGCTGCGTGTCCTGGGCGGCGGCGGGGGACATGGCCAAGGCGAGGGGCGCCAGGGCCAGTGCGGCCATGGCAAGGCGGCGGTGGGAAGAATGCATGGTTTGTCTCCGATAGGTCTTGTGGACAGCGATGGTGAACGCCAACCAGCGCCGTGGGAATCTGCTTTTGCCAAAGCCAGGGTTCAGGTCTTCTTAGGACGGCAGGTCCGTGACCTATTGCGGTGCGCCTCACCCGCGATGCATGAAACTTGCGCACCCTGAGATCAGGGCAGCCGAGCAAGGGCCGCCCCGCAGCAAGGGCTGCGTCCCCCTTCCCTGAGCGCGAAGCGCGCAGAGAGAAAAGGGGGAAGGCGCGCGGCGCCTCAGGGGGTTGTTTCAGATTCGCTCGAACACCGCCGCAATGCCCTGGCCGCCGCCGATGCACATCGTCTCCAGCCCGTAGCGGCCCTTGCGGCGCTGCAGCTCATGCAGCAGCGTGGCCAGAACGCGCACGCCGGTGGCGCCGATGGGGTGGCCCAGCGAGATGCCTGAGCCGTTGACGTTGAGCTTGTGCGCGATGGCATCCTGGTCCTGCCATTCCCAGCCCTTGAGCACGGCCAGCACCTGGCAGGCAAACGCCTCGTTGAGTTCCACCAGGTCCATGTCTTCGAGTTGGAGGTTCAGGCGCGCCAGCAGCTTTTTCACGGCCGGCACCGGGCCAATGCCCATGTGCGAGGGCTCGCAGCCCGCCGCCGCCCAGCCTACCAGCGTGGCCATGGGCGTCAGGCCCAGCTCGGCCAGCTTGTCCTCGGCCACGATCAGGCAGGCGGCGCTCGCATCGTTTTGCTGGCTCGCGTTGCCGGCCGTGACGGTGCCGCCCGGCATCAGCGCGCGCAGCTTGGCCAGGCTTGCGGGTGTGGTCTCGGGCCGGAAGCCCTCGTCCTGGCTGAAAAGCACCGGGTCGCCCTTGCGCTGGGGCACCGGTACGGCAACGATCTCGTCGGCAAAGCGCCCCGCCGCCCAGGCCGCCGCCGCGCGCTGGTGGCTGCGCAGGGCATAGGCGTCGGCCTCTTCGCGGGTGATGCCGTAGTCGCGCGCCAGGTTCTCGGCGGTCTCGATCATTCCGCTGATCTTGCCGAAGCGCTCCACTGGCTGTGAGCGCTCGCGCCCGCGGTCCAGCCGGTCAAAAAAGCGCACGTTGCCCGAGCGAGCGCCCCAGCGCATGTCGGTGCTGTAGTACTCGATGTTGCTCATGCTCTCCACGCCGCCGGCAATCACGACGTCGGCGGCGCCGCTTTGCACCATCATCGCGGCCGTGACGATGGCCTGCAGGCCGCCGCCGCAGCGGCGGTCCAGCTGCATGCCCGGCACCGACACCGGCAGCCCTGCCTGCAGCGCGGCCCAGCGGCCCACGCAGGGCACCTCGCTGTTGGCGTACGACTGGGCCAAGACCACGTCATCGATGCGCGCGGGGTCGATGCCGCTGCGCTGCACCACGGCACGCACGGTGGTGGCGGCCAGCTCCTCGACGGGCACGGGCCGCAGGCTGCCGCCGAAGGTGCCGACAGGGGTGCGAACGGGGGTGACGATGGCGGCTCTGCGCATGGTGGGTCTCCTTGGAATATGAATAAAAATGGCCGCTGACGCTTATCAGATAAGCGCCACTAGCTATCAAGTTTGATGAAACGCCGCGCCACAGTGGCGCAGTGTTTCGTGGGCCTGGCGCTCCAGGTCCTCGCGGTGTTCGGGGGCGGCAATGTCGATCAGGCGGCGCACGCGGCGCGACAGCGGCTGGCCACGCAGGTCGGCCACGCCATGCTCGGTGACGATCAGGCCCGCGTCGCTGCGCGGTGTGCTCACGGGGCCCGACAACCGGGCCACGATGCGGGTCTTGCCCTTGGCGGTGGCGGGCAGCGCCACGATGGGCAGGCCGCCGTGGCTGCGCGCCGCGCCGCGCAAAAAGTCCACTGCACCACCCACGGCCCCCACATACACGCCAGCGGCCACTTCGGCATTGATCTGGCCAGTCAGGTCCACCTCGATGGCCGCGTTGATGGCGGCCAGCTGCTGGCTGGCGGCGAGCACCTCGGGGTCGTGCGTGTAGTCGGTGCCGCGCAAGGCCAACTGGGGATTGCGGTGCGCCCAGCGGCGCAGCTTCTCGCTGCCCATCAGGATGCCGCCGATGCCCACGCCGGTGTCCAGGCTCTTCTTCGCGTTGGTCAGCACTCCGGCTTCGGCCAGGGCGGCAACGCCGTCGCCCACCGCACCGCTGTGCAGCCCCAGGTCGCGGTGGCCGTGCAGCGCGGCCAGCACGGCCTCGGGCAGGTTACCCACGCCCAGCTGCAGCGTGGCGCCGTTATCGATCAGTGCGGCGACATGGCGTGCAATGGCCTGCTCCACCGGGCCGGGCGCGGTGCGGTTTTGCTCCAGCGGTGGGTGCTCGGCGTCGATGAGCAGCGCGAAATCGCCGGCCTGCAGGTGCACGCTGCCGTGGGTCCAGGGGATGGCGGGGTTGACCTCGCCGATCACCACGCGCGCCTGCTCCAGCGCGGCGGGCAGGTATTCCTGCGCCAGGCCCAGGCTGTAGCGGCCCTCCTCGTCGGGGGGCGAGACCTGCAGCAGCACCACGTCAACGGGCAGCACACCGGCGCGGATCAGGCCGGGCAGGTGCGAGTAGTGGCTGGGCAGGATGTCGAGCACGCCGGCTTCGGCCAGGCGGCGGTGCGGCCCACCTGCGGCGTAGCCAAAAAAATCGATGGCATCGGCCTGCTCGGGCTGCAGCGTGTCCGATGCGCCAATGCCCACGAACACCCGCAGCCGCCCGCCCTGCGCCAGCGCATGGCGGTGCGCCACCAGCGCGCGCGTGAGCGTCAGCGGCTCGGCCGTGGCCTGGCCCCACCACAGCGTGTCGCCGGGGCGGATCAGCGCCTGTAGCCGCTCTGCCAATAAGCTCATGTCAATACTCCACGGCGTTGCGCGCCGCCAGCATCCGCTGTAACTGGCGCAACCCAGGCGAGGGCCGCCGTGCAAGGGCCGCCCCGCCGCACGGGCGGCGTCCCCCTTCCCGTAGCGCGCAGCGATGCGAGAGAAGAGGGAAGGCGCGCAGCGCCACAGGGGGATGCCTCATAGTTTTTCCCAGTCGAACCGCAGCGGCTCCTTGGCCTTGAAGCGCTGCACCGCGTCCTGGTGGTAGGCCGAGCCGCGGCACATGGACTGGGCGTAGGACTCCAGCTCGGCGATGGTGCGCGCGTCGCTCTCGAAGGACTGGTTCATGATGGTCTTGGCCATACCGATGGCGGCCGTGGACGCCTCGCCAAAGCGCCGCGCCAGCGCCCGCGCGGCCTCGGTCAGCGCGGCCCCGTCTTCGACGATGTCGTAGACCATGCCGAGCTGCTGGGCCTCGTCAGCATCGACCGTGCGCGCGGTGAAGACCAACTCCTTGGCTTTTTGCTGGCCCACGATGCGCGGCAGCAGGTGCAGGGCGCCCAGGTCGGGCACCAGGCCGATGCGCCCGAACACCGCGCAGAACTTGGCACGGCGTGTGGCCAGTACAAAATCGGCCGCCAGCGCCAGGCTCAGGCCCGCGCCAAAGGCCGGGCCGTCCACGGCGGCGATCACGGGCTTTTCCAGGTTCACCAGCTCGGGGAACCACTGGTGCAGCTCGCGCATGCCGGTGCGAAACGCCAGGCCGGTGCGGCTGGTGTCGAGCATGGCCGAGATGTCACCGCCCGAGCAGAAGGCGCCGCCCGCGCCGGTGAGGATGACGGCATGCACCTGCGCGTCGTCACGCATCTGTGCAATCGCGGCGGCCAGGGCCGGGCGCATGTCCATGCTGAGCGCGTTGCGCGCTTCGGGGCGGTTCAGGGTGATGGTGCCGATGCCGTCCAGCACCGAGGTCAACACGGGGGATGCGCTCATGGCGTTCTCCTGGGATTGTTATGGATGAAAATGGGCTTTGGCGCTTGTGCAGAAAGCGCTGCTAGCTCACTTTTTGATAGTTCAGACCAGCTCGGCAAACCCGTGGCTCAGCACCACCTTGTTGCGCTCCGCCACACGGGCGCGCAACTGAAATTGCCCCGCTTGCCCGGGCACGCGCCAGATCTCGGTCACCAGGGTCTCGCCCGGGTACACCGGCGCGGCAAAGCGGATGTCCAGCGCCTTCAGGCGCGTGGGGTCGCCCCCCGCGCACTGGCGCAGCACCGCGTGCGCCACCAGGCCATAGCTGGCCAGGCCGTGCAGGATGGGGCGCTCAAAGCCCGCCTTGGTGGCCACGGCCGGGTCGGCGTGCAATGGGTTGGTGTCGCCCATCAGGCGGTACAGCAGCGCTGCCTCGGGGCGGATCGCTTGCGTGTTGGTGACGTCGGGCGCGCGGTCCTCGGGCGTGGGGGGCAGCGCGGGCAGCGGTGCGTCGCTGGGCTGGCCGCCGCCCTGCTGGCTGTAGCCGCCGTCGCCGCGCAAGAAGGTCACCTGCTGCACGGTGGCCAGCAGCTCGCCCGCGGCGGATTCGAGGCGCCGCTCCGTGATCATGATGGCGCCCTTGTCCTCCCCCTTGTCGGTCAGGTGCGTGATGCGGTTGTGGCCCACGACGTCGCCGCTGGCAGGCAGCGCCTGGTGCCAGCGCACCCGCTGCTCGCCGTGCAAGAGCTTCACCCAGTCGATGCCCGTGTCCGGCTCGCGCGCCCAGAAGCCGGGGTAGCCCAGCACCACGGCTTGCGTGGGCAGGGCGCGCAGGCCGCCTTCCAGGCCCTCATAGACAAAGGGCAGGGCGGCGGCGTCCAGCGGGTCGTTGCCCAGCCCAAGGCTGAGCGCATACAGCATGGTTTCGCGTTCGGTGTAGTGCTGGTGCACGGGGGCAAAGGCCCGGTTTTTCAAGTGTTGGTAGTCAATAGCCATTTCGATCTTCCATGACGCTTTGCGTCTCTGCACAACCCCGGCAACCGGCGCTCCCCTAGGCCAGGGCAGCCGAGCAAGGGCCGCCCCGCAGCGAGGGCTGCGTCCCCCTTCCCGCAGCGCGCAGCGATGCGAGAGAAGGGGGAAGGCGCGCAGCGCCTCAGGGGGTTGCTTCTGCTACACCGGATCCCAGCTGAACACGTCGGCCGAGCGGTCCATGGGAACGAACGAGGCCTTGAGCGCCGGCATGCCGTGCTCGGCGATGAACTCGGGCGTCCAGCCCTCGCTGCGGTGCACCGAGCGCAGGGGGCGCGGTTGGCTCATCAAAAAGATTTCGTTGTTGCGCACGGCAAACACCTGGGCGTTCACATCTTTGGCCTGGTCGGACAGCAGGTACACGGCCAGCGGCGCGATCTTGTTGGGTGTCATCTGCTGGATCTTGGCCACGCGCGCCTGCTGCTCGGGCGTGTCGGTGGGGATGGAGCCGATCATGCGGCTCCAGGCAAACGGCGCGATGCAGTTGGAGCGCACGTTGAACTTCTGCATGTCCAGCGCAATGCTCTTGGACAGGGCCGTCAGGCCCAGCTTGGCGGCGCTGTAGTTGGCCTGGCCCAGGTTGCCGATCAGGCCCGAGGTGGAGGTCATGTGCACGAAGGCACCGCTCTCCTGTTCCTTGAAGTGGTTGGCGGCGGCGCGCGCCATGAAATAGCTGCCATACAGGTGCACCTTGATCACGGCGTCCCACTCGTCCAGGCTCATCTTGTGAAAGAACCGGTCGCGCAGGATGCCCGCGTTGTTGACCACGCCGTCGATGCGGCCGAAGTGGTCCAGCGCGCACTGGATGATGCGGCCGGCGGCAGCAGACTCGGCCACGCTGTCCATGTTGGCCACGGCCTGGCCGCCAGCGGCCTTGATCTCATCGACCACCTTCTGCGCGGGGCCGGCGTCGGTGCCTTCGCCCGTGGTGGAGGTCCCGATGTCATTCACCACCACCTTGGCGCCGGCCGCCGCCAGGGCCAGCGCCATGTCGCGCCCGATGCCGCCGCCAGCCCCCGTGACCACCACTACCTTGTCCTGCACCATCTTCTGCGTCATGTTTGTCGTCCTTCGTTAGCGATATGGAAATCAATGGCTGCGAGCATGAACGCAAAGGCCCCGGTGCGCTATTCGGCAATCAAGAGGGCGGGCTTTGGCCGCATGAAAGCAGTCGCGCAAGGGCAGGGGCTTCATGGGCGCCGAAGACACGCTTCCACAAACGCGGATTGCACCGCCGACCGCCAGCCCGCACGATGGCGACCATGACAGAACCCACCATTGACAACGCCCTGCTCGCGCACCTGCAGACCTGGCAGGGCCAAAGCGAAACCCTGGGCGACACCCTCACGGCGATGCCCGTGGCGGCGCTGTCGGCCACGCTGGACCGTGACGACCCGGCGCCCGCCGCTGGCACCGCCCTGCCACCGCTGTGGCACTGGCTGTATTTTTTGCCGCACGCCCGGCAAAGCGAGATCGGCCCCGACGGCCACCCCAAGCGCGGGGGCTTTTTGCCACCCGTGCCGCTGCCGCGCCGCATGTGGGCGGGCGGGCGCCTGCGCTGGGAAATGCAGGGCGATGGCGCCAACCCGCTGCGCGTGGGCCAGGAGGTGCAGCGCACGTCCACCATTCAGTCGGTCAAGCACAAGGCCGGGCGCACGGGCGAGCTGCTTTTTGTGCTGGTGGAGCACCAATACCGCAATGCCCAGGGTCTGGCGCTGACCGAAGAGCACGACATCGTCTACCGCAGTGCTGCCCAGCCCGGTGACCCGGCACCCGCACCGCAAAAGCCGCCCCTGGACGGCCAGGCCGCCTGGTCGCGCACCATCGTGCCCGACGACGTGCTGCTGTTCCGCTACTCCGCGCTCACCTTCAACGGCCACCGCATCCATTACGACCGCAAGTACGTGACCGAGGTTGAGGGCTACCCCGGCCTGATCGTGCACGGCCCGCTGATCGCCACGCTGCTGCTGGACCTGCTGCGTCGCAGTCTGCCCGGCGTGCAGGTGGCCACGTTCGACTTCCGCGCGGTGCGCCCCACCTTCGATCTGCACCCCTTCAGCGTGCACGGCAAGCCATCGGCCGACGGCAAGACCGTGGAGCTGTGGGCCCAGGACCACGAGGGCTGGCTGACCATGCAGGGCACGGCCACGCTGGCCTGAAAACTACCAAATCAATAGCTGCTAGCGCTTGCTACGAAAGCGCTAGAGCCCAAAAACACTTGAAAACCACCATGATCCACCAGCCCGACCAGTACCAGGAAATCCGCGACGCCGTGCGCGCCCTCTGTGCCCAGTTCCCCGACGAATATTTCCGCAAGGTCGACGAGGCCCGAGGCTACCCCGAGGCGTTTGTCGATGCCCTGACCAAGGCCGGCTGGATGGCCGCGCTGATCCCGCAGGAATACGGCGGCTCGGGCCTGACCATGGCCGAGGCCTCGGTCATCATGGAAGAGATCAACCGCAGCGGCGGCAACTCCGGCGCCTGCCATGGCCAGATGTACGTGATGAACGCCATCGTGCGCAGCGGCAGCGAGGCGCAAAAGCAAAAGTACCTGCCCAAGATCGCCTCGGGCGAGTTGCGCATCCAGTCCATGGGCGTGACCGAGCCCACCACCGGCAGCGACACCACCAAGCTCAAGACCACGGCGGTGAAGAAGGACGGCCGCTGGGTCATCAACGGGCAAAAGGTCTGGATCTCGCGCATCCAGCACAGCGATCTGATGATTCTGCTGGCCCGCACCACGCCTGCCGACCAGGTGACAAAGCGCTCCGACGGCCTGAGCTGCTTCCTGATCGACCTGCACCAGGCGATTGGCAACGGCCTCACCGTGCGCCCCATCCTGAACATGGTCAACCACGAGACCAACGAGCTGTTCTTCGACAACCTCGAAATCCCCGAGGACGCGCTGCTGGGCGAAGAGGGCAAGGGCTTCAAGACCCTGCTGGACGGCCTGAACGCCGAGCGCACCCTGATTGCCGCCGAGTGCATTGGCGATGGCTACTGGTTCATCGACCGCGCCACCAAGTACGCCAAGGAGCGTGTGGTGTTCAACCGCCCCATCGGCCAGAACCAGGGCGTGCAGTTCCCGATTGCCGATGCCTTCATCGAGCTGGAAGCCGCCAACCTGATGCGCTGGAAGGCCTGCGAGAAGATCGACGCCCACCAGAACGCAGGCGCCGAGGCCAACATGGCCAAGTACCTGGCGGCCAAGGCCAGCTGGGAGGCCGCCAACGTCTGCCTGCAGACCCACGGCGGCTTTGGCTTCGCATGCGAATACGACATCGAGCGCAAATTCCGCGAAACGCGCCTGTACCAGGTGGCGCCGATATCGACCAACATGATTTACAGCTACGTGGCCGAGCATATCCTCGGGCTTCCACGCTCCTTCTGAAACCGAGCAAAGGCCTTTTATGACCCGCCCCCTCGACGGCATCACCGTCGTCTCGCTCGAGCACGCGGTGGCCGCGCCGTTTTGCACGCGCCAGCTGGCCGACCTGGGTGCGCGCGTCATCAAGGTCGAGCGCCCCGGCAGCGGCGACTTCGCGCGTGGCTACGACCAGCGCGTGAGGGGCCAGTCGTCGCACTTCACCTGGATCAACCGCAGCAAGGAGAGCCTGGCGCTCGATGCGAAGCAGCCGCAGGCCAAGGCCGCGCTGCTGCAGCTCTTGAAGACGGCCGACGTGCTGGTGCAGAACCTGGCGCCCGGCGCGGCCGCGCGCATGGGCCTGTCGTACGAAGCCCTGAAGGCCCACAACCCTCGGCTCATCGTCTGCGACATCAGCGGCTATGGTGCCGACGGGCCGTATCGCGACAAGAAGGCCTACGACCTGATGATCCAGAGCGAGGCAGGGTTTCTGTCCGTGACGGGCACGCCCGAGACGCCCTCCAAATCCGGCATCTCGGTGGCCGACATTGCCGCAGGCATGTATGCCTACACCAACATCCTGTCGGCCTTGCTGCTGCGCGGCAAGACGGGCGAGGGCAGCCATATTGACGTGTCCATGCTCGAAGCCATGGGCGAGTGGATGGGCTACCCGATGTACTACGCCTACGACGGCGCGCCCCCGCCGCCGCGCACCGGCGCATCGCACGCCAGCATCTACCCCTATGGGCCGTTCGTGGCGGGCGATGGCAAGACGGTGATGCTGGGCCTGCAAAACGAGCGCGAGTGGAAGGCCTTTTGCGACACCGTGCTGCAGCGCCCCGAGGTGGCCACAGACGCGCGCTTCTGTTCCAACGGCCAGCGCAACGCCCACCGCGACGCGCTGCAGGCGCTGATCCTGCAAGCGTTCTCCACGCTCAGCGCCGCCCAGGTCGTCGAGCGTCTGGACGCCGCCGGCATCGCCAACGCGCGCGTCAACGACATGGCCGACCTGTGGGCGCACCCACAGCTGGTCGCGCGCCAGCGCTGGTGCAGCGTGGGCACGCCTGCGGGCGCGGTGCCCGCGCTGCTGCCACCGGGTGTGAACAGCGCGTTCGATTACCGCATGGACGCCGTGCCCGCTGTGGGCCAGCACAACGCCGCCATCCTGGCCGAGCTGGGCTGGAGCGCCGAGCAGATCGACGCACTGCAGGCGCCCCAACCCCTCTGATTCAAAAAACATAGCTGGCAGCGCTTTTCCTGCCTGCCCTGGAGCCCTCAATGAAGCAAGAAACCCAAGCCGCCATCCACCCTCTGGCCCAGTTGGCCGCCACGCTGCAATGGAGCGACGTGCCCGCACCCGTGCAGCGCCGCGCCGAAGACCTGTGGGTGGACTGGTTCGGCTCGGTGCTGGCCGGCTGCCAGGCGCGGCCCGTGGCCAGCATCGCGCGCTTTGCGCTGTCGCAGGGCCCGGCCTCGGGCCCCAGCGAAGTCATTGGTCGCGGTGCCAGCAGCTCGCCGATGATGGCTGCGCTGGCCAACGCCGCCGCCGCGCATGTGGCCGAGCAGGACGATGTGCACAACGGCTCGGTGTTCCACCCGGCGGCCGTAGTGTTCCCGCCCGCGCTGGCCGTGGCACAAAGCATTGGCGCCAGCGGCGCGCAGCTCATGGCCGCTTGCGTGGCGGGCTACGAGGTGGGCATCCGCGTGGGCGAATTTCTGGGCCGTAGCCACTACAAGGTGTTCCACACCACGGCCACGGCCGGCACGCTGGCCGCCGCCGCCGCCGTGGGCCGCCTGCTGGAGCTGACGCCCGCGCAGATGCAGCATGCGTTTGGCTCGGCCGGCACGCAGTCGGCGGGGCTGTGGGAATTTTTGCGCACCGCAGCCGACAGCAAGCAGCTGCACACCGCGCACGCCGCCGCAGCGGGGCTGATGGCCGCCTACCTGGCCAAGGACGGCTTCACCGGTGCGCAGGACATCTTCACCGGGCCGCAGGGCATGGCCGCGGGCATGTCCAGCGATGCCAACCCGGCCAGGCTGACGGACGGGCTGGAGGGTGGAAAGGTGAGGCGCTGGGCCACGGCCGAGACGTCGTTCAAATGGCATGCCTCATGCCGCCACACGCACCCGGCCGCCGACGCGCTGCAGCAGGTCATGCGCGAGCACGGCCTGGCGCCCGCCGACATCGCGCAGGTGGTCTGCCATGTGCACCAGGGCGCCATCGACGTGCTGGGGCCGGTGGTCTCGCCCGCCACGGTGCACCAGAGCAAGTTCTCCATGGGTACGGTGCTGGCATTGGCGGCGCGTTTTGGCCATGCGGGTTTGACCGAATTCGACGCGCAGTTCCTGGCCCCGGACACGGTGGCCCTGCGCGAGAAGGTGCGCATGGAGCTGGACCCCGAGGTGGACGGCGCCTACCCGCAGCGCTGGATCGGCAAGGTCACCGTGCAGACGACCGACGGCCGCATGCTGCACGGCCGGGTGGACGAGCCCAAGGGCGATCCCGGCAACACCCTGTCGCGCGAGGAAATCACGGCCAAGGCCTTGCGCCTGGCGGCCTATGGCGGCGCGGTGCCTGCCGTGCAGGCCGAGGCCGCCGTGCAGCACCTGTGGCGGGTGCAGGAGTGGCCGCGCGTGCAAACGCTGCTGGCGTGACCCCCGTTTTCCAAAAAAGAAAGCCTCCATGTTTGATTCGATGGCCCAGGCCTGTTCCTTTCTGTTCGTGCCCGCCACCCAGCCCGAGCGGCTACCCAAGGCCCTGGCCAGCGGCGCCGACGTGGTGATCGCCGACTGGGAAGACGCCGTGGCCCCCGCCGACAAGGAACGCGCCCGTGCCGCACTGGCGCAGGCCGTGGGCACGCTGGAGAAATCGGCGCGTGCGCGCCTGCTGGTGCGCATCAACAGCGAGGGTTCCCCGTGGTTTGCTGCCGACCTGCAGGCCCTGGCGCAACTCACGGCGCAGGGACTTGCCGGTGCCGTGGTGCCGAAGGCCGAGCGCGCATCAACGCTGCAGGCTGTGGTCCAGGCGGGTGGGCCGCAGGCGGCCCTGGTGCCACTGGTGGAAAGCGTGGCGGGTCTTGCCGCCGCCGACGCGCTGGCGGCCGCGCCGCAGGTGGTTCGCCTGGCCTTCGGGCACCTGGACTTCCAGGTCGATGCCGGCATGGCCTGTGGTGACACCGAAGAAGAACTGCTGCCCGTGCGCCTGGCCCTGGTATTCGCCTCGCGCCGCGCGGGGCTGGCCGCACCCCTTGACGGCGTGACGGTGGACACGCGCAACCCCGAGCGCATGGCCCGCGACGCCGAGCGCGCCCGGCGCATGGGCTTTGGCGGCAAGCTGTGCATCCACCCGGCACAGGTGCCGGTGCTGCATGCCGCCTTCGACCCCGACGAAGCGGCCGTGGCCCACGCGCTGCGCGTGCAGCAGGCGCTGCAGCAGGCCGGTGGCGGCGTCTGCGTGCTTGACGGTCGCATGGTGGATGCGCCGGTGCTGGCGCAGGCGCAGCACACCCTGCAGCGCCACGCCCGCGCGCAGCAGCGCCTGGCCTTTCGCTGAAACCGGCCAAAGCGCGCAAGTGCATACCGCGTGTGCGCAAGGCAGCGCGAAGCCGCAGACCGCACCCCGCGCCCGCACAATCACTCCATGCCATCAACGTCCACTTCCTCCACGGTCAAACCGTCCCCCGCGCAACCTCTTTGGGTGATGTTGCTGGCCCTGCTGTCGGGCTTTGCACTGAGCCAGGCGTACCGCACCACCACCTCCATCGTGGCCCAGGGCCTGCAGGTGGATTTCGGCCTGCAGGCCTCATCGCTGGGCGCATTTGCGGGGCTGTTCGGCCTGTCCTTTGGCGTGGCGCAATTGCTCATGGGCATTGGCCTGGACCGCTACGGCTTGCGCCGCACGGTGCTTGCGGCTGCGCCCCTGGGCATTGCTGGCGCCGCCTTGTCGGCCCTGGCGCCCAGCTACGGCTGGCTCATGGCCGGGCAGGTGCTTATCGGGGTTGGCTATTCGCCGGCCTTTGTGGCCTGCACGCTGTTCATTGCCCGGCATTTTTCGGCCGAGCGGTTTGCTTTTTTCTCGGGCATGTCCATGGGGGTGGGCGGCCTGGGCCTGCTGTTCACCGGCACGCCGTTGGCCTGGGTGGTGCAGCACTGGGGGTGGCGCGCGGGTTTCGGCGTGCTCTCCACGCTGAGCGCGCTGTCGTGGCTGCTGATCTTCGCGCTGGTGCGTGAGCCTGTGCACCCTGACGCCCCGCCGCGCGCCCCAGAAAGCTGGGGGCAGGCCCTGGCGGGCTTTGCCGCGCTGCTTACCTTGCCCCACACCTGGGGCGTCATCGTGTTGGGCATGTCGTGTTACGCGGCTTTCCTGTCGCTGCGCGGCCTGTGGCTGGGGCCGCTGCTGATGGATCGCTTTGGCTTCTCGCTGCTCGACAGCGGCAACGTGGCGTTGGCGCTGTCGTTGATCGCCCTGTTCACGCCGGCCGTGTTCGGGCGCATGGACCCGGGCATGCATCGGCGCCGGGCCTGGGTGGGCAACGCCTCGCTGTTGATGGCCAGCCTGTTTGCGGTCATGGCCTTTTTGCACCACGGTGGCGCCACCGTGGCGCTGATGATTCTGATGGGGCTGCTTTCCGGCTACAGCATCCTGCAATACAGCGATGCGCGGTCGTCCTATCCGCCCGAGTTGACCGGGCGTGCGCTCTCCCTTTTCACCATGGCCATGTTCCTGGGCGTGGCCCTGATGCAATCGGTGACGGGCGCACTGGGCGCTTGGGCCGGGGCCCGGGGCATGGAGCCTTACCGTGTGGTGCTCTTGGCCATTGCCGCCTGGCTCGCGCTGGCCTCGTTGGCGTTTCGGTTGCTGCCAGCGCCGCCGCTGTTAAAGCCACGTTGAATCCCCGCGTTGATGGGCACACCGTGGCGGGGAGCCTGCCTTGCGCTGCCCCGCGCTGCCTAGGGTGCTGAGCGCTGCCGCCACACCGCCTGCGCGCCAGCCTGGCCCAGCCCTTCCATGATCGCCTGCGTGTGCGCGCCCGGCAGGCAGGCGTCTGCGGGTGTATAGGCCGCGCCATCGAAGCGCGGTGCGGGGGTGGCCTGCAGCACGCCCTGGTGTTCGGCGTACACGCCGCGCGCACGCATGTGGGGGTGCTGCGCGGCCTCCAGGGGGCTGAGCACGGCGCCAAAGCAGGCATCCGTGGGCTCCAGCAGCGCCTGCCAGTGCGCGCGTGGCTGCGCCAGGAAGAGGGTGGCAAGGCGCGCGCGGCGCACGGGCCAGACGGGCTTGTCCCATTGCGCACCCACGAAATCAGGATCTGCCGCGAGCCCCAGCGCATCGAGCAGCACGTCGTAGAACTGCGGCTCCAGGGCGCCGATGGTGATGTGCTTGCCGTCTGCGCAGACATAGGTGTCGTAGAACGGCGCGCTGTCGTGGATGCTCTGCCCGCGCACGTCGGCCACCAGGCCATTTTGGCGCGCGCTGAGCATCAGGTTCAGCATGTGGGCCGAGCCGTCCACGATGGCCGCGTCCACCACCGTGCCGCGGCCCGTGGCGCGCGCCTGCACGATGCCCGACAGCAGCCCCGTCATCAGGTAGAGGGCACCGCCGCCGATGTCGCCCAGCACGGCAAAGGGCGACACGGGCCGCGCGTCAAAGGGGCCGCAGCCCCACAGCGCGCCACTGACGGCGGCGTAGTTGGTGTCGTGTCCGGCACGCGGCGCCAGCGGCCCGCTCTGGCCCCAGCCGGTCATGCGCCCGTACACCAGGCGGGGGTTGATGCGTTGGCACTCCTCGGGGCCCAGGCCCAGGCGCTCCATCACGCCGGGGCGCATGCCCTCAATGAGCGCATCGGCCTCGGCCACCAGCGCCAGCACCAGCTGGCGGCCCCCCTCGGTCTTGAGGTCGGCGAACACCGAGCGCTTGCCCCGGTTGAGCAGCGGGCCCGTGGGCGTCTTGCCCTTGGCCTCGCGCACCACCGAGATCACATCCGCCCCCAGGTCGGCCAGGTGCATGGCACAAAACGGCCCCGGCCCCAGGCCACCAATCTCCAGCACACGTACGCTGTCCAGAACCTTCACGATGTCTCCTTCGGTTGTGTTGTGTGTTGCTGGAGAGGGCGCGTCACGACAGGCCCGAGGTCCCAAGCACGCTCTCTACCGACCGCACCAGCGTGCGCAGGCGCGGGCCGACCTCGGTCTCCAGCTTGCCGCACAGGGGGCTGTAGACGGGCAGCGTCACGGCGAACACCCACAGCTCGCCGTCCTGCGGCTTGGACATGGCCACGGCGATCGACTCCAGCTCGCGGTGCAGGTCGCCGTGGCTGCGGCAAAAGCCGTTCGCGGCCAGATCGTGGCGTGCATCGTCGAGCCGCTGATCCAGCCAATCGGCGCGCTGCGGGTCTGTGGCGCGCAGGTCGCGCAGGTAGGCGTTGCGCTCCATATCGGGCAGGCCCAGCAGATAGGCGCGGCCCGAGGCGGTGCGCGACAGCGAGGTGCGCACGCCCACCTCGGGCCGGAAGATGGGGTTGCCCAGGCTGTTGGCCTGCTCCACAAGGCACAGCTCGCGCCGAAAGCCCACCGCCAGCTGCACTTGCCCCTCGGTCAGGTCGGCCAGCGCCTGCATCTGCGGCCGGGCGAATTGCCGCAGGGCCAGGCGGGTGAGCACCGGCGAGGACAGGCCGAGCAGGCCCAGCCCGGGCACGTACTTGGACAGCCGCTCCGAGTAGCGCAGCAGGCCCAACTCGCACAAGGTGTCCGTGAGGCGGAACAGCGTGGGCTTGGGCAGGCCGGTCAGGTCCATCAGTTCCTTGGCGCTGAGCTCCTGGCATTTGTTCGAAAAGCACCGCAATATGGAAACGCCGCGCACCAGGGCGCTGACCAATTTGCCGTCTGGATCTGCGTTCACGTTCACATGGACCTCGAAAAACCGCTGATTTTCGCTTGATTCATTGGCAGCCCACGCTCTCACGCCTGCGGCCACTGAAAGGGCAGCGGTTTTTTCTCCAGAAAGCAGTGCACGGCCTCGCGGTGTTCGGGCGTGCCCATGGCCAGGGCCTGGGCGTTGGCTTCCTGCTCCAGCAGCGAAGGCAGGTCGCTGGCGGTCAGGCTCAGCGAGCGCTTGATCAGGCTCAGCGCCACCGGCGAGGCGTTTACAAAGCTGTGCGCGATCACGTGGGCGCGTGCTTGCAGTGCCTCGGGTTCGGCCAGTTCAAAGGCAATGCCCAGCCGCAGCGCTTCCTGCGCAGACACCTCGCGCCCCGACAGCATCAGCTCACGCACACGCTGCACGCCGACGACGCGCGGCAGGGTATAGAACGCCGCGCAGTCCGGCACCACGCCCATGCGGATGAAAGACATGGCAAAGCGCGCGCGTGTGCTGGCGATGATGAAGTCGGCCGCCAGCGCCAAGCTGAAGCCCGCGCCATAGGCCGCGCCATCCACGGCCGCGACCACCGGCTTGTCCAGCAGCATCAGGTCCTTGAGCCAGTCGTGCAGGCTGGTCAGGCGGCGGCGCCAGCCACCGTTGTCCAGGCCGCTGGCCGCTATGTTGCCCAGGTCGCCGCCCGAGCAGAAATGTGCGCCCGCGCCCGTCAGCACCAGCGCGCGAATGGCCGGGTCGCCCTGCACCTGGCGCACCACCTCGGCCATCTCACCGCGCATGGCGGGGTCGAAGGCGTTGCGTTTGTCGGGGTTGCTCAGGGTCAGCGTGGCCACGCCGTCCTGCACCTCGAAAGCGATGCGTTCATAGCTTGTGGTCATGCCGCGCTCCGGGGCACATAGGACGCGCGCATGTCGCGTCCACCGTGCAGCGATGAGCCACCGTCCACGGGGATGACGGCGCCCGTCACAAAGCTGGCCTGCGGCGACGACAGGAACAGCGCCACGTGGGCAATGTCCTCCAGCGTGCCCATGCGTTGCAACGGCACGGTGGCGACCGCGTTGGCCAGCGCCTCAGGGGTGGGCGCAAGCCGGCGCATGCCTTCGGTATCGGCAATGGGGCCGGGCGCTATGGCGTTCACGCGCACGCCTGCCTCGCCCCATTCCATGGCCAGCACGCGCGTCATCATGTCGATGCCGGCCTTGGCCGCGCAGGCGTGCACCTGGTACATGGTGGGGTTGACGCCCTGTGGCGCCGAAATGTTGATGACGCTGGCACCTGGCTTCCTCAGCATCGGATAGGCTAGGCGCAACACGTGGAAAGTGCCGTTCAGGTCAATGTCGATCACGGTCTTGAAGCCGTTGGGCGACAAGTCCTTGGCGGGGGCAATGAAGTTGCCCGCAGCGCCCGAGACCAGCACATCGATGTCACCGAACTGCGCATGCGCCTGGCGTAGCGCGGTTTCCACCGCCACCGGGTCGCGCACATCGGTGCTGATGCCCAGCGCCTGCGCACCCAGCGCGCGCAGCCCGTCGGCCGCCTGCTGCACCTTGTCGGGCGATCGGCTCATCACGGTGACATGGGCGCCCGCGCGGGCAAACGCCTGGGCGATGCCGAGATTGATGCCACTGCTGCCGCCAGCCACGAACACGTGGCGGCCTGCGAAGGTTGGGGGGATGTGCATGGTGTGTCCTCAATCCAGTTGCAATTTCTGGCTGCGAATCAAGTCGCCCCAGTCCTGGCGGTCGCGCTCCACGATCTTCGAGAACTGCTCGCTCGCCATGCCGCCGGGGCGGCCACCGAGTTCGCGGTAGCGCTGGACCACGGCCGGGTCCTGCAACACAGCGATGAGGTTGTCGGTGAGCTTCTTCACCACCGCCGGTGGCGTCTTGGCGGGCACGAAAAAGCCCATCCAGCCCACCTTGTCGAAGTCCTTCATGCCCAGCTCGGCCATGGTGGGCACGTCGGGCAGCTCGGGCTCGCGCGTGGCGCCGGTCACGGCCAGCGCGCGCAGCTTGCCGTCCTTGACGTGGCCCAGCGATCCCGTGAGGTTGTCGAACATGAATTGCGTTTCGCCGCCCACGATGGCCATGGTGGCCGGGGCGGAGCCCTTGTAGGGCACATGGACCACATCGACGCCCGCGCTCTGGCGCAGCAGCTCACCCATCAGGTGCGTGGTCTGGCCCACGCCCGCAGACGAAAACGCCAGCTTGCCCGGCTCGCGCTTGGCGGCGGCGACGAGGTCTTTCAGGCTTTTGATGGGCGACTTCACCGGCACGACCAGCACGTTGGCGAACGAGATCATGTCGGTCAACGCAATGAAGTCCTCGGCCTTGTAGGGGAGCTTCTGGTAGGCGGTGTAATTGATGGCGTTGGAGCCGGTGTTGCCCACCAGCACGGTGTAGCCGTCAGGCTGGGAGCGCGCCACGAGGCTGCTGCCCAACGAGCCGCCCGCGCCGGGCTTGTTGTCCACCACGATGGGCTGGCCCAGCCGCTCGCTGAGCTTTTGTGCCATGAAGCGTGCAGGCGTGTCGGTGGTGCCGCCGGCCGCACCGGGCACGACGAAGGTGATGGGACGCGTGGGCCACGCGGCGTCGGCCCGGGCGGGCTGCGACGTCGCCAGCGCGGCCAGGCCCAGCAGGGCGCTAGCGCCCGCCAGGCGCAGCGCTTGGCGGTGATGGTGGAAAGGCATGTTTTGTCTCCTTCGGTCCTGGTAGTGCTGGGCTGTCAATTGCTATTGAATAAATAGCGTATTGCGCTTTATGGACGGGCGTTTGAGCCTCTTATTTCATCAAACACCTTGCCAGACAGGCGGGCGCTTTTCGGCAAAGGCCGTGGCCCCTTCGCGTGCGTCTTGCGAGGCGAATACCGGCGCGGTGATCACGGCCTGGCGGTCAAACATCTCGGCCTGCGGCCAGTCGGCCGACTCTTGCGCCACGCGCTTGCTGGCGATCAGCGCCAGCGGGCCATTGGCTGCCACGGTCTGGGCCAGTTCCAGGGCGGCGTCCAGCGCCTGGCCGGGCTCGACCAGGCGGTTGACCAGGCCATGGGCCTGGGCGCGCTCGGCGCCGAACATGTCGCCGGTGAGGATGCATTCCATGGCGACGTGGTAGGGCAGGCGCTTGGGCAGGCGCAACAGGCCACCAGCGGTGGCCGCCAAACCCCGCTTGACCTCGGGCAGGCCGAACTTGGCCGTACGGGCGGCCACGATCAGGTCGCAGGCCAGCACCAGCTCGAAGCCACCGGCCAGCGCGTAGCCCTCGACGGCGGCGATCAGCGGTTTGCGCGGCGGCTGTTGCGTGAGGCCACAAAACCCCCGCCCGGCGATGCTCGGGCGCTTGCCCTGCAGGAAGCCCTTCAAGTCCATGCCCGCACAGAAGGTGCCACCCGCGCCGGTGACGATGCCTACCTGCAGCGCCGGGTTGCTGTCCAGCGCATCGAGCGCGGCCACCATGGCCTCGGCCATCTCCAGCGTGGCGGCATTGCGTGCCTCGGCGTTGCTCAGCGTCATGATTTGCACGTTGCCGCGCACTTCGACCAGTACCGTGGATGCCATCAAAAAATCCTTTCAGTGCTTCGCGGCGTTGTTCACCGCATTGCGTAGCCCCGACCTCTGACATTGGCGCTGCCCAGACCAAGGCAGCCGCGCAAGGGCCGCCCTGCCGCGCTGGCTGCGTCCCCCTTCCCGGAGGGCGAAGCGCGCAGAGAGAAGGGGGAAGGCGCGTAGCGCCTCAGGGGGTTGTCACCTCGGTGCCATGCGAATGGCCCCATCGAGGCGGATGGTCTCGCCGTTGAGCATGGGGTTCTCCAGGATGTGCAGGGCAGTCAGCGCGTACTCGCTGGGGTGGCCCAGGCGTGCCGGGTGGGGCACCGAGGCGGCCAGCGACTGGCGCACGTTCTCGGGCAGCTTGGCCAGGATGGGCGTGTCAAACAGGCCGGGGGCAATGGTGCACACGCGGATGAACTTGGACGCCAGGTCGCGCGCGGCCACGATGGTCATGCCGATCACGCCCGCCTTGGACGAGGCGTAGGGGATCTGGCCGATCTGCCCTTCGTAGCCCGCCACCGACGCGGTGAGCACGCACACGCCGCGCTCGCCGTCGATCGGTTCGTTTTTGGCCATACTCACGGCCGCCAGGCGCAGGGTGTTGAAGCTGCCGATCTGGTTGACGCGGATGATGTTGATGTACTTTTCGAGCGAACCGGGGCTGCCATCTTTTTCGATCAGGCGCACCGGCCCGCCGATGCCCGCGCAGTGCACCAGCGCGCGGAAGTTGCCAAAGGCCTCGGCCGCGGCAATGGCCTGGGCCATCTGCTCGGCGTCCGCCACATCGGCTTTCACGTAGCGCAGGCGGCCTGCGTAGTGTTGTTCCATGGCCTGGCCGCGTTCGTCGTTCAGGTCCACGGCCACCACGTTCAGGCCACGCTCCAGCAGCGCGATGGCCGAGGCCTCGCCCAGGCCCGAGACGCCGCCGGTAACGAGGGCGGTCATTCCTTGTTGCAGCTTCATGATTCTTTCCTTTTTGGCCTCTAGCGCTTGTCCATCAAGCGCAAGCAGCTATTGAATTGATAGTTACAGGCGTTCGATGATGGTGGCGTTGGCCATGCCGCCGGCTTCGCACATGGACTGCAGGCCGTAGCGCTGGCCGCTGTCTTCCAGGGCGTGCAGCATGGTGGTCATGAGGCGGATGCCCGAGGCGCCCAGCGGGTGGCCCAGGGCAATGGCGCCGCCGCGCGGGTTCAGGCGCTCGCCGTCGGCCTTGAGCTCCTTTTGCCAGGCCAGAGGCACCGAGGCAAAGGCCTCGTTGATCTCGTAGTGGTGGATGTCGTCCAGCTTCATCCTGGCCTTGGCCAGCGCGCGTTGCGTGGCTGGGATGGGGGCGGTGAGCATGTACAGCGGGTCGTCGCCCACCACGTCGAAGGCCACGAAGCGCGCACGCGGGCGCAGGCCCAGCTGCTGGGCACGCTGCTCGCTCATGATGAGCATGGCGCTGGCGCCGTCGGTCATCTGCGAGGCGTTGCCGGCCGTGGTGGCCCACTGGATCTGCGGGAAGCGCGCGGACAGCTCCTCGCTCTCGAACACGGCCTTCAGGCCCGCGAGCTTTTCCACCGTGGTGCCGGCGCGGATCGTCTCATCCTGCGTCACGCGGCCGGCCGGGGTGGCTATGCCCACGATCTCGCGTGCAAAGCCGCCGCCCGACTGCGCGGCATGGGCGCGCTGGTGCGAGCGCACGGCATAGGCGTCCAGATCGGCGCGCGAAAGGCCCCATTGGGCGGCCACCAGGTCGGCCGAAACGCCCTGGCCCACCAGGCCGGGGGCGAAGCGCGCATCGAAGCGCGGGCCGGTGGTGTTCTTGCCCATGCGCGAGCTGCCCATGGGTACGCGGCTCATCGACTCCACGCCGCAGGCGATCACGATGTCCTGCGTGCCCGCCATGATGGCCTGGGCCGCAAAGTGCACGGCCTGCTGGCTGGAGCCGCATTTGCGGTCGATGGTGGTGGAAGGCACATGCGCGGGCAGACCGGCGGCCAGCCAGGCCAGGCGCCCGGGCGTGCCTGCCTGCTCGCCCGCCTGGCTGACGCAGCCGCAGATCACGTCGTCCGCGGTGCCGGGGTCGAGCTTGTTGCGGGCCACCAGTTGCTCCAGCACCTGCGAGAGCAGGTCCACGGGATGGACCTCGGCCAGTGCGCCATCGGGCTTGGCCCGGGCCATGGGGCTGCGGATGGCATCGACGATGACAGGAATATTCATACTCACTCCATGTGTTTATGAGACTAATGATCCATTAAAAATGATTTTGCCCGCGTTAGTTTGTGTTAAAGGCCGTGTTTACCCGGTATTTTTTAGCGTGTCAGCCTGAAAAAATCCGCCAACACATCGGTTTTGTGAGACAGGCATTTTGCTTTTGGGTGGACTTCTCCACCACGGCGTCTTGCCAGGGAGCAACAGGTGACAGGTATGCAGGACTTTTTCGGCCGCGCGGCGACGGCTCCCGAGCGGGTGGTACTGGTCATGGCCGAAACCGGCACGCACTACACCGCTGGCGAAGTGGCGCGCAGCGCCTTGCAGATGGCGCAGTGGCTCCATGCCCAGGGGCTGCAGGCGGGCGAGCGCTTCGCGGTGGTGCTGGAAAACCGCGTCGAGATCCTGGCGCTGGCCCTGGCGGCCCGGCGGGCGGGCCTATATGCCGCCGTGCTCAGCACCCACCTGATGCCGGCCGAGGTGGCCTACATCGTGCAGGACTGCGGTGCGCGGCTGGTGGTGGCATCGCACAAGACCTTGCCCCAGCTGGCGGAGTCGCAGGCGGCCCACCCCTTGCCATGCTGGACCGTGGACGACGCCACACCGCAGGCCCAGTCGCTGCAGGCCGCGCTGCAGGCCCTGCAGGGCCTGCCGGCCGACTTTGCAGACCGCCCGTTGGGGCGTGACCTGCTGTATTCATCGGGCACCACGGGCCGGCCCAAGGGTGTGCTCAAGCCCCTGCAGCCCAGCCACCTGCGCGGCCAGACCGACCCCGAGGCGCTGGGCACGGGCCGCCTCATGGGCATGGACGAGCACACCGTGTATCTGTCGCCCGCGCCGCTGTACCACGCGGCGCCGCTGCGCTACACGCTGCGCGTGCTGGAGCTGGGGGGGCAGGCCGTGATCATGGAGCGCTTTGACGCCGAAACCGCCCTGGGCCTCATCGAGCGCCACCACGTCACCCACAGCCAGTGGGTGCCCACCATGTTCGGCCGCATGCTCAAGCTGCCCGAGGAGGTGCGGCGGCGCTACGACCTGTCCAACCACCGCGTGGCCATCCATGCCGCCGCACCGTGCCCCGTTCATGTCAAGCACGCCATGCTCGACTGGTGGGGCGACATCCTGATGGAGTACTACGCGGGCTCCGAGGGCTGCGGCACCACGATGATTTCGTCGCAGGAATGGCGCTTGCGCCCCGGCTCGGTGGGCCGGCCCACCACGGGCCAGCTGCACATCGTGGACGACGCCGGGCAGGAGCTGCCCGTGGGAGAGATCGGCCAGGTGTACTTCTCGGGCGGCGGCCAGTTCAGCTACCTCAACGACCCCGAGAAGACCCGCCAGGCCATCAACGAGCGCGGCTGGATCACCTACGGCGACATCGGCCATGTGGACGCCGAGGGCTATCTGTATTTGAGCGACCGCCGGGCCGACCTGATCCTCTCGGGCGGCGTCAACCTGTACCCGCAGGAGATCGAGAACGCACTGATGCGCCACCCCGACGTGCAGGAGGTGGCCGTGGTGGGCGTGCCCCACCCCGACTTTGGCGAGCAGCCCCTGGCGGCTGTGGTGCTGCGCCTGGGGGCGGACGGCTCTCTCGCAACGGCCCGCGCCATCGCCGCCCAGGCCGCCGAAGTGCTGGCGCGCATGAAGCTGCCCCAGCGCATGGTGTTCGTCGACGCCCTGCCGCGCCTGGAGACCGGCAAGCTGCTGCGCCGCGCGCTCAAGGATCGCTTTCGCGACGAGCCGCAGGCGGGGTTTGCCCTGCGTGACTCCTGAAACCATAGCTGTCAGCGATTTACAGGTAAGCGCCAGAGCCATATTTGACCTTTATTTCTTGAGACACTGACCATGCAAGACCTGATCCAGCGCACCGTCTACCGCGAAGACCACGAGCATTTCCGCGAGCAGGTGCGGCGCTTCTTCGACAAGGAAGTCGTGCCCTTTCATGCCGAGTGGGAGCGCCAGGGCATCGTGCCCAAGGAGGTGTGGCGCAAGGCCGGCCGCGAGGGCCTGCTCAACACCATGCTGCCCGAGCCCTATGGCGGCGGCGGCGACTTCGGCCACGCGGCCGTGCTGATCGAGGAAGTGGGCCGCACGGGGGCCACCGGCCTGGGGTTTCCGCTGCACTCGGACATCGTCGCGCCCTATATCAACACCTATGGCAGCACGGCGCAAAAGGACCGCTGGCTGCCCAAGATGGCAGCGGGCGAGCTGATCGGCGCCATCGCCATGACCGAGCCCGGCGCGGGCAGCGATCTGAAGTCGGTGCGCACCACGGCCACGTTGGTCAAGAGCAGCGGGGGCGACCACTACGTCCTCAACGGCAGCAAGACCTTCATCACCAACGGCATCAATTGCGAGCTCGTCATCGTGGTGGCCAAGACCGCACCCGAGCTGGGCGCCAAGGGCGTGTCGCTGATCGTGGTGGAGGAGGGCACACCTGGCTTCAGCAAGGGCCGCAAGCTCGAGAAGATCGGCCTCATGGCGCAGGACACCTCCGAGCTGTTCTTCGACAACGTCCAGGTGCCGGTGGACAACCGCCTGGGCGAAGAGAACATGGGCTTCAAGTACCTGATGCACGAGCTGGCACAGGAGCGCCTGGTGGTGGCAGTGCGCGCGGCCATGTGCATCGAGACCTTCCTGCAAAAGACCGTGGACTACACCCGCGAGCGCAAGGCCTTTGGCCAGACGGTGTTCGAGTTCCAGAACACGCGCTTCAAGCTCGCCGAGGCCAAGGCCCAGGCCACCATGCTGCGTGTGTTTGTGGACGACTGCATCGCGCTGCACCTCCAGCGCGCGCTCACGCCCGAGCGCGCCGCCATGGTCAAGCTCAATGCCACGGCGCTGCAAAACTGCCTGCTCGACGAGTTTTTGCAGCTGCATGGCGGCTACGGCTACATGACCGAATACCAGGTGGGCCGCGCCTGGACCGATGCGCGCATCGGACGAATCTACGGCGGTAGCGACGAGATCATGAAGGAAATCATCGCCCGCACGCTGTAGCCCGAGCCATCCGTTCCCTACACAACCTTCAAGGAGACATCACCATGGCATTCACCCGGCGCAAGACCCTGGGCCACTGGCTACCCCTGATCGCACTGGCCGCTGCCTGCGGCGTCAGCGGCGCACAGGCGCAGGACCAATACCCCAGCAAACCCATCCGGCTCATCGTGCCTTACCCGGCCGGCGGTGGCACCGACATCATTGCCCGCCTGATTGGCACGCAACTCACCCAGCGGTGGGGCCAGGCGGTGGTGGTGGAGAACAAGCCCGGCGCCAGCGGCATACTGGGCAACGACACCGTGGCCAAGGCGCCGGGCGACGGCTACACCGTGCTCATGGGCATCACCACCGTGGTGCAGATCCCGGCGCTGTACAAGAAGGTGCCCTACAAGCTCAGCGACCTGGCCCCGGTGTCGCAGGTGGCCAAGTCGGCGGACCTGCTGATGGTGCCGCGCAGCTCGGGCGTGACCACGCTCGAGCAGTTCGTTCAGAAGGCCAAGGCCGCGCCCGGCACGTTCAACTACGGCACCTATGGCAACGCCACCTCGTCGCACATGAACGGCGAGCGCTTCAAGCAAAAGGCCGGCATCGACATCACCCACATCCCCTACCAGGGCTCGGGGCCCGAGATGGCAGCCATGCTGGGCGGGCAGCTGACGCTGGCCTTCGTCGATGCCACGGCCGCCTACCCGCACATCAAGTCCGACAAGATCAACATCCTGGCCGTGACCGGCGCCCAGCGCCATCCGGCCCTGCCGCAGGTGCCCACCATGACCGAGGCGGGCTACCCGGGCCTGGAGGCCAATGGCTGGTTCGGCATGTTCCTGCCCGCCACGGCGCCCAAGGCCATCGTGGACAAGCTGGGCGCCGAGGTGAGTTCAATAGTCAAGACCCCCGAGCTGAACAAGCGCCTGACCGAGATGGGCCTGATTGCCGTGGGCTCGCTGCCCGACGAGTTCAAGGCCCAGATCGACAAGGATGCCGCGCATTGGAAGAGCGTGGCCGAGGCGGCCAAGATCTCGATGGACTGAGCCCCGACCACCCCACCACCCCATGCAGGGAAAAGCACGATGACCCACGAAGCCCACCCCCTTGGATGGAGCCGGCGCCAGCTGCTGGCGGTAGCGGCCAGCGCAGCCGCCATTGGTCCGCTCCACGCGCAGGCGCAGGCCCGCTTCGCCACCCGCCCGGTGCGGGTGGTGGTGCCCTTTGCTGCCGGCGGTGCCACCGACGTCATTGCGCGCGTGCTGGGCGAGCGCATGGCGCAGCGCTTCGGCCAACCGGTCGTGGTGGATAGCAAACCGGGTGCGGCCGGCCTGATCGCTGGCGATGCGGTGGCCAAGTCCCCGCCCGACGGCATGACGGCGCTGCTGGGCACCACCTCGTCGATGCTGACCAACAAGTACCTGTACAAAAAGACGCCCTACGACCCGCTGACCGACCTGACTCCGCTGGTGCGCGTGTGCCTGGCACCGATTGCCCTGGTGGTCGCGGCCGACACGCCCGCGCAGAACCTGCAGGAGTTCATGGCCTGGATACAGGCCCATAAGGGCAAGCTGTCCTACGGCTCTTACGGCATCGGCTCGCATGGTCAGCTGGCCTGCACCACGCTCAGCGAGGTGGCCAGCGCTGGCATGACCCATGTGGCTTACAAGGGCGAAGCGCCCATGGTGCAAGACCTGTTGGGCGGGCAGATCCAGATCGGCATGGGCAGCATGGTCAACCTCAAGCCCCATATCGACGCGGGCAAGCTGCGCGCCCTGGCCGTCACCGGCCCTCGCCGTGTTCCCCTGTTGCCGGATGTTCCCACCTTCATCGAAGCCGGATACAAGCACGATGCGCTGTCCATCGTGGGCTGGCTGGCCATCGCCGGCCCCAAGAACATGCCGGCCGAGGTGGCTCGCCAATGGGCTGAAGCCGCCAACGAGGCCGTGGCCAGCCGTGAGGGCACGGCCCGGATCATTGCCGCGGGCTTTGTGCCGGTAGATGACGACACGCCGCAGGGCTTTGCCAAGCTATGGGCTCAGGAAGGCCCCATCTGGGGCCGCTTGCTGCAGGCCGCAGGCGTGCAGCCCAGCTAAAGCATTCCGAATCGTCTGTGGTGCCTCCCCTCAAAGGGAGGCTGCCACAGGCCGGTTGAGGTCCGCTCCGGGGCATCCACCGGCGCGGTCTGCCGGCCATTGGACGGATGCAGGGCTGACGTTTCGCATGCGTTGCCAAGCGCTGTCGCAGCGTGGCCCACGGCTTAGCGCGCTGTACGCTGCAGTGCGCGCGAAGGCACAACGCCAAGAGCGAAGTGGCGGCGCCTACGCCCTTGCAGGGGCTGGCTGGCGTGCCATCAGCTTGAAGCTGCCGGTGGCCAGGGCCACCAGGGTGCCGTCCTCGGCACGCACCTCGCCGCGCACGAAGCTGATGGAGCGCCCGCGCCGCTCGCAACGCGCGGTGGCAATCAAATCCCCTGTGCCCGCTGCGACGTAGTGCAGCGTCAGGTCGATGGTGGCCACCCCATACGCGGCCGGGTCGTGCGCACGTGCGGCCGCAGCCAAGGTGCAGTCCAGCAGCGTGGCAATCGAGCCGCCGTGGACCTCGCCACGGCTGTTGGCTTGGTCCGCCTGGAAGCCCATGCGCACCTGGGCCATGTCGTTGCCGATGCGCTCGCCGCGCAGCGCCATGGCGCGGGCCATGGCCATGGGCAAGCCGAAGAACATGTCGGGGGCTTCGCCGACGAAGGGGCTGGCGGGGATGTTGTCGTGATCGGTGGACGGGTGCTGCATGGCGTGGATTGTCAGTTGTTCATGGCGGGCCCGCACGGCACGGCCCAGGCGGCGGGCAGTCGCGCAAGGGCCGCCTCGCCGCATAGCGGCTCAGGGGGGTCAATCCACTTTTGCGCCCGTGGACTTGACCACGGCGGCCCAGCGTGTGATCTCACGCTCGATATGCGCCTGCAGCGCTTCGGGCGTGGAGCCCACGGGTTCGTAGCCGCCAGCGGCCATCTGCGCCTGCAGCTGGGGCTGGCGCAGTGCGGTGGCGATTTCGCGGCTCAGGCGCTGGGTGATCTCCGGCGGCGTGCCGGCCGGTGCGATCAGCGCATACCAGCCGGTCACGTCGAAGCCGGCGATGCCCTGCTCCTGCACCGTCGCCACTTCGGGCGCCAGGGCCGAGCGCTGCGGGCTGGTGGCGGCCAGCGCATGCATGCGCCCGCCACGGATGTGTGGCATGGAGGTGGAAATGCTGTCGAACGTGAGGTCGATGTCGCCAGCCAGCATGGCATTGACCACGCCAGCGCTGCCCTTGTAGGGCACATGCGTCATCTTGACCCCCGCGATGCTGCTGAAATACTCGGCGGCCAGGTGCCCGGTGTTGCCGTTGCCGGCCGAGCCAAAGGTGAGCTTGCCCGGCGCTGCCTTCGCCGCCTGGATCAGTTCCTGCATGTTCCGGGCAGGCAGCTTGCCGCTGGCCGCCACCACCATGGGCAGGTTGGCCACCAACGACACGGGCGCGAAGTCCTTGCGCGTGTCGTAAGGCAGCTTGGGGTAAAGGCTGTCATTGATGGCATGCGCGGCCAGCACCATGAGCACGGTGTAGCCATCGGGCTTGGCCCGCGCCACATACTGCGAGGCCAGCGTGCCGCCCGCGCCGGGCTTGTATTCCAGCACCACGGTCTGCCCCAGCTGCTGCTGCAGCTGCATGGCCAGCGGCCGGCCCAGCAGGTCGGCGCTGCCGCCGGGTGGGTAGGGAATCACCAGCTGTATGGGCTTGGCGGGCCAGGGGTCTGCGGCCTGGGCTGCGGGCGCCAGCAGGGCGGTGGCGCTCAGCGTCAGGGTGGCAAGCACGGCGCGGCGCCGCCGGGTGGAGTGGGGCATGGGCATGGCGGTCTCCTGATCGGGGTGGGGAAAAAGTCAGTCGTTCACGGGGGTGGTCTGCAGGTACTGCTCGCGCAGCGTGCGTTTGAGCACCTTGCCGATCTCGCTGCGCGGCAGGCGTTCGGTCAGTTGCAAGTCGGCCACGCGCTGGGTCTTGCCCACGCGGGCGTTGAGCCAGTCGCGCAGCTCTGCGGCCGTGGGCTGCGTGCCCGCCAGCGGCACCACATAGGCGACGGGGGTCTCACCCCACTGCTCGGAAGGCACGCCCACCACGGCGCACTCAGCCACTTGCGGGTGCTGGCACAGCACGCTCTCGATATCGCTTGGGTAGACGTTGAAGCCGCCCGTGATGATCATGTCCTTCTTGCGGTCGCCGAGCACGATGAAGCCGTCCGCATCCAGCCGTCCCACGTCGCCGCTGCGGATGTAGCGCCGGCCTTCTGCGTCAAACCACTCGGCCTCGCGCGTCTTGTCGGGCAGGCGGTAGTAGCCACTCATCATGCCGGCCGAGCGGCCGACGATTTCGCCCTGCTCGCCCAGCGGCAACTCGCGCCCCTGCTCGTCGATGAAGCGGATGTCGGCGCCCTCACCGGGGCGGCCCACGGTGTGCAGCTTGGTCGGATGGTCATGGCAGTGCAGCTCGCAGCGCACGCCGCCCTCGGTCATGCCGTAGTACTCGATGAGCCGGCCGGGCCAGCGCCGCAGCACCTCGGCCTTGAGCGTGGCGCTGAAAGGCGCGCTGGTGCAGAACTTGTGCTGCAGCCGGCTCAAGTCGGTGCGGTTGAAATCCGGGCAGGCCATGAGGCGCTGGTACTGCACGGGCACCAGCATGGTGTGGGTGGCGCCGTGCTGCTCGGCCAGCGCCAGGTAGCGCGCGGCGTCGAACTTGCGCATCAGCACCAGCGTGCCGCCCAGCGCCAGTGTGGGCAGCGCCGCCACCAGCGTGGTGTTGGAATACAGTGGCGTGGCACACAGCGAGACGGCATCGGGCCCGTAGCCATTGATGACGGCGCGACGCACATGGGCCCAGCGCATGGCCCAGGATTGCACGATGCCCTTGGGCACGCCCGTGGTGCCCGAGGAATAGATCACGTTGAACGGCCAGTCGGGCGCGGGGGCTATGGGTGCGGGCGCCGCATTCCCGGGGGCCAGCCACAGAGACCAGGGCTCGCCCGCCTCGGGCGCATCGTCCAGCGCCACGCAGCGCAGTGCGGCGCCCGCGTGCAGCGGCCATTGCGCGGCCACCTCGCGGTCACGCAGCACCAGGCGCGCGCCGCAGTTGTCCAGCATGGCGCTCAGGTGCTCGGCCGTGGCCGATGGCGCCAGCGGTGCCACGGCCACGCCAGCGCGCAAAGCGCCCAGGTAAGCCAGCACATATTCGATGGAGGTCCCGGCGCAGAGGGCCACCACGTCGCCGGGCCGCAGGCCGCCCTGCTGCAGGCTGGTGGCCACGCGGTCCATGCCGGTGCACAAGGCGGTGAAGTCGAGGCTGCGCCCGTCTAGGACCAGGGCGGTGTGGTGCGGGCGGTGCACGGCTTGCTGCGCAATCAGTTCGGGCAGCGATCCGAAGGGCTGCGCCAGCAGCTGTTCAATGTCTTGGTGCATGGAAGCCACCATAGCCAAGCCTGCCGCGATGTGTACCTAGGGTTTGGGAGCGAATCGCTTTGCCTTTGGAAAAGCCCCACTTTTGTGCCCACAAAGCAGGGCGGCGCTGGGGGGCGAGCGGCCTGTCGCGCCCCAGCGTTGGTCTGACGGGGCGCGTCAGTCGGCGCTTGGTCCATGGGCTCTCGCAGGGACCAGGGCTAGGGGCCATTGGCGCCGCGCGTGGGTTGCGGCAAACGGGGGCAAACCGTGGCAAACCCATGGTGGCTAAGGGCTTGCGCTCGCGGCGGGCCAACCAGCGGTCGCCGTACACCTTGTCGCTGTGGGTCATCCGTTGGCTGGCCCTGATCGGGCACCGGCCCAGCGGCCCGCGCAGCCCGGCTTCTTACAATAGCGGGCTATGCAAGCCCTCCACTACACCCGCGCCGCGCAATTGCCCGACATCCTCGCCCAACGCATCGTCATCCTCGACGGCGCCACGGGCACCATGATCCAGCGCTTCAAGCTGGGCGAGGCGCAGTACCGGGGCGAGGGCTACACCGGGCCCGATGGCGCGGGCGACCGGTTCAAGGACTTTCCGCGCGACGTGAAGGGCAACAACGAGCTGCTCAGCATCACGCGGCCCGATGTGATCCGTGACATCCACGAGCGGTATCTGGCCGCAGGCGCCGACCTCATCGAGACCAACACCTTCGGCGCCACCACCATCGCGCAGGAGGACTACAAGATGGCCCACCTGGCGCGCGAGATGAACCTCAAATCGGCCCAGCTGGCACGCGCCGCCTGCGACAAATACAGCACGCCCGACAAGCCCCGCTTTGTGGCCGGCGCCCTGGGCCCCACGCCCAAGACGGCCAGCATCAGCCCCGACGTGAACGACCCCGGCGCCCGCAACATCGACTTTGAAACCCTGCGCGCTGCCTACTACGAGCAGACCGAAGCGCTGGTCGAAGGTGGGGCCGACGTGCTGCTGGTCGAGACCATCTTCGACACCTTGAACGCCAAGGCCGCGCTGTTCGCCATCGATGAATTCTTTGAGAACAGCGGCCAGCGCCTGCCGCTCATCATCAGCGGCACCGTCACTGACGCCTCGGGCCGCATCCTGAGCGGCCAGACCGTGACTGCCTTCTGGCACAGCGTGCGCCACTCGCGCCCCCTGGCCATTGGCCTGAACTGCGCCCTGGGCGCCACGCTGATGCGCCCCTACATTCAGGAGCTGAACCGTGTGGCCGAGGACACGTTCATCAGCTGCTACCCCAATGCCGGCCTGCCCAACCCGATGAGCGACACCGGCTTTGACGAGACCCCCGAGATCACCAGCCGCCTGGTGCACGAGTTCGCGGCCGAGGGGCTGGTCAACATTCTGGGTGGCTGCTGCGGCACCACGCCCGACCACATCGGCGCCATCGCCCGTGCGGTGGAGAACGTGCCCACGCGCAAGATGTTTTACCCCGCAGAAGCCTAGAGTAGCGGCCCCCCTGAGTCGCCTGCGGCGCCTTCCCCCAAGGGGGACGCCACTAGCGCGGCGGGGCGGCCCTTGCGCGGTGGCCGCTGGCTTGGGTCACGCCAGTTTCGAGCGTGATGCGGCGTGCAACGTGCATCCGAGGAGAGGGGAATCGCGGTGAGTGAATGGTTTGTAGGAAAATTGGCTTGTAGCGCTTGATGGTCAAGCGCTACAAGCTATCTAATTAATAGCAATAAAGCTGCATTGATGTGCGGCAACCCTGTGCCGTCCCAGGCAGCCCACCATGATCGACCACGCCATCTCGCCTGCTGACACGGCCCCTGCTGCCGACGACACCGCCGCTGACAAAGCCGCCGCCCACGCCGCGCTCAAGCTCGAAAAGCGCCTGGTGCGCCAGGTGGCCCAGGCCATTGGCGACTTTGGCCTGATTGAAGACGGCGATAAGGTGATGGTGTGTGTGTCGGGCGGCAAAGACAGCTACGGCCTGCTCGACGTGCTGCGCATGCTGCAGCAGCGCAACGGCAACCGCTTTGAGCTGATCGCCGTCAACCTCGACCAGAAGCAGCCCGGCTTTCCGGCCCATGTGTTGCCCGAGTATTTGACGAAGGTGGGTGTGCCTTTCCACATCGAAACGCAGGACACCTACAGCGTCGTCAAGGAGCACATCCCCGAGGGCAAGACCATGTGCAGCCTGTGCAGCCGCCTGCGCCGGGGCATCCTTTACCGTGTGGCCGACGAGCTGGGTGCCACCAAGATCGCCCTGGGCCACCACCGCGACGACATGCTGCAGACGTTCTTCCTCAACATGTTCTTTGGCGGCAAGCTCAAGGGCATGCCGCCCAAGGTGCAAAGCGACCGGGGCGACCACCTCATCATCCGCCCCCTGGCCTATGTGGCCGAAGACGACCTCACGCGCTGGGCCGACATCCGCAACTTCCCCATCATCCCCTGCTCCCTGTGCGGCAGCCAGGAGAACCTGCAGCGCAAGCAGATCGGCCAGATGCTGCGCGACTGGCAGCAGCTCTACCCTGGCCGCATCGAGAACATGGCCGTGGCGCTGCGCAACCTGGTGCCTTCGCACTTCATGGACCCGCGCCAGTTCGACTTCAAGGGGTTGGTACCCAACGGCGTGGCCGACGCCGATGGCGACAAGGCCTTTGACGCCGAAGAATTGCCCGCGCAGGCCGTGGGCATGCTCGCGGGCTTGCCGCTGATGCCCGCCATGCCCCGCTGAACCTGACACCGACGATTTTTAGATTGGGCCACCCCATGACCATCCTCAAAGCCCCCGAACTGCTGCTGCCCGCTGGCTCGCTTGACAAGATGCGCGCCGCCTACGACTTTGGCGCCGACGCCGTGTACGCCGGCCAGCCGCGCTACTCCTTGCGCGCGCGCAACAACGAGTTCCGCCTGGAGCAGATCAAGCAAGGCATCGATGAGGCGCACGCACGCGGCAAGAAGTTCTTTGTGACCAGCAACCTGATTGCGCACAACGACAAGATCCGCACCTACCTGCGCGACATCGAGCCCGTGATCGACTGCCAACCCGACGCCCTCATCATGGCCGACGCGGGCCTGATCATGATGGTCAAGGAAAAGTGGCCCGAGCAGGTGGTGCACCTCTCAGTGCAGGCCAACACCACCAACTGGGCGGCGGTGAAGTTCTGGCAAAAGATGGGTGTGGAGCGCATCATCCTCTCGCGCGAACTGAGCCTGGACGAGATCGAAAAGATCCGCCAGGAATGCCCTGATATGGAGCTGGAAGTGTTCGTGCACGGCGCGCTGTGCATCGCGTACTCGGGCCGCTGTTTGCTCAGCGGCTACTTCAACCACCGCGACCCCAATCAGGGCACCTGCACCAACGCCTGCCGCTGGAACTACGCCACGCACGACGCCGACATCGACCCCACCACCGGCGAAGCCATTGCGCAGAAGATGGAAGGCGACTTCAACTTCGAGGCCGCGCAGCAAAAGGCCGAGCAGGCCTTTGCATCGACCACCGGCAACGGCGAGCGCCACCCCAAGGCCGACAAGGTCTACCTGATCGAAGAGGCCGGCCGCCCCGGGCAAATGATGCCCATCATGGAAGACGAGCACGGCACCTACATCATGAACAGCAAGGACCTGCGCGCGGTGGAGCACGTGGCCCGCCTCACGCAGATCGGTGTGGATTCGCTCAAGATCGAAGGCCGCACCAAGAGCCTGTACTACGTGGCCCGCACCGCCCAGGTCTACCGCCGCGCGATTGACGACGCCGTGGCCGGCCGCCCCTTCAACCCCGAGCTGCTGATTGAGCTGGAAGGCCTGTCCAACCGCGGCTACACCGGCGGCCTGCTGGAGCGCCGCCCCAGCAACGACTACCAGAACTACATCAACGGCCACTCGGCAACGCAGCGCAGCCAGTATGTGGGCGAGGTGCTGGGTGCCGAGGGGCAGGCCGATGTGGGCCTGTTAGGCGATTGGGTGTTGGTGGAAACCAAGAACCACTTTGCCGTGGGCGACCTGATTGAGGTGGTGCACCCGAGTGGGAATATCACGGTGCGGCTGGAGCAGATGCGTGACGTGCTCGGCCAGAGCGTTCAGGTGGCGCAGGGGAATCCGGTGCGGGTGTGGATTCAGTTGGCTGGGCGGTACAGCGGGGCGTTGTTGGCGCGGGTGGTTGAGGGGCAGGCTGCATTGCCAGAAGCTGAAGTTGTGGTGGCTACGTAAGCTCGTGGCCGAGGTATTATTTTTTCGCCGCTTTCATGAGTTCGATGGCTAGGTCACTCAGTTTCTGAATGCTTATTGGCGGCTCAGCGGTGTGCTCAGGCGGTTGATTTCCAAAGTAGCGTTTGGTTAGTTCCTCGCGTATTTGATGTTTTCTATCGTCGGGCATCAGTTCGATGAAAGGTCCAAGGGACGCAAGCTCAAGTTCTGTTTGTCGCGCGCGGTCAGCGCTTGAGCGGTGTCTAGCTGACTCCTTGGCTGTATACCAAGCAGGCGTCGCAATGACGATGGCGTACATAAGCCGTATAAGAACTGACCATGCTGTTTCGGGGGAGAAGGGCTCGTGCCAAAATTTCCAGAACGTAGCTACCGCTATAACAATGCCTGCGGAAAAAAACGCAATCGTCATCCATCTCCAAATATCCGCCTGCGCCCCTTCCACATTCGCAATCTTTTGGTAGTTCCCTGTGATACCGGTATTGCCCACCACCTGAACTATTCGCGCGGCTTCTTCTTGGCTTGTCCGCAATGCATCGAGCCGCTCAGACTGAGTTTTCTCCGAGTCAGTTTGCAGGGTGGAGAAGTCAGCTCGAAGATCCTGCAGCATTGTTGAAAATGCAGCGACTCGTTCTGCTTCCTTTTCTGCGTACATTTGCTGTACGACAGCGACTACTGACACGGCTTCAGCTTTTTGCTTGGCGACGGTCTCGCTGAGGCTCTCCAACTTGGCCTCTGCGTTGAGCACCTGCTGAGTCAGATCCATTTGGCGCGTACGCAAGCTATCACGTTCCACAACTAACTGCCGTACGGCATCCCGCGCAGTCTGAGTCGCTTGATTGACTACCTCAACAAGATCGGATTGATCAAAGTCTCCTGCTGTCGGAATAGGTCCGAACGCCCAAAGCTGCGACATCACAACCTGTTCGATCTGAGCCTTCGCGTTTTGGATGTGCCCGTGGTTCCTATTAGATTGGTAGTGCGTTAACTCGTTAAATATGGATTGGAAACTGTTCTGCAGTTGTGTCAGCCCGTACTCGCTAACCAGTAGCGCTGGGGTTCTTTCAAGCATTGAGCAGACAACTGCAACAGTAGCGAATGTTGTCTCAAGCGCGGTTGCGCTCGCATCATTGCTTAGCAAATCAGGGTCAGTGAATTCCGTCGACTTTCGTAATTCGGTCAGTCGCTCAAGCAAATTGCGAAGAGGGTGACTGGCGTACTCGGAAGAGTTCATGTGTTCGCTTTCCCCATGATCGTGGGTATCTGTGTTCCGCAGAATTGCCGCATATTCTTTGGCTCGCCAAGAATTGATGGCAATCAATATTTGCGGTCCAAGCATTGCGCATTGAAATTTCAACGTAACCGTGCACAAAGTTTGGCAAAACTATAGCTCGCGAAGCCGCATTGCCATAGCTTGACTTGTGTGAGCCCCAGATCGGCCCGGTGAGACGCACCGCCCGCATAGTGTCAACCTGTTCACGTCACCGGAATCGTTCCAGAATCCCGCATCCCCTCTCACTCCGCATGTCCCTCCCCATCGACCCCATCCGCAGCACCCTGCCTCCCGTCGCCCAGTTCCTGGCCGAGGCGGCATTGCAGCGGCAATCGGCGTTGTCGGGGCTGGACAAACAAAAGCCTGTCGCTGCGCCTGCGCCGTTGCCAGTGGCCGATCCCAGCGCGCCGCCGCCCTCGGTCAACTCACCCAGTCCACCCGCCGGGCCGCTGCCCACACCGGCCGACGAGGCCAGCTTTTCACCCCAGGCACGCGAGCAACTGGCGGCGGGCTTTGACCCGCGCCGGGGCAGCGTGGCTGATGGCCGCTTGCAGGGCTCGCGGGGGGATGGCGCGTTGCCGGGTGCACCGGCGGCGGCGCCCACCAGCACCGGCGCATCGGCGGCGACGGCGGCCAGCGGGGCGGCATGGCCCGCATCGGGCCTGAGCGCACCGCTGCTGCGTTTGGTCAGCGCGCTGGTGGCGCAGGTCACGGCCCAGGCCGGGGTGCCGCAGCGTGTGGTGGCCGCGCAGCCGTGGCCCATCGGCATGGCCCAGGCGCTGGAAAGCGGCGCGCTGGATGCCGACCAGTCGCCGCTGCAGACCTGGCTGGTGCGCCAAGGCGTGGTGTTGACGCCCGAGGGGCAGCGCGGCTTGGCGATGACTTTGCGCGCGCCGGTGCCCTGGCTGGCAGCCCAGGCACCGCCAGCGGCTGGCGCGGTGGTGGCGCAGTCCAGTGCAGCGGGCGCATTGCAGGTGCCTTTCGCCGGGGGCGGGCAGGCGCTGCAGTCGGGCGTGATGGCCTTGGTGCTGCAGGGCATGGATGCCGCCGCGCCGCGCACCAGTGCGTTGCTGGTGCTGGACCTGCAGCCGCAACTGGCCGCCACGGTGTACGGCCGCGACATGCTGCAGCAGGCCACGGGGCGCCTGGACCCATGGACGCAGATGGCCGTGCTGCAAGCCAGCGGCCAGGTGCCGCGCGAGGATGAGCGTGCGCGCAATGGCGCATCGGGCCTGTGCGAAACCGTGGGCTGCCCGTATGCCGCGCGGGCTGCGTGCGTGCAGCCGTTTTGCTCGGTAATGCGCGGCGTGCTGCCGCCTGAACCGGTGGGGCCCGTGCCGCTGGCCTGAGCTGCGCGGCCCGGCGCGCTTCGCCATGCAAAAAACCGCCAGGGCCGGGTCACGGCATCTGGCGGTTTTGGGGGCAGGCCACCGGCGTGATGGGCCGGCGGTTGCGAAGGCTATGCAGCGTGTTTGCGCAGAGCTTATGGGTACAACCCGCGCATTTCGCGGGCGTGCAGGATGCGCTGGCAGGCCACGATGAAGGTGGCGGTGCGCAGGCTCACCTTGTGCTCTTGCGCCACTTGCCAGATGCCCGCAAAGGCCTCTTGCATGATGCGCACCAGGCGGGCGTTGATTTCGTCTTCGCTCCAGAAGAAGCTGGAGAAGTCCTGCACCCATTCGAAGTAGCTCACCGTCACGCCGCCCGCGTTGGCGATCACGTCGGGCAGCACCAGCACGCCCTTGTCGTGCAGGATGTCGTCGGCCTCGGTGGTCGTGGGGCCGTTGGCGCCTTCGATCACGAGCTTGGCCTTGATCTGGCCTGCGTTGTGTTTGGTGATCTGGCCTTCCAGAGCTGCGGGGATCAGGATCTCGCAATCCACGCCCCAGAACTCCTCGGCCTTCATCACGTCGGCGCCAGCAAAGCCTCCCACGCCGCCACGGGTCTTCACATGGGCCAGCAGTGCGGGCACATCGAGGCCCTTGCTGTTGAAGATGGTGCCGGTGTGGTCTTGCACGGCCACCACCTTGGCGCCTGCTTCGGCAAACAGCTTGGCGGCGATGCCGCCCACGTTGCCAAAGCCCTGCACCGCCACGCGGGCGCCGTCCAGCGCCAAGCCGGTCAGCTTGGCGGCTTCCACGCCCACGGTGTGCACGCCGCGGCCGGTGGCCTCGACACGGCCCAGCGAGCCGCCCAGGTCCACGGGCTTGCCGGTGACCACGCCTGTGGCGGTGGCGCCGGTGTTCATCGAATACGTGTCCATCATCCAGGCCATGATCTGGCCGTTGGTGTTCACGTCGGGCGCGGGGATGTCTTTGGAGGGGCCGATCAGCAGGCCGATTTCGCTGGTGTAGCGGCGCGTCAGGCGCTCCAGCTCACCCAGAGAGAGCTTCTTGGGGTCCACGCGAATGCCGCCCTTGGCACCGCCGTAAGGCACGTTGACCGCAGCGTTCTTGACCGACATCCAGGCCGACAGGGCCATCACTTCGGACAGCGTCACGTCCTGGTGAAAGCGCACGCCGCCCTTGCCGGGGCCACGGCTCAGGTTGTGCTGCACGCGGTAGCCTTCGTAGTGGGCGATGGTGCCGTTGTCCAGCTCGATCGGCACGTCCACGATCAGGATGCGCTTGGGGCGCTTGAGCGTTTCCACCCAGCGCGCCAGGTTGCCCAGGTAAGGGGTGACGCGGTCTACCTGCTGCAGGTAGTTGCCCCAGGGGCCGAGGTGGTCGGCCTGCAGGTAGGAGGGCAGGGGGTGGGAGGGCAGGGGGTGGGAGGGTGCGGCAGGGGTGCCGACGGGTTGCGACATGGTGAGTTTCCTTGGGGGATCAGGTCAGGTCGCACAGCTTATTCCTCGGCATTGAGCGTGTCCAAGGCCGCCTTGTTTGCGTGTTATGCATCTATCGCATAACCATAAAATGACAGGCCGGCGGCGCGCTGCAGGCGTTCACAGCGCAACACCTGCGGCCAGATGCCTGTCGCGCCGGGCCTGATTGCCTCTAGACTTCGCCCCAAAGAGAGTGTGTAACCCAGGCCATCGGCTCGGTGCAGCAGCGCCCGGGGAGGGCGCCCGCGCAACGGTGCCGCCGGTGGCCAGGTGCAAGCAACACAACAATCCAGACAGTCCAATCAATGAGGGAGGGAGAGCCATGAGCGTGACATGCCAAGCCTGTCATACCGCCAACCGCGACACGGCCCGTTGCTGCACCGCCTGCGGCGCCGCGTTGGTGCAGAACTGCCCGCAGTGCAGCGCCAGCAACAAGGTAGGCGCGCGTTTTTGTGTGCAGTGCGGGCACCGGTTCCCGATGGCTGCCGATGGCCAGACGCCAATCGCCGCGCCGTTGGACGCGACATCGGAGGGGCCCTTGGCCGCGCCCGCAACGGCGGTGGTTGCGGCGCCTGTGCCTGCGGCCGCGCCAGCGCCGGTGTTCGCTCCACCACCTGTGGTTGCCCCGCCGCCTGAGCTGGCCCCGCAGCCCGCAGCCCTGCCAGAGCCCGCACAAGAGCCGGAAGCCGCTCTCGCACCAGAGCCAGAGCCCGAAACGCAGCCCACCCCGGCGCTGCCGCCGGCCCCTGCACCCCGCCCGCAGCCCCAGCCCATGCAGTTCATGTTTGAAGATGCACCGCCCCACGCGGCCCGCGCACGGCCGGTGGGTGTGTATGTGGGCGTGGTGGCGTCCTTACTGGTGATCGCTGGTCTGTTGGGCTGGTTCTTTTGGGTAAAGCCCCAGGGCCCGGCGCCTGTGGTGGCCGTGCCCGAACAGGCCGCACCCCTGGCAACCGACGCCAGCCAGGCCCCTGCCACTGCGCCATCGGCGCCAACCGCCACTGACGGGGCGGCACCCTCCGAGGGTGCCACCGGGCGCGCCGAGCCCGTGGAGGAGGTGCTCGAATCCACGCCCGCCCAGCCGGCCTCTGCGGTGGCCCCTGCGTCTTCTGCCCCTGCGCCTTCTGCACCGGTGCCTGCGTTCACCCCGGTGACCGTGCCGCGTGTGCCCGATGCGGCGCCCGCACCGTCACCGGCACCCACAGCACCCGCCCTGTCGTCGCGGCAAGACGATGCTCCATGGCCCCCCGCCGCGCGCGCGCCGCAGCCGCCTGCAGACCCCGTGGCCCACTTGCGGGGTGCCCTGGCGCAGTGCGCCGCCATGAGCAATGAACTCTCGCGCGGCAACTGCCTGGCGCGCACCCGCCAAAACTTCTGCGGTGATGCCTGGGGGCGCATCCCGGAATGCCCAGCGGGCCACTGAGCGAGCGATATCGACCAAATAGCTACCAAATAACTGCCAACAAAGAGAGGGATACACCATGACAACAAACGACAGGCTTTTGGCCACCGACAACCCCTATTCGATCTTTCGGCTGCCCGAGGCGCTGACCTGCTGGCAGGCCGTGTCGGTGATGGGCGCATCCTATTTCGGCGCGGCACTGCTGGCGGCGCTGGGTGGCATGCTCGGCCAGGTGTCGGTGATTTTTTCAGTGCTGCTGGGGCTGGCCGCGTTTGTCGTGGTGCTCGCGGGCACCAGCGGCGCTGGCGTGTGCCTGACCGACCTAGCGCGGGCGCGCCCCTATCGCGGCGTGCCCAGCTACTTTGTGGCCGGGCTGTTCAGCTTGCCCAAGCTGCTGGGTGCGGGCCTGTTGATGCTGCTGCTGTATGGCGCCGTGTTGCTGGGGGCCGCACTGGTGCTGCTGGTGTGCAAGTTGCCAGGCATTGGCCCACTGCTGCTGGTGGTGGCGATCCCGGTGCTGGTGCTGGCCGTGGCGCTGGCGTTGCTGGGTAACTACGTGGCGGGTTCTATCGTGGGGCCGGCGATCTGGGACGGCGAGCGTGTCATGCATGCGCTGTCGATCACCTGGAGCATTACCCGCAACCACCCATTTGCCGCCATCGGCAAGATCATTGGCGGCCTGTTGTTGTCCGGCATTTTTGCCGCCATGCTGTTTGGCCTGGTCGCTATTGCCAGCGCCATCGTGGCCGCCATTGGCGGCCCCATCATCGGGATGGGCATGGGCGTGCGGTTTGACATGGGCGCCCTGATGGGAGGCTACGGCGGTGGGCACTTCTTGGGCGCTGGCATTGGTTATGCGCTCGTTTTTGTCACGGCGATGGCCTTTGTGTTTTTGCTGCCGCTGATGGTGGGCGTGCTGACCTGGTGCGAGTTTTCTGAAAAGGTCGATCTGGGCCGCATCCGCAGCACCACCGACAAGACACTCAGCGAAGTCAACGCCAAAGTGGCCGAGATGAAGGAAAAAGCCCAGTCCCCAGCCCAGGCCCACTCCACGCAGCCCATGGCAACTGCCCCCAGTGCGGCACCTGCGGTCATTGCGGCCACTGCCGCCGAGATGCCTTCAGCGGCGGCGGCGCACGCCACAGCACATTGCCCCCGGTGTTCGCAAGCGGTGCAAAAGGACGACCGGTTCTGCGAACACTGCGGGCAGCAGTTGTAAAAAAAACGGGTGCCCGCAGGGCCGCCCAGGCGTGGCTAGGAGCCCGGCAGGCTCCTACACCACGGTGAAGCCTTTGAGCGCGGCATCGCCCTCGGGGTAACGCAGGTTGAGGTTTTGCAGCACCGCGCGCAGCACCGTGGCAATCATCAGGTTGCGGTGGGTCTTCGAGTCCGCCGGCACGATGGTCCACGGTGCCCAGGGCGTGTGGGTGGCGGCCAGCAGGGTGCCGTAGGCGCGGCGGTATTCGGTCCATTGTTTGCGCACCTCGATATCGCCCATGCTGAACTTCCAGTGTTTGGCCGGGTCGTCCAGGCGCTCTTGCAGCCGCGCGCGCTGCTCGTCAAAGCCAATGTGCAGCAAAAACTTGAGCACGATGGTGCCCGTCTCGCAGAGCATGCGCTCAAAGTCGTTGATGTGTGCCAGCCGCTGCTGGTGTTGGGCGGGCGTGATCCAGCCATTGACCACCGGCACCAGCACGTCTTCGTAGTGGCTGCGATTGAACACGGTGATGTCACCCGCCTGCGGCACCTGCTGGTGGATGCGCCAAAGGTAGTCGTGCGCCAGCTCGGTTTCGCTGGGCGCTTTCCAGCCCACGGTGTGCACGCCCAAAGCGCTCATGCGGCCAAACACGCCGCGAATGGTGCCGTCCTTGCCCGAGGTGTCGGTGCCCTGCAGCACCACCAGCAGCTTGTAGCGCTTGTCGGCGTAAAACAGGTTTTGCAGGCCATCCAGCTCCACGGCCAGGGCCTCTACGGCCGCTTTGTCTTCGGCCTTGCTGCCTGTGGAAAAGGGCTTGGCGCCAGTGTCGATGGCATCCAGCGCAAAAGGCTTGCCCGGCTCGGGCTGCCAGGGTGCCCAGCGTGGGGCCAGGCTGTGGCGGACGGCGCCCCAAAGGGCGTCATGGGCATGGGGTAAGGGCATGGGGTTCTCCGGTGTGGGGTTGGCAGAGGCGTTTGCGCCACGATACCAGCCGAGTCCTTCACCGGGCATCCATGTCCTTGAGTGCTATTAAAAACATAGCTCCTGGCGCTTGTTGAATAAGCGCTAGCAGCATTTTTTGCCTATAGCTCGGCCTGTGCCGCTCAGAAGGCCACCTGCACCCCGGCCACCACCTGGCGGCCCAGGCCGGGGATCACCGTCAGGTTGCCCCACGAGGCGGTGTAGTAGGTCTTGTCGAACAGGTTGTGCACGTCCAGCGTCAGGCGTGTGCGCTTGTCGATTTGCCAGTAGCTGGTGATGCGCGCTGTGGTGTAGGCGGGCAGGCGGTAGGTGTCGGTGGCCGTGCCGGTGCGCTCGCCCACATGCACCAGCCCGCCGCCAATGCCGTAGCGGCCACCCCAGGGGGCTTGGTCTTCGCGGATGGCGAACAGCCCGGCGCTCACGCGCGGCACATTCAGCAGGCGTTTGCCCAGCAGCGCGGGGTTGTTGTCGCGCACCACCTCGGCGTCGGTGTAGGCCAGGTTGGCCGTCATGCGCCAGTGGGCGTCGATCTGCCCGGCCAGGTCGGCCTCCAGGCCCCGGCTGCGCACCTCGCCTGCGGCCACGTTGTAGTTGGCGTTGGTGGGGCTGCGGGTCAGCACGTTGGTCTTGCGGATGTCAAACAGCGTCACCGAGCCGTTCAGCCGCTGGTCGGCCGACTGCCACTTGGCCCCCAGCTCAAAGGCTTTGCCCTCTTGTGGGTCGAACGCGCGACCGCTCTCGTCGGCGCCCGTGTTGGGGCGGAACGAGCGCCCGGCCGACGCATACACCGAGGTGCGGTCGTTGACGAGGTACGTCACCCCCACACGCGGCGTGGCGGCTGAGTGCGACTGGGTCTGCACCGTGTTGTTCAGACGGTTTTCGTAGTCCTGGTGGTAGCGGTCAAAGCGCACCCCGGCCAGCAGCTTCCAGCGCTCGCTCAGGTCCATCTGGTCTTGCACGAAGAGGCCCGTGGCGCGTTGGCGGTCGCGGGTGTCAAAGCCGGGGGTCAGGTTGCCGGGGGCCTGGCCGTACGTGGGGTTATTAATGTCGATGGCAAACGGCTGGCTGGCCAGGGTGGAATAGCGAATGTCCTGCCCCATGAACAGCCGCCACGACTCCACGCCCGCCAGCACGGTGTGGCGCAGGCCGCCGGTCTGCAGCTTGCCCTCCACCTCGGCCTGCACGGACGTGTCGCGCGAAGGCAGGCTGCGCCAGCTGTCGCGCCGGGTCAGGGTGCGGCCATCGGCTTGCAGCGTGCCGGTCAGATCCACGGCCTCGCCGTACAGGTCGGTCTCGCGGTAGGAGGCGCCCACGCGCGTGCGCCAGCCTTGGCCCAGGTCGTGGTCCAGCGTGAACTGGTGCGTGTCGCCGTTCACGTGCAGGTTGTCGCGGCTGGGGTCGCCCAGGTAGCGGTCGCGCGGCAGCGCGCCTGCGTTGCCATTGACCTGCACGATGCCCCGGTCCAGCGGGGTGCGGATGCGGATGAACTCGGCCTCGTAGTTCAGCACCGTGTTGGGGCCCAGGTTCCAGGTGATGGCCGGGGCCACCACCATCTTGCGGTTGTCCACCAGGCTGGTGCGGCTGGCGCCGTCTTCAGCGGCCACGTTCAGGCGGTAGGCCACGTCGGTGCCCAGCGGGCCGGTGCTGTCGAGCGTGGCACGCCGATAGCCCAGCGCGCCCACCTGCACGCCCGCCTTGTTCGCGGCGGTGAACTGGGGTTTCTTGGTCACCACATTCAGGGTGCCGCCGGGCTCGCTGCTGCCATACAAGGCGGCGGCCGGGCCTTTGAGGAATTCCACCCGCTCGACCGAGGCCACATCGCGCTGCGGGCCATAGCCCCGGCCCGACGCAAAGCCGTTGAGCAGGCTGCCCCCATCGGTGTTGCTGAAGCCGCGAATGGCGAAGTTGTCCCAGGTGCCGCCAAAGTCGTTGAGGCGGGTGATGCCGCTGACAAAGTCCACCGTGTCGGCCAGGCGGCGGGCGCCCAGGTCTTCGATGAGCTGCTGGGGCACCACGCGCACGGCCTGGGGCGTTTCCAGCAACGGGGTGTCGGAGCGGGTGGCGGCGGTGTTGCGCTGCGCGCCCTGGTAGCCGCTGCTGCCCGAGGTTTCTCGCACCTGCACTTCAGACAAGGCGGGGCTGGCCTCGGCAGGGGCCGCGGGTGTTGGGTCGGTCGTTGTCGACTGTGCCAGCGCCGCTGTCGTGGTGAGGGCGCACAGCACCAGGCTGGGGTAGGCAATAGCCGAAAGGCGAGGGCGACGTACGGGCCGTTGAATCAGGGGTTGCATGGTGATGGGACAGTGAACAGGCCGCGCCGGACGGCAGTCTGCGCGCCGAGGCGGGCCTAAAAAAGGCAAGGGCCGCCATTATCTATGTAAATGCAACTAATTCGTATTTGCTTTTGATGTGTTTGAGCGCCGATGGGCAACTGGCCCTGGACTTGGCGTCAAGCCTGCAGCCCGGGTGCTGCCGCCCCTTCCATCAGCGCCACAAAGCGCCGCGCGCCCAGGCCCAGCGGGCGCTCTTTGGACCACACCACGTCCACCCACAGCGCAGCGCCGTTGCTCAGGTTCTCGAACGGCATTTCCACCAGCGTGCCTGCAGCGATGCGCGGCTGCACCAGCGCGCGCGGCTGCCAGCCCCAGCCCAGGCCCGCCTCGATCAGCCCCAGCGCGGCCAGGTGGTTGTCGGTGCGCCAGTGGTGGCGGGCAAACACAAAGCGCGGGTCGGTCTGCGCCAGGTCGCGGCTGGCCACCACGATCTGGCGCGTGGTGGTCAGGTGCTCCTCGCGCAGCATGGCGCTGGCGGGGGCCTCGCCGCGCGCCTGGGCGGCTTGGCGCGCGGCGGCCAGCACGGGGTGGTCGGGTGCAATCACGGCCACCAGGGTTTCGGTGCCCACTTCCTGAAACCCTTCGCGCCCGTCGATGCTGGGGCGCTCAAACACCAGCGCCAGTTGGGCACGGCCACTGTGCAGCAGGGCCAGCGCGTCCACCTGCGGGGCCGTCAGCACCTCGACTTGCAGCAGCGGGTATTCATGCGCCAGTGCGGCCAGCGGCGCTGTCCAGCGCGAGGCCAGCAGCTCGGGCGCAATCGCCAGGGTCAGGCGCTCTTCCAGCCCCTGCGTCAGCGCCAGGGCCTGGGCATTGAGCTGTTGCAGTTGCCCGGCCAGCAGCCGCGCCTGGGGCTCCAGTGCCCGCGCCGCAGCGGTGGGCCGTGGCTCGCGCCCGCTGCGGTCAAACAGCTGCACGGCCAGTTCGGCCTCCAGGTGGGCGATGGTCATGCTCACCGCCGAAGGCACCCGCGACAGCGTCCGCGCGGCGGCCGAGAAGGAGCCGTGGTCCAGCGCGGCCAAAAACACCTGCACGCTGTCAGAAGAAAAGGCCATGGCCTGCCAATCTATCAATAAATCTGAAACAAGCTGACTTTATATATCAGTCAAGTGAACATAAAGTGCCGCCATGACCGTGAATTCGCCTGTGACCCTGCCCGTTTCTTCATCCCCATCCCCCGCCGCCATCGGTCTGCAGGGCGTGCGCCGCCGCGTGCTGTATGTGACGCTGTACGAGCTGATCGCCATCGCGGTGGCGACCTGGGGGCTGGCGGTGCTGACCGGGCAGAGCCCTGCGCACTCCAGCGTCGCGTCGGTGGCCGCCTCGGCCGTGGCGGTGGTCTGGAACCTGCTGTTCAACTGGGCCTTCGAGCGCTGGGAGTCGCGCCAGGCCGTGCGCGGCCGCTCCGTGCGCCGCCGTATTGCGCATGCCGTCGGGTTTGAAGGCGGGCTGGTCTTCACGCTGGTGCCGCTGTTTGCCTGGTGGTTCAAGGTGAGCCTGTGGGACGCCTTTGTGATGGACCTGGCGCTGATTGTTTTTTTTCTTTGCTACACCTTTGTCTTCAACTGGGGGTTTGACCGCGTGTTTGGCCTGCCAGCGTCGGCGCAGGCCGCATAGCTGGGGGCTGGGGTGCGCGCATGCCCGCACAGCGGCACATACCGCCACCCCGCAGGGCTCTTGGCCCGCCGAGCGCTGCGCATGCCGTTTCCGCGCGCTCTCTGCGCCCTATCGCGGCACGATAAACACCGACTTCTCGGACACCTGGGCCTGGCTGCCGAGCGCCTGTACATCGAAATACACGCTGTGCGAGCCCGCGGGGGCTGCGCCATCGGGCACCTGCAGGCGCACCGGCACCCAGCGGGATTCGGCGGGGCCGATGTCCACCTCGGCGTCCGATGCGACGTGCAGGCCGTCCAGGCCCCGTGCGCTGATGCGGTAACGCGCGCTGCTTTCGGTGGCGTTCATGATCTGCAGGCGGTAGATGTTTTCCAACTGCCCGCCGGGCACCAGGCGTGAGAGGGCGGCGCGGTCACGCACCACGTCTACCTTCAGCGGCGTGCGCGTGACCAGGCTGGCCAGCATGGCAATACACAGCGCAGTCAGCACGGCGCTGTAGGCGAGCACACGGGGGCGAAACACGCGCCGCAGAATCTGCCACGGGTTCAGGTGCTGCGCGATGCCGGTCTGGGTGGTGTAGCGAATCAGGCCACGGGGGTAGGCCACCTTGTCCATCACGGTGTTGCAGGCGTCCGCACACTGCCCACAGCCGATACATTCGTATTGAAGGCCGTTGCGGATGTCGATGCCCGTGGGGCATACCTGCACACACAACGAGCAGTCAATGCAGTCGCCCAGGCCCAGTGCCTTCGGATCCATTTTTTTGCTGCGTGCGCCGCGCGGTTCGCCGCGCTCGGTGTCGTAGGTCACGATGAGGGTGTCCTTGTCGAACATGGCGCTCTGAAAACGTGCATAGGGGCACATGTATTTGCACACCTGCTCGCGCATGTAGCCTGCATTGCCATACGTGGCAAAACCATAGAACCCCACCCAGAACAATTGCCAGGAGCCGTGCAACGCCAGCAGCTCGGCACCCAGCAGCCGGATCGGCACAAAGTAACCGACGAAGGTGAACCCCGTCCAGCCGGCAACGGCCAGCCATGACACCTGTTTGCCCGCCTTGCGCCACAGTTTGTCCAGCGACCAGGGGCTTTTGTCGAGGCGCATGCGAGCGCTGCGGTCGCCTTCGAAGCGGCGCTCCAGCCACATGAAAATCTCCGTGTACACCGTCTGTGGGCACGCAAACCCACACCACAGCCGCCCGGCCACGGCGGTAAACAAAAACAGCGACAGCGCCGAGATGATGAGCAGGCCCGTGAGGTAGATGAAATCCTGGGGATACAACACCAGTCCAAACAGGTAAAACCGCCGCGCACCGAGGTCGAAGAGCACCATTTGCCGTGGGCCCCATTCGAACCATGGCAGCCCATAAAAAGCGATCTGCGTGAGAAACACCATGGCCCAGCGCAGCCGCGCGAACACACCATCCACAGAGCGGGGATAGATCTTTTGGTGGGCTGCGTACAGGTCGATGTAGTCGTCTGGTGGGGCGGCTGCGGGGCCCGCTGTGTCGATGGTGGGCGCAGGGGCGGGGGGCTTTAGGGTGGCAGGCATTGGGGCCATCGTTTCAGGGTGTGGGGGCGAGAAGGTGCAATGTGTTGCAGGGGGCACCGGGGTGCGGCGGGGGCGCGGCCCGCGAGCCCCCCGCTTCGTCAAGCGCTGTTGTCGTCACCGATCCGCAGTTGGGTGGCGGTGATGAACTGGTGCGGCGGCACCTCCAGGTTGGTAGGCGCTGGTTTGTTGCGGTACACGCGTCCGGCGTTGTCAAACGTGGAGCCATGGCACGGGCAGAAGAAGCCACCCGGCCAGCTCTCGCCAAGCCCCGGTTGCGCCGAACCCAGTGGCACTTGCGTGGGTGAGCAGCCCAGGTGCGTGCAGATGCCCACGGCGACAAACACATCCGGCTGTATGGAGCGCTGCGCGTTGCGCGCGTAGGCTGGTTGCTGGTCTTTGGCAGACCGGGGGTCTGCAAGCTCCGTGTCATGCCCTTCCAGCGCTTGCAGCATCTGAGGCGTGCGCCGCACGATCCAGACGGGTTTTCCGCGCCATTCGACCGTGCGCGTTTCACCCGGGGCGAGGTCTGCAATGTCCACCTCAATGGCCGCGCCCAAGGAGCGGGCGCGCTCGCTGGGTGCCAGGCTGGAGACAAAAGGCACGGCCATCGCCAGCGCCGCGACGCCACCGGCCGCAGCCGTCGCCTGGATGAGGTTGCGGCGTTCCATATCGGCGTGGGGCGGGCCGTGGGGTTTGTTGGGGGTGCGCTGCACGTCTTTTGCGTCAGGGGCGCCTGGTAGATGGGGGCTGGGCATTGCAGTGGTGGTCATGGCGGGTTCCTGGGCAAAGTGGGTTGCATGGCCGAAAGGTCGTGCATGCCTTGCTGCAACTCAAGACCCGTGCCAGCCCACGGGCATCTCGCTCAAGTAAAAAAAGCCTGTGAAAACAAGCACTTAACCGCGGTTGGTGGCCGGGCATCAGGCCAAATGGGTGCCAGATGGGTGACAACATATGCCATTGGTGTCACGATATGGCACATGCACGACCCGGCATCTCACCACGGGGGCACTACCGCCACCCGCATCGCAGCCATCGGTCCCTGCCTGGGGCGCTGCTCTCAGGCTCCGTCTTCATGATCTCTGCCCCATTACCCGCCGATAGCGGCAGCCCCGCGCTGCCCGAACTCACCGCCTACCTCGACGCCTTGCCCGAGCCCCACATCCTGTTCGACCGCCAGTACCGCATCGTGGCCGCCAACGCAGCCTACCGGCGCCAGTTTGGACAAGGGGCGCCGGTGGTTGGGCGCACCTGCCACGAGGTGTCGCACCACTCACCGGTGCCCTGCGACCAGGCGGGCGAGACCTGCCCGCTGGCCCGCTCCGTGTTGAGCGGGCAACGCGAGCGTGTGCTGCACCTGCACCACACGCCGAGGGGCGAAGACTATGTGCAGATCGAGCTGGTGCCGCTGCGTGACGCGCGCGGCCAACCAAGCTATTTCCTGGAAAAGATGGAGCCCCTGCCTATCGCCCAGAGCAGGGCAGACGCGCAGGGGATGATCGGGCGTTCGCCGCCATTCCAGGCGGTGCTGGAGCTCATCGCCCGCGTGGGCCCATCGCAGGCCAGCGTGTTGCTGCTGGGCGAGTCCGGCACAGGCAAGGAGCTGGCGGCGCGGGCCGTGCACCAGGCGAGCCACAGGGCCTCCCGTGCGCTGGTGGCTGTGGACTGCGCCAGCCTGCCCGAGACCCTGTTCGAGAGCGAGCTGTTTGGCCACGAGAAAGGCGCCTTCACGGGCGCTCACGCCGCGCGGGCCGGGCTGGTGGAGGCCGCGCATGGCGGCACCCTGTTTCTGGACGAAGTGGGCGACATCCCGATGACCATGCAGGTCAAGCTGCTGCGCCTGCTCGAAAGCGGCACCTACCGCCGCGTGGGGCAGACCGAGCTGCGCCGCGCGGACATTCGTGTGGTGGCCGCGACCCACCGCAACCTCAAGGCCATGGTGGCCGAGGGGCGGTTTCGCGAAGACCTGTATTACCGGCTCAGCACCTTCCCTATCCTGCTGCCCGCATTGCGTGACCGGGCCGAAGACATCGCCCTGCTGGCCCACGCCCTGCTCGAGCGCGTGGCACCAGGCCGCGCGCTCGCCATGGCCCCCGCCGCCATGCGCCGCCTGGCGCAACATCCCTTTCCGGGCAATGTGCGCGAGCTGCGCAACGTGCTGGAGCGCGCCGCCCTGCTGACAGACGGCGCCATCGTGACCGCGCCCACCATCGAACGGTCGCTCGCCTTCGATGCCTTCGACGGCAGCGGTGCACAGGCGCTTGTGGGGGTATTCCAGGGCGCGGCCGGGCCTCACGCATCCCACGCACGGCGCGATGCCACGCTGCGCAGCGTGGAAGACGCGGCACTGCGCTTGGCCCTGAGCACCACGGCCGCAACACGCCAGGAGCTGGCGCGGGCGTTGGGTATCAGCACCCGCACGCTCTATCGCAAACTGCGTGCGCTGGGCGATCAAAGCGGAGTGGGTGAAAACGGCTAAGAGAACCCGCAGCGACTGCGGCGCAACCGGGCAGCGTCGAACAACGGCGCGCGCAGGGCCTTATGCAGGCGGGGCGCTGGCATGGTTCTGCATTCCCTTAAAATCCGCCGTCCCCCCGAGGAGCGTTGCAACGCCCGCCGACCATCTTCGGCGGTGCCGTCAGGCTCGGGCAGGATTTGGCCGCCACGATTGAACGACGCTCACCTGTTTCAAATAACCGATTGCGCAGGTGAGCCTTATGTCTGCTGTTTTGTCCGCTGTATCTCCCCCCCCCATGAAGCTGTCCGGCCTGGAGCCCGTCTCCATTGGCGAGGGCAGCCTGTTCGTCAACATCGGCGAGCGCACCAACGTCACGGGTTCCAAGGCGTTTGCGCGCATGATCCTGAACGGCCAGTACGAAGAGGCCCTGGCCGTGGCGCGCCAGCAGGTCGAGAACGGCGCGCAGGTCATCGACATCAACATGGACGAGGCCATGCTCGACAGCAAGGCGGCCATGGTGCGTTTTCTGCAGCTGATCGCGTCCGAGCCCGACATTGCGCGTGTGCCCATCATGGTGGACAGCTCCAAGTGGGAGGTGATCGAGGCCGGGCTGCGCTGCATCCAGGGCAAGGGCATCGTCAACTCCATCAGCATGAAAGAAGGCGTCGAGGCGTTCAAGCGCCAGGCCAAGCTCGTCAAGCGCTATGGGGCGGCGGCCGTGGTGATGGCGTTCGACGAACAAGGCCAGGCCGACACCTATGCGCGCAAGATCGAGATCTGTGAGCGCGCCTACCGCATCCTGGTCGATGAAGTGGGCTTTGCGCCCGAAGACATCATCTTCGACCCCAACATCTTTGCCGTGGCCACCGGCATCGAAGAGCACAACAACTACGCGGTCGACTTCATCGAGGCTGTGCGCTGGATCAAGCAGCACCTGCCGGGGGCCAAGGTGTCGGGCGGCGTGTCGAATGTGTCGTTCAGCTTCCGCGGCAACGACCCGGTGCGCGAGGCCATCCACACGGTGTTCCTGTACCACGCCATCCAGGCGGGCATGGACATGGGCATCGTCAACGCGGGCATGGTGGGCGTGTACGACGACCTGGAGCCCGTGCTGCGTGAGCGTGTGGAAGACGTGGTGCTCAACCGCCGCCCCGACGCGGGTGAGCGCCTGGTGGAGATCGCCGAAACCGCCAAGAGCGGCGCCAAGGACGAGAGCAAGAAGCTCGAATGGCGCGGAACGCCCGAGCACCCCAAGACCGTGGGTGAGCGCCTGTCGCACGCGCTGGTGCATGGCATCACCGACTTCATCACCGAAGACACCGAAGAGGCTTACCGCGCCATCCTGGCCAAGGGCGGCCGCCCGCTGCACGTCATTGAAGGCCCGCTCATGGACGGCATGAACGTGGTGGGCGACCTGTTTGGCGCCGGCAAGATGTTTTTGCCCCAGGTGGTGAAAAGCGCCCGCGTGATGAAGTCTGCCGTGGCCCACCTCATTCCCTACATCGAAGAAGAAAAACGCCAGGACGAAGCCGCCGGGCGCGACGTGCGCAGCAAGGGCAAGATCATCATCGCCACCGTCAAGGGTGACGTGCACGACATTGGCAAGAACATCGTCACCGTGGTCTTGCAGTGCAACAACTTCGAAGTGGTGAACATGGGCGTGATGGTGCCCTGCCACGAGATCCTGGCACGCGCCAAGGTCGAAGGGGCCGACATCGTGGGCCTGTCAGGCCTGATCACCCCCAGCCTCGAAGAGATGCAGTACGTGGCGGGCGAGATGCAGAAGGACGAGCACTTTCGCATCAAGAAAATCCCGCTGCTCATCGGCGGCGCCACCTGCAGCCGTGTGCACACCGCCGTCAAGATCGCCCCGCACTACGAAGGCCCCGTGGTCTATGTGCCCGACGCCTCGCGCAGCGTGAGCGTGGCGCAGAGCCTGCTGGGCGATGGCGTCGAGAGCTACGTGGCAGAGGTCAACGCCGACTACGACAAGGTGCGCACCCAGCACGCCAACAGAAAGCAGACCCCGCTGTGGCCCCTGACCAAGATCCGCGCCAACAAGACCCCGGTGGACTGGAGCCATTACCAGCCCACTGTGCCGCGCGCGCTGGGCCGCCGGGTGTTCAGTAATTTCGACCTGGCCGAGCTGGCCAAATACATCGACTGGGGCCCTTTCTTTCAGACCTGGGACCTGGCCGGCCCGTACCCCGCCATCCTCCAAGACGAGATCGTGGGCGAAGAGGCCACGCGCGTGTTTGCCGACGGCCAGGCCATGCTGAAAAAAATCATTGAAGGCCGCTGGCTCACGGCGTCGGGTGTGTTGGCGCTGTACCCCGCCAATTCCGTCAACGATGACGACATCGAGTTCTACACCGACGAATCGCGCACCGAGGTCGCCATGACCTGGTATGGCCTGCGCCAGCAGGCCGAGAAACACGTCATCGACGGCGTGACGCGCCCCAGCCGGTGCCTCGCCGACTTTGTGGCCCCCAAAAGCAGCGGCATTGCCGACTATGCCGGCATGTTCGCCGTGACCGGTGGCCTGGGAGTGGAAAAGCGCGAGAAGGCCTTTATCGACGCCTTTGACGACTACTCCGCCATCCTGTTCAAGAGCCTCGCCGACCGCCTGGCCGAGGCCTTTGCCGAGTGCCTGCACCAGCGCGTGCGCACGGACCTGTGGGGCTACGCCGCCAACGAAAATCTTGGCAGCGCCGACATGATTGCCGAGAAATACCAAGGCATCCGCCCAGCGCCCGGCTATCCCGCCTGCCCCGACCACAGTGCCAAGACCGACCTCTTTCGTGTGCTGCAGTGCGAAGACATCGGCATGCAACTCACCGAAAGCCTGGCCATGATGCCCGCCGCCAGCGTGAGCGGCTTCTACATCGGCCACCCGGACAGCGTGTATTTCAACGTGGGCAAGATTGGTGAGGACCAGCTGCACGACATGGCCGAACGCCGGGGCATGGATGAGGCGGTGTTGGCGCGGCTGCTGGCGCCTATTCTGTGATGCTATTGATTGTGTAGCTGTTGGCGCTTATCAATAAAGCGCTTAAGGCCAATTTGGCTTGATAAATGGCTCTGCGGATGCGCCTTTTGGTTTCTGCCAGAGCCGCGTCTTCCGCCGAGTTACGGCAGCTTCGCAATCACCTTGATCTCGAACTGAAACCCATACAGCCACGTCACGCCAATGCCGGTGAGCGTGGGGTAGGGCGCCTCGCCCCAGAACTCGGGCACGATGCTCCACACCGCCTCGAAATTCGCCTCGGGGTTCACCACGAACATCGTTACATCCACCACGTCGTCAAACGTGCACCCCGCAGCCTGCAACACCGCGTTCAGGTGGACAAACGCCAGGCGGACCTGTGCCTTCAGGTCCGGCTCAGGCGAGCCGTCCTCGCGACTGCCCACCTGGCCTGAGACAAACAGAAACCCGTTGGACCGAACCGCCGGCGAATAGCGGTTGCGTTCATACAGCGCCTGGCGCCCGGCAGGAAACACCACATCACGTTGGGCCATCAAAAACTCCTTCTGTCCGTCAATCAAATGCGATGAAGGCACTGTAGAAGCGCGCGCCGCCCGGATAAACAGGCAAGCCTGTCCACCACTGTTTTTAGAATCCAAACAATCGGCGCCAAGCGCCTTCCCACACAAGTGCACCATGGACCGTTTTGACGCAATGCTGGCCTTTGCCCGCGTGGTGGAATCCGGCAGCTTTACCAAGGCCGCCCACACCTTGCACATGAGCCGCACCACCATCACGCAGCTCGTGCAGCAACTGGAGGACCGCCTGCGCGTGAAGCTGCTGCACCGCACCACACGGCGTGTGCAAGTCACCGTCGATGGCGCCGCGTACTACGAACGTGTGGTGCGCTTGCTAGCCGACCTGGATGACGCCGAAACCAGCCTCTCCGCAGCATCGTGCGCGCCGCGCGGCCGCCTGCGGGTGGATGTGCCAAGCCCCCTGGCCCGGCTCGTCCTCATCCCCGCGCTGCCCGCATTCCACGTGCAGTACCCCGACATCCTCATCCACATGGGTGTGAGCGACCGCCCCGTGGACATGATTGGCGACAACGTGGACTGCGTGGTGCGCGGAGGCTCCATCACCAATCCCTCGCTGGTTGCGCGCCATGTGGGTGACCTGCAGTTGCGCGTATACGCCGCCCCCAGCTACTTGCAGCGCGCTGGCATGCCGGACCACCCGCAGGTGCTGGAAGGCCCGCACCATCGCACCGTGGGGTTTCTGTGGGCGCGCACGGGCCAGCCACTGCCGTTTGATATGCGCCGTGGCACCGAACACGTGCGCGCCCAGGGCCACGACATCTGCGCGGTGGACGACGGCAACGCCTACCTGGCCGCAGGGTTGGCGGGCCTGGGCGTGCTCTGGCTGCCCGACTACATGGCCCGTCCCCATGTGGCCACCGGCGAACTGGTGCCCCTGCTGCAGGACTGGACGCTGGAGCCGATGCCCCTGTACGTGGCCTACCCACCCCAACGCCATGTGAGCGCCAAGTTGCGGGTGTTCATTGATTGGGTGGTGGGGTTGATGGCGCTGCATGCGCCGCTTCAGGGATGAAGCTATCAAATCAATAGCTTCTCCCGCTTGATGGGTGCGCTCAGGCAGTAACCACAACCCTTGGTGTGCAGCCCACGTACCGTGGCTTGACGGGCGTGTTACACACACTTACCATTCGCGCTCGACGGATCCCTGTCGCTCCAAGCAACCGTTGTGTGAATCGCGCAGCGCGTGCGCTGCAGCCGCACTTGGCGTGGCGATTCGCGCTGTTGCATTCTGGGAGCGTTAATCGGGGTTTCTCTCAGGCGCGCCTTGGCACCCTCACCGCGGATCTGCGGCCGTCGCCGCTGCCTTTTCATTTGCGCTCATCCATGGTTGCCACTGTTGTCCTCGGCATGCTCTGCGTGCACCTTCTGTGCTTTAGCGGGATGTTCATGCTGATCAGCACCCGGCTGCGTGGCAGGAAGATGGGTACCGATGTCTTTGCCATTGGCAGTCTCTTGCTGGGTTTGGCCTACGTGTTGCAGCTTCTGGACGCCCCCCGGACCTGGGGGCTGATGAGCGTCGTCAACCACACCCTGACGCTGTGCGCCCCCGTGGCTTATGGGCTGGGCGCAGCCAGGTTTTTTGATCGACCGGTTTCTGTGGTGCGCCCCCTGCTTGCCTTGGCCGGGGGCTACACCGTAGCGCAGGTGTTGGTGCAAGCAATGCTCGGATCGGAGGCCCGCTATGCATTGCTGGCCGCTGCATGTGCCTTGCTCTTTGTGGTGATGGCGGTGGTCTTGCTCTATGGCATGCGCACGTTTGCGAGGCATCTGCGTGCCGAGATGGCCGTGTTTGCCGCCCTGATCGGTGGCCTCGGTGCCATGAATGCGGCGAAGTGTGTGTTGATTCTCTCGGGCGGGCTGGACAGCCTCGACATGGGTCACCCCTTCCAGACGGCGTTCTACATCTACATGTCGTTCCTGGGGACGGTGCTTCCGCCGGCGGTGGTGTGGTTGGTTCTGCACCGCTTGACGGATGATCTGCGGGTCATGGCGGTGCATGACCCGCTCACCGGGGTGCTCAACCGGCGCGGTCTGGCGGATGCGCTGGATGCATATTTCCGCTCACGCCCAGCAGCAAAGGCGCACTTGTTGATGGTGGATATAGATCATTTCAAGCGTATCAACGATACCTACGGCCACAAGGCGGGCGACATCGTTTTGCGCGCGGTGGCCGCAATCATTCAACGCACGGCCCGCCAAGGCGATCTCACCTGCCGGTTGGGCGGTGAGGAGTTCGTGGTCATTGCGCTCGACACGGACAGCGCTGGCGCCATGCAACTGGCAGAGCGTGTGCGCGATGCGATTGAGCACAGCGAATTTCCCGGAGTCGGCCCGCACGGACCGATTCGATGCACCGTCACCCTCGGCCTCACCGGGAGTTTTGCCAGCATGGACGCGCTGGACGCCAGCATGCAGCAAGCGGATGCCGCGCTCTACCGGGGCAAGAGGTCAGGGCGCAATCGCGTGGAATGGGCGCAGGCCCCAGAGGCCCCTGGGCAGCCCGCATAGCGCCCTGCGTGTGTTGGGGATGGCCCGGCGAGGGCCGCCGCGTGGCATTTTGGGGCGATGAAGCGGTGGCGCCAGCCTTGGGCCCCCTGCGGCAGGCAGACGCCCCGCCCACTGCAGCCGTGAATGCGAGGTCTCAGGCGCCGGGGCTGGGCGCTTCGGGAGCGCCCGCGCCCGCGCTCTCCGCCATCTCCAACTGCATCATCACCATGTTGACCAGCGTATGCACCGAGGGTCGCCCGGTCTCGATCACGTAATGGGCGGTTTCGCGGTACAGGTGGTCGCGCTGGGCGTAGAGCGCGCGCAGCTTGTCCATGGGGTTGCCGCCTTGCAGCAGCGGGCGGGTCTTGTCGTGTTTGACGCGCTTGTAGATTTCTTCGGGCGAGGCGCGCAGGTACAGCACGTTGCCGAACTGGCGCAGCACTTCGCGGTTTTCGGGGCGCAGCACGGCGCCGCCGCCGGTGGACAGCACCATGCCGCCGGGCTGGCGGGCCACGTCGGCCAGCACCTGGGCTTCGATGTCGCGAAAGCGCGCTTCGCCCTCGGCCTCGAAAAAGCTGCGGATGGTGGTGCCCAGGGTCTGTTCCAGCCGGTGGTCCAGGTCGATGAAGGGCACACCCGCCCGGTGGGCCAGTTGCCGGCCGACGGTGGATTTGCCCGAGCCGGGCATGCCGACCAGTGCGCAGCGAATCTGCATAGGTTCAAAAAAGAGGTCTGGGGGACGGGCTTGCGTACTGCGGGTGGGGCTGTGTCGCGTGCCGTGACTGGGCGTTGAGTGTAAGCCGGTGCCCCCGTTGCCATGCGCAGCGGTTGCAACTGGCGCTGCCCAGTCGAGGGACGCCGAGCAAGGGCCGCCCCGCAGCGAGGGCGTCGTCCCCCTGCCCGCGCGCAGCGCGAGAGCGGGGGGAAGGAGCGAAGCTCCTCAGGGGGGGTGTCCTATTGAAGCGCCGCATACACCAGCGCCGGGTACAGCTCGCACAGATACCGCAGCTGGCCGGGCGCCTGGGTGAGCAGGATGGCAAACAGGTCTTCCGCAGGGTCCACAAAAAAGAAGGTGCCGCCCAGGCCACTCCAACTGTAGTGCCCTGCCGATCCTGGGCGTGTGGTCAGCCCCGTGGCGGTGCGCACGGCCACCCCCAGGCCAAAGCCGTAGCCCGTGGGCAGGATGTCGCCCGCCACGGGCAGATTGTCCAGGTGGTCGGCGGTCATGAAGTCCACGGTGGCGCGGCCCAGCAGGCGCACGGGGCCGTTGGGCCCCGATGCTGTGCCCCGGCCCAGCATGAGCTGCAGAAAACGCGCGTAGTCGCTGGCGGTGGACACGAGCCCGCCGCCGGCCGACTCGAATGCGGACAGGGCGGTCACGTCGATCAGCGGCATGCTGAGCCCGGTCTGCGGGTCGCGCGCAAAGGGTTCGGCCAGGCGGTGTTGCTGCGCGGCGGGCACCGCAAAGCCCGTGTCTTGCATGCCCAGGGGGCCGAACACCCGGCGTTGCAGGATGGTGCTCAGGCTCTCGCCCTCGATCACTTCCAGCACGGCCCCCAGCACGTCGGTGGCGCGGCTGTATTCCCAACAGGTGCCGGGTTGGTGCACCAGCGGCAGCGGGCCCAGCGCGGCGGCCAGCTCGGCATTGCTGTGGCGGCGCGAGCCGATGCGGGCGGTGCGGTAGGCGTCGGGCACCGTGCCGGTCTCCCAGGCGTAGCTCAGGCCGGCGGTGTGGCGCAGCAGGTCGTGCACGGTGGCTTCGCGCCGCGCGGGTGTGGTGGTGCCGGTGGCGGGGTCAAACACCTGCTGCCCGGCAAACGCGGGCAGGTAGTGCGCCACGGGGTGTGACAGCAGCAGGCGGCCTTCTTCCATAAGCATCATCGCCACCAGCGAGGCGATGGGCTTGGTCATGGAGTAGATGCGGAACACCGTGTCGGGTGCCATCGCGGGCATCGCCGCCTCGGTGGAGGGCGGGCGCTGGTGGCCCACGGCCTCGTGCAGCACGGTATGGCCCCGGTGGTGCACCAGCGCCACGGCGCCGGGCAGAAGGCCCTGGTCCACATGGGTTTGGAGCACGGAGCGCAGGCGGGCGAGGGCGGTGGGGTTCATGGAGGGTCAGCGAAGGTTTGAACAGGCTTTAAGGTGTTTTTGGCCTCTGGCGCAATAGGGTAAGCACAAGAAGCTATCAAAATAATAGCGATATGAAGGAACTTCGGGCTGGGCGCCTCATGCCGACGCACTGGCGGCGCGGCTGCGCTCCTGCTCCTGCAGCTCACGCCACTGCACCTTGCCCGTGCCGGACTTGGGCAGGCTGTCCACAAGCTGCACGATGCGCGGGCTTTTGTAGGCGGCCATGTGGTCGTGGCTCCAGTCGATGATGGCCTGCTCGCTCACCTGGCCCTTGAAGGCGTCGCGCAGCACGACCAGGGCCTTCACCGTTTCGCCCCGGCGCTCGTCGTGCGCGGCGATCACGCACACCTCCTGGATGGCGGGGTGGGCGTACATCATGGCCTCGACCTCGGCGGGCCAGACCTTGAAGCCCGACGCATTGATCATGCGCTTGAGCCGGTCCACCATGAAGAAGTAGCCGTCCTCGTCCACCTGCGCCAGGTCGCCGGTGCGCAGAAAGCGCTTGCCGTCCAGCGTCACAAAGCTGTCGGCTGAGGCCTGCGGGTTGTTCCAATAGCCTTGCATGACCTGCGGGCCATGCACCACGATCTCGCCAATTTCGCCCGGGGGCAGTTCGGCGAACGTGGCCGGGTCCACCACGCGCGCATCCACGTCAAACACAGGGATGCCCAGGCACTGCGGCTTGGGGCGGTGCGGCGGGTTGATGTGGGTGGCGGCCATGGTTTCGGACATGCCGTAGCCCTCCACGTAGTCGAGCCCGGTCAGCTCCTTCAGGCGCTGCGTCACGGCCTTGGGCATGGCCGCGCCGCCGCCGCGTATGGCCTGGATGCTGCTGATGTCGTAGTCGGCGATGCGCGGGTTGGCCAGAAAGTCCACCACCATGGTCGATATGGCCTGCCAGATGCTGATGCGGTAGCGCTGCATGAGTTGGGCCGTGGCGTCGCGGTCCCAGCGGGGCAGCACCACCACGGTGGCGCCGATGAACAGCGGTCCGTTCATGCTGCCCGACATGCCGGTGACGTGGAACAGCGGCAGCACGGCGAGGTAGGTGGCGTCTTGCGTGCGCGAAAACCACTGCACGCCGCCCACCAGCGTGCTCATGGCGCTGCGGTGGGTGTGCATGCAGCCCTTGGGGTGGCCCGTGGTGCCCGAGGTGTAGGGCATCACGCACAGGTCGTCGGGCCCGGTGGTGATGGGGCCGGGGGTGCGCTGCTGCGCCAGCATGTTGCTCCACAGCGTGACGCCGGGTGCATCAATGGCCTGGCGCGGCGCCGACACGAAAGCGGGCACGGGCAGGTCGGTGGGCACCTGCAGGTAGTCGCTGTACGCGGCCACGATGAGGTGCTGCAGTGTGCCTTCGCTCCCCGCCACATCCACCAGCGGCTGGGCCTGCGCATGCAGGTCCTGAGGCACAAAGGCCACGGTGGCGCCGCTGTCCTGTACGTAGTGGCGCAGCTCGTCGGTGAGGTTCATCGGGTTCACCGGCACCACCACCGCATTGGCGCGCAGGATGCCGTAGAACGCCAAAATCCACTGCGGGCTGTTCTGCATGTACAGCAGCACGCGGTCGCCCGCCTTCACGCCACACACCTGCTGCAGAAAACCCGCGATGTGCTCGGCCTGTTGCTGGAACTGCCGGAACGTGACCAGCGTGTCGTAGAACACCAAAAAGGGCTTGTCGGGGTAGCGTGCCGCAGACACCTCGGCGTTGTGGAACAGGTTGGTCTGCGGCAGCGTGAGGTGGCGTGACAGCCCGGGGGGCCAGTGGGCAAGGTGGCGGTCAGACATGCAAAGGTGGAGAAAGTTGGATAGGAAGCGGGTGCACCGTGAAGGGTGCAGGCTCTGGGCATGGCGGAATGCGGGGCTGCGCGCAGGGCCGAGGTCATTGTGTGACTGCGTGACTGCGTCATGCGCCCGTGCCCCCCATCGGCCCCGGTCATCCGTCGGGGTATTCAACCCTTTTTCATGTGGCGGGCCAGCTCGTCTTTGGCGATGGCGTTGCGGTGCACTTCATCCGGGCCGTCGGCAAACCGCAGGGTGCGGGCCTGGGCGTAGGCCGCTGCCAGCGGAAAGTCGTCGCTCACGCCCCCGCCGCCGTGTACCTGCATGGCCCAGTCGATCACCTGGCAAGCCATGCTGGGCGCGGCCACCTTGATCATCGCGATTTCTTTGCGCGCGACCTTGTTGCCCACCGTGTCCATCATCTGCGCGGCGTTGAGCACGAGGAAGCGCGCCTGGTCGATCAGGATGCGCGCATTGGCAATGCGTTCGCGCGTCACGCCCTGGTCGGCCACGGGCCGGTGAAAGGCCACACGGCCCAGGGCGCGCTGGCACATCAGCTCGAGCGCGCGCTCGGCCACGCCGATGAGTCGCATGCAGTGGTGAATGCGCCCGGGGCCCAGGCGGCCCTGGGCGATCTCGAAACCCCGCCCTTCGCCCAGCAGGATGTTGGCCACCGGCACGCGCACGTTCGCGAAGCTCACCTCGCCGTGGCCGTGGGGCGCGTGGTCGTAGCCGAACACGGGTAGGGCGCGTTCCATGGTCACGCCGGGTGTGTCCATGGGCACGAGGATCATCGACTGCTGCTGGTGCCGGTTGGCATGGTCGGGGTCGGTCTTGCCCATGAAGATCAGGATCTCGCAGCGCGGGTCGGGCGCGCCCGAGGTCCACCACTTGCGGCCGTTGATCACATAGTGGTCGCCGTCGCGTTCAATGCGGGCTTCGATGTTGGTGGCGTCCGACGAAGCCACGTCGGGCTCCGTCATGGCAAAGGCCGAGCGGATCTTGCCGTCGAGCAATGGCAGCAACCAGCGCTGTTGCTGCTCGGGCGTGGCGTAGCGCGCCAGCGTCTCCATGTTGCCGGTGTCGGGGGCCGAGCAGTTGAAGGCCTCGGGCGCAATGTGCGAGCGGCCCATGATTTCGCACAGGGGCGCGTACTCGAGGTTGGTCAGGCCCGCGCCCAGGTTCGACTCCGGCAGAAACAGGTTCCACAGGTCGGCGGCCTTGGCCTTGGCCTTGAGTTCTTCCATCACCTTCGTGGGCTGCCAGGCGTTGCCGGCCTTGCGGTTGGCGGCCACTTCGTGGTGGTACACCGATTCGGCCGGGTAGATGTGCTCGTCCATGAAGGCCGTCAAGCGCTTTTGCAAGGCGACGACCTTGGGGGGGTAGGTGAAATCCATGGGGGTTCGCTTTCTGCGGAATGGGTGGGGTTGTGCGGGGTGGTCAGATCAGACTGGCGCCGCCATCGACCACGATGGCTTCGCCCGTGATGTGGCGCGATGCGGCGGATGCCAGGAACACCACCGTGCCCTTGAGGTCTTCATCGCCGCCGATGCGGCGCAGCGGCGTGCGTTCGATCATGGCGGGGCCGAGTTTTTCAATCAGGCCGTTGGCGAGCTTGGTGGGGAAGAAGCCGGGGCAGATCGCGTTGACGCGGATGCCGTAGTGACCCCACTCGGACGCCAGCGTCCGCGCGAAGTGAATGGCCGCTGCCTTGGAGGTGTTGTAGGCGATGGTGTTCATGCCCGGCGGTGTGCCCTTGAGGCCCGCCACCGAGGCCGTGACGATGATCGAGCCCTTGCCGCGCGGGATCATGCAGCGCTTGCCCACCTCGCGCGACAGGAAAAACGGCGCGCTCACGTTCAGGTCCATCACCTTGTGCCAGGCAGCGTCGGGGTAGTCCTCGGCCTTGGCGCCCCAGGTCGCACCCGCGTTGTTGACCAGGATGTCGATGGTGCCAAAGCGAGCGACGACCTGGTCCACCAGGCCGGGAATGTCTTCGGTCTTTTGCAGATCGTTGGTCACCGTCAGCACTTCATAGCCCAGGCCTTCCAGGTGTTTTTTGGCCTCGGCCAGTTCATCGGCCTTGCGTGCCGTGATGGCGAGTTTGGCGCCCATCTCGCCCAGCGCCTCGGCCATCTGCAGGCCCAGACCGCGCGAGCCGCCGGTGACCAGGGCCACCTGGCCGGTGAGATCGAAGAGTTGCTTGACGCTCATGGAAAGTGCTTTCGTGAAAAATGAGAAGAAAAGAAGGGCTGGGGAGCCATCGTTCGCCGGTGATGCATGAGGTGGCGGCACGCGGGGCGTGTGAACAGGTGTCTGAACAGGCGTGATGTGCAAAGGCAGTGCGGGGAATCGGAGCCCATGCTATGCGGCGCGGCAGGCCCTGTAAAACGGTTGCTGTCACCTGCGAAACTCGCCGTGCCGATGGGCGGAGGGCCGCTGGCGCCTGCGCGACAGCCCGGCATTGATATGGCGCATGGCCCGGCGCTTTTTTGCCGTTGGCTTGCGACTTGCATTTGCGGGTGGTGTTGTGGGATCGGGCCTACCTCTGACCGCGATAACGGCGGATGGACCATCACGCCTGCAAGGGTTAATGTGGTGCGATGACTGTGCCCCCCGTTCTTCAGCGTTTTTCCCGCCCGCTCATGCCCCTGTGGCGGTGGGTGGAGCCTTTCTGGCGCGCCGTGCAGATGTGGCTGGACGCCGACGGCCTGCGCATGAGCGCGGCCATGTCGTTCTATGGCATGTTGAGCCTGGCGCCGCTGCTGCTGTTGCTGGTGGGCGTGCTGGGCTGGTGGATGGATCGCAGCTATCTGGAGGCCAACCTGGTCTCGCAAGTGCAGTCGGTGATGGGGCAACAGGTGGCCGACGTGGTGCGCCAGGCCATGGCCAGTGCGCGGGAGCCCGCCGAGGGCAGGCTGGCATCGATGCTGGGGTTTGTGGTGCTGCTGTCTGGTGCCACCGGGGTGTTTGTCGAGCTGCAGTCGGCCCTGGAGCGCCTGTGGCGGCGCGATGGAGCAGCCCCCGAGCAACGGGCCGCCTGGTGGCGCATGGCCTCGCTGCGGCTGCGTGGGCTGGCGTATGTGCTGGCACTGGGATTCTTGTTGCTGGTGTCGCTGGCGCTTTCAACGCTGATCAATGTGCTGGCCGGCTGGGCCGGATCGCGCTTGTCCATTGCACCGCTGGCCCCCCTGCTGCAAATCGTCAATGAAGCCGTGGCCTTTGGGTTTGCGGTGGCGCTTTTTGTGGGGCTGATGCGCATCGGCATGGGCCCCAAGCCTTCCATGCGCTACCTGGTCATGGGGGCGCTGGTGGGTGCGCTGCTGTTCACGTTGGGCAAACAGCTGCTGGCCTGGTATCTGTCCACGGCGGCCGTGGTGTCGGCCTACGGCGCGGCCGGCTCGCTGGTGGTGCTGCTGATGTGGATCTATTTTTCGTCGGCCATCCTGCTTTTTTCGGCTAGCTGCGCGCAGGCGTTCGAGGCCGTATCGCCGCACCCGAAGGCGCGGGAGCTGTAAATGTTCGCAACCAATGTGGGGGCGCGCGATAGGGGGCGGCGCGAGGCGCTGGCGTCGGCGGCACTGCGCCTGCCGCTGTGGCGTGGGCCTTGCCACGCGGCCCCAAACGATTACCCCCTCTTACAAAGCGATGGCGCTGCGTTGACGCAGCCTGTGTACCTTTGCACCCACCGCGCGCGTTAGACACGTTAGGCAGTTTGCTGATCGTTCGCGCCACTCACACAACAACAGGGAAGTAAAACCACCATGAACCTCACCACAGAACCCCGCACCGCCCCGACCACCCCTTTGGCCGCCGCCCCGGCGGGTGCCCACAGCCTCAAATGGATGTGGGTCGCCATCGGTGTGCTGGGCACGAGCGTGTTGGCACTGGGGGCCACGCTGGTGCTGCAGCAGCGCCCACCGTCAGCCAGCGCAGCAGAGGCGGTGCAGGTCGCGCAAACAAGCCTGGCACCCCGCACGCCCGAGTCTCAAATTATTGATGAAAAAAGGCCTGTAGCGCTTATGCAGTCTGCGCAATCAGCTATCAATAACGGAGCAAATGGTGCGGCATCCTCACGCGCAGGCACACAGTCCGGGGGGCAGGGCCTGTCGCCAGGCTGGGCGCCGCCCGCGCAGGCCATGCAAGCCGCGCGTGCACAAGCGCCGGTGTGCCAAAGCTGCGGCCGGGTGGAGTCGGTGCAGGCAGTGGAACAGGCGGCCCCCGCCACGGGCGTGGGCGCAGTCGCCGGTGGCGTCCTGGGCGCTGTCGTGGGCAACCAAGTGGGCAAGGGCAACGGACGCACTGCGGCCACGCTGCTGGGCGCGGTCGGTGGCGGGTATGTCGGCCACAAGGTGGAGCAGCGCACGCGCACCCACACGGTGTATGAGGTGTCGGTGCGCATGGACGACGGATCGGTGCGCCGCTTTCAGCGCGCGCAACCCACCGCCGTGGGCACGCCCGTGGTGCTGCAGGGCAAGGGTTTTCGCGTGGACCAGGGTGGCGGCGACGGACGCAGTGCCGGGTCCTACACGCAGGCCCAGCCTGGCGCCGTGCGGGTTGCAGATACCTACTGATCCCTGGGGCCTGCGCCGTGTGGGTGCCGCCACGGCCCCGCATCCCCTCCAAAAAAAGGGCGCCAACCCTGGAGCCCTTTTTTGTGGGTGACTGCGGTGTGCTGAGCGCCTGCAGCGCGGGGCTACAGCACCACCGGGATCTCTGTGGCTGGCGGTGTGTTGCGGCTGCGGCCACAGCGCACCAAGCCATCGATCATCACCATGCCGATGCCCGGGATGTCGCCGAGCTGCACACTTTCGAGCAGCGTGGCGCCGGCGGTGTGCTGGGCGCGGTCCATGAACACAAAGTCGGCGGCGCGGCCCACTTCGATGAGCCCGCAGTTCAGGTTGCGGATGCGCGCGGTGTTGCCTGTGGCAAAGCAGAACACCAGCTCGGCGGGGATGTCGGCAAAGCTCGATATCAGCGCAATCATGCGCAGCATGCCCAGCGGCTGCACGCCCGAGCCGGCCGGGCCGTCGGTGCCCAGGATCACGCGGTGCGGGCACTTGAGCTCGATGGCGGCGCGCGCGGCCTGGATGGCGATCTTCTCGTTGCCGTTGTGTACCAGCTCGATGGCGCGGGACGACTTCTCGCACAGCTCGCACACATGCTTCCAGGGCAACGAGGTGTGGCCGCCGTTGATGTGGCCGATCACGTCGGCATCGGCCTCGAGCACCACGTCCTTGTCGATCAGGCCTGAGCCCGGGATGGACGGGCCGCCCGTGTGGATGGTGCTCTGGATGCCATGCTTGCGCGCCCAGGCCACCATTTGCTGGGCCTCGTAGCCTGCCTTGACGGAACCCAGGCCGACTTCGCCCAGCAGCGTGACACCCGCATCGGCCAGGTCCTTGAAGTCCTGCTCGGTCATGCCCTTTTCGATCACGGGGGCGCCCGCAATCACCTTCACGCCGCCGGGGCGAAAGTTGTCGAACGAGCGCTGCGCGGTGATGGCCAGAGCCTTCAGGCCCACGATGTCCTTGGGGCGGCCGGGCAGGTGGACTTCGCCGGCCGAGACCATGGTGGTCACGCCACCGTTCATGGTCGAGTCGATCCAGCCGATCTGGTTCTGGCGCGGTGTCCAGTCGCCAAAAACCGGGTGCACGTGGCTGTCGATGAGGCCGGGTGCCACGCAGGTCTGGCGCGCATCGATCACGGTGTTGGCGTGTTCGGTGTCGCAATCCTTGTAGCGGCCCACCGCCGCTATGAGGCCGTCGTTCACCACGATGGTATCGGCTTCAAGAATCGGGTGATCGAGGTCACCGGACAATAAAAGGCCGATGTTCTGGATGACGACCTTGCCCGACTTGCCGCCTGCTGCTGCTTCTGCCATGGTTTCTCCTCGTGGGTGGGGTGACTGGCAGTGCCCTGGCCGGGCCACTACCGAAAACGGGGGATCAGTTCGCCTTGCGCCGTGGCGGCGAGCGTTCGGGGGCGACCGTGCGCAGCACGCTGTCGATGACAAACAGCTCCCAGTTCGCCATCGCCTCGGGTGCCTCCAGGTCTTCGCCCAGAAACGCCGAGAGCGTGTGCCGGTTGGACATGTAGAAATACCCCGTGGCGGCAATCAGCAGGTATACGTCACGGGCCGCGATGTCCTGGCGAAACACCCCTTGTGCCTGGCCGCTGTCCAGTACCCGGCGAATCACCTCGATGGCCGGCGACGAGTATTCGCGGGCGCGCATCGACTTGGCGATGTGTTTGCCCTTGTGCAGGTTTTCGGTGTTGAGCAGGGTGACGAAGTCGGGGTGTTTGCGGTAGTAACCCACCACAAAACGAATGACGGCCTGCAGCGCTTCGAGGGGGTTGCCGGTGTCCAGGTCCAGGCGCGACTCGGCATCGTTCATGCGGCGGTAGGCTTCTTCAAGCACCTCGATGAACAGGCCTTCCTTGCTACCGAAGTAGTAGTAGATCATCCGGTCGTACGACTTGGCGGCCTTGGAGATCTTCTCCACGCTGCCGCCTTCGTAGCCATACCGCGCGAACACCTTGGTGGCGGCCTTCAGGATATTGTCGCGCGTGGTCTGCGCCGCCTGCTCGCGCACCCCCGTTTTGCGAGCCGATGCGGAGGGGGCGGCCGTTGTCCGGGTCCTGGTGGGTGTGGCAGCCATGGCGGGTCCTGGTGGATGGTGCGGGCCCTCAGGCGTGGGGCCCGCCGGGGTTCACTGCTCCGCGAACGCGCGTTCGATCACGAAGTCACCGGGTTTGGTGGTGTTGCCTTCGTTGAAGCCGCGCTCTTCCATCATGTGCTTGAGGTCGCGCAGCATTTCCGGGCTGCCGCAGATCATCACGCGGTCTTCCGTGGGGTTCAGTGCGGGCAGGCCCAGATCGCGCGCCAGCTGGCCGTTTTCGATCACGGTGGTGACGCGGCCCTGGTGCTTGAACTCCTCACGTGTCACGGTGGGGTAGTACTTGAGCTGCTTGCTCACCATCTCGCCCAGAAACTCGTGTTTGGGCAGCTCTTGCGTGATGTAGTCGTAGTAGGCGAGTTCCTTCACTTCGCGCACACCGTGCACCAGGATCACTTCCTCGAATTTTTCATAGGTTTCGGGGTCGCGGATCAGGCTCAGAAACGGCGCCACACCGGTGCCCGTGGAGAGCATGTACAGGCGCTTGGCGGGCAGCAGGTAGTCGATGAGCAGCGTGCCGGTGGGCTTTTTGCCCACCACGATGGTGTCACCCACCTTGATGTGCTGCAGGCGTGACGTCAGCGGGCCGTCGGGCACCTTGATGGAGAGGAACTCCAGGTGCTCTTCATAGTTGGGGCTGACGATGCTGTAGGCACGCAGCAGGGGTTTGCCCGTTTCGCCGCGCAGGCCGATCATCGTGAAATGGCCATTGGAAAAGCGCAGGGCCGTGTCGCGTGTGGTCGTGAAGGAGAAAAGGCGATCTGTCCAGTGGTGGACAGTCAGGACGCGTTCATCAAGAAAGGCGCTCATGGTGCTGGTGTCGACAAAGTTAAGAAAACAACAAAAAACTGGCTGAAGTTCGGTCTCTCAGGCGTCTCATGGCGCGAGATGGGGCCGGAAAGCTTGTGGCTCACAACCCTCCATTGTTCCGCATCTCGCCAAGGCGGCATTTCGCGGGTGCCGTGAACCCCTTGCTGGGGACCATGCCAAGGCGGCCCGGCTGCCCACAAACAGTGCACATGGCGTGAGCCATTCGCCTCATTTTCGTGCTCCTTCTGCACCATTTTTGGGTGCGCAAAAACACCATTGCAGACCATGAATGATTGCGCTACATTGGCATCAAATGTAGTGAACGCAACATTTAAGTTAAGTGAATGCTACACAAAATGCCATGACCGTACAAGCGTTTCAAGAGCCGCAAAAAGCAGGCCGCCACCATGACTGAACACACCAAAACAGATGGACTTCCGGGCATGGATGCCCCCGGGTTGCCTCAGGTGCTGGAGCGCGCTCTGTCTCGCAACGAGCGCATGCACACCAGCAAGGTGGAGTGCAACGCCTGCCCGGTTCTGTGCCAGATATCGGAAGGCCGGGTCGGCGCGTGCGACCGGTATGCCAACCAAGGCGGTGTGCTGGTGCGGCTCGACCCTGTCGTGTTTCTGCGCAGAACGCTGGAGGCGGCAGAGACCACGCTGGTGCCGTTCGCCCTGGGTGCGGTGCAGGCTGCTTCAGGGGGCGAAGGCGGCGGCACGGTGGAAGGGGGGGGCGATGCCGCGTTGCCCGCTGGCCCTGCCGCCATTGCGCAGCCCTGGTCGGGTGACCTGTTGCTGGCCGATCAGGTGTTTGTGACCGGGGTAGGTTCTTCCACCACCTACCCTGACTACAAGCCTGCACCGTTCATCGTGGGCTCGCAGGTGCAGGGTGTGGACATGGTGACCGTGGTGACCGAGGGCATCTTTAGCTACTGCAGCTTCAAGGTGAAGATCGATACCGACCGGTTCCTCGGGGCCGAGCAGGCCAATGTGCGCTGCAAGGGCGAGGTGGTGGGCCATGTGACCACCGCTGAATATGGCTCGCAGATGTTGTCGCTGGGCGGCGTGCACCATCTCACGGGCGGCACCAAAAAGGAAGGCCGCATCACCGCCGAGATGATGCAGTTGCTGGGTAACAAGCAGTCGGTGGAGTTGGCCATCGACGGCGGCTCGCAGTTGGTCATTCAGGCGGGCCGGGCTCCTGTTGTCAATGGGGTGGCCGAGCAGCGCATGCGCGTGGGTTGCGGCTCGGCTGCCATCGGCATTTTTGCGCGGCAGTTCCATGGCCACGCCGACGAGGTGGTGGTGGTGGACGACCACATCACCGGCGTGCTGACCGAACACCAGGCGGGCCGTTGCCTGGGCATGGTGCCTTCGGGCATACAGATGCGTGGGCGCAAGTCCACGCCGGGGCGGTATTTTCAGGTGGCCAACCCGGGCACGGGCTGGGGCGGCACCGACATTGCAGACCCGCTGGCCATCATCGATGGCTGGGACGCCGCCGTGGCCTGGCCCGGCCTGCGTTTGCTCATGACATCCACCACCGGCGAGCACGCCAGCTGGTACGTGCTGGACGACAACCTCACGCCTGTTGAAACCGACATGCCACTGGAAGTGCGGCGCATCGTGGAGCGCATTGGTGAAAACTGCGAACCATCGCTGGCATCGGTGCTTTTTCTGGGTGGGGCCGGTGGCAGCCTGCGGGCGGGGGTGACCGAAAACCCGGTGCTGCTCACGCGCTCCATCAAGAACGCACTGGTCAACGTGACCTGTGGTGGTGCCCCGGCTTACGTCTGGCCCGGTGGCGGCATCACGGTGATGGCCGATGTGCTGCGCATGCCTGACAGCAGTTTTGGCACCGTGCCCACCCCTGCCATCGTGGCGCCGATTGAGTTCAGCATGCGGCGGGCAGACTATGAGGCGCTGGGCGGGCACGTCCATCAGATCCGGGGGCTGCGCGAGGTGCTTGAACGTGGTGCATGGCACAGCGACGGTGCGCCGCAGGCGCGTGTCTGGCAGGCACTGCCGTCGGGCAATCCCTGGCCATTGGGCCAACCACCGATGTTGGGTTGAGCCAGGGCCTTCGTATGCATGCAACCCGTCACACGCTGCCCGGCGGCCGCTGGCATTTTCAGCATGGCCCCATCGATCTCATCCTTCAGGCCGAAGGTGAGCCGCTGGTGGTGGCGGCTTGTCACGAACAGGCGTGGCTGCGTTTCTCAGCCCTGTTGCAACAGTTGGTAGACGAGCTGCCGGCCCTGCGCGCACCAGTGCGTGGCCCTTGTGGTCTGCGCGGCGTGGTGGCGCGCCGCATGTGGGCGGCCTGCGCGCCTTATCGCGCTGGATTCATCACGCCCATGGCGGCCGTGGCCGGGGCGGTGGCGCAAGAGATACTGGGCTGCTATGCGGGCGCGGGCATTGACCGCGCCTGGGTCAACAATGGCGGGGATATTGCGCTGCATCTGGCGCCCGGGCAGTCGGCGGCGGTGGGTGTGTATTGCGACCTGTCTGCCCTCGACGCCACGCAGCTGCGCGACGGCCTCTTGCTGGACGGCCAGATTCACATCACCAGCGCCATGCCGGTGCGCGGGGTGGCCACCAGTGGCTGGCGAGGGCGCAGCCAGTCACTGGGCATTGCCGACAGCGTGACGGTGCTGGCGCGCACGGCGGCCGAGGCCGATGCAGCGGCCACCATCGTGGCCAATGCCGTGGATGTGGCCGACCCTCGCATTCAACGCCTGCCCGCACGGCAAGTGCGGGATGGCAGCGACCTGGGGGATATCCCCGTCACGGTGGATGTCCCGCTGCTGCACCATGCACAGGTGCGCCGGGCGTTGCAGCAAGGGTTGCAAAAAGCGCAAGAATTGCAGTCCCGGGGTTTGTTGTGGTGTGCGCTGCTCGCCTGCCAGGGGCAGCTGGTGGCGACAACAGCGAATGAGAATGTTGCCACGCAGGTGATAGCCGGGTGGCCCGGTTCCATCATCGGTACCGAAGTTGGTTCAGTATTTGCTTAACGAATTGCACAGGTTGCCACCATGATCCAGATACGACGCGTTTTTACCCATGTGGAAGAAATCAGGCACGAGTTCGGGCCCGTGGCGGATGTGCCTTTGCTGCGTGGCGCCATCGGCGCGGTGCTGACCAATCCCTATGCCGGGCGCTATGAGCCCGACATCCTTCCCATGATGGACGCTTTGCAGCCCGTGGGGCTGGACATGGCGCGGCGCTTGCTGAAAACCATGGCCGTGCCTGCCGAGCGCATCGAGACATACGGCAAAGGCGCGATTATTGGCGCTGCGGGTGAGCTGGAGCATGGGGCCCTGTGGCATGTGCCCGGGGGGTATGCCATGCGTGAACTGCTGGGCTGGAAGGGCGACCGCAACGCCTACGCCAAAGGTGAGGCCGAGAAGAAGACCGGGCAACCGGCCAATGCCTTGTCTATCGTGCCATCGACCAAGAAGGTGGGCGCGCCCGGTGCGGCGCTGGATGTGCCGCTCACCCACATCAACGCGAGCTACGTGCGCAGCCACTTTGATGCCATCGAGGTCCGGGTGCCCGGTGCGCCCTTGTCCGACGAGATTGTTTTTATCCTCGCGATGTCCACTGGCGCACGCATCCACGCCCGTGTGGGTGGGCTTAAGGCCGCAGACATCAGCCAGTGGGATGGCTTGCGCTGAGCGTCGCCCACAACCCCCATACAAAAGCCAAGGAGCCACACATGCCAGCCAAGATCCGGAAAATCATCGTTCAGACCGACGAAGTCCGCGTGGAAATGGGACGTGACATACAGCCGCCTGCGCGCAAGGCGCTTGCCATGGCCGTGATTGAAAACCCGTGTGCGGGCCGTTATGTCGAGAACCTCGATGAACTGGTGGCCATCGGTGAAGAGCTGGGGGCGCTGCTGGGCGCCCGTTGTGTCGAGGCCCTGGGCATCGAGCCGGGCCAGGCGCAAAGCTACGGCAAGGCCGCTATCGTGGGCGAGGCCGGCGAGCTTGAACATGCTGCGGCGCTGCTGCACCCCAAGCTGGGCGCGCCGCTGCGTGTGGCGGTCGAAAAAGGGGCGGCGCTCGTGCCCTCCAGCAAAAAGATCGGCGGCCTGGGCACCTCCATCGACGTGCCTTTGGGCCACAAGGATGCCGCTTACGTGCGCAGCCACTTTGATGCCATGGAGGCACGCGTGGCCGATGCGCCCCGGGCCAATGAAATCGTGGTCGCCATCGTCGTGACCGACAGCGGACGGCCTTTGGCTCGCGTCGGGGGATTGAAGGCCTCTGAAATCCAGGGCGCGGACGGGCTGCGCTGAGCCCTTCGGCCCGCGCCAGCGCGTTGCACCGCACTACCATCACCCACCCTCAACGATCTCCCTGCCCACCCACTTTTCAGGAGTTTCCCCATGACGATGCGACGAAACCTCATGCGCGCCACAGCGGCTGCCGCGCTGGCCCTCACGCTGGCCCCTGTGTATGCGCAGGGTGTCATCAAAATTGGCGAGATCAACAGCTACAAGGCGCAGCCCGCCTTCCTGGAGCCCTACAAGAAGGGCATGGAGATGGCCGTTGAAGAGATCAATGCCAAAGGCGGCGTCAATGGCAAGAAGCTTGAGCTCATCAGCCGTGATGACAACGCCAACCCGGGCGATGCCGTGCGCGTGGCCGAGGAGCTGATTTCGCGAGAGAAGGTGGATGTGTTGGCGGGGGCTTTCTTGTCCAACACCGGGTTGGCGCTGGCCGATTTCGCCAAACAAAAGAAGTTCTTTTACCTGGCCGCCGAGCCGCTGACCGACAAGATTGTGTGGAGCAGCGGCAACCGCTACACCTACCGCCTGCGGCCGTCGACCTACATGCAGGTGGCAATGCTCGTGCCCGAGGCCGTCAAGCTCAAAAAAAAGCGCTGGGCGGTGGTGTACCCCAACTATGAATACGGCCAGTCGTCGGTCGCCACGTTCAAGCAGCTGCTCAAGGCGGCGCAACCCGATGTGGAATTTGTGGGCGAGCAGGCCCCGCCGCTGGGCAAGGTGGATGCCGGCAGCGTGGTGCAGGCCCTGGCAGATTCCAAGCCCGACGCGATTTTTAACGTGTTGTTTGGCGCTGACCTGTCCAAGTTCGTGCGTGAGGGCAATACCCGGGGCCTGTTCAAGGGTCGCGAAGTGGTCAGCGTGCTCACGGGCGAGCCCGAATACCTCGATCCACTCAAGGACGAAGCGCCCACTGGCTGGGTGGTCACCGGCTACCCTTGGTACGGTGTGAAGACGCCCGAGCACAAGGCCTTTCTGGACGCATACCAGGCCAAGTTCAAAGACTATCCGCGCCTGGGTTCGGTGGTGGGCTACACGGCCATCTACTCGATTGCAGAAGGGGCCAAAAAGGCCGGCAGCACCGACACCGAAAAGCTCATTGCCGCCTTCAAGGGGTTGGAGCTGATGAGTCCGTTTGGCAAGTTTCACTACCGCCCGCAGGACAACCAGTCCACCATGGGCGCCTACGTGGGCAAGACGAAAAACGACGGCGGCAAGGGTGTCATGGTGGACTACGTTTACCTTGATGGCAGCAAGTTCCAGCCGACCGACGAAGAAGTCAAAAAACTCCGTCCCGCCGACTGAACGGTCTAAGCGGTCTAAGCGGCCTGTGCGCTTTTGCACTCAACCACCCCGGCGCCGAGCTGGGTCCGGTGGTGCTTTGCGCAGGATTCGACCATGTGGTGCCGCAATTCGTCGCAGGCACAGCGGGCCACGCCCCCCCCAATTGAGGAATCTGAATGAGCTTCTCAGGCTTTGTTGTCCAGTTGTTGAATGGTCTGGCCGGTGCCTCGTCGCTGTTCCTGGTGGCTGCGGGCCTGTCGCTGATTTTTGGCGTGACGCGCATCGTCAATTTCGCGCATGGCTCGTTCTTCATGGTGGGCATTTACATGGCCTACACCCTCGTCGAGCGCCTGGGTGGCACCTTGGGCTTTTGGCCGGCGCTGCTGCTGGCTGCGGTGGCTGTCGGGGTGCTCGGTGCGCTCATCGAGGTGGTACTGCTGCGCCGTATCTACAAGGCCCCCGAGCTGTTTCAGCTGCTCGCCACCTTTGCGCTGGTGCTGGTCATCAAGGACGCCGTCCTGTGGCTGTGGGGCCCCGACGAATTGTTGGGCCCGCGTGCGCCCGGCCTGGGGGGGGCGGTAGAAATCCTCGGGCGCCAGTTCCCGTCCTATGACCTTTTCCTGATTGTGGTGGGCCCCGCCGTGCTGGCGCTGATCTGGTTGCTGCTGACACGCACGCGTTTTGGCACGCTGGTGCGCGCCGCCACCCAAGACCGCGAAATGGTGAGCGCGCTGGGCGTCAACCAGGCATGGCTGTTCACCGCAGTGTTTGCCCTGGGCGCCTTGCTGGCGGGCCTGGGTGGCGCACTGCAACTGCCGCGCGAGCCCGCCACGCTGGAGATGGACCTCAACACCATCGGCGCCGCGTTTGTGGTGGTGGTGGTGGGCGGCATGGGATCGCTGCCCGGCGCCTATGTGGCTGCCTTGCTCATCGCACAGATCAAGGCGGTGTGTATCTGGCTGGGCGTGGTGGATATTTTTGGCATCAGTGTGTCGTTTTCCAAGCTCACGCTGATGGTGGATTTTCTGGTGATGGCTGCCGTGCTGGTGTGGCGCCCCTGGGGCTTGTTCGGGCGACCCCAGGCCCCCAGCCGTTATGTGGGCATGCCTGAAGCACCGCTGCGGCGCTCGGGCCCGGTTTACCTTGCCGTGGCTGCGGTCTTGGTGTTGGTGCTGGCGGCACTGCCGTTTGCCACCGCCAATTCGCCCTACACGCTGGTGCTGATGATCGACCTGCTGATAGCCGCGCTGTTTGCCGCCAGCCTGCACTTCATCATGGGGCCCGCAGGCATGCACTCGTTTGGCCACGCCGCCTACTTTGGCCTGGGGGCCTACGGCGCGGCGCTGCTGGTGCGCCAGCTGCAGCTGCCCATGGAGGTCGCGTTGTTCGCGGCGCCCCTGGTGGCGGCGGTGGGTGCGTTGGTGTATGGGTGGTTTTGTGTACGCCTGTCGGGTGTCTATCTGGCCATGCTCACGCTCGCTTTTGCCCAGATCACCTGGGCCATCACCTACCAGTGGGATGCGTTCACAGGGGGCAGCAACGGCCTGACCGGCGTGTGGCCGGCCGAATGGCTGAGCGACAAGCGCACCTACTACTGGCTCACGCTGGTGCTGGTGGGCGCTGGGGTGTGGTGGATGCGGCGCGTGTTGTATTCGCCCTTTGGCTACGCCCTGCGGGCGGGGCGCGACTCGGTGCTGCGTGCCGACGCGATCGGTATCGACGTCAAGCGCATGCAGTGGGCGGCGTTTGTGATCTCGGGCACCGTGGCGGGCCTGGCGGGGGCATTGTATGCGTTCTCCAAGGGCAGCATTTCGCCCGAGAGCCTGTCCGTCGGCAAGTCGGTGGATGGCCTGGTGATGGTGCTGCTCGGTGGCATCCAGACGCTGGCGGGCCCGGTGGTGGGGGCGGTGACGTTCACCTGGCTGCACGACACTGTGGCGCGCAACACCGACTACTGGCGCGCCATGCTCGGCGGCATCATCTTGCTGCTGGTGTTGCTGTTCCCGCAGGGCATCGCGGGCGGCATCCGACAGCTCTTTGACAACCTGCGCTCATCCAAGGAGGCACCATGAGTCTGCTCAAAGTTTCTGGCCTGGGCAAGGCGTTCGGGGGTGTCAAGGCGGTGGACGGCATCCACTTCGAGCTGGCCGCTGGCGAGCTGCTGGCGCTGATCGGGCCCAACGGTGCGGGCAAGTCCACGACGTTCAACATGGTCAACGGCCAGCTGGCGGCCGATGTCGGGTCGATCACGCTCGACGGGCAGGAGCTTGTAGGCCGCAAGCCCCGCGATATCTGGCGCATGGGGGTGGGCCGCACCTTTCAGATCGCCGAAACCTTTGCATCGCTGACGGTGGTCGAAAACGTGCAGATGGCGCTGTTGTCGCACGACCGACTTTTGTTCTCGTTATGGCGGCCGGCCAGCGACCACCAACGCGACGAAGCCCTGGCGCTGCTCGACCAGGTGGGCATGAAGGCCCAGGCCGACCGCCCCTGCAGCGTGCTCGCGTATGGCGACGTCAAGCGCGTGGAGCTGGCCATTGCCATGGCCAATGCACCCAAATTGCTGCTCATGGACGAGCCCACAGCCGGCATGGCGCCCAAAGAGCGCAATGACCTCATGGCGCTGACCAAGCAACTGGTGGTGGATCGCAACATGGCGGTGCTGTTCACCGAGCACAGCATGGATGTGGTGTTTGCCTATGCCGACCGCATGATCGTGCTGGCGCGGGGGCGGCTCATTGCCGAGGGCAAGCCGCTGGAGTTGCGCGACCACCCCAAGGTGCAGGAGGTGTACTTCGGCACCGGCAAGACGTTTGAGAAGAAAGCCGCAACCGCTGCGGAATCGGCATGACCATGACAACAAGCGAAACCAAAGAAGTGCTGCTGCAGGCCAAGGGGCTGCAGGCCTGGTACGGTGCGGCGCAAATCCTGTACGACGTGGATCTCGACGTGCGCCGTGGCGAGGTGGTGGCGCTGATGGGGCGCAATGGTGCGGGCAAGTCCACCACACTCAAGACGCTGATGGGCATGCTGGCCAAGCGCAAGGGCCAGATCCAGTTCATGGGCAAGGACATCTCCAAAAGCGACCCCCATGACGCCGCCCGCCTGGGCCTGGGATTCGTGCCCGAAGACCGCCGCGTTTTCACCGACCTCACGGTGATGGAGAACCTTGAAGTAGGCCGCCAGCCGGCCCGCACCTGGCCCGACGGCACGGCCGCCCCGGTGTGGACGCCCGAACGCCTGTTCAAGCTCTTCCCCAACCTGGGCGAAATGCCCCAACGCCCCGGTGGCCGAATGAGTGGCGGCGAGCAGCAGATGCTCACCGTGGCCCGCACGCTCATGGGCAACCCGTATCTGGTGCTGCTCGATGAGCCGTCGGAGGGTGTGGCGCCCGTGATCGTGGAACAGATGGCGCACATGATCCTGGAGCTCAAGGAGCAAGGCGTGAGCATCCTGCTGTCCGAGCAGAACATGCACTTTGCCGAACTGGTGTCCGACCGCGCCTATGTGCTGGAAAAGGGCCAGATCCGCTACCACGCCACCATGGCCGATCTGGCGGCCAATGAGGAGGTGCGCCGGGCCTACCTGAGCGTGTAAGCGTTCAAGCCGCCGATCCGGCCCGCTGCCTGCCGCTTTTTTCGAGCCCATCCCTGCTCCTGTGGCCACCGATTTCGGAGTGTTCAACATGCAAGCTGTCTTGCCGCGCAACGGCGCAGCCCACCGCCCGGGCCTAGTGGTCAACGGCCAGGCATGCGCCTTGCCGGCCCACGGCGCTGCACCGGCCACGCTGCTGCACGTGTTGCGCAACGACCTGTGCCTCAACGGCCCCAAATTCGGTTGCGGTCTGGGCCAGTGTGGCGCGTGTACCGTGCTGGTCGATGGGGTGGCCGCCCGGGCTTGCGTGATTCCGGCGGACGGCGTGGCCGGGCGTGACATCACCACGCTGGAGGGTTTGCCTGCGCGACGCGGCATGGCGGCGGGTGCCGGGGCCGCGTTGCACCCGGTGCAGCAGGCATTTGTGGACGCCCAGGCCGCGCAATGCGGCTATTGCCTGAACGGTATGGTGATGATGACCGTGGCCTTGCTGGAACGAACCCCCGACCCTGACGAGGCCACGATCCGGCGCGAGCTCTCTGGCAACCTGTGCCGCTGCGGCACCCACGTGGAAATCATGCGCGCTGTGTTGCGCGCGGCGGTGTTGATGCGCGAGGCGCAGCCATGACCCGTGTGGACCCCGGGCGGCCATTGCGCGCCAGCATGCCGCACACGCGTGCGGATTTTCATGCGGCGCAGAGCGTCTTGCTGGTGGTGCGCAACCCGCCGCCCGCGCCCAACCCGGTCAAGGGCCAGCCTGTGCTGGTGGCTGGCAATCCTGCTGAAGGGCTGGAGATTTTGTTGGCGGTGTGGGATGACGGCAGCGTCACGGCCCTCAACGGCCACGTGGATCTGGGCACCGGCATCCGCACCGCCCTGGCGCAGATCGTGGCCGAAGAGCTGGATGTGCCGTTGGCGCAGGTGCACATGGTGTTGGGCGATACCGCCAGCGCACCCAACCAGGGCGCCACCATTGCGAGTGCGTCTCTGCAGATCCATGCCAGGCCGCTGCGCACGGCGGCGGCGCAGGCACGCCAATGGCTGCAGGCGCAGGCCGCACAGCAACTGGGCATGGCACCCGATGCCCTGCAGCTGCAAGGCGGTGTGGTGCGGGCCATTACCCCCGCAGGTCATCCGGACAAGCCCGGCCACAGCCTGCCCTATGGCGCGCTGATCGAAGGCCGCCACGAGGTGCTGCAGCTCGATGACAACACCCGCACCAAGCCGCCAGGCGACTACACCGTGGTGGGCACGTCGGTGCCGCGTGTGGACATTCCGGCCAAGGTGCGCGGCGATCTGATGTACGTGCACGACATGCGTGTGCCTGGCATGCTGCATGGCCGCGTGGTGCGCCCGCCTTACGCCGGGGCCGACCACGGCGACTTCATCGGCCACACGCTGGAGTCGGTGGACCAGGGCTCCATTGCACACATCCCGGGCATCCGCGCGGTGGTGGTCATCCGCGACTTTGTCGGCATCGTGGCCGAGCGTGAAGAGCAGGCCGAGCAGGCCCTGCAGGATCTGCATGTCGTGTGGAGGGACTGGCCCGGGTTTCCGCGCCAGGACAGCCCCGAGGCCATCGCCCAGGCCATCCGTGCCAACCCGTTCACACAACGGCGTCTGGTGGACGAGGGCGATGTCGATGCCGCCCTGGCACGTGCCGAGCACCCCATGCCGCGCACCTATGTGTGGCCTTACCAGATGCACGCCTCCATCGGCCCTTCGTGCGCGGTGGCCGAGTGGCGGGGGGACGATGGTGCGGGCCAGCCGCGCATGACCGTGTGGGCCGGCACCCAGAACCCCCATGTACTGCGTGCGGACCTGGCCCGCCTGATGGGCATGGCCGATGTGGACGTGGACCTGATCCGCATGGAGGCCGCTGGCTGCTACGGCCGCAATGCGGCCGATGATGTGGCGGCCGACGCCGCGCTGCTCTCACGCGCCGTGGGTGCCCCTGTGCGTGTGCAGCTCACGCGTGAGCAAGAGCACCGGTGGGAGCCCAAGGGCGCTGCCCAGCTCATGCAGGTGCGCGGTGGGCTCAACGGCGATGGTTCCGTGGCGGCCTACGACTTCGAGACCTCCTACCCCTCCAACGGCGCCCCGCTGCTGGCGCTGCTGCTCACGCGCACCATCGAGCCCGTCGCCCAGGCCTACGAAATGGGCGACCGCACCGCGCGCCCGCCCTACGCCTATGACAACCTGCGCGTGGCCGTCAACGACATGGCGCCCATCGTGCGGTCGTCATGGCTGCGCGGTGTGTCGGCCTTGCCTAACTCGTTTGCGCACGAGTCGTATGTGGATGAGCTGGCCATTGCCGCTGGGGTTGATCCGGTGCAGTTTCGCCTGCAGTTGCTCGACGACCCGCGCGCCGCCGAACTGGTGCAGGCCACCGCCGACAAGGCCGGCTGGGTGCCCCACACGGCCCCCCGGCCGTGCAGCGGCAACGCACCGGACGGCGATTGGCTGCACGGACAGGGCTTTGCCTATGCCCGCTACATCCACAGCAAATGGCCGGGGTTTGGTGCCGCCTGGTCCGCCTGGGTGGCCGATGTGGACGTGAACAAGAAAACGGGCGAGGTGCATGTGCGCCGGGTGGTGGTGGGGCACGATGCCGGTTTGCTGGTGAACCCCGCAGGGGTTGACCAGCAGGTGCATGGCAACGTGCTGCAAACCACCAGCCGCGCGCTCAAGGAGCAGGTGCGGTTCGAGCCGGTCAAGCAGTCCGTGGAAAGCCGCGAATGGGGCAGCTACCCCATCCTGAGTTTTCGGGAGGTGCCGGTCATCGAGGTCATGCACATGCCCCGGCCCGATGAGGCCCCGCTGGGCGCGGGGGAATCATCGTCGGTGCCCGGCACGGCGGCCATTGCCAACGCCATCTTCGACGCCACGGGCGTGCGGTTTCGCGCGCCGCCCTTCACCCCCGAGGTGGTGCGCGCGGGCTTGAGCCCACTCACGCAGGCAGGGGCGGCCGCCACCACGGGGCACCACGGCGGCACGGGCAACCACGCGGGTAGCAATGCTGGCGGCACGCCTGTGGCACCGGCCGATGTGTTGCCTGCGCCTGCATTGCCAGCCCCCTCGCTGCCGGCCGATGCCCCCTGGCCCCTGCGCCGCGGCATCTGGGCGCGTGCTGCGGCGCTGCTCGCTGGCGTCTTTGCCATGGGGGCCTCGCTGCTGGGATGGCGCCCCTCCATTGCGCCCGTGGTGCAGACGGCAAGCGTGTCGGTGTACAACGCCGCCACCATTGAGCGCGGGCGCTTGCTGGCGGCGGCGGGCGACTGTGTGGTGTGCCACACCGCCCCGGGTGGCACGCCCAACACCGGTGGGCGCGGCATGGACACGCCCTTTGGCAAGGTCTACACCACCAACCTCACGCCCGATGCGGAGACCGGCATTGGCCAGTGGTCGTTCAGCGCCTTCCAGCGTGCCCTGCGCGAAGGCATCTCGCGCGATGGCAAGCACCTGTACCCCGCGTTCCCCTACACGTCGTTCGCCAAGATGAGCGACGACGACCTGACCGCGCTGTATGCCTATCTCATGGCCCAGCCCGCCGTGCGCGCCGAGGTGCCCCCAACCAGGCTGGCTTTTCCATTCAGCGTGCGGCCCCTGATGGCTGGCTGGAACGCGCTGTTCCATGACGCCACCCCGTTCAAACCCGACCCCACCCGCCCCCCCGAATGGAACCGGGGCGCCTACCTGGTGCAGGGCGTGGGCCACTGCGGCGCCTGCCACACACCGCGCAATGCGCTGGGGGCTGAGTGGGGTGGTGCGGCCTTCCTGTCGGGCGCGATGGTGGATGGCTGGGAGGCGCCCGCGCTCACTGGCCTGGCGAAAACGCCGGTGCCCTGGACGGCCGATGCGCTGTACCGCTACCTGCGCGATGGCCACAGCCCGCAACACGGCAGTGCATCCGGCCCCATGGCGCCGGTGGTGCGCGAGCTGGCGCACCTGCCGGACGACGACATCCGCGCCATGGCCAGCTATCTTGCGTCGTTCACCGCCCATGAGCCTGCGGACGAGCCCCAGCAGCTGGCACAAGCCGCCGTGGCCCGTGCCGCCGCGCTGGCCCCACAGCCCGGCCAGGCCCAGCGCCTGTTCGATGGCGCCTGCGCTGCCTGCCACCACGACGGCGACGGCCCCACCTTGTTGGGCGTGAATGTGCCCTTGGCCCTCAACAGCAACCTGCACAGCGACCGGCCCGACAACCTGCTGCAGGTCATCGTGAACGGCATCCGCGAGCCCGCCGGGCGGGACATAGGCTTCATGCCTGCGTTCGGCCACGCGCTCAGCGATGCGCAGATCACCGAGTTGGCGGGCTACATGCGCCAACGCTATGCACCGGGCCGGCCTGGGTGGAACGACCTGCCGGGCGCCCTGGCGCGGGTGCGCGCAGGGCCTGAGCATCGATGATATGGGGTGTTTTGATCGTTAGCGCTTGATGGGTAAGCGCTGAATGCTATAAAAACAGGAGTGATTAAGGCCAGAATGCGGCGCGGCAGTCGCGCGCCTGCGGGCCGTGGACGCCCCCCTGGGCATTAGCAGCGTCGAACAGCGCCGTCATTGCACCCCACATCGGCGCATCACCCCCGCGCCACGTCGGCACAGTGGTGTCGGGCCTGTTCCAGGGTGGGGCAAGCCCGGGTGCTGGTGGGTCTGCTGGCCCGCTGCATGCACCCCGATCGGTCGGCCTGCCCGCGTGGTGGCCGAAGACTTTCCTCCAAGGAGAACACCATGCCCACTGGCGACCTGGAAATTCACGTGATCGTGCTGCGGATGCTGCGCGAAGGTTATGCCTCCCTCACCGCAGCACAACGAAGAATTGTTGACGCATTGATGGCCGTGTGCTGATCGATGGGCTGCATCGTTTGATGTAGGCCCCTTGAGACGCCTATAGCAAGGGTGCAAGGGCAAGGGAGCGCCCGGGTTTGCCGCAGGGTGGCGTGTGGCTATGCCAGATGCAGCAATGCGGCATCCGCCCCCATCGCCTGCGCAATGAGCCGCATATCGTGGTCGCTGACGGCGAACAGCCCGAAGCGGAACTTGCCGCCCCAGTGCGTGCGGTCGTCCACCCACTCGAAGCTGTCCAGCAGCGGTGCAATCGCAGCTTCCTGCGCGGGCACATAGGCCACGTCCTTGCGGAACGGCACAAACCCGCCGCCCATGTCAAACGCATAGGGCGCGCCGGGTAGCACGATGCCGATCGAGACAAACGCCTGCAGCCGCTCCTTGCCACCCAGGGTGACGGTAGGCGCGTAATACGCCACGCGGTCCCCGGGGCGTATGCGCTGCAGCGGCGTCGCCTTGCCATGACACACCTGCATGTAGCCCGCGCCGGGCGTGGCGCAGCCCCTGCGGGCGTGCTGGGCGCAGGCCACGGCGATCCAGTTGCGGCGCGCCGTGGCGGCGGCGGTCGCTGCCGACATAGGCATGTCCCTGCGTGCAGGCTCGGCATCCGTCCAAAGGGTGTGTTGCAGCACGGCGTCGGTCATGAAAAAGCTCCTGGGGATAGAAGCCACCGATGGTGCGGGTGCGCTGCTGACACCGCAGTGTCAGTACCTTTGCAGTATCCCTGTCAGCAACGCACGACCCCAGGGAGATCGCCAACACGTTCTCAGACCAGCTGCCCCCACTGCCACAACGCAAACCCGCCCAGCAGCAGGGCCGACGCCCGGTTGATGCGCTGGCGCCAGGCGGGCGTAAAGCGCTGCCGTTGGTAAGCAATCGCGCCGGTCAGCAGCAGCCACCAGGCGGCAGAGCCCACCAGCACGCCCGCCACCATCCACAGCGGCGACGGTAGGCTGGGCCGGCCGCCGCCCAGCGAGCCAAACACCGCAATGAACGACACGATGGTGGCCGGGTTGGCCAGCGTCAGTGCAAATGTGCCGGCCGCCAGGCCCAGCAGCCCCCGCGCATCGCGTGCTGGTGCGGCGGTGTGGGCCACCGGCGCGTGCCAGGTGCGCCAGGCCAGCACCAGCAGCAGTGCGCCGCCGCCCAGCGCCAGCGGCGTCTTGGCCTGGGTCAGCCCATCGATGAGCCAGCGCATGCTGAAGGCGCCCACGGCGCCATACACCGCATCGGCCGCAGCCGCGCCCAGGCCGGTGGCAAGCCCGGCCGCCAGGCCCCGCTCCAGGGTGCGTTGCATGGTCAACAGGCCAATGGGGCCCACAGGGGCCGCGATGAGCACGCCGATAACGGCGGCTTGCAGAAACACGGTGATTGAGGTGAAGTCCATGCACCAATGCTAGGGCGGCGGCTGGCGGTGGAGAATGCAGAAAATTCGGCGATTCCAGAATTTGGTTTCGGTTTTTTCTGTGTCGATCAATAAAGGCTTTTATGGAAGTCGATGACAAAGCCTGGCGCCTGATCAGCGCGCTGCAGGCCGATGGCCGCGCCTCGCTCAAGGAACTGGCCGAGGCCGTGGGCCTGTCGGTGCCCGCCACGCTGGAGCGCCTGCGCCGCCTGCAAGAGGCGGGCGTAGTGCGCGGTGTGCATGCCGACATCGACCCCGTCAAAGTCGGCTACGGCGTGCGGGCCGTGGTGGGCATCAACGTGTCGCAGCCCGGCAAGAAGGCGCTGATCGACAAGCTGCGCCAGTCACCCCAGGTGCTCGAATGCCACCACGTCAGCGGCAACGACTCGTATGTGATGCAGGTCGTGGCGCGCGACCTGCCCGACCTGGAGCGCTTTCTGGGCGACATCAACGGCTATGGAGAAACACGCACGTCCATCGTGTTCTCCACGCCTATCCCGTTGCGCGGCCTTGCCCGGCCGAAGGCGGGCTAAACCGCACCTCAGAATGTGATCTTCACCGAAGCCGCACTGCGCTGCGCGTCACCGTGGAACACCGCTTCGACGTTGTTGCCGTCCGGGTCCAGCACAAACGCAGCGTAGTAGCCGGGGTGATAGGGGCGCTCGCCGGGTGCGCCGTTGTCGGTGCCACCGTGGGCCAGCGCGGCGCGGTAGAAAGCGTCCACCATTGCCCGATCCTGCGCCTGGAAGGCCAGGTGGTGCCGCCCGGTCAGATGCCCCTGCGCGGCCACGCTGTCGGCGGTGGAGATGAACAGCTCATCCGCCCAGAAGTAGTCATCTGCCGTGCCGCCCATCGGCACCTGCAGGGCCTCCAGCACCGCCGTGTAAAACGCCCGGCTGGCTGCCAGATCGCGCACAACGAGCTGGATGTGGTCAATCAGCCGGCCCCGGTGCAGTTCCTGTGTTTCCATGCGGTTGTCCTTCTTCAAAAAAGTGCGTGAAGACCCACGCGGTTGCCATCCAGATCGTGGATGTGCGCAAAAAACCCCATGCCCGGTGGCAGCGCCTGGCGGGGCTGGGCCACTTGGCCGCCGTGTGCCACCACCCGGTCCAGCGCGGCGTCGAGCGAGGGCGATGCGTCCAAGTACACCAGTGTGCCGCTGCCCGATACCTGCGGTGCTGTCGGGCCCATCATCAACGCACCGCCCACACCGTCTGCATCGCCATCGTAGGCAAACACGGCACCTTCGCTGGGCCCCATGTTCTCGCGGCGCAGGGGCTGGCCCAGCACGGCTTCGTAAAAGGCCTGGGCGCGGTCCAGCTGGGTGGTGGGGATTTCAAACCAGGTGATAGCGTTTTTCATGAAGGGCTCCTTTGTGTGAGTGAAGAAAAGGAAACCCTTATGGTGAGCGGGGGTTGCTGACAGCGGAGTGTCAGCAGGGTGTCACGCGGGTCGCGGCGTGTTGATGTGCGGAGCCGGGTGCGGTCCACCGCACCAAGCTTCAGCCTGCCTCACGCGAACGGATGAGGGTCGAGCGCGTCAGACGAGGTGGGGATTCAGCTCATCATCTGCACGTACATGGAAAAGTCTCTCGCACCAGTCGCCGACTAAAACGGCGACAGCAGCAGGCTAGACCTGTATTCGCAGAAAGCCCTGGACGCGTGTGGAAGACCCAGCGCTTCTCGTGGGAGGTGACAGCCATGCTGCAAACCTTTCCCGATTTGCTGGACTACTACCATTGCTGCAGGACACGGATTGGGCATATCTGTTTTCGCCAGAGAACGCACGGGCTCGTTGGGGGAAAGCAATGTCGTTCGCCCAAGCCTGATCGACAGCTTGAGGCTGGTAGCTGGCCGTCGCCGTGGCTCCGTCCAATGACCGCTTTGTCCCAGAGCGGTGATCTGAACTGCAAGCGCGAGCAGCCGTAGAGCTGACAATTGAGGCTCGCGGTGATGAGCTTTCAGAACGTCAGCGCACCAAACGGGAGGGAGTCATGAAGAAGCCGAGGGAAGAGATCCAGATTCTTGAAGAACTTGAAGCGTTAGCTGCATCACCAGGGTTTGCTCACGCGGTCGCACAACTCTGTTTTCGGGACAACGTCATTCACATCCAGGGGAAGCTGAAGCCAGCGGACATGGATTGGCTCTTCAGCAGAGAGCGCCTCATTCGTACGGAACTGACGACGGTCATCGGTTTGATGGCAAAGAAGCCACTTGACGTCGCTCAGCAGCGGCCCGAGGTGATACAGGGCTACGTCAAGCGCACTGATGCCTTGATGAAAGAGCTGCACAACGCCATGTCCTACCCCATGTTCTCGGCGCTGTTTGACGCAGCCAAGTCTGGCGATGCCAGGCCTAACCCTTGGCACGGACCCGGAATGCGTGAACCCATCTTCTATGGCACCGAATCGGCCTATGCGTTTCAATACCGCGACCTGGTGCCTGAAAAGTACGGTGCCGATGACGAATGGATGCTCAAGAACAAGGGCTTTACTAGCGGTCAGGCGCGAACCGTCGCAAGAACCATGTGCAACCTGATGGACCAGAAGGTGACACGGCTGCTCGTAGAGTCACGGGCAGCCAAGGCTCCCCCAGCAACGTGGCTACCCGCGTTTGAGTTTTCTCAAGAGGAAGTGATTTCCTATAGTGGCGTCGCCAAGGAGGTGGTGGATGCCTTCTTCCGCGCGTTCACGTACTCAGGGAACAACGCGGGGTTCAAAGAGGCCGGTGATTTCAATGAGGTTGCCGCTTGGCCTCTGCTTCCAACCGGTCGCGGGACTGTGCTCTTGTTCTCGCACTACGCTGTACTAGAAGCTCTGTATGAATCCCCGTTCTTCTGGATGTTGGAAGACAAGGCCTACCGATCGATGGCTGCTAAGCATCGTGGGGCCTTTACTGAGCAGTTCGCCGCGCGACGCTTGTCTGGAGTTTTTGGGCGCCATCATGTCCACACGAATGTGAATCTGTTTCGTGGCAAGGATGTCGCGGGAGAGGCGGATGTTCTGGTCATCTATGGAGATCGGCTCATCATCGTGCAGGCGAAAGCGAAGAAGCTCACGATCGCCGCCCGCAAGGGGAACGATAAGCAACTTAAAGCCGACTTTGGCGCGGCTATCCAAGACTCGTACGACCAGGGAGGGTTGTGCGCGAACGAGATGCTTGCGGGCGGATGTCGGTTGGTCAATGACGGAGGAAATGAGGTCGCATTGCCGGAGAGCATCAAGGAGGTATTCCTGGTTAGCCTCGTGTCGGACCATTACCCAGCGTTGGCGTTCCAGGTAAAGCAGTCGCTGAAGTTCAAGACTACCGACGTCATCCGACCACCCTTTGTGATGGATGTGTTTCTACTGGACACGCTGACGGAGATGTTGGCGAGCCCGCTGCGATTGCTTAGCTATCTCAAGTTGCGCGTCGACGTCACCGACAAGTTGATGAGTGGGCACGAGTTGACCGTACTTGGCTACCACCTGCAGCAGAATCTCTGGCTCGATGGGGAGCACGACCTCGTTGTGCTCGATGACTCGGTTGCTCGTGATCTGGACGCTGCAATGATGGTTCGACGGGACAACCAGCCGGGCGCCGACACACCGACCGGCATCCTTACGAAGATGCGCGGAACCCTCTATGAGGGCCTCATCAAACAGATTGAAGATCGGGCCGACCCTGCAACCCTGGAGCTTGGCTTCCACTTGTTGTCAATGGCCGAGGACTCTTGCAGAGACGTCCATTCGCTGCTCGAGACAATCATTCGGAAAACACAGGCTGATGGTAAGCGGCATGACGTCACGCTAGCGTCCAGCACGGACCCATCTGGAGTCACCTTCCATTGCAATCCGAAGCCTTCGGTTGAAGCGGTCGCCTCCCTAGAGAATCACTGTGTGAGACGGAAATACGCGCTGCGGGCACCTCGGTGGTTCGGTATCTCTATCGGTCCGGCTTGCGACGTCCAATTCGGTGTCACGCTCGACTTCCCATGGGAAGCATCAGATGAGATGGAACAGTTGACGGCCGGCATGAAGGCACCGCTACAGGTACGTGATGCCTTGCCAAAGTTCGTGCGAGACGCGCGACGTATGAAGCTCGGACGGAATGACCCATGCCACTGCGGCAGCGGGATTAAGTACAAAAAGTGCTGCATGCCTTAACTGATCCCGCCGCAGCGTGCAGAACTGAAAGCGGACTCGGGAAGCGGACCGCTCCTTGCGCATCAGCCGTCTTTCAGCGATTGACTTTCACTGTCCGCTCCCGCTGGCAGATTCAACCGGTCGATGCAACACACTAACCACCGCGTAGGCGCAAGGAGTGTTGCAGATGAAACAGCGACCAAGAATCTACTATTCAGATACCCAGAAGGCGCTGATGTGGGAGCGCTGGAAGCAAGGCTGGACGCTGCATGAGATCGGCAAGCTCTTTGATCGCGCCCACTCGTCGATCCATCGGATACTTGCAGAGACGGGCGGATTCCGGCCTGCGCAGCGATCACGTGCAGCAATTGCATTGACGTTGGCAGAGCGCGAGGAGATCTCGCGGGCGATGGTGTCAGGCGAATCGATTCGCTCCATCGCAACGCGGCTCGGGCGAGCACCGTCGACGATCAGCCGAGAGATCAAGCGCAATGGCGGCTGTGATGGCTACCGTGCAACTCAGGCAGATGAAGCGGCTTGGAATCGAGCGCAGCGCCCAAAGCGCTGCAAGCTCAGGCAGAACCGTGCATTGGCCCGGATCGTGGCTCACAAGCTGCGGATGCTGTGGTCGCCGGAGCAAATTGCAGGTTGGCTCAAGCAAACTTATCCTTGCGACGAGAGCCAGCACGTGTCACACGAGACCATCTACCGCAGTCTGTTCATTCAAGCGCGTGGCGCCTTGAAGAAGGAGCTGTTGGAGCACCTCAGACGCACTCGTGGAATGCGCCGATCACGGCACTACACACAGAAGACGGCAATTCACGGAAAGATCGTTGACGCTGTTTCGATCAGCGAGCGCCCCGCTTGCGTCGAGGACCGGGCAGTGCCTGGTCACTGGGAAGGCGACTTGGTCTTTGGCAGTGGCAACAGCCAAATTGCGACACTGGTTGAACGTCAAACGCGATACGTGATGCTGGTGAAGCTGAATGGCAAAGACTCGCAGTCGGTCGTCAAGGCACTCATCAAGAGCGCCAGCAAGCTACCGCAGGAACTGTACAAGTCACTGACCTGGGACAGAGGCTCGGAGATGCATGCTCACAAGCAATTCACGATGGCTACCGACATCCAGGTGTACTTCTGCGACCCGCGAAGCCCATGGCAGCGGGGAAGCAACGAGAACACGAACGGCTTACTCAGGCAGTACATGCCCAAGGGCATGAATCTCTCGGGTCTCTCACAGCTTCAGCTCAACGCCATTGCGAGACAATTGAATGAGAGGCCGCGCAAGACGCTGGGCTTCCACACACCCGCTGAGATGTTCAGCGAATGTGTTGCATCGACCGGTTGAATCTGCCCTGCAAAGTAGTCCGTAGATTAGCCCGGCATATGCCGGGCTTCGCAATTTCAATCCCCCCCACTTGGAGCTAAAAGTGCCGCGATGCCAAGTCGCTGCCGCCCCATGCGGCCCCGGCACGCTGCGGAAGGGCAAGCGAGGATTCGGCTTTTTGCTATTTAATCAATAGCTGTCAGCGCTTATCTATAAAGCGCTAGCGGCCATTTTTGGCAATGATTCAAACGCCTGGGCAATGCGCTGGCGGATGATGGCCGCGCGCAGGTCGAACTCGGGCAGCACCCACTGGGCGAAGGCCTGGGCGGGTGCGGTCCAACGGTCTGTAGCGGCCGTGGGCTGCTCTGTGCGTTGGGGGCGGGCGGCGCCGATCTGGGCCCAGGCCCATTCCAGCAGCACCAGCGCCACGGCGCGCAGGTAGTCGTCGGCCACCCAGTAGGGCAGTTCGGGGTCGGACTGGGCGGCAATCGCCAGGGTCTGCGTGATCTCCACCAGTGCATGGCGGCGCGCGCTGGCGGCGGCGCTGGGGGCCGCGCCGGGCAGGCTGCCCAGCAGCGCGCCCAGGCCCTGGCCGCCATCGGCCAGCACCTTGCGCACCAGCAGGTCGATGGCCTGAATCTCGTTGGTGCCCTCGTAGATCATGGCCACGCGCGCGTCGCGCACGATCTGCTCGATGCCCCATTCACGCACATAGCCATGGCCGCCAAACACCTGCAGGCAGGCGCTGGCGCCGTGAAACGCTTCGGTTGTGAGCGCGGCCTTGAGCACGGGCGTGACCAGCGCGCACCAGCGCTGCGCGGCGGCGCGTTCGCCCGCGTCGGTGCTGTGTTTGGCCACATCGAGCTGCAAAGCCGTGTGGTAGGCCAGCACGCGGCCACCGTCGATCCAGGCGCGCTGTGTGTGCAGGATGCGGCGGATGGCGGGGTGGTCTTGAATCAGGCTGGTGTCCTTGGCGCCGGGGGCGCGCATCTGGCGACGCTCTGCGGCGTAGGCGCTGGCCTTTTGCCAGGCGGCCTCCAGCAGGCCGATGCCTTGCAGGCCCACATGCAGGCGCGCGGCGTTCATCATCACGAACATGGCGTTCAGCCCCTTGTGGGGCTCGCCCACCAGCCAGCCGGTGGCGTCGTCAAAGCGCATCACGCAGGTGGGGCTGCCGTGCAGGCCCATCTTTTCTTCGATGCGCTCGCACACGACCACATTGCGGGTGCCGTCTTCCAACACCTTGGGCACCAGGAACAGCGACAGGCCCTTGGGCCCCGCAGGCGCATCGGGCAGCCGCGCCAGCACCAGGTGCACGATGTTGTCCGTCAGGTCGTGTTCACCGCCAGAGATAAAAATCTTGCTGCCGTTCACGCGCACGCTACCGTCAGGCTGCTCTACGGCGCGTGTGCGCACCATGCCCAGGTCGCTGCCCGCGTGGGCTTCGGTCAGGCACATGGTGGCCAGCCATTCGCCGGTGGCGACCTTCTCTAGGTACTGCGCCTTGAGTGCGTCGCTGGCGTGGTGCTTGATGCATTCGTACGCGCCGTGCAGCAGGCCGGGCGCCATGGTCCAGCCGTGGTTGACACCGGCCAGCCATTCAAACAGCACACATTCGAGCACTGCGGGCAGGCCCTGGCCGCCATCCTCGGGCGCGCATGACAACGACGGCCAGCCTGCTTGCCAGAAGGCCTGGTACGCATCGCGAAAACCTGCAGGGGTGTGCACGCGCCCGGCATCAAAGCGGCAGCCTTCTTCATCGCCGCTGCGCTGCAGCGGGGCGATGGCGCTGTCCACAAACTTGGCCGCCTCGTCCAGCACCTGGGCAGCCAGGTCGCCATCGGTATCCGCAAACGGCGCCAGGCCCTGCCAGCGCGTGGGCGCCTTCAGCACAGTGGTCAGCAGGTGCTGGATGTCGGCAAGGGTCTGGCGGGCTTGCATGGTTTGCTCACAATTTAGTAGCTGTTTGCGCTTGCTGCATAAGCGGCAGAGGCCGTTTTCTTCTCAATTTCGTCTGCGCAAGCAAGACGGCTGTTTGCGCCCTGGCTTCGACAGGCTCAGCCCGAACGGGTGGGTGGGCCGCTGCAAGGAGGGCAGAGCGCCCTGTGTTGCGCCCCGGCCGCAACACAGGGCGTGGCCCAGACCAGTGCCACCGTGGAACTGGCTTGGCCAGGCCACGGGTGGCGTCCCCCTCAGGGGGAAGCGGCGAAGCCGCTCAGGGGGAGCTTAGGACTCTGCGGTGAAGCCGATCTTCTTGATCAGCGGACCCCAGCTGTCGTACTCGGCCTTTTGCCAGCGGGCCTGTTCTTCAGGGGTGGAGCCATGGGGCATCAGGCCCACGATGGCCAGGCTGTCGATGACCGACTTTTCTTTCAGCGCAGCGTTGATGGCGGCGTTGGCAGCCGCAATCACCGGCTTGGGCGTGGCGGCCGGGGCGTAGAAGCCGAACCATTCTTCGGTGGTCAGCTCGGGGAAGCCTTGTTCGGCGAACGTGGGCACATCCGGCACGTAGATGGAGCGCTTGGGGCCCGAGGTGGCCAGGATGCGCAGCTTGCCGGCCTTGTAGTTGGCGATGAAGTCACCGTGCGGCGTGACCATGGCAGCCACCTGGCCGCCCACCACGTCCGTCACGCCAGGGATGGAGCCACGGTAGGGCACGTGGCGCAGGTCCACGCCGCTGTTGATGCCCAGCAGCGCGCCCAAAAAGTGGGGCGTGGAGCCCGCGCCGGGCGAGCCGTAGCTGGCGTCCTTGGGGTTGGCCTTGGCCCAGGCCAGGAAGTCCTTCACCGTCTTCACGCTGGCGGGCACCATGGGGCCCACGGCCAGGCCGTGGTGCATGATGGCCGCGATCGACACGGGCGCGAAGTCCTTGTCGGTGTAGTTCATCTTGCTGTAGATGTGCGGGTAGTTGGCCAGGGCCGATACCTGCGCCACGGCCAGCACCGAGCCGTCAGCGGGCGCAGCTTTGAGCGTCTCCAGCGCAATGCGGCCGCCTGCGCCGGGCTTGTTTTCCACCACGCCTGGGTTCTTGCTGAACGCGCTGCCGGCCCACTTCTCAGCCACGCGGCGGGCCACGGTGTCGCCCGAGCTGCCGGCGGGGAAGCCGAAATACACCTTCACCTGGTCCACCTGGGCGTTGGCGGCAAAGGGGTGGAAGGCGCCCAGTGCGGCGCTGGCGCCAAGGGCCTGAACAAATTGACGGCGGGTGGTGGTCATGCTGATGTCTCCTGGTGTGTGTCTGACGGAAATCTCGGGGGGCAAGCCGGGGCGCTTGCGCGCCCTCTTGTTATTGATGGGTGTGTGGCGCCGATTGTTTACCGGGGCGCCATGCGCAAGGCACCGTCCAGGCGAATGACTTCGCCGTTCAGGTGGCCGTTGGTCACGATATGGCAAGCCAGCTCGGCAAACTCTTCGGGTTTGCCCAGGCGTGGCGGGAAGGGGATGCTGGCCGCCAGCGACTGCTGCACGGCCTCGGGCAGCTCCTTCATCAGCGGCGTGGCAAACAGGCCGGGCGCCACGGTGCACACGCGGATGGCGTGCTGTGCCAGGTCGCGCGCCATGGGCAGCGTCATGCCGGCCAGGCCCGCCTTGGATGCGCTGTAGGCCTGCTGGCCCACCTGGCCGTCAAAGGCGGCGACGGAGGCGGTGAACATCATCACGCCGCGCTCGCCGTTGTCCAGCACCGGCAGCTTGCTGCAGGCGGCCGCAAACAGGCGGCTCACGTTGTAGGTGCCGATCAGGTTGATATTGACCACGCGCACAAAGTCTTCGAGCGGTGCCGCGCTGCCGTCGCGCTGCACCACGCGCTTGGCGCTGCCGATGCCGGCCACGTTCATGAGGATGCGGGCGGGGCCGTGGGCTGCGGCGGCCTTCTCCAGCGCTGCCGTCACGCTGGCGGCGTCGGTGATGTCGCAGGGGCAGGCCACGGCGCAGCCGTTGCCAAATTCGGCGCTGATTGCCGCCGCGACTTTTTCGGCCAACTCGGCATTGCGGTCGAGCACAGCCACCTTGGCGCCCAGGCGGGCGAGTTCGCGTGCGGTGGCCTCGCCGAGGCCCGATGCGCCGCCGGTCACGAGGGCGGCTTGTCCTTGAATCTGCATGGTGGGTCTGTCCTGTTCGGGGTGGGGTTTCAGGCGCCGGGCTTGAGGATGCCCGGTGCCGAGTCGTCGTGCAAGGCCGTGACGAGCGCATCGCGGTGCTTGAGCACGGCACGCTGGTTGACGGAGCCCTTGTCGGTGATCTCGCCCTTGTCGATGGAGGGCGGCTCGGCCATCAGCAGCGCGCGGGCCACGCGGCTGGCGCTGCCGGTGGCCTCGCGGGCCAGCCCGTCCAGCACGGCCTCGATGCGCTGGCGCACGGCGGGGTGGGTCACCACGTCGGCCCAGGGGGCGTCCGGGCCCAGGCCCGCAGCTTCCGCCACGGCGCGGCAGGCGGGGGAGGGGAACAGCAGGGCGCCGACTTCCTTCATGTTCAGGCCGGTGAGCACCACGTCCTGGATGTAGGGCGCGCCCGCCACGATGATCTTGGCGCGCATGGGGCCCACGCTCACGAAGGTGCCGGTGGAGAGCTTGAAGTCCTCGGCAATGCGGCCGTCAAACGCCAGGCCCCGGTGGATGTTGTTCTCGTCAATCCACTTCACGGCGTCGCCGGTGCACAGGTAGCCTTCGTCGTCAAACGCGTCGCGCGTGGCGGCGTCGGAGCGCCAGTAGCCGGGCGTGACGTTGGGGCCGCGGTAGCGAACCTCGGTCTTGCCGTCCACCTCCACCAGCTTGAGCACCATGCCGGGCACGGGCGCGCCGATGTGGCCGGAGCGCACGTCGGGGCTGTTGCAGAACATGGCCGAGGGGGCGGATTCCGTCATCCCCAGGCCCGTGCACATCACGATGCGCTCGCCAATGGCGGCCTCTTGCGTGGCGTGCAGGCTGTCCCACACGGGCTGGGCCAGGCCGGCGCCCGAGTAGAAGAACAGGCGCACGCGCGACAGCAGGTTGGCGCGCAGCTGGGCGTCGGTCTTCATGGCCTCGGCAATCATTTCAAAGCCGGTGGGCACGTTGAAGTACACCGTGGGTGCGATCTCGCGCAGGTTGCGCAGGGTCTCGCCAATCAGTGCGGCCGTGGGCTTGCCGTCGTCGATGTACAGCGTGCCGCCATGCATCATCGTGAGGCCGAAGTTGTGGTTGCTGCCGAAGGTGTGGTTCCACGGCAGCCAGTCCACCAGCACGGGCGGGGCCTCGGCCAGCACGGGCAGCGACAGCGTGATCTGCTGCAGGTTGGCGCACCACATGCGCTGGGTGTTGATGACCGGCTTGGGCATCTTGGTGGAGCCGCTGGTGAACAGGAACTTCACGATGGTGCCGGGGCCGGTGGCGTGCATGGCCGCGTCCACCGCCGGGGTGGCGGTGGTGTGGCGCAGGCTCTGGAAGGTGCCGGCCTTGCGGCCCTCCAGCGCGCCCTGGGCCAGGATCACTTCGACATCGGCCGCCACGGTGGCTGCGATGGCCTTGCCGTAGCGTGCGCCGTCGGCGGCAAACACCAGGCCGGGGGTGAGGGTGTCGATGACGTGGCGCAGCTTGTCGTAGTCCTGGCTTACGGTGGCGTAGGCGGGCGACACGGGGCAGTAGGGCACACCGGCGTAAATGCAGCCCAGCGCCAGCAGCGCGTGTTCGACAGTGTTCTCGCTCAGCACCACCACTGGGCGCTCGGCGTTCAGGCCCCGGTCCAGCAGGGCCTGGCCGATGCTGCGCGCGGCGTCGAGTGCCTGGGCGTAGTTCACGTGTTGCCAGTCGCCTGTCTTGCCCTCGCCCAGTGGCTCGCGCCGCGCCAGAAAGCTGTGGTCGGGCGTAGCCTCGGCCCAGTGCACCAGGTAGTCCGTCACGCGCCGGGCAAAGGCGCCCAGGGGCAGGTTGGCCTGCAGGTAACGCACGCCCGGTGCACCGTCGCGCAGGCTGACGCGGGTCACGCCGAAGCTCACGGGGCGGTAGCGGGCGGTGGATATAGCGGCAGTCATTGTTCTTGTCTCCAAATCGTTCTAGTGCGCTGCGTTTGAGTGGGGCGCGGCCCAGGCCCGCGGGCGCCTGGCAAGGGCTGCCCGGCGGCGAGGGCGTCGTCCCCATCCCCGCTCAGCGAGAGGAGGGGACGCGGCGCTGCCGCTCAGGGGGCGGGCTTCACCTTCGCGGCGCGCCCCTCGAGGAAGTCGGCCAGGCGGGACTTGGCTTCCGGGGCGCTCTGGGCAATCGCGGCCATCATGGCTTCGGTGAAGAAGCCTTGGTCGGCAGGCTGCTCAGCAATGCGCGGCAGCGCGTGCATCAGGGCGTAGTTGGTCAGTGGCGCGTTCTGCGCCACGCGCACGGCCAGCTCGTAGGCCTTGTCAAACGCCTGGCCTTCGGGCACGAGGTACTGGGCAAAGCCCACCTTCTCGCCGTCTTGCGCGTTGTAGACGCGGCCGGTGAGCATCATGTCTGTCATGCGCGCGGCGCCGATGAGCTTGGGGATGCGCACCGCACCGCCGCCGCCCACGAAGATGCCGCGCGAGCCCTCGGGCAGCGCGTAGAAGGTGGATGCATCGGCCACGCGGATGTGGCAGGCGCTGGCCAGCTCGAGCCCACCGCCCACCACGGCGCCATGCAGCGCGGCGATGACGGGCACGGGGCCGAACTGCACGCGCTCCAGCGCGGCATGCCACATGCGCGAGTGGTGCAGGCCCTGGCCGGCGTCGCGTTCTTTCAGCTCCGACAGGTCGAGCCCGGCGCAGAAGTGGGGGCCCTCGCCGTCAATGACGGCGGCACGCACGGTGCCGGGCATTTTTTCGAACAGGTCGCGCAGCGCCAGGATCAGGCCGTCGTTGAGCGCGTTGCGCTTGGCGCTGCGCGTGAGGCGGATCACGGCAACTTCCTGCTCGTCGCCGCGCAGCTCGAAATGGATGTCTGGATGGATCATGAAGGCTTTCTAGATGGTTGAATTGTGGTTATAGTTCATAATCAATTCAAGCAAGTACGCTCTGTTTTTCGTCAGTACTTACCCTTGATCTGCATCATGTACTGTGGTGCGCAATCACGGACAGTACGGCGCAAAAGCAAGCCAACCCAGGAGACACGCATGGACCACGCCAATCTGATTGCCATCGACATCCACACGCACGCCGAGGTGAGCTGCTGGAACCCGTTCGACAACTACGGCGAGGAATACGACCGCGCCGCCGACAAGTACTTCAAGAACGGCCGCCGCCCCACCATTGCCGAGACGGTGGCGTACTACCGCGAGCAGAAGATTGGCCTGGTGATGTTCACCGTGGACGCCGAGTCCAAGATGGGCCGCCGCCGCATCCCCAACGAAGAGATCGCCGAGGCCGCCAAGGCCAACAGCGACATGATGACGGCCTTCGCCAGCATCGACCCGCACAAGGGCAAGATGGGCGCACGCGAGGCCCGCCGCCTGATCGAAGAGTTCGGTATCAAGGGCTTCAAGTTCCACCCCACGGTGCAGGCCTACCACCCCTACGACAAGATGGCCTGGCCCATCTACGAAGTGATTGCCGAATACGGCATGCCCGCCATCTTTCATACCGGCCACAGCGGTATCGGCAGCGGCATGCGCTGCGGCGGCGGCTTGCGGCTGGAGTACAGCAACCCCATGCACCTGGACGATGTGGCCATCGACTTCCCCGACATGCAGATCGTGATGGCCCACCCGAGTTTTCCGTGGCAGGACGAGGCATTGAGCGTGGCCACGCACAAGCCCAATGTGTGGATCGACCTGTCGGGCTGGAGCCCCAAGTACTTTCCCAAGCAGCTGGTGCAGTACGCCAACACGCTGCTCAAAGACCGCATCCTGTTCGGCAGCGACTACCCGCTCATCACGCCCGAACGCTGGATGAAGGACTTCCAGGAAGCAGGCTTCAAGCCCGAGGTCATGCCCGGCATCCTCAAGGGCAATGCGGTGCGGTTGCTGGGGCTGGACAAGCCCCAGGCGGTGGCTGCCGCTTGATACAGCCAGGCCCGCTGCGGCCGCCTGGTCAGTCGTAGACCTTTTGCAGCAGGCGGATTAGCGTCTTGCGCTCGGTGGCCGTGAGGCGGGCCGTGGCGTCTTCCTCAAGGTGCGCGGCGGTCTGCTCTGCCTGTGCCGTCAACTCCACGCCTTGAGGGGTGAGGTGCACCCCCATGGCGCGTCCGTCGCTGGGGTGGGGGCGGCGCTCGATCAGGCCGCGCCGCTCCAGCGAGGCAATCAGCCCCACCATGTTGGGCGGCAGCACGTTGAGCGTGGCGCACAGTTGGCGTGACGTAACGCCGGGGTTGTGCGCCACCAGCGAGAGCACCGAAAAATCCACCACCTTGAGCCCATACACCGCCATGCGCTGCATGAACACGTCAATGATGGACAGCGATGCACGGCGCGCGTTGTAGCCCACCAGCGTACGCAGATAACTGGTGCTGACCGCATCCACCGACTGGCCAGGCGCGACAGCATCCGGTTGCGCGCACGCTGGGGCATCGGGCAGGGGAAGGGGGGGCAATAGACGGGTGCGGGGGGCCATGGGGTTGAAGGGGCGGCGGTGCAGAGGCACCCCGTGCGACGATTTTAATGAAATTGGCCTGCAGGCGAGATTGATCTAGCGCGGGTAGCTATCAAAAAGGTAGCTCCTTCGCCGCTCCCCTTCACCTCACCTCGTCTGTCATGGCCTGGCGAGCTTCCGTGAGCGAAGCGACACCCCACCTTCACACCAGGCGAGCCTGAACCACCTTGGCGAGCCAGTCCATCACCACCCGCACCCGCTGGGGCAGGTGGCGCCGGTGGGCATACAGCAGCGTGACGGGCATGGGCGGCGGAGGGTGTGCGGTCAGCACGGGCACCAGCAGGCCTTGCTCCACCAGGTCTTGTGCACCCAGGAGCGGCACCTGGATCAGGCCCAGCCCCGCAAGGCAGGCGCCCAGATAGGCTTCGGCGCTGTTCACGGTGACGCGGCCTGCCATGGGCAAGAAGGCGGCGTTGCCGCCCTCCATCACCTCAAACCCTGCCGAGCGGGTGCCCAGGGTGCTTACGTAATGCACCAGTTCGTGCTGCGCCAAGTCGTCCAGCGTGCTCGGTGTGCCCCTTTGGGCCAGATAGCTGGGGCTGGCGCAGGTGGCCACCCGCACATGGCCCAGTGGCCGCGCCACCAGCCCGGGTTCGGCCACCGGGCCCACGCGGATCACGCAGTCAAACCCCTCGCGTACCAGGTCCACGCGGCGGTCGGTGCTGCTCACTTCCACCTCCAGCTGCGGGTGGCGCTGCAGCAGTTCAGGCAGTGCTGGCAACACCATGTGGCGCGCCACGCCCGTAGACATGTCAATGCGCACCCGGCCGCGCAGCGCCGTGCCCTCGGGCTGGTGGAACATGGCTTGCAGCTCGTCCACATCGTCCAGCAGGTCCTTGCACCGGTCGTGATAGGCCTGCCCGTCCTGGGTGAGCTGCACGCGCCGCGTGGTGCGGTGCAGCAGGCGCGTGCCCAGCTGGGCCTCCAGCTGCTGCACCGCCAGGGAGGCGCTGGCTTTGGGAATGCCCAGCACCTGCGCCGCCTGTGTGAAGCTGCTCAGCTCTGCCACGCGGGCGAAGATTTGCATCTGATCGAGAGGGTTCATTGTTTTCAATAATTGGACAATCAATCCAATTTTGCGCTGTTTATCCGGTGGATGGATGTCAATAAAGTGCCCATCTGTTCCGGCCACGTTGGGTGGCCGGGCGTATGACACCCCCAAGGATTCAGCCATGACATCAGCTTCCACTTCTTCAAATCCGGTGGCCTCCATCGTTCTCATTACCGGCGGCAGCCGGGGCCTGGGCCGCAGCGCGGCACTGGCCGCCGCCCGCAGCGGCATCGACGTGGTGCTGACCTATCTGAAGCAATCCACCGAAGCGCAAACCGTGGTGGCCGAGATCGAACGCCTGGGCCGCCGTGCCGTGGCCCTGCCGCTGGACGTGGGCAACGTGCGCAGTTTTGAGGGGTTTGCCGGCGAGCTGGCGCAGGCCCTGAAGACCCACTGGCAACGCGAGCGGTTTGATTTTCTGGTCAACAACGCTGGCATGGGCGTGCATGCCCCGATCACCGACACCACCGAAGCGCAGTTCGACGCGCTGGTGAATGTGCATCTGAAGGGGGTGTTTTTTCTCACGCAGCAATTGCTGCCGTTGATGAACGATGGCGGACGCATCCTGAATTTTTCGTCGGGCCTGGCGCGTTTTGCCTTGCCGGGCTACGGCGCCTACGCAGCCATGAAGGGCGCTATCGAGGTGCTGAGCCGCTACCTGGCCAAAGAGTTGGGCCCGCGCGGCATCGCCGTGAATGTGGTGGCCCCTGGTGCCATCGAAACCGACTTTGGCGGCGGCGCCGTGCGTGACAACGCCGAGCTCAATGCCTACGTGGCTACCCACACCGCACTGGGCCGTGTGGGCCAGCCCGAAGACATTGGCCCGCTGGTGGCAGCCCTGCTGCAACCGGCCACACGCTGGGTCAACGCACAGCGCATTGAAGCGTCGGGTGGCATGTTTCTTTGAGCCTGGGGTGAGGGCCGCCACGGGCGCGCAGGCAACACCAGGCCGGTCGCACGGGTCTGCAGCAGCCTTCAGAACGTGTTCACGATCTCAGCCCGGCGCACGCAACACACGGCGGTATTGCACCGCCTCGGCGACATGGCTGACCTCGGTGGTGGGCGCGCCTGCCAGGTCGGCGATGGTGCGCGCCACCTTCAGCGCCCGGTGCGTGCTGCGGGCCGACCAGCCCAGGCGCGCTGCAGCGACGTTGAGGAACTTGGCCGCTGCTGCGTCCAGGTGCACGTGGTCGTCGATCTCCTGGCCCTGCAGCGCCTGGTTGGTTTTGCCCTGGCGGGCCATGGCCAGGGCCCGCGCACGCTCCACCCGCTCGCGCATGGTGGCCGTGGCCTCGCCTGCGGGTGCCTGCACCAGTTGGTCGGGCGGCAGGGCGGGTACTTCCACATGCAGGTCGATGCGGTCGAGCAGCGGGCCGCTGAGTTTGCCCTGATAGCGTGCCACCTGGTCGGGCGTGCACCGGCAGGCGCGCTGGGGCGAGCCCAGAAAGCCGCAGGGGCAGGGGTTCATGGCCGCAATCATCTGAAACCGGGCCGGAAACTCTGCCCGCTGCGCCGCCCGCGAAATGGTGATGTGCCCGGTCTCCAGGGGCTCGCGCAAGGCCTCCAGCGCTGCCCTGGGGAATTCCGGCAATTCATCCAGAAAAAGCACGCCCTGGTGGGCCAGCGAAATTTCGCCGGGCCGGGGTGGAGAGCCGCCACCCACCAGCGCCACCGCACTGGCGGTGTGGTGCGGTGTTCCGGTGGGCCGGCGGCCCCAGGTGTCGGGGCTGAAACGCCCGGCCAGGCTGGCGATGGCCGCGCTCTCTAGTGCTTCTTCGACCGTCATGGCAGGCAGCAGCCCCGCAAAACGCAGCGCCAGCATCGACTTGCCCGAGCCGGGCGGGCCTGCCATGAGCACGCTGTGCCCCCCCGCCGCCGCAATCTCCAGCGCGCGTTTGGCGGCGGCCTGGCCCTTGACGTCGGCCATGTCGGGGCCGGTGTTGCTCACCGCCATGGGGGTGGCCTGCAACCGTGTCCAGCCGTCGTTGGGGATATCGGCATCGCCACCAGCCACGCTGCCCGGTGGCAAAAAGGCCTGCACCACATCCAGTAGATGGCAGGCGCGCACCACTTGGGCGGCGGGCACCAGGGCCGCTTCTTCGGCGCTGCCGGGCGGCAGCACCAGTTGGGCGTCGATCTGCTGCGTTTGCAGCGCCAGGCTGGTGGCCAGCGCGCCCCGCACGGGGCGCAATTCGCCGGACAGCGACAGTTCGCCCGCGAACTCATACCCCGCCAGTTGCGCGCCATCGATCTGCCCGCTGGCCGCGAGGATGCCCAAGGCAATGGGGAGGTCGAAGCGGCCGGAATCCTTGGGCAGGTCGGCAGGGGCGAGATTGACGGTAATGCGCTTGTTGGTCGGGAACTCCAGCCCCGCGTTCTGCAGCGCCGAGCGCACGCGTTCGCGGGCTTCTTTGACCTCGACCTCAGCGAGACCTACCAGGGTGAAGCTGGGCAGGCCATTGGCCAGGTGCACTTCAACGGTGACCGCAGGGGCCTGCAGCCCCACAAGCGCGCGACTTTGCACCAAAGCAAGACTCATGAAGTAGTTTCTCCCCAGATGGGTGCGTTTTATGGGCTTTTAGTGCGTCCCGGCAACGCATTGCACCAGTTGGGTGCTGGGTGGCGGGCCCGCGTTGCCTGACTGTACCGGCGTTTGTTGTAACTCGGCGCAACAAGGCGAAGAGCGGTCGCCATGCAGTGTGGCACGGTCCATGCTTAAAGCGGTCATCCCTACTTTGTCCACCGGAGGAATCATGACCCACGCCATCATCAAGTCCCTGGGCGTTGCCCTTGTCGCAGCTCTTCCCCTGCTGGCCAGCGCCCAGCTCACTGGCAACATCAGCCTGACTACGAACTACAAGTTCCGTGGCCAGGACCAGGACACTTCCAAGGTCAAGACCGTCAAGCCAGCGATTCAAGGCGGGTTTGACTATGCCTTCGGAGAGTCCGGCTGGTACGTGGGCAACTGGAACTCCAGCGTGGACTGGCTGTCGGGCAATTCCATCGAGTCCGATCTGTATGGCGGCTACAAATTCAAGGCGGGTGGGGCGGATCTGGATGTCGGTCTGCTGACGTACATCTACCCCGGCAACAGCAACGGCAACACCACCGAGGCCTATGGCGCAGCCACCTTCGGCCCCGTGACCGCCAAGTATTCGCACACGTTGTCCAAAGACTACTTCGCCTACGCGGGGCCAGGCTTCAAGGGGCGCAACACAGGCTATCTGAACTTTGCGTTTGCGCAGGAAGTGGCGCCCAGCATCACGCTGAAGGCCTCGGTGGGTTTCACCCGGTTTGCGAGTGACATCACCGCGCCGAATTACATGGATTACAGCGTGGGCGCGGCCTATGACTTCGGCTCGGGCCTGTCGCTGGGCGGTGCCGTTGTGGGCGCCAACAAGAAGGACTTTTTCGGTCCCATCAACAAGTCCCGCGTGATCGTCACGCTGACCAAAACCCTGTAAATCTCGCAGGACTGACGCCGACAAGGATGCACAAAGCGCGTGCCCACAGGGTAAGCGTCTTGCCTGAACCCGTTTTGCGTCAGTCGTATCTCAATGGGCGCCAGCGGCGCCCCGACCGGAGGATTTCCCAATGAAAATGGTGACAGCCATCATCAAACCCTTCAAGCTGGACGAGGTGCGCGAAGCGCTCTCGGACATCGGCGTGCAAGGCATCACGGTAACCGAGGTCAAGGGTTTTGGCCGCCAAAAGGGCCACACCGAGCTATACCGCGGCGCGGAATACGTGGTGGACTTTTTGCCCAAGGTGAAGATCGAGGCCGCCATCTCGGACGACCTGGTCGAGCGCGTGATCGAGGCCATCGAAAACGCAGCACGCACCGGCAAGATCGGCGACGGCAAGGTGTTCGTGACCCATTTGGAGCAGGTGGTGCGCATCCGCACCGGCGAAACCGGCAAGGAAGCCCTGTAAGGGCCCGCCGCATCACACGAAACAAGAGAAGAAACGCCATGAAAAAACTGCTTGCTTCCTTTATCCTGGGGCTGAGTCTGCTGTCGGGTGGCTCGGCTGTGTTGGCCCAAACCCCGGTCAGCCCCGCCATCCCAGCCTCCGAGGCCACCGCGGCGCCCGCTGCTGACGCGCCTGCCGCTGCGGTCGCGGCGCCTGCGGGGGCAGCCCCTGTTGCTGCGCCTGCGGCCCCCGTGCCCAAGATCGACTCGGGCGACACCGCCTGGATGTTGACCTCCACCTTGTTGGTGATCTTGATGACCATCCCGGGCCTGGCACTGTTCTATGGCGGCCTGGGCCGTTCCAAGAACATGTTGTCGGTGCTGGTGCAGGTCTTCGTGATCTTCTCGCTGATCTCGTTGCTGTGGGCCATCTATGGCTATAGCCTGGCGTTCTCTGGCGAGGGCAAGTTCTTCGGCGGGTTCGACAAGATCTTCCTCAAGGGAGTGACCCAGGAGACCTTTGGTGCACTGATCACCATCCCCGAATATGTGTTCTTCGCGTTCCAGGGCACGTTTGCCGCCATCACCGTTGCACTGGTGGTGGGCTCGTTTGCCGAGCGCATGAAGTTCGCTGCGGTGCTGATTTTCGCGGTGCTCTGGTTCACTTTCAGCTATGTGCCCATGGCCCATATCGTGTGGGGCGGCGGTCTGCTGGGTGCTGACGGTGCGCTGGACTTTGCCGGTGGCACGGTGGTGCACATCAACGCCGGTATCGCCGGTCTGGTGGGTGCCTACATGGTGGGCAAACGCATCGGCTTCGGCAAAGAGGCGCTCACGCCCCACAGCCTGACGCTGACCATGGTGGGTGCATCCCTGCTATGGGTGGGCTGGTTTGGCTTCAACGCCGGGTCTGCCGGTGCTGCCAACGCCAACGCTGGTCTGGCATTCGTGAACACGGTGCTGGCCACTGCTGCAGCCACGCTGTCGTGGATCGCCGGTGAAGGCCTGCACAAGGGCAAGGCATCCATGTTGGGCGCGGCCTCTGGTGCGGTGGCAGGCCTTGTGGCCGTGACCCCCGCCGCCGGCTTTGTCGGCCCCATGGGCGCCATCGTGCTCGGCCTGCTGGCTGGTGTGATCTGCTTGTGGGGTGTGGGTGGCTTGAAGCGCCTGCTCAATGTGGACGACGCGTTTGACGTGTTTGGCGTGCACGGTGTGGGCGGCATTCTGGGCGCCATCCTGACCGGTGTGTTTGCGTCGCAAAGCCTCGGCGGCACCGGCGGCCTGACCCCCGACACCTTTGCCATGGGCGCTCAGGTGTGGATCCAGGTCAAGAGCGTGTTGTTCACCATCGTGTGGTCGGGTGTGGTGGCCTTCATCTCCTACAAGATTGCCGATCTGCTGGTGGGCCTGCGTGTCTCGGAAGAAGCGGAACGCGAAGGTCTGGACATCACTTCACACGGCGAAACGGCGTACAACCGCTGATACCGCTGGCATCCACGTGCTGCGGTGTCTGGTGGCACCGCAGCGTGGCAACAAAAACAAGCGAGTTACTCCTTCAGGTGTTTCGGCCCGCCGGCAACGGCGGGCCTTTTTGCGTAGACACGTTGGCCCTGCGGGTTTGCTTGCGCGGCCCACAGCGATTTGCACGGGGGGCGTTCAAAAAATTCACACGCTGTATCGGGCTGCCCTGCGGCCGCTGCCGCTACGATGCGCAGATGGATTCCACTCTTGCATCGATTGCTGACCGTGTGCGCGCCGCTGCGGCCGACCAGACCCCTTTGCGCATCCGGGGCGGGGGCACCAAAGACTTCCACGGGCTGGCCCTGCATGGCGAGGTGCTCGACACCCGGGGCCTCAGCGGCATCGTGAGTTACGAGCCCAGTGAGCTGGTGGTGACGGTGCGTGCCGGAACCCCCCTGGCCGAACTGGAAGCCGTGCTGGCCGGGAACGGGCAGTGCCTGCCGTTTGAACCCCCCCACTTTGCGCGTGGCCCCGAAGACGCGGCCACCGTGGGCGGCATGGTGGCTGCCGGCTTGTCAGGCCCGGCCCGCGCCAGTGTGGGCGCGGTGCGCGACTACCTGCTGGGTGTCACGCTGCTCAATGGGCGTGCCGAGCTGCTGACCTTTGGCGGCCAGGTCATGAAAAATGTGGCGGGGTACGACGTGTCGCGCCTTATGGCGGGTGCCTGGGGCACGCTGGGCCTGCTCACCGAGATCAGTCTCAAGGTGCTGCCCATCGCGCCCGCCGAGGCCACGCTGCGTTTTGAATGCAACCAGGCCGACGCCTTGCGCAAGCTGCACGCCTGGGGCGGGCAACCCCTGCCGCTGAACGCGAGCTGCTGGGTGCAGGACGGCAGTGCCGGTGCCGGCACGCTGTATGTGCGCCTTCGTGGCGCGGTGGCGGCGGTAGAGGCTGCCTGCCGGACGATGGGGGGCACCCGCATGGACAACGCCACCGTGGCCCCCGACTGGGCGGCCTGCCGTGAGCAGACGTTGCCCTGGTTTGCGGCCCGCGCCACACAGCCAGGCCATGCGCTGTGGCGGTTGTCCGTGCCCGCCACGGCCCCGGTGCTGGCCCTGCCCGACGGTGCGCAGCCGCTGGTCGAGTGGCACGGAGCGCTGCGCTGGGTGCAGGCGCCAGAATCCGTTGGCGAGGAGCTGCGCAAGGCCGCGCAGGCTGTGGGTGGGAGTGCTTCTGTTTTTATAGCGTCTAGCGCTTGTGCATCAAGCGCTAGCGGTGGTTTTGACCATGCATCACGGGCCGTGGGACAGATCCATGCGCGGCTCAGGCAGAGCTTCGACCCGGCGGGCATCTTCAACCCCGGCCGCATGGAGCGCGGCGGGTAGGCTGTCACCGCCTCCGTTCCATTTCATTTCATTTCATTCCACTGCAACGCCACCGTTCGCTCAACCGCCTTTCATCTGCATGCGTCGCCTTCGCCATCTCACCGGCCATCACCGCACTGTGGCCAGCAACCGCATGCTGGGGTTGCTGCTCGCGTTCAACGCCGGGGCTGTCAACGCCGGCGGGTTTCTGGTGGTACACCTCTACACATCGCACATGACGGGTTTTGTATCGATGCTGGCGGACAACCTGGTGCTGGGCAACATGGCGCTGGTGCTGGGCGCGCTGGGGGCGCTGCTGGCATTTATCAGCGGTGCGGCCACTACCGCCATCATGGTCAACTGGGCGCGCCAGCGCAAGCTGCACAGCAGCTATGCCATGCCGCTGCTGCTGGTGGCGCTGCTCATGCTGGTGTTTGGCCTGGTGGGGGCCATTACCCTCAACTGGCCCACCCCGTTTGCCGTGCCCATGACGGTGCTGCTGCTTTCTTTCATCATGGGGCTGCAAAACGCCACCGTCACCAAGATGTCGTCCTCGCAGATCCGCACCACCCACATGACGGGGATAGTGACAGACGTGGGCATCGAGCTGGGCAAGATGCTCTACTGGAACCGCACCGGCGCCCCGCCGGAGTCGCAGGTGCATGCCAACCATGTGCGGCTGCGGCTGTATGCCGGGTTGCTGGGCATGTTTCTGGTGGGTGGCGTGGCGGGCGCGGCGGGCTTCAAACACGTGGGTTTTGTGTTTGTGCTGCCTCTGGCGCTGTTGCTGCTGGGTTTTTCGCTGCCACCTTTGTGGGCTGACCGTGCGCGCCTGCGCCATCCATTGCGCAAGGCGCGGCCCCCCGTGTTGCCAGACGCGCATTGAGCCGGCGCCTTTCTTGTTTTCTTTTCTTTCCAGGCATGCCCCATGCAGACCCAACTTGTCCCTGAATACGCCGCCCGCGCCGATGGCCTCGAGGCCGAAGCCATTCTGCGCAAATGTGTGCATTGCGGCTTTTGCACCGCCACCTGCCCCACCTACCAGCTGCTGGGCGACGAGCTGGACGGCCCGCGCGGCCGCATCTACCTCATCAAGCAGGTGCTCGAAGGCGCCGAGCCCACGCGTGCCACGCAGAGGCACCTGGACCGGTGCCTGACCTGCCGCAATTGCGAAAGCACCTGCCCCAGCGGCGTGGAATATGGCCACCTGGTAGACATTGGCCGCAAGATCGTCGATGAAAAAGTGCCCCGTCCGCTGGGTGAAAAAACCTTGCGCTGGGCGCTGAAGGAAGGACTGCCCTCGCCGCTTTTTGCCCCTGCCATGAAAGCCGGGCAATTGGTGCGTGGCCTGCTGCCCGCCGCGCTCAAGGCCAAGGTGCCTGCCCCCCAGCCGTCGGGGGCCTGGCCCACGCGCCAGCATGCACGCAAGGTGTTGTTGCTGGCCGGTTGTGTGCAGCCCGCCATGATGCCCAACATCAACACCGCCACCGCGCGCGTGCTCGATGCGGTGGGTGTGCAGACCGTGATTGCGCCCAAGGCCGGTTGCTGTGGCGCCGTGAAGTTCCACCTCAACGACCAGGAAGGTGGCAAGGCCGAAATGCGCGCCAACATCGACGCCTGGTGGCCGCTGGTGGAGCAGGGCGTGGAGGCCATTGTCATGAACGCCTCGGGCTGCGGTGTCACTGTCAAGGAGTACGGCCACATCCTCAAGGACGACGCCCAGTACGCGGCCAAGGCCGAGCGCATCAGCGCCCTCACGCGCGACCTGTCGGAGCTGTTGCCCGCCATGCTGCCCGAGCTGGCCGACAAGCTGCAAGGCCGCGTGCAGCAGCCCGACACGCTGTACGCCTACCACCCGCCCTGCACCCTGCAGCACGGCCAGAAGCTGCGCGGCGGCGTCGAGTCGCATCTGAACCAGTTGGGCTTCAGGCTGCGCACGGCGCGCAACGAATCCCACCTGTGCTGTGGCTCGGCGGGCACCTATTCGGTGTTGAACCCCGAGCTCTCGTACCAACTGCGCGACCGCAAGCTGGGGGGGCTGAGCGAGGCTTTTGGCGCACAGCCGCCCGACATGATCCTGTCGGCCAACATTGGCTGCATTACGCACCTGCAAAGCGGCACGGGCATCCCCGTGCGGCATTGGGTTGAAGTGCTGGACGAGGCGCTGCAAGCGTGAGTCCATGGCCTGCGCATTGCCATGGTTTGGAGTGTGTGCGCCCAACACTGGCATGATTGAGGGTTTTGTTGCCCCCCAATCGCACCCCCATGATCGACTCTGTGTCCGCCCAAGAACAACCGAACGCAGCCCCTGCCGCACCGCTGGCAGCGCCTGCCTCCGCCGAGGTTGCCTCTGGCGCAGCAGCACAGGCGCCCGAAGCGGCACCTGCACAAGCCGCATCGACGGATGGGGCCGCACCCCGCCCGCGTGCCGACGGTGCACGCCGTGGTGGGCGTAACCGGCGCAATCCCGGTGCGCAGCAGGCGTCGTCGGGTGTGGCGGATGCTTCGGCGCCCGGCGCCCCTCGCGCGCCCCAGCGCGTGCACCCGGCGCTGGAGCAGCTGGCCGCGCTGTACCCGCATCTGTTTGGCGCGGTGTTCCGCCCTCTCAAACGCGGCATCTTCCAAGATCTGCTGGCGGCACACCCCGAGATGTTCAAGCGCGATGCGCTGAAGGTGGCGCTGGGCATTCACACCCGCTCCACGCGCTATCTGCAAAGTGTGGCCGCTGGCGACAAGCGCCACGACCTGGCCGGTCAGCCCGCGGAAGACATGGCCCCCGAGCATGTGCACCACGCGCTGCTGGAGGTGTACCGCCGCAGGAGCCACAGCAAGGCCCGCGCTACCGAAGACCTGCTGCCCAAGCTGCGCAACCGCATGATGGCCGCGTTCGAGGCCTCGGGCCTCACGCGCGAGGCCTACACCGAGCTGGTGCAAGGCCGCGACGAGGCGGCCAATGCCATCCTCGACGAGGCCTTTGCCGAGTGGGCAGCCCGCAATGCCAAGGACGAAGCGCTGCTGCGCGCGTTTGAGGCCAGCGGCCAGACGCTGGAGGCCTTCGCCGACATGTACGGCATGGTGGCCCGCACGGTGGGCCAACAGATCGAGCGTGCGCGCAAGCTGGCGGCGGTGGCCGCAGCGACAACTGCCACTGCAATCGCCACTGAAGTCGCCGCAACGCCCGCAACACCTGCCGACGAGGCCTGAGCTGGCCAGAGCCGTGGGCTGCGGCATGCCGCAGCCCATCGGTGCGTGCTGGGCCACCGCGTGACGCGGCCAGCCATTCCCCCCCCTTTCCCTCCCTTTTCCCTTGCCTCGCTGATCCAGCGTCTTGCGCGCAGCCGTGCTCCACAGGCTCCGTGCTTTTTGCGCCTGGGATTTCCAGGCCGGGTGAGGTGGTACGTGCCCCCGTCACGGATGTCGGGTGCGTTGCCGCTCACTGAGGGCAGCCCGGGTGTCCGTATGCCCGTGTGCCAGCATGCCCGTGCGCCTTCGCCAGAGGGCAGGGCCAAACCGTCGGTGTGCTGGCCTGCGCGCCGCGCGCCGGCTGGTTGCCCGGGCGCACGGAATGCACCGCGCGTGCAGGTCGTGGGCATCCCTGCTGACATGAGGTTGTCAGTAGCGCGGCGGCACTATCGCGGCCCACACCAACGTTCTCATACCTTCACCGTCCAACCACCGGCAAGGGCCCTGCACATGATGACCTCACCTTTCAGCACCCACATGGGCGCATTCAGCGTCGCCGGCCTGTCCGTGCGCACCCGCAACAGCGACGAAATGAACCCTGCCACGGCCCGCATTGGGGACCTGTGGGAGCGGTTTTTCAGCCAGAGCTGGGAGCGCAGCCTGCCCGCGCGCGGCGCCGCAGACGATCGCATCTTCGGGGTCTACAGCGGCTACGAATCCAACGAACACGGCGCGTTTGACGTCACCGCGGGCGTCGCCGTGCCGCCGCCCATCACCCCGGTGGCCGGGGCCGTGCAGGTGAACGTGCAGGCAGGGCACTACCTGGTGTTTGTCGGCCAGGGTGAGATGCCGCAGACGGTGATAGAGGCATGGAAGGATGTCTGGCGCTACTTTGCCCAGAATCCCCACGTCAAGCGCCGCTTTGGCACCGATTTCGAGGTGTATACGGGGCCCGACAAGGTGGCCATTCACATCGGTGTGCTTGATTGATGCCGCAGCGGTCTGCGGCTGCAGGCGTGCTCTGGTGGTGTAAGCCCTGGGCGATACATCCGTTCGGCGCCATGCCACACCGTGCGGCCCGAAGCCGTTACGCTACCCCGGCAGAACATGTCTCGCCTCTTTCACTCTTTATTTGATAGCTGCTTGCGCTTGATGGATAAGCGCTAGAGGCCTAAAACGTTAAAAACCTAGAAACCTGCAATGCGCCGTGCCGACCGCCTGTTCCAGATCGTGCAGCTCATCCGTGGGCGGCGCCTGACCACCGCTGCCTTTCTGGCCGAGCGGCTGGAGGTCTCGCCCCGCACCATCTACCGTGACGTGGCGGATTTGCAGCACCAGGGCGTCCCCATCGAAGGCGAGGCCGGGGTGGGCTACCGCTTGGGTGCGGGTTTTGATTTGCCCCCGCTGATGTTCAGCCAGGCAGAGGCCAACGCGCTGGTGGCGGCGGCCCGGCTGGCCCAGGCCTGGCTCGACACCTCCATGGCGCGCGATGTGGAGGCCGCCCTGGGCAAGATCCTGTCGGTGTTGCCCCCGGCCGCCCGCGTGGCCGCCGAGGCACAGGCGCTGTATGCCCCATCGGTGGGGCTGGAGCCCCATGTGCAGGTCCATCTGCAAACCCTGCGCGAAGCCGTGCACAGCCGCCAAGTGGTGCAGATCGACTACGCCGACGTGCAGGGCCGCGCGAGCGTGCGCCGCCTGCGCCCGCTGGGGTGCTTTTATTGGGGCAAGGTCTGGACGCTGTCGGCCTGGTGCGAGCTGCGCAATGACTTTCGCGGCTTCCGCATCGACCGCATTGCGGCCATCAGCGTGTTGGACGAACAGTTTCGGCAGGAGCCCGGCAAGACCCTGGCCGACTTGCTGCGCAAGGTGGAGGGGGAGATGGCGGGGCGATCAGCGGAATGCGCGACTGCGCCAGGGGCCGCGGTAAATTCCTGAAAGAGTGAATCGCGGGAATAAGGGTATGGGCCCTGAGCAGACCATTGGCAATAATGCCGGACAGCCGCCGTTCACATGCTACCCGCTTCCTGACAGTTCAAAACGTGATGTCTAGGTGTCCACTGTCAGCCTATAGTTTGCTGAGTTGATGCCTCCAGCCCAATCTGCAACTACTTCTTGGCGGAACAAGTGTCCAGAGTGTCCCACGGTCCAGTTTATCCCGTAGGTTATGCGGTCTAAGTTACGTTAGGTGTCTCATGCGATACGTTGCAACTGGTCGAATCCACCCCGAGCGAGCAGGTATTCGCTTCGGTCCTATTGAATGGAAGATTCCCGATCATGGACGGGCCGTCGCGCAATGTGACTCATCCCAAGTCACCATACTTCTAGATCTCAAGTCAATCGACGGCTTTATCACCGCATACATTGCTGCTGAGCACTTTGCTCATATCGTCGTGGGTGCGCTGGGCTTCTCGCTTGGTTCAGGCTACTCAGTCGAACTGATTCAAGTTACAGAGGAAGATGGAACTCCGCATGTATTTGGAGTCCGTCCCGCAGGTGAATCGCCGACCGAGACGCTCGCAATTGAACCACATGGTCCGGTCTTCAATCGAGCTTTCACACTGGCGAATCACGATCTCTTCTTCAGGTTAGCACTGCGTGACTACCTGCGAGCTATCAACGACACAACTGACTGCGCTACCTACTGCTTCCGCGTTGTTGAAAGTCTCAAGTCTGCATTTGCCTTCAAGACCGGCAAGGACAGTTGGCAACCTCTACACGACGCCTTGGGTACAGATCGCGCAAGCATCGACAACACCATAAAGGTGTACGCTGATCCCGTTCGTCATGGAAACTGGATCAACGCAAAGCCGACCGATGGACCAACGCGCTGGAAGATGCTGGTTCTAACCCGAGACATTCTTCTGAAGTACTTGGAGCGTGAGCAACCCTCCACCTAACCCACTGCTCCAGCCGTCCATCTCCGACGGCGGCTGAACGCCAACGTTGAGTGTCCGCTTTACCCAAGAGCCACCGACTGCTCCTGGCCGAAAACAGCCGTTGAGCCCAGCTTGGTAAAAAGAGTTTCACAGCCCCGACGTCGCATTGTCCCGCGAGTGATGCCGCACTACGGGGCCGTGCCCTCTCAACCCGCCAGCGCCGCCTCAATATCCCCCGCCAGCTTCTTGGGTGCGTCCTGCGGCGCGTAGCGGCGGATCATGCGGCCATCCTTGCCGACGAGGAACTTGGTGAAGTTCCACTTGATGGCCTTGCTGCCCAGCAGGCCTGGGGCCTCGGCGGTGAGCCATTTGTACAGGGGTGAGGCGTCGGCACCGTTCACGTCGATCTTGGCCATCATCGGAAAACTCACGCCGTAGTTGAGCTGGCAGAAGCTGGCGATTTCGTCGTTGCTGCCCGGGTCCTGGCGACCGAACTGGTTGCAGGGAAACCCCAGCACCACCAAGCCCCGGTCGGCGTACTGCTTGTGCAGCTCTTCCAGCCCACCAAACTGGGGCGTGAAGCCGCAAGCGCTGGCCGTGTTCACGATCAGCAGCACCTTGCCCTGATAGTGCGACAGGGGCACGGTCTGGCCGTTCATCTGCAGGGCTTCAAAGTCGTACAGGGTCTCAGGCATGGCGCGCGCTCCAGGGGGAATGATGGCGCATGGTACCCGGGCACCGACGGTGCGGTGGGCGCGCCAGCCGCTCAGTGGCTGGCGGCGCTGGTGGCCCGGCGGCGGAACTGCAGCGCGGCGAGCAAGGATGCGAGCAGGATCAGCGCCCCGCCCAGCAGGGTGCGTGTGCCCAGGGTGGATGCGCCCATCAGCGCGGAGGACACGCTGGCAAACGCCACTTCTGACAGCATCACCAGCGCGGTGGTGCCGGCCGCCAGGCGCGCCGCGCCAAATTGCAATGCCCAGTTGCCCAGCATCAGTACCCCGGCCAGCAGCAGGCCGGTGACGACCCAGGTGCTGTTGACTGCGGGGAAGGGCTCCACCACGGCCACTTGCAAGCCGATGCAAGCCACGGCCAGCGCCATGAGCATGCAGCCACCAAACATCGAGAACATGCGTGCGGGCCCCGGCACGGTGTGCAGGCGGCGCAGGGTGACGTTGGTGAGCGCGAACATGAAGCCGCCCAACAGGGCCAGCGCGTCGGCCAGCGACAGGTTCTGCAGCAGGCGCGTGGCGGGCGCACCCTCGGGCAGCAGCACCAGCACCACGCCCGTGAAGGCCAGCGCCAGACGCCACAGCGCCGCAGGTGTGGGCCGCTCACCCAGAATGCGCCAGGCCAACAAAACGGCCCAGGCGGGCATCAGATAAAACAGCAGGATCACGCGCACCACATCGCCAATGGTCACGGCCCAGTTGAAGGCCACGTTGTTCAGGCCCGAGGCCAGCGCCAGCAGCCACAGCTCAGGGTGCTGGCGCACCTGGCGCAAGATGCCCGGGCGCCATGCCAGCAAGGCCACAAGCACCAGCGCATACATGCAGGCCGTGGCCCACAACGGGTGCAGGCCCGCCTGGTGCATGCGCTGGAACGGCCACCAGGCCAGGCCCCAGACCAGGGCGTTGAACAGCAGGGCGGCGATGGGCAGAGGAGATTGCATTACAAAGAAAAACAGGCTCTAGCGATTAATGAGTAAGCGCTGGCAGCTATAAAAATAGTAGTAAAACGGTGCCTGCGGCAAACCACACTGGTGCTGACTTCCCCTGCCAGTGCACCCGTGCAGCGGGCCCTGCCAGGCCACCGGGTGTGCCCCAATGGGGAAGCGGCGCAGCCGCTCAGGGGGCTTCAGTGGTGCGTATCCTGCCGCGCAATATGCAGCAGGTGCTCGACCTCTTCGCTGTGGTGCACGCAGTTGTATGCGTGCCAGCGCTGGATCAGCCACATGATGCTGGCGACCACGATGCCAAAGACGGTGATGGCGCCAAAGGCCGACAGGCCAAGCCGGGTGGACAGGCTGTAGAACGCGCCCAGCGCCAGGATGCAGGCCTGTTCATTGAAGTTCTGTACGGCGATCGAACGGCCCGACCCCATGAGGTTGTGGCCCCGATGCTGTAGCAGTGCGTTCATGGGCACCACCAGGAAGCCCCCCAGCCCACCGAGTAGGATGAGGAAGGGTACGGCCACCCACACGTTGCTGATGAAGTTCATCAACACCACCAGCACGCCCATGGCAATGCCCATCGGCATCACGCGGGTGGCCACATCAAGGCGCATGCGCATGGACGCCACCACCGCGCCCACGGCCGTGCCGATGGCCACCACGCCCACCAGGGCCGAGGCCTGGGTGGTGCTGTAACCCAGGGCCACCCCGCCCCACGCCAGCACGATGTAGCGCAGATTGCCCGACACGCCCCAGAACAGGGTGGTGGTGGACAGCGAGATTTGCCCCAGCCGGTCTTTCCACAGGCGGCGGTTGCAGGTCCAGAAATCGGGCACCAGCGCCAGCGCGTTGCTCAGGACGCTGCGCTCGGGGTCTTGCCGCAGCGGGCGCATCTCGACCCCGGTGTGCGGAATGCGCGTGTTGAACCAGGCGGCGACGATGTACACGATGATCAGCGACGCAATGGCGGCTTCGGGCGCGGTGTCGATGCCCGTGTCGATCAACGGCAGGTCAATGGCGAGCAGCGAGTGAGAGATGGAGGCCCCCACCAGCTGACCCCCCAGCAGCACGCCGAGGATGATGGACGTGATGGTGAGGCCTTCGATCCATCCGTTGGCCTTGACCAGTTGCGAGGCGGGCAGCAGTTCGGTCAGGATGCCGTATTTGGCGGGTGAGTAGGCCGCAGCGCCCAGGCCCACCACGGCATACGCCATGAGCGGGTGCGAGCCAAACAGCATCATCAGGCAGCCCACGATCTTGATGGCATTGCTGACAAACATCACCTTGCCCTTGGGCAGGGCGTCGGCAAAGGCGCCGACGAATGGCGCCAGGATCACATAAAACAGCGCAAACATGGGCACCAGCGCAGCGCGTTGCCATTCGGGGGCACCCCCTGTGCGCAGGAGTTCGACAGCGGCCACGAAAAGTGCATTGTCGGCCAGCGAGCTGAAAAACTGCGCCGACATGATGGTGTAAAAACCGCGCTTCATCGAATGGCTGGTGGGTGCATCAGCACGGCTGATGCCCTGTGAAATGTGAGTAACCGTAGCAAGTGACAGGCGGTTATATCACGCGGATAAAAGGCGACGATGCGAAAATCCGGTGCTTCTCATCTGGTCAAACCCTATGCCCCGCCCGATACACGCCACCATCCACACTGCCGCACTGCACCACAATCTGGGGCGTGTTCGCCAGTCGGTTCCTGATGCGAAAGTGTGGGCGGTGGTCAAGGCCAACGCCTACGGCCATGGCATTGAGCGGGTGTTCGAGGGGCTGCGCGGTGCCGACGGGTTTGCATTGCTTGACCTGGCCGAGGCCGAGCGCATTCGCCACCTGGGCTGGCGCGGGCCCATTTTGTTGCTCGAAGGGGTGTTCGAGGCGCGCGACCTGGAGCTGTGCTCGCGCCTGGGCCTGTGGCATGCCGTGCATTGCGACGAGCAGATCGACATGCTGGCGGCGCACAAGACCCAGGTACCCCATCGCGTGTTTCTCAAGATGAACTCGGGCATGAACCGCCTGGGGTTCACGCCCCGCAGTTACCGCGCCGCGTGGGCACGGCTCGACGCGCTGACGCAGGTGGACGAGATTTCGGTCATGACGCACTTCAGCGACGCGGACGGGCCCCTGGGCATCGACCACCAGATCGATGCGTTCAACGCCACCACCCAAGACCTGCCTGGCGAGCGCAGCGTGGCCAACAGCGCGGCGGCGTTGCGCCACCATGGCGATGCGCGGCTGCGCTCGGACTGGGTGCGCGCCGGCATCGTGCTGTACGGCAGCGCGCCTGATTTTCCTGAAAGCGACGCGCAGCACTGGGCGCTGGAGCCCACCATGACCCTGTCCACACGCCTGCTCGGGGTGCAGCATTTGCAGGCGGGCGACACGGTGGGTTATGGCTCGCGCTTCACGGCCGACGGCCCGCTCACCATTGGCATTGCGGCCTGCGGCTACGCCGATGGCTACCCGCGCCACTGCGACACCGGCACCCCCGTGCTGGTCAACGGGGTGCGCACGCGCCTGGTGGGGCGTGTGAGCATGGACATGATCACCGTGGACCTCACCCCGCTCATCGCCAGCGGCATGGCGGTCGGCACCCACCTTGGTTTTGGCAGCGAGGTCACGCTGTGGGGCCGCGCCAGCAATGGCACCGTGCTGCCCGTCGATGAGGTAGCCCGGGCGGCGGGCACGGTGGGGTATGAGTTGATGTGCGCGCTGGCGCAGCGCGTGCCAGTGGCGCAGGGCGTGTAAGCCGGGTTTTGTGCTGCGGCCCGGCGCAGCCCGGCCCGGCCCCGTCAGTGCCGCAATGCCTCGTGCACCGCGCAGGCGATGAGCCCCAGCGGCGCCAGGGCGCCGAACAACATCACGATGCGCAGAAACACCGGGCCCGCATGGTGAGCCTCTAGATAGTGGCGCACCAGCAGCCAGCCCTTGGTCCACGCCAGGGCGGCCACGGCGATGGTCATCCACAGGCGCGAGCCACCGTGTTGTGCATGGCCGGCCATGGCCACGCTCGCGGCGGTGAGCGCCAGCAACGCCAACCAGGTCAGCGTGGCGCCATGGCGGCCCCAAAGTGTGCGGATGCGGGGTGCGGCGGTCATGCGAACGCGTAGAACAGGCCAAAGAGCATGAGCCAGACCAGATCGGTGGCGTGCCAGTAGGTGGCCAGGGCCTCCAGGCCCCGGCAATCATTGGCTGAATAGCCGCCCGTGCCCAGGCGCAGCAGGCCCCACCCCATTCCGAGCAGCCCCCAGCAGGCATGCACAAAATGGTTGATCGTGAGGTAGTAGTAAACGACCACAAAAATGCCCGAGCCCGCGTTCAGGCCGTGTGCGCGGTTCCATTGCCACTCCAGTGCCTTGAGCAGGGGGTAGGCCAGGCCCACCAGCAGCGCCAGTGCCAGCCAGCCCATCGCGCGCGTGCGCCGGTCCGCGCGCATGCTGCGCACCGCCCGTACCAGCAGATAGCCGCTGGTCACCATCGCCGCCGTGATGAGCACGCCGCCCAGCGTCCACAACCGTGCGGCACCCGCTTGAAAGGCCTGCGGGTGAAACCAGCGTGCGCTGAAGTACACGGCAAAAAAAACCGCGAACTCCAGAAATTCGAGACAGATACCCACCCACATCGCGCGGTAACCCGGCATGGCGGGGGGCGCTGCCGGCATGGGCGTGGGCGCCGCAGCCATGGGCTCGGCAGAGAGAGCGGGAAGGGTGGCTGCAATCACCATGGCCGCGATCATGCCCGCGACCGGTGCGGTGTGGAAGCGGCCATCGTGCCGCTGCTGACGCATGTCATAAGAAGAACGTGTTCACGATCTTAGAGCCTGTTTACGATCTCCCAGGGGTCGCGCAGCGGTCTTTGCGGGATGGGATGCAAGGCGCGGTGCGCAGTGGATAGCATGGCTATTCACAAGCGCCGCAACGCCGCAGACCGCCCGCAAAGACCACTGCCCGAAGGGTTGGAGCGCAATCGGGCGATTGGACGCCCCGGCTGCTTGCATGGGCATGAGCCCATGCGGCGCACCCGAAGCATCCACTCATCCCGATTGCGTTCCAACGCGGCTCCTGCGAGATCGTAAACAGGCTCTAAGGTGTCATCGCGTTACGATGGCGCGGACCCCAGCCAGTGGGCGCCTTGGGGGGATCACAACACCATGAAAGCCGCTTCTTCATCGCGCCGAGCCCGCCCGCCGTTGGTCACCGCTGCGGGCCTTCGCCAGCGCCTGCTGGCACGCCACAGCCTGCGCTGGCACGGGCTGTGTATCGGCAGTTTCACGATGGCGTTGATGTGGGCCACGTCGCACCTGCAGATGGTGATGGGCGTGGATTCACTGGCGCTGCGCTACCTGGTCACGCTGGGTGTGGGCTATGGCGCTTATCTGCTGGTGCTGCGCCTGTGGGCCGCGCGCCTGGTCGGCCATCGCAGCGAGGGCGCGCAGTGGGATGGGTCCGTGGACCTGCCGGATGTCTGGCCCGGTCGGGCCCCGGGTGGGGGTTCGGGCGCCACGCTGCCACGCACGGGCGGTGGCGACTTCGGTGGCGCGGGGGCCGAGGGCGGTTTTGGCGACGGTCTGGGAGACCTTGGCGACGTGGCCGGTGGCGCGCTGGAGGCTGCGGGCAGCGCCGATGAAGGCGCCGTGGTGCTGGTGCCGCTGGTGGCGGTGTTTCTGATGGGCGTGTTGTTGGTGGGGGGCGCCGGTGCGCTGGCGATGCTGTACTTCGGCTGGGACGTGTTGCTCGCCGTGGCCGTGGAGCTGGCGTTCTCGGTGGTCACGGCCCGCGCGGCGGTGGGCATGGAGCGCGGCGGGTGGCTGGGCGCTGCCGTGCGCCTGACCTGGAAACCCCTCTTGGGTGCGCTGGTGTGCGCCGTGGCACTGGGCGCCACCATCGACCACTTTCTACCCGGTGTGCAGTCTTTGCCCCAGGCGGTGCGGGCGATTCAGGGGCGCTAATCCACTCATTTTTTCATAGCTGCTAGCGCTTGTGCAATAAGCGCTAGAGCCCGTTTTCTTCTAAAAATCCGTTGCAACGCGTCTGCCAGGGTGATGCGTGCCGTGGCATCAATGCCCGCTCCCGTGGTCACCTCTCGGGTGTGTGCCAGCGCACGGTGCCCCGCCCGATGTGTCCAGAGCATCCAGGCTGTCGCGCAGCTGCTGGATCTGCGCCAGCAGTTGCGCCTGGGTATTTTTGTCGCAGTTCTTGAGCGCAGACGCAGCCAATGCCTGCCGTGATTCGCGCAATGCCTTGTACAAGTCACTGCCCTGGGGGCTGAGCGCTAGGCAGCGGCTGCGTTTGTCTTGGGCATGGGGCGCGCGCTCCAGCCAGCCCTTGTCCTGCAGCAGGCCCAGCATCCGTGCGACCTGGGCTTTGTCGGCGCCGCTGTGGGCCACCAGCTCTTTTTGGGTGGCGCCGGGGTGGCGGCCAATGAAGGACAGCGCACGCACTTCATTGAGCGTCAGCTCGGGGTGGACTGCGGCCATGGCGCGCACCATGTGCGCTCGGTACACATGCATGAGGTCGTGCATGGCGTCGAAAACATCGCGGGGGTTGCGTGGGCTCATGGCGTGAAACAAGTTGACAAAATCAACTTGTTTGAAAATAATTGGTTGATTAAATCAACATTTTAAATCATGGACACATCTTCTTTCCCTCCTCCGCCTTCGACCCCTTCTGCGTCCTCCCAACTTGTTGTCCAACGGGTTCGGCACACTTTGCGCGCCCGCCATCTGCAGGTGGTGCGCCGCACCGACATCAGCCCCGGCTTTGTGCGGCTCACCCTCGCAGGCCCCGACCTCGATGGTTTCGTCAGCGCCGGGTTTGACGATCATGTGAAGCTCATCCTGCCCCGGCCGGGCCTGGAGCGCCCCGAACTGCCTGAGATTCAAGATGGCCGCCCCGTGTTTGCCGGGCCGCGCCCGGTGTTGCGCGATTACACCCCCGCACGGTTCGACGCGGCCGCTGGTGAGCTGGACATCGAAGTTGCGTTGCACGACGCGGGCCCAGCGTCCGACTGGGCGGCGGCGGCGTTCATCGGCCAATGGGTGGGGATTGCCGGGCCGCGTGGCAGCATGGTGGTGCCTATGGGTTTTGACTGGCATTGGCTTATCGGCGACGACACCGCGTTGCCTGCCATCGCCCGCCGCCTGGCCGAGTTGCCTGCCCACACGGCCGCCACGGTGCGCATTCAGGTGCGCCACGTGGGCGACCGGCGCGCGCTGACCAGTGCGGCGACGCTGGATGTGCAATGGGTGCCACACCTGCCTGAGGCCGTGGAAAGCCTCGTGCTGCCGCAAGGGGCGGGCTATATCTGGGCGGCTGGCGAAAGTGCCGACATGGTGGCCGTGCGCACGGCCGTGCTGGCCAAGCCGGGGGTGGACGCCAAACACATGCGCATCGCTTCGTACTGGAAACGCGGCGTGGCCGACCACCACGAGGCCCTGGGCTGAGTTGCTGGGCCTTCGATAAGGGATTGACAGGGGCGGAGCACGCCGCAGGCCGGTGTGCGGCAGATCAGGGCAACAACACCTGCGCCGCCGCCGACTGCACGGCGCCCGTCATGTGATGAAGTGCCTGCACATTCAGGCGCCAGTATTGCCAATACAGCGGTACATCCACGGGTTTGCCGGCAATCAGCTCGACCAGCGTGCCGGCTTTGAGGTCGCTCTCGGCCAACGGGTCGGGGATCATCCCCCAACCCAGCCCTGCGCGCGTGGCCATGACAAACGCATGCGCCTCGGGCAGCCAGTGCACAGGCTGCGCCAGTGGGCGGCGCGTGATGCGCTGCACAAACCGCGTCTGCAGGGCGTCCTTGCGGTTGAACACCAGCATGGGCGCTTGCCCCAGCGCGGCGGCGTTGACGCCTTTTGCAAAGTGACGCTGCAGGAAGGCGGGGCTCGCGAGCGCACGGTAGCGCAGCGTGCCCAGCGGCAACACCTTGCAGCCCTGCACCGGCTGGGGGTCGGCGGTGACGGCGGCCATCACGCGGCCCTCGCGCAACAGGTTGGCCGAGTGGTCCTGGTCTTCCACATGGATATCGAAGGTGATGTGGTGCCCTTGCGCGGCGTGCGACATGGCGTGCGGAAACCAGGTGGCCAGCGAGTCGGCATTGACGCCAATGGCCAGCCGCGTGGACTGGCGCTGCCCGCCGCCGATGGTGGCCAGCGCATCGGCTTCGCTCAACGCGACTTCGCGGGCATGCCGGTACAGCGCTTGCCCGGCCTCGGTGGGTGTGCAGGGTGTGGCACGGCGCACGAGCACCTGGCCCACCATCTCTTCGAGTAGCTTGACGCGCTGAGACACCGCCGAGCGCGTGACATGCAACACCGCCGCAGCGCGCTCGAAACTGCCTTCGTCGATCACGGCGGCAAAGGCGTTGAGCTGGGCGGAGTCGAGCGGCATGGTGGGTTAACCATTCTGACGGATGGTTAAAAAGTATAGCTGGCGTGACGGCGTAGAGAGATTGAAAATCACCGCCCATGAGCACCACCGCCTTCGTTCACGGGTTCACGTCGACCGCCTTTTTGGTCATGGCCATCGGCGCGCAAAACGCGTTTGTGCTGCGCCAGGGGCTGCGGCGCGAGCATGTGCTGCCCGTGGTGCTGGTGTGTGCGTTGTCGGATGCGGTGCTGTTGCAGGCGGGCGTGTGGGGCATGGGCGGCATGTTGGCCGCGCGGCCCGAATGGGCCGAGGCCATGCGCTGGGCCGGGGGGCTGTTTCTGGTGGCCTACGCGGTGCAGGCCGGCGCCCGGGCACTCAAGCCCGCCCATCTGCTGGTGACTGCCAACGGGCCAGGCGCGAGCCTGCGCACCACGGTGCTCACGGTGATGGCGCTCACCTGGCTGAACCCGCATGTCTATCTGGACACGGTGCTGCTGCTGGGCACCATGGCCACGCCGTACCCGGTGTGGGGCCGGGCCACCTTTGCCACCGGTGGTGCGCTGGCCAGTGCCGTGTGGTTTTTGACGCTGGGCTTTGGCTCGCGCTGGCTGGCTCCGGTGTTTGCATCGCCGGGCGCCTGGCGGGTGCTGGACGGCGTGACCGCTGCGACCATGCTGGTGTTGGCGGGTGTGATGGTTTTTAGATCGTAAACAGGCTCTAAGCTAATAAAGACAAGTTCGTTCCCTCAAAGAGCGAATTGGCACATAGTGGAGGGCTGACTGATCTGGAGTGACTCCTTCATGCGTTTCAAGACCCTTTTGCTCGCGGCCGCTGTGGCCATGGCCTTGCCGTTGGCCGTACAGTCCAAAACCTTCCGCTGGTCGCGGGCGGTGGATGTGTCGTCATGGGACATCCATGCACAAAACGTGGGCGTGAACAACGCCCTGCATTCGGCCGTGTACGACACCCTGGTCGAATACAACAGCAAGACCTTCAAGCCCGAGCCTTCGCTGGCCACGGAGTGGAAACGCATCAGTCCCACGCAGTTGCGCATCAGCTTGCGCAAGGGCGTCCAATTCAGCGACGGCAGTGAGTTCACCGCCGATGACGCCGTGTTTTCGCTGGAGCGCGCCAAGAACAAAAACTCCAACTACGCCGTCTATGCCCAAGGTATCGACCGCATTGAAAAGGTAGACGCGCACACGATCGACCTCTTTTCGAATGTGCCCAACCCGGTGCTGGTGAACCAGCTCACCGAGCTGCGCATCATGAGCCGCGCCTGGGCCGAAAAGAACAAATCGGTGGAGCCCAAGGACATCAAGAACAAAGACGAAACCTATGCCCACCGCAACGCGCTGGGCACGGGGCCTTTTGTGCTCAAGTCGTGGTCGCCGGACCAGCGCGCGGTGCTGGAGCCCAACCCCCACTGGTGGGGCAAGGGCAAATACCCGTCCAACGTGACCGAGATCGTCTACACCCCCATCAAGGCCGACGCCACGCGCACGGCGGCGCTGCTGTCGGGCGAGATCGACTTTGTGATCGACCCCAGCCTGCAAGACCTGGCGCGCATTCGCCAGACCCCCACGCTCAAGGTGCTGGAAGGCGCCGAGTACCGCACGATCTTTTTGGGCCTGGACCAGTTTCGCGACGAGTTGCCCGGTTCGAACGTGAAGGGCAAAAACCCGCTCAAGGACGTGCGGGTGCGCAAGGCGCTGTACCAAGCGATTGACATCAACACCATTCAGCGCGTCGTGCTGCGTGGCCTGGCACAGCCCACCGGCACGCTGATTGCGCACCAGGTCAACGGCTGGACGCCCAAGGCCGATGTGCGCTGGCCCTACGACGCCAAGGCCGCACAAAATCTGCTGGCCGAGGCGGGCTACCTCCAAGGCTTCGAGGTGGACTTTGCCTGCAGTGCGGGCCGCTATATCAATGACGAGCAGTTGTGCCAGGCCATCGCAGCCCAATGGGCCAAGGTGGGAGTCAAAGCCAAGCTGCGCTCCCTGCCGTTTGCCACCTATTTCCCCATGATCCAGCGCAACGAGGCCAGCATCTACCTGCTGGGCTGGGGTGTGCCGACGTTTGACGCATTCTACTCGCTGCAGTCGCTGATCCGCTCGCCCGGCGCGGGCGGCGATGGCAACTTCAACCTGGGGCGGTTCTCGAACCCGCAGCAGGACGCCCTGATCGAGCGCATCAAGAAGGAAACCGATGCGGGCACGCGCAACGGGTTGATCGAAAAAGCCCTGGTAGAAGACCACGCGCTGATCTCGCACATCCCGCTGTACAACCAGGTGATTCCATGGGCCGCGACCCAAAAGGTGGACCTGCCACACCGTGCGGACAACCGCATCGACTGGCGTTTTCTGAAGGTGAACTGAGGGTGACAACCCCCTGAGGCGCTTCGCGCCTTCCCCCTTCTCTCGAATTGCTGCGCAATTCGGGAAGGGGGACGCCGCCAGCGCGGCGGGGCGGCCCTTGCGCGGCGGCGCTGGCCTGTGCCGCGCCAGTGTGACAAGCCGCGCACTCTAGCTGCGTGGACGTTTAGCCTCAAGAAAATTCAGGCCAGCGCGCGCTGCACAGCGGGGCGCTGCAGCATGCGCAGCGTGTGCGCGTGCACCTTGGGGAACTGCGCAATGTCGACACCATCGCTTTGCAGCCAGGTGCCGATGGTGAACAGATACCCGTCGGCCACCGTGTACTGCTCGCCCATCACCCAGGGGCCATCGCCGAGGTAGTGGCTTTCGATGAGGTTGAAGCATTCCGTCATGTTCTGCGGCACCTTGCGCTGCATGGCGGCGTGGGCCTCGGGCTCGTCGGCCCAGCGGCTGGCGCGGGGGCGGTGGGCATGGGCGATGTGCACCGTGGACGCGAGGTAGCTGTGGAACTCCTGCAAACGTGCAAAGCCATGTGCGTCGGTGGGGGCCAGGCGCGCCTCGGGAAAACTCTGTGCCACATAGGCCAGCAGGGCGGGGGTTTCGGTCAGGGTGCCGTGGGGCGTGGCCAGCGCGGGCACGCGGCCCTTGGGGTTCACGGCCAGGTATTCGGGCGTGCGTTGCTGGCCGGCGGCGAAATTCACACGGGCCAGTTCGTAGGGGGCGCCGGCTTCTTCCAGCGCGATGCGCACGGCCTGCGCGCAGGTGCCGGGGGTGTAGTAAAGCGTGAGAGAGGATGTGGCCATGGTTGGTTTGCTATTAAATTGGTAGCTATTTGCGATTGGTGGATAAGCGCTGTAAGCCGATTGGGCTTGAAAAATCAGTACAGGCCGCGCGTGCGCGCCATCAGGCGCGTCAGCCCCAGCAGCGCATCGGTATGGGGGGTGGGGGTGTGGGTGATCTGGCCCAGCTCGCGCACGGCGCCCACCAGCGCGTCGATCTCCAGGGGCTTGCCCGCTTCCACGTCCTGCAGCATCGACGTCTTGAAGGCGCCGAGCTTGCGTGTGACGGCGTGGCGGTCTTCGGGCTGCTGGTCGATGGGCAGCCCCAGTTTTTCGCCAATGGCTTTGGCCTCCAGCATCACGGCCGACACAAAACCGAGAACCAGGTCGTCGTCAAGGATGCGGTCGGTCGTGGCGCCGGTCAGCGCGCTGATCGGGTTCATGGTGAGGTTGCCCCAGAGCTTGAACCAGATGTCTTTCTGGATGCAGTGGCTCACCTCCACATCGATGCCGCCGCGCTGCAGCGTCTCGGCCAGCGCTTGCAGGCGCGGGCTGCGGCTGCCGTCGGGCTCGCCCACGATGAGGCGGTTGCCGAAGTGCTGGCGGGCGAAACCCGGCGCCTCCAGCGAGCAGCTCGTGTGCACCACGCTGCCCACCACGTTGTGCGCAGGGATGGCTTTGGCAATCACGCCCCCCGCGTCCACGGATTCGAGGGCATGGCCCTGCGCAGCGCCACCAAAGCCGTCGAGGAACCACCATGGCACACCGTTCATCGCGGTGAGCACGATGGTCTCGGGCCCGATCAGCGGCGCCATGGCGCGTGCCACGTCGGGCAGGCCCGGGGCCTTGACGGCGACCACGACGAGGTCTTGCACGCCGAGTGCGGCCGGGTCGCTGTGGGCGGTGACGGGCACCTGCGCCAGGGTGCCGTCAGCGCGCCGCATGCGCAGCCCTTCGGCCTGCAGGGCGCGCAGCGTGTCGCCGCGCGCCACCATGCTGACCGGGTGGCCCGCCTGCGCCAGGGCCACGCCCAGCCAGCCGCCGATGGCGCCTGCGCCGTAGATACAAACTTTCATGGATGTCTGTCCTTGGGTCCGGAAGAAAAAAGATTCAGTAGCCCGCGGGCCGGGTGGGGGCCGCGTCGGTCGCGCTGCGAAAGCGCGCCAGCAAATCCTGCGCCGCGCTGGTCAGCAGCATGGTGTCCACGCCCACGGCCACAAACAGCGCACCCGCCGCCAGCCACTGGCGCGCTTGCGATTCGGTGGTGGCCAGAATGCCCGGCGCCTTGCCCGCGCGCAGGATGCGCGCAATGCCATCGTGGATGGCGGCCTGCACATCCGGGTGCCCCGGGTTGCCGGGGTGTCCCATCGAGGCCGACAGGTCGGCCGGGCCGATGAACACCCCGTCCACACCGGGCGTGGCGGCGATGGCATCGAGGTGGGCCATGGCTTCCACCGTTTCGGCCTGCACCAGCAGGCAGATCTGCTGGTTGGCCTCGTGCACATACTGGGGGTACGCCTGCCAGCGCGACGAGCGGGCCAGCGCGCTGCCCATGCCGCGCACGCCTTCGGGCGCATAGCGCGTGGCGCGCACCAGCTGCTGCGCCTGCTCGGGCGTATCGACCATGGGCACCAGCAGCGTCTGTGCGCCGATGTCCAGGTACTGTTTGATCAGCGCGGTGTCGCCCACGGGCACGCGCGCAATGGGGTGGGGTGCCTGCGCGCCGGGCGGCAGGGCGCTGGCCGCACTGGCAATGGCCTGCAGCTGATGCAGGATGGAGCGCAGGTCGTTGGGCGCATGTTCGCCATCGACCAGCAGCCAGTCGTAGCCGGTGCCGGCGAGGATTTCGGCGCTGTAGGCCTCGGCCAGGCCGAGCCACAGGCCGATTTGGGCCTGGCCCTGGGCCATGGCCTGTTTGAAGCGGTTGGTGGGTGTCTGCAATCTGAGCTCCGTGCGGCGTTACCAAGCCCGCCATCGTACGGGCTGTGGCGGGCGTGTGCTGGCATGGCCGCTATAGTCGGCTGCCCCTGCATCGGGGCTTCCCCTTCATATCGCCATGGCCAAAGAAAAAACCACGTTCACCTGTACCGAGTGCGGCGGCACCAGCCCGCGCTGGCTGGGCAAATGCCCGGCCTGCGGCGCTTGGAACACGCTGATCGAATCGGTGGCCGAGGCCGGGCCGGGCAAAAACCGCTACAGCGGCTCGCAGTTTGCGGGGCTGGCACAGGCCCAGGTGGTGATGCCGCTGTCGGCCATCGAGGCCAGCGATGTCGAGCGCACACCCAGCGGCATTGACGAGCTGGACCGGGTGCTGGGCGGCGGCATTGTGGAAGGGGGCGTGGTGCTGATCGGCGGTGACCCTGGCATCGGCAAGTCCACCCTGCTGCTGCAGGCGCTGGATGCCCTGCAGCGTGCCGGGCTGCCCACGTTGTACGTGACGGGGGAAGAAAGCGGCGCCCAGGTGGCCTTGCGCTCCCGTCGCCTGGGGCTGGACCATAGCCAGGTGAACGTGCTGGCCGAGATCCAGCTCGAAAAGATTTTGGCCACCATCGAGTCCATGCAACCTGCGGTGGCCGTGATCGATTCGATACAAACCGTCTATTCCGACCAGCTCACGTCCGCACCTGGCTCGGTGGCCCAGGTGCGTGAGTGCGCGGCCCATCTCACGCGCTGTGCCAAGGCCTCGGGCGTGGCCATCGTGCTGGTGGGGCATGTGACCAAGGAGGGGGCGCTGGCCGGCCCGCGCGTGCTGGAGCACATGGTGGACACGGTGCTGTATTTTGAAGGCGACACGCACAGCCAGTTCCGCCTGGTACGGGCCATCAAGAACCGCTTTGGCGCGGTCAACGAGATTGGCGTGTTTGCCATGACCGAAAAGGGCCTCAAGGGGGTCACCAACCCCAGCGCGATCTTTTTGAGCCAGCACAGCGAGCCCGTGCCTGGTAGTTGTGTGATGGTGACGCTGGAAGGCACGCGCCCGCTGCTGGTCGAAATCCAGGCACTGGTGGACAGCGGCGGCCCCAGCCCGCGCCGCCTGAGTGTGGGGCTGGACAAAGACCGCCTGGCCATGCTGCTGGCGGTGCTGCACCGCCACGCGGGTGTGGCCTGCATGGACCAGGACGTGTTTGTGAACGCGGTGGGTGGCGTGCGCATCAGCGAGCCCGCCGCCGACCTGGCCGTGATGTTGTCCATCACCTCAAGTCTGCGCGGCAAGGCCTTGCCCCGGGGGTTTCTGGCGTTTGGCGAAGTGGGGCTGGCGGGTGAGGTGCGGCCTGCACCGCGCGGGCAGGAGCGCCTGAAGGAGGCCGCCAAGCTGGGCTTCAGCGTGGCCGTGGTGCCCAAGGCCAACGCGCCCAAAAAGCCCATCGAGGGCCTCACCATCCATGCGGTGGAGCGGGTGGAAGAGGCGATGAATGTGGTGCGCGGTCTGGGCTGAAGCAGGGACTCAGCCCACCGGCCTGCAGGTTGCGTTGGCGCGCTGGTACAGGACGCTGCCGCTGTATATGCCGAAGACCTCCTCGCGCGTGCAATGCAGGGTCATCATTTGCTGACCCTGCAGGGAAACGGCCGTTGACGTTTCGGACTTGGCGACGGCTTGGGTGCCGTCGGCATTGATGCGAATATCGGTTTTTCCAAGGCGGGTGGAGGCACTCAGGCCGCTCGCCTGCATGGCTTGTGCGGACTGCAGCTGCAGATCGCAGATCTCGCGGCGGCCGCCGGAAAAAACGCTCGCAGGGTTGCTGCTGTGGTCCGTCAGCTTGAAGGTCAGGTCCGGCGCGGCCAGCGCACATTGGGCCCGGTGGTCCGACCGATCTCCCAGATCCAGCGCACGCCGGAGCACCCCTTCCACGATGGCCACCGTGAGCTTGGTGACGTTGCCCTCGACCTTCCCGCCCGCAACGGCGGTTGGTGGGGTCACGGCAGGCGCGGCCTTGGCTGCTGCAGACGGTGCAGATGCTACAGGCCGCTGGGCCATGGGCGCTTTCGGGCGCGGAGCTTGCAGGCACGCCCGGTCGGAGTAAGTCGTGTGTCCTTTGTCGTCCGTGCACTTGAACAGGGTCTGAGCGATGGTGGAGTGCGCGCCCAGCGCAGCGGTCAGGGTGGCGAGCAGGAGGTGTGTTGTGCGCATGGGTTGGGCTGCGGAGGCGTGGTGGGTGAAATGGCACTATTAGAACGTGTTGATTCCCTGCAAAGAGGCCTCTGTGCGGGTGGTGCAGATCGGTGGTCTACGCGGCAAGGCAGCGCAAGGCGTGGCCATGCGGGCCGGGGCGGCTGAAGAACGCCCTATCTGCGCGGCCTTTCGCGGGGCGCTGGTTCGCGGCATGCCTGAGCAGGTGCCATGTCGGGCTATCTACGCAATCCCCACACAACCGCGTGGACCGCGTCGTAAGACAATCGAGCCATGAATTTACGCAATATCTTGTTGCCCCTGGGGGGCGTGGCTCTGATCGGGTTTGGTTTTTACGCTTATGGGTGGGCTGGCGTGGCGGCGGTCGCTGGCGGGCTGGTCATGTGGGCCCTGCTGCATTTCACGCGGCTTGTGAACGTGATGAAGAAAGCCGCCAAACGCCCTATCGGCTACGTGGGCAGCGCCGTCATGCTCAATGCACGGCTTGCCGAGGGGGTGAATCTGATGCATGTGGTGGCGATGACGCAGGCGCTGGGCGAGCTGCGGTCGCCAGAGGGCGCCGATCCCGAGGTGTATCGCTGGACGGACGGCACACAATCGCATGTGACCTGCGAGTTTCGGCAGGGCAAGCTGGTCAAGTGGGTGCTTTTCCGGCCCGACGCTGACGGCGCAACGCCCGATGAGCGTAAATCACCCGAGGCCCCGTAAAATCCCGGTTTTGCGACCTACAGCAACAAAGGATACCCATGAGCCCCGTAGTTCCCTCGATGGCCGATCGTGACGGCAAGATATGGATGGACGGCCAGATGGTTGACTGGCGCGATGCCAAGATCCATGTTCTGACACACACCCTGCATTACGGATGCGGCGCCTTTGAGGGCGTACGTGCCTACAACACGGCCAACGGCACGGCCATCTTCCGCCTCGAAGAGCATACAGATCGCCTGTTCAACAGCGCCAAGATTTTGCGCATGAAGATTCCGTTCACCAAGGAAGAAGTGAACGAGGCGCAAAAGGCCGTGGTGCGTGAAAACAAGCTCGAATCCTGCTATTTGCGTCCATTGGCCTGGATCGGCTCCCAAAAGCTGGGTGTTTCACCCCGGGGCAACCAGATCCACCTGATGGTGGCTGCCTGGGCCTGGGGCGCCTATCTGGGCGAAGAGGGCATGAAGCGTGGCATCCGTGTCAAGACCAGCAGCTACACGCGCCACCACGTCAACATCACCATGACGCAGGCCAAGGCGGTGAGCAACTACACCAACTCCATCCTGGCCAATATGGAGGCGCTGGACGATGGTTACGACGAAGCGCTGCTGCTCGACAGCTCCGGCTTTGTGTCTGAAGGCGCGGGCGAGAACATCTTTGTCATCAAGGGCGGCGTGATCTATACGCCCGACCTGTCGGCCGGCGCCCTGAACGGCATCACCCGCAACACGGTATTCCACATCGCCAAGGACCTGGGCCTGGAGATTGTGCAAAAGCGCATCACGCGCGATGAGGTATACATCGCCGACGAAGCCTTCTTTACCGGCACGGCCGCCGAAGTGACGCCTATCCGTGAGCTGGACCGCATCGAGATCGGTGCCGGATCGCGAGGGCCCATCACTGAAAAAATCCAGAACGCGTTCTTTGACATCGTGAACGGCCGCAACCCCGCATACGCCCGCTGGCTCTCCAAGGTCTGAACCATGTCCCAAGCTGTTGTTGAATTGCTCGCCAAAGAGCTGACCGAACAGGGCGGTGTTTTCTGCCCCAATCCCAAAGCTGGCATGCAGCTGTGGAACTCCCATCCCCGCGTGTATCTGGATATTGCCCACACCGGCGAGGCCAAGTGCCCCTATTGCGGGACGCAATACCGCCTGAAGGCCGGGGAAGTCGTCCAGGGAGCGCATTGATCGCGCTGCAGACGGTGTTGTGCCCGGCGGGCGGCATATGAAACACATCCAGTGAACGACGCTGCGCACAGAGAGCTGACGCAGGCGGTGGGGCAGCCTTTGAGGGTGATGCATTTCGTCACCGGCGGGTTTTCGGGTGCCACGCAAGTGGCGGTCGATTTGTGTCTGGCCGCGCAGGGCGACCCGTGCTTGCAGACGCTGCTGGTGCTTCGGCGCAAGCGCAATACGTCGCCAGCGCGGGTCCACGCGCTCCAGGCCCAGGGCCTGCAGGTCAAGGTGGTCTCCAACTGGCTGCACGCGCTGACCGTCTGGGAGACCCGCCAGATCATCCGCGCGTGGACGCCCGATGTGGTGTTTGCCCACGGCTTCAGCGACCACATCTGGGGCCGGCAAGCCGCGCATGCCGAAGGCGTGCCGCGCATCTTTCATGTGGAGCACAACGCGCGCGAGCGCTACACCCCCCGTCGCTTGCGGCAGGCGCTGGCGCTGGCGCCGTACACCGAGGCCAGCATTGGCGTGTCCGAAGGCGTGCGCACCAGCCTGATCGAGCGGGGTTTTGCGCCGCAGCAGTGCCTGGCCATTCCCAACGGGATCGCGCTGGAGCGTTTTCCGGACAGCCTGGTGCCCGCGCACTGGCAGGACCGTGCGGGCAGCATCCTCATGGCCTCGCGATTTGCGAGGCAAAAAGACCACGACACGCTGATCCAGGCGCTTGCGTTGCTGCGCGCCCGGGGGGTAAGCCCCACCCTGTATCTGGCCGGTGCCGGCAACGCGCGGCTGAAGCGCCAGGCCCAGGCCCAGGTGGCGCACCTGGGCCTGCAGGAGCAGGTGCATTTTTTGGGCAATGTGGCGGATCTGCCGCAGCGGCTGGCGGCGACGCAGATTTTTGTGTTGTCCACCCGGTGGGAAGGCATGCCTTTGGCGCTGGTGGAAGCCATGGCTGCTGGCTGTGCGTGTATCGGCACCGATGTGGTGGGCGTGCGCGAGGTCATCGATAACGGCCGCACGGGTCTGCTCGTGCCACCCGGCGATGCCGGGGCCCTTGCTGACGCGATCGCCCGGCTCCTGCAAAACTGGCCCCTGGCGGAGTATTTGGGCCAGGCTGCGCGCCAGCGTGCCCTGTCAACCTATGGCCGTGAGCACATGTGGCTACGCTACCGCGCCCTGTTGGGCGCAGATATAAAAAAGAAAACATGCGGGCTATGAGTCAAATGGCGACAGCAATCACACGGGCGACCGTTCCATCCCACATGACCACGCTGGCGGCTTTTCTGCTGCCTGCGCTGGCACTGTGGGTGCCGTCGGGCTACTCCTACGGCGCGCTGGTGCTGCTGTTGGGGGCTTTGTGTTTTGCCCCTGTGTGGCTGCGGCTCAAGCCCGACGGCGCCACCATGGGGCTGGCGTTGCTATTAGCGGGCATGGGGGGCATGTGGTTTCTGCTGTCGCTGGACACAGGCCCCGCCCACTGGGATAAGGGCCTCAAATGGCTGCTCGGGGCGGTGAGCCTGCTCTTTGCGGTTGCCTATCCGCCGCGCCCGCGCGCCTTCACCCTGGGCTTGCCCATTGGGTGTATCGGCATGGGGGTTTTGGCGCTGTGGCAAACGCAGGGCTTGGGCATGGAGCGTGCAACGGGCTATACCAACACCATCCAGTGGGGCAACCTGTCCCTGTTGCTGGCTTGTCTGACCGCCGTGCCTCTGGTGGTGTTCTGGCGCGTGTATGGCAAGCCCTGGCGCGCCGTGATGGGGCTGGCGATCGGACTCGGACTGGCGGGCTCGTTGCTGTCGCAGTCGCGCGGAGGCTGGCTGGCGCTGATCGGCGTGCTGGCGCTGGGGCTGCTGTTGGTCTGGCGCCTGCATCGCCCGCTGTTTGTGCCGCTGCTGGCCGGCGCAGCGGGGCTGCTGGTGGTGCTGGCGCTGGTGCTGGGCCTTACACCGCGCTTTAAAGAGCGCATTGACCTGGCAACGACGGAGATCACCGGGTATGTGGAAGCCGGCAAAGAGAACACGTCGCTGGGTCTGCGCCTTGCGCAATATGGCTTGGTCGCCCAGCTCATACCGCAAAAACCCTGGCTGGGCTGGGGGGCGCACGGCTTCGTGGCCGAAATGCAGCGGCGTGTGGACGCGGGAGAGTATGGGCCGGAGATGATGCATTACCCGCAGATCCACAACGACTTCCTGGATGTGTGGGTCAAGGTCGGGATCCTGGGCGTGCTGCTGCAGGCGGCGCTTTTTGCCTGGGTGCTGGCCATGTTCTGGCCCCGCCGCGCACGGCTGAGCCGCTACGCCGAGGACTCGCCCCCTTGGCGCGATGCGCTGGCACTGCGGGTCATGGGCTGTGTGGTGCCGGTGGCCTACCTGTTCTTTGGCATGTCGCAACCATTTTTCAATCACAACAGCGGCATCATGTGCTTCGTGTTCTACGTGGCCGTGTTGTGGTCTTCCCTGCAGGGTGTGGAGCGAGGCCGCTGATGGTCTGGCTCAGCGTCCTAGTGCCTGTCTACAACGTGAAGCCCTATCTGCACGAGTGCCTGGCTTCGGTTGTCGAGCAGGCCGGCGATGATGCGGGCATACAAATCCTGGTGTTGGACGATAGCTCGACCGACGGCTCCTGGCCCCTGTTGCAGGAACTGGCCCAACGCTGGCCCGGGCGGCTGCAATTGCTGCAGCACGCGCGCAACGGCGGCCTGAGCGCCGCGCGCAACACGTTGATTGACGCTGCGCAGGGCCGCTATTTGTGGTTTCTGGACTCGGACGACAAGCTCTTGCCGGGCTCTATTGCACGTCTGCGCGCGATTGTGCAGGCGCATGCTCCCGATGTGGTGTTGTGCGACTTTTCCGTCTGGCGCGAGCGCCCCCGGTTCAAGCACCGGTTGCGCGGCGAGCGTCACCGGCGCAGCTTTCAGGGCCCGGCCAGGCAATTGGTGAACGACCGCTGCACGCTGGTCGCGGGCATGCTGGCGACGGGGCAACTTCACGCTTGGTCGAAGATCTCGCTGCGTGCGCTGTGGGGGCAGGATCTGCGTTTTCCGCCCGGCCGTTATTTTGAAGACATGGCGACCATGCCACTGATGGCCCTGCGCGCGCAGAGCTTTTATTACGAACCGCAGCCCTGGGTGGCCTACCGCCAGCGCGCCAGCAGCATTCTGTCCACCATGAGTCTGCCCAAGGCGATCGACCAGTCCACAGCGCTGCTCCCGTTGGCGCAGGCATTGCCTCTGACGCCGTGCCACACCCATGCCGGTGTGCGCCTGGCGCTGGCGCAGCAGGCCGCGCGCAGCCTGATCGGTGCGCTGCGCCATGTGTGCCGATCTTCGGGCGGCGCCACACCCGACGAAGCCCCCTCGCGCATTGCCGCGCGCATGCGCCAGAACTTCTGCGACATCTCGCCGCTAGCGCCCCAGGCGCTGGCGCGCGCCTACCTGCTGCGCGGCTGGTGGCTGCGCAGACACCGGTTTTTGCGCTGGTACGGCATGAGGCCAAAGCCATGAGCCCGAGCCCGAGCCCGAGCGTACAACTGACCCAGCGCCCAGTTCGCACGCGCACGCTGTGCGGGTGGAGAGCTGCCTTGCAACGTACCGGGGCCACGCCATGAAACGCCGCAAGAACGCTTTTGAAAAATGGTTTTCGTTCAATCGCCACCGGCGCCGTTTTGGCGCTGGTGCATTGGGCGCCGAGATGGACCACGAAGATCTGCATGCGCTCAAGACCCAGCGGGTGGCGGCCGTGGACGGTCAGGAGCGTGTATATGCACACGGCTCGGCGCCCGATCTGCCCGAGCACCTGATGCGCGTGCGTGGGGAGTTCGTGGGCCAGCCGGAGCTGCTGTACCGCCATGCGCAGCTCATCGTGCTGATTCGCCGGGAGGCGGATACTCGGGCCAATTACGCGCGTTTCGAGCGGCTGTGGCTGGCCGAGACGCAATTTCTGTGCGCCCAGCTGGACCTGCGCTGGCTCGTGGCCGCCTGCGATACGTTCATGGACCACGCGCAGGACCCGGTGCTGCGTGCCGTGGCCCTGAGCGCGGTTGTATTGGTCAACACCGTCAAGCTTCAAGAGACCGAGCGATTCTTGTCGGGCCCTGAAGCGGCTGCTGCCCCTGATCAGCCCGAGGCCCTGAAGGCATTGCACACGCACCGTGTAGACCTGTTTGATGGTTTGTCTGCTTTTATTGCCGGCACGGATGACACGCTGCGCAATATGCGCTGGCGGCTGGACGAGGTGTGCGCACAGCATCCCCTCGGGTTGGTGGTGCAGGAAGTCTTTGATCGGCTGCAGCGAGAAGGCCACGACAACGTGTACCTGCGCTTTCGCCAGCGCCACACGCGTGACAAGACGCGGTGGTGGTGAATATGCATAAAAATGCCCTGTAGCGCTTGCTGGTAAAGCGCTAGGCGCTATCAAATTTGAAGAATAACGCGGCAGCCGTGCTGCCGCATGTCGGTGGCCGCTTTCCCGGTGTCCGGCGTCGCGCACGCCGGTCTGCCGATCACCACCAACCAGCTGCCCGCCCGGGCATCCGCGTGCCGACATGGCGTTGGCCGCCAGGCGTGCCGGATCGTTTTGGCGGCGCGAGGCCGCTCGCTCAGCAAAGGCGCGGGACGGGGTCGTTCACGTGGCGCGGGCCGTGGTGGCCGCGCGCCATTCCTGCGCCAGCACTTGCATGAGCGCCGCTGCGGGCATGGGGCGCACGGCGCCTACGCCTTGGCCTGCCCAGAGCGAGAGATAGTCTGCCCGCCCGGCCTGGGCCGCTGCGCGGCGCAGTGCCCCGGTCAATGCGTTCTGAATCGGGTAGGCGGGCACGGTAGCCTCGTCCCCTTGCAGCCGCTCCATCATGGCGTTGACGATGCCGCGCGCCGGGCGACCCGAGAAGATGCGGGTGATGCGCGTGTCGGTGGCCTGCGCGTTGTTCAGCGCTTCGCGGTACGCGCTACCGATGGCGGACTCGGGGCAGGCGAGGAAGGCGGTTCCCATCTGCACGGCCTGCGCGCCCAGTGCGAGGGCGGCCGCAATGCCCCGGCCGTCCATGATGGCGCCCGCCGCGATCACCGGGATGGTGAGGGCGTCCACACAATGCGGCACCAGCGCCAGTGTGCCCACCATGCTGGCCACAAAGTCACCCAGAAAGGTGCCTCGGTGACCGCCCGCCTCCATGCCCGAAGCGCACACGGCGTCCGCGCCCACGGCCGCCCAGGCGCGGGCTTCTGCGAGCGTGGTGGCCGTGCCAATCACATAGCTGCCAGCGGCATGCAGCCGCTCGACCTGGGCCGCGCTCAGGATGCCGAAGGTGAAGCTTGCCACCGCCGGGCGGGCTGCCAGCAGCGCCTCGAACTGGGCCTCGAAATCTTCGCACCACTGCGCGGGCACCGTGGGCTCCAGGCCCAACTCGGCATACAGCGGCGCCAGGCGCTCCAGGGCGGCGCGCACCGTGGCGTCGTCGGGCGACGGCGTGGCTTGCACAAACATGTTCATGCCAAACGGCTTGTCGGTCTGGCGACGCACCTGCGCCGCTGCTTCCGCCATGGCGGCAGGCGAACGCGTGCCGGAGGCCAGCATGCCCAGGCCGCCAGCGTGCGACACAGCCGCAGCCAGCGCGGGCGTGTCGGCGCCGGTCATGGGGCCCTGGATGATGGGCAGTGTGATTTGCAACCGGGCAACGAGAGTGGATGGCAACACGGAAGGCTCCTTGGTGAGGGGGTTATCAGGCGGGCGTGACGCGGCCAGCGGCTGGGGCTGGGGCGGGGGCAGGTGGCGCAGGTAGCGCCAGCAGCGCTGCGCGCAACGCCGTGAGGGCTGGCGAGGCATAGCCGCGCCGGTGCACCAGCACCGTGTCGCACGACGCGAGCGGCACCATGCGCAAGGCCGGCGGCTCCCGCATCAGATCAATGACGGATTGCGGCACCACGGCCGCGCAGCGCCCCGTCGCCACACATGCCAGGATGGCGTGGTACGAGGCCAGCTCCAGCACCTGGGGCGGCGTGGCATTGCGCCGCTGCATCCAGGCTTCGCCCACGCGGCGGTAGGTGCAGCCATTGCCAAAAGCGGCCAGGGTGTCCAGTTGCAGATCCTCGGGCTCGTGCACTGGTGGGTGGTTGGCGGGCAGGGCCAGCAGCAGTGCTTCAGAGAACACCACGGAATGCTCCACGGGGGCTTGCGGGTCCAGGCCCGGTGGCGGCCAGGCCACGAGCGCGCAGTCGATCGCATGGGCCAGCACCTGCTCGACCAATTGCCGAGAGGGAGCGGTGCTGAGCTCTACAGCCAGGCCGGGCCACTGTGCGTGCAATTGCGCCAAGGGGTGCGGCAGGCGTGCCGCAGCGGTGCTCTCCATGGCCCCCAGGCGCAGGCGGCCGCTGGGCTCGCTGGGGTGCAGGGCCTGGCGGGCCTCTTCGGCCAGCGCCAGCAGCCGGTCGGCATACCCGCACAGCAGTTCACCGGCAGGCGTGAGCACCATGCGCCGCCCCTCGCGCAGGAAAAGGGGGGCGCCCAGCTGTTCTTCCAACTGCTGCACCCGGGTGGTCACGTTCGATTGCACCCGGCCCAACCGTTCGGCGGCGCGGGTGACGCTGCCTTCCAGGGCAACGGTCCGAAAGATATCCAGTGCGGCGAGGTCCATTATCGTTCTCTGTGTAAGATGATTTAATTGAAATAAATCTTAAAATAGGATCATAGTACGGACCCACCGACATGCAATCACAAACACCCACCGGCGCCGCCGCCGAAAAAAATGCGTTCTTGAGCGAAGCCGCTACGGGCCTGTCGAGCCAGCCGCTGGCTGTGGCCTTGGCGGGTATGGTCGCCCTGGGGGTGGCCATGGGCATCGGGCGCTTCGCCTTCACACCGCTGCTGCCGATGATGCTGCACGACGGGGTGGTGACCCTCGCGGGAGGCAGCTGGCTGGCTACGGCGAACTATGTGGGCTACCTGGTGGGGGCGCTCGCCTGCATGGCGTTGCCGTGGGTGGCACCGCGTGTGCGCCAGGTGTGGCACGCGGCACGCCTGGCGCGCCTGGGGCTGGCCGCCACGGTGGTGCTGACACTGGGCATGGCGTTGCCCATGCCCGCGGCTTGGCCGCTGCTGCGTTTTGCGGCGGGTGTGGCGAGCGCGCTGGTGTTCCTCAACGTATCGGTGTGGTGCATGGTGCGGCTGGTGTCGCTGGGCCAGCCCGCACTGGGGGGATTGATTTTTTGTGGCCCCGGGCTGGGCATCGTGCTCTCGGGCCTGTCGGCCAGCGCGATGGTGGCCTGGGGCTGGCCTGCGGCGGCCGGTTGGGCCGTTTTCGGGTTGCTGTCGGTCGCGTTGTGTGTGCCGATCTGGCCAGTGCTGCGCGGCCGGGCGGCGCCCGCCACACCCGCCACAGCGGCGCAGACGCCCGCGATGGCGCCGCCGGGCCAAGGGGTTTTGGCACGCTCGGGGCTCACAGTGGCCTACGGTTTGGCCGGGCTGGGTTACATCGTCACGGCGACGTTTTTGCCGGTGATTGCACGTGCAGCGCTGCCAGCGGGGTCGCCGTGGCCCGATCTGTTCTGGCCCCTGTTTGGCGCAGGCGTGGCGATCGGGGCGGCGCTGACCACCCGCACGCCCGCCGCGTGGGACCGGCGTTGGCTGCTGTTGGGCGCCTATGCGATGCAGGCCGCTGCCATTGCCCTCAGCCTGGTGTGGCCAGGCACGGCGGGTTTTGCGCTGGGCAGCCTGCTGCTGGGTTTGCCGTTCACGGCGATCACGTTTTATGCCTTGCAAGAGGCGCGGCGTGTGTGGCCGGCAGCGGGGGACAGCTTTCCGGGCCTGCTCACCGCCGCCTACGGCGTGGGGCAGATCGTGGGCCCGCCCATGGTGGCGTGGATGCTGCGCCACACGATCACCCCCAGCCAGGGGTTCATCTACGGGCTGGCCGTTGCGGCAGCGGCCTTGGTGGTCGGCGCCGGGTTGTATGCGGCCATGGTGTGGCGCTGGCCACTGCGTGCGCGCTGAGACCGCCCGCAGGAGCACCGCAGCGGCTGCGACAGGTCTCTCTGATGATCTGGTCGCTGAATCGGCGCAGATCTTTGCGCAGGCGCTTAAAGCGGTGCTGGGGTTGATGGTGCGGTTGGCACCGTAGGGGCCAGCGGCAACGCCAGCACAAAACACGCGCCGCTGGCGCCATCGGGGCGGTCTGCGCAGTGCACGGTGCCTTTGTGGCGCCCTGCAATCGAGCGCACCAGCGCCAAGCCCAGGCCCACGCCGCCCGCGCGTTCGCTGGCGCCAGGCAGGCGGTAGAAGGGCTCGAAGATGCGTTCGCGCTGGGCGGCAGGTACACCGGGGCCGTGGTCGCATACGTGCACTTCGGCGCGCCCCTGCCTGCGGTGGACAACCAGGGTGATCTCGCCCGTGCTGTAGCGCCGTGCGTTCTCCAGCAGGTTGCGTAGGGCGCGGCGCAGCAGCTTGGCCACGCCCAGCACTTCCAGCGAATCGGGGCTCGCGCCCACGTCCAGGTCGGCGTCGATGCGGGCGCATTCTTCTGCGGCCAGGCCAACCAGGTCCACGCGTTCCACGGTGCCCACATCGGCTTCGTGTGCGTCCAGTCGGCTGGCCAGCAATATCTCGTCCACCAGCTGGTCGAGCTCGGCGATGTTGCGCAAAATTTCGGCGCGAAACGCCGGGGAGGGCTGTTGCCCACTCATGAGCTCCATGCCCATGCGAATGCGCGTGAGCGGCGAGCGCAACTCGTGTGATGCATTGGCAAGCAACGACTTGTGGGACTTGACCAGGGTCTCGACCCGCTCGGCCGCCGCATTGAACTGGCGCGCGAGGTCGGCCACTTCGTCCTGCCCGTGCTCGGGCACACGCACCGAGAGGTCGCCTTCACCAAACTTTTGCACGCTGCGCTGCAAGGCCTCCAGCCGCAAGGTAAGGCGCCGGATGATGGGGTACACGCCCACCGCCACCGCCAGCCCCACGATGCCGAGCAACCACAGAAAACCGAACGGAGGCCGGGTCCAGAAAGCAGCATCGCTCTGGTTCGGCCCGCCGGGACGGCCGCCGCCGTGTTCGCCCCGGGGCGTGCGCGGCGCCATCTGCAGGGTAAAGATTTGCCCAGACTCTGACTCGATGTGAAATTCAGCGCCTTCGCCGGGCTCGGTCGGCTGGCGAGTGGCAGAGCCACGCAACACCAGGTTGCCGGCGGGGTCGCGCAGCGCCATCTCGCGCGAGGGTGGCACAAAAGGCTGCGTGGTCTGCGCCTTTTCCTTTTGCTCCTCCGCGATGCGCCAGGCCCATCCCACCGTCAGCGTCAGCACCGCAATGCCGCCCACCACGGCGAGCCAGATGCGCAAATAAAGGCGGCGGGAAAAAGGGGTGGACAGGGACATCTCAGCGGTTTGCGACGGTGTGTGGAGTGCGCGCAGATGGGGCCGTCGGGCGTGCTGAAGGCATGGGGTGGCTGCTGAGCAGGGTCGCGGTCAGGGTTACGGTCAGGGTCACGGGCGCAACCCTCTCAATCCTGCTGTTTTGCAAACACATACCCCACGCCCCGCACGGTGAGGATGCGGCGCGGGTTTTTGGCATCTTGCTCGATAGCCGCGCGGATGCGGCCCATGTGCACGTCGATGGAGCGGTCGAATGCCTCCAGCTCGCGGCCACGCACGGCTTCCATGATCTGGTCACGCGTGAGCACGCGGCCCGCGCGCTCGGCCAGCGCCACCAGCAGGTCGAACTGGTAAGAGGTGAGGTCGGCCAGCTCGCCCGCTACCGTCACGGCGCGTGCATCGCGATCGATCTCCAGCGTGCCAAACCGTAGGACCTGCGTGGCGGGTGTATTAGCACCGCCGCCGGTGCGCCGGCGCAGGATGGCGCGGATGCGGGCCAGCAGTTCGCGGGGCTCAAAAGGTTTGGGCAGATAGTCATCGGCGCCGAGTTCCAGGCCAATGATCCGGTCCATCGGGTCGCCTTTGGCGGTCAGCATGAGCACGGGCACCTGCGCGGCGTTGCCCTGCAGCGAGCGGATGCGCCGACACACTTCGAGCCCGTCCATGTCGGGCAGCATGAGGTCGAGAATGACCAGATCAGGCAGCGGCCCGGCATCGGGCCCCTGCAGCTGGTCAATGCCACTTTTGCCGTCTGCGCAATGGGTGACCTGCAAGCCCGACTGGCCCAGGTATTCACCCACCATCTGCGCGAGGCGGGCATCGTCTTCGATCATCAAAAGTTGCGAGCTCATGGGGGCAGTGTAGTAAGGGGAAACGGGTGGCTGGCATCAGCGGTGTGTTGCGCCTCGCCCGGCGGGTTCGCCAAGGGGACATGCTCGGCGGTGGGCGTCGCGTTGTGTTGAAGCGTCCGTAAAGTTGCGGTAAACCCCGCGCGCCGGCAAAATCCATATGCTATCAAATGAATAGCATTATCGGCATGTTCATCGAGCGCTATCTGGCATTTTGACTCTGGAAGCCAGCGCCACCAGCACCAACACCGGAACCCCCAGCATGGCCGTCGCCGTAAAGAACTGCGCATAGCCGAATGCATCGACATAGTCGCCCGAGAAGCCCGCCACAAACTTCGGCAGCAGCAGCATCATGGAGCTGAACAGTGCGTACTGCGTGGCCGAGTAGCTCACGTTGGTCAGGCTCGACAGGTAGGCAATGAACGCGGCCGACGCAATGCCGCTGGCCAGGTTGTCGGCCGACACCACGGCAATCAGCGCCGTCACGTCGTGCCCATGCCCGGCCAGCCAGGCAAAAAGCAGGTTGCTGGCGGCGCTGAGAACGGCGCCCAGCATCAGCACGCGCATCACGCCCACACGCAGCGACAGCACGCCGCCCACGAAGGCGCCCACCAGCGTCATGATGACGCCATACACCTTGGTTACGGCCGCCACCTCGTCTTTGGTGAAGCCCATGTCCACATAAAACGGGTTGGCCATGATGCCCATCACCACGTCGCTGATGCGATAGACAGCGATCAATGCCAGGATGAGTGCGGCGTGCCAGCCGTAGCGGCCTAGAAAGTCGGCAAACGGGTCTACCAGCGCGCCTTTGAGCCACTCTGTGGCGTTTTTGGCCGGGGGCTGCTGCACCCGCGCGGGTTCGCGCGAGAACAACACGGTGACCACGCCCACGGCCATGGACGCCGCCATGGTGAGGTACGCCGCCTGCCAGGCGCCGTTCTGATAGGCCGCCGCGCCCTGGGCCACAGCCTGCCCGATGGCAGGGGCCGCCTCTGCGCGTGCCGCAATCCACAGCACCCCAGCACCAGCCCAGATCATGGCTAGGCGGTAGCCTGTCTGGTACGAAGCGGCCAGCGCAGCCTGGTGGTTGGCGTCGGCGGATTCAATGCGAAAGGCATCGAGCGCAATATCTTGCGTGGCCGAGCCAAACGCCACCGCCAGCGCACACCACACGATGGGCCCCAGCGTGATGCGCGGGTCGGCCAGCGCCATGCCCACCAGCCCGGCCACGATGAGGCCCTGCGACAGCAGCAGCCAACTGCGGCGCCGGCCCATCCACCGGGTGAGCAGCGGGATGGGCAGCCGGTCCACCAGGGGCGCCCATACCCATTTGAAGCCATAGGCCAGCCCGACCCAGCTCAGGTACCCGATGGTGCCGCGGTCGATGCCGGCTTCGCGCAGACGAAAACTCAGCGTGCCGAGCACCAGCAAAAGCGGCAGCCCGGCGGAAAAACCCAGCGTGAGCATGCGCAGGCTGGCAGGCTCCAGGTACACGCGCAGGGTCTGCAGCCAGGGGGTGCGCGTGGGCGCAGACGGGGTGGGGTTGGGGGAGATATCTGACATGGGGGCGGGCGGTTTTTGTCTATTATTCCTGCATGTGTCTGCTCTGCCCCTCGCCCCGTGTCGCGTCCTCCCCTTCAGGGTCTGCCCCGTGGTCTGCGCGCCGTGCTTTTTTGCTGGCCGCTGGCGCCAGTGCTGCGGCACCGGTGTGGGCGCAGGTGGATGTGGGTTCCGCGTCGAGCCTGCGCAAGCTCGTGCCCGCCGAGACGCTGGAAAAATCCGCTGCCCAGCAATACCAGCAGATGCTGGAGCAGGCCCGTGCCAAACGTGCGCTGGCGCCCGACGGGCATCCACAGCTGCAGCGCCTGCACGCCATTGCCAAGCGGCTGATTCCCTTCGCATCCACCTGGAACGAGCGTGCGCGCCAATGGCGCTGGGAGGTCAACCTCATTGGCAGCCAGCAGATCAACGCTTTTTGCATGCCCGGCGGCAAGATTGCCTTCTACACCGGCATCCTCGACCAGCTCAAGCTGACCGAAGACGAGACCGCCATGGTCATGGGGCACGAAATGGCCCATGCCCTGCGCGAGCACGCACGCGAGCGCATCGCCAAGACCCAGGGCACCAATCTCGCGTTGCGCCTGGGTTCGCAGCTTTTGGGCCTGGGTGATCTGGGCAATGCCGCCGCCAGCCTGGGCGGGCAACTGCTGTCGCTGCAGTTCAGCCGGTCTGACGAAAGCGAGGCCGACCTGGTGGGGCTGGAGCTGGCCGCGCGCGGCGGCTACGACCCTTCGGCTGCCGTGAGCCTGTGGAACAAGATGGGCAATGCCACGGGGAGCAAACAGGGCGGTCTCGCCTTTTTGTCCACCCATCCCTCCGGCCCCGCGCGCATCCGCGAGCTGGAGCAGAACGTGCCCCGGGTGCGGGGGCTGTATGAGGCAGCGCGGCGCAAGGGGTAAACATTTGCTATGCAGTTGATAGCTGCTTGCGCATATGGAGTAAGCGCTACAGCCTATTTTGACTGTGATTTTTGCTGACGACAGATGGCGCCCGCATTCTGTGTGTAGCGAGAGCGTGGGGGTGCACGCAGCAACGCCGGGCGGCTTCACTCACCCTTGGCTCACCCGATTGCGCCCCGCGTGTTTGCTTTGGTAAAGCGCCTTGTCGGCGCGCACCGTGGCGGCCTGCAAGTCGTCGGGGCCGTGCACCTGCGCCACACCGAATGACAGCGTGAGCGAGACGGGTGCGCCTTGGCCCACAGGCACAGGTGTTTGCTCGATGGTCGCTCGAATGCGCTCTGCCGTGGCCATCGCGGCCTCGCGCCCAGCGGCGGGCATCAGCGCCAGAAACTCCTCGCCGCCCCAGCGCGCCAGCACATCGCCCTCGCGCAGGTTGCTGCTCAGCGTGTGGGCCACGGCAACCAGCACCTCATCCCCCACGGCGTGGCCCAGCAGATCGTTCACGCGTTTGAAGTGGTCCACGTCGCACAGTAGCAGCGTGACGGGCGTGCCGTCGCGCTGGCTGCGCATCAGCGCATGGGCGGCCAACGCTTCGAAGTGGCTGCGGTTGCTCAGGCCGGTCAGGGGGTCGAGCGTGGCCTGTTTGCGCAAGCGGCTTTCGGCCCGCAGGATGGTGTGCCGATAGAACGCGGCGAGCGCGGCCGAGAGCGCAAACACGATGCAGATGTGGATCCAGTTGACGATCTTCACGCTGAACGCAGGCAGGGGCGCCAGCGGCGCCAGGTGGTCACACAGCTCCTGCAGGCCCAGGTAATAAGCCAGCAAGGCCACCACCACCGGTAGCGCAAAGCCACGGGTATTGGCAATCACGATGGCGGGAATGAACAGCAGTAGGTAGTAATGAAAACCGCTGTTCCAGCCAATGAGCAGCGACCCCAGCGCCGAGTGCGCGATCACCTCCAGCCAGATCAGCGCCAGGGCGCTGATGTTGTAGCGGTTCTGGATGAGCTTGTATGCCGCGAGGTACATCGCAATGCTGACGAGGTTGACCGCCGCCAGCGGCATCGACCCCAGCCACAGAAACAGCACGATGTAGCCCGCGTCGATGGCCGCAGCTGTCAGCGCCACCCGCTGCACCATGGCCCAGTACGCCTTGCCCGCCAGGCTGGAGCCCCGCTGTGGCAGGGTGAACGCCCGTGGCGCCAGAGGCGTGGTCCGGGAGCGGGCGCGAGGGGATGCGGGATGTTCCATTCGAGTCGGGTGCAAGCGAAAGGCGCAGGCGCCGCCGCAAGATGAAAGCAACAGAATGTGACATTCTAGAAAAGCCCGCCCACTTTTATCGCCCGATGTGGCTGGTGTTGGTGGCGTATGGCGTGCCTTGAAGGCATGGGGCTGCCCGTTGGCCCCTAAAACAGAGGCCTTCATAGGCCTTGTGTGGGCGCTGATGCCAGCGGCGAGGTGGGCCGGTGCGCGCCATCGCTTGCGGTGATCCGGCTTTGGGGGCTTAGATCGTGAACACGTTCTTAGGTGCCGCCCACGTAAGGGTTGTTCTGGCGCTCCCTCCCAAACGTGCTTTCTGGCCCATGCCCGGGGATGAACACGGTCTGGTCGCCCATGGGCCACAGGCGCTGCACGATGCTGTCAATCAGGTCCTGATGGTTGCCCTGTGGAAAGTCGGTGCGGCCAATGCTGCCCGCAAACAACACGTCACCCACAAAGGCCCGGTCGATTTGCGGCGCGTGAAAGACCACGTGCCCGGGCGTGTGGCCGGGGCAGTGGCGCACCTTCAGCGTTTCGTTGCCGATCTGCACCTGGTCACCGTCCGCCAGCCAGCGTGTGGGCGTGAACGGCTGCGCGGGCGGAAAACCGAACATCGCGCTTTGTTCGGGCAAGCCATCGATCCAGAATTGATCGCCCGGGTGCGGACCGACGATGGGCAACTGCAGGCGTTGGGCCAGTTCGCCCGCGCCTCCGGCGTGGTCGATGTGGGCGTGGGTGAGCCAGATCTGCTCCAGGCGCACGCCCAGGCGTTTGGCTTCTGACAGCAGCTTGTCCAGGTCGCCGCCCGGGTCGATGACGGCGGCTTTCTGGGTGGCGTCACACCAAACCAGGGAGGCGTTCTGTTGAAAGGCGGTAACGGGGACGGTGAGGTATTGCAGCATGCGCAAAGCAAAGTGGGCGAAGGGTCAGAGATTGGTGGCGGCCACCACTTCGGACATGTCTGTCAGGCCTTGCAGCACCTTTTCGATGCCGTCCTGGCGCAGGGTGAGCATGCCGTCGGCAAGGGCTGAGAGGCGGATGTCAGAGGCCGAGGCGCGGCGGCGGATGTGCTGGCGGATCGCCTCGTTGCTCAGCATCAGCTCGTGAATGCCCAGGCGCCCGTGGTAGCCATGTTGTTCGCACTGGCTGCAGCCCTTGTGGCGCCACAGCGTGACCTCGCCTTTTTCGTTGCCATGGCTGTTGCGCCAGCGCTCCACTTGCGCCGCGCGCGCTGCGTCGGTGTTGGCGGAGCTGCTTTCAAGGTACTGCGCGGCCATCGTCTGCAGGGTGTCGTTGTCGGCCGTCCAGGGCTCGCGGCACCCGGTGCACAGGCGGCGGACCAGGCGCTGGGCCAGGATGGCCAGCAACGAGTCGGAGAAGTTGAACGGGTCCAGGCCGATCTCCAGCAGCCGTGCAATGCTCTCGGGGGCCGAATTGGTGTGCAGGGTAGACAACACCAGGTGCCCCGTGAGCGAGGCCTCGATGGCAATGCGCGCGGTTTCCTCGTCGCGCATTTCGCCAATCATGATGACGTCAGGGTCGGCACGCAAAAAGGTGCGCATGGCCGCCGCAAAGGTCCAGCCAATGCGCGGGTTGACCTGCACCTGGCGCAGACCGCTCTGGGTGATTTCTATCGGGTCCTCGGCCGTCCAGATCTTGCGCCCAGCGGTGTTGATGTCGCGGATCACCGAGTGCAGCGTGGTGGTCTTGCCGCAACCGGTGGGGCCCACCACCAGCACCAGTCCATAGCTCTTTTGCACCACCTCGCGCATGACAGCGAGGTTGGACGGGCTCAGGCCGATGTGGTCCAGCGGCAGTGGTTTGGCACCTGCCAGCAGGCGCAGCACCACATCCTCAAGCCCGCGCGAAGTGGGCACCGTGACCACGCGCAGCTCTACGGGGGGGCCGCCAAAACGCGAGAAGTCGATCTTGCCGTCCTGCGGCTTGCGGTGCTCGGAGATGTCCATGCTCGCCATGATCTTGATGCGCGCCACCATGGCGTAGCGAAACCGGGAGGACAGCTCCAGATAAGGCACCAGGTCGCCATCGATGCGCAAGCGCACGCGCACGTTTTGCGGCGCGGCTTCGGTTTCGATATGGATGTCAGAGGCACGGTGGGCGATGGCTTCCTCGATGATCGAATTGATCAGGCGCACCAGGGTGTTGTCGGACTCGGTCACCACGTCCGCCTCGGTGGTGTCGTTGTCGGGGGAGGTGTTTCCGAGGTTGAGCAAAAGCTCTTTGGACGTGGCGCGCGCTGCAGAGGGGGGCAAGTGGGTGCCGTTGCCGGCCAGACCGGATGGGGCGGCCGGCCCTGCGGGATGCACGCTGTAGGCCTTGGCGATGGCGGGTAGCAGTGTGCCGGGGGCCGCCTGCAGCGGGACTACGCGGCGTTGGGTGAGAAAACGCAGTTCGTCGAGCAGGGCGCGGTCGCCGGGGTCCGCCATGAGCACCACCAGCGCATCATCGCGCGCCAGCAGCGGCAGCACCGACTCGCGCTCGGCCACGTTGCGCGGCACCAGGGCCAGGGCAGGGGCGTCGGGCAGCAGGTACTGCGGGTGCACGACGTAGTCCCCCAGCCACGATGCAATAGCCTCGCGCAGCTGGTCTTGCGACAGGTGGCCCTGATCGACCAGGATCTGGCCGATCAGGCGCTGCACACCCGCCTTGCGTTCTGCCTGTTGCGTTTGCAGACCCGCCATCAGCGCGTCTGTGGCCACCATGTCGGCGTTGACCAATGCCTCGCCCAGGTGCCGGGCCTTGCCCACCAGCGGGTGGGGCGTGCTGACCAGTTTCCAGAGGGCTTCCGCATCTTGGGGCTCGAAAAACGTCGAAGGTGTGCTGGTGGCTGTCGTCGATGTGGGCATAGGGTGGGCAGCTGGCCTGCGAGGCCGATCAGAGATCGAATGAGTAATCGATGGTCAAGGGCGCGTGGTCCGAGAATTTTTCGCCCTTGTAAACGGATTCAGTGCGTGCCAATGCCGCCAATGCTGGCGTGGCCAGGTGGTAGTCCAGCCGCCATCCGACGTTGTTGGCATAGGCCTGGCCGCGATTGCTCCACCAGGTGTAGGCGGTGTCCGTAGCGGAAGGTTGTAACTGACGGTAAACGTCTATGATGCCGCCGCCTTCGTCAGTTGTGTGTAACAACTTTGTCATCCAAGCGCGTTCTTCGGGCAGAAAACCACTGTTCTTCTGATTACTGCGCCAGTTTTTCAGATCAATTTGCTGGTGCGCAATGTTGATGTCGCCACACAGGATGAACTCGCGCTCGCGCTTGAGCTGCATGAGATGGGGGTGGAACTCGGCCAGAAAGCGGAACTTGGCCTGCTGGCGTTCTTCGCCGGATGAGCCGCTGGGAAAATACGCACTGATGATGGACAGCTTGCGCGCTGGGGTGTCAAAACGCAGCTCGACATATCGGCCTTCGGCATCGAATTCGGGCGAGCCGTAGCCCACCACCACGTCCGAGGGTTCGTACCGGGTGTAGACACCTACCCCCGAATAGCCCTTTTTGTGGGCAAATTGAAAGTGGCCTTGCAGGTCTGCCAGGCGCTCGAAGCGGTTAGCCATATCAGCCGCCTGGGCCTTGACTTCCTGTACGCAAATACAATCCGGCCGCGTGGCTGCCATCCAGCTTTCCACGCCCTTGCTGGTGGCCGAGCGGATGCCATTGAGATTGAGGCTGGTTAATTTGAACAAGGATTTCCCCATGGTGGATGTAGGCGCGCAAACCTCTGAGCAGGGCCTGCTGGCGCAGGAGTTTGTACGTTTTGCCGTTGAGTCGGGCGTGCTGCGTTTTGGTGAATTCAAGACCAAGGCGGGGCGCATGAGCCCCTATTTCTTTAATGCCGGTCTGTTTGACGACGGCCGCAAGATGGGCCGACTCGCAGAATTCTATGCAAAAGCCCTGCTGGCCAGCGGCATTGAATTCGACATGGTCTTTGGCCCTGCCTACAAGGGGATTCCCCTGGCGGCCACGGTCGCGGTGGAACTGGCGCGGCGAGGGCGCAACGTGCCGTTTGCCTACAACCGCAAGGAAGCCAAAAGTCACGGGGAAGGGGGAACCCTGGTGGGCGCACCGCTCCAGGGGCGCGTGCTGATTGTGGACGACGTCATGTCGGCCGGCACCGCCGCGCGCGAGTCCATCGCCATCATCCGCGCCGCTGGCGCCACGCCGCATGCGGTGGCCATTGCGCTGGACCGGCAGGAAAAAGCCACAGAGAATGGTCAGGATGTAGAGCACAGCGCCGTGCAGTACGTGCGCCATCAATTGGGCATGCAAGTGTGCACCATTGCGCGGTTGGCAGACTTATTGCTCTTCCTTGAGCAAAATGGGGAAGAGGGGATGCGCTCCCACCACGAAAAGGTGCTGGCCTATCGCCAGCGTTATGGCGTTAACGAGGGGTAAATGGTTTGAGCAAATCGGTGTGGATCATGGGCGTGGTGATGTTGGCGACCGTCGGCACCGAAGCGGCGTGGGCGCAGGCGTCGCCTGCCGCGAGCATCTACACGTGCGTGGACCGCAATGGGCGCCGACTCACCGCCGACCGGCCGATTCCGGAATGCCTTGACCGCGAACAGCGCGAGCTGAGTCCGTCGGGCCTTACGCGCCGTCAGATCGGCCCCTCGCTCACCGAACACGAGCGTGCCGCCCAGGAAGTGCAGCGCCGCAAGGAAGTCGAGGCGCGCAACCGCGAAATCGAAGAGCGCCGCCGCGAGCGCGTGCTGACCGCCCGCTACCCCGACAAGGCGGCCCACGATGTGGAGCGTTTTGCCGCCATTCAGCTGGTGGATGACGTCACCGCCACCGCCGAGAAACGCATGGCCGAGCTGAAAGAGCAGCGCAAGGCCATGGACGTGGAGATGGAGTTCTACAAACGCGACCCTGCCAAGGCGCCCATGTCGCTGCGTCGCAAGATCGCCGAGAACGAGGAGGGCATTGCGGAGCAGATGCGCTTCATCGCGGGCCAGGACCAGGAAAAGCGGCGGGTCCACCAGCGGTTTGATCTTGAACTGGCCCAACTGCGCAAACTGTGGGAGTCACAACGCGCACCATTGACGACCGATACGGCGTCTTCACCGGCCCGATGAGGTTCAAATAACCGGTGTTCCCGGTCCGCCGGATATGCCGAAAAAACAAAGGGGCCGTGAGGCCCCTTTGTTTTGGTTGCACGCACAGCAAAGCGCAGTGCAGGGCGTGCCGTCAGGCGCTCAACTTGGCACGCAGCAGCTCGTTGACCTGCGCCGGGTTGGCCTTGCCTTTGCTGGCTTTCATGATCTGGCCGACCAGGGCGTTGAACGCCTTGTCCTTGCCCGCACGGAATTGCGCCACGTTGTCGGCGTTGGCGGCAATCACCTCGTCGATGATCTTCTCCAGCGCGCCGGAGTCGTTCATCTGCTTGAGGCCCTTGGATTCGATGACGGCATCCACGTCGCTCGACTCGCCAGTCCACAGCGCATCAAACACCTGCTTGGCTGCGTTGTTGGAGATCGTGCCGTCGGCAATGCGGCCGATCAGTGTGGCCAGTTGTGCGGACGTGACCGGGGCGTGCTCAATGCCGATCTCTCCCAAGTTCAGGCGGCGCGATACCTCGCCCATGACCCAGTTGCTGACCAGCTTGGCTTGTCCGCAGGTCTTGGCCGCAGCCTCGAAATATGCCGCCATCGCCTTGCTTTGCGTGAGGGTGGTGGCGTCGTATTCAGGCAGGCCGTAGTCCGCCACAAAACGTGCGGCCATGGTGCGGGGCAGCTCGGCCATCAGCGCACGCTCTTCTTGCACCCAGGCTTCGGAGATGTGCAGCGGCGGCAGGTCCGGGTCGGGGAAGTAGCGGTAGTCGGCAGCGTCTTCCTTGGTGCGCATCGCCCGCGTCTCGCCCGTGTCGGGGTCGAACAGCACGGTAGCTTGCTGGATCGTGTGCCCGTCTTCAATCTGCTCGATCTGCCAGCGGATCTCGTAGTCGATGGCCTGCTGCATGAACTTGAACGAGTTCAGGTTCTTGATCTCTCGGCGTGTGCCCAGCGGGCCGCCCGGTTTGCGCACCGACACGTTGGCGTCACAGCGGAAGCTGCCTTCCTGCATGTTGCCGTCGCAGATCCCGATCCAGGTCACGATCTTGTGCAGCTCTTTGGCATAGGCCACCGCCTCTTCGCTGCTGCGCATGTCAGGCTCGGTCACGATCTCCAGCAAGGGCGTGCCTGCGCGGTTCAGGTCGATGCCCGATTGGCCCCCTCCACCGAGGGCAGAGTCTTCGTGCAATGACTTGCCCGCGTCTTCTTCCAGGTGCGCACGCACCAGCTTCACGGTTTTCTTTTGGTCGCCGAGGAAGAATTCGACTTCGCCGCCTTGCACCACGGGGATCTCGAACTGGCTGATCTGGTAGCCCTTGGGCAGATCGGGGTAGAAATAGTTCTTGCGGGCAAAAATGCTCACGGGCGCAATGTGCGAGCCCAGCGCCAGCCCCAGCCGAATGGCGCAGGCCACGGCCTCGCGGTTCATCACGGGCAAGGTGCCGGGCAAAGCCAGGTCCACGGCGCAGGCCTGCGTGTTGGGCTCCGCACCAAATGCAGTGCTGGCGCGGCTGAAAATTTTGCTCTGGGTGGCGAGCTGGGTGTGGGTCTCAAAGCCGATGACGACTTCGTACCCCTGAATCAGTTTCACAGACATGGGGTTCTGTCCTTGGCTATCAAAAGAGGAGCTGGTAGCGCTTGATAAATAACGGATTCAGCATCATTTGAGGCTAAATCCGTTGAGTAAAAAGCGCTGCCAGCTATGGTTTTTAGAGCGGGCTGCGCAGATGAAAGTCGGTCGCCTGCTGCAGACGATGCGCGGCATTCAGCAGCCTGGCTTCCTGAAAGTAGTTGCCAATCAGTTGCAAACCCACAGGCATGTTGCCTTCGCCGAAGCCCGCTGGCACGCTCATGCCGGGCAGGCCGGCCAGCGACGCGGGCAGCGTGAAGATATCGGCCAGGTAGTCGGCCAGCGGGTCGTTGCCATGCTCGCCCAGCTTCCAGGCCACGGTGGGCGCCACAGGGCCCGCAATCACATCGCATGCCTTGAACGCGTTCTGGAAGTCGTCGGCAATCATGCGGCGGATCTTTTGCGCCTGCAGGTAGTAGGCGTCGTAGTAGCCATGGCTCAGCACATAGGCGCCGATCATGATGCGGCGCTTGACCTCGTCGCCAAAACCTTCGGCGCGGGTCTTTTTGTACATGTCCACCAGGTCGGTGTAGTCCTTGGCGCGGTGGCCGAACTTCACGCCGTCGAAGCGGCTCAGGTTGGACGAGGCCTCGGCCGGCGCGATGATGTAGTAGACCGGGATGGACAGCTCGGTGCGCGGCAGCGTGATGGGCACGAGTTGGGCGCCGAGCTTTTCGTATTCCTTCAGGGTGGCATCGACCGCAGCGCGCACATCGGGCGCCAGGCCTTCGCCGAAGAATTCGGCGGGGATGCCAATGCGCAGGCCTTCGATGCTGTCATTGAGCTTGGCGCTGAAGTTATCGGCAGGCACGTCGAGCGACGTGGAATCGCGGTCTGGATCGGGGCCGCACATCGCGGACAAGAGCAGTGCGCAATCTTCGGCGCTGCGGGCCATGGGGCCGGCTTGGTCCAGGCTGGAGGCGAAAGCGATCATGCCGTAGCGGCTGGCGCGGCCATAGGTGGGCTTGATGCCGGTGATGCCGCAAAACGAGGCGGGTTGGCGGATGGAGCCGCCGGTGTCGGTGCCGGTCACGGCGGGCGCGAGGCGCGCGGCCACCGCCACCGCGCTGCCGCCGGAGGAGCCGCCGGGGATGCGGTTCGTGTCCCAGGGGTTGCGCACCGGGGCGGGTGCATCAAAACCCACGGGGGCGACGGCCGAGTTCTCGTTGGAGGAGCCCATGGCGAACTCATCACAGTTGAGCTTGCCCAGTGTCACGGCGCCCGCGTCGGCGAGCTTGGTCACCACGGTGGCATCGAAGGGAGATTGGTACCCCGCCAGCATTTTGGAGCCTGCTGTGCTGGGGAAGCCGCGCGTGACGAAGATGTCCTTGTGGGCAATCGGCACGCCTTCCAGCGCGCCCGCGGTGCCTGCGGCGATGCGGGCGTCCGCTGCCTTGGCCTGGCTCAGTGTCGCTTCTTCGTTCAGGGCGACATAGGCGCCCAGATGGTTGTGGGCATGGGCGCGGGCCAGAAAGTGCTGGGCGGCCTCCACGGCAGAAAACTGCTTGTCGCGCAGACCGGTTGCCAGTGCGGCAACGCTCAGATCGTGCAGGGCTTTGGTCGTTGTAGTGCTCATGTGGGCCTTCCTCACTCGATCACTTTGGGCACAAGGAACAGGCCGCGCTCGACAGCAGGTGCGCTTTGCTGGTTCGCTTCACGCTGATTGGGCTCGCTGGCCACGTCCTCGCGCAGTCGCAAGGCCACATCCTGAATGGTCGCAACGGGGTGTGCTAGGGGCGTAATGCCCGAGGTATCCACAGCCCGCATCTGTTCCACGATGTCAAAGAAGCCATTGAGCTGGGTTAGCATGCGCTCACTTTCGGAGGGTGTCAGCTCAAGCCGTGCCAAGTTGGCAATGCGGCCGATGTCCTGGGGGGTCAATGCCATAGGGAGGAGAATCTAAAGAAACCAGAAGTAAAGCTGCGATCCGCACCTTGTCGGAGGGAGTTATTCACAGGGGATGGGGTATTATCCCGGCTTTGCCGCAATACCCTCCTCCAGGCCGGTTTTTGTGCGAAAAAAGCGAAATTTGACCCCACCCACTCCCTGACACACCTGGCGATGGCAGGCCGACGTGCATGCCGTGCCTGAGAGGATTTTTGAATGTTCGGAGCTTTCCGTCGGTATTTCTCCACCGACCTTGCCATTGACCTTGGCACAGCCAACACCCTCATCTTCGCCCGCGACAAAGGCATTGTGCTTGATGAGCCCTCTGTCGTCGCCATCCGCCACGAAGGCGGGCCCCATGGCAAAAAGGTCATCCAGGCCGTAGGCCATGAGGCCAAGGCGATGCTGGGCAAGGTGCCCGGCAATATCGAAGCCATCCGGCCCATGAAGGATGGCGTGATTGCCGACTTCGTGATCACCGAGCAGATGATCAAACAGTTCATCAAGATGGTGCACCCGCGCACGCTGTTCACCCCCAGCCCGCGCATCATCATCTGCGTGCCCTGCGGCTCCACCCAGGTCGAGCGCCGTGCCATCAAGGATGCCGCAGAAGCTGCTGGCGCCACGGCGGTTTATTTGATCGAAGAACCCATGGCTGCTGGTATTGGCGCGGGCCTCCCCGTGTCGGAAGCCTCGGGCTCCATGGTCGTTGACATTGGCGGCGGCACCACGGAAGTGGGCGTGATCTCGCTGGGCGGCATGGTCTACAAGGGCAGCGTCCGCGTTGGTGGCGACAAGTTCGACGAAGCCATCATCAGCTACATCCGCCGCAACTACGGCATGCTGATTGGTGAGCCCACGGCCGAAGCCATCAAGAAGAACATCGGCTCTGCTTTCCCCGGCTCCGAAGTGCGCGAGATGGAAGTCAAGGGCCGCAACCTCAGCGAAGGGGTGCCGCGCAGCTTCACCATCAGCTCCAACGAGGTGCTGGAAGCGCTGACTGATCCTTTGAATCAGATCGTATCTGCGGTGAAGAACGCGCTGGAACAAACGCCCCCCGAGCTCGGCGCCGACATTTCTGACCGCGGCATGATGTTGACCGGTGGTGGTGCGCTGCTGCGCGACCTGGACCGCCTGCTGGCCGAAGAAACGGGCCTGCCCGTGTTGGTGGCCGAAGACCCGCTGACCTGCGTGGTGCGTGGGTGTGGCATTGCGCTAGAGCGCATGGACCGCCTGGGCAGCATCTTCACCAGCGAATAATCCGTTGCAGCCTGTATGCTGCAGGCTATTTCGCTCTGAACTGCATGATTGCACCCGCTCCAATGCTTCTTTCTGAGCATGTGCCTAACGTGCCGCCTGCGCGCGGCACACACTGATCGCTGCGCGTCATGTCACTGGGGACCCTTGAGCGCAGCGCTCCGCCTTTTTTCAAGCAGGGCCCGTCGGCCCTGGCACGTTTGGCCATGTTCACTGCGCTGGCCGTATTCCTGATGGTGGCAGATGCCCGGTTTCAGCTCACCAGCCCGTTTCGGCAGGCTGTAGCCACGGTGCTATACCCCGTGCAGTGGCTCATGCTCAAGCCGGTAGAGTTCGCAACCCACGGGGCAGGCTATTTCCAGTCGCTGCAAGCGGCACAGGACGATCTCGACACGGCCCGCAGGAAGATGACTTTGATGGGGCAGCGCGCCAACCAAGCCGAGCAGCTGGTCATGGAGAACGCCCGTCTGCGCAAGTTGCTGGCGCTGCGCGACCGCCTGGAGACTTCCGCACAGGCTGCGGAAGTTGTCTATGACACTGCCGACCCTTTCACTCGCCGCGTGGTTCTGGACCGCGGGCAAATGGGTGGCGTGGAGCTTGGGGCGCCCGTCATGGACGAGGCGGGGGTGCTGGGGCAAGTGACGCGCGTTTTTCCGCTCGTGAGCGAAGTCACCCTGTTGATTGATCGCGATCAGGCTATTCCTGTGTTGAACGTACGCACTGGCGTGCGGGGTGTTGCTTACGGTGACCCCGTGGCCGGGCATGCTGGCGGAATGGAGCTGCGTTTCATGCCCGCCAATGCCGATATCCGAGAAGAAGATTTGCTCACCACCAGTGGCGTGGACGGCTTGTACCCGCCCGGACTTCCGGTGGCGCGGGTTGTGCGTGTCGAACGCAGTGCTGATTCCGCCTTCGCCCGCATCTATTGCGTGCCACTGGCGCAGGTGCAGGGGGCGCGCCACGTGGTGGTGCTCAAACCGCTGGGAGATACGGGATTGCCACGCCCAGAATCTGTACCACCGCTACAGGCCGCCAGGAAGGGGGCGCGTAAATGACCCCGGCCTGTGCTGTGATTGAAAGCGGGGTATCACCATGATCATGCCGCGTGGTGAACCCCTGCTGCTGCCGGTCAACCCGGCATTCATCTGGGTCAGTCTGGTGATGGGGCTGGCCATCAATATGGTGCCACTCGGGCGCATCGTCTGGATGCCCGATCTGCTCATGGTGCTGCTCGTTTTTTGGTGTGTGCAGCAGCCCCTGCGCATTGGCATGGGGGCGGCGTTTGTGTTGGGGCTTTGCATGGACGTGAGCCAGTCGGCATTGCTGGGTCAGCATGCGCTGTCTTACACGGTGTTGTCCTTTGGTGCCGTGGCGGCACGCCGACGCCTGCTGTGGTTCAGTGTGCCATCGCAAGCGCTGCAATTGCTGCCGCTCTTTGCGCTGGCGCACGCCGTGGAGCTATTACTGCGTTGGGCCTCGGGGGGCATATTTCCGGGGCTGTGGGGTTTTATGGCACCGTTGCTGGAGTCGTTGCTTTGGCCGTTGGCCAGCTGGGTGCTGTTGGCGCCCCAGCGTCGTCCACCCGACAGCGATCAAAACCGCCCCTTGTGACCATGTCGCGTGTCGATGCCATTGCGCCACATACCGTTCCGCACGCCGGGGCTGTGGATCTGTGCGCGGTTGAGGCTTGGCGCTCATGACGGAAGTGCGCAGTAGCGAGGCCGATGCCTCGCGCTTTCGGGTGCGGGCCGTGGTGGTGGGGGCCCTGGTGTTTTTGGCGTTCTGTCTGCTGACAGCGCGGCTGGTTTTTTTGCAGGTTGTCCGCCACGAAGACCTCGCGGCACAGGCCGAGAGCAACCGCACTGCCGTGGTGCCTATCGTGCCCAACCGGGGCCTCATCCTGGACCGCAACGGTGTGGTGCTGGCCACCAATTATTCGGCCTACACGTTGGAGATCACGCCATCGCGCGTGGGCGATCTGGACGAAACCATCGACGAGCTGGCGAAGGTGGTCGAAATCCAGCACCGCGACCGGCGGCGGTTCAAGCGGCTCATGGAAGAGTCGCGCAACTTCGAGTCACTGCCCATTCGCACGCGGTTGACCGACCAGGAGGTGGCCCGCTTTGCGGCGCAGCGATACCGCTTCCCGGGCGTGGACATCAAGGCGCGGCTGTTCCGCAACTACCCCTTGGGTGATGTGGGAAGCCACGCCATCGGTTACATCGGCCGTATCAACCAGAACGAAAAAACCCGCCTTCAGGACTCCGACGACGAAGCTAACTACCGCGGTACCGAATACATCGGCAAGCTGGGCGTCGAGCAGAGCTTCGAGTCTGCCTTGCATGGCGGCACCGGTGTCGAGCAGATGGAGACATCAGCGGGCGGCCGTGCGGTACGCAAACTTTCCAGCCATGCGGCGACACCCGGGGACAGCGTCATGCTGTCGATCGATATCAAGCTGCAAAAGCTCATCGAAGAGTTATATGGATCCCGCCGTGGAGCGCTGGTGGCCATTGACCCGCGCAATGGCGAAATCCTGGCGCTGGTGAGCAAGCCCACGTTCGACCCCAACCTGTTTGTAGAAGGCATTGATACCGAGAACTGGGCTGCGCTCAACGAGTCCATCGACAAACCCCTTCTCAACCGTGCGCTGCGCGGCACCTATCCTCCGGGCTCGACCTATAAGCCTTTTATGGCGTTGGGCGCATTGCAACTGGGTAAGCGCTCGCCCAGTCTCGTGATCAATGATCCCGGCTACTACACGTTTGGTGGCCATACGTTCCGCAGCCATGAAGGAGGGCTGGGTGGCGTGGATATGCTGCGGGCCATCCAGTTCTCCAGCAATACCTATTTTTATTCGCTGGCCGTTGAAATGGGTGTCGACAATATCCACGACTTCATGAAGCCCCTGGGCTTTGGTCAGATCACCGGTATCGATCTCAACGGAGAGCTGCGCGGGACGCTCCCGAGCACCGAATGGAAACGCAACGTCTACAAACGCGCAGACATGAAGCGCTGGTTTCCTGGCGAAACCGTGTCGCTGGGGATCGGTCAGGGCTACAACAACTTCACGATGCTTCAACTCGCGCTTGCCGAGGCGACGCTGGCCAATGGCGGCACCCGCTATCGCCCTCACATCGCCAAGGCGGTGAAAAATGCGGTCACGGGCGTTGTGACCGAGATCATCCAGCCTGCAGGTACCAACCTGGGCTATCTGCCAAAAAACGTGGACTTGGTACGCAACGCGCTGGTGGCCGTCAACAAAGCTGGGACCGGCACCCGTATTTTCATGGGCGCGCCCTATACATCGGCCGGCAAAACGGGCACGGCGCAGGCCATGACACTGGGCCAGAATGTGAAATACAACGCGAAGGCGCTGGAGGAGCACCAGCGCGACCATTCCTTATTTGCCGCATTTGCACCGGCCGAAGAGCCAACCATCGCGTTGGCGTTGATTGTCGAAAACGCGGGTTTCGGTGCGACCAGCGCCGGACCCATCGCGCGCCGGGTGTTTGACTATTGGTTGACTGGCGACTACCCGAGTGAGGAAGATATCGCTGCGGTGCAGAAGGGGCAGTCTGGTCCGCCTATTGGCAAGCCTCGCAAAGTGAGCGAAGTGCCTTTGGTGGCCCCGTGATCTTCAGTAAGCAGGCAGCGCCAAGGTGTCAGCGCAGCGCGTGCTCTGCGCGTGCACCGCGAATTGCCTAGAAACGATCTCAGAGGGCCGCTGGCGCCGTCTCGGCAGAAGGGGACAACTGGCTGAACACCAGTGCCGCCACGATCAGCGCCGCGCCGCTCAAGCCGGCCCAACCCAGCTGCTCTCCCAGCAGCACCCAAGCCGTCAGTGCCGCGAAGACAGGCTCCAGCCCAAAAACGATGGCACTGCGCATGGCATCCACGCGCTGCTGTCCCCAGGCTTGTAGTGTCACCACCAAAACACTGGCGAGCAGGCCCAGATACAAAAGTGCGATCCATGCGTTGGTGGGCAGATGTGCGGCCGATGCCGTCCAGTCGCTGCCACCGTCGCGCACGCACAGTGCCAGGGTCGATGCCGCTGCCATTACCGCCGCCTGTGCGGCCGCCATGCGGGTGGCCCGCAGCGGTTGTTTGGCGGTGCGCCGGGCGCATTCCTCCAGCACGAGGATGTAAATGGCATAAAACACGGTGCTGGACAAGGTGAGCGTATCGCCCAGGTTCCAGGGGGCATCCTCATGAAACATCAATACCATGCCCGCCAGGGCCATGCCACACGCGGCCCACAACTGCCAGCCGTAGCGGCGGCCCATCACGGCCATTGCGATGAGTGGTACCACCAGCACATTGAGCCCGGTGACGAATGCATTGCGATTGCTGCTGGTGCGCGCCAGCCCCTCGATTTGCAGCCAGAAGGCCATGAACAGCAACACGCCCAGAGCGCAGCCCCACAGCTTTTCATGGCGGCGCATACCCCACCACAGCGGACCAAGAACCACAAGCGCGATGAGAAATCGCCACCAAATGATCTGTAGGGCATCGAGCTCGGTGGTGAGCAATTTCATCGCGGGAAAGGTGGTGCCCCACACCATCGTCACTAACAGCAAGGCCACGAGGCCGGAACGTTCTGGGCGCATAAAGAAACTGGGCTGGCCGGTTTAGCAGCCAACCTGAAAAAGAAACAAATACAACGTGAAGACCAACGACGGTTTGGCCGTCCGGCACGCTGGCGGTATGTCGCACTGTCCTTGGGGTGGCCCCGCAGGCTCACCCCCACGGGGCGTCATTCAAGCCAACGAGCCAGCCACGCCTCCAAGCACTGTTCATGCGCTGCTCGGTGACCCGCGCTGCACGGATGCTGGACTGCGTCCCCATCGACTCTTTGGCGACCAGATCAAAGATCCTTGTGCCTCTGAATGAAACCCAGGGTGATGGTCTTGGATTCCCGCGAAGCCCTGTCAAGCGCAAGCGTGTTGGCGGCGCCAGACCGACCTGCTTCTCAGTTGCTCATGCGGCCGATAAAAGCGCGAATGCGGTCGTTGGCAGGGTTGTTGAAAAACTCTTGGGGCGGCGCATCATGAATGATGCATCCCTGGTCGAAGAACATGACACGGTCGGCCACTTCGCGGGCAAAACCCATCTCGTGAGTAACCACAATCATGGTCATGCCGCCGCGCGCCAGTTCGCGCATGACGTCCAGCACCTCTTGCACCATCTCGGGGTCGAGCGCCGAGGTGGGCTCATCAAACAGCATCACCTTCGGAGCCATGGCCAGTGCCCGTGCAATCGCCACCCGTTGCTGCTGGCCGCCCGACAGTTGCCAGGGGTACTTGTGCGCGTGGTCCTGCATGCCCACGCGGCGCAGCAGGGCCATGGCCTGCGCGTTGGCCTTGGCTCGGGGGATATGGCGGATACGGCGTGGCGCCAGCGTCACGTTGTCCAGGACCGACATGTGACCGAACAGGTTGAACTGCTGGAACACCATGCCCACCTCGCTGCGCTGCTTTTGCAGCGTCTGCTGGTCGTCGGTGACTTCTACGCCGTCGATGGTGATATGCCCTGAGTCATGAGGCTCCAGCCGGTTGATGGCACGCAGCAGCGTGCTCTTGCCGGAGCCCGACGCACCAATGATCACCGTGACCTCGCCCGTGTTGAACACGGTGGAGACCTCGCGCAGCACCTGGTGGGCACCGAACGCTTTGCAGACCCGATCGGCCACAATAAATGGGGTAGGTGCACTCATTGGTTGCGCCCTTCCACGTCAAAGCGGTACTCGACGGCATTCGATATCTGGGTGACCAAGGTGGTCAGCAGCAGATAGGTCACGGCCACGGTCGTGAGCGTGGCGATGGGCTGAAATGTGGCCGACTGAATGCGGTTGCCCACATTGGTCAGCTCCACCACGCCGATGGCGTAGGCCAGCGAAGAATCCTTGAGCAGCGCCACGAAGTTGCTGACCAGCGGGGGCAGCGAGATCTTGAATGCCTGCGGAAACACCACATCCATGAAGACCGACATGCGCCCCAGACCCAGGGCTCTGGCGGCTTCGGTCTGACCACGGGGCACCGCCAGCAGGCCTGCGCGCACCGCTTCGGCGTTGTAGGCGCCGACATTCAGTCCCAGGGCCACCACAGCGGCCGCGAAATCGGGCAGATTGGCGCCAGGCACCAGCACCGGCAGCGCGAAATAGACGAACAGAATCTGCACCAGCAGTGGCGTACCGCGGATGGCCCAGATGTAGAAGCTGGCGATCCAGCGCAACCCGATCCAGCGGGCGGTGCGAGCCAGTGCGGCGGCCGTGCCCAGCACCAGGCCGACGCTGCCACTCGTCAGCGTGAGCCACAGAGTGGTGCGAGCGCCGTCGGAGAAAGCCTGGGCATTGGGGCCGATGGGATCGGGGAAGAACGAGAGCAGCCAGCCGAGCAGGGCCAGCGCGAGCACCATCAGCACAAGGGCTGTCACCAGCGTGGCATTGCTGCGTTGCTGGCGGCTCCACTGTGGGGGCCAGATTGCGGTCAGCATGGAAATGAGGCCGGCGCCCGTGGCCTTCCGTCAAGGAGGGCCACGGGCGCCGGAAGGTCCTTCTAGGTCAGGTTATTTCGCGCAGCGCACGTCTTCGTTGAAATACTTCTTGGAGATGGCGGCATAGCTGCCATCGGCCAGGACCTCGTCGAAGGCCTTGTTCCAGGCCTCAGCCAGACCGGTGTTGCCCTTGGTCACTGCAGGAGCGATGCGCTCAACGAACAACATGTCGCCCAGCTTGAAGCCCGCCTTGGCGTTCTTGGCGGCGGCTTCCTTGGCAACAAACTTGTCGCTCACCCAGGCGTCCACGCGTTTGGAGATGAGGGCACGCTGCGCGTCGGTGTCTTGCGGGAAGTTCTTCACGTCCTTCACACCGGTGAGCTTCTGCACGTTTTGCAGGTAGCTGGTGCCGGTCTGTACGGCCACGGTCTTGCCTGTCAGGTCAGCGGCGGTGCGGATTTTGGGGTCCAGCGCGACAATGATGCCACCCGAACAGTAGTGGGGCGCGGCGAACGTGACGGCCTTGGAGCGCTCTTCGGTCACGCCGTGCGAGGCGATGACAACGTCCCAGCGGTCTTGTGCCAGGCCGGTCAGCAGGGCGTCAAAGCCCAGCGTTTTCCATTCCAGCTTTACACCCATTTTCTTGACCACGGCTTCTGCCACTTCAACTTCAAACCCGGTCAGCTTGGTGCCCTGGAAAAAATTGAAGGGTGCAAACTGGCCCTCTGTTGCGATGACGATCTTGCCGTCTTTTTTGATCTCTTCCACGGACCGGGCCTGAACGGCGAATGCGGCGCAAAGCGCGAGGGCGGTGGCGGCAACCTTGAACAATTTCATGGAAAACGTCCTGTCGGGGGTATCTCAGGTACAAAAAAACCGGCAGGCGGGTAAGCCGGCCGGAGGCGGGGTTTGTTGATGCGGTCATCGCAAATGGCGAATCCTGCCGTCATCAAGTGGTAACGATTATAAATATGCGGAATTTTCACTTGGCGCAGTTGATGGCTCCAAGCTGCATTTTGTGTGCCAAATCACAACAGGTTTAGAGGGGTTTCACCGAGTGGGACAACACCAGTGAATAGAGCCATGTGCTCCGCACCGGCCTTTGCACACCGCTGACCTGCGCTTCACCGCAAAAAAGCGTCATAGCCCGTTTTCAAGATGAGGGCGCTCACCACCACGACGAAGATGCCCCGCACGAACCCGGTGCCATGCTTGAGTGCCAGGTGGGTGCCCAGCAGGCTGCCCACCACATTGGCGATGGCCAGCGTCACGGCAAAGTGCCACCACACATGCCCCTTGGCCGCGAACAGCAAGATGGCCGCAATATTGGTGGCGCAGTTGAGCAGCTTGGCCGATGCCGAGGCATTGAGAAAGTCGTAACCCAGCAGGCGCACAAAAAGAAAAACGAAAAAACTGCCCGTACCAGGCCCGAAGAAGCCGTCATAAAACCCGATGGTCACACCCACCAGGCTGGCGACGAGGACCTCCTGGCGGCCTGCGAAGCGGGGAGTGTGGTGCCGGCCCAGTTCTTTCTTGGCCAGGGTGTAGGCCAGCACGCCCAGCAGCACCAGCGGCAGCAGCTTGCGTAGAAAGTCGGCGGACATGATCGTGACCGCCCATGCGCCAGCAAATGAGCCCACAAACCCTGCGCCCGCCGCTGGCAGCATGGCGGTCCAACGAACGTGGACCCGTCGGCTGTATTGCCACGTGGCCATCGCCGTGCCCCACACCGAGGCGGCCTTGTTGGTTCCCAGCAGCGTGGCCGGTGGCGCGGCCGGAAACGCTGCAAAAAGAGCTGGGACCATCACCAGTCCGCCCCCACCCACAATTGCATCCACAAAACCTGCGAGCAGCGAGGCCAAGGTGATAAAAATCCATTCCATCGCAGGATTGTCGCACCTTGCTAGCTATCGATTGAGGAGCATTTGGCGGGGCGTTGGGTACCGAATGCGCAGATAACAGGCAAGAAAAAGGCGCTGGGATCGCCAGCGCCTGGAAAAAAGTCACACCTCATTGGGTGTTTGAATTTTGGTAGTTGATTAGAAGATGTCTCCTCGGGCCCCTCGCTTTGGCACACCGGAGCGCGCTTTCGAGTGACGTGACTTTAACGGCTGCACTTCGCTGGTGCATTGGTGGTTTCCCGACCCCCTTTGCAGGGCGTCCGTAGCTGCTTTTGCCCCGAATCGGGGGGCGTTGGTTGGCATGGCTCGTGCAACGCGCTTGTAACAATTTGCGAAAGGCAGCATATATGCGGGCATTCATGCACCGGTTGATGGCAATTGTCTGGTTGAGTCTCGGGTTGTACGCCAGTGCAATGGCCCAGACAGCGCCGCAGGCCACGGCGAACCCTGCCCCCCAGGCGGTGGCGACAGCCGCTGCGGCGCCACTGAAGCGCCCCACGCTGGTGGCCCAGGACACCGTGAGCGCGGCCGATACCGCATGGATGTTGACGTCCACCGCCTTGGTGCTGTTGATGACGCTGCCGGGCATTGCCCTGTTTTATGCCGGTATGGTGCGAAAGAAGAACGTGCTCAATACCATGGCGAGCGTGGTGGCCATCGCTGCACTGGTCAGTCTGTTGTGGTTTGCGGCGGGGTATTCGCTGGCTTTTACGCCAAGCAGCGCGTGGCTGGGCGGCTGGGAGCGCGCAGGGTTCACGGGGCTCGACTTCGATCTGGCAGGCGGCAAGCTGGCCGTGAGCCATGTGGCACCGCACATCCCCGAGTCGGTGTACGCCATGTTCCAGCTCACGTTCGCCATCATCACCGCCGCGCTGCTGGTGGGCGCGTTGGTCGAGCGCATGCGGTTTTCCGCCATGCTTATCTTCATTGGTCTGTGGAGCCTGCTGGTCTATGCCCCCGTGGCGCATTGGGTGTGGGAGCCCGGCGGCTGGCTCGCCCAGATGGGTGCGCTCGACTTTGCCGGGGGCTCGGTGGTGCATGTGAATGCGGGCGTGGCCGGGCTGGTGTGCGCCTGGTTCCTGGGCCGCCGCACGGGCTATGGTCGCGAGCCCTTCGAACCCTACAACCTGGGGCTCACTATGGCGGGCGCCGGCATGCTGTGGGTGGGCTGGTTTGGCTTCAACGCCGGCTCTGCCGTGGCGGCGGACGGGCGCGCCGGTCTGGCGATGGCGGTGACGCACCTGGCGGCAGCGGCAGGTGCCTTGTCGTGGATGCTGGGCGAATGGGTGGTGCGGGGCCGCCCGTCCTTGCTGGGGCTGTGCTCTGGTCTGGTGGCGGGGCTGGTGGCCATCACACCGGCTGCGGGTTTTGTCACGCTGCGCTCTGCGGTGGTGATTGGGCTGGTGGCCGGGCTGGCGTGCTACTGGGGCGCCACGGGGCTCAAGCGGCTGCTGCGGGTGGATGACTCGCTGGACGTTTTTGGTGTGCATGGCATCGGTGGCATTGTGGGCTCGCTGCTCACGGGCGTGCTGGCCAACAAGACGGTGGGAGGGGGGCCGGGCAGTTTGCTGACCCAGGCCATCGGTGTGGGTGCCGTGATGGCCTACAGCCTGGTGGTGACGGCCCTTTTGCTGTGGCTTATCAACTTTGCGATGGGATTGCGTGTAGACCCGCAGAGCGAGCAGACCGGGCTCGACATTGCCCAGCACCGCGAACGCCTGGGCGGATAGATGCAAGCCCCCCAGAGCCGCTTCGCGGCTGCTCCCTGGAGGGGACACCACCCGTGGCTTGGCAAAGCCAGTTCCACGGGGGCTCTGGCCTGGGCAGCGCCAGTGTCAGTGTCATGCCCAGCGATCGGTGCGCAGCGCAATGGATGACTGAAATGCAGTAAGGAGCCCCACGATGTCCGATTCCGACAAGCTCGCCATTGCGGCCCATTTGCATGTGTTGCTGCGCCGCAAGACGGGGCGTGTGACCGATACCGAATGGATGGCAGTCAACGCCGACTATGCGCTGGAGATTGTGCGGTTTGCGCGCCAGCGTGCCCGGGAAGACGCCGTGCCCGAGTTGGCCGAGTGGGCCGACCGCCTGGACCACGCCATCCATGCCGCACCAACCGTTGCACCACACCGCCCGATGAAGGACGTGGTAACGCAGGCCGTGCGCCAGCACATGGAACCACCGCCACCCCCGCCCAGCCCGCCGCAGCCCGCGCCAGAGCTGCCGCGCTACGTGGGTGGCATCCGGTGAAGTCGGCACCACCCACGGGCCCTTGCCCGGCGTAGGCTCTTGGGGAGGGCGTCAGAGTGCCGTTTTGCGCGCCTGCAGGATCCACTCAGCGGCTTTCTCGGCCAGCATGAGGGTTGGCGAATTGGTGTTGCCGCTGGTGATGGTCGGCATGGCGCCTGCGTCCACCACCCGCAGGCCGGCAATGCCGCGCACGCGCATCTGAGCGTCGAGCACCGCCATCGGGTCCTCGTCGCGCCCCATCTTGGTGGTGCCCACGGGGTGGAAGATGGTGGTGGCAATGTCGCCAGCCAGGCGGGCCAGGTCTTCGTCGCTTTCAAACTGCACGCCGGGCTTCCACTCCTCGGGCCGGTATTTGGCCAGGGCGGGCTGGGCCGCGATGCGGCGCGTCACGCGCAGGCTGTCGGCGGCCACCTGGCGGTCTTCGGGCGTGGAGAGATAGTTGGGCGCGATGGCGGGCGCGGCCTTGAAGTCGGCGCTCTTGATGTGCACCGTGCCCCGGCTCGTGGGGTTGAGGTTGCACACGCTGGCGGTGAACGCCGGAAATCGGTGCAGCGGCTCGCCAAAGGCGTCCAGCGACAGGGGCTGCACGTGGTATTCGATGTTGGGGTGGAGCTGATCTGCACTGCTGCGCGTGAACGCGCCCAACTGGGAGGGGGCCATGCTCATGGGGCCGCTGCGTTTGGTGGCGTATTCAAAACCGATCTTGGCCTTGCCCAGCAGCGAGTTGGCCATGGTGTTGAGCGTCTGCACCCCCTGCACCTTGAACACGGCGCGGATCTGCAGGTGGTCCTGCAGATTGGCGCCCACGCCGGGCAGGTCGTGCACCACGTCCACACCATGCTGGCGCAGCAGCGCCGCCGGGCCAATGCCCGACAGCTGCAGCAGCTGCGGTGAATTGACGGCACCCGCGCAGAGGATGACCTCGCCCGTGGCGCTGGCCGTGACCATCTCTGTGCCGTCCCACACCTGCACCCCGGTGCAGCGCTTGCGGCCATCGGCCTGCGTCTCTACGACCAGCTTGGCGGCCTGCGCGCTGGTCCACATCTCGAAGTTGGGGCGTCCGTAGCACGTGGGGCGCAAAAAGGCCTTGGCCGTGTTCCAGCGCCAGCCGTTTTTCTGGTTGACCTCGAAATAACCCACGCCTTCATTGGTGCCGCTGTTGAAGTCGTCGGTGGCGGGGATGCCGGCCTGCTGCGCGGCCTGGGCAAAGGCATCGAGCACGTCCCAGCGCAGGCGTTGTTTCTCCACGCGCCACTCGCCGGTGCTGCCCGTGGCCTTGTTGCCGTGCAGGCGCTTGAAGTTCTCGTTGACCCCCGCGGGCTGGTCCAGGCGCCAGTGGTCCTCGTGGCGGCGAAAGTAGGGCAGGGTGTTGTCCCAGCGCCAGCTGGCGTCGCCGGTCAGCTCGGCCCACTGGTCGTAGTCGCGGGCCTGGCCGCGCATGTAGATCATGCCGTTGATGCTGCTGCAGCCGCCCAGCGTCTTGCCACGCGGGTAGCGCAGCGTGCGGCCGTTCAGCCCCGCATCGGGTTCGGTGTTGTAGAGCCAGTCGGTGCGCGGGTTGCCGATGCAGTACAGATAGCCTACGGGGATGTGAATCCAGTGATAGTCGTCCTTGCGGCCTGCCTCGATCAGCAGCACCCGGTGGCGGCCGTCGGCGCTCAGGCGGTTGGATAGCAAGGCGCCTGCAGTGCCCCCGCCGATAATGATGGTGTCAAACGTGGTGTCGCTCATGGGCAGGGTGGCAGGCAATGCAAGGGTTGTATCGGTGGGCCATTGTGCGGATCGTTCGGCCCCTGTCGATAGGGTGTGTGCCTATTGCTACAAATATGGTAGCTGCTTGCGCTTGTTGCTATTGCCCTAGAGGGCAATTTGATAATAATTACATGGCCTTCCAGGCTGCCCTGTGTTTGGCGGGCCGATGTCCTACGGGGTTGGCGTGATGCGCTCCGCTACCATGCACGCTGCCCGTCCTCTTTCATTGCTCTATGGCAGCCACAGCTGCCCACCCATGACCGATCACGCACCTCGCATCGCGCACACCGATACGCCCCCCGGGACGTGGGCGCAGCTGCGTGGGCGCTGGGGCGCCGCCGAGCTGGGCACACAGGCGCACTGGCGGGCCGTGTCGAAGCAGTTGCGCGAGCATCCGGCGGCGCCCACTTTGGGCTGGGACCTGCGAGAGCTGGAGTGGCTGGACCATGTAGGGGCCCAGCTGCTCTGGAGCCACTGGCAGCACGCCTGGCCAGTGCGGCTTGAGTGCACAGACAGCCAGCGCAGCATTCTGTCGCGGGTGGCGCAATTCACCACCGCGCCGCCGCCGCCCGAGCCCTGGCGGCTGGGGGCGCAAGTCGATCATCTCGGGGTGATGGTGTTGCATGCCGTGGATCACGCGCGCCACCTGGTTGAGATGATCGGCCGCATGGTGCTGGACATTGGGCGCCTGTTACGCAACCCCGCCCGTGGCCCGTGGCGCGATGTATCGGGCCACCTCTACCGCATGGGGGCTACGGCACTTCCCATCACGGCCTTGGTGGGCTTTCTCATCGGCGTGGTGCTGGCCTACCTGATGAGCCTGCAGCTGCGGCAGTTTGGGGCCGAGTCATTCATCGTCAACATTCTGGGCATCTCGCTGATCCGGGAGTTGGGCCCCATGCTCGCTGCGATCTTGGTGGCGGGCCGTTCGGGTTCGGCCATCACGGCGCAGATTGGCGTGATGCGCGTGACCGAAGAACTGGACGCCATGCGCGTGATGGGCATTCCGCACGGTTTTCGGCTGGTGATGCCCCGCACGCTGGCGCTGGCGCTGGCCATGCCACTCATCAGCCTGTGGACCACTTTGGCGGCCCTGGCCGGTGGCATGCTGGCCGCAGACGTTGCCATGGACATTTCGCCTGCTTATTTTGTACAGGCACTGCCCGCCGCCGTGAAGGTTGGCAACCTGGGCCTGGCCATGGCCAAGTCGGTGGTGTTTGGTGCGTTCATTGCGCTCATCGGCTGCCACTGGGGTTTGCGCGTCAAGCCCAATACGCAGAGCCTGGGCGAAGGCACCACGGCATCGGTGGTGAGCTCCATCACCATGGTCATCGTCGTGGACGCGCTGTTTGCGGTGGCGTTCAAGAACATCGGCATATGACCAGGAAGCCCCCCCTGAGCCGCTTCGCGTCATCCCCCCGATGGGGGGACGCCACCCGTGGCCTGGCAAAGCCAGCTCCACGGTGGCACTGGCATGGGGACGCGCCGGTATCGTGCGCTGTGGGCCTATTGATGGTGGACGGGGATTGCGGCCATGGTTGAGCGCATCGCCAAGCCCGAACACATCCCCGTGGCACCGGGCGAGCCGCCCATCGTGGACGTGCAAGGCCTCTGGACGCAGTTTGGCAAAGGCGACGAGACCTTTACCGTGCACCAGGACCTGCAGTTCACCGTGCAGCGGGGCGAAATCCTCTCGCTGGTGGGGGGCTCGGGCACCGGCAAGACCGTGTTGCTGCGGCAGATTCTGGGCCTTGCCCAGCCCACGCGGGGCACGGTGACCGTGCTGGGGCGCCCCGCGTCCGAGATGGGGCGCGAGGGCGCGGCCAGCCGCGTGGGCATGTTGTTCCAGCACGGTGCGCTGTTTTCGGCCTTCAATGTGCTCGACAACGTGGCCTTTGCGCTGCGCGAGCAGGGCACCTTGCCCGATGACCTGGCGCGCGACGCAGCCTTGGTCAAGCTGCAGATGGTGGGCCTCCAGCCCGAGCACGCCAGCCGCATGCCATCTGATTTGTCAGGCGGCATGGTCAAGCGCGTGGCGCTGGCGCGCGCGCTCATGATGGACCCCCCGCTGCTGCTGCTCGACGAGCCCACCGCCGGGCTGGACCCGAGCAGCTCGGACGATTTTTGCGCCTTGCTGCGCGAGCTGCACGCAGCCCTCGGCCTGACGGTGGTGATGGTCACGCACGATCTCGACACCCTGTTTGCGCTCAGCACCCGCGTCGCCGTGTTGGCCGACAAGCGGGTGCTGGTGACGGGCCCGGCGCAAGAAGTGGCGCATTTTCAGCACCCCTTCATCGAGCACTTTTTCATGGGCGAGCGTGGCCGGCGCGCGATGGCGCCCCTCGCTTCGCTTGCGACACCACAGCCGCCTGTGGCGCACGCTGTGGCGTCCACGCCTGACAAGGAACCCCTCTGATGGAAAACAAATCCCATGCCCTGGCCGCAGGCCTTTTTGTGCTGGTGGTGGCCGCCATGCTCGCGGGGCTGGCCGTCTGGCTCACGCGCGATGACTCCAACTACGAGCAGTACGAGCTCTCCACCCGCGACGGCGTGACGGGCCTGCAGCCCCAGGCCGCCGTGCGCTACAAGGGGGTGGCTGTGGGCAAGGTCACCCGCATTGGGTTCGACCCCCAGGTGACCGGCAATGTGTTGATCCGCATCGCCGTCAACGAGCAAGCCCCCATCAACCCCACCACCTTTGCCGTGCTGGGCTACCAGGGCGTGACCGGGCTGGCCCATGTGCAGCTCGATGATGCCGATCAGCCCTACCCGCAGCTGCCGCCCGGCCCCAGCGGGCTGCCACGGTTGCCGCTCAAACCCTCGCCGTTCGGCAAACTGGCCGAACAGGGCCCGGCCATTCTGGCCCAGGTGGAAGAAGCCACGCGTCGCGTCAACGAGTTGCTCAGTGATACCAACCAGCAAAAGCTGACCGCCGCCATCACCAACATCGGCGACGCTGCGGGCAGCGTCAACGCCCTCACGCAGCGGCTCGACACCACCGTGGCCCAACACCTGGACCCCGCGCTGGCAGCGCTGCCACCCCTGGCGGGCGACGCGCGCAAGACGCTGCAAGCGCTGCAACAGGCGGGCACCAGCGTGTCCACGCTGGCCAGCGACATCAGCCAGACCACACAACGCCTGAACGCCGAGGGGGGCGCCATCGACCAGATCACCCTGGGCACGCAGGCCCTGGCACGCACCGCCGACCAGTTCGGCACCACCACGCTGCCACGCCTGAACCGCGCCGCGGACGACACCTCGCGCGCTGCGCGGCGCCTCAGCCGTGCGGCGGGCGGCGTGACGGACAACCCCCAGCTCTTCATCTATGGCTCCGGCCGCGTCCCCCCTGGCCCCGGTGAGGCCGGTTTTGCCGCACCCTGAGGAACGGAAAGTCCATGAAAAATGCTATAAAAAACAGAGCTGTTAGCGCTTATTCATCAAGCGCTAGAGCCATTTTTTACTTGAAATTCGGCGCCGCATCCCTGCTGCTGGCGGGTTGCTCGGCCTTGCCCAGCCCGCCTGCGCGGCCCCTGCTGTACGACTTTGGCCCCGGTGCCACGGCCGCCAGCCCCGCTGAGGCACGCGCCGCACTGGCCCCCCAGGCGATGCGGGCGCCACTGGCGCTGGCCGAGATCGAAGCCACCGGTTTGCCCGATGGCAGCAATGCCGTGCTGTACCGCCTCGCTTATTCGGGTGCCCAGCAATTGCGCCCCTACAGCCAGGCCCGCTGGAGCCAGCCGCCCGCGCAGCTGGTGCAGCAGCGCCTGCGTGAAGAACTGGGCCACAGCCGCCCCATCCTGCAGGCCGACGATGGTGCCGCCCTGTCGCGCAACAGCGCGCAAGGCGGCAAGTTGCCCCTGGTGCTGCGCTGTGAGCTGGAGGAGTTCAGCCACCTCTTCACCAGCCCGACAGAAAGCACCGGCACGGTGCGGCTGCGGGCCACGCTGGTTGATTTGACCCCGACGGGCGAATCGCTGCTCGGCCAGCGGGTGTTCATCGTGCAGCAACCCGCACGCACGGCAGACGCCGAAGGCGGCGTGGCCGCCTTGGCCGAGGCATCGACCAAGGTGGCCAGCGAACTGGCGGCGTGGGTCGATCAAACCGGCCGTTGATGCTGCCGCTGCGGCGGCGGGCAGCAGTCGCCGCCGATGCCGCTGCAGGCAAGACCCGTCCAGGTGCATCCCTTCCCGGGGACTTCCCTAGCCCATGAAACCCATGTCCACCGGGTAGTCCGGCCGGCCCGCCGGTGCGCCAAAGTGCACGATGTTGGGCAACACGCTCGCCATTTCCGCGTCGGCCACACCAAACCATTTGGCCAAGGTGGCCGCGTATTGAGCGACCGACGTGGTGGGCAGCAGGCGGCCCTGGCCCACATGCCACTGGTCGTCGGGCGCGGCGGTATTGGTGATGCTGACGGGTGGGGCGCTGCCATAAAACGCCTTGCCTTTGACAGCACCGCCCACCATCAGGTGGTGGCTGCCCCAGCCATGGTCCGAGCCGTCGCCGTTGGAGCTCAAGGTGCGCCCAAAGTCGGAAGCGGTGAAGGCCGTGACCTTGTCCGCCACGCCCAGCTCCACCGTCGCGTTATAGAAGGCCGTCATCGCCTCGCTCAGCCGCTGCATCAATGCGGGTTGCTGCGCGATCAGGTTGTCGTGCAGATCAAACCCGCCCAGCGACACCATGAACACCTGGCGCTTGCTGCCCAGCGCCGTGCGGGCACCGATCAGGCGGGCCACCATCTTCAACTGCGTGGCCAGCGCGTTGTTGGCCGGAAACGCCGTGCCCAGCGTGACACCCGACAGCGCACCGGTCACCTGGCTTTCCGCCGTGACGGTGCGCGAGGTGATGCGGTTGTATTCGTTCTCCAGCGCCTGGCTGCGGGGCTGCTGAATCAGTGATGCGAGCGCCGATTGCACGGCCGAAGAGCCATACACCTTGCTCTTGACGCCATTGATGGGCACGGCACCGTTGGTGCTCACCTGGTATTGCAGGGCCGAGTCGCCCGACAGGAACACCGCATTGCCCGTGACCGAGATGCAGGTGAACAGCGAGTTGCCGTTGGACGACAGCGCCAGGTCGCCCAAGTTGCCGCCCCAGCCCACGGTGGAGCCTTCGGGTGAGGACGACTGCCACACCGACTGCTGGTCGTTGTGCGAAAACAGCTTGGGCGGCACCGGGTACGCGGCGCGGTCGGCGCTGTTGTATTGCGCACGCGTCAGCGGCACCACCAACGGGCCCACATTCAGCTGCACGGCCGCCTTGCCACTGTTGAACAGGCTCGCCAGCCCCCCCATGGCAGGGTGCAGCGCGTATTGGCGCCCACCGGGCAGTGGGGTGGTGGGGGTGAGCAGCGTGGGTGCCAGGTCGGCCCGGGCCAGCGCGATGCCGCCCGCCGTCTGCCCGGAGCCGCCGCCGCGGATGGTGCTGTAGCGGTTGTAGCTGTCGTCGTCGTAGGTGACCACGGTGTTGGCATAGTCGTTGCCCCCGTACAGAAAGACGCAGACCAGCGCCTTGTAGTCGCTGGCGCTAAAGGCCGCAGCCTCGCCCATCGCGGCCAGGTTCAGTGCGAAGGGCAGGGCAGTGCCGGCCAGGCCGAGTTGGGTGGACCGGCGCAGGAACGCGCGGCGGCTGTGGAGTTCTGGTTGAAGCAGGTGCATGGCGTGGCTTCTTGGGTTCGGTGAGGGGCGTGCGTGTGGTGCCGGCGGCAATCACTTTTGGACGAGGTATTCGGCCGAAGCCATCACCAGGAAGATGGCCGCCGCCACGCGGTCGAGTTTGGTGCTGTCGGTACTCGCCGCCGTGACGGGTGTTGCCTTCAAGGCGTTTGCGATGAGCTGGGTGGTGGCGTTGGACAACTGGCCTGCGCACATCAGCAGGTTGATGCGCGCCACCAGCGCGTCAGCGTCGGCGGCCAGCGCCAGTTCGCTGGCGTAGCTGGCCTTGAGGTCGTAGCCATTGCCGCTGGTGCTGGCGTTGTTGGGCAGCTCGGGGGCGTTCACATAGAGGCCGTTGCGGATGACGCCCTGCATGTAGTTCAGGTAGCCGCCCACGCTGCTTTCGTTGACCAGCTGAAACTCCGGCGCCACGGCGCCCCCGGCGGCCAGCGCCGTGGAGGGCGGCACATACCCAGGCCGGAAGAAATTGAACACCGACGGCGAGCGCAGCGGGCTTTGGCCCAGGCGGGAGCCGGGGTCACTCAGATCCCCGATCTTCCAGCTGCCCTTGGCCGATTCAAGGCCAAAGGTGCGGCCCCACTGCACCAGCCGCAGCATCGGCTCGCGCAGCTTGCCAAAGCCGGGCGCCGTGAGGCCTGCCGGGGCGCGGGCCTCATCGTCGAGCAAGATGGCGCGAATGACCGCCCGCATGTCCCCGCGCACGCCCGTCCCGTTGTTGTTGAAGGCCGCCGCCACGCGCGCCACATAGGCGGGCGATGGGTTGCTGGTGACCAGGCGCTGAATCAGCTGCTTGCCGATGAACGGGCCCACATTGGCGTGGTTGAACAAGGCGTCGAGTGCGATCTTGAGCGCTGCGGGCCCGGCCGTGTTGGCGGGCACGGAGGTCCCCAGAAAGGTGGCCGCCAGCGTGGAGTGGCGCGACGCGGTCAGCGCCATGGGCAGGCGCGCGAAAGTGGGGCTGGGAACGGTGCGGGTGGTGCCCGGCACGGCACTGGGTGTGTTCTGCGACTGGTCGTAGTCATAGCCGGTGAAAACGCGTGCAAGGTTGCTCACATCGCTCAGGGTGTAGCTGTCGACGGGTTTGCCCGCGCTGTCTTTTTTGGGCGTTCCATCGGGGTGGAGTTCGGCGAGCCCGATTGACATGAGCTGCATGACCTCGCGGGCGTAGTTCTCGTCGGGCTGGCGGCCCGTGGCGGTGTTTTCCTTCTGGTTGCCACGCGTGTTGAGGTAGTAGCCCATGGCCGCGTTGAGCGTCACGTCCTGCAGCACCGACCGGTAGTTGCCAAAGGCGTTGTTCACGAGCTGGTCCCAGTACCACGCCATGGCGTGGCTGCGCCAGCTCACGTCCACGCCAGACGTTGACACCACGCAGATCTCTGACAGCGCCAGTGCCACCCGCTTGCGCAGCCCGTCGGGCGACTTCATGAGCTGGTACCAGATCATGTAGTCGGCCGGGTAGCTGTTGTCGTAATACGCCGTGTCCTTGCTGATGTCGGCGTAACCACGCTGGTTGAGCCAGTCCCAGCCCGAGAGGCTGGCGGGGGCATTGAACTGGCTTTCGAGCCAGTCGGCGTAGGTGGTGGCGCGCAACGCTGCGATGTCGGCGGTGGATGCGGCGAACTGCGCCTGCAGCAGAAAACGGGCGGCCTCCTGGTCGGTGGATGCTGATCGATAGGTGCCACTGCCGGGGGAAGTCCCGGGCGATCCCAGGTCCCCGCCACTGCTGTTGCCACCGCCGCCGCAGGCGGCAAGTGCCGCAGACGCGGCCAGCGCAGAGGCTCCGATGGCCCTTTGCCCGGCACCCGAGGGGAGTTGGGTGGGACTGTTGTTGGCGGAGAGGCGGTGGAAGTCCTGTGCAACCTCGGTTGCCATGGTCTCATCGTGGATGGTGTTCATAGTGGGTTGTGGTGCCAACAGGTTTTGCGGCGCAGTGGCCACTTCATCACAGAGCGCGGTAGCGTGGCGGCACAAGTGTTACGAGGCGAAACGGCCTCTACACAAACGGCATTTTTATTTGAATGGGTGAGGAATGTTTGCAACACCTTGTGTACGCCGGGGCGCTCTTTGGGGCGGCTATGCGCGTCGTTCCAGGCGACCCATCCCGTCAGGCGCCGTCATCGTCGGCACTGTCCGTCACATCCGTAGGCCGTTGCTGACGTGTGCTGGATGGCACGGACTACGGCGCCCCCGATGATTCGTTTCTACAGTGGACTCCATCGCATCAAGCATGTGTTCCACCCGCACCGAGTGGATGGCTGAAGCGAAGTATTTCGAGGATGCACACCATGAATGAAGACACCGTCAAGGGCAACTGGAAGCAATTCAAAGGCAAGATGGTCGAACAGTGGGGCAAGCTCACGAACGACGACTTTGATGTCATCGATGGCAAGCGCGAACAATTCCTGGGCAAGCTCCAGGAGCGCCAAGGCATCGCCCGTGACGCCGCTGAAAAGCAGCTGAGCGATTGGCAGGCCCGCCACCCCGACTTCCGCTTTAACGACTGACCGGCGGCCGACCGCGACCGTTTGCGGGGCTTTCGCCCCGCACCGCAACGCTGCGGCCCTGGGTCATCCCTTTGGAGCCCGTCGCACCGCTGCCTGGGCGGCCCGGTCACCCGGTTCGAAGCACCACCCCCTACCCATTCAATCCCCGAGGAGAAAACCATGAAATTCACACGCACCCTGATCGCATCTGTCGCCGCCGCCCTGATGGCCACTTCTGCTTTTGCCATGACCAAGGAAGAGCACAAGGCTGAAAAGGACCGCATCTCGGCGACCTACAAGGCCGACAAGAAGAGCTGCGATGCCATGAAAGACAACGCCAAGGACATTTGCGTGAAGGAAGCCAAGGGCAAGGAAGACATCGCCAAGGCCGAGCTCGAAGCGCAGTACAAACCGAGCGCCAAGGCCACCCACAAGGTCGCTGACGCCCGTGCAGATGCCGCCTATGAAGTGGCCAAGGAAAAATGCGACGACATGAAGGGCAACGAGAAGGACGTCTGCGTCAAAGACGCCAAGGCAGCCCACGTGAAGGCCAAGGAAGACGCCAAGGTGGCTGCAGTGCAAGCCAAGCCCGCCGATAGCATGGCCGAAAAGAAGGCCGACGTTGCCGAAGCCAAGAAGGACGCCAACGCCGAGAAGAACGAAGCCAACTACAAGGCGGCCAAGGAACGTTGCGACGCCATGTCGGGTGATGCCAAGTCCAAGTGTGTGGACGACATGAAGCGCATGTACAACAAGAGCTGATCGTGCGGGCAGGCCTTGCCGCCTGCTGAGGATTGACAATGCAAATGCTGATGCCCCGCTCCCGAGCGGGGCATTGTTGCGTCTGGCCTGGGACTGGTTCGCAGGTTTTAGCGCCTGGTGGCCATCCCCTGCGAGATCGTCAACAGGCCCCTGGAGCGGCGGCGGGCTGATCTGAGTCAATGTGGCCTGGCCGCAGCGCTTCTAAGCTGCGCGTTTTTCTCAACATACAGGGGGATTTCCATGGCCCAACTCGAATGGTCGGATGCGCTGAACCTTGATCTGCCCTTGATGGACAACACCCACCGCGAGTTCGTCGACCTGCTGGCGGAGGTGGCGCATGCCGATGACCCCCAATTGCTGTCGCGTTGGCGTGTGCTGGTGGATCACACCGCCGAGCATTTTGGGCAGGAAGATGCGTGGATGTTGTCCACCCGCTTTGCGTCGGGCAACTGCCACAGCATGCAGCACAAAGTGGTGCTGCAGGTGATGCGTGAAGGCATCGCGCTGGCCGAAAGCGGCGATCTCCAACCGATACGCGTGATGGCGAGCGAGCTGGCGCTGTGGTTCCCTCAGCATGCGCAGAGCATGGACGCGGCCTTGGCGCTGCACCTGCGCCGCGTGGGTTTTGATCCCGCCACGGGTGTCGTGCACGCACCGCAGGCGCTGCCGGGCGATCTGATCCAGGGCTGCGGCGGCGCGACCTGCTCCGAGCACTCTGAGCAGCCGCAGGAAGAGGCCGCAGCCTGATCTGACCCGCAATACCCTGCAGGGCGGGGTCGTGTCCTGTGGCGTGCGGCGTTCCCCGTTGTCCGTTCGGAGGGCTGCCGTTGAGCGGCGTCTTGGGTGGCCGCCAGCGGCCCACCGCACGCATGCTTTCACCCATGCGCTGGCCGCGCTTGTGTGGCATGCTGCCAAGTCTCAAGGCAAGTGTTGGCGGCATGGCCGCTCTGCTCCATGGCCAATAGATCTTCTCCCGATGCCCCGTGCGATGACACGGCACGTCTGCAGGCCCTTCAGCGCTACGGCATTCTCGACACGCCGATGGAGCCCGCGTATGACGAGCTGGCCGACATCGCCGGCCATGTGTGCGAAGCACCCGTGGCCCTGATCAGCTTGCTGGACAGCGACCGCCAGTGGTTCAAGGCCGCGCGCGGATTGGCGGTGCGGGAAACACCGCTGAACCAGTCCGTCTGCCAGTACGCAATCCGGCAGCCCGGCGTTTTCATCGTGCCCGATATGGCAAAAGATGCGCGTTTTGCGCACTTCGGCATCGTGACCCAGGAGAACCCGTTGCGCTTTTACGCCGGGGCGCCCTTGATCACGCCCGATGGCTATGCGCTGGGCACGCTCTGTGTGCTGGACCACCGGCCGCGCGAGCTGTCCCCACGGGTGCAAGAGCTGTTGTGCGCGCTGGCACGCCAGGTGATCCGGCTGCTGGAGCTCAAGCGCGCGAACGACCGCCAGGGCCAGATGTTGGCAGACCTCGAAGCCGCACGGCACCAGATGTCTGTGCTGGCCCATACCGATGTACTGACCGGGCTGGCCAATCGCCGCTCGTTCACAGAGCGGCTGCGGCAAGAGCTGGCGTTGCTGCAGCGTGGCGGCGAATCCGCCTGCCTGCTGATGATGGACATTGATCACTTCAAGCGGGTCAACGACGTGTATGGCCACCATGTGGGCGACCAGGCGCTGCAGCTGTTTGCAGCCCTGTGTCGTGAAGAGTTCCGCGCGGCCGATGTGGTGAGCCGCTGGGGTGGAGAAGAGTTTCTGGCCCTGTTGCCCGCCACCCATGTGGACCAGGCCCAGGTGGTGGCGCAACGCGTGCATGCTGCGCTGGCCGCCCATCCCTTGCCCGGCATGGAGCCACCGCTGGTGCTGGCGGTCAGCATGGGGCTCACGTCCTTTGACCCGCTGCGCCCGCTCGACATGACTTTGCGCTTGCTGGATTCCGCGCTGTATGCCGCCAAACGCGAGGGGCGTAGCCGCACCGTCGTGCTGTAGTCGCAGAAGGGGTGCTCATTATTCGATAGCTGGTAGTGCTTATCAGATAAGCGCTACAGCCACTTTTCGCTTGTAATGGGCTGCGGGTTCAGTGCGGTGAATGGCGTGGCAGCAGCAGCGCCGCCATGCGCCACGATAGATCGCGCAGCGCGTGCCGCAAGGCCGGTGAATCCGCCGCTGTGCCCCGGCTGTGCCCGTCCTGGGGGCAGAACGCCGCCTCCAGCACCTGCTGCTTGGCGCTGAGCAAAGCGCCCCGGTCCCGCGCCCGCAGGGCGCGCATCAACTGATCGCGGTGGCGCTGTACGCGCTCGGTCTCTGCGGCGGTCAGCAGCGGCGGGTGTGCCGCGTCACAAGGGCCGGGCGCAGCCGGGTGCTGGGCCAGGTGCTGCGCCCAGGCGGTCGGTGTGGCGCTGGGGCTCATACGGCCTCCGTTCGTGGGGCTGCGGGGCGTGGTGGGGCTGGCGGCACGGGGCGGCTGGGTGTGCTGGTTGGCGACAGTCCGTACCAGTTCACTTTGCGGGTAAGCACCATCACGGCAGCCAGCACCAGGAACAGCGCAATCGACCCCACCACCAAGGCCGTCTGCTCCAGCTGCAGCAGCACATACAGCAGCCCGTACAGCAGCGCGATGCCAGCGCCCAGCGGAATGCCGCGCGCCAGGCCGCCCAGCATGTGGCTGGCGTAATAGGCCAGCAGCAGCACACAGGCGCTGGCGGCCACCGCGTACGAGATGCCAAAGGGCAGGTGCTCCGACAGGCTCACCAGCAGCAAAAAGAAGCTGCACAACGCGCTGCCCACCAGCAGGTACTGCACGGGGTGAACGCGCAGCCTTTTCGTCGCCGGGCCGCCCCAAGACGAAAAAGCGGCCCCCTCGGGGGGCAGCGACCCGCGTAGCGGCGGAGCGTGGGGGCCACTGCCCAGCAACTCGAAGAGACCCACGGCCACGAAGGTCAGGGCGATGAACAGCACGCCGTATTTGGTCGCGCGGTCCGACAGGGAATAAGGGTTCACCGGGTCGATGAAGGCCACGCTGAAACTGTCGGCGCAGTCGCTGGGGGTCGCCCCCCCGGGCGCATAGTCGCTGCCTTCATCCGTGCCTAGGCAAATGCGCTTGCCGTTCGCAATATCGGCCTGCGCCGTGGTGGCCAGTGACGACAGGCGCCATTGGGCTGAGAAGCCGGTCTTCTTGACCTCGCGCTCCGACGGTAGAAAGCGGCCTGCGAACGACGGGTGCGGCCAGCTGCTGGTCATCAGCACCTCGGTATTGCCGCCCAGCGGCACGATGGCCAGGCGCTCGGTGCCCACCAGTTCCAGGTCCAGCGTGGCGGTCAGGCCATCGGCCTTGCCGCGCACCGCCTCGGGCAGCACGGCATGCAGGCCCCGGCTGTAGGTGGGGTGGAAGGTGCCGGGCTTGAGGGCCAGCGCCTGCGCACCCATCGTGAACTGTGCGGTGCGGATGCCGCGCGCGTCGCCCACGGCCATCATCACGATGGGCGCGCCGCAGTGCATGCGTGAATTTTTCATGCTGCTCTGCGGCAACAGGCTGGCCAGCGACCCCCATTGCGCCGTGACGTGGGCCTTGAGGTTGAAGGTGTTCACCTTGTGCAGCCCGCGCGCTCGCTCTTCCATGGCGGCGCCTGTACTCAGCTTGAGCTGTTCTGGCATGGCGGTGAGGATGAACTCGCGGCGCTTTTCGACCATGCGGCGGTCATCGCCCTTGCCGGTTTCCTCGTCCCAGCTCTCCACACAGGCGCTGTGGATCATCGGTCCCATCAGCGTCTGCGGCCCGGCCAGGCTGTCGGCCACGCTCTGCGCGGTGAGGCTGCGGTAGCGCAATCGGTCACGCACCACGTTTTCGATCATGCCCAGGCCAAAGAGCAGCAGCACGGTGATGACTGCCAGCGCAGCCAGTTTGGTGATCAGGGGGTGTTTGAACAAGAGATCCTCCACAAGTGAATGTTGTGGAGGCAGTGTTGTGGGCCGGTGTGAGGGCGCTATGAAGTTTGTGAGGCCAGTGTGAAGTGGGGCGCCGCCGAAGGCGATGCGCTATGGCCGCAAAAGGTGGCTGGCCGACGGGCGCAGACGCGTGAACTCTGTCCGCGCCCGCAGCGCTTCAGTTGGCCGTGACCTGCTTCATCCACGCCACGACGTCGGGGTAGGCGACTTCGGGGGTGGACAGGTGCGTGGCTTTGACCTCGAGCAAGCGGCTGTGCGGATGGGCGGGGAGTTTGTCCACGTAGTACGCCCGCAAATGCGCAAAAAGAGGGTCCGCGTCACCCACCACAGAGAGCACGGGCGTCGAGGGTGGAATGCGGGGCGCCGTCACAGACATCTCCGCCTCGGATGTCGGATCAAAATACGACAGGTAGTCGGCGGCGGTGGTCGTCACACTCAACTGCCGGCCCTGGTTGATGTCATTGAATCGACCGCGCTCGGCGCCTTTGCCCGCAGCCACCAGCGCGCGGGCTTCATCGACGCTGTCGTGCACGCTCTTGAGTCGCGGGTTGCGGTAATAACCTGCGGGCACATGGCCGGGCGCCAGCAGCACCAGCGCTTGCACGTCGCCACCTCGCGCGGCATAACTCATGGCGGCTGGTGCGCCCAGGCTGTGCCCCATCAATACGATTTTTTCAGCGCCATTGGCGCGTAGCTGCTTGACCTGCGCATCGATTTCCGACATCGCCAGATCCCAGTTGCCCTCCAGATAACGCGTGCTGGCCCATGGCATGTTGGGGAAGCTCACCACCCACCCTTCGCGCTCCAGTTTGTAAACCGTCGGGCGAAAGTTTGGGTCCCGGTTGTCGCCGGGGTTTTTGCCGTGCAGCATCAGTACGCCCAGCTTGGGCTCTGCGGCGACCACGGCGTTGCCAAACAGCGAAAGCACCACCACAACGGCGCTGAAAAGAAGCGAGCGAAACGGCATGGATGTCTCCCGGTGAAAAGAATCCAAATGTACGGGCAGCGGTGCGAAAGTGCACCTCTTGAACGTGCGCTTCTTCAGGGTGAAGAAAAATGCAGCGTCACCCGCAATCCCGGCGCCGTATTGCGCACCACCATCTGGCCGCCATGCAGCGCCATCACGCGCTGGACGATGGCCAGGCCCAGGCCCGAGCCGCTGCGCTCGCCCCCGGGCCGGGCCGTGGAGAAAAAGCGCTCGCCCAGGCGTGGCAGCGCGTAGTCGGGCACACCGGGGCCGCTGTCTCGCACGGCCACCGTGGCACCGTCCAGCTCCACGCGCACCGTGCTTCCGGCGGGTGCAAAGTCAATCGCGTTGTCGAGCAGGTTGGTCAGGGCCAGTGTCACCAGTTCGGCCTCCCAGGGGCCGGTGCTGCCCTGGCCGTCCAGTGTCAGGCGGATGCCGCGTTGCCCGGCGCGGGCCCGGGTCTGTGCCATGGCCGCCTCTGCGCAGTCGTGCAGCGCCACGGGCGCCCGGCCTTCGGCGTGGTGGCGCTGCTCCAGTTTGGAGAGCTCCAGCAGGCGGTCGATGATGCGTTGCAGGCGCTCGGTTTGCTGCACCACCTGGGTGGCGAATTCGGCGCGGTCGGCGGCGGGCAGGTCGTCCTGCAGCAGCTCGCCCGCGCCCCGGATGGCGGCCACCGGGCTTTTCAGCTCGTGCGTAAGGGCGCGCACATAGCCTTCGATGTAGTCGCGCCCTTCCAGCCGGGCGCGCATGCGGTCCATGGCGCGGGCCAGGTCGCCCAGCTCGCCCGGCACCTGGGGCACGGCCAGTGCCACGGCTTGGGGTTGGTTGGGATCGCGGCGCTCGCCGTCGGCAGGGCCCTGCACGCTCAAGGCGTAGTCGCGCAGGCGGCGCACGTTCCACACCATCCACAGCGTCACGGCCACGCCCACGGCGGCCGAGAGGGCCAGCAGCAGCAGGCCGCCCATGAACACCTTGCGTTCGGCGCGGTCGATAAAGCGCTGCACGGTGCGCGTGGGTTTGGCCACGGTGAGCACGCCGGCAATTTTGCGCACGCCGTCTTGCTGCACGTAGATAGGCGCGGCCACATGCATCACGCCGCTGGTGTCGTCGGCGTCCACATCGCGGGTGGAGCGCGCTCCATACTCGCCACGCAGCGTGAGCGCCACGTCGCGCCACTGCGAATAGTCAGCCCCTACGGCACGGTTTTCCGAATCGAACAGCACGCGCCCGGTGGTGTCGGTCACGTAGATGCGGTAGTCCAGCGATTGCTTGGAGAAGCCCCAGATCGCCGCATCGATGGGGCGCGTGGCATAGCGGCGCACATGCTGCGCAAACGCGCTGCTGTCGTTGTTGTGGCCCGCCCGGCCGTTCAACCGCCCGGCCGCCAGGTCATCGCTGGCCAGCTCTGCCAGGATGTTGGCGGTGTCCACCATCATGTCTTCCATCACCTCGCGCACGCTGGGCTTGATCTCGGCCATGAACACGCGCAGCACAAAGAAGGCGGCGATGCCGTTGATCAGAAAGAACGCAAAGAGCAGGCGGATGCCGAGGCGCATGGTGCGTTACTTCAAAAATAATAGCTGCTGACGCTTGCTGGATAAGCGTCAGAGGCTTTTTTGGATTCAAAAATCAAGGCAATAGCCCATGCCGCGATGGGTGCTGATGTAGTCACGGGCCGGGTCCACCTCGCGCAGCTTGGCGCGCAGGGTTTTGATGTGTGTGTCCACCGTGCGGTCGGTGCTCTCGCTGTCGTCGCCCCAGGCGGCGGCCAGCAGCGTGTCGCGCGAATGGATGCGGCCTGCGCCGCGCAACAGGTGGGCCAGCAGGCGGTATTCGCGGCGCGTGAGCGGCAGCGGCTGGCCGCGCAGGCTGATGCGCTGCCCGGCCTCGTCGTCGTGAAAGAGCGGGCTGGGCGCCAGCGGGGCGGATGCCGTGCCGTGGCCCGCCCGGCGCAGCAGCGCCTTCACGCGGGCGGCCAGCTCGCGCGGGCTGAAGGGTTTGGTCAGGTAGTCATCGGCGCCCAGCTCCAGGCCCAGCACGCGGTCGATCTCTTCGCCGTGGGCGCTGAGCATCAGCACGGGCAGGGCCGCCGTGGGCGCGGCGTTGCGCACGTCGCGCAGCAGATCAAGCCCGCTGCCATCGGGCAGGCCCACGTCCAGCACCAGCAGGTCAAACCGGCTGCGTTGCAGCTGCTGGCGCGCATCGTGCACCAGCAGGCTGTGCGTCACTACCAGCCCGTCGCGCTCCAGCGCATAGGCCACGGTGCGGGCAATGGCGGGGTCGTCTTCGAGCAGCAGCAGCCGTGCGGACATACCTCAAGCATCCGTTGTGCTGCGTGCCATCCGCAGCGGTCGAGACTGGCATGGCCTAAGCCAGGGACGCCGAGCAAGGGCCGCCCCGCAGTGAAGGCGTCGTCCCCCCTCGGGGGGATGGCGCCGCAGGCGACTCAGGGGGGGCCTCATTTTCAGCGCGCGATCAGGATGGGAAAGAGCTTGCCCAGGCCATCGGCCATCACTTCCACGGCCAGCGCGGCCAGGATCAGGCCCATCAGCCGGGTCATCACGTTGATGCCGGTCTTGCCCAGCACGCGTGCAATCGGGTCGGCCAGTGCAAAGCACACGGCCGTGGCCAGCGCGATGACCACACCGTAGCCCACCAACGCCAGCGTCTGCCACACGCCCTGTGCGCGGTCGGCGTAGATCACCACGGTGGACATGCTGGCCGGGCCCGTGAGCAGCGGGATGGTGAGCGGCACCACGGCAATGCTGCTGCCGGCGGCGGCCTTCTCGGCCCCTTCTTCGTATTCGTTGGTGGTAGGCTTGGCCTCGGCGGGCTGGGCGTTGAGCATGTTCATCGCGCTGATGAGCAGCAGCATGCCGCCGCCCACCTGAAAGCTCTGCAGCGAGATGTTGAAGAAGTCGAGGATCTGCAGGCCCAGCAGCGCACAGGCCGCAATCACGCAGAACACGCTGAAGCTGGCCACCTGGATGGTGCGGCGCCGCTGCGGGTACGAGAAGCCCTGCGTGTAGTGGATGAAAAACGGGACGATGGCCAGCGGGTTCACGATGGCCAGCAGGGTGATCAGGGGTTTGAGGTCCATCAGGGCGCTCCCAAGGGCAAGTGTGCACCAGTGTGCAGGGTGGTTTGTCGGGCTCGGACTGTGGGCAGGCGAGGGTGGCACTGTCCGGGCTGTGCGCGAGTATGCGGTGTTTTCTGCGCGGTTTGGCCCTCGGGCATGCTGCGCTGCAGCGGGCCCGCCACCGGGTGGCGGAGGGCCTTCAGCGCCCGCCCGACACATCCATCAGCGTGGCCGTGGTGTAGCTGGCCGCCGGTGACATCAGCCAGACGATGGCTTCGGCCACCTCGCTCGCCGTGCCGCCGCGTTGCATGGGCACCTGGTGGGCCAGGTCGCGCACGCGGTCGGGCAGGCCGCCGCTGGCGTGGATGTCGGTCTCGATCAGCCCCGGGCGCACGGCGTTCACGCGGATGCCCTCGGCCGCCACCTCGCGCGCCAGGCCGATGGTGAAGGTGTCGATGGCGCCCTTGGCCGCCGCGTAGTCCACATACTGGTGGGCCGAGCCCAGGCGCGAGGCGGCGCTGGACACATTGACGATGGCACCGCCGCTGCCGCCATGGCGTGTGCTCATGCGCCGCACGGCCTCGCGGGCGCACACGATGCTGCCGATCACGTTGGTGTCGAACATGCGGCGCAGGCGCTCGGTGCCCATCTCGTCCACCCGGGCGGTCACGTCCACCACGCCGGCGTTGTTGACCAGGGCGCTGATGCGGCCCAGCTGGGTGTCCACGGCCTGGAACATGGCCAGGATCTCGGCCTCGTTTGCCACGTCGGCCTGCACGGCGATGGCCGTGCCGCCGCCGGCACGGATGTCATCAACCACGGCCTGCGCGGCTGCCTCGTTGGCGAGGTAGTTGACGGCCACTGCCCAGCCATTTTTTGCTGCCAGCAGGGCGGTGGCGGCGCCAATGCCCCGGCTGGCGCCGGTGATTAATGCGATCTTCTCCACGGAATAGGGTCTCCTGCAAGAATGGCGCATTGGAACAGGTTCTGCGCCCCGCCGCGCAGCGCCTTTGCCCGCATCGCGGCCAATCCGATCACCATTCTTATCAAGGAGCATTCAGCATGGGACAGTTTGTCGATCTGGCGTCAAGTGATGGTTTTGTGGTGCCTGCCTGGGTGGCCCAGCCCGAGGGCACGCCCCGGGGCGCCGTGGTGGTGGTGCAGGAGATTTTTGGCGTGAACTCGCACATCCGCTCGGTGGCCGACCGCTTGGCCGCGCGGGGGTATCTGGCCGTGGCGCCCGCCACGTTCCAGCGCGTCAAGCCAGGGGTGGAGCTGGGCTACACCGCTGAGGACATGCAGGCGGGGATGGCGCTCAAGACCGCAGTGGACACCCTGCCCGCACCGGGCGTGATGCCCGACATCCAGGCCGCCATCGATTACGCCGCCCAGCAAAGCGGTCGCAAGGTGGGCATCGTGGGCTTTTGCTGGGGCGGCCTGCTGACCTGGCGCGCGGCCTGCCAGCTCAAGGGCTTGTCGGCAGCCGTGCCCTACTACGGCGGCGGTGTGACCACCCCCGACGAGGTGGCCCGCCAACCCCAGGTGCCGGTGCTGGCCCACTTTGGCGAGCGCGACCACTGGATCCCGCTCGATAGCGTGCAGGCGTTCGCCAAGGTCCATCCCGAGGTCGACGTGCATGTATACGCGGCCGACCATGGCTTCAACTGCGACCAGCGCGGCAGCTACGACGAAGCCGCTGCCACGGTCGCATGGGACCGCACGCTGGCGTTCTTTGACCGCCATCTGGCCTGAGGTGGCGCGCTGGCCGAGGCGGTGCGGGCCGCCTGTTGAAGGGGGTTTCAACACTTTCTGGCTGAAGCGCTTGATGTGAAAGCGTCTTTAGCTATTCATTTGATAGTTAAAGGCGACAAATGGGGCCGTGGTGGGGTCGTGGCCGCCTTTGCCTTTGGAAGACACCCGTGGCGGCCGCGCGCGCGTCATGTCACCTTCGCGTGCGCGACAGGTACTGCTTGCGCCAAAACAGCGCCACCAGCGATAGCGCGATCAAAGCCATTGCCCCCATGGCCCACCAGAAACCATCCGACTTGTGCACCAGCGGGATGAACTCGAAGTTCATCCCAAAGATGCCCGCGATCAGGTTGAGCGGCAAAAACACGGCGGTCAGTGCCGTGAGGGTGCGCATGATGTCGTTGGTGCGGTTGCTCTGCACCGAAAAGTGCATCTGCACGGCGGTTTCGGTGCTTTGCTCCAGTCGGCGCACGTGGTGCACCACGCGCTCGATGTGTTCGAGCACGTCGCGGCTGCGCACCTTGAGCAGGTCCAGCTCGCGCAGGCCCAGGGGGGTGTCGGGCAGGGCCCAGGTCTCCAGCGCGTCGATCCAGTCCTGCACGGCGGTGCGCTGGTCTTCGCAGATCTCGTCGAGCTTGTGCAGCGCCAGCCGCGCTTCGAGCAGCGAGGTCCAGTTCACATAGCGCGCGCGGGGCTTGAGCAGCTCGTTTTGCCAGTGGTCGAGCTGGCGCGTGAGTTCGCGGCGCAGGTCCAGATAGCCGTCCACCATGAGGTTGACCACACGCAGCATCAGATCGGCCGGGCTGGTGGGCACGCGGGCGCCGGGCACGGGGCTGATGCGGCCTTCGTTGGGGCTGGCGGGCAGGGCCGCCATCAGGCGGGTGGCGTAGGCGTCGCGCACTGCGCAATCGGTGGGATGCACCGTGAGCAGCAACTGGTCAAACACCGCAAAACCTACGGGGCTGGTGTCAATGCGCCGCAGCACCGGTGGGCCGGTGCGCTTGAGCGACGGGGGCTCAGCGCCTTGCTCTTCGGGGGTACCCTGGCTTGTGCTCGCATGTGCGGTGGCCAGTCTGCGAAACACCAGGAGGTCGTATTGCGAGGTGTAGTCGTAATGGGAGGGCAACTGCGCATTGAGCAAATCGGACACATGCAGGTCCACCAGCTGCAGACCCACCAGCGACTGGAGTCGGCCCTGGATCTCGGCCAGGCGATCGTGAAAAGCGGGCCGCGCACAGGCGATCCAGATAAACCCCTGTGCCGGCATCTCGGCGGGCAGGAACGACAACTCCTGCGCGCCGTTGCTGTGGATGTGAAAAATGCGCATGGATGCCCGGGCGTGAAGTTTAACTAAAAAAATGCCGCTAGCGCTTTACAGGTAAGCGCTAGTAGCTACTATTTCAGGAGCAATCGTGCTGCATCGCGCGCAAAGTACGTCAGCACGCCATCGGCGCCCGCGCGCTTGAAGGCCAGCAGGCTTTCCATCATCACGGCGTCGTGGTCGAGCCAGCCATTGGCCGCAGCGGCCTTGATCATGGCGTACTCGCCGCTGACCTGGTAGGCGAAGGTGGGCACATGGAACTCGTCCTTCACGCGGCGCACGATATCGAGGTAGGGCATGCCGGGTTTCACCATCACCATGTCGGCGCCTTCGGCGATGTCGATGGCCACTTCGCGCAGGGCCTCGTCGCTGTTGCCGGGGTCCATCTGGTAGACGTTCTTGTCGGCCTTGCCCAGGGCGCCGCGCGTGCCCACCGCGTCGCGGAAGGGGCCGTAGAAGGCGCTGGCGTATTTGGCGCTGTAGGCCATGATGCGGGTGTGGATGTGGCCCTGTATCTCCAGGGCCTCGCGGATCGCGCCGATGCGCCCGTCCATCATGTCGCTGGGCGCGACGATGTCCACGCCCGCCTCGGCATGCGTGAGCGCCTGGCCGGTGAGGATCTCCACGGTGTCGTCGTTGATGATGTAGCCGGTCTCGTCCAGCACGCCGTCCTGGCCGTGGCTGGTGTACGGGTCCAGCGCCACGTCGGTCATCACGCCCAGGTCGGGGAATTCTTTCTTGAGCGCCCGCACCACGCGCGGGATCAGGCCGTCGGGGTTCAGCGCCTCTTTGCCGTCAGGCGTTTTGAGCGACGGGTCGATGGCCGGGAACAGTGCCAGCACCGGAATGCCCAGCTTCACGCAGTCCTCGGCGACGGGCAGCAGCAGATCCAGGCTCAGGCGGCTCACGCCGGGCATGGAGGTTACGGCCTCGCTGCGGCCCTGGCCCTCGTGCACGAACACGGGGTAGATCAGGTCGTGCTGCGATACGGCGTTTTCGCGCACCAGGTTGCGGGTGAAGGCATCGCGGCGCAGGCGGCGCGGGCGGTTCTGGGGGAAGGGGGCGGGGCTTTGGAGATGCATCGCGAGATTATCCCCCTGAGCCGCTGCGCGGCTTCCCCCAAAGGGGGACGCACCCCCTGGACCGGCGAAGCCGGATCCACGGGTGCACTGGTATGGGGCGCGCCGGTTTCAAACATCATTGCGACGCTGCCGCTTGTAACACCCAATGCCCGGTGCTAAATTGGCGCCGGGCGGCTTGCCGCCCCCCGCGTTCCTCCCTGAGCGGGGCCTGGGGTGCAGCGATGCAACACGGGCTTTTTTGGGCCCGGCGGATTTGCCGGTTTTTTTTGCCCGGCCTGGTGAACAGGTTCTGAGACCGTGAACACGTTCTGAGGGGCCGCAGCCACGTAAACTGCGGCCATGCTCTGGGTTAAAGCCTTTCACATCGTCTTCGTGGCCAGCTGGTTTGCCGGTCTTTTTTATCTGCCTCGCATCTTCGTCAATATGGCGATGGTGGCGCCAGGCTCTGTGGCCGAGCGCGAACGCCTCCTGCTGATGGCGCGCAAACTCATGCGGTTCACCACCATGCTGGCTGTGCCTGCCGTGGCGCTGGGCCTTTGGCTGTGGCTGGGCTATGGCATCGGGCGTGGTCCGGCGTCACAGGGCAACGGCTGGATGCACGCCAAGCTGGCCGTGGTGCTGCTGGTGATCGGCTACCACCACGCGTGTGGTGTGCTGCTGCGCAAGCTGGCCGACGGCACCAGCCGCCGCAGCCACGTCTGGTTCCGCTGGTTCAACGAAGTCCCCGTGGTGCTGCTGCTGATTGCGGTGGTGCTGGTGGTGGTCAAGCCGTTCTGACCGACGCGCAGGGGCTGCATGCACAAGACCTCTGCCTGGCCGCTGGCGCTGATCTACACGGCGCTCATCGTGTTTGCCAGCCTGTTCCCGTTTGACGGCTGGCGGGCCCAGGGTATCGACCCGCTGGTATTTCTGCTGGCCCCGCTGCCGCCGCCGTACTGGACCGGGTTTGATGTGGCCATCAACGTCACCGGTTATGCGCCGCTTGGCTTCCTGCTGGTGCTGGGCATGCTGCGTTCTGGCTGGGAGCGCTGGGTGGTGTTGTTGGCCACGCTGCTGGGCGTTCTGATATCGCTGTCCATGGAGTTTTTGCAGATCTACCTGCCCCGGCGTGTGCCCTCCAACATGGACCTGGTGCTCAATGCTGCAGGCACGTTGGCGGGGGCGCTGTGCGCCTCGCTGCTGGAGCGTGTGGGCGCGGTGGACCGCTGGAGCCATTTTCGGGCGCGCTGGTTTGTCTCGGATGCCACGGGTGGCATGGTGTTGCTGGCGCTTTGGCCCCTGGCGCTGCTGTTTCCGGCGGCGCTGCCGTTCGGGCTGGGCCAGGTGCTGGAGCGGCTGGAGGCGGCGCTGGTGGATCTGCTGACCGACACACCGTTTCTGGACTGGCTGCCGTTGCGCGATGAGCCACTGGAGCCGCTGTCACTCAGCGGCGAGTTGCTGTGTGTGACGCTGGGGCTTCTGATCCCTTGCCTGCTGGGCTACTGTGTGATCCGCCAGGCGCCGCGCCGCGCCTTGTTTGCGCTGGGGGTGGTCGCGGTGGGCGTCACGCTCACGGCGCTGTCGGCAGCGCTCAGCTGGGGCCCGATACACGCATGGGAGTGGATGGGATTGCCCGCGCGCATCGGGGTGTGGGGCGCTTTGGCGCTGGCGCTGCTGATGCTCGCGCTGCCGCGCCGCACCTGCGGAGCCCTCTTGCTGCTGGTGCTCGCCTGGCACCTGGCCTTGTTGAACCAGGCTCCGACCAGTGCCTATTTTGCGCAGACGCTGCAAATCTGGGAGCAGGGGCGGTTTATCCGCTTTTATGGTTTGGGGCAATGGCTTGGGTGGCTGTGGCCCTATGCCACGCTGCTGTATGTCGTGGTGTTCGTCTCGCGCCGCGAGCCGTCCTCGCTCGGCCGTGGAGGCTGACTCGGCCGTGTGGGGTTTGGCGCATCCATAGGAGCCTGTCGGACTTGGAAATCGTCGGCTGCAAATGGACCGCAGCGGTCCATTTTTTACCGTCTTCTTGCCCCATAGCCGGGCTATGGGGCTGCAAATCCGGCAAAAACTGTCCTCGCTGGGGCCCATTTTCGCGTTCGACGCTCCAAGTCCGACAGACTCCTAAAATGCAGGCATGAGCGACACCCCTTCCGCACCGGCCGCTGCGCCCGGTTACTACCAGCGCCACATCTTTTTTTGTCTGAACGATCGCCCCAATGGCGAAAACAGCTGTGCCCATCACAATGCCCAGGCGGGGTTTGACCGCTGCAAGGCGCAGGTCAAGGCGGCCGGGTTGGCGGGCGCGGGCAAGGTGCGCGTGAACAAGGCGGGTTGTCTGGACCGCTGCGCCGCCGGCCCCGTTGCGGTGGTGTACCCCGAGGGCACCTGGTACACCTACGTGGACGACGCGGACATTGACGAGATCGTCGAGTCGCATCTGAAAAACGGCAAGATCGTGGAGCGGCTGGTTCCGCCAGCGGAACTCGGGCGCTGAAATCGGCTCCATCCCCGGTTAGAACGTGAACACGTTCTTAGAGTGATTTAGGCCGCTGGTGCTTGATGTTCAAGCGCTGGTAGCTATTAATAGAGTAGCAAATCAGTGAATGCCCAGACCGAACGCCTGACCCTGTCGGGCGCCCAAGGCGCCATCGAGGCCGTGCGCGACGGCGCCCAGCTGGCCGGCTCTGCCACAGCGCCCCGTGGCGTGGCGGTCATTGCACATCCCCATCCGCTGTTTGGCGGAACCATGGACAACAAGGTCGTGCAGACCCTGGCGCGTGCCTTTGTGCAATGCGGCTGGACCACCGTGCGCTTTAACTTCCGAGGGGTGGGCGGCACCGAAGGCAGTTACGACGAGGGGCGGGGCGAGCTGGAAGACCTGCTGGCCGTGGTCGAGCAGGTGGCACCCAAGAGCGAGGGCCTGCCCCTTGCTTTGGCGGGTTTTTCGTTTGGCGCGTTTGTGACCTGTCACGCGCTGGCCGCGCTCTGGCCCGAAGGCCGGGTGCAACAGGCGGTGCTGGTGGGTACGGCGGCCAGCCGTTTTAATGTGGCGCCCGTTCCGTTGGATGCCCACACGCGCACGCTGGTGCTCCATGGCGAGATGGATGACACCGTGCCGCTGTCCGCCGTGATGGATTGGGCCCGACCCCAGATACTGCCTGTCACAGTCATCCCCGCAGGGGGGCATTTCTTTCACGGACAATTGCCGCTCTTGAAAAGCCTGGTGGTTCGCCACCTGCAATCGGGCGCCTGACAGCCCCGCCCGGGCCTGCTGTGGCGCAGGTCTTGGTGCCCCATTTTTCTTCTTCTTTCAACCTTTTCCAGAGCCTCTCCAGCCCCTTATTTCCCCATGAAACGAATCCTGTCAGCGTTGCGATCTTTTGCCGTTTTTGCCGCCGTGGCACCTGCTGTTTTTGGCGTTGCCCACGCCCAGGCGCCCCAACCGCCAGAAATCGCCGCACGCAACTACATCCTGCTGGACGTCACGGCCAATCAGGTTCTGGCGGCCAAGGACATCGATGCGCCGGTGGAGCAGGCGTCGCTGACCAAGCTGATGACGGGCTACCTGGTGTTTGACGCGTTGCGCGCCAAAAAAATCACGCTGGAGCAAAAGCTGCCCGTCAGCGTGCGCGCCTGGAAGATGCCCGGCTCGCGCATGTTCATCGATCCCAAGATGCAGGTGCCGGTCGAGGATTTGATCAAGGGCATGATCGTGCAGTCAGGCAACGATGCCACCATGGCCCTGGCCGAAGGGGTGGGCGGCACGGCCGAGAACTTCGTCAAGCTCATGAATGACCAGGCCAAGGCGTTTGGGCTGACTGGAACCGGCTACAAAAACCCCGAGGGCCTCACCGAGCCCGGTCACGTCACTACGGCGCGCGACCTGAGTGTGATTGCAGCGCGGCTGATGAAGGATTTCCCGGAGTACATGCACTACTACTCCACCAAGCACTACAGCTACCCGGGCACTCCCGCGTCCAACGGCACCAATCGCAACGCGCTGCTGTTCCGCGACCCCACGGTGGATGGCCTCAAGACCGGTCACACTGCGGCAGCGGGCTACTGTCTGGTGTCAACGGCCAAGCGTGACTTCCCCGGGGTGGGCCAACGGCGCCTGCTGTCTATCGTGCTGGGCGCCGCCAGTGAAAACGCGCGGGCCAATGAAAGCCAGAAGCTGCTGAACTGGGGTTACACGGCCTTTGAGGCGGTCAAGCTTTTTGATGCGGGCAAGGCGGCGGCCACGCCGGCCATCTGGAAGGGCACAGAGAGCACGCTCAAGATTGGCCGGGAAGAGGCCATTGTGGTCACCGTGCCTTCGGGTAGCGCTGGCAAGATCACCACCCAGATCGTGCGGCCAGACCCGCTCGTAGCGCCCTTTGCCAAGGGCCAGTCCGTCGGCACGCTCAAGGTATCGCTGGGAGATCAGACGCTGGCCGAGGTGCCGCTGGTCGCGCTGCAAGAAGTGGCGCAGGCGGGCGTTCTGGGCCGTGCGTGGGACGCCATCCGTCTCTGGATCAAATAACTGCTTTGGTGAAAAGGCCGGCCGCACAGGGCGTGGCCCCTGGCCAGGGCTGACCCATTTCCCGCCGTCGGCGTGCTTTGTGCTCTTTGGGGAGCGGGCCGGTGCGGGTCGCATCCCTTCGCAACCCTTGCAGATGTGGGGATAGCGGGTATCCGAAGCCGCTGCGCCATCACGCCAGCAGCTTGCCACCAAGAGGGCAAGCTGCTACATTAGAAGGCTTTTCGGAATTTCCGAGGGGATTCACGTTTTCGTTTTTACGAAAAATTCACGTTTAGGGACGTATTTCATGCCAACCATCAATCAATTGGTCCGTCAGGGGCGCGAGGTCGAAAAGACCAACTCGAAAAGCCCTGCGATGGAAAACTCTCCACAGCGCCGTGGCGTGTGCACCCGTGTGTACACCACGACGCCTAAGAAGCCTAACTCCGCTCTGCGTAAGGTCGCCAAGGTGCGCCTGACCAACGGTTTTGAGGTCATCTCCTACATCGGCGGCGAAGGCCACAACCTGCAGGAACACAGCGTGGTGCTGGTTCGTGGCGGTCGTGTCAAGGACTTGCCTGGTGTGCGTTACCACATCGTGCGTGGTTCGCTCGATCTGCAAGGCGTGAAAGACCGCAAGCAGTCGCGTTCCAAGTACGGCGCGAAGAAGCCAAAGGCTAAGTAAGCCCTGGTTTGCCAGAAATCGGTGTTTGATTCGCCTGGCTGGCGGTATCAAACGAAGTGACCCCAAGCGCGAATGTTTCGTGTGGGTCGAGTAAGTGGGGTTCTGAATGAATCTCGCGGTGTCTGAAAAGATGCCAACTGAAGCAATATGAGGTGAAAAATGCCACGTCGTCGCGAAGTCCCCAAACGTGAAATCCTGCCGGATCCTAAGTTCGGCAACGTAGAGCTGTCCAAATTCATGAACGTGATCATGGAAGGCGGCAAAAAAGCAGTGGCAGAGCGCATCATTTATGGCGCCCTGGAACTGATCGAAAAGAAGCACCCTGACAAGGATCCTCTGGAAGCTTTTGTTGTTGCCATCAACAACGTCAAGCCCATGGTGGAGGTCAAGTCGCGCCGTGTCGGCGGTGCGAACTACCAGGTGCCTGTGGAAGTGCGCCCTGTCCGTCGTCTGGCGCTGTCGATGCGCTGGATCAAGGAAGCCGCCCGCAAGCGTGGCGAAAAGTCGATGGCCCAACGCCTGGCCAACGAGCTGCTTGAAGCCACTGAAGGCCGTGGCGGTGCCATGAAGAAGCGTGACGAAGTTCACCGCATGGCCGAAGCCAACAAGGCATTCAGCCACTTCCGCTTCTAAACCGACGAGCCGTTTTTGTCGTCAAGTGCAAGGCTGCAAGCATTTTTGCCTGCAGCCTTGTGGCGATTGAGGCGGTCACAAAATTGACGGGCTGCAGCGTCACAATGGCGCCCCTGTCCCCCGAATAACACGACCCATCCAAGGATTCACCATGGCTCGCAAGACCCCCATCGAGCGCTACCGCAATATCGGTATCTCGGCCCATATTGACGCTGGCAAGACTACGACGACTGAACGTATCCTGTTCTACACCGGTGTGAACCACAAAATTGGTGAAGTGCATGATGGCGCGGCGACCATGGACTGGATGGAGCAAGAGCAAGAGCGCGGCATCACGATTACTTCGGCTGCTGTGACCTGCTTCTGGAAGGGTATGGACCTTTCCTACCCTGAGCACCGCTTCAACATCATCGATACCCCCGGCCACGTCGACTTCACGATTGAAGTGGAGCGCTCGATGCGCGTGCTGGACGGCGCCTGTATGGTGTACTGTGCCGTGGGTGGTGTGCAGCCCCAGTCGGAAACCGTCTGGCGCCAGGCCAACAAGTACAAGGTGCCACGTCTGGCCTTTGTGAACAAGATGGATCGTACCGGTGCCAACTTCTTCAAGGTCTATGACCAGATGAAGCTGCGCCTGAAGGCTAACCCCGTGCCTGTGGTGATCCCGATTGGTGCCGAAGAAGGCTTCAAGGGCGTGGTTGACCTGCTCAAGATGAAAGCCATCCTCTGGGATGAAGCTTCGCAGGGCATGAAGTTCGACTATGCCGAGATCCCCGCAGATCTGCAGGCATTGGCCGAAGAGTGGCGCGAGAAGATGGTTGAGGCTGCGGCTGAAGCGTCGGAAGATCTGATGACCAAGTACCTCGAAGAGGGCTCTCTCTCTGAAGACGAAATCAAGCTCGGCCTGCGTACCCGCACGATCGCGACTGAAATTCACCCGATGTTGTGTGGCACGGCTTTCAAGAACAAGGGTGTTCAGCGCATGCTGGATGCCGTGATCGACTACCTGCCTTCGCCCGTGGATATCCCGGACGTGACGGGTACGGACGAAGACGAAAAGCCCGTTACCCGCAAGGCAGACGATGGCGAGAAGTTCTCTGCGCTGGCGTTCAAGCTGATGACCGATCCGTTCGTGGGTCAGTTGACCTTCGTTCGCGTGTATTCGGGCGTCCTGACCAAGGGCGATACGGTCTACAACTCGATCAAGGGCAAGAAAGAGCGCATCGGCCGTATCGTGCAGATGATGGCGAACGACCGCGTTGAAGTGGACGAAATCCGTGCGGGCGACATTGCTGCTTGCGTGGGGTTGAAGGACGTGACGACAGGCGAAACCCTGTCCGATATCGGCGCGCCCATTATTCTGGAACGCATGGTGTTCCCTGAGCCTGTGATCACGCAGGCCGTTGAGCCCAAGACCAAGGCTGACCAGGAAAAAATGGGCATTGCCCTGCAACGTCTGGCCGCTGAAGATCCATCGTTCCGTGTGAAGACCGACGAAGAGTCCGGCCAAACGCTGATCGCTGGTATGGGCGAGTTGCATCTGGAAATCATTGTGGACCGGATGAAGCGCGAATTCGGCGTGGAAGCCAACGTGGGCAAGCCCCAAGTGGCTTATCGCGAAACCATCCGCAAGACGGTGGAAGAAGCCGAAGGCAAGTTCGTGCGCCAGTCCGGCGGTAAGGGTCAGTACGGTCACGTGGTGCTCAAGATCGAGCCCAACGAAGCCGGCAAGGGCATCGAGTTCGTCGACGCGATCAAGGGTGGTGTGGTTCCTCGCGAATTCATCCCGGCCGTGGAAAAGGGTATCACCGAAGCCGTGACGCAAGGCGTGCTGGCTGGCTACCCCGTGGTGGACGTCAAGGTCACGCTGCACTTCGGTTCGTACCACGATGTGGACTCGAACGAACTGGCGTTCAAGATGGCTGCCATCTTCGGCTTCAAGGAAGGTTGCCGCAAGGCCGGCCCGGTCATTCTGGAACCCATGATGGCCGTGGAAGTGGAAACGCCTGAAGACTACGCCGGTAACGTGATGGGCGATCTGTCCTCACGTCGCGGCATGGTGCAAGGCATGGAAGACATTCCTGGCGGCGGCAAGGCGATCCGCGCTGAAGTGCCTCTGTCGGAAATGTTCGGCTACTCGACCACGCTGCGTTCCGCAACGCAAGGCCGTGCCACGTATTCGATGGAATTCAAGCACTACAGCGAAGCGCCCCGCAACGTGTCCGAAGCCATCATGGCTGCCCGCGCCAAATAAAGGTGCCGGGGAAAAGTCTGCTCCGGCAGGCTTTTCGATTTTTTGACTGAAGTTGGCTGTCAGCGCTTGTCAATCAAGCGCTGACAGCTATGTAAATAGTAGCAATATTCTTGCAATCTGCGACCCGGTGCCGTCCTGTTGCCCTGTGCGGGACGAATCAGCAACCGGGTGCAGACGTTAAACCCTGACACAGGCATTGCTCTTTGGAGATTTGAAAATGGCAAAAGGTAAGTTCGAACGTACCAAGCCCCACGTCAACGTGGGCACGATCGGTCACGTGGACCATGGCAAGACGACACTGACGGCGGCCATCGCCACGGTGCTGTCGGCCAAGTTCGGCGGTGAAGCCAAGGCTTACGACCAGATCGACGCGGCTCCAGAAGAAAAGGCCCGCGGCATCACGATCAACACCGCTCACGTGGAATACGAAACGGCCAACCGCCACTACGCCCACGTGGACTGCCCAGGCCACGCCGACTATGTGAAGAACATGATCACCGGCGCTGCCCAGATGGACGGCGCCATCCTGGTGTGCTCGGCCGCTGACGGCCCCATGCCCCAGACCCGCGAACACATCCTGCTGGCTCGCCAAGTGGGCGTGCCTTACATCATCGTGTTCCTGAACAAGTGCGACATGGTGGACGACGAAGAGCTGCTCGAACTCGTCGAAATGGAAGTGCGCGAACTCCTGGACAAATACAACTTCCCTGGCGACGACACCCCGATCATCCGTGGTTCCGCCAAGCTCGCCCTGGAAGGCGACAAGGGTCCTCTGGGCGAAGAAGCCATCATGAAGCTGGCCGAAGCGCTGGACACCTACATCCCCACGCCTGAGCGCGCTGTGGACGGTGCCTTCCTGATGCCTGTGGAAGACGTGTTCTCGATCTCTGGCCGCGGCACCGTCGTGACCGGTCGTATCGAGCGCGGCGTCGTCAAGGTCGGCGAAGAAATCGAAATCGTCGGCATCAAAGACACCGTCAAGACCACTTGCACCGGCGTGGAAATGTTCCGCAAGCTGCTGGACCAAGGTCAAGCAGGCGACAACGTTGGCTTGCTGCTGCGCGGCACCAAGCGTGAAGACGTGGAACGCGGCCAAGTGCTGTGCAAGCCCGGCTCGATCAAGCCCCACACGCACTTCACCGCTGAGGTGTACGTTCTGTCCAAGGACGAAGGTGGCCGTCACACGCCCTTCTTCAACAACTACCGTCCTCAGTTCTACTTCCGCACGACCGACGTGACTGGTGCCATCGAGCTGCCAGCCGACAAGGAAATGGTCATGCCTGGCGACAACGTGTCGATCACTGTGAAGCTGATCAACCCCATCGCCATGGAAGAAGGTCTGCGCTTCGCCATCCGTGAAGGCGGTCGTACCGTCGGCGCCGGCGTCGTGGCAAAGATCATTGCTTAATTCATAAGCAGAACAAGGAACTTGCCATGTCCAAGCAAAAAATCCGTATCCGTCTGAAAGCTTTCGATTACAAGCTGATTGACCAGTCCGCCGCTGAAATCGTTGATACCGCCAAGCGTACCGGCGCCATTGTCAAAGGCCCCGTGCCTTTGCCAACGCGCATGAAGCGTTTCGACATCCTGCGCTCGCCACACGTCAACAAGACGTCGCGCGACCAGCTGGAAATCCGCACGCACCAGCGTCTGATGGACATCGTGGACCCAACGGACAAAACCGTTGACGCTCTGATGAAGCTCGACCTGCCCGCAGGCGTGGACGTCGAAATCAAGCTGCAGTAATAGTCGTTGCAAGGCGGGTTCTCCTGCCTTGTGGTGTCTGAAATAACGCGAACTTGCTTGAAAAAGCAGTTCGCGTTATACTTTAGGGCTTCGCTCGATTTGCGCCTGCTTGCAGGTGCGACGCGCGGGGTTTTATTAACCTTCTTTCATGCACGAGAGCGCAAACGCCGCAGCCAATTGAAGTTGTGGCGGTGGAAGTTTTGGAGAAACAAATGAGTCTGAGCAACTCCCTCGGGTTGCTGGGTCGCAAAGTGGGCATGATGCGTCTGTTCACCGATGATGGGGACGCAGTGCCTGTCACGGTGGTGGATGTGTCCAATAACCGCGTTACCCAGATCAAAACCCAAGAGAATGATGGCTACGTGGCCCTGCAGGTCACGTTCGGTTCGCGCAAAGCATCGCGCGTGACCAAGCCAGAAGCCGGCCACCTTGCCAAGGCAGGTGTGGAAGCCGGTGAGATAATCCAGGAATTCCGCGTGACCGCAGATACCGCCGCCCAGTACCAAGCTGGTGGTTCGGTGGCTGTGACGTCCGTGTTTTCCGTGGGGCAAAAGGTCGACGTGCAAGGCACTTCGATTGGTAAAGGCTACGCCGGTACCATCAAGCGCCACAATATGAAGTCGCAGCGCGCGTCGCACGGTAACAGCCGTTCGCACAACGTTCCTGGCTCCATCGGTATGGCACAAGACCCCGGTCGCGTGTTCCCCGGCAAGCGCATGACGGGCCACCTCGGCGATGTCACCAAGACCACGCAAAACCTCGATGTGATCCGCATCGACGAAGCGCGTCAACTGCTCTTGATCAAGGGCGCTATTCCGGGCTCCAAGGGTGGGTTCGTGACGGTTCGTCCAGCGGTCAAGGCCAAATCTTCCAAAGGAGCGAACTAATGCAGCTCGAACTCCTGAATGACCAAGGCCAAGGCGCATCCAAGCTGGATGTCCCTGAAACCGTGTTCGGTCGTGAATACAACGAAGATCTGGTTCACCAGATCGTCGTGGCCTATCAGGCCAACGCACGCCAAGGCACTCGCGCCCAGAAGGATCGCGAGCAAGTTCGTCACTCGACCAAGAAGCCTTTCAAGCAAAAGGGTACGGGTAACGCACGTGCAGGTATGACTTCCTCGCCTCTGTGGCGTGGGGGTGGTCGGATTTTCCCGAACATGCCTGACGAAAACTTCACACAGAAGATCAACAAGAAGATGTACCGCGCTGGCATGTCTGCGATTTTGTCGCAGCTGGCCCGTGAAGGCCGTCTGGCTGTGGTCGACTCGCTGAAGCTGGACTCGCCCAAGACCAAGGTCCTGGCTGACAAGTTCAAGGCGATGAACCTGCAATCGGTGATGGTGATCGCCGATGAAGTGGACGAAAACCTGTACCTGGCTTCGCGCAATCTGGTGAACGTGCTCGTCGTTGAGCCCCGTTACGCCGATCCCGTGTCGCTGGTGCGTTTCAAGAAAGTGCTCGTCACCAAGGGTGCAATCGACAAACTCAAGGAGATGTTCGCATGAGCACACTCAAGTTTGACGAAGGTCGTCTGATGCAAGTGCTGGTCGCTCCCATCGTGTCCGAAAAGGCCACCATGGTTGCTGAAAAGTCCAATGCAGTGACGTTCAAGGTGCTGCAGAACGCTACCAAGCCAGAAATCAAGGCCGCTGTGGAATTGATGTTCAAGGTTGAGGTCAAGGGCGTTTCTGTGGTGAACACCAAAGGCAAGACCAAGCGTTTCGGCAAGACTATCGGCCGCCGCGACAACGTTCGCAAGGCATATGTCACGCTGCAGCCAGGTCAAGAGCTGAACCTGTCTGGGGAGGCCGCGTAATCATGGCTGTCATCAAGATGAAACCTACTTCGCCCGGCCAACGTGCTGTGGTGAAGGTTACCCGTGACCACCTGTACAAGGGTGAAGCTTACGCCCCCCTGCTGGAGCCTCAGTTCCAGAAGGCCGGTCGTAACAACAACGGTCACATTACTACCCGTCACAAGGGCGGTGGTCACAAGCACCACTACCGTGTGGTGGACTTCAAGCGCAACAAGGACGGCATTGCCGCCAAGGTTGAGCGTATTGAGTACGATCCAAACCGTACGGCCCACATCGCTCTGGTGTGTTATGCCGACGGCGAACGTCGCTACATCATTGCTCCCCGCAACCTGGAAGTGGGCGCAACCCTGCTGTCTGGTTCGGAAGCTCCGATCCGCGCTGGCAACACGCTGCCTATCCGCAACATCCCCGTCGGTTCGACAATCCACTGCATCGAGCTCAAGCCCGGTGCCGGTGCCCAGATCGCCCGTTCGGCTGGTGCTTCGGCTACGCTGCTGGCCCGTGAAGGCATCTACGCCCAGGTGCGTATGCGTTCGGGTGAAGTGCGCAAGATTCATATCGAGTGCCGCGCCACGATCGGTGAAGTCGCCAACGAAGAACACAGCCTGCGCCAACTCGGCAAGGCCGGTGTGAAGCGCTGGATGGGTATTCGTCCTACGGTTCGCGGCGTGGCCATGAACCCTGTGGATCACCCTCACGGTGGTGGCGAAGGCCGCACCGGCGAAGGCCGCCATGCAGTCGATCCTTGGGGCAATCTGACCAAGGGTTATCGCACCCGTAACAACAAGCGCACACAGATCATGATCGTGTCGCGTCGCAAGAAGTAAGGGGTAACAGATGACTCGCTCTCTTAAAAAGGGTCCATTTGTTGACCATCACTTGCTGGCCAAGGTTGAAAAAGCCGTCGCCACCAAGGACAAGAAACCTGTCAAGACATGGTCGCGTCGCTCCATGGTTCTGCCCGATTTCATCGGTCTGACCATTGCCGTGCATAACGGCAAGCAGCATGTACCTGTTTATGTCACAGACCAGATGGTGGGCCACAAGCTGGGCGAATTCGCCCTGACGCGCACCTTCAAGGGTCACCCCGCTGACAAAAAAGCGAAGAAGTAAGGAACGACCATGTCTGAAACACGTGCAGTCCTCCGGGGCGTCCGTCTGTCGGTCGACAAGGGCCGTCTGGTCGCTGACCTGATCCGCGGCAAGAAGGTAGACCAGGCTCTGAACATCCTGAACTTCACGCAGAAAAAAGCTGCGGGAATCGTCAAGAAGGTTCTGGAGTCGGCCATCGCTAATGCCGAACACAACGATGGTGCTGACATCGACGAACTGAAGGTCAAGACCATCTACGTCGAACAAGGCACCACGCTCAAGCGCTTCACCGCGCGCGCCAAAGGCCGCGGCAATCGCATCAGCAAGCCCACGTGCCATGTGTACGTGACGGTTGGCAACTAAAGGCTCGGGAAGACTATGGGACAAAAAATCCATCCTACCGGCTTCCGCCTTGCGGTCAGCCGCAACTGGTCCAGCCGTTGGTACGCCAGCAACCGTGATTTCGCGGGCATGCTGGCCGAAGACATCAAGGTGCGCGAGTACCTGAAGGCCAAGCTCAAGAACGCGGCTGTGTCGCGCATCCTGATCGAGCGTCCTGCCAAGAACGCCCGCATCACCATTTACTCGGCTCGTCCGGGCGTGGTGATCGGCAAGAAGGGTGAAGACATCGAGAACCTCAAGAAGGAACTCGCCATTCGCCTGGGCGTGCCTGTCGCAGTGAACATCGAAGAAGTGCGCAAGCCTGAAATCGATGCCAAGCTGATCGCCGACAGCATCACGCAACAGCTTGAAAAGCGGATAATGTTCCGCCGCGCCATGAAGCGCGCCATGCAGAACGCCATGCGTCTGGGTGCCCAGGGCATCAAGATCATGTCGTCCGGTCGTCTGAACGGTATCGAAATCGCTCGCTGCGAGTGGTACCGTGAAGGCCGCGTGCCACTTCATACGTTGCGCGCCGACATCGACTACGGTACCTCCGAAGCTAAGACCACCTATGGTGTGATCGGCGTCAAGGTCTGGGTCTACAAGGGTGACACCTTGGGTCGCAATGATCTGCCCGCAGTGGAAACACCGCGTCCAGACGACGAGCGCCGCCCACGTGGTCCACGCCGTGATGGCCGCCCAGGTGGCGACCGTCCAGGCGCAGGTCGCGGTCCACGTCGTCCTGTCGGTGGCAACACCGCACCGGCCGATGGCAGCGACAAGCCCGTCGGCGCCGGTGGCGCCGATGCAACCGCCGTTAAGCGCGTTCGTAAAGTTGACGCGCCCGCTACAGCAGCGGACGGCAAAGGAGAATAAAGATGCTGCAACCTGCTCGCCGCAAATACCGCAAGGAGCAAAAGGGTCGTAACACTGGTGTCGCTACACGGGGAGCCTCCGTAGCGTTCGGTGATTTCGGCCTGAAGTGCACCGACCGTGGCCGTCTGACGGCCCGCCAGATCGAAGCTGCACGCCGTGCGATTTCCCGTCACGTCAAGCGTGGCGGCCGTATCTGGATCCGCGTGTTCCCGGACAAGCCAATCTCTACCAAGCCCGCAGAAGTGCGTATGGGTAACGGTAAGGGCAACCCCGAGTACTACGTGGCTGAAATCCAGCCCGGCAAGATCGTTTTCGAGATCGTCGGTGTGCCCGAAGAACTGGCCCGTGAAGCGTTCCGCCTGGCTGCTGCCAAGCTGCCGCTGCGCACCACGTTCGTCAGCCGCCTGATCGGCGCGTAATTCAGGAGAACAAGCAATGAAGACTACTGAACTGCGCCAAAAAGACGTCGCCGGCATCGAAACCGAAATCAAGGCTTTGCAGAAAGCCCACTTCGGCCTTCGCATGCAAAAGGCTACGCAGCAATTGGCTAACACCAACACGCTGCGCACCACCCGCCGTGATATCGCACGTGCCAAGACCATTCTTGCTGAAAAGCAAGCCGCCAAGTAAGGAGCCCAACATGACGGAACCTAAAAAATCCCTCAAGCGCACCTTGGTTGGCAAGGTGGTCAGCGACAAGCGTCAAAAGACTGTGACCGTGCTGATCGAGCGCCGTGTGAAGCACGAGCTCTACGGCAAGATCGTAGGCAAGTCGAGCAAGTACCACGCCCATGACGAAAAGGGCGAGTACAAGCTGGGCGATACGATCGAAATCACCGAGAGCCGTCCGCTCTCGAAAACCAAGAACTGGGTGGCTACCCGCTTGGTGCAAAAGGCCGGCCTGCTGTAAGCCGCCGTGTATTGATGTCCGGGGCATAACCCCGGGCAGCAAAGCCCTTCAAAACGACCCACAATGTGGGTCGTTTTGCTTTGTGGCGCCGCCGTTGTGCGTGTCGCAGTCGGGTGCGTTCAAGCGCAGCCGTTTCTATTCATTCACCCATCTATACCAAGGAGTTAACCATGATCAAAGTCGGAGACACCCTGCCCGCGAGCACGCTGATGGAGTATTCGGAAGTGGCCGGCGAAGGCTGCAGCATTGGCCCGAATGCCGTTCCTGTGGACAAGGCTACCGCTGGCAAGACGATTGCCTTGTTTGCATTGCCCGGCGCCTTCACGCCCACCTGCTCTGCCCAGCATGTGCCAGGCTATATGGAGAAGGCCGCTGAGTTCAAGGCCGCCGGTGTGGATGAGATCTGGTGCGTGAGCGTGAACGATGCGTTCGTGATGGGTGCCTGGGCGCGTGACCAGAAAACCGAGGGCAAGGTTCGCATGCTGGGCGATGGCGATGCCACGTTCACCAAGGCCACCGGCCTGACGCTGGACCTGAATGGCAAAGGCTTGGGCTTGCGCAGCAACCGCTACTCGATGCTGGTGCGCGATGGCAAGGTTGTCACACTCAATGTGGAAGCCCCGGGCAAGTTTGAAGTCAGTGGTGCCGACACGCTGCTGGCGCAGGCCAAGGCTTGATCGTCGGCCTATTTGCTTCTAAGTTGATAGCTGCTGGCGCTTTACCGTCAAGCGCTGGAGGCCTGAAACGTCAAAAAACCTCTACCTTGAGGTAGTGGGCGCCGGGAATGGGGTTGTGATAGTAGGGCGGGATTTCTTCAAAGCCCAGGTCGGTGTAGAGCGCTCGCGCCGACTCCATCTCGTCCAGCGTATCCAGCAGAACGCAGGCATATCCTGCCTGGCGAGCCAGGTCGAGCATGGCTTCTGCCAACTCTCGTCCCAAGCCGAAACCGCGAAATGCCTTGCGCACATACAGGCGCTTCATTTCGCTGGCATTCGGATAGTCGGCGGCATCCAGCGGCCGCAGGGCGCAGCAGCCAGCAACGGCGCCTTCCACTTCGGCCAGTAGCAAGGCACCTCGGGGCGCTGCATAGTCGCCAGGCAATTGCGCCAGCTCGGTCTCAAAATTCTGAAAACAAAGATCCACCCCCAGGGCATCGGCGTATTCGCGAAAAATGTCGCGAACAGCGTCCATATCGGCGGGCGAGGAGGGGATCCGCAGGGTGACGGAAGGTTTGTCCAAAACGCGAGGGCTAAAACGACGGAATCCGCAGTGTAACGAGTCCGCTCAAAAAGCTGTTGCAGCCAGCGATGACACCCACCAGGACAGCCCGGCGCTCACAGCCAGTACAACCAACGCAGCCATGCGGCTGGCGGCATCGTCACGCGATGGTTTTGTGGATGCAGGCAGCGCCTTGTTGCCGTTCACCATGGGTCTGACCAGCCGCTGCTTGCGCACGCCCACATAAAAGGCGATGGCCAGAAGGTGCAATCCCACCAGGCCTAACACCAGGAACTGACCGATCTCCGTGTGGTAGCCCGTGGCCAGCCCGACCGTGGCGTTGGAGACAAAATGCGCGAGCGGGCCCGCAAAGGCGATTTCATCGTCGCTAAGCAGGCCGCTGGCGACTTGGGCCACCAGCACGGCCAGCAGCACAAAGACCGACAGTGCGCCCAGTGGGCTATGGCCGATGTTGTCATCGGGGTGGGTATTGCCGTGCAGGTAGCGGAACACCCGTGCCGGTGAAAACAAAAACACGTGGAACCGTGACCAATAGCCCCCGGCCAGCCCCCAGACGATTCGAAAAACCAGCAGCGCCAGCACGCAATAACCGAAGCGAAAATGCCATTCCATCGCATTGCCGCCGACCTTGGCGGTGATGACCAGGGCGATCACGCAGGCGGCCAAGGCCCAGTGAAAGAGGCGAGTGGGAAGATCCCAGATGCGAACCGAAGTGTGTGGCGTCATGGTGGTGGGTGAAGGAGATGCGCTGTGGCGGACGGTGGCGGGCGGCGGCGGGCGGGACGGATACCGCCATTGTGCTGGAGCGCGGGGGGCAAAAAGCGGGCGGACCAAGCGTGACCGTGGTCAAGACGGCATACTCCCGTCGTTGTCCGGATTCCGTTTGCATTGTCCCCTCCCCACAAAAGGAAACACCCATGAAGGCACTTGTAGCGTTGACCTTGGCCGCCACGGCCCTGACCCTTTGTGCGCCCGCTTCGGCGCAGTTTGCCAAACCCGAAGACGCCATCAAATACCGCCAGAGTGCGCTGTTTGTGATGGGCCAGCATTTTGGCCGTATCGGTGCGATGGCCAATGGCCGCGCGCCGTTTGACGCCAAAGTGGCTCAGGACAACGCCGATATCGTGGCAGAAATGGCCAAGTTGCCGTGGGCAGGTTTTGGTGCCGGCACCGACAAGGGTGCGCAGACCAAGGCGCTGCCCGACATCTGGACCGAGCAAGCCAAATTCAAGGACCATGCCACCAAACTGGAGGCAGAGTCCGTCAAGCTCGCGGCAGCGGCTAAAACGGGCAATCTCGACAATTTGAAGACGGCATTTGGCGCCACAGCGGCCAGCTGCAAAGCCTGCCACGACAGCTTCCGCGCGAAGTGATTCAAGAATCGGGCTCAGGCTCTTCGCTGTTGCTACATATTTTGTAGCTGTTGACGCTTGGCCCATCAGCACAAAAGGCCAATTTCATATGAAATTGGCCTTTGTTTGTTGGAGCGAGACTCTCGCGGGGGAAAGCCCCCGCAGCAAGGGGCGTGGGTCAGGTTTCGGCCAGCAGCTTTTCGATGAGTTGGTGCAGCTCGGGGAAGTTGGGTGCTCCCACAAACGTCTTCACGATCTCGCCGCGCTTGTTGACGAGAAAGGTGGAAGGCGTCAGCCGCACATCGCCCCAGGCTTGTGCCACCTTGCCGGTGTTGTCGATGGCTACCTGAAAGGGCAGCTTGCGGGTTTCGGCGAAGTTGACCACATAGCTCGGAGGGTCGTAACTCATGGCCACGGCCAGCGTGTCAAAACCCTGGCGGTTGTATTTGTTGTAGGTGGCCACGATCTCGGGCATTTCAGCGACGCAGGTGGTGCAGCTCGTGGCCCAGAAGTTGACCAGAGTGACCTTGCCTTTCAGATCCGCGGTGGACTTGCTGGAGCCATCCAGTAACACGAAGGTCGATTCGGGCGCAGCAGAGCGGCCTGTGTCGAGATACACATAGGCGCCTACCGCAGCAAACGCGGCGACCGCCACACCCGCAGCCCAATGCTTGATTGCCATGACTACACCATCCATCCGTAAAAACTGGGGGCACTGGGCCCGTTCGGGTATTGTGCCGGACACCGCCTCCTGGCGCTGGCGTGTGGGGACTCTCGGTATTTTCAAATGCCGTTCTGACTGTGAGTTTGCCCTTCGGCAAAAGTTCTGCCAGATGGGGATTGCCAGCGTCGTTGGCTGCCACGCGCAGGCGCGACGACCGCCGTTTGCTGGCGCGGCGGAAAACCAGTGCAGGGCTGCCGATAATCAACCCATGAACCCAATACTGCGGATGCGGGCGGCTTCGGCCCCCGTGGTGGCTCTTGCGCTAACGCTTGCACTGACGCTCACGCTGGCCGCCTGCAGCCCGGCCTTGAATTGGCGCAGCGTGCCGGTCCCGGAGGCGGACCTCACGGTCACCCTTCCCTGTAAACCGGACGCCGCACACCGCACAGTGGAACTGGCGGGGGCGCCCGCTGAGCTGGCCATGGTGGGCTGCGAAGCCGACGGCGCGGTGTTTGCCGTGTCGCACACAGCCATGGCCGACCCTGCCTTGGTGGGCAAGGCGCTCGCACATTGGCGTGCTGCGGTGGTGGCGAATCTGGGGGCGCAGACCGCAGCCGCGGCCTCCGCTGCGGCCACCGACACCCCCTTTACGCCGCGTGGCGCCCTGGTGTTGCCGCAATCGGTGCGCACGGTGGTCCAGGGTCGGCGACCCGACGGCAGCGCGGTCACGGCCCAGGCGGTGTGGTTTGCACGGGCGTCGGGCCCGCAAATACGTCTTTACCACGCGGTTGTTTACACCGCCAAACCTCGGCCCGAATTGGCCGACCAGTTTTTTGAAGGGTTGGTGCTGCCATGAGTGCGCCAGCCCACTTGCTGCCTCGGCGCGCGGCCATTGTGGTGTTTCTGGCGTTTGCGTTCGCCTATTTTTTGTCGGCCTTGTTGCGGGCGGTCACTGCGACACTGGCGCCCACGCTGGCGCTGGAGTTTTCGCTGCATGCGCGGGATCTGGGGCTCTTGGCCGGTGGATTCTTTCTGGGGTTCGCCGCCACGCAATTGCCATTGGGCGCGTGGCTGGATCGCTATGGCTCGAAAAAAGTGGCGCTCGGATTCATGGGGGCCGCGGTGCTGGGCTGCCTGGTGTTTTCGGTGGCCACGGGGTTTTCGGGGCTTTTTGCGGGGCGAGTGCTCTGTGGTGCCGGTGTCAGCGCATGCCTGATGGCGCCGCTCACCGGCTTTCGCCGCTGGCTGGAGCCCACCGCTCAGCTGCGGGCCAACTCGTGGATGCTGATGACAGGTTCGTTGGGCATGGTGGCCTCAACGCTGCCGGTGCAGTGGGCGTTGCCGGTGGTTGGGTGGCGGCCATTGTTCTGGGGCCTGGCGATACTGATTGCGGTGGCAATGGCGGTGATTGTCCGTTGGGTGCCGGCGTGGGGCCGATCGGGCATGGCAGCAGGCGATACCGCCCCTGGTACGGGTACGGCGCCTGTTGCCGCCGCATCCCCGGGGTATTCCGTGGTGTGGCGCCATCCCTACTTTCGCCGCCTCGCGCCACTGGGTTTCTTTTGTTACGGCGGCATGGTGGCTATGCAAACCTTGTGGGCGGGCCCGTGGATGCAGCGCGTGGCGGGTTATTCGCCGTTGGAGGCTGCCACCGGGCTGTTCTGGATCAATGCCTCAATGCTCTGCACGTTCTGGGCCTGGGGCATGGTCAGCCCGTGGTTGCTGCGCAAAGGTTTTGATGCCAATCGTTTGATGGCGTTGGGGTTGCCGCTGAGCTTGCTGGTGCTGGCCGGCATCATCCAGGCTGCGGAGAGCGCCGGGAGCGTTGCATGGGCGCTGTTTTGTGTGTCATGTACCTTTGTCTCGCTTTCGCAACCGGCCATGGCCATGGAGTTTCCGCAGGCGCTGGTGGGGCGTGCCTTGTCGGCCTACAACCTGGTGATCTTTGCGGGCGTTTTTGTGGTGCAGTGGGGGATCGGCCTGGCCGTGGATGCCTTTGCCGCCGCCGGCTTTTCTACCGTGGCGTCTTTTCAGGCCGCCATGGCGGTGTACCTGGCGTGCAACGCAGGCGCGTATGCGTGGTTTCTGCTGCAGGGGCGGCGCCATAATGTGCTTCAAACCCTGACCCCATGAGCCCCACCAGCATCCTCATCATTGCCCACGCACCGCTGGCCCATGCAATGCGCGAATGCGCGCTGCATGTGTTTTCCGATTGCGCAGACGCCGTGGCAGCGCTGGATGTGCAGCCGAACCAGCCGCCCGAAGAGTCGCTGGCACAGGCCCGCATCCTGCTCGAACAGTTGGGCACCGACACTACGCTGGTGCTGACCGACGTGTTTGGCGCCACGCCATGCAACGTTGCGCAGCGGCTGGTGGATGGCGTCCATTCGCGCCTGGTGACGGGTATCAACCTGCCCATGCTGCTGCGGGCCGTGAGCTACCGCACCGAGTCGCTCGACTCCGTGGTCAACCGCGCCGTGGTGGGGGGCACCCAAGGGGTCATGCAAGTGGCCATCTCCGCGCCACAAAACCAGAACCGCCGCAACCGACATGATCAAGACACGTACGACCATCAGCAATAAACTGGGCCTGCACGCCCGAGCGTCCGCCAAACTCACCAAGCTGGCGGGCAGTTTTCCGTGCGATGTCTTCATGAGCCGTGGCGAGCGCCGCATCAACGCCAAAAGCATCATGGGCGTGATGATGCTGGCCGCCGGTTTGGGTTCGGAAGTCGAGATCGAAACCAATGGCGAGCGCGAGCAGGAGGCCATGGAGGCGCTCCTGGCGCTGATCGCCGACAAGTTTGGCGAGGGTGAGTGAACATGGCCCCCACGGTTGCGCACTGCCTGCCGCTTTCAGCCACCCGAGGGGGAACAATCCGCTTTGGGGCGGCAGGGAGGACTGCTGGAATGGCGCCCGTGAACGCGAATCGCATGGCTATTGACTCCACCAAAAACGAATGGGTCGGTCCGGGTGGGCCGACGATAACACCATGACCTTCTCCGTCCCCGGCCTGGCAGTCGCCCGTGGCATCGCGATTGGGCGCGCCGTTCTGGTGGCGTCGAGCCGCGTGGATGTGGCGCACTATTTTGTGGAACCCCACCAGGTGCAGGACGAGATCGAGCGTGTGCGCCGTGGGCGCAATGCCGTGGTCGAAGAGTTGCAGCGCCTGCAGGCCGACATGCCCACCGATGCGCCCCACGAGTTGGCCGCGCTGTTGGATGTGCACCTCATGCTGCTGCAGGACGAGGCCCTCACGGGCGGCGTCAAGCACTGGATCACGGAACGCCTGTACAACGCCGAGTGGGCGTTGACCACCCAGCTTGAAGTCATTGCGCGCCAGTTTGACGAGATGGAGGACGAATACCTGCGCGAACGCAAGGCGGACTTGGAGCAGGTGGTGGAGCGCGTGCTGCGCTACATGAAAGGCGTTGCAGGCCCCGTGGCGCCCCCTGCGAGCAGCCAGCGCCGCAAGACGCAGCAGGACTTGCTGCTCGATGACACGGTGGACGTGCCTCTGGTGCTGGTGGCGCATGACTTGTCGCCGGCCGACATGCTGCAATTCAAGCGCAGTGTGTTTGCCGGTTTTGTGACCGACGTGGGCGGCAAAACATCGCACACCGCCATCGTGGCGCGCAGCATGGACATTCCGGCCGTGGTGGGCGCGCGCGCCGCCAGCCAACTGGTGCGCCAGGACGACTGGGTCATCATCGACGGCGATGCGGGCGTGATCATCGTGGACCCATCGCCCATCATCCTGGCCGAATATGGTTTTCGCCAGCGCCAGGTGGAGCTGGAGCGCGAGCGCCTGGCGCGCCTGCGCCACACGCCGGCCATCACCATGGACGGCCACAAGATCACACTGCTGGCCAACATCGAACAACCCGGCGATGCCGCGGCTGCCGTGCTCGCCGGGGCGGTGGGGGTGGGGCTGTTTCGCAGCGAATTCCTCTTCATGGGCAAGTCCGGCAACATGCCTGGCGAGGACGAGCAATACCGTGCGTATTGCGAAGCCATTGACGGCATGAAGGGGCTGCCCGTCACCATCCGCACCATCGACGTGGGCGCCGACAAGCCCCTGGACAAGGGCCACAAGGACAGCTACCTGAACCCCGCGCTGGGTCTGCGCGCCATCCGCTGGAGCCTGGCCGATCCGGCCATGTTCCGCACCCAGTTGCGCGCCGTGCTGCGTGCGGCGGCGCATGGCAAGGTGAACCTGTTGTTCCCCATGCTGGCGCACACCCACGAGATCCAGCAGACGCTGGCCCAGGTCGACCTGGCGCGTGCCGAGCTGGATGCGCGTGGCGTGCCGCATGGACCTGTGCAACTCGGCGCGATGATCGAGGTGCCCGCCGCTGCGCTCATGGTGCGCACCTTCCTCAAGTATTTCGACTTCCTCTCGATCGGCACCAACGACCTGATCCAATACACCCTGGCCATCGACCGCGCCGACGAGGCCGTGGCCCACCTGTACGACCCGCTGCACCCGGCCGTGCTGCGCCTGGTGGCCGACGTGATCGCCGAGGGCGCGCGCCAGGGCAAAGAAATCTGTGTGTGTGGAGAAACCGCAGGCGACGTGACCATGACACGCCTGCTGCTGGGCCTGGGCCTGCGCAGCTTTTCGATGCACCCCGCGCAGATCCTTGCGGTCAAGCAGGAGGTGCTGCGCGCCGACACGCGCAAGCTTGCGCCGTGGGCGCAGCAGGTCCTCGAAGGTGAAGAGCCAGCGGCGCTGCTGGCGTCGTGATCACCAAATTGCTACTGATTTGGTAGCTACTAGCGCTTATGGATAAAGCGCTACAGGTCGATTTGCCATGATTTTTGTGTCGACCCGCTCGATGGGCCGCTCCAGCGCCAACACGCTCCAGTGCACATCGGCGCGGCCCTGCGTGTCGTCGCGGCGGCCGCTGTAGACCACGGCCAGCCCGTGGCGTGCCCCCTGTTCGGCCGTGGCCTGTGCGGACACATCGAACATGCGACGCCCGTGCGGCACGGGCCCGTGCCGCAACGACATCACCATGCGCCCGCCCGGCGAGACCAATGCTGCGGCGCTGCGCATCGCGGTCTCGCGCTCTGGGGCATCCAGGTGCATCCACACGGCGGTCAGCAGGACCAGGTCGAAGCGGCGACCGCTGCCGCGCAGCACCGCAAGCTCCGGCAGATGGTCGTCAATCCACTCGATGGGCAGCGCAGCGTGAATCCGCTGGCCTTCCTGCCGCAGCGCGGCCGTGGGCTCCACGGCCACCACCTGGTGACCCGCTCGGGTCAGCGCCGCCGCGTCCCGTCCCGAGCCAGCGCCGATATCGAGCACCCGGCCGGGACGCTGCGGAAACAGGTGGAGAACGTCGCGGTGCACGTCGGCAAACGTGATGCTTTCATACTGCGTCGCCAGGGCGGCGGCATGGGGCCATATCCCGCAGTGCCGGGAATGGAGGGCGTCTTGGTGATATTGGTTGTATGGGTGGTCATGCGGCAAGGCTGCGTGCGTGTGCAGCCCTGGTTTTACCGCAGGGCGGGCCGCCAAGGGCAATGAAGTGCCAGCGGGCCGGTTCATGTGAGTTGCTATAAAATTGGTAGCTATTTGCGCTTGATGGATAAGCGCTAGAGGCCTGTCGGATTAAAAGCTCATCGGTTAGCGCGCCCGCATCCCCATCACTGCCGCGCTGATGATCATCACCGTGGCCAAGGCGATGCTCCAGGTGAATGTGCGGCCGCTCACCAGGATCAGCAGCGCGGTGGACGCCAGCGGCGTGATGTAGCTCAGGATGCCGATGTGCCGCGCATCCCCGAGCTTGAGCGCCTTGTCCCACATGAAAAACGACGCCCCCAGCGGCCCCAGGCCCAGCACCGCCAGCAGCCCCCAGTCGCGCGGTTGCAGCGCCACGGTGGGTTCCAGCGCCACATGGCATAGCAGCGACAACACGCCCGACACCAAGCCGAACAGCCCAATGGCCGTGGTCGGGAAGGCCGCCACGCGTTTGGTCAGCAACGAGTAGGTGGCCCAGATGAAGGCCGCCGCCAGCGCGGGCAGATAGCCCCAGGCCAGCGTGCCGCTCAGCTCACGCCCGCCCGCCATGGCGATGGCCGCACCCGCGAAACCCAGCAGCGCGGCCAGCACATGCGGCAGGCGCAGCGCCACGCCGGGCAGCACCACGGGCGAGAGCACCACGATGAGCAGCGGCCACAGGTAGTTGACGAGGTTGGCCTCTACCGGCGGCGCATGGCGCAGCGCAATGAACAGCAGGAAGTGGTAAGCAAACAGGCCATACACACCGAGCGCCAGCGTGCGCAGCGGAATGCGCCACTGCGACGGGTCACGCAGCACAAACGGCCAGGCGGGCACGCTGCCGATGATGAGGGCAATGCCCGTGAGCAGGAACGGCGGAATGTGGGTGAGCGAGACGCCCAGCGAGGCGAGAGAGGCCCACAGCGCGATGGCACCCAGGGCGTACAGATTGGCTTGCATGGCGCCGAGCTTACGCGCCCGCATCGTCGCGCAACGGGGGCGCATCGTCGCGTGTCAACGGTGATTGTCGGTGCGGCGCAGCGCGGCCGTGAGGGCCGAGGGCGAGCGGTAGCCCGTGCGCCGCGCCACCTCGGCCACGGCCATGCCCGCGCCGCGCAGCAGCCGCGCCTGCGCTAGGCGGTGGCTGCGCAGCCAGGCCATGGCACCCATGCCCTGGTCTTCGTGGCAGCGGGCGGCAAACTGGCTGGGGCTCAGATGCACCTGGGCGGCCAGGTCGGCCACGGTGAGTTCGCGGTGCCACTGCCCGGCGGCCCATTGCTGCAGCGCAGACCAATCGATGGCTCGTCTGCGTGCCGTACCGGGCGCTGCAGTGCGCGAGCTGCCGTCGCCTAGCCATGCCTCCAGCAGCAGGGCCGGGCCGTGGGTCTGTGCGAGGGGGCGACCCTGTTGCAATGCGCTGGCCAGGTAGTGTGCAAGCGGCAGTGCATCAGCGGGCGGCGTGGTCGTGCCGTGGGGGCTGGCGCACCGTGCCCAGTCGGGGTGTGCACTGTCGAGCACCAGGCACACGCTGCCGCGAGACGATTCAAAGTCGTGGCGATCCCCCGGCGCAATCACGCAGCCGCTGCCGGGTGCCACGCGCACGCCACGTCCGGCAATCTCCAGATCCAAAGCGCCGAACAGGCCCAGCAGGATCTGGAAGTGGTCGTGGCTGTGGCTGCCCGGGGATGCGCCGTAGCGTCGCAAAGAGAGCAAGCCAGCCGGACCCATATGCGCTCTGCGGCCTTGCTCGGCGCCAGGCTTACACGCCCGCCGCGTGCGCCTGCTGGTCGGCGTGGTAGCTGCTGCGCACCATGGCGCCCACGGCGGCGTGGCTGAATCCCATCTTGTAGGCCTCTTCCTCGAACATCTTGAACGTGTCGGGGTGCACGTAGCGGCGCACGGGCAGGTGGCTGTTGCTGGGCGACAGGTACTGGCCGATGGTCAGCATGTCGATGTGGTGCTCGCGCATGTCGCGCATCACCTGCAGGATCTCTTCATCCGTTTCGCCCAGGCCGACCATGATGCCGCTCTTGGTGGGCACCTTGGGGTGCAGGGCCTTGAACTTTTTCAGCAGGTTCAGGCTGAACTGGTAATCGGAGCCGGGGCGCGCTTCCTTGTACAGACGCGGCGCGGTTTCCAGGTTGTGGTTCATCACGTCCGGTGGCGCAGCCTTCAGGATTTCGAGCGCGCGGTCGTCGCGGCCACGGAAGTCGGGCACCAGGATTTCAATTTGGGTTTGGGGCGATAGCTCGCGGATGTTCTGGATGCATTCCACGAAGTGGCCGCTGCCGCCGTCGCGCAGGTCGTCGCGGTCCACGCTGGTGATCACCACATACTTGAGCTTGAGCGCGGCAATGGTCTTGGCCAGGTTCAGGGGCTCGTCCTTGTCCAGCGGGTCGGGACGGCCATGGCCCACGTCGCAGAACGGGCAGCGGCGCGTGCACTTGTCGCCCATGATCATGAAGGTGGCCGTGCCCTTGCCAAAGCACTCGCCGATGTTGGGGCACGAGGCTTCTTCGCACACGGTGTGCAGCTTGTGCTCGCGCAAGATGTCCTTGATCTCGTAGAAGCGCGTGGTGGGGCTGCCGGCCTTCACGCGAATCCAGTCGGGCTTCTTGAGCACCTCGCCTTGTTCCACCTTGATGGGAATGCGCGACAACTTGGCGGCCGCCTTCTGCTTGGCCAAGGGGTTGTAGGCTTCGGTGGATTGCGCTTCGCGGACGACTTCAGGGGTGCTCATGGCTGTAGGCAGAGTTCAGGGCGCCAACCGGATGCTGAGCTGCAGGCCCAGCACCTGCGCGGCTTCTTCCCAGGTGGTGTGGACCCCGATTGTAGAAAGGTCCACCGTTTTCAATCCTGCGTAACCGCAAGGGTTGATGCGGCCATAGGGTTCGAGATCCATCGCCACGTTGAGCGCCACGCCGTGGTAAGTGCTGTGCCGACTGACCTTGATACCCAGCGCGGCAATCTTGCCCAGCCCGTCAAAGTCGGGGGGCGAGGCTTCCACGTTGACGTGTTTTTGGGGGCGCTGGGGCAGCATGGCATGGCTGTGTGGGTCATCCAGCCGGACGTAGATGCCCGGCGCACCACCGACGCGGTGGCCTGTCACTCCAAAGTGCGCCAGTGTGCGGATCACCGCCTCTTCCACGCGGTAGACATACTCTTTGACGAAGTAGCCCGTGCGTTGCAGGTCGATCAACGGGTAGGCCACCACCTGGCCAGGGCCGTGATAGGTGACCTGCCCCCCACGGTTGGTGGCGACCACGGGGATCGTCCCCGGGTTCAGCACGTGATCGCTTTTGCCTGCGATCCCCTGGGTGTAGAGTGGGGCGTGCTCGCACAACCACAGGGTGTCGGTCGTTTCTTGCGTGCGGGCCGCGGTGAAATCCTGCATGGCCTGCACCGTGGTGGCGTAGTCCACGCGGCCCAGCGTACGAATGTCGATCGTCATGGGGTGTGCCTGAGAAGTCAGCGGGCCAGAGCCTCGGTGCCTGAGCGCCGGCGGGTGTGCCGATGCCTACAGACCGTCAGGCCTACAAAACCACCTTTACCATGGGGTGCGACGACAGCCGACGGTATAGGTTGTCCAGTTGTTCGCGGCTGGTGGCCGTGATGGTGATGGTGACGCCGAGGTAGTTGCCCGCGCGGCTGTCGCGCAGTTCAATGGACGCTGCGTCAAAGGTCGGGTCGAACTGGCGCGCCACTTCGGTGACTGCGTGCACAAACCCGTCTACCTTGGCGCCCATGACCTTGATCGGAAACTGGGAGGGGTATTCGATCAGGGAGTCTTTGCTCGCATCGCTACTCTGTAGGCTGGACTCGTTTTCAGGCGCTGGGGTGGAGGAGGTCATGCGGAAGGCCTTTGTCGAATTGCTTCTGATTTGATAGCTTTAAGCGCTTTGCTGGCAAGCGCTATGGGCGGATTGTCTCGATGAGATGTGTGTGCATGGCATGCTCCAAATTGGTGCTGGCGGGTGGTCGGGGCATGGCGAAGGTCGTTGGCACATCACCACAACGGGGCAAGACTAAGCACCCGTTACACGCAGGTCGGCGGATTTTTGTCGTGCGCCACGGGTTTTTACTTATAATTAGAGGCTTTGTGAAAGTTGCAGTCAGTAACGCGGGTGTCATTCAAGCATGAAAACAATCGCCCCTGAGACTGAAGCTGAGGCTGAAGAACCTGACTTCAAGCCCCTGACTGCCCAAGAGGCAGCATTGTGGCGACGCAAAAATCCTCCCATTTCGGTGGTGAGGGTGGTAGTGGGTCAAGCGCTGGTTGGCGTGCTGGTGGCTTTGGTGGCCTGGGCGTTGACGGGCAGGGCGGTGGTGGGGTGGTCGGCGGCCTACGGTGCTTTGGCGGTGGTGGTTCCGGCGGCCTTGTTTGCACGCGGGGTTTCTCGTCACAAGGCATCTTCCAATCCGCGGGCCGCCATGCTGGGGTTCTTTGGCTGGGAGATCGTGAAGATTGTTTTGACGGTGGCGCTGCTTGCGGCGGCACCTAGGTTGGTGCCAGGTCTGAGCTGGATGGCTTTGCTGGTAGGCATGGTGATCACAATGAAAACGTACTGGGCGGCGCTTTTGGTGCGACCTAGTGTCCGAAAAACCGATTGATAGAGAGAAGAGTTGTCCGATGGCCGCAGAAGCGCACGCTCCGACTGCAAGTGAATACATCGTTCACCACCTGCAGCATCTTCAAAACATCAACCAGACCAAGATTGTTGACTTCACCGTCATCAACTACGACTCCATCATTGTGGGTTTGGTTCTGGGTGTTCTCACGCTTTTGGTCCTGTGGTCAGCCGCCCGTAAGGCAACCTCTGGTGTGCCAGGTCGCTTCCAGGCGGCTGTGGAGATGCTGGTGGAGATGGTTGATAACCAGGCCAAGGCCAATATTCCCAGCGCCGAAAGTCGCAAGTTCATTGCCCCTCTGGGTCTCACGGTGTTCGTCTGGATCTTCCTGATGAACTTCATGGATATGTTGCCGGTGGACTTGTTGCCAGCGGTCTGGGGTCAGATTTATGGCGCCGCAGGCCATGACACTGCGCATGCCTACCTGCGTGTCGTGCCCACCGCTGACCTGTCCACGACCCTGGGGTTGGCGGTCGCCATTCTTGCACTGCGGTTTTGGTATAGCGTCAAGATCAAGGGCGCTGGTGGCTGGGCGCATGAACTGGTCTCTGCACCCTTTGGTACCAGCAAGAACCCCATTTTTGCGGTGATTCTTGGTGTGGTGAATCTGCTGATGCAGGTCATCGAATACGTCGCCAACACGGTCTCGCATGGCATGCGGTTGTTCGGCAACATGTATGCGGGTGAGTTGGTGTTCATGCTGATCGCTTTGATGGGCGGCGCCGCAGCGATGTCGATCTCTGGCGTGTTGCTGCCGGTGGGGCACGTGATTGCTGGCACCATCTGGACGCTTTTCCACATCCTGGTGATTTCGCTGCAAGCGTTCATTTTCATGATGCTGGCGCTGATCTACCTTGGTCAGGCGCACAACGCGCACTAAGTTTCCCTTTCGTTTTTTTCTTTCCTTCACTTTTTTTAACTCAGGAGTCATCATGGAAAACATTCTCGGTCTCGTCGCTCTGGCTTGTGGTCTGATCGTTGGTCTGGGCGCTATTGGCGCTTCCATCGGTATCGCGCTGATGGGTGGCAAGTTCCTCGAATCGTCGGCACGTCAGCCTGAACTGATCAACGAATTGCAAACCAAGATGTTCATCTTGGCTGGTCTGATCGATGCTGCGTTCCTGATTGGCGTGGCTATCGCTCTGTTGTTTGCCTTCGCTAACCCCTTCCTGTCGTCTTTCTTGGTCAACATGCCCAAGTAATTCCCGTTCAACGCCACTCTAGAAAGGTGTTGCCGTGAGTATCAACGCGACCCTGTTCATTCAGGCCATCGTCTTCCTGATCCTGGTGTGGTTCACGATGAAATTCGTGTGGCCGCCGATCGCGAAGGCGTTGGATGAACGAGCCCAGAAAATCGCCGATGGCCTCGCTGCCGCCGACCGTGCCAAATCCGAATTGACCGCTGCCAACCAGCGCGTCGAAAAGGAACTGTCACAAGCGCGCAACGAGACAACGTCCCGTCTGGCTGATGCCGACCGACGCGCCCAGGCCATCATCGAAGAAGCCAAGGCACGGGCCACGGAAGAGGGCAATAAGATTGTTGCCTCCGCACGTGCCGAAGCCGAACAGCAAACGGTGCAAGCCCGCGAAGCACTGCGTGAGCAGGTGGCTGCGCTGGCCGTCAAGGGTGCTGAGCAGATTCTCCGCAAGGAAGTCAATGCCGGCGTTCACGCCGACCTGCTCAACCGCCTGAAGACCGAGCTGTAAGGGGACACTCATGGCTGAACTCGCCACCATTGCCCGCCCTTACGCCGATGCCCTGTTCAAGGCCGCAACTGCGGGTGCGGGCATGGACCTGGCCAGCACTGCTGCCTGGGTCGATGAACTGGCGGCTATTGCTGCCAACCCCCAGTTGCGTCAGCTGGCGGACAATCCCAAGGTGACAGCAGACCAGGTGTTTGCTGTTGTCACGGGTGTTGCGCGTTTGGCGCAGTCCGACACGGCCAAGAACTTCCTGCGCACGGTTATCGACAATGGGCGCCTCAACGCGCTGCCGGAAGTCGCTGTGCAGTTTCGTGCCCTCGTGAATCGCCGCAATGGCTCATCGGATGCCGTGGTGTACAGCGCCTTTCCGATGGACGCCGCTGCATTGGCTGAGGTGGGCTCTGCGCTTGAAAAACGCTTTGACCGCAAGCTCAATCTCTCCGTTCAGCAGGACAACTCCCTGATCGGTGGCATTCGCGTAGTGGTGGGTGACGAGGTGCTGGACACTTCGGTCAAGGCCCGTCTTGAACAAATGAAAGCGGCCCTCATCGCGTAATGCGCGACGAGGACAGCGAACCAAAGAAGGAAGGAAAGAGTCATGCAACTCAATCCCGCAGAAATTTCTGAACTCATCAAGAGCCGCATCGAAGGTCTGGCTGCCAGCAGCGATATCCGCAATCAGGGCACCGTGGTGTCCGTGTCTGACGGTATCGTGCGCGTTCACGGCCTGTCGGACGTGATGCAGGGCGAAATGCTGGAGTTCCCCGCGAATGCAGAGGGCGTTCCCTCCTACGGCCTGGCGCTGAATCTGGAGCGCGACTCCGTCGGCGCCGTGATTCTGGGTGAATACGAGCACATCTCCGAAGGCAACACCGTCAAGTGCACGGGGCGCATTCTGGAAGTGCCCGTGGGCCCCGAACTCATTGGCCGCGTGGTGAATGCCCTGGGTCAGCCTATCGATGGCAAAGGCCCGATCAATGCCAAGATGACGGATGTGATCGAAAAGGTTGCTCCTGGCGTGATCGCACGCAAGTCCGTGGACCAGCCGCTGCAAACCGGTCTGAAATCCATCGACTCCATGGTGCCTGTGGGCCGTGGTCAGCGCGAGCTGATCATTGGTGACCGCCAGACCGGAAAGACGGCCGTCGCCATCGACGCGATCATTGCCCAGAAGGGGCAAGGCGTGACCTGTATCTACGTTGCCATCGGTCAGAAGGCATCGTCGATCAAGAACGTGGTCCGCTCGCTGGAACAAGCCGGCGCCATGGACTACACCATCGTGGTCGCTGCTTCGGCTTCCGAATCGGCTGCCATGCAGTATGTGTCGGCCTACTCTGGCTGCACCATGGGTGAATACTTCCGCGATCGCGGTGAAGACGCGCTGATCGTGTATGACGACCTGTCCAAGCAGGCCGTGGCCTACCGTCAGGTCTCGCTGCTGCTGCGCCGCCCACCAGGCCGCGAAGCCTATCCCGGCGATGTGTTCTATCTCCACAGCCGCCTGCTCGAACGCGCAGCCCGCGTGAATGCCGACTATGTCGAAGCTTTCACCAAGGGTGCAGTCAAGGGCAAGACCGGTTCGCTGACGGCTCTGCCCATCATCGAAACGCAAGCCGGCGACGTGTCCGCTTTCGTGCCAACCAATGTGATTTCGATCACCGACGGCCAGATCTTCCTGGAAACCAGCCTGTTCAACGCCGGTATCCGTCCTGCTATCAACGCGGGTATCTCGGTGTCGCGTGTGGGTTCTGCAGCGCAGACCAAGATCATCAAGGGACAGTCCGGCGGTATCCGTACCGACTTGGCGCAGTACCGTGAACTGGCGGCTTTTGCGCAGTTCGCCTCTGATCTGGACGAAGCAACCCGCAAGCAGCTTGACCGCGGTGCCCGCGTGACAGAACTGCTCAAGCAGGCCCAGTACAGCCCGTTGTCCATCTCGTTGATGGGTGCCACGCTGTTTGCCGTCAATAAGGGTTTCCTGGACGACCTCGAAGTGAAGAAGGTTTTGCCTTTTGAACACGGTCTGCACCAATTCCTCAAGACCAGCCACGCCGCCCTGCTCGACAAGATCGAACAGAGCAAGGCCCTGGACAAGGATGCCGAAGCCGAGTTGACCAGCGCCATCGCCGCTTTCAAGAAGTCTTTCGCCTGACGACTTGGACGACCGGATCTGACGACACAAGGAATCAACTATGGCAACAGGCAAGGAAATACGCGGCCAGATCAAGAGCTTCGAAAATACGAAGAAGATCACGAAGGCCATGGAAATGGTTTCCGTGTCCAAGATGCGCAAGGCGCAGGAGCGCATGCGCGCGGCCCGCCCTTATAGCGACAAGATCCGCAATATTGCAGCCCATCTCGGACAGGCCAACCCAGAGTACGTGCATCCGTTCATGAAGTTGAACGACTCCAAGACGGCCGGACTCATTGTGGTCACCACCGACAAAGGGTTGTGCGGTGGCTTGAACACCAACGTACTGCGCAGTGTGACCATGAAGCTGCGCGAACTGCAGGGGCAGGGCGTTTCTGTGGAAGCCGTGGCCATTGGCAACAAGGGCCTGGGTTTTCTCAACCGCGTCGGCGCCAAGGTGGTGTCGCACGTGACGCAGCTGGGCGACCGTCCTCATCTCGACAAGCTCATCGGGCCAGTCAAGGTGCTGCTGGACGCTTACGCCGAAGGCCGGATCAACGCGGTGTACCTGTCGTACACCAAGTTCATCAACACGGTAAAGCAAGAGCCTGTGGTCGAACAGCTGCTGCCCCTCAGGGCAGAGGCCATCAAGTCCGACGCCGGCCAGCACAGCTGGGATTACATCTATGAGCCCGATGCACAAAGTGTGATCGATGAGCTGCTGGTGCGTTACGTCGAGTCGCTGATCTACCAGGCCTTGGCCGAGAACATGGCGTCTGAGCATTCCGCGCGCATGGTGGCCATGAAGGCTGCTACCGACAACGCCGGCAATGTGATTGGTGAACTGAAGCTGGTCTATAACAAGACCCGCCAGGCAGCGATCACCAAGGAATTGTCGGAGATCGTATCTGGGGCTGCGGCCATCAGCGGCTGATCACCGGTCGCCTCTGCAAGAATCAAACTAATTGGAGCAAAAAATGGCTCAAGCCCAAGGAAAAATTGTTCAATGTATCGGCGCCGTGGTGGACGTGGAATTTCCGCGTGACCAGATGCCGAAGATCTATGACGCGCTGAAGCTCGATGGCTCTGCACTGACGCTGGAAGTCCAGCAGCAGCTGGGCGACGGCGTGGTGCGTACCATTGCGCTGGGTTCGTCGGATGGTCTGCGCCGCGGCATCATGGTGACCAACACCGGCAACCCCATCACCGTGCCTGTGGGCAAGGCGACGCTGGGTCGCATCATGGACGTGCTGGGCGCGCCCATCGACGAACGTGGCCCCGTGAGCCAGGAACTGACCGCATCCATCCACCGCAAGGCCCCTGCGTACGACGAACTGTCGCCTTCGCAAGAATTGCTCGAAACCGGCATCAAGGTGATCGACTTGGTTTGCCCGTTCGCCAAGGGCGGCAAGGTGGGTCTGTTCGGCGGCGCCGGTGTGGGCAAGACCGTGAACATGATGGAACTCATCAACAACATCGCCAAGGCCCACAGCGGTCTGTCGGTGTTCGCTGGTGTGGGCGAGCGTACCCGCGAAGGGAACGACTTCTATCATGAAATGGCCGACTCCGGCGTGGTGAACCTCGAGAAGCTCGAAGACTCGAAGGTTGCCATGGTGTACGGTCAGATGAACGAACCTCCAGGCAACCGTCTGCGCGTGGCGCTGACCGGCCTGACCATCGCCGAGTCGTTCCGTGATGAAGGCCGTGACGTGCTGTTCTTCGTGGACAACATCTACCGCTATACGCTGGCCGGTACCGAAGTATCCGCTCTGCTGGGCCGTATGCCTTCCGCCGTGGGTTACCAGCCTACGCTGGCCGAAGAAATGGGCCGCCTGCAAGAGCGTATTACGTCCACCAAGGTCGGTTCGATCACTTCCATCCAGGCCGTGTACGTGCCCGCTGATGACTTGACCGACCCATCGCCTGCCACGACCTTCGCCCACTTGGATTCCACCGTGGTGCTGTCGCGTGACATCGCTTCGCTGGGGATTTACCCCGCCGTGGACCCGCTGGACTCCACCAGCCGCCAGTTGGACCCCAACGTGGTGGGCGAAGACCACTACGCTACGGCCCGTGCGGTGCAAGGCACGCTGCAGCGCTACAAGGAACTGCGCGACATCATCGCCATTCTGGGTATGGACGAACTGGCGCCTGAAGACAAGCTGGCCGTGGCCCGCGCTCGCAAGATCCAGCGTTTCCTGTCGCAGCCTTTCCACGTGGCTGAAGTGTTCACAGGTTCTCCAGGCAAGTACGTTCCTCTGTCTGAAACCATCCGTGGTTTCAAGATGATCGTTGCCGGTGAGTGCGATCACCTGCCAGAACAGGCGTTCTACATGGTGGGAACCATCGACGAAGCCTTTGAAAAGGCGAAAAAGGTGGCCTGATAGCCCGACGGCTGAGCCGCCATGCCACAGGCGCATGGCTGCCCAGTCCTCAGCGATCACGCACCCCACCTTTTTCTAGGAGCAATGATGAACACCATCCACGTTGATGTGGTCAGTGCCGAAGAGTCCATTTTTTCCGGTGAAGCGCGTTTTGTCTCGCTGCCCGGCGAATCCGGTGAACTCGGTATCTATCCCCGCCACACCCCGCTGATCACCCGCATCAAACCGGGCTCGGTGCGCATCGAGATGGCAGACGGTGGCGAAGAGTTCGTTTTCGTGGCCGGTGGCATTCTGGAAGTGCAACCTGACTGCGTCACTGTGCTGTCCGACACGGCCATCCGGGGCAAGGATCTGGACGACGAAAAGGCCAACAAGGCCAAGGCAGCCGCCGAAGACGCGTTGAAGAACGCTAAGAGCGAACTCGATCTGGCCAAGGCCCAATCCGAGTTGACCGTGATGGCAGCTCAGATCGCCGCGCTGCGCAAGTTTCGCCAGAAAAAATAAGGCGAAGTGATTCGCCCCATGCCTCGCTCAGTCGTTTGAACGGTTGCGCCGGCTGAGCCGGTTGAGGGCTCACTCAGAAAAAACCCGGCGCTGCCGGGTTTTTTTATGCCTGTGCGGCGGGCGTTTAATCGGTCTACGCGATGATGACCGGCGCATCGGGCAGTTCATTGCCCGTGGGTGAATCGGCCCTGCGCGGGAAGTGTTCGGCCAGACAGGCGGTCACTGCGTCCAGCGCCAGCGCCAAACCCGCTTCATAGTTGCGCTTTTGAAAGTGGCCGGACATTTGCGCGACCACCGCGCGCCACTCGTCAGGGGATACGTGCTGCGCGAGGCCTCGATCTGCAACGATTTCGATCGCATGCTCGGGCATCAAGAGATAGATGAGCACGCCGTTGTTGTGCGCGGTGTCCCACACGCGGTATTTACTGAAAAGCATGATGGCGCGCTCACGGGCGCTGGCATTGCGCCACAGATAGCTCCAGGGTAGACCCCCTTCGGTCACGATGCGGATCTGACCCGTATGCAAGTGTTCACTCGCAGTGACCCGCTCACCCAGGCGCTGTATGGCTTCTTGAGTCAGTGCGTTGTGTGGATGAATGTCGCTCCAGCGATGGCGCAGCAGGCGCCAAAAAGGGTTGATCACGGGGCCGATGGGGTTGATCACCGGTTGGTGCGGTTGGGTCGGTGTTTTCATTACCAGTCTCCCGACGCGCCGCCGCCGCCAAAATTGCCACCACCGCCCGAGCTGAATCCGCCGCCACTGCTTCCGCCGCCACCACCCCATCCGCCGCCAAGGTCTCCGCCACCATGCAGCACAGGCCCCATGCGCCCCCCAAAAAACCAGGTGTACAGCAATGCCAGCACGCCAGCGCCGCCGGACAACAGCAGACTGGACGTCAGAAGAAAAGCCAGCACGCCCACGCCGCCGCCCATCAGCAGCCCGCCCAGCCCTGCGCCAAACAGGCGGCGTACCAGCGGCCCGGCCACCATCACGCCGAAGAAAAGGAAGATGGCAAGGTCGGTCCAGTCGAAACCGTTGCCGTGGCTACGGTCCCTGCCTCGCTCCGACGAGGTGGGGGTGGGCGGGGGGAGTGCTTCCCCCGCAATGCGGGCGCTCAGTTGTGTGGCTGCAGCGCTGAGCCCGCCGGCATAATCGTTTTGCTGGAAGCGGGGCTTCATTGCGGTGTCGATGATCTGGGCCGCCGCAATATCGGGGATGGCGCCCTCCAGCGACTTGGCCACTTCGATGCGCATCTTGCGATCTGCCTTGGCCACCACCACCAGCACGCCGTCGCCTACGTCAGCCCGGCCAATCTTCCATTGGTTGGCGACGCGGTTGGCATAGGCGGCAATGTCCTCGGGGGCGGTGGTCTGCACCATCAGCACCACCACCTGAGAACCGTGTGTCTGCTCCAGCGTGCGTAACTGGGACTCCAGTGCTTGTGTGTCCGGCGCGTTGAGCGTGCCCGTCTGGTCCATGACGTGGGCCGTGAGTGTGGGCACGGCCTGCACCGCACCCCGAGCCACGGTCCACGGCAGCGCCATTGCTATAAATAAAATAGCTGTTAGCGCATGCCGAATAAGCACTAGAGGCATATTTCACCTTGAGCGTTCAGCCAAGCCGTGGCGTGCATCAAGGCTTGGTCTTCGGTGCGGAGAAATCCACGGTGGGCGGGGTGGATATCTGGGCTTCGTTGGCGACCGCAAGGCTGGGCTTGGGCGCATAGCTGAACACCTTGGCGGTCAGGTTGGTGGGGAAGCTGCGCGCGAGCACGTTGTACGCCTGCACCGTCTCGATGTACCGATTGCGGGCCACGGTGATGCGGTTTTCGGTGCCTTCCAGCGTGACGCGCAGGTCACGAAACCCTTGGTTGGCCTGCAGCGTGGGGTAGCGCTCGGACACCACCATGAGGCGCGACAGTGCGCCCGACAATTCGCCCTGCGCGGCCTGGAACTTGCTGAACGCCTCGGGGTTGTTCAGTGTCTCGGGCGTGACCTGGATAGAGGTGGCTTTGGCCCGTGCCTCGATCACTCGGGTCAGTGTGTCTTGCTCAAAACTCGCTTCACCTTTGACCGTGGCCACGATATTGGGCACCAGGTCGGCGCGCCGTTGGTACTGGTTGAGCACTTCGCTCCAGGCGGCCTTGGATTGCTCGTCCAAGCGCTGAAAGTCGTTGTATCCACACCCAGTCAGCGTGAGCGCGGCGATTAACAAGGTCAGGTATGCGAGAAAACGGTGGGTCATGGCTTGTCCGACGAAAGTAGGAATAGGCTGAATGTGCCAGAAACCAGGGCGTGCGGGAAACTGGTGGCGCTAAAGCGCAGGGCATTGGCGCCCACCACACCGCGAGTGGTGCTTGGGCACTGCACGCACAATAGGGCTGCAGCGGGCGCAAGGCGGCCCATTGCAGGCAACTTCCGCAATTTCCATTACGCCTCTATTTGCACACCACCATGCCCCGAGCCCGATCCAGCGCAGCCGCCCACGATGGTACATCCGACGACATCGAAGCGGCTTTTTACGAAGCGCTGCAGCGCGGAGATATCGAGCAGTTGATGTCGTGCTGGGCGCACGAGGACGACATCGTTTGTGTTCATCCCGGAGGGCCCCGTCTGATGGGGGCTCAGGCCATCCGCTCGGCGTTTGAGGCCATGTTCTCACAGGGAACCGTGCGCGCGCGGCCCGTGCAGGTGCGCCGTGTGGTGGCTTTGGCAAGCGCCGTGCACAGCGTGGTGGAGCAGGTGGAGGTGATGCTGCCCGATGGCTTGCACCAAGCCGTGGTGCTGACCACCAACGTCTATCACAAGACCCCCGAGGGATGGCGTATGGTGGCGCACCATGCGAGCCCGGGCAGCGGCCGGTGCTCCATTGAGCTGTGGAGCAACGATGTTCAAGCGTTTTTGCAACTGCGCCTAATCAAGGCAATCGCTAGTAGCTATGAAATATGTAGCGCCGTTCTGGCTGCCTGGGGGACAGCTTCAAACTATCTGGCCCGCGCTGTATTCGCGTCGCGTTGTGGGCCCGCAGCCCCTTTACCGGCGCGAGCGCTGGGAAACGCCCGACGGCGATTTTGTCGATGTGGATTTTTTGAGGAGCGAACACGACACCGCCGTGGCAACGGCCGCCCGCAGTGCACCGCCCCCTTTGCTGGTGGTCTTCCATGGCCTGGAGGGCTCGTCGCGCAGCCACTACGGGCAAGCCTTCGCGGGGCTGGCGCGCGAACGCGGCTGGGCGTGTGTGTTGCCGCACTTTCGGGGTTGCAGTGGTGAGATCAACCGCGCGCCACGTGCCTATCACTCAGGCGACCACGCCGAAATCGGATGGGTATTGCAGCGTCTGCGCGCCGCCCACCGGGGCCCGCTGTTCGCGGTCGGTGTATCGCTGGGGGGCAACGTGCTGCTGCGCTGGGCTGCGGAAGTGGGCACTGACGCAGCAATCAGCGTCGATGCCGTTGCTGCGGTCTGCGCACCCACGGATCTGGCTGCAGGGGCGCGCGCGATCGGGCGCGGCTTCAACCGGCACCTCTATACGCGCATGTTCATGAAGACGCTGGTGCCCAAAGCCCTGGACAAGCTGGCCCAGTACCCAGGGCTGTTTGATCGCCAGGCATTGCTGCGGGCGCGTGACCTGTATGACTTCGACAATGTGTTCACGGCCCCATTGCATGGCTTCAAGAACACCGAGGATTACTGGCAACGTGCGTCGGCCAAACCTCTGCTCGCTCACATCCGCATTCCCGCGCTGGTGCTCAACGCAGGCAACGACCCATTTGTGCCGGCCGCGAGCTTGCCCCGTGCAGGCGAAGTCGGCCCGTTTGTCACGCTCTGGCAGCCACCGCAGGGCGGGCATGTGGGATTTCCCCAAGGGAGTAGACCTCCGGGAGATGTACGGGCCATGCCCGCCGCTGTGACGGAGTGGCTGGCCGCACACGGGGCGATGCCACGGCGCGAGAAGGCACAATCTGCGCATGGATGACATCGTCAAACAGGCGCTGGCCAAGTGGCCCAATGTGCCCGATTGTTATGGCTGGTTGGGCCTGGACGCCCGGGGGCGTTGGTACCTGCGCGATGACGCGACCCAGGCCGTGGGCGGGTTCGCGCACAGCCGGGGGGCATTGCTACAGCACGACAAGCTCATTGCGTTCATCGAACGCAATTACGAGGCCGACGCGCGGGGGCAGTGGTTTTTTCAAAACGGCCCCCAACGGGTGTACGTGGAGCTGGAGATCACGCCCTGGATATGGCGCGTGCAGGCCACGGATTTTGCAGTGACAAGCCATACGGGACGCAAAGCCGTGGTGCATGAGTGCCTGGTGGACGCGCAGGGCCTAGTCTATCTGGGCACTGACATTGGACTCGGCCTGGTGCATACCCAAGACGTGGGGCTCGTCGCGCAGGCGTTGGAGGCGGGCCAGTGGATCGCGCGGGACGTGACGGCAGCAAGCCTCCCGGCGACCTATGGCTATGTCTTGCGCCCCCAGGCGGCATCTGCAGCGGTTAGCGATGGACCACCAGATAGCCTGGGCTCGGCGGCCGCATAAGCAGGATCATCCTGCCGGCGGAGTGTGTGGTTTGCACCCATAAAAAAACCGGCCTTCGAGGCCGGTTTTTTGGGGGGCACCCCGGGCATTGCGCCCAGGCCTGCGCGAGGGCGGGGCGGTTATTTCGCGGCTGCCGCCATGAATTCGACTGCTGCCCGCAGGTCAGCATCCGATGCCTGTGAGCCACCACGTGGTGGCATGGCACCCTTGCCCTTGGCGGCGTTGCTGTACAGAGCCTCCAGCCCTGCGGCCAACCGAGGCGCCCACGCTGCCTTGTCACCCAGCTTGGGAGCGCCAGCAACACCTGCTGCGTGGCACACCTGGCACGTCTGTTTGTACAGTGCCTCGCCTGCACCCGCTCCACCCGCTGCCGGAGCGGCGGCAACCGCTGGTGCGGCTTCAGCAGCCGCTGCAGCTACGGGCTGTTCGGCAGCGGGGGCTGGGGCCGCAGATGCTGGCGCGGAGGAACCGTCGGCAGCAGGCGCAGCGCCTGCGGCGGGCTCCGCAAACTTGGCACCCGCTGCATTGGCCATGTAGACCACCGCGCGGGCAATTTCGGTGTCGTTGAAGTCGCCGCCGCCTTGGGGTGCCATGGCGCCCTTGCCGGTCAGGGCCGAATGCACCAGAGCTTCCAGGCCCGTTTTGATACGGGCAGACCAGGCGGCCGCATCACCAAACTTGGGAGAACCCGCAGCGCCGGTGGCGTGACACGCCGAACACTGTCCCTTGAACACGTCTTCGCCGCTGCGCAGAGGCCGATTGGCGTCACGGACTTCGACCATGCCAATCTTCTGAATGCGCTCTGCAATGGCTTTCTCGGGGTTGGCAGCACCCGCTGCAGGCTTGTCGGCCGAAGTGACGTACAGGACCAAGCCAATGATGGCAAAGATCGGGATCACAAACGAGAAAATTACCGCGATCAGCAACTGCTTTGGGTTTTTGATCGGGCCGGTATGGGCTTCTTCGTGGTGGTTGTCGCTCATGACGTCCTCTGGTGTATCGGGGGCTTTGATGTAATCAACCCTAAAGTATATCTGCCGGGCTGGCCCGCCCCGCTGAATCAGCGGCGCAGGCCACACCCAAGAAGGCGAGGCGCCGCAGAAGCCGCGCGCGAAGCGCGTGGCCTGCGGGCTCGTTCCTCAGGACGGCTGCCTGGTGTCCGTTTCTGGGGCGCCTCCGCCCAGCGCCTTGTACAACAACACCTGGTTTTGCAGTTGCGCCAGTCGCACCTGCACCACCGCCTGTTGGGTCGTGAACAGTGAGCGCTGCGCGTCCAGCAGATCCAGGTAGCTCGCCACGCCATTGCGATAACGCAGGTCGGCCAGCTTCAGCCGGGCTGCTTCGGACTGCGCCTGCTGCTGCTGCGCTTGCGCCTGCGCTTCGAGGGTGGCTTGGCCCGTGAGGGCGTCGGACACTTCCCGGAATGCCGTTTGAATGGCCTTTTCGTACTGCGCAACGGCAATGCCCCGCCCGGCTTTCGATATGTCCAGGTTGGCCTGGTTGCGACCCGCATCGAATAGCGGCAACAACAAGGATGGCGCCACGGTGAATCCCCATGAACCGCTTTTGAACAGCCCCGACAATTCACCGCTGGCGGTGCCAGCCTGGGTCGTCAGGGAGATCCGTGGGAAGAACGCTGCCCTGGCCGCGCCGATGCTGGCGTTGGCCGCGATCAGTTGCTGCTCGGCCTGCCGAATGTCGGGGCGCCGCGTGAGCAGTTCGGACGGCAAACCCGCGGGCAACGGTGTCATGGTTGGGGCATCGGCCAGCTTGCTGCCCGTTACGCTGCTGCGTACATCGTCGGGCAAGGCCTGGCCCAGCAGCAGCACCAGCGCGTTTTCATCAAGGGCGCGTTGGCGTTGCTGTTGTGCAAGTGTGGCCCGGGCCGCCTGCGTGAGTGATTCCGCCTGGCGGTAGTCCAGCTCCGATGCCACGCCAGCGTCCAGGCGCATTTTGGTCAGGCGCACCGATTCGTCGCGGGATGCAAGGGTCTGGCGCGAAAGGTCGAGCAGTTCTTCGTCGGCAAGCAATGTCAGCCAGCCGTTGGCTACAGCCGCCACGAGGCTGACCTGTGCACCGTTGCGGCCCTCTTCGGTGGCAAGGTATTGGGCCAGTGCCTGTTCCTTGAGGCTGGCGATCCGGCCAAAAAAATCAATTTCCCAGGCCGAAATGGCCAACCCGACGGCGAACGAATTGGTCTGTGTGCCCGTTCCTGTTGCGGGTGCGCGGCTGGCGCTGGCGGCGAGGCCCACACCGGGGTATAGATCTGCACGCCGCACCTGGTAGGTCGCGCGAGCCTGTTCGATGTTCAGCACTGCAATACGCAAGTCGCGGTTGTTTTCGAGCGCCGTCTCTATCAACCGGCGCAACCGTGGATCCGCAAAATAGTCCTGCCAGGGGGCGGTGCTGGCCGCCCCTGGTTCGGCTTGCGGGGAGCTTGCTGACGGAAACGCGTAGTTCGCAGGCACGGGCGCCACGGGGCGTTCGTAGGTGGGAATGAGCGAGCAGCCAGCCAGCAGCGCGGCGGCTGCCAGAGCGATAGGGGTGCTGCGTTTAATCATGGTTTCCTACTCCTGCTTCTTCTGCATGGCGGCGGTTCATTTCCTGTTGCCGAGCGCTACCTTTGAACAGGCCACGAACCACGACGAAGAACACGGGGACGAAAAACACGGCGAGTGCCGTGCCGGTGAGCATGCCGCCCAACACGCCAGTGCCGATGGCGCGCTGGCTGGCAGAGCCTGCACCCGAGGCAATTGCCAGCGGGAGCACGCCCAGGCCGAAGGCCATCGACGTCATGACGATCGGGCGGAATCGCAGGTGAGCCGCAGCCAGTGCAGATTCGACCACGCCCTTGCCCTGGGCCTGCAGGTCCTTGGCGAACTCGATGATCAAAATGGCGTTTTTCGCAGACAGGCCGATGATGGTGATCAGTCCGACCTGGAAGTACACATCGTTCGCGTAGCCGCGTAACAAGGTGGCAAGCAAGACACCCAGCACACCAAGCGGCACCACCAGAATGACGGCAAGCGGAATCGACCAGCTCTCGTATAGAGCCGCCAGACACAGGAACACCGCCAAAATAGCGAAGCTGTAAAGGATCAGCGATTGGGAGCCTGCAAGCTTTTCCTCGCGCGATTGACCGGTCCACTCAAAGCCAAAGCCTGCGGGCAACTGAGCTGCCAGTTTTTCCATCTCAGCCATGGCTGCTCCTGTGCTGTAGCCAGCGGCGGGAGACCCTGAGATGCGCATGGCGGGGTAGCCGTTGTAGCGAGCCGTCTGTTGCGCCCCCTTCACCCACCGTGTGGTGGCAAATGCCGACAACGGCACCGGCTTGCCGAGACTGTTGGTGGCATTAATGCTCAGCAGATCGTCAGGCTGCATGCGGGCGGGCGCATCTGCTTGCACCACAACGCGTTGCAGACGACCTTGGTTCGGGAAGTCGTTGACGTAGCTGGAGCCTAGTGACGTTGAGAGTGCGGCGTTGATGGCGTCAAACGGCACCCCCAGCGCATTGGCCTTGTCGCGGTCAATGTCGATTTGCAGCTGTGGAGCGTCTTCCAGTCCGTCAGGACGAACCTGGGTCAGTACCTTGCTTTGCGATGCCATTCCCAATAATTGGTTGCGCGCATTCACGAGTGCTGTGTGGCCTGCGCCGCCCCGGTCTTGCAGGCGGAAGGTGAAGCCGCTGGCATTGCCCAGTTCTGGAATAGGCGGAGGGCTCAACGGGAAAATAAACGCATCGCGAATGCCTGACAAAGCGCCAAATGCGCGGCCCGCCAGGTCTTGTGCTGACTGGCCTTTGCCGTGGCGTTCTGACCAGTCTTTTAAGGTCACGAATGCCAGTGCGGCGTTTTGCCCCTGGCCGGAGAAACTGAACCCCACCACGCCGACCATGCTCTGGACTTCGGGCTGTTTGAGAATGAAGTCTTCCACCTGCTCCATGACCGCCAGAGTGCGTTGCTGTGTAGCTCCTGGGGGCAATTGCACATTGACGATGATGTTGCCCTGGTCTTCGCCGGGAAGGAACGATGTGGGCAGTCGCATGTAGACGACGGCCACGGCGCCGACAATGGCAACGTAGATGATCAGGTAGCGGGCTGCGCGCTTGAGCATGCGCGCCACCATGCTTTCATAGCCCTTGGCGGTGCGTGCAAATCGGCGATTGAACCAGCCGAAGAAGCCGCCTTTTTCGTGGTGATGGCCCGCTTCGACGGGTTTGAGAAGCGTCGCGCACAGCGCGGGGGTCAGCGATAGCGCCATGAATGCGGAGAATCCGATGGAGGCAACCATCACGGCCGAGAACTGGCGATAGATGTTGCCGGTCGAACCCGCAAAAAATGCCAGCGGTACAAACACCGAGATCAGCACCACCGTCACACCAATGATGGCGCCGGAGATCTGGCGCATGGCTTTGCGCGTGGCTTCGAGCGGAGAGAGACCTTCCTCGCTCATGATGCGCTCAACGTTTTCCACCACCACAATGGCGTCGTCCACCACGATGCCGATCACCAGAACCATGCCGAACATGGTGAGCACGTTGATGGACAAACCGAGTGCCAGCAGCGTGGCGAAGGTGCCCAGCAAGGCGATGGGGACAACAATGGTCGGAATGATGGTGTACCGCCAGTTCTGCAAGAACAGGAACATCACCAGAAATACCAGGGCCACGGCCTCCAGGAGCGTCTCTGCCACTTGCCGGATGGAGATGCTCACGAAGCGGGAACTGTCGTAGGGAATGCTCCAGCTCATGCCTTCAGGGAAGTAGCGGGAGAGCTCATCCATCCGTGTCCGCACAGCCTTGGCCGCCTCCAGGGCGTTGCCACTTGGCGAAAGTTGCACGCCGATACCGACAGCAGGTTTTCCGTTGAGACGCGCCAGGGTGGCATAGGCTTGGCCACCCAGCTCTACCCGCGCAACGTCTTTGATGCGCACCGTGGAGCCGTCATTGTTAGCGCGTAGCACGACGTTGCCAAACTGCTCGACCGTGGAAAGTTGCCCATTCACGACCACCGTGGCTGCAATCCCTTGGCCAGCGATGTTTGGCAGGTCACCGATGGTGCCGCTGGCAACCTGCGCGTTCTGCGCGCGGATAGCTGCCGTGATTTCGGCTGCAGAGATGTTGAAACTCACCATCTTTGCCGGGTCGATCCAGATGCGCATGGCGCGCTCCGTGCCGAACAGTTGCGCCTGTCCGATGCCGGGGATGCGCTGCAGCTCTGGAACAACGTTGCGGGATGCGTAGTCGCCCAGCGCGACCGGATCAGTGGTCGGGTTGGTCGAAGAAAGCATCGTGAACAGCAAGAAGTTGGAGCGCGATTTGTCCACTCGCACACCTTGTTGTGTGACCGCCGACGGCAGCCTCGGTGTGGCACGGGACAAACGGTTCTGTACGTCCACCTGCGCCAGATCAGCGTTCGTTCCGGTCTGGAAACTCAGCGTGATGCTGCCCGATCCGTCTGCCTGCGCCACGGACTCCATGTAGATCAGGCCGGGCGAACCGTTCATTTCGCGCTCAATGACGGACAGAACGCTGTCTTCCAGTGTTTGGGCTGAGGCCCCTGGGTACGACGCGTTGATGACAATCGACGGCGGCGCGACCGGCGGGTATTGGGCAATAGGCAGCTGCGTAATTGCCACGCCGCCCATCACCATGATGAACAGTGCAATCACCCATGCAAAGATGGGGCGGTCGATAAAAAATTTGGCCATGCTGGATTGCCTCTTATGGCTTTGATGCAGCGGAGGCGGGAGCGGCAGCTGCAGCGGGGGCCGCTGACGTACCCGGAGCCTGCCACGGGACAGGCTTTACCGGCGTGCCAGGAGGCAGCATCTGGAGCTTCTGAAATCCGTCCACCATGACCTTCTCACCAGCCTTGAGGCCGTCCAGTACAACCCAACGATTGTTTTGGGCGGCGCTGATTTTGATGGTGCGTTGCGATACCTTGCCGTCTTCGCCCACTACGCTGACCGTGTCGCCTTGCTGGGTGCGTGTCACAGCCTGTTGCGGCAGTGTGATGGCATTGCTGGCCTGTGCCTGCTCGATCAAGACACGCAGATACAAGCCGGGCAACAACTCGCCCTTGGGGTTGGGAACCTCGGCACGCAAGGTGACTTGGCCCGTAGTCGCATCAACCGACAAATCGGTGAACAGCAATTTGCCGGGCTGTGAATATTCGGAACCATCGCCCAGCATGAGCTTGATGCTTGCCGCTTCGGTGTTGCCTGCACGCTTGAGTTGACCGCTTTCCATGGCCCGGCGCAGCTGAAATACGTCGCTGGCGGATTGCGTGAAGTTCACGTACACAGGATTAATCTGCTGCACCACGGCCAGGGCGGTGGCTTCACCTTGACCGACCAAAGCGCCTTCGGTGACCAATGCACGGCCGATGCGGCCGGAGATCGGAGATGTCACGCGGGCATAGCCTAGATTGATGTCTGCAGTGCGAACCTGTGCTTTGGCAGAGGCAACGTCTGCCTGTGCCTGTTTCTCGGCGGCTTCGGCATTGACGTAGTCTTGTTTGCTGATCGCATTGGCTGCGACAAGCGGCCGATAGCGGTCAAGCTGGGCGCTGGCTTGTGCAAGATTGGCGTTTGCTTTGGCGAGACTGGCGCGCGCGCTTTCCGAGGCTGCGGCATAAGGCGCGGGATCAATGAGGAAGAGTGTTTGCCCCGCCTTGACGTCACTGCCCTCCTTGAAAACACGTTGTTGGAGGATGCCTGCTGCACGGGCGCGCACTTGCGCGACTCGCGAGGCCTCTACGCGCCCCGGCAACTCCGTGATGAGCCCCACGTCTCCGGGGGTCGCGGTGACAACGCCGACTTCTACCGGGGGCATTTTCTGACCGCCCGCTGGCGCGGCTGGTTCGCCACCCTTCCCGCACGCGGAAACCAACAAGGCTGTAGCCAAGCCAAAGGTCACCAATGCCAATGTTCCAGAGGCGGTGGGTGTGCGACGGGGTGTGTCGCCGGATGCGTTACGCAGTGAGGGCATAGGAGTCCTTTTGATATGCATCAAGAAATTGAGGTTCAGTCAGCGCAAGCTTCGCAGGGAGGCGTTCTAGCTGGATTTTGAATGGGATGACATAAAATTATACATACAATCATGAATGTATAATTACAGGAAGCTCATGTTTTGGGCGGATTGTTATTGCGAACCAAGGGAGGTTTTTCGCCATGGCCCGTCGGACGAAAGAGGATGCCATTGCTACGCGGAACGGCCTTATTGACGCGGCCGAGCGTGTTTTCCGTGAGAAGGGGGTGTCCCGCGCATCATTGAGTGACATTGCTCATGCAGCGGGCGCGACCCGGGGTGCCATTTACTGGCACTTCAAAGACAAGGTGGATCTGTTTGGCGCAATGATGGATCGGGTCACGCTGCCGCTCGAGCAGGGTTTTGGTGGGTTTGAGTCGAGCGCTTGTTCGGACCCGGTGCAGCGGCTGAGATCCGTCATGGCAATGGTGCTGCGCAGCGTGGCGTCGGATGAGCGGACCCGAAGGGTGTTTGAGATAGCGCTCTATAAGGTGGAGTATGTGAGTGATTTGATGGGGTTGCGGGAGCGTCATCTGGTTGCCGCCGAAACTTTCACACGCCAGTTGGCGCGCGATTTTGAAATGGCGGCGAATTTGCATGATGTACCTTTGCGGGTGACTCCGATGGAGGCGGCCATTGGCCTGCACGCTCTGTTTGACGGATTGATCCGTGGGTGGATTCTTGGCGAGGGCGGCTTCGACCTTCTGAGGGTGGGGGGCGCGAGTACCGACGCCTTCCTGGTGGGGCTTGGGTTGCCGTTGCCAGAGGAGAGGCTGCCCGACTGAGTGTGTTGGGTGGATGCTTGGTGCGCTGCGTTGCAGCCTCTCAACGTGCGATAATTGTCGGCTATTAGTTTTGAGAACTGCGGCTGTAGCTCAGTGGATAGAGTATTGGCCTCCGAAGCCAAGGGTCGTGGGTTCGATCCCCGCCAGCCGCACCAATCATGATGTTTGCGCCGAAAAGAGGTCTTGCTTGGCGCGCAAAAGTGGATGAATTTTTCGGCCGTTGAAAATTTAGTGATATAATTCGAAATTCTCCGGAGGGGTGCCCGAGTGGCTAAAGGGGGCAGACTGTAAATCTGTTGGCTTACGCCTACACTGGTTCGAATCCAGTCCCCTCCACCAGTTAATGAGTTGTGATGGATGTGGCCCGGCTTTTTCTAAGAAGAGATGGGCTTGCAAAGGCGGTTTGCCGATGCGGGAGTAGTTCAATGGTAGAACCCTAGCCTTCCAAGCTAATGACGCGGGTTCGATTCCCGTCTCCCGCTCCATTGCTGTTACTCGTTGGTTGGGTTGTGTGAGTTAGAGATTTTGATGTTGTGCAAGCGGCGTCAAGCTGCCCATGTGGCTCAGTGGTAGAGCACTCCCTTGGTAAGGGAGAGGTCGCGGGTCCGATTCCCGCCATGGGCACCACTTTCTGGTGCTTTCAGTTTTGGTTGCGCCTAAATACTGTTGTGTTGGTCTAGATTTTTTTCGGAGTCGGAAAAATGGCAAAAGGTAAGTTCGAACGTACCAAGCCCCACGTCAACGTGGGCACGATCGGTCACGTGGACCATGGCAAGACGACACTGACGGCGGCCATCGCCACGGTGCTGTCGGCCAAGTTCGGCGGTGAAGCCAAGGCTTACGACCAGATCGACGCGGCTCCAGAAGAAAAGGCCCGCGGCATCACGATCAACACCGCTCACGTGGAATACGAAACGGCCAACCGCCACTACGCCCACGTGGACTGCCCAGGCCACGCCGACTATGTGAAGAACATGATCACCGGCGCTGCCCAGATGGACGGCGCCATCCTGGTGTGCTCGGCCGCTGACGGCCCCATGCCCCAGACCCGCGAGCACATCCTGCTGGCTCGCCAAGTGGGCGTGCCTTACATCATCGTGTTCCTGAACAAGTGCGACATGGTGGACGACGAAGAGCTGCTCGAACTCGTCGAAATGGAAGTGCGCGAACTCCTGGACAAATACAACTTCCCTGGCGACGACACCCCGATCATCCGTGGTTCCGCCAAGCTCGCCCTGGAAGGCGACAAGGGTCCTCTGGGCGAAGAAGCCATCATGAAGCTGGCCGAAGCGCTGGACACCTACATCCCCACGCCTGAGCGCGCTGTGGACGGTGCCTTCCTGATGCCTGTGGAAGACGTGTTCTCGATCTCTGGCCGCGGCACCGTCGTGACCGGTCGTATCGAGCGCGGCGTCGTCAAGGTCGGCGAAGAAATCGAAATCGTCGGCATCAAAGACACCGTCAAGACCACTTGCACCGGCGTGGAAATGTTCCGCAAGCTGCTGGACCAAGGTCAAGCAGGCGACAACGTTGGCTTGCTGCTGCGCGGCACCAAGCGTGAAGACGTGGAACGCGGCCAAGTGCTGTGCAAGCCCGGCTCGATCAAGCCCCACACGCACTTCACCGCTGAGGTGTACGTTCTGTCCAAGGACGAAGGTGGCCGTCACACGCCCTTCTTCAACAACTACCGTCCTCAGTTCTACTTCCGCACGACCGACGTGACTGGTGCCATCGAGCTGCCAGCCGACAAGGAAATGGTCATGCCTGGCGACAACGTGTCGATCACTGTGAAGCTGATCAACCCCATCGCCATGGAAGAAGGTCTGCGCTTCGCCATCCGTGAAGGCGGTCGTACCGTCGGCGCCGGCGTCGTGGCAAAGATCATTGCTTAATAAGGCATACACAGGGGTATAGCTCAATTGGCAGAGCGTCGGTCTCCAAAACCGAAGGTTGTAGGTTCGATTCCTACTGCCCCTGCCACTTGAATGTGGCTCAAAAAAAGCCCGCCAGTACCTGGCGGGCTTCGGCGTCTTGATTGACGCAAAAAATCGGAAGCAGGAATACTCAAAGATGGCCACTTCACAGGTTGAAACTGTTAACACAGGCGCCGACAAGGCCAAGCTCGCGTTGGTAGTGGCTTTGGTCATTGCCTCGGTCGTGGGCTTCTATTTGTTGGGTAAACAAGGTGTTTTTGCTCAATGGGCGGTACTGATCGTTGGTTTGGTGGTGGCTGTCGGCGTTTTCTTGCTGTCGGAATCTGGTCGGCAGTTTGTGGCTTTTGCGCGGGATGCCTGGCGCGAGGTGAAAAAGGTTGTTTGGCCAACGCGCAAAGAAACTCTCCAGATGACGGCATACGTGTTTGCCTTTGTGGTGATCATGGCCTTGTTTCTTTGGATGACGGATAAAACGCTTGAATGGGTTTTGTACGATTTGATTTTGGGGTGGAGAAAGTCATGACGACCGTTGCAGAGAACACTGGAGCAGAAGCTCCTGCAGGCGCATCTGTTTCGGTAAACCCGGATTTGCGTTGGTACATCGTGCATGCCTATTCAGGTATGGAAAAGGCTGTTGAGCGGAATATCCAGGAGCGTATTGCTCGTGCAGGGATGCAAGCCAAGTTCAATCGCATACTTGTTCCCACCGAAGAGGTGGTGGAGATGAAAAATGGCCAGCGTAAGACGACGGAACGTCGCTTGTTTCCTGGTTACGTGTTCGTCGAAATGGTCATGGATGACGATACTTGGCACTTGGTGAAACACACCAATAAAGTGACGGGCTTTGTGGGGGGGGCAAAAAATCGGCCCGCTCCTATTTCTGAAGAAGAGGTTCAGAAGATCGTCAGCCAGATGCAGGAAGGCACGGACAAGCCGCGCCATAAGGTCGAATTCATGGTGGGCGAACTCATTCGAGTCAAAGAAGGTCCGTTCACGGATTTCAACGGCTCGGTGGAAGAGGTCAATTACGAAAAGAGTCGCGTGCGTGTGTCGGTGATGATTTTCGGACGCTCAACGCCAGTCGAGCTGGAATTTGGACAGGTTGAGAAAACCTGATTCTTGGGTAGTCCAGGAATTTCTAAGATTTGATGGCGCACTTTCCGACTCGGTGCCGTCATTGTGATGATGAGTCGTTAACCCCGGGGAGCCGATTGCTGCATGGTGTGGCATAGGCGTTATGACCCGTAAGGAATAAAACATGGCGAAAAAAATCGTAGGTTTTATCAAGCTGCAAGTTCCAGCTGGTAAGGCCAATCCCTCTCCACCAATCGGCCCTGCACTGGGTCAGCGTGGTCTCAACATCATGGAGTTCTGCAAGGCATTCAATGCGCAGACCCAGGGCGTTGAGCCAGGGCTGCCACTGCCCGTGGTCATCACGGCATTTGCAGACAAGAGCTTCACCTTCATCATCAAGACGCCGCCAGCGACGACTCTGATCAAGAAGGCCATCAAGCTCGACAAGGGTTCTGCGAACCCGCTGAAGACCAAGGTCGGCAAAATCACGCGCGAACAGCTCGAAGAGATCGCCAAGACCAAGATGAAGGACATGAATGCTGCCAACGTCGCTGCCGCTGTGCGCACGTTGGCTGGTTCTGCACGCTCGATGGGCGTGACGGTGGAGGGTTTGTAACATGGCCAAGCTGACTAAGAAGCAAAAAGCCCTGCAAGGCAAGGTAGACAGCAACAAGCTGTATGCATTCGCTGAAGCTGTTGTGATCGTTAAGGACGCCGCTACGGCCAAGTTCGACGAATCCATCGACGTGGCTGTTCAGCTTGGCATCGATGCCAAGAAGTCCGACCAAGTGGTTCGCGGCGCCGTGGTGCTGCCCAACGGGACCGGCAAGACGACTCGCGTAGCTGTGTTCGCCCAAGGCGCCAAGGCCGAAGAAGCCAAAGCGGCTGGCGCCGACATCGTGGGTATGGACGACTTGGCCGCCATGGTCAAGGCCGGTGACATGCCTTTCGACGTGGTGATCGCCGCCCCTGACGCAATGCGCGTTGTCGGTACGCTCGGCCAGATCCTGGGTCCACGCGGCCTGATGCCTAACCCTAAGGTGGGCACTGTGACGCCTGACGTTGCCACGGCTGTTAAGAACGCCAAGGCTGGTCAAGTGCAGTTCCGTGTTGACAAGGCAGGCATCGTGCACAGCACCATCGGTCGCCGCTCGTTTGACAACGACAAGCTGCAAGGCAACTTGGCTGCACTGATCGAGGCGCTGACCAAGGCCAAGCCTGCAACCAGCAAGGGTGTATACCTGCGCAAGGTGGCTGTTTCCTCCACGATGGGCCTGGGTGTTCGGGTGGATACGCAGACCATCGCTGCAGCGTAATTGCAAGAAATCTTCGGATCTGCCTTCGGGCGGGCCCGATGTGGTGGGCTGGGACTGCTTCGGTAGTCGCAGGCCATCCAAGACCGTTGGTGCGTGATCCAGTCGCGCTTAAAGACACAGAGACGCCAACGCAGATGGCGATCCCGCTGCTGATGGAATTTTTCCTGAACAGTTGGTCGCTGCAACAAGAGCGCGCATGAGGCATCCGCCGAGTGCGCATTTTAAGGAGTAGACCTTGAGTCTTAATCGCAGTGAGAAAGAAGCGGTCATCAGTGAAGTGACCAGCCTCGCCGCTAAAGCTCAAACGCTTGTGATCGCGGAATACCGTGGCATCACGGTCGCCGACATGACCAAACTGCGTGTTGATGCTCGCAGCAAGGGCGTGACCCTGAGTGTTCTGAAGAACACTTTGGCTCGCCGTGCTGTAGCTGGCAGCGCATTTGACGTGATGGCCGACCAGATGACTGGTCCGCTGATCTATGGCTTCTCCGAAGACGCTGTGGCCGCCGCCAAGGTGGTGGCCGATTTCGCGAAGACCAACGACAAGTTGGTGATTCGTGGTGGCGCTTTCGGTGGCAAAGCCCTGGATGTCAACGGCGTTAAGCAACTGGCTAACATTCCTTCCAAGGAAGTTCTGTTGGCTCAGATTTGTGGCTTGCTTATGTCCCCCATCTCGCGTACAGCCGTTGTGCTGGGCGCGCTGGCGGCCAAAAAAGGCGAAGGCGCTGCCGAGACGGCCGCCGAACCTGTTGCGGCTTGATGGCCCGGCAGATAACCAACAAAATTGTTAGGAAATAAAAATGGCATTCGATAAAGACGCATTTTTGACCGCTCTGGACAGCATGACGGTTCTGGAACTCAATGACCTGGTGAAGGCCATTGAAGAGAAGTTTGGCGTGAGCGCTGCAGCCATGACTGCTCCTGCTGCCGCCGGTGGCGGCGCTGCTGCTGCGGCTGAAGAAAAGACGGAATTCAACGTGGTGCTGACCGAAGCTGGCGCCAACAAGGTGTCCGTGATCAAGGCTGTGCGCGAAATCACCGGCCTGGGCCTCAAGGAAGCCAAGGACCTGGTGGACGGCGCTCCAAAGAACGTCAAGGAAGGCATTGCCAAGGCCGACGCCGAAGCAGCCGTCAAGAAGCTGGTGGAAGCTGGCGCTAAGGCCGAACTCAAGTAATTCGGTCTTGATCAAGGGCTGGAGTGCTCCGCAAGGGCCTCCAGCCTTTGGTGCTTTCAGAGTGCACCCGCAAGCCTCGTTGTAAACGAGACTTCCGAGTGTTTTCTGACAACCCCGACAGCAGAAGACGCCTTGGTTCGGGTGATGTGCAATGCATCACCGTCCGCCATGGTTGGTAGTGGCCAACCGCCAAGCCTGTAAGGTTTCTTTCCCTTGCGGGTCAGTCGTCGCAGACCCAGGACTCATGTCTTTGCCCGGAGATCTCATGGCCTATTCCTACACCGAACGCAAGCGAATTCGCAAAAGTTTCGGCACCCGCGACAGCGTGCTCGAAGTTCCCTATTTGCTGCAGATGCAGAAGGACGCATACACCGCATTCCTGCAGGCTGATAAAGCTCCTCAAAAGCGAACAATCGAAGGCCTTCAAGCTGCATTTGACGCAGCTTTTCCTATCGTCTCACACAACGGTTTTGTGGAGATGAAGTTCATCGAATACAACTTGGCCAAGCCCGCATTCGATGTGCGCGAGTGTCAGACGCGTGGTCTGACCTTTGCTTCGGCCGTGCGGGCGAAGGTGCAGCTGATCATTTATGACCGCGAGTCCTCGACTTCGCAGTCCAAGGTGGTCAAGGAAGTGAAGGAGCAAGAGGTCTACATGGGCGAAGTTCCGCTCATGACGGATAAGGGCTCGTTCATCATCAACGGTACCGAGCGCGTGATCGTCTCGCAGCTGCACCGTTCGCCTGGCGTGTTCTTCGAGCACGACAAGGGTAAGACGCACAGCTCGGGCAAGCTGCTTTTCTCGGCTCGGATCATTCCTTACCGTGGTTCCTGGCTCGACTTCGAGTTCGATCCAAAGGACATCCTGTACTTCCGCGTCGACCGTCGTCGCAAGATGCCAGTCACGATTCTGCTCAAGGCCATCGGCCTGAATCCAGAATCTATCTTGGCGAACTTCTTCGTCAACGACAACTTCCGCCTGATGGACAGCGGTGCACAAATGGAATTTGTGTCCGAGCGTCTGCGCGGTGAAGTGGCCCGTTTCGATATCACCGACAAGTCCGGCAAGGTCGTCGTGGCCAAGGACAAGCGTGTCACCGCGCGGCACACGCGCGAACTGGAGCAATCCGGCACGACGCACATCAGTGTCCCCGAAGACTTTCTGATCGGGCGCGTTGTGGCTCGTAACGTTGTGGACGCGGATACCGGTGAAATCATCGCGAAGGCGAATGAAGAGCTGACCGAAGCGCTGCTCAAGAAGCTGCGCTCCGCTGGTGTGCAAGATGTCCAGTGCATCTACACCAATGAGCTCGACCAGGGCGCATACATGTCGCAGACCCTGCGCATCGACGAAACGGTGGACGAGTTCGCTGCGCGGGTGGCTATCTACCGCATGATGCGCCCCGGCGAGCCGCCCACCGAAGACGCGGTGCAGGCCCTGTTCCAACGCCTGTTCTACAACCCCGACACGTATGACCTGTCGCGCGTGGGCCGCATGAAGTTCAACGCCAAGATCGGCCGCGACGAATCCACCGGCCCCATGGTGCTGTCCAACGAAGACATCCTGGCCGTGGTCAAGATCCTGGTGGATCTGCGCAACGGCAACGGCGAAGTCGATGACATCGATCACCTGGGCAACCGCCGCGTGCGTTGCGTGGGCGAACTGGCCGAAAACCAGTACCGCACCGGATTGGCACGTATCGAAAAGGCTGTGAAGGAGCGTCTGGGTCAGGCCGAGCAAGAGCCACTGATGCCCCACGACCTGATCAACTCCAAGCCCATCTCAGCGGCGCTCAAGGAGTTCTTCGGTGCTTCGCAGCTGTCGCAGTTCATGGACCAGACCAACCCGTTGGCGGAAATCACGCACAAGCGCCGTGTGTCCGCTCTGGGCCCAGGCGGTTTGACCCGTGAGCGCGCAGGCTTCGAAGTGCGTGACGTGCACGTGACCCACTACGGTCGCGTCTGCCCTATCGAAACGCCTGAAGGCCCGAACATCGGCCTGATCAACTCGTTGGCCCTGTACGCCCGCCTGAACGAGTACGGTTTCATTGAAACGCCGTACCGTCGTGTGGTGGATGGCCAAGTTACCAGCGAAATTGACTATCTGTCGGCCATTGAAGAAGGCAAGTATGTGATCGCCCAGGCGAACGCTGTGCTGGACAAAGATAACCGCCTGACGGGTGAGTTGGTGTCTGCCCGGGAGAAGGGTGAATCCATTCTGTGCGGCGCAGATCGCGTGCAGTACATGGACGTGTCACCCGCGCAGATTGTGTCTGTGGCGGCCTCGTTGGTTCCGTTCCTGGAGCACGATGACGCGAACCGCGCGCTGATGGGCGCCAACATGTCGCGCCAGGCCGTGCCTGTACTGCGTCCTGAAAAGCCCTTGGTCGGCACGGGCATCGAGCGTGTGGCTGCTGTGGACTCCGGCACTGTGGTCACTGCAACGCGCGGCGGCATCGTGGACTACGTGGATGCCACGCGCATCGTGGTGCGAGTGAATGATGCTGAAGCTGTGGCCGGTGAAGTGGGTGTGGATATCTACAACCTCATCAAGTACCAGCGTTCGAACCAGAACACCAACATCCACCAGCGGCCCATTGTCCAAAAGGGTGACCAGCTGGTCAAGGGTGATGTGATTGCCGATGGTGCATCGACGGACTTCGGCGAAATCGCCATTGGCCAGAACATGTTGATCGCCTTCATGCCATGGAACGGCTACAACTTCGAAGATTCGATCCTGATCTCCGAACGTGTGGTGTCAGAAGACCGTTACACCTCGATCCATATCGAGGAATTGGTCGTCATGGCGCGCGATACCAAGCTGGGCGCAGAAGAAATCACGCGCGATATTCCGAATCTGTCGGAGCAGCAACTGAACCGCCTGGATGAGTCCGGCATCATCTACGTGGGTGCGGAAGTCATGCCCGGCGATACGCTGGTGGGCAAGGTGACACCGAAGGGTGAAACCACGCTGACGCCTGAAGAGAAGCTGCTGCGCGCGATCTTCGGCGAGAAGGCCTCCGACGTGAAGGACACGTCGCTGCGCGTGGATCAGGGCTCGCAAGGCACTGTGATTGACGTGCAGGTGTTCACCCGTGAAGGTATCCAGCGTGACAAGCGCGCCCAGCAGATCATCGACGATGAACTCAAGCGCTTCCGGCTGGACCTGAACGATCAGCTACGCATTGTGGAGGCTGATGCGTTTGACCGTATCGAAAAGCTGCTGAATGGGCGTGTGGCCAATGGCGGACCTCAGAAGCTGGCGAAGGGAACCAAGATCGACAAGGCCTATCTGGCGTCGGTCGAGAAGTTCCATTGGTTCGACATCCGTCCTGCGGAAGACGAAGTGGCCACGCAGCTCGAGTCCATCAAGAACTCGCTGGAGCAAACGCGCCACAGCTTCGACCTGGCTTTTGAAGAAAAGCGCAAGAAGCTCACGCAGGGCGACGAACTGCCTGCCGGTGTGCTCAAGATGGTCAAGGTCTATCTGGCCGTTAAGCGCCGCCTGCAGCCTGGTGACAAGATGGCTGGCCGCCACGGTAACAAGGGTGTGGTGTCCAAGATCGTGCCGGTCGAAGACATGCCTTACATGGCCGATGGGACGCCTGCTGACATCGTTCTGAACCCGCTGGGCGTGCCCTCGCGGATGAACATCGGTCAGGTGCTGGAAGTTCACCTGGGCTGGGCCGGCAAGGGCATTGGGCAGCGCATTGGTGACATGCTGCAGCAGGAAGCTAAAGCGTCTGAAGTGCGCAAGTTCCTCGAGGAGGTCTACAACTCGCGCGGCCGCACTGAAGACCTGTCGCAACTGAGTGATGCCGACCTGATCGCCATGGCAGAGAACCTGACCAATGGCGTGCCATACGCCACGCCAGTGTTCGATGGCGCGTCGGAAGACGAAATCAAGGCCATGCTGAAGCTGGCCTATCCCGACGATCTGGCGGAGCGCAAGGGGTTGACCCCCGAGCGTACACAGGCCTATCTGTTTGACGGCCGCACGGGTGATCGCTTCGAGCGTCCCACCACGATCGGCTACATGCATTACCTGAAGCTGCACCATCTGGTGGACGACAAGATGCACGCCCGCTCGACCGGTCCTTACTCGCTCGTCACGCAGCAGCCGCTGGGTGGTAAGGCGCAGTTCGGTGGCCAGCGTTTCGGGGAAATGGAAGTGTGGGCGCTGGAAGCTTACGGCGCCGCCTACGTGCTGCAGGAAATGCTGACCGTGAAGTCCGACGACGTGGTGGGCCGTACCAAGGTGTACGAGTCCATTGTCAAGGGCGAACACGCCATCGAAGCCGGCATGCCGGAATCGTTCAACGTGCTGGTCAAGGAAATCCGTTCGCTGGGCCTGGACATCGAGCTGGAACGCTCCTAAGCAGAAAAGGAAAGAGTCATTATGAAATCACTACTCGACCTGTTCAAGCAATTCACGCCGGATGAGCACTTCGATGCCATTCGCATCGGCATGGCTTCGCCCGAAAAGATCCGTTCGTGGTCTTTCGGTGAAGTGAAGAAGCCTGAAACCATCAACTACCGCACATTCAAGCCCGAGCGTGACGGTCTGTTTTGCGCCAAGATTTTTGGTCCTATCAAGGACTACGAATGTTTGTGCGGCAAGTACAAGCGCCTCAAGCACCGCGGTGTGATCTGCGAGAAGTGCGGCGTTGAAGTCACGCAGACCAAGGTGCGCCGCGAGCGCATGGGCCACATCGATCTGGCCGCCCCTTGCGCGCATATCTGGTTCCTGAAGTCGCTGCCGTCGCGTCTGGGCCTGGTGCTCGACATGACGCTGCGTGACATCGAACGCGTGCTGTACTTTGAAGCCTACGTGGTGACCGACCCCGGCATGACCCCGCTGAAGAAGTTCAGCATCATGAGCGAGGACGACTACGACGCCAAACGCAAGGAATACGGCGACGAATTCATCGCCAAGATGGGCGCCGAAGGTATCAAGGACCTGCTGGAATCCATCGATATCGATATGTCGATTGAGCGCTTGCGTGGCGACTTGACAGGCTCCGAAGTCAAGGTCAAGAAGAACGCCAAGCGCCTGAAGGTGCTCGAAGCGTTCAAAAAGTCTGGCATCAAGCCCGAGTGGATGGTGCTGGAAGTGCTGCCCGTGCTGCCCCCGGACCTGCGTCCGCTGGTGCCGCTGGATGGCGGCCGCTTCGCGACCTCCGACCTGAACGACCTGTACCGCCGCGTCATCAACCGCAACTCGCGTCTGCGCCGCCTGCTGGAGCTGAAGGCCCCTGAAATCATCGCCCGCAACGAAAAGCGGATGCTGCAGGAAGCCGTTGACTCGCTGCTGGACAACGGTCGCCGTGGCAAGGCCATGACAGGCGCCAACAAGCGTGCTCTGAAATCGCTGGCCGACATGATCAAGGGCAAGTCGGGTCGCTTCCGCCAGAACTTGCTGGGCAAGCGCGTGGACTACTCCGGTCGTTCCGTGATTACCGTGGGCCCAACGCTCAAGCTGCACCAGTGCGGCCTGCCCAAGCTGATGGCTCTGGAACTGTTCAAGCCCTTTATCTTCTCGCGCCTCGAAGCCATGGGCATCGCGACGACGATCAAGGCGGCCAAGAAAGAAGTCGAATCCGGCACGCCAGTGGTGTGGGACATCCTGGAAGAGGTCATCAAGGAACACCCCGTGATGCTGAACCGTGCGCCTACGCTGCACCGGTTGGGTATCCAGGCCTTTGAGCCCATCCTGATCGAAGGCAAGGCCATCCAGTTGCACCCCCTCGTTTGCGCGGCATTCAACGCCGACTTCGACGGTGACCAGATGGCCGTGCACATCCCGCTGTCGGTAGAGGCGCAAATGGAAGCCCGCACGCTGATGCTGGCCTCTAACAACGTGTTGTTCCCCGCATCGGGTGAACCCTCCATCGTTCCTTCGCAGGACGTGGTGCTGGGCTTGTACTACGCGACCCGTGACCGTATCAACGGCAAGGGCGAAGGCCTGGTGTTTGCGGACACCGGTGAAGTGCAACGTGCCCTGGATGCGGGCGAAGTCGAACTCGCAGCCAAGATCACCGTTCGCATGACCGAGTGGACGAAGAACAAGGAAACTGGCGAATTCGTGCCATCGACCTCGCTGGTGGAAACCACTGCAGGCCGCGCACTGCTGTCTGAAATCCTTCCCAAGGGCCTGCCGTTCTCCAATATGAACAAAGCGCTCAAGAAGAAGGAAATCTCGCGCCTCATCAACGTGTCCTTCCGCAAGTGCGGTCTGAAGGAAACGGTGGTGTTTGCCGACAAGCTGCTGCAAAACGGCTTCCGTCTGGCTACGCGCGCTGGTATCTCGATTGCTATCGATGACATGCTGGTGCCTCCACAAAAGGCCGGCATCATCGAGCGCTCCGAGAAAGAAGTGAAGGAGATCGAACAGCAATATGTGTCCGGTCTGGTCACTGCTGGCGAGCGCTACAACAAGGTGGTGGACATCTGGGGCAAGGCCGGCGACGAAGTGTCCAAGGTCATGATGGCCCAGCTGTCCAAGCAAAAGGTCATCGACCGCCACGGCAATGAAGTGGACCAGGAGTCGTTCAACTCCATCTACATGATGGCCGACTCGGGCGCCCGGGGTTCTGCTGCGCAGATTCGTCAGGTGGCCGGTATGCGGGGCCTGATGGCCAAGCCAGACGGCTCGATCATCGAAACGCCTATCACCGCTAACTTCCGCGAAGGCTTGAACGTGCTGGAGTACTTCATCTCCACCCACGGTGCCCGTAAGGGTCTGGCCGACACGGCGCTCAAGACCGCCAACTCCGGTTACCTGACCCGCCGTCTGGTAGATGTGACGCAGGATCTGGTTGTCACCGAAGAAGATTGCGGCACCTCCAATGGTTCGTTGATGCGCGCCATTGTTGAAGGCGGTGAAGTCATCGAGTCGCTGCGTGACCGTATCCTGGGCCGCACTGCAGCCGAAGACGTGCTGCACCCCGAGAACCGCTCTGTGCTGGTTCAAGCGGGCGTCATGCTTGAGGAAGACCTCATTGAGGAACTCGAAGCTGCCGGTGTGGATGAGGTGAAGGTGCGTACGGCATTGACCTGCGAAACCCGCTATGGCTTGTGCGCGAAATGCTACGGCCGCGATTTGGGCCGCGGCGGCCTGATCAACCTTGGCGAAGCCGTGGGTGTGATCGCTGCCCAGTCCATCGGTGAGCCCGGCACGCAGCTGACCATGCGTACGTTCCACATCGGTGGTGCCGCTTCGCGCGCTGCCATCGCATCGAGCGTGGAAGCCAAGTCCAACGGTGTGATCGGCTTCAACGCCACGATGCGCTATGTGAGCAATACCAAGGGCGAGCTGGTGGTGATTGCACGTTCAGGCGAAATCGTCATCCAGGACGAACATGGCCGCGAGCGTGAGCGTCACAAGGTGCCTTACGGCGCCACGTTGACGGTCAAGGCCGACCAGACAGTCAAGGCAGGAACAATCCTGGCCAACTGGGATCCGCTCACGCGCCCCATCATCACCGAGTTTGCTGGTCAATCCAAGTTCGAAAACGTCGAAGAAGGTTTGACTGTGGCCAAACAGGTCGATGAAGTGACCGGTCTGTCCACGCTGGTGGTGATTGATCCGAAGCGCCGCGGCGCCGCCAAGGTGGTGCGTCCACAAGTGAAGCTGATCGACGCTCAAGGCAATGAAGTGAAGATCCCCGGCACCGATCACTCGGTGACCATTGGCTTCCAGGTCGGCGCGCTGATCCAGGTGCGCGACGGGCAGGACGTGGGTCCTGGCGAAGTGCTGGCCCGTATCCCGGTCGAAGGTCAGAAGACCCGCGACATTACCGGTGGTCTGCCACGTGTGGCCGAGTTGTTCGAAGCCCGTACGCCTAAGGACAAGGGCACGCTGGCTGAAATGACCGGTACCGTGTCGTTCGGTAAGGAAACCAAGGGCAAGGTTCGGCTGCAGATCACGGACCCTGAAGGTCGTGTGTCGGAAGAGCTGGTGCCCAAGGAAAAGAATATCCTGGTGCACGAAGGCCAGGTGGTCAACAAGGGCGAGTCCATCGTCGACGGACCCGCAGATCCACAGGACATCCTGCGTTTGCTGGGCATCGAAGAACTGTCGCGCTACATCGTTGACGAGGTGCAGGACGTGTACCGTTTGCAGGGCGTGAAGATCAATGACAAGCACATCGAGGTGATCGTTCGCCAGATGCTGCGCCGCATTGTTGTCGAGAACGTCGGCGAGTCGAACTACATTGCTGGTGAGCAGGTCGAGCGTTCCGAGATCCTCAACACCAACGATGCTCTGCAGTCTGAAGGCAAGATCCCCGCGACCTACAGCAACCTGCTGCTGGGTATCACGAAGGCCTCTCTGTCCACCGACTCGTTCATCTCGGCGGCGTCCTTCCAGGAAACCACCCGCGTGCTCACCGAGGCGGCCATCATGGGCAAGCGCGACGAGCTGCGTGGCCTGAAAGAAAACGTCATTGTGGGTCGCCTGATCCCTGCCGGTACCGGCATGGCCTACCACCAGGCGCGCAAGGCCAAGGACGCCATGGATGATGCGGAACGCCGCGCGATTGCCGAAGCTGAAGCTGCCGAAATGGAAGCACAGGCCTCGACTTCCGACGCAGACACCAGCAGCAACGTCACTGCAACCGACGCAGCGGCCGACTAAGGCGACGCTGGACAAGCGCCTGTGCGATGTGTTGCACGCAAAAGGCCTGTTCGGCGTTGACCTGAACCCTGCCGTGGTTTTCGCCAAAACGCTCCCATCCTGCCGCGAGGCAGGATGGGAGCGTTTTTTATGGAAAATCTTTTCTTTTGTGATTTTTGGCGGGCTGGTGCGCGTGAAGAGGCGCGCCTAAGCCCCCGGTTTTGCATGTTTTGGTCATCACCTCTTTTTTGGATCGCCATTGCCATCTTTCTGTTCTGGGCCTTAGGGGCCTACAACCGCTTGATGCGGTTGCGCTCGGCCGTTGTGCAGTCGTTTGGCAACTTTGACGCACACATGGTGCGCCTGGTGGCCTTGCTGGGTGAGTTTGGTGCGACCCAAGCAACGCGAAGGGGAAGTCTGGTGGCAGACGACGCCAACCATGAAGATGCCGAGGCGGCTGCTCTGCAGGGCGCTGCCAATCAGTTGAGTGCCTCGCTGGCCGTTGCACGTGCGCGACCGCTCCATCCGGGCGCGATGGCCGCATTGTCGGCAGCGCGGGATGTGCTGCAAGCCACTTGGCACAGCGCTGCCCGCAAAATGGAGGAGCCCCCCATGGCGACCGACGTCCCGTTGCCTCAGACGTCTTCGGTTGTGGGCGCTGACCAAGCGTCTGTCTGGCAAGTGCGGTGGGATGAATATGCACTCCAAAACGAACAGGCTACGCAGCTCTTCAATGACGCGGTGCGGCAGTACAACGAGGGTGTAGCGCAGTTTCCCGCGAACCTGTTGGCCAAGGTATTTGGCTTTAAGGCCGCATGTGCGCTGTAACCCCCTATGAGGAACACGATGAAACAGTCACCAGGCAGTGCCCCCACCAAGCCAGGATATCCCCGAGACCGAGGCGCAGGGCATGAGCGCAGTGCTGGTGCGCCAGCGCTGGGGGCTTCAGGCGCAAGCGCGCACGCAGGGAGCCAAGGCGTGGCCCTGTGGCAGCAGTTGACCGGCGTGGCTGCTGCATTCCAGGCCATCAGGGGCGGGCAATCGGGTACGGCGGCCCTCGCCGGGGTGGATTCGTCTCTGCGGCCTGGTGTGCAGGCGCTCCTGTTCCAGGTTTTGCGCCAAGCGGGCAGGGCGGAGGCGCTGCGCCGCCAACTGGCAACACGCACGCCGCCGCCCGCAGCAGACGCTTTGTTGTGTGCGGCGCTGGCCCTCTGCTGGAACCCCGAAGACGCGCCCTACGAGCCATTCACCTTGGTGAATCAGGCCGTGGAGGCGGCCAAGAACCATGCCGCAACCCGGGCGCAGGCCTCTTTCATCAACGGCTGCCTGCGCCGTTTCCTGCGCGAGCGGGATGCGCTGGTGGCGGTTACGGACCGAGACCCGGTTGCCCGGTGGAATCACCCCCGCTGGTGGATTGATCGGCTCCGCAAAGACCACCCCAAAAATTGGGAGCAAATTCTCCTGGCCAACAACGCCCATGCGCCCATGACGCTGCGGGTTAATCAGCAAAAATGCACGGTAGCGCAGTACCAGTCAGCGCTAGGTGCTATCAATTTGAGTGCGATGGGGCTCGGAGGGATGGCGTTGGCTTTGGAGCAGCCCGTGCCGGTGCCGCTGCTGCCCGGCTTTGCCGACGGCTGGGTGTCGGTGCAAGACAGCGCTGCACAGCAGGCTGCGCCATTGCTGCTGTATGGGCTGGACTTGTCCAGGCCATTGCGTGTGCTCGATGCCTGTGCGGCGCCTGGTGGCAAAACAGCGCATCTGCTAGAAATGGCGGGCGCCAATACGCCGCTGGAAGTCACGGCACTGGAGATTGATGCCACACGCGCCGCACGCATCACGGAGACGCTTGAGCGACTGGGCTTGCATGCGACCGTGCTAGTGGCGGACGCCGCTCGCCCCCAGGACTGGTGGCAACAGCATGGTGGTGGCGCCTTGTTTGACGCCATTTTGCTAGATGCGCCCTGCACCGCATCGGGGATCGTCCGACGTCACCCGGATGTCCGCTGGTTGCGGCGCGAGACCGATATTGCCCAATTGGCCGTTCTGCAGGCGCAGTTGCTGCGGGCCCTGTGGCCGCTGGTGCGGCCAGGCGGGCGGTTGTTGTATTGCACGTGTTCCGTGTTCCGGGCGGAGGGCGATGGGCAGGTGCAAGCGTTCCTTGCAAACAACACTGATGCGCAATTGCTGCCTTCCCCCGGTCATTTAATTCCCGGTAAAGGCGACATGAACGAAGCTGTCCCGGACAATCTGAGCGGTGATCACGACGGCTTCTTTTACGCACTGTTGCAAAAATCGACGCATTGAATCTTTCAAGGCGCGGTGGTTAGTGCTCGCCACCTGTGTTCTGGTGGCGGTCACCTGTTGGCTTGCGCCCGCTGCGTGGGCTACACAGCCTGCAACCGCCGAAGTGGGCGAGTTGCGCCTGGAGCGGTCGGACGAGGGGATTTATCTCAGCGCTGCGTTGCAGTTCGACTTGCCCGAGTTGGCCGAGGATGCCTTGTACAAAGGTATTCCCATGTTCTTTGTTGCCGACGCTGTGGTGCTGCGTGATCGCTGGTATTGGTCAGACCGGCAGGTGGCCGAGACCTCGCGCTATTTCCGCCTGAGCTACCAACCCCTCACACGGCGCTGGCGCCTCAATATCTCCCCGGTGCCGTTCACCAACAGCGGCCTCGGCGTGGTCCTTGGGCAAAATTTTGACAACTATGCGGATGCATTGGCTTCCATTCAACGCATTTCGCACTGGAAGATCGCAGAAGGCAGCGAGATCGATTCCAATGCGATGCACACCGTCCATTTCCGATTCAGGCTGGACATGTCCCAATTGCCCCGCCCCTTCCAGATCGGCGTGGCGGGTCGCACGGGCTGGAACCTCCTGGTTTCAAGCAGCCAGCGTCTGGGCGCAGAATCTGCCAAGTGAGCAATTCACCCACGAATTCTGACACTTCAATGTCGACCCACGCCACGGCACGCCAGTCGCGCGCCGTGCGGTGGGCGGTGGGCGTCGGGGTGGCCATTGTGTCGGCCATTGGCATGGTGCTGATGTTCCTGCTCACGCTCGCGACCAACAACCGCGCCATGTACGAGCGCAACTACGCATGGCTCTTTGGCGTCAACGTGTTGGTGGCGGTGTTGCTGCTGGCCGTACTGGTGTGGGTGGCCGTGCGGTTGACGGTTCGCTTGCGCAATGGACGGTTTGGCAGCCGATTGCTGGTCAAGCTTGCCGCCATTTTTGCGCTGGTCGGGCTGATACCTGGTGTGCTGATCTATGTGGTGTCCTACCAATTCGTCACTCGTTCCATCGAGAGCTGGTTTGACGTCAAGGTTGAAGGGGCGTTGTCCGCCGGCGTGAACCTGGCGCGCGTATCGCTGGAGTCCCTTGCCACCGACATGGCGGCCAAAACCCGCAACGCCAGCACCCAGGTGGCGCAGGTTCCCGATGCCGCAGCCGGGCTGGTGCTTGAGCGCATTCAGGACCAGTTGGGCGCTGTGGATATCGTGCTTTGGAATGCGGCTGGGCAAGCGGTTGCGAGCGCGGGGCAGTCGCGTTTCGACCTGAGCCCCGAGCGGCCTGGTGTTGCGTTGTTGCGCTCCGTGCGTCAGCAGCGTGCCACCTCCCAGATCGAAGGGCTGGACGACATCTCTGCCCCCAACGCCGCGCAAAACGCCCGCGTCAAGGTGTTGGCGTTGGTCAGCAGTCCCAGTGTGGGCTTGCTGGTGGAGCCGCGGTATTTGCAGGCCACTTTGCCCTTGCCGCCCGCGCTGGTTGCCAACGCCATTGCGGTACAAGAGGCCAACCGTGAATACCAGGAGCGGGCCCTGGCGCGCGGAGGTCTGCGGCGCATGTATGTGGGCACCCTCACGCTCAGTCTGTTTCTCGCCGTTTTTGGGGCCGTGCTTCTCGCGGTTCTGCTGGGCAACCAGCTGGCTCGGCCGTTGTTGGTGCTGGCCGAAGGGGTGCGCGAGGTCGCCGCCGGAAACCTCAGCCCCAAAGCCGCATTGCAGGGTAAGGACGAACTGGGTGGATTGACGCGGTCGTTTGCACTCATGACCCAGCAACTCTCTGATGCCAGGCAAGCGGTAGAAAAAAGCATGGGAGAGGTGGACGCCAGCCGCGCCAACCTTCAGACGATTCTGGACAACCTCACGGCTGGTGTGATCGTGCTCGATGCCAACGGCCTTATCTGCTCTTCCAACCCGGGGGCGACCCGCATCCTGCGCGCCCCGATGGCTGCCTATGAAGGCCGGGCATTGTCTGAAGTGCCGGGGCTGGCCGAGTTCGCTGCCTCGGTGCAGAGCCACTTCGACGCCTTCCTGGGCGACAACGAACGGCATGGGTTAGACCATTGGCAACAACCGTTCGAGCTGCATGCATCGTCTGGCGGGGCCGGTCAGCACGCCACCAGCCTCGTCGCGCGGGGCGCGGAGCTCCCTGATGCGACAAGACTGTTGGTTTTTGACGACATTTCAGAGATCGTTTCTGCACAACGTGCGCAGGCGTGGGGCGAGGTCGCCAGGCGGCTCGCGCACGAAATCAAGAACCCGCTCACCCCCATCCAGCTGTCCGCGGAGCGACTGGAAATGAAGCTGGCCGGAAAACTGCAAGCCCCTGAAAACGCCATCCTCGTGAAGTCCGTCAAAACCATCGTCGACCAGGTGGATGCGATGAAACGGCTGGTCAACGAGTTTCGCGACTACGCCCGGCTCCCCGCAGCCGAGCTCCAAGCCCTTGACCTCAATGCGCTGGTGGCGGATGTGCTTCATTTATACGAGGATGAAAACGCCTCCGTCCCTGTAGAAGCCCAGCTGGACCCGCGCTGTCCCTTGATCGCGGGCGACGCGCAGCAACTGCGCCAGGTGGTCCACAATCTGGTGCAAAACGCGCAAGACTCGACCGAACAAGCGCGCGCCAAAGCGTCCGAACCGATCCCCCCGGTGCGTATCAGCACCCGCTGGAGCGACACCTCACGCCGCGTACGGCTCACGGTGTCAGACAGCGGCAGCGGGTTCCCGGCGCACATCCTTCAGCGTGCCTTTGAACCCTATGTCACCACCAAGCCGCGCGGTACAGGCCTGGGGTTGGCGGTGGTCAAAAAGATCGCCGATGAGCACGGAGCCCGTATCGATCTGTCCAATCGCATGGAAGACGGCGTGGTACAGGGGGCACAAGTGTCGTTATCATTCGCCCCTGAACCAGCGGTGGCGTCATAACAACACCGCCCCGCAGTACCCAAGGCGCTTCAATACACATGGCAAATATTCTGGTGGTCGACGATGAGCTCGGCATTCGTGATCTGCTGTCGGAAATCCTGAACGATGAAGGTCACAGCGTAGACCTCGCAGAAAATGCGACGCAGGCGCGCGCAGCGCGGGTCGGCAATAGTTACGACCTGGTGCTGCTCGATATCTGGATGCCAGACACCGATGGCGTCTCGTTGCTCAAGGAGTGGGCAACAGCCGGTGTGCTCACCATGCCCGTGATCATGATGAGTGGCCATGCCACCATCGACACGGCTGTCGAGGCCACGCGCATTGGCGCTTTCTCATTCCTCGAAAAACCCATCACGCTGCAAAAGCTGCTCAAAGCGGTCGAGCAGGGGCTGGCCCGCAACGCAGCCCACCAGGCCGCGCCCGTCGCCACTGTGGCGCAGCCCGCTGCGGCGCCTGCCGATCCCACGTTCTCACAGCTGCCTGCCGTGTCTGCCGTGATGGCCGGCGTGGACACGGGGCCCCACGCGCACCAGGGTTTTGATCTAGACCGCCCGCTGCGCGAGGCACGTGATGGATTCGAAAAAGCCTATTTTGAATTTCACCTCGCCCGCGAAGGGGGCTCCATGACCCGCGTCGCGGAGAAAACCGGTCTCGAACGCACGCACCTGTACCGCAAGCTCCGGCAACTGGGCGTAGACCTTGGGCGCGGCAAACGCAATTAATTTTTTCATGAGTTTTTTAGGCCTCCAATTTTCTGGTTATAATTTGAGGCTTAGGCCCGGTAGCTCAGTCGGTAGAGCAGAGGATTGAAAATCCTTGTGTCGGTGGTTCGATTCCGCCCCAGGCCACCATCTTTCTTTCTCAGGCGATCCCAAGTCAGCTAAAAAGTCCTTGTGTATCAAGGACTTAGCCTCAAAAAGGCGGCTCAAGCGGTATCGTTGAATCCCACAAAGTCCTGTTCTTGCGTGTACCCAACGATGTACCCCAGACTGCTTTTCAATCGCAGTCGATTTTGGGTACACCATGGGACAACTCAACGAGCTTCAGATCAAGGCGGCCGCGCCGCGTGACAAGGAATATTTGCTGGCGGACGGCGAAGGTCTCTACCTTCGCGTGCGACCGACCGGCAAGGTGTGGGTCTATCGCTACAAGCAGCACGGCAAGGAGGCCAAGCTCAGCATCGGGCACTATCCGGTGGTGACGCTTGCGGCTGCGCGCAAGAAGGCGCGTGCCGAGGCAGAAAAGCGCTCCGATGGCGTCGATCCCCGCGAGGCGCGGCGAGTGGAGGAGGAGCGCGATCGCGTTGCCCGCCTCAATACCTTTGAACGGACGGCCCGCGCCTGGCATGCCCAGGCGAAGAAGGACCGCGCATGGTCGGCCAGCTATGCCGAGAAGGTGATGCGCCACCTGGAACTGCACATCTTCCCGTGGATCGGTGCGCTGGCCATGGAAACCATCGTGCCGACCGAGGTGGTCCGGTGTCTGCACCGCATCAAGGAGCGCGGCAATCTGGAGACGGCGCAGCGCGTGCGCGAAGCGGTGCAGCATGTGTTCCAGTACGCCGTCGACGTGGGCGCGCTGGACCCGAGCAGGAACTTCGTGAACAACCGTACGGGCGGTCTGCCGCCGCCGCGTGCCCGCCACTATGCTGCCATCACGGATCCGCAGAAACTTGGCCAGTTGCTTCGCGACATGCGTGCCTACAACGGCAACGTCATCACGCGCGCGGCCCTGCAACTCTCCCCCTTGCTGTTCCAGCGGCCTGGTCAGTTGCGGCTGGCGCATTGGGAGGACGTGGATCTGGATCAGGCGCTGTGGCGTTGTCCGCCCGAGAAGATGAAGTTGCGGGAGTGGAAGAAGCGCGACATACGCACCCCGGCGCACCTCGTGCCGCTGCCGACGCAGGCGGTTGAAATCCTGCGTGACATCCATCCCCTGACTGGCCCCAGCGGGCCGATCTTCCGCAGCATGGCGAAGCGTTCCGAGAAGACGCGCTACATGAGCGACAACACCGTCAACAGCGCGCTACGCACGTTGGGCTATGACACGAAGGAGCAGATCACCGGTCACGGTTTCCGCGCCACGGCCCGGACCTTGATCCGGGAACTGCTGGGGTGGGATCGCGAGGTGATCGAGCGGCACTTGGCTCACGTGTCCGATGAGGAACTGGGCGGCAGCTACGACCGCACGACGCATTTCGAGCAGCGCCGCCGGATGATTCAGGTGTGGGCCGACCTGCTGATGTGCTGGTGATGGATTGCGGTGCCGCGGTGTCCTGAGCGGCGTGGCTGGGCGCAGTTGCCAGTCCCAGGGTCAGGGCCAACACGGCGGCCAGCACACCGGTCTCGAGATACTTGTCGGGGGTTCTATTGGTCATGGGTCACTTGCTCCATCCATTGCGTGCCCTTGCGAACACGCACATAAGCCACGGCCAAGTGGCATGTTGTTGATGAGAGCAAATGAGAGCCGGATGACGACTGGCCTTTGCCCTTCCTTTTTGGGAGATGAAATCGTAGGGAATGCGGCCCTTTTGAGTAAGCCCATAATTCCGCATGCACTGCTGAGCTCAACTCATAAGTGAATCGGACATGGGCGCGCCGCGGTGGCACGAGGGCCAAGGAAGGATCAAGGCCGCATGGAAGTAAATGCGCGAGCGCGGACCCCGCCGATGAGGTCCGGGCGTGACCTTATCGCGGCAAGTCTTGTGGACTACTCTCGATGTCGCAGGGCCTCGACGATGACGGCCAGGGCACGGGACGACTGGCGTCGGCTCGGATAGTAGAGGTGGTAGCCCGGATAGGGGGCGCACCAGTCGTCGAGCACCCGGACCAGTCGTTTGGCGGCGATGTGTTCCAGCACCATGTCCTCGGGAACGAAGGCCAGGCCATAACTGGCCAGGGCTGCCCGCACGATGGGTGAACTGCTGTTGAACACCCATTGTCCGGTGACCTGGAGCTTGGTTTCTTGCCCGTCCTTGGCAAAGTCCCACGGCAGAAGCCTCCCGTGGGTCGGGAGGCGGAGGTTGATGCAGTCATGCTGAACCAGATCACGGGGCGTCTTGGGCTTTGTCTGCTTGGCAAAGTACGTCGGCGAACCGACGACGGCGATGCGCAGGTCCGGGCTGATGCGCACGGCGATCATGTCCTTGGCCACCTGGTCGCCCAGGCGGACGCCTGCGTCATACCGCTGGGCCACAATGTCCGACATCGTGTAGTCGACGGTGACCTCGACGTTGATGTCGGGATACTCATGCAGCACCTTCGACAGCTTGGGCCACAGGATGCTGTTGGCCGCGTGCTCGGCCGACGTGATGCGGATCGTCCCGACAGGTTTGTCGCGCAGTTCCTTCACGGCGGCCAGCTCGGCATCGATGTCTTCAAACCGCGGCGCCACGCTGTTGAACAAACGCTCGCCCGCCTCGGTCGGGGAAACGCTGCGGGTGGTGCGCGTCAGCAGCCGGACACCCAGCCGCGCTTCCAGTCCCCGGATGGAATGGCTCAACGCGGAAGGCGACACCCCGATGAGCGCGGCCGCCCGCGTGAAGCTGCCTTCGCGCACGACATGCACGAAGGCGAGGACGTCGTTGAAAGTCTCTATGGCCATGTGTGGACCCGCCAGTTCATTTCTCTTTGGCCGGATGGCGCAGCGCTTCGATCAGCACCGTCATGGCGCGAGTCAACTGCCGGCGATTCGGGTAGTAGAGGTGGTACCCAGGGAACGTCGGACACCAGTCATCGAGGACCTGTTTGAGCAGCCTCTTGGCGATGTAAGGCCGCGCCACCTCGTGCGGCACGTACCCGAGGCCGAAGCCAGCCAGTGCCGCATGGAGGATCGGTCTTGTCCCGTTGAAGACGAGTTGCCCCTCGACGCGCACGTTGACTTTCTGCCGGCCCTTCTTGAGTTCCCAGGCGTAAAGGTCTCCGTGGCTCATCAAGCGCAGATTGATGCATGCGTGATCGGCCAGGTCCTGCGGCTTCGTGGGGGCAGGGTGCTTCGCCAGATAGGCCGGTGAGCCGACGATCGCAAAGCGCACGTCAGGGCTGATACGCACGGCGGTCATGTCGCGCGCTACTTCGGCGCCGAGCCGGACGCCCATGTCGTACCGCTCCGCAACGATGTCGGTAAAGCGGGGCTGCGTGGTGACCTCGACTTTGATTTGAGGGTACTTTGGGAGCAGCTTGGCGAGCCTGGGCCAGAGTGCCGTTTCGGCCGCATTCTCTGACGCCGTGATGCGGATGGTGCCCGCAGGCTTGTCACGCAGTTCTCCCACCGCCGCGAGCTCCGCCTCGATCTCCTCAAAGCGAGGGGCGACGTTCAGCAGCAATCGCTCTCCCGCCTCTGTGGGAGAAACACTGCGCGTGGTCCGGGTCAGCAACCGGACCCCCATCTTGGCCTCGAGGGCGCGGATCGTGTGGCTCAGCGCGGATTGAGACACACCGAGTTGCGCCGCTGCGCGCGTGAAGCTCTGCGCGCGCGCTACGGCAATAAAGGCCAGCAGGTCGTTGTAGCTCTCTTTCGGCATTCATGAGCCCACTTCACAAGTATTTGCCGATTTTGCCATCTAGTCGTGTCGGGGCGCGATCACTACATTGCTTGTTGAGCAGAAGTAACCCCGCAACGGACCCAGCAAGGTCGCCAAGGTCCTTCATTGTTTCGTACGTCGTCCATCGCGGCGACGGATCAGAAGTCGACCCTTGAATCCTTCTGCGTTGACCCGTTGCCATTCGCCCTACGCCGATGCAGTTCCGGCTCGGCGCCACAGGAGAAGCCCCCTATGCAAAAGCGAAAACTTGGAAAGAGCAGTCTTGAGGTCTCGGCCCTCGGCCTGGGCTGCATGGGCTTGAGCCACGGCTACGGTCCGGCCACGGACACCGGGCAGGCCGTCTCTCTGATCCGGGCTGCGGTCGATCGCGGTGTGACCTTCTTCGATACGGCCGAGGTCTACGGCCCGTACCTCAACGAGGAAGTCGTTGGCGAGGCGCTCGCTCCGGTACGCGACCAGGTGGTGATTGCCACCAAGTTCGGCTTCACCTTCGGCGACGACAACAAGCAGCAGATTCTCAACAGCCGGCCTGAGCACATCCGGTGGGCGGTGGAAGGTTCGCTCAAGCGCCTGAAGACCGACGTGATCGATTTGCTCTACCAGCATCGCGTTGATCCGGACGTGCCGATCGAAGACGTGGCCGGCACGGTCAAGGACTTGATCGCCGAGGGCAAGGTCAAACATTTCGGACTCTCCGAGGCCGGTGCCCAGACCATTCGCCGTGCGCATGCGGTGCAGCCCGTCACCGCCCTGCAAAGCGAATACTCGCTGTGGTGGCGCGAGCCCGAGACCGAGATCCTGCCGACGCTGGAAGAACTCGGGATCGGCTTCGTGCCCTTCAGCCCCTTGGGCAAAGGCTTCCTGACTGGCGCCATCAAGGAAGGTGCGACCTTCGGCAGCGACGACTTCCGCAGCAAGGTGCCGCGCTTCTCGCCGGAGGCGATCAAGGCAAACCAGGCCTTGGTGGACCTGCTCGGCCAGATGGCCAAGGGCAGGGGCGTGACGGCCGCGCAAATCGCGCTCGCGTGGCTGCTGGCCCAGAAGCCGTGGATCGTGCCGATCCCGGGCACCACCAAGCTGCACCGGCTGGAGGAGAACCTGGGCGCCGCTTCCGTGCCCTTGTCCGAACTCGACCTTCAAAGCATCGCTGATGCCCTGCACGAGGTGAAGGTTCAGGGCGATCGCTATCCCGCCGCGTTGCAGGCGCGCGTGGGGCGCTGACTCGGGGGGGCGCCATGGTGACATCGTTTCACGATCCAGCCCGCCGGGCGGTGATGGCGGCGTTCGCGACGCTTTCCTTGAGCAGTGCCGAGGCGGCGTCTGGACAAGGCGATGCGGCGGAGCGGCGAACAGGCGCACGGACGCTCGTCGCCTACTTTTCCCGGTCCGGGAACACGCGCGTCGTCGCCGGGTTGATCCAGCGCGGACGTGGCACCGACCTGTTCGAGATCCGGCCCGCAACGCCCTATCCCGAAGACTATCTGGAGACGGTCGAGCAAGCCCGGAAAGAGCGCGACAGCGGCCATGAGCCAGCCTTGCAGGCCAAGGTGTCCAGCATGGCGGACTACGACACGGTGTTCCTGGGCTTTCCCATCTGGGGAGAAACCGCGCCGCCGGTGATCCGCGCCTTCCTGTCCGCGCACGACCTGTCTGGCAAGACCCTGATCCCCTTCGTCACCCACGGCGGCTACGGGCTCGGCAACAGCCAGACCGTTCTGGCCAGCCATGCCCCGAAGGCGCGATTGCTCAAGGGTTTCGTCATGGAGATGGACCAGGAGCGGCGAACGATGGAGCGCGTGACGAACTGGTTGAAGGGCGTCGCCGTCAAGTGAGACAGAAATGAGGCACACACCATGAAGCATCGCCAACTTGGAAACAACCTGGAAGTCTCGGCCTTGGGCCTGGGCTGCATGGGCATGAGTTCCGCTTACGGTCCGGCCGCGGACAGGCAGGACATGATCGCCCTGATCCGCACCGCCCACGAACGCGGGATGACTTTCTTCGATACCGCCGAGGCCTATGGCCCGTTCGTCAATGAGGAACTGGTCGGTGAAGCGCTGGCGCCGATCCGCGACGAGGTGGTGATCGCGACCAAGTTCGGCTTCGACATCAACCCAGTCACCGGCGAGCGCGGCAGTGGCACCAACAGTCGCCCCGCCCACATCAGGGCCGCCGTGGAGCACTGCCTCAAGCGCTTGCGTACCGACCGCATCGACCTGCTGTTCCAGCACCGCGTGGATCCGGACGTGCCGATCGAGGACGTGGCCGGCGCGGTCAAGGATCTGATTGCCGAGGGCAAGGTCAAGCATTTCGGACTGTCGGAAGCGGGAGTGCAGACGATCCGCCGCGCCCACGCCGTGCAGCCCTTGACAGCTGTGCAGAGCGAATATTCGCTGTTCTGGCGCGGCCCGGAATTGGAGCTGCTGCCGGTACTGAAGGAGCTGGGCATCGGCTTCGTGCCATTCAGCCCACTGGGCGCTGGGTTCCTGACCGGCAAGATCGACGAGAACACTCAGTTCGATCCGACGGACTTCCGAAACAGCGTGCCGCGCTTCTCGCCCGAAGCGCGCCAAGCCAACCTGGCCTTGGTCGATGTCGTCAAAGGCGTTGCCGCGCGCAAGGGCGCCACGCCAGCGCAAGTGGCACTCGCCTGGCTGCTCGCGCAAGCGCCCTGGATCGTCCCCATTCCTGGCACGACGAAGCTGCATCGCCTGGAGGAGAACCTGGGTGCGGTGGCGCTCGACTTGAGCACGGACGATCTCGACCAGATCAACGAGGAGGTGTCGAAGATCCAGGTCCAGGGTGAGCGCCTGCCCGAGGCCGCGCTGAAGATGACTGGGCGATGAAGAGGTCGAGCAGTCCATGACGACGCATCGTGCAGTCTTGCAGCCCCTCGCGCGACGCGTCGACGCCAGGACGGTAACGCCATGAAGAAGGCACGTTGGCTTTCCCACTGCCGGAAGCTGGCTGGCGGGGTGCTGCCCGTGCTCCTCGCATCGCCATGCAGCGACGCCAGTGAAGTGATCCCCGTGTCAGCCGACAAGACTGCGGTTCATGCCACCCAGGAGGGCCGTTCAACATTCCGGCATCCCCATCTGCGCGCGGATGATCGCCTTGGTGACCTGCTGAACCACCCCGCCTTTCAGGGCTTCAGCCACCGGATGCTGCCTTGGGATGGCCGCGCTTATGACCAGGCGATGCCGCTGAAGGACATCGACCAGCTCTTGCCGTACCACACGCACGTGGAACCTGCCGTCGTGGTTGCCGCGCTCACCGATGGCAACCGCATCGTGATTGCGACCAGGGAAGGCGCGCAGGATGCGGTGAACCAGGTCGGGCAGGAGATCACCAAGCGGAACATGAGTGTGCAGCCGACGCTGACGATCCGGCCGGGGTTCCCGATGCGGGTAATGGTGAACAAGGATTTGGTGTTGCGGCCGTACCAACCGTTGTTCTTCCAGCGGGGAGCGCTGCAATGAGCAAAGGCGCGGACCGGCTTAGCTTGGGGGCGCTTCCACGGTCCGAAGCGGTAAAGCTTACGATCGCTCTATCCACCGAGTTAAAGGCTCAGCTCGATGCCTATGCGGAGGTGCATGGGCGGGTGCATCAAGTACCGGTGGACGCGGTGGCGTTGATCCCTCACATGCTGGCGGCTTTCATTGCACGAGATCGGGGGTTCAAGGCAATGAACCGACGCTAGGCGTTCATATGAATGAGGAGCGGTCCGAAATCTTCGATGGCATGTGATCACGGCATGTGTCCTATGCCCGATGCGATGGACTACCGCTTTCGCGTCGTCCAACCATATGGAAAGTAGACCTGCTCAGCAAGCGTCTTGGAAAAAGAAGCGTAGTTGATGGTGAGGAATTCAGCGGGAACGACCATCTGTTCAGCAAGGCGGTCTTCAAACTTCGCAAGGCTAAGCTTTTCGAGCATGGGAGCCTCGCCGGGCTCAGGTGCATAGTCCGCGTCTTCCATCCACAGGATGTTGTCTCCGCCAATGTGAACCGACTTGAGAACTTGGCTCCCAGGCTTCGCGCCCGCCTTCGTGACGACATCGACAACGACCGCATGGCCCTTGCCCGGGATCGAATAGAAGCGTCCGACCTCTGGCAGCAGGCATTCGGCGATGAAGTCGAAGCTCGATTTGAGTTGCGCGTGTTGCTGCAGATGAAATAGCTCCTGGAATTTTCTCATCTTGAATTCCTTGCGGAGACGAGCGTCAGGATCGAAGAACACCTCAAATAGCATTCCATCTAGAAGCGCCTTGCGCCGCTCTGGCTTCAGCCCCGCCGCGCGGGACGTGAAATCGGTCAGGTAAGTATTCGCTCCGTTCGATCCTCCGCACGCAGCCTGGTAAATGTTGCGCCCCACCACGAAGAGGGAGTCTGGTGATGCACGGCCGGCCACGGCGGACGTGAACTCTTCGATGGCTGGATTCTGTCTGTACCAGTCGAGCGTCTTAAGGGCCTTAATGACGCGGTGAGAAGCTTTCTTGTCGTCGATAACAAAGAGGCTGTCGCGCAGCGCAGTATCCGCATACTCGTCGATGCGCGCTCCCAAGCTCATGTTGAAGAAGAAGTCGCCGGCGAGGGATGTGTGCTCCCAGGAAATCTGCTTACCGCCGGTTGCGGTGTTGAGTGTGTTGCGAACTCGCTTGAACATGTTCTCGATCGAGCAGTCAGGGGTCGCAAGGTGCTGAAGCAGCGCCGCCGTGTAGGCTCCGTTTCGGCGGCCACGTCCGTCGGCGGCCAACTGACCTGGAGAGGTCGCGTAGGCGACCAAGGTTCCCCTCGGTGCGTAGACCGGCGCGAGACCGCGGGAACTCATCGACCGGGCCCAGGCACGCTCGAAGGGGTTGTTACGGCATGCATCGAGGATGATGATGCTTGATGCGTTGTCCGCTTTCTCCATGATTTCGATGATCTGATTGAGTGGCAGCGAGGAGTGCTTTGCCTCGATCTCGCCTTCCACATCGGTATCAATGGCGGCAAGATAGTTGTGGCCGTCAATCTGCATGCCATGACCGGCGAAGAAAAACAGGCCAACATCGCTGTCCCTTAGCGCCTTTTTGAAGTCTCTTAGCGCCTCCTCCATCTCCTGGTGGGAACAGTCCAGTCGGGTATCCACTGTGAAGCCGCATTCAGCAAGCTTCGCGGAGATATCTCCGGCATCGTTCACCGGGTTTTTCAACTTGCCGGCATCCGCATAGTCTGCGTTTCCAATGACGAGTGCTGTAAGGCGTCGGCTCATGGTTGCATCGCCCCACCGCTTTCCACGACAGCTGTGCGCACGAGATCGCGAACGCCACGAAGGAATTCAAGCGCCGGCGCCGAGTTGACCGTGCCTGGAATGGGCACCGCGAGTTCATAGATGCCGCGGATATCGACGGCACGGCGTGCTGCCGAACCTCTACCCTTGTGTTCCAGGCCGCGCCGCCAGTCCGTCAAATGTTCTTCAATCAGGCGTTGTAGCGCGAGTTGATGCAGACGGCTAAATACGATCTGTCGGATCGGCGCGATGGCTTGCTGCGCTTCATCGGCGTCGTTTGGCGAACGTGACCAACTGATCGGGTTATCGAGGAAATTGGCCACCTCTTCGGTGATGCGACCAACGAGATCGGCGACAGGCCGCAGCGAGTCGTACTCGACGCCCGTTTCGTTCGAAATCTTGCGGTTGAGTGCCTTGATGCGGGTCCAGTGCTCGGTCGGAAGCGTCGCGCCAATCGACAAACCCAATCGAGCCGCCCATGCCTTTTGGAAACTGTCTGCGGCGCGCTGCACGGCAAAGCCGAGCCCGGAGGCGTCGTATTGCGGCTTCGCGTCCGGCACCGGAGGCGGCTCGACCGATTTTTCGACGAAGGCGATCAACTTGCTGAGTTGTGCGCGCACGCCGGGTGGCAACTTCGCGCTCGGTCCGTCAAGTGCGCCCAGCATGACGCTTTGGTCGTCGATCGTTCGTTCCATTGCGGCCACGATCGGCGCGTTCAGCACTTCCTTCAGCTTGGAGAGGTAGTTGTGAACAGAGGCTAGTACGTGCGCTCGCTTGTCGGCGAAGGTCGGCAGATTGAGGCCCTTGACCTGGTCGAAGTGCGTGAAGGCAATCAGGAACTTGTTGTAATTGCCGCTCGATGCGACTGCACGCAGTACAGACTGGGCTGCGGCCTGCACCGGCTGCTCGGCGTTGTCGACCAGGAGGATGGCATCGACTTCCGAGAAGCGCCGCGTGATGTGCGTCGTCACGCTCGTGGATGAGTCCGGCGTGTGGCCGAGCCCCTGACCGTCGAGCAGGACGACCTTGGCCTGATGGTCAGTGAAGGTCGGAAACAGTGGCCCCATGACACGGATACCATCGACCAGGGGCGTCAGCAACTTACCGAACGAGGGCGCGAAATTGCTCGAAAACCAACGCACCTGCTTCAGGAATTCCGTCCGGTCTTCCGTGCTGTATGTCCACATGACCGGCCACTTAGAGCTTGCGCTGCGGTAGGTCAGGTCCCCGCTTTGCAGCGCTTCAAATCGCTGCAGCGCTTCGTCGATCACGTCGTGAACGATGTCGTGAAACTGCCCGTCGGCGAACAGTTCGTCCTGGAAAATTTCCAGGGCAGCTTCGCGGTCCTCGGCACTCGCCGAGTGCGGATCGGGCAGCAGTTCGTGGCTGATCGACTTCGCTTTCGAGGCAGAGAGCTTGGTGATGCGGCCGACATAGTCCACGAGCCGCGCCTGCAGTGCCTCGGCATCGGCCGTTGACACCGCTTCATCGCTGTTCGCTGCCGCCGTGGTCGCTTCATCGGGCGCGCCGAAGTCCCATTCGTCGGCTGCGGGCTCGGTGGGCAGGTTCTTGCGCCACGAACCAAGCAAGTAGCTCAGGCGAAAGCGCTGATCGGGGTGATGCAGAAAGCGGTCCGCGACCTTGTCCTCCGGCAGTTTGTCCCACACTGCCGCGCAGGCATTGAGGACGCAGTCTTCGACGTTGGCCTGGATGACTGTCTCGGAGAAGAAGGTCACCGCCGCTTGGAATGCACCAGTGGCCGGGATCACCTCGATGTCCGATACGGTGGTCTTGGCTGTCGAGGTGGAGGGGAAGCGATCGAGTTCGGGGTCTGAGCCGATCAGATGGCGCAGCAGCGAGGTTTTGCCGGCGCCCGTGGTACCGACAAACAGTGTCCTGGCGTAGCCCTCAGCCTTTCCAGGCAGGGGGATGACGCGGTTGCGGGTTTCGAAGGAGTCTGCGATACCGGCCTGGATGCCGTCATAAAAGGCATCGACGATCCGCTGGTCGAAAGCTCGGAGCGCATCCTGATGCTTCGCTGCCGTCCACCAGGCCTCATCCTGCAGCAGTTGGTTCATCTGGGCGACGAGGACATCGGCCTTTGCCTTGTCATCAGTGCCCAGGCCACGGCGCATCTTCAGGCCGGGCTTGCCCTTGGAATCGAGTTTCAGGGGGTGCCGAAAACTGACGCTGAACCCCGGCCGGCCGGGCGTTGTCGAGAGAGAGGCGGTGTAGGCCACGGGGCGCGCTCCTTGTTGTTCCATGTTGTACCAAAGCCGCACTGTAGGTGCATGTTTGCTGACTGTCAAGCAAACTGGAACAACGTGGAACAATGCACGCCCCAGCCGGGGGGCTCGCCAACGTTCGTGGATTTCCGAGCGCAAGAATCGGAGTGTGCGGTGTTCGTGTCCTGTCTAGATTCACCGTGTCCAGATATGCATGGGGTGGAAACGCCCAACGGAACGATCATCAAATCGCGGTGATGCTGAGCAGAATGCGCAATCCCGTTGGTGCTGCACGCTTTCGCCACGCTCGAAGCCATCAGAAGGCCGTGTGCTCGTGATCAGGAGAGGTCGGCGGCCTCTGAGAGAAACTTCTCTGCCTGGCCCCGCATGCCTTTCGAGATCGGTTCCCAGATGCGCTGAGGGAAGTCCTGGGGCAGTTGTGCCTCGACGGCGTCGAGGGCTGGCGCGACGCGGTCAATCAAACCCTGCATCGCGTCCCAGATCGGGGGGCCGCCGTTCTTCATGGCCAGGTCATGCCAGTGGCGGGCACGGATGGTGTGGATCTCGTAGTGCGTGTTCTTCGAGCGCAAGGCCATTGCAAGGCGGACGTCGCGCCAGTGCAATTGCCTCCGGCTCCTGCCCACGTACGGCCACACGGACAGGACGTCGTACAAGGGCGTCATTTCGTAGGCATTGCCTTGGCGCAGGAAGATCGAGAAGTTCTTGGCGTGGCCATCGGGTGCCGCCATGAGCCAGAAGGCCAACTGGGCGAGTTGGAAGGCCATCCGGTCCGTCTCTGCATCCGCGCTCCCGGCCAGCAGCGTGAGCCCTGCGGCGGTGGATGGTCCGCCATCGCCTTCGTATTTCAGGCGCGGAGGCAGGCCCAGCGCCTGGCAGAAGTCTTCCTGGGGAAGCCGGGCGATCCACTTCCCATCCTCCATCCATTCCCGGTCGAAGCGCTCCACGATCAGTGCGCGCTGGTCGCCGAACGTGGCCATCTCGGTGTGTGCCATGGGCAGGCCGAGCGCCTGGATGATCTGCGCGCAAAGCCATTCGTTCTCGACGGAGTCGAACATGTCCACTCGGGTCGTGTTGGCGATCACGCCGAGCGGAAGTTTGAAGATATGGGTGCTGGGAGTGGCCCCGACGGGGCTGCACCACTGCCCGTTGACCCGCACGAAGGCGGTCTTTTCCTGGGCGCCCGCCAAGGAAATTCGGAACGGCGGAGCTTCGTCGATGTGGCGCGCGACCGGGTCGTCGGGCACGGCGCGAAGTGCGGCCGCGACCTGCTCATCAGTGAGGGGCTCGCATGCCACGCGGTTCCATCCGTCAGGCGTCGTTCCTTCCGGAAGCAACTGCACTGCGCCGACGCAGTCACGGCCAATGGCCTCCAGCAAGGCGAAGGCATCGAGTGTCCTGGTCTTGAATCGCCGGCCGATGCGCTCGCGGATTCGCTCGTTGTCGGGCAGCAGGTTGTCGAAGTAGTTCGCAACGACCTCCCCCTTGACCTCCAGGGTACGGGTGAGCGGTAGCGACAGGGACAGCGGTCGGGACTTCTCGGACTCCAGCCATGACGGGGCGTACGAAAAGCTGTGAGCTCCGCGGTTGACCTGCCAGGCTCCGACGAATTCGCCATTCATCCACGCGTTGAGCGCCACCATTACCAAGAGCCTTTCTTTGGCCGGATGACGAAGTTGCGCCTGGATGTCGGTGTGACATCCGAGTTCGGGTTCGCGTCCCGCAGCGCTTGCGCGTCCGATGGGGTCTTCGCATCACTGCGGCTTGCGAGAACCGATGCCGCCTGGTGCCGGCCGCTGCCAGTCAAGGGCTGCATGCGCCACTGACCCGTCGGTGGGATGTTGACCGACGGTTGCTTGGCCGGCTTGCGGGGTTTGCTCGCAGGAGGGGAGGGGGGCGAGGCGGTCGCATCCGGTTGATTCGCGGTCACGTCGATCACGTCATCCCTCAACAACAGGGACGCGCGCAACGCCGAGAGCACCTTCATTAACTGGTCGACGCTCACGGCGCCAGGGTTGCTTTCGATCTCGGCGATGCGGGCCTGTCCCACGCCGAGCAGCCGCCCGAGCGCGGCCTGGGTCAGGCCGCGCGCTTTCCTGAGCGCGCGCAGGTGCTCGCGAAGCTGGCTGGTCAGGTGGATCGGGAAGTCCATGCGATGTTCTCTATCGGGAAATGCCAATATATATGCCAAATCCAGTTTCTGCAAGATACTTGCTTTGGTGTATGAATGTCGTATATCGGGGATTGCCAATGTTTGTGCGCGACACATCAGCAGTGCAACGGCCCTGAGGGAGTGCCTTCAATCCTGTGAAGTGGGATAATTCGAAACAGCGATCAGGTTCCAAATCGGAATCGAAGCGCTGCTACTGGTCTGGTGTACCCAGAGGTGTACCCAGGAACCAGGACAGTCAGGGAAAAGCTAGTGCTGGCGCGGGTTGCGAAGGATCTTTCGATCCAGCCCCAGCCACCAAATAAATTGCTTTGCAAATCAACAGATTAGCGAAGTAATTGCAAAACAAGCGACCCGTAAAACGGTCGCTTTTTTGTTTTTCTGGCGCAAGTTCTGACACTTGTGTGCGCAAGACACTGCAGTCGAGTGGCTAGTCCTTGTGCTTCATTGCGCGTTGGCCACCGTTTCGCGCTCGGAAAAAAGCCCTGGGTTCTCGCGGCCCGAGGGAACGATTGCGACGGTTGCGGCTTTGTGCGCAAGACAAAGCGCTTTCGCCTTCAGCGCAGTAGCTATTTATCCAATACACCGTTGTTTTTGCCATGCCTCTTTTGAAGGACACCACGTTAGGTATCGACTTTGGGACTTCCAATTCCGCCATGGCGGTGCGTCAGCCGGGCGGGCAGGCCCGCATGGTGGTGGTCGAAGGTGCTGCCCACCCCACGCTGCCCACCGCGTTGTTCTTCAATGCCGAAGATCACAGCACGCATTTCGGTCGCGATGCTGTCAGCCACTACCTGTCGGGCACCGAGGGGCGGCTGATGCGTTCGCTCAAGAGTCTTTTGGGCAGTGCGTTGTTGCAAGACAAAACGGCAGTGCACAACAGCCTGGTGAGTTATCAGGACATCATCAGTTTGTTTTTGCGCATGCTGGCGGCCAAAGCGCGCGATGAGCTCGGTGGCATGCCGGGGCGGGTGGTCATGGGCCGCCCTGTGCATTTTGTGGATGGGGACAGCGCCCGCGATCAGCAGGCCGAAGATGCATTGCGCGACGCAGCGCACGGGGCCGGGTTCGAGAACGTGTCGTTTCAGTTCGAGCCCATTGCGGCGGCGCTGGACCACGAGCAGCGCATCACGCGCGAGTCGCTGGTGCTGGTGGTGGACATTGGCGGTGGCACCTCCGATTTCACGGTCGTGCGATTGGGGCCCGACCGCATGCGCCACGCAGACCGCAGCCGCGACGTGTTGGCCACGACGGGTGTGCACATCGGCGGGACCGACTTTGACCGTCGGCTCAGCCTGGAGCTGTTGATGCCGCTGCTGGGGTTTCGCCATGTGGGGCCCACGGGGCGCGAGGTGCCGAGCCGCGTGTTCTTCGACCTCTCGACCTGGCATTTGATTCAATGGTCGTATTCACCGCGCGCCGTGCGTGATGCGCAAGGCCTGCGAACGGACTACGCCGATGCGCGATTGCATGCACGGTTGATGCAGGTGCTCAACGAGCGCCTGGGGCACCGTTTGGCCAACACGGTGGAGCAGGCCAAGATTGCGGCGTCACTGTCGGGCGGCGACGCCCCGATGGTGCTCGACTGGATCGAGCCGGGGCTGGGCGGTGCGGTCACTGCCCAGGGACTGGCGCAGTTTCTGGCGCAGCCGTTGGAGCAGGTGGTGGCATGCGCACAAGAATGTGCGCAACTGGCCGGCCTGGGCCCGCAGGGGCTGGATGCCATTTACCTGACCGGTGGTTCATCGGCCTTGCGGCCCTTGCGTACGGCGCTGAGGGTTGCTTTCCCCGATACGCCGCAGCTCGAGGGCGACTTGTTTGGTGGCGTGGCGGCGGGTCTGGCGGTATCGGGCTGAGGCAGTCGCACGGATGGACGGATGGACTGCGCGGCGGGCGAGGGGCGGTGTCGTCACAGGCCCTTTTTTATCGCAGCCTGCGCGATGGATTACTATTAAATAGATAGCTGCTAGCGCTTATTGAATAAGCGCTAGAGGCCGTTTTTGCTCATATTCTGAGGCTATCCATCCGCGTCACCGCCTGCCGCCGCCTCGGTGGGGGCTCCGTCGCGTTTCCACTGCAAGGCCGTGTCATACAACACGTTGCGTGATGCGCCTGTGATCTCGGCGGCCACGCGCACGGCGGTTTTCAGCGGCAGCTCTTGCAGCAGTAAACGCAGCACACGCAGGCTGTCGCCATCATCGCTGGCCACGGGGGTCGGGTGCAGCAGCACCACAAACTCCCCGCGCGAGCGCTGGGGCGAACCGCTCAGCCACGCTGTCAGCGCCTCGGCGGGCTGGGTGGTGATTTCTTCAAACTGTTTGGTCAGTTCGCGTGCCAGGGTGACCGGGCGCTGGCCCAGCACCCCCAACGCCTTGGCCAGTTCTTCGATGCGATGAGGGGCCTCCAGCAGCACCACACAGCGGGCCTCGTGGGCCAGTTGCTGCTCGATCACGGCCGCGCGCTCGGCATTCTTCACGGGCAAAAAGCCGGCAAACACAAAACCGCCTTGTTCGCCACTGTGGGCCACAGCACCGGCCACGCTCAGCGCCGTGGTGATGCTGCTGGCCCCGGGCAGGGGCACGGTGCGCAGGCCGGCCGCGTGCACGGCCGCCACCAGGCGTGCGCCCGGGTCGCTGACGCCGGGTGTACCTGCGTCGCTCACATAAGCCACGCGCTGGCCCTGCTGCAGCCGCTGCACCACGTGGTGTGCCGCCTCTGCCTCGTTGTGCTGGTGCACGGCCAGCAACTGTGCCGCGCCTTTGTCGATGCCATAGGCGCGCAGCAGGGCCTGGGTGTGGCGGGTGTCCTCACAGGCCACGGTGTCGGCGAGGAGCAGCACGTGCATGGCGCGCAGCGTGATGTCGGCCAGGTTGCCAATGGGAGTGGCCACCACATACAAGGCGCCCTGCGGATAATGCTGCGCAGCCGCCGCTTCGCGCGCGGCGCCCTGGGCTGAAGCGAAAGATGCGCTCAATGAAATTCCTTGGAAAACGAAAACCGGAAATGGCCGCGCCGCAGGCATTGGCCTCGCCCGGCCCCGCTGCAACCCGCAAGGTCACCACGCGACAGCGTGGCAACGCAGCAGAGGACAAAGCGCTGGCCTTTTTGCAGGCCGCCGGGTTGCAGCTGGTGGAGCGCAATTATCGGACGCCCGGCCGTGGTGGTGGCGAGATTGATCTGGTGATGCGTGACCGGGGTGGCACCCTGGTGTTTGTGGAGGTGCGCAGCCGTGCCAGCAGCGCCTTCGGCGGCGCCGGTGCGAGCATCAGTGCCGTCAAGCAGCAGCGCATCGTCTTTGCGGCGCGCCACTACCTGCTGCGCATGCCCTCGCCGCCGCCCTGCCGCTTTGATGTGGTGCTGGTCGAAGAGTCGGTGGAATGGCTGCAGGCCGCTTTTGACGCGCAGTAAAAACGTGTTCACGTTCTAAGAAAGACAGTGCGGTGATTGCGCTGCGGCCGGACGGCTACTTGACGGCGCATTCACGCCGCAATCGCAAGGCCGGTGGCTACGGTTTGCTACAAAAGCTGTAACACGCGAAGGGTATCATTGGCCCCCCATGCTTGAGCAACGTATCCAACAGCACTTCATCGACAGCGCTGACCTCAAATACCAGGCCGCCCAGACCCTGAGCCACCCCATCGCCGCCGCAGTCCAGGCCGTTCTGGCCTGCGTGACCAGCGGGGGCAAAGTGCTGGCCTGTGGCAATGGTCCGTCGGCCGCTGCGGCCCAGCAGTTCGCCGCGTTCTGTGTAGCGGGCTTTGAGCGTGAGCGGCCCGAGCTGGCAGCCCTCGCCCTCGCCACCGACGGCACCCTGATGGCACCGGCTGCGGGCAGCAACGATGCGGTGCAGCAGATCGCGCGCCAGGTGCGTGCGCTGGGGCAGGCTGGCGACGTGTTGCTGGCTTTGTCGGTCACCGGCAACGACGCGAACGTGCTGGCCGCCACTGAAGCCGCCCATGAGCGCGACATGACCGTGGTGGTGCTGACGGGGCGCACCGGCGGCAAGCTCGCTGCCATGTTGCGCGAGACCGATGTGTTGATCAGCGTGCCCCACGACCGCGCCGCGCGTGTGCGCGAAGTCCATGGCCTTGTGCTGCATTGCCTGAGCGACGGCGTGGACACCCAGTTACTTGGCGAACAGGAGAGCCCGATATGACACCATCCATGAACCGAACCCAGCGCACCGTATGCACCGCGCTGGCCATCACTGCCCTGGCAGCAGGCCTGTCGGCGTGTGCCCCACTCATCGTGGGAGGCGCCGTGATGGGCGGCGTAATGGCCGTTGACCGCCGCACTGCGGGCACGCAGATCGAGGACGAAGGCATCGAGTTGCGTGCCGCCAATCGCATTCGCGAAACCCTGGGCGACCGTGCCCACGTCAACATCACCAGCTACAACCGCCAGGCGCTGTTGACCGGTGAGGTGCCCAGCGCGCTAGACCGCGAAAAGGTCGAAAAAATCATGGCGCAGGTCGACAACACCCGCTCTGTGGTGAACGACTTGGCGGTGATGCCCCCGTCGTCGCTGAGCCAGCGCTCCACCGACACCTTCATCACCGGCAAGGTGCGGGCGAGCCTGGTGGATGCCAATGACATCTCGGCCAATTCATTCAAGGTGGTGACCGAGCGCAACGTCGTCTATCTGATGGGCCGTGTGTCGCAGCGCGAAGCCCAGCGCGCCACCGAAATCGCCCGGGGTGTGAGTAACGTCAGCAAAGTGGTGCGCGTGTTCGAGATCCTGTCGGACGAAGAACTGCGCCGCATCGCCACGCAGCCCGCCCCCGTGACGCAGGACGCGCCAGCGACCAGCCGCTGAGCTGGCGGCAAGGCCATGGAAGGCCATGGGCCGCACTACATAAAAAGGGGCCGTACGGCCAATGCCAGTCAGTTAAGCCCAGGCGAGGCTGAATGCCTGTAAAAAGGGAACGTGTTCACCACGATCCCTTTTTCTTTTGTCTGCTCGACTGCAAACCATCTTCAATGAGACCTTGGCCGAGTTGCCCGCTGGCGGCATGGCTGAGTTGAGCGCCTTGATCGATCCGAGCTGGATCGCGCAAGCATTGCAAGCCACAGGCAAGGCCTCGATCCGGCGTCGCAAGCTGCCCGCTGAGCATGCCGTGTGGCTGGTGATTGGGCTGGCCCTGTTGCGCCAGATGCCGCTGTGGCAGGTAGTTCAAGAGATGGCACTGACCGTGGACGGACAGGACTTGCCCGCACCCAGTGCCAGCGTGCAGGCCCGCCAGAGGCTGGGCGCCGAGCCGCTGGCACACTTGTTTGGCCTGCTCACCCAGGCCTGGGGACGCGCCCACCCGGTGCACCCCGACAGCTTGCGCGTGCTGGCCGTCGATGGCGTGGTTTGGTCGGCTCCCGACAGCGCGGACAACCGCCAGGTGCTGGGCAGCGGACACACGCAGTACGGCCCGCAGCCCTGGCCCATGGTTCGCGCGGTGTGCCTGCTGGACACCGACAGCCACGAACTGCTTGATGCTCAACTGGGCGACTACCACCAAGGGGAGCTGACGCTGGCTGCTGGACTGTGCGGGCTGGATGACTCGATCACGCTGTTTGACCGCGCGTACTTTTCTGCAGCCTTCTTGCTGGACTGGCAAAGTGCAGGAAGCGAGCGCCATTGGCTCATGCGCGCCAGGGACAACCTGCGCCACGAAGTGGAGCAAACCCTGGGTGAGAGCGACTGGCTGATCCGTATGCCTGTGTCGCAAAGGGCCAGACAGCTACGCCCCGAGTTGCCCAGCCATTGGCAGGCCCGTATGGTGCAGACGCTGGTCGATGGCAAACCCAGGCGCTTCATCACTTCCATGCTGGACGCCCAGCGGTTTGATGCACAGCAGCTGGTGCAGCTGTACCGCCAGCGCTGGGAGATCGAGCTGGGGTTTCGTGAGATCAAGCAGTCACTGCAGCAAAGCCACAGCGTGCTGCGCAGCCGCCAGCCCGAGCTGGTCATGCAGGAGGTCTGGGGTGTCCTGATCGCCCACACACTGCTGCGCAGGTGCATGCGGCTGATGGCGCAGCACGCCAAGGTGGAGCCCGTGCGCATCAGCTTTCACACGGCGCGCCATGCCATCGTCGGGGTGCTGCGCAGCGTGCACCTGGCGCGCGCTGGTGTGGTGCCGCAGCACCTGCAGTGGCTGATGGACGAGGCAAGGCACTTCGTGCTGCCGCCACGCAGGCAAGGCCGAAGTTTCCCTCGCGAGGTCAAGCGCTCCACGCGCAGCAAGTACCCTCCAAAGAAAATGCCAGCCAGGGCTTAACTGACTGGCATTGACCTTCGGGTGGCTTTTTTTTGACCGGCGCATTCTCGGAGAAAGCGCCGGGGCTCGGATCAGGTCAACCGCTTGATAAGGCTGGAGGTGTCCCAGCGGTTGCCGCCCATCTTCTGTACATCGGCATAAAACTGGTCCACCAGCGCCGTCACAGGCAGGCGGGCGCCATTGCGCTTGGCTTCATCGAGTACCAGGCCGAGGTCCTTGCGCATCCAGTCCACCGCAAACCCGAAATCGAATTTTCCATCCACCATGGTCTTGCCACGGTTGTCCATTTGCCAGCTTTGGGCCGCACCTTTGCCGATGACGTCGAGCACCTGTTTCATGTCGAGCCCCGCGCACTGGCCAAAAGCCACCGCCTCGGACAAACCTTGCACCAGGCCCGCAATGCAGATCTGGTTGACCATCTTCGCCAACTGGCCTGCGCCGCTGGCGCCCAGCAGCGTGAAGGCGCGGGAGAACGCCATGCCGACAGGCTGTATGGCCTCAAACGCAGCAGCATCACCGCCACACATCACGGTGAGCAGGCCATTTTGAGCGCCCGCTTGGCCCCCGGATACGGGCGCATCCACAAATTGCAGACCCAAGGTCTTGGCCGCCGCATACAGCTCGCGCGCCACTTCGGCAGATGCTGTGGTGTGGTCCACAAAAATGGCGCCGGGTTTCATGCCCGCGAACGCACCCTCGGCACCCAGGGTGACGGAGCGCAGGTCGTTGTCGTTGCCCACGCAGCAAAAAACGATATCGGCCCCAGCAGCAGCCTCTCGGGGCGTTGCTGCATGTTTTGGGGCTCTAGCGCTTGAATACTCTGCGCACCATGCTACTGATTTGGTAGCGGTGCGGTTGTACACGGTGACCTCATGCCCCGCGAGGGCGAGGTGGCCAGCCATGGGGTAGCCCATCACGCCCAGCCCCAGGAAGGCGACCTTGCGGGATGGGGTTGCGTCGTAGTTGCGGGGGTTGGTGCTTGGCATGGGAGTGGTTCTTGCAAAAAAAGGCCGCCACGGGGGCAGCGTTTGAAACTGGCGCGGCCCAGGCCAGCGGACGCCGTGGAACTGGCTTTGCCAGGCCACCAGCGTCGTCCCTCTTCCCGCGCGCAGCGCGAGAGAAGGGGGAAGCGGCGCAGCCGCTCAGGGGGTTGTCACACAATCGCAAAGTGTTCCGTGCCCGACGCAAGGTCCGGCGACTTGGCGCGCTGGCTGTTGAGCTTGATCTGCAGGCGCAGATCGTTCAAAGAGTCGGCGTTGCGCAACGCGTCTTCGTAGCTGATCACGTTAGCCTCGTACGCATCGAACAGCGCCTGGTCGAAGGTCTGCATGCCCAGGTTGCGGCTCTTTTTCATGATCTCCTTGATCTCGGAGACATCGCCCTTGAAGATAAGGTCGGAGATCAGCGGGGTATTGAGCATGATTTCGACCGCCGCAGCGCGGCCTTTGCCGTCCTGCTTGGGGATCAGACGCTGTGACACCATGGCGCGCAGGTTTAGCGACAGGTCCATCAGCAACTGGGGACGGCGTTCTTCGGGGAAGAAGTTGATGATGCGGTCGAGCGCCTGGTTGGCACTGTTGGCATGCAACGTGGCCAGGCACAAATGGCCGGTTTCCGCAAAGGCCACGGCGTGTTCCATGGTTTCGCGGTCGCGGATTTCGCCCATCAAAATCACATCAGGCGCCTGGCGCAGCGTGTTTTTCAGGGCGGCTTCCCAACTGTCGGTGTCCAGGCCCACTTCGCGTTGCGTCACCACGCAGTTCTTGTGAGGATGCACAAATTCGACCGGATCTTCCACCGTGATGATGTGGCCGAACGAGTTCTCGTTGCGCCAATCCACCATGGCGGCGAGCGTGGTTGATTTGCCCGAGCCCGTGGCGCCCACCAGAATGCACAGGCCGCGCTTGGCCATGGTCACTTCCTTGAGCACCTGCGGCACGCCCAATCCGTCGATGGTGGGCAACGTGAGCGGAATCGTCCGCATCACCATGCCTACCTTGCCCTGCTGGATGAAGGCGTTGACGCGAAAGCGGCCAATGCCTGCGGGCGAGATGGCGAAGTTGCACTCTTTGGTGCGTTCAAAGTCGGCCACTTGCTTGTCACTCATCACGGCGCGGGCCAGCGTGAGCGTGTGGTTGGCCGTGAGCGGCTGGGGCGACACCTTGGTCACCTTGCCGTCCACCTTGATGGCGGGCGGAAACTCAGCGGTGATGAACAAGTCGCTGCCGTTGCGGCTCACCATGAGTTTGAGCAGGTCATTGATGAATTTACTGGCCTGATCGCGTTCCATCAGAAGTTCTCCCTGGGGTGTCCGTCTGACGGACGATTTTTGGTCTTGTGGTCGCGCATCACTTTTGGTTGTCGCTCAGACGCGCACTGACAACGCGCAGGCGCAGCGACAGTTTGCGGGCCAGCAGCGCAATCAGGCTGGCGGCCAGTTGCGGGTCCTTGGTCATCATGTCGTCCATGGCTTCGGCGCTCAGCACGGCGATCTCGCAGTCGGTGAGCGTGGTGCAGGCCGAAAAGCGAATGCCGCTGTCGAGCAGCGACATCTCGCCCAGGATGTCACCAGGGCGTGTTTCTGCCAGGCGCAACTGTTCGCCCCAGGGCTGTATGCGGTCCACTGCGATGGTGCCGGTGAGCAGCACCACCATGAAGTTGCCGTATTCATCTTGCCGAATCACGTCCCGGTTGGACTGGACGGCCGCAAACTCAAAAAAGCGCTCCATGCGCTCCACAGCGTCCTTGTCCAGGTGGGCCATGTATTTGTCTTTGGCCCACAGGCCCTGCAGGAGCTTGCCGCCACGGCTCGTGGGCAGGCGTTTGGCCCCCACTTCAACCGCGCGGGCCTCCCAGGGGACGAGCATCGACTCGTCCACGCCCTGGCCTGCAAAAGCGGTGGAGAACAACACGGAGTCCGTGTGCTCTTCGTTCGCCTTGCCGCTGCGGCTTTTCATCTTCAGAAGGCTCAAAATGCCTTTCATATCTCGCTCCGGTCTGCGGCCGGTCTGCGGCCGCAAGGTCTTGGTTGTGTGAGCCGATCAGCCCGGGAAGTTTTCGGGGATCTTGGCTTTTCCGCGCGCCTCAGCGGGGCTGATGATGTTGCGCCGCACCAGGTCGGTGAGATTCTGGTCCAGTGTCTGCATGCCCACGCTGTTGCTGGTCTGGATGGTCGAATACATCTGTGCGACCTTGGCCTCGCGGATCAGGTTACGGATGGCGCTGGTGCCCAGCATGATTTCGTGCGCAGCCACGCGGCCTGATCCGTCCTTGGTCTTGCACAGGGTTTGCGAGATCACGGCCTGCAGCGATTCAGACAACATGGATCGGACCATTTCCTTTTCTTCGGCAGGAAACACGTCGATGATCCGGTCAATCGTCTTGGCGGCGCTGGAGGTGTGTAGCGTGCCGAACACCAGGTGGCCTGTTTCGGCGGCCGTCATGGCCAGGCGGATGGTTTCGAGGTCGCGCATTTCGCCCACCAGAATGGCGTCCGGGTCTTCGCGCAGCGCTGACTTCAGCGCTGCCGAGAACGACAAGGTCATCGGCCCGACTTCGCGCTGGTTGATCAGGCACTTCTTGGACTCGTGCACGAACTCGATCGGGTCTTCTACCGTGAGGATGTGGCCGTATTCGGTTTCGTTCAGATAGTTCACCATCGCCGCCAGCGTGGTGGACTTGCCTGAACCTGTGGGGCCCGTCACCAGCACCAGGCCACGCGGCTTCAGGGCCAGGTCGCCGAAGATCTTGGGGGCGTTGAGCTGCTCCAGCGTGAGGATCTTGCTCGGAATGGTCCGGAACACGGCCGCCGCGCCGCGGTTCTGGTTGAAGGCATTGACGCGGAAACGGGCCAGGCCTTCGATTTCAAAGGAGAAATCGACCTCCAGAAACTCTTCGTACGTCTTGCGTTGCGAGTCGCTCATGATGTCGTACACCATGGCATGGACTGTCTTGTGGTCAAGCGCATCGACGTTGATGCGCCGCACATCGCCGTGGACCCGGATCATGGGCGGCAGGCCTGCGGAAAGGTGCAGGTCGGATGCCTTGTTCTTGACGCTGAACGCGAGCAATTGGGTAATGTCCACGGAGTCCCTCTATCGTTTGGTACGCTTGCCAATCATTATGACCACGATTGCTAACAACCTCCAACAGGTTCTCGGCAGGATTGCCCAAGCGAGCAATGCCGCCGGGCGTGCGCCTGCCAGTGTGAATCTGCTCGCCGTTTCCAAGACGTTTGGCGCCGATGCGGTGGTTGAGGCCGTGGCCGCAGGCCAAACCGCTTTTGGCGAAAACTACATCCAGGAAGGTGTGGACAAGATCGCTGCCTTGCGCGCTGCAATGCCTGGCGCCGGGCTGCAGTGGCACTGTATCGGCCCTGTCCAGAGCAACAAGACACGGCTTGTGGCCGAGCATTTTGACTGGGTGCACACGGTGGATCGGCTCAAAATTGCCGAGCGCCTGTCGGCCCAGCGCCCCGCGCATCTGCCCCTGTTGCAAGTGTGTGTGCAGGTGAATATGGACGGTGGCGCCACCAAGTCCGGGGTGGCCTCGGCGGACGTGCTGGGCTTGGTGTGTGCTGTGGCGAAACTGCCACGTCTGCGGGTGCGCGGGCTCATGAGTATTCCTGACCATGCCCCTGATTTCGAATCGCAGTTGGCAATCCATACCAGCGCCAGAAAGCTTTTTGACGAGATACGTGCCCGGGCGGAGCCGGGGCTGGAAGATTTCGACACCCTCTCCATGGGCATGACCGCAGACCTGGAGGCCGCCATCCAGGCCGGAAGCACGATGGTGCGCGTGGGCACCGGCATCTTCGGCGGGCGCACCTACCCGCTGGTGGATGGGTGACCACGGACCCGTGTGGCCGCTGGCGCAAGGCGCCCTCGACGGACGCCCGTTGGACGCCGGTACGGGCATTCAAGCCAGCTTGCCGGCGTGTATGCCCATCACCCCGTAAAACGCGCCACGCAGTCCAGCGCAGCCGCTACGTCGGCCTGGCCCACATCCAGATGTGCCACCCAGCGCAGCCGCGTGTTGCCGCCATAGAGGCTGCTTGTCACGCGCACGCCATGGTGCGCCAGCCAGGCGGCAAAGGCAGGGGCCACATCGGGGTGCAAGTCGGTGAACAGGATATTGGTCTGCCAGGGCAGCACGGTGATGCGGTCCTGTAACACCGGGTGGCTGCGGCCCGCCTCTTGCAGTCCCTGGGCCAACTGGTCCAGGTGCGCATGGTCATCGGCCAGTCGCCGCACATGGTGCTGCAATGCATAGTGGCCTGCGGCAGCCAGCACACCGGCCTGGCGCATGCCACCGCCCAGAATCTTGCGGGTGCGGCGGGCCTGGCGGATGAAATCACGCGTGCCCAGCACCAGCGAGCCCACTGGCGCACCCAAGCCTTTGCTCAGGCACAGCGATACGGAATCAAAAGCGCCGCACAGCGCCCGCGCTTCGTCATACACATCGGTTCCATGGCGCGCGGCGTTGGCGGTGGCCGCGTTGAACAAGCGCGCGCCGTCCAGGTGCAGCGCCAGCCCCCGGCTGCGCGCCAGTTGCGCCACCTCGGCGATGTAGGCGGGTGGCAGCACCTGGCCGCCCGTGGTGTTCTCCAGCACGACGAGTCGTGTGCGCGCAAAGTGCGGGTCGTCGGGCTTGATGGCGGCGGCGATGTCGGCCACGCGCAGCGTGCCGTCGGGCTGGGTCTCAACGGGCTGGGGCTGGATGGAGCCCAGCACGGCCATGCCGCCCGCCTCCCAGCGATAGGTGTGCCAGCTCTGGCCCACGATGGCCTCGTCGCCGCGCTGGCAGTGGCCCCACAGCGCGATCAGGTTGGTCTGCGTGCCCGAGGGGGCGAACAGCGCGGCCTCAAAACCCAGCAGCTGCGCCGCGTGCTCCTGCAGTGCATTCACAGAGGGGTCGTCGGCAAACACATCGTCGCCCAGCGGGGCCTTGAACATGGCCTCGCGCATGGCGGGCGTGGGCTGGGTGACGGTGTCGCTGCGAAAGTCGGGCATGGGCGCGGTCCTTGTGGGTCGGGTCAATCAATGCAATGACCGGCCATGTTAGCGGCGGCCTGTGGCAGCTGCCGCTGTGGGGTCTACCGCGCGCTGATGCTCCGTGCTGTCAGGGCCGGGCCATCTTGCACTCGGTGCCTTGCGCCAGCTCGTTGCCGGTGTAGGCCGCGTCGGTGCGAAAGCCGTAGTTGGTGCCTTCCCAGCCCACTTTCACGGCCTTGCCGTCGACCGGCACGATGGTGTTGACCACCTGGGGCAGCAGCAGCTGGTGGTCTTCGCCGCGCATGCGGACGGGGCCGACGACGGAGTCAATGGTCAGGTCTTCCAGCGCGCGGGCCACCTTCACCGGATCGGTGGACTGGGCCTTGTTGATGGCGGCTGCCAGAAAGCGCGGCGTCATCTCGATGCGCGGCGCGAGGAAGTCCTTGCCCGTCTTGGCCTTGTAGGCCTTGACCAGAGTGTCCACCTTGGGGGTGTCGGCCTGGCCGGGGTGCCATTCGGCCACCCAGGTCAGCTGGCCCTGCTTGGCCTGCGACACCGCCAGCACCGTGCCGGGCATGGAGCCTGCGCTGTGGTTGAAGTAGCGCAGGTTGTAGCCCGCGTCGCCCGCCGCCTTGAGCAGCAGCGTCATGTCCTGCCCCCAGTTGCCAGTGATGACCGAATCGGCCTGGGTGCTTTTGATCTTGGCAACATACGGCGCGAAGTCTTTCACGCGGCCAATGGGGTGCAGCGCCTCGCCCACAAACTGGATGTCAGGCCGCGCCAGGCCCACCATCTCGCGGCCATAGTGCGCCCACTGCTTCCCGTGTGCGTAGTCCTGGTTGAGCAGGTACACCTTCTTGATGTCAGGCTGCTTCTTGATGTAGTTGGCAATGGCCTTCATCTTCATGGCCGTGTTGGCCTCGAATTGGAAGTGCCAGAAGTTGCAGGCCTTGCCCGTCAGCTCGGGGTCGATGGAGGAGTGGTTCAGCACCAAAATCTCCTTGCCCGGGTTGCGCTGGTTGTGGCGCGCCGCCGCCTGCACCAGTGCCGTGACCACGGAGGAGCCCGAGCCGCCCGTCACGATGGCCTTGGCTCCCTGGTCAATGGCGGCCTGCAGCGCACTCTGGCTCTCCTGCGCCGACAACTTGCTGTCGAACTGCAGCAGCTGCAGCTTGGTGCCCTTGAGCACGCCGCCCTTGGCGTTGATGTCCTCGATGGCGTACTGCGTGTGCGTGAGCATCAGCTCGCCCACGTTCGCAAACGGGCCCGACAGCGGGTCGATGTAGGCGACCTTGAAGGTCTCCTGTGCGTGGGCTGCCGTGCCGATCAGCAGGGCCGCTGCTGTGGCCAGGGGGGTGAGCAAGCGTGTCTTCATGGTGTCTTTGTCTCCTGTGTTTTTCGGTATGTCGTGTGGCTTGCGCTGCCTTGCCGCACGCGGTGGCATGGCGCGCTACGCCGTGTTCCGCTTGCGGGTGCGCCGCAGTCCCAGCACGCGCCAGGCCAGCTGCGCCAGCTCCTGCGCCACCTCGTCTTGCGACAGGCGGCCGTCAGGGCGGTACCAGTTGTAGAGAAAGCCGGGCAGGCTGCAGGCGGCCAGCGCGGTGATCTTGGTGTCGTTGAACTCGAACCTGCCGTCCTCACGGCCCTGCTCCAGCAGCGCGCACAGTTGGTCGTAGAAGTGGTTGGCCAGGTCCTTCTGGGCCGCCAGGTACTCGGGCCGGTACACCTGGGGCTCACGGTACGGGAAGAACGCCGACGGGTGGTGCTCCAGCGTGGCGCGGATCAGCCGCTCGATGCCCTCCGTCACCTTCACATGCGCAGGCCGGTCATCTTCTGCCGCAAAGTCCATGGCCGTGAAGCAGGCTACGGTAGGTGCCCACGACAGCGTCTCGAAGATCTCCTGCTTGTTGCGAAAATAGTAGTACACAAAGGGCTTGGTCACGCCCAGCTGCTGCACGATCTGCTCAATGGTGGTGTTGGCGTAGCCCTGCGCATCAAACAGCGCCTCGGCCGCGCGCAGGATGCGCTCGCGCTTCTCGTCCGACCCGGCCGTGGCGGCCTTCTGGCGGCCGCTGGCCTGCACGGGGGGCTGCTGGTTCATCGGTGTCCTTTGCGCGACGTTGGAGTTATACCCATGGGTAGCATTGTTCTACCGTGCGGTATATATTGGCAAGACGCTGGCGGGTGTGGGCTCTCAGAGAAAACCCTGAGTGGCCGCCAAGAACCAGCGATTCCAGACACCTTGGAGACAATGCCATGCCTTCTTCCGCACCGCAGCTGCCGCTGCACGAACACCTGCGCCGCCACGCCCGCGAAACACCCGACCGCACCGCCTACCTCTGGTACGGCCAGCCCCTCACGTGGGCGCAGCTTGATGCGGCCAGTGATGCATTTGCCGCGCGCCTGCAGGCGCTGGGTGTGGCCAAGGGCGAGCCCGTGGCACTGTTCATGAACAACTGCCCGCAGTACGTGATGGCGCACTACGGCATCCAGAAGATCGGCGCCATCGTCTGCCCTTGCGGGCCGCTGAACAAGGAGCATGAGCTGGAATGCCAGCTCACCGACCTGCAGGCCCGCGTGATCGTCGCGGCCGATGTGCTGCTGCCCGTGGTGGACAAGGTGCGCGCCAAGACAGCGCTGCAGCAGGTGTTTGTGGTGCGCTATGCCGAGCTGCTGCCCGAGGGCACGCCCAGCATCGAGGTACCCGCCGAGCTGCTGGCCATGCGCGCCGCCATGGTGCCGGTGCCTGCGGGCTGCGAAGACTTCCTGGCCGCCACCCGCACCGGCGCACGGCCTGCGCCCGTGGCGCTGTCGATGGACGACGTCTCGCTCATGACCTACACCTCGGGCACCACCGGGTTACCGAAGGGCGCGATGCTGAGCTACGGCAATGCCACGTTCAAGACCGCCGCTTCCGCCGACTGCAACGGCATGACGCCGAACGAAACGCTGCTGGCAGTGGCGCCGCTGTACCACATCGCGGGCATGGTGATGGGCGTGAACCTGCCCATCTACACCGGCGCCACGGCCGTGCTGCTCTACCGCTTTGACCCACTGGGCGTGGCCCAGGCGCTGGAGCGCCACCGCGTCACCTGGTGGTACAGCATTGCGCCCATGAACGGCGCGCTCATGCAGGTGCCCAGCGCGCGCGACATGGACTGGAGCGCACTGCGCCGCAACCCGGTCACCAGCTTCGGAATCACCTTCACCGAGGCGCTGGCCCAGCAGTGGCAGCAGTTCGCGCCCAACTGCATTGCGCACGAGGCGGCCTATGGCCTGTCGGAAACGCACACCGTGGACACCGCCATGCCGGTGGATGCGATCCGCTGGGGCACCCAGGGCAAGCCCGTGCCGGGCAACACCCTGCGCATCGTGGATCCTGACACCGGCGCGCCGCTGGCTGCTGGCGAGGTGGGCGAGATCACCATCCACGGCCCCGGCAACTTCAAGGGCTACTGGAACAAGCCCGAGGCCACCGCCAAGACGCTGCGTGACGGCTGGGTCTACACCGGCGACATGGGCAAGATCGATGCGGACGGCTACCTCACCTTCATCGGCCGCTTCAAGGAAATGATCAAGGTCTCGGGCTACAGCGTCTTCCCCGAAGAGGTCGAGACCCTGCTCATCAAACACCCCGCCATCGCCCAGGCCGCCGTCATCGGCGTGCCGGATGCGGAAAAGGGCGAGGTGGTGCGCGCCTTCATCGTCAAGAAACCCGGCCAGGAGCTGGACGCCCCAGCGCTGGTGGCGTGGTGCCGCGAAAACATGGCGCCCTACAAGGCTCCGCGCGAGTTGCGCTTCATCGATGCGCTGCCCGCCACGGGCGCGGGCAAGGTGCTGCGCCGCCTGCTAAGGGATATTGCGTGATTTGACAAGAAATTGGCTGCTGGCGCTGGATGAATATGCGCTGGTGGCTATACAAAATATAGCGACCTCCCCATGCCATCTTCTGTTCTGTTCACCAAAGTGCTGGTTGCCAATCGGGGCGAAATCGCAATGCGTACGGTGCGCGCCCTGCACGACCTGGGCATTGCCAGCGTGGCCGTGTTTGCCGATGACGACGCCGCCAGCCCCCATGTGCACGCAGCCAGTGCCGCCGTGGCGCTGGGCGCTACCGGCCCTGCGGCGTACCTGGACGGTGCGCGCCTCATCGCCATTGCCCAAGCGCAGGGCTGCGATGCCGTGCACCCCGGCTACGGTTTCTTGAGCGAGCGCGCCGACTTTGCCCGCGCCTGTGCCGATGCCGGGTGGCGCTTCATCGGCCCCACGCCTGCACAGCTGGCGCTGTTCGGCGACAAGGCGCAGGCCCGTGCGCTGGCGCAGCAGCAGGGCGTGCCGCTGATGCCCGGCACGCAGGCGGCGGTATCGCTGCAGGAGGCGCAGGCCTTCTTCGCGCAGCACGCCCATGCCGGCATCGTCATCAAGGCCATCGGCGGCGGCGGCGGGCGCGGCATGCGCGCGGTGGCGTTGGCCGATGACTTGCCAGCCGCCTACGCGCGCTGCCGCAGCGAGGCGCAGGCCGCCTTTGGTGTGGACGGCGTGTACGTGGAGCGCCTGATGGGCAACGCGCGCCACATCGAGGTGCAGGTGCTGGGCGACGGGCGCGAGGTGATCGCCCTGGGCGAGCGCGAGTGCACGCTGCAGCGTCGCTTTCAGAAGGTGGTGGAGATCGCGCCCAGCCCGTCGCTGCCCGATGCTCTGCGCGAGCGCATCACCGCTGCGGCCCTGTCCATGGCGCGGGCCGTGGCCTACGAAGGCCTGGGCACCTTCGAGTTTCTGGTGGATCTGGCCTCCAGCGACCTGCCCTTTGTCTTCATCGAATGCAACCCGCGCCTGCAGGTGGAGCACACCATCACCGAAGAAGTCACGGGCGTGGACCTGGTGCAGGCGCAGATCGCGCTGGCGGCGGGCCGCACGCTGCAGGACATCGGCCTCGACCCCGCCGCACCGCCCGCCGTGTTGGGCTTTGCGATTCAGTGGCGCATCAACGCCGAGACGCTGGATGCGCAGGGCGGCGCCACCCCCGGCAGCGGCACGCTCAGCCGCTTCGACCTGCCTACAGGCCCCGGCGTGCGCGTGGACACACACGGCGCAGCGGGCGCCACGCCATCGCCGCACTACGACACGCTGCTGGCCAAGCTCATCGTGCACACGCGCAGCCCGCGCTTTGCGGATGCCCTGCGCCGCTCGCAGTGCGCGCTGGCCGAGTGCCGGATCGAAGGCGTGGCCACCAACCTGGCGCTGCTGCAGGCCCTGGCAGCACGGCCCGAGATGGAACGCCAGCAGGTGCACACGCGCTGGCTGGAATCCGTGTTGCCTGCATTGCTGGATGCTTCCAAAAACATAGCTGCTAGCGCTTATCCATCAAGCGCTAGCGGCCAAAAAGACTCAAATTTCTCAGTGCCTGCACCCGAAGGTGCCGTGCTGACCCCCATGCCAGCCCGCCTGGTGCAGCTGAGCGTGGCCGAGGGCGATGTGGTCGCTGCGGGTGCTGAGCTGGCCGTGCTCGAAGCCATGAAGATGGAGCATGTGCTGCTGGCCCCGCACGCGGGCCGGGTGGGCGCGCTGCTGGCCGTGGCCGGTGGCTACGTCGCGCAGGGGCAGCCGCTGCTGGTGCTGGATGCGGTGGACGATGCGGCCGATGTGGAAGTGCAGGGCAGCGCTGCGCACGACCCGGACCACATCCGTGCCGACCTGCAACGCGTGACCGACCGCCACGCCTTCACGCTCGACGCCGCACGCCCTGACGCCATCGCCAAACGCCACGCGCAAGGCGGCCGCACCGCACGCGAGAACATCGCCGACCTGTGCGACGACGGCAGCTTCATCGAATACGGCGCGCTGGCCATTGCCGCGCAAACGCGCCGCCGCAGCCTGGACGACCTGATCGCCAACACGCCCGCCGATGGCATGGTCACGGGCATTGGCGGCATCAATGGCGCGCTGTTCGGGCCCGAAAAATCCCGCGCGGTGGTCATGTCGTATGACGCCACCGTTCTCGCAGGCACACAGGGCGTGCGCAACCACGCCAAGACAGACCGCATGCTGGGCATTGCCCTGGCGCAGAAGCTCCCGGTGGTGCTGTTTGCCGAAGGCGGCGGTGGCCGCCCGGGCGATACCGACATGCCCATCGTGGCGGGGCTGCACGTGCACACCTTTGCGAGCTACGCAGCACTGTCGGGCCAGGTGCCGGTCATCGGCATCGCCGCCGGGCGCTGTTTTGCAGGCAACGCAGCGCTGCTGGGTTGCAGCGACGTGATCATTGCCACGCGCGGCAGCAACATCGGCATGGGCGGCCCGGCCATGATCGAAGGCGGCGGGCTTGGCGTGTTCAAGCCCGAGCAGATCGGCCCCAGCCGCGTGCAGCATGCCAATGGCGTGATCGACGTGCTGGTGGAGAATGAGGCCGAGGCTGTGGCCGCAGCTCGGCACTACCTGTCGTTCTTCCAGGGCCGCACATCGCAGTGGTCCGCGCCCGACCAGCGCCAGCTGCGCGCTGTGGTGCCCGAGAACCGCCTGCGTGTGTACGACACCCGCACGGCGATGGCCGGCCTGGTGGACGAAGGCAGCTTGCTGCTGCTGCGCACCGGCTTCGGTGCGGGCATCCACACGGCGCTGGCGCGCATCGAAGGCCGCCCTGTGGGCCTGCTGGCCAACAACCCGCAGCACCTGGGCGGCGCCATTGATGCCGATGCGGCCGACAAGGGTGCGCGCTTCATGCAGCTGTGCAACGCGCATGGCCTGCCCATCGTGAGCCTGGTGGACACGCCCGGCTTCATGGTCGGCCCCGAGGTGGAGGCCACGGCCCAGGTGCGCCATGTGAGCCGCCTGTTCGTCACCGCCGCCAGCCTGCGCGTGCCCACCTTCAGCGTGGTGCTGCGCAAAGGCTACGGCCTGGGCGCCATGGGCATGACGGCCGGGGGCTTTCATGCGCCCGTGTTCACTGTCGCCTGGCCCACGGGCGAGTTCGGCGCCATGGGGCTCGAAGGCGCCGTGCGCCTGGGTTTTCGCAAGGAGTTGGAGGCCCTGCCCGAAGGTGCCGAGCGCGATGCCCTGTTTGCCAAGCTGCTCGCCAAGTCGTACGCGAATGGCGAGGCCATGCACATGGCCGCCACACTGGAGATCGACGCGGTGATCGACCCGGCCGACACGCGGGCCTGGCTGGTGCGGGGCCTCGCGTCGGCGCAGGTGGGGCCGCTGGGGCACCGCTTTATCGATACCTGGTAGCCCCTGCGCGGGCCGCGCCGTGCATGCTAAGCTGGCCCGCCTTGCCCGCCCGCACCGAGGCGGCGCCCTTGTTTGATGGAGATTTTTCACCATGCCCGGACTGCTGCCCGATATCGATCCCGATGGTTTGCTTGAATTTTCGGTGGTCTACACCGACCGCGCGCTCAACCACATGTCCAAGCGCTTCACCGGCGTGGTGCAGGACATCCTGGGCACGCTCAAAGAGGTCTACCACGCCCACACCGCCGTGCTGGTGCCCGGCAGCGGTACCTTCGGCATGGAGGCCGTGGCCCGCCAGTTTGCCAACAAGGAAAAGGTGCTCATCGTGCGCAACGGCTGGTTCAGCTACCGCTGGACGCAGATCTTTGATGCCGACAAGGGCCTGGGTGGTGGTTCCGTGGTGTGCAAGGCGCGCCAGCAGGGCAGCGGCCCGCAGGCGCCCTGGGCACCATGCCCGGCCGACGAGGTTGCAGCCACCATCCGCGCCGAAAAGCCCAAGGTGGTGTTCGCGCCGCATGTCGAGACGGCCAGCGGCATCATCCTCTCTGACGACTACCTCCGCACCGTGACGGCGGCTGCGCATGAGGTGGGCGCGCTGTTTGTGCTGGACTGCGTGGCCTCTGGTGCGATGTGGGTGGACATGCAGGCCACCGGCGTGGATGTGCTCATCAGCGCGCCGCAAAAGGGCTGGAGCGGATCGCCCTGCTGCGCCATGGTGATGTTGAGTGAGCGAGCACGCCAGGCCATCGAGGGCACGACGAGCAGCAGCTTTTCGTGCGACCTCAAGAAGTGGATGCAGATCGCCGAGGGCTACGAAAAGGGCCAGCACGCGTACCACACCACCATGCCCACGGATGCATTGGTGCGCCTGTCCGAGGTGATGGCCGAGACGCGCGACTATGGCTTTGCCAAGGTGCGCGAAGAACAGATCGAGCTGGGCGCCAAGGTGCGCGCGCTGCTCGAATCGCGCGGCTTCCCCAGCGTGGCGGCCGGCGGCTTCAAGGCCCCCGGCGTGGTGGTGAGCTACACCACCGACCCCGGCATCCAGAACGGCAAGAAGTTCATGGAAGTGGGCCTGCAAACTGCTGCGGGTGTGCCGCTGCAGTGCGATGAGGGGCCGGACTTCAAGACCTTCCGCATCGGCCTGTTTGGCCTGGAGAAGTGGCACAACGTGGACCGCACGGTAGGCCATTTGTCCAAGGCGCTGGACCAGATTGCGGCTGCGGCCTGAACACTGCGTCGACTATCGATGAGCGTGGCGGTGCCCTGCACAGCCTGCAAGCCCTGCGCGGATGACCATGGACAACGCTGAACACAGCCCCGCGCACCGCTCGCTGCGCACCGCCAAGCGGCAGGCCCTGGGCCTGTTGCTGCTGGTGACGGCGGTGTTTGTGGCGACCAGTGTGGTCGAGCGCGGCCTGGTGCTCGATGGCATCAAGGCCATGGCCGAGGCGGCGATGGTGGGCGCGCTGGCCGACTGGTTTGCAGTGCGTGCGCTGTTTCGGCGCGTGCCGATTCCGTTCATTGCCCGGCACACGGCGATCATCCCGCGCAACAAGGACCGCATTGGGCAAAACCTGGCGCACTTTGTGCGCGACAAGTTTCTTGACCCCGCCTCGCTGGTGGCGCTGATCCGACGCCACGACGTGGTGGGCCAGCTGGCCCAGTGGCTGGTTCAGCCCGAACACTCCCGCCTGCTGGGGCAGCAGGTGGCGCGCATGCTGGCGGCAGCGCTGGATGTGGTGCAAGACCAGCAGGTCGAGAAGTTTTTGCAAAAAGCCGCGCGCTCCCTGATCGGGCGGGTGGATCTGTCGCAGGCTCTGGCCAAGGTGTTGGGGGCACTCACCCACAACGGCCGCCACCAGGCGCTGCTTGACGAGGCGCTGGCCAAGCTCATCGAAACGTTGCAGGTGCCTGATACGCGCGCGCTGATTGCGCACACCGTCGTGCAGTGGCTCAAAAAAGAGCATCCGGTGAAAGAAAAGATGCTGCCCACCGACTGGCTGGGTGACAAAAGTGCGGCCATGGTGGCGCACGCGCTGGAGAGCCTGCTGGCCGATGTGGTCGCCAACCCCCAGCACCAGTTGCGCAGGCGGTTTGACGAGGCGGTGCAGAACTTTGTCACGCGGCTGCAAACCGACCCCGACTGGGCGCGCAAGGCCGAGTCGGTGCGCCACTATCTGCAAACCGACGCCACGCTAGGCCGCTACGTGCACACCCTGTGGCGCGGCATGCGCAGCGCGCTGCAGCGCGACCTGGCCAACGAAGACTCTGCCGTGGCCCGCAACGTGCGCACCATGGGCCAGTGGCTGGGCGAGTCGCTGGCGCAAGACACCGCGCTGCGCCAGGTGCTCAATGCGCGCGTCGAAAGCTGGGTGCAGGGCCTGGCGCCCGAGGTGTCGCAGTTTGTGGCAGAGCACATCCAAGACACGGTGCAGCGCTGGGACGCACAGGAAATGTCTCAACTCATCGAGCTGAACATTGGCAAAGACCTGCAAACCATCCGCATCAACGGCACTGTGGTGGGTAGCCTCATCGGTCTGGTGCTGTTTTCCGTCTCACACGCAGGCGAGGTGTGGAAGGCGTTGAAGGTGTGGGGCGGGTGAGGCAAGCGCCCGCACGCACTGCGCGCTAGCGTTCAGTTGTCGTCGTGTGGGTCTGCGGCGGCATCCGCCGCCAGGTGGGCCGCGTGTTCTTCCTGCAGGTGCTGGGCAATCTGCGCCCATGCCTGTTTGGCGTCGGCGTCTTGCGCCCAGGCGTAGCAACTGGCAATGTGCATGGCCGTGATCGCATGGTGCGGGTCCAGCGCAAAGGCCACCTCACACTGCAGCGCCGCCTGGCGCCACATCGCGACCGCATCCTCTGATCCTTCTTTTTGCAGGGCATGGGCCTCGGCAATCCACGCCTGCCCCAGGCGAAATGCCGCCGCGTGTTGCTCGGGGTCCGCCTCGTGCGCGCGCTGAAACAGCGCCCCCGCCTGCCGCCACAACGCCCGTGCCGCCGCAAAGTCTTGCGTGGCCACGGCCTGTGCCTGCGCGACGAGGGCGTTGCCGGATTGGAGGAGGGTGGCGGTGGAGTCGGAGGTCATGGGTGGGGAAACGAGAAAAGACGGTGTGGGGATTGTCGACGGTGCTGGCGCCGCTCCGTCGCGGCTGGGTATGCGAAAACACCAATGCACCGTGCCGCGTGTTCATCCCGTCCCGTTCAGGCTGGGGTGAAGTGAGGTGATCGTCGGTCAGAGCGCCCCCGGAGCGCCTTTTTTAAAACCAAAAAGAATATTAATCACTTGTTACATGCAAATTGAGATATACTGGGCGCTGTTGCAGTCACGCCCCCTGACTAGGGTCGTCACCGCAACGCCTGCACAAGACGGCAAGCCGCCGACTAATACAGGCCGCCATTTGCGACTTTTGTCGCCCAGTGGGTCTGCAGAGCTGCAGCCCACCGAGTCCCTCGATGCTCACGCAGGTTGATTCCCAGCCTGCGTTCCTGAATGAATCCGATTTCACAGACCGCCATTTCCATGGGCAAGTACGTCGTCTCGCCCGCGACACACCCGACCGACTGCGGCCGCTTCCGCGCCTCCTTTTCGGTCCATCGTTCCCAAGGCAACGGCAGCTACTGCCGTGTGTTCCGTTTTGACAAAGCCTTTGCCTCGCGCGAAGCCGCCCGGCTCTTTGCAGTCACCCAGGGCTGGCTGCAAACGTGCATGCAGCACCCTCCAACGTGCTGAGGACCTGATCTGCGTCCCGCAGATTGCATCCACCGTTCCCCGCTGCTGCGGCCTCTCGCGCCGCGCATCTGCACCCCCAACGGTACGCCCTTCGTTGCGCACCACATTTAAGAAAGACTCATCCATGAGCATCAAAATCTACGTGGGCAATCTGCCCTATTCCGTGAACGACGCCAGCCTGGAAAGCAACTTTGCCGAATTTGGCAGCGTTTCTTCCGCCAAGGTCATGATGGACCGCGAAACGGGCCGCTCCAAGGGCTTCGGCTTTGTGGAAATGGCGAACGCCGAAGTGGCCCAGGCAGCCATTACCGGTCTTCACGGCATGTCCGTCGATGGCCGCTCGATCGTCGTGAACCTGGCCCGCCCGCGTGAAGAGCGCAGCGATGCGGGTGGCTACAGCGCCGCTGGCTATGGTGCTGGCAAGCGCTCGGACGTGGGCTACGGGACGGGTGGCTACGGCGGTGGCCGCTACTAAACCCCGCCACTTTTTGCGAAAAACCGGCTCTGCGGAGCCGGTTTTTTTTCGCTCCGGCCCAGCCTCCGTGGAGGCATCGGGTTGGCACGATGCCATGCCGCGCGGGCCAGATGGGGCCGCCGCTCACACCACCTTGCCTACAGTGGCATGCCTATCGTCGCTGCGTTGATGGCTGTGAAAGCCGCAAGAAGGTCTGCACTCAAAAAAGCCGCGCCACCAAAGGCACGAGCAGTGCGGCCAACACCACCTGCAGCCCCAGCGCCAAACCGGCATAGGCGCCTGCATCTGCATCGTCTTGCAGCGCCTGCGCGGCGCCGATGCCGTGGGAGGCGGTGCCCAGTGCAAAGCCGCGCGCCAGCATGCCCTCGGCGTTGGTGCCCACGCGCAGCCATCGGAACAGCGTGCGGCCCGAGAGCGCGCCTACCATGCCTGTCAGCACCGCAAACAGCGCAGCCAGCGCGGGCTCGCCGCCGATTTGTGCCGCCACGCCCATTGCCACGGGCGCGGTGACGGATTTGGGGGCCAGCGACAGCAGCATGTCTGCAGGCAAGCCCAGCGCCCAGCCCAGGCCCACGGCGCTGGTGGCGGCGGCTGTGCCACCGGCCAGCGCGGCCAGCAGCAGGCGGGCCCAGCGCCGGCGCAGTTCGGCGCGGCGTTGCCACAGGGGCCAGCCCAGCGCAACCACGGCAGGGCCCAGCAAGAAGTGGATGAATTGCGCCCCGGCAAAGAACGTGGGGTAGGCCGTGCCGGTGGCGAGCAGCGCGCAGGCCAGCACCACCACCGACCACAGCACCGGGTTGGCCCAGGCCGCATGCCGCATGCGCGCGGCAAAAGCCTGCGCCAGCACATACACCACCAACGTGGACGTGAGCCCGAACAGCGGGGCCGACGACAGGTACACCCACAGTTGCACAAAATTGGTCATGTTGCATTGCCTCCGTCGACCGCACTGCGCCCAGCGCGCCCATCGCGCCGAAAGGCGCGCAGCACCCACACGGTGGCCGCCATGCCCGCCCAGGTAGACAACACGATCACCACCAGCAGGCGCAGTCCGTAGGCGCCGAGCAGGTCAAGGTGTGTCATCACCCCCACGCCCACAGGCACAAAAAGCAGCGACAGGTGGGTGAGCAAAAAACCAGCGGCGGGTGCCACGGCGCGCTGCACGGGGCCCCAGTGCAGGGCCAGCAGCAGCAGCACCATGCCCACCACAGGGCCGGGGATGGGCAGATGCAGGAAATGCGAAAGTGCCTCGCCTATCGACTGCATGAGCAGCAGCACGGCCAGTCCTTGCAGCGGCTTGAGCGGGCTCGGGGGGCGTGCTGCGCTTTTGGGGGCAGCAGCACGGGTGGCCGCAGTGACAGTGCCCTGCGCAGCCGCGTCGGCTGGGGCCTGTGTGACATGGGTGGCTTGCGTGGCGTGTAGGGCTCGGGCGGATGCCAGAGGGTCGTGGCGCGGCTTCATTCAAAAACGCGGGAGGTCGGGGTGGCGGATCTGCCCGCCGCGCACCAGCATCTTTCCGTATTCGGCGCAGCGGTTGAGGGTGGGGATCACCTTGCCGGGGTTGAGCAGGCCGGCCGGGTCAAACGCGTGTTTGAGGCCAAACATCTGTGCGTTTTCTTCGGCGGTGAACTGCACACACATGCTGTTGAGCTTTTCCACCCCGACACCATGCTCGCCCGTGATGGTGCCGCCCATGGCCACGCTGGTCTCCAGGATCTCGGCACCAAAAAGCTCGCAGCGGCGCAGCTGGTCGGCATCGTTGGCGTCGAACAGGATCAGCGGGTGCAGATTGCCGTCGCCCGCGTGGAACACGTTGGCGCAGCGCAGCTGGTATTTTTTCTCCATCTCCTGGATGGCCAGCAGGATGTCGGCCAGGCGCTTGCGCGGAATGGTCGAGTCCATGCACATGTAGTCGGGGCTAATGCGGCCGCTGGCCGGGAAGGCGTTCTTGCGGCCGCTCCAAAAGCGCAGGCGCTCGGCCTCGTCCTGGCTGACCGAAATGGCCGTGGCGCCCGCAGCGCGCAGCACTTCGCTCATGCGGCCGATTTCTTCTTCGACCTCTTCGAGCGTGCCATCGGACTCGCACAGCAAGATGGCTTCGGCTGTCAGGTCGTAGCCTGCATGCACAAAATCTTCGACGGCAGCGGTCATGGGCTTGTCCATCATCTCCAGCCCGGCGGGGATGATGCCGGCCGCGATCACCGCGGCCACCGCGTCGCCTGCTTTGCGCACGTCGTCAAAGCTGGCCATGATGCAGCGCGCCAGTTGGGGCTTGGGGATGAGCTTGACGGTGACCTCGGTGGTCACGGCCAGCATGCCCTCGCTGCCGATCACAGCGGCCAGCAGGTCGTAGCCGGGGGCGTCGAGCGCCTCGCTGCCGAACTCCACCGCGTCACCTTCCACCGTGAATCCCTTGACCTTGAGCACGTTGTGTACGGTCAGGCCGTATTTCAGGCAGTGCACACCGCCCGAGTTCTCGGCCACGTTGCCGCCGATGGTGCAGGCGATCTGGCTGCTGGGGTCCGGCGCGTAATACAGGCCATATGGCGCGGCGGCTTCGCTGATGGCCAGGTTGCGCACGCCGCACTGCACCACCGCCGTGCGGCTTTCGGGGTTGATGTCGAGGATGCGGTTGAACTTGGCCAGCGACATCGTCACGCCCATGGCGTGGGGCATGGCGCCGCCCGACAGGCCCGTGCCCGCGCCCCGTGCCACCACCGGCACCTGCAGTTGGTGGCAGGTTTTGAGCACGGCCTGCACCTCGTCGTAGGTTTCGGGCAGGCACACCACCAGCGGGCGCTGGCGGTAGGCGGTGAGGCCATCGCATTCGTACGGTGTGGTGTCTTCGGCGTTCCACAGCAGCGCGTGGGCTGGCACGACGCGGCCCAGGGCCTGCACCACCTGGGCCTGGCGGGCGGCGCGTTCGTGGGGGCTGGGGGCGGGGGCAGGGGATGTGGTGGCGGAAACGGTGCTCATGTCTGTCACTGTAGAGGAAGGCGGGCAGGCCTTGCGTGAGTTTTTTTGCAGGCGCGCGTGAAATAGCCGGGCCGTACGTTTTTGCTCCTGATAAGTGAGCTGATAGCGCTTATGCAATAAGCGCCAGAGGCCAATTTGACCAAATGTCGCACCCCCTTCATACCGGGCCGGGGCTGACAGGGCGCGCGCCGCTCTCCAAAAGCCACAGGCGTTTGCTGGCCCGTGTCATGGCCACATAGAGCATGTTGCGTTCGCGGTAGGCGTCGTGCCGGGCGGCGCTGCGCGGGAAACGCCCGCGTTCCACAAAAGGAACCGCCACATGGTCGTATTCATGTCCCTTGCAGCGCTCTACCGTCAGTAGCGTCAGGCTGGGGGCCTCGTTGTGCTGGTGCTGCTGGATGCTGGTGCTGACCATGAGCGTGACCCGGCCCAGGAACTCGTCCACAGACAGCCCGGTGCAGATGCGGGCCAGCGCTCGGAGGCTGTCCAGGCTATCGCGCCGCTCGTCGGGGCTGATGGGCGCGTGGGCGAAGAATTGATGGATGAGCGGGTGCCCACACAGCTGGCCCGCGTCGGCGCACACCTGCGCGGGCAGGGCCAGCAATTGCTCGCAAATGGGCGAGGCAACCGGTGCGGTGGGGTCGAAGCTGGCATGCGCCAAAAAACGCCGCAAGAGGGGCCGCTGGTCAATGAGACCGACTGCCACGGCCCGGGTATCCAGTTCAACGGGGGAGTCTCCCTGCAGCGCCTGCATGTCGAAGGCACCGTTGGCCAGCACGTCGTGATCGGGCAGGCTGCCGCGCCGCACATAGCGCAGCAGGCCTTCGATGGCGCTGCTCACGATGCCTTGCGTGAGCCGCACCGTGTCGCCGCAGCCCTGCATGGCCCACATGATGGCCAGCACCAGGGCTATTTCGCGGCGCTGGTAGAAGCGTTTCATGCCTTTGCAGGCGTAGTGCACGCCTTCGTGGGCAAACATCCACTCCAGCAGCACCGAATCCTCCGGCGACCGCAAGACCACATGCAGGCTGGCGGGCGCGTGGGGCCCCGGTGCATGGGGCTGCTCTTGCCGCACGGTTTCGTGGATCGCCAGCAGTTGCCGCGCGCAGTCCTCATCGTCGCTGTAGCTGCGCTGCTCGAACCAGGCGGGCTTGGTGGGGTAGTGCGCGGCAAACGCCACGCCGAACAGTGGGTTGAGGCCTTGGCAGATCGCGTTGCCGAAGCGGTAGGTGGTGTGGAGGGAGACCACCTGGGTGTCTGCGGGCAGCTCCTGCCGTATGCGGGCCAGGCTGTTGCCAAAGACGGAGAACGCACCGGGCAGGATGTGCTGGTTGAAGTCTCCCACGCCCACAAAAATGCCGTTGCCGCCCTGTACCAGAGTGCGCAGCACCAGCATGGCGGCTTCGTCCAGGTCTTGCAGCTCGTCGAAAAGGACGGCGTCGAAGCGGCCTTGCAGCGGGGTAAAGGGCTCGCTGAAATCCAGCGCACAAAGCTGTCGGGCGACCTCGTAGGTGCAGTCGCCCGGTGCATAGAACAACGGTTCGTTGTTCAGCCCGCTGCGCAGGCGTTCATAGCGGACAAAGAGCTGGTAGAGGCCGTAGTCCAGCTCGTGCTCATGGCAATACGCCAAGGCGCCGAGGTCCGAGCTTTCGAGGTCGCGCAGCAGCAGCCGCTGTTTGGCTTGGGCTTCAAAGTCCAGGAAGGCCTGCACGTCCAGATCGCGCGACAGGAAGTCGGCGACGTCGGGGGGCATGTCCTGCCGTTGCGGGTCCTGGGTGAGCGCGGTGTGGGCCTGGCGGATCAGCAGGTTTTTTTGCAGCGGCTCGGTGACGCGCACAAGTGCGTCGCCCTGGTCTTTGAGTACCGTGGCACACAGCTGCTCCACGGTCATGATCTGCACCTGGCGCGGAATGGCCGGTACCAGGTTTTCAAGGCGCTGCGCCATGGCGGTAAGCCCCGCCTCCGAATAGGCCAGCATCAGGATCCGGCTCGCCCCCTTGGTGCGAATGAGGTCGGCGGCCTTGATCGCCAGTGTGGTGGTCTTGCCGGTGCCCGCGAGGGCGTTGACCAGCACCGCACTCGCCGTGGCGTTCAGAACCTCGTTCTGCTCCAGCGTGGGGTATCTTTTTTTGAAGTGAATGTCTTGCGGCAAGGCCATGGTGTGGTTTACCGGGGTGGGGTGGCGCGTGTTGGGTGGCCGCCGTGCCAGGATGATGACCCGCCACACGCGCTGGCGTTGATGTTGGTGTGAATGCTATTGAATGTATAGCTTCTAGCGCTTGTGGAATAAGCGCTGCAGGCCAAAAAGGCATTGAAAATGATGGCTGCTCACGCCATGGTCTTGCGCAGCCATTCGGCAAACGCGGCGCATTCCCAGCGGTCCATGGTGCCGGTGCGCCAGCACAGGTAGTGGGCGTGGGGGCTGGCGGTGTCGATGGAGAACAGGCGCACCAGCGTGCCGTTTTCGAGCCAGGGCGCGCCGAGCTTCAGGCGCACCAGGGCCACGCCCATGCCAGCGGCGGCGGCGTCGCACATCAGGCCGACGTCGTTGAACTGCGAGCCCTCGCTGGGCTCCGCCCAGGCAAGGCCCGTGGCGGCGAACCAGGTGCGCCAGGGCTCCAGCGGGCTGCGCAGCAGGGACACGCCCTCCAGGTCCTCGGGGCGGTCAAAGGGGCCGTGCTCGCGCACGAAAGCGGGGGAGGCCAGGGGCGTGACCACGTCGCCCGCCAGCTCCACATATTCCACATCGGCGTAGTGCCCGGCGCCATAGCGCACCATCAGGTCGGCGTCTTCGGCCACCACGTCAAGCAGCGGGATGGACACCTGCAGCGCCAGGTCGATCTCGGGGTAGGCCTCGGTGAACTGGCGCAGGCGCGGGATCAGGATGGTGCGCGCGAACGTGGGCGTCACCGCCAGCTTGAGGCGCCGACGGCCCGGCGTGGCCGCAGCCCCCGGAAAACGCTGCAGCGCGCCCAGCCCCTCGCGCACATGCGCCAGGTAGGCGCTGCCCTCGGTGGTCAGCGAAAAATCGGCCCGCCCGAACAGTTGCACGCCCAGAATCTGCTCGAGCTGTTTGACGCGGTGGCTCACCGCGCTGGGCGTGACGCAGAGTTCGTCCGCCGTCTGCGTCACGCTGCGCAGGCGCGCCAGCGCTTCAAACGTCAGCAGGCACTGGATGGGCGGAATGCGCCGCGCCGCGCTGCTGAGAAAGGACGACGGAGCTGCCGTGGCCATGGTTGCTAGGCGGGGTGGTTTAGCGGAAAACGACGGTTTTATGGCCGTTGAGCAGCACGCGGTGTTCGCTGTGCCACTTCACCGCGCGGGCCAGCACCTGGCTTTCGGTGTCGCGGCCCCGGGCGGTGAGGTCTTCCACCGTGTCGGTGTGGTCGGCGCGGGCCACGTCCTGCTCGATGATGGGGCCTTCGTCCAGGTCGGCTGTCACATAGTGGGCGGTGGCGCCGATGAGCTTCACGCCCCGGTCATGCGCCTGGTAGTAAGGCTTGGCGCCCTTGAAGCTGGGCAGGAAGCTGTGGTGGATGTTGATGGCCCGTCCGGCCAATGCTTGACACAGATCAAGCGAAAGCACCTGCATGTAGCGCGCCAATACCACCAGTTCGGCCCCTTCAGCCTCGATAATCTCCAGCTGCTTGGCTTCGGCCTGCGGCTTGGTCGCCGCCGTCATCGGAATGTGGTGAAACGGCACGTTGTAGCTGGCCGCGAGCTGATAGAAGTCGCGGTGGTTACTGATGATGGCGCGGATGTCGATGGGCAGCAGGCCGCTCTTCCAGCGAAACAGCAGGTCGTTCAGGCAGTGGCCTTCCTTGCTGACCATGAGCACGGTTTTCATGGGCGCGGCGGTGGCGTCCAGGCTCCAGTGCATCTTGTGGGGCTCGGCAAAGGTGGCCAGGCGGGCCTTGAGGGTGGTGTGGTCATGCAGGGTGCAGGCAAACTGCACGCGCATGAAGAACAGGCCCGTGGCGTGGTCGTTGTATTGCGCGGCTTCTTCGATGTTGCCGCCTTGTTCGAGCAAAAAACCCGAGACGGCGTGCACCAGCCCCAGGCGGTCGGGGCAAGACAGGGTAAGGATGTAGGCGTTGGTCATAGCCGGGCGATTGTCGCAGCAAGGCCTTTGCAGCAGGTGGCAGTGAAACAAGGAACGTGATGGCTGACGCGGGTAACGCGAGGGATACCCCCGCATTGCGCCCCTGGCGGGGCATGCTGCTGTACTTGGCGCTGGGCGTGGCATGGGTGTTCGCGGGCGACGCCTTGCTGGCCCACTGGGTCACCGATCCGCAGCTCCTGACCCGGTTCCAGACCTGGAAGGGCTGGGGCTATGTGGGCTTGACCAGTGCCTTGGCCTGGTGGCTGCTGCGGCGCGTGAACCGGGCCGAAGAAGTGCGCATGGCCATGGCGCATGAGCTGGCGCAGATCGTGCGCCATGCCCCGGCGGGCATTGCGCGCGTGGCGCTGGATGGGCAGCTGCTCTGGGCGAACCAGCGTTTGTGCGACATGCTGGGCGCGTCGATGCAGCAGATGCTGACCCTCAATTTTCGGCAGGTGGCCATCGCGCACGACGATGCGTGGGTGGCCGGTCAGCTTGACCAATTGATCGCCGGGGAAGTCGATCATTTTGCGGGCGAACGCCACTGCCAGCGCCTGGACAATGGCCTGGCGGTGGTGATGCTGTGCACCGTGACCCTGGCGCATGCGCCGGGCGATGCGCCTGACCATTTGATTTGTGTGTGCCAGGATCTGCAGGAGATCAACGCCGCGCGCGCGGCCCTGCAAACCAGCGAGACCCGGCAGCGGCTGGCCGCGAGCGCGGTGGACAACACCCTCGAAGGGGTGGTGGTCACCGACGCCCACAGCCGCATTCTGTCTGTGAATGCGGCGGTGACCCGGCTGCTGGGTTACACCGAGAGCGAGCTGCTGGGCAAGACGCCGCGCACCTTCAAATCCGGCCGCCATGACCAGGTGTTCTACGAGGCCATGTGGGCGTCGATCGCCGAGACCGGGCATTGGAAGGGCGAGATATGGAACCGCCGCAAGAACGGCGAGATATTCCCCGAGCACATGTCGCTGTCAGCGGTGCGCGACCCTGCGGGCGAGGTCACGCACTACGTGTGCGTGTTCAGCGATATCTCCGAGGAAAAGTCGCAATTGCAGCGCATGGAGTTTCTGGCGCACCACGACCCGCTCACGGGCTTGTCCAACCGTGCCTGGTTTGGCCAGCAGGTGGAGCTGGCGGTGCAGGAGGCGCACGACAACAGCGAGAAGATGGCTGTCCTGCTGCTGAACCTGGACCGCTTCAAGGACGTGAACGATAGCTACGGCCATGCCACGGGCGATGAAGTGCTCAAGCACATTGCGCGGCAGGTGCAGTCGGCCCTGCGGCCCGGGGATGTGCTGGGGCGCATGGCGGGCGACGAGCTGGCGGTGGTGGCGCGCCACCTGCGCCACGCAGACGGTGCTGCCAGCGTGGCCCGTGATTTGATTCGGGCCGCGGCCGAGCCCTGGCGCTCGCCCGACGGGCTGGAGGTGGTGGCCGGGGTGAGTGTGGGCATCTGCATGTTCCCCGAACACGCCAGCACCAAAGAGCTGCTGCTGCAAGGCGCGCATGCCGCCGTCTACGGCGCCAAGGCCCGGGGCCGGGGGGCGTGGTGCTTTTTTCATGAGGCCATGACCCAGGCCGCGCGCGAGCGGCTGGAGCTGGAGTCGCGCCTGCGCCTGGCGCTGGCCCATGGCCATTTGCAGATGCACTACCAGCCGCAGGTGGACATTGCCTCGGGCCGCATCGTCGGCGCCGAGGCGTTGGTGCGTTGGAACGACCCCGAAGAAGGGCTGATATCGCCCGCGCGGTTTATTCCGGTGGCCGAAACCTCTGGCGTGATCGGGCCGCTCGGTGAATGGGTGCTGCGTGAGGTGTGCCGCCAGGGCCAGCAATGGCGGCAGGCCGGCCTGCCCGAAGTGACGCTGGCGGTGAATGTGTCGCCGCGCCAGTTTCACCTTACCGATCTGGCTGGCTGCGCGTCGTCTGCGCTCGCCGATTCGGGGTTTCCGGCCCGGCTGCTGGAGCTGGAGATCACCGAAGGGGCCCTGGCCGAGCGCACCGAGGAGGCGCGGCAGGTGCTGGTGCGCCTGCGGGGCCTGGGCGTGCGGGTGGCCGTGGATGACTTTGGGACGGGCTATTCATCGCTGGCGCAGCTCAAGCGGTTTCCGATTGATGTGCTGAAAATCGATCAGGGCTTTATCCGCGAGATTCCGCAAAACGAAGATGACATGGCCATCAGCGCCGCCATCATCGCCATGGGGCACAGCATGGGCCTGTCGGTGCTGGCCGAAGGGGTCGAGACCGAGGGGCAACTTGGGTTTTTGCGTGCACGCGGGTGCGATGCGTACCAGGGCTACCTGTGCAGCCGCCCGCTGGCGGCGTCGGATTTTGCCGCGTTGCTGCAGGCGCGCCATGGCATCGCACCTCTGTAAATCAGGGGTATCAGGGGTTATGGCGCTAGGGCTGCGGCTTGCCGCGCAACGGCGCGCAGACATCCTGCTCAGGCAGTTCGGGTGTTTTGATCATCAGGTCTGCGTCGGTGGATGCTTCGTTTTTAATAGCTGGTTGCGCTTGATACGCCTGCGCAAGAACCACTTTTGATCGTAAATTTGCCGGCCAGTGGGTGGGCACGCCGACGGTGCGCAGCACATGGCCGCCCCCAGCCACCAGCACCACGGTCTGGTGGGGGCGCAGCGCTTCTTGCACCGCCTGGGCCATGCTGGCATCGCGTGCGATCTGGATCCGGGCCATGGGGATGATCTGCGATTCGGGCAACAGCCCGCAATGGCCTTCACGCAGCGCCTCGTATTGCCACTGCAGCGCGGCGGGTGGCAGGTGCTGGTCCCAGCGGGTTTGCGCCATTGCCTCGCGCATGTCGGCGCGTGGCAGGTTGCCGCCGTGCACGGGCACGCGGCTCGCCACTGCGGCCATCACCACCGGGCCATAGGTTCGCCAGGGCCAGGCGGCGTCGTTCCATTGCAGGGCGGCCTGCGCTTGCGCTTCACTGGCGTTGCGGGGCAAACCGCTGGTGCTGTGACCACGCTCGGCCATTTCCATCACCAACGCCGCCAGTTGCCCGCGCTCCGCCAGCCACAGCACCACCTCGCGCTGCAGGCGTTGGTGGTCGGGGGCGTCGTGCCGTTCGCCAAGCAGCAACACATCGGCGGGCTGCAGCGACTGCAAGCGTTCCACCCCCATGAGCGAGGAGGCGGGGGGTGCCAAAGACAAAGACGCCGGGGGGGCGGGGAGCGAGGGCACGCCCGCACAGGCTGCCAGCGCCGCCACGCAGGCCAGAATCAGCCAGCGCGTCTGCGGGGCGTGTGGGGTGTGCCGGGTGTCTCGGGCGCGGCGCATGGCGGCTGCCGGGGCGGGCTGCGGTGCAAAAAGACGGGCCATGGAGCGGAAAAACGGTGGTGCGCGCATGGGCGCGATGCTACGCGGCCGGGCTGCCCGGGGGCGATGCGCGCATGGGGAGCCGGCGATATACCCGCCCCTGAGGCCTTCAAGGCTTGACTCACGTCAAGCCTTGCCACAAGCTTGCTCCCTAAACTGCCCCCTATGCGCAACAAACCCAGCCTCACCACCAAGCTCCTGGCCATGGGCGCGGGTTTTTTGCTGGTGGCGCTGGGCTCCATTGGCATCACGCTGTGGGTCACCTGGAAGCTCGAAGGGGGCGCTGCCGCCGTCAACGAGGCGGGCCGCCTGCGCATGAGCATGCTGCGCATGGCCATGGTGCTCCAGGCCAATCCCCCTGCCGCAGTGCAGGAGCGGGCGCGCCAGTTTGAAACCAGCCTGGAGCTGCTGCGCACTGGCGACCCCTCGCGCCCTCTGTTTGTGCCGTGGAGCGAAGAAACCCGCACGCGGTTTGATGACATTCGCGCCCAGTGGGCGGTGGCTCGCACCGCCTGGAGCAGTGCCCGCCCGCCAGATCGCGCCCAGATCCTGGCCGATGCCGACGTCTTTGTGCTGCAGGTGGACGGGTTTGTGGAAGCCATCGAGGTGCAGATCGCGGGCTGGACGGCCGCCTTGCACCTGTTTCAGCTGTGCATGATGGCCGTGGCCATCATGGCGGCGGTGACCTTCATGGCGGTCAGTTACCTGCTGGTGATCAACCCGCTGGCGCGCCTGCAGCAGGCCCAGGTGCGCTTGCGGCAGGGCGAGCTGGGAACGCGCTTGCCGGTAGAAACCGATGATGAGTTTGGCCAGCTCGCGGCGGGCTTTAACCTGATGGCGCATGCGCTGCAGGCGTCCCATGACCACCTGGAGCTCAAGGTGCGCGAAAAGACCACCAACATTGCCGTGCAGAACGACCGGCTGCGCGCCCTGTATGACGTGAGCGCGCTGACCTCCACGGCGGGCAGCCTGGAGCTGCTGGCCAAGGGGTTTGCACAGCAGATCCGCCGCGTCGCCGGGGCTGACGCGGTGGCCGTGCGCTGGTCCAACGAAGCCAACGAGCGCTATGTGCTGCTGGCGGGCGACGGCTTGCCCCGCACCATGTCCGAGGGCGAGCATTGCCTGCACACCGGCAGCTGCCTGTGCGGCCAGCCCCAGGGCCAGGCGCGCACGCGTGTCATCCCTATCACTGCATCGACCGAGCTGGCATTGCCCCATTGCCGCGAGGCGGGCTTTCAGACCATGGTGACCATCCCGGTGCAGATGCAGCAACGCCTGCTGGGCGAAGTGGATCTGTTCTTTCGCTCGCATGTCGAGATCAACGAGGAGCTGCGCGACCTGCTGGACGCCATGACCCGCCATCTGGCCAGCGGTATGGAAAGCCTGCGCGCCGCTGCGCTGGAGCGCGAGGCTGCGGTGGCCGAAGAGCGCGGCATGCTGGCGCGCGAACTGCACGACTCCATTGCGCAGTCCTTGGCGTTTCTGAAGATTCAGGCGCAGTTGCTGCGCGATGCCGTGGCGCGTGGCGACGAGGTCAAACGCGACCGCAGCATGGGCGAGCTTGATGCGGGCGTGCGCGAGTGTTACGCCGATGTGCGCGAGCTTTTGGTGCACTTTCGCACGCGCACCAGCGAGGAGGACATCGAGGCCGCCCTGCGCGCCACCTTGTCCAAGTTCGAGCACCAGACCGGTGTGGCGACGACGCTGAGCATGGAAGGCCATGGCTTGCCGCTGCCCCCCGATCTGCAGATTCAGGTGCTGCACATGGTGCAGGAAGCCCTGTCGAATGTGCGCAAACATGCGGGGGCGAGCCGCGTGGATTTGCGCGTGAACCGCCACCCCCGCTGGCGTTTTGAGGTACAGGACAACGGGTCGGGTTTTGACGTGGCGTCGGTCCCCCCGGATTCTCTGCAGGTGGGCCTGGGCATCATGCGCGAGCGTGCGCAGCGCATCGGTGCGCTGGTGCAGGTCACCTCCGTGCCCGGGCAGGGCACCTGTGTGCGCATCGAGCTGCCCAGCGTCACCATGGAATCCGCAGCGCGGCCCGCTTCTGTCGCATCTGCTTTGCCTGGCGCGCCACCGCAGGGCGCGGCGGCCACCGCGTCTGCCACAGCGGCTTTTGCCGCGATGGCCTCCCTCACGGCACTGCAGAAAGAGCCCACTGTATGAACACCACGCTCACCCGGGCAGCGCAGGCCGCCATGCCAGAGTGCCCCGCCCCGCCCGTCACCCTGCTGGTGGTGGACGACCACACCCTTTTTCGGCGTGGGCTGATCGCCCTGCTGGGGCAGGACGATGGTTTGCTGGTTGTGGGCGAAGCGGGCGATGCGGCCCAAGCGCTGCGCCTGGCGCCCGGGCTGGCACCCCAGGTGATCTTGCTGGACAACCATTTGCCCGGCGTGAAAGGCGTGGACGCCATCCGTGGCCTGCGGGAGGCCTCGCCCACGTCGCGGGTGCTCATGCTCACCGTGAGCGAGGACGCCCAGGACCTGGCCACGGCGCTGCGCAATGGTGCCCAGGGCTACCTGCTCAAGACCATTGATGGCGACCTTCTGGCGCAGGCCATCCGCCGCGCCGCCTGGGGCGAGCCGGTGGTCAGCCCCGAACTGATGGACAAGCTGGTGGCCGCGTTTCAGTCGCAAGGGCTGCCTGAGCCGTCGGCGAAAGCGCCTGCGGTGAGTTCGGCGGGCTCGGTGAGTGGCGCATCGATGGCGGCAGAGCCCGGTGTGTCGGCACTCCCCAATGGCGCGTTCGTCGGTGGGGGCGCACCACTTTCCCCGCGCGAAGAAGACGTGCTGCGTGAGATCGCACGTGGCGCCAGCAACAAGGAAATAGCGCGCACGCTCGACATTGCCGAGACCACCGTGAAGATTCACGTGCAACACATCCTGCGCAAACTCGGCCTGACGTCCCGCGTGCAGGCCGCGGTGTACGCATCGGACCGCCAACGGCCCGAATAAACGCACGCGCCTGCAGGCTGTACCGGGGCGCTCACAAGGCGCTATCGGGCCGGTTCAGGGCGCTATCAGGCTGGTTCAGGCCGTTCCAACGTCGCTCACACCCACAACCCAGGCCCCAGTGTGGTGGCGGCTTGGGGGCATCTTTTGGGCATCTTTTGTTGATGTGCTCCTGAAAATAGAGCTGCTTGCGCTGATTTTCATTGGTTTTTAAGCTGTTTTGGCGCCCAATTCCGCTCACTACATGCGCAAGACGCTCATAAATTAAGAGCGCATCGCAGTCACCCCACCACATCCTCTCTCGCCCGAGCCGCTCCGTCCATGGCGCTGAAAACCCCTGTCGCGGGTGTTGTCCTGTGCCGGCACATAGTCCTTTCGAACGATGGCAGCCCGGTGTGACTACTCCTTTTGCCGTGCCGCACACCCTCTAGCGAAGGATGGGCAAACACGCCACAACGCGAGACCATTCATGGCATATAAAAAGAGAGGACTCGCGCAATGGCTCATACCACTTTGCCCCCGGGCGATAGCCCGCAGCGCACCCGTCAGGCCTGGTCCGTGCTGATCGTCAGCACCCTGGCATTCACGGTTTGCTTCATGGTCTGGATGATGTTCGGGGTGATCGGCATCCCCATCAAGAAGATGCTCAACTTGAACTCCACGCAGTTCGGTTTGTTGATGTCGATGCCCGTGCTCACGGGCTCGCTGGTGCGGGTGCCCCTGGGTATCTGGACCGACAAGTACGGCGGTCGCATCGTGATGGCGGCCGTGATGGCTGCCACGGTGCCCGCCATCTGGATCATGGGTTACGCCACGGAGTATTGGCACTTTCTCACCATTGGCCTGTTCGTGGGGTTGGCCGGGGGCTCGTTCTCGGTGGGCACGCCCTACGTGGCGCGCTGGTTCCCCAAGGGGCGCCAAGGTACGGCCATGGGGGTGTATGGCGCCGGCAACTCGGGCGCTGCGGTCAACAAGTTTGTGGCGCCGGTGATTCTGGTGGCGTTTGGCTGGGCCGCTGTGCCGCATGTGTACGCCGCCATCATGCTCGGCACCCTCGTGTTGTTCTGGATGTTCAGCTACAGCGACCCGGCCCATCTGGTGCCCAGCAACGTGAAGTTCACCGATCAGCTCAAGGCGCTGAAGGACCCCAAGGTGCTCAAGTATTGCCAGTACTACAGCATCGTGTTTGGCGGCTACGTGGCGCTGTCGCTGTGGATGGTGCAGTACTACGTGGGCGAATATGGCCTGGACATTCGTGTCGCTGCCCTGCTGGCAGCGTGTTTTTCGCTCCCTGGCGGCGTGTTGCGTGCCATAGGCGGCATGCTCAGTGACAAATACGGCGCGCACAGCGTGACCTGGTGGGTGATGTGGGTCAGCTGGATCTGCCTGTTTCTGCTGTCGTACCCACAGACCGATTTCACCGTCCTCACGGTCAACGGCCCCAGCACCTTTCATCTGGGCCTGAACGTGTATGCCTTCACCGGCCTGATGGCTTTGCTGGGTGTGGCCTTTGCTTTTGGCAAGGCCAGCGTCTTCAAGTACATCAGCGACGACTATCCACAAAACATCGGTGCGATCAGCGGCATCGTGGGGCTGGCGGGCGGCATGGGCGGCTTTGTGCTCCCCATCATGTTTGGCGCGCTGATGGACCTTACGGGCGTGCGTTCCAGCGCTTTCATGCTGATGTATGGCGTGGTGTGGATCTCGCTCATCTGGATGTACTTCACCGAAGTGCGTCGCACGGATCTTCTGGCGACGCGGAGTGCGCCTGCCGCAACGGCGACCACTGGCCGCTGACCCTTCACTTTCCAAGGAAAAACCCATGTCTGCCACTCCTGCCAGCGGGCGCTCGGGGCGCCTGCTCACCCTCTGGACTCCAGAGGACAAATCATTCTGGGAGCGTGAGGGCGAGGCGGTTGCCAAGCTCAACCTCTGGATCTCGGTGCCCGCACTGTTCCTGGCTTTCGCTATCTGGCAGGTCTGGAGCGTGGTGGCGGTGAGCCTGCCGGGCCTGGGCTTCAAGTATTCGACCAACCAGCTGTTCTGGCTGGCGGCCGCGCCTGCGCTTTCGGGTGCCACGCTGCGCATCTTCTATTCGTTCATGGTGCCCCTGGTGGGCGGGCGCCGCTGGACGGCGATCTCTACCGCCTCGCTGATGATCCCCGCCTTGGGCATTGGGTTTGCGGTGCAGGACAACACCACCGCCTATCCCACCATGCTGATCCTGGCGCTGTTGTGTGGTCTGGGCGGTGGCAACTTCAGCTCCAGCATGGCCAACATCAGTTTCTTCTTCCCCAAGGAGCGCAAGGGATCGGCGCTGGGCGTGAATGCGGGTCTCGGTAACCTGGGTGTGTCGGTGGTGCAGTTCTTGAGCCCGCTGGTGGTCACTGCCGGCATCTTCGGCATCTTTGGCGGCGACGCGCAGACGGTCATGAAGAATGGCAACACCGTTCAGGTGTGGACACAGAACGCCGCCTTCATCTGGGTGCCATGGATCGCACTGGCCGCAGTGGCTGCCTGGTTCGGCATGAACGACATCGCCGATGCACGGGCCTCGTTTGGCGCACAGGCCGCCATCTTCAAGCGCAAGCATAACTGGGTGATGTGCCTTTTGTATCTGGGCACCTTCGGCTCGTTCATTGGTTATGCCGCTGGTTTCCCGTTGCTCATCAAGAGCCAGTTTCCGGGCGTCAACCCGCTGGCCTACGCCTGGCTGGGCCCGCTGGTGGGTGCTGTGGTGCGGCCTTTTGGGGGCTGGCTGGCCGACAAGCTCGGCGGTGCGCGCGTCACGCTGTGGAACTTCATCGTCATGGGCCTGGCCGTGGTGGGGGTGACGTTCTTTTTGCCATCGGCCGGCAATGCAGGGCAGTTCGCGGGTTTCTTCCTGTGTTTTCTGGTGCTGTTTCTTACCACCGGTATTGGCAACGGTTCCACGTTCCGCATGATTCCCGTGATCTTCCTGACCGAGGCCATGCGGGGCGTGAACTCCAATGATCCGGCCGCCCTGGCCAACGCCCAAAAGGAAGGCAACACCCTGGGTGCCGCCACGCTGGGCTTTACCGCCGCCATTGCGGCCTACGGTGGATTCTTCATCCCCAAGAGCTACGGCAGCTCCATCGCATTGACGGGTGGCCCCAACGCTGCACTGTGGTGTTTTGCCGCCTTCTATCTCGTCTGCATCGTGGTGACCTGGTGGTACTACGCCCGCAAGAACGCCGAGATGCCTTGCTGATTTCTCCCCTGATCAGCCCGCCCTCAAAACTCAGAACAAGGAGCCCCCGATGAGCCACTTTCTTGATCGTCTCACCTACTTCTCGCAGCCCCGCGAGACCTTTGCCCAAGGCCATGGCGAAACCAATGGCGAAGATCGCACTTGGGAAGATGCGTACCGCGACCGCTGGGCCCACGACAAGATCGTGCGCAGCACCCACGGCGTGAACTGCACGGGCTCGTGTTCGTGGAAGATCTATGTCAAGGGCGGCATCGTCACCTGGGAAACCCAGCAGACCGACTACCCCCGCACCCGGCCTGACCTGCCCAACCACGAGCCTCGTGGTTGTTCGCGTGGTGCCAGCTACAGCTGGTATCTGTACAGCGCCAATCGTGTGAAGTACCCCATGGTGCGTGGCCGCCTGCTCAAACACTGGCGCGCCGCTATCGCGCTGGCCAAGAGCCCGGTCGATGCGTGGGCCAGCATTGTTGAAAACGACGCGGCCAAGAGCGAGTGGCAAAAGCAGCGCGGCCTGGGCGGGTTTGTGCGCAGCACCTGGGAGGAAGTCAACCAGATGATCGCCGCGGCCAACGTGTACACCATCAAGAAGCACGGGCCTGATCGCATCATCGGCTTCTCGCCCATCCCGGCGATGAGCATGATCAGCTACGCCGCTGGCAGCCGCTACCTGAGCCTGATCGGCGGCGTGTGCATGAGTTTTTACGACTGGTATTGCGATTTGCCACCAGCGAGCCCGCAGGTGTGGGGCGAGCAGACCGACGTGCCTGAAAGCGCCGACTGGTTCAACAGCTCGTTCATCATCGCCTGGGGCTCCAACGTGCCCCAAACGCGCACGCCCGATGCGCACTTTTTGACCGAGGTGCGCTACAAGGGCACCAAGGTGGTGTCGATCACCCCCGACTATTCCGAAGTGGCCAAGCTGGGCGATTTGTGGATGCACCCCAAGCAGGGCACCGACGCCGCCGTGGCCATGGCCATGGGCCACGTCATCCTCAAAGAGTTCTATTTCAAGGACGGGGGCAAGGGCCGCAGCGCCTACTTTGACGACTACGCACGCCGCTACACCGACCTGCCTTTGCTGGTGGTGCTGAAAGAAAAAACACTGCCCGACGGCCGCAAGGTGATGGTGCCCGACCGCTACGTGCGCGCCAGCGACTTCCCCAACCAGCTCGACCAGTCCAACAACCCCGACTGGAAAACCGTGGGGTACGACGAGCTGGGCCAGGTCACGTTGCCCAATGGCTCGATCGGTTTCCGCTGGGGCACCGATGGCCGCCCTGACCAGGGCCTGTGGAACCTGGAGAACAAGGACGCACGCACCGGCAACGACGTCAAGCTCAAGCTGTCGGTCATCGAAGACGGCGAGCAGGCCCACGACATCGCTGATGTCGCCTTCCCGTATTTTGGTGGCGTGCAGACCCCCAACTTCCCCGCCAACGACCAGGGCAGCGACGTGATGGTGCGCCGGGTTCCGGTGTCGCATCTGGAGTTGTCGGGCCACCAGGCCGAGGGCCACGTGATGGTGGCCACGGTGTTCGACCTGTTGGCCGGCAGCTATGGCGTGGACCGTGGTTTGCCGGGCGAAGAGGCTGGTGTGACGTATGACAGCGACCGCCCCTACACCCCCGCATGGCAAGAAGCCATCACGGGCGTACCGCGCGACCAGATCATCACGGTGGCGCGCCAGTTTGCCAACACCGCACACAAGACCCATGGCAAGTCGATGATCATCATCGGCGCGGCCATGAACCACTGGTACCACAGCGACATGAACTACCGTGGCATCATCAACATGCTGATGCTGTGCGGCTGTATCGGCCAAAGCGGTGGTGGCTGGGCGCACTACGTGGGCCAGGAAAAATTGCGCCCCCAAACGGGCTGGACGGCACTGGCCTTTGCGCTTGACTGGATTCGCCCACCCCGGCAGATGAACAGCACCAGCTTCTTTTATGCGCACACCGACCAGTGGCGCTATGAAAAGCTGGGCATGGAGGAAGTCCTCTCGCCGCTGGCCGATGAGGGCGCCTACCACGGTGCCCAGATCGACTACAACGTGCGCGCCGAACGCATGGGCTGGCTGCCCTCGGCGCCCCAGCTCAAGACCAACCCGATGCAGGTGGTGAAAGACGCTGCCGCCGCGGGCATGGACGCCAAGGACTACGTGGTGCAGTCGCTCAAGAACGGCACGCTGCAGATGAGCTGCGAGGACCCGGATCACCCCGACAACTGGCCGCGCAACATGTTCGTGTGGCGCTCCAATATCCTGGGATCGTCAGGCAAAGGGCACGAGTATTTCCTTAAGCACCTGCTGGGTACCACCCACGGCGTGCAGGGCAAGGATCTCGGCAAAGACGAGGCCAAACCCGAAGAAGTGACGTGGCACGACAAGGCGCCCGAGGGCAAGCTGGACCTGCTGGTCACGCTCGACTTCCGTATGAGCACCACGTGCATGTACTCCGACATCGTGTTGCCCACCGCCACCTGGTACGAAAAGAACGACCTCAACACCAGCGACATGCACCCCTTCATCCACCCGCTGTCCACGGCGGTGGATCCTGCCTGGCAGGCCAAGAGCGACTGGGATATCTACAAGGGTTTTGCCAAGGCCGTCAGCGAGATGAGCGTGGGCCACCTGGGCGTCGAAAAAGAGGTGGTGCTCACGCCCATCATGCACGACACCCCCGGTGAAATGGCCCAGCCGTATGGCGTGCGCGACTGGAAGAAGGGCGATTGCGAACTCATCCCTGGCAAGACCGCACCACAGATTCAAGTGGTGGAGCGCGACTATCCGAATCTCTACAAGCGCTTCACGGCCCTTGGCCCGCTGATGGAAAAAGTCGGCAACGGAGGCAAGGGCATTGGCTGGAACACACAGACCGAAGTGGGCCAGCTCGGTGACCTCAACGGGCGTGTGAAGGAAGAGGGTGTGACGCTGGGCATGCCGCGCATCGTGAGCGACATCGACGCCACCGAGGTGGTGCTGATGCTGGCCCCCGAGACCAACGGCCACGTGGCCTGCAAGGCCTGGGAGGCGCTGAGCAAGCAGACCGGGCGCGATCATGTGCACTTGGCGCTGCACCGCGAGGACGAGAAGATCCGCTTCCGCGACATCCAGGCGCAGCCGCGCAAGATCATCAGCTCGCCCACCTGGAGCGGACTGGAAAGCGAGAAGGTCAGCTACAACGCGGGCTACACCAATGTGCATGAGTACATCCCATGGCGCACGCTCACGGGCCGTCAGCAGTTCTATCAAGACCACCCCTGGATGCGCGACTTCGGTGAAGGTTTTGTGAGCTACCGTCCACCCGTGCACCTGAAGGCGCTGCACGAAGTGCACAACAAGAAGCCCAATGGCAATCGCGAGATTGCGCTGAACTTCATCACGCCACACCAGAAGTGGGGCATCCACAGCACGTATGGCGACAACCTGATCATGCTGACGCTCAATCGCGGTGGCCAGGTGGTGTGGATCAGCGAAGACGACGCAGCATCCGCCGGCATTGTGGACAACGACTGGATTGAAGTCTTCAACGCCAACGGCGCGATTGCCGCCCGTGCGGTGGTGAGCCAGCGCGTGAAAAACGGCATGGTGATGATGTACCACTCGCAAGAGAAAACCATCAACACCCCCGGCTCGGAGATCACCGGCACACGCGGCGGCATCCACAACTCGGTCACGCGCATTGTGCTCAAGCCCACCCACATGATTGGTGGCTACGCGCAGTACAGCTACGGCTTCAACTACTACGGAACCATCGGCACCAACCGCGATGAGTTTGTGGTCGTGCGCAAGATGAACAAGGTCGATTGGCTGGATGACGAGCCCGCCACCACCACCACCACGGCCGCCCACGCCTGAAGCCGACGACAAGGAGAAACACGATGAAAATTCGCGCACAAATCGGCATGGTGCTGAACCTGGACAAGTGCATTGGCTGCCATACCTGTTCCGTCACCTGCAAAAACGTCTGGACGAGCCGCCCGGGTGTGGAATACGCTTGGTTCAACAACGTCGAGACCAAACCCGGCATCGGTTACCCCAAGGAGTGGGAAAACCAGGACCGCTGGAACGGCGGCTGGGTGCGCAACCCCGACGGCTCCATTGCGCCCCGCCAGGGCGGCAAGTGGAAGCTGCTGATGCGCATCTTCGCCAACCCCAATCTGCCGCAGATCGACGATTACTACGAGCCCTTCACGTTTGACTACGACCACCTGCAGTCGGCGCCCGAAAGCAAGGCGATGCCCACGGCGCGGGCCCGCAGCCTGATCACCGGCAAGCGCATGGAGAAAATCGAATGGGGCCCCAACTGGGAGGAGCTCCTGGGCGGCGAGTTTGACAAGCGCAACAAGGACAAGAACTTCGACAATGTCCAGAAGGACATCTACGGCCAGTTCGAAAACACCTTCATGATGTACCTGCCGCGCCTGTGCGAGCACTGCCTGAACCCGGCGTGCGTGGCATCGTGCCCGTCGGGCTCGATCTACAAGCGCGAGGAAGACGGCATTGTGCTGATCGACCAGGACAAGTGCCGCGGCTGGCGCATGTGTGTGAGCGGCTGCCCCTACAAGAAGATCTACTACAACTGGCAGTCGGGCAAGGCCGAGAAGTGCATCTTCTGCTACCCCCGCATCGAGGCTGGTCAGCCGACTGTGTGCTCGGAAACCTGCGTGGGCCGCATTCGCTATCTGGGCGTGTTGTTGTATGACGCAGACCGCATTCAGGAGGCCGCCAGCGTGGAGCGCGATCGCGACCTGTATCAGGCGCAGCTCGACATCTTTCTCGACCCCAACGACCCCGAGGTCATCAAGCAAGCGCGGATTGACGGCATCGCCGACAACTGGATGGAAGCCGCCCGCAACAGCCCCGTCTACAAGATGGCGGTGCAGTGGAAGGTGGCCCTGCCGCTGCACCCCGAGTACCGCACGCTGCCCATGGTCTGGTATGTGCCACCGCTCTCGCCCATCACGGCCGCTGCCAATGCCGGTCATGTGGGTGTGAATGGCGATATCCCCGACGTGTCGCAGCTGCGCATTCCCGTGCAGTACCTGGCCAACTTGCTCACGGCCGGAGACACCGGCCCCGTGGTGCGTGCGCTGGAGCGCATGCTGGCCATGCGCACCTACCAGCGCGACAAACACGTTGAGCAGCGCCAGAACCTGGCCGTGCTCAAGCAGGCCGGTCTGTCGATGGCCGAGGTGGAAGAGATGTACCAGGTGATGGCGATTGCCAATTACGAAGACCGTTTTGTCATCCCCACGGCACACCGCGAATACGCAGAAAACGCGTTCGACATTCGTGGCGGCTGTGGTTTCTCGTTTGGTAACGGTTGTTCTGATGGCGCCACCGAAACGAGCATGTTTGGCGGCAAAAAGCCCCGCACCATCCCGATCAAGGCCACGGTATGAAGCACCCCCTGAGTCGCTTTGCGCCTTCCCCCTCAAGGGGGACGACGGCCGTTGCTGCGGGGGCGGCCCTTGCTGGCCGTCCTTGCGACAACGCCGTGGCAGTCCCACACGCCCCGTTCGTTGCGGGCGCCATGGGCTAACTAAATAGAAGGAATACACCATGTTCAAAAAGAACCCGGTATCCATGCGCCTGACGCTGCGTGCCCTTGCGTATTTGCTGAGCTACCCCGATGCGCAGCATCGCAGTGCACTGCCGCAGTTGATGGACGCGCTCAAGCTGGAGCAGGCGCTCACCCCCGAGCGCTTGGCCGAGATCGATGTTTTGTGCGGCCATCTGGGCGCGCTCGACCCGCTGGAGGCCGAGGCGCGTTATGTCGACAATTTCGACCGGGGTCGCCAGACCTCGCTGCACCTGTTCGAGCATGTTCACGGCGACTCGCGTGAACGGGGCCCGGCGCTGGTGGATTTGCTGCAGACCTACGAGCGGGCGGGCCTGAAGTTTGAAGCCGAAGAGCTGCCCGACCACTTGCCTGTGGTGCTCGAATTTGCATCCACCCAGCCGCCTGAGGTGGCGCGCGAGTTTCTCGGCGAGATGGCGCACATCCTCAATGCGCTGTTCAGTGCCTTGATGGCCAAAGGCAGCCCCTACGCCAGCGTCGTGGCCGCTGTGCTCGAGGTCTCTGGCCAGCGGGTGCAGTCGGTGGCGCTCACGCCCGAGCCCGCCATGGATGAAGCGTGGGCAGAGCCCGAGGCGTTTGGGGGGTGCAGCACCGACGGCCAGTCCAAACCCGGCGCAGAACAACCGCTGCATTTCGTTCGCACCACGCGTGCACCTGAAGGAGCCAACGTATGACTTTGAACGCATGGATCGATACCCTCCTTTTTGGTATCTACCCGTATGTCTGCCTGACGGTTTTCTTCGTGGGCAGCTGGATTCGTTTTGATCGCGACCAGTACACCTGGAAGAGCGATTCATCGCAGTTGTTGCGCGCCGGCAGCCTGCGATGGGGCAGCAACCTATTTCACGTAGGGGTGCTGTTCCTGTTCTTTGGGCACACGGTGGGCATGCTCACGCCCCATTTTGTTTATGAGCACTTCATGAGCGCCGGTGCCAAGCAGATGATGGCGATGGTGTCTGGTGGCGCTGCTGGTTTGATGGGGTTCGTTGGATTGTCCATCCTGCTGCACCGCCGCTTGTCGGATGATCGTATTCGCGCCACGTCAAAGACGAGCGATATCCTGATTCTGGTGCTGTTGTGGCTGCAACTGGCCTTGGGCCTGGCCACCATCCCGTTGTCGGCCCAGCATCTGGACGGTTCCATGATGATGCGTTTGGCAGAGTGGGGGCAACGGATCGTCACGTTCCGCAGCGGTGCGGTAGAGCTGCTGACCGGCGCAGGCTGGATCTTCAAGACGCACATGTTCCTCGGGATGAGCATCTTTCTGATTTTCCCGTTTACCCGTCTGGTGCATGTGTGGAGTGGCTTCGGGACATTGGCCTACGTGCTGCGTCCTTATCAAGTGGTGCGCGCGCGCCGCCTGAACCTGCGGCCCGGCCACAACATGCCGCCGCAAAACCATAGCGGCCACTGAAGCAAGCCCTTTACCTCGATCCAAGGAGCACACCATGAGCGGATGTGGAAGCGGGAGCTGCGGTTGCAGCTCCACGGAAGCCAGCCAAAGCGCTGCCTCCCAAAATATTTTGACGGCTGAGCAGGCTGCGGCTTACGAAGCCCTGTCCGCCACCGTGGGCACGATGGATCTGGGCCAGCAGGCACCGGTCGCCCAAGCACAACAAGGGCAGGGCCCAGCGGCTCCAGCCCCTATTGCCCGTATCAATGGCATCGCCCTGAATACTGCGGCAGAGTGGCTGGATGAAGAAACACTGCGCCAGCGCGGCTGCACCGAGCTGCTTCGGCAGGCGGCGGTACAAGGTGGGCTGTTGTCGAAAGCCGATCTGCCCGGCGTGGAGGGCGCCATCAGCGCGGAGGCCTCCAATGCCATCGAGCAATTGCTGGACCGTGAGCTCGTTATCCCCGACCCCTCGGAAGAAGCCTGCCGCCGTTACCACGACGCCCATCCCGCCGCACATGCGCAGGGCGAACGTGCACAACTGCGCCATGTGCTGTTTGCCGTGACGCCCGGTGTGGATGTCAAGCTGCTGCGCCTGCGTGCCGAGGCCATGCTGATCGATCTGCGGTGCGCAGACGATGGCGGGGTGAAGTTTGGCGAGGCGGCTGCGCAGTGGTCCAACTGCCCCAGCGGCCAGCAAGGCGGCGACCTGGGCTGGCTGACCCGCGCAGATTGCGCCCCCGAGTTTGCCCGTGAGGTGTTTGGCAACGCCGAAATTGGGGTGCTCGCACGCCTGGTACACAGCCGCTTCGGCCTTCACGTGGTGGAGGTGATCGCGCGAGACCCGGGGCAACAGCCGTCTTTTGAAGAGGTGCGCCAGGCCATTGCCCTCACTTTGCGTCAGCAAGCGTGGGTGAATGCGTTGCGGCAGTACCTGCAATTGCTGGCGGGCGATGCGGTGGTGGAGGGCATCGCCCTTGACGCGGCCAACTCGCCGCTGGTGCAATAACGCAGCCGGCACAGAGCAGCACATACAACGCCACAACGCCACAACGCTTATGCCCGATGAGCTGCTAGAGCGCTTGCGACGTTTTCACGTTGACGCCTTCCCTCAATACCGCGAGCAGTTCCAGTCGCTGGTGGACGAGGGCCAGCACCCCACCACCTTGTTTGTGGGGTGCTCCGACTCGCGGCTGGTTCCCTACCTGCTGACCGGCGCAGGGCCGGGTGAGCTGTTCATCGTGCGCAACGTGGGTGCCTTCATACCGCCTTACGACGGGTCTTATGGCCACCACGGTACGACCGCAGCCATTGAATTCGCGGTGCTGAACCTGAATGTGCGCCGCATCATCGTGTGCGGCCACAGTCACTGTGGGGCTATCAAGGCGATGTATGGTGACGTTTCGCCCGAAGCACCCAACCTGAACCGGTGGCTTGATCTGGGCCGGGAAGCCCTGTTGCCCATGCAGTCCGGCCCCGAAGTATTGCGGCGCACCGAGCAGCGCGCGGTGGTGTTGCAGCTCGAACGCCTCATGGAGTACCCCATGGTGCGCAGCCGCGTGCAGTCGGGGCAGATCAGCCTGCATGGCTGGCACTTTGTGATCGAGGAAGGAGAGGTCCATGTGTTCGATGTCCAGACGGGCGGCTTTGTGCCTGCATCGCGTGCGGACCACAGCGGGACGGGGCCCTATCACCCCTATGTGGAGCATGATGGCCAGGTGCTGCTCGACGAACCGTGACCGAGTGTGGGCGACGCGCCACCCACAGCCAGCGGTCCGCGAAGGATTCAGTCCTTCTTGATGGAACGCAAGACCCTATCGGCGTGAACCCCCAACCATCGGCCTCCATGAAACGCGAACCCCAGCCCACTCATCCTGTCTCTCTGTCTTTGCAACCCATCAGCCTGGATGTGTTGCGCGAGAAATACCTCAAACCTGGCGAAACCTCGGTCGAAGCGCTTTACCAGCGCGTGGCGCGGGCCCTCGCGTCGGTGGAGGCGCCCGCGCTGCGTGACAAATACGAAGCACTTTTCCTGGCGAACCTGAAGGCCGGGGCGATTGGCGCGGGCCGCATCATGAGCGCTGCGGGCACCGACATCCAGGCCACGCTCATCAACTGTTTTGTGCAGCCCGTGGGTGATTGCATCCAGGGCATGGACGACGAGGGGTTCCCGGGCATCTACGAAGCCCTGCGCGAAGCCGCCGAAACCATGCGGCGCGGCGGGGGGGTGGGCTATGACTTCTCACGCATCCGGCCCAAGGGCGCGTATGTCAAGGGCACGGCCTCCATGGCGTCGGGGCCCTGCAGCTACATGAACGTGTTTGACCAGTCTTGCTCGACCGTGGAGAGCGCGGGGGCACGCCGTGGCGCACAGATGGGTGTGCTGCGCATCGACCACCCCGATGTCCATGAGTTCATCACGGCCAAGCGCACGCCGGGCCGGTGGAACAATTTCAACGTGTCGGTGGGGGTGTCGGACGCGTTCATCGAGGCCGTGCAGAACGACCAACCCTGGGATCTGGTGCACAAGGCCGCCCCGGGCGCGGCCGTGATGGAGCAGGGGGCGCGCCAGCGCGCTGACGGCCTTTGGATTTACACCACGGTGCAGGCGCGTGCACTGTGGGACACGATCATGAAGTCGGCCTACGATTTTGCGGAGCCGGGCATTCTTTTTCTGGGCCGCATCAACGAAGACAACAACCTGCATTACTGCGAAGACATCGCAGCGACCAACCCGTGCGGTGAGCAACCCCTCCCGTCCTATGGCTGTTGCGACCTCGGTCCCATCATCCTCACGCGGTTTGTGCGCCATCCGTTTGGGTTTGGGGGCGTGGCGGCCTTTGACTTTGATGCGTTCACCAAAGCGGTGGCGCTGCAGGTGCGCGCGCTCGACAACGTGCTGGATGTCACTTTCTGGCCTTTGCCCCAGCAGCGCGAAGAGGCCATGGCCAAGCGCCGCATTGGCGTGGGTTTTACCGGCATGGGCAACACGCTGGCCATGCTGTGTGTGCGGTATGACTTGCCGGAGGGCCGGGCCACGGCCGCCCGCATTGCCGAGTGCATGCGCGATGCCGCCTACGCCGCTTCGGTCGATCTGGCGCGCGAGAAAGGCGTGTTCCCCAAATTCTTGGCCGAACCCTATCTGGCTGAGGGCACGTTCGCCAGCCGGCTTCCGGACTCGCTCAAGGCGGCCATTCGCCAGCATGGCATCCGCAACAGCCACCTGTTGTCCATCGCCCCCACGGGCACCGTGAGCCTGGCTTTTGCCGACAACGCATCCAACGGCATCGAGCCTCCGTTTTCGTGGATGTACAAGCGCAAGAAGCGCGAGGCCGACGGCAGCACGACCGAATACGCTGTTGAAGACCATGCCTGGCGCCTTTACCGCGAGCTTGGCGGCGATGTGAACGCCTTGCCTGATTATTTCGTCTCGGCCCTGGCCATGCCCGCCGGGGGCCACATCGCCATGATGGAAGCCGTGCAGCCGTTTGTGGACACGGCCATTTCCAAGACGGTGAACATCCCGGCTGACTACCCGTACGAAGGCTTCAAGGACTTGTACCTGCAGGCCTGGCGCGCCAGGCTCAAGGGCTTGGCCACCTACCGGCCCAACGCCATTTTGGGCTCGGTGCTGGAAACGCATGCCGAACCGGCCAGCACGACGGCCTCTGCCCCTGTAACCGCCGCCGCAGCGCCGACAGCGCCGCCGGTGGACCCCATGCGCACAGTGATTGAAAGCCGTCCCCAGGGCGGTCTTTCTGCCGTGGCTGAAAAGCTCGAATATTGGACCCAAGAGGGGCACAAGACGCTGTATCTCATCGTCTCGTTCTTGCCCGTTCCTACCGGCGTGGGCCATGGCACCGTTGACCGTGCCATCGAGTTTTTCATGCCCGTGGGGCAAAGTGGCGAGTCGCAGCAGTGGATCACGTCCAGCATGCGCATGTTGTCGCTTGCAGCGCGGGGGGGCTTTCTGGAGCGCGCCTTGTCCGACATGCGCAAGGTGGCCTGGGACCGTGGCCCGGTGCGTCTGGGCACCCACCGCAAGGACGACGGCACCCTCGTGCCCATGTGGCATGACTCGGAGGTGGCGGCGATGGCCTTTGCCATCCAGAACATTCTGGCCCGCCGCGTGGCCGACCCCGTGCAGCAGCAACTGCCGCTGGACGAGCCTGCCCCGCCGCCTGTCGCCGTGCCACAGGCCATGGCCGGCAAAAAGTGCAGCGAGTGTGGCGCCCATGCCGTGATTCGCAAGGACGGCTGCGACTATTGCACGCAGTGTGGGCACATGGGAAGCTGCGGATGAGTGACCCCGGCCGCACCATTCCCCTGCGTGTGGCATCTGGCAAGCCGTCGGCTGAAGCGTTGGCGAAGATGGACAAAAGCTGGCGCTGGCGGTACGTGATGCTGGCGCCCCATCGGGTGGGGTTCTTGCTCGCCATGATGGTCCTGGTGTGCTCGGGCGCCTGGTGGGCGCTGGTGCAGTTCGATCGGGCCACCGCCTGGCTGGGCCTGTCGCCAGTGATGCCGCCCAGCGTGGTGCATTCGACAGTGATGGCGTTTGGTTTTATTCCGCTGTTTTTTTCGGGTTTTCTGTTTACCGCAGGCCCCAAGTGGCTGGGGGTGGACCCGTTGCCCGTGCCGGTGTTGCGCCCCCCACTGTTCGCTCAGGCAGCAGGCTGGCTGCTGTGGCTTGCTGGCGCGTATATCCATGCGGGCGTGGCGCTGGCGGGGTTGGCACTGGTGTGTGTCGGGATGGTGTGGATGACGGCGCAGTTCTGGGGGCGTGTGCGCCTTAGCCAGGCCGAAGACCAGTTGCACGCCCGTACCATCGGCTGTGCCTGTCTGGTGGGTTGCATCAGCCTTGCGGGGCTCTGGATCAGTCTGTTGGCGGGGGCCCATGCGCTGGCGCGGGTCTGGGTGTTCACCGGGCTATGGGGCTTTGTGGTCGTGGTGTATGTCTCGGTGGCTCACCGCATGATTCCGTTTTTTACCTCCAGCGCCATGCCCATGGTGCATTCCTGGAGGCCCTTCTGGGTGTTGTGGCTGATGTGGGGGGCCGCGTTGATGCAGGTGCTGGCCGCATGGCTGGACTGGGCCGGGGTGCCGGCCAGTGCGGCAGGCCCCGCGTGGACGCTCGTGCATGGCACGCTGCAACTGGTGGTGGGTGGCGTGCTGATATGGCTTGCCTGCGTGTGGGGGCTGGTGCAAAGCCTCAAGAACAAGTTGCTCGCCATGCTGCACATCGGGTTTTTGTGGCTGGGGCTTGCCTTTGTCATCGGTGGCGTATCGCAGTGGCTGGTGTGGGGGCTGGGTGTTGGCGCGCTGGGGCTCGGTGCGTTGCATGCGCTCACCATGGGGTGCCTGGCCTCGTTGATGCTGGCCATGGTCACCCGCGTGTCTTGTGGGCACAGCGGCCGTGCGCTGGTGGCCGACCGCATTGCGTGGTCGCTTTTCTGGGTGCTGCAGGCGGCCACCGTGCTGCGCATTGCCGCTGCGGTGCCCGGTGTTCCGGGTGCTGTGCTGCCATGGCTGTTGCTGGCGGCGGCAGCGCTGTGGGCGGGCACCGTGGGTGTGTGGGGTGCGCGACTGGGCCGGTGGTATGGTTGCCTGCGGGCCGATGGTCGGCCGGGCTGAACCACCGCTTCTTCAAGGACTACCATGACCGTCATCCCCTGGCCGTTGCGTCCCGTCGTCAAGCCCGAGGTGGCCCCGGCGCAGCCTTGTGCCCGCGCGGCGTCGCAGTCGGCCGACGATGTGGCCCACATGGCTGCGGCGCTGATCCAGTCGCGCCAGACCATCTTGCCCAAGCGCCTGGGCGAGCCGGGCCCCACGGCCGCCCAATTGGCCCAGATCCTGGGTGCGGCGGCCCACGCGCCCGACCATGGCCAGCTGTTGCCCTGGCGTTTTGTGCTGGTGACAGAGGCGGCACGCAAGCCGCTCGCCGATGTCTTTGCGCAGGCGCTGCAGGAGCGCGACGCCGCAGCCACGCCCGAGCAAATGGAGCAAGCGCGTGAAAAAGCCTACCGCTCGCCCGTGCTGATGCTTGCTGTGGTGGACGCGTTGCGCGGAGATGCCGAGATCGATCTGGCCGAGCGCACTGTTTCTGCCGGTTGTGCCGTGCAAAACATGCTGCTCATGGCCACGGCGCTGGGGTATGGTTCGTCGCTGACCAGCGGCAAGGCCCTCAAGGCGAGCGGCCTGCGTGCGCTGTTTGCGTTGGCGGCATCCGAGCAGGCGCTGTGTTTTATCAGTATCGGCACCGTAAAGTCCCGCAAATCGGTGCGCGCGCGGCCCGCTGCCCAAGCGTATGTCAGCACGCTGGATGCGGGGCAGGGCGTGGTCCCTGGTTTTTGACGATTATTTTTTAACGGGTTTTTGTTATGGAAATCACCAGTTTTGACGACCTGCTGCAGGCCGCGCGTTCGCAGCCTGAACCCCAGCGCCTGTTGTTTGTATTTGCGGCCGTGGAGTTGCCCGACGACGCCACCGCCGAGCAGCGCGCGCGTTTTGCCGCCGGGCAGGGCGGGGCGCTGGTGCCGCTGATGTGTGTGGACAAAACCCCGCAAGAGCTGCAGTCGTTTGACGCGCTGGTCAAAGAGGCCCTCCAGTTCACCGCGCCCGGCCACGACTGGGCCATGGTGTTTGCTGCCGCGATGTCAGGCACGCTGAACAAGGCCCCCACCAGCACCGACGCTGAAGGCCCCCTGCAGCGCATGGTCGATTCCATCAAGGGCGGGGCGCATGGTGCCTACATCCCGTTCGACCGCCAGGGCCAGCCCGTGCGGTTTGGGTGAGGCAGGCCGTGGCAGTGGCAACCACCGGCTCCGCCCGCCATATCCCTGGTTTCAACGCGCCCAGCGTGGGTTTTGAAGACCCGTTCGCCATGTTGCAGGCCTGTCACGAGCGGGTGCTGCGCACCCTGGCCTTGCTGGCCCGGTTGCGCGCGCATGTGCTGCAGCACGGGGCCGACGACGATGCCCGCCAGGCCGCGCGCGACGTGCTGCGCTATTTCGACATCGCAGCGCCGCTGCACCACCAGGACGAAGAACTGCATGTGTTTCCGTTGCTGCAGGCCGATGCGTCTGCCGATGTGCGGGCGCTGGTGTTGCGGCTGCAGCAAGACCATGTCTGCATGACCGCCGACTGGGCCGCAGCACGCGCACCGCTGCAGGCGCTGGTGGAGCATGGACAGGATGCGGATGGCGCCACGCCGCTGTTTCGCTTTGGCCCGCAGGACGACGCAGCGCTGGACCGCTTTGTCTCCCGCTACGGCGACCACATCGCTGCAGAGGAGGGTATGGCCTACCCGGCAGCAATGCGGTTGCTGCCACCCGCCACCCTGGCGGCGATGGGGCGCGAGATGGCTGCGCGGCGGGTGGTGGGTTAGTGTGCTATTGATAAGATAGCTGCTTGCGCATTATGGATAAGCGCTAGAGGTCAATTTGGCCTGATTATCGACCTGCCTTAGACGCCCTCTCTTCCCCACCCGTTCGGGCTCAGCCCGAACGGGTGGAGTGGTTGGAGTGGTATCTGAGGCCAGTCACTAATCAGGCAATTTGGCTTGTGTTTTGCAGCCGCTGCGGTGTTTGCCGTTGAAGGATGATGCTGGGGGTATTGCGCGTACGCGCTTGCCCGTGGCGCCGCAGCCGCTTCCCTCTGGCGATGTCTGCCATGCCGCCTGGGCAAGGCCCGCCAAGACCGGCCCACAGTGGCCGGGCAGCAAGGGCGCGATACTTGGCGGGCCCGTTTTGCCGGCCTCTGCCCTGCGGCTTCTTTGTTGACCCCTGTTCCCGCTTCACAGCGCATGCGCCTGACCTTCGCCCTTCGCACCGTCGCCACACTGGCCCTGGCCTGGGCGGCTGCCGCCACCTGTGTGGCATTGAAAACCCCCTTGCCCTGGATGATCGGCCCGCTGCTGGCCACGTCGCTGGTGTCGATAGCGGGCGGCCCCACCGAGAACTGGGGCCCGCTGCGCAACGCAGGGCAGTTGACCATTGGAGCCGCGCTGGGCCTGTACTTCACGCCCCAGGTGGTCGGGCTGATTGGCGGCCTGTGGTGGGCCATCGTGCTGGGCATTGTGTGGGCGCTGCTGCTGGGCTGGCTGTTTGGCGCCTGGCTGTACCGGGTGCATGCCCCGCGCATGCATGGTGTGCCTGCGCCCATGATGCGTGCGACCAGCTACTTTGCGGGGGCCATCGGTGCCGCGTCCGAGATGACCTTGTTGTCAGAGCGCGAGAACGCCCGCACCGACCTGGTGGCTGCCAGCCACAGCCTGCGCTTGCTCATCGTCACAGTGACCATCCCGTTTGCGCTGCAGTGGAGCGGCCTGCATGGGCTGGACATTTTGCCGCCCACGCTGCGGGTGGTGAACTGGCCTGGGCTGGCGCTGATGGTGCTGCTCGCCGGTGCCGGCGCGTTGCTGATGGACCGGCTGGGCCGCGCCAATCCCTGGTTCATGGGCGCCATGCTGGTGTCCATGGGCATCACCATGGCGGGCTACAGCCTGTCCGCCGTGCCCCAGGCCCTGGTCAATGCCGCGCAGCTGGTGATCGGCGTGAGCCTGGGCGTGCGCTTTCGCAAGGAGTTCTTGCACACCGCGCCGCGCTGGCTGGCGTCGGTGGCCGTGGGCACGTTGGGCCTGATGGCCATCTGCGCGCTGTTCGCCGCGTTGCTGGCCTGGGCCACGGGCCTGCCCTGGGTCACGCTGCTGCTGGGCACATCACCTGGCGGCATTACCGAGATGGCCATCACGGCCAAGGTGCTGCAGCTGGGGGTGCCGGTCGTCACGGCGTTTCAGGTGTGCCGGTTGATTGCCGTGCTGATGCTGGTGGGCCCGCTGTACCGCAAAATCTACCCGCCGCCAGCGTAAATAGAGACCGCTGCACGCTGCAACTGGCGCGCCCGGGGCGAGTGACAACAAGCAAGAACAAGCAAGGGCCGCCCCGCAGCGAGGTCGTCGTCCCCCTGGGGGGAGGCGCGCAGCGCCTCAGGGGGTTGTTAATGCACCACCACCGGGTTTTGTGCCAGGCCCGCATAGCGGTCGAGCGCGTCTTCCACTTCTTCCTGGGTCGGGGTGTCGCGCTGCCAGGCCAGGATCTGCTCCTGGAACATCTCGGCCCATGAGCCGTCCAGATACACCTCTTTGCCCGATCGTTTGTCCACGATTTCAAAACCGTGGCGCGCAAGCTGGGGGATGGCAGGCGCCATGTCGTTCAGCGCCTGGGTGCTTTTTTTCTCCACGGCGTCGGGCAGCATGTGGACCACCACGAAAGATTCTGAGTCGTAGAGCATGTGCATCGTGTTCCCCTTGTCGATATAGATGTCAGATGACAGCGGGTGGACAGAGTTCAAGACCCGAGTGACGGGCACCGGGTGATGACTCTGCTGCATTGCAGTATTTCACGAAAAACCAGGGGCGCCGGGTTGCAAGGGCTTTTTTGCCCAGGCGGTGCGTTGGCGCCACATGGATGCGAACCGGTGAGCACGGTGGCCTTTTGGGTGGCGTCCTGCCTGCAAGTACGCCCAGGCGGCAATAAAGAAAGCGCCTGGATGGCATGGAACGCCATCGAAACCAGCCAAAGCCATGGAAGCCGCTCCGCGACTTAGAAAGAACAGGTTTTAGGGCGCGCTGCTGCCGCGCAGGCGCAGGTCGGCAAAGTCTCCATTGGCCTGGGTGAGTTTGATGCGCACCGGCAGGTAGCCCAGTGCGGGGGCCACCCACAGCTCGGCCTTTTGGTCGTAGTCGCGCCGGGGCAGGCGCTGCAGCTTGAGGGTGGGCGTGCTGCCCGCTGGCAATTCCAGCGTTTCGGGGCCTTCGACGGTAAAGGTCCAGCGGTCGGCGCTGCGGGCACTCACCGTGGTCAGCGTGATCTGGGTGCCCGGCGTAAACCGCTCGGGGTCGCCGGCCAGCAAGGCGCCCAGCTGGATGAAGATGCTCAGGCGGTCTTGTGCGCCTGGGCCCACGGCGGCCTCGGGGGTGTTGGCGCTGAAGGTGACGCGGCCCTTGGCCTGGTCGAAATGCGCGGCCTGCTCGCTGCGCGCACGGTCTGAGAAGCGCTCGGGCGCCAGGCCTTGGGGGGTGATCTGGCCCACGCTTTTTTGGCTGCGCGATCCCAGCAAGAACAGGCTGACTTCCTGGCGGGCCTCGTAGTGGCTGCCGTCGTGTTGCCACAGCAGCTCGGCCCGGGCGCTGTAGCTGAGCTTTTTGGCCTGCCCACTCACGTCATACGCCAGCCGCGTGGGTGCAGGAAGGCGCACGGGTGGCGGTGTGGTGCTGGCGCCCTGGCCCGCGTGGGCGCTGGCTGCGCCGGGCGGGCTGATGTCCACGCCTGCCCCGGTGGGGGTGTCGTCGGGGGGCGCGTTGGCTGGTGCCGATGCGGGCGCTGCCGCAGGCAACGTGCCGGTGTCGCCGGGCGCGCTCGGCGATCCCGCCGTGGTTGCATCGGCGACCTCCGTGTTGCCGTTGCCGGGGGGGCTTGTGGCGTCGGCGGGCTGGTCCGTGGCCCTGGCCTGGTCGATGGCAGGCTCGGGCGGGGGCTCTGCCGTGGGGGGCGATGGCTGCGCGACCTCGGCAGGGTTCTGGGGCCGGGGGGCTTTGCGTGCGGGGCCCTTGGGCTTGGGTTTGGGCGCGCGGGCGGCGGGCGGTGTGGCCTTGTCTGGGGGCGCGGGCGCCGTGCCCACCGGTGCGGGTGGCGACGGGGGAGGGATGCTGCGGGTGCTGAATGCCCGGGTGGCGCTCGGCGAGCGCGGCGTGTCCCACGCCAGGGGCACGCCGTGCAGCACCAGCCAGTGCAGGGCCAGCACCAGCGCGGTGATGAAGAACAGGGCGCGCCGGGGCATCAATGCCTCCCGCGGGTTGTGGTCATGGGCTGCCCGCGCCCAGGTCGCTCGACAGCTGGGCGGCGGCAGCGCGCAACGGGGCGTCGATGGCGCCGTTCCACTCGGGGTCGAACGTGGCGATCGAGCCCAGCGTGGTGATGCCCAGCACCAGGTGGCCGTCCGCATCGAACACGGGCGCGCAGAACGCCACGATGCCCGGCAGCAGGGTGTCGACCACACGGGCCGCGCCACGCTTGCGCACATCGGCCAGCAGGGCGTTCACCTCGGTCAGGGTGGCGGGCAGGTCGGTGCGCCGCATCTTGACGGCGCGGGCCAGCTCGTCCTTGAGCAGTGGCGCCACCACGTCAGGCGCCATGTGCGCGGCAAAACAGCGCCCCGTGGCGGATGACAGCAACGGCATCACGTCGCCCAGCCGCAGGTTGGCGGTGACGGCCTGGGTCGATTCCTCCCAGTGCACGATGGTAGGGCCGTGGTTGCCCCACACCGCCAGCGCCAGGGTGTGGCCGATGGCCTCCATCAGCGCGGGCATGCGCTCGCGCGCCAGGCGCATGGCATCGAGCCGCGCTAGCGACGCCAGCCCCAGCTTGAGCGCGGCGGGCCCCAGGTCGTAGCGTGCCGTGCGCGGGTCTTGTGTGACCAGGCCCAGGCGCTGAAAACTCACCAGATACCGGTGTGCCTTGGCGGCGCTCATGCCGGCCGACGCAGCCACATCCTTGAGCATCAGCGGGCCGCGTGCGCGGGTCAGCCCCTCCAGCAAGGCAAACCCGACCTCCACGGACTGGATACCCGCACGTTCTTTGTCCATGTGCACTAAAATTCTGCAGTTTTGTTTAGTTAAATCAATTTACCAAAGCGTAATTTCCACTAAGGGTGCCCCTTCCCTTATTCCCCATCACACCGGAGACAAAGGTCCTGCCACCATGAAACTCGCTACCTACAAAGACGGCTCGCGCGACGGCCAACTCGTTGTTGTTTCTCGCGACTTGGGCACGGCCCATTATGCGACCGGCATTGCCAGCAAGCTGCAGCAGGTGCTGGACGACTGGGGCTTCCTCTCGCCCCAGCTGCAGGACCTGTACGACCAGCTCAACAGCGGCCGCGCGCGCCATGCTTTCCCGTTTGACCCTGCCCAGTGCATGGCCCCGCTGCCGCGCGCCTACCAGTGGGCTGATGGCTCCGCCTACATCAACCACGTCGAACTGGTGCGAAAAGCGCGCAACTCCGAGGTGCCCGAGAGCTTTTACACCGACCCGCTGATGTACCAGGGTGGCAGCGATGACTTCATTGGCCCCTGCGACGACGTGGTGGTGCCTAGCGAATCCATGGGCATCGACTTCGAGGCCGAAATCGCCGTCATCACCGGCGACGTGAAGATGGGCACCAACGCCGACCAGGCGCTGGACGGCATTCGCCTGGTGATGATTGCCAACGACGTGAGTCTGCGCAACCTGATCCCCGCCGAGCTGGCCAAGGGCTTTGGTTTCTTCCAAGCTAAGCCCGCCACAGCCTTCGGCCCCGTGGCTGTGACGCTGGACGAGCTGGGCGACGCCTGGGACCATGGCCGCGTCAACCTCACCGTGCAGTCCACCTGGAACGGCCGCAAGGTCGGCATGTGCGACGCGGGCCCCGAGATGACCTTTCACTTTGGCCAGCTCATCGCCCACGTGGCCAAGACGCGCAACCTGCGCGCCGGTTCCATCATCGGCAGCGGCACGGTCAGCAACAAGGGCATCACCGATGCCAACGGCCGCACCGAATGGCCCAAGGGCTATAGCTGCATTGCCGAAAAGCGCTGCATCGAAACCATCCAGGACGGCAAACCCAGCACGGACTTCATGAAGTTTGGCGACACCATCCGCATCGAGGTCAAGGGCAAGGACGGCGCGAGCATCTTTGGCGCCATCGATCAAGCGATTGCAGCACCCGAAGCCTGAGCCTTGCCGGGTCGCTGAGCCTGAGCCGTGCGGAGGCCGCCCGCCATAAAACCTGCCCACTCCTTCCCACCCGTTCGGGCTGAGCCCGTCGAAGTCTGGGCGCTGCAGGGGCGCGGGCTTCGGCTGGCACCACGCGTGAAGGCGCATGGACAGTAAAAATACAAGCAAAAACAGGCTCTAGGGAAATCCTGCAAAACCTCGTGGTCAGTCTGATAGACCCCGGCCAGTCATGGCATCCTCGCAAGCCATGAAGCAAAGCAGCCTTGACCTGAACCTGAGCACCAAGAAGACCCGCAAACAGGAACTGCTGGCCCAGATGGATCGGGTGGTTCCCTGGGCTGCATTGCTCGATGTCATTGCCCCGTATTACCCCGAGGGCAAGAACGGCCGCCCACCCTTTGCCCTGGAGACCATGCTGCGCATCCACTGCATGCAGCAGTGGTTTACCTTGTCGGATCTGGCGATGGAGGAAGCCCTCTTTGACACCCCGATCTACCGGGATTTTGCAGGGCTTGATGCCCATGGACGAATGCCTGACGAGAGCACCATTTTGAGGTTTCGCCACCGGCTGGAGAAGCACAAGCTGGCCGAGCAGATTCTGGCCACCGTCAACGAACTGCTGGCAGCGCAGGGCTTGCTGCTCAAGGCGGGCACTGCGGTAGACGCCACGTTGATCGCAGCGCCCAGCTCTACCAAGAACAAGGACAGAAAGCGCGATCCAGAGATGCACTCAAGCCAAAAGGGCAATGAATGGCACTTTGGCATGAAGGCCCACATTGGCGTGGACGCGGACTCAGGACTGGTGCACACCGTCATCGGAACCTCGGGCAACGTGGCCGACGTTGTAGAAGGCAACAGCTTGCTGCACGGGCAAGAAAAAGACGGGTTTGGTGACGCGGGCTATCAAGGCGTTCACAAGCGCCCGGATGCCAGGGCGGGCGTGACGTGGCACATAGCGATGCGCCCGGGCAAGCGCAAAGAGCTGGACAAAGAGCACAACCTCGTTGACGCGCTCATAGACCAGATGGAGAAGATCAAGGCAAGCATCCGGGCCAAGGTGGAGCATCCCTTTAGGGTGATCAAGCGGCAGTTTGGATATGTGAAGGTGCGCTACCGGGGATTGAAGAAGAACACACTGCAGCTCAAGACGCTGTTTGCGCTGTCCAACCTGTGGATGGTGCGCCACCAATTGCTGGGGGCGCAGGCATGAGTGCGTCCGCAAACAGCCGTGCAGCCGCAGCGGCTGCGCAAGCGGCCCCCACAAGGGGCACCAAACAAGACGGAACCGCAGGAAAGACGGTCTCCATTGCGCCAGCTGAAAAACTCAGTCTCGTAGCACGCGCGAAACCGAGTTGTTCAGAACATCCCTAGCGCTTATGGGATAAGCGCTAGCAGCTATTAATTCAATAGTTCCACATAGGAGACAACCCCATGCAACGCCGTACTCTCTTGTCCGCCCTGGCCGCCGCAGGCGCCACTACCGCCGCGCCCTGGGCTGCGGCCCAATCCACCTGGCCCGACCAGCCCCTGCGCTGGGTGGTGCCTTACCCAGCCGGTGGCGGCACCGACGTGCTGGCGCGCACCGTGGCAGAGGCCATGCGCCAGACGCTGGGCCAGCAGATCGTGGTGGACAACCGCCCCGGCGCGTCCACCAACATCGGCGCGCAGATGGTTGCCACGGCCAAGCCCGACGGCAACACCTTCATGTCGGCTGACAACGCCGTGCTGGCCTTCAACGAACACCTGTTCACCAAGCTGCCGTTCAACCCCGAGAAAGACTTCACCTACGTGGGCGGCATCAGCCGTTTTCCGCTGGCGCTGGTGGTGAACCCCGCGTTTGAAGCCAAGACGGTGAAGGAATTCCTCGCCTACGCGCGCGCCAACCCCGGCAAGCTCAATTACGCATCGCCCGGCAACGGGTCGCCGCACAACCTGGCGATGGAGATGTTCAAGAACCGCACCAAGACCTTCCTCACGCACATTCCTTACCGGGGCGCGGCGCCCGCGCTGCAGGACGTGATGGGTGGCCAGGTGCCCTGCATGTTCCTGGACCTGGCGGCGGGCCTGCCCGTCATCCAGTCCGGCAAGGTGCGGGCGCTGGCCATTGGCTCGGCCAAGCGCGTGGCAGCGTTGCCCAATGTGCCCACACTGGCGGAAGCCGGTGTGCCCAACACCGAGGTGTTCGCATTCCAGGGCATCCTGGCTCCGGCAGGCCTGCCATCCGCCATCACGACACGCCTGAACAGCGACCTGAACAAGGCCCTGGTCAACCCCGCCGTGGTCAAGCGCATGAACGACTTTGGCATGGAGGCGCTGCCGGGTACGCCCGAGCAGTTCCGCGCCATGGCGCGTGCCGAGTCCAAGCGCTGGGGCGAGATCATCAAGGCGGCAGGCGTAAAGCTGGACTGATCCCGCAGCCCTCGGTGCATGGAGTGGTGCATCGGGTGGCTTGGCCTTGCCGGGCCTCGCCACTCCTCAGCCGTGCAGGCCCGTCTATTCAGGCAGGTGGCACACCGCCTCGATGTTATTGCCCTCGGGGTCGATGACAAACGCGCCGTAATAGTGGGGGTGGTAGTCGGGTCGCAGGCCCGGGGCTCCGTTGTCTTTGCCCCCCGCTTCGATGGCGGCGCGGTAGAAAGCATCGACTTGGGCCCGTGTGGCGGCCCGCCAGGCCAGGTGGCAGCCCGTGGTGACTGCTGGGCCCCCGTAGGGCGAGGGGCCGTCGATGAACCATACGTCGGCCTTCTTGCCGTCGGGCTCGGACGGGGCCGGGTAGGCAAAGCCCAGCATGTTCGAGCCATAGTTGCCTTCAAAACACAGGCTGTAGCCCAAAGGCGCGAGGGCGGCGGTGTAGAACGCCTTGGTGCGGGCGATGTCGGTGACGCGGAAGGTCATGTGGTCCAGCATGGGAGGTCTCCTCGGGTTGTGAGCCCCGTTTTATACCCGAATAACTGTTTATAAATACAGCATTTTTCAACCCGACACACAATCCAGCGCGCCGATAGTGCTGGTCCCCTGCGTGGCCCGCAGTTCTTCAGGCCCACCCTTCGAGCACCAGCATGCCCCGCGCCTTGCCGCTCTCGATAAGCGCATGCGCCCGCTTCAGGTTGTCGGCGTTGATCGTGCCAAAGCGCTGGTCCAGCGTGGTGCGGATCAGCCCGGCGTCCACCAGCTGCGCCACCTTGGTCAGCAGGCGGTGCTGGCCGATCATGTCGTCCGTGCCAAACAGCGCGCGGGTGAACATCAGCTCCCAGTGCACCGACACCGATTTGCGCTTGAACTTGGTCACGTCAAGCGACACCGGGTCGTCGATCAGGCCGAACTGGCCTTGGGGCGCGATGGCCTCCACGATCTGGTTCAGGTGCGCGTCGGTCTGCGTGAGGCTCACGATGATGTCCACCGTGGGGTGGCCGATGCGCGCCAGCTCCTCAGTGAGCGGCTTGCTGTGGTCGATGACGTGGTGGGCGCCCAGCTCGCGCACCCATTGCTGCGTTTCGGGGCGCGATGCGGTGCTGATCACCGTGAGGCTGGTGAGCCGCGCCGCCAGCTGCGTGAGGATGGAGCCCACACCACCGCTCGCGCCGATGATGAGCAGGCTCTTGTTCGTGGGCTGCTTGCCGGGCGCCACGCCCAGGCGATCAAACAGCATTTCCCACGCGGTGATAGTGGTCAGCGGCAGCGCGGCGGCTTCGGCAAAGTCCAGCGAGCTTGGCGCGTGCCCCTAATACCTAATACGCATGCGCGACGTCGCTTCGACCACCCCGCCGGGCCACAGACTGGCCCGGTGCCCAAAGCCCTGTTCTCGACAGGGCTGTTCGATTGGCGACTAGACGACCGGTCTAATAGCAGCACAATACGCTGCGTGACCACCGAACTGCAACCCCCCACCAAACACCAGATCCTGCGTTGTGGCGAGCGTCTCATCGCTGCGCGGGGCTTCGTTGGCGTAGGCCTGGCCGAGATCCTGGCGGCGGCCGGCGTGCCCAAAGGCTCGTTCTATCACTACTTCGGCAGCAAGGAGCGCTTTGGCGAAGCCCTGCTGGCCCAGTACATGGAGCGCTACCTGGCCCGGCTCGATCTGCTGCTGGCGCCCGATGCGCAGGGCACACCGGCGCTGGATCGGTTGATGCGGTACTGGTCGTACTGGAACGTATCGCAATGTGGCATCGCGCCCGGGGACGAGGGTGCCGAGGGCGTCGATGATGCCGCCCAGGCCGCTGCGGGCGCCCGGTGCCTCATCGTCAAGCTCAGTGCCGAGGTGGCCGACATGTCCGAACCCATGCGCCTGGCGCTGCGCAATGGCACCGATGAGATCGTGCAGCGCATCGCCGCGTGCCTGCACGAATGCCAGAGCGAAGGGTCGGTGCCCGCGCATACCGCCCCCGCAGCACTGGCGCTCACCCTCTATGAACTGTGGCTGGGCGCCAGCCTGCTGGCCAAGCTGCGGCGCGACGGCTCAGCATTCGAGCACGCACTGCAAAGCACCCGGCAATTGCTGGGCGCACAAGCCGCCTGACGGAGGGCCCATGCGCATCGCCAGCCCTCGCTTCAAGCCCGCCGCTTTCTGCCCCGCAGGCCGCCCGGAGCGCGGCCTTGATTTACCCGCCCACTCCCATTGACCCCGCTGAATCCACTGACCTCACTGACCCACGAAGGACTGCCATGCTGAATTTTGACTTCCACAACCCCACCCACATCGTTTTCGGCCAGGGCCGCATTGCCGACCTGGCCAAGCTGGTGCCCGCTGCGGCCAAGGTGCTGATCCTGGTAGGCGGCGCCAGTGCCGAGAAGACCGGCACCCTGGCCGAGGTGCGCGCCGCGCTGGGCGAGCGCCAGCACGCCACCTTCAACGGCATCGAGCCCAACCCGAGCTACGAGACATCGATGAAGGCCGTGGCGCAGATCCGCGAGGGCGGGTTCGACTTTCTGTTGGCCGTGGGCGGCGGCTCGGTCATCGATGCGGTCAAGTTCATCGCTGCGGCTGTGAAATTCGAGGGTGATGACCCCTGGGCAATCCTTGAAAAGCACGGCCGCAACGTCAAGGGTGCGCTGCCGTTTGGCGCCGTGCTCACGCTGCCCGCCACGGGCTCGGAGATGAACAACGGCGGCGTCATCACCCACCGTGCCAAGGGCGCCAAGCTGGCTTTCAGCAGCGTGCACACCTACCCGGTTTTTTCAGTGCTCGACCCCACCAAGACCTACACCCTGCCACCGCAGCAGCTGGCCAACGGCGTGGTCGATGCCTTTGTGCACACGGTGGAGCAGTACCTGACCTACCCGGTCAACGCGCCCGTGCAAGACCGCTTTGCCGAAGGCATTCTGCACACGCTGATCGAAGTCGGCCCGCGCCTGCTCACAGCGCCCGAGCCCGTGTATGACGACCGTGCCAACCTCATGTGGGCGGCTACCATGGCGCTCAACGGGCTGATCGGCGCAGGCGTGCCGCAGGACTGGGCCACGCACATGATCGGCCACGAGTTGACGGCGCTGCATGGCATCGACCACGCGCGCACGCTGGCCATCGTGCTGCCCGCGCTGCTGAACGAGCGCCGCGGCCCGAAGCGCGCCAAGCTGCTGCAGTACGGCGAGCGTGTGTGGGGCATCACCACCGGCACCGACGACGAACGCATCACCGCCGCCATCGAGCGCACGCGCGACTTCTTCGAGCGCATGGGCATCGCCACGCGCCTGTCGGGCTATGGCCTGGGCGCCGAGGTGGTGAACACCGTGGTCGCCCAGCTCGAAGCCCACGGCATGGTGCAACTGGGCGAGCAGCGCGAGATCACGCCCGCCGTCAGCCGCCGCATTCTCGAAGCCGCGCTGTAAGCCGACGCCGCAATCCACGGCGGCTGCAGCATGTAGCCGCTGGATTGCTGGTACGGTGGTTTTTATCTCTTCACCCCCTCAATGAAAGCGATTTTTATGGCACGCATCCTCATGGTTTTGACGTCCCACGACCAACTGGGCGACACCGGCAAAAAGACCGGTTTCTGGCTGGAAGAGTTCGCCGCCCCTTACTACGTGTTCAAGGACGCAGGCGCGCAGATCACGCTCGCATCTCCCCACGGTGGCCAGCCGCCGCTCGACCCCAAAAGCGATGACGAGAGCGCCCAGACCGACGCCACGCGCCGCTTCAAGGCCGATGCCGAGGCGCAAAAGCAGCTGGCCAGCACGGTGGCGCTGTCTGGCGTGAAGGTCGACGACTTCGACGCCGTCTTCTACCCCGGTGGCCACGGCCCGCTGTGGGACCTGGCCGAAGACGCGCAGTCCATCGCGCTCATCGAAAAAACCTTTGCCGCCGGCAAGCCGCTGGCCCTGGTGTGCCACGCACCGGGCGTGCTGCGCCACACCAAGGCCCCCGATGGGTCGCCGCTGGTCAAGGGCAAGAAGGTGACGGGCTTCACCAACACCGAAGAAGATGCGGTGCAGCTGACCCACATCGTGCCCTTCCTCGTGGAAGACATGCTCAAGGCCAACGGCGGCGTGTATTCCAAGGGCCCCGACTGGGCGCCCTATGTGCTGACCGATGGCACGCTGATCACGGGGCAAAACCCGGCATCGTCAGAGCAGGGCGCCCATGCCTTGCTCAAGCAATTGGGTTGATGAGGAAAAGGGGCTTCGGCCCCATATTTGCGCCGGGTGGACGCACCGGGTTATCCGTGTTCCACATTGGAAGCAAAAAGGGCAGCCAGCGCTTTATCCATCAGCGCAAGCAGCTATCAAATTGAAAGTGATCGTGTGGTGATGCCTGTCGCCAGCCCACGCAACGCTCTCGCTTCATTCAATACGGCAGGATGCCTGGCAACAGCGGGCGGTCAAGCCGGTGGCGCCACCACTTGAGTGCCTCGCCCATGTGCTCGGGTCGCCAGGCCAGCCAGAAGGTTTCGTCCGGGCGGGGCTCCTCCACCTGCAACTCCACCAGAATACCGGTCTCCAACTCCACGCGCACACAGGCGCGGGGCACAAAACCGTGGCCCAGACCTGCGGCCTGGCAAGCGATTTTGGCCTGCATCGATGGCACGGTGATACGGCGCTGGCCTGACAGTAACCCCACCGTGCGGTCGTTCAGCGAGCGCGCCCCGTCGCCCACCACCACGGCCGTGTGTTCCAGCAAGTCGCTGCGCGTGAGCGGCCGCTGCAGCTTGGCCAGCGGGTGTGTGGCCGTCACGCAAAAAGCGAAGGCCAGGCTGCCCACGGCCACCGCCTTGTAGCCACCCCCCGCTGGGCCTTCGCCTGCGGCCACGACGATGTCTGCGCGCCCTTCGCGCAGCGCCTCCCAGGTGCCTGTCAAGGCTTCGCTGCTGATGCGCAGGCGCGTGCCGCAGTGCAGGTCTTCAAACGCGCAGATGTCCTGGTTGAACGCGTGCGTGGGGATGAGCGAGTCGTGCATCAGCCGCAGCTCGGACTCGAAGCCCGTGGCAATCTGCCGCATCCGCGATTCGAGCTGCTGCGCGGCGGCCAGCAGCCAGCGCCCCTCCTTGAGCATCTCTTGGCCGGCAGGGGTGAGCGTGACGCGCGGGCCGTTGCGGGTGAACAGGGCCAGGCCCAGCTGGTCTTCCAGCTTGCTCACGGCGTACGAGATGGTGGACGGCACCTTGTGCAGCCGCTCGGAGGCACCTGCAAACGAGCCGTGGCGGGCAATGGCGTCGATGGTTTCAATGGCTTCCAGCGTGAGTTTCAACATGGCCCAATTCCTTGATCTGCATCATCGAAATTATCGATGATGAGTTGGAAAACCTTTCAGCATATGCCCCGGAACGGCGCGAGATACTTTCTTCACCGCAGCACTGAAGCCTTGATGAATAGGGGGATGAGGCAAAAACCTCCCAGTGTGAATCACATCGACGAAGAAAGGACCTGCACCATGCTCGACATCCGCAAAGCCCAACACCGCGGCAACGCCAACCACGGCTGGCTCCATTCGCGCCACACATTCTCCTTTGGCCACTACCACGACGCCAACCAGCAAGGCTTCTCCGACCTGCTGGTCATCAACGACGACCGCGTGGCCCCGGGCAAGGGCTTTGGCACCCACCCGCACCGCGACATGGAAATCTTCTCGTACGTGCTGGAAGGCGCGCTGGAGCACAAGGACTCCATGGGCACGGGCTCGGTCATCCGCCCCGGCGACGTGCAGATGATGAGCGCCGGCACCGGCGTGCGCCATAGCGAGTTCAACCACTCCAGCGACGAGCCCGTGCACTTCCTGCAGATCTGGATCGTGCCCGGTGTGCGCGGCGCCGCGCCCCGCTACCAGCAGGTGCACTTCAGCGAGGCCGACAAGCGCGGCCGCCTGCGCCAGATCATTTCGCCTGAAGGGGCTGACGGATCGCTGGCCGTGCACCAGGACGCCCGGGTCTATGCCGGCTTGTTCGACGGCAGCGAAGAGTCGGCCGATCTGGACGTGGGCTCGGGCCGCAACGTGTATGTGCACGTGGCCCGCGGCAGCCTGGAGGTGAACGGCGAGCGTCTGTCCGAAGGCGACGGCGCCCGCATCCGCGACGCCGGGGCCCTGCGCTTTGCCAACGGCGAAGGCGCCGAGGTGCTGGTGTTCGACCTGCGGCCCAACGAGCTGCCCACGATGCCGCACTGAGCGAACGAAGCGCCGTGCGGGAAAGGAGGCGGTGGGCGATGCCGCCCACCCCTGCCGAGCGGCCGGCCCGTCCACTTTCTGTCCTTCTTTTTTTCTCCATTTCAACTTTCAGGGAGCTCACCATGACCAACGCCAACACGACCACCGCCCGCCCCGTCGCCTACGCCAAGCCTGGCGCCACGCTGCTCAACGCCGACGACCACACCCTGGTCATGATCGACTTCCAGTCGCAGATGGCCTTTGCCACGCACTCCATCGATGCAATCACGCTGCGCTCCAACGCGGGCCTGGTGGCCAGCGCGGCCGCCGGGTTTGGCGTGGACACCATCCTCACCACCGTGGCCGAAAAGAGCTTTAGCGGACCCATGTTCGAGGAAGTGACTGCACCATTCCCCGGCCAGGCGCTGCTGGACCGCACCTCCATGAACACCTGGGAAGACGAGGCCGTGATCGCCCGGGTCAACGCCATCGGCAAGCCGCGCATCGTGCTGGCCGGTTTGTGGACAAGCGTCTGCATCGTGGGCCCGGCGCTGTCGGCGCTGGACCAGGGCTTCGAGGTGTATGTGATCGCCGACGCCAGCGGGGACATCTCGGAAGAAGCCCACCACCGCGCCATGGAACGCATGGTGCAGGCCGGTGCGCGGCCCATCACATCGCTGCAGTACCTGCTGGAGCTGCAGCGCGACTGGGCGCGCGGCGAGACGTATGACATGACGACGGGCATCGCCAAGAAGTTCGGCGGCGGCTATGGCCTGGGCATTACCTACGCCAAAACCATGTTCAACGCCCACGAAGGCTGATCGATCCCCACCCATCCCGACCCGTTCCACCCGCCAACCTACGCCCTCCAACACATCCAAGGAAACACACCATGAGCACCATCACCACCACTGACGGCACCACCCTTTTCTTCAAGGACTGGGGTCCCAAGGACGGCCAACCCATCATGTTCCACCACGGCTGGCCGTTGTCTTCGGACGATTGGGATGCACAAATGCTGTACTTCGCGCAGCGCGGCTTCCGCGTCGTGGCCCACGACCGGCGCGGACATGGGCGCTCAGCCCAGGTCAGCGAAGGCCATGACATGGACCACTACGCAGCCGACGCCTTCGCCGTGGCCGAGCACCTGGACCTGCGCAATGTGGTGCATGTGGGCCATTCCACGGGTGGCGGCGAGGTGGCGCGCTACGTGGCCCGCCATGGCCAGCCTGCAGGCCGCGTGGCCAAAGCGGTGCTGGTGGCAGCGGTGCCGCCCCTGATGCTCAAGACCGAGAGCAACCCCGAAGGCTTGCCGATGGAAGTGTTCGACGGCTTCCGCGCTGGCGTGGCCGGTAATCGGGCGCAAATGTTCTTGGACGTGCCCGCTGGACCGTTCTACGGCTTTAACCGGCCGGGCGTTACCGTGCACCAGGGCGTGATCCAGAACTGGTGGCGCCAGGGCATGATGGGCAGCGCCAAGGCGCACTACGACGGCGTCAAGGCGTTCTCGGAAACCGACCAGACCGAGGACCTGAAGGCCATCACCGTGCCCACGCTCGTCCTGCATGGTGACGACGACCAGATCGTGCCCATCGCCGATGCCGCCTTGAAGGCCGTTAAGCTGCTCAAGAACGGCACGCTCAAGGTGTACAAAGGCTACTCGCACGGCATGCTCACGGTGAATGCCGACGAGCTGAACGCCGACATCCTGGCTTTCATCAAGGGCTGACGCCATGCACGTTGCACCCACCACCCCCGACCTGATCCTGCACAACGGCCGCTTCACCACGCTGGGCCGTGCCAACCCCATGGCCAGTGCGGTCACCATTGCGCAAGGGCGCTTTACCAAAGTCGGTGGCGACCGTGAGGTGATGGCGCTGGCCGGCCCACAGACGCGGGTCATCGACCTGGGCGGGCGCAGCGTGTTGCCGGGGCTCATCGACAACCATCTGCACATCATCCGCGGCGGCCTCAACTTCAATATGGAGCTGCGGTGGGACGGGGTGCGCAGCCTGGCCGACGCCATGGCCATGCTCAAAGCGCAGGTAGCCGTGACGCCCGCGCCGCAGTGGGTGCGCGTGGTGGGCGGCTTCACCGAACACCAGTTTGCGGAAAAGCGCCTGCCCACGCTGGCGGAGCTGAACGCCGTGGCGCCCGACACGCCCGTGTTCATCCTGCATTTGTACGACCGCGCGCTGCTCAACGGCGCCGCGCTGCGCGCCGTGGGCTATGGCAAGGACACGCCCGCGCCGCCCGGCGGCGAGATCGTGCGCGACAGCGCGGGCAACCCCACGGGCCTGCTGCTGGCCAAGCCCAATGCGGCCATCCTGTATGCCACGCTGGCCAAGGGCCCCAAGCTGCCGCACGACTACCAGGTCAACTCCACGCGCCACTTCATGCGCGAGCTCAACCGCCTGGGCGTGACCGGCGCCATCGACGCGGGCGGCGGCATGCAGAACTACCCGGATGACTACGACGTGATCCAGGAGCTGGCCGATGCCGACCAGCTCACCATTCGCCTGGCCTACAACCTGTTCACGCAAAAGCCCCAGCACGAGAAGGAGGACTTCCTGAACTGGACGGCCACCTCGCAGTACAAGCAGGGCACGGACTACTTTCGCCACAACGGCGCGGGCGAGATGCTGGTGTTCTCCGCCGCCGACTTCGAGGACTTCCGCCAGCCCCAGCCCGAGCTCGCGCCCGGCATGGAAGGCGAGCTGGAAGAGGTGGTGCGCATCCTCGCGCAGAACCGCTGGCCCTGGCGCATGCACGCCACCTACGACGAGACCATCGAGCGCGCGCTCAACGTGTTTGAAAAGGTCAACCAGGACACACCGCTGGCCGGCCTGAACTGGTTCTTCGACCACGCCGAGACCATTTCGGAAAAGTCCATCGACCGCATCGCCGCCCTGGGCGGCGGCGTGGCCGTGCAGCACCGCATGGCCTACCAGGGCGAGTACTTCGTCGAGCGCTACGGTGCTGCGGCGGCCGAGGCCACGCCCCCGGTCAAGCGCATGCTGGCAAAGGGCGTCAATGTGTCCGCCGGCACCGACGCCACCCGCGTGGCCAGCTACAACCCCTGGGTGTCGCTGTCCTGGCTCGTCACCGGCAAGACGGTGGGCGGCCTGCAGCTTACGCCGCAACGCAACTGCCTCACCCGCGACCAGGCCCTGCGCATGTGGACCGAGAACGTTACCTGGTTCAGCAACGAGCAGGGCAAGAAGGGCCGCATCGAGGCGGGCCAGCTGGCCGACCTCGTCGTGCCTGACCGCGACTTCTTTGCCTGCCCCGAGTCCGACATCGCCGACACCACGGCCCTGCTCACCGTGGTGGGCGGCAAGGTGGTCTATGGCGTGGGCGACTTCGCGCGCTTTGACGACGCAGCCCCGCCGCCCGCCATGCCCGACTGGTCGCCCGTGCGCACCTTCGGCGGCTACGGCGCCTGGGGTGCCCAGGGAGGGGCGGACGGCGCGCCGCTGCAGGCCGTGCTGCGCAACGCGGCGGCGAACTGCGGCTGTGCGAGCAACTGTAACCTGCACGGCCACGCCCATGCCACGGCCTGGAGCAGCAAGCTCCCCGTGTCCGACCTGCAGGGCTTTTGGGGTGCGCTCGGCTGCGCCTGCTGGGCGGTGTGACGGTGTTGCACGCATTGCAAAACGCCGCCACCGCTCCCTGGGTGCAGACGCTGGCGCTGCTGTGCCTGTGCGCCGCCTACCTGCAGGGCGGCATCGGCAAGGCCCGCGACTTTGCGGGTGCCGTGGCCGAGGTGCGCTCGCTCGGCCTGGCGCCCGCGGCGCCCATCGCCGCCGCCACGCTGGTGCTGCAGCTTTCGGCCTCGGCGCTCATCCTGTCGGGCTGGTACCGCTGGCTGGGGGCGCTGGCCCTGGCGGGCTTCACTGTGCTCGCCGCCTTGCTGGCAGACCGCTTCTGGGCCGCGCCGCCCGCCGATCGACAGCGCAGCGCCAACGCATTTTTTGAACATTGGGGCCTGGTGGGCGGCATGCTGCTCGTCGCCTGGCACGACCTCGGAGGCCACCATGTCTGATCACAATCCAACCGAACCCGACACCACCACCGTACCGGGCAGCTTTGCGCCGCTGGCCATTCCCGTCTTTGCGGTGCTGTGGGCCGCCACGGTGCTGGGCAACATCGGCAGCTTCATGCGCGACGTGGCCAGCGCCTGGATGGTGACCGAGCTCTCGTCCAGCCCCACGGCGGTCGCGCTGATCCAGACCGCCGCCACGTTGCCGGTCTTTCTGCTTGCCATCCCTGCGGGCGTGCTGTCGGACATCCTGGACCGCCGCCGCTTCCTCATCGGCGTGCAGGTGCTGCTGGCGGCCGTCAGCGGAACGCTGCTCATCCTGGCCAACACCCACACGCTGACGCTGGAGTGGCTGGTGGCCCTGACCTTTGTGGGCGGTATCGGTGCCGCGCTCATGGGCCCCACCTGGCAGTCCATCGTGCCCGAGCTGGTGCCGCGCAGCGAGCTCAGGAGCGCCGTGGCGCTCAACTCGCTGGGCATCAACATCGCACGCGCCATCGGCCCGGCGGCGGGCGGCCTGCTGCTGGCCAGCTTCGGCGCGGCCATGGCCTACGGCCTGGACGTGCTGAGCTATGTGTTCGTGATCGCCGCGCTGCTGTGGTGGAAGCGCCCCAAGGCCGAGGCGTCGGGCCTGAACGAGCAGTTCTTCGGCGCCTTCCGTGCCGGTGTGCGCTACGCCCGTGCCAGCCGCGAGCTGCATGTGGTGCTGCTGCGCGCAGCCGTGTTCTTCCTGTTCGCCAGCTCCGTCTGGGCGCTGCTGCCGCTGGTGGCGCGCCGCATGCTGGGCGGCTCGGCAGGCTTTTACGGCGTGATGCTGGGCGCCGTGGGCGCGGGCGCCATTTTGGGCGCCGTGCTGCTGCCCCGCTTGCGCCAGCGGCTCGACACCGACGGGCTGGTGCTGCTGGCCTCGCTGCTCACCGCCGCCGTCATGGGCGTGCTGACCGTGGCCCCGCCCCAGTGGGCCGCCGTGGCGCTGATGCTGGTGCTGGGCCTGGGCTGGATCATCGCGCTGACCACCCTCAACGGCGTGGCCCAGGCCGTGCTACCCAACTGGGTGCGCGGCCGGGGCCTGGCCATCTACCTCATGGTCTTCAACGGTGCGATGGCAGCCGGCAGCCTGGGCTGGGGCCTCATCGCAGGGCAGGCCGGCTTGCCGGTCACGCTGCTGATGGGCGCGGCCGGGCTGGTGGTGGCGTCGCTCATCTTTCACCGCGTGAAGCTGCCCACCGGCGAGGCCGACCTGCAGCCCTCCAACCACTGGCCCGAGCCCCTGCTGGCCGAGCCCGTGGCGCACGACCGAGGCCCGGTGATGGTGCAGATCGAATACCGCATCGCCAAGCCCGACCTGCCCGCCTTCCTGCAGGCCATGCAGCACCTGTCCCAAGAGCGGCGCCGCGATGGCGCCTACGCCTGGGGCGTGGCGGAGCACACGGATGAATCCGGCCGGGTCATCGAGTGGTTCCTGGTCGAATCGTGGGCCGAGCATCTGCGCCAGCACCACCGCGTGTCCAAGGCCGATGCCGACCTGCAAGCGGAGGCGCTGCGTTTCCATGTCGGGCCGGAGCGGCCGGTGGTGTACCACTTTCTGGCACTGACGCCAGGGCATGCGGGCGAAGAGGGCGCAGCCCCGTCAACGAAGGCTTCGTACGCACACTGATGGGTGTTTTTAGTGAAATTGGCCTCTGGTGCTTATTGAATAAGCGCTAGCAGCTATCAAATTGATATCGTCTTGGTTGCGCGGGTGAATGCGATCAGGCAGATGCCAGCGTCGGTGTTTCCACCGCGCTGGCTTCTACCTCCACCAGGCAGTCATAAAACGTCGGCGCGCGGCCCAGGTCCGTGAGGGCCTGGCTGGTGACCTCGTTCACGTTGGTGCCGCCCAGCCCCAGCTTGCGCCACCAGATGCCCAGGCCATTCACAACCCCGGGCCGTGCGCGGCGCGAGACGGTGGCGTGGCACAGGTAGCTGCCCCGGTCGTTGAACACGCGCACCACGGCGTCGTTGGCGATGCCGCGCGCCTCGGCGTCGTCGGGGTGGATCTCCAGCACCGGGCGGCCTTCGATGGTGCGCAGGCTTTGCACGTTGACGAAGGTGGAATTGAGGAAGTTGCGCGCGGGCGGGGAGATCATGGCCAGCGGGTAGCGTGCGTCGGTGCCCTGCAGCTCGTGGTTGGGCAGGTGGTCGGGCAGTCCGTCCAGGCCTTGCGCGGCCAGGCGGGCACTGTAGAACTCGCATTGGCCTGATGGCGTGGGGAAGTTGCCCTCGGCAAACGGCGCATCGGGCAAAGCCAGCGTGGCAAAGCCTTGCGATTCCAGCAGTGCGTAGTCCACCGCGTCGCCAAAAGCCTGGCGGCACAGCGCTTCGTCGCTGTCGGCAAAGCAGGGCTCGGTGAAGCCCATGCGCGCGGCCAGGTCGCGAAAAATTTGCGCATTGCTGCGGGCCTCGCCCAGCGGCGCAATGGCGGGGCGGTTGAGCAGCACGTCGGTGTGGCCGTAGGAGAGGTGCACGTCCCAGTGCTCCAGCTGCGTGGTGGCGGGCAGGATGTAGTCGGCGTAGTCCGCCGTGTCGGTCTTGAAGTGCTCCAGCACCACGGTGAACAGATCCTCGCGCGCAAAGCCCTGCACCACCTTGCTGGAGTCGGGCGCCACGGCCACGGGGTTGCTGTTGTAGACCACGATGGCCTCCACCTTGGGGCCGAAGCCGGGCGATGTCTCGCGCAGCAGGTCGTCGCCAATGGTGACCATGTTGATGGTGCGCGGTGTCTTGGCGGGCATCAGGTCGGGCCGCTGCAGCACCGCGCGCTGCGCCGGGAACTGGCCCGAGCTGGACAGCAGCACGCCGCCCGCGCGGTGGCGCCACGCGCCCGTGAGTGCAGGCAGGCAGGCCACGGCGCGCACCGCGTTGCCGCCGCCGCGCACGCGCTGCATGCCGTAGTTCAGGCGAATCGCGGCGGGCTGGGTGGTGCCGTAGTCCTTGGCCAGCTGGCGGATCTGCTCCACCGGAATGCCGCAGACCTCGGCCGCGCGCTCGGGCGGCCATTGCAGGGCGCGCTCGCGCAGCTGGTCCCAGCCCAGCGTGTGGCGGGCGATGTAGTCGTGGTCCAGCCAATCGTGGGTGATCAGCTCGTGCATCAGCGCCAGGGCCAGCGCGGCGTCGGTGCCGGGGCGCAGCTGGATGTGCTCGTGGCACTTGTCGGCGGTTTCGGTTTTGCGCGGGTCGATGCACACCAGCCTGGCGCCGTTCCTCTTGGCCTGCTGCGCATAGCGCCAGAAGTGCAGGTTGCTGCCGATGGAGTTGCTGCCCCAGATCAGGATGAGCTGCGATTCGGCGAAGAACTCCATCTTCATGCCCACCTTGCCGCCCAGTGTTTGCGTCAGGGCCTCGGCGCCGGCCGAGGCGCAGATGGTGCGGTCGAGCTGCGAGGCGCCGAGCTGGTGGAAGAAGCGCCGGTCCATGCTCTCGCCCTGCACCATGCCCATGGTGCCCGCGTAGCTGTAGGGCAGGATGGCCTCGGGCGCGCGCGCGGCGATGGATTGCAGGCGCTGCGCGATGTCGGCCAGGGCTTCGTCCCAACTGACCGGGGTGAACTGTCCGCTGCCTTTGGCCCCGGTGCGCTTGAGCGGGGTGAGCACACGCTCTGCGTGGTAGCTGCGCTCGGTGTACTTGCTCACCTTGGCGCACAGCACGCCGTCGGTGTGCCCATGGTCGGAGTTGCCTTGCACGCGGGTGGCCACACCGTTCTCCACCGTGGTGAGCAGGGCGCAGGTGTCCGGGCAGTCGTGCGGGCAGGCGCCACGCACCAGAATCGACGCGGTTGCAGGGGAATTAACGGCTGAAGTCATCGGCATGGGGCAGGTTCGTTAAACTGCAAGGGGGTTGGAAATGGCGTGCATATGTCGCACAGGTGACTTTGTCGTGCACTCCGTTGCACTGTATTCTGGCGAGCCACATGGCCGCAGTCTCCGGCAGCAGCAACCCCGCAGTGTTTGACTAGAGCAGGGATTTCACCATGAAGCAAATGGCATTGGGGCGCAGGCAGTTTTCTATCGGGCTGGGCGCCGCGGCATTGGGGGGCTTTCACACCGCCCGCGCGCAAAGCGAAGGCCGCATCGTGCTGGGCCAGTCGGCGGCTCTCACGGGCCTGGCCGCACAACTGGGGGGGCAACTCAATCTGGGCGCCAAGCTGTGTTTTGATCAGCTCAATGCCCAGGGCGGTGTGGGCCGGCGGATGATCGAGATCCGCTCGATGGACGACGGCTACGAGCCAGACCGTTGTGCCGAGAACACCCGCAAGCTGATCGCCGATGACGTGTTTGCGTTGTTCGGTTACATCGGCACACCCACCAGCCTGGCAGCGCTGCCGCTCTTCACCCAGGCCAAGGTGCCATTTTTTGCACCGTTCAGCGGGGCAGAGGCCCTGCGCCAGCCGTTTAACCGCCTTATCTTTCATGCGCGCGCGTCTTATTACGACGAGACGGCGCTCATCGTGCGGCAGCTCACCAACCTGGGGCTCAAGAAGATCGGCGTGTTCTATCAGAACGATGCCTACGGCAAGGCGGGGCTCGATGGCGTGACCAAGGCGCTTGCCGACCTCAAGCTCGTGCCAGTGGCCACGGCCACGGTGGAGCGCAACTCCACAGACGTGAAGGCGGCCGTGGACAAGCTGGTGGCCGCGAAGCCCGAAGCGGTGGTGCAGATATCGGCCTACGCGGCCAGCGCGGCCTTTGTGCGCGCGGCGCGCAAAGCGGGCTACGGCGGCACGTTCTATAACGTGTCATTTGTGGGCACGCAGGCGCTGGCCGATGAGCTGGGCAAGGACGGGGCGGGCGTGGTGGTGTCGCAGGTGATGCCTTCGCCTTATCAGCCGTCGCGCCAGATCACGCGCGAGTTTCTTGAGGCCATCAAGAAGGGCGGCGACAAGGTGCAACCCAACTACTCCAGCATGGAAGGCTATGTGGCCGCGCGCCTGTTTGTCGAAGGCCTGCGCCAGGCCCACGCCAGCGGCAAGGTCACGCGCGAGAGTTTGATTGCCGGCACCGAATCCATCGGCACCCAGGCCATCTCGGGGTTTGCCGTGGCACTCAGCGCCACCAACCATGCGGCATCGAAGTTTGTCGAGATGTCCATGCTGACCGGGGACGGGCGGGTCAGGACCTGACCGAGCGTGTCAGCCACCCCCTGAGTCGCTTCGCGCCTTCCCCTGGGGGCGCCCCGGTGGCCTGGCAAAGCCCGTTCCACGGTGGCACTGGTCTGGGCCGCGCCCCGTGCCGTTCTCGCGCCCCTTGCGTTGCTCTGACACGATTGCTGTGAGTCAGCCGAACGACTTGGTGCGCGCCAGCCCCTGCATGAACGCCTCGCACCGGCCCAGCTGTTCCAGGCTTACGTACTCGTCGGGCTGGTGGGCCTGCTGGATGCTGCCCGGGCCGCACACCACGGTGGAGATGCCCGCGTTCTTGAACAGCCCCGCCTCGGTGCCAAAGGCCACCAGCGTGGTGCTTTTTTCGCCCGATAGCTCTTGCGCCAGCCGCGTCACCGGGTCGTCCTTGCTGCCCAGAAAGCTCGGGATCTCGCAAATCGTCTCGAACTCGAAGCCCGCTGCGGGCGCCACCTTCTTCATGGCGGGCTCCAGCGACTTGGCGTAAGCCACCACCTCGGACTGCATCTGCGCGGCGTTGGCCGTGGGCAGGTCGCGGAACTCGTAGCGGAACTCGGCGTCGCGCGGCACCACGTTGTCGGCAATGCCGCCGTGGAACTGGCCCACGCTGGTGGTGGAGAAGGGCACGTCAAAGCCCTCAAAGCGGGGCTCGTTCTTTTCAAAGTCTTCCGCCATGTCGCGCACCCGGCCCACCACGCGGGCGGCCATCTCGATGGCGTTGACCGAATGCGGCGTGAGGGACGAGTGCGCCTCTTTGCCGCGCACGCAGCACTTGTAGCGGTACACACCCTTGTGCGCGATGGCCGGGATCATGCTGGTGGGCTCGCCCACGATGCAGGCCAGGGGGCGGATGTTGGCGTCGCGCAGGTCGGCGATGAGTTCCTTCACGCCAAAGCAGCCAATCTCTTCCTCGTAGCTGAATGCCAGATGGACCGCAAAAGGCGCGTCGCTGTTCAGGAACTGCTCTGCGTGCGAGACAGCGATGCCGATGAAGGCCTTCATGTCGGCACTGCCGCGCCCGTAGAGCCTGCCGTCTTTCACAAGGGCGCTCAGCGGGTCCATGCTCCAGTCCTGCCCGTCCCACGGCACCGTGTCGGTGTGGCCCGAGAGGATCACGCCAGCGGGCTTGCTCTCGCCCAGCGTGGCAAACAGGTTGGCCTTGGTCTTGTCCTCGTTGAAGGTCAACCGGCTTTTGACGCCCAGCTTGGCCAAGTGGTCGCGGATGAAATGGATCAGCTCCAGGTTGGAGTGGTGGCTGACGGTGTTCATGCGCACCAGGGTTTGCGCAAGTTCGAGGGCGTGGGCAGAAATCATGGGGTGGCTAGCGAATAACCCGGGTTGGCACGTGAGTTGCTGTCGGACTAGACTGTGAGATCGTAAGGACACATATCATGAACGTTATTGACTCCATCGTCACCCAGGCGGCCAGTATTGCAGCGGTGCGCCGGGACATTCACGCCCACCCCGAGCTGTGCTTCGAAGAGGTGCGCACCGCCGACGTGGTGGCGCAAAAGCTCACCGAGTGGGGCATTCCCATCCACCGGGGGCTGGGCAAGACGGGGGTGGTGGGCATCGTGAAGGGGCGCGACGGTGGCGCCAGCGGCCGCGCGATTGGCCTGCGTGCTGACATGGACGCCCTGCCCATGCAGGAGTTCAACACCTTCGCCCACGCCAGCCAGCACCAGGGCAAGATGCACGCCTGCGGCCATGACGGCCACGTGGCCATGCTGCTGGCGGCGGCGCAGCACTTTGCCAAGCACCGCAACTTTGACGGCACCGTGTACCTGATCTTCCAGCCCGCCGAAGAGGGCGGCGGCGGTGCCCGCGTGATGATCGAAGACGGTCTGTTCGAGCAGTTCCCCATGCAGGCCGTGTACGGCATGCACAACTGGCCCGGCATGCCCGTGGGCACCTTTGCCGTGAGCCCCGGCCCGGTGATGGCATCGACCAGCGAGTTCAAGATCACCATCCGTGGCAAGGGCGGCCATGCGGCGCTGCCGCACACCGGCATCGACCCGGTGCCAATCGCCTGCGGCATGGTGCAGACCTTCCAGACCATCATCAGCCGCAACAAGAAGCCGGTGGATGCGGGCGTGATCTCGGTCACCATGATCCATGCGGGCGAGGCCACCAACGTGGTGCCCGACAGCGTCGAGCTGCAGGGCACGGTGCGTACCTTCACCGTGGAAGTGCTGGACCTGATTGAAAAACGCATGCGCCAGGTGGCCGAGCACACCTGCGCTGCACACGATGCCACCTACGAATTCGAGTTCGTGCGCAACTACCCGCCTACCGTCAACTCGCCCGCCGAGGCGGAGTTTGCGCGCAAGGTCATGGCCACCATCGTGGGGGAAGAGCGTGTGCTGGTTCAGGAACCCACCATGGGCGCTGAAGACTTTGCCTACATGCTGCAGGCCAAGCCCGGTGCCTATTGCTTCATCGCCAACGGTGACGGCGCCCACCGCGAAATGGGCCACGGCGGCGGCCCCTGCATGCTGCACAACCCCAGCTACGACTTCAACGACGACCTGATCCCGCTGGGCGCAACGTACTGGGTCAAGCTGGCAGAGGAATGGCTGGCCCAGCCCGCCAAAGCGGCGTGAAGCTGCCATGAAGCTGTCCTGACGCGGCTTGAAGCGGCATTGACCCAACCGCCACCCGGGCGCGTGCAGAGCGCGCGCCCGGGTTTTCTTTTTGTCTTCCCCACTGACTCCTGAAAGCCACGCCCATGACCGGAATCGTTGAAGCCTTCTCGCCCAGCTACGCGCAGGCCCGCAAGAAGTTTCTGGAGGCGGCTGCGGCTGCGAGCCTGCCCATCGAATCGCACGCCCACCCGCTCAAAGGCCGCGACGGCGAAGACCTGGCCATGGACGTGGTGCGAGACGGCCCGGCGGATGCGAAGAAGCTGCTCATCGTGAGCAGCGCCTGTCACGGCGTCGAGGGCTACTGCGGCAGCGGCGTGCAGGTGTTTGCGTTGCACGATGCCGAGTGGCGCGCCAAGGCGCACGATGCCGGTGTAGCCACGCTCTACATCCACGCACTGAACCCGTATGGCTTCTCGCATGTGCGCCGCTTCACGCACGAGAACGTGGACCTGAACCGCAACTTCCAGGACTTCAGCAAGCCCCTGCCCGTGAACACCGCCTACCGCGAGGTGCAGCCCCTGCTGCTGCCCGAGCAGTGGCCACCCGGCCCCGAGAACCAGGCAGCGGTGGCGGAGTACATCGCTACCAAGGGCGAGGCCGCGTGGCAGGCCGCCATCTCGCAAGGCCAGCACGAGTTTCCGCAAGGCGTGTTCTTTGGCGGCACCGAGCCCACCTGGAGCAACCGCACGCTGCGCCAGGTGCTGCGCCAGCACGGCGCGGGTGCGTCCCACATCGCCTGGATCGACCTGCACACGGGCCTGGGCCCCAGTGGGCTGGGGGAGCGCATCTACGCGGGCAATGACAACGCCGTGGCCGTGGCCCGCGCGCGCGCCTGGTGGGACGGCGGCGGCGCCACGCCGGTCACCTCCATCTACGACGGCTCGTCCACCTCGGCCTTTCTCACCGGCCTGATGTGGACCTCGATCTACGACGAATGCCCCCATGCCGAGTACACCGGCATCGCCATGGAGTACGGCACCGTGCCTGTGCTCGATGTGATGAACGCCATCCGTGCCGAGCAGTGGCTCCACCTGCACCCGGACTCGCCTGCTGACAAGGCCGCGCAGATCAAGGCACAAATGCTGGCGGCCTTCTACACCGACACGGACGCATGGAAGGGCCAGATCATCAGCCAGGCACGGCAGTCGATGTTCCAGGCGGTGGATGGTCTGGCTGCCTGATTTTTGAATGAAATAGGCCGCTGGCGCTTGTATGTAAAGCGCTGATAGCTATAAAAATCATAGTATCTGAGCGTTTCGCCGTACAGGTGAGACGCCCTCCTTCAGAGCCCGGCCCATGCGAAGTCGCCAGCTTCGCGTTGCCGGGCCGATTTGTTTTTGCGGCGATGGGTGGCGCAGCGCGCCTGCACAACGCTTTTGCACGACGCTCCTGCACGCGGGCCGCCGGCCCGCTACCATCCGCAAAAAATCAGGAGACAACACCATGGCCTTTGCCAACAGCGCGCGCATGCGGGTGCAACCCCCATGCCGATGACCGCTGCGCCCCGTCGTGCGGCCCTTGGCGCTGCCATGCCCGTGCGCGGCGTCGCGGTGCCCGCCGCAGACCCTGTGCGCACCCTCAGCCGCGGCCTGCTCCAGCTGGCGGCCCTGGCGCACGGCACACCGCCGCAGCATCTGCTGCAGCAGGCGTTGGTGGCGCTGCAAGGCCTGGTGCCCTTCGATGCCGCGTGGTGGGGCGAGGTCTCTGCGGGCGATGTGCAGGCAGGCCCGCGCAACTGGCTGCACGGCAGCATCGGGCTGAGCCAGGACTTTGCGAAGGAATGGAACGCCCTGGCCGCTGTCGATGAGTTCGCACGGCGGTCCATGGATCGCCTGGGTGAGGTGATCCGCGAGCGCGACGTGATCGACGGCCCGCCCGAAGACCCGCGCATCGTGGCATTTGCCGAGCGGCATGGCCTGCACCACTGCATGGCGTTGACGGCGGAACTGCCGCACAGCGGCTTGCTGTTCTTTGTCTCCATCTACCGGCCGCGCAGTCGCCCTGAGTTCAGCGATGCCGAAACCGTGCTGTTCGGCGAATTCGTTGCGCACCTGCTGCAGCACTGGCACCACCTGCTGCAGCGGCTGCAAAGCGATTCGCCCAGCCGGCCATGGGACGGCTTCGCACTGGCCCAGTCGTCGGGCGAGCTGCTGTTTGCCGGCCTGCGCATCAGCCTCGCTCTGGGTGACGCTTGTCCCGGATGGGCCGGTCCACACCTTCCTGCCGCTGTGGCGCAGGCGATCACGCGTGCGCCCTGCACCCTGGCGGTGGGCAAGGCCGTGCGGCTGCGGCTGGAACCCTGCGGGCCGCTGGTGGCCATCAGCATGGCATCGCGCCAGCACAAGCCGACCCTGGCACCGCGTGAGCTGAGTGCCGCCATGCTGTACGCACACGGCCATTCCCACAAGGACATCGCCGCGTCGCTGGGCCTCACGCCCGCCACGGTGCGCACGTACCTGCGCACCGCCTACGCGGCGCTCGGCGTGAGCAACAAGCTGGAGCTGGTGGCGGCACTGCGCCGCGCCTGACGGCACCCGCCATGCGGGCGGCCAGCGCTGGCGCGTCTGGCCCCCTCCCGCACACCGACGCGGTCCGCCCCTTGGTGCTTTCCCGCTCCCTCTGCATTTGCAGAGGCTGCTAACGCGTCTCCTTTTCCTATCGTTCCGGCTGGAGCCACCGGGCTCCCAAAGAACTTTCACAACAAGGAGACTTGCGCATGTTCCCCACCCGCAGCCTGGCCCACCCGGGCGCAGCCGAACGATCCTCCAGGGCCCCGTCCTTGGCCCCCGCTCCCTTCATCATCTGCAGCCCGCGCCGCTGGGCCTGGCCCCTTGCGGGTGTGGGCACCGCGCTGGCACTCGCCGCCTGTGGCGGCGGCAACGATGGCAGCGCGCCGCCGCTGGCCGCCAAGCCCCTGGCCGAAGCCTGCGCCGCCTACACCTCCAGTGCCCTGCCGCATGGCGCCAAGGTCACCCGCACCGAGCTGCGCAAGGCCGACGCCACGCTGCCCGATGCCTGCATCGTGCGCGGGCAGATCGTCTCGTCGCCCGAGTCCACCATCAACTGGGCGGTGGAGCTGCCCACGCTGGCGCAGTGGAACGGCAAGACGCTGACCATTGGCGGTGGCGGCTTCGACGGCTTCATACCCACCGACGACCCGTGGTACCAGCAGCTGGTGGGCCCGTCGGCCAACCCGTACGTGAAGATCAGCTCCGACTCTGGCCACCAGGTGCGCGGCTTTGCCTGGGGCAAGAGCGATGTGGCGCTGCGCAACCATGCGTTCGACGCCAACCATTTCGCGCTGGAGGTCGGCACCGCCATCGCCACCGAGTTCTACGGCAAGCGCCCCATGCGGCGCTACCACATGGGCCACTCCAATGGCGGGCGGTCGGGGCTCATCTCCACGCAGAAGTATCCCAAGGACTACGACGGCGTGGTGGCCATGGAGCCCGCCATCAGCCAGCAGGCGCACCAGGTCAACCTGGGGCCCACGGTGCTGCGCCACATCTTCAAGAGCCGCGACAACTGGCTCAGCCCCGCCAAGATCGCGCTGTATGCCAAGGCCGAGACGGCGGCGTGTGATGGCCTCGATGGCCTGAAGGACGGCATCATCGGCAACATCGAGGCGTGCAACTACGTGTCCACCGAGCTGCTGTGCCAGGGTGCGGACAACGACAGCTGCCTCAAGGCTGGCCAGATCGAATCCATCCGCCTCATCTACAGCGACCACAAGACACCCGTGACCCTGTCGCGCGGTGCCGTGGGCTACCCCCGCTACGGTCGGGGCGGCTCGTCCACCTCGGACTGGCAGTCGTACATGTTCGGCACCAGCTTTGAGGCCCCCGATTCGTTCAACCACATGGCCGTGACGGAAGCCGCGCGCCTGGTGGAGGGCAACCCCAACGCCAACATCCTGAGCCACGACCCCACGCAGTACCAGGCGCAGTACGCGCGGCTGGCCGAGATGATCGATGGCACGGACCCGGACCTCTCCGCCTTTGCCGACAACGGCGGCAAGCTGCTGATCTGGTACGGCCTGGGCGACACCTGCGTGTCGCTGTACCGCACGGCAGACTACTTCGACACCGTCAAGCAGCGCCTGGGCGCCAGCAAGGTGCAGGGCTTTGCGCGCATGCTCACCTCGCCCTCCAACGGGCATGACCTGGACGGCGCAGGCACCGAGCCGCGCTCCATCGACCTGCTGGCCGCCATGGACGCCTGGGTGGAAAAGGGCACGGCGCCCGACAAGCTGGTGGCCACGAAGTTTGCCCCCGGCACCAGCACACCCGTGGCCCAGCGCCCGGTGTGCGAGTACCCCAAGTTCCCGCGCTACAACGGCACAGACGATCCGGCCAAGGCCGAGAGCTTTACCTGCTCTGCGACCTGAGCGCGGTGCTGGATGCAAAAAGGCACGCCACTGGGCGTGCCTTTTTTTTGCGTCCAGTCGTCCGTCAGGATGCCAGCGCGCGCATCTCCGCGATCAGGTCCGATTTGCCCTCAAAGCCGATGCCCGGCAGCGGCGGCAGCGTGACGTAGCCGTTCTCGACCTTCACGCCATCGGGGAAGCCACCGTAGGGCTGGAACAGGTCGGGGTAGCTCTCGTTGCCGCCCAGGCCCAGGCCCGCCGCAATGGCCAGCGACATCTGGTGGCCGCCGTGCGGAATGCAGCGGCTGGGGGACCAGCCGTATTCCTTGAGCATGTCGAGCGTGCGCAGGTACTCCACCAGGCCGTAGCTCAGCGCGCAGTCAAACTGCAGCCAGTCGCGGTCCTTGTGCATGCCGCCGTGGCGGATCAGGTTGCGCGCGTCCTGCATCGAGAACAGGTTCTCGCCCGTGGCCATCGGGCCCTTGTAGACCTCGCCGAGCTTGGCTTGCAGCTCATAGTCCAGCGGGTCGCCGGCCTCCTCGTACCAGAACAGCGGGTACTGCGACAGCGCCTTGCCGTACTCAATGGCGGTGTGCAGGTCGAACCGGCCGTTGGCGTCCACCGCCAGCTGCTGGCCCGGGCCCAGGATCTTCAGCACCGACTCGATGCGCTCGCAGTCCTCGGCCAGCGTAGCGCCGCCGATCTTCATCTTGACCACCGAATAGCCGCGCGCCAGGTAGCTTTCCATTTCCTTCTTGAGGCCATCCAAGCCCTTGCCAGGGTAGTAGTAGCCGCCGGCGGCATAGACGAACACGCGCGGGTTGGGCGTGCCGTTGCCGTAGCGCTCGGCCAGCAGCTGGAACAGCGGCTTGCCTGCGATCTTGGTAGTGGCGTCCCACACGGCCATGTCAATGGTGCCCACGGCCACCGAGCGCTCTCCATGGCCGCCGGGCTTCTCGTTGATCATCATGCGCGCCCAGACCTTGTGCGGGTCGAGGTTCTCGCCGGTGGCGTCGAGCAGGCTGCCGGACTCGGCTTCCAGCACGCGCGGGATGAAGCGGTCGCGCATCAGTGCGCCCTGGCCGTAGCGGCCGTTGGAGTTGAAGCCGTAGCCGATCACGGGCTTGCCGTCCCGGATGACGTCGGTGACGACGGCCACGAGGCTCAGCGTCATCTTCGAGAAGTCGATGTAGGCGTTGCGGATGTCCGACTTGATCGGGCGGGTCGATTCGAGGATGTTGACGATCTTCATGGTGGTCGCGTTCTCTGGCAAAGAGGAGAAGAGGGCGGAAGAAGGAAATATCAGCGGGCGAGCGAAGAGCCCCCGCAGATGGCGATGTCCTGCCCCGTGATGGCGGCGGCAGGGTCGGACAAAAGAAAACCCACCAGCGCGGCAATCTCGGCGGGCTCGATCAGGCGGCCGATGGGTGGCAGGCGCGGCGCGCTGCCCTGGCGGGCCGGGTCGCTCAGCATGCCGGTGGCGGTGGCGGCGGGCGAGACCACATTCACCGTCACGCCTTGCGCTGCCACCTCGGCGGCCCAGCTGCGTGCCAGTGCGGTCAGCGCGGCCTTGGTCGCGGCATACTGCCCGCGCCCCGCCATGCCCTGCGCCACGCGGCTGCCGATGAACACCACACGCCCCTGGCCGCGCTGGGCCATGCCGGGCACGATGGCATCGGCCAAACGGGTGGCGGCATCGACATGCAGGCGCCACATCAGTTCGCCGCCCGCATGGTCGAGCTGGCCCAAGGGCCCGACGCGCAGGGCACCGGCGGCATGCACAAGGGCGTCCACGGCAGGCAAGGCGTCAGCCACGCGGGCAATGTCAGCGCCATCGGCCAGGTTCACCGGCACATGCGCGAAAGCCGGGTGAACGATGGAGGCCTGGGCCACATCCAGTCCGCTGACCTGCCAGCCGGCGCCGAGCAGCGCCTCGGCAATCGCCCGGCCGATACCGCTGCTGCTGCCGGTAACGACGGCGTGGCGGGCATCACTCGACACGGATGTTCCCTTCGGTCACGATCTTCTGCGAGCGCTCCATGTCGCTGTGCTGGAACTTCGCAAAGTCCTCCACGCTGCCCGGTGTGGTCAGCAGCCCTTGTTCCTTGAGCTTGGGGCCCATCTCGGCCAACGCCTTGTTCACCTCGGTATTCAGGCGCTGCGTGATGTCTGCAGGCAGCTTGGCCGGGCCCCACAGGCCGTACCAGCTATAGAACTCGTAGCCCGGGATCGTTTCTGCCACGGTGGGCACATCCGGCAGGCTGGCGGCGCGCTGGGCCGAGGTGACGGCCACCACGCGCAGCATGCCGCTCTTGTGGTACTGCAACGAGCCCAGGATGGGGTCAATGAACCCATCGATCTGCCCGCCGATCAGATCCTGAAAAGCCGGCGCCGTGCCCTTGTACGGCACGATGAGGTAGTCGAGGTTGCCCGCGCGTTTGAGGAGTTCGGTCGAAAGGTGGCCGGCCGAGCCGATGGAGCCCACGGCGAATGTCATCTTGCCCGGGTTGGCCTTGGCGTAGGCCAGCAGCGACTTGATATCGGTAACGGGCAGTTTCTTGTTGATGGCCACCGACAGCGGCGCTTTGGCTACCAGTGCGACGGGCGCGAAATCCTTGTTCACGCTGTAGGGCACGGCCTTCATGGTCATGGGTGCTGTCGTGAACGTGGAGGCATTGAACAGCAGCGTGTAGCCATCTGCCGGGGCCTTGGCCACCGTGTCACCGCCGATCACCCCGTTGCCGCCGGGTTTGTTCTCCACAATGAAGTTTTGCCCCATCTGCTCGCCCAGCTTCTGGGCCAGCATGCGGCCCACGGTGTCCAGCGTGCCACCTGGGGGAAAGGGGATCACGACCCGCACCGGCTTGCTGGGGTAGGACTGCGCAAAGCCGCTGGCCGCCATGGCGAGCGTGGCGGCGCCGAAAGCGGTGCGAAGGACGGCGCGGATGAAATGTTTGCGTTGCATGGTGTCTTGTCTCCTGTCGGGTTGTTATGAGAACTCCAGGCGCGGGGGGGCTCAAAACCCCGCTTTGTGCGCGCCGCTCAGCGTTTGAGAAGCCCCGCCTGCTTGACGGCCGCGCGCAGCGCCTCGACTTCCTTGGCGTTGGGCGCCTCGGTGGGTGGGCGCACGGTGGCGTCGTCGATCACGCCAGCCAGGTACATGCCACCCTTCATGCGGGCATGGGCCTCGCCGGTGGGCTCGCCGCCGCCATACACCGCGTCTTTCAGTGGGGTGATGAGGGCTTGCACGGCCATGGATTTCTTCAGATCGCCCGCCTTGACGGCGTTCCACAGGTCGATGATGAGTTGGGGAATGAACGTGGCAAAGCCCACCAACGCGCCGTCCACGCCCTGCACCATGGAGGCGAGCAGGTATTCGTCGTGGCAGGTCAGGATGGCCTTGGAGGCATCGGCCTCGCGGATCGCCTGGATGTCGCGGGCGTACTTGTTCATGTCGCGCTGGCCCACCTTGAAGGCCTGCAGGTACGGCAACCGGGCCAGGTCGGCCAGCAACTGTGAAGAGTACGAGGCGCGTGTCCACGCGGGGTAGACGTGGCACACCAGGTCGGCATTGGGCGCGGCTTGGTGGATCGCTTCAAAATACTGCAGCGCGTGGCCAGGCGTGAAGCCAAAGCGCAGCCAGTGGTGGGGCGGCATCACATCCAGCGCCACTGCCCCTGCCGCCACAGCAGCACGGGCGTGCTCGGCCGCGTCGGCCAGGCCTTCGCAGACGATCGATGAAATCACCGGCATGCGACCCTTGAGCTCGTCGGCCACGATGCGCGTAACCTCGGCCCGTTCGATCGGTGTAAGCGAGAAGACTTCACCCGTGTGGCCGTTGGTCATGATGGCGACCACGCCCTCGTGGCCCGCCAGCCAGGCGGCGAGCTTGCGCAGCGCGGGCTCGTCGATGCGGTGGTCGGGGGTGAAGGGGCAGGAAATGGCGGGGATGATCCCGCGATAATTCGAGATGGCAGGCATGCTTTTGTCTCCGTGATGCAAGAGCGTTTGAACAACGGGGTGGATCATTTCCTGCGGGGCGCCTGCCGTCCAATACCCGAATCGCATACATCTATCTAACTGGTCTTGAACCGAACGGAGCGCATGGGACCCGGCAACCGACCCCTGGACCTGGAATGGCTGGAGGATTTCCTCGCTCTGGCCGAGACCGGCAATTTTTCGCGTGCGGCCGAGGCCCGCGCCATCGCCCAACCCGCCTTCAGCCGCCACATCCGGGCGCTGGAAGACTGGGTGGGTGTGGAGCTTTTCGACCGCAGCGCGCACCCGGCGGCGCTCACCCCCGCCGGACTGCGGTTCCTGCCGCTGCTGGAAGGCGTGCTGGCCAATCTTGAGGCCGCACGCATCAAGGCCCGCGCAGCGCACGACCTGGCAGCCGCCAGCCTGCGTTTTGCGGCCACGCATGTGTTGTCGCTCACCTTCTTTCCGCGCTGGCTGGTGGGCATGGAAGCGCGGCTGAGGCTGGGGCCTATCCAGACCATGTCGGACAGCTCACAGGCCTGTGAAGATCTCATGCTGCAGCGCCGCGTGCAGTTTGTGCTGTGCCACGGTCATGCCGATGTGCCCGGGCGGCTGGACGAAGCGCAGTACCCCATGCTGCGGCTGGCCGATGACATGCTGTTGCCCGTCAGCGCGCCTGATCCGGCTGGCGCTGCAGGTGCCCCGCTGCATGCTTTGGGGCAGCAAGGCGCTGTCCCTGGGCTGACCTACAGCGAGGCCTCGGGCCTGGGGCGCATCATGCGGGCCCGCATGCGCGGTGTGTTGGCGGAAGGTGCCGACTCGGCAGCGCCTGGCGGGGTGGCCGTGGTGTTCACGGCGCACCACGCCGTGTTGCTCAAGACCATGGCGCAAGAAGGCCGGGGTGTGGCGTGGCTGCCGCAGAGCCTCATTGCCGACGAGCTGCGTGCGGGCACGCTGGTGGCGGCGGGAGACGGCCGCTGGAATGTGCCTGTGCAGATCCGCCTGTATCGGCAGCGTGCCGAGATGTCGCCTGTGGCCGAGTCATTGTGGGCGCTTTCGATACTTCAAGCAGGGCAGGCCGTCGTGTAACGCGTCGAAAGACGCAGATCGAAGTGGCCCAGGTTCACCGCCCTGGGCTGCTCAGTACCCGCTGGTTCGCCGTGTCGGCGGCCCACGCGCCAGAAGAAGAGGCCGCCATCGGACCGGATGGACCGGTCCTTGATGCAGGTTGCTGGCATGGCGTGCTGCCGTCAGGCACAGAGGGCGTCAATCCAGCCTGGCCCCTTGCGTGGCACCGTGGCCGGTGTGCTGGTCATACTGTCTTTCGCGTTCCATGTAGTCACGCAACACGCGGTGGCCCAGCGCGTTGGCTTCGCGCTCCAGCGTGGCGCAGTCGGGCGCGGCGGGCGATTCTGCGATGCCCCGGTCGATGGCGTGCGCCGCATCGCGCCCGAACTGCGCATGGCCTTGCTCGTGGTGGGACAAGGCGTGCAGATACCGGTCGAACGTTGCCTGCTGCGCCGGGCTGGCTCCTTGTAGCTGGGGCAGTTGCACCTCGGTGCGCAGCCGGGTGGTGACCTCGGTGATCGCACAGCGGCCCGAGGCCTCGCGCCACCAGCGGAACGTCCAGCGCACGTTCCAGCGGGTGTAGCCATGAAAGCGCTCCCCGTCCACGGTGATGGGGGTGGCGGCCCGGAGGGCCTGGCGCAGGGTTTGGCCTGGCTGGGCATGCACCACGTAGGGCCGCTGGATGCTCTCTTCCTCTACCGCTGCGTGCGCTGCCCCTGCGGAGACAAACACGGTCACCATCCATGCCAGGTGGGTGGGCGACCGGAGCACCGACGGTTTGGATGCGATCAGTCGCCCCATGGCAGCATCAGCGCGAGCAACGAAAGCTGGTCGAACTCAGGCGCAAAGGCATCGATGATCTGCTGTGGCTCGGGACATAACGTCGTGTCGGTGATCACCCCAAACTGCACGCCCCCGCCATAGCTCAGGATGGAGACGCCCAGACCAATGTCGCCCGACTGCGGCACCCAGAACATGCACTGTGTCACGCGCGAGCCGCAGAGCGTGAGCGGCTCCTTGGGCCCGGGCACATTGGTCATCACGGCCGTGGTTTTGCGGCCAAACAGGTTGAGCAGGGCATCCTGCGCGGGCTTGATCATCAGGCCCGCCACGGCCAGCATCGCAAATGCCAGGACGGGTTGGGTGCTGCCCTTGAGCGCATTCATGCGTTTGCGTATTTCGTACACGCGCTCGACGGGGTTGGCCACACCAATGGGCAGTACCAGCGGCACCAGGCCAAAGTGATTGCCGAGTTTCCAGGACTCCTCCATGGGCCGCAGGTTCACCGGAATCATGGCGCGGATCTCCTGGCCCACCGTATCGTCACCCTGGCTGCGCAGATAACCGCCCAGGGCGCCCGCCACGCAAGACAAAAGCACATCGTTGATGGAGCAGTTGAGCGCCTTGCCAATGGCCTTGACATCGTCCAGCGCAATAGGTGGACACCAGGCCACCCGTTTGGCGCGGCCCGGTTGGCCTTTCAGCCGCGTGGGCGAGTCGTCGGGCATCAGCGCCAGGGCCGCCGCGTCACTTACCAGCTGGTAGGCCGCGCGCGCCATGTCCATCGTGCCCGCCACGCCATGGTGCATGGCCTTCTCCGGGTCTCCCAGCATTTGCAGTGACTTGGCGGCTCCGTGACCGGCAAGGTCCAGCGCCTTCACGGTCAGACCCGTGAGGGGCCGTATCAAAGCGTCGGCAATCCAGTCTTCGGCGGACGCGGCCTCCCTGGATGCCTTGCGCTGGCGTTTGGGGGGCTCGGCGCCGCCGTCCACGAGCGACATGGTGACGGATATCAATGCGATACCGTCGGCAATGCAGTGATGGATGCGCACGATGAGTGCGCTGCCTGGCTGACCGTCGTCGCCCACAAAGTCCTCGATCAGGTGCATCTGCCACAGGGCGCGACGCGGGTCCAGCGGCTGCATGGAGAGTTCACCCACGCGCTCTTGCAGCGCGCGCTGCATGCTGTGCCCCCTTTTGTGTGGGAGCTTCTCGCGCACCACATGGGCGGTGATATCAAAGTGGCGGTCCTCGACCCAGGTGGCCCCCGCAGCGTCCTCCACCACCCGCTGGTGAAAGCGGGGGTACTGCAGCAAGCGCTGCTGCACACGTTCGCACAGAGCTTGCCATCCAATGCCGGGCGAGAGTGTCCATACGCCGTTGATCATCATCAGGTTGTGCGGCGAGTCCATGCGCAGCCATGCCGTGTCGACCTTGCTCATGCGCTCCCCGGACAAGCCCAGCATGCCTGTGGCGGCGCGGCGAACGTTTTTTTGCACCATCGTTGCGGCTTTGCGGGCTCCCGGGCGCAGCGGTGGCGCACTCGGCGAGCCCTGGGCCGGGAGGGCAGGCGTTGGGCGCGGGCGGGGAGAGGGGCTTGGGGCTGCTGTTGTGCGGGTCACCATCAGATGTAAACCTGTTGTGGTTGTTTTTGGAGCTTTTCCTCTACGGATTGCGCTGCCTGTCACGGCGCACAGCCCGTAAGATACAACGCAGCAATCCTTTGCCGACACCGTTCTTTCCCTCCCCTTTCACTTTCGTTTTTTCCATCCAGGAGCAACCAACATGGCCGATCTGAATGCCACTTTTGAAGCCGCTGTGGCCAATTCCAAAAACCTCAGCGAACGCCCTGACAACGCCACACTGCTCAAGATCTATGCGCTGTACAAGCAGGCGACCGCCGGTGACAACGCCGAAAAGAAGCCCAGCTTCTCCGACATGGTGGGCCGCGCCAAGTGGGATGCGTGGAACAACCTCAAGGGCACCGAAGCCGATGCCGCCAAGCAGCAGTACATCGACCTGATCACCTCACTGAGCTGACCGGTGGGCCGGCGGCGCCAAGCGGCTGCCTCCAACGAAAAAAAGGCGACCTGGGTCGCCTTTTTTGATGCGCGCCCCAGGCGCTGCCTCCTGCCGTGGGACTACACGAGCAAGGTCAGCGCAGGGGGGGCGGTTGCTCCCAGCCTTTGGGTAGACCGGCTTGCGGGGTCATGCCATACAGCGGCTCGCCGGGCAGGCCATCGGCCAATGGCTGGCGTGCTTGGAGAAGGCGGTTGATGTCCACCCCGGTGCGGAGGCCCATGGCTTCGAACATGAAAACCAGGTCTTCGGTCACCACGTTGCCCGAAGCCCCCGGTGCGTAGGGGCAGCCCCCCAGCCCTCCCATCGACGCGTCAAACGTGCGCACCCCCACGTCATAAGCGGCCAGGCAGTTGGCCAGCCCCAGGCCCCGCGTGTTGTGCATGTGGGCCGCGCCCGCCTTGTCGCCCAGCTCGGCGCGCAGGCGCGTGAAAAGGCGGCGCACCTGGGCCGGGTTGGCCATGCCGGTGGTGTCAGAAAGCCCCACCTCGTCCACCCCGGCCGCTGCACACTGGGCGGCGAGCCAGATCACCTCGTCTTCGGGCACCGCACCTTGCAGCGTGCAGCCAAAAGCGGTAGACAGGCCCACCTCGACTCGTTTTCCTGGCGCCTGTTCGTCACGCAGGTGCACCACCGCGCGCACCTCTTCGACCATCGCCTCGCGTGTCTTGCGCACATTGGCCAGCGAATGTGCGGCGCTGGCCGACACGGGCAAGGTCACCTTGTGCACGCCTGCTGCAAACGCCGCCTCGGCCCCCCGCAGATTGGGGGCGAGCGCCATTACCGTGATGCCCGGCAGGGTCAGCGCGTGCCGCACCACCTCGGCCACGTCGGCCATCTGGGGCAGCAGCCGCGCGGGCACGAACGATCCCACTTCAATCTCGCGCAGGCCAGCGGCCGCCAGCGCATTGATCCAGAGGAGCTTGTCTGCGGTGCCCATGGTGGCGTTGACGGATTGCAGCCCGTCACGCGGGCCTACTTCGCTGATGAGAATGTCAAAGGTGTTCATGGGTCGCGGCGATGGGTGCATTTGGGGAGCGCGGATGTGCTGCTCTGGCGGGTGGTGGGCGTTGAACGGCAGGGCGCCGCCAAGGTATTTTGCCCACAAACGTTCTGCAGCCAGCCTGGCGCAGATGCGGTGCGTTTGCAGGGTGAAACACCCAACACAAAGCGCAAAGCGGCAATCGGCGGTGGCATATCGCCAGGCAGCCTGACGATTTGACGCAAGTTGGTGGGTTCACATTGCCGCGGCGCTCCAGGAGACTGTTTGTACGCCCCGTTCAAGGAGACAAGCACCATGAAGCCCCCACATCCCATTCAGACGCTCTATCTCAGCGCCCCAGACGCCATCGAGCTGGTGCGCCGCATGGGCATCGGCCCCTGCCTGCGTGGCATGGCCGAGTATGTTCGTGCCGATTATTTGAGGTGGAATGCATTCGACAAGTCGTCCCGCGTGGCCAGCCACTCACCCGATGGCGTGATTGAGCTCATGCCCATTGCCGACGATCAGACCTATGCGTTCAAGTACGTCAATGGCCATCCGCGCAACACCCGTCTGGGCTTGTCCACGGTGATGGCGTTTGGCGTGCTGGCCGATGTGGCCACCGGCGCGCCAGTGCTGCTCAGCGAGCTGACACTCACCACCGCGTTGCGCACGGCCGCCACGTCGGCGGTTGCCGCCCTCGCCCTGGCGCGCCCTGGTTGCCGCACCATGGCCCTGGTGGGCAACGGGGCACAAAGCGAGTTCCAGGCGCTGGCGTTTCACCACCTGCTGGGCATCGACACGCTGCGCCTGTTTGACAGCGACCCCGGCGCTACCGCCAAGCTGCAAGCCAATCTGCAAGGAACCGGGCTCACCACGGTGGTCTGTACCAGTGCGGCCCATGCCGCACGCGGCGCCGACATCGTCACCACGGTGACGGCCGACAAGACCAACGCCACCATCCTCACCCCCGACATGCTGGCGCCCGGCATGCACATCAATGCGGTGGGCGGGGACTGCCCGGGCAAAACCGAGCTGCATGCCGATGTGCTGCGCCAGGCGGCCGTGTTCGTCGAATACGCCCCTCAAACACGCATCGAAGGCGACATCCAGCAACTGCCAGCGGACTTTGCCGTGACCGAGCTGTGGGAGGTGCTGGCCGGCATGCGTGGGGGGCGCGCCAGCGATGCGCAGGTGACGGTGTTTGATTCGGTCGGTTTTGCGCTCGAGGACTTTTCTGCGTTGCGGTTCATGCGCGACATGGCCCGCGCGCTAGGGGTGGGCCAGCCCATTGCGTTGATCCCTGCGCTGGACGATCCGAAAGACCTGTTCGGTGCGCTGCACCCGCACGGTGCGCGACTGCGTGTAGTGGCCTGACGCCACACCTCGACCCTGGTGTTGAGGTGCTGGTGCTGCCCTCTGTGGCTCAGTCCCGCCAGATGACGCTGTCGCCAGGGTGCGCACGCGTGGTGCGGAACTGGTTGGCCGGGTGTTGCAGGTCGGCATGGCCGAACGAAATGCCACAGACGATGGTACGGTCTGCGCCAATGCCCAGCACCTCGCGCAGCACGCCGGGGTAAGACGCCAGCGCGGCCTGCGCGATGGAGCCTACGCCCAGGCTGTGAGCGGCCAGCATGAAATTGCTCACATACGCGCCGCAATCCACCGCGCCATACACACCCAGCGCCTCGTCACTGGTGACGATGGCCACATGCGGTGCCCCAAACATGGTGAAGTTTTGCGCCGCCTGGCGGGCCGACGCCTCACGGTCGCTTTTGGCGATGCCCAGCGCGTCATAAAGCCCCCAGCCACATGCCCGCCGCCGCTCCTGGTACACGCCCCGGTATTCGCGGGGCCAGGGCAGGTCGGGGTTGGGGGAGGAGGCGGCCGCCAGGTGTGTCTGCAACGCGTCGCGCAAGCGGGAGAGGGTGGCACCGCTGGCAATGGTCAGCTGCCACGGTTGTGCGTTGCACCACGAGGCGGTGCGCTGCGCCGTGGCCAAAATCTGCTCGATGGCGGCGCGCGGCAAAGCGTCGGGCACAAAAGCGCGGCAGCTGTAGCGGGTGTGCAGCAGTGCCGACAGTGCGTGGAACGCATCAGATTCCGCGTGGCTGTTCGCTGCTGGGGGTGGTGGGGTGCTGACCATGGCCGCGCTCACGCTTTTTTCTTGGTTTTTGCGGCTGCGGCTGCGGCCGGTGCAGGTCTTTTGGCTGTGGCTGCCGCAGCTTTGTGGGCCTTGCCTGCGGCGGCCGCAGGCGTCTTTTGGGCGCCTGGGTGGGGCGCCTTGAGCAAGGCATCGAGTTGATCACCGATCTCGGATTCGATGCGCTCCTTGAAGGCGCCCAGCAAGAAGCCCAGCTGTGCTTTCATCTCGAACCGGTGGGCATCCACCAGCAAAAAGCCCTTGACCCCGGTGCGACTGAACACCAGCGTGTCCTGCGTGTCGCCCTCTTCATAGGTGTATTCCATGTCGAACTTCTCTTCGGCCTTTTCGGCCCAGGCAAAGGCGATCTTGCGGGCTTCCAGAAAGCCCAGGTGGTGGTCGCGATGGATATGGATGTCAGGCACCGGGTGTCTCCTTGGCGGATGTTGTGGGGCGGGGTACAAAGGCTTGCAGGGCCGCGTGGCGTTGTGCTTGCGGCTGCTGGCTCAGCCGCCGTACCGCATCATAAAAGCGTTGCCAGTCCCGGTCTTCGCGCTCAAACAAGGCTTCAAAAGCTGGCACCAGCTCGTCATAGGCCGCCTGGGCGGCAAAGCTGGCGTTGTTGGCTTTGGCCACCCAGCGGTCATAGCCTGCCACCTGCGCCGTGCTTGCCACCGGGCCCGCGCCGCCCGGCGTGAGCCAGTGCGCGCGCAGGGCCGCGTATTCGGCGCGAAACCTGTTCATTGCTTCATTTTTGATAGCTGGTAGCGATTGCTGTGTAAGCGCTAGAGCCTCTTTTTGTTCATAAATGTCTGCGAGCCGCGTCCGGGTGGCGCGTGTCAGCGCCCGAAACGCGATGCGCCGCGCCTCGCTGGTGGCGAATGCCTCGCGCGCTGTGGGGCTGGCTTCTGTGGCCAGCCACCTTGCGCTGCCGATGCGCTCCACCGCGGTGGCAAAAGATTCGTTGAACAGGGTGTCGCCCTCGGCATACACCACCTGGTGCGCCAGCTCGTGGAACAGCAGGCGCACAAACTCGCCCTCGGGCCAGGCGATGAAGGTGGACAGCAGCGGGTCGCCCCCCGCCCAGTTCATATAGCCCAGTGTGGAATAGGCGGGCACGCCATACACCTCCACCTCAAGGCCCTGCGCGGCCAGTTGTGCGGCTTCGGCCTGTGCATCGGCCTCGGTGAAGTAGCCCCGGTAGCCAATGCAGCCTGTGACCGGAAAACACCAGGTGTGCAGCGTCAGCGCATAGGGGGGCGCAGCCACCACGTTCCACACGGCCGCTTTGCGTTGGAGGTCGGCGTAACGGCGGTAGCTCGCGTTGTCGGGCAGGCCCATTTCGGCCACGGCAAAAGCCCGGGCGCGCTGGGCCAGCTGCAGCCGCTCGCGCAGGGCGGGGGCGATGTCGGGGCGCGCTATCCAGCGGTCAATAGGCTCGGCCGCCTGCATGAGCTGCAGATGCCCGCGCAGCGATTGCCAGTAGTAGCCCAGCGTCCCGGTCGTGCTGGTGCACCCGGCCAGTGCAAGGCAGAACAACAGGGTGGGCATGGCCCGCAGGCGGTGAAAGGGCTGGTGCATGCGGGCAGTTTATGGGCAGATCGCGCGGGACGCGGGCAGGGGTGTCAGCAGCCTGGCTGCAGCGGTTTCTAGAATGTGGCGCATGACTGCTGACCCCACCCCCGAGCTGCCTCCGTTGCCTGCACTGCCTACAGGCCTGTTTGCCGACGAGGCCGATTGTCCGCGCTGCGCCTGGTGCCAGGCCACACCCTTTTACCGCCAGTACCACGACCATGAATGGGGGTTCCCGGTGGCGGATGACCGGCGATTGTTCGAAAAACTGTGCCTGGAGGGCTTCCAGTCGGGCCTGAGCTGGCTGACCATCCTGAACAAGCGCGAGGGCTTTCGCGCCGCGTTTGCGAACTTCGATGCCGAACAGGTCGCTGCCTTCGGCCCTGCCGATGTCGAGCGCTTGGTGCAGGATGCGACCATCGTGCGCCACCGGGGCAAGATCGAGTCCACCATCAACAACGCGCGCCGGGTGCTGGAGTTGCGGCGGGAGTTTGGATCATTGGCGCACTACGCGTGGCGCTACGAGCCAGTTGCTGCCGACCGGCCTGAGCGCATCACGCGCGAAGTGGCGCGCACCTTGTCCACTTCGCCCACATCGATTGCCATGTCCAAGGACCTGAAAAAGCGTGGCTGGAGTTTTGTGGGCCCCACCACGGTGTACGCCTTCATGCAGGCCATGGGGCTGGTCAACGACCACCTGGAAGGCTGCCATGCGCGCGCCACGGCGCTGCAGGCGCGCGCAGAGTTTGTGGTGCCGCGCGGTTGATCAGCGCTGTGCCAGCGGCCGCAGCATCCACAAAGCCCCCAGTGCGGCCAGGCCCAGCAGTGTGGTGGACCACAGGGCCGCCACGCCCACACCATCGAGCAGCATGCCGAACAGCACCGGCGCAAAGGCCTGTGCGACGCGGGCGGGCACCATCATGAGGCCTTGGCGGGCACCGTAGCCTGCCGGCCCAAACAGCACCAGCGGCAGCGTGCCCTTGGCAATGGTCAGGATGCCGTTGCCCGCCCCATGCAGCACGGTGAACACCGCCGCCGCAGGCCCTCCCACCACCATCAACAAGGCTGCGCCCAGCGGGTGTGCGGCCGCCGCCAGCTGCGCCGACAGCAGCGGGTGCAGGCGGCGCAGAAAGCCAAACTCCAGCAGCCGCGCCGCTACCTGGGCCGGGCCGACCAGCGCCGCCATGGCCACCGCTGCCTGCAGTGACGTGCCACTGGCCTGCAGCAGGCGCGGCAGATGGGCCGCCATGGCCGTGCTGGTGAACCAGGTGACGGCAAACACGAAGGACAGCAGCACGGTGGTGCGCAGCGCGTGGTCTGGGGCCGGCGATGCGGCTGTCGTTGTGGTGGCGGCGGGGGTGGAGGGTGCAACGGCTGCTGGGGTCTGGCCATCCTCTTCGGGCGCGATGCGCGGCAACCAGCCGTTCAACGGCACCCCCACCAGCAGGTGCAATGCGGCCCAGCCCGCACACGCGCCGCGCCAGCCCCACTGCACCTCCATCCAGGCCGACAGCGGCCAGCCCACCGTGCTGGCAAAACCCGCAATCAGCGTGATGCCGGTGATGGCGCCGCGTGCGCCCTGGCCATACAGCCGCACCAGGGTGGCAAAGGCGGCTTCGTACAGGCCGGACCCCATGGCCACGCCCATCAGCACCCAGGCGGCAAACAGGCCCACGGGGCCTTGCGCCAGCGCCATGCCCGCCAGAGCGGCCGCAAACAGCAGGTTCGTGCCCACCAGCACCGGGCGGCCACCATGGCGATCGATGGTCCGACCCGCCAGGGGCCCGAGCAGGGCCGAGACGATGAGTGCCACCGAGAACGCCGCGAACACGGTGGGGGTGGCCACCCCCAGGTCGCGCGCCATGGGTACGGCCAGCATGGCGGGCAGGTAGTAGGACGAAGCCCAGGCCAGGGTCTGGGCGGTTCCCAGGCGGGCCACGGTCCAGCGCTGTGAGGCGGCGCTCATGCCGTGCAGGGCGCAGCGGCGTGGGTGCGTGCAATGGCCTCAGGCACGTTGGCCCTGGGCATTCATCACCGCCTCGCCATCTTCCTTGGTGAAGGCGCCTTGCTGCGGCGTGGGCAAGATCTCCAGCACCTTCTCGGAGGGGCGGCACAGCCGTGTGCCCAGCGGCGTGACCACGATGGGGCGGTTGATGAGGATGGGGTGCTGCAGCATGGCGTCAACGAGTTGTGCATCGGTGACGCCCGGCGCGCCCAGTTGCAGCTCGGTGAAGACCGCTTCCTTGGTGCGCACGGCGTTGATCACCGGCTCGCCCGTGGCAGCGATCAAGGCCACCAACGTGGCGCGGTCGGGTGGGGTCTTGAGGTATTCAATGACCTCGGGCTCCACGCCGCTGTTGCGGATCATGGCCAGCGTGTTGCGGGAGGTACCGCATTTTGGGTTGTGATAAATGGTGATGGCGGTCATGGTGGGGTTACAAAAGGACGGGGGCAAGGGGTGAAAGTTTGCCACTGCGCACGGGCCAGCCCGGTAGTTGCGCCAGCGCGTGCAACAGCTGCTGGCCTGCGTCGCTCAGCGTGCCGTTGTTGTGCACCTCCAGGCTGGCAGCGCCTGGCGGCGGTGTATAGGCCAGCGCGCGCTGCACCCGGGCCTCCACCTGATCGGGGGTTTCGCGGCCGCGTGACAGCAGCCGCTCGCGCAGCACCTGCGGGCTGGCGGTGATGTGCACGGCCACCAGGTCGGGGAAGCGTACAAGGGCGTCGGGCAGGTAGGCGCGCGAGCCATTGAGCAGCACCCATTCGCCCTGGGCCAGGGGCGCCAGTTGCGCATGCCGGACGCCGTAGCCCAGGCCATTGGCGTCCCAGTGCAGGGCAAACGCCTGCTCATGGCGCAACACCGCAAATGCTTCAGGCGAAACACTTTCATGGGCTTCGCCGCCGGGCACTGCTGTGCGGCTGACGGTGCGCTGCGCCCAGTGCACGGGGCAAGGGGTGGGCAGGTGCGCGCGCAGCCAGTCGAGCAGGCTGTCCTTGCCCGCACCCGAAGGGCCCATGCAGTAGATCATCCGGGCTGTTGTCATTCACCCATCTCCAGGTGGTCCAGCAGCACAAAGTCTGCGCCCGGCGTGGGCTCGGCAAACAGTGCCAGGCTGTTGAACTTGAGCATGGGCAGGTCAGAGAAAAACTCCTGCGCGGCGTCGAGCACCAGTGCCTGGGTCTGTGCGTCCACCTGCGCCAGGCTGCCGGTGATGGACAGATGGAAGCGGAATTCCTCCAGCACAAATGGATAGCCCCAGCGCTGCAGCAATGCGTCTTGCCGGGGCGTGAGGCCGGCCGCGCGGCGGCGGGCCAGTTCGGCATCGGACAGCGGGGCGGCCAGGGGTTGCAGCGCGGTGACGCACGCAGCCGCCGCCTCGTGGATCTTGGCGTTGGCCGCATGCGATGGTGTGGGCACCAGGGCCAGGAAGTCGCCGAGGCGCTCCACCTGCAGCGGCGGCAGCGCAAAGGGCTGCAGGTTGCTCGCCACGGCCTGCACGGCCTGGTGCAGCGTGATCCAGTCGGTGCCGGGCGCCAGCGCAAAGGGCGCCTTCAGCGTGGCGTGCCAGCCATAGCGCCGGGGCGCGGCGGTCAGTCGGTACAAGTCGTCAGCGGCGACGCCTTCGATGGCGAGCTGCTGCAGCGGTTGCAGCAGCGCGGCGCAGCGGCCCAGCCAGTGGCTACCCGCCAGCCAGCCCAGGCTGCCGGGGTTGGGGGCGAAATACACCGCATAGCGATGGTGGGCGGTGGTGGCGTCAGTGTTGTTCATGGTGGTCAATGGTCAGTTTCACGCGGTCGCCCGCAAACCAGGCGCGGGCCCATTCAATGGGCGTGCCTGCGAGGTCCACGTTCAGGCTTTCCACCAGCAGCACGGGGCGTGTGGCGGGCTGGCGCAGCTGCGCGGCCACCTCGGCGCTGGGCAGCTCGGCGGTGATGCGGCTTTCGCGCCGGGTGTAGTCGGCCACGCCATGGGCGGCAAACCCGGCGGTGATGGAGCCGGTCTCGCGCACCACGGCCGCCAGGCTTTCAAAGCGGGGCAGGGGAAAGTAACGCTCGCTCAGGTGCAGGGGCTGGCCTTCGGCCTCGCCCATCACGCGCAGCGCCAGCAGTGGGCTGCGGGCGGGCACCTGCAGTGCCTTGGCCAAGGCGGCGGTGGAGCGCACGGTCTGTTCACCCAGCACCACCAGGCTGCCGCGCAGGCCGGCCTGCGCCAGCCCCTGTTGGTGTCGGGTGCGTTTGCCCAGCGCCAGGTCCACGGCGAAGTCTTCGACATAGGTGCCGCTGCCCTGCGTGATGCGCACCAGGCCCTGGCTGCACAGGCTGGCCAGAGACCGGCGGATGGTGTGGCGGTTCACGCCGAATTGCTCGGCCAGGGCGTGCTCTGAGGGCAGGCGATCGCCTGGCGCATAGACACCGCTGCCGATGGCGCCTGCCAGCTCGGTGGCGATGCGCGTCCAGAAGCTGTCGCGCGCCGGGCGCGGTGGCGGAACGGGTGATTGCGCGGGACTGGGGAAAAGGGTGCTGGTTGTCATGAAACCTACATGCGCGCGCTCTAAGCTGGCGCCAGTTGTTCAATTTGTCTATACAACTTTCAGAGTACCACTTTCATGTTTCAAGCCTTTGACAACCCCGGCCCTGGCCGGCCCCTGGGCCGTGCGCACTGGATGGCGCTGCTGGCGCGGGCGCCGCTGGGGCTGCTGGAATCTGCCCTGCACGAGCAGGCCCAGCGCCCTGCGCGATGGCTGCGTGCCCCAGAGACCGGGTTGATGATGGTGCAGGGCCGTGCAGGCGGCACGGGTGAGCGCTTCAACCTGGGCGAAGTCACCGTGACCCGTTGCGCATTGCGCGTGGCGGCCGATTCTGATGCAACCGAAGCCACTGTGGGCGTCGCCTATGTGCTGGGCCGCTCGCACCGCCAAGTGCGGCTGGCCGCCCTGGCCGATGCCTTGCTGCAGGACCCGGTCCAGCAACCTTTGCTGAACGCGCACCTGCTGGAGCCGATTCGCCGCCACCTGCGCAGCACCCAGGCCGAGCGGCAGGCGCGTGCTGCCAACACGAAGGTGGACTTCTTCACCGTGGCGCGCGAGAGCGGCTCTGACAACGAGGAGGAGACGGAATGAGCGCACCCACTTTGGCATCCCTGGGTGCCGGATTCGTGAACGACGCCTTTGGCAGCCAGGCCGTGTTCCGCGCCGTGCTGCAGGCACTGTCGCACCCTGGCCGCTGCGTGGCGGTCGAGCATGACGCACAAACCCCGACGGTGGGCCACGCCGCATCGGCCGCCGTGCTGCTGGCGCTGCTCGACAGCGACTGCACGCTGTGGCTGTCGCCCCGCCTGGCGGCCAGCGAAGCGGGTGCTTGGCTGCGGTTTCACACCGGCTGCACGCTGGTGAGCGATTCTGCGAAGGCCCGGTTTGTGTGGGTGGCCCAGGGCGATGCGCTGCCTGCGCTGCACAGCCTGGCGCAGGGTAGCGACACCTATCCCGACCAGTCGGCCACCTGCGTGGTGGATGTGGCGCAGGCCATGGTCACCACGGTGGGTGCCACCGGTGCGTGGCGCCTGGCAGGCCCTGGCATCCAGGGCGCAGCGGCTTTGCAGGTCGACGGTTTACCGAATGACTTCGCCGCCCAATGGGCCGCCAACCATGCGGTGTTTCCATGTGGTGTGGACGTGCTGCTGGGGACGCACGCTCACATCGTCGGCCTGCCACGCACCACTCGCATCACTGCGGGCCGCGAAGACGCGCTGCACACCGAGAAGGCCTGATATGTACGTTGCCGTCAAGGGCGGAGAAACCGCCATCCTCAATAGCTACCAACTGCTGGCCCGCCAGCGCCGGGGCGATACCGCGCAGCCTGAGCTGTCGGTGGCGCAGATCCGCCAGCAGCTTAAGCTGGCGGTGGACCGGGTGATGACCGAGGGATCGGTGTACGACCCCGAGCTGGCCGCGCTGGCCATCAAGCAGGCAGCGGGAGACCTCGTCGAAGCCATCTTTTTGCTGCGCGCCTACCGCGCCACGCTACCGCGCCTGGGCACCACCTGCCCGCTCGACACCGCCCGCATGGTCCTCGACCGCCGCATCTCGGCCACCTTCAAAGACCTGCCCGGCGGGCAGGTGCTGGGCCCGACCTACGACTACACGCAGCGGCTGCTTGACTTCACGCTGCTGGCCGAGGGCAAGGAGCTGGACGCTTCGGCGAACGCGGCGGCACCCGCAGCAACGCCGCCCGGCGCCACCCCGCGCGTGGTGGACCTGCTCAACCAGGAAGGCCTGATCGAGACACGTCCCGTGCCGCCGGGTGACCCCATGCCCACGGACCTCACGCGGGAGCCGCTGCGCTTTCCGGCCAACCGCGCCACCCGCCTGCAAAACCTGGCGCGGGGGGACGAGGGCTTTTTGCTGGCCATGGCGTATTCCACGCAGCGCGGGTACTCGCACTCGCACCCCTTTGTGGGCGAGGTGCGCCTGGGCACGGTGTCCGTGGAGATCGAACCCGAAGAACTCGGCTTTGCCATCGACATCGGCGACATCGAGATCACCGAGTGCGAGATGGTGAACCAGTTTGCGGGCAGCAAGAGCCAGCCCCCGCAGTTCACGCGCGGCTATGGCCTGGCGTTTGGCCACAGCGAGCGCAAGGCGATGGCCATGAGCCTGGTGGACCGGGCCCTGCGCGCCGACGAGTTGGGTGAGCCGGTCGAGTCGCCCGCACAGATGCAGGAATTTGTGCTGGGCCACAGCGACAGCCTGGAAGCCTCTGGCTTCGTGCAGCACCTGAAGCTGCCGCACTACGTGGACTTCCAGTCTGAGCTGGAGCTGGTGCGCAAGATGCGCGCCGCCGCCAACCCCGCAACCCCCCACATGGAAGAAGCCCCATGAACGCACCCATGGAACCCGCCGTGATGGACCTGCCCGCCGACGCCGCGCCGGTGGACGGCCACTTCAACTTTGCCTACCTGGACGAGCGCACCAAGCGCATGATCCGCCGCGCCATCCTCAAGGCGGTGGCGATTCCGGGCTACCAGGTGCCGTTTGGCTCGCGCGAGATGCCGCTGCCCTATGGCTGGGGGACGGGCGGCATCCAGGTGACGGCGTCCATCATCGGCCCGCAGGACTGCCTCAAGGTCATCGACCAGGGCTCTGACGACACGGTCAATGCCGTCAACATCCGCCGTTTCTTCGAGCGCACCACCGCCGTGGCAACCACCACCCGCACGCGCGAGGCCACGCTGATCCAGACACGCCACCGCATCCCCGAGACGCCGCTGGCCGAAGGCCAGGTCATCGTCTACCAGGTGCCGGTGCCCGAGCCCATGCAACGCCTGGAGCCGCGCGAGACCGAGACGCGCACGCTGCATGGTTTGGCCGAGTACGGGCTCATGCACGTCAAGCTCTACGAAGACATCGCGCGCTACGGCCACATTGCCACCACGTACGACTACCCCGTGCTGGTCAACGGCCGGTATGTGATGGCGCCATCGCCCATCCCCAAGTTCGACAACCCCAAGATGCACATGAACCCCGCGCTGCAGCTCTTCGGCGCGGGCCGCGAAAAGCGCATTTACGCCGTGCCGCCCTACACGCCGGTGGAGAGCTTGGGCTTCGAAGACCACCCCTTTGAAGTGCAGCGCTGGGACGCAGCCTGCGCGCTGTGTGGCGCCACCGACAGCTTTCTGGACGAGGTCATCATCGACGATCAGGGCGGGCGCATGCATGTGTGCTCGGATTCGGACTACTGCCAGGAGCGCCAGTCGCAGCAAGCCGACTCTGCGGTGGTGGAAGGCGGCGCAGCATGAGCGCCGTGCACATTCGCGAAGCCCAGCGTGCCGACCTGGAGAACGTGCTGGCCCTATACGCAGCCATTGAAGACAGCGCCGCAGACGTGCTGACCGTGGAGGAAGCCCAGGCCGTGTGGGCCCAGTTTGCCCACTACCCCAGCTACCGCCTGTGGGTCGCTTGTGACCCCGCGCAGCACGGCGCCGTGGTGGGCACTTATGCGCTGCTCGTCATGCACAACCTGGCGCACCGGGGCGCGCCATCGGCCATCGTCGAGGACGTGGTGGTGGCAAAGGACCAGCAGGGCCGTGGCATTGGCCGCCAGATGATGGCCCACGCGATGCAGCAGGCGCGCGAGGCGGGTTGCTACAAGCTCGCGCTCTCGTCCAACGCCCGCCGCACCGGCGCCCATGCCTTTTATGAATCCCTGGGCTTTGCGCAGCACGGCCTGAGCTTTGTCGTCGAGACCCTCACATGAACCACCCCGAAAATGCCGCGCCGCTGCTGAGCGTGCGCAACGTCAGCAAGCGCTATGGCGACCGCGTGGCGCTGCAGGGCGCTTCCTTTGACCTGTGGCCCGGCGAGGTGCTCGCAGTGGTCGGTGAGTCCGGCTCTGGCAAGTCCACGCTGCTCAACGCCATTGCCGCACGCAGCGCACCGGACGAAGGCTCGGTGCAGTTCCGCCAGCGCAGTGGCGAACTGCAGGACGTGTATGTCATGACCGAAGCCCAGCAGCGCCTGCTGGCCCGTACCGACTGGGGCTTCGTGCACCAGAACGCGGCCGATGGCCTGCGCATGGATGTATCGGCCGGCGCCAACGTGGGCGAGCGCCTGATGGGCCTGGGCGAGCGCCACTATGGCCGCCTGCGTGCCACGGCAACGGAATGGCTGCAGCGCGTGGAGATCGACGCCGCGCGCATCGACGATGCACCACGCACCTTCTCGGGCGGCATGCGCCAGCGCCTGCAGATTGCGCGCAACCTCGTCACGCAACCGCGCCTGGTCTTCATGGATGAACCCACCTCGGGCCTGGATGTGTCGGTGCAGGCGCGGCTTTTGGACCTGCTGCGCCAGCTCACGCGACAGATGCAGCTGGCTGCCATCGTGGTCACGCACGACCTGGCCGTGGCACGCCTGCTGGCCCACCGCATGGTGGTGATGCAGCGCGGCCGTGTGGTGGAGACGGGCTTGACCGACCAGGTGCTCGACGACCCGCAACACCCCTACACCCAGCTCCTTGTTTCTTCGGTACTGCAGCCATGAACCACACTTCCAACGCACCCATACTTCAGATGCAAGGGGTGGCCAAGCGCTTCACCCTGCACCACCAGAACGGCATCGAACTGCCCGTGCTGGGCCATGTGAACCTGACGGTGCAGCCCGGCGAATGTGTGGTGCTCGACGGCCCCTCGGGCATGGGCAAGAGCACGCTGCTCAAGATGATCTACGCCAACTACCGGGCCAACGCGGGCAGCATCACGGTGCGCTCGGTCGATGGCGCCCTGGTGGACGTGACCCAGGCCACGCCGAGAGCGCTGGTGCAGTTGCGGCGCGATACCGTGGGCTATGTGAGCCAGTTTCTGCGCGTCATCCCGCGCGTGTCGGCGCTGGATGTGGTGGCCGAACCGCTGGCGGAGGACGCGGGCGACGACCTGGCGGCCGTCGAGGCGGCGCGCGACACCGCCCGCCAGTGGCTGACACGGCTGCGCATTCCCGAGCGGCTGTGGCACCTCCCGCCCGCCACTTTTTCGGGGGGGGAACAGCAACGCATCAACATCGCCCGCAACATGATCAAGCCCAAGCCGCTGCTGCTGCTGGACGAGCCCACCGCATCGCTCGACGCGGCCAACACCGAAACGGTGATCGCGATGATCAGCGAGGCGGTGGCGCGCGGAGCAGCACTGGTCGGCATCTTCCACGATGCGCACGTGGGCGCGGCCGTGGCCACGCGCCGCGTGAACGTGGGTGACTTTCGGGGAGCGTCGGCATGACGGCAACCGTGTTCAAGAACGCCCGCATGGTGCTGCCGGGCGAGGTGGTGCAGGGCAGCCTGCAAGTGGACCGAGGGCGTATTCAAGCGGTAGACAGCGGTGCAACCGCAGCCCTGCAAGGCATCGACCTGGGCGGTGACTACCTGTTGCCCGGCCTGGTGGAAATCCACACCGACAATTTCGAGCGCCACCTGATGCCACGCCCCAAGGTGCAATGGGCCGAGATGCCCGCGCTGTTGGCGCACGATGCCGAGATTGCGGCCGCAGGCATCACCACGGTGCTGGATGCGCTGGGCGTGGGCGAGGCCGATGTGGACAGCCTGCGCGGCAGCGCCTGGAACCGCGTGCTCGACACCATCGCCACCTGCACCGAGCGCAACCTGCTGCGTGCGGACCACCACCTGCATGTGCGCTGCGAGCTGCCAGCGCCCAACACCATCGACCTGTTCGAGCCTTTTCACGGCCACCCGCGCCTGTCGCTGATTTCGCTGATGGACCACACCCCGGGCCAGCGCCAGTGGGAGAACATCGAGCAGGCGCGCACCTACTACACCGGCAAGAAGGGCTGGAGCGCCGAAAAGTTTGAGCGCCAGGTGGCGCACGCCGCCACGCTGCAGGCGCAGTACGCCGAGCCGCACCGTGCGTATTTCGTGGACTACTGCCGCACGCATGGCATCTCGCTGGCCAGCCACGATGACACCACGGTGGCCCATGTGGAGCAGGCCCATGCCGAAGGGGCCGCGATGTCGGAGTTCCCCACCACGCTGGCCGCGGCCCAGGCGGCGCATGAGCGCGGCCTGCTCACCGTGATGGGCGGGCCCAACGTAGTGCGGGGTGGGTCGCACTCGGGCAACGTGGCTGCGGCCGACCTGGCCCGTGCAGGCCTTCTGGACATCCTGTCATCCGACTACGTGCCCGGCAGCTTGCTGAGCGCCGTGATGCGTTTGGTGGACGACGGCATCCTGCCCTTGCCGCAGGCCGTGGCCACCGTCACCCGCAACCCGGCCCAGGCGGCGGGTATGGCGGACCGGGGCGCGTTGGCGCCCGGCCTGCGCGCTGATCTGGTGCAGGTGCACATGGCCGAGCTGCCCGGTGGCGGACGGCAGGCCGTGGTGCGCGGTGTGTGGCGCGAAGGGCAGCGCGTGCTCTAGGACGCTGACATCCAAACTTCTCCCAACTGTCAAAGCACTGTCATGCGTTGCAACCAGACTTTGGTTGTCTAGACGACTTAACCCCAGGAGGCAGCCATGCCAGCCGCACTTCACATCCGACAACTGAATAAGCACTTTGCTAACGGCAAGCACGCCCTGCGCGACATCAACCTCACCGTGCAACGCGGTGAGATGGTGGCACTGATCGGCGCCTCGGGCTCGGGCAAGTCCACCCTGCTGCGCCATGTGGCGGGCCTGGTGCTGGCCGATGCGGCCAGCGATTCACTGATCGAGGTGGATGGCCGTTGCGTGCAGCAGGGCGGGCGCATCCACAGCGACATCCGCAAGGTGCGTTCGCAGGTGGGCTTTGTGTTCCAGCAGTTCAACCTGGTGGACCGTTTGCCCGTGTTGATGAACGTGCTGGTGGGCCTGCTGCACCGCACGCCCCGGTGGCGTGGCTGGCTGCGCGTGTTCAAGCCGCAGGAGCGTGCGCTGGCGCTGGAGGCGCTCAGCCGCGTGGGCATTGCCGAGTGCCATGCACAGCGTGCGTCCACCTTGTCGGGCGGGCAACAGCAGCGCGCGGCCATTGCCCGCACGCTGGTGCAGGGCGCCAAGGTGGTGCTGGCCGACGAGCCCATTGCGTCGCTCGACCCGGAATCTTCGCGCAAGGTCATGGACATCCTGGCGCGCATCAACCGCGAGGACCGCTGCACCGTCATCGTGTCGCTGCACCAGGTGGATGTGGCCATCAAATACTGCCCCGTGTGGTGGCCTTGCACCACGGGCAGGTGGTGTACGACGGCCCGTCGGCAGCTCTCACACCCGCCCTGCTGCGGGGCCTTTATGGCGTGCAGGCTGACGAGATCCTGGCGGATGCGGCGGGTGTTTCCACCACGCCTGTCTCGGCGCCGATGCCCGCACCGCAGTGGTCACCGGCCATGGTCCAGGCCGTCTGAACGGTATTTCGATTCCTTTAACCCCCTTCTCTGGAGCTTTCACCATGATCAAGAAACTGTGCGCCGCCCTGACCCTCGGGCTGGGATTGACCGCGGGCGCGTTGGCCCAGGACATCAACTTCGGCATGATCTCGACCGAGGCCTCGCAAAACCTCAAGGCTGACTGGCAACCCCTGCTGGACGACATGGCCAAGCAGACCGGCCTGAAGATCAACGCCTTCTTCGCGTCCGACTACGCAGGCCTCATTGAAGCCATGCGCTTTAACAAGATGCAGGCGGCGTGGCTGGGTAACAAGTCGGCCATGGAAGCCGTGGACCGCGCCAATGGCGAGGTATTTGCGCAGATGGTCAATGCCGATGGCACGCAGGGCTACTACTCGCACCTCATCGTGCACAAGGACAGCCCCCTGGCCACGCTGGATGACGTGCTCAAGAACGGCAAGTCGCTGAGCTTTGGCAATGGCGATCCCAACTCCACCTCGGGCTTCCTGGTGCCCGGCTACTACGCCTTTGCGCAGAACAAGGTCGACGCGAAGACACATTTCAAGGTCACGCGCAGCGCCAACCACGAGACCAATGCCCTGGCCGTGGCCAACAAGCAGGTCGATGTAGCCACCAACAACAGCGAAAACCTCGAGAAGCTCAAGGAGCGCCAGCCCGAGAAGTTCAAGGACATCAAGATCGTCTGGACCTCGCCATTGATCCCGCTGGACCCCCTGGTGATACGCAAGGACCTGCCTGAGCCTCTGAAGGCCAAGATCAAGAACTTCTTCTACAACTACGCCAAGACCGATCCGCGCGAGAAAGAGATCGTGATGAAGATCTCCAAGCTGTCTGGCTTCAAGCCATCGACCAACGCCCAGCTCACGCCCATCCGCCAGCTCGATCTGTTTGGCAAGCGCAACAAGATCGAGGCCGATGGCACGCTGGCCGACGCCGACAAGAAGACCCGCTTGGCCGAGATCGACCAGCAGCTGGCGTCGTTGAAGTAATCCGTTGGTTTGTGTTCGCGGCCCAGGTACCCCCATGTCTTCTGCTCTGAATCCCTCGCTGGCCACGCTGGCCAGCACCACGGCGCCCAAGCGCAGCCTGGCCTGGTATCTGTCGTGGGGCATCCTGCTGGTGCTGCTGGCGGCGTCCTGGAAGGGCGCCGACATGCGCCCTCTAGCCCTGTGGAACGACTCGGGCAACATGGTCAGCTACGCGGCGGAGTTCTTTCCGCCCAATTTTTCGCAGTGGCAGATCTATGTGCAGGAGATGCTGGTCACGCTGCAGATTGCGCTGTGGGGCACGGCCCTGGCCGTAGTCACCGCTGTGCCGCTGGCGCTGCTGGCCTCGTCCAACATCGTGCCCTGGTGGGTGTACCAGCCGGTGCGCCGCGTGCTGGATGCGTTCCGCGCCATCAATGAAATGGTGTTTGCCATGCTGTTCGTGGTGGCCGTGGGCCTGGGGCCATTTGCCGGCGTGCTGGCGCTGTGGATCCACACCTCGGGCACGCTGGCCAAGCTGTTCTCCGAGGCCGTGGAGGCCATCGACCCACAGCCCGTGGAAGGCATCCGCTCCACCGGCGCGAGCGCGCTGCATGAAATCATCTATGGCGTGATCCCGCAGGTGATGCCGCTGTGGATTTCGTACACGCTCTACCGTTTCGAGGCCAATGTGCGCTCGGCCTCGGTGGTGGGCATGGTGGGCGCGGGGGGCATTGGCGTGGTGCTGTGGGAGATCATTCGCGGTTTTCAGTACGCCGAAACCTGTGCGGTGATGCTGATCATCGTGGTCACGGTGAGTGCCATTGATGTGGTGTCGGCGCGCATCCGCAAAACCATGGTCTGAGAACGTGTTCACGTTCTAAGGGGATAACCATGTCGCTGACGCTCTCAGACATCGCCCTGCTGCTCACCGAGCAGGGCCAAAAACAATACGGCCGTGAAGCCGTGAGCCAGCTCGACCATGCGCTGCAGTGTGCGCACCTGGCCGAGGACGCGGGAGAAACGCCCGCCACCGTGGTGGCGGCCTTGTTGCACGACCTGGGCCACCTGCTGGCACCGTCAGCCTCCGTGCACGAGGCCCGTGCCCCCCGCCACGACGACTTGCACCAATACGTGGCCCTGCCGTTCCTGCGGGGTGTGCTGCCCGATGCGGTGCTGGAGCCCATCCGCATGCACGTGGATGCCAAGCGCTATCTGTGCGCCATGGAGGGGGGCTATTGGGCGTCGCTGTCGCCTGCGTCGCAGCACAGCCTGGCGCTGCAGGGCGGCCCGTATGAGCTGGTGGAGTGTGCGCAGTTTGCGCAACAGCCTTTTGCGCAAGAGGCCATTCGCCTTCGCCGCTATGACGACCTGGCCAAGGTGCCGGGCCGTGCCACGCAGGGCTTGCCGCATTACCTGGCGTTGATGGCGGGCGTGGCTGCTGGTTGATGCGGGGGCGAGGGGCCACCGCTCAGCCGCTTCTTGAACAGGCGCTTAGTCGCCTTTTGCGCGGGCCATCCAAACTAGGTCCAGCGGCCTGTCTTCAAATTCGGTGTTGAGCACCACGGTGCTGGTGGTGCGGGCCACGCCGGCAATGGCCTTGATCTCGTAGATCACGTCCTCGAGTGCGCGCGCATGGGTGGTGCGCACCTTGGCCAAAAAGTCGTATTCACCCGCCACACTGTGCAGCTCCTCCACCTGGGGCATGGCGCGCAGGCGGGGCGCCACGTCGCGGCAGTGGATGCCACCGTCGTTGCGGATGGCCACAAACGCGGTGAAATTCAGGCCTACCCGCGCAGGGTCCACGCTGATCGAGAAACGGCGGATCACGCCCTTGTCCAGCAGCTTCTTCACCCGCTCATGGACGGCGGCGGTGGACAGACCCACTTCTGCGCCCACATCGGAGTATGAACGTCGGCCGTCTGCCCCCAGTGCAGAAATAATTCTGGCGTCCATCTCATCTGTCTGAATATTTGCTTGCATAAGCGCCTGTTTTTGATAAAAATTACGAAAACCTCGCGATTTCCATACATTATTCGGTAAGGTGAAGAATATGCCGGCAATTTTCAATGCGCAAGTGCAATCCCAGCGCAACTGGGCGGTGGCGGTAGCGCTGCTGTTGGTCTATGTGGTGTGGGGCACCACGTATTTCGCCATCGGCATTGCGCTGCAGACCATGCCGCCGCTGCTCATGAATGCCATTCGTTTTCTGTGCGCGGGTGGCGTGATGCTGGCGATTGCCATCTGGCAGGGGCATGCACTGCCCACGCGCGAACAGTGGCGCAACTGCGCCCTGGTGGGCGGGCTCATGGTGTTTCTGGCGATGAACTTCATTGGTTTTGCCCAAAAGCTGGGCATCGGCTCGGGCCTGATGGCCACGGTGGTGACCACCATGCCGATGTGGCTGGCGCTGTGGTCGCGCGGGGGCGGCGAGCATGTGCCGTTGACCAGTTGGATCGGCCTGGCGCTGGGTGTGGTGGGCGCGCTGCTGCTGGCGCTGGAGGGCGATTTCTCTGCCACCTGGCTCGGTGCGCTGCTGGCCTTTGGCGCACCGCTGTGCTGGAGCATTGGCTCGTATGCGTCGCGCAAGCTGTCGTTGCCCGCGCCCGCCATGGCCTCGGCCGCGCAGTGGTTTGCGGGTGGCGCGATGGGGTTGGTGGTGGCGCTGTGGTTCGAGCCGCTCTCGTCCTTGGGTCACGTCAGTGCGAAGTCGTGGGCGGCGTGGGTGTACCTGCTGGTGTTTGGCACGCTGGTGGCGCTCAACGCGTACCTGTGGCTGCTGCAGAACACCTCGGCTGCGCTGGCGGGGAGCTATTCATTCGTTAACCCGGCTGTGGCGTTGCTGGTGGGTGTGGTGCTGGGCGGCGAGTTGCTCACGGGCTGGGTGTATGCCGCGCTGCCGCTGATCGGCGCTGCGCTGGCGTTCATTCTGTATGGCCCCGCGCTGCAGCGGTGGTGGGGTGGTCAGCGGGTGGGCCACCCCCGACACAGTGCATGACGCAGGTGGGCGTTTGCACAGGCGGCATCCCCTTTGGGAAGCGTTGCTGAACGCCGAGCGTCAGTCGACGCTGTCTGGCACCACGGCCGTGGCCTCGATTTCGATCTTCGCGCGTTCTTCCATGAGCCCAGCCACCTGCACGCAGGCCATGGCCGGAAAGTTCTTGCCCAGCACCTCGCGGTAGACGGCCCCCAGCTCGCGAAGGCGCGCGTTGTATTCCTTGCGGTCCACCACGTACCAGGTCAGCCGCACCAGGTGTTCTGGCCCGGAGCCACCGGCTTCCAGCACGGCGCGCACGTTGAGCAGGGTCTGCCGCGTCTGGTCGATGAAGTCATCGCTTTCAAATTGCTGCTGCGCGTTCCAGCCGATCTGGCCGCCGGTGAAGATCATCGTGCCGCGTGCGGCCACGCCGTTGGCATATCCCTTGGGAGGCACCCAGCCTGCGGGTTGCAAAAATGTGTTCATGGTTTCTTAGGTGTCGGTGCGGGGCGCCTGTTGGGCTGCCTGGCGCAGCTTGAAGCGTTGGAGTTTGCCGGTTTCGGTGCGCGGCAGCGTGCTGGCGAACTCAATGACGCGGGGGTATTTGAACGGGGCAATGGTGGCTTTGACGTGGTCCTGCAAGGCCTTGACCATGGCGGCGTCGCCCGTGTGGCCGGGCTTCAACACGCAGATGGCCTTTACGACCATGCCGCGCTCTTCGTCCGGCACGCCGATCACGCCACACTCGGCCACGGCGGGGTGGCGCAGCAAGGCGTCTTCGACTTCGGGGCCGCCCACGTTGTAACCCGCCGTGATGATCATGTCGTCATCGCGCGCCTGGTAAAAGAAGTAGCCGTCGGCATCCTGCGTAAACGCGTCGCCGGGGTGGTTCCAGCCGTGCCGCACATACTGGCTTTGGCGCGAGTCGTCCAGATACCGGCAGCCCGTGGGGCCGATCACGGCGAGTTTTCCCACCGTGCCCCGTGGCACTTCGTTGTCGTCATCGTCCACCACACGGGCGGTGTAGCCCGGCACCACTTTGCCTATCGCCCCTGGCCGCGACGAGCCACCGGCCGACGAAATAAAAATGTGGAACATCTCGGTGGCGCCAATGCCATCGGTCATGTCGATGCCCGTGGCGCCATGCCACAGGCGGCGCGTGGCGTCGGGCAGGGCCTCGCCAGCGCTCACGCAGATGCGCAGGCGCGGCAACCCGAGCTGCTGTGCAAACGGCGCCATCTGCCGGTAGAAGGTGGGCGCGGTGTAGCAGATGGTGACGCCCGCCTCGCGCATCAGGCGCACCATGGTTTCGGGCGTGTACGGCTGGTCGGGGAAGTACACGCTGGCCCCTGCCCACATCGGGAACAGCAGCAACCCGCCCAGCCCGAACGTGAAAGCCAACGGCGGCGAGCCTGCCACGATGTCGTCGGGCGTGGCGCGCAGCACGTGGCGCGGCCAGGCTTCGCAGGCGGCCAGCACATCGCGGTGGGTGTGCACCGGCGCCTTGGGCACGCCGGTGGTGCCTGAGGTAAAGGCCATCAGCGCAATGTCGTCTGCCGACGTAGGGCAGGGCGGCGTGGTGCCTGGTTTGCCCTGCGAGCGCTGCAGCAGGTCGGCCGCATTGGGGGCGGTGTGGAAGGGAACGATGGTGGCCAGCACCGGGTGTTGTGCTTGGGCAGTCTGCAGCTCGGCCAGCAGGCGGCCATCACACAGCGCCAGCGTGGGCTGGGCGCGGTCGATGATGCTGCCCAGCTCCCCCGCGCGCAGCAGCGGCATGGTGGCCACGGCCACCAACCCTGCGTACACGGTGCCCAGCCAGGCCAGCGCCATCTCCACCGTGTTGCCGCCGCGCAGCAGCACGCGGTTGCCGGGCACCAGGCCGTGGTCTTGTGTCAGCACCTCGGCAATGCGCGCGGCCTCGGTGCGGGCGTCGCGGTAGGTGTAGGTGCGGTGGGGGCCGCGCAGAAAAGGGCGGTCGATGTGACCTGCGCGTTCGGCCTGGTCGAACAGGGCGTGCACCAGGTTGGCCTGGTTGGCGATCTGCAGCTCGGGCAGGTCGTAGCGCAGGGTCGGCAGGGCAGAGGTGGGCGGCAGCCGGTCGTGCACAAAGTGGTCGGGTTGGGCGGACGGAAAACGCATAGTCAGATCACTCCTGCAGAACGGCCTTGCCGATGATGAGTTGTTGCACCTCGGTAGCGCCTTCGTAGATGCGCAGCGAGCGGATGTCGCGGTACAGCGACTCGACCTTGCTGCCCACCTCCACGCCGCGCCCGCCGTGCAGTTGCAGCGCCATGTCGATCACGCGCTGGGCGTTTTCGGTGGCCGTCATCTTGGCCATCGCTGCTTCTGCCGTGACCCGCGCCTGGCCGGTGTCGCGCAGCCAGGCCGCGCGGTAGGTGAGCAGCGCGGCGCTGTCCACCAGCGCAGCCATCTCGCCGATCTTGGCCTGCGTGAGCTGAAAGTCGGCCAGCGTCTGGCCGAACATGCGGCGCTGGCGCGCGTGGTGCACGGCCTCGGCCAGCGCACGGCGCGCCATGCCCAGAGCCGCAGCGGCCACCGATGCGCGGAAGATGTCCAGCGTGCGCATGGCGAGCTTGAAGCCGCCGTTCTCCTCGCCCAACAGCGCGGTGGCGGGCACGGTGCAGTTGGTGAACTGCAGCGTGGCCAGCGGGTGGGGCGCCATCACATGGATATGGCGCGAGGCGTCCAGGCCGGGTGTGTTGGCATCGACGATGAAGGCACTGATGCCGCGCGTGCCGCCGCTCGGGTCGGTCTTGGCGAACACGCAGTAGAAGTCCGCAATGCCGCCATTGCTGATCCAGGTCTTGGTGCCGTTCAAGCAAAAAGTGCCTGTAGCGCCAGTGGGATATGCGCTGGTAGCTATTGTTTTCATAGCGCCAACATCTGATCCTGCCTCTGGCTCGCTGAGTGCAAACGCCGCGATCAGCTCGCCGCGCGCCACGCCCTGCAGGTAGTGTGCCTGCTGCGCGGGGCTGCCCGCCAGCGTGATCGCGCCACTGCCCAGCCCCTGCATCGCAAACGCAAAGTCCGCCAGCGGCGAGTGGTAGGCCAGCGTCTCGCGCAGCAGCACCAGCGCGCGCGAGTCCAGCGCGGGCAGCGCGCCGCCATGTGCGGCAGGCACGCAGTAGCGCAGCCAGCCGCCCGCGCCCAGGCGTTGCACCCAGTCGCGGCAGGCGGCGCGGTCGTCGGTTTCATCGACCGCTTGCGCGGCCGCCCAGGGCACCAGGCCTGCGGCCAGCGTGCGGTGGGCGTCGTCAAAAAAGGGCAGGGCCAGGTGCGCCGTGGAGGGCGGGGAGGGGGCGGGGGGCGTTGCGACGTGCATGGGTTCAATCTCCCTGGAACACCGGCTTTTGCTTGGCGGCAAACGCCTCGTACGCGCGGCGGAAGTCTTCGGTCTGCATGCAGATCGCCTGGGCCTGCGCCTCGGCCTCGATGGCCTGCTCGATGGTCATGCTCCACTCCTGGCTCAGCATGGTCTTGGTCATGCCGTGGGCGAAGGTGGGGCCATCGGCCAGCGCGCGCGCGGTGGCCTGCACGTTGGCCAGCAAGTCGGCGCTTTCATACAGGTCGTTGAAGAAGCCCCAGGCCAGGCCCTCATGCGCCGTCATCGCGCGGCCGGTGAACAGCAGCTCGCTGGCGCGGCCCTGGCCGATCATGCGCGGCAGCAGTGCGCAGGCGCCCATGTCGGCGCCCGCCAGGCCCACGCGGGTGAACAAGAACGCGGTCTTGGTGGCCTCGGTGCCGTAGCGCATGTCGCAGGCCAGCGCCATCATGGCGCCCGCACCGGCGCAGATGCCGTCAATGGCGCCCAGCACGGGCTGCGGGCAGGCGCGCATGGCTTTCACCAGGTCGCCGGTCATGCGCGTGAACTCCAGCAGCTCGGGCATGGTCATGGTGGTCAGCGGGCCGATGATCTCGTGCACGTCGCCGCCCGAGCAGAAGTTGCCGCCCGCACCGGTGACCACGATGGCTTTCACGTCGGTGGCAAAGCGCAGCGCGTAGAAGAAGTCGCGCAGCTCGGCATAGCTCTGGAAGGTGAGCGGGTTCTTGCGGTCCGGCCGGTTGAGCGTGACGGTGCCCACACCATCGGCAAAGCTCAAGGCAAAGTGCTCGGCTACATAGCTGGCCTGCGGGTTGAACTGCTCGCGCATGGGGTTGCTCGCCCCGATGTAGTGCTTCATTCGGCTGTCTCCTGTGTGTGTTCCTTGACCTTGCCCAGCAATCGGTACAAGGTGGCGATGTCGCGCTCGCCCAGCGTGGCGAAGGCATCGACGATCCATTGCTCGTGCTGGCGTGCCATGGTGTTGAACTGCGCGCGGCCTTGCGGCGTGAGGCGCACCAGGTACGCGCGTCGGTCGCCTACCACGTCCATGCGCTCCACCAGCCCTTCGGCCACCAGCTGGTCGGTGATGCCGGTGATGTTGCCGCTCGTCACCATCATGCGGCGCGAGAGCTCTTTCATCTTCATGCCGTCGGGCGCGCGCTCCAGCTGCGCCATCAGGTCAAAACGCGGCAAGGTGGTGTCGAACTGCGCACGCAGGTGGCTGCGCACCTGCTTTTCGATGAGCTGCGTGCAGGTGAGCAGGCGCAGCCACAGGCGCAGGGCTTCGGGGTGTTCGCTGGGTGCGGCGCCGTGCAGGCGGGCTTCTAGGTCCATGGCTAGCCTTCCTCTTCGGATGCTCTGTTTTTGGTAGCTGCTTGCGCTTGATTGGCGAGCGCTTCGAGCTGTTTTTGCTTGGATATTTCGCGCAGCATCTGGTCGCGGCCGCTGGTGTACTGCACGGGCCAGTCGGTGTGCGCTGCGGCCACGGGGCTCAGTTGCGCGGCGGCGTGCAGCGTCCAGGCCGGGTCGGCCAGGTGGGGGCGCGCAATGGCGCACAGGTCGGCGCGGCCGGCGGCGATGATGCTGTTGGCGTGGTCGGCATCGGTGATTGCGCCCACTGCCATGGTGGCAATGCCCACCTCGTTGCGGATGCGGTCGGCAAACGGCGTTTGGTACATGCGGCCATACACGGGGCGCGAGTCGCGCGTGGTCTGGCCGGACGAGACGTCGATCAGGTCGGCGCCTGCCGCCTTGAACCGCTGTGCAATGGCCACCGCGTCATCGGGCGTGGTGCCGCCGGGTGCCCAGTCATGGGCCGAGATGCGCACGCCCAGCGGCTTGTCGGCGGGCCACACGGCGCGCAGCGCGGCAAAGACTTCGAGCGGGTAGCGGCAGCGGTTCTCCAGGCTGCCACCGTATTCATCGGTGCGCTGGTTGGTGATGGGGCTGATGAAGCTGGCCAGCAGATAGCCGTGCGCGCAGTGCAGCTCCAGCCAGTCAAAGCCGCAGGCGGCGGCGCGGCGGGCGCTGTCCACAAATGCGGCGGTCACGCGGTCCATGTCGGCGCGGGTCATGGCGGCGGGCGTCTGGTTCTGCGGGCCATAGGCAATGGGGCTGGCGGCCAGCAGGGGCCAGTTGCCGGTGGCGAGCGGCTCGTCCGTGCCCTCCCAGCCCACGCGCGTGGAGCCCTTGGGGCCGCTGTGGCCCAGCTGCAGGCCGATCTTGGCCGTGCTGCTGCCGTGCAAAAAGTTCACGATGCGTGCGAAGGCGGTTTGCTGTGCGTCGTTCCACAGCCCGGTACACGCGGGGGTGATGCGGCCCTCGGGCGTGGGGCTGGTCATCTCCACCATCACCAGCGCTGTGCCGCCGAGCGCCCGGGCGCCCAGGTGCACCAGGTGGAAGTCCTGCGGCACGCCTTCGACCGCGCTGTAGGTGGCCATGGGCGAGACGACGATGCGGTTCTTGAGCGTCACACTGCGCAGCGTGAAGGGCGTGAGCATCGGCGGCACCGCTGCCTTGCCACCCGCGAGCCATGCTTCATAGCCCTCCAGCCACGCGGCATCGCGCAGCCGCAGGTTCTCGTGGCTGATGCGCTGGCTGCGCGTGAGCAGCGAGTAGGTGAACTGCTCGATGGGCATGCCCGCGTAGCGACTCACGTTCTCGAACCACTCGGTGCTGTTGCGCGCGGCATTCTGGATCTTGAGCACCTCGACGCTGCGGCGCGCCTCGTAGTGCTGCAGTACGTCGTCAATCGGCAAGCCGGTGGCGAACTCGTTGGCCAGGTCGATGGCGTCTTCCAGCGCGAGCTTGGTGCCGCTGCCAATCGAGAAATGCGCCGTGTGCGCCGCATCGCCCATCAGCACGATGGGCACCTGCTTGCCGTTGATGGCTTCGCGGTGTACCCAGGTGTTGCAGATCACGCGCGGAAAACGGATCCAGTTGGCCGAGCCGCGCAGGTGCGTGGCGTTGCTGATCAGCGCGTTGCCATCGAGATATTTGGCAAACAGCTTTTCGCAGAACGCAATGGCCTCGGGCTGCTCCATCTGGTCCAGGCCGTGCGCCTTCCACACCGCCTCGGGCGTCTCGATGATGAAGGTGGAGGTGTTGGCATCGAACTGGTAGGCATGGGCCTGGAACCAGCCGTACTCCGTTTTCTCGAAAGCAAACGTAAAAGCATCGAGTTTTTTGTGCGTGCCCAGCCAAACAAAACGGCATTCGCGCAGGTCGATGTCGGGCTGGTAGGTGGCGGCGTAGCGCGTGCGGACGCGGCTGTTGAGGCCGTCGCTTGCGATCACCAGGTCGGCGTCGTACTGCGCGGCCAGCGCCTGGTCGTCGGCCACATCGGTTTCGAACACCAGCTCCACGCCCACCGCGAGGCAGCGGTCCTGCAGGATGTTGAGCAGCCGCTTGCGGCCAATGCCACAAAAGCCGTGGCCGGTGGATCGCACGCTGCGGCCCTTGAAGAACACCTCGATGTCGTCCCAGTGGTTGAACGCATCGCCGATCAGTGCGGCCGTGGGCGCATCGGCGGCCTGCAGGTTGGCCAGCGTCTGGTCCGACAACACCACACCCCAGCCGAAGGTGTCGAATGGCCGGTTGCGTTCGACTACCGTGACCCGATGGGCAGGGCTTTGCTGCTTCATGAGCAGCGCGAAATACAGGCCGGCGGGACCGCCACCAATACATAAGATGTTCATGTGAAAATAGTTTAGACCTAAACGAAATGCTGTCAATGGGGCCATCCCGTGAGGCCTGGTGCGCCCTTGGCGCGCGGGGCGCCGGGTGTTGACGCGGCCTCATGCTCCCTCAAGAATGGGCCCCATGAAGCACCTGTTGCACACCCTGGAGGCGCGGTTGGCCGCGTTGCCCGTGCCCCTGGCGGTGGAGCTGCCAGCGGGCCAGCAACTGGGCGCAGCGCACCCTGACGTGACCTTGCGCTTTCGGGATCGCATGTCTGTGGTGGCCCTCGCCACGGGTGAGATCGGCAATGTGGGCGTAGCCATCGTCGAAGGGCGCGTCGCGCTGGAAGGCGGCATGCGGGATCTGATGACCGCCGCCGCTGGCCTGATCGCTCGCGACCCCGCGCGCGAGCAACAGAACCGCTGGTGGCACCGGGCGCTGGCACGCGCCCGGTCCATGGCCGTCCACACGCTGGGGAACGACGCGCGGCATGTGCAGTTTCACTACGACCTGTCCGATGCGTTTTATGCGCTGTGGCTGGACCCACGCCGCGTGTACTCGTGCGCCTATTTCCGTGAAAACGCAATGACCCTGGCACAGGCCCAGGAGGCCAAGCTCGACCACATCTGCCGCAAGCTGCGCCTTGCGCCTGGGGAGCGCTTTCTGGACATTGGTGCTGGCTGGGGCGGCTTGCTGCTGTGGGCCGCCGAGCACTACGGCGTTCAGGCAACGGGCATCACCCTTTCTCGCAATCAGCATGCCCATGTGCAGCGGCTCATCGAGGAGCGGGGCCTGCAGGGCCGCGTGCGCATACAGCTGGTGGACTACCGCGAGCTGCAGGCTACGCAACCGTTTGACAAGATCGCCTCCATCGGAATGTTCGAGCACGTGGGCCGGGCCAAGATGGGGCGCTATTTCAACGCCGTGACCCGCCTGCTACGGCCCGGGGGGCTGCTGCTCAACCACGGCATCACGGCAGGGGCGGTGGACAACGCGCAGCTGGGTGCGGGCATGGGTGATTTTGTGGAGCACTACATCTTTCCCGGTGGTGAGCTGCTGCACGTGAGTGCGGTGCTGCACGACCTGGCGCGATCAGGGCTGGAGATGGTGGATACGGAAAACCTGCGCCCGCACTACGCGCGCACTCTGTGGGCGTGGTCCGACGCGCTGGAAGCCCAATTGCCCGCGGCCCGCGAAGTGCTGCACGCGCAGACGGGTGCGGAACAAGGCGAGAGGGCGTTGCGCGCGTACCGCCTGTACCTGGCGGGCAGTGCGCTGGGTTTTGAGCAGGGCTGGATGGCGTTGCACCAGATCCTGGCAGCGCGGCCGGATGGCGATGTCGCTGGCGGGGCCATGCGCGGGGCACAATCGAGCTATCCATTTGCGCGTGACTACATCTACGCCCCTTCCAGCAACAGCCTGCCCACCTAGGAAAACGCTTCACATGCTCTACAAATTCAAATCCCGCGCGGCCGCCGACCTGATCATGCTGGAACCTCAGGGGCGGCAGATCGTGGCGATCATTGGCAAGACGCCCGGCCCAAGCGGCATCGTGACTGCAGCGCAGATTCCGGGGGCCATCGCGGCGCTGGAGGCCGCCGTGGCAGCCGATGAGGCGCAACCGCCGGCAGATGCAGCCGAGGCCGATGAACAAGCCGCCGCCGAAGAGCGCCGCGATCTCGTGCGGCTGCGCCAGCGCGCGGCTCCATTCATCGAGATGCTGCGCAAGAGTGCGGCAGAGAACACAGACGTGGTCTGGGGCGTGTGACCCCCAGGCGCGCCCGCCGGTAGCCGGGCAGCCTGGTAGTGCGGCGCGCCGGTTGACGTCAATCCACCACGTCAATCCACCTTGGCGCCCGAGCTTTTCACCACCTTCGCCCACTTCTTGTGTTCGTTGTCGATGTGCTTGGCAAACTCGGCCGGGGTGTTGCCGCCGGGGATGGCGCCCTGGGCTTCCAGCCGTTCTTTCAGGGTCGGTGTGGCCAGTGATTTGGCGACCTCTTGCTGGATGCGGTTGACGATGTCGGAGGGGGTGCCTGCAGGGGCCAGCAGGCCAAACCACGAGCTTGCCTCATAGCCCTTGAGCAGGGGGCCGCCCGCTTGTTCGACCGTGGGCACGTCCGGCAGCGCGGAAGACCGCTGTGAGCTGGTCACGGCCAGTGCCGTGAGTTTGCCGGCCTTGATCTGCGCCATCGACGACGGCAGGTTGTCGAACATCACATCCGCGTTGCCCGACACCATGTCCATCAGCGCGGGGCCTGAGCCGCGGTAGGGCAGGTGCAGCATGAAGGTGCCCGTCGTGCTTTTGAACAGCTCGCCCGCGAGGTGAATCGACGTGCCGTTGCCGCTGGACGCCATGTTCAATTTGCCGGGGCTGGCCTTGGCGACACGGATGAAATCCTGCACGTTGTGCACGCCCATGCTCTTGGCCTTTTCGGCATTCATCACCATCACGTTGGGCACGGCGGCCACCATGGTGATGGGCACAAAGTCCTTGATGGGGTCATAGGGCAGCTTGGCATACAGCGCGCGGTTGATGCCGTGGGTGCCCACGGTGCCCATCAGCAGCGTATAGCCATCGCCCGCAGACTTGGCAACGATGTCGGCACCCACGTTGCCGCCGGCGCCCGCGCGGTTGTCCACGATGAAGGGCTGGCCGAATGCGCGCGAAAGCTCGGGGGCCATGGCGCGCGCCAGGATGTCGGTGGTGCCGCCGGGTGCAAATGGCACCACGATGCGCACCGGTTTGTTGGGCCACGCGGCCTGGGCCCACACCGCGCCGGGCAAGGCCAATGGTGCGCAAACCAAAAGCGCGGCGCCTGCAAGGGTGGCTCGGCGGCGGCGCGAGGGGGTGGATTGCGGAGTGGTCATGAAAATTCCCTGTACTTGAAAGTGCGATGCCCCGGTTCTACGCGCGCGCGCCGTTGGCGGGCAGATGGATAACCCCAATCCCAGGCGATTGGATGCCCCGAATACGGCACGTGCTGCGCTCGTTCAACGCCTTGATGGTTTCGGTATGCCTGTCGGCAGGCCACAAAAAAGCCGCCGGCACCTGGTGGTGCGCGGCGGCTTTGGGGGAGACGGGCCCAGGCTGCAAGGCCCGGGTGTGTCTCGGTAGGCTGTTGTGCCTGGGTATCAATCGGCGTAGGTGCCAGCGGCCTTGATGACGGCGCCCCATTTTTCGATTTCAGACAAAACGAACTTCTTGTGTTCGGCACCCTCCACGCGGTGGTCGGTCACCACCACAGCGCCCAGGCCTTCCTGCTTCTTGATGAAATCGGGGTCCTTCAGCGCGATCTTCAGGGCATCGTTGATCTTCTTTTGCACGGCCGCCGGGGTTCCCTTGGGGGCATACAAACCGTGCCAGATGGTCACATCAAAGTCTTTCAATCCCGACTCGGCCAGCGTGGGCAGGTCTTTGAGTGCGGGCGTGGTCAGGCGTTTGCTGGTGGTGACGGCGTAGGCTTTCACCTTCTTGGACTCGATCTGCCCCGTGGTGTTGGTGGTCTGGTCGCACAGCAAGTCGATCTGTCCGCCGATGAGGTCGGTGATGGCAGGGGCCGTGCCCTTGTAGGGGACGGGTGTCATGTCCACCTTCATGGCGTTCTGGAACATCAGCCCACACAGGTGCGAGGCAGCGCCCAGGCCTGCATTGCCGAGGTTGATCTTGCCCTTGTTCTGGTGAATCCAGGTGTTCAGTTCCTTGAAGTTGTTGGCGGGCATGGTGGGCCGTGCGATCAGCGTCATGGGCACTTCATTGACCATGCCCAGGTACTCGAAGTCATTGGGCACGCTGAACGGAAGCTTGCGATACAGCGCAGGCATGGTCGACATGCCGATGTGGTTGAGCAACAGGGTGTAGCCGTCGGGGGTGGCGCGCGCCACACGGGCTGTGCCGATGGAGCTGCCGGCGCCCGAGGTGTTGTCCACGACGACCGTCGTGCCCAGCGGCTTGCGCAAGGCCTCGGCCAGGTCGCGCGCCACGCGGTCGGTGGGGCCGCCCGCCGCAAACGGCACCACGATGGTGATGTTCTTGTCTTTGGCTGGAAACTCTTGTGCGCTGGTGCCCAGGGCGGTCAGTGCGGCTGCTGCGATCAGCGCGATTTTCAGCATTGTTTTCATGGATTCTCCTGTGAGTGACGCGCCATGATAACGAGCACCCCCTGCGCGAACATTGCGGATAGTACCTAGCAACAAATGCGGGTTGACGTCAATGAAAATAGCTCTGTAGCCCTTGAAAATAAAGCGTTGAACGCTATCAATTACATAGTGATTCGATAGGGAATGGATTGATTTCCATGTGATGCCGAGGGACTTGTGTCGCTGTTTTTTGCGCCATCGCAAACAGCCGGAACCCTTGGTGCAATCCCTTGTGCAACACCTTGGGTGGGGTTGCCGCGCCAAGCCCCCTGCGCCGCCCTTGTGAGGCCGTCCAGGGGTGGGGCTTGCCGCGCGCGCCGCCGCCGGTTCAGCGGTAGCTGCGCGTGTCGTCGATCACCTTGCCATCGTTGGGCAAGCTGCCCGGCGGCACCATCTCGACCTCACCGCGCAGCTTGGTGACGTCGCGGATGGCGTCGCCCAATTGGAGGGCCAGGCCCTCGGCGGTTTCGGTGGTTTCCACCTGCAGCACCATCTGGTCGTTGGCCATCTCGCCACTGACCACGAGGCGAGCGCGCAGCACCTGTGGAAATCGCCGCGCAATCGCCGCAATTTGCCCCGGGTGTACGAACATGCCCCGCACCTTGGTGGTCTGGTCTGCCCGCCCCATCCAGCCCTTGATGCGCGTGTTGGTGCGTCCTGTGGGGCAGGGGCCGGGCAACACGGCCGATAGGTCACCCGTGCCGAAACGGATCAGCGGGTAGTCGGGGTTGAGGGTGGTGACCACCAACTCGCCCACCTCGCCTTCGGGCACCGGGTCGCCCGTGCCGGGGCGCACGATCTCGACGATCACGCCTTCATCGAGCACCAGCCCTTCGCGGGCCTCGGTTTCGTAGGCGATCAGCCCCAGGTCGGCAGATCCATAACACTGGTAACCCGCAATGCCACGCTCGGCCAGCCAGTCGCGCAGCGACGGCGGGAAGGCCTCGGCCGACACCAGCGCGCGTTTCACGCTGGGCAACGCCACCCCCATGTCGGCGGCTTTTTCGACGATGAGCTTGAGAAAACTCGGTGTGCCGATGTAGCCTGCAGGCTGCAGCTCGGCCATCGCCTGTACCTGTTGCTCGGTCTGGCCCGTGCCGCCGGGGAACACGGTGCAGCCCAGCGCATGGGCGCCGGTTTCCATCATCGAACCCGCAGGAACGAAGTGGTAGCTGAAGCTGTTGTGGATCAGGTCGCCACTGCGAAAGCCTGCGGCATAAATGGCGCGCGCCATGCGCCAGTAATCACCGCGTGTGCCTTCGGGCTCGTAAATGGTGCCAGGGCTGGCAAACACGCGCCGCATGCCCGGCCCAAAGCCCAGCGCGCTGAAGCCGCCAAACACATTGCCACCGCCTGTGCGCTCGGCCTGCTGCCGCTCCAGCAACTCGTACTTGCGCGTGACAGGCAACTGCGCCAGCGCCTGGCGTGTGGTCACGCTGGCGGCGTCGATGCCCGTCAGGATGCTGGCGAATGCAGCGCTGGCCTTCTGGGCGTGCGCGATCTGGCGGGGCAGCGCCGCCATCAGCGCGGCTTCGCGCTCCTGTGGGCTGCGGGTTTCCAGGGCGTCATAGAACGTGCTCATGCCTTGGTTTCCTTGTGAGGTGATTTAAGGTGAAATTGGCCTCTGACGCTTATCCATCAAGCGCAAGCAGCTATGAAATTAAGAGTGAATTCGTCCGAAGTCTGAAAAAAAACATGGCCCTGGTCGCCCGCGCTGCCGAAGGCCAGCGCCACCGCGCAAGGGCCGCCCCGCCGCGCTGGTGGCGTCCCCCTGGGGGAAGGCGCCGAAGGCGACACAAGGGGGCTTCTCAAGCCAGCCAGCGCTTGCGGCGCTTGTAACTTTTGACGTCCTTGAAGCTCTTGCGCTCGCCACCGCCCACGCCCAGGTAGAACTCCTTGACGTCCTCGTTGTTGGCCAGGTCGCTGGCGGCGCCATCCATCACCACGCGGCCCGACTCCATGATGTAGCCATAGTCCGCGTATTTCAGGGCCATGTTGGTGTTCTGCTCGGCCAGCAGGAAGGTGACCTTTTCCTTGGTGTTCAAGTCTTTGACGATGTTGAACACCTCTTCGACGATCTGCGGTGCCAGGCCCATGGAGGGCTCGTCGAGCAGCACCATGCTGGGGTTGGTCATGATGGCGCGGCCAATGGCGCACATCTGCTGCTCGCCGCCCGAGGTGTAGGCCGCCTGCGAGGTGCGGCGTGTCTTCAGGCGCGGGAAGTAGTTGTAGACCTTCTCCAGGTTGGCCGCGATCTCGGCCTTGCTGGCGCGGGTGTAGGCGCCGGTCAGCAGGTTTTCCTCGATCGTCAGGTGGGCAAAACAATGGCGCCCCTCCATCACCTGCACCACACCACGCTTGACCAGGTCAGCGGGCGTGAGGTTCTCGATGCGCTCGCCGCGCAGCTCGATGGAACCTTTGGTGACCGCCCCGCGCTCGCCCTGCAGCAGGTTGGAGATGGCGCGCAACGTGGTCGTCTTGCCCGCGCCATTGCCGCCCAGGATGGCCACGATGCTGCCCTCGGGCACCTGCAGCGAGACGCCCTTGAGCACCAGGATCACGTGGTTATAGATGACCTCGATGCCGTTGACGTTGAGAACAATGTTTTTTGAATCCATGGTGTTGCCTTCGCTGTGCCAATCGGGAGGGCTGCACTTGCAACCCTTTCGATTGGCGGCTGCCCCGTAGTAGCAACCGCTAGTCACTGGCCGTAAAACTGTCGCAGCCCACTACCAGTGCCACCGCGCAAGGGCCGCCCCGACGCGCTGGTGGCGTCCCCCTCTCTCGAATCGCAAGGCGATTCGAGAGAGGGGGAGGGCGCGTCAGCGCCTCAGGGGAGAGATCACGACTGGCAGTCCGCCGCATCCCGGCGGGTCATCTTCTTGTCCGCCAGGTACTTGTCGGCGCCGGCCTTGACCATGGGCTTCAGGATCTGCTCATCGGCCTGATACCAGTCAGAGGAGAAGTCCCACTTCTTGCCGTCCCAGGTATGCACGCGTGCCCAGGTGGAGCCCATGTGGTCGGCGCAGCTGGTGGACAGGGGGCGCATCAGGTCCTTGAAGCCCAGTGCGTCGAGTTTCTTCTGGTCCAGGGCCAGGTTTTCCATGCCCCAGCGCACCTGTTCGCCGGTCATGACCTTGCCCTTGCCAAAACGCTCTTGCGCGCGGCGCACGGATTCGACCGCCAGCATCTGGATGATCACGCCGCGCGTGTACAGCACCGAGCCCACTTCCTCCTTGGGGCCCGTGCCCTGGCCCTTGTCATGCACATTCTTGAGAATGTCCTGGATCACCTTGGACTGCGTGCCGTAGCCATTGAGTGCGAGCGCGTGGTAGCCCTTGGCGCCGTCGCCCACGTCGCGCACATCGGGCTCGGCACCGGCCCACCACACGCCGTACATCTTGTCGCGGGGGTAGCCGGTGGCCTGGGCTTCCTTCAGCGCGGTGGAGTTCATCACGCCCCAGCCCCACAGCAGCACGTAGTCAGGGCGGCTCTGGCGCACCTGCAGCCAGGTGGCTTTCTGTTCCACGCCGGGCGCGGTCACGGGCAGCATCTGCAGCTCAAAGCCGTGCATCTTGGCGCGCTCCTGCAGCACCGGGATGGGTTCCTTGCCGAATGGGCTGTCGTGGTACACGAGGGCGATCTTCTTGCCCTTGAGCTTGTCCAGGCCCCCTGCTTGTTTGCCGATGTGCTGGATCAGGATGTCGGCACCGGTCCAGTAGCTGCCCATGAACGGGAAGTTCCACTTGAAGGCCTGGCCGTCCTGCGCGACCGACAGGCCATAGCCCAGCGTCATCAGCGGGATCTTGTCCACGGGCGCCTTTTCGGTCAGCGCAAAGGTGATGCCGGTGGCTTGCGGGTCGAACAGCGCCACGCCGGGCTTGCCCTTCAGGCGCTCGTAGCATTCCACGCCGCGGTCGGTGGCGTAGCCGGTTTCACATTCTTCGAAGGTGAGCTTCACCCCGTTCACGCCGCCGTCGCGGGCGTTGATCATCTTGATGTAGTCCTGCTTGCCGTTGGCCCATGGCACGCCGTTGGGGGCGTAGGGGCCAGTGCGGTAGGACAGCAGCGGGAAGAACTGCTCCTTGGCTTGCGCGAAGGCGCTCGTCGCAATGGACGAGGCACCGGCAGCAACCACCGCAGCGGCGATCACGATTTTCGAAAGCTTCATGGATGTCTCCTTTGAATGAATGTGTTGAAGCACGGGGGGAAACCAGATGACTGACAGACAGTTAACGCGGCAATCGGGAAGTCCGTATCAGGAATTGCGAGTAAGGGGTTTCCTGCAGGCTGCGCCTTCAATGCGGGAACGGCCACAGGCGCAACTTCTGCTTGGCGGTGGACCACAGCTTGGCCAGGCCATGCGGCTCCACGATCAGGAACCACACGATCAGCGCGCCAAAGATCATCAGTTCGGCATGCGACACCCCCGCCGTGGACACCTCGATGCCAAACAACCCCATGAAGGCGGGCAAAAACTGGTTGAGCACGATGGGCAGCACCACGATGAAGGCGGCGCCAAAGAACCCGCCTGCGATGGAGCCCAGACCGCCGATGATCACCATGAACAAGAGGCGAAACGAGATTTCGACGGAGAACGCGGCAGGCTCCCACGCCCCCAGGTGCACAAAGGCCCACAGCGCGCCGGCCATGCCCACGATGAAGGAGCTGACGGCAAACGCGCTGAGCTTGGCGTACATGGGGCGGATGCCGATCACGGCCGCAGCCACGTCCATGTCGCGGATGGCCATCCACTCGCGGCCAATGGCGCCGCGCACCAGGTTTTTGGCCAGCAGGGCCACGACCACCAACAGGGCCAGGCAGAACAGGTACTTGCTGGTAGCGCTCTCGATGGGAAAACCGAACACCTGCAGGTTGTTGACGGACACCGACCCCGAGTCGGAGTTGTTGGTGAACCACTTGATGCGCAGGAACATCCAGTCGCTGAAGAACTGCGCGGCCAGCGTGGCCACCGCCAGATACAGCCCCTTGACGCGCAGGCTGGGCAGCCCGAACAGGATGCCGAAGAACGTGGCGCACAGCCCACCCAGGATCAGCGCGGGGATCAGCGGCATGCCCGGAAAGCGCACAAAAAAGTTGTAGGCCCCGTAGGCCCCCACCGCCATGAAGGCGCCCGAGCCCAGTGAGATCTGGCCGCAATAGCCCACGAGGATGTTCACCCCCAGGGCCGCCAGCGCCATGATGACGAAGGGAATCAGGATGGCGCGGAAGATGTAGTCGCTGGCCAGCATGGGCACCACCAGGAACGCGACGGCGAGCAGCAGCGCCACGGCGATGCGGTCCTGGGCGATGGGAAAGATCTGCTGGTCGGCGCGGTAGCTGGTCTTGAACTGGCCGTTTTCGCGGTAGAGCATGGTGTGTCTCCTGTGTTCTTGTTGTTATGGCTTACACGCGGTCAATGATCTTCTCTCCGAACAAACCTTGCGGTCTGAACAGGAGGAACACCAGCGCCAGCACATACGCAAACCAGATCTCGATGCCGCCGCCCACGAACGGGCCCAGGTACACCTCGGAGAGCTTCTCGCCCACGCCGATGATCAGCCCGCCGATGATGGCGCCGGGCACCGAGGTCAGGCCGCCCAGGATCACCACGGGCAGCGCACGCAGCGCCACGGTAGTGAGCGAAAACTGCACGCCCAGCTTGCTGCCCCAGATCATCCCGGCCACCAGGGCCACCACGCCCGCCACGCACCACACGATCACCCAGATGCGGTTGAGCGGGATACCGATGGATTGCGCCGCCTGGTGGTCGTCGGCCACGGCACGCAGCGCACGGCCGGTGGAGGTTTTTTGAAAGAACACGGAGAGCAGCGCCACCAGGGCGGCGGCAATGGCTGCGGCAATCACGTCTTCCTTGTTGACCAGGATGCCGCCCTGGAACATGCCGTCGAGCATGAAAATGGGCTCCTTGGGCATACCGATGTCGATCTTGTAGATGTCGCTGCCAAACAGCGTTTGGCCCAGGCCTTCCAGAAAGTAGGTGATGCCCAGCGTGGCCATGAGCAGCGTGGCGCCCTCCTGGTTCACCAGGTGGCGCAGCACCAGCTTTTCGATCAGCCAGGCCACCACGAACATGATGGCCCCCGCGATCACGAACGCGGCGAGGTTGGCCACGATGGGGCTTTGAATGCCGGTCCATTGGGGAATCCATTCGGCAAAGCGGGCCATGGCCAGCGCAGCGAACAGCACCATCGCGCCCTGCGCGAAGTTGAAAACGCCCGATGCCTTGTAGATCAGCACGAAGCCCAGCGCCACCAGCGAATACAGCATGCCGGCCATAAGGCCGCCGATCAGTGTTTCGAGAAAGAATGCCATGTGTTGTTCTCCTGATCAGTGCGAGGTGCCCAGATAGGCACTGATCACGTCTTCGTTGCTGCGTACTTCGTCGGGGCTGCCGTCGCCGATCTTCTTTCCGTAGTCGAGCACCACCACGCGGTCAGAGATGTCCATCACCACGCCCATGTCGTGCTCGATCAGCACGATGGTGGTGCCGAACTCGTCGTTCACGTCGAGAATGAAGCGGCACATGTCCTGCTTTTCTTCCACGTTCATACCGGCCATGGGCTCGTCGAGCAGCAGCACCTGCGGCTCCATGGCCAGGGCCCGGCCCAGGTCCACGCGCTTTTGCAGGCCATAGGGCAACTGGCCTACGGGTGTCTTGCGGAAGGCCTGGATTTCGAGGAAGTCGATGATGTGCTCGACTTTTTCGCGGTGCGCAATTTCTTCGCGTTCGGCGGGGCCGATGCGCAGCGCCTGCAGCAGGATGTTGCTTTTGATCTTGAGGTTGCGCCCGGTCATGATGTTGTCGATCACGCTCATGCCCTTGAACAGCGCCAGGTTCTGGAAGGTGCGGGCCACGCCCATCTCGGCCACCTGGCGCGAGTTCATGTGCGAGAACGTCTTGCCGCGGAAGGTGATGGAGCCGTCCTGCGGCGTGTACACGCCGTTGATGCAGTTGAGCATGGAGCTTTTGCCAGCGCCATTGGGGCCGATGATGGCGCGGATCTCGTGTTCTTTCACGTTGAACGAGATGTCGGTCAGCGCCTTCACACCGCCAAACCGCAGGCTGATGTTCTTGACGTCGAGAATGACGTCGCCGATCTTCTTAGTGGTCATGGGTTGCCTGAACTCAATCTATGGGATGCGGTGCGGTGTCTGGGTGAGGCCGGGCATTCACGCGGCCTTCTTGACCGGCGCAAAGGTTTTGGTGTCCGCCAGCTTCAGGGTGGCACTTACGCTGCCCGTGCGTCCGTCCTCGAACTTGACCTGCGTCTCGATGTATTGCTCGGTGCGGCCCGCATAGAGTGCGTCCACCAACACGGCATATTTTTCGGCGATGAAACCCCGGCGAACCTTGTTGGTGCGCGTGAGTTCACCGTCGTCGGCATCGAGCTCCTTGTGCAGCACCAGGAAACGGCTCACCTGGCTGCCCGCCAGCATGGCGTCGGTGGCGAGGTCTGCGTTGACCTTCTCGATGCACTCGCGGATCAGCTCATACACCTGCGGCTTTTGCGCCAGGTCGGTGTAGCCTGCATACGGCAGATTGCGGCGCTCGGCCCAGTTGCCCACCGCGTCGAAGTCGATGTTGACCATCACGCACACCTTCTCGCGGCCGTCGCCCAGAGCGACGACTTCCTTGATGTGCGGGAAGAACTTGAGCTTGTTCTCCACGTACTTGGGCGCAAACATGGCGCCATCGTTGGCGCCGCCCTTGATGCGGCCCACGTCTTTCACCCGGTCGATGATCTTGAGGTGGCCGTGACCATCAAGAAAGCCCGCATCGCTGGTGTGATACCAGCCGTCGGCCGTCAGCACCTCGGCCGTGGCGGCAGGGTTCTTGTAGTATTCCTTGAGCAGACCGGCGGATTTGACCAGGATCTCTCCGTTGTCGGCCACCTTGATCTCCACGCCGCGAATAGGCACACCCACCGTGTCGGCGCGGGCCTGGTTGTCGGGCTGCAGGCACACGAACACGGCGGTTTCGGTGGAGCCATACAACTGCTTCAAGTTGATGCCGATGGAGCGGTAGAAGGTGAACAGGTCGGGCCCGATGGCCTCGCCCGCTGTGTAGGCCACCCGCACACGGCTGAACCCCAGGTTGTTGCGCAGCGGCCCGTACACCAGCGCGTTGCCTATGGCGTATTGGAGGCGGTCCCACAGGCCCACGGGTTCGCCGTCCATCAGCGCCGGGCCCACACGCTTGGCCACCTCCATGCAGGCGTGGAACATCTTTCGCTTGATGGTCCCCGCGTCTTCCATGCGGATCATCACGCTGGTGAGCAGGCCTTCAAAAATGCGCGGGGGCGCAAAGTAATAGGTGGGACCGACTTCCTTGAGATCGATGGTCACGGTGCCGGCCGACTCGGGGCAGTTGACGACATAGCCGCAGGCCAGCCATTGTGCGTAGCTGAATATGTTCTGCCCGATCCACGCGGGGGGCAGATACGCCAGCACTTCTTCGGAGCTGGTGAGTTTGTCAAATTCGGCGCCCGCCGAGGCGCGGTCGATCAGGGTGCTATGGGTGTGCACCACGCCTTTGGGGTTGCCGGTGGTGCCCGAGGTAAAGAACATCGCTGCCACGTCGTCGGGGCTGGCCTTGGCCACCTCGGTACGAAACCACTCTGGGTGGGCTGCGGCATGGGCACGGCCGGCTTCGATCAGTGCGTCCAGCGAAGCGAGGCCTTCTTCTTCATACTTGCGCAGGCCACGAGGATCATCAAAGTAGATGCGTGCAATCTGGGGGCACTGCTCACGGATCTCCAGCAGTTTGTCGACCTGTTCCTGGTCTTCCACCACACAAAACCGGACGTCCGCATTGTTGAGCGGAAAGATACATTCCGCGCCCACGGCGTCCTGGTACAGCGGCACCGGAATGGCCCCCAGCGACTGGGCCGCCAGCATGGTGGCGTACAGGCGGGGGCGGTTGGCGCCGATCACCACCATGTGTTCATGGCGCTGCAGCCCGGCCAGGTGCAGGCCGGCGGCCATCTGCTCCACCAGGCGCGCCAGGTCGGCCCACCCGTGGCTTTGCCAGATACCGTATTCTTTTTCACGAAGTGCCGGGGCATGGGGGCGCTCGGCTGCATGCTTGAGCAGCAATTGCGGGAACGTGGTCTTCATTCCGGCTCCTAAAAAAAAGGGGGTCAGCCCGGTGACTGCAGGGGGCGCTGCTCTGTGGCAACGCGTTGGGACAATGCTAGAACCCACTTTGACGTCATCTTGTCTTGCCGACGACAATTTACGGGAAACTCCTTGGGAGGTTAAACCCTGCCTCTGACACAAAACGCGCCACCGTGTGGTTTGCACCGGCCCCGGCTGCCTGACTTGGCGGGGCGGTATCCTCACGCACATGTACGCCCCGTTTTTCGGTCTCCAGCACGCCCCGTTCTCCATCGCCCCCGACCCGCGCTACCTGTTCATGAGCGAGCGCCACCGCGAGGCACTGGCGCATCTGCTCTATGGGCTGGATGCGGGGGGCGGTTTTGTGTTGTTGACGGGCGAAGTGGGCGCGGGCAAAACCACCGTGTGCCGGTGTTTTCTGGAGCAGATCCCGTCGCACTGCGATGTGGCCTACATCTTCAACCCCAAGCTCACGGTGGGCGAGTTGCTGCGCTCCATCTGTGATGAATTTGGGGTGCCGCACCAGGCGTCCTCACCAGGAGGGGAAACGGTCAAGGATTACATCGACCCGCTCAACGCATCGTTGCTGGCCGCGCATGCTGCGGGGCGCAACAGCGTGCTCATCATTGACGAGGCGCAGAACCTGTCGGCCGATGTGCTGGAGCAACTGCGCCTGCTCACCAACCTGGAGACCAGCGAACGCAAGCTGCTGCAGATCATCCTGATCGGCCAGCCCGAGCTGCGGGCCATGGTCGCCAGCCCGTCGCTGGAGCAACTGGCGCAGCGGGTGATCGCGCGGTTTCACCTGGATGCACTGAGCCCGCAGGAAACCCAGCAGTACATTGCCCATCGCTTGGCCGTGGCGGGCCTGCAGGGGCCCGTGCCGTTCAGCCAGCGCGCGATCCGGCGCATTCATGTCCTGTCGCGTGGGGTGCCCCGGCGCATCAACCTGCTGTGCGACCGGGCCTTGCTGGGTGCGTACTCGGCCGGGGTGCGTGAGGTGGGCGTCGCCATCGTCAACCGCGCTGCGCGGGAGGTGTTTGATGCGCCCGCCTCGGCAGCGGCGGCCGCTGCTCGGGGGCGCGGCCGAACGTGGCCCTCGTGGGCGTCTGTGGCACTGGGGGCTTGCGTGGGGGCTGCCGTCGTGGCAGCGGCCAGCGCCTATCTGGGCGGCTGGCCCTTGTCGCCGCCGCGCAGCAGCGGCGTTGGAGTGGGTGCTGGTGGCGTGGCGGCGCAAGGGGGCGGCAGTGTGGCCCCGCAGCGCGGGGCTTCCTTGGCCGGTGGTGTGGCGGCTGCGCCCCCGGTGGCTTTGGCGGCCTCGGCGGCAGGTTCGGCGCCCGCCGTGCGCCCGGCATCGGGGCTGAGCCAGTTTCTGGCCGCACAGCCGGCGGGGGAGGGCGCTGCCTGGCAGGCGCTAGCATCGGCCTGGGGGGCTACGGTGCCCGACGGCGTCGATGCGTGTGCCGCGCTCGTGCGTGAGGGTTTGCGCTGTTACCGCAACCGCCGCGCGGGGCTGAACCTGGTGCGGCAGATCGACCGGCCCGTGCTGCTGGCCCTTTTTGCCTCGGACGAAACCGACGTCGCCGTATCGGCCGTGCTGCGCCAGCTGGACGGTGATGTGGCCGTGCTGGAAGGCGGCGGCCATACGCTGCGGGTGCCCGTCAGCGAGCTGGCGCAGGTATGGCGCGGCGATATCGCCACGCTGTGGCGTGCCCCGGCAGGAATGCCTGACAAAGGCGAGATCACCGATACCCCCGCAGGGCTGGCGTGGCTTGACAAGCAACTGGCCTCCACCGCAGCAGGCGGCACGGGCGCGGGTGGCGGTGGCCGACCGGTGACGCCTGCCGTGCGCCAGTCGCGCATCCAGCGATTCCAGCTGGCCCAGGGCGTGACGCCCGACGGCCGTGCTGGCCCTTTGACCCTGATGTTGCTCAATCGCCTGGTGGGTGTGAGTGAACCGCGCCTGCGCACCGGAGCCTGAATCCCATGTCTTACATTCTTGATGCGCTGCGGCGCGCCGAAGCGGAGCGCGGCCGCGGGGCGGTTCCCGGTATTCATTCGCAGTCACTGCCCGTGCCAGGCAACGCTGCCGCGACCACGCGGGCGATGGCGTCGCCTGTGTGGATCGCGGCCACGGTGGCCTCTGTGGCCGTGGTGGCTGCCGCCGGTGCCTGGTGGGTGACGCAGCGCAGCGCCCCCCAGGGCGGCGTGGTGGTGGCTGCTGGTTCGGCGCCGCCGTCGGCGGCCGTGGCCGCGCCGCCCGCAATGTCTGCCATCGCGCCTGCGGCGCCGGTGGCGGCGCCCGCCGTCGCGCCGGTCCTGATCGCCCCACCCGAGCCAGCGGTGCCCGCACCGCCCGTGAAACGTGCCGCTGCGCCATCGCGCGAAAAAGCGGACCGGGCGCCCGGCACCGCACCAGCGCCGTCTGCCGGGTTGGCACGCCCCCGTTCTGCCGAAACCCCGCGCGCGCCTGCGCGTGAGCCGGCAGACCCTGTGCGCCGTGAGCCACCACCTGCGGCCGTTGCGGCTACGGGGCCGGCCGGTACACCGCCCATATCACCCATCTCGGCCACGGGCACGGTGTTCGCCCAGGCGGATTTGCCTGATTCCGTGCGCGGGCAACTGCCGGTGTTGAAGATCTCGGGGATCACCTACTCCAGCAACCCGGTGTCGCGCATGGCGATTGTCAACGGGCAAGTGCTGCACGAGGGGGACCCCGCTGCGCCGGGTTTGCTGCTGGAGAGGATCGAGCCCGGGCGCACGGTCTGGTCGTTCCGGGGCTACCGGTACGGTCTGGCGCCTTGAGGGGCCGGGGACGGGACTTCTCGGCGCACGATGCGGCGGAGAGTTCGGCCGTAAGTGCTGCCGGGTCTGGTGGGGTTGGGTGGAGGGGTATGAGCCAAATTGCCCTGTAGCGCTTGTCCATCAAGCGCTTGCAGCTATCAAATTGATATTTACAGGCGGGGCCGTGGTCCGCCCTGTTGGTGCTATCGGATGAACCGGCCGTCGCGCCCCACCAACGTCAGCTCCACAAACCGCGACGCATTGCGCTCGGGGGTGCTGGCGTTGATCTCGAAGCCGCCCAGGTCCCACTTCTTGAGGTTCCAGGTGGCGTCGATGAAGGCGGCGCGCGTGGGGTTGCGGCCAGCCCGCTGCAGGGCCTCGGCGAACACGCGGGCGTTGATGTAGCCCTCCAGCGCCAGGTGCGACGGCTCGGCCGTGGCGCCCGATGTTTTCCAGGCCGACTGAAATTCGCGCACCACCGGCATGACGGCGTTGCTGGGGAGGGGCACTACCTGGGAGATCGCCATGCCGGTCGCATCGGCGCCCAGCGTCTTCACGGTGGCAGAGGTGCCCATCACCGACAGCGCATAAAGCGTCACGCCGCGTTGCAGCCCCCGAAACGCCTTCACGAATTCGAGGGTGGGTTTGCCCGCCAGGCCGATCACAACGGCTTCGAGCTTGCCGTCGGCCAGCTTGGCCGCTGCGGTGCCTGCGTCTGACGCATTGTTTTCCACCGTCACGGACAGTGCCTTGGGCAGCTTGAGCTGGTCCATCGACGCGCTGGCGGCGGTGAACACCTCTTTGCCGAACGCGTTGTTCTGGTAAACGATGCCGATGCGTTGAATCCCGATGGTGGACAAATGCTGCACGAGTTTTTCAGCCTCGTCGGCATAGCTGGCGCGGATGTTGAACACATTGCGCGCGGTCTTGGTGCGGCTCAGCTGCGCGCCCGTGAACGGCGCGAAGAACGGAATGCCGCTGTCGATCACCTTGGGCAGCATGGCGTCGATCATGGGCGTTCCCATGCAGTTGAACAGGGCAAAGTTGCCCGGGTCGGCCAGAAACTGCTCCACGTTGGCCAGGGCCTTGGGCACCTCATAGGCATCGTCTTTGGTCACCAGCTCGATGGTTTTGCCGTGGATGCCGCCGCGCGCGTTGAAGGCCGCGAATGCGGCCTTGGCACCCTGGTGCATGGCCGAACCGAGATCGCCCAGCGGACCGGTGAGCGCGGTCGATTGCGCAATCTTGATGGTCGCGTCCTGCGCATTGGCGCGGCGCACCGCCCCCAGCAGGGGCAGGCTGAGCGCCGCCGCCAGGATCTGGCGCCGGGCCAGCGGGGGCTGGCAATCTAGGTGCCCCCGGGTCAATTCAGAAGAGGTGGGTGTGGGGTGGTGGTGCATGTCTGTTTCTTTTTAGGGCCATGGGCCGCGCGCGGGCGGCCGGGCTGAGGCACCATCATCCCGTCACGATTGACATTTTTTTGTCAGTCTGGCGACAATTGGTCTCGTGGTATTCCCGGCTTTTGCTGCACCCGCCGCGCCTGGGAGCCTTGAGTCCGCGTGGCAGCTTCGCGGGTTTTTTATCTTTAGCGTGGGGGCTGCGCCTCCATGGAATTGGGAACTGCGCATGAACCAAGACCTGTCCTTGCACCAGCGGCGCAGGCCGCCCACGTCGCAAGAGCTTGCAGGGATCCCCTGGCTGCACCTGCTGTTGCCAGCGGACCGCGAACGGGCCGTGGCCGCGTTGCTGGTGGGGGATGCGAAGGCGGGCGACTACGTGTGCCGCGTGGGGCGACCTGTCACTTACTGGTTCGGGGTGGTGGAGGGGTTGCTCAAGATGAGCACCGACAACGCGCAGGGGCAGACCATGACGTTCACGGGAGTGCCGCCCGGTGGCTGGTTTGGCGAGGGCACGGCGTTGAAGCGAGAACCCTACCGCTACAACATCCAGGCGCTGCGCAAGAGCATCGTGGCGGGGCTGGACATCGACACGTTTCACTGGTTGCTGGACCACTCCATCGGTTTCAACCGCTTTGTGATGAACCAGCTCAACGAACGCCTGGGCCAGTTCATTGCCGCGCGCGAGATCGACCGCCTGGGCAACCCTGACGTGCGTGTGGCGCGCAGCCTGGCGTCGTTGTTCAACCCGGTGTTGTACCCCGGCGTGGGCGAGGTGCTGCGCATCACGCAACAAGAGCTGGCGTATCTGGTGGGTCTGTCGCGCCAGCGCGTGAACGAGGCGCTGGCGGCGCTGGAGCTGCAAGGCGCCATCCGGGTGGAATATGGCGGCTTGCGGGTGCTGGACCTGGGCGCGCTGCGCTCCAGCATTTTTCAGTGGCAGGGTGGGTGAGACGGCGCGTGCCCGGCGCAGGTGGCCGGGAAGGGCGGTGCGCTATGCGTTCAGCTCTTTCAGCGCTTTCAGCCCGTTCATTGCGGCAATAACGGCGCCTTGGTGTGCTGTGCCATGGGGCGGCCTGCAGCCCCTGCAGAGGCCAGGCGAACATGCCCTGCGGCCGCAGCCGGTGTGGCCTGCGTGGACGCGGGACTCCAGCTGTTTTCGTCGCCTCCGTCGTTGCGTGTGAGGCGGAAGGCGCCCACCATCTGGGTGAGTCGCGCTGCCTGGTCTTTCAGGCTTTCTGCGGCGGCCGAGCCCTCTTCGACCAGCGCGGCGTTTTGTTGGGTCATCTCTTCGAGCGCGCCCACCGACTGGTTGACGTGGCCGATGCGCTCGCTTTGCTCGTGGGTGGCCGCCGTGATCTCACCCATGATGTCGGAGACGCGGCGCACCGACAGCACCAGGTCTTCCATCGTTTTGCCCGCGTGGTTGACCAAGGTGCTGCCTTCTTGCACCTGATCGACGCTGGCGCCGATCAGTGTTTTGATCTCGCGCGCCGCGTTGGCAGAGCGGCCCGCCAGGCTGCGCACTTCACCGGCCACCACGGCAAACCCCCGGCCCTGTTCGCCCGCCCGTGCGGCCTCTACGGCGGCGTTCAGTGCCAGGATGTTGGTCTGAAAGGCGATGCCGTCGATCACGCTGATGATGTCGGCGATCTTGCGCGAGCTGGCGCTGATGGTGTCCATGGTGCGCACCACCTGCGACACCACTTCGCCCCCGCGTGTGGCGGCTTCGGATGCGGTGGATGCCAGCTGGTTGGCCTGCCGGGCCGAGTCTGCGCTTTGCGACACGGTGCCGGTCAGCTCTGCCAGCGCGGTGGCGGCGCCCTGCAGGTTGTGCGAAGTCTGCTCGGTGCGCTGGCTCAGGTGGAGGTTGCCCGACGCCACCTCCGAGCTGGCCACGAGGATCGATTCAGCGGTCTGCCCGATCTCCCCCACCAGCGTGCGCAAACGCTCCTGCATGGCGGCGATGGCTTCGAGCAGGCGGCCGGTTTCGTCATGGATGCGCACCTCCACCTGGGATGTGAGGTCGCCGCGTGCAATACGCTCGGCCACCACCACGGCACGCCCGAGCGGTGCGGTGATGCCGGCGGTGATGCGCCAGGCGATCAATGCGCCGAGTCCAATGGCCAGCAGAACCAGCAGGCCGCCGACGGTGCGCGCACGGCTCTGGGTCTGGTCGGCCAGTGCGGTGGCCTGGGCGTTCAGGGTGTTCTGCAGTTCGCTCAGTTCGCGCAGCTTGGCGCGCCACGCGGTCTCCAGCGGTGCGACGCGGGTCATCAGCGCGAGCGTCGCGCTCACGGTGTCGCCGTCATCCACCGCCTTGATGGCAGTGTCCAGCTCGGGGCGTGTCTTCTGGCCCAGCGCCTGCACCTGGGTGAGCAGCTGGACCTCCTCCGGGGTGGCCTGGTCAGGTGACACGGTCTTTGCGAGCGCGGCCTCCAGCTGCGCATATTCCTTGAGCGTTTGAGCCACCGCCTCGACCTGTTCGTGGGCCTGCTTGGGGTCGATGTCGTTGAGCATGGCCGCAGAGCGGCCGTGGAGGCCCATGGCGCTCACGGTTTCGAGCATGCTGCTGACCAGTTTGGCCTTGCTGGCGCCCACGCCAGTGATCTGGAGCATCTGGTCATGCACCTTGCCCACCGAGAGATGCCCCACTGCCGCTACGGCCACGAGGAGCACCAGCATGCATCCAAACCCCAGCCCTAGCCGGCTGGAGATAGAAAAGGATTTGGGTGAAGAAGAAGCGGCCAGCATGAAAGTCCTTGTATCGCGGAGAAAAATCCAACAGCGCAATCCGGGTAATGCAATATCGATGCCCGCACGGGGCGCTGCTCTGATCTTGCCGTCTGAACGACGCAGTGTAGGGAGAAATCAGGCCCAAGGTCATGAGGCTTGGGGATGCCCTCATGCGTGAATCACATGACCATGGCTGTTACAAATGGCCGCGCCCGGAAGGCGGACAATCAGCGGCGAATAAAGGTTTTTATTGTGCCTGCGCATCTTGATGAAAATCGCCGTTAGCGGTTTACCCATAAGGCGCTATAGCTATTAAAAATGATGTATCCGACCGCATCCATTCTTCCTTTTATCATCCACCGTTGCGGCCGAATAGGTATTAACCTGTAACAAACGCGAGGCCATTGATGACGCTGCTTTCCATCTTCTTGCTGGCTCTGTGTGCGCCATTCGCTGGCCAGTGCGCTCGCTTTGCCAGGGGCCTGCGCAGGACGGCACCTGCCTTCCATGCGCCCGGGCGTGGACGGGTGTTGCGCGGTGGGCTCGCGCTGTGCCTGGTGGGCAGCCTGGGGGCGGCCGCACATGCAGGACTTGTCGCGGTGGCTGTGGCCGATGCAGCGGGCCAGCCTTTGGCGGATGCGGTGGTTTTTCTTGATTCGGCCGACGCGCGCAAACAGGTCAAACCTCTTGTCGGCGTCGAAATGGCGCAAGAAAAACGCAAATTTTTGCCCGGTGTATTGGTAGTGCCCGTTGGCACCGAGGTGCGGTTCCCCAACCACGATTCGGTGCGGCACCACGTGTATTCGTTTTCTCCGGCCAAAAAATTCGAGCTCAAGCTCTACAGCGGCACCCCCTCCAGTCCCGTGCTGTTCGACAAGCCCGGCGTGGTGGTGCTTGGCTGCAACATCCATGACCAGATGGTGGGCTGGATGCTGGTGGTGGAGACGCCCTTTTATGCCCGCGTGCCCGATGCCAGCGGCAAAGTGCAACTCGACAACGTGCCGCCCGGCGTCTACACGCTGCGCACCTGGCACGCACGCCTGCCCGTGGGCGCACCAGCGCAGGAGCAGCCACTGACGGTGCCCGCAACTGGCGCGGTGTCGGCGTCGGTGCGCATGACGGGGTTACAGCCTTGATGCGACTGCGCCTGGCGCGACACAGCCTGATCCTGCGCATGGTGGGACTGTCCCTGTTGCTGTTGCTTATCGTGCAAGCGGCAGGTTTTATGGTGGTGCGCTCATCCATTGATCACAACGCCCGCGCGCAGGTGGCGCGGGCCCTGGATCTCGACGAAAACATCTGGCGCCGCCTGCTGGAGCAGAACGCAGATCAGCTGCGCCAAGGATCTGCGCTGCTGGCGGCCGACTATGGGTTTCGGTCGGCGGTGAACTCGGGCGATGCCGACACCATCCAGTCGGTGCTGGAGAACCATGGCAGCCGCATCGGGGCGGCGGTGACAGCGCTGCTGGCGACCGATTTTGCGCTGCGGGCCGTCAGCCTGTCAGACGGGATGGCGCAGTTTCCCGCAACCTTGCAGCAGATCGTGCCGCGCCTTGCCGCACAGCCGCAGGGCAGCCAGATCGCGGTGATGGACGGCGTGCCTTACCAGTTTGTGATGGTGCCCATGAGGGCCCCCGTGGTGATCGGATGGGTGCTGATGGGGTTTCCCATTGTCCAGGCGCAGGCCGATGAAATGCGCCAGCTTCTGTCCGTGCATGTGGCGCTGGTGGTCAAGGAGGCGGGCGGCGCCGCCAAGGTGCCCGTGACCACCTTGCCGCCTGATGCCAGGGCGCAGCTGCTGCGCGAAGGGGTGGTGCAGGGCGAGCTGCACACCGCGGAAGGCACGCTGCTGGCGCGCGCCAGCCCACTCGACAGCGTGGGGGGCGAGGTGTCGTCCCTGTTGCTCCGGTCGGTGGACGAAGTGGTGGCGCCCTACCGCCAGCTGCAGGTGCTGCTGGCCATCATCACGGTGGCGGGCGTGCTGCTGTTTGCCATAGGCACGGGGCTGGTGGCGCAGCGCCTGGCAACGCCCCTGCGCTCGTTGCTGGTGGCCACACAGCGGCTATCGCGTGGTGAATACGACGTGCCGCTGGAGCACACCCGCCGCACCGACGAGATTGGCAACCTGGCGCGTTCGTTTGACCACATGCGTGTGGACATCGGTGCGCAGCAAACCGAGATCCGCCGGCTGGCCTATTGGGACCGCTTGACCGGTTTGCCCAACCGCGAGCGGTTTCGTGAGGCGGTGGTTCAGGCCATCGCCAGCGCTGCCAGCGCGGGCAGCACTGCAGCCGCGCAACCCCTGGCGGTGCTTACGCTTGATCTGGACCGGTTCAAGCATGTCAATGACGTGTTGGGCTACGCGTTTGGCGACCGCTTGCTGCAGGCTGTTGCCGGGCGGCTGACCGAGCTGTTGCCATCTGCCGGCGACATAGTCGCGCGCATGGGGGGCAATGAGTTCGCCATTTTGCTGCAGCGCGCAGATGCCGTGGCCGCACATGGCACAGCGCAGCACATCACGCAGTCGTTTGAAGTGCCGCTGGCCTTTGACGACCAGACGGTGGACCTGAGCGCGGGCATCGGTTTTGCCTGCTGGCCTGGGGATGCCGCCGATGCCGACACCCTGCTCAGCCGCTCGGAGATCGCGATGTACGCGGCCAAACGCAAGCTCAGCGGCGCGCTGCAATACGACGCCTCGTTCGATCTGGCCAGTTCGCAGACCTTGTCGTTGCTGACCGAGCTGCGCCATGCGGTGGAACACAACGAGTTGCGCCTGTATCTGCAGCCCAAAGTGCCGCTGCACGGGCAAGCCAGCCTGGCCGCCGAAGCCCTGGTGCGCTGGCAGCACCCGCAGCGTGGCCTGGTGCCCCCCATGGAATTCATACCGTTTGCCGAACAAACCGGGTTTGTGCGCCAGCTCACGTTGTGGATGTTCGAGCAGGTGGCCCGGTTGCTGTCCGATCTGCGCACGGCCGGCATGCCGCTGCGTGTGTCGGTCAACCTGTCCACCCGCGATCTGCTGGACCCCGAGCTCAGCGACCGGCTGGCCGACATCCTGGCGCGCTATCAGGTCCCGGCCAGCGCCTTTTGCCTGGAGATCACCGAAAGCGCCATCATGGACGACCCTCAACGCGCTGAAGCCATGCTCAACCGGTTGTCCGAACAAGGATTTAAGCTGTCCATCGACGACTTCGGCACGGGCTATTCGTCGCTGGCCTATCTCAAGCGCCTGCCGGTGGATGAGCTCAAGATCGATAAATCATTTGTGATGGGCATGGAGGTGGGGGAGGACGATGTGATGATCGTGCGCTCGACGATCGACCTTGCGCACAACCTGGGCCTGACCGTGGTGGCCGAGGGGGTCGAGACGGCCGAGATCATGGAACACCTGCGCACACTGGCGTGCGATGAAGCGCAGGGCTATCACATCACCCGGCCGCTGCCGGTCGATGATTTTCTGGCCTGGCAGGTGCGCCAGGGGTAAGCTTTGGCGGTACCGGTGGGGTGGCGCCGCGCCATTCCACCCATTTTTTCCTGATCAATCCCCCGTGGGCCGGCCGGCCCTGGCAAGCCCACGGGTAACAATACGCGCAATGTCTTCTTCGAGTTCCCGCCCGCCAGTCCATTCAGCGGCCCCTTCTGATGCGGGCGCGCCAGCGGCGGCCCCGTCTGCTCTACGCCCAGTGCTGCGCCGCCCTGCGGTGTCTGCGACCCCTGTGAAGCCAGCGGCGGCTCGGCCAGCGGCGGCCCCGTCTGGTGCGCGCCCGGCTCGCCCTGCGCCTGCAGCTCGCCCTGCGCCCGCAGCCCGCTTTGGTTCGACCGCTGCGGGCGCACCTGCGGCCCGGCCTGCGCCGCGCGTGCCCAGTCCGGCACAGGCCGCCACCAGCGCCGAGGGTTCCAACGGTGCCGTGCGCCTGAACAAGCGCCTCGCCGAGCTGGGCCTGTGCTCGCGCCGCGAGGCGGACGACTGGATTGCCCATGGCTGGGTGTATGTCAACGGTGCGCCGGCTGAGATGGGTGTCAAGGTCACGCCACAAGACACGGTCACGGTCGAGCGTGCGGCCCAGCGCCACCAGGACAATCGCGTCACCATCCTGCTTAACAAGCCCATGGGCTATGTGAGCGGCCAGGCCGAGGATGGCCACACGCCGGCGGTGGCGCTGATCAACCCGCGCACGCACTGGCGCGATGACCCCAGCGGCATGCGCTTTACGCCACCGCACCTGCGCGGCCTGGCGCCGGCGGGGCGGCTTGATATCGATTCGGTGGGCCTTCTCGTTCTGACGCAGGACGGCCGCGTGGCGCGCCAGCTGATTGGGGAAGATTCGACCCTGGAGAAGGAATACCTCGTGCGTGTGGTCTATCAGGGCCCGGGCCAGGCCGAGGGACGCCATCCCGACGAGCGCAGCGCGCCGCTGCAGGAAATCGGCGAACACGACCCGGTGAGCACGAATGTGCAGGCGGTGTTTCCACCCGCGATGCTGGCGCGCCTGCGCCACGGCCTGAGCCTGGACGGCCAGGCACTCAAGCCCGCCAAGGTCGAATGGCAAAACCCCGAGCAGCTGCGCTTTGTGCTGGTCGAGGGCAAAAAGCGCCAGATCCGCCGCATGTGCGAACAGGTCGGCCTGAAGGTGGTGGGCCTCAAGCGCATCCGCATGGGCCGCATCACCCTGGGGAACTTGCCGGTGGGGCAGTGGCGCTACCTTTCCGCCAACGAGCGGTTCTGAGCGCTGAGCGGTCCGAGGCCCCCGCATTCGTCGCGTCCTTGCTCGGATCTGCCCCCATGTCCTCCCCACCGCGTTTGTCTGCCGGGCCCGCCGCGCCAGCCGCGCCGGTTTCTGTCCCCACGGTGGCCGCCAGGCGCTCCCTGCTGCGGCAGTTGCGTGCATCCGATCTGCGGGGCATGGCCCGCCTGGCCACGCAGGCGACGGTGGGTATCAGCCGGGTTGCCGAAGGGGTGCACCAGTCGGTGCTGGGCACGCTGGGCTTGCCGGGCGGCGCGCAGCCGGGGCGCGCCCGGGGCCTGACGGGCATGGTGTACCAGAGCATTCGCGGCGTGACGCAGGTGGTGGATATAGGCCTGCAAGCGGGCCTGGCCAGGCTGGAACCCTTCTTTGCTCCGCACACAGCAGACACCAGCGTATTGTGGGAGCGTGAGGCGATAGTTGCCGCCCTCAACGGCGTGATGGGCGACCGCCTGCAACAGGACAACAACCCGTTGTGCACCCGCATGGGCTTTTACCAGGCTGGTCGGCCACTGGACGTGCAAGCGCTCGGCGCCACAAAAGACGCCACAGGCAAGGTGCTGGTGTTGCTGCACGGCCTGTGCATGAATGACTTGCAGTGGCTGCGCGCTGGCCATGACCATGGCTCGTACCTGGCCCATGCCTTGGGCTATACCCCAGTTTACCTGCGCTACAACACGGGTTTGCACACTTCCACCAATGGTGCCGAGCTGTCGGCCATGCTGGAGTCCCTGGTGGCCTCATGGCCCGTGCCCGTCACGGAAATCGCCATGCTGGCCCACAGCATGGGCGGGCTGGTCGCGCGCAGCGCCTGCCACCATGCGGCGCACGGTGTGGCGCCTGTCGGCGGCAGCAATTGGTTGCCCCTGCTGCGGCACCTGGTTTTTTTGGGCACGCCACACCATGGGGCGCCGATGGAGCGTGCCGGCCACTGGGTGGATGTGCTGCTCGGGAGCACACTGTATTCACGGCCGTTCACGCGGCTGGCGCAGTTGCGCAGTGCGGGCATCACCGATTTGCGCTACGGGCATGTGGTGGACGCAGACTGGCAGGGGCTCGACCGGTTCCGCACATTCCCCGACCGGCGCGCACTGGTGCCGCTGCCTCCCCGCGTGGCCTGCTACGCCCTTGCTGGCACACTGGCGGCCCGGCGCAGTCCGGTGGCAGAGCGCCTGATCGGTGACGGATTGGTGCCTTTGCACAGCGCCCTGGGCGTTCATGAAGATCCTGCCCGCGACCTGCATTTTGCCAAGCGGCGCCAAGCTGTTTTCTACCGCGTGGGGCATCTTGCGCTGCTGGGTGATGAGGCTGTGGCGCGGCAACTGGTGCAATGGATGGAACCTGTTTGACAGCCAGCGACCCAAGCACGTGGTGGCTGTGCGGGCTGCGCAGGCATGCCAACGGCGTATGCGTGGGGCGGTGGCGCGGCTACCATGGCGCCCTGTGACCTCAAGTTTTAAAACAAGGAGATGCGAGTGAGTGATGTGAAATACCGCCTGGTGACCCGCAGCGACTTCGACGGTCTGGTTTGTGCCGTGCTGCTCAATGAGCTCGATCTCATTGACGAGATCACCTTTGTCCACCCCAAGGACATGCAGGATGGCAAGATCGCCATTACCGGCCGCGATATCACCACCAATCTGCCTTACGTGCCCGGCGCCCACCTGGTGTTTGATCACCATGAGTCCGAGACCGTGCGCAACTCGGGCCGCCGCGACGAGAACCACATCATTGAAGCGCATGCGCCATCGGCAGCGCGGGTGGTCTACAACCACTACGGTGGCAAGGCAGCGTTCCCGCGGGTGACCGACGAAATGATGGCCGCCGTGGACCAGGCCGACTCCGCCCAGTATTCGCGCGACGACATCCTCAACCCCCAAGGCTGGGTGCTGTTGAACTACCTGATGGATTCGCGCACCGGCCTGGGGCGTTTTCGCGAGTTCCGCATCAGCAACTACGCGCTGATGATGGACCTGATCCAGTACTGCCGAGACCACACCATCGAAGAAATTCTGGCGCTCCCGGATGTGCAGGAGCGGGTGAATCTGTACCGTGAGCAAGCGCTCCGGGCCAAGGCACAACTGCAAAGCTGTGCCATCAGCCTCGGTAACCTGGTGGTGCTCGACCTGCGCGATGAAGAAACCATCTGGGCCACCAACCGGTTCATGATTTATGCGTTGTTCCCCCAGGCCAACATCTCCATCCATGTGATGTGGGGCCTGCAAAAGCAAAACACGGTGTTTGCCGTCGGAAAGTCCATTCTGGACCGCAGCAGCAACACCCACGTGGGCAATTTGATGCTGGAGTTTGGCGGTGGCGGACACGCGGCAGCGGGCACCTGCCAGGTGGCCAACGACAAGGCCGACGCCATGCTCAAGACGCTGATCCAGCGCATCAACGCCGACGGTTGATCGCCCCCGCACGGCGCAGGCGTAGCAATGGCAGCCTCTTGAAACGGCTGGCGCTGCCCATAAATCACGCATGCCGGTCTGGCTTGCGTGATTTCTTTTTTTGCCAGGCCCCTTTTGTGAAGGGGCCGACCCCGTGAAACCCGAACCGTTTGCCTTGTGGTTGAACGCCATTCGCCGGTTCTGCGGGACCGCTGCCCCGTGCCTTGATGAATGAATCTACTGAGAGAGAGAACCTACCCATGAGCAAACAAACCCTGTCGTTCCAGGCCGAAGTGGCGCAACTGTTGCACCTGGTCACCCACTCGCTGTATTCGAATCAGGAAATTTTCCTGCGGGAACTGATTTCCAACGCATCAGACGCCTGCGACAAGCTGCGTTTTGAAGGCCTGAACAACGCCGCCTTGTTTGAAGACGCCCCCAACCTCGAGGTTCGTGTGGCCTTCGACAAGGACGCGAAGACGCTCACCATCACCGACAACGGCATCGGCATGAGCGAGCAGGAGGCCATCGACCACCTGGGAACCATCGCCAAGAGCGGCACCAAGGACTTCATGGGCAAGCTCAGTGGCGACCAAAAGCAGGACGCTCAGCTCATCGGCCAGTTTGGCGTGGGCTTCTATTCGGGCTTCATCGTGGCCGACAAGATCACGGTGGAATCGCGCCGCGCGGGCCTCAAGGCCGAAGACGGCGTGCGCTGGATCAGCGGCGGCACGGGCGACTTCGAGGTAGAGACCATTACCCGCCCTGCACGCGGCACCAGCATCATCCTGCACCTGCGCGACGATGCCGAGGAATACCTCAACGCCTGGAAGCTCAAGCAAGTCATCGCCAAATACTCCGACCACATCAGCCTGCCCATCCTGATGGAAAAGGAAGAATGGAAAGACGGCGAGCTGATCAACCCCAGTGACGAAAACGGTGGCCGCCAGCCCGGCGGCATGGTCAAGACCGGCGAGTGGGAAACCATCAACAAGGCCAGTGCCCTGTGGACCCGCCCCAAGAAGGACATCACCGACGAGCAGTACCAGGAGTTCTACAAGAACATCTCGCACGACCATGAAAACCCGCTGACCTGGGCGCACAACCGTGTCGAAGGCAATACCGAGTACACGCAGCTGCTCTACATCCCGGGCAAGGCGCCGTTTGACCTGTGGAACCGCGACAAAAAGGCGGGCATCAAGCTCTACGTCAAACGCGTCTTCATCATGGATGAGGCCGAGGCGCTGATGCCCAGCTACCTGCGCTTCGTGAAGGGCGTGATCGATTCGAGCGACCTGCCGCTCAATGTCAGCCGCGAGTTGCTGCAGGAGAGCCGCGACGTCAAGGCGATCCGAGAAGGCAGCACGAAGCGCGTGTTGTCGATGCTGGAAGACCTGGCCAAGCATGACAAGCATGACGCACCCGTTGAAGGTGCCGACGCCGTGACCGATGTGGTCGATGCCGACGACAAGGCCAAGGAAGGCAAATACAGCCAGTTCTACGCCGAGTTTGGCGCGGTGCTCAAGGAAGGCCTGGGCGAAGACTTTGCCAACCGCGAGCGCCTGGCCAAACTGCTGCGCTTTGCCAGCACCAGCAGCGACACGGCCAGCGTCTCGTTCGCTGACTACAAGGCGCGCATGAAGGACGGCCAGGACGCCATTTACTACATCACCGCCGACACGCTCGCCGCCGCCAAGAACAGCCCGCAGCTTGAAGTCTTCAAGAAAAAGGGCATTGAAGTGCTCTTGATGACGGACCGCGTGGACGAATGGGCGCTGAACTACCTGCAAGACTTCGATGGCACCCCGCTGCAAAGCGTTGCCAAGGGCGCGGTCGATTTGGGCAAGCTGCAGGACGAAGCCGAAAAGAAGGCGGCTGAAGAGGCGGCCGAAACCTTCAAGCCTGTGTTGGCCAAGCTCAAAGAGGCCCTCAAAGACAAGGCCGAAGACGTGCGCGTGACCACACGCCTGGTCGATTCACCCGCATGCCTGGTCGTGCAGGACGACGGCATGAGCACCCAACTGGCCCGCATGCTCAAACAAGCGGGTCAGCAGGCCCCGGACGCGAAGCCCGTGCTGGAGGTGAACGCCGAGCACCCGCTGGTCAAGAAGCTCGACGGCAGCGTGCACTTTCACGACCTGGCCCACATCCTGTTCGATCAGGCGCTGCTGGCCGAAGGCGGTTTGCCCGAAGACCCGGCCGCCTACGTGCGGCGTGTGAATGCCTTGCTGGTTTGATTTGATATAAAAATGGCCGCCAGCGCTTTATTCATAAGCGCCAGCAGCTATCAAAAAAGAAGGGGCGACCCCACCAGGGATGCCCCTTCTTTTTTATGTCTCCTGCTTTGTGGCGGTAAGCAGCAGGCGTGCGTGCACGCTGTTGCGGTCGGTGGGGGCCGCCTGGAGGAGCTGCGCCAGGGCATCGTCGGGTAGCTCTGCAGTGGCGCGCCGGTCGTTGGCCACGGGGATGTTGCGCCAGCCTGAAAGCACCATCCACTCCCAGAGCTCCTGAGGCACGGCGTGTGTGATCCGCATCCTGACCCCCTCGCAAATAATGGCACCGCCCACTTTGGGGGCGCCCTTCGCAGAGGGCTCGCGCCGCATCTGGCGGATGGAGAAGATGTTTCGCAACCAGTCTTGCATGCTGTGTGTGCTGTTCAGTGGAGGGTGCCCAGCATACCTAAACGCCACAAGCACTGAGAAACGGGCCGTGGTGGATGGTGCTGGGTGCTATGGCCCGGAGCGGTGCTCTGGATACGGGGCGCCACCTCGATCATCGGCGTCTCAACGGCAGGCCCCTCATCCCTCTTGTTGTTCAAGGGGGCGTGGGTGATCCACGAGCGCCTGCAGGCCCCCCAGGTCGGCGGCTGCGCATTGCGCCAGGTGTGCCATGGCACCTCGCACGGCGGCCACGTTGCCACTGGCTGCCGCAGAGTGCAAGAAGTGTGCTGTGTTTCCCAGGCGGGCGAGGCCAAAACTACCTGCATTGCCGCTGAGTTCGTGGGCTTCTTTGATCAGGTCGCTCCAGTCATTCAGATCCCACCGGTCTGCCTGTGCCTGCATGCGAGCTAGGCGGGTGGCGGTGTCCTTCAAAAAATCCCGCATGAGAAGGCGCGCGCGTTGGGGCCCCAGCGATTCGCACAGATCGTCCAGTGCCGCCGTATCTATCTCCGCGACAGTGGCCGTGGTCCCGCTCCCTGCTGTCATGACGTCAGCACCCTGGGCATGGACGGCATCTGACGTGTCGCCGGAAGCTGCTCCGTTAGGCGCGTGCGGCCTGGCCCAGCGAAGCACGCAGCGCCACAAGTTGTCCTCCAGCAGAGGCTTGGCAAGGTGGTCATCCATGCCCGCTGCACGTGTGCGCTCCACATCCCCTTTGCTGGCGTTTGCCGTCAGTGCGATCACCGGGAGCGTGGAAAATCGAGCGTCTTCACGCAATAGGCGTGTTGCCGTCATTCCGTCCATTTCGGGCATCTGCATATCCATCAACACCAGTGCATACGTGTCGGCGGGGGCCTGGCGCAGTATTGCCAGGGCTTGGGCCCCGTCAGGGGCCTCGTCCACCAGAACCCCGCCCATTTGCAGCATGCCGTGAGCCACGGCGCGATTGATCTCGTTGTCATCCACGAGCAGCACACGCTGACCGCGCAGGGCCTGCGCGCCCCTTTTTGCAGGAGGTGTGGTGTTTTCAGGCTCTACGGTGATAGCCCGGAGTACCCTGGCCGTGAACCAGAACGTGCTCCCCTGGCCTGATTCGCTGTGGACCCCCGCAGCACCGCCCATCAATTGGGCAAGCTGCCGCGAAATAGTGAGCCCCAGGCCGGTCCCTCCAAAGCGTCGCGTGATGGATATGTCGGCCTGCTCGAACGCCGCAAACAACCGCGCTTGGTCTTGCCTGGAAATACCGATCCCCGAGTCCTGTACTTCGCATCGCAACAATAGGCTGTGTTCATCAACATCTGCAGCGTCGATCGCGATGGTGATTCCCCCCGCGCTGGTGAACTTGATGGCGTTGTTCAGGTAGTTGATCAGAACCTGGCCCATGCGGTGCCGGCTGCCACGCACCCAGCCAGGCACGTCGGACGCGATGCGCCAGGTCAATTCCAAATTCTTGCTGTCCGCCTCGTGCCACACCAGCTCGCGAATCTCCTGTATCCACTCAAGCAGGGAAAAATCCTGCACTTCAATGTCCATCTTTCCCGCTTCAATTTTGGAGAGGTCCAGCACGTCGTTGACGATGGTCAGCAGATGTCGGCCAGCACGCAGGGCCTTGTCCATGCGGTTTTGTTGTGCGGCGGATTGTTCATGCCGCAAAGCAAGTTGCGTCATGCCCAGCATCGCGTTGAGCGGTGTGCGGATTTCATGGCTCATGGTCGCCAGAAAGCGTGCCTTGTCTGCGGCGGCCTGTTCTGCGACGTCCTTGGCCTGCGCCAAAATGGCCGCCTGCTCTTTCTGCTCACTCACATCCAGCCACACCCCGTTGAACATGGTGCCTCCCTCTTCGGTGCGGCGCGCGGTTGCCAGTGTCTTGAGCCAGCGTTTTTTGCCGTTCTGCGTGATGGCAATATCAAAGTCAAGGGGCTTGAGTGTTCGTGCGCTGTGCACAAAAGCGGCTTGCGCGTCCTGCATTGCGTCGGGACTTGCATGGAGAAACTCTCCGCCGGGTGGTCCCTCGATTGTCTGAAGCTCGCCTAGTGGGCATCCATGCAGGTGCGCCGCCTTTTCACTGACGAACTGGATGCGCCGCCAGCCGTTGTGTGTCATCTGCATCTGAAAAACCGCCCCCGGAATCGCGCTGATCAAGTCCATCAGCTGTTGCGAGAGCCGATGCGCCTCTGCGCTTGCCGCAACTTCAACCGCGAGCCGGTCTTCTCGTTGCATTGACTGCCGAAAGACCTGCAGCGCATTGGCCATCTTGCCCACCTCGTCGCGCCGCGTGGTCAGTACCATGGCGTCGCCATACTGCCGCTCGCTCATGCGCTCCATGCTGCGCGTGAGTTCAGCGAGCGGGCGCGACATTTGAGTAATCGCCACATGAATGGACAGGGCGATGACCAGAATCAGAGCGCCCACGATAGCGAATGCAGTAACTGTGATGGTTTTCTTGGTCTGGGCGGTGAGGTCAGAGGATGCGGTCTGGAACTGCTGGACTGAACGATCCCGCAGTGCATCCATGTCGCTTCGCAGCGCGCCCAGTGCAGGCTCGAACTCGGTATCAATGATCTGCAGAGCCCGGTCGCCGCGCCAACGAGCCGCCGATTCAATGATGCGGCTTGCCATGTCAAACACCCGCAGGGACTGGGAGGTCATGGAGTCCACTTCGACGGCCATTGTCGGCAACAACTGCTTGAAGTTGTGCATCTCAGTGTTGTACTGCTGCTCCATGCTCTTCAACTTCACGAGCTGGGCAAGCATGCGCGATTCATCAGGCTCCGTCAGGACGGTGTAGGCAATGCGGCTCGCGTTGCTAAGGTGCTGGGCTGCGGCCGCGATGATCAACGCGCCGCGCGCCTCGTGTGCGAGCAATTGGCTGTATTGCCGGTTGATGGAGCGGGTATGCGCCAGCGTATACGTGGTGATGGTCAGCGCAATCAGCCCCATCAGGCCGACCAGCATGACAATTTTGCTGGCGAAGCGCATGTTGACGAACGGGTTGCGTGAGTTCATTGTTGGGATTCGCGTTCTTTGGCACGTGCGCGCGCGCCTGCTACCAGCGCCTTGCGCAGCAAGCTCGCAGCCTCTTCGTCATTCATTTTTCCCTGTAGGTGATTGGTCACTACCTGGTATATGGCTGTTTTGACGGCTGCGGGGTTTGCATTGCCCATGGCAATTGAGCCAAGCACCGTGCGCCGCATGTTGGAGGCCCGCAAGCCTGCGATGGCGCGCTTGCCACATGCATTGAAGCGTTCGGGTGAGGCATCCACACGCGCCGGCGCAGCGCCTGTCTTTATATTGACCGTCACCTGCAACGCCGGAGACATCAGCAGGGATGCAAAAGCGTCCGCGCCATTTTGGCCTTGGACTGGCGCGCGAAAAAAGATGTACTGATCGGCGTTGAACACAAACATGCCCTGCGTATCGGGGAACTGCCAGCACGCGTATTCGCGCCCTGGCACCATGCCACGCGCAGTAAATTCACCATTGACCCAGGTACCCTGTGCTTGCAGCAGGGCTTTGCCTGCGCGCACCATGTCGCTGGCGGCGTCCCAGCTGCGCGTCTTGTAGCCTGGGTCGAGGTAATGCGAGAGAAGTCGCATGCGTGCGAACACCGCGGCGGCCTGCTCTGGCGTCAAAACATCGGGGCGCAGGTCAATGAATGCCTTGCGGTAGGCGGAAGCCCCCAGATACCCAGCAGCCACCACCTCAAAAAGCAGCGTGTGCTCCCAGGCCTCTCGCCCTATGGCCAGCGGCACTACGCCCGCAACACGCGCCTTCTCGAGCAGCGCCACCAGGTCAGGGAATGTGTCTGGCGGTGCGGTGGCGCCCAGCCGCGTTGCCAGTGCCTGGTTGACCCATAACCAGTTGGTCGCGTGGGTGTTGAAAGGTGTTGCCACCCAATGCCCATCGTATTTGGAGAGGTGCTGAATATCCAGTGGCACCACCGCATCCCACTCCTCGCGCCGGGCCAGGTCGTCCAGATTGGCCAGTAGGCCACGTGCCGCCCAGGTGTGGATGTCATGGCCAATCATCTGCGCTGCAGTCGGCGTCTTACCCGCGCGCACACGTTGCTCTAGCACCCGGGTGTAGCGCGCAGTGCCGCTGCCCACGGTCGAGGCTTCTGTCCAGCCAATGCCTTGCGCCAATGTGGCGTCACGAATCACGTCCACGCTGGCGCGCTCGCCGCCCGAAACCCACCAGTGAAAGACGTCGACGTGGGGTGTGTGCGTCTGCGTTTGTCCGAGTGTTTTTCCTTGCGTTTGCGCCACAACCGAGCCGCTTTGCAACGCCACCACGGCCCCCCAAACGACCATGGCGATTAAGCGCGGCATGGTATCGCGGATGAGGGGGGTGACGAGCGTCATAGGGGCGGTGTTTTTCACCATGTGGCGATGTGTGAGGGGCTCTTGTTCAGCCATTGCGGGCCAGACCTGGCGCGGGCCGCGGCCTTCATTTTTGCCGTCGCGCCCGAAATGCTGTGTTTGGTGAATGCAACGCATTGTCAACGAGTGTGGCAATTGCGCATGAGCGGCGTGGCACCGCGAGACTCGCGGCCACCCCTTGGCATCCGTTGCCCAGAAACCCGCTGCATTTTTTTGCAGCAGTTGTTTCGCTCGGCTTCGCGGCAGCGCCTAACAGCGTTTTGGTCGCCCCCGGCAACACTCACACTGGAGAAAAGCATGGCTTTTGTATGGACGATAAAGTCGTCTGTTGGCGCTCGTTTGGCTGATTCCCGCACGAGCGCACAGGTGGCGCAGAAGACCCGTTGGTTGCTGGCCTTAGGAGGCTTGTTTGCTGGTGCGGCTTTTGCGCAGAGCACAGACATCTTGGTCAACCATGACGGGCAATACGCGGGCGCAGATGCTTCCTTTGGGCCCGCTGGCGGCACGTTTACCTACATCGCGAAAGTGAAACACAACAATGTGGGGCCGACCGCATCCGGTGTTGTGCTGACCGAGAAATTGCCGCTAGACAGCATTTTTCAATCGTATTCCAGTGCGCCAGCAGGCATTGTGTGCGCACCTGCCTTGGCGGCGGGTACTGTGATTACCGCAGGCAATCAGACGCAAAGCTGCTCGGTGGGTACTCTTGCCGCGGCCGACGGATTCAAGAGCGTCAGTTTCAACGTCATCCTGCCCAGCGTGAGCACCAATTGGGAGGCTTTTGCCAGCGCAACGCACTCAGCGGCCGACAGCGATGTCAATAACAACACCAACTTGTCGCGAAACTTCACGACCCGGCAGGCTTCTGATCTTGGTATTGCGCTGACCGCGGCGCCTAACAGTGTTTCCAACGGTGGCGCGTTCAGCTACAAAATCAACGTCACGAACAACGGTCCCACCGCCATTCCCGCTGCGGGCAGGGTGGTGGTCAGCTTCCCGGTGCCGAATGGCGCGATCCTCTCCTCGGATCCTTCGGGCAATGGCTGGCAATGCACGCCCTCCTCGGGGTATCCCATCACGTCCGGCACGCTGGTGTGCTCGTATCCAGGAAGCGCGGGTGTCGGTGTTGGGGCTGTGCTTACTGAACTGACTGTGCCAGCCATTGCCAACATGAGCGGCACGATCTCGGGGGCGGCCAGCGTTTCGGGGTTTCAAAATGCGGGCTCCAGCAATTCCGACCTGATGGAGGACGGGCAGAGCGCCAACAATACGGCCAATACAAGCGTTACTTCCTCTGGTGGAAACTTTGTGGATGTATCGCTGACCAAAACGGTGAGTCCGGGTACTGTCGATGCTGCCGTCAGCAGTGTCGTTACCTACACACTCAAGCCGCGTCGGGAAGCCGGCAGCACGGCGCCGTATGGAATGCATGTGACGGACACGCTGCCTGCCGGCGTGACATCTACCGGGTTTGTTTCGCTTGATCCGTCGTGGAACTGTTCGGCCAGCACTGCAACGGTCATTGACTGCACGCATACCAGCACAGCAGGAAGCCCTTATACCGGCGGTAATTTTACGGATATGCCGTTCATTCGCTTTACGGCGGTTGTTGCAGCAGGGGCCACAGGCCCAGTGGAGAATGTGGGCGTCATCGAGTTGCCGCCTGCGCTTGCAGAACCCAATACCGCCAACAATACAGGCAAGATTTCGGTGAACCGAAGCAATACAGCGCAGTTGTCGCTGGTCAAAACTGCGCCCGCTCGTCCCGTCAAAGCGGGCGAGAATTTCACGTTCAATCTCGCGGTCAAAAACAACGGGCCCGTGAATATCCTGGCAGGTCAATCTATTAACGTGACCGAGAGCCCAGGGGTGGGCTTGAACATCGTGTCGATGACTGTGGCAGACCCGATCCCCGCCAATTGGACTTGTGGCTCGATCACTGCGTGTGCTTACACAGGGGGGCTAGCCAATGGCGCCACTTTGAATGTCACGGTCACAGCGAACGTATCAGCCGCTGCAGGCAGTTTCGCCACCTTCGGCAATAGCGCGGGTGCAGGCGTAGTCGGCAGAGACGGAAATATAGTGAACAGCAGTGCAACCGTGATTGTTTCCAACGAAACCGCTGATGTGGGCATCGAGAAAACCATCACCAGCGGGGTTGGGCCCATCGTCAGTGGCGATGAAGTGACGTACCGCTTGCGCGTCACCAACAACGGTGCGACCACCGTGACCAATGTGACGGTGACGGACGCTTTGAATAACTTGGTGCGTGAAGATGAAGGGGGCACCATCGGCTCCCCGGCTGCGCCTCGTTATCCAAACGGTGGTTTTGTATCGGCTGCTGGAGTTGGCGCTATCTGCCCGACTCCCAGTGGCACTAAGAATAGCGACAACCGAACGTTGACTTGCACCATCGCATCGATAGCGGCGGGTGCGTCAGTCGATATCGAGGTCAAGATCCGTCCGAAGGTTGCCGCGTCTGGCAACTATTCGAACACTGCGAGTGCCAAGTCCTCCGATATCAACGACAACAATCCTGCCAATGACAGTGACTCAGCGGTCATTGCTTCGACGGCGATTGTGGATCTGGTCGCACTCAAGCAAGTGTCGCCAACGACCGCAGCTGCGGGCGAGCCATTGACGTTCACCGCCACGGTGCGCAATGACGGTCCCTCGTCTGCTCAAAACGTCACGCTGGTAGATCCGTTGCCGCCGAACGCGATCATCATCGAAGACCCTGTTGTTTCTGATGCGGGCACTTGTACGAAAGCTGGCGGCGCCGCTGCCATACCCCCAACGGCCGGCGGCACATTGAACTGCTCATGGCCCGCTGCCGTGACGTCGAGAAGTCAGCGCACCGTGACGGTGAAGATGCGCTCGTCGGGTGACTTGCCTGACAACACGATCGTTTTGAACAAGATCAAGGTCGCGACGACCACCGCCGAGTTCACCACCGCAAACAATGAGGCAGAGGCTCAGGCAACGCTGACGCGGGCTGAGCTGGATGTTTCCATCAGCATGAGCCACTCTGCCGACGGTCTGCTCATTGGTGAAGACACCGAATACACCATTGTGGTGACCAACGGTGGCCCTTCATACGCGACCAATGTGGTGGTGACCGATACGTTCCCGACGGACCTGAGCGTGGGTGTCCCCTCGTCTGCAACTTTCAGTTATCAGGGGGGACTGACCCAAACGGGCGCTACGGCGACGTGCACAGAGCCAGCGGTCGGCGCAACAAGTGGCCCCCTCACATGTACGGTGCCTGTGCTCCCGCCGCTGCAGAGCGTGACCATCCGCTTCAAAATGAAAGCGCAGTCGTTGCCTGCCGGCGCCAGCACCGGAACCATCTACCACCGCGCAACGGTGAAACCTGCTGAGGTCGAATATTTGCGCAATGGCAACGATGTCATCGTGAACAACTCCACCACGGATCGTACCTCGACCAGTGTTACTGCGAACAATGTGGATCTGGGAGTGGTCAAACAAGGGCCTGATGGCCCGCTCGATGATGGCGATGCCGTGGCCTACACGTTAACTGTCACCAACTATGGCCGCGACGCACAGTCACCTTTGGGTGCCACCCTCACCGATGTGCTGCCTGCCGGGCTCGACTACGTTTCTGCCGACGCACGATGCACTTATGTGAGTGGCACGCGTACCGTGACTTGCAGCGTTCCACAGCTTGCGCAAGGCGCGCAAACGGTGTTCATGCTGAACACGCGTATTGCCAAGCCCTATACGGGAGCACGCCCCCTGGTGAACAACGTTTCGGTCAGCGTGCCAGGTGACGGGAACCCGGGCAATAACACATCACGCAAAGAGACCAAGCTCAAGCCGCCTCCCGGTGGTGTGGCGGGGATTCCGACGCTCTCCGAATGGGGAGTCATTCTGCTGTCCACGATGCTGGCCTTGTTGGCATTGCGTGACGCGGCGCTCCGGCGTCGACGTTAACGTTAACGTTAACGCCACAGCGTGGATGCTGTTCAAGGGCCGGTATGCTTGTTTGGGCATGACCGGCCCTTTTGGGGTTGTAGCGCCTTGCACAGATAATTGGCTTTGCGAGCCACCTCACGTCAGCCCACCCCACCACCTTCAATATCGTTGAAGCAATCACTGGTCCTTCATGCTGCGGTTTTTCCTGGTTTTTCTTTTCATCCAGCTCACGCTGTTCGGCGTCAACATGCTCAGTTGGGTGCAGTTGCACCTGGTGCTGCCTTGGACTGCGCTGCTGGCCCGCGCTTGTGCGGCCGTGGTGACGACATTCGACGCCACAGCAGCGGCTGCGGGCAAAGTGCTATGGAACACGCAAACGGGGTTTGGTGTGTCGATCGAGCCGGGGTGCAATGGCATTGAGGCCTGTATCGTGCTTTTCGCCGCCATCGTGGCGTTCCCTGAGCGCGGGCGCCACAAACTGATTGGTTTGCTCGCCGGTTTTGTGGCGGTGCAGGGGCTCAACGTCGTGCGCGTCATCAGCCTTTATTACCTGGGGCAGTGGAACACCCAGGTCTTCAACTTTGCGCATGAGTACCTGTGGCAGGCCCTCATCATGCTGGACGTGTTGATCGTCTGGCTGCTCTGGGTGCGTGCGGGGGCCAAGGCCCAGGCGCCGGCTCAGAACACAGCCGATCTGGTGGAAGCTCCGCCAGCGGCAGTTTGAATTTGCCCCGGAGTATTGGTATGCGCCGTCTCTCGCCATTGACGACTTTTGTGGTGTTCGCGTTTGGCTGGATCGTGGTGCTCACCGCAGTGTGGTCGCAAGTGTCTCCTTGGACTTCCTACCCGGTGGGGGTGTTGTCGCACATCGCGCTGGAACAGGGTGCGCCGATGTGGGTGCGCACGGTGCGGCTGGAGCCGGGCAACATGGAGGTTGACTTTGCAGTCTCGGTCACCGATGCCAACGGGCGGCGCGGTGAAATCACCGTGGATGCCAGCCCTGCGCGTTATGCCTATGGCCTTCCCATCTTTTTGGCGCTGCTGCTGGCCGCACGTGGCAAAAAACGCATCGGGCGCGCTGTGGCTGGCTACCTGTTATTGTTGCCGGCACAGGCTTTCAGCCTGACGTTTTATGTGCTGATGCAGTTGGTTTTGGCCGTACAGCTCAACATTCGTGCCTTGCGGTTGGAGCAGTGGCAGATGGAGCTGATTGTGTATGCCTATCAGCTGGGTGCGCTGGTGGTCCCCACGCTGGCGCCCATTGTGCTGTGGCTGTGGCTCGACAAAAAGTTTGTGACCGATGTGGTGATGCGCGGCTGGAAAGGGGATGGCACCGCGCCTTCGTCTACACACCCTTGAAGGGCCTCGGTGCTCATCGTTGGGGGCGTGTCTGTGTTGGGCGTGGTGTTTTCGCGCCATGTGCTTTGTTGCCGGATGGCTCCGTGTCGGTGGCTACCTTGTCCAAGCGGTAGCCGACGCCATAGATCGACGAAATCGTGTAGCCATTCGCGGGGGTCAATACCAGTTTGGTTCTCAGGCGCGACACGTGGGTGTCGAGAGAACGCGAAGGCGCTTCGCTCACTTCCCCCCACACCACCTCGCGAATATGCCCGCGTGACAGCAGGCGCCCGGTGTTGCGAAACATGAGCAAGGCGAGTTCGTATTCGCGGTTCTTGAGTTCAACGATGTGGCCATGCAGGGCGAGTGAGCGTTGGGCCGGGTCGAAACAGTAGGGGCCAAACTCCAGCCGTGAACCCATGGCCTGCGGGAACGCGCGGCGCAGCAGCGCCGAGGCGCGGGCCACCAGTTCGCCCATGCGCAGCGGTTTTGTCATGAAGTCGTCGGCACCATGTGCCAGCCCCGCGATCACGTCGCGTTCGTCGTTGCGGCGCGTGACGAACAGGATCGGAAGCTGCGGACCGACCATCTGTCGCAGGGTTTGCGCGACCTGGGGGCCTTCCATATCCGGCAGGTGCCAGTCGAGAATGAGCAGATCAAAGGTTTCCGTACGCAAGTCCCTGAGGAACGCTGCGCCAGTGGAGTAGGCGCAGCAGACATGGTCGTGCTGTTCCAGGGTGCTCTTGAGAAGTTCTTGCAGAATGAGGTCGTCTTCGAGAACTGCGATACGCATGGCGATTGAAACTTTTGGTTCTTCCGTTAGGAAGGGAGTCCATTGATACTGCCAGATATAGCGCTGCCACTGTCACTGGTTGACATTGGTTTGCAATGACATGGACATCGTGGCGGCCCCGCCTGCCTTGCCACAAGGTGCGGACACGGCGGCTGACTTACACCTGCAGCGGCTCTTCCTGCATCGCTTCGTTCTGCTCGATCAGCATGTCCACCTGGCCGCGCCAGTAGTCGCTGCTGCCGAACCAGGGGAAGTTAGCCGGGAAAATCGGGTCTTGCCAGCGGCGGGCCAGCCAGGCGCTGTAGTGGATGAGGCGCAGCGTGCGCAGGGGTTCGATCAGCGCCAGTTCGCGCCGGTCGAAGCTGCGGAACTGCTCGTAGCCGTCGATCAACGCGCTGAGCTGGTGGGTGCGCTGGCGCCGGTCGCCCGACAGCAGCATCCACAGGTCCTGCACGGCCGGGCCCATGCGCGCGTCGTCCAGGTCCACAAAGTGCGGGCCGCCCCGGCCCCATTCATCGAGTGGCGTCCACAGGATGTTGCCGGGGTGGCAGTCGCCGTGCAGGCGAATGGGGGTGGCGTCTTTTAAGCCAAATGAGGCTCCAGCGCTTGTCCTTAAAGCGCTGGAAGCTATCGAATCAAGAGCTTTGTCGCACTGGGCCTTCCAGGTGGCCTGCATGTCAAGCGGAATGATCTCGTGCGTGAGCAGCCAGTCGCGCGATGCCGTGCCAAAGGTCTGCAGGTCCAGCAGCGGCCGGTGCACAAAAGGCTGGGCCGCGCCCACGGTGTGGATGCGCGCCAGAAAGCGGCCGATCCATTCCAGCACCTCGAAATCATCGAGCTCGGGCTGGCGGCCTCCACGCCAGGGGCTGACCGAGAACGCAAAACCGTCGTGCTGGTGCAGCGTGCTGCCGTTCAACACCAGCGGGCCCACGGCGGGCACCTCGGCGGCCATGAGCTCGGCGGCAAAGGCGTGCTCTTCCAGGATCTGTGCCTCGCTCCAGCGGTCGGGGCGGTAGAACTTGGCCACCACGCGTTCGCCGTCTTCCAGCGTGACCTGGTACACCCGGTTTTCGTACGACGACAGGGCCATGAGCCGGCCATCGCCGTACAGACCCACGCTCGCCAGTGCGTCCAGCACATGGTCGGGGGTGAGGCGCGCGTAGGGGTGCAGGTCGCTGGCAGTCTCGGGAGCTGGGGCGTTGCGGTCAGGGGGCAGTGGGGTCATGCCCCATTGTCGCCGCCTGCAGCGCCAGCCGCCGAGCCGTTGGCAGCGCCAGCCACCAGGCCGGTTTCAGTTCGTCTGCAGGGTGGTGATGTGGCCGATGCGTGGATCGCCGCCGCCCTGCAGCATTTGCCGGAAAAGCGCCTGTGTGGCCTCGGGCCCCACATGGTGCTGCACCACCAGCCAGGGCTGGGGTGGGGCCTGTATCGTGGCGCTGAACTGCGTCCACGCGGCCACCAGGCGGTCGTTCAGCCCTTGTGCACCCCATTCGCCGTTGCGCTTCTTGACCTGTGCGGGCGCAAAGAACATCACCGGGCGTGGGCCGGGCAACTGGCCGGCACCGCCCAGGTCCTGCACGTGGCTGGCGCCCACGGCGCAGCTGTAAGCCAGGCCCGTGAAGTGGACAAGGATGCGCTGGCGCAGGCCCACGCTGCCCGCAAAGTCGATGTACACGCTGGGCGCGGCGCCGTCGATCTGGTCCAGCGCGTCGTAGGTGGCCACGCGGTCATAGCAGCCCAGGCTTTCGCAAAACGCCACATTGCCGGGCGAGGTCAGGCCGATGACCTCGATGCCTTCGCGCTGGGCCAGCTGGAACGCGGTGCCGTAGGCTGTCTTGCTCGACGCGCTGGACAGCAGCATGCGCTTGGCGCCAAAGAACTGCTGGTCGGCCAGAAAGTCGTCAACCAGCCACGAGGTGATGAACAGTGGCCGCAGCAGCGCTTGCACGTCTTCGGTCTCGGGCCGGTAGAACGCGTCGGCGCCGCTGCGCAGATAGTGGTTGTAAACCGCATGCAGGCCCGCGCGGTGCGCTGCGCCGTCGCTGAAGCCCGATGGGCTGACCCGCTGCGGTGACAGCACGGCGTGGCTCGCCATGGGCCAGTAGCCATATAGCCGCTCGCCCACGGCGACGGCCGGGTGCAGGGACTGCACCACCGTGGCAAACCCCCACACGGGCACGATGCCCCAACCCGCCTCGCCGGTGGGAAAGAACTGCCAGTAGTTCAGCATGTCGCCCATGGCGGCGTAGGTGATGTTGTTGGCGGTCAGCGCAAACTGCGCAACCTGCACGCGGATCTGGCCGTCGGCGAGGGCGGTGTCTTCAGTGGTCAGCAGGCGGGTGGTGGCCAGCTGGTCCTGGCGTACCTGGAGGGTGGTGGTGCTCATGCCGCCACGCTAAACGAAAGCGCTGCTGCGCTCAAGCGCGGCGCGGCGCCTGGGCGACAGGGCGGTGCCCGGACGAAGCTGATCAGGGCGATATGACGTTGGACAGCTGCTCGAACGGCAGCGCCTGCTTGACGAGGATGACCGTGCAGGGCGCATCGCGTGCCACCCGCATGGGGACCGTGGCAAAAAACCGTTGCGTCTGCAGGCCGTGTGTTGCCGCGCCCACAATCATCATGCTGACGTGGTTGCTGGCGGCATAGCGCACCAGCGCTTGCGCCACGTCACTGGCTTCCAGCACGTGGTAGCTCACGGGGTGGTGGGCCAGGTCCAGGCCCTGCGCCCATTGCCTCAGCCGTGCCATGTGCTGGCGGTGCAGCGTGGTTTCGCTGCGCTCGCTGTCGCTGGTGCTGCTGGCCGACGGCGACAGCACTGTGACGCAGGCGAGCCGGGCCCCGGGCCGGATGCCCAGCGAACGGGTGACGGCCTGGCGCAGCGAATACAGCGTGGCATCGCTGGCGTCGGCATGGGGCACCGCCACCATCAGGATGGGGGTGTCCTCGATCTGCTGTGCGGGCAGCGGGCTGGGCGTGTAGTGCATGCCCGCCGCACGTATCCAGCGCTTGATGTGGGTGCGCAGCGGCGTGCCCCGGGTGCGCTCGCCGCGCTCGGTGATGAGCACCTGGTCGGGGTTGGACAAATCGAACGCCAGGTGCGCCGCCGAGGGGTAGCGGTTGGACGCCTCGGGCTCCAGGCAGCGCAGGATCACCTCTTGCAGCCACGGCGGGATGTCGGGGCGGTGCTTGCGGGGCGGCGCGGGCGTCATCCACAGGCGCTGGCGCATGCCGCCGCTGGTGGTGGGGGCGCCAAATGGCAGCTCGCCCGTGGCCAGCTCGTACAGCATCACGCCGATGGCAAAAATGTCGCTGCGCGGGTCGCCGCGCATGCCCACCACCTGCTCGGGCGCAATCCAGGCGGGCGAGCCCACGGCCTGGCGCATTTCCTCGGCCAGCAGGTCGGGGTAGTGGGCGTGGCACGACAGGCCAAAATCGAGCAGCACGGCGGTGCCATCGGCCTTGATGAGCACGTTGGCGGGCTTGAGGTCCAGGTGGCACACGTTCTGCTGGTGCAGGCTGTGCGCCGCATGGGCCGTGGCCGCGCCCAGGTGAGCGATGGTGGTGGTGTCGCAGCGGGTGGGCGCATCCAGCCAGTGCTGCAGCGTTTGCCCATGCACGTATTCCATGACGAGGTAGGGCAGGCGCAGCAGGTCGCCTGCCGCCACAAAACGCGGCACATGCGGGCCGCTGAGCACGGGCAGGATCTGCAGCTCGACCTCGAAGCTCACGATGTTCTCGGCGCCGTCGCCCGCCGTCATGCGCGGGATTTTCATCGCCATGTCAAAGCCGGGGTTGCGGCCAGGTGGGGCGTTGTTCAAGGCGCCATCTGCCGCAGCCGGCGTGGCGTATTCCACCGCGTAGATGTGGGCCATGCCCCCCGCGTGAATGCACTCGCGCACGCGAAAGCCGTCGATCTCGGTGCCGGGGTCGAGCAGCTTCATGAAGCGTCAGCGCCCGGTTTCCAGCCGCTCTGCGTAAAAGTGCGGCAAGCCTGCTGCGCGAATTGCGGCCGCCGCTGCCAGGTGGTCATAGGGCACGCGGTAAAAAGTGATGTGCAGGGCGGAATCGTCAAACAACGCGTACATCGCACGCGGGTCGCCGTCACGCGGCTGCCCCACCGATCCGGCGATGCCCAGCCACTGGCGATGGGGCGGCACGGGCACGGGCACACCGGGCTCGGGGTTAAAACGCATGAGCTTGGCGGTGGGCGTGAGGAAATACAGCGCCTGCGCGTGCACATGGCCGCAGAACACATAACGGATGGCGGGGTCGATGGCCTGGGCCGCCGTCATGCTGCGCTCTGCGGCGTCAGAGTCTTCCACATACCGCCACTGCTCGGGCGCATCGACGCTGGCGTGCACCAGCAGTGCGCTGGCGCCCATGCGGCGGGTCAGCGGCAGCGATTGGAGGAAGGCGAGGTGGTCGCGGCCGAGCTGGTCGTACGTCCATTGCGCGCCCAGTTCGCTGCGGGTGCGGGGCGAGGTCGGTGGCGCCAGCGCCATGGCGTCGTGGTTACCCAGCACCAGCAGCGCGCCCTCTTGGGCCAGGGCCATGGCCTGCTCGACGATGGCCACCGGTTCGCCCCCGTAGCCCACCAGATCGCCCAGCAGGGCAAATTGCTCTGCCCCCTGCGCGCGTGCATGTTGCAGGCAGGTGTCGAGGGCTTGGCGGTTGGCGTGGATGTCGGACAGCAGGGCAATCTTCATGGCGGGGTTCCCACGCCCATCATCGTGCGTGTGGCTGAATCCTAGCTTGCAATGGTGCATGACCTGAATTCATAAAAAAATAGCTGCCAGCGCTTATGGGTAAAGCGCTGGTAGCTATCAATTTGGAAGCAATGATGCATTTTATCGCATGGGTTGCCGGATGCCGGATGCAGCGGCGTGCCGCGCCTGCAGCACGGGCCGCCATGGTCCGGGCCGGCCTGGGCCGACCCGGAGGATTCATCACACCAAGGTGAGGGTCACGTCGATGTTGCCGCGCGTGGCGTTGGAGTAGGGGCAGACCTGGTGAGCCGCGTCCACCAGCGCTTGTGCGGCAGCGCGGTCCATGCCGGGCAGGCTGATGTTCAGGCGGGCAGCAATGCCGTAGCCCTGGCCGACCTTGCCCAGATCCACGCTGGCGTCGATGGCCAGGTCTTGCGGCAGGGTGATCTTTTGCATGCCCGCCACTGCCTTCATGGCGCCGATGAAGCAGGCAGAGTAGCCCGCGGCAAACAGCTGCTCGGGGTTGGTGCCGGTGCCAGCGGTGCCGGGCGAGGACAGCTTGATGTCCAGACGGCCGTCATCGGTGCGCGATGCGCCGTCGCGGCCACCGGTGGTGTGGGCATTGGCGGTGTACAGAACTTTTTCGAGCGAGGCCATGGTGACTTCCTTTGAGGTGAGTGCCCGCAGAGTGGGGCGGTGGTGAAAAAATAGACAACAGGGGGTGAATACAAGCCAAACGCTCAACGCTGCCCAAGCCGGTCGCGCAGCTGTTTGAGTTCGGTGGTCAGCGCGCTCAGCTCGGGGATGGTGCACTGGGTGCTTTCCAGCACACAGGGGGGGATGGCTTCAGCGCGGTCGCGCAGCGCACGGCCCGAGGGCGTCAAGGTGATGCGCACGCGGCGCTCGTCCTGCATATCGCGCAGCCGGGCAATCAAGGCCGAGGTCTCCAGGCGCTTGAGCAAGGGAGTGAGGGTGCCCGAGTCCAGAAACAGGCGCTCGCCCAGCTCCGACACGGTGATTCCATCGCGCTCCCACAGCACCAGCATCACGAGGTACTGGGGGTACGTCAGGCCGATGGCTTCAAGAAGCGGCTTGTACAACTTGGTCATTGCCAGCGAGGCGGAATACAGCGCAAAGCAGACCTGGTTGTCTAGCCGGAGCTGCGGCGGGCTGGGCGTGTATGGATGGCTGTTGCTTGGCATGGGGTGAATTGTGGCGCGCAATTGAATTGTGTGCAAGTTAATTGCGAAAAACTTAAATCGCAACGGGGCATGGGCGGCTGGGAGCGCGCCCTTGCGCTTTGGGTGCTAATCACGGGCGCCGCGCGCGCAAGCGTGTACCCGTCAATTCTTTCGCCGCGTGGAAAGGGTTTGCTATCGATAGTGAAGCTGCTAGCGCTTATGAGTAAAGCGCTGCAGGCCTTTTTGATGAAAAGAATGCGAAAACCCCATGGATGTCGGGGCGAGCGGCACGGCTGAGCTACTGCCCGCTGAACTGCGCGGGCCGCCGCTCGACAAACGCGCGCACGCCCTCGGCCGCGTCCTCGCTGTTGGCCAGCCCTTTCTGCACGGGGATGAAGTCCGCCACCGCGGCCGCCTGGCCTTGCTCGATGGCCTTGAGCACGTTGAGCCGCGTGGCCACCACGGCACGCGGCGCCTGGGCGGCGATGCGCTGGGCAATGGCCAGGGCCTCGTCCAGCTCCTGGCCGGCAGGCACCACCTTTTGCACAAAGTTCAGCCGGTACGCCTCGGCGCTGCCGAACTCGTCGGCAGTCAGCAGGTGCAGCAGCGCGTTGCCCGTGCCCGCGCGCTCGGCCATGCGCAGCGTGGCGCCGCCCGTGGCCATGATGCCGCGCTGCACTTCCATCTGCGAAAAGCGGCAGTTGTCGGCCGCCACCACGATGTCCGCGCCCAGCATCAGCTCGATGCCCACGGTAAAGCAAATGCCCTTGACGGCCACCACCATCGGCTTGGTGCGGCGCCGGTAGCCGGGCAGGCCGTAGTCGTGGGGCTCCACCAGGCCTTCGGGGATGGCTTTCTCGCCGCGCTGCATGTAGGCGCTGACAGCGGGCAGGTCCAGCCCGGCCGTGAAGTGGTCGCCCATGGCATGCAGCACGCCCACGCGCAAGGCGGGGTCGTCGTCCAGGCGGGTGTAAGCCTCGGCCAGCTGGCGGAACATGGGGGGCGTCCAGCCATTGCGCTTGGCGGGGCGATTGATGCCGATCAGCAGCACGTGACCGAGCACCAGGGTGTCAATGCAGCCCTCGGGTGGGGGTGTGCCATTGGAGAGGGTGGAAGCGGTGGTTGTCGTCATGGCCGAGGTCTCCTTGTCGTTTCCACCATTGAAAACCCGGCGCGGCGCCTGCGCCGTCCCCAGGGGGACAGCGCATGTGCGCTGGGGTCCCATGCGTCCGCGGCTTCAAAAACTGGCGCAGCGCCCTACCAGTGCCCCCCCGCAAGGGCCGCCACGACATGCAAATGTCGTCTCCACTCCGTGTGCTGGGGGCGTCCCCCTGTAAGGGGGACGGCGCGAAGTGCCTCAGGGGGTCAGTAGCTATACACGCCACGGCCCGTCTTGCGGCCCAGGCGGCCTGCGGCCACCATTTCCTTGAGCAGCGGGCAGGGGCGGTACTTGCTGTCGCCAAACTCGGTGAGGTACACGTCCATCACGGCCAGGCACACGTCCAGGCCGATCATGTCTGCCAGCGCCAGCGGGCCGATGGGCTGGTTGCAGCCCAGCTTCATGCCAGCGTCGATGTCTTCAGGGGTGGCCAGGCCTTCGGCCAGCACGAAGAAGGCCTCGTTGATCATGGGCACCAGGATGCGGTTGACCACAAAGCCGGGCGCGTTCTTCACGGTGATGGGGCTCTTGCCCAGGGCCTCGGCCAGGGCCTTCACGGCGTCGTGCGTGGCGTCGCTGGTCTGCAGGCCACGGATGATCTCCACCAGCGCCATCATGGGCACGGGGTTGAAGAAGTGCATGCCGATGAACTTGTCGGCGCGGCTGGTGGCGGCGGCCAGCTTGGTGATGGAGATCGAAGACGTGTTCGATGCGATCAGCACCTCGGGCGCCACCAGCGCATCCACCTGCTTCAAGATCTTGAGCTTGAGCTCGTAGTTTTCGGTGGCGGCCTCGATCACGAGCTGCGCGGCCTTCAGGTCGTCGTAGCTGGTGGAAGTCTTGATGCGCGCCAGGGCCGCAGTCTTGTCGGCTTCGCTGATCTTTTCCTTCTTGATCAGGCGGTCCAGGCTGCCGGCCACGGTGGCCAGGCCTTTTTGCACGGCAGCATCGGAGATATCAACCATCACCACGTGAATGCCCGACACCGCGCAGGCCTGCGCGATGCCGTTGCCCATGGTGCCCGCGCCGATGATGCCAACGGTTTGAATCGTCATATAGAGAGCCCTCTTCAAAGTGAAACGGATGGGGGAATGGTAAAGCGAACCGCACGACCGTTCGGTTATCGTGCATCAACTCTAGACCAACAAGCCGCCACACCGCATGGCGGAGGAGACAACACAACATGTTCGACTACATCGTCATTGGCGGCGGATCTGCGGGCTCTGTGCTGGCGGGGCGCCTGACCGAAGACCCCGCAGTGCGCGTCTGCCTGCTCGAGGCGGGTCCCACCGACAACAGCGTGCTCATCCATTGCCCTGCCGGGCTGGCCGTGATGGCCAAGTTCGAGCTGAACGGCTGGGGCTTCAACACCACGCCCCAGGCTGCGCTCAACAACCGGCGCGGCTACCAGCCACGCGGCAAGGTGCTGGGGGGCTCCAGCTCGATCAACGCCATGGTCTACATCCGGGGCCAGCATGCCGACTACGACCACTGGGCTGCGCAGGGCAACCCAGGCTGGGGCTGGGAGGATGTGAAGCCCTATTTCCTGCGTGCCGAGCACAACGAGCGTGGTGCCAACGCGTGGCATGGCCAGGGCGGCCCCTTCAACGTGGCAGACCTGCGTGCACCCAACCGGTTCAGCCAATATTTCACCGACGCAGGTGTGCAGGCCGGGCACCCGCACAACACCGACTTCAACGGCGCCACGCAGGAAGGCGTGGGCCTCTACCAGGTCACGCACAAGAACGGCGAGCGGCACAGCGCAGCCAAGGGCTACCTCACGCCGCACCTGGCGCGGCCCAACCTGCAGGTCATCACCGGTGCGCATGCCACGCGCATCCTGTTCGACGGCACGCGTGCGGTGGGTGTGGAATACCGCAAAGGCGGTGCGCTGCAACAGGTGCGTGCCGGGCGCGAGGTGCTGCTGAGTGCAGGCGCGCTGCTGTCCCCGCAGCTGCTGATGCTGTCGGGCGTGGGGCCTGCCGAGCATTTGCAGCAACACGGCATCCCGGTGCTGCACGATCTGCCCGGCGTGGGTCAGCATCTGCACGACCACCCGGACGTGGTGCAGGTGCTGGACGCCCCCGAACTGAAGGACCTGTTCGGCCTGTCGCTCTCAGGCATGGCGCAGACCATGCGCGGCATCATCGAATGGCGCAAGCTCCGCACCGGTATGTTGACCACCAACTTTGCCGAGGCGGGCGGCTTCATCAAAAGCGACCCGTCGGAGGCTGCGCCCGATCTGCAATTGCACTTTGTGATCGGCAAGCTGGTGGACCACGGGCGCAAGACCGTGTTCGGCCACGGCTACTCGGCCCACGTGTGCCTGCTGCAGCCCAAGAGCCGGGGTTCGGTCACGCTGGCCAGCCGCGACCCCATGGCGTTGCCCTTGGTGGACCCGAACTTCCTGGCCGATCCCGATGACATGGCTCGCATGGTGCGTGGCTTCAAGCGCACGCGAGAGATCCTGATGCAACCGGCGCTCGCGAAGTTCGGCGCCAAGGAGCTGGCGGCATCTGCCAGCGCGCGCACCGACGCCGAGATCGAGCAGTTCATCCGCCAGTACGCCGACACCATCTACCACCCCGTGGGCAGCTGCCGCATGGGCCCTGGGCCTCTGGATGTGGTGGATGCTCAGCTGCGCGTGCACGGCCTGTCGGGCCTGCGTGTGGTGGACGCATCGATCATGCCGCGCATCGTGAGTGGAAACACCAATGCGCCCACGGTGATGATTGCCGAGAAGGCGGTGGACTGGCTGCGCGGGGCGGGGTAAGCAGCGACGCCGCTCGCGCGGCATCGGGCCTTTCTGGGTAATTCATGAACCGCTGTCCGTGATTGACGCGCGAGGCGCCACCCGCAGCCCGTGGCATGGGTGCGACCCAGGCAGGCGACCACCGTGCAAGGGCCGCTCCGAAGTCCGGGCTGCGTTCCTCCTCCAGGAGCAAACCGCAGGGCGTCTCAGAGGGTGGTTCGCTTCATTCAGGCCGCTTTCCAGAAGATGTAGTCGGCCTGGTATTTCACGATCTGGCGCTCGCCCTTGTTCGCGGTGCTGCACGCTGCAGCGGGCGCCGCGCCGCCCTTCAAGGCCACGCGCTGGATGTAAGTGACCCCCGTCATCGCGCCTGCGCCCATGGCGGGGTTGGCTTTGACCAACTGGTACGGGATATTGCCCATGCCAGCCGGGGCCACCGCCACCTGGGCTCCGGTCAGCTTGGAGCCGTCCATCGACTCCCACGTGGCAGGCGGGCCATAGTACGAGCCCACAGCCTTGCCTGTGCGGTCATTGAGAACGGCTTTGGGGCCCACAAAGAACCATTCCATCTGGCCCATTGCGTCGGCCTTGTCGCGGCACTCATAGGTGATCTCGCCCACGCCCTCGGTTTCCATGGCGACCTTGTGGCCGACGGGCACCTGCACCGCGGCGGGCACGTCGGCTTGAGAGTACATACGATGGCCGGGCGACGCCATGGAGCCACAAGCGCTCAGCAAGGTGGCGGTCGCCAGGGCGCCTGCCATGGGTAGGAAGCGGGTAAGGGTGGGGGAGCGAGTGGCTTTCGTGTTCATGGCGTATCACTTCTGTGTTGGGTTGAAACGTCAGCAGCCAGCTGGCTGCTGTGTGCAATACGCCGCGGCGTGCCTGCTGGATTCAGTCGATGTCAAAATCCCCCCGCACATCACATGGACACACCTGCCACCACAGGGCGCCGATGTGGCGCTCGTTGCCCGGAGCCCCTTATATCGTGAACACGTTCTTGGAACAGGCTCTTGCACCTTGCCGGTGGCGCGTGTTCTCTCCCTCGTTTTTTTGACCACCTCTGCACCGAAAGCCCCACCATGACCACCCTCGGAACCCCTCTGTCTCCCCATGCCACCAAAGTCATGCTGCTGGGCTCGGGCGAGCTGGGCAAGGAGGTGCTGATCGCCCTGCAGCGCCTGGGCGTCGAAACCATTGCCGTGGACCGCTACGAGAACGCGCCCGGCCAGCAGGTGGCGCACCACGCACGCACCATCACCATGAGCGACTCGGCCCAGCTCAAGGCGCTGATCGAGGCCGAGCGCCCCCATCTGGTGGTGCCCGAGATCGAAGCCATCGCCACGCCCATGCTTGAAGAGCTGGAAGCCGCGGGCACCGTGCGCGTGATCCCCACCGCCCGCGCCGCGCGCCTGACCATGGACCGCGAAGGCATCCGCGTGCTGGCCGCCGAAACGCTGGGCCTGCCCACCAGCCCGTACAAGTTTTGCGATTCGCTGGAAGAACTGCAGGCCGCCATTGATGGCGGGATTGGCTACCCCTGCGTCGTCAAGCCCGTGATGAGCAGCTCCGGCAAGGGCCAGAGCAAGATCGACGGCCCGGCCGACGTGCAAAAAGCCTGGGACTACGCCATGGCCGGTGGCCGTGTGAGCCACGGCCGTGTCATCGTGGAAGGCTTCATCGATTTTGACTACGAAATCACCCAGCTCACCGTGCGTTCGGTGGGTGCAGACGGCCAGATCGTCACCAGCTTCTGCGACCCCATCGGCCACGTGCAGGTGAGCGGCGACTACGTGGAAAGCTGGCAGCCCCACCCCATGCACCCCGCAGCGCTCGAAAAATCGCGCCAGATCGCCAAGGCCGTGACCGACAACCTCGGTGGCCAGGGACTTTTCGGCGTGGAGCTGTTCGTGAAGGGCGAGCAGGTCTGGTTCAGCGAAGTCAGCCCCCGCCCGCACGACACCGGCCTGGTCACGCTGTGCACCCAGCACCAGAGCGAGTTCGAGCTGCACGCCCGCGCCATTCTGGGCCTGCCCGTGGACACCAGCCTGCGCAACCCCGGCGCCAGTGCCGTGATCTACGGCGGCGTGGACGCGGTCGGCATCGTGTTCGACGGCGTGGAAGAGGCCCTGCGCGTGCCCGACACCGACCTGCGCCTGTTCGGCAAGCCCGAGAGCTTCACCAAGCGCCGCATGGGCGTGGCGTTGGCGCGGGCAACCGATGTGGACACGGCGCGTAGCAACGCCAAGCTGGCGGCCAGCAAGGTCAAGCCGCGCAAGGCACAGGGCTGAAAATATGAGCCAAATTTGCCTCTAGCGCCTATCCATTAAGCGCTAGTAGCTATGTTTTTAGGAATTACTCCGCCAGAACGGGTTTCTGTGTGGGCAAGGGCCAGGCTCTGTTCGACTTGCTTCAGCCGTCGCAGCAGCAGCCTGTTGGACGATTGGGGCATCTGGCCAACGCTGGCGAATAGATCCTCCGGGCTGCGACAGTTATCAAAGATGAAAACGATGCCACCCTTTGATCCTCTGCGCCGTCCTCACTGCGCACGCTGCCAAGCTCCGGCAACTCTGCTTGAGCCCGTGGAACGCGGTGCCGCCGGCATGGTGGAAATGGTCGCGCCTGCCACCGCAGGGTTGCTGCAGTGGGGCGGGTGGGGCAGGACATGGTGGTTGTGGCCACGGCAGCGGGCGAGTGCAGCGCTGCAGGCTTGGCTGTTGTAGCGCTGGCCTACTGAAACGCCACCTCTGCAAAGCTGCGCAGCTTGCGGCTGTGCAGGCGGGCCACGCCGCCGTCGCGCAGGATCTCGATGGCGCGCATGCCGATGCGCAGGTGCTGATCCACGCGCTCGCGGTAGAAGTGGTTGGCCATGCCGGGCAGCTTGATCTCGCCGTGCAGCGGCTTGTCGCTCACGCACAGCAGGGTGCCGTAGGGCACGCGAAAACGAAAGCCGTTGGCGGCGATGGTGGCGCTTTCCATGTCCAGCGCCACGGCGCGGCTTTGGCTGAAGCGGCGCTGGGGCGTGTTGTCGGGCAGCAGTTCCCAGTTGCGGTTGTCGGTGCTGGCCACGGTGCCGGTGCGCATGATGCGTTTGAGTTCGTCGCGCCCCATCTGCGTGACATCGGCCACGGCCTGTTCCAGCGCCACCTGGATCTCTGACAACGCCGGGATGGGCACCCACAGCGGCAGCTCTTCGTCCAGCACGTGGTCCTCGCGCACATAGGCGTGGGCCAGCACGTAGTCGCCCAGCTGCTGGCTGTTGCGCAGGCCGGCGCAGTGGCCCAGCATCATCCAGGCGTGGGGGCGCAGCACGGCGATGTGGTCGGTGATGGTTTTGGCATTCGAGGGCCCCACGCCGATGTTGACCATGGTGATACCGCTCGCGTCCTGGCGCACCAGGTGGTAGGCGGGCATCTGTGGCAGGCGGGGCGGGGCGGCGCCCAGGTCGTCGCCTGCCTCGGCGCTCAATCCCACGCGGCGCGTGACCACGTTGCCGGGCTCGATGAAGGCGATGTATTCGCTGTCGGGCTTGGCCATTTCGGCATGGCCCAGGCGCACGAACTCGTCGATGTAGAACTGGTAGTTGGTGAACAGCACGAAGTTCTGGAACCACTCGGGCGCCGTGCCCGTGTAGTGGCGCAGGCGGTGCAGCGAGTAGTCCACGCGCGGCGCGGTGAACAGCGACAGCGGTTGGGCCTCGCCGGGTGCGGCCTGCCAGGTGCCGTTGGCAATGCCGTCGTCCATGGCGGCCAGGTCGGGCAGGTCGAACACGTCGCGCATCAGCATGCGGCGCTCTGTCGTGAGTGTTCCTTCAATGTGGTCGTGCTCGGCAAACGAGAAATGGATCGGGATGGGGTGGGTGCTGGTGCCCACCTCCAGCTCGATGTTGTGGCTGGCGCGCAGCAGGCGAAACTGCTCGGCGTAGTACCGCGCAAACAGGTCGGGTCGGGTCAGCGTGGTTTCGTAGCGCCCGGGGCCTTCCACAAAACCATAGGCCAGCTTGCTATCGGCCCGCGCCACAGTGGTGGTGTGCACCCGCACAAACGGGTAGAACGCGCGCACCGCGCTGGTGGGTGTTTCGCCGCCCACAAAGCGTTGCATCGCCTCGCGCAGGTGGCCAATTTGTTGCTGATAGATGCGCTGCACCTGGGCCAATGCGTCGGCCGGGTCGGTGTGGCGGGTGGGTGCAATGAATTCGGGGATGAGGGGCATGGCCCTATTGTCCACAAGGCGGGGCTATTTTTTGTGAAGCCACAGGCCCACCGCCTGTGCGTCCATGGGGGGAGACACCACGAATCCCTGTATCAGATCGCACCCGAGTGCCGCCAGCAGGTCCACCTGCGCCTGTGTCTCCACGCCTTCTGCCACGGTCTGGATCTGCAGGCTGTGCCCCATCTGGATCATGGCGGTGACGATGGCCACGTCGTCGGTGTTGTCGGGGGTTTCGATGACAAAAGAGCGGTCGATCTTGATCTTGTCGATGGGGTAGCGCTTGAGATAGGCCAGCGATGAATACCCTGTGCCAAAGTCATCCACCGAGATGCCGACCCCCAGGGCCTTCAGTGCATTGAGCGTGTTGAGCACCGGGCCCGTCTGGTGCATGAGCACCGATTCCGTCAGTTCGATCTCAAGGTATTGCGGCGCCAGCCCGGTTTCATTGAGGACGGCCGCAATTTCTGCGGCCACGTCGCGCTGGCGAAACTCCAGGGCCGAGAAGTTGACCGCCACCGGCACCATCGTCAGTCCTTGGTCTTGCCAGGCCTTGAGCTGGCGGCAGGCTTCGCGCATGACCCAGCGCCCAATGGGCGTGATGAGGCCGCGCGACTCGGAGAAATGGATGAACTCATCGGGCCCCACCAGCCCGCGCTGGGGGTGTTGCCAGCGCACCAGGGCCTCGAAGCCTTGGAGTGACCCATCGGCCAGGCTCATTTGGGGCTGGTAGTGCAGCACAAACTGGTGGTGGGCGATGGCTTCGCGCAGCAGGCGTTCGTGCTGCAGCACGTCGATGGCGCTGGGGTCCATGCCGGGGGCATAGAACTGCCGGTTGCCCCGGCCGCTGTCTTTGGCGTAGTGCATGGCCGCGTCGGCGCTGCGCAGCAGGGTGTCGGCGGTGGCGCCATGCTCGGGAAACAGGCTGATGCCGATGGACGGCGAGATTGTCAAGGGCTGCGTGTCCACCGTGAACACGCCATGCATGATGTGCAGCAGCTTGTCGGCCACCATCGCCACATCGTCCTGGTGCTGCACATCGGTGAGCACCACCACGAACTCGTCGCCTCCCAGCCGCGCCACCACGTCGGCGTCGCGCACGCCCAGGCGCAGGCGCTCGGCCACGTTGCGCAGCAACTGGTCACCCGCCTGGTGCCCGAGTGAATCGTTCACGGTCTTGAAGTGGTCCAGGTTGATGAACAACACGGCCGCGCGGCCGTGGCGCCGGCGCGCGAGCGACAGCACCTGGGACAGCTGTTCCATCAAAAAATGCCGGTTGGGCAGGTGGGTGAGGCTGTCATGCAGGGCGATGAAGGCCTCGCGCTCTTGGGCCTGCTTGCGGGCGGTGATGTCGCGCACCACCACGATGCGGTAGTCCGCATGCTGCTGGGGCATGGTCTTGCCCACCACCTCGACCGGAATGGTGTGGCCATCCTTGTGGCGGATCGTCACCTCGTAGGGGTCTTCGCGGCCGGTGCGCGTGTATTCAAGCGCCACGGCGCGCCACTCGGCGCTGATGAAATTGAAAATCGACTGGCCCTGTGTCTCATCGAGCCGGTAGCCCGAGAGCCGGTGCATGGCCTCGTTGCTGTCGGTGATCACGCCGTCGCGGTGGAAAACGATGGCCTCGTCAGTGGCCTCAGTGAACTTGCGCATGCGCTCTTCACTTTGCCGCACCGTGTTTTCGGCCCGCCAGCGTTCGGTGATGTCGGTGATCAGCACAAACGAGCCCAACGTGCGCTGCAGGTCGTCAACGTGCGGAATCAGGTTGACCTCGATCATCCGCGCCTCCCCATTGGGCAGGGTTTGTTCGCGGGTGTATTTCACATGCTCGCCGCGCAGGCTTTTTGCCACATGGGGCTCAATGGCCCGCCAGGCCTTGTCGCCAATAGCCTCCTGGACCGTCAGCCCCAGGATGGATTCTGTCGTGTGGCCGTTGTAGGCCGCGTAGCCTTGGTTGGCGAACTGGCAGCGCAGATGGGCCACATCGTAGTAAGCCATCAGCGCGGGCACCGAATCGGCGATCAGACGCAGCAATGAGTCGCTGGATCCCCCAGGGCGGGGGGCTTTGGCTGCGAAGGAAGAATCTGGCATGTCCCGCTCGGTATGTATTCAATTGTTATATCCGATGCGGCTTACGCCTCTGTCAGGGACTTGCCCTGATGCCACGGGCCAGTGGGCCCCCTTAAAAAAAGGGCACCTGCCCACCCCCATCTCCCACCCCTTGGGGGCCCTGCCTCAAGGGGGGCCTTGTTCAGCGTCGCGATAATCCCCCCATGACCTCCAAAGAAAACCAAGCCGGCACTGACTTCAGCGCGCTGGCACTGAGCCCCGCCACGCTGACCAACCTGCAGCAGCTGGGCTACACGCAAATGACGCCCATCCAGGCGGCCAGCCTGCCGCCCGCGCTGCTCGGCAAGGACCTGATCGCCCAGGCCAGCACTGGCAGCGGCAAGACAGCAGCCTTCGCGCTGGCCCTGCTGGCCAACCTCAACCCGCGTCGCTTCGCCGTGCAGGCCCTGGTGTTGTGCCCCACGCGCGAACTGGCCGACCAGGTGAGCACCGAAATCCGCCGCCTGGCGCGGGCCGAAGAAAACATCAAGGTCGTGACCCTGTGCGGCGGCGTGCCGCTGCGCGCGCAGACGCTGAGCCTGGAGCACGGCGCCCACATCGTGGTGGGCACGCCCGGCCGTGTGATGGACCATCTGGAGCGCCAGCACCTGAGCCTGGAAGCGATGAACACCCTGGTGCTCGACGAGGCCGACCGCATGCTCGACATGGGCTTCTTCGACGACATCGCCACCGTGGCGCGCCAGTGCCCCAAAGAGCGCCAGACCCTGCTGTTCTCGGCCACCTACCCCGAAGGCATCGCCAAGCTCAGCGCGCAGTTCATGAAGTCGCCCGTGCAGATCACGGTGCAAGCGCAGCATGCCGAGGGCAAGATCGAGCAGCGCTGGTACGAGGTGAAGAACAGCGAGCGCCTGCACACGGTGTCGCAGTTGCTCAACCACTTTCGCCCCGAATCGTCGATTGCGTTCTGCAACACCAAGCAGCAGTGCCGCGATCTGGTGGGCGTGCTGCAGGCCCAGGGTTTCAGCGCGCTGGCGCTGTTTGGCGAGCTGGAGCAGCGCGAGCGCGACCAGGTGCTGGTGCAGTTCGCCAACAAGAGCTGCTCGGTGCTGGTAGCCACCGACGTGGCCGCGCGCGGGCTGGACATTGCCAACCTGGCGGCCGTCATCAACGTGGACGTGACGCCCGATGCCGAGGTGCACATCCACCGCATTGGCCGCACAGGCCGGGGTGACGCCGAGGGCCTGGCGCTGAACCTGGCCAGCCTAGACGAGATGGGCTTTGTCGGCAAGATCGAGGTGCTGCAGGGCCGCGAGTCGCGCTGGTTCCCGGTGGCAGACCTCACGCCCACGGGCAGTGGCCCGCTGGTGCCGCCCATGGTCACCATCCAGATCATTGGCGGGCGCAAGGAGAAGATCCGCGCGGGCGACGTGCTGGGCGCACTGACCGGCGAGATGGGCTACACCCGCGAGCAGATCGGCAAGATCAATGTGAACGACTTCTCCACCTACGTGGCGGTCGACCGCGCCATTGGCGCCCAGGCGGCCCAGCGGCTCAATGATGGCCGGGTCAAGGGCAAAACCGTCAAGGCGCGGCTGGTGACGGATTAGTATGAAAATGGCTGCTGGCGCTTATTCAGCAAGCGCTGTCAGCTATTGAATTGATAGTTTTGGTCCGCCTGAACACTTGCCTACTTTGTTGAAAGACCCGATGTCTCCGTCTGCCCCCCCATCCTCTCCTTGGCTCACGCCGCGCAATCTGTTGTGGACATCAGCGGCAGTGGCCGTGGTCACCATCGCGCTCAAGACCCTGGCCTGGGCGATCTCGGGCTCGGTGGGTTTGCTGTCGGACGCGATGGAGTCGTTTGTGAACCTGGCCAGCGCCATGTTTGCGCTGGCCATGGTGACGGTGGCGCAACGCCCCGCAGATGACGACCACCCCTATGGCCACCACAAGGCCGAGTATTTTTCTTCGGGTTTTGAAGGGCTGTTGATCGTGGGGGTGTCGGTGGGCATTTTCTGGGCCGCCGGGCACCGCTTGGTGAATCCGCAGGCGATCGAACAGGTCGGCTGGGGCCTGGCTTTGTCGGTGTTCAGCTCGGGCCTCAACGGGCTGTTGGCGTGGGTGATGTTCCGGGCGGCGCGGGTGCATCGCTCCATCGCCCTGGAGGCCGACGCCCGCCATCTGGTCACCGACGTGTGGACATCGGTCGGGGTGGTGGTGGGGATTGCCGGCGCAGCCCTGACGGGCTGGTTGTGGCTGGACGCAGCGGCCGCCATCCTGGTCGCACTCAACATCCTCAAGGAGGGCGTTGAGCTGGTCTGGCGCTCGTCCCAGGGGCTGATGGATTCGGCGGTGGAACCCCAGGTGCAGGCCACCATCGACGCGACCCTGCAGCAGTTCGTGCAAACCCAGCCCCCCGGGGCGGTGCGTTTCGACCATGTGTCCACCCGCCGCGCGGGCCAGCGCCAGTTTGTGGACATGCACCTGCATATGCCGGCCGACTGGACGCTGCGCCATGCCGCTGAATTGCGCGGCCAGGTCGAGCGCGGGCTGATGTCCGCAGTGCCTGGCCTGCGCGCCACCATCGAACTGCTGCCCACCGATGTGGAAGCGCATATAGACGACCCGAAGGATGTGGCGTGATCAGTGTGTTGCAACGCGTGCGCGAAGCGCGTGTCGATGTTGAAGGCCAAACGATCGGTGCCATCGGCGCGGGTTTGCTGGTGCTGGTGTGCGCCGAGCGTGGCGACACCGAGGCCGAGGCAGACAAGCTGCTGGCCAAGTTGCTCAAGCTGCGCATCTTTTCGGACGCTGCCGGCAAGATGAACCAGAGCGTGCAGGACATCGGTGGCGGCCTGCTGCTGGTCAGCCAGTTCACCCTGGCGGCCGATACCACAGGCGGCAACCGCCCCAGCTTCACCCAGGCCGCCGCGCCGGACGAGGGGCGGCGGCTGTACGACTATTTTGTGGCCCAGGCGCGCAAGGCGCACCCCGATGTTGCCACCGGCCAGTTTGCGGCCGACATGCAGGTGCACCTGGTCAACGACGGGCCGGTGACGATTCCGCTGCGGGTGGCACCGTCCGCGCCAGCAGCCCATACAAACCCAAACCGTTGATTATTCAAAAATAATAGCTACTGGCGCTTTGCTGATAAGCGCTAGCAGCTGTTTTTGTTCATATTCTTCCCGTGGCGATCATCACTGCCGCCAGAAGAAAAGCCCCGCCATCACCAGCCCCGTCAGCACGATGCCCCAGCGCAGCCACTGCGCAGGAATGCGCCGCGCCACGCGCGCGCCGCCATAGCCGCCAGCGGTGGCGGCCATCATCATCATCAGCGCTTGCTGCCACAGCACCACACTGCCTGCGGCGTAGATCGCCACGGCAATGGCGGTAAGTACGGCCGAGACCCAGTTCTTGAGGCCATTCATGGCATTCAGGTTCGTTTGCCCGAGCAGGCCAAACAGTGCCAGCAGCAAGATACCCAGCCCGCCGTTGAAGTAGCCACCGTAGGCGGCCACCGCCAGCACGCCCACGGTGGCCTTGGCGGTAGAGGGGTTGCCGCCAGCCAGCAGCGCACGCAATTGCGGGCCAAAAGCAAACAGCGCAGTGGCCGCCAGCAGCAACCAGGGCACGATCAGGCGGAAGGTGGCGTCGGGCGTGACCAGCAGCAGCGCTGCGCCCGCCGCGCCGCCGACCACCGACAGTGCCACCAACAGGCGCATCGACAACCCCGGCGGTGGGGCCGTGTCTTCCCGAAAGCCCCAGGCTCCCGCCATGTAGCCTGGCAGCAGCGCCACCGTGCCCGTGGCATTGGCCACCACGGGTGGCACGCCCGTGAAGACGAGGGCGGGCAGCGTCAAAAAGCTGCCGCCCCCGGCAACGGCATTGAGGGCGCCCGCCACAAAGGCGGCGGCGAGAAGCAGGGCGGTTTCAAACATGGCTCTCCATCCATCGAAAATGCGGCCGCCTCGGAGGGCAAGCATGCGGTCATCGCGGGATCGTACTGGCTGCAGACCCTGCGCCACCCCGCATCGGGCGCCGCGAGCATGTCTTGGCCGGCCGCAAAAAGAGGGAGCGATCAGCGCCCAGGCCGCACCAGGCCTGCCATGGCGGGAGATGTGGAGAGGGATGCGCCGCTGTCGCCACGGCGTCTGCGCAAAGGTGTTTTGCCTTGAAGGTGGGTAAACGCGTCGGCGCAAGGGCGCGGCGATCCGCCGCGCTCTCGTCACACGCGCTGTTTTTCGAGCTTGCGGCTGAGCGTGCGCCGGTGCATGCCCAGGCGGCGGGCCGCTTCCGAGATGTTGAAGCCGGTTTCGGCCAGCACCTCGTGGATGCGCTCCCACTCCAGCGTTTTGATGGAGCTGGAGCGATTGGTCAGCTCCACTTTGGTGTTGCCTTCCATGAGGTTGAAGGCGGCCTCGATGTCATCGGTGTTTGACGGTTTGGCCAGGTAGTGCCCGGCACCCAGTTTGATGGCCTCGACGGCCGTGGCAATGCTGGCGAACCCGGTCAGCACCACAATGCGCATCGCGTCGCTGTGGGCATGCAATTGCTGCACACAGGCCAGACCGGTGGCGTCGCCTTTGAGCTTGAGGTCCACCACCGCGTAGCGTGGGGTGTGCTTGGCCAGCAGCTCTTCCATCTTCACCACGCCGTCGGTATGCAGCACCTTGTAGCCCCGCCGCTCGAACGAGCGCGCCAGGGTGCGGGCAAAGGCCTCGTCGTCTTCCACGATCAACAGCAAACGTTCAGTGTCCATGGTCTTTTTGATGAGGGGCCTGCAGGGCGATGGTGGCGAGTGCAATCGTGACGGTGACTTCTGCGCCCCCTTCGGGCAGATTGCGCGCGGTGACGCTGCCACCCAGCGTGCGTGCGACGTTCATGGACAAAAACAGCCCCAGCCCGCCGCCGGGCCGCCCCTTGGTGGAGCGGTAGGGCGTGCCCACCTGTGCCAGCACAGCGGGCGCAAAACCAGGGCCCCGGTCTGTCACGACGATTCGCAACACATCGCGATCGCTCTCCGCCCGCAAGCTGACCCAGTGGGGCGATGCGTCGCGTGCATTGTCCAGCACATTAAAAACCATCTGCTCCAGCGTGGCATCGGCCACCATCGGGCTGTCGTCAAGAATGCGGTTGTCATACACCAGCGTTTCGATGGAGCGCGTGGAGCGCCAGTCCTTCACCAAGGTGTCCAGGAACTGGCACACCGTGGTCTGGCTGGATGCCTCACCACGCGTTTCGCCGGCGGACAGCAAGATACCGCTCACGATGGTTTTGCAGCGCTGCACCTGCGCCTCCATCTCGGCGATGTCTTCCTGAAAAACGGGGTCTGAGGCCTGGGGGGCCATGCGTTTCCAGTCGCCGAGGATGACGGCCATGGTGGACAACGGAGTGCCCAGTTCGTGGGCCGCGCCCGATGCCAGCAAACCCATGCGCACGATGTGTTCCTCTTCCACAGCGCGCTGGCGCACCGCCGCCAGGCGCGCATCGCGCCGCCGCAGGTTGTGGCTGATGCGCGTGATGAAGATCACCACCAGCGCGGCATTGAGCATGAAACACACCAGGAGACCCAGTACATAGGGACTGTGCCAGCCGCCGTGCAGGTTGGGCGCCAGCGGCAGGGGGCGGCTGTGCTGCGACAGCAGCATGACGCAGGCCGACGCAATCACCACGATGGACCACGTGTAGCCGCTGCGCAGCAGCATGGCGCCCACGGCAATCTGCAGCAAATACAGAAACACGAAGGGATTGGCGATGCCCCCGCTCAGGTACAGCTGTGCAGTCAGTGCTGCCACGTCTACCAGCAGCACGATGAAGAGTTCGACGTCGGCCACTGCCAGCCTGCTGCGCCAGCGCAGCAGGCTGGCGATATTGAAGGCCACCATGCACGCCACGAGGGTCAGCATCTCCTGCAGCGGAAGGACCATGCCCAGGCTGTAGTGGGTCGCTTCGATGGTCAGCAGCTGCCCCACGACAGCGATCCAGCGCAGCTGGATCAGCTGGTGCAGGTTTTTGAGCCCCGCCGCCGCGTTGGCAAAGCGGGCGCGGCCCGAAGGGGGTGAGGGCGTCGGACCTGCCCCGGGGGCGTTGCTGGTGCGGGTGCTAATGCTGTTCATGGGCAAGTGGGGGACGGCTGGCCGCGCGCAGCCGGGCCTCATAGCGTGCCACAACCACGGCGGCCCCCACCACCATGAGCGCCAACCCGAACCAGGTCAGCGCATACACCAGGTGCGTATTGGAAAAGTGCACCACCGTCAGCCCCTGGCGGGGCCATGCCCCCACGGAGCCGGATGAGGATGGTTCCGCCGTGGCCATGGTGGCACGCCCGCCGGGCAATCCCGCATCCACAAAAAACGGCGCCACATGCGCAAGCGCTTGCGCCTGGGCAATGGCGGCGACATCACGCGAATACCAGCGGTGCTCTGCGGGGTTGTTGTGGCGCAGAAAGCCACCGTCGGGTTCACTCATGCGCACCAGGCCTTCGACCGTGACGGGCTGGGGCTGCTTGGCAGACGACGGGCCCGGCGCGGCTGGCCCCAGCCATTGCGCACGCTGGTCCTGGGGCACAAACCCTCGGTTCACCAGCACCGTGCCCCCGTCGGCCATCTGCAACGGCGTCAGCACCCAGTAGCCCGGCCCGAGGACGGTGTTGGCCTGGGTGAGCACCGTTTTGTTGTCCAGCCACATTCCTTGAATGCGCACGGTTTGGTATTCGTGGCGTGTGACGTCCAGCGTGGGCCATTGCGCCTGGGGTGGCAGCGGGCCGGGAGGCGCTGCGATGCGCTGCGTGACGCGTGCGATGAGGTCGAGCTTCCAGCTCAGGCGCTGCAATTGCCAAACCCCGAGCGTGACAAACCCCACAAAAAAGGCGATGCCCACCACGGTGAGCATCGCCAGGGTCGTGTTGGAATGCGGGCGTTTTGCGCCCGCTTCAGAGGTTGGCACGGTGTGGCGAGTGGGTGGCCAGATTGCGGTCAAGGCGCGGCGTCGTGGGCGGCGCCCGGGCCCGAGCCGTTTTGTGTGGCCCCGGGCATGGTCGGGTGCTCGGGCATCATGTTGGCGTTCATGTGGAACATGACCCACAGCGTGCCCGTGATGGCGATCGCTACGAACACCACCGTGAAGATGGTGGACAACAAGGTCCATCCGCCTTCAACCTTGCCGTTCATGTGCAGGAAAAACACCATGTGGACCAAAATCTGGACCACCGCAAAACCGCCCAGCACCAGCACGGCGGTGTTGCGGTCGGCAATCACCTTGGCCATGACGAGCCAGAAGGGGATAGCGGTGAGGATGACCGACAGGATGAACCCGATCATGTAGCCCGAGAGCGTGCTGTGCGGGCCGCTATCGTCATGGTGCCCGGCGTGGTGATCGTCATGCCCAGGGCCGTGCGGTGCGTGGGTTGTGTGTTGTGGGCTCATTTACAGCACCCCCATCAGGTACACAAAAGTAAAGACGCCGATCCAGACCACGTCCAGAAAGTGCCAGAACATCGACAGGCACATCAGGCGGCGGTTGTTCTCGGGGATCAGGCCATGTTTGCCGATCTGCAGCATCAGCACCACGAGCCAGATCAGGCCAAAGGTGACGTGCAGGCCGTGGGTGCCAACCAGTGTGAAGAACGCCGACAGGAACGCGCTGCGCTGTGGCCCTGCGCCTTCATGGATGAGGTGCGAGAACTCATACAGCTCCAGCCCCAGAAAGCACAAACCCAGCACGCCGGTCACGGCCAGCCACACCAGCGTGGTCCTGACGTTTTTCTTCTGCTTTTCCAGCATGGCAAAGCCAAAGGTGATGGACGAGAGCAGCAAAAAGGCCGTATTGAGGGCAACCAGCGGCAAGTCGAACAGCTGCGCCCCGGTGGGGCCGGCGGCATAGCTGCGGCCCAGCACGCCATACGTGGCGAACAGGGAGGCGAAGATGAGGCAGTCGCTCATCAGATAGAGCCAGAAACCCAACGCGGTGCCGTTTTCGGGATGGGGCTCATGCGCGAGGTGGTAGTCGCGCGGTGCCAGGGCGCCTGCTGCGGCGCCAGCGGAGTAACGGATATCAGACATGGCGGGCCAGTTGGAGTGTGCGGGCTTCTTCGGTTGCGATCACGTCGGACGCTGGAATGTAGAAGTCACGCTGGTAGTTGAACGTGTGGACGATGGCAGCCAGCACTAGGACGACGAATGACACGCCCGCCAGCAGCCACATGTGCCAGATCAATGCAAAGCCGAACACCAGCGACAGGGCCGAGATGACGGCGCCCGAGCCTGTGTTGGCAGGCATGTGGATGGGCTTGAACCCGCTCAGAGGACGCTGGTAGCGGTGCTTCTTCATATCCCACCACGCATCAATTTCATGCACCACAGGGGTGGCGGCGAAGTTGTAGTCGGGTGGGGGCGACGAGGTCGACCATTCCAGGGTGCGGGCGTCCCAAGGGTCGCCCGTCCAGTCGCGCAGTTGTTCGCGTTTGAGGTAGCTCACCACCAGCTGGATCAGGAAGCAGCCAATGCCGGCGGCGATCATTGCGGCACCAACGGCCGCGATGATGAACCAGATTTGCAAAGACTGGTCTTCAAAGTGGTTGGCGCGACGGGTCACGCCCATCAGGCCCAGGATGTACAGCGGCATGAACGCCACCCAGAAACCCACCACCCACAGCCAGAAAGAGCGAACGCCCCAGGCGCGGTCGAGCTTGTAGCCAAAGGCTTTGGGAAACCAGTAGTTGATGCCGGCAAACATGGCAAACACCACGCCGCCAATGATCACGTTGTGAAAGTGGGCGATCAGGAACAGGCTGTTGTGCAGCACGAAGTCAGCGGGTGGCACGGCCAGCAGGACACCGGTCATGCCGCCGATGGCGAAGGTCACCATGAAGGCTACGGTCCACATCATGGGCAGCTCAAAGCGGATGCGGCCCTTGTACATGGTGAACAGCCAGTTGAAGATCTTGGCGCCCGTCGGGATCGAGATGATCATCGTCGTGATGCCGAAGAAGGTGTTCACACTGGCCCCCGAGCCCATGGTGAAGAAGTGGTGCAGCCACACCAGGTACGACAGGATGGTGATACACACCGTGGCATACACCATGGAGGTATAGCCGAACAGGCGCTTCTTGCTGAAGGTGGCGACCACTTCGGAGAACACGCCGAACGCGGGCAGCACCAGGATGTACACCTCGGGGTGGCCCCAGATCCAGATCAGGTTCACGTAGAGCATGGGGTTGCCGCCCAGCTCGTTGGTGAAGAAGTTGGTGCCCACGTAGCGGTCCAGCGACATCAGCACCAGCGCGGCCGTCAGCACAGGGAAGGACGCCACGATGAGCGCGTTGGTACACAGGGCGGTCCAGGTGAACACGGGCATCTTCATGAGGCTCATGCCCGGCGCGCGCATCTTGATGATGGTCACGATCAGGTTGATGCCCGACAGCGTGGTGCCCACCCCGGCAATCTGCAGCGCCCAGATGTAGTAATCCAGACCCGTGCTCGGGCTCTGCGCCCCCAGGTTGGACAGCGCCAGCCAGCCGGAGGTGGAGAACTCGCCCAGGAACAGCGACACCATCACCAGCACGGCGCCCGAAGTGGTCATCCAGAAGCTGAAGTTGTTCAGGAACGGGAACGACACGTCGCGCGCACCGATTTGCAGCGGCACAAGGTAATTCATCAGCCCGGTGACCAGCGGCATCGCCACGAAGAAGATCATGATCACGCCGTGGGCGGTGAAGATCTGGTCGTAATGGTGTGGGGGCAGGTAGCCCATGTTGTCGCCAAAGGCCATGGCTTGCTGCAGGCGCATCATGACCGCGTCGGCAAAGCCGCGCAGCAACATCACGATTCCCAGGATCATGTACATGATCCCGATCTTCTTATGGTCGATGCTGCAGATCCAGTCGCGCCATAGCGGGCCCCACAGGCGAAACCGGGTAATGAGCGCCATGACGGCCAGGCCGCCGAGCACGACGGCGATGAAGGTCCACAGCACGATGGGCTCATGCGCCATCGGTACAGCGTCCCAGTTGAGCCGGCCAAGGGCCCAGTGGGGTGGGGAAATGGTTTCGGAGGACATAGGAAGACTCATTGGCGGATGCTGGCGCTAGGGGCTTGTGCTGGTGCGTTGCGGGTTTGGAGCGAAGCCACCACCTGGGCGGCATTCTGGGCAGTGCACCAGTCCTGCGGCAGATTCAGCCCTGCCGAGCGCACATAGGCGTCGCCACCCTGGGCGTCGATCGCCATCATGTGGTGCATGCACATCTTTCCGTCTTCCACGCAGCGGTTGAGTACCTTGTCGTACAGGCCGTCTTCCACCGAGGCAAAACGTTGCACGGGGTCGCGTTCGCTGGGCTTGGCCAGATTCAGGTAGGTCATCTTGTCCAGGGGCTTGCCCTCAGTCTTCGCCTTTTGCACCCACTGGGCGAAGTCGCCATTGCTCAGGCCATGGAACTTGAAGGTCATGCCCGAGAAGCCCGCGCCGCTGTAGTGCGATGACATGCCGTTGAACACACCTGGTTTGTTGATCACCGCATTCAGCTCGGTCTGCATGCCGGGCATGGCGTAGATCATGCCGGCCAGATCAGGCACGTAGAACGCGTTCATGGTGGACGTGGACGTCAGCTTGAACAGGATGGGGCGGTCCACAGGGGCGGCCAGCTCGTTCACCGTGGCAATGCCTTGCTCGGGGTAGAAGAACAGCCATTTCCAGTCCATCGCCACCACTTGCACTTCCAGCGGCTTGACGTTGGCGTCCAGGGGGCGCTGGGCGTCGATGCGGTCCAGAGGGCGATAGGGGTCGAGCTTGTGGGTACCGATCCAGGTCAGGGCGCCCAGGGCAATGATGATGAGCAGCGGCACGGTCCAGATCACCAGCTCCAGCGTGGTGGAGTGGTGCCATTCGGGGTCGTAGTCGGCCTCGGTGTTGGCGGCGTTGGACTGGCGGTATTTCCAGGCAAACCACAGGGTGAGCGCAATCACCGGCACGATGATGATGAGCATCAGCAGCGTGGCGGTAACGACCATATGGCCTTGCTGGGCGGCGACATCGCCGGCCGGGTTGAGGACAACAGCCTTGCTGCAGCCGGCAAGACCGGCGGCCAGTGCCATCGCTGCCAACCAGGCGGGCCTGCGAATTTCCTTGTTTTTGAGCATGCTAGGGGCGCGGCAGAAGAGCGCTTAGGTAAAAACGCGAGTGACTGAAGGGGGGCAATGTAGTACCGCTAGCGAATTTGTCGATTGGACATTTTGTCCAACGTCAATGACGGGCCAACGGTTTTGCGCGCAATGGGGCGGGTTTGATCTGTCGCAGGGCGCTAGGAGCCTGTCGGACTTGGAAATCGTCGGCTGCAAATGGACCGCAGCGGTCCATTTTTCGCTTCGCGGCTCTTCGAGAACACCGTCTTCTTGCCCCATAGCCGGGCTATGGGGCTGCAAATCCGGCAAAAACTGTCCTCGCTGGGGTCCATTTTCGCTTTCGACGCTCCAAGTCCGACAGGCTCCCAGGGCGGTCAGCAATCAGGGTTTTCCTACGGCGCCTCTAGCGAAAGCTCACTTGTGGGGCTCGCCGGGGGGGTGTAGAACGGAGGCGTATCAGTTGCTTGAGGAGCGTCAATATGTATAGCCAAGGTTCTGCAGCACTGCCTGCACCCGGCTTGGAGAGTTCGGTATCGCTGGCACGGGCCCATACCGATGAAGATGTGAGCCCCGGTGAGATCGCCGTGGGGGTGATCATTGGGCGCTCGTCCGAATATTTCGACTTTTTTGTGTTCGGAATCGCCAGCGTGTTGGCGTTTCCATCGTTGTTGTTCCCGTTTTTGTCGCGACTCGACGGCACGTTGATGGCTTTTGCCATCTTTTCGCTGGCATTCGTGGCGCGACCCGTGGGTACGGCTGTTTCCATGGCGGTGCAGCGGCGTTGGGGCCGGGGGACCAAACTCACGCTGGCGCTTTTTTTGCTGGGTGCTTGTACGGCTGGCATGGCCTTTTTGCCCAGTTATGCATCGGTGGGGGGCAAAGCGATTGCGGCGCTGGTCATCTTGCGGATTGGCCAGGGTCTGGCGCTGGGCGGCACCTGGGACGGTCTGCCGTCATTGCTGGCAATGAGCGCTCCGCCCGAGCGGCGCGGCTGGTTCGCCATGATCGGCCAATTGGGCGCGCCGGTGGGTTTTGTGCTGGCGGCCAGTCTGTTCGCCTACCTCTATAGCCACCTGACCGTGGCGGAGTTCCTGGACTGGGGCTGGCGCTACCCGTTTTTTGTGGCCTTTGCCATCAACGTGGTGGCCCTGTTTGCCCGTTTGCGCCTGGTGGTGGGGCAGTCGTATGCCGAGCTGCTGCAGCAACGCGAGCTGCAACCGGTCAGCGCTGCGCAGGTGGCGCGCAACGAGGGCGGCAATGTGTTGATTGGCGCCTTTGCTGCGTTGGCCAGCTTTGCGCTGTTTCACCTGGCTACGGTGTTTCCGCTGTCGTGGATCACCATGTATTCCGAACAGTCCATCACGGAGGTGCTGGGGGTGCAGATCGTGGGCGCCTTTCTGGCCGCAGGCGCCATCATGGTGTCGGGCTGGCTGGCCGACCGCATCGGGCGGCGCAACCTGCTGGGCTTGATGGCCGCGTTGATCGGGCTCTTCAGCTTCACGGTGCCATGGCTTTTGGGCGCCGGCACGGTGGGCAACAACGTGTTCATGCTGGTGGCCTTTGTGTTGCTGGGGCTGTCGTACGGGCAGTCGTCGGGCACGGTGACGGCCAATTTCTCGGCGCAGTACCGCTACACCGGGGCTGCGCTGTCTGCCGATCTGGCCTGGCTGCTGGGCGCGGGGTTTGCGCCGCTGGTGGCGCTGGGGCTTTCGGCTCGGTTTGGGCTCGGAGCCGTTTCCTTGTATTTGTTGTCGGGTGCCGTTTGCACCCTGGCCGCGCTGCGGATCAATCGGCTGATCGAACGCAAGGAGTGATCGTGGGCTGAGGGCCAGAGATGGGCCACCCACCGGGGCGCAATGCCTCCGGCGGGGGGCATCGTCGGCCCTGCCTGACGGCCCCTATTTGGCGTAGGGGTCGGCAAACCCCAGCTCTTGCATGATGTCGGTTTCGTACGACTCCATGTCATCGGCGTCTTCGGCGCTGGTCTCATGGTCCCATCCTTGGGCGTGCAGGGTGCCGTGCACCAGCAGGTGCGCGTAGTGTTCTTCCAGGCTCTTGTTCTGTTCTTGCGCCTCACGTGCCACCACGGGGGCGCAGAGCACCAGGTCGGCCGTCACCACCGGCTCCTGGGAATAGTCAAAGGTGAGCACGTTGGTGGCGTAGTCTTTTTTGCGGTATTCGCGGTTGAGTCGTTGGCCCTCGTCGGCGCCCACGATGCGCACGGTGATCTCTGCGTCGGTGGACAGCGCGTGGCGAATCCAGCGTGTGACCTTGTGGCGCGGCAACGCCGCGCGGTGTTCGGCCACGGTGTCGAACGGGCCGAACTGCAGAGATAGGGAGAGTTGATTCAAGGTCATTTTGGCCTCTAGCGCTTGATGCGAAAGCGCAATTAGCTATAAAAATAATAGTGTTTGGAGTGCCTGGCCCTCAGCTGCGTTTGGGCGCGGCGCGGCGCGGTGCGTCGTAGGCATCCACAATGCGGGCCACCAGCGGGTGGCGTACCACGTCGGCGCTGGTGAACCGCGTGATGGCGATGCCCTTGACGCGCTTGAGCACATGCTCCGCGTCGATCAGCCCGCTCATCGCCCCTTTGGGCAGGTCGATCTGGCTCACGTCGCCCGTGACCACGGCGCGCGCGCCAAAGCCGATGCGGGTGAGGAACATCTTCATCTGCTCGGGCGTGGTGTTCTGCGCTTCGTCCAGGATGACGAACGCATTGTTCAGCGTGCGCCCGCGCATGAAGGCCAGGGGGGCAATTTCGATCGCGTTGCGCTCGAACGCCTTTTGCACCTTGTCGTGGCCCATCAGCTCATAGAGCGCGTCATACAACGGGCGCAGATAAGGGTCCACCTTTTGTGCCAGATCGCCAGGCAAAAAGCCCAGGCGTTCCCCGGCCTCCACCGCAGGGCGGGTGAGCACGATGCGCTGCACGCTGCTGCGTTCCAGCGCGTCCACTGCGCTGGCCACCGCCAGATAGGTCTTGCCCGTGCCCGCCGGGCCAATGCCGAAGGTGATGTCGTGCGAGGCGATGTTCTGCAGATACAGGCTTTGCGTGGGGGTGCGCCCGCGCAGGTCGGTGCGGCGGGTGTTGAGCACGATGTCGCCTTCGGGCGCCTCCAGCAGTTCGCCGTCGCCCGCCAGCATGAGCTGCAAGTGGTCCTCGGCGATGGGGCGCTCAGCCATCTCATAGAGGGCTTGCAGCAACTCCATCGCCTGCGTGGCGTGGGCCTTGGGACCATCGACCTTGAACTGCTCATGCCGGTGGGCAATGGTGACCTGCAATGCCACTTCGATGGTGCGCAGGTGTGCGTCTGCCGGGCCACAAAGGTGGGTAAGCCGGGTGTTGTTGTGCGGGGTGAAGGTGTGGCGCAGGATCACGCTGATAATTCCAGTCGGCAAAAGCCAATGACGGCAAAAAAGAGTGCGCTGCCTGCCCATCAATGCAGCGGCGCCAAAGGACTCCAATGATAGGCAAATTGACCGGCACCCTGCTGGAGAAGAATCCCCCCGAGGTGCTGCTGGACTGCCACGGCGTCGGCTATGAGGTAAATGTGCCCATGAGCACGTTTTACAACCTGCCCGCCGTGGGCGAGCGCGTGAGCCTGCTCACCCAGTTCATCGTGCGTGAAGATGCCCAGGTGCTGTATGGTTTTGCCACTGCGCCCGAGCGCCAGGCATTCCGCGAGCTCATCAAGATATCAGGCGTCGGGCCGCGCACGGCGCTGTCCGTCCTCTCGGGCATGGGCGTGGCGGATCTGGCCCAGGCGATTTCGCTGCAGGAGGCTGGCCGCTTGGTCAAGGTGCCCGGCATTGGTAAAAAGACCGCTGAGCGGCTGTTGCTGGAGCTCAAGGGCAAACTGGGCGCCGACATGGGCGCCGTGCCGGGTCATCCCGGCAGCGATGCACAGGCGGATATCCAGCAAGCGTTATTGGCGCTGGGTTACAACGAGAAAGAAGCCGCTGCGGCGCTCAAGGCCCTGCCGAGCGATGTGGGGGTGAGCGACGGCATCAAGCTGGCGCTCAAGGCGTTGGCGAAGTAATGGTTTGGTACATGGCATAGGTCACATGAGGCATCAAGAAATGGATAAAAAACTGCTTGCATTCAAAAGGCTCACAAGTCTGTGTGCCGTTCTGCTGTTGTCTGCCTGTGGCGGGGGCGGCGGCGGGAGTGCCCCTGCGGACCCTGTTACGCAAGCGCCTGTGGATACCAACCGCATTGAGCCGCTCGACCTGGGGCTTCCCAAGGTTGCAAACGCGGCCGCTCAGGCGGTCACTCTGCGCGGGCGCGCCCTGCCGCCGGTCTCGGTTCGACTCGGCCCGCTGGGCTCCTCGCAGAGCCTGTTGAAGGCGACGGGAAAAGCCGTGCCTGGCCAGAGTGCCCCTGAGCAAATCGGTGTGGCCCGGAGCGTGCGCGCCACAGCTACGCCGCAGGCCACGCTGGCGCAGCTGCAATGGACCCCCGTCGGTGGCGGGCTGCAGCGCGCTGCCATCAGTTTCACGGCAGACGGCGCGTTGGGGGTGCGCGTGGGGGTGCTGGTGCGCAGTTTGCCGCCCGCCACCACCTTGCGGTTTTATGCACAGGCGGGGGGATCGCCCGTGCAGGTGTCTGGGGAAGAGGTGTTGCGCACCATCCAGCGCAATCTGGATGCCGGCGACACCGGGGATGCGGCGCGCACCTACTGGTCGCCAGATTTTGGTGGCGCCGAGACCACGCTGGAGGTGGAGGTGCCGGTGGGCGCGAACCTGGCGCAGCTTGATATGGCCGTCCCCGCGATCTCCCACTTTGTGCTGTCACCCGCCGAAGTCGCCGCACCAACGGTCACCAAAGTGGGCGAGGCGGGCACCTGCAACATTGACGTGTCGTGCAAACCCGAGCTCAGCAGCGAAAGCCGCTCGGTGGCGCGCATGATCTTCGTTCGCGACGGCAACAGCTACCTTTGCACCGGCACCTTGCTCAACGATAGCCAGTCCAGCACCACGCCGTATTTCCTCAGTGCCAACCACTGCGTTTCGTCGCAATCGGTGGCGTCGTCCCTCACCACCGACTGGTTTTACCGTTCCACCGCATGCGATAGCGGCAGCCTGAACCCGGCGACGCAGCGCGTTGCGGGCGGTGCCTTGCTGCTTTACGCCGATGCAGCCACCGACACCTCGTTCATGCGTCTGAACAGCGCTGCGCCCCAAGGCGTCGTGTATGCCGGTTCCTATTTTGGTGACGTAGCGCAATCGGCAAGCGTTATCGGCATTCACCATCCCTCCGGCGATCTGCAAAAGACCAGCGCAGGCGCCGTGGCGCAGTTCAGCAACTGCAGCAACGAGCAGTGCCTGGCAAGCACCCAGCAGGATGGGCGCTTTTTGTCCGTGGGCTGGACCCAGGGCACCACCGAAGGCGGCAGCAGTGGCTCGGGGCTGTTCTTGGGGATCGGATCGTCTCGCTACGTGGTGGGGCAACTCTATGGGGGCTCGTCAAGTTGCCTGGCCCCTGCGGGACGTGACTATTACGGGCGTTTTGACGTGGCATTCCGCTCGGCCCTCAAACAGTGGTTGAAACCTGGCGCTTAAGCGGGCCGTCTCTGTAAACACACCAAATCAATGACCATCCAGACCGACGACTTCGCTCCCGCGCCCGACAAACGTGTCATCTCTGCCGCCCCGGCGTCGCCGCAGGAAGAGGCCATTGAGCGCGCCTTGCGGCCCAAGCTGCTGCAGGAATATGTGGGCCAGGCGAAGGCGCGTGAGCAACTGGAGATCTTCATCGGCGCAGCCAAGATGCGGGGTGAGGCGCTGGACCATGTCCTGCTCTTTGGGCCGCCAGGGTTGGGCAAGACCACGCTTAGCCACATCATTGCGGCGGAGCTGGGGGTGAACCTGCGCCAGACGAGTGGCCCGGTGCTTGAAAAGCCCAAAGACCTCGCGGCGCTGCTGACCAATCTCGAAAGAAACGACGTTCTGTTCATCGACGAGATCCACCGCCTCTCGCCCGTGGTCGAGGAAATCCTCTACCCCGCGCTGGAGGACTACCAGATCGACATCATGATCGGCGAAGGGCCTGCGGCGCGCAGCATCAAGCTTGACCTGCAGCCCTTCACCCTGGTGGGTGCCACCACGCGGGCGGGCATGTTGACCAATCCGCTGCGCGACCGCTTCGGCATCGTGGCGCGGCTGGAGTTTTATACCCCTGAAGAATTGGCGCGCATAGTCAAACGCAGCGCGGGCCTGCTGGGGACCCCCATGGACGATGAGGGCGGCTTCGAACTGGCGCGGCGCTCGCGCGGCACGCCGCGCATCGCCAACCGGCTGCTGCGCCGCGTGCGCGACTACGCCGAGGTCAAGGGCGATGGCCGCATCACCAAAACCATCGCCGACAAGGCGCTGGCCATGCTCGATGTGGACCCGCAAGGCTTTGATGTGATGGACCGCAAGCTGCTGGAGGCCCTGATCCACCGCTTTGATGGGGGCCCCGTGGGCCTGGACAACATCGCTGCCAGCATTGGCGAAGAGTCCGGCACCATCGAAGACGTGATCGAGCCTTACCTGATCCAGCAAGGCTATCTGCAGCGCACGCCGCGCGGGCGCATTGCCACGCTGGCCGCCTATCGGCACCTCGGGGTCACGCCGCCGCAGGCCGCAGGCGGGTTGTTTGTGGAATGACCCAATGGCTCCCAAGGCGCTGAGGCATTTTCTGTGAAGCGCCGCTGGCTTGCCGTGGCGCTGGGCGCTGCCGTACTGGTGATTGCCTCCACGGTTGGCGCCCTGGCGCTGCGCGGTCCGCAGGTCGATGCCTTGGTGCTGCAGCCGGCCCCGCTGGTGCGTACCCTGCAATTTTCAGCGCGCGTGGCCACGCTGTCACGCGTAGACGTGGGCTGCACGGTCACCGGGCGAGTGGCCCAGGTGCGCGTGGCAGAAGGCGCGCAGGTGCGCCAGGGCGATGTGCTGGTGCGGCTCGAATCGGATGAACTGCGCGCCGCCTTGGCGCAGGCCGTTGCCGCCGAGCGCCAAGCGCAGGCGCGCATCACGGGCCTGCGCAGCAGCGGCCGCACCGCCGCGCAGGCGGCTCGCGCACAGGCTGACGCCACCCTGCAGGCCGCCAACGCCAGCCTGGCGCGGGTGCAGCAGTTGGTGGCTGAGGGTTTTTATAGCCCTGCGCAGCTCGACGAGGCGCACCGGGCGGTGGAGGTGGCGCGGGCGCAGCAGCTCAGCGCGCAGGCGCAGATGCAGGCCAACGCCGATGTCGGCACTGATGTGGCGCAAGCCCAGGCGCAATGGGCGTTGGCCCAGGCGGCTACCGTGGCGGCCCAGGCCCGCCTGGCGCAGACCGATCTGCTCGCGCCCGCTGATGCCCGCGTGCTGGTGCGCGCGGTCGAGCCCGGGCAGATCGTGCAACCCGGCAAGGCCTTGCTTAGCCTGGCGCTGGCCGGGCCCACCCAACTGGTGGCCCAGGTGGACGAGCGCTTTCTGAACCAACTGCAGCCGGGCCAGAAGGCGGTGGTGGTGGCTGATGCCTTTGCCGGCCAGCGCTTTGCAGCGCGCGTGCTCTCCATCGCACCGGCGGTGGATGCCCAGCGCGGCGCCATCGAGGTGAAATTTGCGCTGGAGCATGAGGCCCCCGCTTTCCTGCGCGAGGACATGACCTTGTCGGTCGAAGTAGAGACGGCGCGGCGCGAGCGTGCCCTGGTACTGCCACAGGCGGCCCTGCGCGGCCCGGTGGAGGGCGACAAGGCGACCGTGCTGGTGCTGCAGGAGGGGCGTGCCCAGGCCCGCAGCGTGCGGCTGGGCCTGCACACGCTCGATGCGGTCGAGGTGCTCGATGGCCTGAAAGGAGGCGACACCGTGCTGCGGGGCGGCGCCGTGCAGGCGGGCGACCGCGTGCGGGCTCGCACGGTGCCATGGGCCCCAGGCTCGGCTGCGCCTGGCGCCACTGCCCAGGGCAACGGACAAGGGAACGGGCAAGGCAAAGGGCAGGGGGGCGACGCAGGCTCTGCGCTGACCAATGCCATGGGCCGCTGAGCGTGCTGCCATGCTGATGTGGCCCGGCTTTGAGTTGCGTGTGGCGCTGCGCTTTCTGCGCGAAGGGCGCATGCAGACCGTGCTCATCATCGTGGGCGTGGCGGCGGGCGTGGCGGTCATCGCCTACATCTCGGCGCTGATCAGCGGCCTGCAATCGAACACCCTGGCCAAAACACTGGGCGCCCAGGCGCATATCACCCTGCGCGCGCCGGACGATCTCGTCACACCGGCAGCCCTGCCTGTGACCGGGGCCGCTGTGTTCACCGAAACCCAGCCGCGCGCGCAGCGCTTGCGTTCGGTGGCCAACTGGCAGGCGCTGGTGCCGCTGCTGGAGCGCTTACCCGAAGTCGCCGGGGTTTCGCCCATGGTGTCAGGCAGTGGCCTGGCATTGCGCGGCGAGGCATCGCAGGCCATTGCCTTGATGGGCGTGGACCTGGACCGCTATGACCGCGTGGTGGGGCTGCGCTCCAAGGTGGTCAGCGGCAGCGCGCGGCTGGCACCGGGCGAGGCGATTGTGGGGCGCGAGCTGGCGCAGGACCTGGGCGTGCGCGTGGGCGACCGCCTCACGGTGCAGACGGGCAGCGTGGGCGGCACGGTGAGCGATTCGGTGCGCGTTACCGCGCTGGTGGACCTGGGCGTGAAAGACCTGAACCGGCGCACCGTGATCGTGCCGCTGCGTGCTGCGCAAAGCCTGCTGGCGCTGCCGGGGGGTGCCAGCCAGCTCGACCTGACCCTGAAGGACGTGTGGGTGGCCCAGACCCTGGCGCGCGAGCTGCAAACGCAGTTCCCCTACAAGATCGAGAGCTGGCAGGAGACCAATGCCCAGCTGGTGTCGGCGCTCAATGCCCAGTCCATCAGCACGGCCATTATCCGGGGCGTGGTGCTTGCCGTGGTGGTGCTGGGCATTGCCAGCGTGCTGGTGGTGTCTGTTGTGCAAAAGGGCCGCGAGATCGGCATCCTGCGCGCCATGGGTGCCACGCGGGGGCAGGTGCTGCGGGTGTTTCTGGTGCAGGGCGCCGTGGTGGGTGCACTGGGCTCGGTGCTGGGCCTGCTGCTGGCGGTGGCGCTCATCTGGGTGTTCACGCACTTCGTGCGGGGCTCAGACGGCATGCCGCTGTTTTCGATCACGCTGGCACCCGCTGCGGCGCTGCAGGTGGCGCTGATTGCGTCGGTCTGCGGCGTGCTGGCCGCCGTGGCCCCGGCGCGGCGCGCGGCGGCGCTCGATCCGGCGCAGGCTATCAGGATGTGATGAACCACCCCGTCGCCTCCGAACTGATCGCGCTCGATGCCGTGCGCAAGAGCTACAACTTGGGCCGCCCCAGCGAGGCCGAGGTGCTGCATGGCATCAGTCTGCAGGTGCGCCGGGACGAGTTCATCGCCTTGATGGGCCCCTCGGGCTCGGGCAAGAGCACGCTGCTCAACATTCTGGGCCTGCTGGAGACCATGACCTCGGGAAGCTACCGGCTCGATGGCGAAGCGGTGCAGGGGCTCGATGATGCCGCGCTCACGCTGCGTCGGCGCCGCACGCTGGGGTTTGTCTTTCAGTTTCACCACCTGCTGCCAGCGTTTTCGGCGCTGGAGAACGTCACGCTGCCCGCCCTCATGGCCGAAGGGCGTGTGAGCGCCGCACACCGCGAGCACGCGCGCGGCCTGCTGGCCGCCGTGGGCCTGGCCCAGGCGATGGGCAAGCGCCCGGGCGAGCTGTCGGGCGGCATGCAGCAGCGCGTGGCGATTGCGCGCGCGCTGGTCATGGACCCGCCGCTGGTGCTGGCCGATGAACCCACGGGCAACCTGGATACCGCCTCGTCGGTCGATGTGTTTGCCCTGCTGCGCCGCATCCACGCCGAGCGCGGCACGAGTTTTGTGGTGGTCACGCACGACCCCCGGCTGGCCGCGCGCTGCGACCGGCTGGTGGAGCTGATCGACGGGCGCATTGCGCGCGATGAAGCGATCACCTGGGGCGTGGAGCCTGCGCCCGGTGGCGCACTGCCCGTGCCGGGCGGCTGACATGCTGCAATGCTATTTGCTATTTGCTATTTGCTATTTGCTATTTGCTATTTGCTATTTGCTATTTGCTATTTGCTATTTGCTATTTGCTATTTGCTATTTGCTATTTGCTATTTGCTATTTGCTATTTGCTATTTGCTATTTGCTATTTGCTATTTGCTATTTGCTATTTGCTATTTGCTATTTGCTATTTGCTATTTGCTATTTGCTATTTGCTATTTGCTATTTGCTATTTGCTATTTGCTATTTGCTATTTGCTATTTGCTATTTGCTATTTGCTATTTGCTATTTGCTATTTGCTATTTGCTATTTGCTATTTGCTATTTGCTATTGTATCGATAGCTGTCAGCGCTTTGTGGATAAGCGCTATAAGTCTTTTTGGCTATATAAATAGTGACGAGATCCCGGGGGCTAGGAGCGTGCCAGTGTGCCTGGTGCGCCGTGTGGGGCGCCCATCTCCACAGACGTTGGTGTGCCGCTTGTGCCCTCGGCGGCGCCTGTGCGCAACGCGGTGTGGGTGGGCGCCGAGGCCAGGCCGCGAAGCCACCCGGTGACGATCAGCCCCTGCGCCGCGTAGTAGGTGGCCAGCACCCACACAGAGGACAGCGGCAGTGGCACCACAAACCGGTGGGTGGCCAGCAGGGAATCGCTGACCATGAAGAACCCGGCGCCCAGCGCCACCCAGAGCGCGGGCGCATCGCGCAGCACCGTCGCGCGGCCGATGGCCTGGGCTGCCATGAGCGCGATCACCAGCACGTAGGCGGCCACGGGTGCGCGCAGCGCGGCGGGCAGGCCACCCGTCCACAAGAACGCATACATCGCCACGCCGATACCCAGCGTGGCGGCCAAGGCCCCCCGGTGCGGAAACCAGCGCTGGCCGCGCTTGAAAAGCGCCACGTAGAAAAGATGGGCCACCAGGAAGCTCACCAGCCCGGGAATGAAAAAACCGTCCAACATCAGGAACACATCGCCCGCCAGCGACCCGGCCAGCGCCGCACCCATCAAGTACAAAGACTTTGATTCAAATCGGCCTCTGGCGCTTATTGAATAAGCGCTGATAGCTACCAAAATAAGAGCAATCACCATCGTCAGCGGCTTGAACAACCAGTGCCACTGCGTGAACCCCAGGGCGCTGGTGGCCGTGGCGAGCGCTCCGCTTTGCAGCATCAGCGCCTGCAGCATGCCGATGCGCCCCTGCATCACCGCGCCCAGGGCCCACTGCGCCACGAGCAGCACCGCGAACCAGAGGGCGTTGTCTGCCAGCGGGGTGCTGTCGGCTTGCCACAGGAACGCCGCCACACCTGTCAGCAGCGCGGCGAACTGCAGCACGGCGAACCCTTGCACGGCGCGCGACATGGGCGGGTGGTAGCGCAGCATCTGTGCCATGCTGAAGGAGGGCTTCGGAAAACGCTCGCTCACATCGGCAGGCCGCCAGCCCGGGGGCTTGAGCCAGACCCGGAGCTTGTCGGCCCAGTTGCGTGCATGCCAGCTGTCGTGCGCCAAGCCTGCATACACCTGCGCATTGGCCCACAGCGGGTCCCAGCTGTTGAGCAGGCCGCGCGTGCCGTACACGCATTTCTCCTGCGCGTCCTCATCCTTGAAAGTGCCGAACATCCGGTCCCACACGATCAGGATGCCGCCATAGTTCTTGTCCAGATACGCGTCATTCACGGCGTGGTGCACACGGTGGTTGCTGGGGCTGCAAAACCAGCGGTCGAACCACCCGAGCCGGCCGACCTGCTCGGTGTGCACCCAGAACTGGTAGAGCAGGTCGATAAGCGCCACGACGGCAAACACCAGCGGTGGCACCCCCGCCAGGGCCATCGGCACGTAAAAGACCCAGCCCAGCAACGCGCCCGAGCTGGTCTGGCGCAGTGCGGTGCTGAGGTTGTAATCCTGGCTCTGGTGGTGCACCGCGTGCGCCGCCCACAACACGGCCGACTCGTGCCCCATGCGGTGCAGCCAGTAGTAGCACAAGTCGTAGAACACCAGCGCCAGCAGCCAGCCCGGAGCGCTGAGCCAGAAAGCATCACCGCGCCACAAGGCCACATGCTCGAACACGGCGGTGTAGATGCCGATGCGCAGCAGCCGTGTGAACACCGCGCTGGTCTGGCTCAGCATGCCCAGACTGATGCTGCTGACCGCATCGGCCAGCCGGTAGGTGTTGCGCTGGCGCCGCCAGCCGATGGCCAGCTCGATGGCGATCAGCACCAAAAAGACCGGCGTGGCAAGAACGATGATCTGGCTGGGGCTCATGGGAAACCTTCCTGCGGCGCACGATGGCGCGAGCTTGCTGGGAGCGGTCCGGTGCGGCGCTCATGCCGCAGCATTTTTGCCCCAATCAGGTCAGCGCGCCTCTGGCATCAACCCTGATGATGCGTTCAACCATGCCCATCGCCAGCCCGCCGCGCACACCGATCATGAAGTCGTGCAGATTCACCGTGGGGTCGCAATGGCCAGGCACCAGCCACAGCATGCGGCCCAGCGCGGGCAGCCGCGCCTTGGGGCCATCGGGGTAAAGAATGCCGTGTTCATCGCCGCCGTTGGCGTAGCGCAAGCCCCGTTCGGGCGCCAGCAGTGCGACCGTGGGCAGGCCCGAGTCGATGGCATGGCTTTTGTGGCCCGCATCGCAGACCGCATGGCCGTCGCGCACCGAGATCACCTGGGTTTTGACGAACAATGCGTGTTCAAAAGCCGGTTGTGCGGGCTCGCGCTCATTGCGGGCGTAGTCGGCGTCCATGAACAGGAACGAACCCGCCTGCAGTTCACCAAACACGCCGCTGGCGGCCTCGTGCACCAGTGTGCCGGTGCCCGAGCCGGTGATCAGGGGCACGGGCAGCCCCGCCGCTTCAATGAGTTGGCGTGTGTGGGCGGCGGCGCGCACCACGGCTGCAATGGCCTCGCGGCGGCCCACGGTGCTGGCCATGTGCTGCGCGCGGCCGTGGTAGGCCTGCAGGCCGGCGAACCGCAGGCGTGGCGTGCCGGCCACGGCCAGCGCCAATGGCACGGCCGCCTCGCCCGGGGCCACGCCGCAGCGGCCCTGGCCCACATCGATTTCCACCAGCACATCCACCCCCGCGTCGCTGCCATATTGCGCCATGGCTTCGGCCAGGCGCTCGATGCCTTCGGGGTGGTCCACGGCCAGCGCGAGACGCCCACCGCGCGCTGCCAGTTGTGCGGCCAACCGGGCCACACGCTGCAGTTTGGGCATGGCCACCACCTGGTTGGTGATGGTGATGTCGTTCACGCCGCCTGCGGCCAATGCCTCGGCCTCGGACACTTTTTGCACACACACGCCCTGCGCGCCAGCCTGCTGCATCAGCAGTGCCAGCTCGGCGCTCTTGTGCATCTTGGCGTGCGGGCGCCAGCGCACCTGGTGTTTGCGCGCAAAGTCCGCCATGCGCTGCATGTTGCGCTCCATGGCGTCCAGGTCCACCACCAGCGCGGGCGTGTCGATCAGGTCCACCCGCAGGCCCACGGTGGCTGCCAGTGCCTCAGGAATGGGTTTCATCGCGTGCGGTGCGGTCGGCGTTTTCAAGGTGCTGGGTGTCTGCCCAACCCACCAGCGTGAGGCCGTCGGGGGTCCATAGCAGGCGGTTGATGGCGGCGTTGGCCAACTGCCAGGTGCGCGGCGCCTGCAGCTCCTGGCGCGTGGCCAGTCGATACAGCACATCCAGCACGCCCCCGTGGGCTACCACCACAATCTGCTCGCCCGCGTGTTGCTGCGCCAGCGTGGTCACCGTGCGCTCGATGCGTTCGCGCAGTGTCACCAGCGACTCGCCACCGGCGGGCGCGTAGTGCGGGTCACGCTTGCGCCAGCGCCGGGCGTCCTCGGGCAGCTCGGCTTCGATCTCGGCAAAGGTGCGGCCCTGGAAGTGGCCAAAGCTGCGTTCGCGCAGCCCCGGCTCGGCCACCAGCGGCGCGCCCGTGGTGCGGGCCACCGCCTGGGCGGTGGCGTGGGCCCGCTGGAGGTCGCTGGTGTAGATGGCGCCAATCGGCTCACCACTCAGGGCCTCGCCCAGTTGGGCTGCCTGCCACAGACCGGTGTCGTTCAATGGAATGTCGAGGTGACCCTGTATGCGGGTGTCCACGTTCCAGGCGGTTTCGCCATGGCGTACGGCAACGATGCGGGTGGATTGCATGCAGGTGGGAGACTATGGTCGTCGTAGTGTCGAAAAAGTCAGGGCGCTGGCCGCGCGACCGGGGCAGGTGTTGCTTGGGGGGCCAGCATGGGCAGGGGCAGACGCACCTCCCGGGGGCCCTGGGGAGGCTTGGGGAAGCCGGTGAGTGCCGCGTCAAACAACACGCCATACACGGCGGGGTCGCTCACCCAGATGTCTTCATGTACCGCCGAGGTTTCATACACCACGGCCTGCGTGGCAGCGTCGCGCAGCATGAGGCTCACGGCGCGGCGGTGCAGTGGCGAAGGCTCGTAAAACCCCCAGTTGCCGCCAAAGCCCCAGCCCCCCCGGCCATGCCAGCCGCCCCAGCCACCAAACCCCCACGGGCCGGAAGGTCCATACGGCGCCATGCCGTCGTAGCGGGGAACCACACCCGCCTGAACACCAATCTGCACCAAAAAGCGTGGCGCGGCATCGTCGCGCTGTAGGCCCACCCGGGCCAGCGCCTGTTCGGCCAGTGCGGCAATGGGGTCAAAGGCCGGCACCTGTTGCGAGGGCAGGCGATCAAGGCGGTAGGTGGCTGGCGCGGGGACCGCCGCCAGCGTGGAGAAACTTTGCACCTGGCCCTCGACAATGCGTGGGCCGGTGCTGCAGCCCGCCAGGGCTGCGGCTGCGCACAGCGACAGCGAAAAAATCCATCGACGCGTCATGATTCGGTTCTCCTGAGAGGCAATACCGGTCAGAGTGCCGCCGGGGCGCGGAGGTTCACGACAGTTGCACCACCTGCACCATCCCGGGGCCCAGGAGTGATGGCGCGGGTGCCAGGAACTCCTCCTTGTCAAATGCCTTGTCGCCGTCTTCGCTGGCGATGCCCGTGGCCTTGGCGTTCTTGAAGTCGTAAAGGTTGCCGTCCAGCAGGTGCGAGGGCACCACGTTCTGCAGGGCGTTGAACATGTTCTCCACGCGGCCCGGGAACTTCTTCTCCCACTCGCGCAGCATCTCTCCCACCTGTTTGCGCTGCAGGTTCTCCTGGCTGCCGCACAGGTTGCAGGGGATGATGGGGAAGTTGCGGTGCGCCGACCAGCGGGCGGTGTCCTTCTCGGCCACGTAGGCCAGCGGGCGAATCACCACATGCTTGCCGTCGTCGCTGACCAGCTTCGGGGGCATGCTTTTCATCTTGCCGCCAAAGAACATGTTGAGCAGCAGGGTCTGCAGGATGTCGTCGCGGTGGTGGCCCAGCGCGATCTTGGTGCAGCCCAGCTCATCGGCCACGCGGTACAAAATGCCCCGGCGCAGGCGGCTGCACAGGCTGCAGGTGGTCTTGCCCTCGGGGATCAGCTTCTTGACGATGCTATACGTGTCCTCGTTCTCGATGTGGAACGGCACGCCGGTGCTGGCCAGGTATTCGGGCAGGATGTGCTCGGGAAACCCAGGCTGCTTCTGGTCCAGGTTCACAGCGACCAGGTCAAAGTGGATAGGCGCGCGAGCCTTCATCTTGAGCAGTATGTCGAGCAACGTGTAGCTGTCTTTGCCGCCAGACATGCACACCATCACCCGGTCGCCCTCTTCGATCATGTTGAAGTCGACGATGGCTTTGCCCACTTCGCGGCACAGGCGTTTTTCGAGCTTGTGGGTTTCGCGCTCGATCTTGATATCGTTGCGTGGCGCTGCAACGGTGGGGTTTTCGGCTTCTGTCCAGACGGTACTCATGGGCCAATTGTCTCATTCCTGCCGCGCCGGGCGCGCGTGGGGGCGTGGCCTTTGCCTGTGCAGGGCCCTGGCCGGGCTGCGTAACGACGCCGTCATATGGCACTTGCACACTCCGGGGCTTTTGACTCCTGCCCCTTGGGTTTGACCATGTTGCCACTCTCCTGCACTTTCTCCCGCGTCGTCGGCTCCGTGGCCATCTGGGGGCTGGCCTGCATGCTCACGGCCTGCGGCGGCAGTGATGCAGCCGAAGGCATTGGCGGCCTGCGCCTGATTGGCGACTACGCCATCAAAACCAAGACCTTGTACGAAGGCGTGGAGTTTGGCGGCATCTCGGGCATCGACCGGGCCCAGGACGGCACCTACTGGGCCATTTCGGACGAGCGCGGAGGCGAGCGTGGCACCCCCCGCTTTTATTCGCTATCGCTCGACTTCGATGCCACCCGCTTCAAGAGCGTACGCATCAACAAGATGGTCTCCATCCAGGGGCCCGATGGCAAGCCCTTGTCCAGCACCACGCGCACGGTGGACCCCGAGGGCATCCGCGTGGCCCCCAATGGCAACCTCTATATCTCCAGCGAAGGCAACTTCGGCACGGGGGCGGCCCTGTACCAGCCCTTCGTGCGTGAGATCCGCACCGATGGCAGCTTTGTTCGCGCGTTTGAAACACCCAGCGCCTTCAACTATGTGGACAACAGCACCACCGGCGCCCGCAGCAACAAGCTGTTCGAGGCGCTGGCGGTTACCCCCAATGGCATGGTTTTCACTGCCAACGAAGACGCGCTGATCGAGGACGGCCCCATCACCAGCTTGCAGGCGGGCAGCGTGGTGCGCGTGCTCCAGCTCGACCCCGCCAGTGGCAAGAGCGTCGCGCAATACGCCTACCCATTGCCTGCGATTCCCGTGGACAAGGCCCCCACCGGCGCCTTTGCGCCCGACAACGGCCTGCCCGAACTGCTGGCGGTGTCCAACACCGAGTTCGTTGCCGTGGAACGCGCTTATGCCGATGGCGTGGGCAACACGATCCGGCTGGTGCTGGCCACGCTGGAGGCCGACACCACCAACGTGCAGTCCTTCAAGAGCCTGAAAGGCGCCAGCTACAAGCCCATGAAAAAGCAGCTGTTGCTGGAGATGCCCATCACCTACCAGGGCGTCAAGATCGACAACATCGAGGGCGCCTCGTGGGGGCCGCGCCTGCCCAACGGCAACCGCACGCTGGTGCTGGTGGCCGACAACAACTTTGCCGACAACCAGGTCACGCAGTTCCTGGCGTTTGAGGTGCTGCCCCAGTAAGAACGAGACACAAGCCGCAAAAAGGCGGGGGGGCGGCACGGCAGCAGGGCGTACCGGCAGCAAAGCGGCCTACCACTGCCCCGTTTCGATGCGAATGGCCACTTCGCAATCGTCGAAGATTTCCAGTTTGGCGATCTTCACCCGCACGCCCAGCACGCCGGGCAACTGCATCAGGCGGTGGGCGAGCTTGCCGATCAGGCTCTCCAGCAGGTTCACGTGCTCGGCCTTGCACTCGTCGATGATGATCTGGCGCACGCGCCGGTAGTCCAGCACATGGCCGATGTCGTCGTCCCGCGGGGCCAGCGGCTGCACGCCCAGGCTCAGCTCGGCATCGACCTGGATCGGCTGGGGCGCGGTCTTTTCGTGGTCAAGAATGCCCAGGTTGGCATCAAAGCGCAAACCGGTGAGTGTGAGGATCTGGGTGCCAACGGCTTGGTTCATGAATGGTCCTGCGGTGAGCTTGCGCTCACATCATCGAAAAATCGCGATCAAACTTCATCAGATGCTGCCCCCCGTCCACCAGCAGGGTGGTGCCGGTGATGGACCGGTTCTCCAGTGCAAACCGCACCGTGGCGGCCACGTCCTCGGCGGTGGATGACCGGCCCAGCGGGCTCAGGGCGTGCAACTGCGCAAACCTGTCCTCGCTGAGCAGGTGGCTGGTCAGCGTCAGGCCCGGGGCCACGCCCACCACCCGCACCCGGGGCGCCAGCGCCAGGGCCAGCATGGTGCCGGCGGCCTCCAGGGCCGCCTTGGACAGCGTGTAGCTCATGAAGTCGGGGTTCTGGTTCCAGAGTTTCTGGTCCAGCAGGTTGACGACCGCGCCCTGGGCATTGGTTTCGCCGGCGGCGGCACGGTCCGCCATGTGCTGGTGCAGGGCCTGGGCCAGCAGCACAGGGGCTGCCGTGTTGCTGCGCAGGTGTTTTTCGAGTGCGGCAAAACCAAAGGTCTGGGCGTTGTCGTGCTCAAAAAGCGATGCGCTGTTGACCACCGCGTCCAGTTGGCCAAAGTGCCCAATGACCTGCGGCACCAGCGCCTTTACAGACGCCTCATCCTGAAAATCTGCCTCAAAATGGGCGCTAGCGCCTTTGTAGCTTGCGCAGGCAGCTACTGTTTCAATAGCATCCTGCTCGGAAGACCGGTAGTGCACTGCCACCTGCCACCCTCCCGCTGCCAGCGCCAGCGCGATGCTGCGGCCTAGCCGCCTGGCAGCGCCAGTCACCAGCACGGTGCGGGGCGATAGCATGGCAAATGGGGAGGATGGGGACGACATGTGAAGGACAATGCGGGCCGTGACCCAAAAGCCCGACAGTTTAACGACCGCCCTGCAGTCCCACATCCGCGACGCCATTGCTGCCCATGGCGGCTGGATCGGTTTTGACCGCTTCATGGCGCTGGCCCTCTATACGCCCGGCCTGGGCTATTACGCCAACGATTCCACCAAGTTCGGCGCCATGCCCGAGTCCGGCAGCGACTTCGTGACCGCGCCCGAACTCACGCCCCTGTTTGGCCAGACGCTGGCTGAACAGGTGGGGCAGGCGCTGGCGGTCACCGGCACCGATGAGGTGTGGGAGTTTGGCGCGGGCTCGGGCGCACTCGCGCTGCAGCTGCTCGATGCGCTGGGCGACCAGGTGCGGCGCTACACCATCGTCGATCTGTCGGGCAGCCTGCGTGCGCGCCAGCAGGCCAAGCTGGTGGCGCACGCCCACAAGTTGCGCTGGGTGGATGCACTGCCCGAGCACATCGACGGCGTGGTGGTCGGCAACGAGGTGCTCGATGCCATGCCCGTGCAACTGCTGGCGCGCCACGGCGGCCAGCAGGGCGGTGTGTGGCACGAGCGCGGCGTGGTGGTGCAGGACGACGGCAGCTTTGCCTGGGCCGACCGCTCCACCGACCTGCGCCCACCCATAGCCATCGAAGGCCCGCAGGACTACTTGACCGAAATCCACGCCCAGGGCGAGGGTTTCATCCGCACCCTGGCCGACCGGCTCACACGCGGCGCGGCCTTTTTGCTGGACTACGGTTTTGGCGAGAGCGAGTACTACCACCCCCAGCGCCACATGGGCACCGTGATGTGCCACCAGGGCCACCTGGCCGATGGCGACCCGCTGGCGGCGGTGGGCCTCAAGGACATCACCGCCCACGTCAACTTCACGGCCATGGCGCTGGCCGCGCAGGACGCGGGCCTGCACGTGCTGGGCTACACCACGCAGGCGCACTTTCTCATCAACTGTGGTTTGCTATCAAAAATGGAGCTGCTAACGCAGGCAGATCGTGCGGTAGCGGCCAAATTGATCATGGAACACGAAATGGGCGAGCTCTTCAAGGTGCTGGCGCTGGGCGTGGGCGAGGCGTGGGAGCCCCTCGGTTTTGTGCGCGGCGACCGCTCGCACCGGTTGTAGGCTCGTCGCACGCGTCTTGCCATGCTGCGCTGGTTGCTGGTCACCTTTCTCGCGCTGATGTTCATCAGCTGGCTTTCGCCGTTGCTGCGGCGCCTGGGCTTTGGGCGGCTGCCGGGGGACCTGCGGTTTCGATGGCTCGGGCGGGACTGGGATGTGCCGGTAGCGTCCACGCTGCTGCTGAGCTTTCTGATCAGCCTGATCGCCAAGTGGCTTTAGGGCCACCAACCCAAGTTTTTTTCAAACACTTTTGCCGTTGCCACAGCGCCTGTCGGTCGGTCGGTCAGTCTTGTCCCGCCGCTTCCAGTGCCTGCAAGAATGCCTGGCGCCACCAGTGCACATCGTGCTGGCGGATGCGTGCCATGAGTTTCTCGTGGCGCTCCTTGCGTTCGTGCAGCGGCATCTGCAACGCCTGCTGGATGCTGTCGGCCATGCCCTGCGAGTCGTACGGGTTGACCAGCAAGGCTTCTTTGAGTTGCTCGGCCGCGCCCGCAAAACGTGACAACACCAGCACGCCCGGGTCATCGGGGTCTTGCGCCACCACGTATTCCTTGGCGACCAGGTTCATGCCGTCGCGCAGCGGTGTGACCAGCCCCGCGGCCGCCGCGCGGCACAGGCCCGGCACCCGTTTGCGCGCCACCATGCGGTGGATGTAGCGCACCGGCATCCAGTCGAGCTCGCCGTAGTCGCCGTTGACGGAGCCACACAGCCCTTCAAGCTCCTGGCGCAGGTCGGCGTAGGCGTTCACGTCGTCGCGGGTGGGCGACGCAATCATGATCAGCGTGGCGCTGCCCCGGTTTTCCGGGTACCGGTCGAGCAACTCGCGATAGGCGCGCACCCGCTGGGGGATGCCTTTGGAGTAGTCCAGCCGGTCAATGCCCAACAGCAAGCGGCGGCGCGAGTATTCGGCGCGCATGCCTTCGCACGTGTCCATTGCTTCGCTGGCATGGGTGAGCCGCGTGAACTCGTCGACATCGATGCCGATCGGAAACGCCTGCACGACCACGGTGGCGCCAAAAGCGCGCACGCGTTTTTCGTCGATCTCTTCGGCGCTGCCTTCGCTGCGCACGTAGCGGGTGAAGTGCGATACATCGGCCTCGCTCTGCAGACCCACCAGGTCATAGGCAAACAGGGACCGCATGAGCCATTCGTGCTGGGGGATGGCGGCCATGATGAGCGGTGGCGGCATGGGGATGTGCAGGAAAAACCCGATGCGTTGCTTGCAGCCCATGGCGCGCAGCTCGGCGGCCAGTGGAATCAGGTGGTAGTCGTGCACCCAGATCACGTCATCGTCGCGCAGCAGTGGCAGCAGCTTGCGTGCAAAAAGCTGGTTGACCCGGCGATACCCGGCGATGTAGTTGGCGTTGAAGTCCGCCAGGTCGAGCCGGTAGTGAAACACCGGCCACAACACGCTGTTGCTGTAGCCGTGGTAGTAGCTGTGGTGGTCTTCCTCGCACAGATCAACGGTGGCCAGGGTCACATTGCCGGCATTGCGGGTGTGCAACTCACCTTCGCCCGCCGTGCCTTTTTCCACCACGGTACCGCTCCATCCAAACCACAGGCCTCCGGTTTGATGAAGGGCTTCACCCAGGGCCACAGCCAGGCCGCCAGCGGCGGGTTTGCGCGGGTCTGCCACGCGGTTGGATATCACGACGAGTCTGCTCATGGCCTCATCATCCGTGCAAACGCGTGTTGCAGGCTGTCAGACACCGCCGCCAATCGCAACGCGTCGGATGCCAGGGGGGCCGCCCTACATGGTCAGATCACGCTGTCCCAGGGTGCGGACAGGCGAACGGCGGCGTTGATCACCCCCACCATCGAGTAGGTTTGCGGGAAGTTGCCCCACATTTCGCGCGTTTCGGGGTGTGTGTCCTCCGACAGAAGCCCCAGCGGATTGCGGGCTGCGAGCATGGTCTCGAAGATAGCGCGGGCCTCAGCCTTGCGGCCGATGCGGGCCAGCGCGTCAATGCGCCAGAAGGTGCAAATGTTGAACGCTGTTTCAGGTTTGCCGAAGTCGTCGGCGGCTTCGTAGCGGCGCATGTAGGGGCCGTCGCACAGGCTCTTTTCCATGGCTTCGACGGTGCTTACGAAACGAGGGTCCTTGGGGTTGATGAGGCCGACCTCGGCCATCAGCAGCACGCTGGCGTCCAATTCATGGCCGCCAAAACTCTCGGCAAAAGCCTGGCGCGATTCGTTCCACGACTTGTCGATGATCTCGGCGCGCATGCGGTCGGCATGCTGTTGCCAATAGGCAGCCCGGTCCTGCAGCTGCAGGGTGACCGCAATTTTGGCCAGCCGGTCGCACGCGGCCCAGCTCATCAGCGCGGACGAGGTGTGCACCCGGGCGCGCGTGCGCAGCTCCCACATGCCCGCGTCGGGCTGGCCATACACGCGCACGGCGTTGTCACCCACCTGTTCCAGCCGCTTGAATTCGGCCAGGCCCGCGCGGTGCAGCAGGCGGTGGTCGTGAAAGGCCTGCGCTGCACCCAGCACGATGTTGCCGTACACGTCGTGCTGAAAATGCTCTGCCGCCTGGTTGCCCACGCGCACCGGTCCCATGCCCCGGTACCCCGCCAGTTGCGGCACCAGGCTTTCGGGCAGGTCCTGCTCCAGCCCGATGCCATACAGCGGCTGGATATGCCCTTGCGCGTTGTCGCCGCCTTGCACCACCACGTTGCTCAGCCAGCGCAAATAGTCTTCCATGGTGCCGACTTCGGAGAGGCTGTTGAGCGCCCGCACCACAAAAAACGCATCCCGCAGCCAGCAATAGCGATAGTCCCAGTTGCGCCCGCTGTGGGCCGACTCGGGGATGCTGGTGGTCATGGCGGCCACAATGGCGCCGGTTTCTTCATACAGCGACAGCTTGAGCGTGATGGCCGCGCGGATGACGGCCTCCTGCCACTCCAGGGGCACGGCCAGGGAGCGACTCCAGCCGCGCCAGTAGCTGGTGGTCTCTTGCTCGAACAGCCGCGCGGTGTCGGCGATGCCATCCGTGAGCGTTTCGTCTGCGCCGAGCAAGAAATTGTGTTCGCGCGTCAGCACGAACGGCTGCCCCGACAACACATGCGACACCGGCGCATCGGTGGACAGGCGCAGCGTCATGCTGTCACCCACATAGCGGATGTGGTTGCTGCCGCGTGTGATGCGCGGCTCCGTCTGCCCCCAGTCGTAGCGCAGCTTCAGCGCCACGCGGATGCGCGGTGCGCCGTTGATGGGCCGCACCCGGCGCACGAGTGTGGTGGGGCGAAAGTAGCGCGAGCGGCTGTAGAAGCGGGGCGCAAAGTCGGTGATCTCGACGCCGTGCCCGGCGGTATCGAACAGCTGGGTGCGCAAGATGGCGGTGTTGGGCTCGTACCACTGGTGGGTCGACGCCAGGTTTTCCATCTCGATCGCAAAGTGGCTGCCCTCGTCGCCAGGCTGCAGCAGTGCGTTGAACACCGGGTCGCCATCAAAGCGGGGCAGGCAACACCACACCATGCGAGCGTGGTCGTCGATCAAGGCGCTGATGGCGCAATTGCCGATCATGCCCAGGTTCAAGGAGCCGGGCTGTGGGGCGGTGGCGGCCGTGCTCATCGTTCTTGCTCTCCTGGCGGGTTCATAGCGGGTACACCGGCATGCGCACCCTCTGGTACGCCGGGTCGCACGCTGGATGGTGCGCGGGCATGTGAGGTGGTGGCCGGTGTGCGTGCGGCCGAAAGCCACCCGCGCAGGGCGGCGGGTGTCATGCAGCGGTGTTGCGCCATGGTGGGGCCTTCGCCGACTTTGATGCTCCAGCCGCCCAGTGCCTGGACTGCGGCAAACCCGGCTTCATCCGTCACGTCGTCGCCCACGAACACCGGGGTGCGCCCGGCAAAGGGCGACTGGCGCATGAAGTCGCTGATGGCCTGGCCTTTGTGCACGCCGCGGGCCTTCACTTCCAAGACGCATTTGCCGCGCAACAGCTCCACCCCTTCCACGCCCTGCATGGCGTGCGAAAGGGTGTCGTGGCACAGGCTTTCGAGGTGCGGAATGAGCCGGTAATGCAGTGCCACGCTGGCGCTTTTCTGCTCCACCAGCAGGCCGGGGTGCCGCTCTGCCAGCGCCTGGGCGGCGTGCAAGACCGGTGCCAGGCCGGGCGGCTCGATGGCTGAAATGGCCGTATCGCTCAGTCGGTATCTGGCGCCGTGTTCGCTGGCCAACGGCAGGCGCAACGGGGCCAGAAAGCGGTCGATGTCGACCTCTGGCCGGCCGGTCACGATGGCCAGTGCGCCGCCCAGCTGGGCGTGCAGGGCACGAAGGGTCGGGATGAGCCCGGAGGCAACACGCACCGCCTCTGGACGCGGCGCCAGCTCGGTGAGCGTGCCGTCGAAATCCAGAAAAAGCGCGTGGGCAGTTGTCAATTGGGGGAGCAGCTGCATGGGGTGAAACCTTAGCAGACACTTTAAAGCTGACCGCGCGCAAAGGGTGATTCGACGCCGCGCGCGGTGGGTAGACCGGCGTTTTCCGCGCAGGGGGGATCTTGAAACGGGCCGCCCCTGCCGCCATCTGCTCTTCTGAAAATAAACACAATGTCCGCAATGTCGCTGTGTGCCATGCCTTTGTGTGATTTGAACCCTCATTGCACCTATCGCATCTATCGCACCCAATGACGCCCCACGTTCAACCCGCATGCCACCGCTGCCATGACTGACGCCCTGCACATCGTTTGCCCCCACTGCCACACCACCAACCGCGTGAAAGACGCTGATCTGGCCCATGCCCCCGACTGCGGCAAGTGCCACCAGCCCTTGTTTGCCGGGGTGCCGCTGGAGCTCGATGGCGACTCGTTTGATCGCCACGTGGCGCGCAGCCACATCCCGGTGCTGGTGGATTTTTGGGCGCCCTGGTGCGGGCCCTGCCGCCAGATGGCCCCCGCCTTTGCGCAAGCTGCCCGCGAGCTGGAACCCCGCGTGCGGCTGGCCAAGCTCAACACCGAAGACCAGCAGGCCATCGCAGCGCGGTTTGCGATCCGCAGCATTCCGACCATGGTGCTGTTTCAGCACGGGCGTGAAGTGGCCCGTGTGTCTGGCGCGCTCGGGGCGCAAGACATCGTGCGCTGGGTTCGCACAGCAGCGGCCTGATCTCCAGACGACGGCGGTGACCGTTTAGCGAATCCCCAGCGCGCGATCCAGCGACACAGGGCCCGCTCCACGCCCGGCCAGATATAGCAGCAGCCCCGCCCACGACAGGTGGGTGGGCCAGGCATCGGGATAGACAAACACCTGGATGACCAGCGTCATGCCCAGCAGCGCCAGGGCTGACAGGCGCGTGAACAGCCCCAGCACCAGAAGGGCCGGGAACAGGTGCTCCGCCACGGTGGCCATCTGCGCCGCCAGCTCGGGTGGCAGCAAGGGCAGCTTGTATTCATCGCGGAACAGCGTGTAGGCACTGTCGGACACGGTGAACCAGCCCTCGACCTTGGTGCGTGCCGACAGCCAGAAGATACCCGCCACGGCCACGCGGTTGACCACGGCCAGCAGGCTGTGCGGGGTGAGCCATGTGGCGGCATCGGCCAGGCGCGCCCACAGCACGCGTGGGCCTTTGGCAGGTGCAGTGGGGAAGTGTGTGCTGGTGGTCATGAAGGGCTCCTCAGCCTGGGCGTGAATCGGTGGGTATCAAAGCGCCTGCGTCCAGCAAGGTGCTGATCAGGGCGGCAAAGTCTGCGGTGGGTTCGACATCCAGGGCCGAAGTGGCGGCCGCCTCCAGCGGTAGGCCTTGGGCGCAGGCGTCCAGAAAGGCCACTCCTGCGCGCGACAGTGGATGCCACACCACCTCCGCATGGGGCCGGGTGAGCAGGGCGCCATCGCCACACCAGTTCAACGAGTCGGGCAGTGCCAGGCCTTCGCGGTGACGCTGCCACAGGGCATAGGCGGGATGCGCATCGCACCAGGCCCAGCGTGCGGAGGGGTGGGGGCGCAGTTGCGCCAAGGGCAATGTGCCGGGCGCCTGCTGCGCCAGCCAGTCGCGGCCGACAGCGGTGGCGTCTGCCGCCAGATGGCATTCGGTCCAGCAGCGGTCCAAGCGCGCCACGGCGCTCAGGTAGGGCAGCTCGGCCGCCGGTGCAAACCCGGCCAGAAAGTCGGTAAACCCCGCGCCGTAGTCCGCCAGCAGGCCGTCACGCGGTGGTTGCGAGCGGACAAACACCGCAGCAGCGGCGCGGAACCAGTCTTCGCCCACCAGCTGGCACACCGTGGGGTAGTTGGCTTGCAGTGCATCGATGCAAGCCTTGAGCACGGTGTTGTGGTACACGGCAAAGCCGGGCTGGGATTCCAGCGCAGACAGCCACGGTGCGTGCTCGGCATGGCCGAGCAGCGCGGCGCAGAAGCCGTCCTGGAATGCGCTCAGCTGCATGCTGCCTCCTCGGACTGCGCCGCTGTGAGCGCGTTGTGGGCCCGGTCACGTTCGGCCAACAGCTCACTGAAGGCGGGCAACTGGTCGTCGCGCTCGATGAGGGTGGGCACGGGGCCCGTGCGCGCGATCACCTGCTCGTACAGCGCCCACACCGCAGGGGCGATGGGCGCATCGTGGCTGTCGATCAGCAGGGCGTTGCCATGTACCGGGTCGGCATGGTGGCCTGCCAGGTGGATTTCGGCCACGGCGTGCAGAGGGAAGGCGTCGAGGTAGGTTTGCGCGCTATAGCCCAGGTTGTTGGCGCTGACGTACACGTTGTTCACGTCCAGCAGCAGGGCGCAGCCGGTGCGCTGCACCAGTTCGGCCAAAAAATCGGTCTCAAGCCAGTCGTGGCCGTCGATGTGCAGGTAGTGCGCGGGGTTCTCGATGGCGATGGGGCGCTGCAGCACATCTTGCGTGCGGGCGATGTTGCTTGCGATGCGGTGCAGTGCCGCATGCGTGCGCGGAAACGGCAGCAGGTCGGGCAGGTACTGCCCGCGCCAGGTGGACCAGGCTAGGTGTTCCGAGATGATAGCGGGCTCTATGCGCCGAGCCAATGCCGCAAGACGGGCCAGGTGGGTCGCGTCGGGTGGTGCATCGGCCGCGAGCGACAGTGACACGCCGTGCAGCGCGACAGGGTGGCGCGCGCGAATGGCCTCCAGCCAGGCCAGGCGCGGGCCGCCATCGGCCAGGTAGTTCTCGGGGTGCACCTCCCACCACAGGCCGGGGGCGGTGCACCGCAGCGCCTCGTCGTAGTGCTGGGGCTTGAGGCCCAGGCCAGCGGTGAGGGGGGATGCCATGGTCAGCTCTTCATGGGCGTCAGCATGCCCATGCCCTTGGGCGTCTTGATGGTGGTGCAGGTGCCTGCGGGCACAAACTTCCAGGCGTTGCCCTGGTAGTCCATCTTGGACGTGCCCGCGCAGGTGGTGCCGGGGCCGGCGGCGCAGTCGTTCTTGCCGGCCATCGAGACGCCGTAGCACTTCTCCATGGCGGGCTTGGCGCCGTCCATGGGGGCGGCGCTGGTTTGGGCCATGGCGGCGCCAGAGGTCAGGGCAACGAGGGCGAGGGCGCCGAGGCTGAGGGTGCGGGTGGTCATGGTGCGGTTCTCCGAGGGTTGATAAAGGTTGAATCCGACCGGGTGGCTGCGCAGAGGCTGCGTTGCGTGGCCCGATCTGCGTTGTAATTCGCGCGATGCAGCAGGCGGGTTACAGCACTGCGCAAAAAAATCGTGACGGCGTTGCGCAAATATTTTTTGTGCTGCCTGTAACCCATTGACTCCGACATACGAATTGCCTGCAGGGAGACACCATGGAGATAGTGGAAGAGCGCCTGCGCGGCTTGTTGTTGCAGGGGCTGGATGCCGACGCAGCCGCGTACCAGCGCTTTTTGAAGGAGCTGAGTGCGCACCTGCGCGCCTTTTTGCGTCGCCGCCTCGCGCAGCGGCCCGATGAGGTGGAAGACCTGGTGCAGGAGACGCTGCTGGCCGTGCACAACCAGCGCCACACCTACCGGCCCGAGATGCCGGTGACGGCCTGGGCGCACGCGATTGCGCGCTACAAGCTCATCGACTGGCTGCGCTCGCACGCGGTGAAGGAAGGCCGCAACGACCCGTTGGACGATGCCGACGAGTTGTTTGCCAGCAGCGACAGCGAGGCTGCCGAAGCCCGGCGCGACCTGGGGCAACTGCTGCGCACGCTGCCAGACAAGCAGCGGCTGCCGATTGAGTATGTAAAGCTGGAAGGGTTGTCGGTGGTCGAGACGGCGCGCCTCACGGGGTTGTCGGAGTCGGCCGTCAAAGTCGGCGTGCACCGGGGGCTCAAGGCCCTGGCCGCCAAGATCAGGGGCATGACTTACGCAAAACCGGGTTCAAGCCAATCGCCTGCTGCCGCAGATCGGTCGGTGGTGCATCCTGATTTGCGTCAGTCCCAGGAGGAATGGCATGAAAACCGATGAATTGATTCACCTGCTGGCCACCGATGACCGGCCCGTGCAGTCCACCGCCATCGAGCAACGGTTTGCGATTGCAAGCGCCGTGGGCGTTGCGGGGGCCGGAGTGCTGATGCTGGCCCTGTTCGGTCTGCGCCCCGACCTGCTGGCCACCATGGCGCTGCCCATGTTCTGGGGCAAGCTGGTGTTTGCCGCAGCTCTGGCAGCCGCTGGCGTGGCGCTGCTGCGCCGCATGGCCCGCCCGGGCATGGCGCTGGGCCACGCAGCCCTGTGGCTGGCCGTGCCACCACTGGTGCTGTGGGCCATGGCCTTGTGGGCGTTGTCGCAGGTATCTGCAGCAGAGCGCATGCCGCTGATTCTGGGCAGCACCTGGCGGACTTGCCCATTCAATATCGCGGCGCTGTCGGTGCCGGCGTTCGTGGCTGGTTTCTGGGCGCTCAAGGGCGCTGCCCCCACGCGCCTGGTGTGGGCGGGTGCAGGCGCGGGACTGTTGGCGGGCGCACTGGGTGCGCTGGTGTACGCCTTGCATTGCCCCGAGATGGCCACGCCGTTCCTGGCCGTGTGGTACCTGGCGGGCATGGCCATCCCGACCGCGCTGGGGGCTGTGCTGGGGCCGCGCTTGCTGCGCTGGTAGGTCTAGGACCCGCGCGCACTGTGCGTCAGTGCGCGGCAGACTCCTGGAGCCACTGCGCTACGGCCCCCGCACGCGCCTGGTGGATCAACTCCCCCACCTTCGGCCCACTCACGCCCCTGGCCGCTGCCAGCGCTGCAATATCGCGCGTAGCCACCGATTGCACGGCGGCCAGCACCGCAGCCAGCCGCTGGCGTTGCGGGTAGGCGGCTTCTTCAAACCCCAGCCGCCCGCGCGCATCGCATTCGCAGGCCAGCAGCACCTCGTCAAACCGGGCGGGTTTGCGGATGGCGTCGCAGCGCTCCATCAGCCGCACCAGGGCGGCGGCACCCAGCTCGCCGCTGCGGTGGATGTTGCCGTGCTCGCGTGCCACCACGTCGGCCAGTTCGCGGCAGTCGGTGGGCACACGCAGGCGCTCGCACAGGCCCTGGAGCAGTTTTGCGCTGCGCTGCTCGTGGCCAATATGGCGCGGGAGCATGTCGGCCGCTGTCGTCCCTTTGCCCAGGTCGTGGGTCAGGCAGGCAAAACGCACGGTCAGCGGGGCATGCAGCCGGGCCGCCATGTCCAGCACCATCATCAGGTGCACGCCCGTGTCCACCTCGGGGTGGTATTCGGCGCGCTGGGGCACGCCCCACAGGCGCTCCACCTCGGGCAACAGCACCTGCAGCGCGCCGCACTCGCGCAGCACTTCGAACATGCGCGAGGGCTGTTCTTCTATCAGCCCGCGCGCCAGCTCTTGCCACACACGCTCGGCGACCAGGTGGTCGGCCTCGCCGTGCTGCACCATCTCGCGCATCAGTTGCATCGTCTCGGGCGCTACGGTGAAGTCGGTGAACCGCGCCGCAAACCGCGCCACCCGCAGAATGCGCACCGGGTCTTCGCGGAAGGCATCGGTCACGTGGCGCAGCACCCGGGCTTGCAGGTCTTGGATGCCGGAATAAGGATCAAAAGTGCCTCCAGCGCTTATTCCATAAGCGCTGGTAGCTATTGCATTGATAGTAAGGTCGCGGCGCGACAGGTCTTCTTCCAGCGTCACATCGGGCGAGCTTTCCACCACAAAGCCCCGGTAGCCCCGGCCGCTCTTGCGCTCGGTGCGGGCCAGGGCATATTCCTCACGCGTTTCGGGGTGCAAGAACACCGGAAAGTCACGCCCTACGGGTAGATAGCCCAGTTCCAGCATCTGCTCGGGCGTGGCGCCCACCACCACCCAGTCGTGGTCATTCACCGGCCTGCCCAGCAGCTTGTCGCGGACGGCGCCGCCCACCATGTAGATTTGCATCGCCGTAGTTTAGGACGAGCCCCCGGCCGTATATTCCAGCCCACCATGTCCCCATCGTCTGAACTTTCCGACTTCACCATTGCCCAGCTCAACCCCGACGGCCGCGCGCCCGTGCCCACGGCGTCCGACGCCGCTGCCAACGCGGCGGCCGAAGCCCTGCAGCGCCAGGCGCAGTTCGAGGCCCTAAAGGCCCAAGTGGAGGGGCTGCAGGAGATCCTGGCCAAACCGCTGAACGAGATATTGGCTGAGCACGACAAGGCCAAGGAGGCCGCCGCCGCGTGGGATTCGTTCGGCGCGATGTGGATGCTGTCGCAGCGCGCCATGCGCCGCGTTGCCATGGACTTGGCGGCCACGCAGGGCGTGAGCGAAGAAGAGGTGGTGGCCCGCGCCATGGCCTACGCCAACCAGGTGCTCAATGTCGAAGACGAAGACGAAGACCTGGGCGGCACCGTCGCACCCGCCCAGTTGGCGCACATTGCGCGGCACAAGCCGTTTTTGCGCAAGCAGTTCCGGTAGCGAAACCGGGCTGCCCGCGCCCGTTCAGCCAAACACCGGCCTGAAAAAACTCCGCTCGTAGCTCACGATGCAGCCCGTTTCCTCCGCATAGCGAAACGCCGCCAGGCAGTCCGCATCCTGCATCGACTGCTGGCGGTACACCTCGTAGGCCGCGAGGCTGGCGAACGTGAACAGCGCCAGCGCGATGTTGTTGGCGCCCTCGCTGGGCATGAAGTAGCCGTGGTGCTGGCCGCCGAATTTCTCGACCAGCGGGATCCACAGCTTGCCGTAGTGCTCGAACTCCTGGAGCTTGCTGGTGTTGAGCACGTAGCGCAGATAGACGGTGACGGCCATGACGGTGCTCAGCCTTGCGTGTGGCGCAGGCGGTAGGGCTCTTCGAAGTCCAGAAAGTCCTTCTCGGCCAGGGCCTCGTCGATCCAGGCTTTCACGCCGGGCAGGGCGCGCACGCGGTCCACATAGGCGGCGATGTGGGGTGGCACCGGCAGGGCGTAGGCGGCCAGGCGCATGCACACCGGGGCGAAGTAGGCGTCGGCCACCGTGAACTCGCCAAACAGCAGGGGGTCGCCGTGCTCTTCGAGCAGCGCGCTCCACATCTCGACCAGGCGCTGCACGTCGGCGCGCACGGCCGGCTTGTCGCGCCAGATCAGCGCGCCGGTGTCGGCCAGATTCGCCTCGATGTTCATGGGGCAGTTGCCGCGCAGGGCGGTGAAGCCGCTGTGCATCTCGGCACAGATGCTGCGGGCGCGCGCACGGGCCTTGGCGTCCGTGGGCCAGAGTTTTTTGTCAGGGTGGGTTTCGGCCACATATTCAGCAATCGCCAGGGTGTCCCACACCACCAGGTCGCCATCCACCAGCACGGGCACCTTGGCCGTGGGGCTCACAGCCCCGATGGTGCGCTTGAATTCCGAGTCGGCGTCAAAGCTGTCGAAGCGCACGCGCACTTCTTCAAACGCGATGCCCGCCTGCTTGAGCAGCACCCAGGGGCGCATGGACCAGGACGAGTAGTTCTTGTTGCCAATATAGAGCTTGAGCATGGGGCACCTGCCGATGGAAATCAGAGAAAAGAAGGCCAGCTCGCCATGCTAGCGGCAGTGGTTCGCGCCAGCGATGCAAAAACATGGCCTGAATGATGCGCATCACGCATCACGGGTAATGGCCCAGTGGGTCAGAACGGCCAGACCACGCCGTTGTCGTTCAGGATGGCATCGAGCGGCAGATCGAACTCCTCGGGCTCGAAGTCGTCCAGGTAGCCGTTGGTGAAACCCAGGCCCACGGTGAAGGGTTTGGGCTGCAGGGTGGCCAGCGTGCGGTCGTAAAAACCGCCGCCATAGCCCAGCCGGTAGCCGCCCGGCGCGTAGCCCACGCAGGGCACAAACAGCAGTGTGGGCACGATGACCTCGGTGTCCTTGGGCTTGGGGATGCCGTAGGCGTCTTCTTCCATGGGGCAGCCGGGGTACCAGGCGTGGAAAGTGAGCGTTTTGTGCTGCTTGTTGACCACCGGCAGGCCGATGCGCCGGCGCAGGGGCTCGTCCAGCAGCTCGCCGTCTTCCTTCCAGCGGTGCAGGGCAGGCAGGGGGTCAAATTCGCCCTTGATGGGCCAGTAGGCGCCAATCACCGTGTCGGGCCGGTTGATCAGCCAGATGCGCATCACTTGTTGTAACAGGTCGGCCCGCTGTAGGCGATCGGGCAGGTTGAGACGTTCTTCAATCAATGCGCGCCGAAGGGCTGCTTTGTCCATCAGATAATTCCCCCATGCAATTACTCAGAGCCATTCTGACACCCCTTGTGGCCGCCGCTGCGCTGGCCACTGCTGCGCCCCTTGTCCAGGCGCAAAACCGGGGCGACGACACCCTGCTGGAGATGCAGCAGGCGTTTCGCAAGGGCGACCGCAAGAAGCTCGAACAGCTCCTGCCTGCTGCGCGGGGCCATGTGCTGGAGCCCTGGGCGGCGTATTGGGAGCTGAAGCTGCGCCTCGCCGAGGCCACGCCGCAAGAAGTGGAGGCCTTTTTGCAGCGGTATGCCGGCACCTACCAGGAAGACCGTCTGCGCAACGACTGGCTGCTGTTGCTGGGCCAGCGGCGCGACTGGGGACGGTTTGCCGAGCAGCACCCCAGCTACCGCATGTCGGACGACCGCGAGGTGCGCTGTTACGCCCTGCTGATTGATCACATCAAGGGCTCGCTCACAGGCGCTGCGGACACAGCGGTCGACGAGGTGCGCCGCAACTGGTATGCGCTGCGCGACGCGGACGATGGGTGCACCCACGCTGCCAGCGAGCTTTACAGCGCCAAAAAACTGAGCGCTCTGGATATCTGGCGCAAGGCACGCCTCGCGGTGGACGCCAACCGCGCGCGGGTGGTGCGCTACGCGGTGGAGATTGCCGCGCCCGATGCGCTGCAAGAGCTCAAGTCGGTGCTCGATGCGCCCAGCAAATTCCTGCTGAGCAAGGCCACGGCACGCGGCAAGATGCGCCAGGAGCTCGTCCTCCTGGCGCTCATCAAGCTGGCGGGCAGCGATCCTGAGAGCGCGGCCTACCAGCTGGACAGCAAATGGGGCGTGCACCTGTCGCCTGAAGAGCGCAACTGGGCCTGGGGCGCTATTGGCAAGTCTGCCGCGCTCAAGCTCTCGGACGACGCCCCCGGTTACTTCGCCAAGGTCACCAAGGACAGCGACCTCACCGACGACATGCTGGGCTGGAAGGTGCGTGCCGCCCTGCGCGCTGGCCAGTGGAAGACCGTGGACAAGGCGGTGGACGCAATGGCCCCCGACGTACGCCAGGACAGCACCTGGGTTTACTGGAAAGCACGCGCGCTGCTGGCGGGCAAGCCCAGGGACGCCGAGCGCGCCGAGGCGCGGCAGCTGCTGGAGGGGATTGCCGGCACGCGCGGTTTTTACGAGCAGCTGGCCCTGGAAGAGCTGGGCCAGCGCGTTGCCGTGCCCCCCGCGCCTGCGCCGCTGACCGCCGAGGAAAAAACCGCCGCGCGCGCCAACCCGGGGCTGAACCGGGGGCTGTATGCCATCTTGCTGGGCCTGCGCAGCGAAGGGGTGCGCGAATGGAACTACGCCACCAATCTGCACCAAAGCGGGGGCATGTCAGACCGTGAGCTGCTGGCGGCGGCCGATTTTGCGTGCCAGCGCGAGGTGTGGGACCGCTGCATCAACACCAGCGAGCGCACCAAGAGCGTCATCGACACCTCGCAGCGCTTCCCCACCCCGTTTCGCAGTGCGGTGGTGGAGCGGGCCAATGGCATCGGTCTGGACCCTGCCTATGTGTACGGTCTCATCCGCCAGGAAAGCCGCTTCATCATGGACGCCCGCTCGGGCGTGGGCGCATCGGGCTTGATGCAGGTGATGCCTGCCACGGCGCGCTGGACCGCCAAAAAAATCGGGCTGACCAATTTCACGGCGGACCAGATCTCCGACCGTGACACCAACATCACCATCGGCACTGCTTATCTGAAGCTTGCGCTGGACGATTTTGCAGGCTCCATGGCGCTGGCCGCCGCCGCTTACAACGCCGGCCCTGGGCGTCCGCGCAACTGGCGCAACGGGCCCGTGCTCGATGCCGCCATCTGGGCCGAGAACGTGCCGTTCACCGAAACCCGCGACTACGTGAAAAAGGTGCTGGCCAACACCACCAACTACGCGGCCATGCTGACAGGCCTGCCCCAGTCGCTCAAAAACCGCCTGGGCACGGTGGGCCCGCGCGACGCGTCGGTGCCCGAGGTGAACAAGGATTTGCCTTGATGCCACGCCAGGGCGCGGGTGGATGCGGTTTGCTATAGATAACAGAGCGTATAGCGCTTGATACATAAGCGCTAGAGCCTGATTTATCTCTATTGGCTACATCCCTCAGATACCACTCCAACCGTTTGGGCTGAGCCCCGTCGAAGCCAGGGCTTGCAGCGTGCGCGCCAGCCGCCGTTCGCACCGTCTCAGGCGTTGTGCAGCAGGTCACCCTCGCGGGTAGCGGCGCCCGAGCGCACCAGGTCGTCGGTCAGGGCGGCCAGCCAGTCGGCCTCGGACTGCCCCGCAAAGTGGCGCTCGCGCAGCATGCCGAAGTACGGCGTGGCCTGTGCCCAGCCCACCAGCTCGGTCCAGCGGATCTGCTGCCATTCCAGCAGCTTGTATTTGAGCAACACCTTGGCGGCATACAGCGCGTGTTTGCCGGGGTTGCGCACAAAACCGTCCAGGCGGCGGCGAGCCCCGGCGATAGCGCGGGGTGCATCGGCAAACACCGGCCCGTGGCCGGGTATCACCACCAGGGGGGCCAGCGCTTCGATCACGTCCAGCGTCGCCGCCACGTCGCCAAAGGCGTCAGCGCCTTCCAGCTCGGGGAACACCACGCCAAAACCGTTTTCCCAGAGCGCGTCGGCCGAGATCAGCAGGCGGCCCTGGGGCTCGAAAAGCACCACCGAGTGGGGGTCGTGTCCTGGTGCGGCATGTACCTGCCATGGCTTGTCGCCCAGCAGCACGCTGGAGCCCGGTTGCAGCAGGGTGTCAAAGCCAAATGCGGGGCACTCCTGGCCGGTTGGGGTGTAGCTCAGGGCGTAGGGGTCCCAGTGGCGCACATGGGGCGCCTGCCCGGGGGGGATGGCGGTGCGCAGCGCCGGCCAGGTGCGCTGCAGGGCCGCATTGCCGCCACAGTGGTCGCTGTGCAAATGGGTGTTGAGGATGCGATCGAGTGGCCGCCCGCCCAGGCTGCTTTGCACCAGCGAGACGGTCTGCCCGGCATGGCTGCAGTAGCCGGTGTCCACCAGGGCGGTGTCGCGCTGGCCGATAAAAAGGATATTGTTGGCAGAGAGCCAGCCGCGCTCCAGCACGGTGATTTCGGGGGGAAGCAGGTCGTGGTGGTGCGCGGTGCTGTGGGACATGGCCTGAAGGGTTCGGTGGCTGGCGGCGGGCAGGCTCTATGGCAGTGCTGCCGGCCGGGCTGGCATACAGGCCAGCGTAACCCACGATCCACCTCGCGGGACTTATCCAAAACCCGCAAGCGGCACCCCTGGCCGCCGACTGAAATCCTATCCGGCCGGGTGCGCTATGGGCTCTGTCATCGCCCCAGCGGCGGCCGTGGCCTCAAGCCGCGCTGGCGGCCAGGGCCTCAGAACGTGTTCACGATCTCAGAACGTCACGCCCGCCACCAGAATCACGTTGGCAAACGGCGTGCACTCGCCGGTGCGCACCATCACGCGGGCCTGCTGGGTGAGGCGCTTGAAATCGTCGTGGGTCACGGTCTGGGGCTCCATGGGGAGCGCGCACCAGGTCGGTAACTGGCCCCCGCTGCGCTCCACGGCTTCGGTGGCAATGACGGCCTTTTCCACCTGCATTTCAGACAGCACCACACGCAGCACATCGGCCACGGACGGGATGCCCGGCGTGAGCGCCAGGTCAATACGGCGCGGGCCGGGCGGGATGGGCAGGCCCACATCGCCGATCACCAGCATGTCGCCATGGCCCAGGCTGGCAATGGCGTGCGAGAGTTCGGCGTGCAACAAGGTCGTGCGTTTCACAGGGCGGTCCAGTCGGGTGGTTGGGGGCTTTGCGCAACCGCTGCGCGGGTGGGAATGGAGGGCTGGGCACCCGGCTGCGTGACACACAGCGCTGCGGCACGTATGCCGTTGCGCACGGCGGCATCCAGGGGGTCGCCCTGCGCCAGGGCCACGGTCAGCGCGCCCAGAAAGGTATCGCCTGCCGCCGTGGTGTCGACGGCGCGCACCTTCATGCCGGGGTGATGGCGGCAGCCCGCGGCGTCGGCCGCCACCGCTCCCGCCGCGCCCAGCGTCACCACCACCTGGGCGGGGCCACGGGTGCGCAGGGCCTGTGCGGCGGCAGCAGCATCTTGCGGGGTGGCCACGGCCACACCGGCCAGGGCGGCCGCCTCGACCTCATTGACCACCAGCGTGTCGATCAGCGGCCACAGCGCCTCGGGTAGCGGCTGAAGGGGCGAGGGATTGAGCAGCACCGGGCAACGGGCGGCGCCCGCGCGCTGTGCGGCGGCCAGCACCTGGGGCAGCGGAATCTCGAACTGCAGGACCAGGCCCTGCGCGCCCTGCAGCGCGGCGTCCAGCGCGGCGGCGTCCAGCACAAAACGGCCATTGGCCCCCGGCACGACCACGATGCGGTTTTGTGCGGTGGCGTCTACCGTGATCGCGGCCACGCCGGTGGTGGTGTCGGTATCGGTCTGCACGCCCCGGTGGTCAATGCCGTCGGCGTCGAGCCCGGCGCGCAGCGTGTGGCCATAGGCGTCGTCGCCCACGCGGCCAAAAAGAGACACATGGGCCCCTTGGCGCGCGCATGCCACAGCCTGGTTGCCGCCTTTGCCGCCGGGAATGAGGTGCAAACCTTCGGCCAGTACGGTTTCGCCGGCCTCGGGTGCGTGGGCGACCGGCAGCACCAGGTCCATGTTGAGACTGCCTACCACCGCGATGCGGGGCCTTGTTGTCGAGGGGGGCGCGGTGGTTGCGTTCGCGGTGGCGGTGGTGGTTGTCGTGGTGGGGCTCATGGTTGTGTCGGCACGGCGGGTGCGGTGGATGAGCGCACGCGCAGCTCTGGTTGCAGCATCACCTTGCGGGCGTCCTGGCGCTTGCCGTCGATGCGTTCGAGCAGCATGTCCACCGCCAGCGCGCCAATGCGCTGCTTGGGCTGGGCCACGGTGGTGAGCGGCGGGCTGGTGAAGGCGGTCAATTCGATGTCGTCAAATCCCACGATGGACAGGGCCTCGGGCACGCGCAGATCGCGCTCGTGCGCGGCGCACAGCGCGCCCATGGCCATGAGGTCGTTGCAGACGAAGACTGCCGTGGGCGGGTGGGGCGCGCGCAGCACGGCGTGCATGGCTTCGTAGCCGCCCTGGCTGGTGAAGTTGCCGTGCCACAACAGGCCTTCACCCGTGCCGCAGCCTGCATCGGCCAGGGCTGTGCGCCAGCCTGCAATGCGCTGCTCGCTGGGGGCAATGCCGGCGGGACCGCCAATGCAGGCGATGTGCCGGTGGCCCAGCGACAGAAGGTGCTGCGTGGCCAGCAGGCCACCTTGCATGTGGGCGGTTTCCACCAGGTCGCAGGGCTGCTGCTCGGCCAGTTCGATCTCGCGGTCCACCAATACGGTGGGGATGGACAGGCCCGCCAGCTGCGTGGGCAGCGTGGCGTCATGGCCGGTAGAGACGACGATCAGCCCGTCGATGCGCCGCTCGGCCAGCACCTGCAGATAGGTGCCCTGGCGGTGGGCCTCGTCGTTGGTGTTGCACAGGATAAGGTTGTAGCCCGCGCCAAAGCAGCGGTCTTCCACGCTGTGAACGATCTCGGCAAAGTAGGGGTTGGAGCTGTTGGGGATCAGCATGCCCAGCGTGCGCGTGTTGTTGCTCTTCAAGCTGCGCGCGATGGCGCTGGGCACATAGCCGAGCGCGCGAATGGCCTTTTCGACCCGCTCGCGCCCCTCGGGGCTCACATGCCGCGTGCCGTTGACCACGTGCGACACCGTGGTGACCGATACACCGGCGTGGCGGGCAACGTCCTTGATAGTGGCCATGCGAAGGTGAAGGTGGTGAAGGTGAGGAAGATGAAAATGGAGAGACGGGGCAGCGATGGAGCCTAAGTGGCGGCGGGCTGCAAGGGGCCCGGCCTCAGGCCACGGCGCGCCGCTGGCGCAGCGTATCGATGATGACGGCCGCCACGATCACGGCGCCGGTGATGATGCGTTTGGACGGCTCGCTGGCACCCACCTGCGCCAGGCCCGCCTCCAGCACCGCGATGATGAGCACGCCAAACGCGGTGGTCACGACCGAGCCGCGCCCGCCCATCAGGCTGGTGCCACCAATCACCACGGCTGCGATCACCTGCAGCTCCATGCCGGTGCCGGCGTTGGGGTCGGCCGCTTCCAGCCGGGCCGATTGCATCAGGCCCGCCAGCCCGGCCATCAGGCCGGTGAGGGCAAACACAATGATGCGCACGGGCCGTGGGTCCACCCCTGCCAGGCGCATGGCCTCTTCGTTGGTGCCGATGCCTACCACCGAGCGGCCAAACACGGTGCGTGTGAGCACCATCTGCGCCACCACCACCAGCACCAGCGCGATCAAGAACGCCACCGAAATGCCGCCAAAAAACGGCGCGGACAGCCACGAGATGGCATCACCCACATACTGCGTGCGCGAATCGGTCACCAGGTAGGCGCTGCCGCGCACCGCTTCAAGCATGCCCAGCGAGACGATGAACGACGGCAGCCGCCACGCCACCGAGATGGCCCCGGTGATGGTGCCGCACACCAGCCCTGTGACCAGCGCCAGCGCCGCAGCGGCGGGCACCGACCAGTGCCATTGCAGGATGGCGGCGGCCGATGTGGCCGCCGACAGGGCCATGACCGAGCCCACGGACAGGTCGATGCCCGCGATGATGAGTACAAACGTCATGCCCACGGCCATCACCGCCAGCGCCGGAATTTCATTGGCGATGGTGATGAAGGTTTCGGTGCTCCAGAAGTATTCGGACATCCACGAGAACAGCCCCACCATGCCAGCCAGCACGGCAAGGAGGCCCAGGTAGGTGCCCAGCTGGCTGCGCCACATCGGGGCAGAGCGGGGCGCTGAAGAGGGGGGGGGCGATGGTGCGGCGGCGGTCATGCGGTGGTTGAAGAAGAAGGGTGGGACGAAGGGGCGGAGCCCGGGGTGGGGGTGCCAGCAGATGCCGACGCCGTGGCATCGGCGCCAGTTGCTTCGGCGTGGCGCCCGGCCATGTCGGAGAACGCCGTGGCCAGCAGCGATTGTTCGGTCCATTCGCCGCGCTCGAACACGGCCACCAGGCGGCCTGCACTCATCACGCCGATGCGGTCTGCCATGGCCATGAGTTCGCGCAGATCGGACGAGACCATCAGTAGCGCGCGGCCTTCGTCGGCCATGCGATCGAGTTCGGTGTAGATCTCGGCGCGTGCACCCACGTCCACGCCGCGCGTGGGCTCGTCCAGCAGCAGTGCACGCACGGGCCGGTGCAGCCAGCGCGCGAACACCACTTTTTGCTGGTTGCCGCCCGACAGCTGGCCCACGGGCTGCTCGCCGCTGCGGCAGCGAATGCTCAGCGTGCGCACCAGGGCTTGCACCAGGCGGTGCTCCCGCGCGCGCAGCAGCCAGCCACCGCGCGAGACGGTGCCCAGGTCGGACAGCGTGGCGTTGATGCGGATCGGCTGGGTCAGCAGCAGACCTTGTGACTTGCGGTCTTCCGTCACCAGGCCCACGCCCGCGCGGATCGCCTGCAGCGGTGAGGCAAAACCCAGGGGGAAAATGTTTGCTACTGTTTTGGTAGCTACTGGCGCTTGTGTATCAAGCGCTGCAGGCTGTTCTTGCTTGAATTCGTGAGTGTGCAACGTGATGCTGCCCCGGTCTGCGCGGTCAGCGCCAAACAGCAGGCGAATCAGCTCCGTGCGGCCCGAGCCCACCAGGCCCGCGATGCCAAAGACCTCGCCCGCGCGCAGCGTGAGGCTCACGTCCTGCACGGCGGTGCCGCGCCCGATGTTGTCCACCTGCATCACCACCGGGCCGGCCACGCGGCGTGGGCGGCTCTCCAGGTCGCTCACCGAGCGGCCCACCATGCGGCGCACTAGGTCGTCTTCACACAACCCGGCCATGGGGCACACGTCCACCAGCTGCCCGTCGCGCAGCACGGCCACGCGGTCGGCAATGCGGCGCAGCTCTTCGAGCCGGTGCGACACGTAAACGATGGAAACACCGCGCCCAGTCAGGCGCGCGATCTGGTCAAACAGGTAGGTGGTCTCGCGCGGCGTGAGCATGGCCGTGGGCTCGTCGAGCACCAGGATGCGCGTGTCGTCCTGCAGGTTGCGCGCGATCTCCACCATCTGCTGCTGGCCGATGCCCAGCTGCGACACCGGCGTGCTGGGGGCGATGTGATCGAGCCCGATCTTGGCCAACTGGGTGCGTGCCGCAGCGATCATCACATCGCGCTGCAGCCAGCCCGCCCGGTGCGGCATGCGGCCCAGCAGCAGGTTTTCGGCCACGGTCAGTGTGGGCACCAGCCCCAGCTCTTGCATGACCATGCGCACGCCGTGTTGCTCGGCTTCACGGCGCGTGGTGGGGGCAAAAGGCTGCCCGCCCAGGCGCATGCTGCCGCGCGTGGCCGTGGTGAGCCCGCAGACGATTTTGGACAGCGTGCTTTTGCCCGCGCCGTTTTCACCGGTCAGCGCCAGCACCTCGCCCGCAAACAGCGCCATATTCACGCCATCGAGCACGGTGGTGCCGTTGTAGTCCTTGCCCACGCCCTCGATGGCAAGCAAAGGCGTGGCCTGGGAGGCGGAGGATGTGTGGGGCATGGTGTGGAAAAGCGGGGTGACGGGCCATGGCATTCCTCCCTGTTCACCCTGCGCCTTTTGCGCCTTTCGGCTGGCGCAGGGTGAACGGTCGGGAACGAAGCCGCTGTGCGGTGGACTGCTGCGGTCCGGGGCTTATTTGCTGTCTTTGGTGACCAGCACCACGTCGGTTTTCACCAGCGCAGGCAATTGGGCCTGCGGCGTTTTGGCGGCCAGGGCCTTGAGCACCAATTCGATGCCAAAAACGGCTTGCTTGGCGGCATATTGGTCGGCCGTGGCCAGCACGCGGCCATCGGCCAGCATCGGCTTGATGGCGCCGATGTTGTCATAGCCCACCACCTGCACCTTGCCGGTTTTGCCTGCGGCCTTGACGGCAGCCACCACGCCCAGGGCCATGCTGTCATTGCCAGCCAGCAGGGCCACCAGGTCAGGGTGCTCGCGCATCATGCCTGCGGCCACGGTGTTGCCCTTTTCGATTTCCCAGTTGCCGGACTGCACCCCCACCACCGTAATGTTGGCGGCCTTCATCGCATCCTGGTATCCCAGCGTGCGCTGCTGCGCGTTGAACGTGGTGGACACGCCTTCAATGATGCCCACCTTGTCGCCCGCCTTGAGCAACTTGGCCAGGTAGTCGCCCACCAGCTTGGCGCCTGCGCGGTTGTCGGGACCCACAAACGGCACGGTGATGTTCTTTTCCTTCAGCGCATCGACGTCGAGTTGGTTATCGATGTTGACGACCAGAATGCCCTTGTCGATGGCGGCTTTGACAGCCGGCACCAGGGCCTTGGAGTCTGCGGGGGCCAACACGATGGCGCTGGCCTTCTGGGCCACGGCCTGCTCGATCATCTTGATCTGCGCGGCGGTGTCGGTCTCGTTCTTGATGCCGTTGGCGACCAGCGTGTATTGGCTGGCATGCTGCTTTTGGTGGGCCTTGGCGCCGTCTTCCATGGTGCGGAAGAACTCGTTGGCCAGGGATTTCATGACCAGTGCGACCTTGGGCTTGTCCTGCGCCATGGCCGGGCTGGCCAGCATGCCTCCCAGTACGACAAGGGCAGCAGCAGTCTGAAGGGAGCGGCGGGTAAATGGCATGTTGTCTCCAGTTGGAAGGGTTGCAAAGGCGACAGCCCTGCGGCACGCAAAAAAGCGCGCCAGGCGGTGGCATAAGCCCTGCCCACGCGCCCGGCGCCGGGTGTGTCGGATGCGAATCATAGCGAAAGCAAACGTTTGCGCAAACGTTTGCTAATTGGTAAAAACCCCAAAGCAGGGGGCAAAACGCGCCGAATGCATGGCCTTATAGCGGCATGGCCTTATAGCGGCGCGCAGAGGGGCCAGCGCAGCCGTTGAGGCGCCGCAATTCGCTGGTGGAAACGGGGGGCTGTGGGCACACCATCACGGGTGGAAATTGCCGAGGCCCGGAAGGAAAAAAAGGCGCCGAAGCGCCTGTGTGAAGGAAGGGTGGGCCCGCAAGGCTCGCAAGATTTTGAAGGCTTGCAGGACACGTGCAAGCCTTGCAATGGCCCCGCTACGCCGTCGGCGAACGCAGCTCGCGCCGCAGGATCTTGCCCACATTGCTCTTGGGCAGTTCGTCGCGGAACTCGATGTATTTGGGGCGCTTGTAGCCGGTGAGGTTGTCGTGGCAGAACTTGGCCACGTCGTCCTCGGTGAGCGCGGGGTCGTTGCGGATGACGAAGACCTTGATGGCTTCGCCCTGCTTTTCGTCGGGGATGCCGATGGCGGCGCATTCGACCACGCCAGGGCACAGGCTGATGACCTGCTCCAGCTCGTTGGGGAACACATTGAAGCCGCTCACCAAAATCATGTCCTTCTTGCGGTCGATGATGCGGGTGTAGCCCTGCGGGTCCATGATGCCGATGTCGCCGGTGCGCATGAAACCGTCGGGGGTGAACGCCTTGGCGTTCTCTTCGGGCTGGTTGTAATAACCCACCATCACGTTGGGGCCGCGAATGCAGATTTCGCCCGATTGGCCCTGCGGCAGGCTGTTGCCCTCGTCATCCTTGATGGCGATATCGATGCCTGGCAGCGGCAGGCCAATGGTGCCGCTGAACTCCGTGTTGCTCACGGGGTTGTTGGTGCCGATGGCGCAGGTCTCGCTCATGCCCCAGCCTTCGATCATGGTGCTGCCTGTCACCTTTTGCCATTGTTTGGCCGTGCTTTCGCTGGCGGCCATGCCACCAGCTTGCGACACGCACAGGTGCGAGAAATCGAGCGTCTTGAACTGCGGGTTTTGCAGCAGCGCGTTGAACAAGGTGTTCACGGCCGGCAGCATGTGGAAGGGGCGTTTTTTCAGCTCCGCCACAAACTTGGGGATATCGCGCGGGTTGGGGATCAGCGTGAGGCTGGAGCCCTGGCGGATGGCCAGCAGGCACAGCGTCAGCGCGAAGATGTGGTACAGCGGTAGTGCGGCGATGCTGTTGGCTTTGCTCAGGTCGCCCACCTTGGCCAGTGCCGGGGTGAACCAGGCCTCGGCCTGCAAGGTGGCGGCGACGATGTTGCGGTGGGTGAGCACCGCGCCCTTGGACAACCCGGTGGTGCCGCCCGTGTATTGCAAAAACGCAATGGAGTCGAGTGTGGCCTGGCTGGGTGTGAGCGCCTTACCCTCGCCCAGGGATAGCGCCTTCTTGAAGGTGACGAGCTTGCGGCCGCCTGTCAGTGGCAGATCGTAGGCGGGCACCATCTTGGCGAGGTGGCGCACGGCGAAGGTGATCCACTGCCCAAACCACAAGCCGAGCAGGTCGCCCATCGAGGCCATCACTACCTGTTTGATCGCGGTGTGGTCGATGATTTCGGCCAGGGTGTGGGCGAAATTCTCCAGGATGACGATGGTGGTGGCGCCGGAGTCCTTGAGCTGGTGCTCCAGCTCGCGTGCGGTGTACAGCGGGTTCACGTTCACGCAGGTGTAGCCCGCGCGAAGCACGGCCGACATGGTCACGCCAAACTGCGGGATGTTGGGCAGCATGATGGCCACGCGAGCCCCGGGCGCGAGGCCCAGGCTTTGCAGGTAGGCACCGAGAGCGGCAGAGCGGCTGTCGAGCTCGCCATAGGTCATCCAGCGGTCCATGCAGACCGAAAACGGGTTGGACGCGTTTTTGCGGAAGGACTCTTCCAGCAGGTGGGCTACGGAGCGGTACTGCTCGGGCTGCACATCGTGCGGTACACCGGGTGGGTAGCTCTTGAGCCAGATCTTGTCCATGTGCATGTTTCCTTGTGCGCGCTGGGGGAATGTTCCGACCTGAGCGGAACACCTCACGGGAATCGTGAAGGGCCACGGATTGTGGGCGCAGGTGTGCCTTGTGGGTTACCGGGCTTGTCCTAGGGTGGCGGCCAGCCGGGTCTCGCAAGTGACACGATCTGCATCAAACAGCTGGTCCATCAACGCGCGTTCGCGCGTCTCGATGGTGGCCAGAAACTGCTCGACGCCGCCGCGCTGGCGCGACAGCTGGCCAAACGTGTCGAAACCCGCTTCCAGAAAGTCCTGCAGCGCGCCCATGCCTGCGGCGTGGGCGGGCGCTCGCATCATGCGCAGCATCATCCGCAGGCCCGGCGTGCGGGTCAGGCGCGCGAGATCACGGCCCATGGCCAGCACGCGCGCCAGCTGCGCCTGGCGTGCCATGCGCTGGCCCACCGCGCGCCATGCGTCGGCGTAGCGCGCCGCATCGCTGGCGGCATCAGAGGTTGGCGGGGATGCGGGGGCGAAAACCGGGGCAGGGGCGGGTGATTGCGCCACCCATGCGCGGCCCATGTCCTGGTCCAGTGACTCGGTTTGCGCGTGCAATTCGGCCAGCGCCACGGCAGTGGCTACCACGGGTTGCGGGAAGAGGGTTTGCAGCGTGCCCGCGATGCGACTGAACTGCAGGTCGCGATCGGTGTAATCGCTGTCGCTGTAGAGCTCAGTGAGAAAAAACCGCGCGGCCGGGCCGAACGAGGGGGAGCCCATGATGTCGGCATACGTGCCCCTGAAACGCCGCGCCTGCAAGGTTTTGACGGTGCCCACCGCCGCTCCCAGCAAGGGGTCGCCCGTGCGGTGCAACCGCAGCGCGGTGACGGTGGCAATGCAGTCTCGAATGGTGTGGGCCGCATCCATGGGGGGCGTTCTCCTTGTCAAAACGTCTGCAATCGTCTGCAAGACGGCGGTATCTGGCGCTGTAGTGTGGAGGCCTCGCCCAGGGCACCGGGCGGCACAATGCGGCCTGTTCATTTCATCACACCCCCACTGGGAACCCTCATCCCCATGATTGCGCGCTTCCAAAGGGCCTTTGTCTTGTTTCAACTGCTCGCCATGGCCGCCTGGTTGTGGTGGTGGTGGCCGCAATCGCCCGTGTGGGCGCTGGCGGGGGCGGCCGTGCCTTTGGGGGTGTTCCTGTTCGTCATGACCATGGAGTTTGTGGTCATGCATGTGACCAACCGCTCTGATGGTGCACCCCGCGCGCGCGCGGCGCAGGTGGTGGCCGCCTGGTGGGCCGAGGTGCGCTCCGCGTTGCTGGTGTTTTGCTGGCGCCAGCCCTTTCGCCACCGCTCGCCGCCTGACTGGCTGCCCTCCGAGCCTACGGGCCGGCGCGGTGTGGTGCTGGTGCATGGGTTCATGTGCAACCGGGGCATCTGGCTGCCCTGGTTTGCGCCGCTGCGCCAGGCCGGCCATGCCCACGTGGCCGTGAACCTGGAGCCGGTGATGGGCTCGATCGATGCCTACAGCACCACCATTGAAGACGCTGTGTTGCGCGTAACGGCGGCCACCGGTGTGCCGCCCGTGTTGGTGTGCCACAGCATGGGCGGCTTGGCGGTGCGCGCGTGGTTGCGGGCCCATGGTGCGGACGACCATGTCCACCGTGTGTTGACGCTCGGCACGCCCCACGGGGGCACGTGGCTCGGGCGCTTCAGCCGGGCGGTGAATGGTCGGCAGATGAGCCTGGCAGGGGACTGGGTGGTGGCGCTACAGCGCGCCGAACCGGCGGGGCGTGCTGCCTTGTTCACGTGCTGGTATTCCAACTGCGACAACATCGTTTTCCCTGCGAGCACGGCGGCGCTGGCGGGAGCGGACAACCGGCTGGTGGACGGGGTGGCGCATGTGCAAATGGCCTTGCATCCGGCGGTGATGCGGGCTTGTTTGGAGGAGATTGGGTGGGGGTGATTTTTTGCTGTTTTTGACCTCTGGTGCTTGTATGCCAAGCGTTGGTCGCTATGGTTTTTGTAGTTCGCACTGTGCCTGATTGAAGGGCGGAGGCCGGGTTGTCGCCCCGGCGGGCGAGGTACTTTTCTTTGCTTCGCCAAAGAAAAGTACCCAAAAGAAAGGCGACCCCCAGTCTGCGACCCCTTCGCTGGGCGAAGGGGCAAACCTGCGTCGGGGCGGTTGCGGGGTGCGCCGTGGAACTCGCTTTGCGCTGCGCGCGCCGCTCGGACAACCGCGGCGAGCTAGACAACGAGGCATGGGCGCTTCGACGCCCATGCTCACCCCGCAACCGCCCCGACGCAGGCGCAGCCAGCAGGGGGTGGACAGCCGAACATCCAAGCAGCCACACGGGCCATCGCTGCGCTCGGCTTCGCGGTCGCGGCGCGAAGCGCCTGCGCGTTCCGGGCCGAGCGCAGCGATGGCCCGTATGGATGTCCGGTTGCGGGCTCCCTTCAGGATGCGCAGCGGCCAGCGGATCAGGGCTCGCGATTGTTTGAGCGCAACGCAGTGGAGCGAGTTCGAGCGAGACCCCGCTGGACGCGAGCACCGCAGGTTGCCAGCAGCGAAGCGAAGGGACGCAGCGTGTAGGGGCGCCCTTTCTTTGGTGACTTTCTTTCGGCGACGCGAAAGAAAGTTACTCGCCCGCCGGGGCAAAATCCCGGCCTCCGCCCTTCAATCAGGCACAGTGCGACTACAAAAACCATAGCTATCAGCGCTTTATGGATAGGCGCCAGAGCCCAATTTCATTAAAAAGTCAAGCCGCCAGAGCTTCCCGCTCATCCGCAGCAAACTCCTGCAACCCCCGCAGCCGCTCATAGATCGGCGCAAAGTCCGCCGCCGTCATTTCAAACAGTTGCTCAAAACTGTCGATCACAAAATACGTCTGCTGGTACGTATCGATCTTGTAGCGCGTGCGCATGGTGCGCTCCAGTTGCAGCGCAATGCGCTGCGGCTCCGGGCTCTGCACCGAGTACGCCAGCTCGCCCGACGAACTCAAAATGCCCGCGCCATACGCCCGCAACTGACCCGCCTCGCGGATCAGCCCGAACTCGATCGTGTACCAGTACAGGCGGCTCAGCATCTCGCACGACCCCAGTCCCTGCGCCTTGAGCCCACCCTGCCCATAACGCTGCACATAGTCGGCAAACACCGGGTTGAACAGCAGCGGCACATGGCCGAACAGGTCGTGGAAGATGTCTGGCTCGACGATGTATTCGAACTCCTCGGGCTTGCGGATCCAGTCCGTCACCGGGAACTTGCGGTTGGCCAGCAGGGTGAAGAACGGCACCTCGGGGATCAACCCCGGCACGCCCACCAGCTCCCAGCCGGTGGCCTTGTAAAGGCGCTCGTTCACCTCTTCAAAGCGCGGGATGCGGTCGCTCGCGCCCAGCGACGGCAGGGCGTCGATGAACGCCTGGCTGGCCAGCCCCGGCAACAGCGCGCGCTGGCGCTCGTAGAGCCTGCGATAGGTGTCGTGGTCGGCGGCGGTGTAGCTTGCGTAATCCTGCGGGCAGGTGTAGTCCTCGTTGGCGCGCGAGTAGTCGCCACGGGGTGGGCGGGTGGATTGACCATAGACGACGGGGGCTTGTCCCATTTTTGGCTCCTTGGCCGTCGTGATGGATGGTCAGCGCGCCTGGAAGGGTTGGCGCGCACTGGCCCCGACGGCGGTTAATCGATCTTGATTTTTGCGGCCCGGATCAGAAACTCATATTTGCTGTTTTCCGAGCGCACAAACTGTGCAAACCCGTCAAGCGTCAGCTCTTCGGGTGTGATGCCCATCTTCTTGAATTTCGCCAGGCCAGCGGGTGAATGCATGGCCGACGAGAATGCTGCGGCATAGCGCCGTGCGTCTGCGTCAGGCAATGAAGCCGGGGCAAACAGGCCGAACCACGTCGACACGTTGAAGCCTTGCACGCTGTCATTGATGCTGGGCACTTTGGGCAGAGCCTCGTCGCTGCTGAGCGTGGTCACCCCCAGCGCCAGCAGCTTGCCTGACTTGATCTGTGGCAGCGCCGAGGCGAGGTTGTCAAACACCATCAGCACCTGGCCCGACTCCAGCGCGGCCAGGGCCGGCTTGGAGCCCTGGAACGGCGTGTGGCCCATCTTGGTGTTGGTGAGCGACTTGAACATCTCGGCCGAGATGTGGCCGATGCTGCCGTTGCCGCCCGAACCATACTTGACCTGGTCGGGGTTTTTCTTGAGGTACTGCACGAGGTCGGGGGTGGTCCGAATCCCCAGCTTGGCGGCCTGGTCTGCGTTGATCACCAGCACGTTGGGGGTGCGTGCCACCAGCGCAATCGGTTTGAAATCCTTGAGGGCGTTGTAAGGAAAGTTCTTCTGCAGCCACGGGTTCACGGCGTGGGTGGCCACGGCGCCCATCAGGATCTGGTTGCCGGTTTTGGGGGCCTTGGCCACCTCGTTGGCGCCGGTGGTGCCCCCCGCGCCGGGCTTGTTCTCCACCTTGATGGTGCCCAGCTGTGTGGCCCCATCAGCCACGATGTGTGCCGAGGTATCCAGCGGACCGCCCGCAGGGTAGGGCACCACGATGGTGAGAGGTGCAGAAGGGTTCTGCGCCAACGCGGCGGTGGCCATGCTGGCAATGAACAGGCACAGGAGATTGCTACGGAGCGACATCGGGATCCTTGGGTGTTCCGGGGAGCGCGCAGTATAGGCACGTGTCCCCGTTTAACCCTTGGCGTGGTTGGGGCATCCGCGGTCAGGCTTTCAGCACCCCGCGACGAATCTGGTCGCGCTCCAGCGATTCGAACAGCGCCTTGAAGTTGCCTTCGCCGAAGCCGTCGCGGTAGTCGCCCTTGCGCTGGATGAACTCGAAAAACACCGGTCCCAGCAGGGGCGTGGAGAAGATTTGCAACAGCAGGCGCGGCGTGCCGTCGGCCGTAGAACCGTCCAGCAGGATGCCACGCGCCTGCAACTCGGACACGGGCTGGCCGTGGCCGGGCAGGCGGGTGTCCAGCATTTCGTAATACACGTCGTTGGGGGCCGTGGCCAGGGGCACACCGGCCATGCCGAGCTTGTCCACCACTTCGGTGAGGTTGTCGCAGATCAGCGCGATGTGCTGGATGCCTTCGCCGTTGAACTGCATCAGAAACTCTTCGATCTGGCCGCCGCCCTGCTTGGATTCTTCGTTCAGCGGGATGCGGATCTTGCCGTCGGGCGCGGTCATGGCCTTGGAGGTCAGGCCCGTGTATTCGCCCTGGATGTCGAAGTAGCGGATCTCGCGGAAGTTGAACAGCTTCTCGTAGAAGTTGGCCCAAAAGCCCATGCGGCCCCGGTACACGTTGTGCGTGAGGTGGTCGATTTCATTGAGGCCATGGCCCACGGGGCGGCGGTCTACGCCGTCGATGAACTCGAAGTCGATGTCGTAGATCGACTTGCCGTCTTCAAAACGGTCGATCAGGTACAGCGGCGCGCCACCAATGCCCTTGATGGCGGGCAGGCGCAGCTCCATGGGGCCGGTGGGGATCTCGATGGGCTGGGCACCCAGCTCCAGCGCACGGTTGTAGGCCTTGTGCGCGTCTTTCACGCGGAAGGCGAGGCCGCAGGCCGAGGGGCCGTGCTCGGCGCCGAAGTAGGCGGCCTGGCTGTGGGGTTCGCGGTTGAGAATGAAGTTGATGCTGTTCTGGCGGTAGAGCACCACGTCCTTGGACCGGTGCTTGGCCACCAGCGTGAAGCCCAGCTTTTCAAACACCGCCTCCAGCACGCCCGGCGTGGGCGAGGTGAATTCGACGAATTCGAAGCCTGTCAGGCCCATGGGGTTGTCCCAGGCCTCCAGTTGGGCGGCGGTGGGCTGCGGCAGGGGGGCGTTCATGGTTGTCTCCGGCATTCGTTGATGAATGTCATGGACTGTAGGTGCGGCATGCCTCATGTTTCTGGCGAAATCAAGACCCTATCGGGCTTGATTTGCAGGAATCTTGTGAATGATCAAATAAGGGCGCAGGACGACCGCGCCCATAAGAGCTTTGTCGCCCGGCATTTGCGCTGGGCGCTGGGTTCAGGAGCCAGACGCCGCGGGCTGCAGGCGGCGCAACGCCAGGGCCGCATCAATGCGCAACTGCTCTTCGGCCGAGAAAAGCTGCTGCCGAAGTTGTTGCAGCGCCGCCCCTTCGCCTTGCCGTGCCCGGGCCTCGCTGTATTGCGCCAGCCGCTGCTGCCAGTTCTGTTCTTCGCGGTCCAGTTGGGCCATGGCCTGGGCGGCCGGTTCGCCATATTGGGCGGCGCGCACGGTGTGGCGCGTGCGCTCGTCGGTGTTTTGTGCGTTGAAGCTGGCCGTCTGTTCTGCGGCCGCCATGTGTGCCGTGGCGGCATTGCGCTCGGCGCGGCGCTGTGGCGATAGCTCTGCTTCGGCGTCCTGCAGTGCCTGCGTGCGTTGCTCGGCCGACAACTGGGTGTTGCGTGTGACCTCCAGGCGCGCGAGCGTGTAGCGGTCCAGCTCTGCCTCACGGGCAAAGAGGGCGTCGTATTCGGCGTCGTCAAAAAACTGTGAGCGCACCTTCTGGCGAGCCTCCAGGGCGTTGCGCAGTGCGCTGGGGTCGTTCAGGTCTTGAGGCGCGTGCAGACCTGCGAGTGCCACGCGATAGTCCACATAACGCTCGGCCAGGGCCAGTGCCCGCGTGACCAGGTCGGGCGCAAAGTGCTGCCCCACTAGCTGGGCAAGCCGTTGTTTGAGTGCCTGGGGGTCGGCCACATCGCCGGCTTCCATCAGCATGGCTTCCAGTCGGTCGCGCAGGCCTTCGGTCAGCAGCGGGTCGGCTGAGCTGCCCGATGCTGGCGACTGCGCCGGGTGGGGTGACGTGCCGAGCCGGTTGGCATCGCTCGCAGCGATGGACGCGCCTACGGCCCCGCCAAGCATCGCGGTGGCCTGCGGTTTCTGGGCGGGGGTGTGCGCGCCCGGCTGCACGGTGAATGCGCCCAGCCACCAGGCCACGGCGGCTGCCGCAATGCCTGCGGCTATGGCGGCCAGCCCCAAAAAGTGGATGCGTGCGCGGGCTTGTGCCGTCTCCGGGGGGCCTTGGTGGCGGACGCTTTGCACGGTTTAAACGCCCATCAGCTTGAGGCGATTGGCGTGCTGGCGGTACAGCGTGACGGGATCGGTTGAAAACCAGTCGCGCAGGCCGAGCAATTGGTTGACTTCGTCGAGGTGGTTTTGCCGGTAGTCGCCCAGGTGTTTGCCCAGGCGCGACGAGCAGGCGGCCACCAGGCCATCGTTGGCTTCGCCAAAGACCAGGCCCAGTACGCTGAGCAGGCCGTCGCTGGCGTCCAGCACATTGGTCAGCGGCTGTGTGCCCGTCCACGAGTAGTAGCGCACGCCGTTCACCAGCTCGGCGCCGCTGCCGCAATGGCTGGGCAGCGCCTGCGGAAAGCGGCGGTTGAAGTCGGCGAGACCTGCGGTGGTGAGCGCGTCAAGCGCGGCCGTGGGCATCTGGGGCAGGCTTGTGCCTCCCGACACCAGGTTGATGAGCCCCACCAGGGCCTTGGCGGCGCTGTTGGCCACGGCCTCGGACACCGAGCCCTTCGGCGCAACCCTTCGCAGAATGTCGGCCACGCGAGAGCCTTTGTTCACGCCGCCAATGGAGGTGACCGACGCCACGAGTTGTGGCGCCACGCCCGCGACATAGCGGGTGGTGGGGCCGCCGTGGGAGTGGCCAATCAGATTGACCTTGTCGGCGCCCGCCATCGCCATGATGGTTTTGACCTGCGCAAGCAACTGCTCACCGCGCACCTCGGTGCTGTTGGCGGCAGAAACCTGCGCCACATACACCCGCGCGCCGCCCTGGCGCAGCGCGTCGGGGATTCCATAGAAGTAATCAACGCCCAGGGCGGAATCAAAGCCAAAAAGCCCGTGCACCAGCACGATGGGATAACGGGTCTGGGTGTAGCCGCTTTGCGCATGCGCCCCTGCGCCGATGAGCAGCAGCCCCGCCGTGGCTGCGAGCACCAGTGGCCGCAAAAGGCGGCTGAAAAATCCGGTCATGTGTTTGTCTCCGTTGATTGATTTTTTATATGCACAAAAACGAACGACCGTGCGTTTTTGCGGAATCAATTTTTGTGTTTCACCCACACAGTCACTATCGGGACATACCCGCAACCGCAAAAAGATTCGGCGGGAACCGTGTCGCGTTCGTAAAATCCTGCGTCATGACTGGTTTCAACGCACTCGACAAGCTGGACAGGGCCATCCTGCGCCGTCTCCAAGACAACGGCAGAGAAACCTATGACGTCATCGGCGAGCAGGTGGGACTGTCGCCCAGCGCCGTGCTGCGCCGCGTCAAGCGCCTGGAAGACAGCGGCGTCATTGATCGCTATGTGGCCTTGGTGCCGCCCGAGGCTGTGGGTTTGGGGCTCACGGCCTACCTCAATGTGCGGCTCGAAAAACACACCGAAAGCCACAAGCGCAACCCCATGGACCTGTTTCGCGCCAGCGTGCAGACCTGGCCCGAGGTGGTGGAGTGCGCATCGCTCACCGGCGAGATGGACTATCTGCTGCGCGTGGTGGTGGCCGACATGGCGCACTACAGCCGCTTCATCATGGACACGCTGCTCAAGCACCCCAGCGTGCAGGACTGCAAGACCAGTTTTGTGCTCGACCGCGTGAAGGCGACGACGGCCGTGCCGGTGTGAGCGGGCCTGATCCCTGCAACGGCCTGAGATCGTGAACACGTTCTAAACGCGCCAGCGGCGCAGGGTGTTGCCGCTTTGGGCGGACCGCTATACGCTTGCGCCATGGCAACCCTTGGGGCGGCCTTGGAGTGGGGGCGCCATAGCGCATCGCCAGTCATCCGGGCGACAGGGTATTCGTTTTTGTGGCTTGTGTTGCTATTTTTTGTATAGCTGCTTGTGCTCATGAATAAAGCGTTACAGCCTCTTTGTTACTGTGTTTTGGGGTGGCGCCACTATTTTGTTGCGGTGCAGCAAATTTCACTGGAAATGATCAGGGAAAACCCTTACATTAATTGCCATGATCGCAACCAAAGACTGGCTCAAGGCATCCTGGGACGCAGGGCGGGACATCCTGCGCCCGGTGACGGCGCGTCCCTCCATGCCGTCTGCTGATGGCCACCAGCCTATCCATCTGCCTGTAATGGTTCCTATCCGGGCGCTGGGCCCTACCTACCGCGAGCGAATCACTCAGCACCTGCTGCAGTTGGAGCCTGCCGACCGTTACCTTCGGTTTGGCTACGCGGCCAATGACGAGCAGATCCGCCGCTATGCCGAGCAGTTGAACTTTGACCGCGACGAAATTTTTGGCATCTACAACCGTCGCCTTGAGCTGATTGCGATGGCGCATCTGGCTTTCTCCGAGCACCCCGATCACAAACACTGTGCAGAGTTTGGCGTGTCGGTGCTCAAGCAGGCCCGGGGCCGAGGCTTTGGCGCGCGGCTGTTCGAGCGTGCCGTGATGCACGCCCGCAACGAAGGTGTGAGCATGGTGTTCATCCATGCACTGTCTGAAAACACGGCCATGCTCAAGATTGCGCGCAATGCGGGCGCCACCGTGCGCCGCGACGGCTCTGAATCCGAGGCTTACCTGCAGATTGAGCCCGCGAGCCTGGACACCCGCATGGCAGAAATCGTCGAACAGCAGTTTGCCGAAGTGGATTACCAGATCAAGAAGCAGGCCAAGCAGTTCTGGGACTTTCTGGCCAACGTGCAGGAAGTGCGCAGCGGCGTTCAGCACGCGCGCCACCAGTCGGCCGAGTGAGCTGGCGAAGCCGTGACGCCGGTGGTGGCTGGCGTTCACGACAATCCGCTATCCTAGGGGCCTGATTCACTACCGCACGTCCTGCACTCCAGACAGTGTCTGACCCGCACCCCGCGCACCCCGGGCGACCGCCCGAGAGGGAGGACAAGCGCACCTTCCTGCAAAAAGTGGCCGAGTTCATCCATCCGGGGCCCGATTCCCGGGAAGAGCTCATCGAAACCCTGGCCGAAGCCGAAGACAACGAAGTCATTGGCGCGGACTCGCGCGTGATGCTGGAGCGCGTGATTCGCATGGCGGACATGACGGCGCGCGACGTGATGGTGGCTGCCCCGCGCATGGATCTCATCAACATCGATGCGCCGTTTGACGAGCTGATGAACATGGTCATCCACACCGCGCATTCGCGGTTCCCGGTGTACCACGGTGAGCGCGAGAACATCATCGGCATCCTGATGGCCAAGGATCTGCTCAAGCTGCAGCGATCTCCCACGCTGAATGTCCGCGCTTTGTTGCGGCCGACGGTTTTTGTGCCGGAGAGCAAGGGGCTCAACGACCTGTTGCGCGAATTCCGCGGCAACCGCAATCACCTGGCCATCGTCATCGACGAGTTTGGCCGTGTGGCGGGCCTTGTCACCATTGAGGACGTGCTCGAAGAAATTGTGGGCGAGATCGAGGACGAGTTCGATATCCCCGAAGACGACGGCGATATCTTCGGCCTGGCTGATCGCACCTACCGCGTGAGCGGAGACACCCTGATCGAACGCGTTGCCGAAGCGTTTGGAGTCACTATCACCGGCAGCGATCCGGGCGAGCACTTTGACACCATCGGTGGGCTTATCGCCCACGAGATCGGCCATATGCCCAAACGCGGCGAGCTTCTGGAGCTTGCGGGCCTTCAATTTGTCGTGCTGCACACCAAGGGTGGCGCGGTGCGCTGGTTCAAGGTCTCCAGGGTCGAAGAAACCGACGCTGCCGGTTGATGTTGCGCGCCCATCCGGCAGCGGGACGGTCGCTGGTGACACAAATCCCTGTGGCCTTGGTGGCGGGCCTGGCGCAAGCGGCTTCGCTGGCCTGGCCCGGAAGTGGCCATGCGCTGTGGTGGCTGCAACTGGCATCGTTAGCGGTGCTGGCCTGGCTGGTGCGCCCGGCGGCCTCGAGCCCCTCGGTTTCATGGGGGCGCGGCGCCTGGATAGGCGGCATGTTTGCCACCGCATGGCTGTCTGGCACGTTCTGGTGGCTTTTCATTTCCATGTACCAGTATGGCGGCCTCGCAGCGCCGCTGGCGGCAGCTGCCGTACTGGGGCTGGCTGCATTTCTTGCCACCTATTACGCAGCGGCTGTAGCGTTGTTTTGCCGTCTGGCGCCCGTTGGTAAAGCGCGAAGTGCTCTTCTTTTCGGAGCGCTCTGGCTCTTGGCGGAATTGGCGCGTGGTGTGTGGTGGACGGGTTTTCCTTGGGGCGCTGGCGGCTACGCGCATGTGGATGGTCCGCTGGCCGTTCTTGCGCGCTACGTGGGGGTGTATGGCATCAGCGCGGTAGCGGCCATGCTGGTGATGTTGGCCGTGCAGGTGCGCCGTGACGACCTGCGCAGCGCTCGCCTGTGGGGCCTTTTGTTGGCCGTCGGGGTGGCGCTTGCCGCCGCCACGATGGATCGGTTTTGCGCAGTGGATATGTGCCACACGCCAGTGCAACCCCCGGCGCCTGCCCTGAGCCTTGAGTTGCTTCAGGGCAACATCGCGCAGGATGAAAAGTTCCAGTCGGGCAGCGGCGTGCCGGTGGCGCTGGCGTGGTACGCGCAGGCCCTGCGGGATGCGCGCGCCGACCTCGTGGTGGCGCCAGAGACCGCGATCCCGCTGTTGCCCCAGCAACTTATCCCTGGTTACCTTGACGGCATTGAGCAGCGCTATGCCCACGGCCAACAAGCGGCGTTGCTGGGTATACCGCTCGGAGACGAGACACTGGGCTACACCAACTCGGCGGTGGGTTTCAGCCCCGCCACCGTGAACGAGCCCTATCGGTATGACAAACACCACCTGGTGCCGTTCGGCGAGTTCATCCCGCCGTTTTTCAGGTGGTTTACCGAGATGATGAATATTCCGCTGGGCGATTTCAACCGCGGCGCGGTTGGCCAGCCCTCGTTGGTCTGGGCGGGCCAGCGCGTGGCTCCCAATATCTGCTACGAAGACCTTTTTGGCGAAGAGCTGGGCGCGCGGTTTCGGGACCCGGCTAAAGCCCCCACGGTGTTTGTCAACCTGAGCAATATCGGCTGGTTTGGCGACACCGTGGCGATTGACCAGCATTTGCAGATCAGCCGCATGCGGGCGCTGGAGTTCGAGCGGCCCATGGTGCGGGCCACCAACACGGGGGCCACCGCCATCATCGATCACCGCGGCGTGGTGACCCACCAACTGGCGCGCTACACCCGTGGGGTGTTGCGAGGCGAGGTGCAGGGCCGGGGGCTGGACGCCCAAAGTGGCTGGGCAATCACCCCTTACGCGTGGTGGGTTTCTCGCTGGGGGCTGGGGCCGCTCTGGGGTTTTGGTGGCTTGGCGCTGGTGTGGGCACTGGTGGCAATCCGCTTGCGGGCGGCGCGTGGCAATTGATCCACGTCAGGTGTTTTGGCGGCGGTCGCGCGGGCTTGGCGGCCAAAACCGGATGGTGTCATCCTATGCCTTGATAATAGAGGGTCGCACGCGGGGGCTTGTGTTGCGTATAACGATGGTTTGAAGCGGTGCAACCGCTGTTCTGGAGCACGACTGAAAATGGCAGATTCCTTTTCCTACGAACAACTGATCGCCTCGGGCGAGGGCCGGCTGTTCGGCGCTGACAGCGGGCGTCTGCCGCTGCCACCCATGCTGATGTTCGATCGCATCACGCACATCGACAGCGATGGGGGCGCACACGGGCTAGGAAAAATCCGCGCAGAGCTGGACATCAAACCCGATTTGTGGTTTTTTGCCTGCCACTTCCAGGGTGACCCGGTCATGCCCGGTTGCCTGGGGCTCGACGCCATGTGGCAGCTCATCGGTTTTTACCTGACCTGGCTGCAACTGCCGGGCAAGGGCCGAGCGCTGGGCGCCGGCGAGGTCAAGTTCACTGGTGAAGTGGGGCCTGACGTGAAATTGGTCACTTACGAAATCGACATCAAGCGTGTCATCAAGCGCAAGCTGGTCATGGCCATTGGCGATGCCCGCCTGCTGGCCGATGGCAAGGAAATTTATGTGGCCAACGACCTGCGGGTGGGCCTCTTCAAACGCGACGACGCAACGGTCGGAGCACCCACGGAGGGAGCCTCGGCATGATCTCGAAAAAGCGTGTTGTCATCACAGGTGCGGGCATCGTCTCGTGCATCGGCAATGACCAGCAGGCCGTCACCCAATCGCTGCGCGAAGGCAAGTCCGGCATCCGCGCGATGCCCGAGTTTGCCGAGCTCGGTTTGCGCAGCCAGGTGGCGGGCGTGCCGCAGATTGATCTGGACGCACTGATTGACCGCAAGCTGCGCCGCTTCATGGGGGATGCCGCGGCCTATGCCTATGTGTCGTTGAAAGACGCCATCGCGCAGTCCGGCCTCACGCCCGCGCAGGTGTCGCACCCGCGCACCGGCCTCATCATGGGTTCGGGCGGCGGCTCGCCGGCCAACCAGATCGAGGCTGCAGACACGCTGCGCAGCAAGGGCATTCGCCGCGTGGGGCCGTACCAGGTCACGCGCTGCATGGGCTCGACGGTGTCGGCCAATCTGTCCACGGCGTTTGCCATCAAGGGCATCAATTTTTCGATCACTTCGGCCTGCAGCACCTCTGCCCATTGTGTGGGCATGGCCGCGCAGCAGATCGCCTTTGGCCTGCAGGACGTGATGTTCGCGGGCGGCGGCGAAGAGCTCTCGTGGGGCCTCGCGCTGCTGTTTGACGGCATGGGTGCCATGTCCAGCAAATACAACGACACGCCCGAAAAAGCCTCGCGCCCCTATGACGCAGACCGCGACGGCTTTGTCATCGCCGGTGGCGGTGGTGCGCTGGTGCTCGAAAGCCTCGAACACGCGCAGGCACGCGGCGCCCACATCCTGGCCGAGGTCGTGGGCTTTGGCCTGTCGTCCGACGGCGAAGACATGGTCGCACCGTCCGGTGACGGCGCGATCAACTGCATGCGCCAGGCGATTGCCGACGCAGGCGGCGCCACCATTGATTACGTGAACACCCACGGCACCTCGACCCCCGTGGGCGACCTGCCCGAGCTGCGCGCGCTGCGTGAAGTGTTTGGCGATGCGGTGCCACCGTTTTCATCGACCAAGTCGCTCACCGGCCACTCGCAAGGTGCGACGGGCGTGCAGGAGGCGATTTATTGCCTCTACATGTTGCAGGAAGGCTTTGTCGCCGGCTCGGCCCACATCGAAAACCTCGACCCGGCTGCCGAAGGCATGCCCATCGTGCGCACCTCGCGCGATGCGCAGCTCACGACCGTGCTGTCCAACAGTTTCGGGTTTGGGGGCACCAACGCCAGCCTGGTGCTGCGCCGCTGGAACGATTGACGCAACCCTCTGGGGCGCATTGCGTCTTTCCGTTTTTCCCTCTGGCCGCTACTGCGCGAGAGGGAAGGGGGCCCCGCCACCGCAGCGGGGTCGCCTCAAGTCACCGCCCGATCAGTGCGCGGGCCCGGATGACAGCGCTTGGTGCAACAGCCCCGGCAGCATCGCCAGTATGCGCGTGGCCTGCAGCCCCGGTGGCAGCGTGCGTGCGTGGTAGCAGTACAACGACATAGGCGGCAACTCGTGCAGTTCCACCGCCATGATGGCCTGCGGGTCGAGCTGGGTGGCTGTCAGAAAGTCGACCACCGTCCAGCCCATGCTCCGGCGCACCAGCTCCAGCGCCAGCCGTGAAGTCTGCACTTGCAGGCTTGGCCCTGCGGGCGTGCCCAGGCGCTGGGCGAGGTCGTCGATGGACAGGCGCATGGGGTCGTCCCCCACCAGCCGAATCACTGGCACCTGGGCCAGCCGGGCGCCGGGTGTCACGGCGCGCGGCGCGCGCGCCCACACCGACTGCGCCACGGCCAGGTACATGCGCCCGCTGACCAGCAGGTCGCTGCGGATCTGCGGGTGCGGGTGCTTGTAGAAGCCGAGGCAAAAGTCCACGCTGCGCGTGAGCAGGGCCTGTGTCATCTGGTCCTGGTGAATGGTGCGCACTTCCACGCCCACCTGCGGGTAGCGCTGCGCGTGTTCTTGCAGCACCAGGGGCAGGAATTCGTGCGTGATGGAGGGAATGGCCGCCAGCCGCACACTCCCGGAGTCATTGGCGCCCAGGTTGCGTGCCGTGCGGCGCAGGGCTTCGAGCTGGCGGTGGATGCCTGTGGACTCGGTGGCGAGCACCTGCGCCTCGGGCGTTGGGGTCAGTCCTGCCGGTGTGCGCACGAACAGGCGGTAGCCGAGCTGCAGCTCAGTGTGCGCCACGGCCTTGCTCACGGCCGACGGAGTAATGCACAGCAGCCGCGCGGCAGCGCTCATGTTGCCGGTTTGCAGAACAGCCTGGAACACCTCAAGTTGCCGCAGGTTCATTGCAAGGTCCGTAGGTGGGGGGTGTGAGTTCAATTCACAGGGGGTGGCTGATTATTCCCTATCGGTGTGTCTGACTTTCTCATACCATCCGGCACCGCCAACGAGCGGGTAGGGGCCCCAGCACACACCGCTGAAGGCCCTCTTCAAAACAACTGTCTGGAGATTTCTGTCATGCGCATTTCCCAACCTGTGCACCGCTGGCTTGCCGGCCTGCTGCTGTCCGCTGCCTCTGTCGTGGCCCTGGCCCAGGCGGCCAAGCCCAACGTGGTCGTGCTGGCCACCGGCGGCACCATTGCAGGCGCTGGCGCCTCGGCGGCCAACAGTGCCACCTACGCCGCCGCCAAGGTGCCGGTGGACAAGCTGTTGGCGGGCCTGCCCGAACTCTCCAGCGTGGCCCGCGTCTCGGGTGAACAGGTGTTCCAGATCGCGTCCGAGAGCTTCACCAATGAGCATTTGCTCCAACTCGGCCGACGCGTCTCGGCCCTGGCCAAGCAGGCCGATGTGGACGGTATCGTCATCACCCACGGCACCGACACGCTCGAAGAAACCGCGTACTTCCTGAACCTGGTGGTGCACACCACCAAGCCCATCGTGGTGGTGGGCTCCATGCGCCCTGGTACGGCCCTGTCGGCCGACGGCGCGCTGAACCTGTACGACGCCGTGACCGTGGCCGCCAGCAAGGACGCCGCTGGCAAGGGCGTGCTCGTCACGATGAACGACGAGATCCAGAGCGGTCGCGACGTGAGCAAGACCATCAACATCAAGACCGAGGCCTTCAAGAGCCAGTGGGGCCCGCTGGGCATGGTGGTGGAGGGCAAGAACTACTGGTTCCGCGCCCCGGTCAAGCGCCACACGACCAACTCCGAGTTCAACATCGACGATATCAAGGCGCTGCCCGCCGTGGACATCGTGTACGGCTACGGCAACATGAACACCACAGGCATCGAAGCCTATGGCAAGGCTGGCGTCAAGGCACTGATCCATGCCGGCACGGGCAACGGCTCGGTGGCAGCGCAGGCCGTGGATTCGCTCAAGGCCCTGCGCGGCCAGGGCGTGCAGATCATCCGCTCGGCCCGCGTGCCGGATGGCTTTGTGCTGCGCAATGCCGAACAACCCGACGACAAGTACGACTGGGTGGTGGCCCATGACCTGCGCCCCCAAAAGGCCCGCATTCTGGCCATGGTCGCCCTGACCAAGACCAATGACAGCAAAGAGCTGCAGCGCATTTTCTGGGAGTATTAAGAAGACCCCCTGAGTCGCTTCGCGCCTTCCCCCTGAAGGGGGACGCCCCCAGCGCGGCGGGGCGGCTCTTGCGCGGGGGCGCTGGCCTGGTTCGCGACAGTTTCGACGGGTGGCGAACTGCGTAGCGATAGGCTATTTCAGATAAGACTTGGCGCACCATATGTGCGCCGACGGGCTGCCCGCAAAGGTGGTCACCGGCACGCACCGGCTTATAGCTCGCGTGACTGGTTGGGAAGGCTGGGGCTCCAAAAGGGCTCCGGCCTTTTTTCATGGGTGCGGGCCGATGTTGCTGGTGCTGCCGCAGCACCTGCGGCTGCGCGCCGTAAAATCACTGGTTTCGCGCGCGATGCCCGCCCTTGTTGCCTTTTGGGGCGGCGGGCGTTGGGTTTGGCGCACGCACCGCGTTTTCTTCTTGTCCCCCTTACTTGCCCGGCCCTGGCTTGCCAGTGCCCCAGCCACAGACGCCATGTTGACATTCCAGCAAATCATCCTGAAGTTGCAGTCCTATTGGGACGCGCAGGGTTGCGCCCTTTTGCAACCCTATGACATGGAAGTGGGCGCAGGCACCTCGCACACCGCCACCTTCCTGCGCGCCATCGGGCCCGAGCCCTGGAAGGCTGCCTACGTGCAGCCCAGCCGCCGCCCCAAGGACGGCCGCTATGGCGAGAACCCCAACCGCCTGCAGCACTACTACCAGTACCAGGTGGTCTTGAAGCCCGCGCCGGCCAACATCCTGGAGCTGTACCTCGGCTCGCTCGAAGCCCTGGGCTTTGACCTCAAAAAGAACGACATCCGCTTCGTCGAGGACGACTGGGAGAACCCCACGCTCGGCGCCTGGGGCCTGGGCTGGGAAGTTTGGCTCAACGGCATGGAGGTGACGCAGTTCACCTACTTCCAGCAAGTGGGCGGCATCGACTGCAAGCCCGCCACGGGCGAGATCACTTACGGTCTGGAACGCCTGGCCATGTACCTGCAGGGTGTGGACAACGTCTACAACCTGACTTGGACCGAGCGCGCCGACGGCTCCAAGCTCACCTATGGTGATGTGTACAAGCAAAACGAGGTGGAACAGTCCACCTACAACTTCGAGCACAGCGACGCGGACTTTTTGTTCACCGCGTTCAACGCGCATGAAAAGCAGGCCAAGCACCTGATGGAGCAGCAACTGGCGCTGCCCGCCTATGAGCAAGTGCTCAAGGCCGCGCACAGCTTCAACCTGCTGGATGCGCGCGGCGCCATCAGCGTGACCGAGCGCGCTGCCTACATCGGCCGCATCCGCAACCTGGCCCGCGCTGTGGCGCAAAGCTACTACGAAAGCCGCGAGCGCCTGGGTTTCCCCATGGCACCGCGCGAGTGGGTGGAACAGATGGTCAAAAAGGCAGCGTGAGAGAAATGACGATGACAACCCAAAACCTCCTCGTTGAACTGTTTGTCGAAGAACTGCCCCCCAAGGCGCTTCAGAAGCTGGGCGATGCCTTTGCCACGGTGCTGGCCGACCAGCTCAAGGCCCAGGGTCTGGCCGCCGCTGATGCTGTGGTAACGGCCTATGCCGCGCCGCGCCGTCTGGCGGCCCATGTGGCGGCTGTGCTGCCCCAGGCGGCTGACAGGGCCGTGCAGCAAAAGCTAATGCCGGTGTCGGTGGGGCTCGATGCCTCGGGCAACGCGTCTCCTGCATTGTTCAAAAAGCTGCAGGCGCTGGGCGCCGATGTGTCCAACCCCGCAGCCGCCGTGGCCGCCTTGAAGCGCGCGCAGGACGGCAAGGCCGAAGCCCTGTTCTACGACAGCGTGGTGCCCGGTGCCACCCTGCAGGCCGGTTTGCAAAAGGCGCTGGATGAAGCCATTGCCAAGCTCCCCATCCCCAAGGTCATGAGCTACCAGCTCGAAACCGACTGCGAGCTGCCCGGCTGGACCAGCGTGAACTTTGTGCGCCCCGCACACGGCCTAGTGGCGCTGCATGGCAGCACCGTGGTGCCCGTCAAGGCGCTGGGCCTGACGGCTGGCAACAGCACTACCGGCCACCGTTTTGAAGCCGCCGTGTCGCCCGTGGTGCTGGCCGACGCCGACAGCTACGCCGCCACGCTGCGAAAAGACGGCGCGGTGATCGCATCGTTTGCCGAGCGCAAGGCCGAGATCGCACGCCAGCTGGCTGCGGCCGCTGCGAAGGTGGGTAACGGCGCCCGCCCCATCGAAGACGAGGCCCTGCTGGACGAAGTGACCGCGCTGGTCGAACGGCCCAACGTGGTCATCTGCCAGTTTGAAGAGCAGTTCCTGGGCGTGCCGCAAGAGTGCCTCATCCTCACGATGAAGGCCAACCAGAAATACTTCCCGCTGCTGGACGCCGCAGGCAAGCTGACCAACAAGTTCCTGGTGGTCAGCAACATCAGCCCTGAAGACACCAGCTTTGTGACCGGTGGCAACGAGCGCGTGGTGCGCCCGCGCCTGGCCGATGCCAAGTTCTTCTTTGACCAAGACCGCAAGAAGACCCTGGCCTCGCGCGTCGAAGGCCTGGGCAAGGTCGTGTACCACAACAAGCTGGGCACGCAGGGCGAGCGCGTGGAGCGCGTTAGGTCAATAGCCAAAGCCATTGCCACGCAGCTGGGCGATGCCGCTTTGGTGGCAGATGCCGACTTGGCAGCACAACTGGCCAAGACCGACCTCGTGACCGATATGGTGGGCGAGTTCCCCGAGCTGCAAGGCACCATGGGCGGCTACTACGCGCTCAACGATGGCCTGGGCGAGACCGTGGCCTACGCCATTGAAGACCACTACAAGCCCCGTTTTGCGGGCGACGCACTGCCCCGCAACACCGCTGGTGTGGTGGTGGCGCTGGCCGACAAACTGGAAACCCTGGTGGGGATGTTCGGCATTGGCAACCTGCCCACGGGTGACCGCGATCCGTTTGCGCTGCGCCGCCATGCGCTGGGCGTGATCCGCATGCTGGTCGAAAAAGACCTGCCGCTGGATTTGAACGCGCTGCTGGCCGGTGCCGTGCCCGCGTTTGGCGACAAGATCACCGACGCATCGGCGGCGCTGGCCGACTTCATCTACGACCGCCTCGCCGGCAGCCTGCGCGAGCAGGGCTTCAGCGCCCAAGAGGTGGACGCCGTGCTGGCCCTGCGCCCGCAGCGTCTGGCGCTGGTCGAAAAACAGCTCGCGGCCGTGCGTGCCTTTGCCGCCTTGCCCGAAAGCCCGGCCCTGGCCGCTGCCAACAAGCGCATCGGCAACATCCTGAAAAAAGCCGAGGCCGAAGGTGCGGTCGACCCCCACGTCAACCCCCAGCTGCTGCAGGAAAGCGCCGAGCAGGACCTGTACGCCGCGCTGCAGCGTTTTGTGCCCGAGGCCAATGCGCAATTCGAAGCCGGTGATTTCACCGCATCGCTGCAAACGCTGGCTGTGTTGCGTGCGCCGGTGGATGCGTTTTTTGACGACGTGATGGTCAACGCCGAGCAACTCGATCTGCGCCTGAACCGCCAGGGCCTGCTTAAGAGCCTGCACCTGGCGATGAACCGCGTGGCCGATCTCTCGCGCTTGGCCGTTTGACGCGATCGCCCGACCTGATAGGCTGGCTGCTGCGCTCACCAGGGAAACACCGCCCATGAAACTTGCCATCCTTGACCGCGACGGCACCCTCAACCTGATGGGGGGGGACTACATCACCTGCGCCGACGAGTGGATCCCCGTGCCCGGCGCGCTTGAAGCCGTGGCCCGGCTGAACCACGCGGGCTGGCATGTGGTGGTGGCCACCAACCAGCCCGGGCTGGGTCGTGGCCTGTTTGACGTGATGGCGCTCAATGCCATTCACGCCAAGATGCACCGGCACCTCGCCGCTGTGGGGGGGCGCATCGATGCGGTGTTTTATTGCCCCCATGCGGCCGACGAAGACTGCGGGTGCCGCAAGCCAGCGCCCGGCTTGCTGGAACAGATCTGCGACCGATATGGCGTCGAGCGCCCCGATGTACACGTGGTGGGCAACTGCGTGGCCCATGTGCAGGCGGGTGAGGCGTTGGGTGCGCAGGTGCATCTGGTGTGCACGGGGGAGTCGGCCCACCTGACGCCGGGTGGGCCGTTGCCAGCCGGGGTGGCACCGGGCACGCGCGTGCACGCCAGCCTTGGTGATTTTGTGGACCAACTGCTGCCAGTGTTGCCGGTGCTGCAAAGCGGCTCGCCTTTGGTGACGCCCGTCGCTACATCCTCCGCGCCCTTACCATTGCCAGGGCAGGGTATCTTTTCTGCTTGATGCTATCTAATTAATAGCTGGTGGCGCTTTGTATATAAGCGCTAGTGGCCAAAAAGACTCTAAACATGGCTTTCATCCGTTCCGTCATTCATCTTTTGTGGATGGGCATTACCGTGGTGCCCTACACGCTGGCCATCATGCTGTGCACATTGTTTGGCATGCGGGGGCGGCCGGTGTACCGCATCGCGCGGGCGTGGCTGTCGCTGTCGATCAGTGGGGCGCGGGTGATCCTGGGTATCAAGACCCATGTGATCGGCATGGAAAACCTGCCGCAGGGCGAGAACGAGGGGGCGGTGCTGCTGGTCAAGCACCAGTCCACCTACGAGACCTTTCTGATGCCGGCCATCATGCCCCGCCCGTTGGCCTATGTGTTCAAGAAAGAACTGTTGCGCGTGCCGTTCTTTGGCTGGTCCATTGGTCGTCTGGACATGATCCACATCGACCGCCGCCAGACCACGGCGGCGTTCAACAAGGTGGTGCAACAGGGCAAGGACCTGCTGGCCAAGGGTATCTGGATCATCATGTTCCCCGAAGGCACGCGCATCGACCGTGGCCAGCAGGGCAAATACAAAAGCGGCGGCACCCGCCTGGCCATCGACACCGGCGTGCCGGTGGTGCCGATTGCCGTGACGTCGGCGCGCGTCTGGCCGCGCAAGGCCTTCATCAAGCGACCCGGGGTGGTGGACGTGTCCATTGGCAAACCCATCTCCAGTGTGGGCCGACAGCCCGACGAGCTGATGCGTGAGGTGCAGGCCTGGATCGAAGCCGAGATGCGGCGCCTGGACCCGGACGCCTACCCAACCCCCGCCCCTGCCAACGCAGTGCCGGCTGGTGCGCCCTCGTCGGCAGTGACGCCCGCGGCGTCTGGCGAGGCATCGCAAGACGCAGCCGCTGGAAAGTAAGCCCACCGTGATGCAGCGGCTTGTGCAGCTTGCACTCGACCTTTTCGATACACCGGTTGCGCCGCCCACGCCCGGTGAGCCGCCCGTGTTGCAGGCTGGGCGCCAGCCAAAAATTCAGCCAAAAACACCGCCTGCGCTTGCCCATCAAGCGCAAGATGCTCCTGAAGTTGTAGCAAATGCAGGCATGCCTGCCCATGCGCCTGCCCATGTGCCTGCACCTGTGTCTCTGCCCTCGGTGATGACACCGGCTGAATTCCGCCACCCGCAGGCCAGCCGCGAGGTGCTGCTGGGCGACGCGGTGGTGGCCTATGCCTTGCAGCGCGCGCGGCGTCGCACCATCGGGTTTACCGTGGGGGCGGACGGCCTGTCGGTGCGTGCGCCCAGTTGGGTGACCTTGGGCGCAGTGGACGCTGCCCTGCGCGAGAAATCCGGATGGATCGTGCGCAAGCTGGCCGAAGCCCGCGAGCGCCAGCAGCGCATGGAGGGTGGCCGCATCGTGTGGGCCAATGGGGCTGTGCTGCCCTATCTGGGCGAGCCGCTGAGGCTGGTGCTGGACCCTAGCCATGGCTTTGCGGGCAAGGGCGGGGCACTGGTGGCCGCTTTGGCGCACGGCGATGTGGGTGCCACGGCCGCAGCGCCCAGCTTGCACGTTGGCTTGCCCCACAGTGCCAGTGCAACGCAGATCCGCGATGCCGTGCAGGCCTGGTTGATGCGCGATGCACGGCGCCACTTCACCACCCGGTTGGACCACTTTGCGCCCCTGCTGGGCGTGCGCTGGGCCAGTCTGCGTCTGTCGAGCGCCAACACCCGCTGGGGCAGCGCCAAGGCCGACGGCTCCATCCGGCTGAACTGGCGCCTGCTGCATTACCGCCCGGCCGTTATCGACTATGTGGTGGCCCACGAGCTGGCCCACCTGCGCGTGATGGACCACAGCCCGCGCTTTTGGGACACCGTCGCCACGGTGGTGCCCGACTACGCGCAGCTGCGCAACCATTTGCGCGACGAACCCGCGCCGCTGTGGACATGATGGCGGCAGGGCCTGTTCGCCATGAAAGGAACTTGGGATGACCGCACAACAAGCAAACCCCGCCGTTGACGGCTATGCGGGCGACGTCCCGGCGCCACTGGCGTGGCAGTGGGTGCAGGCTGGCCAGGCCGTGCTGGTGGACGTGCGCAGCGATGCGGAGCGTGACTGGGTGGGCGTGGTGCCGGGCGCGGCGGCCGTGGCGTGGAAACAATGGCCCGGCATGGCCATGAACCCCCATTTCGACGCCCAGCTGCACATGGCAGCGCCCGAGGGCGCCACGCTGGTGATGTTGTGCCGCAGTGGTGTGCGCTCCATCGCGGCGGCACGCCGGGCGACCGAACTGGGCTACAAGGCCTACAACATCCTGGAGGGTTTCGAGGGCGACGCCGACGCACAGGGCCACCGCGGCCAACGCGGGGGCTGGCGTTTTCAGGGCCTGCCGTGGCGGCAGGGCTGATGGCCGGGCCATCGGTTTCTGTTTGCTCCTGAAAATATAGCTGTTGGCGCTTGATGGATAAACGCTCCCCGCTATTTTTGTCGAAGCGGGTATTGATGTGTTCGGCGGCGAAGTGTGCAGCTTCTGGCCCGCACAGATCTTGTCGGAATCACTCGGCAGGCGCCTGTTCCCCCCGCGAATTGGCGGAGCCCTGCGGGCATCTCCGTCAAACCGCGTGGTGAAGGCCGCCGCAGCCCCTGCACCGCAGGCCGGGCAAAACTCGGGATAATCCGCCGCATGACTTTCATGGCCATCGACGTCGGCAACACCCGTCTCAAATGGGCGTTGTATGACGCCCCCCGCCCCGGGGCCGCACTGCTGGCCCACGGCGCCGAGTTTCTGGACAACATCGACAAGCTCGCAGAGGGAAGCTGGGCCTCGTTGCCGCCGCCGGATCGCATGCTCGGTTGCGTGGTGGCCGGCGATGCGGTCAAACGCCGCGTGCAAGAGCAAATGGAGCTGTGGGACGTCACGCCTTCCTGGGTGGTTTCGTCCGCACAGGAGGCCGGGCTGACCAATGGCTACGACCACCCCTCGCGCCTGGGGTCAGACCGCTGGGTGGCCATGATCGGTGCGCGCCACCATGTGCTGGCGCAGGGCCCGGCACGCCCGCTGGTGCTGGTGATGGTGGGCACGGCGGTCACGGTGGAATGTGTGGATGCGCAAGGGCATTTTCTGGGGGGGCTCATCCTGCCGGGCCACGGCATCATGCTGCGCGCCCTGGAGTCCGGCACCGCTGGGCTGCATGTGCCCACGGGCGAGGTGCGCCTGTTCCCGTCCAACACCAGCGATGCACTCACCAGCGGCGGCACCTATGCCATTGCAGGCGCCGTGGAGCGCATGGTGCAGCATGTTTTGCAGCACTGTGGCGAAGAGCCTGCGTGCCTCATGACGGGGGGCGCGGGCTGGAAGATGTCGCCCAGCATGACCCGTCCCTTCGAGCTGGTGGACAACCTGATCTTCGATGGCCTTCTGGAAATCGCCTTTCGCCGCTTTGGCGGGTAATCAGATCGCAGCCTGGTCCCCCAGGGCGCTGCGCGCGGTCTGCGGGTCGTGAAACTGGCGCGGCGGCCCGCGTCAGAGCTGCCGTGCTGGCGGCGGATACCAAGGCGCAGAGCGCCACAGGGGGGTTATTCCTCCAGTTCCGTCTTCGCCATCTCTACATCCAGCCGCTCCATGGCGTCGACGGGCGTGGTGGCGGCGGCTTTTTCATAGAGCTCAGTGGCTTCCTTCATGCGCTTGTCACCCTCCAGCATGACCAGCGCATTGGCATATTCGACCATGCAGATGGCAGAGCCCGGGTTGAGCTTGAGCGCCTCCTGAAACAGCTTGAGGCCGGTGTCTTTTTTGGCGCCGTAAGTCATCCCGCCGATCAGAGAGCCCACTTTGTCGATCACTTCGGCATGAAAGGCCCCGAGCGCAATGTGTGCGTCGGCGTGTTGGGGTGACAACACAATGGCTTTTTCCAGCGAGTCCTTGACCTTGCCGCCCAGCCCCTGCGCCAGGGCCTTGGCCACACTGATGCCCTGGCTGTAGCGGCCCAGTGCGTAGGCGTGCCAATACCAGGCATTGGCGTTGTTGGGCTCCTCGGCCGCCTGCGCGGCGGCGCGCTCCGCCACCTGGGTGAACAGGTCCAGCCGCGTCTTCTCTTTGGGTTCCAGATAGTTCGCGTAGATCGCGGTGGCTTTGTTGGCCACCGTGATGCCCGCGCCCCCGGCAGCGATGCCGGCCTCATTGGCCTGGTGAAAATCGCCGTTGTGGAAAAGCGCCCAGGCGTCGAGCACCGCGGCGTCTTTGGGGCAGGGCTCCGCGTCACCGCCATGCAGGCGTGCCCATTGTTTCTTGACACTCGCCGCGTCGAAGCTGTAGTCACCCGCGTGCGGGAAAGGGGTCCATTTGGCCATGGTGTGTGTCTCCTTGGTTATTGTTCGGGGCGCAAGTGTCTGGGGTCTGGGTGTGGCGGCCTGGGGGCTCGGGAGCGGGATGGGATCGCGTTTGCCGATGGGTGCGGTCAGCCAGGTGCCGTTGTGTACGCACCCACCAGTTCCAGCAGGTGGGCGCGCTGGTCGCTGTGCAGATAAGGCATGAGCAGGTTCAGCACATGGTGTGCCCCGCGCATCAATGCCGCCTGTGCGCTCTCGGGTTCCAGTGCCCGGCGTGGGTCGCGCACGTATTCAAAACTGAGCCAGTACGTGAGCACCACCACCATGCTGGTCGCGGTGGCCTCCAGTTCTCGGGCGTCGATGTGCAGCGCACCGGCACGGCCCATGCCGTCCAGCATCTCCCGCACTGCGCGCGTCTTGTTCTTCAGAATGGTCTGGAAGTGGGTCTCCAGGCGCCGGTTCTTGGACAGCAGATCATTGAGGTCGCGGTACAGAAAGCGGTACTGCCAGATCAGCTCGAACAGGGTGTGCATGAAGAACCAGGCGTCCTCCACATTGCGCACGCCGTCGGCGGCGGCCAGCAGTTCGGCGAGCGCGCTTTCATACCGATCAAACAGCGTGTTGATCAGCTCATCTTTGGCAGGGTAGTGGTAATAGAGATTGCCGGGGCTGATGCGCAGCTCGGCCGAGATCAGGGTGGTGGAGACGTTGGGTTCGCCGAACCGGTTGAACAGCTCCAGGGTCACCTCCAGAATGCGTTCTGCGGTGCGGCGCGGCGCTTTCTTCACCATGTGTGCAGGCCCCCTCGCGTTGTTTGGCGTCGTTGTTTCGTTGGCTTTAAACAGGCTCTCAGGCCTACTCTACCCCACGCGGTCATGCTGCAGTGCGGCATGCAGCATGCCGCGGGGGGCCTGCCGCTGTGTGCAACCCCCTGGGCTGCTGCTAGCGCGGCTCACGGACTTCGCCAACAAAAAAGCGGCCAACACGCTGTCGCGCATTGGCCGCTTGCATCAGAGGCAGGGACCCGCTTGTCGGCGGCGGGTAATCAGTTGGCTGATGGAGTGTTGGCTGCGGCCCGTGCGACGGGCTTCTTTGCGGCCGCTTTTTTGGGTGGTGCGGCCTTGGCGGCGGGCTTTGCTGCAGCCTTGGCCGGGGCGGCCTTCTTGGCAGGTGCTTTCTTGGTCGGAGCAGCGGCCTTGGGTGCAGGTTTTGCTGCTGCCGCCTTGGCTCCCCTGCCGAGGGCATCTACGCGGGCGCTCAGCGCCTCAAGATCGCGGGCGGATGGCACGCCGAGTTTCGACAGGGCCTTGGCGACACGGTCTTCGAAAATGTTCTCCAGCTTGTCCCATTGGCCCTGTGCCTTCGAGCCAATATCCGTGGCCATGGTGGTCACGCGGCTGGTGGCTTCGGTGATCTTTTCTTCGGCCACGGCCTGGGTCTTGCGCTGGATGGTCAGGCCTTCCTTGACCAGGGCTTCAAACACCTTGCCGCCTTCTTCCTGCGCCTTGGAGAACGCGCCCAGGCCTGCCAGCCAGATCTGCTGGGCCGAGTCCTTGACGGTGCTGGACAGTTGGGCGTTGCTCTTTTTCTTGTTGTCGGCGCTGAGTTTCTGCAGTTTCTTGACCATGGGGCCTCCGTGATGCGGTTGGGTCGGTCGGTCAGCGCGGGTTGCCCTGACTCGTGGATGCACTTTACGCCGCGCCGCGCAGAAGGTTTAGGCACGGGCTTCTAAAAAACGTAGAGCGTGACATCTAGGAGCCTGTCGGACTTGGAAATCGTCGGCTGCAAATGGACCGCAGCGGTCCATTTTTCACCGTCTTCTTGCCCCATAGCCGGGCTATGGGGCTGCAAATCCGGCAAAAACTGTCCTCGCTGGGGTCCATTTTCGCTTTCGACGCTCCAAGTCCGACAGGCTCCTCGGCGCTTTGGTGCGCACGCGCACACCCAGTATCGGCGCGGGTTTGTGCTGAATCGGCGCATGCAGGCCTTGGGCAAGAATGAAATTCTCTCAGAGGAGTTTTCCATGCAGTATTTCGTGACGGGGGCAACGGGGTTCATTGGCAAGCGGCTGGTCAAGAAGTTGCTGGGGCGCAAAGGCACCGTGGTGCACTTCCTGATCCGCAAGGAGAGCGCCGACAAGGTGGCCGATCTGCGTGGCTTCTGGGGCGTGGGGGCGGCCCGCGCCGTCCCGGTGTTTGGCGATCTGACGGCCAAGAAGCTGGGCGTTGCGGGCGAAGACATCAAAAAACTCAAGGGCCAAGTCGATCATTTCTACCACCTGGCAGCCGTGTACGACTTGGGCGCTGACGAAGAGACCCAGGTGGCCGTGAACATCGAAGGCACGCGCAATACGGTCGAGCTGGCCAAGGCCGTCAACGCGGGGCATTTCCACCACGTCTCGTCGATCGCTGCCGCAGGCCTGTATGAAGGCGTGTTCCGCGAAGACATGTTTGCAGAGGCCGAAGGGCTGGACCACCCGTACTTTCAGACCAAACACGAGAGCGAAAAAATAGTGCGCCACGACTGCAAGGTGCCGTGGACGGTGTACCGCCCCGCCATGGTGGTGGGCGACAGCACAACGGGGGAGATGGACAAGATCGACGGGCCGTATTACTTCTTCAAGCTCATCCAGCGGCTGCGCCAACTGCTGCCGCCCTGGCTGCCCGCCGTGGGGCTGGAAGGCGGGCGCGTGAATATCGTGCCGGTGGATTTCGTGGTCAACGCGCTCAACGTCATCAGCCACCAGCCGCACATCGCCAAGAAATGCTTCCACCTGGTGGACCCGGTAGGCTACCGTGTGGGTGACGTGCTGGACATCTTCAGCCGCGCCGCCCATGCGCCGCGCATGAACCTGTTTGTGAATGCTGCGTTGCTGGGCTTTATCCCCAAGGGCATCAAGAAAAGCCTGATGGCCATGGCGCCCGTGCGCCGCGTGCGCAATGCCGTCATGAAGGACCTGGGCCTGCCCGAAGACATGCTGACCTTCGTGAACTACCCCACGCGCTTTGATTGCCGTGAGACCCTGGCGGCGCTCAAAGGCTCGGGCGTGGCCTGCCCCAACCTCAAGGACTACGCCTGGCGCCTGTGGGACTATTGGGAGCGCCATCTGGACCCCGAACTGTTCATCGACCGCACGCTCAAGGGCACGGTGGGCGGCAGGGTTGTGCTGATCACCGGGGGCTCGTCCGGCATCGGCCTGGCCGCTGCGCACAAGTTTGCGGAGGCGGGCGCCACCACCATCATCTGCGGGCGCGATCAGGACAAGCTGGACGAGGCCTGCGCTGAGGCCAAGGCCAAGGGCTATGCGTTCATCGCCTATTCGGCCGACATTGCCGACATGGCCGATTGCGACCGCTTCGTGCAACTGCTTGTCGACAACCATGGCGGCGTGGACTTTTTGATCAATAACGCAGGCCGCTCTATCCGCCGTGCCATCGAGTCAAGCTACGACCGCTTTCACGACTATGAGCGCACCATGCAGCTGAACTACTTTGGCTGCCTGCGCGTGACCATGGGCTTTTTGCCGGGCATGGTGGATCGGCGCAAGGGCCACGTGGTCAACATTAGCTCCATCGGCGTGCTGACCAATGCGCCGCGTTTTTCGGCCTACGTGGCCAGCAAGGCGGCCCTGGACGCCTGGACGCGCTGCGCATCGAGCGAGTTTGCCGATCAGGGCATCACCTTCACCACCATCAACATGCCGCTGGTGCGCACCCCCATGATCGCGCCGACCAAGATCTACAACAACGTGCCCACGCTCGCGCCCGAAGAGGCGGCCGACATGATTGCGCAGGCCTGCATCTTCAAGCCCGTGCGCATCGCCACGCGCCTGGGCATCACCGGGCAGTTGCTGCACGCGCTGGTTCCCCGCGTGGCACAGATCACCATGAACACGAGTTTTCGCATGTTCCCGGATTCCACGGCCGCCAAGGGCGATAAAAACGCCAAGCCCCAATTGTCGGCGGAGGCCGTGGCGCTGCAGCAGATGATGCGCGGGATTCACTTCTGAGGACCGCTGGCCGCACGTCTATCGCCCGTGTTGAACTCTGTTACGCCGGGGGCGGGTGGGGTGGGATAATCGCGGGTTCTGCCGAGCAGGCACTTCACACGGCCCTCCCTATGATTCTGGTTACTGGCGGCGCGGGTTTTATCGGCGCCAACTTCGTTCTTGACTGGCTTGCCGCCTCCAGCGAGCCCGTGGTCAACCTCGACAAACTCACCTATGCGGGCAATGTGCACAACCTAGACAGTGTCCAGGGCGACCCGCGCCACACCTTCGTGCAGGGCGACATCGGCGACGCCGCGCTGGTGGCCCGCCTGCTGGCCGAGCACAAGCCCCGCGCCGTGGTGAACTTCGCGGCCGAATCGCACGTGGACCGCTCCATTCACGGCCCTGAGGATTTCATCCAGACCAATATCGTGGGGTCCTTCCGGCTGCTGGAGGCCGTGCGGGCCTACTGGAGCGCGCTGCCCGAGGGCGAGCGCGCCGCCTTCCGCTTCCTGCACGTCTCGACCGACGAAGTGTACGGTTCGCTCTCCCCCACTGATCCTGCCTTTGCCGAAACCCGCAGCTTCGAGCCCAACAGCCCCTACAGCGCCAGCAAGGCCGCCAGCGACCACCTGGTGCGCGCCTGGCACCACACCTACGGCCTGCCGGTGCTCACCACCAACTGCAGCAACAACTACGGGCCCTACCACTTCCCCGAGAAGCTGATCCCGCTGATGATCGTCAACGCCATGGCGGGCAAGCCTTTGCCGGTGTACGGCGATGGCATGCAGGTGCGCGACTGGCTCTACGTGAAGGACCACTGCAGCGCCATCCGCCGCGTGCTGGAGGCCGGTGCGCCCGGCCAGACCTACAACGTGGGCGGCTGGAACGAGAAGCCCAACATCGAGATCGTGAACATGGTCTGCAGCTTGCTCGACGAGCTGCGCCCCCGTGCCGACGGTCAGAGCTATAAAACCCAGATCACCTACGTGAAGGACCGCCCGGGCCACGACCGCCGCTACGCCATCGATGCCAGCAAGATCGAGCGCGAGCTGGGCTGGAAGCCCGCCGAGACCTTCGATACCGGCATCCGCAAGACAGTGTTGTGGTACTTGGGCCACCCGGAGTGGGTCGCCAATGTCCAGACCGGGGCCTACCGCGACTGGGTACAGGCCCAGTACGCGCAAGAGGCGACCGCCACCGCTGTAGCGGGCGCCAGCGCATGAACATCCTGCTCTTTGGAAAAAACGGTCAGGTCGGCTGGGAACTGCAGCGCAGCCTCTCGGTGCTGGGCGCGGTCACCGCGCTCGATTTCGACAGCGCTGAGCACTGTGGCGACTTTGCCAACCCGGCGGGCGTGGCCAACACGGTGCGCAGCTTGAGGCCCGACATCATCGTCAATGCTGCCGCCCACACCGCCGTGGACAAGGCCGAGGGTGAGCCTGAGCTGGCCCGCACGCTGAACGCCACCACGCCGGGCGCCATTGCGCAGGAGGCCGCAGCATTGGGTGCGTGGCTGGTGCACTACAGCACCGACTATGTCTTTGACGGCAGCGGCAGCCGCCCCTGGGTGGAGACCGATACGCCCGCCCCGCTGAGCGTCTACGGCCGCACCAAGCTCGAAGGTGAGCAGTTGATCGCGCAATCGGGTGCTCAACACCTCATCCTGCGCACCAGTTGGGTCTACGCCGCCCGTGGCGGAAATTTCGCCAAGACCATGCTGCGTCTGGCACAAGAGCGCGAGCGCCTGACCGTCATCGACGACCAGTGGGGCGCCCCCACCGGTGCCGACCTGCTGGCCGATGTCACCGCCCACGCCTTGCGTCACCTGCAGCGCCACCCGCAAGACGGCGGCCTGTACCACTGCGTCGCAGCCGGTGAGACCAACTGGCATTTGTATGCAAAAGAGGTGCTGGTGCTTGCTGCGCAAGCGCAACCAGCTATCAAATTAAAAGCAACGGAGGTCGCTCCCGTGCCCACCAGTGCCTTCCCCACGCCCGCTGTGCGACCGCACAACTCGCGCCTGGATGTGACCCGTCTGCAAACCACCTTCGGCCTGCGCCTTCCGCACTGGCGCGAAGGGGTGGCGCGCATGCTCACCGAAATCCTCTGACGGCAACTCCATGACAGCAAGCACAGCAGCAGCCCGCAAGGGCATCATCCTCGCCGGAGGCTCCGGCTCCCGCCTGCACCCGGCCACCCTGGCGATCAGCAAACAGCTGCTGCCGGTGTACGACAAGCCCATGATCTATTACCCGCTCAGCACCCTGATGCTGGCGGGCATCCGCGACATCCTCATCATCAGCACCCCGCAGGACACACCGCGCTTTGAACAACTGCTGGGCGACGGCAGCCAATGGGGCATCCACCTGCAGTACGCCGTCCAGCCCAGCCCCGACGGCCTGGCGCAGGCCTTCCTCATTGGCGAAAAATTCCTGAGCGGCTCCCCCAGTGCCTTGGTGCTGGGCGACAACATCTTCTACGGCCACGACTTTCACGAGCTCCTCGAAAGTGCCATGCAACGCACGGAGGGGGCGAGCGTGTTCGCCTACCACGTGCATGATCCAGAGCGCTATGGTGTCGCGCAGTTCGATGCCCGTGGCAAGGTGCTGTCACTCGAAGAAAAGCCGACCCACCCCAAGAGCAGCTATGCCGTCACCGGCCTGTATTTTTACGACCGGCATGTGGTCGACATGGCCAAGAGCCTGCAGCCATCGCCACGGGGCGAGCTGGAGATCACCGATCTCAACCGCCTGTATCTGGAGCAAGACCAACTCGGCGTCGAGATCATGGGCCGTGGCTACGCTTGGCTGGACACGGGCACCCACGACAGCCTGCTGGAGGCGGGTCAGTTCATCGCCACGCTGGAACGGCGCCAGGGCCTGAAAATCGCCTGCCCCGAGGAAATCGCCTGGCGCCAGCGCTGGATCGACAGCGAGCAGCTGGTGCGCCTGGCACAGCCTTTGGCCAAAAACGGCTATGGGCAGTATCTGCTGCGAATCGTTCAAGAAAAAATCTACTGAAATCCCGCATGAAAGCCACCCGCCTTGCCATTCCCGATGTCGTCCTGATCGAGCCCAAAGTGTTCGGTGACGAACGCGGCTTCTTCTTTGAGAGCTTCAACCAGAAAGCCTTCAACGAAGCCACTGGCACCAACCACCAGTTTGTGCAGGACAACCACAGCCGCAGCAGACAGGGCGTGCTGCGGGGCCTGCACTACCAGATCCAGCAACCGCAAGGCAAGCTGGTGCGCGTGGCGCAGGGCGCCGTGTTCGACGTGGCGGTCGATATTCGCAAAAGCTCCCCAACTTTTGGCAAGTGGGTTGGGGAGGTGCTAAGCGCCGACAACCACCGCCAGCTCTGGGTGCCGCCTGGGTTTGCGCATGGCTTCGTTGTGCTCAGCGAAACAGCGGAGTTTTTGTACAAGACCACCGATTACTACGCGCCGGTGCATGAGCGTTGCATCGCGTGGGATGACGCAACGCTGGCGATTGATTGGCACTTCGAAGGCACACCCAACCTGTCGATCAAAGATGCGCAAGGGCTTGGCTTGGCGAAGGCTGATCTGTTCTCCTGATGGGCTACGGTCGCCATGCCTCTCGCTATGGCCGGGTATGGGTCATGATGTTTTGCATAGACCGGTACAGGTGATCCGATCCGAATTTTTCATTGTCAGGATCCAGAGAAAACAAATTGTGATCACGCGCTACGAGCTTTCCTTGCCAGCGCGGTTCCACAAAAAATGACAGGAATTCCGCCCCTTGCTTCGCATGTTCTTCGAGCATCCGCTGCATGGCAGCTGTGCCCATGGCTCTAAGCGGGTGGAACTCCGTCACCCCATAGCCGTGGTGCGCAGCGGTTTGATACCACTGCGAGAAAGTGGTGCCGTACGTGGCATCACCATATAGGCTGACCCCCAGTCGGATATCCCCCATGGGTTGCAGCGATGCCTGAATGGCATATTTGTTGGCGTCCCAACTGGGGTTGGTGAACGGGATGATCTGGTGTGTGTAATGCGGCGTGCCGACCAAGCACGATTCGTTGACCACGCCGTTAAAGAACTTCAGATAGTCCACCACCTGCTGCTGCCTAAAGGCGTGCCATAGAGGCACCAATGGGTTGTAGTAATACGCAGCCTGATCGGTCGGCATGTCAATGTGGGCCTGTAACGTCGGGTCAGGTGCGGTGGTGGGTGGCAGAGGCTTTTGGGGCAGCAGGTGGGGCGTGCTCTGCTGCCGATCCATGATGGCAATCTGGCGTGTTCCCAGGGGGGTCAATTGGCCGGGGCGTTGTTCCAGAAACACGTCAATGCGGTGCAGGCCAGTGGGGAGATTGCGGAAGTCCAGGTCCAGTCGCCAGCCAGTGTTGGCATCGCCAAACTCTGGTTTGGCCGCGAGCACATCCTGCCGCCCCTGGTTGACTTTGGTTTTACCTGCAAATACGCCATCGCGGTAGACATGAACCCAGGCGGGCGCCGCTCCGGGGGGCTGTTTGATATACACCCACCCCGCAACGGGAAAACTGCCGTGGGCAAAAGAGTCGATATGTTCGGTAAAACGTTGCAAGGGTTCTGTCCGAATGTCTCGCGACGGGGGCTGCACTTCTTCGAACGACGCGTAGTTCGACCCCAACACGCGGTTGAGTTGCTCAATGCGCCGAAAGTCCTTTTGCAAAAACTGCCGGAAGCCTGCGATGGACTGCGGGCTGTAATCGGTCACGCGGTAGGGCATGCCGAACCCCATTCCAGACTCAAAGCCGGGGAACAGATGATGCAGTTCACCGAGCAGTGTGACGCCCTTGATCTTTGCAATGTCGTTGGCGGGCAGGTGGCACATCGCACCGAGCAACGCCTGCGTGGCCTGCACGCGGCGCTGGGTCAATTCGGTCTGGGTGCTGGCGAAGCTCCAGTTGTTGATGGCCGCGTCGTAGTAGCGGCCTTGCGCAAGTGGACCATCGCGTGTCTGTGCCAGGTTGGCCGGGTCCTGTGCCAGGGCTTTCTCCAGCGGTGCGTCGGTGGCGAAGTGCGTGGAAAACAAATACAGGATCAGCGGCCGGTCTGTATCCCGCACGGTGCGCACCAGCCGAGCGACGATATTGCTATCAATGACCCAGCCTTGAGGGTCTTGCCGAAAAAGCTGCAACAGAGGCACCGGTAACGTGTAACCCAGCGGGTAGGGGCCAGGATCGCTGCCGTGAGGCTGCAACTGCGAGAGTGTGGATTCCACTAGTGCTGCGGCAGAGCCGTTGGGGCCCGTGCAGGCGGTCTGCAGATCGGCCGGGTTTTGTGAAGGCGCACCTTCTTGTTTAAGAACACACGAGTCGATCACGCCGATCATGGGTGCGAGCAACAGGGGCGCGTGGGCACGGGCTTTCGTATTGTCGTGACCGTGCAAAAACACCAGCCCGGCGCCGCCTGCAGTCAGCACACCACAGGCGGCGATAGCGATGGCGATATTGACTTTTCGTTGCGTGGCTCGTTGGGTCATGGCAGGTGATGCAGTCTGGTGACGTGAAGTGAGAATGGGCGAATGTATGGCAAAGCCCCAGTCCCGCAGTCGCTTGGAGTTTTTGGCGGGGTGGTTGGTTTGTAGCGAAGGAATGAATGAAATGTGCCAATGGCGCTTACGGTGCAAGCGCTATTGTTATAAAAATGATAGCAAAATGGGCGCCCTGCAAAGGATTTTTTTACGCCTGTCGAGGGACGGTACGCGACGGTGCCGACCGCCTCCGACCGCCCGGGCTACACTCACGCCCATTCATGGCAGGCCGCTGTGGCGCGCCATGCCGTCCCCATATAGTGCCGGCGCGCGCAACACAGGCCCGTACTCAGACAATTCATGACGACAAACACAATTTCGGCCGTGGCTGAGCCATGGGGCGACAACGCTGCACTGCGCCCTCAGATCGGCGAGCTGCTGGTGCAGGCCGGCAAGCTCAGCGCGCGCGATCTGGACCGCGCGCTGTCTGCACAGCAAGAAATGGGCAGCATGCTTGGCCGGGTGCTCGTGCGCCTGGGGCTTGTATCGGATGCTGACGTGGCGCAGGCGCTGTCTGTTCAGCTGGGTATTCCTTTGGTACCGGCCGCTGGTTTTCCGGACCTGATGCCAGAGGTCGAAGGGCTGCTGCCCGAGTTTTTGCAGGCCAATTCCATCTATCCGCTGCGCTTGGTAAACGGCGAGTTGCACGTGGCCATGGCCGTGCCGCAGGACGCCTTCGTAGTCAAGGCCTTGCACTTGGCTACCGGCTGCGTCATCCGGCCGCACCTGGCGCTTGAAAGCGACATCGAAAAAGCCCTGGCGGAGCCGGTCGAAGAAGCCACTGATGATGAAGACGACGGCTTCGGCGATGGCTCTGACGGCGGCGACTTTGTTGAACACCTTAAAGACCTGGCCAGCGAGGCCCCTGTCATTCGCCTGGTCAACACCATCATTGGCCGCGTGATCGACCTGCGGGCCTCCGACATCCATCTGGAGCCGTTCGATGATGGCCTGCATGTGCGTTACCGCGTTGATGGTGTGATCCATCCTGGGGAGTTGGTCCCGCCGCGCCTGTCCGCCGCCGTCAACTCGCGAGTCAAGCTGCTGGCGCACCTGGACATTGCGGAGCGCCGCCTGCCGCAAGACGGGCGCATCAAGACCCGTGTCAAGGGGCGCGAACTGGACCTGCGGGTCTCCACCGTGCCCACCGTGCACGGTGAAAGCGTGGTCATGCGCGTGCTTGATCGTGCCAGTGTGCGTCTTGAGTTGGAAAAAATGGGGTTTGAGAAGGACACGCTGACGAGATTCAACGCCCTCTTGGCGCGTCCGCACGGCATCCTGCTGGTCACAGGGCCTACCGGCTCGGGCAAGACCACGACGCTGTATGCCGCGCTCGCCAAGATCGACGCCTCGGCTCAGAAAATCATCACCGTCGAAGACCCGGTGGAATACCAGCTCGAGGGTATCAACCAGATTCAGGTGCATCCGCAAATCAATCTGACCTTTGCGAATGCGCTGCGGTCCATCCTCCGGCAAGACCCCGACATCATCATGATTGGTGAAATGCGTGACGGAGAAACTGCGCAAATTGCTGTGCAGTCTGCGTTGACGGGCCATCTTGTGTTGTCTACGTTGCATACGAATACGGCGGCTGGCGCTGTGATCCGGATGCAGGACATGGGGGTCGAGAGCTATTTGATCACCTCGTCTGTCAATGGCGTGTTGGCACAACGCCTGGTTCGCACCTTGTGTTCTCATTGCAAGGAACCGTATGAGCCGGACGCGGAGGTGCTGGAGCGAACAGGTCTGCTGCGTTTTGCTGTGCCGGGAAAGCCCATCTATCGTGCGCGAGGGTGCGACCAATGTCGCGATACGGGTTATCGCGGACGCACGGGCATCCATGAGCTATTGACGCTCGATGAGCCGATGCGCCGCGCAATTATTGATGGCCTTGATGCCAATGCGCTGAATGCGCTTGCCGCACAAGGCGGCATGGTCAGCCTCCACGAAGATGGTTTGCGAAAGGTCGCGGCCGGAGTGACCACGCTGGATGAAATCGCTCGGGTGACCCAGGATCAATCCGATGCCTGATTACGTATGGCGCGCGATTTCGGCTGACGGAAAAGCCGTTGAGGGGCATTCGAGTGCAAACACTGAGTCTGCGGTACTGAAACAGTTGCGCGAGCAGGGTTTGACACCGCTTGAGATCAATGAGGGCGCCGCGAACGTGGCAGCGAAAGGGCCGGGGGCGAGAGGCCCTGTTGCTGCCATGCTGGCGAAGCCCAAGTCGCGGGTCGCCAAGGGCCCGGTTAAAACCTCCGATGTACTGGCTCTGACTTCTGAGTTGTCAATCATGCTGAGGGCCGGCTTGGCATTGGACAATGCTCTGCGTGTGCTTATCGACATGAGCTACAAACCCAGTGTTGCCAAGTTGCTGCAAGGTGTTTTAGATGCAGTCAAGGGCGGTACGCCTCTGAGCCGTGCGTTGACTGCGCATCGCGAACTGTTCGGCGATTTTTACATCAACATGATTCGCTCCGGTGAAGCCAGTGGCCAAATGTCCGCAGTGTTGGAGCGACTCGTTGAACATATGGAGCGCCAACGCGCTCTGCGCGAAAGTGTCGTCTCGGCCACTATCTATCCTGCCATTTTGCTCGGTGTGGCGGTGCTGTCTCTCGTGGCAATGCTGGGCTTTGTTGTCCCTCAGTTTGAGAAGCTCTTTACCGATATGGGGGATGCCTTGCCGCTCCCCACGCAATGGGTGATGGCATTGGGCCATGCATTCAAGAGCTACGGCTTGGTCATCGCGTTGGTGGCGTTTGGGGTCGGCTCGTTGCTCATGCGCTGGTTTCGTTCACCCCGCGGTCGGCAATGGTGGCAGGCGCAGCTGTTGAAGATGCCGTTGGTTGGCCGTCTTGCGCTCAAATACGAACTCACCCTTTTTTCCCGTTCGCTAGGAACTCTGTTGGGGAACGGCGTTCCTATGCTGACCGCTCTGCATATCGCAACCGAGACAGTGGGGAATACCGTGCTTCAGCAGGCCCTTGCGAGTGTGGCGCCCATTGTGAAAGAGGGGGGCAAGGTTGTGCAAGCCATTACCTCAACGGGAATTTTTGAACCCTTGGCCATCAATCTGATTCGTGTCGGAGAAGAGACGGGGCGTATTGGCCCCATGATGCTGGAACTCGCGCACATACTGAACCGCGAAGTGGAAATCGGCATCAAGCGGCTGCTCACGTTGGTGGAGCCGGTACTCATTTTGGTGCTGGGTGTTTTGATCGCCGCAATCATCGTGTCCATCCTTTTGGGGATCCTGTCTGTAAATGACTTGGCCGTATAATTTTTTTGATTCTGGAGGTAAGTCAATGTCCCAACACCGTGCTCGCGCAGATCGACGCCTGTCTCTGCCGGGCAATATATGCAACAAGGCCAAAGTTAAAGGTTTTACGCTCATCGAGCTGTTGGTGGTTTTGGCGATTCTCACCATGCTTGCGGGGTTGGTCGGGCCAAAAGTACTCAATTCTCTAGGAGGGGCCAAATCTAAAACTGCAGGCGTGCAGATTTCCGATCTTGATAAATCGCTGGAGTTGTTCAAGCTCGACGTGGGGCGTTACCCAAGCAACGAAGAAGGATTGGGCGCGTTGGTGACAAAGCCGCAATCCGCCAACGGCTGGAATGGCCCCTACCTAAAGGGGGGGCTGCCCGCTGATCCGTGGGGCAACCCATACCGTTACAACAATACACCCACCGGAGTCGAGATTCTGTCGCTCGGCTCAGACAATGCGGCGGGTGGTGAAGGTGAAGCGGCAGATGTACGCAACACCAAATAGCATTTAGTGCTCGCGTGACGTTCTTTCGGGCATCCGTGCCGGGGTGCATCGATAGAGGGCTACGCCGATGACGGGCCGTGTACGCCGCGTCAGCGGATTCACTCTGATCGAATTGTTGGTCGTTTTTGCCATCATGGCGCTGGTCGTGGGGCTGGTGCCCGTGGCTATGGACCGCATGCGGGAGAGTGCCCAATATCGAGACACCGTGCGTACTGCGTTGAGCCAGTTGAAGGCTGCTCGCGATCAAGCCGTCACCTCTGGGCGAGGCGCATATTTCGTCATTGATCTGCCTCAGCGCAGATATGGGCTTGACGCCAGCCCGTTGGTCGCAGTGCCTGAGTCGTTGCAAATGAAGGCTGTGGTGGCCGCACTAGAAGGCGAGCAATCCCACGGGCGACTGCTCATTCGGTTTCTACCGTCGGGCGGGTCGTCGGGCGGGAGTGTCGAAATCATTCGCAATACCGGAAGTGGCGTTCGATTGCGGGTGGATTGGTTGTCAGGACGCGTTACCCAAGAGGCCTTGTTGCCATGAGTTTGTGCGTTCGCCGTGCCAGACATGCACCGTGTTCCCGTCGCGGGAGGGCAGTGCGATCCGTTTCTGGTTTTACGCTCTTGGAGCTTCTGGTCGCTTTTTCTATCATGGCGCTCGCACTGGGCATGTTCTATCGCGCATTGGGGGGTAGTGTTAAGTCGATTGACCAAGTGCAACGCTATCAAGGTGCTGTTGTTCTGGCTCAATCGCTCCTGGCACTGAGAGATTCCGTACCCGCAGGTGGCTGGAACGAGGAGGGAAATAGCGCCGGTTACCACTGGGTAATCCAGTCTCAGCCGTATGGCACGGACGTGCAGGGGCCGAAAATACCGCCTCTTTATCAAATCTCCATTGCCATCCATTGGGGTGATGAGCGCGGGCAGGGGGGGCGAACGTTGGCGCTGAGTACCCTGAGGCCAGAGCGGAACCCCCCGCAAGGTATCAGGCCATGATGGATTCGTTTGGTGATATCCCAGGTGGCAGGTTCACGGCGACTGGTGCGTGCAATCGGCAACGCAGCGCAGGGTTCACATTGCTGGAGCTCCTTGTGGTCATGGCGCTGATGTCGTTGCTGGTTGTGGCGATGGCGTCTGCCCTGCGAACGACTTCGCAGGCGAGCGAACGCGTAGATCATGCGCTTGCTCGTTCTGATGACCTTCGAATCGTCTCGGGCTTTCTGCAGTCTTCGCTAAGTCGTATCTCGTTGCAAAAGAGAACCTACCCCTATGCAGAAGGCGGAAGTCAGTACTTTTTTGAGGGTGAAGAATCTCGGGTGACGTGGTTAGGGGTCATGCCTGCAGGGTATGCAACGGGGGGGCGCACCCTTATGCGGCTTCAGTTGGCCGCCTCGGGGCAGGGTGGGCAGTCCTTGGTCTTTCAATATTTGCCTTGGACGGACCCTTCTGCAGAACCGGACTGGGCGCAAGCCAGTACGAATGTGCTGCTCAATGGCGTCAATCAATGGCAAGTTATGTATCAGGATGCACGGGCGGAGCCTCCGACATGGACGACGCACTGGATGATTCCTGATCAAGTGCCCCAGCGTATCCGAATCACTTTGTACAGCGAACAGGACCGGCAACGCCCCTTGCCAGATTTTGTCATCGCATTACGCCCGTTGGTGGCTAGCGATCCTCGGGCGCGGGGACCCGTTTTTGGCGGTGATATCAAATGAGTCACCCCATTTTCCGCGCGATGAACGTCCCGATTTCGTCAACTTGCACACTGGGTGGTGAATGGCGTCGTTCCAGTGCACCATCAAACCACCGAGGAATGGCGCTGATTGCGGTGCTCTGGCTTGTGGCCGCGCTGAGCGTCATGGTCGCAAGCTTGTCTGCCGGTGTCCGTCAGGAGGCGAAAACGCTGGCTGACAGACGTGACCTGGTTGCGGCCCAGGCAGTGGGCGACGCGGTGTTGCAATTGATGCTGCAAAAGCTGCGCGCAGCAGATCGAGTTCCGGACCGTTGGACTCAGGCGAGCGTGACGTACGAAGGGCGAACCATGGTGGCGCAGATCACGCCCCTTACGGGCTTCATCGATCCCAATCGGGCCGACCTTGCATTGCTTACGCGCTTGCTTTTTGTTGCCGGAGGACTGGCGCCAAATGAAGCGGTAGCGCTTGCCCAAACTATTATCGATGCCCGGCAGCAACGTGACAGCAAAGGCGGATTGATGCGTTTTGAAGCACCAGAGGATCTCTTGAAAGTGCCTGGGCTTCACTATGACCTGTATGCTAGACTCGCGCCGCTTATCACGCTTGACGGACGCGGCTCCAGCAAAGTGAATGCGAATGCCGCTCCGGTTCCCGTACTGTTAGTGCTGGCCAATGGTGATAGGCGTGTGGTCGAAATGATCCATGCAAAGCGACTCAGCGGCGAGGCCGGCATTGACATGTCGGGTCTGGACGCCGGCCTGACGGACAATTCCTATTCAACGCGGGTCAACGTCACGGCATTTGTGCCGTTGGGTTCGGGTAAGTCTGTTTTGGTGTCTCGCAATGTCGACGTCATGACGCCAACGGCTGATGGCACCCCCTGGTCCACCTACAGTCTCTCTACCAGCATACAGGCCACGGCGTCTGAGAATTGAATATAGACACTCACATGCCTGTTTTTTCGTCTGATGCCCGGTTCCTCGGGATTGATTTGAGTACTGTGTTGCATGACACCCGCAAGGCTTGGGAGCGCGCTCAGCGGTGGCCATTGTTCGCCTGGCTGACGCCCTCGGTGCCCGTTCATTTGTTCCATGCCGATGGAAGTCAGTCCCATCGCCGCGGCGATCAGTCGTCTGAGACGGTGCAAAAAGGACCGGGTCGGCTGCAGAAGGTGGAATTCACTGCACTGGAGCTTCCGCCCGAGATGGTGCTGGTTCGTACCGTGCAATTGCCTGCCGCCATGGCGAGCAACGATATTGAAAATGCGCTGGCATTGCAGGCCCGCACATTCAGTCCATTTCCTCTCGGCGATATGGTGTGGATCGGTAAACAGATATCACCCGACAGCCTCTCGACATCGACACGACACGTGCTGGCATTGGCGTCGCGCAAGCAGGTTGATCAGTATTTAAATGATTGGCGTGTTCATCAGGGCCCGCAGGTCGCGACTCCCGAGCTCTGGGTTGCCGTCTCGCCGCAGGGCTACGCGGCGTTGCCTGGCTGGGGATTGGAGCGCCGTATGCAATCGACACGGCGAAAACGCAACCTTGGGTACGCGTTGTTATTGAGTGCACTGGCATTGTTGTTAGCGATTGCCGTGACACCGACGTTGAAGCTGCGCATGCGGGCGTTGCAAGCGGCAGGCGCCTATGAAGAGGTGGTAAAGCGCACAGCCCCCGTGGTTCGTGATCGCGAGCAGGTGGTGTTGGCATCGACCAAACTGAATGCGTTGTCCGATATTTTGAGTGAGCGTATTGACCCTTTGCGCGTCATCGACACACTCACGCAAGTCTTGCCTGATGATTCTGCGGTTCAGGTGCTGAATCTGTCAGGTGCAAAAGTGTCCTTGAATGGGCTGACCTCCGATACCGCTTCTTTGATGCAGAAGCTGGGCCAGCAACCGGGCATCCGTGAGGTGAAGGCACCTGCGGCGGCCACCCGCGTCAACAATTCGGCGATGGAAAATTTCAGCATCGAATTTATGGTGGATCCCCAGACTTATGGGGTATCTGATATGAGTCGCAAGCCCGCTGAATCGCCGCAGGCTACGGCGCCCGCTGCACCCGCCTCCGCGCCTGGTGCGCCTCTTGCTGGGGTGACCCCCGCCTCAGGAGGGCGTCCGTGAAACCTGTTCGTCTCTCGCGCGATGCCCTGTTCGTGGGGATCTCTATTTTGCTGGTCCTGCTGCCTTTGGTCGCGGGTGGCATCTATGTGTACAACAAGCATCGCTGGGCCAAAGGCTTGATGGCTCAATTGGAGCCCCGTTACGCACGGCTGGTGGGTCTTGAGCGCCAAAAGGAAGAACTCGATCAAGCCCGAAAACGCATTGGGCAGGCGCAGACCCAGTACGTCTACCCTGCAGCGATGGATGTCAGCCAGGCGGGCAATGCCGCGCAACAGCATGTGCGCGAAATCTTTGGCGCCGCAGGCATGCAGATCAGCAGTAGCCAGGTCTTGCAACCCAAGGATGACCGGGGCTATGACCGTATCGCACTCAAGGTTCAGGCCGATGGCGACTTGCTCGCTCTTCAAGGGGTTTTGACCGTTCTGGGGAGCCAGACACCAGCGATCATCATTGATGGGCTGCAAATCCAGCTGATAGGCGGGCTCAGTGCCGTCAATCCAAAAGTGGCTCCCAGGTTGACCACCCAATTTTCACTCAGTGTGCTGAAAGATCGCACATGAAGCGCATGAAGATACGTGCAGTGGGTGCACTCGCCGCAGTCAATCTTGCGTTGCTCTGCCTGATCGCGCTGATGTGGCTCAGGCCCGACGGCACGCCGCGCAACATTCATTGGCGTGCCCCGGAGCCATTGCGCGCCGATCTTGCGAACCTGGTCCCGCCTTTTATGCCCGACAAACAGGTCGATGCCAGTCGGTTTTTAGCCATGCTGGAGCGGCCCCTGTTCTCTATCACGCGCCGCCCGCCGCCCCCGCCACCGCCCGAGCAGCCCGCGCAGCCCCCCGACCACCTGAGCACTGCGCGCTTGACGGGTATCGTGCGAGGAGACAAAACCGGCTATGTCATTTTGCTGATCAACGGCAAACAGCACCGCATTCAGCAAAACCAGGGAGTCGAAGGGTGGACCCTGAAAAGCCTGGGTGATCGCCAGGCCACGTTCACGCGGGGTGATCAATCCCAGACGCTGAACATGCAGCGCGCTGACGTCAGCAAATACACCGGTCTAGCCCAGGCTGCACCGTCTGCACCGGCCGTGGCCCGTCCCGAGGCGGCGGCCCGCTCTACACCCGGCACAAACTCAGGTGGGGGCGAAAGCACAGCCGCTGCAGCTGCGGCCCCGCCAAAACCGCGGCCCACTCCCAGTTTTGGGCCTTGACTTCCACGAGCCCGGTGGTTCGTCAACCCGCAAGCAATCTTAGGCAATTGAAATAATGAATCTCACTCGCTTCGGCTATTCGTTGCTCGTCTGCGCTACCGTGCAGAGCGTGAGCGGTACATCGTGGGCCCAAGTCGCACCCAATACCACGACGCCCACAGCAAAACCTTTGGGTGAAGCAGCGGCAGGCGCATCGTCTGCGGTGAGTGGCGCCAAGCCTGCAGAAGAATCAACGCCACTGGGTTCACAGTCTGCGGAGCCTGAAAGCCGCCCCCGCATTATTCGTGGCAATGACCAGGTCATTGCACCTGCCCGCCCGGTGGCAACGCCTTCGGGCGCACCGCTCACGTTCAGCTTTGAAGACGCTCCTGTGGCAGATGTTGTGCGCACGGTGCTGGGCGATATCATGGGTGTGCCCTATGTGCTGCATCCCCCCATCGCAGGCACTGTCACCTTGGCCAGCCGCAACGCCATCTCGCCGGATCAAGCCGTATTCCTTCTCGAAAGTGCCCTGCAGGCGAATGGCTTGGCGATGGCGCGCGATGCGCGAGGCACCTACCACGTGGGGCGCGCCGACGCGTTGCGCAACGCGGGCTCCGACGTGCGTCAGGCCCGCCCGGGCACGCCCCTGTCCCCCGGCTTCGGGGCCATTGTCATTCCGCTTCAATATATCGGCGCTGGTGAAATGGCCGCCATTCTGCGGCCCATGGTGGCGCCAGATGCCATCCTTCGCGTTGACACGGTGCGCAACCTGCTCGTCATGAACGGAACCCGCACCCAGGCCGAAGGCTGGCTGGAGATGGTCAACACCTTTGATGTGGATTTGCTCAAAGGAATGTCGGTGGGCGTCTTCCCGCTCAAGTACGCCACCGTCGCCGAGGTAGAGAGTGCCCTGCAGCTGGTCGGCGGTGGGGGCGGTGCAGCTTCTACCGCTGGCGCGGCCGCCGCCAGGCCGGGGGCATCCGCCATTGCGGGCGCACAGACGGCGCAGCAAGGTGCGGGGGGCAGCATGGCCATGCTGGGTGAAGGCAACCCGTTGTATGGCGCGCTGCGTGTGATGCCCATCGCGCGCATCAACAGTATTTTGGTCGTAACTCCCCGCGCGGAATACCTTGAGCAAGCACGCCGCTGGATCGAAAAGCTCGACCTCCCCAGCAACGGGGGCAGTGGCGCGCAGTTGTTCATCTATCGCGTGCAAAACGGCAATGCGGCCCATTTGGCCAGCGTGCTCAATGGCATCTTTGGCGGCGTGGCCGCGCAACCCGCTGCCAACAGCGGCGTGGCGCCGGGGCTCAATTCCAACTATGGCAGCACAGGGGGAAGTTTTGGCAACAGTCAAAACGTCAATGCGTTTGGCAACAACAGCCTGAACCGGCAAAGCAGCTTTGGCAGCGCCGGGCGCACAGGAGCCACAGGCAGCTCCATGGGGCAGTTCGGCTCGGCATTTGGCAACACGGCCGCATCGGGGGCAAACAACCAAGGCCAGGCGGCACCGACGGTGGCCGCCATCGGCAATGTGCGTGTCATGGCAGACGAGCTCAACAACACGTTGCTGGTGTGGGGTTCGCGTGACGAGTTCTCCAAAATCGAATCCACGCTCAAAAGACTGGATCTGCCGCCCACTCAGGTGCTGATCGAAGCCTCCATCGTCGAGGTCACGCTCAATGACAGCCTCAATTTTGGGGTGGAATGGGCGCTGAGCGGCGCCACTGGCAAATACGATGGCGTGGGGCAGCTGTCCAGCAGCAAGAATAACAGCGGCAACACGGGTAACCTCGCCGTGGCCGCCGGGTCGGGGTTTACCTATGCCCTCACCAACTCCGTGGGCAAGGTGCGCGTGGTACTCAGTGCGCTGTCTGAAAAAACGGCAGTGAAGATGATCTCCAGCCCCTCGCTCATGGTGCTTGACAACCATACCGCCATGATGTCAGTGGGTAACCAGGTGCCCGTGGTGACTTCCACCACCAACTACATCGACAACGCCAATGCACAGACCAGCTCGGTGCAATATAAGGACACGGGCGTTAACCTGGCGGTGACGCCTTCGGTAAACGCTGGCAACCTTGTGACCATGCAGATCGACCAGACGGTCACCGACACCTCGGAGGGGGCGTCTGCGTCCACGCAGCCTACGTTCATGCAGCGGCAGATCAGCAGCAAGGTGGCTGTGCGGTCTGGCGAGACCATCGTGTTAGGGGGGCTGATCAAAGACAGCCAAACCAGTGGCAAGAGTGGCGTGCCCCTGTTGCAAGACATCCCCTTGGTGGGCAACCTCTTTGGCACCAACAAGCGTGGTGGCGACCGTACAGAGCTGCTGGTGATCATCACCCCGCGTGTGGTGCGCACCGACCCCGAAATCCGCGAAGTCAGTGAAGACCTCCGCGAGCGTCTCAAGGGCCTGAAGGTCTTGGAGCTGCGCCAGCCCGGCCCCGCTGACGCGCGTGTGCTGCCAGCGCAACCACCAGTTGCGCCCGGTATGTACTCCCCCCAGTAAATAAACGCAACATTGGTTGCCGGGGCTGTCGTTGGCGGTCCTGATTCATGGAACTGCATACTGCCCTGAGGATCGCAGTGACTGTTTCAACACCCTATACCCATTAGCAGGAGTAAAGACTTACATGACAAATCTTCGCAAACACAGCGCCCGCGCGGCACTGGCTATCACCGCATTCGCCGCGCTCGCCGGTTGTGCCTCTATGGGGCCTCAAACGCCTGAGCAGCAGGTCGAAAGCCGCGCTGCCACGTATTGGAAGGCCCGTGCCAGTGCAGACCCCAAAACGGCGTACGCCTTGCTGGCACCAGCCTATCGTGACCTGAAGAGCGAAAAAGACTTTGTCGGGCAATTTGGTGCAGGCGCAAACCTGCGCGACACCGGCGTTGCCAAGGTAACGTGCGAGGCGCCAGACCGCTGCACCGCCCGCATCAGCCTGACTGCGAAGCCTATGGTCCCAGGGTTGAACTTGCCAGTCGTCACGACGTATCTTGACGACACCTGGGTGCTGGAACAAGGCCAATGGTGGCGTTTTGAGGCGCCCTGAACGCGGTGCATGGCCGAATAGCAACACTTTACCGGGTAGCGATTTGTTTTGCGCTTTGATGCGATGAGTTTGTGTATATTCACTGGTCGCGATGGCTATCGGCGCGGCGCGGTACGGTAGATTGACAGGTTTTTGTTGCGCTGTAGCAACTGATTGATGGGCGAGTTGGCTTCTTGGCATGTTTTTCAAAGGGCTGTGCTAGGATTCCCGGGCGTAATCAATCGTGGTAGTTGCGCTTATTTTTTTAACTGGAGTTAAAGCATGAAAAAGAATGTATTGGCACTGAGCATTGCTGCCATGGTTGGTGGCTTTGCCGGTGTGGCCCAGGCGGACGTGTTCGCTCCTGGTGCAGCGGCTACTGGCGCTGTGTTGGGTACCAACGTTGCTGCTGAGCCAGGTGTTGCTGGTGCAGTCGCTGTAAACGCTACTGTGTTGGAAGTTAATTCCAACAACGTCGGTCACATGCTGGTGGTTCCTTACTACACGGCCCAAAACGGCAACATGTCCGTGATCCATCTGAGCAACACCGACCGTGCAAACGGCAAGGCTGTGAAGATTCGTTTCCGTGGCGCTGCCAACTCGGACGACGTCAAGGATTTCCAATTGTTCCTGTCGCCTGGCGACGTGTGGACTGGTGCTGTCTTGCAAGGCGCTGACGGCGCTGCTGTGTTGTACTCCGCAGACAAGAGCTGCACGGTGCCTGCCATCCCCGCTACGGGCACGGCTTTCGCCACTGCTCGTCTGAACGCAACGACCAATGTGAATGGCACGCGTGAAGGCTACGTTGAAATCTTCAACATGGCTGACATCCCGTCCGTCAAGTTGTACACCAGCACGCAAACCTCCAGCGGTACAGTGGCTGGTGCAGCTGGCACTGCCAACTCGGTGCTGTACACGGCTATCAAGCACGCCAGCGGCGTCGCTCCTTGCTCCGTGGCTGGCTCTGCTTCGCGCACGCTGCTGGACGAAATCGCTATGACCAACTACACCGCAGCTGCTCACGCAGCGTCGGTTGGTTTTGGCGCTGCCACCACGGGCCTGTCGGCTGACTGGTACATCCTGAACCTGGCGCAAACCACTGCATTCTCTGGCTCCGCAACCGCTATTGAAGCGCGTGTGGCTGCCGCTGGTGCCGCTGGTGCCGCCAACTACGTGCACTTCCCACAAACCGATGCTGGCTCTGGCGCATTCTTCGCCACGGCTAACAAGAGCGCTGACACCTACACGGCTGACCCATTGCTGCGTACGCTGGTGAATGACTTCGCCAAGGCTTCGGTGACGGGCCCTGTGGTGACGCCTTTGTTCATCGACCTGCCAGACATGTCGACGCCTTACCTGGCTGCTCAAGCTCCTGCTGGTGCTGCTGGTGATGCCAACCTGCCTAAGCTGCAAGCTGTTGCCCTGACTGCCGCTCTGTCGCGCACGTCGGTCTCCAACCAGTACGCTCTGGACACTGGCATTTCGGCTCAGACCGACTGGGTGTTCTCCATGCCTACCCGTCGTTACAGCGTTGCTGCTAACTACAAGGCTGCTACCACCTCTGCTGCCAACTACCGCCTGTACTCTGACCTGAGCGTTATTGCAACGGGCCCAGCTCTGCCAGTGGTGGCTGCTGCTACCCACGGTCTGGCTGACGAATGGTTCTACCCAGGCAACACGCAAGTGGACAGCCGTGGCAACATCTGCGTGAATGCAGACGCCATGCGCTTCTTCGACCGTGAAGAAACCACCACGGGCAATGCGCCAATCTTCTCGCCTGCTGTTGCTAGCCAACTGGCACTGTGCGGTGAGACCAGCGTGCTGTCGTTCTCTTCGGGCAAGGTGCTGGGCTCCAGCAGCGATCTGACCGCTACCACGATGGCTTCGCCTTACGTGAACGGCTGGACGCTGGTGTCTACTGCCAATGCCTTCGTTGGTGCGAACAACACGAATGCGTTCACTGGCGGCCTGCCAATCCTGGGCGATGCGTTCATCAAGATGAAGAACGACTCGGCTGCCCAAGGCTTCGCCAGCACGTTCGGCCTGACCTGGGGTCACCGTTACGGCCGTTAATTCGGCGGTTGAACTTTTCGCTGCAAAGCGAAATCCAAAAAAAGGCGGGGCAACCCGCCTTTTTTTTTGCATGGTGCGCTGCCATTGTTTATGCGCGCCTCACCTTTTTTTAAGATTCCCTACCTATGCGTAAAACTGGTCAAAGTGTTCTGAATCGTGCTTCAAAAACCATGACGTCACCTGGCGTGTGGCGGCAACAATGGGCGGCTGTTCTGTTGGCCCCTTGTCTTGTGTTTGCGGCACAGGCTGCCGAGCCCGTATTGGCAAAGGGTTCTGTCAAAGGCGCAGGCGATGTGCAGATCACGGCAGCCGATGTGACCGCAGACGTGCAGCGTATTCCACCTGAAGTGCGCCCCCAGGTGCTGACCCAGCCCAAGACAATGAACTTGCTGGTCACTAATTTGTATACCCGCCGTGCATTGGCCCAGCGCGCGCAGGCCGAGGGGCTTGCTCAGACCCCCGAGGTGGCCGCGGCCCTGGCATTGGCGCGCGATAAGGTGTTGTCCGACGCTCTGTTGGTGCAGGTCGACAAATCGAACACTCCGGCTGACGCCAAGCTGGAAGCCATGGCGAAAACCATCTACCAGGCACAATCGGCTGAGTTTGTGCAGCCCGAACAGGTGCAGGTGCGTCATATCCTGATCGCATCCACTGACAAAGATACGGACGCTGCCGCCAAGGCCAAGGCAGAAGATTTGCTCAAGCAGATTCGCGCCGGTGGTGATTTTGCAGCTTTGGCCAAAGCGCACTCGGCAGACCCTGGCAGTGCCGCCAATGGCGGTGATTTAGGTTTCTTCGCCTCGGGCCGCATGGTGCCTGAATTTGATCTTGCCGCCTTCGCGTTGCAAAAGCCCGGTGATGTGAGCGATCTGGTCAAGACCCAGTTTGGATATCACCTGCTGCAACTGGTTGCTCGCAAGCCCAAGGGCCAACAGCCGTTTGATGACGTTAAGCCCGCATTGATGGCCAAAGTACGCCAGTCCGAGCAGCAAAAGGGCCGCAATGAACTCGCCAAGTCTCTCGAAGAGACGGTGAAGCTCGACGATGCCGCCATCAAGGCCACCGTCGACAAGCTGGTAGCACCCGCGAATCCTACAAGCGCGACCCCCACCAAGCCTTGATGTCATAAACCGGCCAGAAGAGCGCGCGTCCAAGCCGTGCATCATGCTGGCTTTGCTCTATGTAGCGGTGCATTCTGGTAGCTGAGCCCGTGAGTTTTGCCAGAAACGTGGTAGTTTCATCGGTTTGGTTTTGATGAGGGCGGGCCCATGGCGCCATGGGCTCGCAACAATAAAAAATGCTGCATGCGTTTAGCAACGAACTGCGCGCTGTTTGGAGTGCCCGTTCCTTAGTGTGGGTGCTGACGCGCCGTGAGGTCGCAGCCCGCCATGCGGGCACCGCCGCAGGCATTGTGTGGCCCTATCTGCAACCACTGCTCACGGTGGCGGCCTACTATCTCGTGTTTGACGTGGTGTTTGCCATGCGCCTCGGCGAGGGGGCGCCCACCCATGCGGTGGGTACGTTTCTGATTGTGGGAGCGCTGCCGTGGATGGCATTCTGCGACGGACTTTCGCGCGGTATGAACAGCCTGCTGGAAGCCGGGGGCTTGTTGCACAAAAACCCCCTGCCGCCGGTGCTGTTTGTGGTGCGCTCCGTCCTTGCCAGCGCGGTGGTCTTTGCCCCGCTGCTGCTGCTGGTGGCGCTGGCTTACACGCCGTTGCACCAGTTTGCGTTGCCCGTGGTGTCGCTGCCGTTGCTGGCGCTGCTGCAGTGGGTGATCTGCATGTTGCTGGCTTACGTGTTGGCCATTTTGGCGGCTGCACTCCGCGACACGGTGCAGATGGTCGGGTTTCTGCTCTCCGTGGGTATTTATCTGTCGCCTGTGCTGTTTCCCATCACGCTGTTCCCTGAGCGGTGGCGGTGGGTTTTATGGCTCAACCCCATCACGGCGCCGGTACAAGGCTATCAGCAAATTTTGCTGCAGGGGGCCTGGCCGTCTGCTAGTGTGTGGTGGGTTTCCATGGCGTGGTGTGCCTTGCTCGTGTTTGTGCTCAATACGTTGATTGAGCGAAGCCGCGATCAATTGGTGGACTGGTTATGAGTGCATCCCACGCTGCCCCAGCGGCGAACATTGCCATGCCCGGTGCTGTGCTTCGGGTGCAGGATGTTTGCAAGGAGTACAAGCTCTATCCGTCGCCAAGAACCCGCCTCAAGGCCCTGCTGACGGGGCGGGCCACGCACCAGAGCCACTGGGCGCTGCGCGACGTATCGTTTGTGCTGCAACGCGGCGAATGTATTGGCGTGATTGGTGACAACGGGGCGGGTAAAAGCACGTTGCTCAAGCTTCTGGCCGGTACGCTGCAGCCCAGCCAGGGCCGCATCGACCGGGTGGGTCGGGTAACGGCGATTCTGGAGCTCGGGGCGGGGTTTCACCCCGATTTCAGTGGCCGCGACAACCTCTATTTTGCGGGGAGCCTGATCGGCATCGACCGCGAGGAGATGCTGCGACTGGAGCCAGACATCATTGCGTTCTGCGAGTTGGGTGAGGCGTTGGACCGCCCTGTCAAAACCTACTCGTCGGGTATGACCGTGCGTTTGGCGTTTGCGCTGGTCACTGCCATCCAGCCCGACCTGCTCATCATTGATGAAGCACTCGCAGTGGGTGACCAGAATTTCCAAAAAAAATGTGTGGAGCGCATCACGGCGTTCCGCAACAACGGCTGCACCATTCTCTTTTGCTCTCACAGCCCCTATCACATTCGCCACCTTTGCGACCGCGCTCTGTGGCTTAAAGGTGGGAAAGTGGAGCAGTTCGGTGAAACCGAGGCGGTGTTAGCAGCCTACGACGTGCACACGCGGCTGCGGGACGCCGCTGCAAAAGCAATCACGGGCCAGGCGTTGCCAGAGGCCGTAAAAGAAGAGGTCGCTCCGCCGCAGTTGCCCCACGGCCGCCAGGGTGCGGTAGAGGGCGGCAGCGCTTGTCTTCTGAGCGTGGAGGTCGCCAATCTTGGCGATGCACAGGAGGGGGACCAGCCGCGCCTGCTGAACGGGCAGGATCTTGTCGTGACCATCACTGCCCGTGGGCGGGGCCAGGAGCGTCCTCACATTGGCTTCATGATCGAGCAGTCGAAAGGTGTGGGGATCACTTCGTTGGCCACCCACGAGGATGGAGCCGCGCCCGTCTTGCTACCAGACGGTACCTGGCGTTCCGTTCTGAGTTTTCCAGATCTGCCACTGCACAGTGGTGACTACGTGATCAGCGCGTTTCTGTTTGACGAGACCGGTCTGGCTGTTTACGACGAGTGGTTCCAATTCTTGCATTTTCGTTTCATTTTCCCCAAACCTTTGCCGGGGTTGGTTCGCCTGCCACACCACTGGAGCTGAGGCGCTGTAGCCGCCGCGCGCGCCAGCGGCGCCGTTGCGAGCGCACGAGATAATCCATAGCCATATGACAACGATATCCAATGAAACCAGCCTGGGCCAACGTTTACTGGCTGAGGGGCAAGAGCTGCTCTCTCAAGGCAATCGAACAGGCGCCGCCCAGGTGCTGGCAAGAGCGAGAGATGAGCGTGACGCCCTTCTGGCCGCGCATGCACTCATCGAAAAGCATGACTTGGTGGGCTCATTTTCCAATGTGATGGGGCTCGACTGCACAATCTCCGCGCAGGACGATATTTTTGGATTCTTTGCAGGTCACCACTCGAGCCGCAATCCCTTGCGCGATTACCTTGCCGATGGCTGGCGCACTCTTTCGGAGCTGATGATCCTTCTGGAGGCCGTGGACCAGCCCTTGCTCAAGACGCCTAGCGTTCTGGAGTTTGCAAGCGGGCACGGCCGCTTTACCCGGCATCTCGTCAAAGCATTGAGCGCTCAGCGGGTGGTGGTGTCGGATGTGGTCCCGAGCGCTGTGGAGTTCTCACGCAGCACGTTTGGCGTAGACGGTTTTCCGTCTGCCAGCGTGCCTGAAAAAGTGGAATGGCCTGCGCGCTACGAACTGGTGTTCGTTCTTTCACTTTTCAGCCACCTGCCGCGCTCCACCTGGTCGCGCTGGCTCAAGGTGTTGTACGAGGCGGTGGCCCCTGGCGGTCTGCTGGTTTTCAGCACCCACGGCATCAAGGCCGCGAATTTCGACCACGTGACACTGGACGATGAAGGCTACTTCTTTGCGGCATCCAGCGAATCCACAGCGATCGATGAGCAAGAGTACGGAACCACATTCACGTCTGAAGCGTTTGTTTTGGCACGTATTGCCGAAACGGTTGGCGCCGACAAACTCGTTCACAAAATGCCGGTGCACTTCTGGAACCACCAGGACGCTTATGTGCTGCGCAAGTCCTGACGCTACCTTGGCCCGGTCGCCCAGGGCACCTTTTCGGAAGGCAGGTCCGCAATGAAATGGATGCTCAAGCTTCAGGAGCGGATTTCAGGATTGGCGCCCTGGGATGCACAGAAGATCACCGACGAATGGTTCCGCGCACACTTCGAATACGCCGCAGATGTGGTTCATCAGTGGATGGACGGGGTGCTGGACATGCGGACCGCCAGGTTCCTGAACTTTGGCTGTGGCGACGGTATCACCGATCTGTCTCTTGTTTTGCGCCATGGCGCAACGGCCATCCATGGCGTGGACATCCGCCGCGAATATGCCAAGCTGCCTCGCATTGCGCGCGAGCAATTGGGCATGGCGCGCCTTCCGTCGGCATTGACGTTTGAGACCATCCGGCCGGGTGCTTCATTGGCGGGCAAACGCGCGCTGGTGGATGGCATCATGAGTTGGTCCACTTTTGAGCACGTGCAGCGTGACCAGCTTGCCCCCATCCTGGCCGACCTGCATGCCTGTTTGCGGCCGGGGGGCTATTTCTTCCTCCAGATCGAACCACTGTTCTATTCGCCTTATGGTTCGCACTTGCGCCGCTATGACGAAGTGCCCTGGCACCACCTGCTTGCCAGCGAAGACGAACTCTGGCAGGTCATCCAGAACCACGATGGCCCCATCGATGCCGCTGAAGTGGATTTCGGCTTTGCCGATTTCGGGGTCGATGGATACAAGCGCTTTGTGTTCAAGGAGTACCAGGCACTTAACCGCCTGACGGCGGATGAGCTTGTTGCGTTTGCGCAAGAGGCAGGCTTTCGCCTGGAGAGGCAAGAGCGGCGCAATGTGGAGAGAGAGATACCGGCGCTTCTGCTCGAGAGCTACCCGCGCGAGTGGGTGCTCAACAACGAGATTATGCTGTTGCTGCGCAAGGAGTGAGGGCCTTGAGTACGTCGCCGTCCACCGAACATCACAACGCGTTCAATGCACTGCGCATCGGAGCCGCGTCTGCCGTGATCTTTAGTCACCATTTCCACATCACCGGTACGCGGCCGCCAGCATGGCTGCATTCCGACATGGTGGGGGGCGTTGCGGTAATGACATTCTTCACGGTCAGTGGATACCTTGTCACCCTGAGTTGGCTGCGCGATCCTCGTGTGCTGGCATTTGTTGCCAAGCGCCTATTGAGGCTGTGGCCAGGCATGTTGGTGGCGATTCTGGCAGATGTGCTGCTGTTTGGACCTATGTTCACCACGCTGCCGCTGCGGGAGTTCTGGACGCATCCGGCAACCCTGGAGCACTGGCGCAATCTATTGCTGGTGGACGCTTACGTGAACTTGCCGGGCGTCTTTCCGGCCAATCCGCTCGCCGGTTTGATGAACGGGCCGTTGTGGACGATTCCGATGGAGCTCATGTGCTACGGAGTACTGGCCGCAGCGGGCGTGCTGGGTGTGATGCGCAGGCGGGTGTTTGCATGCCTGGCGACGTTGGGGTATCTGGCCTTTTTTCTGGTCATGCGCAATGCAGATTTGACAGGAACCATGCGCCATTGGTTGGAGTACCCCGCTTACTTCGCCTGTGGCGGGCTGATTGCTTTGTTTCGTGATGTATTTCTGCTCCATGCCCGGAGGTTGGTTCTGGCGGTGATTCCGTTGGCTGCGGCCCTTTTTTTTGGGGCGAAGCTGGAGCACTCGGCCGGACTGTTGCTGTTGCCACCATTGCTGGTTTACTGGGGAACGCGCAGGGCGCCTGTGTTTTCATGGCTGCATCGCGCGGGCGATCCTTCGTACGGGATCTATGTGCTGGGATGCCCCATTCAGCAGGTGGTGCAGGCTGTCTGTCCTCAACTGCCTTTCTTGGCTAGCCTATCGCTCGCACTGATCTTGGCGTGGTCGGCGGGATATGCATCCTGGCATCTGGTGGAAGCCCCGGCCTTGCGTCTGAAACGCATGCTGGGTCGCGCTGGGCCGCCCGATTTGCCAAGTCGGGTGGCAGTGTGAATGCATTTTTGAATTGCCGTGAGAGGTCTGAGTGGCAAGTGCCCGACAACTCAAACGGTTGGTGGCAGCGATGGCTCTGTTGGGGGGGGGCGAGAGGACAATCGGCACATGTTCGCTCCGCTTCGGTGGTGCGCCTTCCGCGCTGGCGATTTGCTGTAGCGAACGATCAAAACACCTATGGGACTGACTAATCGGAACAACCGTTTCAACCTGTTGCGCTTGGTAGCCGCTTTGGCTGTTTTTGTAGCCCATGGGGATTTTTTATACCGCTTGCATCTGCCGGTGCCTTTCCCGGGGCACAGCCTGGGTTCGTTGGCGGTTTATGTGTTTTTTTTCATCAGTGGCTACCTAGTGTGCCAAAGCTGGTCGCGCGAGCCCGACTGGATTGCCTTCTGGATCAAGCGGATGATGCGAATCTTCCCTGGGCTCATCGTGGCGGTGGCCTTTTCGGTGTGCATTCTGGGTTGGTCGGTCACGACGCTGTCCTCTAGAGACTATTGGCAGTCTTCTGCGACATGGCTCAATCTTGTCAACAACGCGGTGGGCGTGGCCACTGTGCAGACTTTACCTGGGGTGTTTGAATCCAATCCGTTTGCGCGCGCTGTGAATGGCTCGCTTTGGACGATCAGGTACGAACTGACCATGTACTTTTTGCTGGCCACGATAGCCTGGGGCGCGCGCGGGCGCCGTTGGGTTTATCCGGTGGGGGCCATCGTTTTGGCACTGCTGTGGGAACTTGCTCGGATAGGACACTGGGATGCCGCCATCGAGGGTGTTGGGGGGGCTTTGGCTGACGTGTTCCGCTGGCGGGATTTTTGCGGCTTCGGAGTCCCCTTCTTCATGGGAAGCACGATGGCCGCCTATGGGATTCGTCCGCGTCGGTGGATGGGGGTGATCGCTGTATTGGCTGGCGTATGCGCTCTTTATGAAACCAATGCCTTGCTGCTTCAGGGCTTGGTGTGGGGGGGCATCGTCTTTGGCACGTTCTATGTGGCACATGTCGGCCGCTCTGAGCCGCTGGGCGTGGCCAGAGTGCAGGCTGACCTTTCCTATGGTGTTTACATTTACGCTTTTCCGGTGCAACAGGCCGCGACAGCGCTGTGTTTGCGGGAGGGGTGGTCGTTGATGGCCTGCATGTTGCTGTCGCTGGTGCCCGTCGTGTTGCTTGCGTTGCTATCGTGGTACGGCGTGGAGAAGCCCGGTATCCGGGCCGGTTCCCGATGGTTGGCCGCCGTGCGGACCGGGCGGGCTATGCCCGTAGCCAATTCTTGACTTGCCGCTGCCAGTGCGCTGGTATGCGCAGTGCAGCGCCTCGCAGGAGTGGCAGCGAGCGCAAGTAGACAAGTGCGTTCAGTGCCGCAGAGCGCGCATTAGCGCCTGCTGCGGGTTGCGGCAGATAGCGTGCGATGGTGGTGTGGTCCGGTGGAGTTGTGGCAGTGCCTGCCGTAACTTGGGCTGTGCTCGCCAAATAATCATTCCGATAGCTCCATACGTCGTCTTGCGGTGTCAGCTGGGCCTGTGGCGCAAGGGCTGGTGGCGTTGCGCTGGCAAAGTTCTGGACACGGATTTGACGGAAGAAGTCCACCCATTCCATCGCTGACCGGTCCCAGTCGCAGACCCAGCTCCATGGCCGCGCCGCCACGCGCTCCGCAAAGGCACCGATGTCAGGCACCGCCACTGGCAAGCCCGCCTGCAATGCGGCGCTGAGGGTGTAGCTGTAGGTTTCAGGCCATTGCGCGGGGAACCACGCCAGGTCTGGCTGTAGCCATTGCAGCAGGCCGGACAAATCCTTCTCGTCGTAGGCGCCATGGATGGTTAGCCTCGCGCGGGGCTGAGTTTGCAGATGCCGGTATCCATAGCCCAGCAGATGAAACTCCACAGGCGCTTGTTGTTTGGCGGCCTCCATCGCCACGGCTTCCAGCAGGTCAGCCCCCTTAATGGCGCTGAGTGCGCCGATCACGGCAATCTTGAGTGGCGCATTCGCCGGGTGGGGTTGCGGTGCGGGAAGGGGGAGTTCTGGTGGGAAGCCATTGCCTGCGAGATCGGTGTGGGGCACAGCACGGACGCGTGCACCCGGCGCAAAGGCGGCCATGCGCCGAGCGGCGTCCTGGCTCGGCGCGATCACGACGCGCGCCGCAGTCAGGAAGTGCCGGTTGCGGTGGCGCCAGTCGGCCACGGTGCCGGTGCCTGCGGGGGCAGGATCATGCGGAGAGCAGCAGGCGCATTCGCCCGGGTGGGGTTCTGCGGCGTAGCGGTTGTCACTGCCGGTAAGCGATATGTGGGTGCAGTAACTGTAGTAGTCGTGCGCGGTGAAGTCGTAGGTGGTTCCCAACTGGTTGGGCAGGTCTGCGATGGCTGCGTCGTGCCCCAGCAGGTGGTGGTAGTGAATGTGCCGCACGCCCAGTTGTCTCAGCACCTGCACCAGGTCGGGGTATTGGTCTGCGATGCGGAAAACGAGTTGAAAACCTTCGCCTTCGCCCGCCAGCTGGAGGCTGACGCAGCGATCCGGTGCGGGTGTCAGTGTGAGAAAGGTGGCCTGGGTGCTCAGGTGTTGCGCCAGCTCACGGACGTGGCGCACCGTGCCTCCCGCGCGGTCGTGCAGCACGGCCAGAACCACAGGCAGCCCTGCCTGCACGATACGGGCTGCGTCAATCGCCATGCGATATGCCTGGGCGGGGTCTTCGCGCACAAAGGCCATCACGGCGCTTTCGTAGCGCGGGTGCAGGCGGCGCAGCGTTTCCATCGCGGCTTTTTCGCGGGGGCTTTTGCTGTCCCCAAAGCTGACGCCGCCGGTGTGCAGCACGAAGGTGTCCAGCAGGTGCAGGTTGCGCCACCCAGCCTCAGCGGCGCGTTGGCAGAAATCGTTTTCTTCGCCGTAGCCTTTGCCGAAGTTATCGGTGTCGAACAGGCCCACCTGCGCCAGGCAGTCGCGGCGGATGTACATACAAAAGCCCACGCCCGTGGGCACATCGACCACCACGCCGGGGTTGGTTTGGGCACACAGGGCATCGAGCCGGGCGGTGTCATAGCCGGCCGGCAGGCTGTTGTCCTTGCAGAACCGGGGGTAGCTGCAAATGGTGGCGTTGTTGGAGAACGGGGTGACCGACGCTACCTTGGCATCGCCATAGGCAGCGCTGCGGATACGGTCGAGCCAGTCGTTGGCGACTTCGGTGTCGCTGTTGAGCAGCAGCACATCGTTGCTGGTGCTCAGCGCCATGCCCCGGTTGACCGTGCCAACAAAGCCGAGGTTGTCGGGGTTTTCGAGAAGGGTGATGCGGCTGTCCTGGGCAGCCCGCTCACGCAGCCAGTCGGTGACTTCGGGCTCGGGACTGGCGTCGTTGATGACGATCAGTCGGTAGGTGCTCTGGTTGGCGCTGGCGAGCACCGAGTCGATGCACAGGCGGGTGTCGGCCAGGCCTCGGTACACGGGGACGATGATGTCCACCGGATGGTCGGGTGCCGGAACGGGTGTGGGCACTGGCTGGGCGGGGGTGCTGCGGGGGGCGCGGCCCAAAAGGCGATCAATGCGCATCTTGGCGTGCACGAGGGGGCGGGTGGCGCGGAACACGGTGGAGGACTCGATGTTTTTCAGGTGCTGGGCAAGCTCGTCGTAGTCATGCTGCAGGCGGGTGGCTTCCAACTGCCAAGTGGCACGCTGGCGTGTGGCGGCCTGGTTGCTTTCTTCGAGCAGTGCGTTACGGCTTTGGGCGGATGCCAGCGTGGTTTGCACCTGGTTCAGGTGGCCTTGGATATCGCGGGTGCTGGTTTCGAGTTGGGCGATGCGATCGTGCAGGGGCTGCACGCTGCCGGAAAGCGCCAAGTAATCCGCAGACATGGGCCAGCCCAGTTGGATGTCGAGAACCATGCCTTCTGGCGGGCAGGCGGCCAGTGTTTCAGGCGCAATGGGCAGCTCAAACCAGGGGTCGTCGCCCGCGAGCAGCAGCAGGGTAGCGTCGGAGACTGTTGGCAGGGGCGCGTGCCAGACGATCTGACTGTGCGGTGTGGCTGCCAGCAAAGAGCGTGGGCTGGTCTGTGCATCCCATTCCCACACCGCATCACCTTGCGCATTGCGCAAGGTGATGCGGTACAGGTGCAGAAAGCCGGCACGGTCGGCCGGGTCCAGGCGCAGGTGGGATAGCGGCTGGCTCTGGCGTGGCAAAGCGAAGCGCAGGGTTTGGCGCTCTGTGCCGATGGTGCCGGTCGTGGTGAGTTTTGTGGACTCTGCGTATTGGCCGTCTTGGCCGTTGTAGCCCAGATAGAGCTGGGCCGTGAACCGCGCCTGGGCCGGCGCACCGGTCGGTGGCGTTGGCCCCTCGGTCAATTGCGGTTGAGCGACCGGGTGGGCGACGCAGATGAACTGATACGTCAAGGCATCGGGCGCGCCGAGCAGGTGCCGGGCCACGGAGGGTGGCAGGCTGTCAAAGGCGACGTTGAACTCCGATTCCGGCAATTCACGGGCGATGGTGTCGATCGAGTCAAGCCCCCAGCGGTGTTCGCCGAGAAAGCGGGTCAGTGAGCGGCGCGTAAAAAAACGCAGGTGGGTGCGGTCCAGCAGGCCTTCCTCGCGGTAGAGAAATTCCCCCCCCAGCAATTCGGCAATGAGGCCGCTGTATCCGGCATTGGGCACGGAAATGAGCAGCTTTCCGTCTGGCTGGAGCAGTTGGCGGCAGGCGGCCAGCACCTGTTCGGGGCGGCTCAGGTGTTCCAGCACGTCCGCGCACACGATGAAGTCATAGCGGTTGCCTGCAAAGGTGGCAACCAAGTCACAGGATTCCAAGTTGTCCACCACTACGCGCCGGTAATGGGGGCGTGCATGGGCTGCCTCGGCTTCGCTGAGGGTCACGCCATCCATCGTGCAATCCTGCGTGGCAGAAAGGTGCAGCCCCAGGGCGCCGCTGCCGCAGCCCAGATCTAGCACCGTGGACTGGTTGCGCACCAGGCCCGCCAACACCGATAAAGAGGTGCGCTCGCCCGGGGTAATGCTGCGCAGATAAACGTGCAAATCTTCCATTGAATGCGTCATCCGGGGATTATGACGGCGGGCGCTGCGCATTTGTAACCGGGTAGTGCGCCAGAACAGGGACAATCACCGCCTTGATGAATGTTCCATTTTCTTCGCCGTCCTCCCTTGTGGTCTCTGTGATCAGCCACGGCCATGGCCCTTGTGTGCAGGCCTTGCTGGAGGATCTGGCCAGGTTTTCCGCTGCCACGGTGCGCCGTGTGGTGCTGACACAAAACCTGCACGAAGCACCGCCGAAAGCGCCTGCGGCGGGATGGCCCTTCATATTACAAGTCGTCAAAAATGAGAGGCCCGCCGGGTTTGGCGCGAATCACAACCGGGCGCTGACCAGCGCGACAGAGGATTTCGTCTGCGTGCTCAATCCTGACGTTGGTCTGGGTGGGCATGATCCGTTTGCCGCGTTGACGCAGACCGCTGCGCTGCAGGGCGCGGGGTGCAGTTATCCGGTACAGCTGGATGAACACGGTCGGGTGCAGGACAGCGAGCGCGAAGTCCCGTCCCCTCTGGCGCTGTTGCGCAGGCGCCTGCTGGGGCGCTCCGAAACCCGTGTGGACTGGGTCAACGCCGCTTGCCTGGTGCTACCCGGTGCCGTTTGGCGGGACGTGGGAGGGTTTGACGAGCGGTATTTCATGTATTGCGAAGATGTGGATTTTTGCCTGCGCCTGCGATTGCGGGGGCTCCGCCTGGTGAAGGCGCCGGTGCAGATCATCCATGCGGGCCAACGCGCCAGTGGGCGCCGGTTGAATCATCTGGCGTGGCATGTGCGAAGCCTTTGGCTCTTGTGGAGATCGCCTGTTTACCGCCAGGCGCAACACTTGCTAACCGTGACCCCCGCCACCAAGGGTACGATCGGCGCCCCATGATTTGGTTGTCTGTGGTTGGTTTTCTGGTGGCGGCGTTGGCTGCAGGTCTTATCGTTCGATGGGGGCGTGGACATGCCTCTGTGTATGGCGATGCCATGCCACAGCGCTTTCATTTGGGCGATGTTCCCCGCCTGGGCGGCGCTGCACTGCTGGTTGGCATGGCGTTGAGCTGGGGTTTGGGCATCTGGCAGACAACACTGTGGGGCGACCCTGGTTCTTTAAAATTGGGCGCCTGGGCGTGGGCGTGGCTCGTGGTGTTGTTACCCGCTGCCCTTGGCGGAATTGCCGAGGACGTGACCCAGCGCTTGTCGGTGCGCTACCGCCTGACGCTCACGGCGGCTTCGGGCGGCCTTGCGGTCGGGCTGCTCGGTCTCGCCCTGCCCAGTGTGGGCTGGCCCTGGCTGGACGCCGTGCTGGCAACTGCCCCTTGGCTGGGCGTGGCCATCGTGGTCCTGGCGGTTGCGGGCCTGCCCCATGCTTTCAACATCATTGATGGCTATAACGGCCTGGCGGGCATGGTGGCGCTGATTGTGTGCCTTGCGCTGGCGCATGTGGCGCTGCAGGTGGGTGACCGCGCCTTGGCAGCGTTGCTGGTGTCCACTGCTGCCGCCACGGCGGGGTTTCTGGTGTGGAACTATCCGCGTGGCATGTTGTTTGCCGGTGATGGCGGGGCGTATGTCTGGGGTGTGGTGATTGCCATGGCCAGCATCTCTCTGGTGCAGCGCAACACCGATGTGTCGCCGTGGTTTCCCATGTTGTTGCTGATCTATCCGGTGTGGGAAACGGTTTTTTCGATCTACCGCAAGGCGGTGCGGGGGGTGTCGCCCGGGGTGGCCGACGCGCTGCATTTTCACCAACTGATTTACCGGCGCATCGTGCGCGGGGTGTTTCACGACGATGAATCGCGCCGCGTGCTGATGCGCAACAACCGCACATCGCCTTACCTGTGGGGTTTTACCCTGCTGACCGTGGTGCCTGCGGTGCTGTTCTGGAACAACACGCCTTTGCTCATGGCGTTTTGTGGGCTGTTTGTGATCAGCTATGTGATGGCGTACATGGCCATCGTGCGGTTCAAGGTTCCCCACTGGCTTCGCCGCTGAAAGATGGTGTGCCCGCCTGCAGCGGCGCGGCCCGCAGATGCGGCACAATTTGCGCCTCATCAATTTCTGCGGATGGCACGCCTCCATGACCGACCTTCTTTCGATTGCACCACGCGACAAGGCTGAAATTCTGGCCCAGGCGCTGCCCTATATCCGCAAGTTCCATGGCAAAACCATGGTCATCAAATATGGCGGCAATGCCATGACAGACCCGGCGCTGCAGGCGGATTTTGCCGAAGACGTGGTGCTTCTCAAGCTGGTGGGCATGAACCCGGTGGTGGTGCATGGGGGTGGCCCGCAGATTGAGACGGCACTCAATCGTCTGGGCAAGAAGGGTGAGTTCATCCAGGGCATGCGGGTGACCGATGCCGAGACCATGGAAGTGGTCGAGTGGGTGTTGGCCGGTGAGGTGCAACAAGACATCGTGGGCCTGATCAACCAGGCCGGTGGCAAGGCCGTGGGCCTGACGGGCCGTGACGGCGGCATGATCCGCGCGCAAAAGCTCAAGCTGCTCGACAACAAAGACCCCTCCATCGAACACGATGTGGGGCAGGTGGGCGACATCGTCTCCATCGACCCCAGTGTGGTCAAGGCCTTGCAGGACGATGCGTTTATCCCGGTCATCAGCCCTATTGGTTTTGGCGAGAACAACGAGAGCTACAACATCAATGCCGACGTGGTGGCCAGCAAACTCGCCACCGTGCTGCGGGCGGAAAAGCTGATGCTGCTGACCAACACCCCCGGCGTGTTGGACAAGGCGGGCAACTTGCTCACCGATCTCACCGCCCGCCGCATCGACGAGCTGTTTGAGGACGGCACTATCTCGGGCGGCATGCTGCCCAAGATCGCCGGTGCCCTCGATGCCGCCAAGGCCGGTGTCAACGCAGTGCACATCATCGATGGGCGCGTGCCCCATGCCCTGTTGCTGGAGATCCTGACCGATCAGGCGTATGGGACGATGATCCGTAGCCATTGAAGTGAAACACCCCCTGAGCCGCTTCGCGTTGTCCTCCTCTGCCGCTGCGCGGGAGAGGGGGCGCCCGTCTCGTGGGCTGTGGGCGGCGCACAGCGCAGGGAGGCACTGGCATGCGGCTGTTGCTGGTTGAAGACGATGTGATGGTGGCCAGCGGCATCAAGCTGGGGCTGTCTGACGCGGGCTATGCGGTGGACTGGGTGGGCAGCGGTGAACGCGCTGAAGAGGTGTTGCGCGCCGAATCATTTGATGCCGCGATCATCGACATCGGCCTGCCGGCCATGGACGGCCTGGAGCTGACCCGCCGCTTGCGGCGCCCCGACATGGCCAACCCGGCGATGCCGGTGCTGATCTTGACTGCCCGCGACGCCCTGCATGACCGGGTGCAGGGGCTCGACTTGGGGGCGGACGACTACATGGTCAAGCCCTTTGAGTTGCCCGAGCTGCTGGCACGCCTGCGGGCCCTGCTGCGCCGCTCGCAGGCGGCCACCACGGCGGTGCTGAGTTTTGGCCCGCTGGAGCTGGACACCGCCGGCCGACGTGCCTGCATCCGCGGCGTGGATGGCGAGTTGGGCATCGACCTGGGGCCGCGCGAGTGGACGGTGCTGGAATATCTGCTCATCAATGCCCCCAAGCCGGCCAGCAAGGACAAACTCCTGCAGGCGCTGACGGGCTGGGACAAAGAGATCACGCCCAATGCGGTCGAGGTCTATGTGTCGCGGTTGCGCGGCAAGCTCGAACCCCATGGCGTGGCCTTGCGCTCCATCCGTGGGTTTGGGTATCGGCTGGAACTCCAGACGTCCTGATTCCGGCACAGCGCGCGCCTATTCGCCATGCTGCATCAAAAGCCCCATGCCCCGCGTTTCGGGTTGCGGGCGATGACCTCCGACCTGCGCACCCGCCTGCTGTTGATGCTGGTGTTGCCGCTGTGCCTTTTGGCGATGGTGGGCGTGTGGCTGGACTACCGCTCGGCCGATGAGGCGGCGGTGCAGCACGATCAGCGGCTGCTGCGGCTGATGCCCGCGCTGGCCGATTCGGTGCTGGCGCCGCCCATTCACGACAACGAGCCGCCGTTGCTGCTGCTTGCACCGCCGATCGAGGATTTTCTGCGGCTGAATGCGGGGTTTTCCGGCTACAGCGTGCGCAATACGGCAGGGCTGCTGCTGCTGGGCGACGAGTGGGTGAATGGCACCGTGCCCACCACCCAGGCGCCCGAGTTTCACAGCGTGGAGTATGGGGGCGTGACCTACCGGGTGGCGGTGCAGCGTGGGCGCACTGGCGCTGGCGAGCTGGTGGTGGCCCTGGCCGATGGCTCCGACCCGCGCCAGAAGTGGGCGCAGCAGCTGCTGCTGCGCGTGCTGCTGCCCAATCTGGTGCTGTTGATGGCAGCGGGGTTTGCCATTCATTGGGCCGTGCGCCAGGCGTTCAAACCGCTGGTGGTGCTGGCCGAGGCGGTGGAGCGCCGGTCCCCGCGCGACCTCAGCCCCATTGACGAAGCAGCCTCGCCCGATGAAGTGCGGCCTCTGGTGCATTCGCTCAACCACTTGTTTGCGCTGGTCAACGCACAGGCCGAAGGACAACGCCGCTTTGTGGCAGACGCCGCGCACCAGCTGCGCACCCCGTTGGCGGGCCTGCAGGCCCAGGTGGAGGCCTGGGCCATGATGGCGAAGGCGGCGGCTCCCTCGCGCAGCCTGCCGTCAGACTTTGATAAAAAACAGCCTCCAACCCAAGAGGGACAAGCGCAAGGTGCTATTGTTTTAGGAGTCGATCAGATCGAAAAGCTGCGCAACGCCACCCGTCGCACTTCGCAGCTTGCGCATCAGTTGCTGGCACTGTCGCGCGCGGATGCCCGCAGCCTGGACGCACAGCCGCCACAGCGGGTGGACATCAAAGACCTCTGTGAATCGCTGCTGGAGACGTTTCTGGATGCGGCCACAGGCAAGGGACTTGATTTGGGGCTGGACATGCAGCCAGTCCACGTCACCGGCCATGGGTGGTTGTTGCGGGAGTTGTTGTCCAACCTCGTGGACAACGCCATCAGGTACACCCAGCCGGGGGGGGTGGTCACCATCCGCTGCGGCCTGCGCCTTGGGCGAACGGGCCTGCCCAAGGCCTTTGTCGAGGTCGAAGACGATGGCCCCGGTGTGCCCGAGGACGAGCGCGCGCGTGTGCTGCAGCGCTTTTACCGGGTGCCCGGCGCAGGGGGCGAAGGCACGGGCCTGGGCTTGGCGATTGCCGACGAGATCACCCGGGTGCATGGCGCAACCCTCACGCTGGACCAGGGCCCCCATGGCCGTGGGCTGTTGGTGACGGTGCGGTTTGCGTGATGGCGATGGCGATGGCGATGATGAAGGGGGATCGGGATCGTCTGGCGGGCGGCTGTTCATGCATGGCCCGTGGGTGAGGCGGCGCGAGCGGCGGCGTGGAAGGTGTTCGCAGGGCGTGTGCGAGAATCATTTCCACACATGACTTACGCCTTTTCGCGGCCCCACGCTGCCCATTCGGCCGCAATGGGGCGAGCCTGACACCATTGGCCGATGGGCCTTATCGGAACCTTTGCCCTGCATGTCTGACTTTTTGCCCATTCCCGAGCCCGTCCTTCCTGTCGATGCAACTGAAGCACCGAGTGCGCGCAAACGCCCCAAGCCGGGCGAGCGGCGCGTGCAGATCCTGCAGGCGCTGGCTTCCATGCTGGAGCAGCCGGGCGCTGAACGCATCACCACGGCGGCATTGGCGGCGCGCCTGTCGGTCAGCGAGGCCGCTCTTTACCGACACTTCGCCAGCAAGGCGCAGATGTTTGAAGGGCTCATTGATTTCATCGAGCAGACCGTGTTCACCCTGGTCGGCCAGATCACGGGGCGCGACGCGCCCGATCCCGCGCAATCCCCCGAGGTCGGCACCCGCCAGGCGGCGCGCATTGTGGCTTTGCTATTGCAGTTTGGTGAGCGCAACCCCGGCATGGTGCGGGTGATGGTGGGCGATGCGCTGGTGTTTGAGCATGAGCGCCTTCAGCAGCGCATGAACCAGTTTTTTGACCGCATCGAGTCCACCCTGCGCCAGTGTCTGCGCGGGGCCTCGGCGGCGTCGGCCACGCCCACGGTGGACGCCCAGGTGGCGGCCAGTGTGCTCGCGGCATTTGCTGTGGGACGCCTGCAGCGCTATGCTCGCTCCGGTTTCAAGCGCCAGCCTACCGAACACCTGGAGGCGAGCCTCGCGCTGATGCTGTAGGCCGCTGCATGGATGCCGCAGCTGTGTCTGTGGGCATCGGTAAATACCCGGGGTGACGCGGCGGCGACACACCTTTGAGCGCCGCTCCCTATTTTTTTGGAGGGATTTGGCTGGGCGCTGAATTTGTTGCAGAATAGAACGAACGTTCGTTTTTATTTTGCACGCATGCCCTCCCTCCCCGAATCCAGCACCATTACCCGCATTCCGCGCTCCCGCAGTGGCACCGGGCGTGCGATGCAAAAAGGCCAGCAGACCAAGGCCGTCATTGTCGAGGCCGCGCTGGGCCTGGCCACCCACATTGGGCTGGAGGGCCTGTCCATCGGGGCGCTGGCCGACGTCACCGGCATGAGCAAGTCGGGCGTATTTGCGCACTTCGGCTCACGCGAAGAGCTGCAGATTTCGGTGGTTCGCGAATACCACGCCCGCTTCGAGCAAGAGGTGTTCTACCCCGCGATGTCTGTGCCGCGTGGCGTGGCGCGCCTTTCTGCGCTGTTCGACAACTGGATGAAACGCACCTCCATCGAAATCGACTCGGGCTGCATCTACATCAGTGGTGCGGTGGAGTTTGACGACCGCACCGGCCCCGTGCGCGATGCGCTGGCCAGCTCGGTGCTGACCTGGCACGCCGCAATGCGCCGCGCCATCGAGCAGTGCAAGGAGCTGGGCGAATTGCGCGCCGACACGAATGAAGAGCAGATGCTTTTTGAAATCCACGGCCTCATCCTCGCGCTGCATTACGAAGCGCGTTTTCTGCAAACCCCCGGCTCCATGGGCCGTGCGGTGCAGGGCTTTCACAACATCCTGGCGCGCTACAGCGCCGAGACGCTAACCGCCGCTGCAGCGGCCCCTGCGGCCACCAAGCGCCGCAAAGTTTCCAACCAAACCACCACATCCAAGGAGTAAACCCATGCCTACCTATACGCCGCCCCTGCGCGACATGCAATTCGTCATGCACGAAGTGCTCAAGGTCAGCGATGAATTCAAGGCCCTGCCGGCCCACGCCGAAGTGGATGTGGACACCATCAACGCCGTGATCGAAGAGGCTGGCAAGTTCGCAGCCGAAGTCGCTTTCCCGCTCAACATCAGCGGCGACACCGAAGGCTGCGTGCTGGACAAGGCCACCCACGAAGTGAAGACCCCCACCGGCTTCAAGGACGCCTACGCCAAGTATGTCGAAGGCGGCTGGGCCGCGCTCTCCTGCGATACCGCCTACGGCGGCCAGGGCCTGCCTTTCGTGCTGAACCAGTGCCTGTACGAGATGATGAACTCGGCCAACCAGGCCTGGACCATGTACCCCGGCCTGAGCCACGGCGCCTATGAAGCCCTGCATGCCCACGGCACCGACGAGCAAAAGGCCCTGTACCTGCCCAAGCTCACCAGCGGCGAGTGGACCGGCACCATGTGCCTGACCGAACCCCATTGCGGCACCGACCTGGGCCTGTTGCGCACCAAGGCCGAGCCGCTGCCCGATGGCACCTACAAGCTCACCGGCAACAAGATTTTCATCAGTGCCGGTGAACACGACATGGCCACCAACATCGTGCACCTGGTGCTGGCCCGCCTGCCCGACGCACCCAAGGGCAGCAAGGGCATCAGCCTGTTCGTCGTGCCCAAGTTCAACATCAAGGCCGACGGATCGCTGGGCGAGCGCAACCCCATCTTCTGCACGGGCCTGGAGCACAAGATGGGCATCCACGGCAACGCCACCGCGCAGATCGCCATCGACGGCGCCATCGGCACCCTGGTGGGCCAGCCCAACAAGGGCCTGGCCGCCATGTTCGTGATGATGAACGCCGCCCGCCTGGGCGTGGGCAACCAGTCGCTGGGCCTGACCGAAGTGGCTTACCAGAACGCGCTGGCCTACGCCAAGGACCGCATCCAGATGCGCAGTCTGTCGGGTACCAAAGCCAAGGACAAGGAAGCCGACCCCATCATCGTGCACCCCGACGTGCGCAAGATGCTGCTCACCGCCAAGGCCTATGCCGAAGGGGGCCGCGCGCTGCAGATCTTCTGCACGCTGCTGCTCGACAAGGAACACAACCACCCCGATGAAAAGGTGCGCAAGGATTCAGGCGAACTGGTGGCGCTGCTGACGCCCATCGTCAAGGCCTTCATCACCGACAACGGCCACATTGCCACCAACGCCTGCATGCAGGTCTTCGGCGGCCATGGCTTCATCAAGGAATGGGGCATGGAGCAGTACGTGCGCGACAACCGCATCAACATGATCTATGAAGGCACCAACACCATCCAGTCGCTGGACCTGCTGGGCCGCAAGATCCTGGGCAACAACGGTGCCACGCTGCGCAAGTTTGGCAAGCTGGTGGGGGCCCTGGTGGAAGAAGAAGGCGTGAACGAGAAGATGGCCGAGTTCATCAACCCCGTCGCCTACCTGGCCGACCAGATGACCAAGTTCACCACCGAGATCGGCTTCAAGGGCCTGCAGAACCCCGACGAAGTGGGCGCTGCCGCCGTGGACTACCTGCGCGTGGCCGGCCACCTGGTGTTTGGCTACCTGTTCGCCCGCATGGCCCAGGTCGCGCTGCGCGAAATCGCTGCAGGCAACACCGACCCGTTCTATGGCGCCAAGCTGCAGACAGCCCGCTTCTACTTCGCCAAGCTGTTCCCTGAGACCGCGACGCTGATGCGCACCGCACGCGCAGGCAGCAAGGTGCTGATGGACACCAATCTGGCCCTGGCCTGATTGCCGCTACTCAGCGGACGCCGGATTTCAAGCCTTTTTGCCATGGAGCGTATATGTATAAAGCGGTAACAGCTATTGTTTTTGTAGCGGCTTCGGTGCCCGCCTGGGCGCAGATGACGCCCGAGGGCCTGTGGCGCAACATCGACGACAAGACCGGTGAGGCCAAGGCAGAAATCCGCATCCGCGACAACGGCAGCGGCCTGAACGGCGTGCTCGAAAAGCGTCTGGCCAAGGACGCCAAGCCCGAGGACCTGTGCAAGGAATGCAGCGATGACCGCAAGGACAAGCCGCTGCTGGGCCTGGAGATCATCCGTGGCGCCAAGAAGGCTGAAGGCAAAGAGGTGTGGGAGGGCGGCAAGATTCTCGACCCCGAGAACGGTCGCAACTACACGCTGCGCATGACGCCTGTCGAGGGCGGCAAGAAGCTCGAAGTGCGCGGCTCCATCGGCCCCTTTGGGCGCACCCAGACCTGGATCCGGGTCCAGTAACGACGACAACACCGTGTGCGCCGAGCGCTGGCACGGCACACACAACAACGAGGGCAGGGCGCCAGCCGCTGCCGCCCTTCTGGAGAAATACCGATGTCAAGATTCCAAGTGAAGAAAGTCGCCGTGCTCGGCGCGGGCGTGATGGGCGCGCAGATTGCTGCGCACCTGGTCAACGTCAAGGTGCCCGTGGTGCTGTTCGACCTGCCGGCCAAAGAGGGCCCCAAGAACGGCATCGTCACCCGTGCCATTGACAACCTCAAGAAGCTCAAGCCCGCCCCACTGGGTGTGGCCGACGATGCCGCGCTGATTGGCCAGGCCAACTACGAAGAGCATCTGGAGCAACTGCGCGACTGTGACCTCATCATCGAGGCCATCGCCGAGCGCATGGACTGGAAGCTCGACCTCTACAAGAAGATCGCGCCTTTCGTCGCGCCGCACGCCATCGTGGCATCCAACACCTCGGGCCTGTCGATCACCAAGCTCAGCGAAGCGCTGCCCGAGAACATCAAGCCGCGCTTTTGCGGCATCCACTTCTTCAACCCCCCGCGCTACATGACGTTGGTGGAGTTGATCAACACCCCCACCACCGCCCCCGAGGTGCTCGACCAGCTCGAAGCCTTCGTCACCAGCGGCCTGGGCAAAGGCGTGGTGCGCGCACACGACACGCCCAACTTCATCGCCAACCGCGTTGGCATCGCCGGCATGCTGGCCACGATGAAGGAAGTCGAGAACTTCGGCCTGACCTTCGACGTGGTGGATGACCTCACGGGCAAGAAGCTCGGCCGCGCATCGAGCGGCACCTTCCGCACCGCCGACGTGGTGGGCCTCGACACCATGGCCCACGTCATCAAGACGCTGCAGGACAACCTGGACGAGAACAGCGACCCGTTCTACGCCAGCTTTGAAACGCCCGCCGTGCTGAAAAAGCTGCTGGAGCTGGGCAACCTGGGCCAGAAGGCCAAGGCCGGTTTCTATAAGAAGGTTGGCCGCGATGTGCTGCGCTTTGACCTGGAATCCGAAGAGTACGTGCCCGGCGGCCAGAAGGCCGACGAGGTGTATGGCCGCATGCTCAAGAAGCCCGCTGCCGAGCGCCTGAAGCTGCTGCGCAACGCCGAGGGCGCGCAAGGCCAGTTTCTCTGGGCCATTTTGCGCAACAGCTTTCACTACGCCGCTGTGCACCTGGGCACCATTGCGGACAACGCCCGCGACGTGGACCAGGCCATGCGCTGGGGCTTCGGCATGAAGCAAGGCCCCTTTGAGCTGTGGCAAGAGGCGGGCTGGCTCGACGTGGCGAAGATGATCCAGGAAGACATCGATGCCGGCAAGGCGCTCAGCAAGGCGCCGCTGCCCGAGTGGGTGTTCAAGGGCCCCGTGGCCGAAGCCGGTGGCGTGCACACCGCACAAGGCTCATGGAGCGCATCTGCTAATAAATTCATAGCGCGTCGCGCTTTGCCCGTCTACGCCAAGCAGCATTTCCCCGAGAAACTGCTGGGTGAAACGCTGCCTGACTTCACGACCGCAGGCAAGACGCTGCACGAAGACGATGCGATCCGCCTGTGGACGCTGGATGACGAAGTCGTCATTGCCAGCATCAAGACCAAGATGCACGCCATCAGCCCCGACGTGGCCGAAGGCCTGGCGATGGCGGTGGACATCGCCGAGAAGGACTACAAGGCCGTGGTGGTCTGGTCGGGCGACGAGCCCTTCAGCGCCGGTGCCGACCTGCAGGCCATGCTGCCCGCGTTCATGATCGCGGGCGTCAGCGCCATCGAAGGCGCCGAGCAAGAGCTGCAGAACACCATGCTGCGCATCCGCTATGCCAACGTGCCCGTGGTCTCGGCCGTGCGCGGCCTGGCTTTGGGCGGTGGGTGTGAGCTGGCCGTGCACTCGGCCCGCCGCGTGGTGCACATGGAAAGCTACATCGGCCTCGTCGAAGTGGGCGTGGGCCTGGTGCCCGGCGCGGGCGGCCTGACCTACATCGCCCGCCGTGCGGCCGAGAACGCCGCCCCCTCCACGGGCAAGGACATCCTGCCCTTCCTGACCGAAGGCTTCACCGCCGCCGCCATGGCCAAGGTGGGCACCAGCGCGCTCGAATCGCGCAAGCTGGGCTACCTGCTCGACAGCGACGTCATCGTGCCGCACAAGGACGAGCTGCTGTACGTGGCCATCAACGAAGCCAAGGCCCTGGCCAACGGCGGCTGGCGCGCCCCGCACAAGCGCCTGTTCCCGGTGGCGGGCCGCAGCGGCATTGCCACCATCAAGGGCTCGCTGGTCAATATGAAGGACGGCGGCTTCATCAGCCAGCACGACTTCCACATCGCCAGCCTGATTGCGGAAGTGGTGTGCGGCGGCGACGTGGACGCCGGCACGCTGGTGAGCGAGGAGTACCTGATGACGCTGGAGCGCAAGGCGTTCTGCGCGCTCATCGAGCACCCCAAGACGCAAGAGCGCATCCTGGGCATGCTGTCTACCGGCAAACCGGTACGCAACTGATGGCCTTAGTCATGGCGGACCGCGCCCCCAACAAACTGCAGCGCTCGCTGATGCGCTTGGACGAGGCCCCCGCGTTCATGCGCGGCTTTGTGCAGAACATCATCCTGCGCCGTGCGGTGCCTTTCACCGGCACGGCCGGGGTCCGGTTTGTGTCGCTGACGCCCGAGCGGGTCGAGGTGCGCCTGACCAACGAGCACCGCGTGCAGAACCACATTGGCGGCGTGCACGCCTCGGCCATGAACCTGCTGGCCGAAACGGCCACCGGCATGGTCGTGGGCATGAACGTGCGCGACGACTGCACCCCGTTGGCCAAGCAGTTCAGCATGGCGTTCAAAAAGCGCGCCACAGGCGGCCTCAAGGCCGTGGCCACGCTCACGCCTGAGCAGTGCGCCGCCATGCAGGCCAGCGACAAGGGCGAGGTTCAGGTCACCGTCACCGTGACCGACGAGGCTGGCATCGAGCCGGTCGAATGTGTATTTACGTGGGCCTGGGTTCCAGCCAGCCGCCCCGCCAAGAATTGAAGGAGTTACCCCATGGCCAAACAAGTCCAGGAAGCCTACATCGTCGCTGCCACGCGCACGCCCATCGGGCGTTCGCACCGCGGCTTCTTCCGCAACATGCGTCCCGATGACCTGCTGGCGACCACGCTCAAAGCCGCGCTGGCGGCAGTGCCCGGGCTCGACCCAAAGGCCATCGAGGACATCATCTGCGGCTGCGCCATTCCTGAGGCGCAACAAGGCCTGAACGTGGCGCGCATCGGTGCCGTGCTGGCTGGCCTGCCCCCCAGCGTGGGCGGCATCACCGTCAACCGCTTTTGCGCATCGGGCCTGTCGGCCGTGCAGATGGCGGCCGACCGCATCCGCGTGGGCGAGGCCGATGTGATGATTGCTGCTGGTGTGGAAAGCATGAGCATGGTGCCCATGATGGGCAACAGCCCCAGCCTGTCACCCAGCATCTTCGAGCGCGATGGCGACGTAGGCATTGCCTACGGCATGGGCCTCACGGCCGAGAAGGTGGCCCAGCAGTGGAAGGTGAGCCGCGACGCACAAGACGCGTTTGCGCTGGCCTCGCACCAAAAGGCCTTGGCCGCGCAACAGGCGGGCTACTTTGCCGACGAGACCACCCCCATCGAAGTGACCGACCGCACGGCCAACCTGGAAACAGGCGAGACCATTGCCACGACGCGCATCGTCAGCATGGACGAAGGCGCACGCCCCGACACCAGCCTGGAAGGCCTGGCCAAGCTCAAGACGGTGTTTGCTGCGCGCGGCAGCGTGACGGCGGGCAACAGCTCGCAGACCAGCGACGGCGCCGGTGCGTTGATCCTGGCCAGCGAGTCGGCCGTGAAGCGCTTTGGCCTCACACCGCTGGCGCGTTTCGTGAGCTACGCAGCCAAGGGCGTGCCGCCGCACATCATGGGCATCGGGCCCATCGAGGCCATCCCTGCCGCGCTGCGCTATGCGGGCCTGACCCTGCAGGACATGGACTGGTTTGAGCTGAACGAGGCGTTTGCGGCGCAGTCGCTGGCCGTGATGAACACGCTGGGGATGGACCCGAGCAAGGTGAACCCGATGGGTGGGGCCATTGCGCTGGGGCACCCGCTGGGGGCCACGGGGGCCATTCGCTCGGCGACGGTGGTGCATGCATTGAGGCGCAACAAGCTCAAGTACGGGATGGTGACCATGTGTGTAGGCATGGGACAAGGCGCCGCCGGCATCTTCGAAGCTGTTTGATTGTTGGCTGGCTACCGAGCGGGCGATCTGCGTCGTTGGGCGGTGCTCGCCATCCTCACGTACCTTGAGTACGTTCCGGTGGCTGTGCTCCGTCCGCCTAGCAGCTCATCCCGCTCGCTACGCCCTTGAGGGTGGGGTGGGAAGACAGGGCCGCATCGTTTTCTTTTCAAACCGACGCAGATCGGTGTGAACCAAGGAGACAGATATGAACAAGCAAACCTTGCAGGTCCACGGTGCCGATGGCGCGGTAGCGCTGGCGCTGCGTGTCTATGAGCCCGATGGCGCTGCGCGCGCCAGCGTCGTGATTGGCGGGGCCATGGGGGTGCGGCAGTCGTTCTATGGGGCCTTTGCGTTGTGGCTGGCGCAGCAGGGGTTTCGGGTCACCACGTTCGACTACCGGGGCCACGGTGATTCGCTGCAGGGCGCCATGCGCGATGTGAAGGCCGATTTGTTTGACTGGGCCGACGACTACGAGGCGGTGATCTCTGCCGCCAAGGCCGCGCTACCGGCGCAGCCGCTGTACTTGCTAGGCCACAGCCTGGGCGCGCAGTTGCCCGGTCTGCTTCAGCGGCCGGAACAGGTGGCTGGCCTGCTCAGCGTGGCGGCGGGCAGCGGCTACTGGCGCGACAACGCGCCGCAGCTCAAGCGCATCGTCCCGTATTTCTGGTGGGTGCTGGTGCCGCTGGCCACGCGGTTGTGCGGGTATTTTCCGGGTCGCGCGCTCAAGAAGGTGGGTGACTTGCCTGCGGGTGTGATCCTGCAGTGGCGCCGCTGGTGCCTGGACCCTGCTTACAGCGTGGGCGCCGAGGGGCCAGCGGTGGCGCAGAGTTATGGCGCGGTGCGGTTCCCCGTGCTGGCGCTGTCGATGGCAGACGACGAGCTGATGACCTTGCGCGGCACGCACAACCTGGTGAACCTGTACGCCAACGCCGCGCGCCGTGTGGAGAGCATTACGCCAGCTGACGTGCAGGTGCGGCGCATCGGGCACTTTGGTTTCTTTCGCGACCAGTTCCGCCAGAGCCTGTGGCCGCGTGCGGTGGCAGCGCTGGCTGCTCTGGGCGGCGGTGCCATGCCCCGTCACGAAGTCTCCGGTACGACGGTCTGAGCGGTCGTTTCGCGGCACACTTGCAACATGACTTCTTCCTCTTCCCATTCATCGCCGTCTTCCTCCATCCACCCGTTGGACGAAGCGCTGCAGCTGACGGCCTCGTCCTCTGCGACCGGTCAGTACGAAGGGCAGACCCACCCCGGCTACTGGAACATGGTGGGCCCGTTTGGCGGCGTCACCGCTGCCACGCTGCTGCAGGCTGTCCTGCAGCACCCTGACCGGCTGGGCGACCCGCTGTCGCTCACCGTCAACTACGCGGGCGCCCTGACAGCCGGTGCGTTCACGGTGCAGGCAACGCCCGTGCGCACCAACCGATCGACCCAGCACTGGACGCTGTCGATCCTGCAGGCCGGTGCCGACGGCGCGCCGGTGGTCACCACCACCGCTACCGCCGTCACGGCGGTGCGCCGCGAGACCTGGAGCGTGGGCGATGTGCCCATGCCCCAGGTGCCGCCCCCCGCAGAACAAAAGGCCATCGTCGCCCCATTGGGTGCCGTGGAGTGGCTTAACCGTTATGAGATGCGCCCTATCTCCGGCTTCATCCCGCGCACCTGGGACGGCAGCGGAGACCACAGCCTGACGCAGCTGTGGATGCGCGACACACCACCCCGGCCGCTCGACTTTGTGGCGCTGTCTGCATTGGCCGATGTGTTCTTCCCCCGCGTGTGGCTGCGCCGTGCGCGCCAGGTGCCTGCGGGCACGGTGTCCATCACCGTGTACTTCCACGCCACGGCAGAGCAGCTGCAGGCCACGGGCACGGGCTTCCTGCTCGGCCAGGCGCGCGGGCAGGAGTTCCGCAACGGTTTCTTCGACCAGACCGTGCAGCTTTGGAACGAGGCGGGCACCATGCTCGCCACCAGCCACCAGATCGTTTATTACAAGGAATAGGAAGTCGGCCTGTTGCTCTGCGCCGTGCATTCCTTTCCCCGTCATCATCATCATCCAGACCCCGGAACTTTCACCACCATGACCGAAGCCACCACCCAAGACATCCTCGTCCACTCCGAAGCGGGCGTGACCACCGTCACCTTCAACCGCGTGGACAAGAAGAACTCCATCACGCGCGACATGTATGCTGCCATGGCCGATGCGCTCGACGCCGCCAAGGCCGACGCCAGCGTGCGCGTGGTCGTGTTCCAGGGCGATGTGGCCATCTTCAGCGCGGGCAACGACATTGGCGACTTTTTGCAGCAGCCGCCTGCCACGCAGGACTCGCCCGTGTTCCGTTTTCTGCGCGGCATCGCCGCCTTCCCCAAGCCCGTGATCGCCTCGGTCTGCGGCCCGGCCGTGGGCATTGGCACCACCATGCTGTTCCATTGCGATCTGGTCTATGCGGGCGACAACGCGGCGTTCTCCATGCCGTTCGTCAACCTGGGCCTGTGCCCTGAAGCCGCATCGAGCCTGCTGGTGCCGCAGATGCTGGGTTATCACCGCGCTGCCGAAGCCTTGCTGTTGGGCGAGCCTTTCATGGCCGAGGCTGCGTTGGAAGTCGGCCTGGTGAACCGTGTGGTGCCGCCGACCGAATGCAATGGCGTCGCGCAGGCGCAGGCGAAGAAGCTGGCGGCCAAGCCGTTGTCGTCGCTCATCGAAACCAAGCGGTTGATGAAGGGTGGGCAGACGGCGAAGGTGTTGGAAGTGATGGCGGAAGAGGGCGAGAGCTTTGGTCGCATGTTGCGCGAGCCTGCGGCGCGGGAGGCGTTTTCGGCGTTTATGGAAAAGAGAAAGCCTGATTTCAGCAAGAGCTGAAATCTGGCCGCCGCGGTAGCGGTGCAGACCGCGTAGCGGGCTGGATGATCTTTCGGTAAAAGCGCCGCCCCGACTTCAGCGCAGTCTGAAGGTAGGTAGGCGCGTCAGCGGCGTGGACTGCGTGGCAGGCCGACGTCGGTTTCGCTACAAGCGTAAGCCGGATTTCAGCGCGGTTTGAGTCACTGGTGTTGAAGTTTTTTGGCTGCGGGCGCTTACGCAGAAAGCGCTGGCAGCTATTGTTTTTACAGTTTTGTTCTCGTCCCATCCGTTCGGGTTGGGCCTGTCGAGGCTCTTGTGCGTTGGCTACTGCATGCCCGTGTTGAGTGCGGGAGCCGGGAGTCGCCCGGCGTGCGAGTAACTTTCTTTTGCTTCGCCAAAAGAAAGTCACCAAAGAAAAGGCGACCCCCAGTCTGCGACCCCTTCGCTGTGCGAAGGGGCAAACCTGCGGAGGGGCGGTTGCGGGGTGCGCCGTGGAACTCGCTTTGCGCTGCGCGCGCCGCTCGGACAACCACGGCGAGTCAGAGCACGAAGCATGGGCGCTTCGACGCCCATGCCACCCCGCAACCGCCCCGCCGCAGGCGCAGCCAGCAGGGGGTGGGCAGCCGAACATCCAAACAGCCGGACATCCGTTCGGGCCATCGCTTTGCTCGGCCCAGCTTTCGCAGCGCGTGGCGCTTGCGCCCGCAAGACTGGGTCGAGCGCAGCGTAGCGAAGCAATGGCCCGTGTGGATGTCCGCTCCCCGGGTTCCCTTCTGCGCGTGCCGATAAGCGCAGGGCAGGGGGTGCGTGCGTGTGCCGAAGGACACACGCACTTCGTGCACTGACTTGCCGCAGTTGTTTGAGCGGAGCGCGTAGCGCGCAGTGAGTTCTGCGGCGCCCCGCCTGTCCGAGCATCGCAGGTTGCCCGTAGCGCAGTGGAGGGACGCGCGCAGTAGGGTCGCCCTTTCTTTGGTGACTTTCTTTCGGCGACGCGAAAGAAAGTTACTCGCACGCCGGGCGACTCCCGGCCTCCACCCTTCGCACAATCACGCCGTTTGATTACAAACACATAGCAAATCAGGTAGTCAATACTGGCGCTTCACCTCAAAAAGCACCCGTAGCAATCACGATCAGACAAGCCATTTATTTTTACAAAGCACTTGCTTGCTAAAAATAAACAGTTTTGCTATCGTGCCTGCATGGATTCACCCGTGCCGCGCACCAGCGCCATCGCCCCCGCTCCCAAGAAACCGCCGGCCCGCACTGGCAGCAAGGCCGTAGCCTCCTCCGACGCCAACGCAGCCACTGTGGAGGCAACCCCTACCCGCCGCCCCCGTGGCCGCCCCCGCAAGACCGCCGAGGAACTGGACGACGGCAATCGCCGCCGCAAGCTCATGGACGGCGCGGCCAAGCTCTTCCGCACCCAGGGCTTTGCCGCCACCAGCACGCGCGACATTGCGGCGGCCGCAGGCATGCACAGCGGCTCGCCCTTCTACCACTTCGAAAGCAAAAGCGCGCTGCTCTACGCCGTAATGAGCGAGGGCATGACCATGGCCACGCAAAGCCAGCAGCAGGCACTCGATGCACTGCCCGCCGCGGCCACGCCGCGCGAGCAGTTGCACACGCTCATTCGCCACCACTTCGAGATCCTGCTCGGGCCGCGCAGTAGCTTCATCCCTGTGATGCTTTACGAGTGGCGTTCGCTCACGCCTGCGCAGCGCAAGGGCATTGCCCGCATCAAGGACAGCTACGAGGCCACCTGGATGCCCGTGCTGGAAGCGCTGGCAAAGCAGGGTGCGCTGCAGGCCGAGCCCGGCGTGGCGCGGCTGTTCATCTTTGGGGCGCTCAACTGGGCGGTGCAGTGGTTCTCGCCCAAGAAGGGCAAATCGCTCGACGCGCTCACCGACGAGGCGCTGGCCTTGTTCATCCGTTCATAACAAAAAACCCCATCAAGGCAGAGTCACCATGGCCCCCACCGCGCGCAACGCCTACCAGTCAGTGTTTGCTCCGGGCCTGTTTCAGGGCCAGGTGGTGGTCGTCACCGGCGGCGGCTCGGGCATTGGCCGGTGCACGGCACATGAGCTGGCGCACCTGGGCGCGCATGTGGTGTTGGTGGGGCGCAAGCCAGAAAAGTTGCTGGCCGTGGCCGAAGAGATCACTGCCGATGGCGGCCGTGTGTCCTGCGAGGTGTGCGACATCCGATCCGAAGGAGGCGTGGTGGCGCTGGTGCAGCAGATCATCGCTGCGCAGGGTCGCATCGATGCGCTGGTCAACAACGCAGGCGGGCAGTTCATGTCGCCGCTCGAATCCATCAGCGCCAAGGGCTGGGAGGCCGTGCTGCACACCAACCTCACCGGCGGCTTTTTGATGGCGCGTGAGTGTTATCGGCAGTGGATGGCGCAGCACGGTGGCTCCATCGTCAACATCGTGGCCGACATGTGGGGCTCCATGCCGGGCATGGGGCACAGCGGGGCTGCGCGCGCGGGCATGGTCAGCTTCACCGAAACCGCCGCGTTGGAATGGGCGCACAGCGGTGTGCGCGTGAACGCTGTGGCGCCGGGCTACATCGCCTCCAGCGGCATGGACAACTACCCGCCCGAGGCGGCCGACATGCTGCGCGCCATGCCGCGCACGGTGCCGCTGGGCCGCTTTGGCAACGAGGCCGAGGTGTCGGCGGCCATCACCTTTTTGCTCAGCCCGGCAGCCAGCTTCATCAGCGGCACCACGCTGCGGGTGGACGGCGCACGGCCCCAGGTGCGCATGGGCTGGCCGCAGCGCCCGCCCGGTGCCACCGCTGCAGCACACCCGGCCGTGCAGCCGTTTGACGGCTTTCACCGCGCACAGGTGCCGCAGGTGTTTGCACCTTCCCATACCCCCAAGACCGAGGCCGCATGACTGCCGTCTTCACCTCCCGCTTCAACCCAGGCAGCGCCGAGGCCACCCAGCGCCGCGCAGCGCTGCAGGCCCGCCTTCATGCTCTGCGCGCGCTGGAAGAGCGTGCCGCCGCCGCCTCGGCCCGGTCGCTGCCCCAGTTTGAAAAACGCGGCCAGCTGCTGCCGCGCCAGCGGGTGGCACTGCTGCTGGATGCGGGTGCGCCCTGGCTGCCGCTGTGCACGCTGGCGGGCTACCTGCAGGACGTGAAAGACCCCGAGAAGTCCGTGCCCGGTGGCGGCATGGTCGCGGGCATCGGCTTTGTGAGTGGCGTGCGCTGCATGGTGGTGGCCAGCGACTCGGGCATCGAGGCCGGAGCCATCCAGCCCATGGGCCTGGAAAAGATTTTGCGCGTGCAGGAGATCGCGCTGCAAAACCGCTTGCCGTTCATCCACTTGGTCGAGAGCGCGGGCGCCAACCTCATGCGCTATCGCGTGGAGGGCTTTGTGCACGGCGGCACGCTGTTCCGCAACCTCGCGCGGTTGTCGGCAGCGGGCATTCCGGTCATCACCGTGCAGCACGGCTCGGGCACTGCAGGCGGCGCTTACATGCCCGGCTTGTCGGACGTGGTCATCATGGTGCAGGGCCGCTCGCGCGCCTTTCTGGCCGGGCCGCCGTTGCTCAAGGCCGCTACTGGCGAGATCGCTACCGAGGAGGAGCTGGGCGGCGCCGAGATGCATACGGCGGTCTCTGGCCTGGGCGAATACCTGGCCCAGGACGACCGCGAGGCCATTGGCCTGGCACGCGATGTGGTGGCGCAGCTGGGGTGGAGTACGCACCGGCGAACCAGCGCACCCGGGCCCACCTTGCCCGCCGACGACCTGCTGGCCCTGATGTCTGCCGACCTGCGCCAACCCGTGGACATGCGCGAGGTGATGGCGCGGCTGGTGGACGGCTCCGAGCTGCTCGAATTCAAGGCCCGCTACGGCATGGCCACCGTGTGCGCGCAGGGCCACATCCAGGGCCATGCGGTGGGCTTCATCAGCAACAACGGCCCCATCGACGTGGCGGGCGCCAACAAGGCCACGCACTTCATCCAGTGGATGTGCCAGCTGGGCCACCCCATCATCTACCTGCAGAACACCACGGGCTACATGGTGGGCAAGGACAGCGAGCAGGGCGGCATGATCAAGCACGGCAGCAAGATGATCCAGGCCGTGACCAACGCCACCGTGCCGCAGATCACCATCCAGTGCGGCGCCAGCTTTGGTGCGGGCAACTACGGCATGTGCGGGCGCGGCTATGCGCCGCGCTTCCTGTTCAGCTGGCCCGGTGCCAAGACGGCGGTGATGGGCGGCGAGCAGGCTGCGCGCACCATGCAGATCGTGACCGAGGCGGCGCTGGCGCGCAAAGGCATCACGCCCGACCCGGCCGAATCGCAGGCACAGTTCGACAAGATCGTCGCCATGTTCGAGGCCCAGGCCGATGCGCTCTACACCAGCGGTCTGCTGCTGGACGACGGCGTGATCGACCCGCGCGACACGCGGGCCGTGCTGGCGTTTTGCCTGGACACCTGTGCCGAGGCGCAGGCCCGCACGCTGCGGCCCCTGAGCTTTGGCGTGGCGCGGATGTAAGAGGCGATATCACCAGCGCGACATGGCCGAGCCTCTCAAATACCTGCTGAACGACACCGTGCCCCCGCGCATCGCGGCCATGGTGCGGCGCGCGTGGCGGTCTTTCGACACCAAGGCGTTCTTGCGCCAGATCGAGCCCGGCTACGAATCGCTGGAGCTGATGGCGCGCGGCCAGCGCATTGCGCAGGCCCTGCAGATACACCTGCCGCAAGACGTGCCGCGTGCGCTGGGTGTGCTGGTCGATTCGATGGACCCGCCGATGGGTATCGATGCGGCGGGTGAGCCCGATGCGGCTGACCGCCCTTACAGCGCATTTCTGTACCTGCCATACAGCATGTACATCGGCGTACAGGGGCTCGCGCACTTTGAGGCGGCCATGGTCGCGCAGCACGCGCTCACTCAGCGCTTTACGGCGGAGTTCTGCATTCGCCCCTACCTGCTGCACCACCAGGGCGCCACGCTCGCGCGGCTGCACGACTGGGCGCAGGACGACAACGCCCATGTGCGCCGTCTGGTGAGCGAAGGCACGCGGCCCCGCCTGCCCTGGGCGCCGCGTTTGCCTGCATTCCAGAACAACCCGCAACTGGCCCTGCCGTTGCTCGATGCGCTCAAGGACGACCCATCGTCCTACGTGCGTCGCTCCGTGGCCAACCACCTGGGCGACATCGCCAAGGACCACCCCGACCTGGCCGTGGGCACCGCGCGCACCTGGCTGCAGGGCGCGCCCGCACCGCGCGAGGCCCTGGTGCGCCACGGCCTGCGTTTTCTCATCAAACGCGGCGACGCCGCTGCGCTCGATGCCCTGGGCGTGGGCCATGCCGTGGCGCTGGATGTGCGGGCCGCGCGCGTGCTGCCCGCCCGCGCACGCATCGGCGACAAGGTGCGCATCGAGGTCGAACTGCACAACCCCACACCCCAGCCCCAGCGCGTGCTGGCGGACCTGAAGGTGCACTACGTCAAGGCCCACGGCGGTGCGGCGCCCAAGGTGTTCAAGCTGCAGACGCTGGACATCGCCCCCGGCGCCACCGTGGCGGTGGGCAAGACGCTGTCACTGCAGCAGATGACCACACGCACCCACTACCCCGGCGCGCACCAGGTGGAGCTGGTGCTCAACGGGCGGCCCCAGCCGCTGGGGCAGTTTCAGCTTTCGTGATCGAGGTTTGCAGGCACACCAACACACAGACGCAACAGCAGGAGACAAGCACCATGCAGTTCACACACGAGCACCGCGAGATCCAGAAGACCCTCAAGCGTTTCATCGACGAAGAGATCAACCCCCATGTGGACGAATGGGAAGCGGCCGAGATCTTCCCCGCACACGAGGTCTTCAAGAAGATGGGCAACCTGGGCCTGCTGGGCCTGTGCAAGCCCGAGGAATATGGCGGCGCAGGGCTGGACTACTCCTACAGCCTGGCCATGGCCGAGGCGCTGGGCCACATCCACTGCGGCGGCGTGCCCATGGCCATCGGCGTGCAGACCGACATGTGCACCCCGGCGCTGGCGCGCTACGGCAGCGAAGAACTCAAGCGGAACTTTCTGGCCCCTGCGATTGCGGGCGACATGGTGGGCTGCATTGGCGTGAGCGAGCCTGCGGCGGGCAGCGATGTGTCGGGCATCAAAAGCGTGGCGCGCAAGGATGGTGACGACTACGTGATCACCGGCCAGAAGATGTGGATCACCAACAGCCTGCAGGCCGACTGGATGTGCATGCTGGTCAACACGGGCGAAGGCCCCGTGCACAAGAACAAGAGCCTGGTGATGGTGCCCATGCGCGATGGCCCGGGTGGCAAGCTCACCAAGGGCATCGAGGTGGCGCAAAAGATCCGCAAGATCGGCATGCACAGCAGCGACACCGGCCTGATCTACTTTGACGAGGTGCGCGTTCCGCAGCGTTACCGCATCGGTGCCGAAGGGCAGGGCTTCATCTACCAGATGCAGCAATTCCAGGAAGAGCGCCTGTGGTGCGCCGCCAGCACGCTTGAATCGCTGAACCACTGCATCCAGTGGACCATCGACTACGCGCAGGAGCGCAAGCTGTTTGGCGCCACGCTGGCCGACCAGCAGTGGGTGCAGTTCAAGCTGGCCGAGCTCAAGACCGAGGTCGAGGCCCTGCGCGCGCTCACCTACCGCGCCTGCGATCTGTACGTGAACGGGCAGGACGTGCTGGAGCTCGCCAGCATGGCCAAGCTCAAGGCCGGCCGCCTGAACCGCGAGGTGCCCGACACCTGCCTGCAGTTCTGGGGCGGCATGGGCTTCACGCTGGAGAACAAGGTCTCGCGCATGTACCGCGACGGGCGGCTGGCGTCCATCGGCGGGGGCGCGGATGAAGTGATGCTGGGCATTCTCGCCAAGCTCATGGGCATCGCCAAGCGGCCCGTGCACTGACATGGCTGATTCGCTGGTGATCGACCGCGCGCCGCTTGCCAGCGGCAGCGTGGAAACCTGGACGCTCAACGACCCGGCCAGCCGCAATGCGCTGTCAGAAGCCATGGTGGACGGTTTGATAGCCGCGTGTGAGCAGGCTGCGGCCGATGCCGACCTGCGCGGCGTGGTGTTGCGCGGTGCCGGTGGGCACTTCTGCGCGGGGGGCAGCCTGGGCGGCTTTGCCAAGACCATTGGCCAGCCCCTGGCTGCCGGCACAGCCGACCCGCTGGTGCCACTGAACCGCCGCTTTGGCGCGTTGCTGCAGGCCCTGTGCGCACTTCCGCAGTGGCTCATCGTGGCGGTGGAGGGCGCGGCCCTGGGTGGCGGCTTTGGGATCGTGTGCTGCGCCGACCATGTGCTGGCCCATACCAGCGCGCAGTTCGCCACGCCCGAGGTCACGCTGGGCATCGTGCCTGCGCAGATTGCGCCCTTTGTGGTACGGCGCCTTGGCTCAGTGGCGGCGCGGCGGTGTTTGCTTACTGGGGAGCGCTGGGATGCTGCGAAAGCTCAACGCGCAGGGCTGGTGGATGAGGTGGTCGCTGGCGACATGGAGACTGCTGTGCAAGCCGTCATCGCGCGCCACGTCGCCGCAGCGCCGCAGGCCGTGGCCGCCACCAAACGCTTATTGCTGGCCCAGTCCGAGACGCCGTTGCCTGCGCTGCTGGATGAAGCGGCGATTGCTTTTGCGCAAGCGCTGCGTGGGTCCGAGGCGCCGCAAGGGCTGGTGGCGTTTGCTGCGCGCAAGGCACCACCCTGGAGTGCGAAACCATGAAAAAGATACTTGTAGCGAACCGATCCGAGATCGCCCGCCGCATCATCCACACCGCTCACCGCATGGGCATCGAAACGGTCGCCGTCTACTCCGACCCCGATGCCAACGCCCAACATGTGCGCGAAGCCACCCAGGCCGTCGCGCTAGGCGGCGCAGCCAGCGCCGACACCTACCTGCGTACCGACAAGCTGCTGGCCGCAGCCCGAGCTACAGGTGCCGATGCTGTACATCCCGGATATGGCTTCCTCAGCGAGAACGCCGACTTTGCCCAAGCGGTGGTCGATGCGGGCCTGACCTGGATCGGCCCCGCGCCCGCCGCCATACGTGCGCTGGGCAGCAAGTCCGGTGCGAAGGCTTTGGCGGCCACGCATGGGGTGCCCTGTCTGCCGGGTTATGCGGGGGACGACCAGAGTGATGAACGTTTTGCGCAAGAGGCCGCGCGCATCGGCTACCCCGCCATGGTCAAGGCCGTGGCGGGTGGGGGAGGGCGCGGCATGCGGCTAGTCACCGATGCGGCGCAACTGCCCGCCGCACTGGCCAGCGCGCGGTCCGAAGCGCTGGTGGGCTTTGGCTGTGGTGACTTGCTCATCGAACGCGCACTGCTGCAGCCCCGCCATGTGGAGGTGCAAATCTTTGCCGACGCCCACGGCGCGTGCATCCACCTGGGCGAGCGCGATTGCTCGGTGCAACGCCGCCACCAGAAGGTCATTGAGGAGTCCCCCAGCCCCGCCGTGGACGCAGCGCTGCGCGAGCGCATGGGCGCCTGCGCTGTGGCGCTGGCGCAGGCCGCTGGCTATGTGGGTGCGGGCACGGTGGAATTCCTTCTGGATGGGGCTGAATTCTTCTTAATGGAGATGAACACCCGCCTGCAAGTGGAGCACCCGGTGACCGAAGCGCTCACGGGGCTGGACCTGGTGGAATGGCAAATCCGCGTGGCACGTGGCGAGCCGCTGCCGCTCACGCAAGACCAGGTGCATCTGCAAGGCCACGCCATCGAAGTGCGCCTGTGCGCCGAAGACGCGCACTTTCGCCCGCACACCGGCCGCGTGCTGCACTTCAGCGCGCCGCCTGCCGCAGCCTTCGAGCGCACTGCCATGGGCGCCTTGCGCTTCGATCACGCGCTAGAAGAGGGCGCCGAGGTATCGCCCCACTACGACGCCATGCTGGGCAAGCTCATCGTGCACGCCGCCACGCGGGCCGATGCCATTGACGCGCTGGTCCGCGCGCTGCAGGGCACCAGCGTGCTGGGCCTGCTCACCAACCGCGCGTTTTTGGCAGCGTGCCTTGGCCACCCAGTGTTTCGCGACGGCAAAGCGCTGGTGCCGTTTCTGGCCGAGCATGCCAAAGAGCTGCAAGCGTCGCTATTGAAAGAGGAGCTATCAGCGCTTATCCCATCAGCGCTATCGGCCATTTTTACTTCAAATTGTTCTGCGCCAGCCTCCGCAAGCCTGCCTTGCACCCTGGCCCGCCCGCTGCGCCTGCGCCACCAGGGCGAAGTGCACGCGCTTGCCGTGCGCGAGCTGGGCGCGGGCCGGCTGCACGTGGAGCACACAGACGCGACCACGGGCCAGCTGAATACCACCACCGTGCAACTCACCCCGCACCCCGGCGGCGCCATACGCACCACCACGCGCAGCGGGGCAGAGGGCGGCGTGCAGGCTGACCACACCGTCCGCACCTTGCGCGTGGCCCCCTTGCGATGGCACTGGCAAGCGGGCGGCGTGGACGGCTGGATGGAAGACGCATCGTGGGAGCCCGCCGCGCGCGCAGGTGCCGCCGGTGGCGCCACCGAGCTGCGCGCGCCCTTCAACGGCAAGGTGGTCGCGCTGCCTGTGGCTGCAGGGCAGGCGCTGGCGGCAGGCGACACCGTGTTGGTCATCGAATCCATGAAGCTCGAACACAGCCTGGCATGCCCCGTGGCCGCCACAGTGGCCGAGCTGCTGGTCGCGCCCGGCCAGCAGGTGTCGCCCGGCCAGGTGCTGGCCCGCTTTGCGCCCGCCACGCCAGGAGCCACCGCATGACGGCCACGACCGGCACGGGTGTAACGACGGCGGTGGCCAGCGATGAAGACCGCACCGCCCTCACCGACACCGTCACCCGATTCGCCCGCACCGAGATCGCGCCGCATGTGGACGCGTGGGATGCCGCCGGTGAATTCCCTCGCAGCCTGTACCGCCGCGCGGCCGACCTGGGCCTGCTGGGGCTGGGCTACCCCGAACAGTACGGCGGCACGCCCGCCAGCTACCTGCTTCGCCTGCCACTGTGGCGCGCGCTCAGCCGCCATGGCGCCAGCGGCGGTGTGCTGGCCAGCCTGCTGTCGCACAACATCGGCCTTCCGCCCGTGCTGGCGCATGGCAGCGACGCGGTGCGCGCCGAGGTCATTCCACCGGTGCTGGCGGGCGAACAGATTGCCGCGCTGGCGATCACCGAGCCCGGTGGCGGGTCGGACGTGGCGCAGCTCAAGACCACCGCGCGGCGTGAGGGCGATGAGTACATCGTCAACGGTGAAAAGGTGTTCATCACCTCCGGCATGCGCGCGGACTGGATCACGGTGGCTGTGAGGACCGGGGAGGTCGGATGCAAGGGCAGCGCAGGCATCTCCATGCTGCTCATCCCGGGCCACAGCGCAGGCCTGTCGCGCAGCAAGCTCGACAAGATGGGCTGGCTCTGCTCCGACACCGCCCACCTGCGCTTTGACAGCGTGCGTGTGCCCGCCCGCTACCTGCTGGGCGAAGAGGGCGCGGGCTTTCGCATCATCATGGCCAACTTCAACGGCGAGCGCTTTGGCCTCGCCGCGTCGGCCCTGGGCTTTGCCGAGGCCTGCTACGACGAGGCCCTGGCCTGGGCTCGCCAGCGCAAGACCTTTGGCGCCGCGCTGGTCGAGCACCAGGTCATCCGCCACAAGCTGGTGGACATGCAGATGCGCATCCAGTCCACCGCCGCGTGGTGCGAATCCGTGGCCGCGCAGGCCGACGCGGGGCGCACCGGCCCCGAGTTGGTTGCCAACGTCTGCCTGCTGAAAAACCACGCCACCCAAACCATGCAGTTCTGCGCCGACCAGGCCGTGCAGATCCTGGGCGGCATGGGCTTCATGCGCGGCACCGTCAGCGAGCGCATTTACCGCGAGGTCAAGGTCATGATGATCGGCGGCGGTGCGGAAGAGATCATGAAGGACCTGGCTGCAAAACAGCTCGGCATTTGAATGAAGGAGACAGCCACCATGCACAGCACCGACCACGGCAACAAAGCCATCATCACCTGCGCCATCACCGGCGTGCTGACGGACCCCGGCCAGCACCACGTGCCCGTCACGCCCGAGCAACTGGCAAAAGAGGCCCGCCGTGCGTACGACGCTGGCGCCGCCGTGGTGCACGTGCACTTTCGCAACCAGGAGCCCGGCAAGGGCCACCTGCCCAGCTGGGACCCGCAGGTGGCGCGCAACTGCGTGCAAGCCATGCGCGAGGCCTGCCCGGGTTTGATCATCAACCAGACCACCGGCGTGGTCGGCCCCAATTACCAAGGCCCGCTCGACTGCCTGCGCGCCACCCGCCCCGAGATGGCGGCCTGCAACGCCGGCTCGCTCAACTACCTGAAGGTGCGCAGCAACGGCACCTGGGCCTGGCCGCCCATGCTGTTCGACAACCAGCCCGCCAAGGTCAAGGACTTCATCGACGTGATGCTGGAGACCGGCACGCTGCCCGAGTTTGAATGCTTTGACGTGGGCATCGTGCGCTGCGTGGAGATGTATGTGCAGACCGGCATGTACACCCAAGGCCTGCCCGAATACAACTTTGTGATGGGCGTCGAATCCGGCATGCCTGCGGACCCGGACCTGCTGCCCATTTTGCTCAAGCTCAAGATCAAGGACGCCCCCTGGCAAGCCACCGTCATCGGCCGCAGCGAGATCTGGCCCGTGCACCAGCGCGTGGCAGAGCTGGGCGGGCATCTGCGCACGGGGCTGGAGGACACGTTCTATCTGCCGGACGGGACCAAGGCGGATTCGAACGGACCGTTGATTGAACAGCTGGCGCAGTACGCGCGCAACGCGGGGCGGGAGGTGGCGTCGCCGCAGGAGGCGCGGGGGATGTTGGGGTTGAAGACTGCGGTCATGCCATAAAGGCTGGCGCGTTCCTTTGCCTGCTTGTTCATTCCTGCAAATTGATCGCCAGCTGATCAATTTGCAAGGATGAGATCGGGTTATGGCGTCTTAGGTCGGGTCAGCCGAATGGCGTAAGCCGACACTCCTGCCCCGGGATGGAGCGGCGTAGGGATACGCTGTGTTAAACCGATCTACGGAGATTATCGGCGGTTACTGCTCTCTATAGCCCTTATTCCTTCCATGTATGAACCGAGAATTCCGTATTGATCAAGCAGCCGGAACGAGTTTTTCTGAGCAGCATTTTGCCGGTGTGAGTCGTCAATCAAACACCATGAGCAATGGGTTCGATCTGCTTTGATTGGCTCGCTACAAGTACGGCAGGTAGCAGCAACTGGTGAGAGCTTTTCGTCACAGAACGCAAATTTCTGTCCCGACGGAGAGTCGAAGTGCGGGATCCCTGTGCTTCTTCCAATGCGCATTCGAAAAAACCCGCAGCTGTTTTTAACGGCCTCTTTTTGTAGTTGGTTGACCAAGTCGTCTTTCGCACGCGGACCGCAAATGATGGACTTCACATATGAAGTCGGAACATCGAGAAGAGTCAGTCCATCTAGCTTTCGTACATCGGCTTCATCGATGATCATGCGTCGCTCTTTTTCATATGCCCAACAGGATTGTTTGGTGTAGTAGGCGGCACTAAAAACTGAGCGTCTTAGAAAGTGCATGTAGCGAAATTTCCCTATTGCATAGGCTCTATAGAGATTTTCTGCGACGGCAGCGCTTGGTTCATCTTGGTAGTCAACGTCGCCGAAGCCACTACTGGGAAAGATTTTTGAGAGGCGTTGTTCATCAATCTCAAGAACGAATCCTTGGAGATTACTTGCATAGTGTGCCCACATTGGGGGGACCGCAGGGGAACGGGAGAAGCAGGTAGTGGGTAGTTGGGGAATTTCCCCCACGACGTCACCGTAGAAGGCGATCAACTCTGGTCTCGCCGTGAAATCCATTGTGAGAAAAAGCTCATAGGGATCGTTGAACTCAGATGGGTATGAGCCTGTCAGAAGTTTTGTGTGTGAGGCATAGCATGTCAACAAGGAGCATGAATGCCACGCAAGACGAAGACAACCGCAGCAGCGGACAAGGCGGCGCAGCCACAATTCTCAGCCGTAGCGCTTGAGCAACTGATCCCCGGGCCGGTGACGCCAGCCGAGCTTGAGGGCATCTTCCAGCAGTTCAAGAGGTCGTATTGGAGCGCGCACTGGGCGCCGAGATGAGTCACCACCTGGGCTACGCGCCCGGTCAGGCCAAACCCGAAGGGGCTGCCACCAATCACCGCAATGGCAAGAGCGCCAAGACCGTTCTCACCGACGTCGGCGCTTTGCGCATCGACGTCCCCCGCGATCGCGAGGGCACCTTCGAGCCGCAACTCATTGGCAAGCATGAGCGCCGCTTTACGGGCTTTGATGACAAGATCATCGCCATGTACGCGCGCGGCATGACGGTGCGCGAGATCCAGGGCTTTCTTTCCGAGATGTACTCGGTGGACGTCTCGCCCGACCTCATCAGCAGCGTCACCGACGCCGTGATGAGCGAGGTCACGGCCTGGCAGAGTCGCCCGCTGGAGTCGATGTACCCGGTCGTGTTCTTTGACGCGCTGCGGGTCAAGATCCGCGAGGAAGCCGTGGTGCGCTCCAAGGCCGTTTATCTGGCCCTGGGCGTGCTGCCCGATGGCAGCCGCGATATCCTGGGCATCTGGATCGAGAACACCGAGGGAGCCAAGTTCTGGATGAAGGTCTTCAACGACCTGAAGACGCGCGGGGTCCATGACATCCTGATCGCCGTCACCGACGGGCTCAAGGGCATGCCAGAGGCGCTGGGCGCAGTGTTCCCGGCCACTACGCTGCAGACCTGTATCGTGCACCTGATCCGGGGCAGCCTGGACTTTGCGTCATGGAAGGACCGCAAGAGCCTGGCCACGGCCATCAAACCGATCTACACGGCGGTGAGCGCCGAGGCCGCTGAGGCCGAGTTGACTGCGTTTGAAGCCGGGCCCTGGGGCCAGAAGTTCCCCACTGTCGTGGGCGCCTGGCGCAGGGTCTGGGACAAGGTCATACCGTTCTTTGCCTTCCCGCCCGAGGTGCGCCGCGTGATCTACACGACCAACGCGATTGAGAGCGTGAATGCGAGGCTGCGCAAGATCATCAAAACCCGAGGGCACTTCCCCAGTGACGATGCAGCCACCAAGCTAATCTGGCTGGCACTGCGCAACATCGCCGAAGACTGGGGGCGGGCAGCCAACAACTGGAAGTCAGCGATGAACCAATTTGCGATCCTCTACGAGGACCGGTTCACGAAATCGAGCACGTAAGATACTCATTCACCTTCACAATATCGGTGAAGGTTCAGCGAGCCTCACACACGGAAACTCGGACAGGCCCATGGGTATCCGCATTTGAGCGTCACAAATCCAGGTGAGCGGAATACTTTATCTACACTTTCAGGTCCAGCATATTTGTAGAGACTTCTAGGGAAGCTCTTCACAAATCGGTTCTGGCTGTGCCGTAGCGATGCCCGAACTAAAACAGCGCCCGCGTTGGGTCATTGGGCACTCCCGGCAGGCGCTGCGCGAGGGCCATTGCCCGGTTTCGCGGGGCATTAAGCCCCCTGCACGCGCACCTGCCCCATGCAGGCCAGCAACTTGTGCCTTGCCATCCACAGATTGCCCAGCGCAAACAGCGTGACGATCTGCGCCGTGTTCTTCATGAGCCCCCGGTAGCGCACCTTCACGTACCCGAACTGCTGCTTGAGCACCCGAAACGGGTGCTCCACCTTGGCCCGGATGCTGGCCTTGGTGCGTTCAAGTTGGTCGATCAGCGCATCCACAGGCTTGTTTTTGTCCAAAGCCCGGCGCAACCCCGGGCGCATGGCTACATGCCAGCGCACGTTCTTGTTGGCATCGGGCCGCTTGTCCACTCCTTGGTAGCCCGCATCGCCAAAGGCATCCGTTTCTTGCCCGTGCAGCAGGCTGTTGGCTTCTATCACGTCGTTCACATTGCCACTGGTGCCGCGCACGCTGTGCACCAGGCCTGAATCCGCATCCACGCCAATGTGAGCCTTCATGCCAAAGTACCACTCGTTGCCCTTCTTGCTTTGATGCATCTCGGGGTCTCGTGCCTTGCCTTCATTCTTGGTGGACGTCGGCGCCGCAATCAGCGTGGCATCCACCACCGTGCCTGCTTTGAGTTGCAGCCCTTTGGCTTGCAGCAGGGCATTGACCGTAGCGAGGATCTGATCGGCCAGTTTGTGGCGCTCCAGCAGATGCCGAAAACGCAGGATGCTCGATTCACTGGGAATGTGTTCGTCCCAGTGAGACAGGTCGGCAAAGTCCCGAAAGGCTGGCACGTCGTGCAGTGCTTCTTCCATGGCTGGGTCGCTAAGCTTGAACCACTGCTGCATAAAGTGGATGCGCAGCAGGGTCTGCACTGCAAAGGGCTGCTGGCCCCGGCGTCCGATCTCTGGGGCGTAGGGCTCAATGAGCGAGACCAACTCGGCCCAGGGCACCACCAACTCCATCGCATCAAGGAACTCGCGCTTGCGTGTGCGCTTGATGGTATTGCTCAGGCCCAGGCTGCTTTGCTTCATGCGCTTATTGTCTGGGCTTCAGGCCTGTTCAATCACATCTCACAGGGATTCGTGCAGAGAATCCCTAGTGTTATCTAGCACGAGCTCTGGTGCATCATCTGTGACAGCTTCGCGTCGCTCTCTTTTTATCCGCGATTTTTTTCCCATTCCGATCTCCGCTGTGACTTTTCTCTGCTAGTGTGCCAGTGGATCGGCTACGCCAATTCTGTTCTTTCATAGCGGAGGCTTTGATTTAGTAAATCGGCCGAGGCGCTTCAATCAAAGCCTGCGCCTTCACATCCAGCGCAAACCCGGTCCCGTGCTTGGCCGCCAGTTCATCAGCACGCTTGAGGAACGTCTCAACACCCGTTCCGTAGATGAACTGCATCGCCCCTCCCGTCCACGCCGGAAACCCAATCCCAAAAATCGACCCAATGTTCGCGTCATGCACGCTGGTCAGCACGCCCTCGGCCAGACAGCGCGCGGTTTCGATGGCCTGGCGGTAGAGCAAACGGTCCTGAATCTCCTGCGCGCTCCACTCCGCGTCGGGCTTCTCGAACAGAGGCTTCAACTCCGGTCACAGGTGCTTCTTGGCGCCTGCGGGGTAGTCGTAAAAGCCGCCGCCACCGACGCGGCCGGGGCGCTTTAGTTCCTTGACCATGCGTTCCACCAGCAGCTCGCCAGGTGTGGCGGTGTAGGTCTTGCCTTCGGCCGCATAGTCCGCGCGGGTCTGGTCCAGCACGTGCACGCTCAGGGTCAGCGCGGTTTCGTCCAGCACGGCCAGCGGGCCCACGGGCAGGCCGGCCTGCATGGCGGCGTTTTCAATCGCGGCGGCGGGGATGCCTTCGCCCAGCATGGCGGCGCCTTCCATCACAAAGGTGCCGAAGGTGCGGCTGGTGTAGAAGCCGCGTGAGTCGTTGACCACGATGGGCACTTTGCCCAGGGCCTGCACGTAGTCGAACGCGCGGGCCACGGTTTCGTCATCGGTCCGCTTGCCCCGGATGATCTCCACCAGCTTCATCTTGTCCACGGGGCTGAAGAAGTGGATGCCGACAAACTTCTCAGGCCGGCTGCTGGCCGTGGCCAGGCCGCTGATGGGCAGGGTGGAGGTGTTGCTGGCAAAGAAGCCGCCGGGTGCCAATTGCGGCTCGGCTTCTTGTGTGACCTTGGCTTTCAGGTCGCGGCTTTCAAACACGGCTTCTATGATGAGGTCGCAGCCCGCCAGGTCGGCCGCGCTGGCGGTGGGCGTGATGCGCGAGAGCAGCGCTTGCTGCGCCTCGGCCGTCATGCGGCCCTTGTCCACGCGGGCCTGGGTGAGCTTGGCGCTGTAGGCCTTGCCGGCCTCGGCCTTCTCCGCGCTCACGTCCTTGAGCACGGTGGCGATGCCCCGGCTGGCCTGGGCCCAGGCAATGCCTGCGCCCATCATGCCGGCGCCCAGGATGCCGACCTTTTGGGGCTTGTAGCGCGGGGCCGAGCCAGGGCGTGACTTGCCGCTCTTGATCGCGTTCATGTCGAAGAAGAACGTGTTGATCATGTTGCGCGCCACGGGGCCGGTCATCAGGCGGGCGAGGTAGCGGCTTTCGATGCGCAGGGCGGTGTCGTAGTCCACCATCGCGCCTTCGACCATGGCGGCGAGGGCCGCCTCGGGCGCGGGGTAGCGGCCGCGCGTGGTCTTCTTGAGCATGGCGGGCGCGACGGTGAGGGCGCCTGCAATCTTGGGGCTGGCGGGTGTGCCGCCGGGCATTTTGTAATTCTTGTCGTCCCACGGCTGCACGGCGTGCGGGTGGGTGGCGATGTGGGCCAGGGCGGCGGGCAGCAGCTGATCGCGCGTGGCCACCAGCTCGTGCACCAGTTGCAGCTCCAGCGCTTCGGCGGGGTTGAAGAGCTTGCCTTCCAGCAGGTAGGGCTGCGCGCCGATCAGGCCCAGCAGGCGCGTCATCTTGGTCACGCCGGTGGCGCCGGGCATCAGGCCCAGCGTGACCTCGGGCAGACCGAACTGGATCTTGGGGTCGGCCACAGCAATGCGGTAGTGGGCGACCAGGGCTACCTCCCACCCGCCGCCCAGCGCCGCGCTGTTGAGGCAGGCCACCACGGGGATGCCCAGGGTTTCGAGCGTGCGGAAGTGCTTCTTCATGCGCTCGATTTCGCCAAACGCGTTGGGCGCATCGGCGGGTGCGAGGCGCATGGTGGCCTTGAGGTCGGCACCGGCAAAGAAGCTGGTCTTGGCGGATGCGAGCACGATGCCTTTGAGCGCAGTGCCCAGGCGTTCGCGGTCGCCAAGCACCTGGGCCGTGACCTCGCCCAGCTCTTGCTGCCACTGGCGGCACATGGTGTTGACAGGGGAGTTGGTTTCGTCAAACGTGATGACGGCGACCTGGCCTTCGGTGCCCTGGGCGGGGATGAGTTCGTAGCGGATGGTTTGCATGATGTTCTTGTCTCCTGCCCGTTCAGATACGTTCAACGATGGTGGCAATGCCCATGCCGCCGCCCACGCACAGCGTGGCCAGGCCATAGCGCTGGCCCCGGCGGTGCAGCTCGTCAATCAGGGTGCCGAGGATCATCGCGCCCGTGGCGCCCAGCGGGTGGCCCATGGCGATGGCGCCGCCGTTCACGTTGACCTTGTCGTGGGGCACCCCCAGCTCGCGCATGAAGCGCATGGGCACGGCGGCAAAGGCCTCGTTCACCTCAAACAGGTCGATCTGGTCAATGGTCATGCCCGCGCGGGCCAGCGCCTTCTTGGCAGCGGGCACGGGGCCGGTGAGCATGATGGTGGGGTCGGCACCGCTCAGCGCCGTGGACACGATGCGCGCGCGCGGCGTGAGGCCGTGGGCCTTGGCGGCGGCCTCGTTGCCGATGAGCACGGCGGCTGCGCCATCGACGATGCCCGACGAATTGCCCGCATGGTGCACATGGTGGATGCGCTCCACCTGCGGGTAGCGCTGCAGCGCCACGGCGTCAAAGCCCATGCCGCCCAGTTGCTCGAACGAGGGCTTGAGCGCGCCCAGGCCTTCGAGGGTTGTCTTGGGCTTGATGAATTCGTCCTCGGCCAGGATGGTCTGGCCGATGAAATCGCGCACGGGCACGACGGAGTTCTTGAAGTAACCCGCCGCACGCGCAGCGGTGGCGCGGCGTTGCGATTCGAGTGCGAAGGCGTCCACATCGGCGCGGGTGTAGCCGTCCAGCGTCGCGATCAGGTCGGCGCCGATGCCTTGGGGCACGAACAGCGTGGCGGAGTTGGTGGCGGGGTCTTGCGCCCAGGCGCCGCCGTCGGAGCCAATGGGCACGCGGCTCATGCTCTCTACACCACCCGCCACCACCAGGTCTTCCCAGCCGCTGCGCACTTTCTGCGCGGCCATGTTGACGGCTTCGAGGCCGGATGCGCAGAAGCGGTTGACCTGCACACCCGCGCACCGAAAGTCCCACCCGGCCTTGAGCGCGGCCACCTTGGGCAACACCGAGCCCTGCTCGCCCACGGGCGAGACGATGCCCATGACCACGTCGTCCACTGCGGCGGTGTCAAAGCGGTGGCGGGCTTGCAGCTCGGTCAGCAGGCCCGCGAGCAGGTCGATGGGCTTGACCTCGTGCAGGGTGCCGTCCTTCTTGCCCTTGCCGCGCGGGGTGCGCAACGCGTCGAATACATAGGCTTCGGTCATGAATGGTCTCCGGTGGTTTCTCTAAACTTCAAGCAGATGGGGCGGTGAAGCCGCTGGGCTGGCTCACGCCACTACAAGGTGCTTTCTGACGCGGGTGCAGTGGTTTTTGCACTATCGTTCGGCGGTTGCTATCTACATTTCTGGCCATGGAACGAAATACATCTTCTGCATTGCAGCGCATGGCGCGCAGCGCTATCGAATACGACGACACGCGCGAAGGGTTTGCGCTGGAGCACCATGTCGTGCTGGCAGCATCCAGTGCGCTGGCGGTGGCGGCCTTCATGGCGCCCAGCCGCAGCGCGGCGGCCATCCGCGGCATTGGCGCAGGCTTGCTGCTGATGCGCGCGCTGAGCGGCAGCCAGGGTGTGCGCTCCTGGCTGAATGTCACCGACCGCCGCCCCGGTGCACCGCTGAGCCCCGAGGAAGCCCGCGCCGCCTGGTATCTGTGACGGCGTTTGGCGTCCATCGCGGCGCTAGCCGTGGCGCTGTTCATGGCACCATCCATCGCGTGGGGCATGGCACTGTGCATGGCACCTTTCATGGCGCTATTTGCCCAGGCCCATGGCGCGCGCAATCACTTCTTTCATGATCTCGTTGGTGCCGCCGTAAATGCGCTGCACGCGTGCATCGGCGTAGGCGCGGGTGATGGGGTATTCCCACATATAGCCGTAGCCGCCAAACAGCTGCACGCACTCGTCCATCACCTTGCACTGCAGGTCGGTCGTCCAGTACTTGGCCATGCTGGCGGTCTGGGTGTCGAGCTGGTCGCGCACGATCAGCTCGCAGCATTTGTCCACGAACACGCGGGCCACCTGCACCTGCGTTTGCAGCTCGGCCAGGGTGTGGCGGGTGTTCTGGAAGGCAGCCACGCTCTGGCCGAAGACCTTGCGCTGCTTGACGTAGTCCACCGTCCAGTCGATGGCGGCCTGGGCGGCGGCCACGGCGGTGATGGCGATCTGCAGGCGCTCCCAGGGCAGTTGTTCCATTAGGCAGATGAAGCCGCGTCCTTCCATTGCGGGGCCGCCCAGCAGGTTGGCGGCGGGTACTTTCACGTCAGTGAAGAACAGCTCGGAGGTGTCCTGCGCCTTCATGCCCATCTTTTTGAGGCGCTGGCCTTTTTCAAAGCCGGGCATGCCACGCTCCACCAGGAAGAGGCTGGTGCCCTTGGCGCCAGCAGCCGGGTCGGTCTTGGCGACCACGATCACCAGGTCGGCATGCCAGCCGTTGGTGATGAAGGTCTTGCTGCCGTTGAGCACGTAGTGCGAACCGTCCGCACTCTTGATGGCCGTGGTCTTGATGCCCTGCAAGTCGCTGCCCGCAGCGGGCTCGCTCATGGCGATGGCGCCCACTACTGAGCCGCTGGCCATCTGCGGCAGGTACTCTTGCTTTTGCTCTTCGGTGCCGTAGTGCAGGATGTACGGCGCCACGATCTCGCTGTGCAGGCCAAAGCCGATGCCTGTGGTGCCCGCGCGTGCCAGCTCTTCCATCTGTGCCACCGAATACAGCTTGTCGGCCCCGGCGCCGCCGTATTCCTCAGGCAGGCTCATGCACAGAAAACCGTTGGCACCCGCCTGGCTCCACACCTCGCGCGCCACGTAGCCCTGGTCTTCCCAGGCGGCGTGGTGGGGCGTCACTTCTTTCTCGATGAAGCGGCGAAAGCTGTCGGCAAAGGCCTGGTGGTCGGGCTGAAAGAGGGTGCGTTCGATCATGGTGGGGTATTTATAAAAAGCAGATGCTTTGTTAAATTCTGCCATGCAAGTGGGTGTTGTGCATCTCCTCGCAAACGAGAAGGCCGCCCGGGGGCGGCCTGTTGCGAGCGCCAGGACTTATTCAGGGCTTTACATAGTCAGAAACAACCTTCCACTTGCCGTCCTGAATCTGCGACAGCCGTGACAGATCGCTACCCAGCCGTTTGGTGGGGCTGAAGGTGGCTTCCGAGCTGCCGAACATGTCTGTCGGTATCACCATGGTGTCCATGGCCTTGATGAAGGTGTCGGTGGTCAGGTTGGGGCCTGCCTTCTGCGCGGCCCGGATAAATGCGTCCACCGCGCTGTAGCCATACACGGAGAACACCGTGGGGTCTTCGTTGAACTTGGTTTTGTATTTGTTGGCCCAGAAGCGGATGGGTTGCGATGACTCATCGAGATAGGGGTGTTGCACCGTCATGGTGGCGTACAGGCCGTCCATGGGCTTGCCACCCAGCTTGTGGATGAGGTCGGTATAGGCCGCGCTGGAGCCCAGGAAGGTGGGGTTGAAGCCCGTCTTGCGCGCCTCGCCAATGGTGCCGATGGTCTCGCGGATGATGGTTCCGAGCACCACGAAGTCGCATCCGGCCGCCTTCATCTTGGCCACTTGCGATGAGAAGTCGGTTGCGCCGCGTTTGAACGATGTCTTTTCGGCATATTCCATGCCCATGGCTTTGAGCGCCGCTTCACCGCCGCGTTCTACTTCCAGGCCAAACTCGTCGTCCTGGTAGATGGTGCAGATCTTCTTGGCGCTCTTTTCTTTGGCGAGCTTGGGCAGGGCCAGGCGGATCTGGTCGTAGTAGGTGGCGGCAAACGAGTACTTGAGCTTGTGGAAGGGCTCGTACATCTCGCGCGCGGCCGTCACCGGGAAGAAGTTGATCACGTTCTTGCTGAACTGCACGGGCATGGCCGCCAGGTTTTGCGCCGTGCCGATGTGCGCGATCATCATGAAGATCTTGTCCTGGTTCACGAGCTTCTGCGCGGCCAGCACGGCTTTCTTGGGGTCGTAGCCCGAGTCTTCCACCTTCAGGTCAAGCTTGCGGCCGTTGACACCGCCTTGCTCATTGGCCTCGTCCACGCGCAGCATCATGCCCAGCCGCACCTGCTTGCCAAAGCCCGCCAGCGGGCCCGACAGATCCTGGATGGAACCCAGCGTGATGGTGTCCTTGCTTACGCCCTGGCTGGGCTGCGCCTGCGCGTAGGCGCCGGACACAGTCACGAGGGCCAGCGCGGCGATGTGATGAAACTTCATGACACGTCTCCTTCGGTTGGATCGAAACAAAAACGATCGCTCGTTATAGAACGATGCCCAGGGTGGGGCACCAGCACTTTCCCTATCTCGGATCGGGCGCTGGCTTGCGGCGTGCCTTGGCTTCGACAGGTTCAGCCCGAACGGTTTGTGGGGTGCGAACCCGCACCAAAACCGAGCCCTCCCCCCCATCTGTTCAGCCTGTGCCTGTCGAAGGCCCGCCCCTAGCGGTACATGGCGTCAATTTGGGGCGCGTACTTCTGCTGCACCAGCTTGCGCTTGAGCTTCATGGTGGGCGTCAGCTCTTCATCCTCGGCCGTGAGTTGCGTATCGAGCAGGAAGAATTTCTTGATCTGCTCCACGCGGGCGAACTTGGTATTGACGCGGTCGATCTCGGCCTGAATCAGCTCCTGCACCTCGCGCGTGCGGGTCAGGCTGGCGTAGTTGGAAAACGGAACGTCGTTGTCCTGCGCGTACTTCTCCACGTTCTCCTGGTCGATCATGATGATGACCGTGAGGTAGGGCAGCTTGTCGCCAATGACCACCGCGTCGGTGACGTAGGGGCTGAACTTGAGCTCGTTCTCCAGCTCACTCGGCGTGATGTTCTTGCCGCCCGCCGTGATGATGATGTCCTTCATGCGGTCGGTGATGCGCAGGTAGCCATCGGCGTCGATCAGGCCCACATCGCCTGTGTGCAGCCAGCCTTCGGGGTCGATGGTTTCGGCCGTTTTCTCGGGCTGGTTGAGGTAGCCCTTGAACACATTGGGGCCACGCACCAGGATCTCGCCCGTGGCGGGGTCGATGCGCACCTCGTTGTAGCTGGCCGCCGGGCCGATGGAGCCCGGTTTGATGCGGCTGGCCGGCATACCGGTGGAGGCGCCGCAGGTCTCGGTCATGCCCCACACCTCCAGCATGGGCACGCCCAGCGCCAGATACCACTTCACCAGATTGGGCGAGATGGGCGCTGCGCCCGTGACGAGGAAGCGCGCACGGTGGATGCCGATGAGCTTGCGCACGTTGTTCAGCGCCAGAAAACGCGCCAGCATGAACTGCGCCTTCAGCAGCCCACCCACCGGCTGGCCTGCCAGCACGCGGTCTGCAATGCGGGTACCCACGCCAATCGACCAGGCATAGGCCGCCTGTTGCATGCGCGTGGATTCCTTCAGGGCAATCATCACGCCGGAGTAGAACTTCTCCCACACCCGGGGCACGGCGGTGAACACGGTGGGTGCGATCTCACGCACGTTCTCGGGCACGGTGTCGGGGTTCTCCACAAAGTTCAGGCGCGCGCCGGTGTACAGCGAGAAGTATTCGCCCCCCATGCGCTCGGCAATGTGGCACAGCGGCAAAAAGCAAATGGTCTCGTCCGCCTCGCTGCGCGAGATGAGCGTGTTGTAGCCGCGCACGGTGTAGGTGAGCGCACCGTGCGTGTGCATGGCGCCCTTGGGCTTGCCCGTGGTGCCCGAGGTGTAGACCAGAATGGCCAGGTCTTCGGGGCGGCAGGCCTTCACGCGCTGCATCAGTGCGTCGGGGTGTTGTGTATTCCAGGCGCGGCCCAGCTCGCGCAGGGCCGCGAGGCTCATCACACCGGGGTCGTTGAGGCTGCGCAGGCCTTCCATGTCGAACACCACGACCTTGCGCAGCAGGGGCCGCCCATCGCGCACTTCCAGCGCCTTGTCGAGCTGTTCATCGTCTTCCACAAACAGCACGGTGGTTCGAGAGTCTTCGCTCAGGTAGTGCACCTGCGCCGCTGCATCAGTGGGGTAGATGCCATTGGCCACGCCGCCGCAGCTCAGCACGGCCAGGTCGGCCAGCACCCATTCGATGTTGGTGTTCGAGAGGATGGACGCGCATTCACCCGGCGCAAAACCCAGCGACATCAGGCCACCCGCAATCTCGCGCACTGCCTCGGCCGTCTGGTCCCAGGTCCAGCTCTTCCAGATGCCCAGCTCCTTCTGGCGCATCCACACGCGCGGGCCGCGCTCGGCCACGGCGTTCCAGAACATGGCGGCAATGGTGTCGCCCGCGAGCACGTCGGTGCCTGCGGGCTGGATGTGGTCGAGGTCCCAGAGGTTAGACATTTGCGCTTATCTCCAGGTCTTCTTTTTCTTCCAGCGCCGCTCTCCGCGCACGCCGACATCCTTCATGCCCAGGTAGAACTCCTTGATGTCGTCCTTCTCGCGCAGGCGCTCGCAGCTGTCTTCCATCACGATGCGGCCGTTTTCCAGCACGTAGCCGTAGTCCGATGCGTTGAGCGCCATGTTGGCGTTCTGCTCCACCAGCAAGATGGTGGCACCGCGCTCACGGTTGATGCGCACCACAATCTCGAAGATCTCCTTGGTGAGCTTTGGGGACAGGCCCAGGCTGGGCTCGTCCAGCAGGATGAGCTCGGGGTTGGCCATGAGCGCACGCGAGATGGCCAGCATCTGCTGCTGCCCGCCCGAGAGCAAACCGGCATCCTGCGCGGCGCGCTCCTTCAGGATGGGGAAGTAGCCATACACCGTTTCGATGTCGCGGGCCACAGCATCAGCGTCGCTGCGCGTGTAGGCGCCCATGAGCAGGTTGTCGCGCACCGAGAGCAGCGCAAACACCTCGCGCCCCTCGGGCACATGCATGAGGCCCCGGCGCACGATGGCGGCCGGGTCGTTGGCGGTGATGTCGGCGCCCTGGAATTCGATGGAGCCCTTGCGCGGGGCGATGATGCCGCTGATGGTCTTGAGGATCGTCGTCTTGCCGGCGCCGTTGCTGCCCAGCACGGCAGCGATCTCGCCGCGCCGCACCTGCAGGCTCACGCCCCGGATGGCCTTGATGGGGCCGTAGGCGCTCTCCACGTTCTGCAGGCGCAGCAGGGGCTGGTCAGCGGTGCTGGCCGCCGGGCTGGTGGCGGGGGTGGACAGCACGGCGTTCATGTGCGGACTCCCATGCTGGAGCCCGCCGGGCGGCGCAGGTTGCTCACGTCGTCGATGGTGCCCAGGTACGCCTCCACCACGCCGGGGTGCGTCTGCACCTCGCGCGGCGTGCCCATCGCCACCACCTCGCCCTGGTTCATCGCCAGCACGCGGTCGGACACCTTGGAGACAAGCGACATGTCGTGCTCCACCATCAGCACGGTGATGCCCAGCTCTTGCTGGATGTCCTGAATCCAGAAGGCCATGTCATCGGTCTCCTCCACGTTCAGGCCCGACGAGGGCTCGTCGAGCAGCAGCAGTTGCGGCTCGGTGCACAGCGCACGGGCCAGCTCCACCACCTTGCGCACGCCATACGGCAGGCCGGCGACCATGGTGTCGCGGTAGTGCTGCAGGTCAAGAAAGTCGATGACCTGCTCGGCCTTCTCGCGGGCCTGAATTTCGCCTTCGCGCACCTTGCGGGTGAAGAACATCTCGGCCCACAGGCTGCTGTGCTGCCGGGTGTGGCGGCCTATCAGCAGGTTGTGCAGCACGCTGGCGTGTTCGAAGAGTTCGATGTTCTGGAAGGTGCGCGCAATGCCCAGGCCTGCCACCTTGTGCGGCGGCTGGTCCGTCAGCGGCAGCAGGGCTCCGCCCGGGCCCGCGTACGCGATGGTGCCGGTCGTGGGTGTGTAGATGCGGCTGATGAGGTTGAACACCGTCGTCTTGCCCGCGCCGTTGGGGCCGATGAGGGTGAACACCTCGCCACGGCGCACGTCAAAGCTCACGTTGTTGACCGCCAGCACGCCGCCAAAGCGCACGCTGAGGTTTTGGGCCGAAAGCAGCACGTCTGGGTTCATGGTGGTCGCCGCGCTCATTTCAAGCGATCCGATTTCTGGAACGACTTCTGCCGCTTGAACAGGCCCTTGCGGTAGAACGGGAACATCTGCAGCCAGGTGCGCACCTTGAGCCAGCGGCCATACAGGCCCATGGGCTCGAACAGCACAAACGCGATCAGCACCACGCCATAGACCACCGCCTGCAGCCCTGGCGCCTGGCCGATGGCGGTGGGGAGCCAATCTTTGCTGAGCGAGATGAGCTGGGGCATCGAGATCAGGAAGATCGCGCCCAGGAACGCGCCATGCACCGATCCCAGCCCACCGATCACGATCATGAGCAGCAGGTCGATGGACTGCAGGATGTTGAACTGATCTGGCGAGATGAACTGCAGCTTGTGGGCATACAGCGCACCGCCGATGCCGGCAAGTGCGGCCGATATCGAGAACGACAGCGTTTTGTAGCGCGCCAGGTGGATGCCCATGCTCTGCGCCGAGATCTCTGAATCACGAATCGCCACAAAGGCCCGGCCCGTGGGCGAGCGCAGCAGGTTCAGAATGGCCAGCGTGCTGACCACAGCGATCACGAGGCACAAAAAGTAAAACGACTCGGTGGATTCGAACGAGTAGCCCGCGATCTGCGGTGGCACCAGGTGCTTGCCTGAGTTGCCGCCCGTCACCGACTCCCACCGCGCGAACACCTCCTCCACGATGAAGCCGAACGACAGCGTGGCCATGCCCAGGTAGATGCCCTTCACCCGCAGCGCGGGCAGCCCCACCACCACGCCCACGGCGGCCGACAACCCCGCCGCGCAGGCTAGCGACAGCGCAAATGGCCAGCCCATGCCCGTGAGCACGGCTTGCGTGTACGCCCCCACGCCCAGGAAGGCCGCATGCCCGAGCGAGAACAGCCCCGTGAACCCCGCCAGCAACATGAGCCCCAGGCCCACGATGGCGTAGATCAGCACAAAGGTGAGCTGGGCCAGCCAATACTCGGGCGCCACCCAGGGCGCTGCGACCAGCGCCACGGCCAGCAGGCTGTACCAGAAGACATGCCCGCCATGTTTGGCCAGGCGCAGGTCTTGTTCGTAGCTGGTCTTGAAGATGAATCTCATGGGGTCACACCTTCTTGCGCAGCTTTTCGCCGAACAGTCCGTTGGGCTTCACCATCAGCATGATCAGCACCACGATGTACGCGGCCGTGTCCTTGAAACCATCGGGCAGATAGAAGCCCGAGAGCGATTCGACAATGCCAATGACCAGCCCGCCCACGATAGCGCCCGGCAGGCTGCCAAAACCGCCCACCACGGCGGCCGGGAAGGCCTTGAGCCCGATGAGACCCATGTTCGCGTGCACGAAGGTGATGGGCGCCAGCAGCAAGCCCGCCACCGCGGCCACGGCGGCGGCCAGGCCCCAGGCCAGGCCATTGAGCCGCTGCACAGGGATGCCCATGTAGTAGGCCGCCAGCTGGTTTTGCGACGACGCCTGCATCGCAATGCCCAGCTTGCTGTAGCGAAACAGTGCAAACAGCAACACGCACAACAAAGCGGTGGCGGCGATCACCACCAGCTGCTCGGCGTTGAGCACCAGTGCGCCGAGGCGAAAAGACAGGTCCTTGTAGGGCACGGGCAGGGTGTGCGTTTCGGTGCCGATGTTGGGGATCATGGTCACCAGCCCGCGCAGCACATACCCGATGCCGATGGTGAGCATGACGATGGAGAAGGCGGGCTGGCCCAGGATGGGGCGGATCACCGCGCGCTCGAGCACCACGCCAAAAAGGCCCATGGCCAGGATGCTGGCGAGCACCGCCGCCCAGAAGGGAAACCCCAGCACCGTCATGAGCGCCAGGCCGCAGAAGGCACCCAGCATCATCAACTCGCCTTGCGCGAAGCTCACCGTTTCGGTGGCCTTGTAGATGAGCACAAATCCGAGTGCGATCAACCCATAGATACACCCTTGGGAGATACCGCTGATCAACAGTTGCACAAATTGCACCCAGGCTCTCCCAGAGTATTTTTACAAAGCGATTGCTTTGCATAAATAATGGTGCCTGCGCTGGCCGCACCCCGCACTCGGTGCTAACCCTGATGGAGATTCGGGACGCGCTGGCGGCTGTGCATATTGACGCAGGGTGCCGCCCGGTGCAATAAGGGTTGCGTCTGATAAACCCGGACTGCGCTGCAGAAAAAGGCCAGGGCTCTTGGTGGCAACAGATCCAGCGTGGGTCAGGCGCGTGGCATCGGATCGGGTCGATGCACCCGGTGATTTTGTCGCCGCGGCCACTGGGCCTGTTGGCGAAGTTGCTATGATGTTTTTATATAAAAATGCAGCTAACGCTTATTGGTAAAGCGGTTAAAGCTATTAAATTAATAGCAATCTATTCGTCCAGCATTGAAAGCCCGCAGCGGGCCGCGCCCCACAGGAACTCCATGAGCCAAGCCATCAACACGCCGTCACAGCCGTTCGAACCTGAATTCATCGCCGGACTGAAGTCGATCTTTGAGGAGAAGATCGTGTTCAACAAAGTGCTGGGCCTGCAGATCACATCGCTTCGACCCGAAGGCGTGGTGGGGCGTATCGAGATGAAGCCGGAGCTGGTGGGGCACTATGCGTACAACCGCATCCACGGAGGTGTCATCAGCGCGGGGCTTGACGCGATGGGTGGGCTGGCGGTCATGGCCGCGATTGGCGCAAAGCACATGGACGAACTGCCCGAGCAGCGCCTGCACCGCTTTGCCAAGCTGGGCACCATTGATTTGCGCATCGACTACCTGCGCCCGGGCATCGGCAGCCATTTTGAGCTGCGCGCCCACGTGTTGCGCCTGGGCTCGCGCGTGGCCAGCACGCGCATGGAGTTTTTGGGGCCGGACGGGCAGATCATGTCGGCAGGGGCTGCGGCGTACATCGTCTCTTGAATGAGGGCTTCGCTGCGCCGCTTGGGCGTGGCGACGGGGCCCTTGCCGGGAGGCGCTGGGCCCTTGCGTGACCTGCCGCCGCGTTGGGATGCGTCAGTCGTGTGGGCGGCGCGTCGTGCTCCGCACCATCAAAAGAGAGCGGAACGGTCATGCGCCGAGGCCGGCGCAATGAAGGATGTAACGCAACGGATGTGTGATACCGCAAGCCTTGCAAGTGCATGCTACGAGAGAACCGTTTGGTTACCGTTCTTGCGTAACGGGGGCATCTTTCATAGGGCCTGAAACCTACGATGGGTCTCTTTTCAAGGAGATCTGATGGCCGTGCAAAACCCCTTCTTTGGCAAGCGTGAACCCGAGTCGTTTCAACCCCGTCAGAGCACCTCACCGTCATCGGTTTTAGGTGGTGCAGCAGCCAGTAGTTCCGTGTCCGTGCCATCGTCGGCTACCCCCGTGGCGCCCAAATCCGTGGCGGGCGACTCTACCGGCAGCAAGCTGACCGTGGGCCCCAACATCAAGCTCAAGGGCGTGGAGATCACCGATTGCGACACGCTGGTGGTGGAGGGCACGGTGGAGGCCACCATGGATTCGCGCGTGATCCATATCTCGGAGCATGGGGCATTCAAGGGCTCCGCAGAAATTGATATCGCGGAGATCCACGGCGAATTCAATGGCTCGCTGACCGTGCGCCAAAAGCTCGTGATTTACAGCACAGGCAAGGTCAGCGGCAAGATCCGCTACGGCAAACTGGTGGTGGAAGAGGGCGGGCAGCTGACGGGTGAGATTGAATCCGGTCTGGCCCATAGTGTTGCCGCCAGCGGCGGCGTGCAACGCGTTGCGCCCCCAACGCGCGTGGAGCAGGCTGCGCTAGCCGTGGCCTGAAAAGCACCTTTCTTTCAGACTCCAGCCGCAGCCCATCCAACGGGCGCAGCGGCTGCCATGCCTGTCAGTGTCCTTTGCACTTCCCGGGGCCAATTTCCCGGGGCCAATGTTCCCGGGGCCAACGGGAGCTGTCGCCTTGTTTGAGCAGGCGGCATACGCGCACACGCGCTGCGTTCAGTGTGTGCTCAGGCGGTTGCCACGGGGTGGGGCACCGCGCGGGGCCGTCCCTGGTCATCGATGGCCACATACGTCAGCTTGGCTTCCGTGACTTTGACGTAGCGGCCCTGGTCTGAAAAACGCTCGGCATACACCTCCACCTGCACGGTGATAGAGGTGTTGCCCACGCGTGCGACCGATGCAAAAAACGACAGGATGTCGCCCACGCGCACGGGCTGCTTGAACACGAATTCATTGACCGCCACGGTGGCCATGCGCCCTTGCATGTAGCGTGCGGGCAGCACCGAGCCCGCCAAATCCACCTGCGCCATTACCCAGCCGCCAAAAATGTCGCCATTGCCGTTGGTGTCGGCAGGCATGGGGATGACCTTGAGCACCAGCTCTTTGTCGGTGGGTAATGCGGCGGGCGGTGGGCTGAAAACGGCGGACATGGGCACAATCTCGACAATGTAAGTAAATAAACGGCTGAGCCTGTCTGCGGGAAACCTCTGGTCTCACCGCGTGGCAAGCCCTTGCAAGGTCTACCTGGGCATCCGCCGGGTCGGTCAAAGTAAAACAACAACGACTGGAATTGTCCCCCATGCGCCACCACGGCGAAACCGCGCCTCCTGCTTCTGGCAGCACCGCACCCGCTCATTCCGATTGGGCGACCCTTCACCGCCTTTTGCCCTATTTGTGGCGCTACAAGTGGCGCGTCGTGGGCGCCATTGTGTTCATGGTGGGCGCCAAGTTCGCCAATGTGGGCGTGCCCCTGCTGCTCAAGACACTGGTGGATGCGATGAACTTCAAACCAAGCGAGCCTGCCGCGCTGCTGGTGGTGCCGGTGGGCCTGCTGGTGGCCTATGGCGGGCTGCGGCTGTCCACCTCGCTGTTCACCGAGCTGCGCGAACTGGTGTTTGCCAAGGCCACACAAGGCGCAGCGCGGTCGATTGCGCTGGAAACGTTCCAACACCTGCATGCCTTGAGCCTGCGGTTTCACCTGGAGCGCCAGACCGGGGGCATGACGCGTGACATCGAGCGGGGCGTGCGCGGCATCGAGTCATTGATCTCGTTCACGCTGTTCAACGTGGTAGCCACGCTGGTGGAGGTGGTGCTGGTGCTCTCGGTGCTGGCCATCAAGTTCGATGCCTGGTTCGCGTGGATCACGCTGGCTGCGCTGGTGTTCTACATCACCTTCACGGTGCTGGTGACCGAGTGGCGCACCCAGTTCCGCCGCCAGGCCAACGAGTTTGATTCGGCGGCACACACCAAGGCGGTGGATTCGTTGCTCAACTACGAAACCGTCAAATACTTCAACAACGAAGGTTTTGAAGCCCGCCGTTACGACGAAAGCCTCGAGCGCCTGCGCCTGGCGCGCCTCAAGAGCCAGACCACACTGTCCATGCTCAATGCGGGCCAGCAGTTCATCATTGCGCTGGGCTTGGTGGCGATGTTGTGGCGTGCCACCCAAGGGGTGGTCGATGGGAGCATGACACTGGGTGACCTGGTCATGGTGAATGCCTTCATGATCCAGCTGTATATCCCGTTCAACTTCCTGGGCGTGATCTACCGCGAGATCAAACAAAGCCTCACCGATCTGGACAAGATGTTTGTGTTGATGGACAAGGAGCGCGAGGTGGCAGACGCGCCTGGTGCGCAAGCTTTGGCGGGGCTCGACGCCCCCACGGTGCGTTTTGAGAACGTGTACTTTGCGTACGACCCCGGTGACGCCGCAGCAGGCGGGCGCGCCATTTTGCAAAGTGTGAGTTTTGAGATCCCCGCCGGCAAGACCGTGGCGGTGGTGGGCCCTTCGGGCTCGGGTAAGTCCACGCTGGCGCGGTTGCTGTTTCGGTTCTATGACATTCAGCAGGGCCGCATCACCATTGCAGGGCAAGAGATTCGCGGCGTGACACAGACCAGTGTGCGGCAGGCTATTGGCATCGTGCCGCAAGACACCGTGCTGTTCAACGACACCGTGGCCTACAACATCGCTTATGGCCGGCCCGGCGCTTCCCAGGCCGAGGTGGAAGCCGCGGCCCGTGCCGCGCGCATCCATGATTTCATTGCCAGCACGCCCAAGGGCTATGCCACGATGGTGGGCGAGCGGGGGCTCAAACTGTCAGGCGGCGAAAAGCAGCGGGTGGCCATTGCGCGCACCCTGCTCAAGAACCCGCCCATTCTCATTTTTGACGAGGCGACCAGCGCCCTCGACTCGGCCAACGAGCGTGCCATCCAGGCAGAGCTGCAGAGCGCGGCGCACAACAAGACCACGCTGCTCATTGCGCACCGCCTGTCCACGGTGGTGGAGGCGCACGAAATTCTGGTGATGGACGCTGGTCACATCATCGAGCGCGGCACCCATGCGCAACTGCTGGCGCAAGGCGGCTGCTATGCCAGCATGTGGGCGTTGCAGCAAAGCGATGGCGGGTAAAGAGGCCCCCTGTGTTGTTTCGCGCCTTCCCCCCGCAGGGGGCTGCCACCCGTGACCCGGCAAAACCAGTTTCACGGTTCCACGGCGGCACTGGCCTGGGGCATGCCGGTTTCGAGCGCCGTGGTTTACGGCAAACGCGCTCATCCACTGACCGCTGCATGCACACTTCCCTTTTCTTCTTGATTCATTCTGTCCCATGAAGCCTGTCCTGCTTGCCCTGATGTTCTTGTCTGAGGAACACTGCGCCCAGTTGTCGCAATCGTTCGATCTGATCTACGCGCCCGATGCCGTGCAAGCGCAGGCGGCCATCGCCACCCACGGCGGGCGCATCACCGCGGTGCTGACCATCGGCTCCACGGGCCTGAGCGTGGACCAGATCGATGCCTTGCCGCAGCTGTCTCTGATCTGCGCGTTGGGCGCCGGGTATGAAAACATTGCGGTGCAGCACGCGAAGGCCAGGGGCATCGTGGTGGCCACTGGCGCGGGCACCAACGACGATTGTGTGGCTGACCATGCCTGGGGTCTGCTGATCGCGGCCGTGCGCGGCATCCCGAAGCTGGACCGCCTGACACGACAGGGCGTCTGGCGCACGGCCTTGCCCCTGCCGCCCAATGTATCGCACAAACGCATGGGCATCATTGGTCTGGGAACCATCGGCAAGAAAATTGCGCAACGTGCGCTGGGGTTTGAGATGGAGGTGGGCTATCACAACCGCACGGCGCGCCCCGATGTGCCCCACCGTTACTTTGCGGACGTGGCGGCACTGGCGCAATGGGCTGATTTTCTGGTGGTGGCCACACCGGGCGGCGCAGGCACGCGGCACCTGGTGAATGCCCAGGTGCTGGATGCGCTGGGGCCGCGCGGCTATGTGGTCAATATCGCGCGTGGCAGCGTCATTGACACCCAGGCGCTTGCGCAAGCCCTGCAAAGTGGCCGTGTCGCGGGTGCGGGGCTGGATGTGTACGAAAGCGAACCCGCCCCGCCCGCAGAGTTGCGGGCGCTCGATAGCGTGGTGCTCACTCCGCATGTGGCGGGCTGGTCGCCAGAAGCGGTGCAAGCCTCCGTGGATCGTTTTGTCGAGAACGCGCGCCGACACTTCGCTGGCGAGATACCCGTCTCCCCGGTCTGACCGGGGGCGCAACGCGGGCCGTGGGCCTGGCCCTGACCCTGGCCTAGCCCTGGGGCGGTCGTTCAGGCCCCGCCCAGCACCTTGTACAGCGTGATGCGGTTGGTCTGCTCGGCCAGTTGAAGGCTCAACAGCGTCTGTTGCGCTGCATAGAGCGAGCGCTGCGCATCCAGCACGGTGAGGTAGTTGTCGGCACCGGCCTTGAAGCGGGCTTCTGACAAGGCATAGACGCGTTCTGTGGCCGCCAGCAGTGCGGTTTGTGCGGCGATGCGGTCGGTCAGTGTGGCGCGCTCGGCCAGCGCATCGGCCGCTTCGCGGAAAGCGGTTTGAATCACTTTCTCATACTGTGCGAGGGCGATTTTCTGGTTGGCTTGGGCAACTTCCAGGTTGGCCTGGTTGCGGCCACCGTCGAAGATCGGCAGGCGAATCTGGGGCACGAAGCTCCACAGCGCGTTGCCGCTACCAAACAGCCCCGACAACTCGTTGCTTGCCGTGCCCAGGCTGGCGGTGAGCGAAATGCTGGGAAAGAAGGCAGCGCGCGCGGCGCCAATGTTGGCGTACGTCGCCTGCAGGCTGCGTTCGGCCGCCATCACGTCGGGGCGCGACAGCAATACGCTCGATGGGATCTGCGCGGGCGCGGCCAGCAGTTGCAGTGCGTCCTGGCGCAGCATCCACACGGGCGCCGCGACCTGCGTAGCCCGCTCGCCGCGGCGGGCTTCTTCCATGCGTGCTGCGGCGGGTGCGGGTAGCACCGGTTCGACGGGGGGCAGCAACGCGGGGGGAACAGGCGCGCCCACCAGCAACTGCAGCGCATTGCGGTCACGTGCCACCTGGCTGGTGAGCGTGGCGACATCGGCGCGCGCACTGTCCACCGTGGTCTGGTTCTGCGCCAGCACCAAGCCCGAGGTGCCCCCCAGGCGATAGGTGCGCTCTGTGAGGGCATAGGATGCCTCGCGCGAGCGCAGTGTTTCGCGGGTCAGCGCCAGGCGTGCCTGGTCGGCGGCCAATGTGAGCCAGGCGTTGGTCACCTCGGCCACCAGGCTCAGCTGCACGCTGCGCTGGCTGTCGGTGACCCTCAAGACCTCCTGCAAGGCGGCTTCATTGAGATTGCGCACACGGCCAAAAAAATCCAGTTCGTAGTTCGTCACGCCCAGTTGCGCGCTGAACTGCTCGCTGATCTGGGGGCGACCCGCCGTGGTCAGGTCTGCGGCGGTGCGGGCCCGGCTGCCTTGCGCCGTGCCTGTCACGGTGGGCAAGCGGTCGGCACGGCTCACGCCGTACTGGGCTTGCGCGCGCTCAATGGCCAGGACGGCGGCACGCAGGTCGCGGTTGTTCTGCAACGACAGCGCGATGACCTCCCGCAATGGTGCTGACTGCACCACCGCATCCCAGCGCACGGGGGCATAGGCGTCAACGGTGTCCGAGGTGGTGGCCACGTTGTCCAGTGCCGCTGGAACCGGGGCCGGGGGGCGATCGTAACGGGGCGCCAGGTTGGTGCAGCCGGCCAGAATCAGCAGCGTGCAAAGAGGCGTCAACAGGGCTTTGGTAATGCCAGAGGCGCTGTTGTGGCGTGCGGGGTAAGTGCAACGTGTCATGCCTGTGCTTCCTCTGCATCCGGTACGCGGCTAGGGGGCGGCGGCGGGGCGGGCTGGTGCGAGGTGACCCATGAGCGCACCAGCAGGAAGAACACGGGAACAAAGAACAGCCCCAGCGTGGTGGATGCCACCATGCCCCCCAGAACGCCGGTGCCAATGGCCTGGCGGCCGCCCGCGCCCGCGCCGGTGCCGATGGCCAGGGGCAATACGCCAAAGCCAAAGGCCAGCGAGGTCATGAGGATGGGGCGCAGGCGCATGCGCACGGCTTCTACTGTGGCGTCATACAGGCTTTTGCCCTGGTTTTGCAACTGCACCGCGAACTCCACGATCAGGATCGCGTTCTTGGAGGCCAGTCCCACCGTGGTCAAAAGCCCCACCTGAAAGTACACGTCGTTGCTCATCCCGCGTGTGTACGTGGCCAGCAAAGCGCCAATCACCCCCAGGGGCACGGCCAGCATCACCGAAAACGGCACGCTCCAGCTCTCGTAGAGCGCAGCCAGGCACAGAAAGACAAACAGGATCGAGACCGCGTAGAGCATGGGGGCCTGCGAACCGGACCGGCGCTCCTGCAATGAGGCCCCCGTCCATTCCATGCCAATGCCCACAGGCAGTTTCTTCATGATCTCCTCGATGGCCATCATCGCGTCGCCAGAGCTGGTGCCTGGTGGGGTCTCTGCCTGCAATTCCATGGCAGGGCTGCCGTTGTAGCGCATCAGCTGGGGCGGCCCGCTGGTCCAGGACGTGGTGGCGAAGGTCGAAAACGGCACCATCTCGCCACTGCGGTTGCGCACCCCCCACTGGCCGATGTCCTGCGGCAGCATGCGGTAGGGAGCGTCGCCTTGCACATACACCCGCTTGACGCGGCCTTGGTGCACGAAGTCGTTCACGTAGGTGCCACCCATGGCGCTGGACAACACGCTGTTGATGTCGGCCGTGGACAGCCCCTGGGCCGCCGCCTTGCGGTCGTCGATGCGGATCTTGAGCTCCGATGTGTTGTCGAAGTTGGTGGTGCGCACGTTGGTCAGCTGCGGGTAGTCGCGGGTCAGCTCGAAGAGCTGGTCTTTGGCGGCGGTGAGAGCGTCTTGCCCCAGGCCGTTGAGGTCCTTGAGCATAAAGTTGATGCCAGCGCTGGAGCCCAGCCCCCGCACGGCCGGCGGTAGCGATACAAAAATGCGGGCGTCCCGGATGTGCGCGAGATCCTTGGTGGCTTGCCGTGCCATGACTTCCGCCGACTGGCTGCGCAGCGGACGCTCGCTCCATGGTTTGAGCCGGATGAACATGTTGCCCGAGTTCTGGTTGCCGTTGTTGCCCGCGATGGAGTTCACACGCAGCACCTCGGGGCGGGCCAGAAAGTAGTCCTTGATCTCGTTGAGCACCACCCCCAGGCGCTCGTCGGTGGCACCGGATGGCAAGGTGATGGACGCGGTGACGAAGCCCTGGTCCTCATTGGGTAGGAACGATGTGGGCAGCGTCTTGAACAACAGTGCCACACCGACAAGGATCGCCGCATAGATGACGACCATGCGGATGCTGCGCTTGAGCAGGCCGCCGACGGCGCGCTGGTAGCGGTTGGCGGTGCGGTCAAAGCTGCGGTTGAACCAGGCGAAGAAGCGGTCGTTCAGGCCGAGCAGGCCACGCCGTGGAGGGCCGTCGTGGGCCGCATGGTGCCCCTTCTCGATGGGCTTGAGCAACGTGGCGCACAGCGCCGGGGTGAGCGTCAGCGCCACAAACACCGACAAGGCCATGGCCGAGACGATGGTGATCGAGAACTGCCGGTAGATCACCCCGGTGGAGCCCGTGAAGAAGGCCATCGGGATGAAAACCGCCGCCAGCGTGAGGCCAATGCCCACCAGCGCCGGGGTGATTTCTTTCATGGACTTGCGCGTGGCCTCTTTGGGAGACAGACCCTCCTCACTCATCACGCGCTCGACGTTTTCGACCACGACGATGGCATCGTCCACCAGCAGGCCGATGGCCAGCACCATGGCGAACATGGTGAGCATGTTGATAGAGTAGCCCAGCGCAGAGAGCACGCCGAAGGTGCCCAGCAGCACCACGGGCACGGCAATGGCGGGGATCATCGTGGCGCGGAAGTTCTGCAAAAAGATGAACATCACGATCACCACCAGCAGCATGGCTTCGGCCAGGGTCTTGACGACCTCTTCAATGGAGGCGCGCACAAAAGGCGTGGAGTCTGAACTGACCACACCGTTGATTCCGTCCGGGAAGAAGGGCCTGAGCTCCGCCATCTTGCGTGCCACGGCATCGGCCACCTCCATGGCGTTGGCGCCGTCGGCCAGCACGATGCCAATGCCGGCACCTGGCTGCCCGTTCAGGCGTGATTTGATGGTGAGGTTGTCTGCCTCCAGGGCCACGCGCGCCACGTCGGCCATGGTCACCACCGAGCCATCGGTGCCCGACTTGAGCACGATGTTTTCAAATTCCTCGACTGTCTGCAGCTTGGTGCGTGCCGTGATGGTGGCGTTGAGCATCTGCCCGGCGGGCGCCGGTTGCTGGCCGAGCTGCCCGGCCGAGACCTGCGCGTTCTGGGCGTTGAGCGCGGCAATCAGGTCCGACGGCATGAGCGCATGCTTTTCCATCTTGGCGGGGTCGATCCAGATGCGCATCGCGTAGGGGGTGCCGAACACCGTCACGTCGCCCACGCCGTCCAGGCGGGCGATCACGTCCACCACGTTGCTGGAGATGTAGTCGCCAATGGCCACCTGCGTCACGGAGGGGTCGGGCGAGGTGAATACATAGGTGACCAGGTAGTCCTGCCCGCCTTTGTTCACGAACACACCGCGGCTCTTGACGGCTTCAGGCAGGCGGTTCATCGCTGCCTGCAGCTTGTTTTGCACCTGCACCTGCGCCACATCGATGTTGGCACCGGGGGAGAAGGTCAGGGTGGTGCGCGAGCGGCCCGCAGAGTCGCTGGTGGAGCCCATGTACAGCAGGCTGTCGATGCCCTTGAGCTGCTGCTCGATCACCTGCGTCACGGAGTTGTCGACGGTCTCGGCGGATGCGCCGGTGTAGGTCGTGTTGATCGTGACGCGGGGCGGAGCGATGTCGGGGTATTGCTCCAGCGGCAGGGTGAAGATGGACATCGCCCCCGCCAGCATGATGACGATGGACAGCACCCAGGCGAAGACCGGGCGGTTGATGAAAAACTGGGCCATGGATCAGACGGTGTGGGGTCGCGGGTCGGTCAAACGGGGGCGGGTTCTTGGGGGCTGGCTGAAGCGCTGGCGCACGCTATAGGCGCGCAGAGGATGCCGCAGAAGCCGCAGAGGCTGGGGGCGTTGCAGCAGGCGCCGCCTGCTCGCGCGGCGGGACCACCGTGGGCTTGACCGTCTGCCCCAGGCGGGCCTTCTGGAATCCGTCCACCATCACCTTGTCGCCGGCTTTGACGCCGGAGATCACCAGCCAGCGATTGCCCACCGCCTGGCCCAGCTCCACCGGGCGTTTGACGAGCTTGTTGCCTTCCTCCACCACCTGCACACTCGGCGCCCCGGCCGGGTTGCGGATCACGGCCTCCTGGGGAATCAGCAAGGCCTGCGGTGCGACGCTGGTGGCCAGCTGGGCGCGCACATACATGCCAGGCATCAGGAAGTGGTCTGGGTTCGGGAACGTCGCGCGCAGGGTGATGGCGCCCGAGGTCGGGTTCACGGCCGTGCCGGTGAATTGCAGCGTGCCCTCCAGCGGGTAGGTCGAGCCATCCTCCAGAACGAGCCGCACCTTGGCCTGCCTGGCATCCACGCGCGTGAATTTGCCCTCCTGCCACTGCTTGCGAAGCTGCAACAGGTCTGCGCTGGACTGCGTGATATCCACGTAGATGGGGTCGAGCTGCTGGATGGTGGCCAGCGCCGTGGCCTGGTTGGCCGTTACCAGCGCGCCTGCGGTCACGGCCGACAGCCCGATGCGCCCGGAGATGGGCGCCAGGATGCGTGTGTAACGCATGTTGATGCGCGCCGCCTCCAGGGCCGCCTGTGCCACGGCCACGTCCGCCTGTGTCTGTTGCACCAGCGCCTGGCTTTCGTCAAAGACCTGGCGGCTGATCGCGTCGATCTCGACCAGCGCTGCATTGCGTTTGGCATTGACCTGGGCGGTGCGGGCGGTAGCCTGGGCCTTGGCCAGCACCGCCTGCGCGCTGGCCTGCGCGGCCTCGTAAGTGGCAGGGTCCACCTGGTACAGCGGCTGGTTGGCCTTGACCAAAGAGCCTTCTGTGAATTGACGCTTTTGAATGATGCCGTTGATCTGCGGGCGGATGTCGGCGTTCTGGAACGCGGTGGTCCGGCCCGGCAACTCAGTGCTCAGGGTCTGGTTTTCGGTGGCCAGCACCACCACGCCCACCGTGGGCTCGTTGGCCGCTTTGTTGGCCCCCGGCTGGGTGGACGAATCCTTGCCCGAGCAGGCCGCCAGGACACTGATGCCCAGCGCCGCGACACAGAGGCGAGCCCAGGGGTTTTGCCGCACTGTGGTCGGGAGAGTCGGTTGGAGGGGTTGGAGAGACGGCGTCAGCGAGCCCGCGTCGGCCGGGCGGCCGGTGTTCAGAAGAAACGGCATGGGAAGCGAGGAGTCAGTGTTGCTGGAATTTTGGGGGGGAAATGTGTACGCAAGATAAAGTTGGTTACGTTTGCGCTCCGGCTTTTCTTGATTGTGATGGCGACCGCCCCCGCAGCGCCCGGCGATGGGTATTGCAATTTATATAGTCAAATAGGCCTCTGGCGCTTGATAGGTAAGCGCTAAAAGCTATCAATATGAAAGCGTTTGCCGGTGCATCGCTTTTACCGCCCTTTGTGAGATCACCATGGACATCAAAGCCTTGCAAGAGCGGCTGCGCGACTTTGCCGCCGCGCGCGACTGGCAGCCCTACCACTCGCCCAAGAACCTTGCCATGGCTCTGATGGTGGAGGCGGCGGAATTGTTGGAGCTGTTCCAGTGGTTGACCACCGAGCAGTCTCACACGCTCACCCGGGATGCAGCCGACAAAGAGCGTGTGGGTGATGAGATGGCCGACGTGTTGCTGTACCTGCTGCAGCTGGCGGACTGCACGGGGGTGGATGTGGAGCAGGCCGTGGAGCACAAGCTGCGCAAGAACGCAGGGAAGCACCCGGCCAAGTATCCTGAGAAGCCTGCACCCGGCCCGAAGAGCCATTTGCTCATCGATTGGGAAAACGTGCAGCCCAAGGGACCAGAGTTGCGCGCACTGGTGCCCGAGGGCTCCGATGTGTGGCTGTTCCACGGCCCGCAGCAGAAGGTGGATGCTTCCAGCCATCTGCTTGCTTTCGGCTCCAGCAAAGTGATCTTGGTGCCCCGTTCTGGTACGGGCAAGAATGCGCTCGACTTTCAGCTGAGCTACTACATCGGCTACATCTCAGCCCGCCAGCCGCAGGAGCGGTTTGTGGTGGTGTCGAATGACACAGGCTATGACCCGATGCTGGAGCACGCGCGCGAGCTGGGGTTTGATGCCACGCGGCGCGAGTTCCGCAGACTGCCCGCGCCGCCCGTCCAGCCCCCAGCGAAACCGAAAGCAGCGCCCGCCGCGCTCAAGCCCAAACCCAAGCCACTGTCCCCGCCCCCCGTCCCTTGCGCGGCTCTGCCGCCAGCGGCGCTTGCCGCCGAGCCATCGGCCGCGCAGATGGCGTGGCGTGCCATCGTGCATCTGCGCAAGCTTCCATTGGAAAGGAGGCCCACGCTGTCGGCCGATGGGCAGGCCTTGGTGGAGGCATTGATTCGTGAACCGGTGCGTGACAAGGCGGCGTTGGCGCAGCGCGCGTGGGTGCTTGTGCGTGCCCGTCGCCTTGGACTGGCTCGGGCGCCTGATGCATGGCGTCCCGTCGTCGAGGTTTCGCAAGCCCCGTTCATGCCTGCCGTCCCAAAGACCGCCGTTCATCCCGCCGCTGCCCAGCCTTCCGCCGCAGCGAAGAAATCGGTGGCAGCCCCAAAAGCCGCAGCGGCCAAGCAAGGTGTCAAAAAGCCTCCGACACCCATTGCCGCCAAGAAGGTCACCCCAAAAACCGGTAAGGTTGTTGCGCCTGCCGCCAAGAAAGCCACCCCCATGCCTGTAGCGGCGCAGATTGCGCAGCATGTGCTCGCCAGTCTGAAAAAGATGCCCGGCAACAAGCCCACGCGCCGAGCGGGGCTGCTCAAGTTCATCGAGACTCATGCCGCCAAGGCGGCCGACCCCAAATCCGTGGCACAGCAGGTCTGCGCCTTGCTGGAGGCGCGCAAAGACGTGGCGTTATCGTCCGATGGGAAAAGCGTCTCTTACCCGAAAATAGCGTAAAAAAGCCGTCAGCGCTTTATGAATAAGCGCTGGTCGCTATTTTTTTGATAGCTTTATTTCTTGCGCGCCGCAATCGCCTTCTCGGCATTCGTCACCAGGTCGGCGCCGATTTGGCCCTTCCACTTTTCGTACACGGGGCGGGTGGCTTTGACGAAGGCGTCACGTTCGGCAGCCCCCAGTTGCGTCACGGTCACGCCGTGGGCGGCGATGTCCTTGAGCAGGGGCTTGTCGGCCTCGACCATGCCTTTGCGGGCAATCGCGATTTCTTCCTTGCCGGCGTCGATGGCGGCCTGCTTCACGATCTCGCGGTCGGCGGGGCTCCACGAAGCCCAGATGTCCTTGTTCACCACGAACACCAGCGGGTCGTTCACGTAGCCCCACATGGTGATGTGCTTCTGGGCCACGGTGTGCAGCTTGGCGGCCTGGTACACGGCGATGGGGTTCTCCTGGCCGTCCACGGCGCCGCTGGCAAAGGCGGGCTGTGCGTCGGCCCAGCTCATCTGCGTGGGGTTGGCGCCCAGGGCGGTGAAGGTGTCCAGGAACAGGGGCGAGCCCACCACGCGGATCTTCAGGCCCTTGAGGTCGGCAGGGCTCTTGATGGCCAGCTTGGAATTGGAGATCTCGCGGTAGCCGTTCTCACCCCAGGCCAGGGGCACCACGCCCGCCTTGTCGAGCGTGGCGAAAATCTGCTTGCCCACATCGCCTTGGGTCACCGCGTCCATGGCAGCGTAATCAGGGAACAGGAAGGGCAGCGAAAACAGATTGAGCGCCTTGACCTGGGGCGACCAGTTGATGGTGGAGCCCACGGCCATGTCGATCACGCCCTGGCGCAGCGCGCTGAATTCGCGCGTCTGGTCGCCCTGGATCAGCGAGACACCCGGGTACAGCTTGATGTTGATGCGGCCATTGGTGCGCTCGCGGACCTTGTTGGCCCACAGCTCGCCGCCCTTGCCCCAGGGGAAGGCGGTGCCCAGCACCAGCGACATGCGGTATTCGCTCTTGTAGGCGGTCTGTGCGATGGCGGCAGGCGCGGTGAAAGCCAGCGCGGCGGCAGCGGCCACGGCGGAAGTGAGGAAGGTGCGCAGTTTCATTGTCTCAGTCTCCTTGCTATAAAAAATCTAGCTGTTAGCGCTTGTCAGTTCTGCGTTAGCGGGTGTTTTGATCATTATTTCAATACCCCAGACGGGCGGGCAGCCACAGTGCCAGTTGCGGGAAGGCGATCACGAGCACCATCACGAGGAACATGGCAAACAGCATCCAGCCCACCCAGCGCACGGTGGACTCCATGCGCACACCGGCGATGCGGCACGACACCATCAGGTTCACGGCCAGCGGCGGCGTGAACTGTCCCAGGGCCACCTTCAGGGTCAGGATCACGCCGAACCACACCGGATCCCAGTGGTAGTGATTCATGATGGGCAGCAGCAGCGGCACGAAGATCAGGAAGATCGAAATGCCGTCGAGGAACATGCCCACGGTGATCAGCAACACGATGAGCAGCGCCAGCACGCCGTACTCGCCCAGGCCCGAGTTCACGATGGCGTTGGCCACGGGGTCGATCACGCCCAGTGTGGACAGTGAAAAAGCAAAAATACCCGCGAGCGACACCACGATGAGGATCACGGCCGACAGCTCGCCCGACTCGCGCAGGATAGGGAACAGGTCGCGCACCGAGATCGTGCGGTGGATCACCATGCCCACAAACAGGCCGTAAAACACCGCCACCACGGCGGCCTCCGTCGGCGTGAACCAACCCGCGCGCATGCCGCCCAGGATCAGCACCGGAGCGGCCAGGCCCCAGGTGGCCTCGCGCAGGCTCTTCCAGAACGGCGGGCGGGGCATGGTGGCTTCGAGCGCGCCCATCTTGTGTTTGCGTGCCATCCACACGGCGGGCACGATCAGCGCCACACCAGCCAGGACGCCCGGAATCATGCCGGCAGCAAACAGCGCGGGCACCGAGGCGCCCGGCACCAGCACCGAGTAGATGATGAACGCGACGGACGGCGGGATCAGGATGTCGGTGGCCGCTGCCGCGCCCACCACGCTGGCCGAGAACGAAGGCGGGTAGCCCGCGCGCGACATGGCCGCGATCATCACGCCGCCCACGGCCGCCGCGTTGGCCGGCCCCGAACCTGAGATGCCGCCCAGGAACATGGCCACGGCAATGGCCACCAGCGGCAGCATGCCCGGGCCGCGCCCGACGATGGCCACGGCAAAGTTCACGAGGCGCAGCGCGACGCCCGAGCGGTCGAAGATGGAGCCGACCAGCACAAACATCGGGATGGCGAGCAGCGGGTATTTGCCCAGCCCGGCGTAGAAGTTCTGCGGCACGGCCAGCAGGCCGAACCATTGGCTGTCGGCATTGGCCAGCGCAATGGCGGCGGCACCCGCCAAGCCCAAGGCGGCGCCAATCGGCACGCCCACAAACATCAGGCCCAGGAAGGCCACAAACAGCAGCGTGGCGATCATGGCTGGGCGTCCTTGGAGGCTGCAGCGCCCCCGCTGACCGTCGTGCTGCGGCTGCGGCGGATGAACAGGCCCACGGCGCGCGCCGTGATGAGGGCCGAGAACACGGGCAGCCAGATCGAATACCACCACTGCGGCACGCCAATGCCGGGCGAAGTCTCGCCAAAGCTGTAGTCGTCCCACACCACGCGCACGCTCAGCACGGCGATCACGCCAAAAAGCAGGGCCACGGTGGCCGCGCCGAGCATGGACAGGCGCTTGCTGCGCAGCGCAGAGCCGCCCTCGGCAAAGTATTCGATGCGGATGTGCTGGTCGCGCGCCACGGCGGCAGAGCCTGCGATGAGCGCCAGGGCGATCATCAGGAACACGGAGATTTCTTCGGTCCAGGCGAACGACGAATTGGTGAAGTAGCGCACCAGCACGTTGGCAAAGGTGATGAGTGCGAGGGCCGCCATGACGATGACGGTGAGCCAGTCTTCAAGGCGCAGCGAGCGGGGCTCGGCCTCGGCAATTGCCGCGCAGGGGGCTGCGTCGGTCTCTGGCCCTGGGGGGGTGGAGGAGGACATGGGGCAGGGAAAGGAGAAGAAGACGAAATATCTATGAGGGTCGCCCTGCCCGGCAGTGTTGTGCACCAGGGGCTTCGACACAGAGCGCGATGGCGCCGCTTTCTATTATGCGATGGGTTGCTATGCATGCACATCGTTGGCCGGGGTCGCTGGCTCTGTGTAAACCCTCATGGCCCTGCCCTGCACACCCTGGGGCGCGGGCGGATAATGCGGGCGATGGAAACCAAGTGGCTTGAAGATTTCGTCAGTCTTGCGGAAACGCGCAGCTTCAGCCGGTCAGCGCAGTTGCGGCACGTGACCCAACCGGCTTTTTCGCGGCGGATCCAGGCGTTGGAGGGCTGGGCGGGCACCGATCTGGTGGACCGCAGTTCGTACCCCACCCGGCTCACCCCCGCTGGCAAAACGCTGTATGACCAGGCGCTGGAGATGCTTCAGGCGCTGCAAAACACCCGGGCCATGATGCGCGCGCATACCAGTGCCGGCAAGGACATGATCGAGTTTGCGGTGCCACACACGCTGGCGTTCACGTTTTTCCCTGCGTGGGTGTCGAACCTGCACGACAAGTTCGGGCCGTTCAAAAGCCGGCTGATTGCGCTCAACGTGCACGATGCCGTGATGCGGCTTGTGGAAGGCGGCTGCGATCTGCTGATCGCCTATCACCATCCTTCGCAACCTTTTCAGCTCGACGCCAACCGCTACGAAATGGTGAGCCTGGGGCAAGAGGTGTTGTCTCCCTACAGCAAGGCAGATGCCGACGGCCAGCCGCTGCACCGCCTGCCGGGGCGTGCGGGCCAGCCCTTGCCGTATCTGGGCTATGCGCCTGGCGCGTATCTGGGGCGGGTGACGGAGCTGATTCTCAAACAGTCGCAAACACCCATCCATCTGGAGCGCGTGTACGAAACCGACATGGCCGAAGGCCTCAAGGCGATGGCGCTTGAAGGCCACGGCCTGGCCTTTTTGCCGCACAGCGCGGTGAAAAAAGAACTGCGCTCGCGCCGCCTGGTCAGTGCGGCTCCTGCCGACACCGAGGGCCTGGAGATGACGATGGACGTGCGTGCCTACCGCGAAAAACCCAATGGCAAAGAGCAGCCCAAAGGCATGGCGCAGGCGCTCTGGAACTATCTGCAGGCGCAGTCAGGGTCATGCTAAGGGTAAATACGGACATAAACAGTTTGCATAGTTGTGCGCGCAAACGGCATTGGAAATCCCCCAGAGGGAAACGTACAGTCACGCCCTAGTCGGATCGGTTACCGCGGTTTTGCTGGGGTAAACATGCCGTGGCACAAAGATTGCTCAGGCCGACTGTCCATTCATTAAGGCATCACATGACCATTCAGCGTTGGGGATACACCAGGGGCTTTGCTGCCCTGTGCTGTGTTGCGTCCATGTCGGTGCAGGCTGGCGTGCTGGAGCGTGTGGCCGAAGGCGGCAAACTGGTCATCGCCTACCGTGAGTCATCGGTGCCTTTTTCGTACATTGACAGCAGTTCGGGCAAACCGGTGGGCTATGCGCTCGACCTGTGCCTGCGCATGGCAGAGCTGGTGCGCAAGAAAACGGGCAAGAAGGACATGGGCATCGAGATGGTGCCCGTCACCTCTGCCAATCGTGTGACCATGGTGGCACAAGGCAAGGCCGACATGGAGTGCGGCTCAACCACCAACAATGCCGAGCGGCGTGAGCTGGTTTCCTTCACGGTTCCTCACTTCATCACTGGCGCGCGCCTGCTGGTCAAGTCCACCAGCACCATCGACCGCGTGGAAGATCTCAACGGCAAAAAACTGGTGTCCACCAAAGGCTCCACACCCCTGAAGGCCGCTGTCCAGGCCAACCGCGAGCGCCTGATGGGTATTACCATCCTGGAGGCGGCCGACCATGCCAAAGCCGTTGAAATGGTGGAAAAGGGCGAGGCTGATGCCTTTGTCATGGACGATGTGCTGCTTTATGGCCTGGCAGCGGGGCGGCCCGACCCGAAGGCGCTGAAAATCGTGGGCCGCTTCATGACCACTGAGCCCCTGGCGATCATGCTGCCCAAGGACGACCCTGAATTCAAAAAGCTGGTGGACGATGAAATGCGCCGACTCATCACCAGCCACGAGATCTACCCCATCTACGACAAGTGGTTTGCCAAACCCATACCTCCAGGCAATACAGTGCTGAGCCTTCCGGTCAGTTATTTGTTGCGCGACTTCTGGAAATACCCTACTGACAGGGTGCCCTTCTGAGTTGCGCCTGCCTGCACAATCACGATTCCCCCTGTTGGAGTTCATCGGCACCGGCCAACCCGGGGCCTTTGAGACTTCAGAATTTTGTTTACGTTTCACCCAAAAGGAGATCATTCACATGAAAAAACATCTGCTGGCAATTGCCGTCGCCGCGCTGGCCGCTGGTAGCGCCTTCGCGCAGGCCAACGACACGTTGGCCAAGATCAAGGCCTCGGGCAGCGTCACGCTGGGTGTGCGCGAGTCTTCCGGTCTCTCCTACACGTTGGGTAACGGCAAGTTCGTAGGCTTTCACACCGAAATGGGTGAGATCGTCCTGCACGACATCCAGAAGCAGCTGGGTCTGGCCAAGCTGGACATCAAGTACCAGCCCGTCACTTCGCAAAACCGTATTCCCCTGGTGACCAATGGCACCGTGGATCTGGAGTGCGGCTCCACCACGAACAATGCCACCCGCCAGAAGGACGTGGCTTTCGCGGTGACCACGTATGTGGAAGAAGTGCGTACCGCCGTGAAGGCCAATTCGGGCATCACGTCGATCAAGGACCTGAACGGCAAGACGCTGGTTACCACCACCGGCACCACCTCGGTGCAAACGCTGCGCAAGCACGAACGTGCTGGCGGCATCGACTTCAAGGAAGTATTTGGCAAGGACCACGCAGACAGCTTCCTGATGCTGGAAACGGGCCGTGCGGACGCGTTCGTGATGGATGGCTCCATCCTGGCGGCCAACATCTCCAAGTCCAAGAACCCAGCCGATTACAAGATCGTGGGCGAAGTGCTGTCGGTGGAACCCATCGCTTGCATGCTGCGCAAGGATGACCCTGCCTTCAAGAAGGCGGTAGACGATTCCATCAAGCGCCAGATCGCCGACGGCTCGCTGGCCAAGCTGTACGACAAGTGGTTCATGCAACCCGTGCCACCCACCAACACCAAGGTCGGCCTGCCGATGTCTGAAGCCACCAAGGCTGCGTGGGCAAACCCCAACAGCAAGCCCATGGAAGACTACGTCAAGAAGTAATCTTCTGAACGCCTGTGCCCCTTCGGCCAACCGGTTTGAAGGGGCTTTTTTGTTGGATTGGCATGGGTGTGCCTCCAACGGCAATACCAAGAATTAAAGGGGTGATCCTATGAGTTGGGATTGGCAGGTGTTCTGCCAGGACACCATGGACAGAGAGGTTGTGCAAGGCTGCTTTGGCAAGGGCGGTGAAGTCACTTATCTGGACTGGATACTGTCGGCCTGGGGCTGGACCATATCCGTTTCGTTGCTGGCCTTGGTGCTGGCGCTTGTGTTGGGTGCGCTTATCGGCACGGTGCGTACCTTGCAGGACCGACCGATGATCGTGCGCCTGGGCAACGCCTGGGTGGAGCTTTTTCGTAATATTCCGCTGCTGGTGCAGATTTTCCTGTGGTACCACGTGTTGCCCAGCCTGATTCCGGCGCTCAAGCAGGTTCCGGGTTTTGTGCTGGTGGTGCTGGCACTGGGTTTTTTCACCTCGGCACGTATTGCCGAGCAGGTGCGCGCGGGGATTCAGGCCCTGCCGCGTGGTCAGCGTTATGCGGGTTTGGCGATGGGTTTCACCACCTTTCAGACCTACCGCTATGTGCTACTGCCGATGGCCTTTCGCATCATCATCCCGCCGCTGACCAGCGAAACGATGAACATCTTCAAGAACTCTTCGGTGGCGTTTGCCGTGTCGGTGGCCGAGCTGACCATGTTTGCGATGCAGGCGCAGGAAGAAACCTCGCGTGGCATTGAGGTCTATCTGGCGGTGACGGCGCTCTATGTCGTTTCGGCCTTTGCCATCAACCGGATCATGGCCTTCGTCGAAAAGCGCGTGCGTATCCCCGGTGTGGCCTTGACGGCCAGCGCGGGCGGGGGGCACTGACATGATGAATCTCGACTTTTCGTTCTACAACTGGGACCTGATCAGCAACTTCGTGCTCAAGGGGCTGTACTTCAGTCTGTTGCTCACGCTGATTGCCACCTTGGGGGGTGTGTTTTTTGGCACGGTGCTGGCACTGATGCGCCTGTCGGGCCGCAAGTGGCTGGATGTGCCGGCCACCATCTACGTCAACGGCATGCGCAGCATTCCGCTGGTGATGGTGATCCTGTGGTTCTTCCTGCTGGTGCCGGCCATCATCGGCCGCCCCATCGGCGCCGAGGTGTCGGCCATCGTGACCTTTGTCGCGTTCGAGGCGGCGTACTTCAGCGAGATCATGCGGGCAGGTATCCAGTCGATCTCGCGCGGCCAGGTGTACGCAGGGCAGGCGTTGGGCATGACCTACGGTCAGAACATGAAGCTCGTGGTGCTGCCACAGGCGTTTCGCAACATGCTGCCGGTGCTGCTCACGCAGACCATCATCCTGTTCCAGGACACCTCGCTGGTCTACGCCATCGGCGCCTACGACATGCTCAAGGGCTTTGAGGTGGCGGGCAAGAATTTTGGCCGCCCCATCGAGGCCTATCTGGCTGCAGCGGTTCTGTATTTTGTGATGTGCTACGCGCTGTCGTGGATGGTCAAGCGCCTGCACCAGAAGATTGCCATCATCCGGTGATCCGAGAGATTGAGGAATAAAACATGATCGAACTCAAAAACGTATCGAAGTGGTATGGCCCGGTGCAGGTGCTCAATGAGTGTTCAGCCACCATCACCAAAGGTGAAGTGGTGGTGGTGTGCGGGCCCTCGGGTTCGGGCAAATCCACGCTGATCAAGACCATCAACGCGCTGGAGCCCTTCCAGAAGGGTGAGATCACCGTGGATGGCGTTGCACTGCACGACCCCAAGACCGACCTGCCCAAGCTGCGCAGCCGTGTGGGCATGGTGTTTCAGCACTTCGAGCTGTTCCCGCACCTGTCCGTGACGGACAACCTGACCATCGCGCAGATCAAGGTGCTGGGCCGCAGCAAGGACGACGCCAAAAAGCGCGGCCTCAAGATGCTGGAACGTGTGGGCCTCACGGCCCACAAGGACAAGTTCCCTGGCCAGCTGTCGGGCGGCCAGCAGCAGCGGGTGGCCATTGCACGTGCGCTCAGCATGGACCCCATTGTGATGCTGTTCGACGAGCCCACTTCGGCGCTCGACCCCGAAATGGTGGGCGAAGTGCTGGACGTGATGGTGGGCCTGGCCAACGAAGGCATGACCATGATGTGTGTGACCCACGAAATGGGCTTTGCCCGCAAGGTGAGCAACCGCGTGATCTTCATGGACGTGGGCGGCAAGATCCTGGAGGACTGCTCGAAAGAGGACTTCTTCAACAACCCCGACGCCCGCCAGCCGCGCACCAAGGATTTTCTCAACAAGATCCTGCAGCACTGATGTGCCGTGTTGCCCCCCATCGAGAAAAGCGCCTTCGGGCGCTTTTTTTTGGGGGGGTGCCGTCATGCAACTCTGGGGCCGCGCTTTTCGGCTGAGGTTGCGTCCAAGCGGGCCGCCCCGGGCGGGCGCGCCATCCACGACCAGCCGCCCCGGGCGGGTGGTGGGCATCGTGGGCGAAGGGTCGGGTTGGTGTGTCTGGTTTTGACCATTTTGGCCCCTAGCGCTTACCAGTAAAGCGCTGGCAGCTATGAAAATAGGAGTCATCTTGCCAATGGGACAATGCTGCCCATGACAGCCGCCCCCCACACCCCCCCCTCCGCCGACGTTTCCACCCTCACCATCACCCGCCCCGACGACTGGCACCTGCACGTGCGCGACGGCGAGCCCCTGCACACCGTCGTGCCGCACACCGCCGCTCAGTTTGGGCGCGCCATCATCATGCCCAACCTGCGCCCGCCCGTGACCACGGCCGAGCAGGCCCTGGCTTACAAGCAGCGCATCCTGGCCGCCGTGCCTGCAGGCATGTCGTTTGAGCCACTGATGACGCTCTACCTCACCGATAACCTGCCGCCCGAAGAAATCGCGCGCGCCAAAGCCGCTGGCGTGGTGGCGTGCAAGCTCTACCCCGCAGGCGCCACCACCAACAGCGACGCGGGCGTGACCGACCTGCGCAAGACCTACAAAACGCTCGAAGCCATGCAGAAGGCCGGTTTGTTGCTGCTCGTGCATGGTGAGGTGACCAGCAGCGACATCGACCTGTTCGACCGCGAGGCGGTATTTATCGAGCAGCAACTGATCCCGCTGCGCCGCGACTTCCCTGAGCTGAAGATCGTCTTCGAGCACATCACCACCAAAGACGCTGCCGACTACGTGGCCCAGGCCGACCGCTTCACCGCTGCCACCATCACGGCGCACCACCTGCTGTACAACCGCAACGCCATTTTCATCGGCGGCGTGCGCCCCCACTACTACTGCCTGCCCGTGCTCAAGCGCGAGACGCACCGCGTGGCGCTGGTGCAAGCCGCTACGAGTGGCAGCAACAAGTTCTTCCTGGGCACCGACAGCGCGCCGCACCCCGCGCACCTCAAGGAACACGCCACCGGCTGCGCAGGCTGCTACACGGCCCACGCCGCCATCGAGATGTATGCCGAGGCGTTCGACAACGCGGGTGCGCTCGATAAGCTCGAAGGCTTTGCCAGCTTCCACGGCCCCGACTTCTACAGCCTGCCGCGCAACACCGGCACCATCACCTTGCGCCGCGAGTCGTGGACGCCACCCGACAGTTTTGCGTTTGGCGAAGCAGAGCTCAAGCCCCTGCGCGCGGGTGAAGCGTTGCCGTGGCGGTTGGTGTAAGCCACACCTTCGACGCCATTGACTGGCGTACTCCCTGGCTGGAGCCGTGGCGGGGCCTGGGCCAACCCCTGGCCCAGCAGCTGCAGGGTGATCTTTGCGTGCACCGGGCGTTGCAGACGGCCGCGCCGCCGGGTGCTCCGGTGGTTTTTGTGCCCCAGTCCGAACTGCCCGAAGGCACCGCCTACGAGCAGTACATCTGGGACACCCGCCAGGTCCCCACCCGCGACAACCTGCACGACTTTTTCAACGGCCTGGTCTGGCTGCGGTTTCCGCACACCAAGCGGCGCCTGAATGAACTGCAGGCCCAGGCCATCGCCACCGATGGTGTGCAGGCCGTGCGCGGGCCGCTGCGCGATGCGCTCACGGTGTTCGACGAAAACGGAGCGCTGCTGCAGGCGCCGGATGCCCTGTGGGATGCGCTCAGGGCGCGGGACTGGCAGCGCCTGTTCATCGACCTGCGGCCACTGTGGGGCGAGGCCCGGCTGGTGTTGTTCGGCCACGCGCTGCTCGAAAAGCTGGTTTCACCGCGAAAACCGATGGTAGCGCACGTGTATCAAGCGCCTGCCACTATTCATTCAATAGCAAACCTGGATGCCTGGCTCGCGCAGGCCCTGCAGCCCCAGCCCTGGGTCGCCAAGCCCTTTGTGCCGCTGCCCGTGCTGGGGGTCCCCGCCTGGTGGCCTGCCAACGAAGCACCGGGCTTTTATGCCGATGCGCAGGTGTTCCGGCCACTGCGCATGGCATCTGTTTCCTAATTCCCGTCAAGGCTTGTGTGATAAGGCTTCGGTGCGGGTTTGCACCTACCATAGCGCGATGAAATCGCGGCGCTGCTGGCTCTGCGGTTCGTTGGGCAGGCGCTTGAAGCGCAGCCTGCGGCCCCCATCTGAGCCAGCAAACACCCATTGTTGTTTATCCCACGGAGAGATCATTCCATGAAGCGGATTCTTTTATTTGTGATGACCAACCTGGCCGTCGTTGTCGTGCTGGGGGTGGTGGCGAGCCTGCTGGGCGTCAACCGCTACCTCACGGCGAATGGCCTGAACCTGGGCGCGTTGCTGGGCTTCGCGCTCGTCATGGGCTTTGGTGGCGCCATCATCTCGTTGCTCATCAGCAAACCCATGGCCAAGTGGAGCTCGGGCGTGCGCGTGATCGACGGCTCGGGCTCGCCCGATGAGCGCTGGATTGTCGAGACCGTGCGCAAGTTCGCCACCGAAGCCAAGATCGGCATGCCCGAAGTGGGTATCTTTGAGGGCGACCCCAATGCGTTTGCCACGGGCGCGTTCAAGAACTCCGCGCTGGTGGCCGTGTCCACCGGCCTGCTGCAGGGCATGACCCGCGATGAGGTCGAGGCCGTGATCGGCCACGAGATAGCCCACGTCGCCAACGGCGACATGGTGACCATGACCCTGATCCAAGGCGTGATGAACACGTTTGTGGTGTTCCTGTCGCGCGTGATCGGTTACGCGGTGGACAGTTTCCTGAACAAGAACAACGAAAACCGGTCCGGCCCCGGCATCGGCTACTACGTGACGACCATCGTGCTCGACATCGTGCTGGGCTTTGTGGCGGCCATGATCGTGGCCTGGTTCAGCCGCCAGCGCGAGTTCCGCGCCGACGCGGGCGCCACCCAGCTCATGGGGCGTCGCCAGCCCATGATCAACGCCCTGGCCCGCCTGGGCGGCATGCATCCGGCCGAGTTGCCCAAGAGCATGGCCGCCATGGGCATTGCCGGTGGCATCGGCAAGCTGTTCAGCACCCACCCACCGATTGAAGAGCGCATTGCCGCGCTGCAGAACGCGCAGGTCTGAAGGCTCACCGCGCGCTGCGCGGTGTTTGCCTATCTTGTTGCCGCCGGGGCTCGCCTGCCCCGGCGGCATTTTTTTTAGGACGCCCTTCATGAATTGCTGGCCATTACCGTCGGGCAAACCTTCCGTGCGCGATTCAAGAAGGTGTAACTACTTGTCGATACCCTGAAGCCGACCCCTTGCTCTCCTGGAGGGCCGGGCTGTCCGGTGTTCATCGTTCGTTTTCTTGTCGCGGAATTTTTTATGTCCATCTCCCACCTGCGTGTTGCTGTTCGCCTGGCGCTGGCCTTTGGCGTTGTCTGTCTGGTGATGTCGCTGTCTGCGGGGGGGGGTATCTGGCGGCTGTCCGGCTTGCAGCACATTGCCGATGAGCTGGGCGGTGCGGCGTCCGAACGCGCGGTGCTGGCGCGGGAGCTGCATTCCATCGTTGTCATCAGCTCGGCCCGCGCCGAGACCTTGCTGGAGATCGACAACCCCGCGTATGCCGCGCGCATTGATGCAGACCGCAAGCTCACATCGGCGCGGTCCAACGAAGTGCGCAAACGGCTGGATGTGCTGGCGGACGATGCGGCCTCACAAACCTTGTTTGACGCCATCGACAAGGCCGGAAACGGTTTTCGCACCGTGCGCGACGACCTCGTCAAGCGCCGCAAGGCGGGCGAGGCCTTGCCTGCCGATGCCATTGCCAACCAGTTGCGCTCCGCTGCAGACGCCTACGCAGCAGCCGTGGACAAACTCGCTGCCTTTCAGCAGCAACGGGTGGCGGATGACCGCGAAGCCGCTGCCCGCAGCGCCAGCCAGGGCATCGTCCTGCTGGCCGCAGGCTCGGCGGTGGGGCTGGTGCTGAGCCTCTTGTGTGCCTGGGTGTTTTCGCGGTCCATCTTGCGGCCACTGGCCCACGCGGCCGCGGTCACTGACCGCATTGCCGAGGGCGACCTCACCTCGCAAGTGCCCTTGGCGTCCCTCGGCAGCCGCGACGAACTGCAGGCCTTGCTGGCGCGCCTGGGCGGCATGCAGGCCCGGCTTGCAGAGCTGGTGGTGGGCATGCGCCAGGCCAGCACCTCTGTGGCCGGGGCCAGCAGCGAGATCGCGGCGGGCAACAGCGACCTGTCGGCCCGCACCGAGCAGACCGCATCCAACCTCGAAGAAATTGCCGCCAGCATGGAGGAACTGCTGGCCACCGTGCGCCACAGCGCCGATGCGGCAGCCCAGGCCAGCACTTTGGCCACCGGTGCCAGCAGCGTCGCCCAGCGCGGGCGCGAGGCCGTGGACCGCGTGGTCGGCACCATGGACGGCATCGCGCTGTCGTCGCGCCGCATTGCAGACATCACCAGCGTGATCGATGGCATTGCCTTCCAGACCAATATCCTGGCCCTCAACGCGGCTGTGGAGGCCGCCCGCGCCGGTGAGCAGGGGCGGGGTTTTGCGGTGGTGGCTAGCGAAGTGCGCAGCCTGGCCCAGCGCTCGGCCACGGCGGCCAAAGAGATCGGCGGACTCATCAGCGACAGCGTGCGGCAGGTGGACGAGGGCACGCAGCTGGTCCATGCTGCGGGCGACACCATGGGCGAGATCGTTCAGTCCGTGCAGCAGGTGGCCACCATCATTGGCGAGATCAGCACCGCCGCGCGTGAGCAGACCACGGGCCTGAGCCAGGTGGGCGAGGCCGTCTCGCAACTTGACCAGATGACGCAGCAGAACGCAGCGCTGGTCGAGGAATCATCGGCGGCGGCACAGGGCCTGCGGGTACAAGCCCAGCAGTTGGCGGAACTGGTGGAGGCGTTCCGCTTGCCGGCCAGCGCTGGCAGTGCAACAACCCACGGTGCAGCGGGCAGCTTCAAGGCGCTGCGCTGACCGGGCGGTGGGGGCCTGGCCCTTGCCGCCACCTTCTTTTTTTCAGGTGGTGATGCCCAGCAACGCGCGCGCCACGGCCTCACCCACCTTGATACCGTCCACACCGGCCGACAGAATGCCGCCCGCATAGCTGGCACCTTCGCCAGCCGGGTACAGGCCCGCTGTGTTCAGGCTTTGCAGGTTGTCGCCGCGCCCAATCTTGAGTGGCGAGGAGGTGCGGGTCTCCACGCCGGTCAGCACCGCGTCGGGCATGTCAAACCCCTTGATCTTGCGGCCAAACGCTGGCAGCGCCTCGCGCAGCGCCTCAATGGCATAGCCGGGCAGGGCGGCGTGCAGGTCGCCCAGCGCCACGCCGGGTTTGTAGGAGGGCTCGACCGCGCCCAGTTGGGTGGACGGCTTGCCCACGATGAAGTCGCCCACCAGTTGCCCCGGCGCGCTGTAGTCGCCGCCGCCCAGCACAAAGGCGTTGGATTCAAGCTGGCGCTGCAGCACAAGGCCCGCGAGCGGGTGAAACTGCCCGGCGGGCAGCGTCTCGGCACCATAGGTGCTGCCCAGCTGCGCTTCAAATGCAGCCGCATCGGTGGGGTAGTCGCTGGGGTCAATGCCCACCACCATGCCCGCGTTGGCATTGCGTTCGTTGCGCGAATACTGGCTCATGCCGTTGGTCACCACGCGCCCTGGCTCGCTGGTGGCAGCCACCACGGTGCCGCCGGGGCACATGCAAAAGCTGTAGACCGCGCGGCCATTGGCGGCGTGGTGCACCAGCTTGTAGTCGGCCGCGCCCAAGAGCGGGTGGCCCGCGTGCCGGCCCCAGCGGGCGCGGTCGATGACGCTTTGCGGGTGTTCGATGCGAAAGCCGATGGAAAACGGCTTGGCCTCCATGGCCACGCCGCGCTCGTAGAGCATGGCAAAGGTGTCGCGCGAGCTGTGGCCCAGGGCCATCACGACGTGGTCGGCGCGCAGCTCAGTGGTTTCGCCGGTGGCCTGGTTCAGCACCTTGAGGCCGCGCAGATGGCGCGCATCGCCAGTGCCTTCAATGATCACGTCCGTCACGCGCTGTTCAAAGCGGATCTCGCCACCCAGTGCGATGATCTGCTCGCGCAGGTTCTCCACCACCTTCACCAGCTTGAAGGTGCCGATGTGCGGGTGCGCCACGTACAAGATTTCTTCAGGCGCGCCAGCCTTCACGAACTCGTTCATCACCTTGCGGCCCAGGTGGCGCGGGTCTTTGATCTGGCTGTAGAGCTTGCCGTCGCTGAAGGTGCCTGCGCCGCCTTCGCCAAACTGCACGTTGCTTTCGGCATGCAGCTCGCGCTTGCGCCACAGGCCCCAGGTGTCCTTGGTGCGCTCGCGCACGGGCTTGCCGCGCTCCAGCACGATGGGCTTGAAGCCCATTTGCGCCAGCACCAGCGCCGCAAAAATGCCGCAGGGCCCAAAGCCCACCACCACGGGGCGCAGGGGCAGGTTGGCGGGCGCCTGGCCCACGGGGTGCCAGGCCATGTCGGGTGTGGGCTGGATGTGCGGGTTGCCCGCAAACTGCGCCAGCACAGCGGCCTCGCGCGCAGGCTGGGCCAGCGTGAGGTCCACGATGTACACCGCCAGCAGGTCGGCCTTGCGCGCATCGAAGCTGCGCTTGAAAACATGCAGGTGGGCGATATCGGCATCTGCCAGGCCCAGAGTTTTGGCGGCAGCGGCGCGCAGCGGCGCCTCGGGGGCTTCGGCCACGGTAAAGGGCAGCCGGATTTCAGAGAGTCGGATCATGGTCTTGCGGGCCCGTGTCGATCGGGCGGATGCAAAGTCGTGGGGCTGCGATTTTACCGGGCCAGCGTCGCGCAGTGCTGCAGGCGCCTGGGGCCCCAGGGTGGATCCGTGTGAGCTGCAAAAATGATAGCTTCTTGCGCTTGATGGATAAGCGCTGGAGGCTATTTTTATTAGAATTTTTGGGAGCTAGGCTGCGGTGCGCGCGCGTGGTGGGGCGGCTACGCGGGCAACGACTGCGCAGTCGCTGCGTGCGGTGGCCGTTGGCGCCACCACAGTTCGGTGGCACCAAAAGCCACTGCGGCCAGCACCAGCGGCGCAAAGAAATACAGCGTGCGGTAGGCCAGGATGGCAGCCAGCGCCTGTGGTGCGGGCAGATAGGCTGACAACACCGCCACGCCCACGGCCTCCAGCACGCCCAGGCCCGCAGGGATGCGGGAGATGAGACCCGCAATGGCACCCAGCAGCACAGTGGCCAGTGCGGCCGCGTAAGGGGCCTGTTGCCGGGTCAGCACCCAGATGGCGCCTCCCATCAGCATCCAGTTGGTGGTGGACAGGGCCACCTGCAGCAGGCCCACGCGCCAATCCGGCATGGGAAAGGTGTGGCCGCGCAGCGTGAGTGGTTGCCCCTTGCGCCACACGCACAGCGCCACATAAAGCACCGTGACACCCGCCAGCGCGGCACCGATCCAGCTCAATTGCAGGCTGCTGATCTGCCACCCGGCGGGCAACTGCGGCGTCCACGCCCAGAACACGGCCCCCGCCAGCACAAAATAGCCGAGCCAGTTGGTGATGATGGACAGACCGACAATCTGGCCGATCTGCCCTACGCCGACACCCTGGCGCGAATACAGCCGGTAGCGCGCCGACACCCCACCGATGATCGAGCCCAGGTTCAGCGTGAACGGGTAGGCAATGAGGGTGATGCCCACGGCGCGTGCCACCGTCAGGCCGTGCCGCGTGTAGTGGCGCCCGACCAGATCGAACGTGCTGTAGAGCAGGTGGCTGGACCAGGCGAGCGCGCCTGCTGCGAGCAGCACGGTGGCCGGGAGTGCCAGAAACGCCCGCCACACGGTCCCCCAGTCCACCTTGCTGGCCTGGCGGAACAGCAAAAAACCCACGAACACAATGAATGCACCGCTCAATGCCGTGGCCAGCCAGGGCCACCAGCGTTGCTGGTGCAGCCGGCCCCAAAGCCCGGCGTTGGCTGCGGCACCACCTTTGCCGTCGTGCCCAAAGGCATCGATGGGCGCATCCGCATCCCTGTGGGCATCAGCACCTGCGTCCAGGCTGCGCCGATGGTGCAGGCGTCCATCTTCGACCTGGGGCACGGTGCGAGGGGCGGGGGGATGCAGAGAAACGGGCATAGGCGGCGACGGTGCGGGGGAATGCGCAAGGGTACGAGGATGCAGCCTGCGTCAGGCCGCCGCGCCCGGTTGGGCGGGCGGCACGTTGGGTACGCCCACCTCTTGCGGGCTGGCCAGCGCGATGACAGGCTGGTGCCGCGGAAGCCAGCCCGCCCAGGTGGGAAACCAGCGCATCAGGTGAAACACCGCGTAGCTGCGCAGCAGGCGCAGCCCGTCCCAGCGGCTGGGTGCGGTGGCCTCAACCTGTTTGCAGCTGTTGTCCATCAGGTGCGACAGGCGGCGGTGAAGCCGGGCGTTGAACGCGTTGTCCTGGATGATCACGTTCGCCTCCAGGTTGAGCGACAGGCTCAGCGGGTCGAGATTGCTGGAGCCCACGGTGGCCCACTCATCGTCCACCAGGGCGACCTTGCCATGCAGGGGCCGGTCGCAGTATTCATAAATGCGCACACCGGCGCGCAGCAGGTGGTCATACAGCAGGCTGGCGGCGGCTTTCACGATCGGCATGTCCGGCTGGCCCTGCAAAATCAGGCGCACGTCCACACCACGGCGCGCGGCACGCCGCATCTCGCGGATGAAGCGGTAGCCCGGGAAGAAATACGCATTGGCAATCACAACGCGGTGGCGCGCGGTGCGCAAGGCCACGCGGTAGTGGTGCTCGATGTCATTGGTGTGGTGGTGGTTGTCGCGCGTCACGAACATCGCGCGGGCCGTGCCGGCGTGCGGGCGCCCCGTGATGCTGGCGCTGGGCTGGTGTTTGCGGCCGGCATCGTCCAGCACCGCTTCGCGGGTGAAGTGGTGCATCTGCGCCACGATGGGGCCGCGCACCTGCACCGAATAGTCTTGCTTGGCTTCGGGCCCGAAGTCCGCCACATGGTCGGCTGAATAGTTGATGCCGCCAATGAAACCCAGCTGCCCGTCCACCACCACGATCTTGCGGTGCATGCGGCGCAGCACGTTCAGGCGTTGCCCCATGAAGCTGCGCCCCGGGTCAAAAATGCGAAAGCGCACCCCTGCCTCGGTCAGGCTGCCCACATAGCGGTCCGACAAGTCGGGCGAGCCAAAACCGTCCACCAGCACATGCACCTGCACGCCGCGTTGCGCGGCGCCCAGCAGGGCGGCGTGCAAGGCCTGGCCGATCTTGTCCTCAAACAGGATGAAGGTCTCCAGCATCACCTCGCGGCGGGCTTGCGCGATGGCCTCGAACACGCGCGGAAAGAACTCCTCACCGTTCTCCAGCAGCTCGAAGTGATTGCCAGGCACCCAGCGGCGCGGGTGTTGATTTTTATGAAGGCGGGTCATAACAGAATCTCCGCGGCCAGGGGGGCGTGGTCCGACAGCTTGTCCCAGGGCTTTTTGGGCAGTGCCAGGGGCGAGTACACGGCGGCGTTGCGCACGTAGATGCGGTCGAGCGCGAGCAAGGGCATGTTGGCCGGAAAGGTGCGCACGGCGCGCCCGAAGGCGTTGACAAAAACCTCCTCCAACCCTGCGCCTTCGCGCAGTACCGCGTGGGCACGGTGGCGCCAGTCGTTGAAGTCGCCGGCCAGCACCACGGGTTCGTTGGCGGGAAAGCTGCGCACAAGCTTGCAAACGCGCAGCAACTGTTGTTGGCGGTGTGCCTCTTGCAACCCCAGGTGAACACAGATGGCATGCACCGGCAGGTGGTGGCCTGGCGGCTTCAGCACGCAATGGAGCATGCCGCGACGCTCCGGGCCCGAGATGGAGATGTCGTGGTTTTCGTAGTGAACGATAGGGAACTTGGACAGCAGCGCATTGCCGTGATCGCCGTTGTCATACACGGCGTTGCGGCCGTAGGCGTATTGCGACCAGATCGTGTCGGCCAAAAACTCGTAGTGCGGCACTTGCGGAAAGTTCGACAGGCGGGTGGCGTGTCGATGGTGCGTGCCCTGCACCTCCTGCAGGAACACCAGGTCTGCGGCAACATCGCGCACGGCTTCGCGCAACTCATGCAGCATGAAACGCCGGTTGAAGGTGGTGAAGCCCTTGTGCACGTTCACGGTCAGAACCTTGAACGCGATGGGCTGTGGGGGGTTTGGGGCCATGGCAACAATCGTGGTGAACTGGCCCCGCCAGGCCCCCCGACGCGACGATGGCCGGGGCTGACGGGATGTGTAACGATTGTTCCGGCCCGTGTGCGCTGCCGCTGTAGGACGGGTGGCCGTTGGTCTGTGCTGTGGCGGCGAAATGAAAGGCCTCCTGCTCACCGTTGTGCTGGCCGTTCCTCACCGGCCCTGTCTGCAACAGGCGTGTGAGATCGGCGTGTGAGATCGGCGTATGGGGTGGGCGCGCACAACGGCAAAGCCGCTGGCGGCGTCCGCCTTCCGCCTGCGCCGGGCCCCGCGTGACGCGGCCCGGCGCAGGCGTTAAGCCGGCAGAAAACCGTCGACCGACAGGTAGCGTTCGCCCGTGTCGTAGTTGAAGCCCAGCACCTTGGCGCCAGCGGGCAGCTCGGGCAGTTTTTGTGCGATGGCCGCGAGCGTGGCCCCCGAGGAGATGCCGACCAGCATGCCTTCTTCGCGGGCGCTGCGGCGGGCGTATTCGCGCGCAGGCTCTGCATCCACCTGGATCACGCCGTCGAGCAGGCTGGTGTCGAGGTTCTTGGGGATGAACCCGGCGCCCAGGCCCTGAATCGGGTGGGGCCCGGGCTGGCCGCCCGAGATCACGGGCGAGAGCGAAGGCTCTACCGCAAACACCTTGAGTTGCGGGAATCGGGCCTTGAGCACGCGCGCCACCCCGGTGATGTGCCCGCCCGTGCCCACGCCGGTGATGAGGGCATCGAGGCCATCGGGAAAGTCGGCCAGGATCTCTTGGGCCGTGGTGCGCATATGCACATCGATATTGGCCGGGTTGTCGAACTGCTGGGGAATCCACGAGCCCGGCGTTTGCGCCTGCAGCTCTTCGGCGCGGGCAATGGCGCCTTTCATGCCTTTTTCCTTGGGCGTCAGATCAAAGCTGGCGCCGTAGGCCAGCATCAGGCGGCGGCGCTCAATGCTCATGCTGTCGGGCATCACCAAAACGAGCTTGTAGCCCTTGACCGCCGCCACCAGCGCCAGGCCAATGCCGGTGTTGCCCGAGGTGGGCTCGATGATGGTGCCGCCAGGCTTCAGCGCGCCCGACTTTTCGGCGTCTTCGACCATGGCCAGCGCAATGCGGTCCTTGATCGAGCCTCCGGGGTTGCTGCGCTCGGACTTGATCCACACATTGGCGCCCTCGCCAAACAGGCGGTTGATGCGCACGTGGGGCGTGTTGCCGATGGTTTGCAGAATGTTGTTGGCTTTCATGGCGTCTCCTGTGAGGTGCAAAGAGGGGATGTGATGCGCATTCTGAACCAGTTGTTCTGCAGCAATGGCCATATGGATATGCCCGGTGGGCAACCCCTTACCGCGCTGGCACCTGTTCCCGGGCCATCAAGGCTTGCGCCCGGTCATCAGGAACAGCGGATAGGTCCGCCCATTGCTTTGCTGCACGTGCAGGATGTCGCTGAACGCGATGTCCACAAAACCGGCTTGCTCGGCCAGCGCCTGCAAGTGGTCTGGCACAAAGCCCAGGTGCTGCACGCCCTTGGCGGCGTTGTCGCCATGAAAGCTGCCGTCCTCTTGGTACAGGTCCACCAGCGCAATGCGACCGCCGTGGTGCAGTGCGGCCGCAAATGCGCGCAGCAGCGCTGCGGTGTCCGCCACATGGTGCAGGGCCATGCAGCTGACGACGGCATGGTAGTACCCGGGCAGGCCGTCAAAGATGTCGCCATGGTGCGTGGTGATGTTGGCCAAACCCTTTTCATCCAGCACCTGCAGCATGGCGGCCGACATGTCGAGCGCCGTCACCTGCGCCACTTTGGGCGCAATGGCGGTAGACAGCAGACCCGTGCCCGCGCCGAAATCGAGGACATGGTCGTTGGCCTGCAAAGGCAGCTGCGCCAGCAGGCGCTCGGGCACAACAACCAGTTGCTGCGACATGGGGCGCTGGTCCCAATCGCGGGCGGCGGTGTCGAAATGGGTGGTGGTGGGTGTGGTCATGGTGTTGTCCTGAGGAAAACGGGGGCTCGAAGGCTTCGGGTCGGCGATAATCTACCCCGTGAAGCACGCCAGACCGCCGCTGGTGCAATCTGGGAAACCAGGCACTGGAGGAACGTCCGGACTGCACAGGACAGCGTAGCAGCTAACGGCTGCCCACCGTGAGGTGAGGATCAGAGCAACAGAGACGAGTCCCGGGGGAGTGCCGCAAGGCAGACCACTGGGGGTGAAACGGGCAATCTCTACGCGCAGCAATACCAAGTAGGCCAACGTTGATGTGGTTCCGCAGAGTTGGCGGGTAGGTAGCACCGAGCCGTGGTGGCGACACCCGGCCCAGATTAATGGCGGTCACACTGCGGGCCTTCGCAAGAGGGTCAGTGGTGCACAGAATCCGGCTTATCGGCGTGCTTCACACTTTTGAATGAAATAGGGCTCTAGCGCTTATGGAGTAAGCGCTAGCAGCTATTGTTTTTGATATTCTCGCCGCAGACTGCGAACCGTGCGCAATGTTCAGCGCGACGCGCAGTGCGGCGACTGCCCCTGCTCCAGCGCAGTGGCTCGCGCAATGGTCTCGGGGTGGCTGCTCAGCAGGGACCAGACAGGGTGCGCTTCCATTTCGGCGCGGGCCTTTCCCTTGTTTTTTTCATGGCTCTGGTCCTGGGCGTTGTCTTTACCGACCGACGCGGGGCCGCTGCCCGGTGTGCTGCTGGCCTGCGCAGGGTTGGCGCTAGCCGCCTCTTTGCGTTCGCCTTCTTTCGTTTCCTTGGTTTCTTTCTCTTCGTCGTGCGCAATCGCCAGCAGCAGCTTGCCCATGGGGGCGGTCGGCAGCGCGGCGTGGCGCATGAGGTCGATGGCGTAGCAGTCGGCCTCGCGTTCGTGGCTGCGGCTATAGGCCAGGCCCGTGAGCACCGATGCGCCGGTCGATACGATGCCCGACACATCCCCCAGCGCCAGGCCCAGGCCCATGTTGAGCACGCCTTGCTCCACCACCATGCGGGTGGTGTGGCGGTACACGACGTGGCCCATTTCGTGGGCCAGCACGCCCACCAGTGCATCGTCGGGCAGGCCCTTTTCGGCCGCGGCCTTGACGATGCCATCGGTCATCACGATCTTGCCGCCGGGCAGGGCGAAGGCATTGGCACCCATGCCTGCACGAAACTCCAGCGACAGCGGGGGGCGGTATTGCGGGTAGCGGTGCAGCGTGGCGGGTGTCTGCTGCACCAGGGCATCAAAGCGGGCCTTGAGCGCGGCCTGCCGTTCGCGGGTCAGCTTGCTGGGCTTGAGGGTGCCGTCATCCATCTGCTTGAGCGCGTTGTCGGCCACGCTGGTTTCCCACGCCAGTGGCACAAACCGCGTCAGCTGCGTGGCGGCCCACGGTGTGCCATAGCGGTAAAACAGCGTGAGCCCCACCACGGCGGCCAGGGCCACGCCGAGCAGCAGGGGCCAGCGGGTCTGCATGCGCTGGGCGATGCCCGGGCGGTTGCCGGCGGCGGCGAGGGCGGCGCGCCATTCGGCCACGGCGTCGATCTCCAGGCTGCCCTGGTCGCGCAGGTCCACCACCACACGCTGGGGCGGACGGCGCTCGTTCCACGCTTCGGGCCAGCCGACCTGGTCATGGGTGAGCGTGGTGGGGGATGCACCGGCTTGCGACAGCGGGTGCAGCACCAGCGACGGGCCTCGTGGCGCAGGTTGCAGGCCCACCATCACCGGCTGGGCCTTGCTGCTCAGGCCGTTGAACCAGCGCCCGGGAAGCAAGGGGATATCCCCCTGAGCCGCTGCGCGGCTTCCCCCTTCTCTCGCTTCGCGGGAAGGGGGACGACGCCCGTGGCCTGGCAGAGCCCGTTCCACGGCGTCCGCTGGCGAAGGCGGGCCGCCGGTCTGTGGGGATGGCGTGTGTGTCATCCGATCAGGTCGAGGCCAGCAGCATCCGCCAGGGCATCGCCCAGGCCCCCTTGCTGCTGGCGCACCATGACGCCTGCCACCTGCTCCACGCCGCCCTTGACGTGCAGCGTGACGGATTCCACCTTCATGCGGTATTCGCTGACCCGCGCAAACGGGCGATACAGGCCCAGGGTGACCAGGGTGAGCAGCATGTTCTTGATGCGCAGCCACACGTAGCGGCCGCTGGGCAAGTGGCATTTGAAGCGCGCCAGATGGCTCACGCCAATGTTGTTCCACATCAGCTGGAACATGCGGGCCTCGCGGTAGGCGCGGGCGGGTGCCGACGCCAGGAACATCAGAAAAACACCGCCGACGAACGCGGCGATGAGGATGACTACCATCCACAGCCCCAAGCTTTTGCTGGAGGCAACGGCCATCGCGATGGAGCTGCCCGCCAGGACGAAAACCAGTGCCCAGACGGCCACCACCGTCGCGACAAACACCGCCACGGTGGCCAGCCACACCTTCACGAAATCCATGTACACCGGCTTCCAGCGGCCCCGTTCGGCGCCCACCTGCGCGCGCAGCACCAGCAGGCTTTTGTAGTTGTATTCGAGGCGAATGACACACAACACCGTGAGCACCAGGCCCAGCACCAGCAGGCCCGCCATGGCGGCCGTGAAGGTGGGCATACGCGGCTTGCGGACTTCTTCCTCAGCGGCCTGCAGCGCATTGGCCACCTCGGGCGACAACATCTGCATGCCAAAAAACACGCCAAACCACACCAGGGCCAGTGCAAACACCGGCCAGCTGGCCAGATAGACCTCTTTCCAGCCCGCAGTGAACTGCAGGCGCAGGCCGCGCCAGCGCGTGGCACCCAGCCGAAACCGCATGGCGCTGGCCCAGATGAAGGGGGCCAGCACGGCGCCGCCTAGCAAGAAAAGCCCCACCGCCGTGTCTTGCCCGGTGCGGACTGCGATGTTGTAGGCCAGCGTGATGAGCACCAGCAGTACAAACCCCATCACCATGCGGCGCTGCTGCGCGGTGAATTCGAGCGGGCTGCCCGCCACCAGCGTGTGGCTGTAGAAATACTGCGCCGTGCGCCGCCGCGCCCAGGGCGTGTAAAAGCCCAGCGTGACGATGCTGAGCAGCACGTTGACGATCCAGACACGGAAATATTCGCCCCCGCTGCCGGTGAATTCGAGCGGGTAGGCGTCGATGGTTTGCGGCATGAAGGTGGACATGGGCCCCTCCAGGCGATTGGACTGTTGTTGGTTCATGAACTCCCTCCAGAGTGCTGCGCAGTGTAGCAGCGGGGAAGTCCCCCATTTTTTTAATCAAATAGGGCTCTAGCGCTTATGTATCAATCGCTGATAGCTATGCATTAAGGAGCGTGCATGCGCTGCGAAGGGCGCTGAACGAAACGTCTGGGGAGGCGTTTCTCGCGCCTCAATCTCGTTTTTTCATGCGCACATTCCTATGCGGATTCGCCGGGTTACGCAACCAGCAGAAACTGCCAGCGGCGGCATTATTGAGCAGTCGACAACGCTGCGCTGATTGACGGGGTGACGGATATAAAAACACAATGATTTTCGCCGTGGTGCTGCGGCAAGATGCCGCGCCACCTTCCCGATTACTTCGAAAGAATGTGATCGAGGTGCTTGATTGCCTCGGTGAGATCGGCCACGCTTTTTGCCCCTCCTCCAGGGGCGCCTTCATGGTCGGCTTTCGCTCTCTTTGACAACGCCACGTTGAGGAAGTGCCGATACGTGTTTGCATCGAAGGCTTCAATAGGAACCTGAACTTGGTCGCTCATTTCGCACTCATTGACAGCTGTCACAAAAACGATGCTTTTGAGTTCTTCCTTGGTGATGTCATTCATGGTCATGTCTCCTGCCTTCTTGTGTTGTTGATCTTGTGCTCCGACAGCCGATGTTAGCGGCCAGCTGTGGGGGGGAGAGAACTTGGCCCTGGGCCGCTGTCCCGTCAAAGATCAACGGGCGCCTCCGCGGCGATCTCATGAGATGAGAAACGGAACACGAGAGTGATGTCAGCCTGTGCGAAGGGCACGCTGCCGATCGCGTATATATCGGTTTTAGGGTGGCCCAGGCAGCCGCTCAACATCCTCTCAGAACTTCTCCCACGGCTGCAGATAGCGCCACTGCCCCTCGGGCACCTTGGCCAGCGGCACGCGGCCGATGCGGATGCGTTTGATGGCCACTACCTGCAGGCCCACGGCGTCGCACATGGCAGGGATCTGGCCCGGGCGGATGCCCTTGAGCGCAAAACGCAGCTTGGTCTCGCTTTGCCAGCTTACCTTGATGGGCGGCAGCGGGCGGCCGTTGAACGTGAGGCCGTGGCACAGGCGCTGCAGGCCATTCGGCGCGATGTCGCCCTTGACCTCGACGGTGCACTCCTGCTCCAGCGACTCGATGTCTTCGGCCAGCTTGCGCGCGATGCGCTTGTCTTGCGTGTAGACCACCAGGCCGCTGGCCTCGGTGGGCAGCGGCGTGAAGCATTCGAGCTGCTTGAAGTGGCGCTGCAGCACGCGGATGCCCGAGGCGTCTTCGGCCAGGTGGGACGCGGCATTGAGCAGCGTGAGCGCCTGTTGCGCGCCCTGGCTGCGGCTGGCGTGGGCCGCTTGCCCTGTGGGTGCGCTGGGCAGGCCCAGGCCGGCTTCAAACCCCACCGGCTTGTGCAGCAGCAGCGTCACCGGTGTCAGCTCCAGCAGGCTGGCGTCTTGTGCCACGGTCACGGCCTGGTCGGGGCGCACGCGGGTGCCGGGGGCTTCTTCCACCTGGCCGTCCACGCTCACAAAGCCGCCTTCGATGAATTGCTCGGCCGTGCTGCGCGAGCAGCTCAGTTGGTCGGCCACGCGTTTGGCCAGGCGGATGTGGGTGGGGTCAGGGTTCTTGTCGGTCATTGAATGAATGCGGTTGGGTGTTCTTGTTGTTCAGTTATTGCCAGGTTGTAGAGAGCGGATGCGCTCTACATGCGCCAGCAGCGAGCGCTGCGCCACGGGCCACATGCGCGGCGGCACGTCGTCATACGCGTGCTGCACCCACTCTTGAATGCTGCCCTGGGGCAGTGCCTGCATGGCGGCCAGCACCTTGGCCTCGCGCGCCAGGCGGTGGGCCTTGAGCTTGGCGATGGCGCCGCGCGCCCCGTTGACCGGGCCTCCCAGCACATAGCCATGCGCGGGCAGGATGAACTCCACGCCGTGTTCAGCGCACACGGCATCGAGCCGGTCGAGCGAGTCGAGGTAGTCGGCCATGTTGCCGTCGGGCGGGTCGATCACGGTGGTGCTGCCGTTCAGGATGTGGTCGCCACTGAACAGCAGGGCGTCTTCCACCAGCAAGAGGCACAGGTGGTTGGCCGCATGGCCGGGGGTGTGGATGACCTGCAGGGTGTGGGTGATTTTGCCCTCTGGCGCTTGTCCAGCAAGCGCAAGCGGCTCATTATTTTGTAGCGGCCGGTCGGGCGTGAACTGGCTGGCGGCGCGGGCCGTGGGGGCCGATGGCAGGCCCAGGATGGGCGGCCTGGGTTTGCCCGCCTGCACGCACATCGCCTGCAGTGGCGCGGCGCCTGGCGAGTGGTCGGGGTGCGAATGGGTGCACACGATCATGCGGATGTCGCCCCCGGCGGCGCGCCAGAGCTTGTCCAGGTGCTCGGCATCGGCCGGGCCCGGGTCGATGGCGATGAAGCCCGTGGACGGGCCGCCCACCAGGTAGCTGTTGGTGCCGGGGCCGGTCATCACACCGGGGTTGGGCGCGGTGAGGCGCTGCAGGTTGCGCAGCAGGGGCACGGGGCGTTCGGTCTGCCAGTCCAGCGGGTGCACGATCTGCCCGTCGGGGCACACCAGCGCCAGTTCGCCAAAGGGCGTTTCATCTTCCATGTAGCGCGCTTCCTTGCCCGCCAGGAGGCCTGCGCGCGGGCAGCTCACCCACAGCGGCTGCTCGTGCGCCACCGCGTCCAGCACCGCCTGGGTGCTGGCGAATTTTGCCAGGCGCTGCAGCGTGCGGATGGTGGGGAAGATCATGAAGAACTGCCCGGCGTCGTGCCGCGCCAGCGCATCGGCAGGTCGCACCCACACGGGCTCGAACTGTTCGGATTCATCGGCCACGGGCTCCTGGCCCTCGGGCATGCGGGCCACGAGGAACGGCACCTCAAAGCGGCGCGCCAGGTCGCGGTCGGCCGTCCAGTGGGCCAGCAGGTACACGCTGTCGGCCGCCAGGCGCAGGCCGCGCGCCTGGCACTGCGCGGCAAACGGCTGGTGGCGGTCGATGGCGGCGATGTCCGCCGCGTTCGCCATGCGGCCGTCTGCATGGCGGGCCAGCAGGATGCCCAGCTCCTCGAAGCTCTCGCGGATGGCGGCGATGGCCTGGGTGAGGTGCAGGTCGCTTTGCGCGGGGCGGCGGTCGGCGGTGGCGTGTGTGGCGGGCGCGGCATCGAGCGCATCGATGCCGCCGCCGGGGAACACATAGGCGCCGGGCGCAAAGCTGGCCTTGTCCGAGCGCCGGGTCATCAAGACTTCGAGCCCGCCGCCCAAGCCTGCTGGTGTGCCTGCCGCATCGCGCAGCAGCAGCACGGTGGCGGCGGGGCGGGTGGCTACGGGTTCGCGGTGGGGGTGCAGTTGTTGGGTGATGCGGGGCATCGGCCCATTATCGAGGAGCTGCAAGGCGCGGTGCTTGCCAATATGGGCAAGCACCGTTCTCAGAACGGGTTCACGGTCTCAGTCCCAGGCAGGTGCCAGGCCTTCGGGGTTGACCAGGCGCTCGCCACGGTCCAGCGCCGCGATTTGTGCCAGGTCGGTGTCTGACAGCCGCAGTTGCCGGGCCTTCAGGTTGCTGGCCAGGTGGTCCCGCTGGGTGGACGACGGAATCACGGCGTAACCCAGTTGCAGGGCCCAGGCCAGCGCCACCTGCGCGGGCGTGGCACCGTGGGCCTGGGCGATGGCTTGCACAACCGGGTCAGCCAGCACCTTGCCATAAGCCAGCGTCATGTACGACGTGGTGTGAATGCCCTGGCTGCGCGCGAACTCCGCCACGGCGTGGTTTTGCAAGTAGGGGTGCAGCTCAATCTGGTGCGTGGCGATGGCCCCCGCCCCCACGGCGGCAATGGCTTCGCGCAGCAGGGCGATGTTGAAGTTTGACACGCCGATCTGCCGCGTCAGGCCCAGGGCTCGGGCCTCGGCCAGCGCGCCCATGAACTCGGCCACGGGCACCGCGCCGCCGGGTGAGGGCCAGTGGATCAGTGTGAGGTCAACATGGTCTGTGCGCAGTTTTGTCAGGCTGTCTTTGAGGCTGGGGATGAGCTTGTCACCTGCCAGGTGCTCGGTCCAGACCTTGGTGGTGATGAACAGTTCACCGCGCGGCACGCCGCTGTCAGCAATGGCCTGGCCGACGGCGGCTTCGTTGCCATAGATCTGCGCCGTATCGATGGCGCGGTACCCCAGGTCGAGGGCGTTGCGCACGGAGTCGATGGCGACCTGGTCCTTGAGGCGAAAGGTGCCGACGCCGAAGGCGGGGAGGAGGGGAGAAGAAGGGGTGGAAGAAGTCATGGCGGTTCCAGCAACGAAAAGAAAGAAGGAGAGGTGTGGGGGAGGGCTCAGTGCCCCACGGGCACCGGGCCCGCTGAGCGCACGGGGATGCCGCTGCGCCGGTCGAGCACGCCGCTCCACTGCGTGAGGGCCAGCGACACCAGCACCACCAGGGCGCCGATCCAGGGCGTGTGTTGCAGGCCCAGGTGCGTCACGATCAGGCCACCGGCCCAGGCGGCGCCCGCAATGCCCACATTGAAGGCGGCGATGTTCAGGCCCGAGGCCACGTCCACCGCCTGCGGCGTGAAGCGCTCGGCCTGCTTGACCACATACACCTGCAGCCCCGGCACATTGCCAAACGCCACGGCGCCCCACAGCAGCACGGTGCCTACCGCCAGCCAGGGGTAGGGCGCGGTGAACTGCAGCAACAACAACACAGCAGCCAGCAGCGCAAAGATGATGCGCAGCGCCGGGATGGGCCCCAGCCGGTCGGCCAGCCGGCCGCCCCAGAGGTTGCCCACGGCCACCGACACGCCGTACACCAGCATCACCCAGCCCACCGCGCCTGCGCTGAAGCCTGAGATGTCGGTGAGGATGGACGCGAGAAAAGTGAATGGGATGAACGTGCCGCCGTAGCCGATGGCTGTCTTGGCATACACCAGCAGCAGGCGCGGTTCGGCCAGCACCTTCGCCTGCTGCAGCAGCGAGGCGGGCGGTGTGTGGGCGATGTGGCGCGGCACAAAGATGGCGCTGCCGATCAAGGCCACCACGCCCAGGGCCGACACGGCCAGAAAGGTCTCGCGCCAGCCAAAGTGCTGGCCGATGAAGGTGCCCAGCGGCACGCCGGTGACCAGGGCCACGGTGAGGCCGGTGAACATGATCGCAATGGCGCTGGCGGCCTTCTCGCGCGGCACCAGGCCGGTGGCGATGGTCGAGCCGATGGAGAAGAACACACCGTGCGCCAGGCCGGTGAGGATGCGCGCGGCCACCAGCGTCTCGTAGCTGGGCGCCTGCCAGGCCAGCAGGTTGCCCACCGTGAACAGCGCCATCAGCGACAGCAGCAGCGCCTTGCGCGGCAGCTTGCCGGTGAGGGCCGTGAGCACCGGCGCGCCGATGGCGACACCCAGCGCATACAGGCTGACCAGCAGGCCCGCCGAGGGGATGGTGATGGACAGATCCGCCGCCACGGTGGGCAGCAGGCCAACGATCACGAACTCGGTCGTGCCGATGGCAAAAGCGCTGAGCGTCAGCGCGAGCAAGGCAATGGGCATGGAAACACTCCTGTGAACATGGGACGGAGTGTGGGCGCTTCAGTCTTGCAGAAAAAGACGGTTGTAATCCATTGATAATTGATTTGAAATCAACAATGAGAACGCCGGGGCATTGATGAAAACCACGCTGGAAGAGTTGCAGGCCTTTGTGGCCGTGGTGGATGGCGGCTCCATCACGGCGGCGGCTGACGCGCTGGGCCAGACGGTCTCGGGCGTCAGCCGGGCACTGGCGCGGCTGGAAACAAAGCTCGACACCACACTGCTGCGCCGCACCACGCGCCGCACCGAGTTGACGGAAGAGGGGTACGCCTTCCTGCAGCGCACGCGCGCCATCCTCGCGTCCATCGACGACGCCGAAGAGCACATGGCCGCGCGCCGCCAGCAGCCCGCAGGCCGCCTGCGTGTGAACGCGGCCACGCCCTTCATGCTGCATGCGGTGGTGCCGCTGGTGCCCGCGTTTCGCAAGGCCTACCCGCAGATCACGCTGGAGCTGGACACCGACGAACTCAACATCGACCTGCTGGAGCGCCGCACCGACGTGGCCATCCGCATCGGCCATCTGCGCGACTCCACCCTGCATGCACGGCCGCTGTGCACCAGCCGCATCCGCGTGCTGGCCAGCCCCGCGTACCTGGAGGCCCAGGGCAAGCCCCGGGCCGTGCAGGACCTGGCGCGGCACACGCTGCTGGGCTTCACACAGCCCGAGTCGCTCAACCGCTGGCCGCTGCGCGGCACCCATGGGGATGAATGGCCGGTGGCGCCGCAGATCACGGCATCGAGCGGCGAAACCCTGCGCCAGCTGGCGCTGCAGGGCGTGGGCATGGTGTGCCTGTCAGACTTCATGACCACCGCCGACCGCGCGCGGGGTGACCTGGTGCAGGTGCTGGCCAAAGACACGGTGGACGTGCGCCAGCCCATCAGCGCGGTGTATTACCGCAACACGCAGCTGGCGGCGCGCATTGCCTGTTTTCTGGATTTTTTGCAGCAGCGCATGGGTTGAGCGGCCTTGTTGCGCTGCGGCCCCTCAGCGCATGGCGCGCAGCTGTTGCAGGCGCAGCAGTGTGGCGTCGATCACCGTGTTGGCGCTCTCCAGCCCACAAGTCCACAAAATTTCCAGCAATTCGATCAGCGCGATGGCGCTGTTCTCTTTCAGCGCGGCGTTGGCGGCTGCCTGGGGGTTGCACACCTCCAACTGATCAAGCACTTCGACGGTCAATCCCATGGGGCACCCCTCCTTTTGTGAAGCGCCATGGTAGGTGCCGGTGCGCCGCATGCCCATCGGCCTGCCTGATCGACATCAAAGGCAGGCAAAAAAGTGGGCCCTACGCGCCGCCGCTATGCCGCTCTGCCGCTTTACGAACCGCTGCGCCCCGAGGGAGCCGGCTTTTGTCTTGGGGCGGCCGGGCGACAAAACCGCTGGTCAGCCCCGTGCCGGAATGGCCAGACCCTTGGCCACGGCAGGGCGTGCCACGAAGGCCGCCAGCACGCGCTGCACTTCGGGGAAGGCATCAAAGCCCACAAGATCGCGCGCCTCGTAAAACCCCACCAGGTTGCGCACCCAGGGCCAGATGGCGATGTCGGCAATGGTGTAGGTGTCGCCCATCACCCACTGGCGGCCCTGCACGCGCTGGTTCAGCACACCCAGCAGGCGCCGCGATTCGGCCACGTAGCGGTCGCGCGGGCGCTTGTCCTCAAAGTCCTTGCCCGCAAACTTGTGAAAGAACCCGAGCTGGCCAAACATGGGCCCCACGCCGCCCATCTGCCACATCAGCCACTGGATGGTTTCGAAGCGCGCGGCGGCATCCGGGGGGATCAGCTGGCCGGTCTTGTCGGCCAGGTACAGCAGGATGGCGCCGGATTCGAACAGCGCCAGCGGCTGGCCGCCCGGGCCGTTGGGGTCGAGGATGGCGGGGATCTTGTTGTTGGGGTTGAGCGACAGGAATTCGGGCGAGGTCTGGTCGTTGGTGTCAAAGCTCACCAGGTGCGGCTCGTAGGGTAGGCCCAGTTCTTCGAGCGCGATCGACACCTTCACGCCGTTGGGCGTGGGCAGCGAATACAGCTGCAGGCGATCGGGGTGCTGGGCGGGCCATTTGTGGGTGATGGGGAACGCGGAGAGATCGGGCATGGAAGAGTCCTTGCTGGTGGCGGCCACAGCGGCGCCAAAAGAGCGCAAGCCTAATAGGGCGGTGAAACCGGCGCAGTCTGAGGTTATTGGGGCACCACCGACGATAATCTGGCGGATGCAGATTCGCTTTACCAAAATGCAAGGCGCGGGCAACGATTTCGTGGTGCTCGACGAAACCCAGGGCCGTCTGGGGCTGAGCACGGCCCAATACCGTTTCCTGGCAGACCGACACTTCGGTGTCGGGGCCGACCAGATCCTCACCGTGCGGCCCTCGCCGGGTGAGGGCATCGATTTTGAATACGTGATCCACAACGCCGATGGCGGCGAGGTGGAGCAGTGTGGCAACGGCGCGCGCTGCTTTGCGCGATTTGTGCACGACCGGAGCCTGTCGCGCAAGGACACCCTCCGCGTACAGACCAAAAGCGGCGTGATTGCGCCCCGCCTCACGGGTGACGGCCGTGTCACGGTGGACATGGGCCGCCCCGAGTTTGACCCGGCCAAGGTGCCGTTTGATACCGCCGGTCTCACACCCGTACAGCAGGGTTTGGGGCAAAAGTGGCCCCTGGCGCTTGATAAGCAAGCGGGAGTAGCTCCTGTTTTGGTAGTGGTTGCTTCCATGGGCAACCCCCACGCCGTGCAACTGGTGGACGATGTGGACACGGCTGCGGTCGCGCAGACGGGTCCGCTGATCGAGCGCCATGTGCGTTTTCCGCAGCGCGTGAACGCGGGCTATCTGCAGATCGTGGACCGCACCCATGTGCGGCTGCGCGTGTTTGAGCGCGGCGCGGGCGAAACCCTGGCCTGTGGCACAGGCGCCTGCGCGGCCGTGGCGTCGGGCATCCGCCTGGGCTTGCTGGACACCGAGGTTCAGGTGGACACGCGCGGCGGCCGCCTCACCATTGCCTGGAGTGGTGCCGACACCGATTCTGTTTTCATGACTGGCCCCGCCACCACGGTGTTTGAAGGCCAGATCGACATTCCTGACAACCTCTTATGACCTCCCACATCCCTCCGATCACCGAAGAAGACATCGCCCAGTTCCTGACCCACACGCCAGGTTTCTTTGAGCGCCATGCCGAGGTGCTGGCCAGCGTGCAGATCACCAGCCCGCATGGGGCGCGCGCCGTGAGCCTGCAAGAGCGCCAGGCCGAGATGCTGCGCGAGAAGATCAAGGGGCTGGAGCAGCGCGTCATGGAAATGGTGCGCAACAGCACCGACAACGCAGCGATTGCCCAGAAGGTGCACCAGTGGACGAGCGCGCTGCTGCTGGTGCGCGACCCGTTCGACCTGCCCCAGGCCGTGATCGATGGCGTGCGCACCCTGTTCGACGTGCCCCAGGCTGCGGTGCGTGTGTGGGAGGTGGCCGCTCCGTACATCGACGCCGACTTTACCCAGGGGGCCAGCGAGGATGCGCGCGCGTTCGCTTCGTCGCTGACCATGCCGTTCTGCGGCCCCAACCTGGGCTTCGAGCCCGCAGGCTGGCTGGCCAGCGAGGCGGGCGAACCCGCCCAGTCGCTGGCCCTGCTGCCACTGCGCGAAGGCGCCATCGACAGCGCCACGCCCGCATTTGGCCTCTTGGTGCTGGGCTCGCAAGACCCACAGCGTTTTGATGCCACGATGGGCACCGATTTTCTGTCGCGCATGGCAGAACTCGCCAGTGCCGCACTGCTGCGGCTGAAGTAGCCCGCGAGCCAGCACCAGCACCAACACGGCGGCGGATCGGCCACGGCAAATGTCTGAAACGCCCACCACGCTCGACCCGCACGTCCTGCGCTACCTGGAGCATGTGCGCGTCGAAAAGCGGCTGGCGGCGCGCACGCTCACGCTCTACACCCTGGACCTTGAAAAGCTCGCGCAGTTTGCGGACGGCGTGCATGTGCCGCTGCTGCAACTGCAGACCGCGCACATCCGCCGTTTCGTGGCGCAGATGCACAGCGGCGGGCGCAGCGGACGGGGCATTGCGCTCATCCTCTCGGGCTGGCGCGGTTTTTTCACCTGGGCCGGGCGGCAAGGGCTGATTCCCCACAACCCGGTGCAGGATGTGCGCGCTCCCAAAGCGCCCAAGCCCTTGCCCAAGGCGCTGGGCGTGGACGACGCCGTGCGCCTGGCCGAGTTTGACAATACGGGCGCCGACCCGTGGCTGGAGGCACGCGATGCGGCCATGGTCGAGCTGCTGTATGGCTGTGGCCTGCGGGTGGGTGAGCTGGCCGGGCTGGATGCCGTTCCCAGTGCCGACACCCAGCGCCTGGGCCGGGGCTGGGTGGATCTGGACGCCGGCGAGGCCCACGTTTTTGGTAAAGGCAGCAAACGGCGCAGCGTGCCGGTGGGCCGCGCTGCCACCCAGGCGCTGCAAACGTGGCTCGCGCTGCGCGCGACGCCTTTCGGCGGGGAGGGCTCCGCACGGCTGGATGCGGCGCTGTTCGTGGGCCAGCGCGGCGCCCGGCTCACGGCGCAGTCGATCTGGCTGCGCCTGCGCCAGCGCAGCCAGCAGGCGGGGCTGACCACGCCCGTGCACCCGCACATGCTGCGCCACTCGTTTGCCAGCCACCTGCTGCAAAGCAGTGGCGACCTGCGCGCGGTGCAGGAGTTGCTGGGCCACGCCAACATCACCACCACGCAGGTGTACACACGGCTCGATTTTCAGCACCTGGCCAAGGTGTATGACGCGGCGCATCCGCGTGCGCGGAAGAAGCCGGATTGACCCCACGCGCGCCTGCCGCTGTTTGTTGGGGGGGCACTTGGGGCCGCCCCGCGCGATGGAAAAAACGAAAGGCGGCCAGATGCCCGTCAAGGTGTCGTGGCGGGCGGGTGTGCGGCGATAAAGGCCTTCACGGTTGCCAGATCGAGCGGCCGGGCAAAGTAAAAACCCTGGCCCATCACGCAACCCAGCGTCTGCAGTAGCTGCGCTTGTTCGACCGTCTCGATGCCTTCTGCGGTGGTCTCCATGTGCAGGCCCTGGGCCAGCGTGATCACCGACTGCACGATGGCCTCCGATTCGGGGCTGCTCTCCATGGGGGCGATGAACGAGCGGTCGATCTTGAGCCGGTCGAACGGAAAACTGCGCAGATAAGCCAATGACGAATAGCCGGTGCCGAAATCATCCAGCGCAATGCGCACCCCGGCCTGGCGCAGCCGGTGCAGCGTGGCCATCACGTCGTCGGTGTCCTGCAAAAACACCGACTCGGTGATCTCCAGCTCCAGGCGTTTGGGGGGCAGGCCGCAGCGCTCGGTCACCTGCAAGATTTTGTCGGCCAGCTGGGCGTCGTCGAACTGGCACACCGACAGGTTGACCGAGACCACCAGGTCGGCTGGCAGCTGGTGCGCGGCCATGCAGGCGGTCTCCAGCACCCACAACCCGATGTCCCGAATCAACCCAGCCTCTTCGGCCACGGGGATGAACTCTGCGGGCGACACGTTGCCAAAGCGTTCACTGGTCCAGCGCAGCAGGGCCTCGACCCCCGCGATGCGGCCCGAGTCGAGCAGCCACTGCGGTTGGTACACCAGGTGCAACTGGCCCTGAGCCAGGGCGCTGCGCAACCCGTCTTCGAGCGCAATGCGTCGTTGGGCGCGCTGGTCCATCTCTGCCGAGAAGAACTGGGCGTGACCCCGCCCGCGCACCTTGGCCTCGTACAGCGCCAGGTCGGCGTGGTGCAGCAGGGCGTCCACATGGTTGCCGTCGCGTGGCAAAAAAGCGATGCCGATGCTGAGCTGGGGCGTGATGGAGACGCCTGCCAGATCGCAGGGCTGCTCAATGGTGCGCAGCAAGCGGTCGCAAAACACTTGCACCTCCTCGCGGGTGCTGGCGCCGTCGAGCACGATGGCGAACTCGTCGCCCCCCAGCCGGGCCACCAGGTCGCGGCCACGAATGACCTGCGCCATGCGCTGGGCCACGGCTTTGAGCAGCAGGTCGCCGTTGCCATGGCCGTATGCGTCGTTGACGCGTTTGAAGTTGTCCATGTCCAGGCACAGCAGCGCCGCAGCCCCTGCGCCCGCATCTTCCCGCGCACATTGCTGCTGCAGCCGGAGCTGAAAGTGGCGGCGATTGGCCAGCCCGGTCAGCACGTCGAAATGTGCCAGCCGGTGCCTCTCGTCTTCGGCGTGTTTCTTTTGCGTGATGTCGACACCCACGCCGCGCCAGTCCGGCAGCGTGTGGCCTAGCCGCACCACGGGTTTGGCTGTGAGCGCCCACCAACGCAGGCGGCCGTCGATGACGACCAGCACCAGCAGGTCGCGAAACGGTTGTGTGCCCTGCAGCGCCGTCTGCAGCGTTTGCAGATAGGGGGCAGGGTCTACGCCGTCGAGCACGGTGCCCGCGTGGGTACGGGCAAGCAGTGCCACCAGGCCAAGCTCAGGGTCGGTTTGACGGTCGTAGCGCAGGGCTTTGTCGAGCCGGGTCGAGGAATGCAGCAGGGCGCCGGTGTTGGACACTTCCCACAGGAAGTCGCTGGTGTTTTCTTCAAAGTCACGCAGCAGCAGGCCCACGATCTGCTCCTGGTGTGCGGCCTGCGCCTCGGCGGTCAGCCGCGAGCCATAGGAGCGGGCCACGACACGCACGGATGCAATCACTATCAGCGCATAGGCCATGAGCAGACAGAGGAGGGTCAGCATGCCCGGCTGGCTGGCCGCCTGTGCCAGCCCGATGGCCGACCCCAGGCCCAGCAGCAGCACGTAGCTGATGGCGGCCTCGGGCACGGTGACCAGCGCAAAACCGCCCGCGCAGGTCATCCCGCAGCTGATGGCCAGGATCACCATCTGGCGCTGTGGGGCAACCGATGCGAGCAGCACCGCAGGGATGGTTCCCCACAGCGCGCCCAGCATACCCGCGTGGCGTGCTGCCCGGCGGATGGCTTTGGTCGATGCCATTCGCCGGGGGGCACTGCCCCGCGCGCGCATCCATGCCCGCGTGCCCTGTGCGGCCACAAAGATCAGCGCCAGCATCCAGAGCCAGAGCCAGAGCCAGAGCCAGGGGGCGTGCGCCGCCAATTGGTAGACGAGGATGGCGCCGTTGAAGATTTTCACCGCCATTGCCAGCGGCGTCAGGCGCAGTACGGCCTGCAGTTGCTGGGCACGAAAAGTGGCGGCCAGTGGCTCGTCAGCTTCGTAGGGCGCCAGCCACTTTTGCAGGCGCGTGGATTGGAGCCTCGGGTTGCGATGTGCTGCTATGCGGTCTTGTGAATGAGGGCTCGGCCGTCGCACCGGTCAGATCGCTCGGTGCGTCGTCATGCATCCAGAGGCGTGCAAATACAAAAAATTACTTTTAATCATTGTGCACGGTTTGGGGTGCGACCGTGAGCCGCCAGCCACGCCAGCCAGGTCGGCCACCACACCACAACGCCCCGTGCACGCCACTGCTGCGCCGCCACCCCTGGATTTTTGAATCAGCCATCGCCAAAGGCTGCGGCGACGGTAGCGACGGTGGCGACAGCGGTGAGACGGTGCGGGGGGACTCGCATGACGGCCCGTTTCTGGGCGGGGCTGCGTTCAGCCCGGCATCGGGCATCTGCGCGTGGGCCTGGCGTTGTGGCGAGGTGCAGCACAGCGATGCTTCGTTTTTTATAGCTGCTTGCGCTCATGCTGTAAGCGCCAGAGGCCAATTTGGCCTTAATAGCTATTTGCCTTGATACCACGCCACCCGTTCGGGCTCAGCCCGAACGGGTGGGGAAGAGAGGCGTCTGAGGTATGTGGAAAATTAGGTGTTTTTGACCTCTATCGATTGTCCATAAAGCGCTAGCAGCTATCAATTTTGTAGTTCGGATGGCGCTGTGCGTGCCAGGTAGTCGTCAGCGAACTGCACAAACCAGTCGATGCTGTCGGGCTGCGCCAGTGCGTCGCGGTTGAGCACCCGCTCGGCCGGGTGGCCCAGCAGCAGCTTCTTGATGGGCAGCTCCAGCTTCTTGCCCGTGATGGTCTTGGGGATCACCGGCACCTGCAGGATCTCATCGGGCACATGGCGCACCGACAGCGCGCTGCGCAGCGCCTGGCCGATGCGCTGGCGCAGTGGCTCGTCGAGCGTGGCGCCTGCGCGCAATTGCACGAACAGCGCCAGGTACGGCGGGCGGCCCAGGTATTCCAGATCCACCACCAGGCTGTCGAGCACATCGTCCAGCCCTTCGACCACGCGGTACAGCTCGGCCGTGCCCATGCGCACGCCCTGGCGGTTGATGGTGGCGTCCGAGCGGCCGTAGATGATGCCGCCCACGGCCTCGGGTCGGGCCACCAGCCGCAGCCAGTCGCCCTGGCGCCACACGGGGCGCTGTTCGGCGTCGTGAAAGGTGTCGAAGTAGCTCTCTTTGTAGCGCGTGCCGTCGGCGTCGCCCCAGAAGTACAGCGGCATCGATGGGAGGGGGCGGGTGCAGACCAGCTCGCCCACTGCGTCCATCACCGGCTGGCCCGCGTCGTTCCAGGCGTGCACGCTGGCGCCCAGCGCGCGGCATTGCATCTCGCCCAGGCGCACGGGCAGCGTGGGCAGCCCCACCAGGAAGCCCCCGGCAATGTCGGTGCCGCCGGACACCACGTTGAGCCAGAAGTCGTCCTTGACCTCGCGGTAGAGCCAGCGGTAGGCCTCGGGCGACAGCGGCGATCCGGTGGAGCACACGGTGTGCAGGGCCGACAGGTCTGCCTCCTGCCGGGGCACCACACCCGCCTTCAGGCAGGCGTGGTGGATGGCGGCGCCCACGCCGAAGGTGGTCACGCGCAGGCGGCCCACCAGGCGCCACAGGTGCGCCCAGTCGGGCTCGGCGCCCGCGCCGCCTGCACCGGTGACGGAGCCGTCGTACAGCACGATGGTGGCGCCGCCCAGCAGGCCCATGACGTGCGCGTTCCAGACCATCCATGAGGTGTTGACCGCCCACAGCACGCGGTCGCCGGGGTGCAGGTCGTTGTGCAGCACCATGGTCGCCAGGCTGTTGGCCAGCACGCCGCCGTGGCCGTGCACGATGGCCTTGGGCAGGCCCGTGGTGCCGGACGAATACAGCGTCCACAGCGGATGGTCGGGCGCTAGCGCCACGGGTTGCAGCGGGGCGTTGCCCGCCACCGCCTCGGCCCAGGGCACCACGGTGCGGGCCTGCGCCTGCGCCGGGGGCGTTGCCGCCGGGTCGAGGCAGGGCACCCAGACCACATGGCTCACCGTGGGCAACTGGTCCAGAATGTCGCCCAGCGCGGCGCGGCGGTCAAACGGCCTGCCCGCGTAGCGGTAGCCGTCCACGGCGACCAGCACTTTGGGCTCGATCTGGCGGTAGCGGTCGCCCACGCTCACGGGGCCCATGTCGGGCGCGCACAGCGCCCACACCGCGCCGATGCTGGCCGCTGCGAGAAAGGCCACCACCGCTTGCGGAATGTTGGGCAGGTAGCCCACCACGCGGTCGCCCGGCTGCACGCCCAGCGCCTGCAGCGTGTGCGCCAGCGCGCCCACCTGGCGGCGCAGTTCGGGCCACGAGATATCGACCGCGCCGCCGGACTCGCCCTCGAACACGATGGCCGGTGTGTGCAGTGGCGAGTCCGGGTTTGCGTGGCGCATCACGGTGTCCACCAGGTTCAGGCGCGCGCCTTCGAACCATTGGGTGGCGGGCATGGGGTCGTCCGAACGCATGCGGCGCGGGGCCTGGGCCATGGGCACGTCGAAGAAGGCCAGCAGCGCGCTCCAGAACGCTTCGGGTTCGTCCACCGACCACTGCCACAGGGCTTCGTAGCCGCCAAAGCGCAAGCCACGCTCGCGCGCGAGCCAGCCCTCGAAGGCGGTGATGAGGGCGCGCTCGCGGCGCGCGGCGCTGGGCTGCCAGAGCAGGGTGTCCGGGGTTTCGACAGGGGGCGAGGCTGTCAGGGGCAAGGCTGTCGGGGTGGTCATGAAACGGTTCTTTCGCCTTCTCTTCTCAGGTGTCCGCCGTGAAGCCAATGCTTTTGACGTGCCCCCGCCACTGCTCGGCCTCGGCGCGCAGCCGTGTGACCAGTTCTTGTGACGTGGACGAGCGCGCCGTCATGCCGAATTCCGCCAGGCCGCGCACGAAGTCCGGCTGGGCCACGGCAGCGCGCACGGCCTCGGCAACGCGCTGCACGGTGGCTGCAGGTGTGCGCGCGGGCACAAACACACCGAACCATTCGGTCATGTCCAGCGCAAAGCCCTGCTCGCGGTAGGTGGGCAGGTCGGGTGCGAAGGCGCTGCGTTCGGTGCCCGAGACGGCCAGCAGGCGCAGGCGGCCGGATTTGAGGTGCGGCAGGTAGCTGCCCAGCACCGTCGAATACGCCGGTATCTGGCCGCCCATCAGGTCCTGCAGCCCCGGCGCATCGCCCCGGTAGGCAATGTGGGTGAAGTCGATGCCTGCCATCTTGCCCAGCACGCTGCCCACCAGGTGCGGCGTGGAGCCCGAAGCTGGCGAGCCGAAGCTGACCTTGCCCGGGTTGGCCTTGGCCCAGGCAACAAAGTCCTGCAGTGTGCGCACGCTGTCGGGCACGGCCGACCCTACGGCCAGCGCAAACGGGAAGGTGCAGACCATGGACACGGGTGCCACGTCCTCCAGCGCGTAGGGCAGCTTGCGATAGGTGTAGGGGTACACGGTAAACGGGGAGGGCGGCGACAGCAGCAGCGTGGTGCCGTCAGGCACGGCGTCCTTGAGGGTGCTCACGGCAATCTGGGTGCCCGCGCCGGGCTTGTTCTCCACGAGCACGTTGGCGGCGTAGGTGCCGCGCAGTTTCTCGGCCAGGCGCCGGGCCACGTTGTCGGTGCTGCCCCCGGGCGGAAAGCCCACCAGCAGGCGAGCCAGGTCAGGCTGCTGCTGCGCGCGTGCGGCAGGGACGATGCCCGTGCCCAGCGCGGCCAGGCTGGAGAGTTGGACAGCGAACTGTCGGCGGGTTGTCATGTGTTGTCTCCTGATTTTTTGGTGTGCCACCGATGGGGTGCGGTGCGACTGTGCCGCAACGGCGCATGGGCTGCTTTCCAATTCCTGCGGTGGGTATCGCAAAGCTGCGGACCTAGGGGAAAACCTGGGCGTCGCGCGGCGGGGTGATGCCAGTTCAGGGCGACGGGGTGCGCTACGAGCGACGGTAGTCCGAAGGCGTAACGCCCCAGTGGCGGCGAAAGGCGTGGCTGAAGTGGGCCGCCGAGGGATGACCGGTGAGCAAGGCGATTTCCAGCAGGGGCTTGCGCGAATCGCGCACCAGCCGTGCGGCCAGCTCCATGCGCTGAAAGTGCACCCAGGCATGGGGCGTGGCGCCAAACGACACCTTGAAAGCGCGCGCAAAGTGAAAGGGGCTGAGCCCAGCGATGTCGGCCAGGCGGGCCACCGGCCAGGGTTCGTGCAGGCCGGCCATCACGGCCTCGGTCAGCTGGCGCATCTGGCGCGAGGTGAGTGTGGCGCCGGTGCGCGGGCGCTCGCTGCGCAGTGCGTAGTTTTCGACGAGGTGGATGGCAATGCCCATCGCGATGTGTTCGCCAAATGCGGGTTGCAGCGAGGCGTTGTTGTCCAGCGACGCGAGCAGCAGGTCGGCAAAGGCTGCGAGCACCGGGTCCTTGCGGCCAAAACACTGGCCCAGCGCCACGTCCTCGCCTGCGGCACGCTGCAGCCAGGCGGGGGCCAGGTCGATGTGGATGTTGTCGCGCACGGCCGAGCTGCGCCAGAAGCTCGGGGTGTCGCCGGGCAGGATCACCGCTTCGCCACGCTGCCAGAGCCTCTCGCCCACCAGGTCTCCGTGGCGTTGCAGCAGCTGCGTGGGGTTGCCCCGGCGCACCAGAATCACGCAGTTGCTGTGGGCGGGCACGTACAGGTCGCCCACGGGGCCCACCTGGTGCCACACCGCCAGCCCCTGCCATGGGCGCCCGGCGCTGGAGCGGTGAACGTGGTCCGGCAGCGCCTGCCAGGGGTGGTCCAGGCGCTTGTCGGCCAGCGCCTGCCAGTGCGCCAGGTCGAAACCTTCGATGGACGGTGGCGTGTGGCGGGCGGGGATGGGCAGCGTCATGGTGGAGGAGGGCCAAAAGACGCCTCAAGGGGCCTATCGTAGAGTGTTCCGGCACACGGCTCCCCCGTGTTTCCCAGGGCGCCCGTGCGCAGGCGGGGCTTGATTCAGCCGCTAAACTCCCCACCTTTGCGGCTCCGGCCCGGGCTGTCTGGCCTGCGGCGCCCTTTGCAATCCACAAGGCCTTCTTCCATGTCCCTCATCCCCGTCACCATCCTCACCGGCTTTCTGGGCGCAGGCAAAACCACTTTGCTCAAGCGCCTGCTGAGCGAAGCCCATGGCCAGAAGATCGCCGTGATCGAGAACGAGTTTGGCGAAGAGAACATCGACAACGACATCCTCGTGACCGAGTCCAAGGAGCAGATCGTGCAGATGAGCAATGGCTGCATCTGCTGCACCATTCGCGAAGACCTGCGCGAGACGCTGCAACTTCTGGCGGCCAAAAAGCGCAAGGGCCTGCTTGATTTCGAGCGCATCGTGATCGAGACCACCGGCGTGGCCGACCCAGGCCCGGTGGCGCAGACCTTCTTCATGGATGAGGAAATCGCCGAAACGTATCTGATCGACTCCATCATCACGCTGGTCGATGCCAAGCATGCGCCGCAGCAGCTCAACGACCGCCAGGAGGCGCGTCGCCAGGTGGGGTTTGCGGACCAAATCTTCCTGTCCAAGACCGACCTGGTGTCCAAGGACGAGACCGACGCGCTGATCCATCGCCTGAAGCACATGAATCCGCGCGCGCCCATCAAGGCGGTGCATTTTGGCGAGGTGCCCCTCAAGGAAGTGCTGGACCTGCGGGGCTTCAACCTCAATGCCAAGCTGGACATCGACCCGGACTTCCTCAAGGAAGAGGACGAGCACGACCACGGTCATGAGCATGACCACCACGATCATGCGGACGGCGAGCATTGCGACCACCCGTCCCACAAGCACGGCGATGGCCATGGGCACCACCATCACCATGACGACGACGTGAAGAGCTTTGTCTACCGCTCGGACCGCCCCTTTGACCCTGCCAAGCTGGAGGATTTTCTGGGTGCCATCGTCAACATCTACGGCCCCCGCATGCTGCGCTACAAGGGCGTGCTGAACATGAAAGGCACCGAGCGCAAGGTGATCTTCCAGGGCGTGCACCAGCTCATGGGCAGCGACCTGGGCCCTCAGTGGGCCGAAGGGGAAGCGCGCACCAGCAAGATGGTTTTTATCGGTATCGACCTACCCAAGGATATCTTCCTGCAAGGCCTTGAGCAAAGCCTGGTGTGACATTCGCTGGCGTATTGCCGGCTGCGGCGCGTCGAGGGGTTTGTGTTGTATCTGCAACGTTTTCGTTTGCACCCGCCGAGGTCGATACAATCGCGCCCCGGTAAAACCCCGGAAGGCTTGCCACCCGCCCTTGGCTGTGAAAACAGCTGGGGCCTGCCCGTATTGCGAGGAGACCAGGAAGTGAAAGCCGACACCAGCAAATCCAAGGGTGCCATCAAGGCAACCCCTACCGCGGCGAAAAGCGCCGCCGCCCCAGCGGCACCCAAAGCTGCTGCAAAGGCCACTGCCAAGGCTGCAGCGGTGCCCAAAACAACCGCCAGCCCCGCCGCAGCCGCTGCGGCGCCCGAAGTGGCCCAGGTGTTGCAGGCCGGCTCATTGGTGCCGGTGCGCACCACCCGGCCGTCTTCACGACTGGCCCAATTGACCGTACCATCCATGGCACAGGCAGTGGCTTCGACCGCTGCCAAGGCCAGTTACTTACACACAATGCCCACGACCGCGCAAGTGCACCCCACCTTCACGGCTGCCAAAAAAGACCCCAAGCTGGCGAACAACTGGAAAACCAAGTCTGCCGAAGAACTGACGGACGCCGAAGTTTTGGCCATGCCCGACAGCGAGTACATGAATGAAAAGCAGATGGCGTTTTTCCGCCTGAAGCTGGTGCACCTCAAGCAGGAAATCCACAACAGTGCGGGTGAGACCACCGAGCACCTGCGGGAAGACACCGTGGTGGTGCCTGACCCTGCCGATCGTGCGACGATTGAAGAAGAACACGCTCTGGAGTTGCGCACCCGTGACCGCGAGCGCAAGTTGCTCAAGAAGATCGAGCAATCCATTGGCCGTATTGACGCCGGCGACTATGGCTTTTGTGACGAGACCGGGGAGAACATCGGCGTGGGTCGACTGATCGCCCGCCCCACGGCCACCTTGTCACTGGAAGCTCAACAGCGCCGCGAACTCAAACAGAAGATGTTTGGGGACTAAGCGACACCTGCCCGATGATCACCATGCGCACCCCGCACCCCGAGCCATGAGCAAGGAAGAAACCCCACCTGGCGGACTGCTGTCAAAGGTGGTGCGGTTTGTGCGCAATCCCACGGTCAACTGGACCGAACTGGACTCCATCCAGGACGACCGGGAGAGCCAGTACAGCAAGCAGATGCTCAAGGAGATGATCGAGCGCAAGCGCCGCAACGATTTTGTGCGGCGCCGCGAGTTCGACCAGCTGCGCAAGCTGCGCCAGCGCGAGGTGCTGCAGGGCCATCGCGTGGAAGATGCCGCAGGCCGGCCTTCGTTCTTTCAAAGCAGCATGGCATCGCCCGACGAGCGGGCCGTCACGCTCAAGAAGATCGACGAGATCGAGGCGCAGATGTCTCAGCAATGGTGGAAGAGCAAGCAGGGCGCTGACGCCCCCACCCAGCCGGGTGTGATGCCAGAATCCAGCACCGAGACGTCTGACTCTGCCCACGCGCGGGCCTATGCGCCCACGGCTCCCGGCAGCCTGTCCACCCCCCTGGAAAACAAGGCGCCCGTTAAGCCCCTGTTTGCCGATGACAGCATGGCCATCGGCAAGTTTGGCGGCACGGATGCCACCATGCGTGCGGGTCACCAGGTGGGCGAAGCGTCATTCAGCCCCGAAATCCCCATGGCTGCACCCGCGCCCGTATTCGAACCGGAGGAATTCGTGCACGAACCCGACCTAGAAGAAGCTGCCATACGGTTTGCCAATGGCGACCATGCGGGTGCCGAGTCTGGCCTGCTCGAAGTGCTGGCACAGCACCAGCAAGATGAGCCCGAGCAGCAGCTCGAAATCTGGATGACGCTGTTTGACCTGTACCGTGCCATCGGCCAGCATGACCGCTTCGATACATTGGCCATTGATTTTGCGGCCCGTTTCAGCCGCTCTGCGCCGACGTGGTTCTCCATGCCTGAACAGTTGGGCATGGCCAAACCTGTGGCGGCAGGTGCCGCCTCAGCGGAGCCCGTGGCGCCCATGCGCCGCGATTTCAGCTGGAACGCCCCCGCGACGCTGGCGGTTTCGTCGGTGGCGGCCTTGCAGGCTTCTTTGGCCCGCTCCGCCGCTCCGTGGACGTTGTCTTGGTCGCGCCTGGTGTCCATTGACGAAGCTGCCGTGCCGTTGCTGGCCGATCAAGTGACCCAGTGGGCAGATCGCGATGGACAGTTTGTGTTTTCGGGCGTGGAAAAACTCAACGCCCTGTTGGAGACCAAGACGCAGTCTGGCGACCGGTCCAGCAGCCCTGAGTGGTGGCGCCTGCGCATGGCCGCGATGCGGCTCATGGGCAAACCCGACGAGTTTGAACTGGTCGCGCTGGACTATTGCGTGACCTACGAGGTGTCCCCACCGTCCTGGGTGTCGCCGCGCTGCGGGTATTCCGACAACGAAGGCGTGTCGTCGGGTTCAGCGCCGTTGGCTGTAGAGAGTGATTTTATGGCGTCCGATCTGGGTGATCAGTCCATGTCGGCGCCGCAGGATGCCAGCCCTGCCGCACAGCTCAGCGGCCATATCGACGGTGATGCCACGCCATTGCTGGCGCCGTTTGTGGCGCTTGTGCGCCCGGGCGTTCCGCTCGCCATTGCCTGCGACAAGCTCATTCGCGTGGACTTTGCCGCCGCTGGCTCGGTGCTCAACTGGGCGGCTGAACAGCAAGGGCAGGGGACCGTGATTCAGTTCCACAACCTGCACCGCCTGGTAGCCATTTTCTTCAACGTGATCGGCATCAACGAGCACGCCTGGGTGGTGCCACGCAAGAACTGACGCGCGGATGGGGTGTGGTGGGGCGTTTAGCCATTGCTTGTGCTCCACGGGCATTCGCCGGCCTGGTGCTGCGAGCGGCTTGAAAAAGGCTTGAAAAATGGGGGTGTAACCCTCATCTGCCCCAGCTATGGAATCATCAAAAGACAATCCGGTGTTTCATGGCACCACCATCCTGAGCGTGCGCCGCCAGACCCCTGAGGGCATTCAGGTGGCTATTGGTGGCGATGGGCAGGTCACTCTGGGCAACATCATCGTCAAGGGCACGGCACGCAAGGTCCGAAAGCTCCACCACGGCAAGGTGCTTGCCGGCTTTGCGGGCGCAACGGCCGATGCTTTTACCCTGTTCGAGCGGTTTGAAGCCAAGCTCGAAAAGCACCAGGGCCACCTTACGCGCGCCGCCATTGAGCTCACCAAGGACTGGCGCACCGACCGTGTGCTGCGCCGGCTCGAAGCCATGCTGGCCGTGGCCGATTTGAGTGCTTCACTCATCATCACCGGCAGTGGCGATGTGCTGGAGCCCGAGCAGGGCATCGTGGCCATTGGCTCAGGCGGTGCCTATGCCCACTCCGCCGCCAAGGCGCTGCTCAACCACACCGATCTGTCTGCACAGGACATCGTCAAGAAGTCCCTGGAGATTGCCGGTGAGTTGTGTATCTACACCAACATGAACCACACCATCGAGACGCTCTGAGCCGATGGGTCGCCCCGATGGGCGCTTTGGCAACGCTTGGGGGCACCACGGCGCGAACCGTCGCAGTGACAGCGATTGTGTTCTATTGCTCACTTTTTGATAGCTGTTTGCGCGTATGGATAAAGCGCTAGTGGCCACTTTTATATTGAATTCCGAAGGCAGACACACCATGTCGTCCATGACTCCCCAGGAGATCGTCTCCGAACTCGACAACCACATCGTTGGCCAGGCCAGTGCCAAGCGCGCCGTGGCCATTGCGCTGCGCAACCGCTGGCGCCGCCAGCAGGTCGAAGGCAGCCTGCGCCACGAGATCACACCCAAGAACATCCTCATGATCGGCCCCACCGGTGTCGGCAAGACCGAGATCGCCCGCCGTCTGGCCAAACTGGCCGATGCCCCCTTCATCAAGGTGGAGGCCACCAAGTTCACCGAGGTGGGTTATGTGGGCAAGGATGTGGACTCCATCATCCGTGACCTTGCCGAGATGGCCGTCAAGCAGACGCGCGCATCCGAGATGAAAAAAGTGCGCACCCTGGCCGAGGACGCAGCGGAGGAGCGCGTCCTGGACGTGTTGATCCCCCCAGCACGCGCGGGTGCAGGCACCGAGCCGGTGACGGACAACACGGCGCGGCAGGTGTTCCGCAAGAAGCTGCGCGAAGGCTCGCTCAGCGACAAGGACATTGAGATCGACGTGGCTGAAAACCGCCCCGCGCTGGAGATCATGGGCCCCCAGGGCATGGAGGAGATGACCGAGCAATTGCGCGGCATGTTCAGCCACATGGGGGCCGAAAAACGCAAGACCCGCAAACTCAAGATCCCCGAGGCTCTGCGGCTCATTGCCGACGAAGAAGCCGCCAAACTCGTGAACGAGGAAGAGATCAGGGCGCGTGCGATTGCCAACGCCGAGCAAAACGGCATCGTGTTCATCGACGAGATCGACAAGGTGGCCACGCGCCAGGAAACAAGTGGCTCGGACGTATCGCGCCAGGGCGTGCAGCGCGATCTGCTGCCGCTGGTGGAGGGCACCACGGTGTCCAGTAAATACGGAATGATCAAGACGGATCACATCCTGTTCATTGCCTCGGGCGCCTTTCATTTGTCCAAGCCCAGTGATCTCATTCCTGAGTTGCAGGGGCGTTTCCCGATCCGCGTGGAACTCGAATCCCTGTCGGTGCAGGATTTCGAGGCCATCCTCACGCAAACCCACGCGTCGCTGGTCAAGCAATACCAGGCGTTGCTGGCCACAGAAGGCGTGACGCTCGATTTTTCTAGCGAAGGCATCACGCGCTTGGCGCAGATTGCTTTCGATGTGAACGAACGCACTGAAAATATTGGTGCCCGCCGTCTGTCTACCGTGATGGAGCGGCTGCTGGATGAGGTCAGTTTCGATGCCACGCGACTGTCGGGCCAGACCATCACGGTCGACGGCCCGTATGTGGACGGTCGTCTGCAGACGCTGAGCCAGGACGAAGACCTTTCCCGCTACATCCTGTGACGAGGTCGCGGCGCCTTGAGAGGTCACTTTCATAGGCGTCCGTAAGTTCTTATTTTTGAACGACTTTTGGTGTTTTGGTGCCTGCAAAAACACGCCTAAGTTGTTGATTTCATTGAAAAACTTTGGTGGACGCCCTCTTGTTCGGTAGCCTTTTCCTGATACAGTGCAAAAAAGTGCAATTAAGTGGTGAAAAGTGCCCTTCGGGTCCATTATTGGGCCCTGAAGGTTTCAGAACAGAGTTGGGAATCGTCCGTGTTTCAAGGTGCCTCATCGCTAAGTCTCGATGCGAAGGGTCGGCTTTCTGTGCCGACCCGGCATCGTGACGTGTTGGCGGCCACCGCTTCGGGTCAACTCACCATCACCAAGCACCCGCACGGCTGCCTGATGGTTTTTCCCCGCCCTGAATGGGAGAAGTTCCGCGAGCGTATTGCGCAACTGCCCATGTCTGCGCAGTGGTGGAAACGCATCTTTCTTGGTAATGCCATGGACGTGGATATGGATGCCACAGGCCGCGTGCTGGTTTCGCCCGAACTGCGCGAGGCAGCCGGTATTTCCAAAGACACCATGCTTTTGGGCATGGGTAATCATTTCGAACTCTGGGACAAGGCGACCTACGACGAGCAGGAAGCCAAGGCCATGCAGGGCGATATGCCGGATGTCTTCAAGGACTTCTCCTTTTAAGGCCCGCCGTGACCCCTTCTCCTTTGCAACACACCACCGTCCTGCTGAACGAAGCCGTGGATGCCCTTCTGGCGGCCGCCGGCCCCGATCCTGCGGGCACCTGGGTGGATGCAACCTTTGGGCGTGGGGGGCATTCGCGCCTCATCCTGCTGCGGCTAGGGCCACAAGGGCGTCTTGTGGCCTTTGACAAGGACCCCGAAGCCATTGCCGAAGCAACGCGCATCACCGATGCGCGTTTTTCCATTCGGCATGAAGGTTTTCGCCATCTTGCAGACCTGCCTGCGGGCAGTGCTGCAGGTGTGTTGATGGACCTGGGCGTGAGTTCACCCCAGATCGACAGCCCCACGCGGGGTTTCAGTTTTCGTTTTGACGGCCCGCTGGATATGCGCATGGACCCCACGCGCGGCGAAAGCGTGGCCGATTGGTTGGCCACGGCCGAAGTCGGTCAGATTGCGGAGGTGATACGTGACTACGGTGAAGAACGGTTTGCTGGCCCCATTGCAAAGGCGATTGTTGCTCGGCGCGAGGAGCGGGGCCCCCTTGCAACCACTGCAGAGTTGGCCGATCTCGTGGCTGGCGCGGTCAAAACCCGCGAGGCGGGCCAGAACCCTGCAACGCGCACATTTCAGGCTCTTCGGATTTTCATCAACGCCGAGCTTGAAGAATTGCAACAAGCGCTAGAGGCCAGCCTGTCGGTGCTGCAGCCGGGCGGGCGGCTGGTGGTGATCAGCTTTCACTCGCTGGAAGACCGCATCGTCAAGCAGTTCATCGCCAAACACTCCAAAGAGGTGTACGACCGGCGTGCACCCTTTGCGGCGCCGCAGCCGATGAAGCTGATGGCGATGGACCGCATCAAGCCCAGTGCCGCAGAAGTGGCCGCCAACCCCCGTTCGCGCAGCGCGATCATGCGGGTGGCCCAGCGCACCGAGGTGGAATGATGAAGAACTCCCTGTGCCGCTTCACGCCTTCCCCTTTCACGGGAGCCGCGCTCTCGCTTTGGGGCGGGCCCGGCTCGGCGTGTCTGGCTTGGGCCAGGCCGGTTTCATGCGGCGGTGCAGGCAACTGATATGACAAGGCTCAACGTCGTCCTGCTGTTGGCTGTGATGGCCAGCGCGATCTACCTGGTGCACACCCAGTATGAGTCGCGTCGCCTGTTCACCGAGCTGGACCGGGCCACTGCCGAGGCGCGACGGCTGGAGACCGAGCATCAGCGCCTGCAGGTCGAAAAACGTGCACAGGCGACGCCGCTGCGCGTCGAAAAAATTGCACGGGCCCAACTGAACATGCGCACGGCCACGCCGGCCATCACGCAGTATGTGTCCGATCCCCAGGGCGTGGCGCCAGCCGCACCTGCATCTGCATCTGCAGCGGCACCTTCGCAGTCAGGGGGCGTGCAGCCATGAGCCGCAGCGTTCTTTACACGTCCAGCCCGCTGCTGGCCAGCAAGACGCCCGTCTGGCGCAGCAAATTCATCGTGGCCGCGATTGCACTGGGGTTTTTGGGGCTGGGTGCGCGTGCGGCCTATGTGCAGGTGTTTGACAACGCATTTTTTCAGCGCCAGGGCGAAGTGCGGTTTGCCCGCACCCTGGAGCTGCCAGCCAACCGTGGTCGGATTCTGGATCGCAACGGATTGATCCTTGCCTCCAGTGTGCCCGCGGCCAGCATTTGGGCGATCCCTGAGGATGTGGATCAGGACAAGCCCGAAATTCGTGCCAAGCTCAAGCAATTGGCCAAATTGCTCGATATGTCCCAAGCCGAGCTGCAAAAGAAGCTGGCCGATGAGGACAAGACCTTTGTCTGGATCAAGCGCCAGCTTGACTGGGACGTGGGCCAGCAGATTGCCGCACTGGATATCAAGGGCATCTACCAGCGCAAGGAATACCGGCGCCAATACCCAGAAGGTGAAGCCGCAGCACATGTGGTCGGCTTCACCAACGTGGAAGACCATGGGCAGGAAGGTATCGAGCTGTCCTTCGACAAAGACCTGGCGGGCAGGCCCGGGTCGCGTCGCGTGATCAAGGACCGCCTTGGGCGCGTGGTGGAAAGTGTGGGCGAGACAGTGCCCCCGAAGGACGGCAGCGACCTGCAGCTGTCCGTTGACAGCAAGGTGCAGTTTTTTGCTTACCAGAAGCTGCGCGACCAGGTGTTGGCGAACAAGGCCAAGGCAGGCAGCGTGGTGGTGCTTGATGCGCACACGGGCGAGGTGCTGGCGCTGGCCAACTACCCGAGTTATGTGCCCGACAAGCGCCAGAACCTGACCGGTGAGCAACTGCGTAACCGCGCGCTGACCGACGTGTTTGAGCCAGGCTCCACCATGAAGCCCTTCACCATCGGGCTGGCGTTAGAGACGGGCCGTGTGCGCCCCGACACCATCGTGGATACCAACCCCGGGCGGGTCACCATCACCGGCTCCACCATTTCCGACACCAGCAACCATGGGGTATTGACGGTCGAAGGTGTGATCCAGAAGTCGAGCAACGTTGGCACCACCAAGATCGCCATGCAGATGCCCGCGCGCGAAATGTGGGAGACCTTCTCGGCCGCCGGATTTGGCCAGAAGCCGCAGCTGCATTTCCCAGGCGTGGTCACGGGCCGGTTGCGCCCCTATAAAAGCTGGCGCCCGATCGAGCAGGCCACCATGTCGTATGGCTACGGCCTGTCGGCCAGCCTGTTTCAGATGGCGCGCTCCTACACCGTGTTTGCCAATGGCGGGCGCGTGATCCCCGCCACCATGCTCAAGTCCGATCATGCCGCTGTCGGCGTGCCTGTGTTCTCTGAGCGCACGTCCGACCAGGTGCGCAAGATGCTGCAGATGGCCGCCGGCCCTGGTGGTACGGGCCAGCAAGCCCAGACCGTGGGCTACTCGGTGGGCGGCAAATCAGGCACGGCGCGCAAACAGGTGGGCAAAAACTATGCATCGGGCAAATACCGCGCCTGGTTCACCGGCATGGCACCTATCGACAAGCCGCGCATCATTGTGGCCGTGATGGTGGATGAGCCCAGCAACGGCGTGTATTACGGCGGCGCAGTGGCGGCGCCTGTGTTCAGTGAGGTCGTGCAGCAGACGTTGCGCATGATGGGCGTGCAGCCCGACATGGCCGTCAAACCCCAGATCGTGGCCAACACGGTGGAGGAGCCACTGTGATGCGGTTGATCCATTCCCCCCAGGATGCGGTTCAATGGCTGCGTAGCCGTGTCACCGGCACGCTGCAGACAGACAGCCGCCTCGTAGCCCCAGGCGATGGCTTCATTGCGTGGCCCGGCGCGGCCACCGACGGGCGCGCCCACGTGGCCGATGCGCTGGTGCGCGGCGCCGCCGCCTGCCTGGTAGAGCACGCGGGCGTGGAGGCATTTGCGCTCGACGGCGAGCACATCGCGTCGCTGCAGGGCCTCAAGGCGGCCACGGGGCTGATTGCCGCGCAGTGGTTTGCCCACGCCTCCGACCGCATGGATGTGCTGGCCGTCACGGGCACCAACGGCAAGACCAGTACCACCTGGTGGCTGGCGGACGCGCTCAATCTGCTGGCCGATTCGGGTGCGGCGGGAGGCAAGCGCTGCGCCATTGTCGGCACGCTGGGCATGGGGCTTGCCCCCGCACTCACCTCCACCGGCATGACCACTCCCGACCCGGTGCGCTTGCAACGCGCGTTCGCGGAGTTTGCCGATCAGGGCTTGGGCGCCTGCGCCATCGAGGCGTCGTCCATCGGCCTGGCAGAGCGGCGGCTGGACGGCACGCACATGCGGGTGGCGGTGTTCACCAATTTCACCCAAGACCACCTCGACTACCACGGCAGCATGGCCGACTACTGGCTGGCCAAGCGCGCACTGTTCGACTGGAGCGGACTCCAGGCGGCGGTGGTGAATATCGACGACCCCGTGGGTATGCAGCTGCACGCGGAGCTGACCGGTTCTGCGCTCGACCTGTGGAGCATCGCGATGGACCGCGATGCGCGCTTGTGCGCCCGCGACATCGCGCTCGGTGAGCAGGGGCTGCGGTTCACCGTCGTGGAAGGCACCGACTGCCACCCAGTGCAAACCCGTGTGATCGGCCAGTACAACGTCCTGAACTTGCTGGGTGTACTGGCCACGCTGCGCACCCTGGGGGTTGCCCTGGCCGATGCCGTGGATGTCTGCAGCCGCCTGCAACCTGTGCCCGGGCGCATGCAGCGCTTGGTGGCTGCGGGTCAACCGCTGGTGGCCGTGGACTATGCGCACACCCCGGACGCCCTGGACAAGGCACTGCGTGCATTGCGTCCGCTGGCGGCCGAGCGTGGCGGCGCATTGTGGTGTGTTTTTGGCTGCGGTGGCGACCGAGACGCGAGCAAGCGCCCTCTGATGGGCGCGGTGGCACAGCAACAGGCCGATCACGTGCTGGTCACCAGCGACAACCCCCGCAGCGAAGCCCCCGCCGTGATCATTCACCAGATCTTGCAAGGCACGATTGCCGGGGATACGGTGGTCGCCGAGCCCGACCGCGCTGCGGCGATTGCCCACGCCATTGGGCAGGCACAGGCGGCCGATGTGGTGCTGATTGCCGGCAAAGGCCACGAAGACACCCAGGAGGCAGCAGGCGTGCGCTTGCCGTTTTCCGACATGGCCCACGCACAAAGTGCGCTGCAGGCCCGAGGAGCCCGCACATGGGCATGACACCGATGGACAAAATCACGCCCGGCCAATCCGGTTTGCCCGGCCCGGCCATGATGACCTTGCAGCAGGCGTATGCGCTGTTGCAGCCTGCTATTCCGTCGGCCCGTCTGGTGGGAGATGGTGCCACGCCGTTCGTGCGTGTGCACACCGATACGCGCAGCCTGTTGGGCGGCGACCTGTTCGTGGCGCTCAAGGGTGAGCGTTTTGATGCGAATGCCTTTTTGCCCCAAGCCCGCGCCGCTGGCGCTGTGGCCGCCATCGCTCACGGTGGGCTCGACGCTGCGGGCCTCGCCGGTATCGAAGTGCCCAGCAGCCTCGCGGCACTGGGCGTGCTGGCGGCAGGCTGGCGCGCGCAGTGGGATGTGCCGCTGATCGGTGTGACCGGCAGCAACGGCAAGACCACGGTGACGCAGATGATCGCGTCCGTTCTGCGCGCCTGGAAAGGCGACGCGGCGTTTGCCACGCAAGGCAATTTCAATAACGACATCGGCGTGCCCTTGATGTTGCTGCGCCTGCGCGCCAGCCACGCCGCTGCAGTGATCGAAATGGGCATGAACCACCCTGGCGAAATCGCCACGCTGGTGGCCATGGCGCGGCCCACGGTGGCGCTGGTTAACAACGCGCAGCGCGAGCACCTGGAGTTCATGCACACGGTAGAAGCAGTGGCCCGCGAAAACGGCTCGGTTTTTGCCAGCCTGCCCGCCGACGGCGTGGCCGTGTTCCCTGCAGGCGATGCCTACACCGGCCTGTGGCACACCTTGGCCGACGGGCGCCGGTGTATGACGTTTGGTGCGGATGGTGATGTCACCTGCACCAACGCCACGTGGCACAACGGCGCCTGGGCCGTCACGGTGGCCACGCCACAGGGCGCGTTGTCTACCCGGCTGCACATCGCGGGGCGCCACAACGTGACCAATGCGCTGGCCGCTACCGCCTGTGCGTTGGCCGCAGGGGTGCCACCCGCAGCCATTGCACAGGGGCTGAGCGATTTCGCACCGGTCAAGGGGCGTTCACGTGCATTCAGCGTGCCATGCGCGGGCCGCAGCATCACGGTGGTGGACGACACCTACAACGCCAACCCCGATTCCATGCGCGCAGCCATTAACGTGCTGGCCGAGCTCCCGCAGCCTCAACTGCTGGTGATTGGCGATATGGGCGAGGTGGGCGACCAAGGGCCACAGTTCCATGCGGAAGCCGGTACACACGCCCGGGCGGCAGGCATTCCCCAACTTTTTGCACTGGGTGCGCAATCCAGGCATGCGGCGGTGGCGCATGGCAATGCCCGGCATTTCACGGAGTTGAGCGCATTGCTGGACGGCGTGCGCGAAGCACTGCCGCTGGTCGGCAGCGTGCTGGTCAAAGGGTCCCGCTTCATGGCCATGGAGCGGGTGGTGGAGGCCATCGTCTCCACCGCGCAACCCTCGGCGCATGAACAAAAACAAGAACAACAACCCAAGCAGCCCGGCTTGATCCAGGCACCGGAGGGCCCCCATGGCGCAACCCACTGAACCCCTGTTGGTGCTCAATGCACCCCATTCACACCCCAACGCCGGAGGTGCGCCATGCTGCTGATGCTGTCGCAATGGCTGCAGGGGTTGTCGCCCGAGTTCGGTTTTTTTCGCGTGTTCCAGTACCTCACGTTTCGTGCGGTGATGGCGGCCATGACCGCCTTGTTGATCGGGTTGGTGGCGGGGCCCAGGGTGATCCGGTTGCTCACTTCTCTCAAGATCGGCCAGCCGATTCGTGGCTACGCGATGCAGTCGCACCTGTCCAAAAGTGGCACGCCCACCATGGGCGGCGTGCTGATCCTCATGTCGATTGCCATCTCGACGCTGCTGTGGTTTGACCTGTCCAACCGTTTCGTCTGGATCGTGTTGGTCGTGACGCTGGCGTTTGGCGCCATTGGCTGGGTGGACGACTGGCGCAAGGTGGTCAACAAGGACCCCGAGGGCATGCGTTCGCGTGAGAAGTATTTCTGGCAGTCGGTGATTGGACTGATGGCGGCGCTGTACCTGGTGTTCAGCATCTCCGAAAGCTCGAACGGCAAGGTGTGGGAACTGTTTGTGGGCTGGGTGCAGTCGGGCTTCTCGATGGACCTGCCTACCAAGGCGGGTTTGCAACTGCCGTTTTTCAAGGAAATCAGCTATCCGCTCGGTGTCTTGGGTTTCGTGATCCTCACCTACCTGGTGATCGTGGGGTCGAGCAACGCGGTCAACCTGACCGACGGCCTTGACGGCCTGGCCATCATGCCGGTGGTGATGGTTGGCTCGGCGCTGGGCGTGTTCGCTTATGTCACGGGCAGCTCGGTGTATTCCAAATACCTGTTCTTCCCGCACATTCCGGGCTCGGGCGAGTTGCTGATCTTTTGCGCGGCCATGGCGGGCGCGGGGTTGGCGTTCCTGTGGTTCAACGCCCATCCGGCGCAGGTGTTCATGGGCGACGTGGGCGCCTTGGCGCTGGGCGCAGCGCTGGGCACGATCGCCGTCATCGTGCGCCAGGAGATCGTGTTGGCCATCATGGGCGGCATTTTCGTGGTCGAGGCGCTGTCGGTGATGCTGCAGGTCGTCTGGTTCAAGTACACCAAAAAACGGTACGGCGAAGGCCGCCGCCTGCTGAAGATGGCGCCACTGCACCACCACTTTGAAAAGAGTGGCTGGAAAGAAACGCAGGTGGTGGTGCGCTTTTGGATCATCACCATGTTGTTGTGTCTGGTGGGCCTGACCACCCTGAAATTGCGATGAACCCGAACGACCCCCTCCACCCCGCTCACCCCGGTGCGCCCGACACCATGCCCGCCGAGGCAGGGATCGGCGCGGCCGCGCCTGGGGCACCGGAGGGTTCGCCAGAGGCGGATGGAGGCCGTGTTCCGCAGGCGCAGAAGAACCCCGCCGCCGAGGGCGGGGATGGTGTGGTCGCTCATACCGCTGACGTGGCTGCGGCAACGCTTGCGGGCGATGACGGACTGCTGGCCGGGCCAGATGAGTCCACCGTCAGCCCACCACCAGAGCCCGCCGCCGACGGGGATCTGACCCAGGCGCCGGCATCCAAAGCTGCGGGTGCGGGCCATGCCTGGGACCCTGAAGCGGTGCCCGCCGTCTCGGCCGCCAAGGCTGCGGCCGACTTTGTGGCGCAGATTTTTGCTGACGTAGCAACCCCCGACGCGGCTCCCGCAGCGCTGGCGTTGACCGAAGACGACGTTGCTGCCACGCCCGACGCTGCGGTCACCGAATCCGCAGCGCCTGCAGTTCGGCCTGGCGACAGCCTGCGTGCGTTGCTACAAGGCCGTCACATTCTTATTTTGGGTTTGGGCGCTTCGGGCCTGGCCATGGCGCGCTGGTGCGCGCGCTGTGGTGCACAGGTCACCGTGGCAGACACCCGCGTGGCCCCGCCCCAACTGGCGGTGCTGCAGCAAGAGATGCCCGACGTCCGATTCGTGCCGGGCGCTTTCGATGCCACCTTGGTACAGGGGCAGAATCTTGACGCGGTCTATCGATCGCCCGGGTTGAGTCCCGCTACGGTTGCTCCTGTATTTGTAGCTGCCAGCGATGGTGGAATAAGCGTTGGAGGCGAATTAAGCTTGTATTCTGCGGCGCTGGCCGCATTGCATGCATCGCATGGCTATGCGCCGGCGGTGCTGGCCATCACCGGCACCAATGGCAAAACCACTGTCACCTCACTCACCGGTCAATTGGTGGAGCGTGCGGGTCGCCGCGTGGCCGTGGCGGGCAATATCGGCCCCACGTTGCTCGACACGCTGGCCAGCCACTTGGATGCGGACACGCTGCCCGATGTGTGGGTGCTGGAGCTGTCGAGTTTTCAACTCGATGGCGTCACAGGTTTTGAGCCCACCGCAGCGACGGTGCTCAACATCACCCAGGACCACCTGGACTGGCATGGCGACATCGACGCCTACGCCGCCGCCAAGGCCCGGATCTTCGGCCAAACGGGCCTCATGATCCTGAACCGTGAAGACGCTGCCGTGATGGGCATGCTGCCGCCGCCCGGCCGCCCGAAGGCGGCAGCAGCCCCCTTGGGGGGCAGCGCAGCACACGCAGTGGCAAGCGTGGGGGCTCCCCAGCCAGTGCCGCCGCCCGTCAAGGTCAAGCTGCAGAAACCGCAGGTGCGCACGCATCTCACCTTTGGCGGTGACATGCCCCGGCGCCCGGGCGATTTTGGTATTGAGGTCGTGAGCGGCATGCCCTGGCTGGTGCGCGCGATGGATGCGGACGAAACGCGCAAGCGCGGCCGCAACGAGGCCGAGGAAGACCTGCACATTCAGCGCCTCATGCCGGCCGATGCACTGCGCATCCGCGGTCGCCACAACGCGGTGAACGCACTGGCGGCCCTGGCGCTGGCGTCCGCTGCGGGCTGCCCACTGGCGTCGATGCTGTACGGCCTGCGCGAATACCGGGGTGAGCCGCACCGCGTCGAACCCGTGGCCGTGGTCAACGGTGTGGAATTTTTTGACGACAGCAAAGGCACAAACGTGGGCGCCACGGTGGCGGCCCTCACCGGGCTGGGTGCCGAGCGCCGCCTGGTGGTCATTCTGGGGGGGGACGGCAAAGGGCAGGACTTTGCGCCGCTGGCCGCACCGGTCGCACGCCATGCGCGCGCTGTGGTGCTGATTGGCCGCGACGCGCCGCTGATCCGCGCGGCGTTGCAAGAGACGGGTGTGGCGCTGCTCAACGCAGAGACCCTGCCCGAGGCGGTGGGCCTGGCTGCGCAGCGGGCCCATGTGGGCGACGCCGTATTGATGTCGCCTGCCTGTGCCAGCTTTGACATGTTTACGGGGTATGAGCACCGTGCACAGGTGTTTTGCGACACCGTGCGGGCCCTGGCGGACGACGCCGGCCAGTCGGCGGAGGGCTTGGCATGACGGCATGGGTCAACCACCTGGGGCAGCGCTTTCAGCGGGTGTCGAGCTGGTTTGGTGGCCTGCCCGGCAAGGCGGCCGACGTGTTGCCCGTGCGGGTGGGGGGCATGGAATACCGCCGCTCGTCGAGCACCCCGGCCAGCGTGCTGGGGTTCGACCAGGCGCTGCTGTGGGTGGTGGTGGCGTTGTTGGCCTGGGGGCTGGTGATGGTGTATTCCGCATCGATCGCCATGCCTGACAACCCCCGTTTTGCCAACTACGCATCGACCCATTTTCTGACCCGCCACGCCTTGTATCTGGTGGTGGGTTTTGTGGCGGCATTGCTCGTTTTTCAGGTACCCATGGTGCTGTGGGAGCGCGTGGCGCCCTGGCTGTTCGTGGTTGCGTTGCTCATGCTCGTGGCGGTGCTGGTGCCCGGCGTGGGCAAGGTAGTCAATGGTGCGCGCCGCTGGCTGGCCATCGGGCCCGTGGGGTTCCAGCCGTCCGAGGTGGCCAAGTTGGCCGTGCTCATCTATGCCGCCGACTACATGGTGCGCAAGATGGAGGTCAAGGAGCGATTCTTCCGTGCCGTGCTGCCCATGGGCGCGGCGGTGGCCATCGTGGGTGTGCTGTTGCTGGCCGAGCCGGACATGGGCGCCTTCATGGTGGTGGCCGTGATCGCCATGGGCATCTTGTTTCTGGGTGGCGTCAACGCCCGCATGTTCTTCTTGATTGCCGGGGTGCTGGTGGGCGCCTTCGCCTTGATGATCGCCAGCTCGCCCTGGCGGCGCGAGCGGGTGTTTGCCTATCTGGACCCGTTCAGTGAACAACACGCGCTGGGCAAGGGGTACCAGCTCTCGCACTCGCTGATCGCCATCGGTCGTGGCGAGATTTTTGGCGTGGGCCTGGGCGGCAGCGTCGAAAAGCTGCATTGGCTGCCCGAGGCGCACACCGACTTCCTGATGGCCGTCATTGGCGAGGAGTTTGGTTTGGTGGGTGTGCTGGTGCTCATCGTGCTGTTCCTGTGGATGACGCGCCGCATCATGCACATCGGCCGCCAGGCCATCGCGCTGGACCGCGTGTTCTCGGGGCTTGTGGCCCAGGGCGTGGCGATCTGGATCGGTTTCCAGGCGTTCATCAACATGGGCGTGAACCTGGGCGCACTGCCCACCAAGGGGCTCACGCTGCCCCTGATGAGCTTCGGCGGCTCGGCGATCCTCGTGAACCTGGTGACCCTGGCCATCGTGCTGCGTGTGGATTATGAAAACAAACTGCTCATGCGCGGAGGCCGCGTATGAGCAGTTTGTTTCACCAAAACAGACTGCAGCAGCGCGCCAGCGATGCTGAATGCGCAGCACTTATGCGCGGAGGCCGCGTATGAGCCAGAAAGTCGCACTCATCATGGCTGGTGGCACGGGCGGCCACATCTTTCCGGGGCTCGCTGTCGCTGAAGAACTGCGCGCGCGCGGCTGGCGTGTGCACTGGCTGGGCGCTCCGGGCAGCATGGAGTCGCGCATCGTGCCTCCACACGGCTTTGCGCTGGAGCTGATCGACTTCTCGGGCGTGCGCGGCAAGGGCATTACCACCCTGGCGTTGCTGCCGCTGCGCCTTTTGCGCGCGTTCTGGCAGGCGCTGCAGGTCGTGCGCCGTGTGAAGCCTGACGTGGTGGTGGGCCTGGGGGGCTACATCACGTTTCCGGGCGGAATGATGGCCGTGCTCGCTGGCAAGCCCCTGGTGCTGCATGAGCAGAACTCGGTGGCCGGCATGGCCAACAAGGTGCTGGCTGGCGTGGCCGATCGCGTGTTCACCGCCTTCCCCCATGTGTTCAAAAAGGGCCAGTGGGTGGGCAATCCGCTGCGTACGGCCTTCACGCAGCAGCCCGGCCCGGTCGAGCGTTTTGCCGGACGCACCGGCCCTCTGCGTCTGCTGGTGGTGGGGGGAAGTCTGGGGGCGCGCGCACTCAATGAGATCGTGCCCCAGGCCGTGGCGCTGATGCCCGCTGCAACGCGCCCCCAGGTGATTCACCAAAGTGGTGCCACTCAGATTGACGCGCTGCGCGCCCACTATGCGGCCGCGGGCGTGGAGGCCGAGCTGACGCCTTTTATTGACGACACAGCCAGTGCGTTTGCGGCGGCGGATGTCATCGTCTGCCGCGCTGGCGCGAGCACAGTGACCGAAATCGCCGCCGTGGGTGCGGCCGCCGTGTTTGTGCCGTTCCCGTCAGCGGTGGATGACCACCAGACGACCAATGCGCAGTTCCTCGTGGACGCGGGCGGCGGTTGGCTGGTGCAGCAACGCGATCTGTCGCCCGAAGGGTTGGCAAAAATGCTATCAAATATGGAGCGGCCTGCGCTTGTGGATACAGCGCTCAAGGCCAAAAATATGCAAAAAATCAACGCCACCCGCGAAGTGGTCACAGCCTGCGAGGAGCTTGCAGCATGAAACACGCGATTCGCCACATCCACTTCGTAGGCCTGGGCGGTGCCGGCATGAGCGGTATCGCCGAAGTGCTGTTCAACCTGGGTTACAGCATCTCGGGCTCAGACCTGGCGGACAGCGCCACGCTGCGCCGCCTGCAGGGCCTGGGCATCAAGACCTGTCTGGGTCACGCGGCGGCCCACATCCATGGTGCAGATGCGGTGGTCACCTCCACCGCCGTGATGGCCGACAACCCTGAGGTGCTGGCTGCGCGTGACAAGAAAATCCCGGTCGTGCCGCGTGCGCTCATGCTCGCTGAGCTGATGCGCCTCAAGCAAGGCATCGCCATTGCCGGCACCCATGGCAAAACGACGACCACCAGCCTGGTGACCAGCGTGCTGGCCGAGGCGGGGCTGGACCCTACCTTCGTCATTGGCGGGCGCCTGAACAGCGCTGGCGCGAACGCCAAGCTGGGCAGCGGCGACTACATCGTGGTCGAGGCCGACGAGTCCGACGCGTCGTTCTTGAACCTGCTGCCGGTGATGGCCGTGGTGACCAACATCGACGCCGACCATATGGAGACCTATGGCCACGACTTTGGCCGGCTCAAGGGCGCGTTCGTCGACTTTCTGCACCGCATGCCGTTCTATGGTACGGCCATCCTGTGCGTGGACAGCCCGGCCGTGCGCGACATTCTGCAAAGCGTGACCTGCCCCATCACGAGCTACGGCTTCTCGGAAGACGCCCAGGTGCGCGCCATCAACGTGCGGGCCGAAGCCGGGCAAATGTGCTTTACCGTGCAGCGGCGCAATGGCGTCACGCTGCCCGACATGGACGTTGTGCTCAACCTCGCGGGCGAGCACAACGTGCTCAACGCGCTGTCGGCCATTGCCGTGGCGGTGGAGCTGAACATCCCGGACGAAGCCGTGCAGCGTGCGCTCTCCGGCTTCAAGGGCGTGGGACGGCGTTTTCAGCGCTACGGCGACCTGCCCGCCAAAGATGGTGGCGTCTTCACCGTGATCGACGACTACGGCCACCACCCTGTGGAGATGGCCGCCACGCTAGCGGCGGCGCGCGGCGCGTTCCCTGGGCGCCGTCTGGTGCTGGCGTTTCAGCCCCACCGGTACAGCCGCACGCGCGACTGTTTTGAGGATTTCGTCAAGGTCATCGGCAACGCCGACGCGGTGCTGTTGACCGAGGTGTATGCCGCGGGCGAGGCCCCCGTGGTGGCGGCCGATGGCCGCTCGCTGGCGCGCGCGCTGCGGGTGGCGGGCCGGGTGGAGCCGGTGTTCGTCGATAACGTGGCCGACATGCCGCAGGCCATTGCCGACAACGCCCGCGCGGGCGATGTGGTGATGTGCATGGGCGCAGGCTCCATTGGCGCCGTGCCCGGCAAGGTGGTTGAGATGCTACAAAATAGTGAGCTGGCAGCGCTGGAGGGGATTGCGCAATGAGCCTTTTTGATCCAAATGTTGACGTGAAAACCCTGGGCAAGGTGGCGGTGCTCATGGGCGGCGAATCGGCCGAGCGCGAGGTGTCGCTGATGTCGGGCAAGGGGGTGCTGCAGGCCCTGCGTTCGCGCGGTGTGGACGCCCATGCATTCGATCCGGCGCACAACAACCTGAGCGATTTGAAGCGGGATGGCTACGCGCGCTGCTTCATTGCCCTGCACGGCCGCCACGGCGAAGATGGCACGGTGCAGGGTGCGCTGGAGCTGCTGCGTATCCCGTACACCGGCTCGGGGGTGATGGCCTCGGCCATTGCGATGGACAAGGTCATGACCAAGCGCGTCTGGACCGCCGAGGGCCTGCCCACGCCGCGTTATGTGTGGCTGGCACCCGATCGCCAGCAGCGCGAAGTGGTGCGCCTGGTGCCCGACGAGCTGGGTTTGCCGCTGATCGTCAAGCCGCCGCGCGAGGGCTCGTCGATTGGCGTGACCAAGGTGCGTGGCTATTCGGACATGCAGGACGCAGTGACCTTGTCTGCCTGCTATGACCCCGACGTGCTGTGCGAGGAATTCATCGAGGGCGAGGAAGTGACCTGCCCCGTGCTGGGCCAGGGGGCTGCGGCGCGCGCGCTGCCGGTGATTCGCATTGCAGCACCCGATGGCGCCTACGACTACCAGAACAAGTATTTCACCGACGATGTGAAGTACCAGTGCCCGAGCGGCCTGCCCGAGGCCGAGGAGCGCGAGATCCAGCGCATCGTGCTGGAGTCCTACCGCACGCTGGGCTGCCGGGGTTGGGGCCGGGCCGACCTGATGATCCGGGCGAGCGACCGCAAGCCGTTTTTGCTGGAGATGAATACATCCCCCGGCATGACCGGGCATTCGCTGGTGCCCATGTCTGCACGGGCGGCTGGCATCAGCTACGAGGACCTGTGTGTGGGCCTGTTGGCTGCCGCTGCGCTCGACACCGCTGCCGTTGTTGTTTCTGCTGCTGCCGCACCGGCGGGAGGCGCGCGCGAATGAACAACACCCTGCCAGCGCCACTGGACGTCAAGCTCATGAACCTGACCGCGTCGGTCCTGTTCGTGGGCTGTGCCGCGCTGGTGCTGGCAGCGGGCGCCTGGTGGGTGTTTCGCTACCCGGGTTTTGCGATTGCCCGCATCGTGGTGGACGGCGATCTGGTGCACAACAACGCGGTGACGCTGCGGGCCAACGTGGGGCCTCATCTTGCCGGTAATTTCTTTACGGTGGACTTGCGGGCTGCGCGCGAGGCCTTCGAGCAGGTGCCCTGGGTGCGCCGCGCGCAGGTGCGGCGCGAGTATCCCGGCGGCCTGCGTGTACAGCTGCAGGAGCAGGATGCCGTCGCCTATTGGGGCCCCGAGGCAGGTTCGGCGCTGGTCAACAGCCACGGCGAGGTGTTCGAGGCCAACGTGGACGACGTGGAGCAGGAAGGGTTGCCGCGCCTGTCGGGGCCGGTCGGAAGCTCTGCCGAGGTGCTGCAGATATATGGCGTGCTGGCGCCCCTGTTCACGCCCCTCGGGTTGGAAGTGTCAGAGCTTGAGTTGACGGGGCGGGGCGGCTGGCGCGCCACGCTCGATAGCGAAGCAGTCGTGGAACTTGGTGGCGGTGATGAGCAGGAACTGGTGCAGCGCACAAGGCGGTTTGTGCGCACCCTGACGCAGGTCGCTGCGCAATACGGGCGGCGTGTCGATGCGCTGGAGTCCGCAGACCTGCGGCATGCCGGAGGGTACGCGCTGCAGCTGCGCGGGGTGACCACCGTGAGTGCCAATGTGACGCGCCCAGCCACAGCCGTGCGCAGGAGGTGATGGGACGTGACACAGAACATTCAGCGAAGGTTGCAGCACGCCGTGGTGCAGCGGGACAGAACAGAGAAGGGCAGGGACTGATATGGCAAGAGAATACAAAGATGTCGTGGTAGGGCTGGATATCGGCACGGCCAAGGTCATGGCCGTGGTGGCCGAGGTTCTGCCCAATGGCGAGCTCAAGCTCGCAGGCCTGGGGGTGGCCCCGAGCAACGGTTTGAAGCGCGGTGTGGTGGTCAACATTGATGCCACGGTGCAGAGCATTCAGCAGGCGCTCAAAGAAGCCGAACTGATGGCCGACTGCAAGATCCAGCGTGTGTACACCGGCATCACGGGCAGTCACATCCGTGGGCTCAACTCCAGCGGCATGGTGGCGGTGAAGGACAAGGAAGTCACCTCGGCTGACGTGGCGCGCGTGGTCGAGACCGCCAAGGCCATCAACATCAGCAGCGACCAGCGCCTGCTGCTGGTGGAGCCGCAGGAATTCGTGATCGATGGGCAGGACGTGAAGGAACCCATCGGCATGAGCGGCATCCGCCTGGAGGCCAAGATCCACATCGTGACCGGTGCGCAGAGCGCGGCCGAAAACATCATCAAGTGCGTGCGCCGCTGCGGGCTGGAGGTCGAGCAGCTCATGCTCAACCCGCTGGCCAGCAGCCAGGCCGTGCTGACCGACGATGAGCGCGAGCTGGGCGTGGTGCTGGTGGACATTGGTGCCGGCACCACTGACGTGGCCATCTTCACCGGGGGTGCGATTCGCCACACGGCGGTGATCCCGATTGCGGGTGACCTCATCACCAGCGACATCGCCATGGCGCTGCGCACGCCCACCAAAGACGCCGAAGACATCAAGGTCGAAAGCGGCTACGCCAAGCAGTTGCTGGCCGACCCCGAGGCCCAGGTGGAGGTGCCTGGCCTGGGCGACCGCAGCCCGCGCATGCTGAGCAAGCAGGCGCTGGCGGGTGTGATCGAGCCACGCGTGGAAGAAATTTTCTCGCTTGTGCAGCAGGTGATCCGCGAGTCGGGCTATGAAGAAGTGCTGTCGTCGGGCATTGTGCTCACGGGCGGCAGCTCCGTCATGCCCGGCATGATCGAGCTGGGCGAGGACATCTTCCTCAAGCCCGTGCGTCGCGGCATTCCCAAGTATTCCAGCGCCTTGTCCGACATGGTGGCCCAGCCCCGTGCCGCCACCGTGATGGGCTTGCTCGAAGAAGCGCGCCTGGCGCGGTTGCGCGGCTTCAAGGTGGCACAAAAGAGCGGGTCGATGAAGACCGCATTCGGCCGCTTCAAGGATTTCATCGTGGGGAATTTCTGACCATGAAATATCCCCTCTGGCTGGCGCGCGGTAGCCCACACCGAATACCGCGGGCGCGATGGCGATGTACAGGACCGCCGCGCTCCCCCCTACCCAACACCTTCTTCCCCATTTGGCAATTGCATACGAATCTAGAAACAGGAGCTCCAAGATGTCCATCGAAATGATCGAAGCCGAAGAATTCAACCAGGGCACGCAGATCAAGGTGATCGGCGTGGGCGGCGGCGGCAGCAACGCCGTTGAACACATGATTGCCCGCAGCGTGCAAGGCGTGGAGTTTGTCAGCGCCAACACCGACGCGCAGGCACTGACGCGCAGTTCGGCCCACCGTGTCATCCAGCTCGGTGGTAGCGGCCTGGGTGCGGGCGGCAAGCCCGAAAAGGCGCGTGATGCGGCCGAAGCCGCCGTGGAAGACATCCGCGACGCCATCCAGGGTGCGCACATGCTGTTCATCACGGCTGGCATGGGTGGCGGCACGGGCACGGGCGCTGCCCCCGTCATTGCGCGCATTGCCAAGGAAATGGGCATCCTGACCGTGGGCGTGGTCACCAAGCCTTTCGACTGGGAAGGCGGCCGCCGCATGAAGAACGCCGATGACGGCCTGGCCGAGCTGGAAGCCAACGTGGACTCGCTGATCGTCGTGCTCAACGAGAAGCTGCTCGATGTGCTGGGCGATGACATCACCCAGGACGAAGCCTTTGCCCATGCCAACGACGTTCTCAAGAACGCCGTGGGCGGGATCGCTGAAATCATCAACGAATACGGCCAGGTGAACGTCGACTTTGAAGACGTGCGCACCGTGATGGGTGAGCCCGGCAAGGCGATGATGGGCACGGCCACGGCCAGCGGCCCCGATCGTGCCCGTATTGCGGCTGAGCAGGCCATCGCCTGTCCGCTGCTCGAAGGCATCGACCTGTCGGGCGCCAAGGGCGTGCTGGTGCTGGTGACGGCCAGCAAGGGCAGCCTCAAGCTGTCCGAGTCGCGCCAGGCCATGAACACGATCAATGCCTATGCCTCGACCGACGCGCACGTGATCTTTGGTGCCGCCTATGACGAAACCTTGGGCGAAGAGATTCGCGTGACCGTGGTGGCCACGGGCCTGTCGCGTCAGAACGCGCGCCGCCAGCCCATCTCGGTGGTGCAAGGCGGTCTGCGCACAGGCACCGACAACATCGCCTACCAGATGCCTGTTGCTGGCGTGGGCGCAATGGGCGCGGTGGGGGGCCTGCAAGGAGGGCACGCCAGCACGGGCCAGGCAGACTACGGCAGCATGTCGGTGCCCAGCGTCTGGCGCACCAACCGCACCCAGGCAGCAGCCCGCGTGGACGCGCTGTCGTCTGGCGGCATGGACGATCTGGAAATCCCCGCGTTCCTGCGCAAACAGGCCGACTGATCGGTAAGCACCGGGCCGCCCGAATCACCATGGGGTGAATCAGGCGGCAAAAGAAGAAGCCCTGCCAGTGTCCGCTGGCAGGGCTTCTTTTATAGGGCTGCGGTATTCGCCTTGGCCTTGATATTGGCGGTGATTGGCACACGGGGAGGCCCCGATGTGCCTCCCCACGACGCCACCGGTGCTCTTTCAGGCCTAGAACGATTCCCAATCGTCGTTGTTGTCGGGCGTGGATTTTTTGTTGCTGTTTGCCGCGCTGGGCAAAGCCGCTACCGGGGCCCGGGCCGTGGGTGCTGGCCGCGCAGCGGGCGCCTTGCCCGATGCCGTCGGCTTGCCCAAGGCTGGCCGTGGCCCTGCTGCGCGAACCGCCGGGGCCGCAGCCGGTCTCGGTGCCGGGCTGGGCGACGGCCGGTGCGCGGCGGCGGGCGCTGGCGTGGTGGCTCTGGTGTTTGCACTGGCATTGCCATTGACGCGGAACAGTGCCACCACCTGGGTCAGCTTGACCGCCTGTTCGCGCAAGCTGTCGGCAGCGGCGGTGGACTCTTCCACCAGGGCGGAGTTCTGCTGGGTCATCTGATCGAGCTGGTTCACGGCCGTGTTGACCTGTGCAATGCCCTGGCTCTGTTCAGATGTGGCCGCGCGGATTTCCCCAATGATGTCGGTCACCCGTTGCACGCTGGCGACGATTTCCGTCATGGTCTCGCCCGCATTGCCCACCAGTTGCGTGCCGGACTCGACTTTCTCGACCGACGCGCCGATCAGCGCCTTGATCTCCTTGGCGGCATCTGCACTGCGCCCCGCAAGGCTGCGCACTTCACTGGCCACCACGGCAAAACCCCGGCCCTGCTCGCCAGCACGTGCGGCTTCCACGGCTGCGTTCAATGCGAGGATGTTGGTCTGAAACGCAATGCCGTCGATGACGCCAATGATGTCGCTGATCTTCTTGCTACTGGCGTTGATGTCTTGCATGGTGGACACCACCTGCGCCACCACCTGGCCTCCGCGCGCGGCCACTTCGGCGGCGGATGTCGCCATCTGGTTGGCGGTATGGGCGGATTCCGACGTCTGCTTGACGGTGCTGGTCAGCTCCTCCATGCTGCTGGCCGTGGTCTGCAGATTGCTGGCCGTGTCTTCGGTGCGGTGGGCCAGATCGTTGTTGCCCTGGGCAATTTCGGTCGACGCCGTGGCAATGCTGTCGGTGGCCGAACGCACGTCGGTCACCAGGCGTCGCAGCGAGGTCACCATGTGCGCGAGGCCGTCGAGCATCGAGCCTGGGTGGGCATTGGGAATGGGGGTGTCCAGGTTGCCCTGCGCCACTTCTGACATGACGGCAATGGCTTCTGCCGGCTCGCCACCGATCTGGCGCAGCACCGACCGCGACACGAACCAGCCAATCACCCCCACCACGAGAAAGATCGCCACCACCAACACCAGGCGCGATAGCAGGGCCTGGCGCAGCAGGATGTCCACGTCATCGGTGTAAAGCCCGGAGCCCACCATCCAGTTCCAGCCATCCACCTTGATGATGTATTGCAACTTTGGCACGGCGGTCTGTTGCCCGGGACGGGCGAACATCGTGGGCACAAATGCCGTGCCGTCTTTGCTGCTGCGCATGCCATTCACAAGCATTCCGATGATGTCTACCCCGGAGCCATCCTTGACCTTTCCGAGCATGTCCTGCCCGTCCCATTCGGTCTTGAAGGGGTGCATCACGCCAACCCCTTCGGTGGTCCAGATGTAGAAATACTCGGTTTTGCCGTCGGCGCCGCCATACCGTGCCATACGTAGGGCGTCTTTGGCGGCTTTTTGCGCTTCTTCCTGTGGCATTGCGCCGCTGGCCGCCTTGGCCTGATAGGCTGCCACGATGCTGCGCGCAGATTGCACAGCGGTGGTCAGCATGTCCTTGCGCGAGTCGGTGATCAGCCGCCGCTCCTGGACCAGTGACGCAACGGACATGATCAGCAGCGCTGCAAGCGCCGCGCCGATCATGAGCATGATTTTCATTTTGAAGCTGAGTTTGCTCATCGGGTTTCCGGAGACAGGGAGCCGGTTTGTAGTCTGTGGGTTGTGTGAGTTCTGTGGTCGCGACGCAGCGGTGCGGGGCGCCATGCAGTGCATGAGATACAAGCCTGCACGTTTCGATTGTGCGTTGAAGAGGGGTGGGCCGGCTGTACGTGAAAACGCGATATTGCGCCTGTTTTTTTGGCTGGCGGCCCCGTGTAGCCGCTAACCATGTGCTGACAGCGCTGTCCCGTGCGTTGTATGGCCGCAGAAACTAAAATAAGCACATGCTCCAGCAACGCACTCTCAAGACACTGACCCGCGCCGTAGGCGTCGGGTTGCACAGCGGCCAGCGGGTCGAACTGACCTTGAGGCCTGCACAGCCGGACACGGGCATCGTGTTCCGCCGGGTTGATCTGCCCGAGCCGGTGGACATCCCCATCCGCGCCGAGGCGGTGACGGACACCCGGCTGGCATCCACCATCTCGGTGGGCAGCGCCAAGGTGCATACGGTCGAGCACCTGATGTCTGCCTGCGCGGGCCTTGGCATCGACAACCTCTATGTGGACATCACGGCCGAAGAGGTGCCGATCCTCGATGGGTCGTCCGCGTCGTTCGTATTCCTGCTGCAAAGTGCGGGGGTGGAACTGCAGAACGCACCGAAGCGTTTCATTCGCGTCACGCGGCCCGTGGAGGTGCGTGAAGGCGAGGGCGCCGCGGTCAAGTGGGCGCGGCTGGTGCCCTACCATGGCTACAAACTCAGCTTTGAAATTGATTTTGACCACCCCGCCGTGGACTCGACGGGGCAACGCGTGGAGTTTGATCTGGGCAAAGGCAACTACAGCCGCGACATTGCCCGGGCACGCACCTTTGGTTTCACACGCGATGTGGAGATGATGCGCTCACACGGTTTGGCGCTGGGCGGCGGGCTCGACAACGCCATCGTGATGGATGACTACAAGGTGCTCAACAGCGATGGTTTGCGTTATGACGATGAGTTCGTCAAACACAAGATTCTGGATGCCATGGGCGACCTTTACCTGATCGGCAAACCCCTGCTGGCTGCCTATAGCGCGTTTCGGTCAGGCCACGCCATGAACAACCTGCTCTTGCGGGAGTTGCTGGCCCAGCGCGACGCCTGGGAGGTGGTCACGTTCGAGGACGACCGCCAGGCGCCAAGCGGTTTCTCGCAGCCGGTGCGCGCCTGGTGATCGGGGCGCTGGGTAGGTTTTCACCATGCTGATAGTTCGCTGGCTGGCCATGCTGCTGTTGCTCACGGCCGCTGTGTTGTTTGCTTTCTATGCGGGCACGGGGCAGGCGCGCTACAAACGCCTGGGGTTTATCGTCCTCAAGTGGCCCCTGATCGCGGGTGTGTGTTTCTTTGCCGTCGTTCTTGTTGGACGGCTGGGTTAGGCACTGGCGCATGGGCTCGGGGGCCAATCTTTTCGAGCTCTGGCCTATACTCGCGCCTGCTCCGGGGTGTGCGTAAGCGCTGAGATGCGAGGTGGCTGAAGAAATTCGGCAGGCCTTGCGAACCCGACGAACTTGATCCGGTTCATACCGGCGGAAGAAGAGCCGACCTCCTTGTCCCCGTGCCCGCAGTCCTTGTGGGCACGCCATGCCTCAGGTGCTGCCATGCGCAGCCACCCGAGGGGCGCACAGGTCCATTCCGGAGCAGACCCCACCGCCACCGGAACCAGGAGACCTGCCCATGAATGCCCCCGATCCCCACGCCAAACTGGCCAGCACCGAGAAGTTTGCCGAGCTGCTGGCACGCACGCGCGAGCCCTTCCCCGCATCCCGCAAAGCCTATATCCCCGGCCGTCTGCACACCGACCTGCGCGTGCCCGTGCGCGACATCGCGCTGACCAATGGCGAGCAGGTCAGCGTGTACGACACCTCCGGCCCCTACACCGACCCGAATGCCGTGATCGATGTGCGCCAGGGCCTGGCCAGCGTGCGCGGCGGCTGGATCACCGGCCGTGGCGATGTGGAGCATTACGAAGGCCGCGCGCCCGTGGCGCTGGACGATGGCCAAAAGAGCGAAGACGCCACGCGCCTCGCCCAGCTGCGTGCCGAAGCTGCCGCCCTGCAGCGCAAGCCGCTGCGCGCCAAAAGGACGAATGGAGTGGGTGCCAACGTCACGCAGATGCACTACGCACGCAAAGGCATCATCACCCCCGAGATGGAATACGTGGCCATCCGCGAAAACGGCAAGCGCGTGTGGATGGAGCAGTACATGGCCGACGCCGGCCGTGAAAAGCGCCTGATGGGCAACCCCATGGGCGCGAGCATCCCGCGCATCATCACGCCCGAATTCGTGCGCGACGAGGTGGCCCGGGGGCGCGCCATCATCCCCGCCAACATCAACCACCCCGAGGTGGAGCCGATGGCGATTGGCCGCAATTTCCTGGTCAAGATCAACGCCAACATCGGCAACTCGGCCGTCACGTCCAGCATTGAAGAAGAAGTGGAAAAGCTGGTGTGGGCGATCCGCTGGGGTGCCGACAACGTGATGGACCTGTCCACTGGCAAGAACATCCACACCACGCGCGACTGGATCGTGCGCAACTCGCCCGTGCCGATTGGCACCGTGCCGATCTACCAGGCGCTCGAAAAAGTGGGCGGCGTGGCTGAAGACCTGACCTGGGAAATCTTCCGCGACACGCTGGTGGAGCAGGCCGAGCAGGGTGTGGACTACTTCACCATCCACGCCGGCGTGCGCCTGGCCTACATCCACCTCACGGCTAACCGCCGCACGGGCATCGTCTCGCGCGGCGGCTCCATCATGGCCAAGTGGTGCATGGCCCACCACCGCGAGAGCTTTTTGTACGAGCACTTCGAGGACATCTGCGACATCATGAAGGCGTACGACGTGTCGTTCAGCCTGGGCGACGGCCTGCGCCCCGGTTGTGCATCGGACGCCAACGACGAAGCCCAGTTCGCCGAGCTGCACACGTTGGGCGAGCTGACCCAGGTGGCCTGGAAGCACGACGTGCAGACCATGATCGAAGGCCCAGGCCACGTGCCCATGCACATGATCCAGGCCAACATGACCGAGCAGCTCAAGACCTGCCATGAGGCACCGTTCTACACCCTGGGCCCGCTCACCATCGACATCGCACCGGGCTACGACCACATTGCCAGCGCCATTGGCGCCGCCATGATCGGTTGGATGGGCACGGCCATGCTGTGCTACGTGACGCCCAAGGAGCATCTGGGCCTGCCTGATCGCGACGACGTCAAGCAAGGGATCATTGCCTACAAGATCGCCGCGCATGCAGCCGATGTGGCCAAGGGCCATCCCGGCGCCCGCTCGCGCGACGATGCGCTGAGCCAGGCACGTTTCGACTTCCGCTGGCAGGACCAGTTCAACCTGGGCCTGGACCCCGAGACGGCCAAGGAATACCACGACGAAACCCTGCCCAAAGACTCGGCCAAGGTGGCGCATTTCTGCTCCATGTGCGGCCCCAAGTTCTGCTCCATGAAGATCACCCAGGAAGTGCGCGACTTCGCAAAGCAAAAGGGTGTGGCCGAGGCCGATGCGTTGGCGCAGGGCATGCAGACCAAGGCCGTGGAATTCCAGAAGAACGGGGGCGAGTTGTACATCCCGCTCAAGCCGGTGTGAGCGTGGTGCAATAAGTGCAGCTACTGGCCCCGAGGATTCCCTGAAACAGGCCCCCGGGGCCGTGCTTACCCTGTGGGGTGGACGGCCCTGCCCGGCATATAGTCCCGCCCACCCCTGGCCCAGAAGGTTGGGGGTGTGTGTGGCACCAAATTTGCTATGCTGAACTGTCTGTTAAAAAATGTAAGGAAGAGCCATGAACGCTCTGGGCCGCTTCTCCATCCGCACGCGTCTTTACTTCGGAACCGTCTTTTCCCTGATCCTTCTGGTCGTCATCGGTGCCATGGGTTATGTGGCCCTGGACCGAACGCGGGGCACCCTGCAGGTGCTGTTTTCAGAACGCGTGCAGACCCTGACCGACATGTCCGAGCTGCGCACCACCCTGGGTGACCTGCGCCGGACCGAAAAAGACATCATCATCAACTTCAACAACTCGGTCGAGGTGTCCGCACTGCGCGAAACCTGGGCCAAGACCCTGGCCTCCCTGCGCAAGAGCCTGGCCGATGTGCGCCAGGTGCAGTCGGGCGATGCCGCCTTTGTCGACTCCATCGACAAGTCGCTGGCCGAGATCAAGCAGTACGAAACCGGCATTTCTCCCATCTTCGAGCAGATTGAGCGCGCACAGCTCGACGGTGCGGGAGGCGGCGCCTATGCCGACCGGCTCAAGGTCCACATGGAGGCTACCGACAAGCTGTTCTCCAGCCTTGCCACTACGGCCCGCGCGCAGATGGACGAGGCCCGCGCAGGCGTCGAGTCGCGCACGTCCACCATGTCGGCGCTGATCGGTATTGGCCTGGTGCTGGGGTTGGCCGTGCTGATTCCACTCACCTTCTTTAGCGTGCGCTCCATCACCAAGTCGCTGGGGCAGGCCCAGGAGCTGGCCGAACGCATTGCCAGCGGCGACCTGTCGCGCGATGTGGCAGCCATGAACCAGGACGAAGTGGGCCAACTGGTGTCGGCCATGGGCCGCATGCAGGATGCCTTGCGTGGCCTGGTGCGCCAGGTGCAGGACGCGGCGGGCAACATTGCCACGGCCAGCGGTGAAATCGCCAGCGGCAACCACGACCTGAGCCATCGAACCGAGCAGACCGCCGCCAACCTCGAAGAGACCGCTTCGTCGATGGAGATGCTCACCAGTACCGTGCAGCAAAGTGCGCAATCTTCGCGCCAGGCCAGCGATTTCGCCTCGTCGGCTGCCGAAGTGGCAGCGCGCGGCGGTGCCGTGGTGTCGCAGGTGGTCACCACCATGGACCAGATCACGACCAGCTCGCGCAAGATCGCCGACATCACGGGTGTGATCGACTCCATCGCGTTCCAGACCAACATCCTGGCGCTCAACGCCGCCGTGGAGGCCGCGCGCGCCGGTGAGCAGGGCCGGGGTTTTGCCGTGGTGGCCAGCGAGGTGCGCAACCTGGCGCAGCGCAGCGCCGAGGCCGCCAAGGAGATCAAGAACCTGATCGGCTCCTCGGTGGAGCGGGTCGAAGACGGTTCGCGCCTCGTCAGCCAGGCCGGACAGACCATGACCGAGATCGTGAGCAGCGTGCGCCGGGTCTCCGACATCATTGCGGAGATCACCGCCTCGTCGGCCGAGCAGAGCGACAACATCGGCCAGATCAGCCAGTCGGTCACCCAGCTTGACCAGATGACCCAGCAGAATGCGGCGCTGGTGGAGGAGTCCACCGCTGCGTCGGAATCCCTGCGCGAACAGGCGCACCAACTGACCAGTGCCGTGAGCCAGTTCAAGCTGCGCGAGGGGGCGGCGTTGCCGCCGGCCTTCAGCGCGGCGGCACCCGTCGCGTCGGCGGCGCCTGCGGCCATGCAGGGCCCGCGTCAGCCCGCACTACAGATCCGTTGATTTCAGGTGTTTTTGGCTGCTAGCGCTTATCCAGAAAGCGCAAGCAGCTATAAAAAATGTAGTGAAATGCCGCCCGTTACGGGTGGCCGTGCCTGCCGCCAGTCGAAGGCTGGCACGCTGGCGATGCTCAGTCCCGCGTCACCCGCAGCACTTCTTCGCGGCTGGTAATGCCTTCTGCAATCAGGCGCTCGGCGTCGTCGCGCATGAGCTTCATGCCCCCGGCCAGTGCGGCGGCGCGGATGTCGGCTTCTGAGGCCTTGTTGTGGATCTGCGCGCGGATCGCGTCGGTGGTCACCAGCAGCTCGAACACGCCCGTGCGGCCCGTGTAGCCCGTCTGGCCGCAATGCTCGCAGCCGACCCCCGAGCCGCCGGGCCGCCCCAAGGCGAGGGGCGCCCCCTCGGGGGGCAGCGAGGACACGCCAGTGCTAAGCGTGGGGGCTCCAGTTCCGTGGCAATGGCTGCAGTACTTGCGCACCAGGCGCTGGGCCAGTACCCCGAGTAACGACGACGACAGCAAAAACGGCTCCACGCCCATGTCGGTCAGGCGTGTGACGGCGCTGGCCGCATCGTTGGTGTGCAGCGTGGCGAGCACCAAGTGACCGGTGAGCGAGGCCTGGATGGCGATCTGCGCGGTTTCGAAATCGCGGATTTCGCCGATCATGATGATGTCCGGGTCCTGCCGCAGGATGGCGCGCAGGGCCTTGGCAAAAGTCAGCTCGATCTTGCTGTTGACCTGGGTCTGGCCCACGCCGGGCAGCTCGTACTCGATGGGGTCTTCCACCGTCATGATGTTGTTGCGCGTGGCGTCCAGCCGCCCCAGGCCCGCATACAGCGTGGTGGTTTTGCCCGAGCCTGTGGGCCCGGTCACCAAAATGATGCCGTGCGGCTGGCTGATCAGGCCTTCGAAGCGGCGCAGCGTCTCGCCCTGCATGCCCACGGCTTCCAGGCTCAGTTTGCTTTCGCTTTTGTCCAGCAGGCGCAGCACGGCGCGCTCGCCATGGGCGCTGGGCAGGGTGGAAACGCGCACGTCGATGGCGCGGGTACCCAGGCGCAGGCTGATGCGGCCATCCTGCGGCAGGCGCTTTTCAGAGATGTCGAGGTCGGCCATGATCTTCAGGCGCGAGATCAGGGCGGCGTGCAGCGCGCGGTTGGGCTGCACCACCTCGCGCAGGCTGCCGTCCACGCGGAAGCGCACGCTGGAATGGCGCTCGTACGGCTCGATGTGGATGTCGCTGGCGCCGTCGCGTGCGGCCTGCGTGAGCAGGGCGTTGAGCATGCGGATGATGGGCGCATCGCCCGCCGATTCGAGCAAGTCCTCGACCGCTGGCAGCTCCTGCATCATGCGTGAGAGGTCGGCGTCGCTCTCGACCTCGCTCACCACCGTGGCGGCACTCGATTCGCTGTGCGAATAGGCCGCGCTGATGCGCTGGGCCAGGGCGGGGGCATCGAGCGGCAGCAGCTGCTGCACGGCGTGCTTGCGCAGCACTTCGGACAGCGCGCACGCATCGGGGTTGGGGCCGTGCCACAGCACCAGCTGGTGGCCGTCGTCCTCCAGCAGCAGCTGGGCGGTGCGCGCAAAGGCGTAGGGCAGGGGGTGGCGCATGGGCGGCCGGCTCCTCAGCGCGCCGCAGGCGTGGGCGCCACGGGCACCGCCAGGGCGGGGTCGGCAGGCGGCAACAGCGAGGATGCGGGCAGCGGCACCGTCAAGGTGGAGGGCAGGGGCTCCGCGCGCTGTGGCAGCGCGGGCAACACGGGGGCGCCCGACACCGAGTTCAGCATGGTTCGCTGGGGCGGCTGCGTGGCTTGCTGTAGACCGCGGATGGCTTCGTAGCGGTCCATCATCAGGGCATCGCTGGTGGCGTTGTCGCGCACCACAATGGGGCGCAGGAAGACCATCAGGTTGGTCTTCTTGCGCGACCGGTTCTCGCTGCGGAACAGGTTGCCCAGCACGGGGATGTCGCCCATCAGCGGCACCTTGTCTTCCGCCTGTGAATAGCTGTCTTCCAGCAGGCCGCCAATCACGATGATGTTGCCGTCATCCACCACCACGTTCGATTCAATGGAGCGTTTGCTGGTGGTGGGGCCGTTGGTGTCCTTGAGCGTGGAGCTGTCGATCTTGGAGACCTCCTGGTAGATCGCCATCTTCACCGTGCCGTTCTCGCTGATCTGCGGACGCACCTTGAGCATCAGGCCCACGTCCTTGCGTTCCACGGTGGTGAACGGGTTGACCGTGCTGCTGCCGGTGGTGTTGGCATACGAGCCGGTCACAAACGGCACGTTGTTGCCGATGATGATGCGCGCCTCTTCGTTGTCGAGCGTCATCAGGTTGGGGGTGGAGAGCACGTTGGCGTCGCCGCTGTTTTGCAGAAAGTTGGCCAACGCACCCAGGTAGTACTGGCCGTTGATGCGCGGTGCCAGGGCCAGGTTCAGGCCATTGCCGAGGCCGCTACTGCCAGTCAGTGAGCTGTAGTTGCCTGATGCCACTGCCGCAGTAGCGCTGAGGATGTTGATGCCTGACGTGTTCGAATTGGTGCCGATGACCCCCACGGTGCCATCGCCGTTTTTGCCCAGAACACTTTGCCACTGGATGCCGAACTCTGCCACCTTGTTGGCCGAGACCTCGACGATCAGGCTCTCCACCAGCACCTGCGCCCGGCGGCCGTCGAGTTTGTCGATCACCGCGCGCAGCTGGCGGTATTGCGGGTCGGGCGCGGTGATGATGAGCGAATTGGTCGTGGGGTCGGCCTGGATCTGCCCGCCCGTGGAGGGCTGGTTGTTGTTGGTGCTGCTGGTGCCCATGGAGCTGCCTGCGCCCAGGCCCGAGCCGCTGCTGGAGCTGCCCGATGAGGTGCTGCCGCTGCTCGACGACAACGAGCCGCCCGTGCTCAGGCCGGTGTTGGCGGCGGGCGCGCTGGAGCCACCCCCCGTGCTGGCCCCGCCGCCGCCGCTGCCATTGCCCATGGCCGCCATGGCGGCCCGCAGCGTGGTGGCGAGTTTGGTGGCATCGGCGTTCTTGAGGTACACCACATGGATGTTGCCGCTGGCCGCGCTGCTGCCCGGTGCCGGCGGTTGGTCCAGCCGGTCCACCAGCGCACGCACTTGCGCCACCCGTGCCCGGTTGGCCGCGCGCAGGATGAGCGAGTTGCTGCGGGGCTCGGCGATCAGCGTGGTCTTGAATGACGTGTCGGCCTGGCCCGGGGCTGCGGCGGGCGCTGCGCTGCCGCCGCCTTCGAGCAGGCGGGCCACCAGCGGCGCGAGGTCGGACGCGATGGCGTTTTGCAGGGGAATCACCTCCACGTCGCTGGCGTTGGCGACGTCCATGGCCGCAACGATGCGCGCCAGGCGCTGCAGGTTGTCGGCATAGTCGGTGATCACCAGCGAGTTGTTGCCGGGGTTCACGTTGATGGTGTTGTTGGGGCTGATCAGCGGGCGCAGCACCGGCACCAGATTGGCGGCGCTCTCGAAGTTGAGCTTGAAGATCTGCGTGACGATCTGCCCGCCCGCAGGCGCGCTGCCCGCGCTGCCCTGCACCACGCTCACACTGCCGCCTTGCAGTTTGGCGTCGGCCTCGGGCACCACTTTGTACAGGCCTGCCGCCTCCACCACCGTGAAGCCCTGCAAGCGCAGGGCCGCCAAAAACTGCTGAAACGCAGCGGCCGGGGTGACGGCGCGGTCGGTGACCAGGTTGAGCTGGCCCTTCACGCGTGGGTCCACCACCACGTTGCGGCCGGTGATGGTGGCCATGGTGCGGGCCACGGCCTCGATCTCGGCGTTGGCAAAGTTGAGCGTGACGGGTTCGCCCGAGCGCACGCTGCCGTTGCCTGCACCAGTTTGGGCAAATATTTGGCCGCTAGCGCACGTCAATAAAGCGCTAGCAGCTATTGTTTTGATAGTGAAGCGCAGGCGCGGCGAAAACAGGAAGGTCATAGGTTCAACCCACGGTGATGATGGAGCGCGCGCCGCTGCGCCGTCCGATGATGTTCAGAAGATTCGACAGCGCTGCTTCGCGCTCGGGCGTGGCAGTGGCTTCGCCGGTGAAACGCAGGCGCTGGCCCACCCATTGGCCCGTGCCACTGAGCTGCAGGGCGCCTTCCAGCGTGCTGAGTGTGAGGGTGGGCACATCGCCCCCCTGCACGACCAGCCGGTAGCTGCCCATGGGGCGCAGCGTGGACAGGCGCGAAGACATGGCACGCGCGTCGAGCTGTGCCTGGCCGGCCAGCACCATGCGGCCGGCGGCCCAGCGCGCCACGAACCCTTGCGTCTGCAGCACCAGTTGGCCCTGCGGCTGCAGGGTATTCCAGGGCGTGCCCAGCCCGGTCAGCAAGCCGGCGGGCCACTGGCTCTGGCCGTCGGCCACGGTCAGCTGCATGCTGGCCCAGCCAAGGTGGGCCTGGGCTTGCAAGGGCTTGGGCGTGCAGCAACTGGCAGACAGTTGCGCACGCATGCCGCTCCATGTGGGGCGCAATTGCCAGTCCACGCGGCTGGGCAGGGCCGTGCGGTCATTGCTGGCGTTGCCACCCGTCAGCACCAGTTGCGCCGATCCGGTCCACACGGTGCCTCGGGGCTGCAGCAGCAAGAGCTGTCCGCCCGTGGCCTGGGCCACCCCATCGGCCAGCCAGCGCGCAGGGACGAAGGCCACGATCGCAGGCAACACGCCCAGCAAGGCGCCCACCAGCGCCCAGCCCCACGCTGTGCGCGGTGCAGTGACTGGGGCCGATCGGGTGCGGGTGTTGCGGAGCACGGGGTGTGAAGGAGTAAGGCTCAATGGAATGGAATGGCGCGGGGGGCAGAAATCAACGCGTGGGCGCGGGCAACGCCAGCACCAGCGTGCCATCCCACCGGGCGGGCGCGGCGAGGGACTGGCCGCCCAGCACCACGGGGGTGGGTGCGGCCGGTGCTGCGGCCGCTGCGCCGCTGAGCGTGAGGCGGGCTTCGAGCGGTGTGGTGCGGGCATTGCTGCGTGCCTGCGCCAGCCACTGGGCCAACCCATCGGCTGGCGCCGCTTTCAGGGTGACGGTGGCGCGGTCGCCCACCACATTGAGTTGGGCCGTTTTGCCCAGCTGCTGGGTCAGCGCCATGCGCAGCGCGCCCACGGCGTCGCCGGGGCCCGTTTTGGGGGCGGACTGCAACTGCTGCGCCTCGGCCTGCAGGCGCTGCATGTTCTGCAGCTGCGTGTCCAGCGTGGCATGCCTTGCCGGGGCGGCACGCAGTGTGGCCAAGGCCGGGGCGATGGCCAGCCACCACAGCAGGGCCGCGGCCACCAAGGCGCCAGCGGACAGCACCAGGCTTTGCTCGCGCGGGGCCAGTGCGCGCCAGCGCTCGTTCAGCGCCAATGGGCCGGTCATGGGTTCACCTCGCTGCGCAGCATCAGGCTGCCGTCGTTCATGCGTGCCTGGTAGCCCGCGGCTTGCAGGCGGGCAAAAAGTGCGGTTTCTTCATCCGGGGTCAGGGTCACGCCGCGCAGGCGCAGCTCACCGGGGGTGTATTCGATGCCCGTGGGCCGGTGGCCATCGGGCAGGGCCGCACCGGCAGCGGCGAGCAGGGGTTCGAGGTCGCGGGCCGAGACGCTGCCTGCAGCCTGGCGCAGCTGCGCCAGCTCGCGCTCCATCTGCACCGGCGCATCGACCACCACCTGCACCTTGGGGAAGCTCTGGGTGAGCACGGCGCGCACCTGGATCTGTTTGGCGGCCAGCGCCTGGCGCTCTTGCCAGGCCCACGCATTGAGCCCCGCCAAGTGCGCCACCACCAGCAGGGCAGCGCCCCAGCGCGCAGCGCGCCATTGGGGGGCGTAAAGCAAGGCACTGGCCACGCTGCCGACCTTGCGCAAAGCCCGCGTGCGGCCGGTGCTGGCGAGATCGAATTGCGCCAGGTCCCAGTCGCCGCGCGCCGCCTGCAGGGCCCGCTCGCCCGGGGTCTGCAGGGCCACGCGCTGGCCCAGTGTGCGCTCGGCCAGGGCTGCCACGGCAGGCTCGGCGCGCACGGCCAGCGGGGTGTTTTCAGGAGAGGCTTCGCCGGCAGGGGCCAGGCCGGTTCCCATGAGCGCCAGGGTTAATGCCATCGGTGTGAGCGGCACCACCGCCACCCCCAGGTGTTCGCCCTGGCCGGTGAGGACGGCGTAGGCTTCGTCGGGGGTGCCCAAGGCGCACAGCTCGGGGGCGCCGCTAGCGGTGGGGCCGGGGGCGAATTCGGGCACCACGCGAGCGACGCGGCGGCCAGCGGCCTCCAGGGTCTGCAGGTGCTCGCGCAGCCAGGTGCGGTCACACACGGCCACCCACACGGGTTCACCACTGTGGGCGCCGGGCTGCAGCGCGAAATGCAATTGCGCGACATCGTCGAGCACGCGGTCTTCCAGCAGGCCTTCCAGCACCGACCGCAGGCGCGGTGTCTGCTGGCCAGCGCCCAAGGGCACGCCCGCAGGCATTTGCAACCGCTGCCACGACAGCGCACGTGCGGGCACCACGGCCACCACCTCGCCGCCGGGGCGCGTGGGTTCGGGCAGTAATGCCGCAGGGGCGGTGGCGTGGCGCGTGGCGGTGTGGCCGTCAGCCGTCAGCGTGTAGCTGTATTCGGTGGCGGGCCCCGGGCGGGCGGGCGGCAGGAAAAGGATCAGGGTGCTCATGGGCGGGTAGTGCGGGCCATTTTAGGGGGCGGGCGTGACCGCGTGGCGACGTGGGGGCGTGTGGTGAAAAGGCGGGGCATGGTCAGCGCAATGTGCCTGGCGTCGGGGTGTCGCGGTCGAAGGCACCGCGTTCGCGCCACAGCGTGGTGACGTCCATGCCGATCTTGCGAACCAGCGAACGCTCGTCCAGCATCGTGTCGCCCAGGCGCAGGCGACCCCGGACCTCGAAGTAACCCGATGCCACTGCAAAGCTATTGCTGTCGAGGGTCACCGTCTCTCCGACCAGTTTTTGCGCATCGCTGAGTGTCCTGAAATGGCTTGACTCGCGGCTTTGCACGATTTTTTGCGCGCTGGCGCTGTCGATCCCGTCGATCGCGGACATCAACACATCGATGCCGGCAGTGTTGAGGTTCACGGGGGTGCGCACGGGCAGCAGCGCCACGTGGGGCGCCAGCGTCGCCACCGTGGCCGGGGTCAGGCCCAGCCAGCCCAGTTGGCTGACGGTGGTCGGCATCAGCGGCGCGGTGTTGCCCTGGTTGTTGGTGCTGGGGCTGGTGCTGTCGGCCTGCGCGCGGCGCATGGCGTCCACCAGCAGGCTCAGTTGTTGTTCGGGCAGGCCCAGGCGTTCGAACAGCCGGGTGAATTGCCGCAAGGCCAGCGGCTGCACCTGGCCGCCTTCCACCAGATTGGTGATGTTCAGGCGCGCCTGCATGTCCGAGATCTGGCCCGAGAGAAAAGCCTCGGTGGTGTCGGTGCTGGCGTCGTCCACCTGGCTCACGTTGTTGGTGGCGGCGAGAAAGGTGGACAGCCGCGCTTCCTGCAGCGGCACGGCCCAGGGCTCGGCCAGGTGGTCGGCGCCACCCGTGCGCCCGTCTTCGCGCAAGATAAGGCGCGACCAGTCGAGCGCGCCAATGAGTATCCAGGCCGACTGCACGCGGCCGCGTTCTGCCGTTTCGACCTCCACCGCCCGCCATTGTTGCCACATGGCGGCGGCTGCAAAGGTGGCCACCAGCGTGACGGTGAGCATGGCGGCCAGCAGCGCGGCGCCGCGCGCCCTATGCAACCGGCGCGCCCCAGGCCAGGGCCACTGCGGGCCGGGCTTTGCCAGGCTGCGGGTGGCGTCCCCAAAGGAGGGCGCGGTGCAGCCGCTCAATGGAGACGCGGTGCAGCCGCTCAGGGCGGGGCTCATGACCGTCCCCCGCCGAGCACCGGGTTGACCCAGTCGCGCGTGAGTTGCCCCGCCAGCGCCTGGCCCGGTGGCAGGGTGATCTGAAGGCGCACACCATCAGGGATCACCGCCGAGCCGCTGGTGGTGGCACCTGTGGTGGTGCCCGTGCTGGACAGCGGGTTTGACCAGGCGCCGCCGCGGTAATAAAAGAGTTGCCAGCTCTCGAGTGGCAGCAACGTGACCTCAAGGCGCCGCTCGGCGTCGCCTGGCGTGCGGGCCCATTGCGCGGCCTGGTCCCAGGCCTGCTGCCATTCGTCGCGCGTACGTACCGGGGCGGACTGCCAGCGCAGCCATTGGCCATTGCCGTCCGCGCCGCTGGCATGACGGCGTGTCCAGGCCACCACCAGCGCACCTTCGTCGGGCACCGCACTGCTGCGGCGTGTCATGCGCAGCACCTGGCCGTCCCAGTCCAGCGGGGTGGTGTGGGGAATGGACATCAATGCGTCCAGATCCGTGCCCCACTGGCCCAGAGCGGCCTGCAGCACCAGCATTTCATCGGCGCGCTGGCGCGTGGTTTCTTGTGCCCGCACCATGCCGTCGAGCCCGCGCCAGCTCAGGACGGCGATCAGCGCCATCACACTGATGGCCACCAGCAGCTCGATGAGCGTGAAGCCGAACTGACGATGACCGACTTGCCGCCGCCGTTCATTGGGGCGCGGTCCAGGCGTGGGACGCCGAGCAAGGGCCGCCACGATGCAAAGGCAGCGTTTCACTTGCGTGCGAGTGCGTCGTCCCCCTTCCCGCAGCGCGCAGCGTTGCGAGAGAAGGGGGAAGGCGCGTAGCGCCTCAGGGGGATGTCCCATCAATACCGTCCGATGATGGTGGAGATGCGCAATATGGAGTTGTCGCCATCGAGCACCTGTGCATCAATGCGCCGAAAGCTCGGGTTGGGGGTGGAACGCACGATGGTCAGCACCTGCAGCTGGCGGCCGGCCTGCTCGCAGGTCAGGCGGGTGTCGCCCACGCTGGGCATCTGGCGCGAAAGCCGTGCCTTCACCAGTTCGTTCTCGGCGCACAGCTGAGCCAGCACGATGTCCGACTGCCGCAGCGCATTGCGCGTGAGCGCGGTGGTGGCCTGCAGGCCCGCCATGAGGGCGATGGCCACGATGGCCAGCGCCACCATCACCTCGATCAGGGTGAAGCCGGCATGCTGGCGCGGCAAGCGCATGGGCGGGCAATTCACTGCACGGAGTCCACGGTAAACGGGCGCACGCCATCGGTGGCAATGCGCAGGCTGCGTTCGGGGTGCGACTGGTGGGTGATCAGCACCTGCTGCGGGCTGATGAGGGGCTCGGGCCCCAGCTGCAACACCGCCTGCCCGCGTGCGGTGGTTCCCGCATCGAGCCACTGGGTGGGCAGGGCGGCCTGCGCGCTGGGCGGCAAGCCCTCAAAACGGAAACCCTGGGGCAGCGCACGCCAGACCACGGGCACCCCTGCGGCCCGCGATTGTGCGCGGGCGGATTCCAGCAGAGCGGCCAGCCGCGCCGCCTCGCGCTCCAGCTGCGTCTGCCCGCCGTCGCGCATGGCCAACCCCACCCCGGCCGTGGCCAGGGCCATGATGCTGATGACCACCAGCAGTTCAAGCAGGGTGAAGCCCCGGGGCCGCCGTGTCATGGGTTTATCGAACCCTGGCGACGGTGCATTGCGCAGTCGGTAAAGCCACGACCTGGGCCACCCGCCAAAGAAACGGAAAACCGGTATTCATGGGCGTGGTCGATACCGTCGCTGCGCAGCGACCGACATGCAGTGCACGACCGTGGGGGCCACGTTCTCACTGCCAGCTGCCAATGTCCGCATCCTTGCCTTCACCGCCGGAAACCCCGTCGGCGCCGAACGACATCACATCGATCTCTCCCTTGATGCCGGGGTTCAGGTATTGGTAGGGGCGGCCCCAGGGATCGTTGGGCAGCTTTTCGAGGTAGAGCTTCCAGTTGTTGGGCACCGGGCCCGAGGTGGGTTTGACGATCAGCGACTGCAGGCCCTGCTCGGCCGTGGGATAGCGCTGGTTGTCCAGGCGGTAGAGTTTGAGCGCCTGCATGATGTTGGTGATGTCGGTGCGGGCGGCGGTCACACGCGCGTCGTCGGCGCGCTCCAGCACGTTGGGCACGATGAGGGCGGCGAGCACGCCGATGATGACCAGCACCACCATCAGCTCGATCAGGGTGAAACCCCGGGCCACCTGGGTGACAACGCGGCGGCGGGCGGAGCGCAAGAGAAGGGGGAAGGATGTGTTCACTGCAGGCAATCTCTCGGGATGGTCGAATCGCGTGAATCATAATCCCCGCATGGTGACCAATTCGTACAGCAAATGGAGCGTCCGCCTGGGGACTCTGGCGCTCTGGGCGGCCGCGGGCGCCAGTGTGGTTTTTTGGGGCTTGCGCCTGTCTGGCCCTGGGGGCGCTGTGGCCGTTCCGGCCCTTGCGCCCGCTTCGGTGGCGCTGGATGCCCAGGGGCTCGCACGGTTGCTGGGTGCCGTGCCTTCGGCTGCAGCGCCCGCTGCGCCAGCGGCCACTCTGGCGAGCCGGTTTGCTTTGATCGGCGTGCTTTCGGGGCGCAGCAGTGGGGGCGGCGCGGCGCTGATTGCGGTGGACGGCAAACCCGCCAAGCCTTTTCGCCTGGGCGCCACCGTGGACCAGGGCCTGGTGTTGCAGGCGCTGGGGCCGCGCCAGGCGCAGCTGGGCGCCGATATCGGCGGCCCCCCCACGCTCACGCTGGACATGCCGCTCAGGCCAGGGTCCTGATCTCCCACTTGCCCCAGCCCGGTGCGGCCTGGGGCCACTCGCCCGCGCTGGGCAACACGCCCTGGCCGTGGCGCTGCAGCCAGTGCACGCAACGCGCCACCCCGGCATGGGTGATCCACACCACATTCTTCACGGCGCTTTCTGAGCCGGCGGTGGCGCGGTCAGCCGCCAGCTGCTGCGCAGACCGCAGTGCGGCGGACACCCGCATGAGCATGGTGCTCAGGCGCTCGCCGCCGCCGGGCGCATGGGTGGCGAATGCCGCTGTCCAGGCGTCGATATCGCTTTTGGGGATGTGGTCCCACAGCCGACCCTCCCACACGCCGAAATCCATCTCGCGCAGACGCGGGTCAGAATTAAAGGTCAAATCGGGCCTCAGCGCTTGTAGATCAAGCGCAAGCTGCTCACATCTTTGTAGCGGTGAATAGAAAACCTGCGGCGCAGAGGGCAGGGTGGCCGCCAGGCGCACGGCGGTTGCGTGGGTGGCCGTGGCATCGGCAGGGATGTTCAAGGCGCCATAGCAGGTGCCTTGTGCCACCACCGGTGCTGCGTGGCGCACCAGCCACAGGCGGGCGGTTGGCGCGGGGCTCACATCCACCGCAGCGCCAGGGCTGCGCCCAGATAAAACCCGATCTCGCTGACCTGTTGTGTGGCGCCCAGGCAGTCGCCGGTGAAGCCCTGCAACCGGCGGGCAAACCAGCGCGCCATCCAGGCCGCCGCCACGCCGCTCATCAGCGAGGCTGCTATAAAATAAAGAGCTGGTAGCGCATATGCAACAAGCGCTAGCGGCATAAAACACCAAAAACCTGCGACCACCAGGGCTGCCCCCGAGATCTGATCGGCCAGCGGTTTGCTTTTGGACCGGGCCGTGTCGCCTACGTGCGGCAGGCTGCGCACGATCAGCAGCGGCCAAAAGCGCGACAGCACATGCCCCCCGACCAGTCCGGCGAGGGCCGCCGACAGGCTGTGTGTGCCCAAAAGGGCCAGCAGGCTGAGCTTGGACAGCAGCGCCAGCACCAGGGCCATGGCCCCAAAGGCGCCGATGCGCGAGTCCTTCATGATGTCCAGCGCGCGCTCGCGGTCGCTGCTGCCGCCCAGGCCGTCGGCCACGTCGGCCAGGCCGTCTTCATGGAAACCGCCGGTCATCAGCACGGTGGCGATGGTGCAGAACGCGGCGGCCACGGCCGGGGCCAGCGGGTTGGGCGCCAGCGCCCAGTGCAGCGCGGCATACACGGCCGTGGACAGCAGCGCCGCCAGCCAGCCGATGCCCGGAAAGTGCGCCGCGCTGGCCCGCAGCATGGCGGGGCTGTAGCCCACCCAGTCCGCCAGCCGCCCGGTGACGGGGATGCGCGTGAAGAACTGCACGGCCAGCAGATAGTGGCGCAGGGCTTGCATCTTGTACGGGCAATGGGGGCAATAGGGTGTCAAATTTGATAGCTGCCAGCGCTTGATGGATAAGCGCTAGAGGCCATTTTGACCATTTCCCCCGTCATTTTGAGCGCAAGAACAACCGGTAGGCGGGGTTCAGCGTCTCTTCGACGTAGGGATAGCCCAGCGTGTCCAGGAAGGCGTCAAACGTCTCCTTGTCTTCGGGCGGCACCTGCATGCCCACCAGGATGCGGCCATAGTCCGCGCCCTGGTTGCGGTAGTGGAACAGGCTGATGTTCCAGGTGGGCTGCATTAGGCTCAAAAACTTGAGCAGCGCGCCCGGCCGCTCGGGGAAGGTGAAACGCATCAGCCGCTCGTCCTGTGCCAGCGCCGAATGGCCGCCCACCAGGTGGCGCAGGTGTTCCTTGGCCAGCTCGTCGTGGGTCAGGTCCAGCGCCTCGAAGCCGTGGCGGTTGAAGTTCTTGGCGATCTTTTCGGACTCGCCCTTGCCTTGCGTGGTCAGGCCCACAAACACATGGGCCCGGGCGGCGTCGCTGATGCGGTAGTTGAACTCGGTCACGTTGCGCGGGCCGCCGGGCAGGCCGCCCACCACCTCGCAAAAGCGGCGGAAGCTGCCGCGCTCTTCGGGGATCGTGACTGCAAACAGGGCTTCGCGCTCCTCGCCCACCTCGGCGCGCTCGGCCACAAAGCGCAGGCGGTCGAAGTTCATGTTGGCGCCGCAGAGAATGGCGGCGTAGGTCTCACCCTTGGTCTTGTGCGTGGCCACATATTGCTTGATGGCCGCCACCGCCAGCGCACCGGCGGGTTCGACGATGCTGCGCGTGTCCACAAAGATGTCCTTGATGGCCGCGCAGACGGCATCGGTATCGACGGTGACGTATTCATCCACCAAGTCCTGCGCCACGCGGAAGGTCTCCTCGCCCACCAGCTTGACCGCCGTGCCGTCGGAGAACAGGCCCACGTCGGGCAACGTGACGCGCTCGTGCGCCTTGATCGACTGGATCATCGCGTCCGAATCGTTCATCTGCACGCCGATCACCTTGATCTCCGGGCGCACAGCCTTGATGTAGTTGGCCACGCCCGAGATGAGTCCGCCGCCGCCGATGGCGACAAACACGGCATCGAGCTGGTTGCTGCCCAGGCTTTGCAGCTGGCGCAGGATCTCCATGGCAATGGTGCCCTGGCCCGCGATCACGTCCGGGTCATCAAACGGATGGACAAACGTCAGCCCTTGCTCCTTTTGCAAAAGCGCCGCGTGGTCGTAGGCGTCCGAGTAGCTGTCGCCGTGCAGCACCACTTCTCCGCCCAGCGTCTTGACGGCATCGACCTTGAGCTGCGGCGTGGTGGTGGGCATGACGACCACGGCCCGCGTCCCGAGCTTCTGCGCGCTCATGGCCACGCCTTGGGCGTGGTTGCCGGCTGATGCACAAATCACGCCGCGCTGCAGCTGCTCGGCCGTGAGGTGCGCCATCTTGTTGTAGGCGCCGCGCAGTTTGAAGCTGAACACCGGTTGCTGGTCTTCACGTTTCAACAGCACCTTGTTGTGCAGTCGGCGGCCAAGGTTCTTGGCGGGCTCCAGGGCCGACTCCACGGCCACGTCATAGACACGGGCAGTCAGGATTTTCTTGAGGTAGTCGGCGGGGGTGAGGTGCTGGGTCATGACGGAGGCTGAGGAGAACCGCCACCGGGTGCGGTGACGGGCCTCAATCATAGGCCGTCGTATTGCCGTGCTCCTGGTGGCGGTGCGGCGCCAGCGGGTGAGAGCGGGCAAAAAAAAGCCCCGGGCCGTGAGGCCTGGGGCTGAATCCATCCTTTGAGGAGATGGAGGAGACAATCGTTGCGGGGCAAGCACCAAAAGCCAGGTTCTGGGCTTCTTGCCATCTGCTTCCAGCATTTTCTGAATCAGCAGCGCTTGGTATAAATTTTAGCGCGAGTTGTGTTGCGATGCAGCAAAATTCGCGTCTCATTTATTTCGCCCGGCCAATTCGTGCGAAAAAAACCACGTGTCATACAGGAGAAACAACAATGGAATGCACAGTCAGTTGGACAGGCGGCGCCGGAACACGCTCCGCCATGGGGTTTGTGGCCGAAACTGGTAGCGGTCATGTCTTGACCATGGACGGCGCGCCCGATGCCGCCAATCCCGCCAATGGCGGGCAGAACATTGCCCCTCGGCCCATGGAGACCGTGTTGGCCGGCACGGGGGGGTGCACCGCTTACGACGTGGTGCTGATCCTCAAGCGCGGACGCCATGACGTGCGTGGCTGCAGCGTGAAGCTGACCACAGAGCGCGCCGAAACAGACCCCAAGGTGTTCACCAAGATCCACATGCATTTCACGGTGACGGGCAAAGGGATTCCACCAGCAGCCGTGGAGCGTGCGATTGCCATGAGCCACGATAAATACTGCTCGGCCAGCGTCATGCTGGGCAAAACGGCCCACATCACCACGGGCTTTGAGGTGGTGGAAGCCTGATTTTCGAAGCGTCACGGCGTGCGGCGCAGACTCTGGCGAAGTGGGCGAAAGGTGCTGTCGTCAGGCGCCGTGTCGCGCAGGGGATTGCGCAGCGGGTATCAAAGGTAGTGTGCCGTGGTGGTCATGACCTTGGCGGCGAGCCGCATGGCAGCGCGCGCCGGTGCGGGCAATGCCCTCGCACCGGATTGTCGGGCCTGGTCGGCATGCCGCTCTTCGTCGGATTTCATGCGGGCCACCACCGCCCGGGAGGCCAGATCCTGCGCTGGCAGCCGATCTAAGTGGCTTTGCAGATGGGCGGCTACCTGATTTTCGGTTTCCACCACAAACCCCAGGCTGGTGCGGTCGCTGATCTTGGCCGCCGCAGCGCCCAACACAAATGCGCCCGCAAACCACAATGGGTTGAGCAGGCTGGGCCGGGCCCCGAGCGCGTCAAGCCGCTGCTGCGTCCACGCCAGATGGTCGGTTTCTTCACGGGCCGCCATTTGGAGATGATTCCGAAGTGGCTCATCGCGTGTCACGAGCGCCTGGCCTGAGTAAAGGGCCTGGGCACAGACTTCCCCCACGTGATTGACGCGCATCAGCGCACCCGCCAGCTTTTTCTCCGACGGCGAAAGATCTCCTTCCGCCAATCCGTGCGCCGGGGTTTCTTCGGTGGCTCTGGGTTTGGCAAAAAGTGTGCGGAGCGCGTTGTCTGCGGCGATCAATAGCGAGTCCATAAAGGCCTTTGTGTGCGTTTAAAGCGTGGAAACATCAATTGCACGTTGATACAAAATATTTGAATGCTTTTTCGGGTAAATCTCGGGGTATTTACGGCACGCCCTGGTGCTCCGATCTGTTGCAGCACTGCAACGGATTTTCCATTTCGGGGTGATTGTGAGGGAATTCCTTTGCGCAACCGGGCCGGGTCTGGTGCAATAAGCGCAACTTCCCCACCAGGAGGTTGGCCCGGGAAACCGGCGGGACTGTGCAGGTGATTTTCACCATAGACCCCCCGTTCCGGCGCCCGATGTTTAACCTTGGAGTAACTCGCAATGAAAAAATCCCTGATTGCCTTGGCTGTGCTGGCTGCTGCTTCCGGCGCTGCAATGGCTCAATCATCCGTCACGCTGTTCGGTATCGTTGACGCTGGCGTTGGCCGCGTTTCTGGTGGCGGTAACTCCGTCACTGGCCTGACCAACAGCGGTATCGCTTCCAGCCGTCTGGGCTTCCGTGGCGTTGAAGACCTCGGTGGCGGCCTGAGCGCAGGTTTCTGGCTCGAAGGCGGCATGTCCAATGACACCGGCACCGGTGCTGGCGGCGGCGCTGCAGGTCCTGGCTTCGAATTCAAGCGTCGTTCCACGATCAGCCTGATGGGCAACTTCGGTGAAGTGCGTCTGGGTCGTGAACTGACCGTTGGTTATGTCAACTCCACCGCTGCTGACGTGTTCGGCGATAACGGTGTTGGCGCTTCGATCGGCAAGAACCACTTCGCTGGCGTGATCGAAACCCGTAAGGGCAACGGCATCAGCTACATCCTGCCTTCGAACCTGGGCGGCATCTACGGTCAAGTGCAGTACGTGTTCGGCGAAACCGCATCGAACGCTGCCTATGACAAGACTGGCGACTACTTCGGCGCACGTGTTGGCTACCGCAACGGTCCTCTGGACACCGCTATTGCCTTCGCTAAGGGCCGTGGCGCTACTGCCGCTCAAGACGCTGACCAATTCAACATTTTCGCCAGCTATGACCTGGGTGTTGTAAAGCCTTTCATCGGCTTCAACCAAGAAAAGAACAAGGCTGACGTTCAAACCAAGTTCCAAAGCTACCTGTTGGGCCTGACGGCTCCCGTGGGCCCAGGTACCGTTCGTCTGTCTTACAACCACGTGGACCAGAAGAATAGCGACAACGACGCGAACAAGCTCGCCGTTGGTTATGTGTATGACCTGTCCAAGCGCACTGCTTTGTACGGCACCTACGCTCATGTCAACAACAAGGGTGCAGCTACTTTCGGCGCGACTCCTGGTGGCCTGACGTTCGTTACGCCTGCTGGCCAGAACGTCAACGGTTACGAGTTCGGCGTTCGCCACTCGTTCTAATGACACGCGGGCTTAGTGCCCGCTGCCATGAAAACCAAAAAAAGCCATCCAGCGAAAGCTGGGTGGCTTTTTTCATGGGCATACCCCTTCAACACGGTGCCTATAGGCTGGTGCCGCATTGCGCAGCGCATTGACGGCGGTGGTTTAAATGACCTGCAGTGAAATTCAGCATGCCGGGGTCAATCCGTGAAGTGAATCCAGGCGCTGATGTTGCGAGTGGTTCTGTCAGTGATGCAAGGGTCCTTCTGTCTATCCCTGGCTTGCGGTCGCGATGCTGGAAGAACCAGCGCACGGTTTTGCACAAGCGCGTGTTGGGGTGGTAGGGGCTGTTGGCACTATCTATGGCTGCGCAACGCATGCCGAAACAACGCCCGGTCTGCCTGCGCCGCGTGGACGGGTATGGCCGAGGGTTTGTTCACCTGGCGATGCCGCATGCAAATCAATCCAAATATGCGTCAATGAACGCGGGCGAGGCTGCCCAATCCGCGTGCGGTCAGACTGGTAGGTGGCGGAATTTTTTTAAAAACCCCCGTTCATGGCCTTGTTTCGCTGCCTTCTAAAAAAATCGAACGACCGTTCTATTAGGGAAAGCCTGTGTAGGGAATGTGCAACAAGGCGTTCCATCTGAGGGTGCGATTACTACCATAGATACGTGCTCCATCAACCATAGAAAGAGACGGGATTTATGAACAAAGTTGCCGCCAAAAGACTCGTTGCCCTGGGAGCCATTGCTCTCGTTTCGGGTTCCGCATTTGCACAAGCCGGTGCCAGCTCCGTGCAGCTGTACGGCATCGTGGATGTGGGCTATCGCCACATCAGCAATCCTGACCCGACACAGGCAGCAAGCCAGATGATCGGTGGCGGCATGTCGCAAAGCCGTTGGGGTATCAACGTCAGCGAAGACCTGGGTGGTGGCACCAAGGCGCTGGTAAATCTGGAAAACCGATTCACAACAGACACGGGTTCTGTCGCAGGCGGTTACCCCAATGGCTCTTACTTCCAGCAGTCTTGGGTGGGCCTGCAAGGCGGTTTTGGCCGCGTGACACTGGGTCGCCAGTACAACGTGCTGTTCGATCTGGTGACGTCCACCTATGCTTCGTACCCCTACTCGCCTTATATGGAGGCGTACAAGCCTGAAATTGGCTTCTCCCTGCTGGCGCGCGCCGACAACATGGTCAAGTACACGGCTGAAGTCGGCCCTATTCGTGGTGCGTTGCAGTACTCGTTTGACGAAAAGGCTGCCACCGGTGGCAAGACCATGGGCGGCTACGTCCGCTACGCTGCCGACGGGTTGGCCGCAGGCCTTGGTTATCAAGACTATGAATTCGCCTCGGGCAAGAAGATCAAGGCCTGGACGCTGGGTGGTTCTTACCGCACGGGCCCGATGTACTTCAACCTGGGTTATGGCGAGAACAAGGTAGACACCAACCTGTCGGCAGCGGATGCCGGGGTTCTTGGCGCAATGTGGGGTTCGGCTGCCAACGGTGGTTTCGGTGGCGGCGCCATGTTCCTGAATGCGAACAAGCGGTCCATCTACAAGATTGGCGCTGGCTATCAGGTTACGCCTCAGCTGAATCTGGGTGCGCATTTCTTCCATGCCAAGCAGAGCGGTGCCACCTCGGCGGTTGACGCCAGCGTCAACTTCCTGACCTTCGCTGCCGACTACGCGTTCTCCAAGCGCACGGACGCATACCTTGAACTGGACAACACCAAAATCAAGGGTGGCAACATCACATTCGCCAACGGTGCAACCTCCCGCAATGGCGTCACGGTGGGCTTGCGCCACCGTTTCTAAGAAATTGGTGGGGAAAAAAGTGCTGCTTTCGTAAAGCGAGCCGCACTGGTTTTCAAAGAGAAGGCCGGGTTGCTAGCAATAGCAACCCGGCCTTTTTCTTTCTCGATGTGCACCATCGTCTGGTGCGAACGGCTCCTTTTGCGACGGTGGTGTGGGATTCTGAATCGCCGAAGTCAATGTGTGGAGTTGGCACGCGTTGTGCGTGTAGTTTGACAAGTGCTCTGCGCCAAGCGAGTGTTTGGACGTCTCGAGGATGCCAGCGGACCCTGGACTGATGGACATCTGTTGACGGCGCAGGTTTTATGAAGGGGTGGAAATGAAAGGGATTGAGATGACGGTGCATCCCTCGGTTCGCCGACCACATGCCACAAAGGATTCATTCAATGATGGCGACTTCTTGTCGTCGTTTCAGGGGCGCGTCAGTGGCTGTCGACACGTGTTGAAAAAGGAAAGCGAACCTGATACCGCAAGTGATTTTTCGGCGGCGCCAGTCTCGAAAACCATCGGTATCGTTCGTCTCCTTCCCTGTTAGCATGTCCCGTTATTTCTCGCTTTACTAATGCTTGCTTTCATATTGCGCCGCCTGATTCAGGCTGTGATTGTTATGGTCACGGTGGCCTTTATTTCCTTCATGCTATTTCAGTATGTCGGAGACCCTGTGGTGTTTTTGTTGGGCCAGGATGCCTCGCCTGAGCAGATCCGCGAGTTGCGCGCGGCACTGGGTTTGGATAAGTCGTTCCTGGTGCAGTTCTGGCATTTTCTGGTGAATGCCGCACAAGGCGAATTCGGCTTGAGCTTGCGCCAGGGCGCCAAGGTATCGCGCCTGATTGCCGAGCGGTTTCCGGCGACGCTTGAACTGGCATTGGTCGCTGCCGTTTTGGCCCTGGTGGTGGGTGTCCCCATGGGGGTGTATGCAGCGCTCAAGCGCGGCACCTTCACCAGCCAGTTGATCATGACGCTTTCGTTGCTGGGGGTGTCTTTGCCCACCTTCTTGATCGGTATTTTGCTGATTCTTGTGTTCGCGGTGACCTTGGGCTGGTTCCCCAGTTTTGGGCGCGGTGAGGTCATGCAGGTCGGGTGGTGGAGTACCGGTCTGCTCACCCTCAAGGGCTGGCACCACATCACACTGCCAGCCATCACGCTCGCGATTTTTCAGCTCACCCTCATCATGCGGTTGGTCCGCGCCGAGATGCTGGAAGTGCTGCGCACCGACTACATCAAATTCGCGCGCGCCCGGGGGCTGTCGGACCGGGCCATTCACTTCGGCCACGCGCTCAAGAACACACTGGTGCCTGTGCTCACCATCACGGGATTGCAGCTCGGCGGGCTGATTGCGTTCGCCATCATCACCGAGACCGTGTTCCAGTGGCCCGGCATGGGCCTGTTGTTCATTCAGGCTGTCACGTTTGCGGACATCCCCGTGATGGCCGCATACCTGTGTCTGATTGCCTTGATTTTTGTCGTCATCAATCTGGTGGTCGATCTGCTGTACTTTGCCGTGGATCCCCGCCTGCGCGTTGGAAAAACTGGAGGCCATTAATGCAAGGACCTCGCTTGAAAGCGGGCGGCCGGGCGTTCGCACATATCGCCCAATACCACCCTGAGCTGACTGCTTTGCGGCGTGACCTGCACGCCCACCCTGAACTCGGCTTCGAAGAGATCTACACCGGCAAACGTGTGGCTGAGGCGCTCAAGCTGTGTGGTGTAGACGAGGTGCATGAGGGCATCGGTCGCACTGGCGTTGTGGGCGTGATTCGTGGTCGCAGCACATCCAGTGCAAGCATGATTGGGCTGCGCGCCGACATGGATGCATTGCCTCTCGCAGAGCACAACGACTTTTCGTGGAAGTCGAGCAAGCCCGGCCTCATGCATGGTTGTGGCCATGATGGCCACACGGCCATGCTTGTGGGCGCGGCAAGGTATCTGGCCGAAACGCGGAATTTTGACGGCACGGCCGTGCTCGTTTTTCAGCCTGGGGAAGAGGGCTTTGCCGGGGCGCGCGTGATGATGGAGGATGGCCTGTTCGACCGATTCCCGGTGCAGTCCATTTATGCCATGCACAACTGGCCATCGATGAAGCCCGGCACCGTGGGGATCAACTCGGGCCCCATGATGGCGGCTGCTGACCGCTTCACCATCGAGATCACCGGCCGCGGCGGCCATGGCGCCCATGCCTATCAGACGGTGGACGTGGTGCTGGTGGCTGCACACATCATCACGGCGGCTCAGAGCATTGTGTCGCGCAATGTGCGACCCATCGACAGCGCCGTGGTCAGCTTGTGTGCGGTGCAGGCCGGCGATCTGGGGGCATTCAGCGTGTTGCCGGGTTCGGCCACCCTGGTGGGCACCGTGCGCACCTTCGATCCGCTGGTGCAGGAGATGGTGGAAAAACGCCTCAAGGAGCTGTGCAACGCGATTGCCTTGGGCTTTGGCGCAACGGCCACCGTGCACTATGAGCGCATTTACCCCGCCACCATCAACAGTGAGAGCGAGGCCATCTTTGCAGGCGATGTAGCGGAATCCTTGCTGGGGGCTGATCACGTGGTGCGAGACCTGGAGCCCAGCATGGGCGCTGAGGATTTCTCGTTCATGCTGCAGAACAAGCCGGGCGCCTACCTGCGCATCGGGCAGGGAACGGGGTCGAGTGGGAGCGCGCTGCACAACAGCCGCTACGACTTCAACGACGACATTCTGCCGCTCGGTGCCGCATTGCACGCGGGCCTCGTCGAGCAAGCCATGCCCTTGCCCACCCCTTGAACCCCGTTGGCACGCTGCATCAATCCCCGCGGTTGTCCCTTCTCTTGTCCCTCTTCTCTTCCCCGCCGCTCCACTGATTCACCGCGCCACAGGCCCCTCTGCGCTTTCACCCTTTCGTCCCACTACCAGGAGATTTCCATGACATTTCAGAAAAAGATCGCCGTGACCGCTTTGTTTGCGGCGCTGATGTCGGCGAGTTTGGTTGGCAATGCGCAGACAGTGCGCATCGCCAACCAAGGCGATGCGCTCTCGATGGATCCTCACTCGCTCAACGAGTCGCTCCAGCTCAGCGTGACGAGCAACGTGTACGAGCCTCTGGTGGGCCGCAACAAGGACCTGAGTCTGGCCCCGGCCCTGGCCACCAGCTGGAAGCAGACAGCGCCCACGGTGTGGCGCTTCGAGCTGCGCAAGGGCGTGCAGTTTCACGATGGCACGCCCTTCACCGCCGACGATGTGGTGTTCAGCTTTGGCCGCATGAAGGGCGATGGCTCGGACATGAAGGCCACCAACAGCGATATCAAGCTGGTGCGCAAGATCGACGACCACACGGTCGAGATTGAAACCGTGGCACCGCAGCCCATCTTGCCGGATGTGATCACCCAGTCTTACATGATGAGCAAGAAGTGGTGTGAAGCCAATCAGGCTGTCACCCCCGTGGACCGCCGCAAGGGCATTGAGAACGCGGCATCGTTCCGCGCCAACGGCACGGGCCCTTACCGCCTGCGTGAGCGCCAGCCCAACGTGCGCTCTGTATTCGTGCGCAACGGCACTTACTGGGACAAGATCGAAGGCAACGCCGCTGAAGTCATCTTCACCCCCATCGGTAACGATGCCACCCGCGTAGCCGCCCTGTTGTCGGGTGAAGTCGATGTGATGGAACCAGTGCCCGTGCAAGACATCGAGCGCATCAACAACAGCGCCACGGCACGCGCCATCACCGGCCCTGAGCTGCGCACGATCTTCCTGGGCATGGACCAAAAGCGCGACGAGTTGCTGTACTCCAACGTCAAGGGCAAGAACCCCTTCAAGGACAAGCGTGTGCGCCAGGCCTTCTACCAGGCCATCGACATCGACGGCATCAAGAAGACCGTGATGCGTGGTGCCTCCAACCCGTCGGCACTGATGGTCGGCCCGGGCATCAACGGCTTTCAACCTGATGCCAAGCGTCTGCCCTACGACGTCGAGGCCGCCAAGAAGCTCATGATCGAGGCGGGTTACCCCAACGGCTTTGAGGTCAGCATGAACTGCCCCAACGACCGCTACGTGAACGATGGACGCATCTGCCAGACCGTGGCGGCCAATTTGTCAAAAATCAACGTCAAGATCAACTTGCAGGCAGAAACCAAGGGCACGTATTTCCCCAAGGTGCTGCGCCGGGACACCAGCTTTTACATGCTGGGCTGGACGCCGACCACCTATGACGCACACAACGCAATCAATGCGTTGATGATCTGCCCCGACGACAAGACCGGTGCGGGCCAGTTCAACCTGGGCGCCTACTGCAATCCCAAGGTCGATGAGCTGGCCAAGAAGATACTGATCGAGAACGACAAGACGAAGCGCAACGCCATGATCAAGGAAGCCTTTGCCCTGCACAGCGCCGACATTGGCCACCTGCCGTTGCACCAGCAGGCGCTGGCCTGGGGTGTGAGCAAGAAGGTCAAGCTGGTGCAGCTGGCCGACAACTTCATGCCTTTCAAGTGGATCAGCATTGCCCCCAAGTAAGAGGCACGCCGCAGTGAACCTGACGCACTGCACTTAGCGCACCGCAACGCAACGCAACGAAGACAACACTATCGGCTCTGCATAGCCAGCAACAACACACGGTGGTCACGAGCCCTGTGTGTTGTTGCCTGTTCACCGGTTTCCCCTCCATGAAAAACGACCCCCACGCTCCCTCGCTTCGCGTAGTTCGATGCCCCCCGTTGGGGCGGCTTCTTCACCTTGGAGCGGTCCAGCGATGAAAAACACCCTTGCCCGCTGGTTCGACAGCGATGTGGGCTACAGCTTTCGGACGTCGCCCGTGGCGATGCTCGCGGCGGTCATCGCGCTGGTCTGCGTGTTCTGCTCGCTGTTCGCCGGTTGGGTGGCACCGCACAACCCGTTTGACCTGAGCACGCTGGAGCTCAGCGATGCGCGGCTGCCGCCAGCCTGGAGCGAAATGGGATCGCTGAAGTACCCGCTGGGCACCGATGACCAGGGCCGCGACATCCTGTCGGCATTGATCTACGGCGCCCGCATTTCTCTGGTGGTGGGCATCGCCTCGGTGGCGCTGTCGGTGGTGGTGGGTGTTGCGTTCGGGCTGCTCGCCGGGTTTCGCGGGGGCTGGGTGGATGCGGTGCTGATGCGTCTGTGTGACGTGATGCTGTCCTTTCCCGCCATTTTGGTGGCCTTGCTGATTGCCGGTGTGGGCCGCGCGCTGTTTCCCAACGCCCACGAATCGCTGGCATTTGGTGTGCTCATCATTTCGATATCACTCACCGGCTGGGTGCAATACGCCCGCACCGTGCGTGGCTCCACGCTGGTCGAGCGCAACAAGGAATATGTGCAGGCTGCGCGGGTGACGGGGGTTTCGCCACTGCGCATCATGCGCAAACATGTGCTGCCCAACGTCATGGGGCCGGTGATGGTGCTGGCCACCATCCAGGTGGCCACGGCCATCATTACCGAGGCCACGCTGTCGTTCCTGGGTGTGGGCGCACCGCCTACATCGCCTTCGCTGGGTACCTTGATTCGGGTGGGCAACGACTACCTGTTTTCTGGCGAATGGTGGATCACCGTGTTCCCGGGCGCGATGCTGGTGCTGATTGCCCTGTCGGTGAACCTGTTGGGGGACTGGCTGCGTGACGCGTTGAATCCAAGGCTTCGATGACCTCCCTGAGTCGCTTCGCGCCTTCCCTCCAAGGGGAACACCGCCAGCGGCCTGGCAAAGCCAGTTCCGCAGTGGTCGCGGGCGACGACCGTGCTTGTGCAATGGATCACTGATATGTCATTACTCGAAGTCAAAAATCTTGTTGTTGAATTCCCCAGCCGCCGTGGCACCCTGCGCGCGCTGGACGACATCTCCTTTTCTATCGCCCCCGGCGAGATCCTGGGCGTGGTGGGAGAGTCCGGCGCGGGCAAATCGCTCACCGGTGCGGCCATCATCGGCCTGCTGGAGCCACCGGGCCGCGTGGCCTCGGGGGAGATCGTTCTGGAAGGGCAGCGCATCGACAACCTCAGCAACGAGGATATGCGCCACATCCGTGGGCGCCGCATCGGTGCCATTTTTCAAGACCCGCTGACCTCGCTGAACCCGCTCTACACCGTGGGGCGCCAGCTCACCGAAACCATCCTGGCCCATCTGCCCGTCACGCCTGCGCAAGCGCGCCAGCGGGCCATCGCGCTGCTGCAGGATACCGGCATCCCCGCCGCGGCCGAGCGTGTGGACCACTTCCCGCACCAGTTCTCGGGCGGCATGCGCCAACGGGTGGTGATTGCGCTGGCCCTGGCGGCAGAGCCCAAGCTCATCGTGGCCGACGAGCCCACCACGGCGCTGGATGTGTCCATCCAGGCGCAGATCATCCAGCTGCTGAAAAACATCTGCAAATCGCGGGGAGCCGCGGTGATGCTCATCACCCACGACATGGGCGTCATCGCCGAGACCTGCGACCGCGTCGCGGTGTTGTATGCGGGCCGCGTGGCCGAAATCGGCCCGGTGCACGACGTGATCAACCAGCCATCGCACCCTTACACCGCAGGGCTCATGGCCTCCATCCCCGACATGGAGCAAGACCGCGAGCGGCTCAACCAGATCGACGGCGCCATGCCCCGCCTGAACGCCATCCCCCGCGGCTGCGCCTACAACCCGCGCTGCCCCCAAACCTTTGACCGCTGCATGACCGAACGCCCCGATCTGATGGACGCAGGCGCCACACGCGCCGCCTGCTGGCTGCACGCGGGCGCTACCCCTGCGAGGGCCGCTGCATGAGCGCCGCCACAGCCAATACCCCGGCGTCGGGCGCGACCTCTGTGCCCGCATCCGTATCCGCACCCGCCCCGGCTCCAAGCGCGCCACTGGTTCAGGCGTACGACCTGGCCAAAACTTTCGACGTATCTGCCCCCTGGCTCAACCGCGTGCTCGAACGCAAGCCACGCACCCTGCTGCATGCGGTGGACGGTGTGAGTTTCGAGATCGAAAAAGGCAAAACGCTGGCCCTGGTGGGCGAGTCTGGCTGCGGCAAAAGCACCGTGGCACGTTTGCTGGTGGGGCTGTATGAGCCCACACGCGGTGGCCTCACCTTTGACGGACAGGACGCGCACGCCGCGTTCAAGGGCAACAACGCCAAGGCCATGCGCCGCCGCATCCAGATGATCTTCCAAGACCCCTATGCGAGCCTGAACCCGCGCTGGCTGGTCGAAGACATCATTGGCGAGCCCTTGAAGGAACACGGTCTTATCACCGACAAGGCCGAGCTGAAAGCACGCGTGGGCGAGCTGCTGCAGTCGGTGGGCCTGTCGCCGCTGGACATGGTCAAGTACCCGCACCAATTCTCGGGCGGCCAGCGCCAGCGCATCTCCATCGCCCGTGCCCTGGCCACCGAGCCCGAGTTTCTGGTGTGCGACGAGCCCACCAGCGCGCTGGACGTGTCGGTGCAGGCGCAGGTGCTCAACATCATGAAGGACCTGCAGCGCGAGCGGCAGCTCACCTATCTGTTCATCAGCCACAACCTTGCCGTGGTGCGCCACGTAAGCGACCAGGTGGGGGTGATGTACCTGGGGCGCCTGGTAGAGCTGGCGGACAAACACACGTTGTTCAAAACGCCGCGCCATCCCTACACGCGCATGCTGCTTGATGCCATCCCCAAGATGCACGACACCGGCAAGGCGCGCACGCCGGTACAGGGCGAGGTGCCCAACCCCTTGAACCCGCCACCCGGCTGCGCCTTCAACCCGCGCTGCCCGCACGTCAACGACCGCTGCCGCGCGGAGCGCCCCCAGCTGCAGAGCATTGGCGGCATCCGCATCGCCTGCCACGCGGTGGAAGAAGGGCGCATTTAAAGCGCGACGTGCCAGGGGGGCGTGTTCAACGCAGCCCCTCGCGCACCGTCATGGCTCAGCGTCGTGGGTCGCCATGACCCGCTGTGGGGCGGTGGCCGGCCTCCCTGCGCGCCCACCGGTTGCAGCCGGGCCCGTTGGTGCAGACAACGGTCCGTAGGTGCGTGTGTGGCAGGGTTTTGCTCTTTTTTTCGTAGCAGATTGCGCTTGATGTGTAAGCGCTAGAGCCCTATTTCATTCAAACTGAATGTCTTGGCGTCACACGGCGTGTCTGCCAGGGCACGCGCGCAAGGGCGGGCACGCTCACGCCATTCTCAGTTCAACCGGCTGGGTTGCATCACGCTGTAGCGGCCCGCGCCCAGCAGCACCACGGCCAGTGCGCCAAACAAGTACAGGCCCTGCAGCTCCAGCGCCCAGCCGCCTTGCTTGGTCATGGCCAACAGGTCGCCCAGGTGCACCAGCCCCAGTGCCACCAGCATGTTGACCACCACCAGTGCCGCGCCGGCGCGGGCACCCACGCCCAGCATCATCATCAGCGGTGCGACCACCTCACCGAGGTACACACCGTAGGCCAAGAAGCCCGGCAGGCCTGCTTTGTCGAGCATGCCGCCAATAAAGCCCACGCCATGCGTGATCTTGAAGATGCCGTGCAGCAGCACCAGCAGGCCGATGGAAACACGCAGCAACAGCTTGCCGGCGTCGTCGGTGTTGGGGCTGGATGTGGAGGTAGTGGCTTTCATGGTGCGTCCCTTGCGCTTTGGTGGATTGGATAGAGGGCTTGTAGTCTCGCGGGGCACTTCTGTGCGGTATGTGCGTTTGCGCACAGGTTTTGGTGGTTGTATGCCCTGCGCAGCAGTTGCTCTGGGCGCTGCTAATTCTGTAGCGCCTCGCGCTTTTCCCATAAGCGCTAGCGGCCTGAAACACCCCAAGCCAAAGCCCAAGGCGTCACGCGTACCGCTTCGCCCGCAGGTTCTCTTTCATCTGCTGCAGGATAGGCTGCAGCGAGCTGCCGATGCGCAGCGCCACGCAGGTGGCCAGCACGTCAATGATGAGCAAATGCATGAGGCGCGAGACCATGGGGCTGTAGCGGTCGTAGCCTTCAGGATGGTCGGCGGCCAGGTGGATCTGGCAGGTGCTGGCCAGGGGCGAGCCGCTGGCGGTAATGGCGATGGTGGTGGCGCCGTTCTTGCGGGCGATGTCGGCGGCATCCATCAGGTCGCGGGTGCGGCCCGAGTTGGAGATGATCACGGCGCAGTCACCGGGGCCGAGCAGCGTGGCGCTCATCACCTGCATGTGGCCGTCGCTGGTGGCGATGGAGGTGACGCCCAGGCGAAAGAACTTGTGCTGTGCGTCCTGGGCCACGATGCCCGAGTTACCCACGCCGTAAAACTCGATGCGTTTGCCGGTTTTCCAGGTGGCGGCAATGGCTTCGGCTGCGCGCTCCAGCGCCATGGTGCTGGCGGCATTGCGGTATTGCAAAAAGGCGGCCACGGCGTTGTCCACCACCTTCACCAGCACATCGCCGGTTTTGTCGTCGGCGTCCACGCTGCGGTGAATGAAGGGCACGCCCTCGCTCACGCTGCCGGCGAGCTTGAGCTTGAAATCGGCCAGGCCGTCGTAGCCGATGCTGCGGCAAAAGCGCACCACCGTGGGCTTGCTCACGTGCGCGCGTTCGGCCAGTTCGCGCACGGGCAGGCGGGCAAAAGCGCGGGGGTCAGCCAACACCAGTTTGGCCACGCGCTGTTCGGCAGGGGCCAGCGAAGACAACGAGGCGGTGATGCGGTCGAGCATGTCAGCGGCCTGGGCGGGGTTCAGAGGCCCTGTGCCGTGGCAGCACCCACACACTCTGGGCGGTGTCGTCGGCAAGGGCTGCGGTGGCTGTGGTCATGGGGCTTTCGATGGGCAGGAATTAATGTAACTGGGTTCCGGTTCCATGGCACATCCCTCCGCAAGGCGGCAGCCCCTCGTTTACGCGTATTCCCGGTGGTTCCGCTGGCAGACCCCGTCCTATGATCAGCGGTAACTACGTTACCCCAAAAGAAGGGCGCCCCATGCGAAAAATCCCCACAGGCACGGTCAAAGCGGCGATCCAAAGCGCGATCACGGGCGCGGTCTTGGCCGCAGCCGCTTCTGGTGCGATGGCGCAAGGGCAGGTCAACATCATCTGCTCGGTGCAGGCCGAGTGGTGCAACCTGATGTCCACCGTGTATGCCAAGACCACAGGCACCAAGGTCAACATGACGGCCAAGGGCTCGGGCGAGGCGCTGGCGCAGCTCAACGCTGAGCGCGCCAACCCCAAGACCGATATCTGGTTTGGCGGCACGGGCGACCCGCACCTGCAGGCGGCCGAGCAGGGCCTCACGCTCGAATACAAGTCGCCGCAGCTCGCGCAGCTCTATCCCTGGGCGCAAAAGCAGGCGGCTGATTCCAAGTACCGCACCGTGGGCGTGTACCTCGGCCCGCTGGGTTTTGGCTACAACAAGGAGCTGCTGGCCAAGCGCAAGCTCAACCCGCCCCAGTCATGGGCCGACCTGCTCAAGCCCGAGTTCAAGGGCGAGGTGCAGATGGCCAACCCGGCATCGAGTGGCACGGCCTACACCATGATCGCCACGCTGGTGCAGATCATGGGTGAAGAAAAAGCGTTTGAGTACCTCAAGGCCCTGCACCCCAATATCAGCACCTACACCCGCTCGGGCACAGCGCCGGTCAAGGCCGCCGCGCGCGGCGAGACGACGGTGTCCATCAGCTTTGTGCACGACGTGACGACCGAGGCGGTCAATGGCTTTCCTGTCGGTTCGGCCACGCCTTCGGAAGGCACGGGCGCCGAGGTGGGCTCCATGAGCATCGTCAAGAACGGCCCCAACACCGAGGCCGCCAAGAAGTTCTACGAATGGGCGCTCACGCCCGGTGGCCAGCAGTTTGGCCTGGCGGCCAAGCAGTTTCAGCTGCCCAGCAACACGCAGGTGCCCAAGGACCCCCGGATGACGGACCCTTCAAAAATCAAGCTCATCAACTACGACTATGCCAAATACGGTGCCAGCGCCGAGCGTCGCCGTCTGATTGCACGCTGGGAAAAAGAAGTGCAAAACGGCTCGCGCTGACGCGTGCGTGTGTCGGGCCCTTCCATGACAGCAGCGGCAGTGGCGTCGGCCACACCACCCTCCAATCCGCGCCACACGTTCACCCGGCCTCTGGTGTCGGTGAACCGGCCGTTGTGGATCTGGCTGCTGATCGGCTTGCTGGGATACGTGCTTTTACCCTGGTATGCGCAGCAAGACAGCAATGGCCTGCTCGCAGTGACGCGGGTGTGGAGCGACGAACAGGCGGGCAATGGCCTGCTGCAGGGGGTGCGCTGGGGGCGGCCGTGGTTGCTGCTGGGGCTTGCGGGCTTGGGGGCGGCGGGTGTGGGCGTTTTGCTGGCGGCGGGGCGCAGGCAGGGCGCATGGCTGGTTGGTGCGGGCGGGTTGGGGCTTTTGGCGCTGCTGCTGAGCGGGTTTTCTATTGGTGCGCGCGGCTGGGCGTTTGAATGGATGACGCAGAGCCTGGGCGAGCTCGGCGCCCGCCAGCCCGGCATGGGCTGGGGTGGTTTTGTGGTGTTGTCGGCATTGCTGATGCTGCTGTCGTTTGGGGTGGCGCGGCGCGGGTTTTTCAAGGGTGACCTTTTTGTGGCGGCGGCTGTATTGGGCGGTGGGAGCCTGCTCGCGCTGTTCATCGTGTTCCCGGTGCTCAAGGCCCTGTCGGCGGCATTTTTTCTGGAGGAGGGGCCCTTCTCGCTGGCCGCGCTGTGGGAACGCATCGCACAAGAACGCAACTTTGGCATGGCCTGTCTCGCGGGCGGGCAGCGCTGTGGCGTGGCGTGGAACACGTTGTTCCTGGCGCTGATGACCGCCACCAGCACCACGCTTCTGGGCGCCTTCATGGCGCTGATGGCCGAGCGCACGTCGCGCCGGTTTGCGCGGCCGCTCAATGTGGTGGCGCTGTTGCCCATCATCACGCCGCCTTTTGTGGTGGGGCTGGGGCTGATCCTGCTGTTTGGCCGCGCGGGTGTGTTCAACCAGTTTCTGGAGGCCGCGTTGGGTATCACGCCCACGCGCTGGTTTTATGGCTGGTTGGGGATCTGGGTGGCGCAGACGTTTGCGTTTGCCCCCATCGCTTTCATGATCATGCGGGGCGTTGTGCAGGGCGTGGCACCCAGCCTGGAAGAAGCCGCACAAACCCTGCGCGCCAGCCCGCTGCAAACCTTTTGGTCGGTCACGCTGCCGTTGCTCAAGCCGGGGCTGGCCAACGCCTTTCTGGTGGGTTTCATCGAAAGCATGGCTGACTTTGGCAACCCCATCGTGGTCGGTGGGGATTTTTCGGTGCTCTCCACCGAAATCTTTTTTGCCATCGTCGGCGCCCAATACGACCAGGGGCGCGCGGCGTCGCTGGCCTGGATATTGACGTTTTTTGCGCTCACGGTGTTTGCCATTCAGCGTGGACTGCTGGGCAAACAAAACTTCACCACGGTGTCGGGCAAAGGCGATGCGGGCATGGCCATGCCGCTGCCCGCCTCGGTGCGGCGCGTGGTGCATTCGGTGGCGCTGCCGTGGATGGCCTTCACCCTGGTGGTGTATCTGTTCGCGCTGGCTGGTGGTTTTGTGCAGACCTGGGGGCGCGACTACACCATCACGCTGCAGCACTTTCGCACGGCGTTTGGCCTGGAATGGGGACCGTTCGGCGTGGTGTGGGCGGGCACGGCGTGGAACTCGTTCTTCACCACCATCAAGCTCGCGGCCATCTCTGCGCCGCTCACGGCCGTGTTGGGTATTGGCATTGCGTGGCTTTTGGCACGCACCGAGTTCCGGGGGCAGGGCGCTTTTGAGTTTGCGGCGTTGCTGGCTTTTGCCATCCCGGGCACGGTGCTGGGCGTGAGCTACATCCTGGCCTTCAATGTGCCGCCGTTCGAGCTGACGGGCACGGCGCTCATCATCGTGTTGTGCTTCATGTTCCGCAATTTGCCCGTGGGGGTGCGGGCGGGCACGGCGGCCTTCAAGCAGCTCGATCGGTCGCTGGATGAAGCTTCGCTCATGCTGCGCGCGGGCAGCGTGCAGACGCTGCGCCACGTGGTGCTGCCGTTGCTCAAGCCGGCGCTGGTGGCCGCGCTGGTGTACAGCTTCGTGCGTGCCATCACCACCGTGAGTGCGGTGATCTTTCTGGTCACGGCCGAAAACGAACTGGCCACCACTTACATCATCGGCCGCGTGGGCAACGGCGACTATGGCGTGGCGCTGGCCTATTGCACCGTGCTCATCTTCCTCATGGCGGCCGCCATCGGGCTCATCCAGCTGCTGGTGGGCGAACGCAAGCTGGGGCGCCGTGGTGTTGCACGCGTGGCGCCCGCCGCTGCGCATTGATTCATCTTCCACCCTAAGAGCTTTCATGAACAACAGTGGCGCAGGTATCGTCTTTCGCAACGTCACCAAACGCTATGGCACCGACCGCGAAGCGCCGCTGGCGGTCAAGGGCATCTGTTTTGAGGTGCCCCGCGGCACGCTCACCACCATCCTGGGCCCTTCGGGCTGTGGCAAGACCACCACGCTGCGCATGATCGCCGGTCTGGAGTCACCCACGTCCGGCGAGATTTTTATTGGCGGCAAAGACGTGACCACGCTGGGGCCGGCGCAGCGCAACGTGAGCATGATGTTCCAGAGTTATGCGCTCTTTCCGCACATGAACGTGGTGGAGAACGTGGCCTATGGCCTGCGCATGTCGGGCCAGCCCAAGGAACCTGCGCGCACCCACGCCGTGGAGGCGTTGCGTGGCGTAGGGCTGGTGGGGTTTGACGACCGCCTTCCCAGCGAGCTGTCGGGCGGCCAGCAGCAGCGTGTGGCCCTTGCGCGTGCGCTGGTGCTGGAGCCTGAAGTGTTGCTGTTTGACGAACCCTTGTCGAACCTCGATGCGCGCCTGCGCCGCGAGATGCGCGAGGAGATCCGTGCCCTGCAACAGCGCCTGTCGCTTACCGTGGCCTACGTGACCCACGACCAGAGCGAAGCCATGGCCGTGAGCGATCAGATCATTGTGATGAACCAGGGGTTGATTGCGCAACGCGGCTCACCGCGCGAGCTGTACGAAACGCCGCGCAGCGAGTTCGTGGCGGGTTTCATGGGCGAGGCCTCGCTGTTCCCGGCCGTTGCGCAGGGCGACGGTACCGTGTTGCTGGGGCCTTTGACACTGCGCCCGCAGCAGGCGGTGGTGCGTGGCGGGCCGGTCAAGGTGGCGGTGCGGCCCGAGGCCTGGCGTGTTCAGCGCCAGGGTGCGGACGAAGGGCTGCTGGCAGCCCGGCTCGACAAAGCCGCGTATCTGGGGGCCGTGCATGAATACACCTTCGACACCGCGATCGGCCGCATTTTTGTGGTGTCGTCCGACCTGGATGACGTGCTGGCCGTGGGGGACGAGGTGCAGTTGGGGCTCGGTGCCCATGGCGTATCGGTGGTTGGTAGTACCGACTGAGTTTTCCCGATGCGGAATAATGGCAGCATGAACCAACTCGATGCCCTCAAACAGTTCACCACCGTGGTTGCCGACACTGGCGACTTCAAGCAACTGGCGCAATTCAAGCCCCAGGACGCCACCACCAACCCATCGCTGATCCTGAAGGCGGTGCAAAAGCCCGAATACGCGCCGCTGTTGAAAGACACCGTGGCGCAGTACCAGGGCCGCCCGATGGACGAAATCATCGACCGGCTGCTGGTGCGCTTTGGCCGTGAGATCCTGGCCACCATCCCGGGCCGCGTCTCCACTGAAGTGGATGCACGCCTGAGTTTTGATACCAGCGCCACCGTTACGCGCGCCGAACGCCTCATCGAGCTGTACCAAGCCGAAGGCATCCACATCGACCGCGTGCTCATCAAGGTCGCGGCGACCTGGGAGGGCATCAAGGCCGCCGAACAGCTGGAGCTGCGCGGCATTCACACCAACCTTACGCTGCTGTTCTCGTTTGCCCAGGCCGTGGCCTGTGGCCAGGCCAAGGTGCAGCTGATCTCGCCTTTTGTGGGCCGCATCTACGACTGGTACAAAAAGCAGGCGGGCGCAAGCTGGGACGAAGCGGCACGCGCCGGCGCCAACGACCCCGGTGTGTTGTCGGTCACGCAGATCTACAACCACTACAAACGTTTTGGCATTGCCACCGAGGTGATGGGTGCGAGCTTTCGCAACGTGGGCCAGATCACGGCGCTGGCAGGCTGTGACCTGCTGACCATTGCGCCCGAACTGCTCGCCCAGCTCGCAGCCAGCGATGCCCCGCTGCAACCCGCGCTGAACGCCGCAGCGGCCAAAGGCATGGACCTGCCCGCCGTCCACTACGACGAGGCCGGGTTTCGCTTTGCGCTCAACGAAGACGCCATGGCCACCGAGAAGCTGGCCGAGGGCATTCGCGCTTTTGCCGTGGACGCAGTCAAGCTCGAAAAACTGATTCTCGCCGCCTGACGCTGCGGCACGGCTGCCGTCTCATTTTTTAAGTCAAATAGGGCTCTAGCGCTTATCTATCAAGCGCTAGTAGCTATACTTTTTGAAGTGTCTGGCGGTTTTGGCGTTGGTGGCGAACCAGGGCGCAGGGCGCGCGGCGCACGGCGATACCCGGGGGCTTAAACGCTCTCCAGGCGCTGCGCTGCGTGCTTGGGCGCGATGATTGTTGCGGCTCAACGCAGCGGAATCCTCAGCCCCACGCGCAGGCCGTGCGGCGTTACGGGCTCGGCCACTGTCTGGCCACCGTGCAGCAGCGCAATACCTTCCACAATCGACAGACCCAACCCGCAGCCGCCCGCTTTGTCGGACCCGCGCCAGAAACGCGCAAACATCTCGGCCAGGTGCGCCGCAGGCACCCCGGGGCCATCGTCTTCGACCGCCAGCACGGCCCAGCGCCCCGGCGTGGTGGACACGCGCACCGTGACGGTGGCGCCCCGACCCGCGTAGTGCAAGGCGTTGTCAATGAGATTGTTCAGGGCCTCGCGCAGCAGCAGCGGCTGGCCCAGCACCTCCAGTTGGTCGTTGCCCTCATAACCCAGGTCCATGCCTTGCGCGAGGGCCCGGGCGGCCCATTCTCGGGCCACCTCACGGGCCAGCGCGGCCAGGTTGATGGACTGCAGGTCCACGTTCGATTCCGAGCGGGCCAGCTGCAGCAGCTGGTGCACCAGGTGCGCGCTGCGTTGTGCGGCCGCCAGCACTTTTTGCAAACGGGCTTGAACAGCGGGTTCGTGGCTTTCATGCAGCGCCAACTCTGTCTGTCCTATCAACCCGGCCAGCGGCGTGCGCAGCTGGTGCGCCGCATCGTTCAAAAATCGTTTTTCCTTTTGCTGCCCGCGCGCCACGGTGTCGAGCAGCCGGTTGATGGTGCTGGCCAGCGATTGCACCTCTTGCGGTGCAGAGGTCAGCTCAATGGGCGGCAATGGGGCGCTGGTGCCGCCTTGGGACAGCGCGCCAGCCTGGTCAATCTGCGCCTGCAGCCGCTTGAGCGGCTGCAGGCCGCGCGCCACGCCGGCATACACCAGTGCGCCCAGGGCCAGACCAATCAGCCCCATCGGGATCAGCAGTTGCGCGAGCAATTCGCGCGCGATGCGTTCCCGCACCGTCAGGCTCTGTGCCACCTGCACCCGCAGGCGCTGGCGCGACTGCGGGGTGCCATAGTCCACGTCCAGCAGGGCCACCCTGACCGGCTTGCCGTCGACCTGCGCGTGGTACAGGAAGGTCTCACCCACGGCAACGTCCATGGCCGGCGGCTGTGGCAACTGGGTGTTGCCCAGCAGGAAACGGCCGGGGGGCGATGACACCATGTAGGTGATGCGGTCTGCCGGGTCTTGCTCCAGGATGTCTTGCGCGGCTTTGGGGAAGTCCACCAGCAGACCATCGCCAATCGGTTTGATCTGGCGAGCCAGTGCGCGCACCGATTGGGTCAGCGCCTGGTCAATGCCTTTTTCGCCGTTTTGCAGCGCCAGGCGCCACGCCAGAACCCCGCCAAACAGCCACAACACAAGGTGTGGCAGCAGCAGCCACAGCAGCAGCTTGCGCTGAAGGGAAACCCCCGGAACCTGTCGCATGGTGGCTGTGTTGGAAAGGGTGTGGGAGGGGGCTTGTAGCCTGCCGCGGTGCCGGTTCAATCTGCCGGTTTGGCCAGCATGTAGCCGAGGCCGCGGATGTTGCGGATCACCAGATTGGAGGGGTCGAGCTTCTTGCGCAGGCGGTGCACATACACCTCCAGCGCGTTGGAGTTGAGCGGTGCCGCCGCTTGCCCCGGCTCCAGCGGGCTGGCACGCCAGGCGGCCAGCACATCGTCGCGGGTGACCACTTCGCCGCAGCGCTGGGCGAGCAGCTCCAGCAGCTCCCACTCGCGCAGCGTGAGTTCGAGCTGGGCCCCGTGGAGGGTCGCGCAATGGCTGGCATGGTCGAGCGTCAGGAGGCCAATGGTGGTGTGGCCCGCACCAGCGCTGCCATGGGCTTGGTTGGCCTGCGTGAATGCGGGCTGCCGCGCGCGGCGCAGCATGGCCTGAAGACGGGCCTGCAGCTCCTGCATGTTGAAGGGTTTGGTGATGTAGTCGTCGGCCCCGGCGTTGAGCCCAAGCACGCGGTCTTCCACGCCGTCGCGCGCCGTGAGGATGAGCACCGGAAGGCCCGCGATGTGGGTGCGTGCCCAGGTCAAAAGCTCCATGCCATCGGCCCCCGGAAGACCCAGGTCCAGGATGATGCCGTCCACCGCCTGCGTCTGCAAAACCGCCATGGCCTGGGCCACGCTGGACGCCGTGCAGACGTCGTATTCCTGTTGTTTGAGTTGGCCTGTCAGTGCGTCGAGCAGCAGGGCGTCGTCTTCGACAATTAGTAGCGTGGCCATGGAATGAGCATAACAAACGGCCCTTGGAGCGGGCGGTGTGGGGCTCTCAGGGAAAGCACCAATCGTTGAATTAATTATTGTAATTAAAGTAACGGCTGCGCTGAATGGCACCGGTAAGACGGCGCACCAACGGATTCAAACATCGAGGAGACAAGGGTATGTGGAAGATTTCAAAAATTGCCGCAGCGACGGTGGGCCTGGCGGTGGTGATGTCTGCCAGCGCGGGAGAGGTGGAGGTGCTGCATTACTGGACTTCGGGAGGTGAGGCCAAGTCGGTGGCCGAGCTCAAGAAAATCATGCAGGCCAAGGGCCACACATGGCGCGATTTCGCTGTGGCCGGTGGCGGCGGCGACAGCGCCATGACGGTGCTCAAAAGCCGCGTGATCTCGGGCAACCCCCCGTCGGCGGCCCAAACCAAAGGCCCTGCCATCCAGGAGTGGGCTGCGGAAGGCGTGCTGGCCAACATGGACCCGGTGGCCAAGGCCGAAAAATGGGATGAATTGCTCCCCAAGGTCGTGGCAGATGTCATGAAGTACAAGGGCTCTTACGTGGCCACCCCGGTCAACGTGCACCGCGTCAATTGGATGTGGGGCAGCTCCGAGGCGCTCAAGAAGGCCGGTGTCGCCGGCATGCCCAAGACCTGGGACGAATTCTTTGCCGCTGCCGACAAGCTCAAGGCTGCCGGCCTGATTCCGGTGGCCCATGGCGGTCAGAACTGGCAAGACTTCACCACCTTTGAGTCGGTGGTGCTGGGGGTGGGCGGCGCCAAGTTTTACAACGATGCCCTGGTCAAGCTCGATGACAAGGCCATCAACAGCGACGCGATGAAAAAATCGCTCGAAACCTTTCGCCGCATCAAGTCCTACACCGACTCGGGCGCACCTGGCCGCGACTGGAACCTGGCCACGGCCATGTTGATTCAGGGCAAGGCGGGCTTTCAGCTGATGGGTGACTGGGCCAAGGGCGAGTTCCTGGCGGCCAACAAGGTGCCGGGCAAGGATTTCCTGTGCGCGCCAGCGCCTGGCACCACGACCTCCTACACCTTCAACATTGATTCGTTCATCATGTTCAAGCTCAAGGATCCAGCGGCCCAGAAGGCACAAAGCGATCTGGCGACCTCCATCATGAGCCCCGAGTTCCAAGAAGTCTTCAACCTCAACAAGGGTTCTATTCCGGTGCGTGCCGGTATGCGCATGGACAAGTTTGACGATTGCGCCAAGGCATCTGCCAAAGACTTTGCCGACACCGCCAAAAGCGGCAGCCTGTTGCCCAGCGTGGCGCACGGCATGGCAATTGCACCCGCTACAGAGGGTGCTATCAAGGATGTGGTCAGCCAGTTCTGGAATGACGACAAGATCAGCGTCGCTGATGCTGTGAAAAAGATCGCGACCGCCGCGAAAACCAAATAAACCTCTGAGGGATTCTTCATGATGAAAAGAAACCGCCTGTTGGCGGTGGCTTTGGCCGCCGCATGCGCAAATGGTGCCTTTGCTATGGACGTAGCAGGCTTCGAGTTCAACGGTTACTCCCGCGGGGGGCCGGTATTCAATCACTCCGATGGTGTCAAAGGCAATCTGGCACTGGGTGGCGAGCTGCAAAAATACCGCCTTGGCAATGAAGGTGACAACGGCATCGAGCTTAACTTTGCACGCACCTTTGAAGCCGGTGGTGTCAAGTGGAAGGTGAACTACATGCCCGCCAAATGGGGTAGTGGCGATATCACCACCGAGCAGGCGTACGTGGAAATGAGCGGCCTGTCGTTTGCGCCCGAAGCCAAGTTCTGGGCCGGCCAGCGCCGCCTGCGGATTCAGGATGTGCACATCGTTGACAACTTCCTGCTCAACTACGGTGACAACCAGGGTGCAGGCGTCACCGACATTCCTCTGGGGGGCGCCAAGCTGGGCCTGGGCATTTTCTCGGGCGACAAGTTTGACGGCAGTTTGCCCAACGGCGTGAAGGCCAATCGCCTCAACGCCGACTTTTCAGAGATCAATACCAACCCCGGCGGACAACTGCGCGTGCTGCTGACGTCGGTGAGCGGTTCGGGCCAGGTCAACGGGGGTTCGGGCTCTGGTATTTCGCTGTTGCACAACCAGAAGGACTTCCTCTTGCCCGGAATGAGCAACGCGCTCTACCTGCAAACCTCGCGCGGGCACGCCCGGATCGACGGCGAGTTTGAGTCCATCGACGGCACATCCGCAGGCAAGCGTGTCAACCGCATTGCGGATTCGATCGGCTGGCAATTCGGCCCCTTGGGTGGCCAGGCGCTGATCGGCTACCAGACGAACAAGGCGGATCTGACGGGTGTGGAAACCAAGGACTTCTCCTTGGGTGGCCGCGGTTCGTATGCCTTCACCAAGAACTTCAAGGGCCTGGCCGAGTTGTCGACCACCACCCGCAAGGGTGCCGGGCCGGACCAGCGTCTGAGCAAGGTCACGCTGGCCGCCGCCTTGGCGCTGTCAGAAGACTTCTGGTCACGCCCCGAGTTGCGCTTGTATGTAACCAAGGCCAACTGGAACCAGGCGGCTGCGGTGGCCAATGCCGCCACATTCGGTGCCAATGGCAAGACTTCGCGCACGTTGGTGGGCGTGCAATATGAGGTCTGGTGGTAAGTCATTGCGCTTTGAGACCGGGCGCGCGCCATGGCTGCATGGCCAGGGGGCACGCCCGGCAACGAGACGTCTTTGAGTGAGAGAGAGTGAGTGAGTTAGTGCGAGTTACTTTGTTCTTTGGGGGGCACTCCGAGCGTGCCCCCATTTTTTTGTGATGCAGGCACATGCACAACCTTTTCTGTGGTCATGACCAAGAATTCCTTTGAAACCTGGCTGCCCAAGCTGGTGGTGGCCCCCGCGTTTGTTCTGGGCTTCGCGTTTATCTATGGCCTGATGGCCTGGAACGGCGTGCTCAGCTTCACGGCGTCGCGCATGTTGCCGAACTACGAGTGGGCGGGCCTTGCGCAATATGAGCGGCTGTGGGAGATGGACCGCTGGTGGGTCGCTCTCAAGAACCTGGGCATCTTCGGCCTGGGCTACGTCGGGGGCTCGCTGCTGCTCGGCGTTATCTTGGCGGTGCTGCTGGATCAGAAGATCCGCGCCGAAGGCGCTTTGCGCACCATCTATCTCTACCCCATGGCGCTGTCGTTCATCGTCACGGGCACGGCCTGGAAGTGGCTGCTCAACCCCGGCGTGGGCATCGAAAAGCTGGTGCGCGACTGGGGGTTCCCGGGCTTCAGCTTCGACTGGCTGGTGGATACCGACAAGGCGATCTACTGCGTGGTGATCGCTGGAGTCTGGCAGAGCGCAGGCTTTGCGATGGCGCTTTTCCTGGCCGGGCTGCGTGGCATTGACGACAGCATCATCAAGGCGGCCCAGGTGGATGGCGCGTCGCTGCCGCGCGTTTACTGGCGCATCGTGTTGCCCGCGCTGCGGCCGGTGTTCTTTTCCACGGTCATGGTGTTGTCGCATCTGGCCATCAAGAGTTTTGACCTGGTGATGGCGCTCACGGCGGGCGGGCCGGGTTTCTCCACCGATGTGCCCGCCACATTCATGTACACCATGTCGTTCTCGCGCGGGCAGATTGGTCTGGGCGCTGCAAGCGCCACCATGATGCTGGCGACCGTGGCGGCGTTGGTCATCCCTTACCTTTACAGCGAACTGCGGAGCAAACCCCATGACCGCTAAAACTCCCTGGGTGCCCTCTATCGGTCGCCTGCTGGTCTATGCCGTGCTGGCGCTGGCTGCAGTCTTCTTCCTGCTTCCGCTGTACGCCATGCTGGTGACTTCGTTCAAGGACGCGCAGGAGATCCGCTCCACATCGCTGCTGGCACTGCCCAGTGCCTTCAATGGTGCGGCCTGGTCCAGCGCGTGGTCCAGTGCCTGCACGGGCGTGGACTGCAACGGGCTGCAACCGTTCTTCTGGAACTCCGTCATGATGGCGGTGCCTGCGGTGCTCATCTCGACCGTGTGGGGCGCGCTCAACGGCTACGTGCTCAGCCTGTGGAAGTTTCGCGGCAGCGACACCCTGTTTGGTTTGCTGCTGTTTGGGGTGTTCATGCCGTTCCAGGTGGTGCTTTTGCCCATGAGCCAGATTCTGGGCTGGATGGGTTTGTCCAGCTCCATCACCGGGCTGGTGTTCATTCACTGCCTGGCGGGCCTGGCGGGCACGACACTGTTCTTTCGCAACTATTACGCCGCCATTCCGAAAGAGCTGGTCAACGCCGCCCGCATGGACGGGGCGAGTTTCTGGCAGATCTTCTGGCGCATCGTGCTGCCGCTGTCCACCCCCATCGTGATGGTCACGCTGATCTGGCAGTTCACCAACATCTGGAACGACTTTCTGTTTGGTGTGGTGTTCTCGGGCACCGACTCCAAGCCCATCACCGTGGGGCTCAATAACCTGGCCAACACCTCCAGCAGTGTGAAGGCCTACAACGTGGACATGGCCGCCGCCATCATCGCGGGTTTGCCCACGATGGTGATCTATGTGCTGGCGGGTCAATTTTTTGTGCGCGGCCTCACGGCGGGCGCCGTCAAGGGATAAAGAATCATGGCGTCTTCATTGGACATCGCAGGCATCAACAAGCGCTTTGGCAAGGGCGACAAAAGCGTGGAGGTGCTGCGCAAGATCGACATCCATGTCACCCCGGGCGAGTTCCTGATCCTCGTGGGCCCCTCGGGCTGCGGCAAATCGACGCTGCTCAACATCATCGCCGGGCTGGACGAGCCCACCGAAGGCGAGATTCGCATCGCCGACAAGAACGTGGTGGGCATGCCCCCGCGCGACCGTGACATTGCCATGGTGTTCCAGAGCTACGCGCTCTACCCCACGCTCTCTGTGGCCGACAACATCGGCTTTGCGCTGGAGATGCGCAAGATGCCCAAGCCCGAGCGCCAAAAGCGCATCGACGAGGTGGCGGCCATGCTGCAGATCAGCCACTTGCTGGACCGCCGGCCCAGCCAGCTGTCGGGTGGCCAGCGCCAGCGCGTGGCCATGGGCCGGGCGCTCGCGCGCCAGCCGCAGCTCTTTTTGTTCGACGAGCCGTTGTCCAACCTTGATGCCAAGCTGCGCGTGGAGATGCGCGCCGAGATCAAGCGCCTGCACCAGGCCAGCGGCATCACCAGCGTGTACGTCACGCATGACCAGGTCGAGTCCATGACGCTGGGCTCGCGCATTGCGGTGATGAAGGGCGGCGTGGTGCAGCAGCTTGGCACGCCCGACGAGATCTACAACCGCCCGGCCAACACCTATGTGGCGACCTTTATCGGCTCGCCCACCATGAACCTGCTGCGCGGTACGCAGGCGGCCGGGCACTTTGCCTTGCAAGGGGCCTCGCTCGATCTGGCGGCGCCCCTGTCCGCCGCCGAGGTGATGTTGGGTGTGCGCCCCGAGCACCTGGTGATGCAAGACAGCGCCCCCTGGCGTGGCACCGTGAGCGTGGTGGAGCCCACGGGCCCCGATACCTATGTGATGGTGGACACCGCCGCAGGCAGCGTTACGCTGCGCACCGACGCACAAACCCGCGTGCAGCCGGGCGACCACGTGGGCCTGACCGTGGCACCGGCCAACGCCCACTGGTTCGACGCGAAGTCCGAAGAGCGATTGACGGGCTGAGACGAGCGAGCCCCGGTCGCTGGGTAGCCATACGAACCCAAGAAGGGACTTTGGTCTTTGCCTGAAAGGGCAATTCAGGTAAAAAGAGGCTCCAGCGCTTATCCATCAAGCGCAATTAGCTATACAAATAGTAGCATTTGCAACCCACAGACCGCCATCTGCCGCAGGGCAGCGGGGGCGTGTGACCTTTGGTCTCCATCTTTTTCCTATGCACCCTCAGCGCCTTCTCGCCGACATCGGCGGCACCAATATCCGCCTGGCCTGGCAGATCGAGCCGGGCGGCCCTTTGAACGACACGCGCGTGTTGCCGTGCGCGCAGTTCCCCACCGTGGACGCGGCGCTGTCGGCCTATCTGAAAGAGGTGGGCGTGCCCACGCCGCGCGAGGCGGCGTTCGGCATTGCCAACCCCGTCACGGGCGATGCCATCCGCATGACCAACCACAGCTGGAGCTTCTCGCAGCGCGCGGTGCGCGAGGCGTTTGGTTTCGAGCGGTTGGTGGTCATCAACGACTTCACCGCGCTGGCACTGGCGCTGCCCCTGCTCACGCCCGACCTGCTGCGCCCCGTGGGTGGCGGCGAGGCCGTGTCGGGGGCTGCGATTGCGTTGCTGGGCCCGGGCACGGGGCTGGGCGTGTCGGGGCTGGTGTTTCCGCCGGGCTCCAGCAGCGGAGTGCCTTTGTCAGGCGAGGGCGGGCATGTGTCGCTGGCGGCGCAGACGCAGCGCGAATTTGATGTGCTGGCCATCCTGCAAGAGCGCTACGGCCACGTGTCGGCCGAGCGCGCCGTGTCGGGCGCCGGGCTGGTGGACCTGTACCACGCGCTGCGCAGGCTCGCGCAGCGTGGCGGCAAGGAGGTCAGCTCGGCCGCTCAGGTGACCGAGCTGGCGCTGCAGTCCAACGATGCTTTGGCGCTGGAGGCGCTGGACCTGTTCTGCGGCTTTCTGGGCAGCGTGGCGGGCAACCTGGCCCTTACCCTGGGCGCGCGCGGCGGCGTGTTCATTGGCGGCGGCATGGTGCCGCGTCTGGGCACGTGGTTCGACAAATCCTCGTTCCGCGCACGGTTCGAGTCCAAGGGCCGCTTTCAGCCCTACCTTGCGTCCATCCCGTGCTGGATCATCGACCCCAGCGCCACCCCGGCACTGTATGGCGCATCGCGTGCGCTGGACATCGCCGGCACGGAGTAGGCGCCGTGGCGAGCCCCCCGCCCCCCGCTTTGCGGCCCCTGGGCATGCACCATGTGGCCCTCATCGCATCCGACTACGCCCGCTCCAAACGTTTCTACACCGAGGTTCTGGGTCTGCCCGTGGTGCACGAGCAATACCGCGCCGAGCGCCAGTCTTACAAGCTGGACCTGCAGTTGCCCGACGGTACGCAGCTTGAGTTGTTCTCTTTCCCCTCGCCCCCCGCACGCCCCTCGTTCCCCGAGGCCTGCGGGCTGCGCCACCTGGCGCTGCGTGTGGCCGATATGGCGGCGAGTCTGCGCTTGCTGGCTGCCCATGGCGTGGTGGCCGAGCCCGTGCGAACCGATCCGGTGACGGGCGCGTCTTTCACGTTCATCGCCGACCCAGATGGCTTGCCGATTGAATTGGTGGGGCCGGTGCCTGGCCCCTGACCTGTGCCGTCGGTCCATAAAAAAAGGCCCCGAGGGGCCTTTCACCTTGTTGTCAGGCATGCTGTCTGGCGGCGATGGGCCGCCAGCAGCCGTCTGATCTGGCCGCAAGGCCCATCACATCTCTTCACTCCAGCAATGTCCGTCCCGCGCGATCATGGCGCTCGCGGCACGGGGCCCCCAGGTGCCGGCCGGGTAGAGGCGTGGGCCCGCCGCGTCATCTTTCCAATGTTGAAGAATGGGCTCGACCCAGCGCCAGGCTTCTTCCTGCTCGTCGCTGCGCACAAACAGGTTCAGGCGGCCGGCAATCACATCCAGCAGCAGACGCTCGTAGGCGCCCACGCGTTCGGCGCCAAAGCGCTGGTCGAAGTCCAGGTTCAAATGCACTTGCGACAGGGCCGGTTCGGCCTGGTGCTGGGCGGCGCCCTGGGCCATCAGGTGCAGCTCCAGCCCGTCCTTGGGCTGCAGGTTGATCACCAACCGGTTGGCTGCGCCTGCTGGCGTCTTGAAGATGGGGTGGGGCACGGGCCGGAAGTTGACGACGATGTGCGCGTCGCGCCCCGCCAGCCGTTTGCCGGTGCGGATATAGAACGGCACGCCCGCCCAGCGCCAGTTGGAAATCTCGGTGCGCAGCGCCACAAAGGTTTCGGTGGTGCTGTGTGGGGCCACCCCTTTTTCCTGCGCGTAGCCGGGCACCGGCTGGCCCTGGTGGTTGCCTGCGGCGTATTGCCCGCGAATCACATGCTGGCCGATGGTCTCCGGCGTCCAGGGCTTGAGCGACTGCAGCACCTTGAGCTTTTCGTCGCGGATGGCGTTGGCGCTGGAGCTGATCGGTGGCTCCATGCCAATGGCACACAACAACTGCAGTGCGTGGTTCTGCACCATGTCGCGCAGCGCACCGGTCTGGTCGTAGAAGGCGCCGCGTGTCTCCACGCCCAGCTCTTCGGCAATGGTGATCTGGATGTTGGCGATGTTCTCGCGCCGCCACAGGGGTTCGAACAAGGCGTTGCCAAAGCGCAATGCAAACAGGTTCTGCACCGATGGCTTGCCCAGGTAGTGGTCGATGCGAAAGACCTGTTCTTCCTTGAGCACACGGCGCAGGGTGTCATTGATGGCCTGGTTCGATGCGAGGTCGTGGCCCAGGGGTTTCTCCAGCACCACGCGCGTGGTGGGGCCGTTCAGACCCACTGCGGCGATTTGTTCACACACATTGGTGAACAGGCTGGGTGCGGTGGCGACATACATCACCACCGATTCGGCGCCACGCTCGCGCAGCATGTCGGCCAGGCGCGCGTAGTCCTGTGTTTGCGACAGGTCCATGCGCAGGTAATGCAGCAGTGCGCCAAAACGCTCGAACTCGTCCGGGGTGGGGCGCTTGGCCAGTTCCACACTGTCAAACCGAGACTGGATGAGGCTGCGGTATTGTTCGTCGCTCAGATCATCGCGGGCCACGGCAATGATGCGACCGCCTTGCGGGAGCGTGCCATGGCGGAACGCCTGAAACAATGCGGGCATGAGTTTGCGCCACGCCAGGTCACCAGTGCCGCCAAACAGGACGAGGTCAAAACTCATGGTGTCTCCGTGATGTAGGGATCATTTTATTGCGTGAAATTGTAATCACGTTACATGGGTTTTGGGCTATTTTTAAGGCGCTAATGCCTTTTGTCACCAGAAAAAACACGAAGCGCCCGTGTTATTTGTGTAATCAAGTTACTGATCAAGTTACTATCTCGGCGCGTTTCAACTTACCGCCGACATGCCAACCATGCCTACCCGTTGCGACCAGACTGATCCTTGGCCTCTTTTGCAGGCCCATTTCACCGCCCGGGGGCGCACCCTGGACATACGCGATGCCTTTGCCGAAGACGCTGACCGTTTCGCCCATTTTTGCCAGGCGGCACCCCACGTGTTTGCGGATCTTTCCAAAAACCTGTGGGATCGTGAGACCGAAACGTTGTTGCTTGATCTGGCGCGTGCCTGTGGTCTGGCGCAGCACCGCGATGCGATGTTTGCAGGGCAGGCCATCAACGCCACCGAACACCGTGCCGTGCTGCACACCTTGCTACGCCGCCCGGCCGGGTTGGTGCTGCCCGGTGATGTGGCAGAGACGCCGCAGCGTCTGGCCGATGTGCACACCACCCTCGATGCCATGCTGGTGTATGCCGACGCCGTGCGGGCGGACGACACCATCACCGATGTGGTGAACATCGGCATCGGTGGTTCAGACCTGGGGCCCCACATGGCCGTGCTGGCGCTGGAGGCATCTCGCATGCCCACCAAGCGGCTGCATTTTGTGTCGAATGTGGATGGCCATGAGCTGCATACGGTGCTCAAGACGCTGCGGCCCGAAAGCACCTTGTTCCTTGTCGCATCCAAGACTTTCACCACCACGGAAACCATGACCAACGCCCGCTCGGCACTGGCCTGGTTTGCCGCAGGAGGGGGGCACAACGTGGGGCGCCATTTTGTGGCGCTCACCACGAATGTCGACGCAGCGCAGGCGCTGGGCATCACCACCACCTTTGGTTTTTGGGACTGGGTCGGCGGGCGGTATTCGCTGTGGTCGGCCATTGGCCTGCCCTTGGCGATCTCGATTGGTTCCGCCGGTTTCAGGGATCTGCTGGCCGGCGCGCATGCGATGGACGAACACTTTCGCACGGCGCCCCTCGCGCAGAACCTGCCGGTACGCCTGGGCTTGCTCGATGTCTGGTACCGCAACTTTCACGGCTTCACCACCCGCTGCATCGCGCCCTACCATGCGGCGCTGCGGCGGCTGCCTGCCTACCTGCAGCAGTTGGAGATGGAGAGCAATGGCAAGCGGGTTGCGCTCGATGGCCAACCTCTGGCCGTCGCCACATCGCCCGTGTTGTGGGGTGAGCCTGGCACGAATGGCCAGCATGCGTTTTTCCAGATGCTGCACCAGGGCACGGACGTGATTCCGCTGGAGGTGATTGCGGTGCGCCAGCCCACGCACCCGCTGCCGGGGCACCACCACAAGCTGCTGGCGAATGCGCTGGCGCAGGCGCAGGCACTGATGGAGGGTCAACGCAGCGACGACGGCCACCGGCACTTTCCGGGCAACCGGCCCAGCACCTTTTTGCTGCTTGAATCCCTCACGCCCGCATCGCTGGGGGCGCTGATTGCATTGCAGGAGCACCGCGTGTTCGTGAGTGGCTGCCTGTGGGGCATCAACAGCTTTGACCAGTGGGGTGTGGAGCTGGGCAAGGTGCTGGCCAGGAATCTGGAGGAGCGGCTGGAGTCGGGCGACGTGGCGGGGCTCGATGCCTCCACAGCGGGCCTGCTGGCGCGACTGCGCAGCATGTGATCGTCTCTGCGAACAATCACAACCCATCGTCAACAGACACACCCGACACCCCCGCTCTGAAACCCGGCGCATCCCTTGCCGGTGACTGCAGGCGTGACATTCTTGAGGGCAGAGACCAACCCATGACAGCATCGCAGCCTGATTTCCGGTCGCCCGATTTCTTGCGTGGCCATATCCGCCAGACCATGGCGTTCTACGACCCCGTCGCCACCGATCCCTCGGGGGGCATGTACCACTTCTTTCTGGACGATGGCACTGTCTATGACGAACGCACGCGCCACCTGGTCAGCGCGACACGGTTTGTGGTGACCCATGCGCTGCTGTGGCAAGTGACCGGCGAAGCGCCCTACCGCGAGCGCATGGCGCATGCCGTCCGATTCTTGCGCACCGCATTTCTCGACCCCGCCACCGGTGGCTATGCGTGGTTGATCGACTGGCACCAGGGGCGTGCGACGGTGCTGGACGCCACGCGGCATTGCTACGGCATGGCGTTTGTCATGCTGGCGTATGCGCGTGCGCACGAAGCCGGTTTGCCCGAAGCGCGGCAATGGCTGGCCGAAGCGTTCGACACCGCGGAGCGCCATTTCTGGCAGCCAGCCGCAGGCCTGTATGCCGACGAGGCAACGCCCGCGTGGGTGCTGTCAGGCTACCGGGGGCAGAACGCCAACATGCATGCCTGTGAAGCCCTGATGGCCGCGTTTCGCGCCACGGGCGAGCAGCGCTACCTGCAGCGCGCCGAGCAGTTGGCCCACGGCGTTTGCCAGAAGCAGGCGGCGCTCACCCAGGGCCGGGTGGGGTGGATCTGGGAGCACTTTCGCAGCGATTGGTCGCTTGACTGGGACTACAACCGCCACGACCGGACCAACATCTTTCGGCCCTGGGGGTTTCAGATCGGCCACCAGACCGAGTGGGCCAAGCTGCTGCTGCAACTCGATGCGCTGGCCCCCGCCGACTGGCATGCACCGTGTGCGCGATTCCTGTTTGATGAGGCGTTGACCGTTGGGTGGGATGCCAAGCACGGCGGCATTTACTACGGCATGGCGCCCGATGGCAGCATCTGCGACGACGGCAAATACCACTGGGTGCAGGCCGAGAGCATGGCAGCGGCTGCCTTGCTGGCACTGCATACTGGCGAGTCGCGTTATGGGGACTGGTATGACCGCATCTGGGCGTATTGCTGGCAGCACTTCGTGGACCACGAGCACGGTGCTTGGTTCCGCATCCTGGATGGCCGCAACCTCAACCACACCCGCGAAAAGAGCAACGCGGGCAAGGTCGACTACCACAACATGGGGGCATGCTTTGATGTGTTGGCGGCCCTGCAATGGCGTGGGGCCGGGTTTTGAAGCCTTTTAGGCCTCTAGCGATTGATGGGCAAGCGTGAGCAGCTATCAATTTTGATAATTACGCCACACCCATGGGGAAGAAGTTCACGGGCAGACCGGCGACTTCCACGCGCGCGCTGAACAGCGAGCCTGCCGGAGTCGGTGCCTCCAGCTCTGCCTGCGGCCGCCCACTGCGTGCCGACGTGACATAAAGCGTGCACAGGTCGTCCCCGCCAAAACACACCATCGTGGGGCATTCGACGGGCGTGGTCATGCGCTGCAGCACGCTGCCGCTGGGGGAGAGTTGCAGCACGCAGGCCCCTTCGTACATGGCGACCCAGTAGTTGCCCTGCACGTCCACCGCCGCGCCGTCAGGCCGCCCCCCGTAAGGCTTGCCATCTACCTTGCGCTCAAATTGCACCCACGGCTGGCGGTGGGTGATAGTGCCGGTTTGCGCATTGAACGCAAACTGGTCGATGCGGTGTTCGGGGGTGTTGGACCAATACATGAACCGGTCGTCGGGGCTGAACGCCAGGCCATTGGCGGTGAAGTTGTCGCCCGCCATGCACTCCACCGCGTAACCACCGTGCGCCAGCGCTTCCAGCCGCCACAGCGCAGCGTCGGGATGGGTGCGGGGCGTCACGACCGAGCCTGCCCAGAAGCGCCCCTGGCTGTCGCAGCGGCCGTCATTCAGACGCAGTCTGTGGGGGTCATGCCATGCTACTGGCAGCAACGCCAGGCATTGCAGCGCGCCCGTGGTGGTGTTGAGAAAATAGAAACCATCACGTAACCCGATTACAAGCCCGCCGCCCGCAACAGGGGCGCAACAGGCGGGCTCGCTGGGGGTAGGCCACTGCAGGTGAAGCCCGGTGGCGGGATCCCAGGCATGGACCCTGAAGCCCTGTATATCACACCAGTAAAGGCGCTTTTCGAGAGGGTGCCAGAAGGGCGATTCGCCCAACTCGGAGGGCGGTAGCGGCAATGGCTGGAAGGTCATGGATTGATGTGATTCGGTTATCGAGTTACATTCTAGGGCCTCAGATTCAGGTTTGCCAGCAGGCCAAACCCCACCCACCGATGGAGCATTCCCCATGCACTCAGTCGTAGCGCGCGTGACGGCGCGCATCATTCAGCGCAGTGCGCCCACCCGCTCGGCCTACCTTGCCGGCGTGGACGCCATGATTCACCGCAAACCAGCACAAGACCGCATGGGTTGTGCCAACCTGGCGCATGCATACGCTGCCTTGCCGGGCGCCGAGAAATTCAAGATCGCCGTGGAGAAGGCGCCCACTATTGGCGTGGTGACGGCCTACAACGACATGTTGTCGGCCCACCAGCCGTACCACAGCTTCCCTGCGCTGTTGCGCGACGAAGCGGCGCGGCACAACGCCACGGTGCAGGTCGCCGGCGGCGTGCCCGCCATGTGTGATGGTGTCACGCAGGGCACGCCGGGCATGGAGCTGTCCTTGTTCTCGCGCGATGTCATCGCCATGGCCACTGCGGTGGCGCTGTCCCACGATGTGTTTGATGGTGCACTGCTGCTGGGGGTGTGCGACAAGATCGTGCCGGGCCTGCTGATTGGCGCGCTGCACTATGGGCATCTGCCCTGCGTTTTTGTGCCTGCCGGGCCCATGGGCACGGGCCTGTCGAACAAGGACAAATCCAAGGTGCGCGAGCAATATGCGCAAGGCTTGGTGGGCCGCGACGAGTTGCTCAAGGCCGAATCCGCCGCGTACCACAGCCCCGGCACCTGCACCTTCTACGGCACGGCCAACAGCAACCAGATGCTGCTCGAAGCGATGGGCCTGCACGTGCCGGGCGCGGCCTTTGCGCCGCCGGGCTCCGAAGAGCGCGAAGCCTTCACCCGGCAGGCGGTGCGCACGGTGCTGGACATCGGCAAACGTGGCCAGCGCTTTACCCCCATTGGTCATTTGGTGAATGAGCACTGCATCGTCAACGCCATGGTGGCGTTGCTCGCAACGGGCGGCTCCACCAACCACCTGATTCACTGGGTGGCCATTGCACGCAGCGCCGGCATCCTGATCGACTGGACGGATTTCGACGAGCTCTCGGCGGCGGTGCCGCTGCTCGCCCGCGTTTATCCCAATGGCGATGCCGATGTGAATCAGTTTGAGGCCGCAGGCGGGCCCCCATGGATTTTGCGCGAGCTGTTGAACAATGGCCTGATGCATCCCGACGTGCTCAGTGTGAATGCAGGCGGCATTGCCGCCGGGGGGCAGAGTGCCCCGGCCGTGTCGGGTGATGCCTCCGTGCTGCGGCCGGTGAGCCAGCCGTTTTCTGCCACCGGTGGCCTTCGCCTCTTGCAAGGGCGCCTTGGCCGCGCGGTGATCAAAGTGTCGGCCGTGCCCGATGACCGGCATGTGATCGAAGCGCCCGCTCGTGTTTTTGACTCGCAGGAGGCGTTGCTTGCCGCGTTCAGCGCGGGCGATGTGCAGCAGGATATGGTGGCGGTGGTGCGGTTCCAGGGCCCGCAGGCCAATGGCATGCCCGAGTTGCACAAGCTCACGCCCCCCCTGGCCGTGCTGCAGAACCAGGGTTTCAAGGTGGCGCTGGTCACCGATGGCCGCATGAGCGGTGCGTCTGGCAAGGTGCCGGCGGCCATCCACGTCACGCCCGAAGCGCTCGCTGGTGGGCCACTGGCGCTGGTGCGCGACGGTGACATCGTGCGGGTCGACGCTGTGGCCGGCAGACTGGACGTCCTGGTCGATGAGGCCGAATGGGCCGCACGCACACCGGCGCCCCACACACCGGCCTCCCAAACCGGCTTTGGCCGTGAACTTTTCACTAACTTTCGCCGCAACGCTGGCGGTGCTGAACAAGGAGCCTGCACATGGCTGTAAACCCACCTGGCGCAACCGCCATGAATCCGCTAGACATCGCCAGCCACGGGCCGGTGATTCCCGTCATCGTGATTGACCGTCTGCAGGACGCGTTGCCCTTGGCGCAAGCGCTGTTGGCCGGGGGGGTGAAGGTGTTGGAGGTGACGCTGCGCACCGCAGCCGGCCTGCCAGCAATTGAAGCCATTGCGCGCCATTTGCCCGAAGCCGTGGTGGGCGTGGGCACCGTGCTCAATGCCGATGACGCACGCCGCGCCAGCGAAGCCGGTGCCCGCTTTGCGGTGAGCCCTGGCTACACCTCTGAAGTCGGCAGCGCCTGCAAGAGCCTGCACCTGCCCCTGTTGCCTGGCGTGTCCACGTCCAGCGAAATCATGAGGGCGCTGGCCGATGGTTTCTCGTTCCTGAAGCTGTTCCCTGCTGAAGCCGTGGGTGGCATCCCGCTGCTCAAGTCGTGGGCGAGTCCCTTTGGCCAGGTGAGCTTTTGCCCCACAGGGGGCATCAACACGACCACGGCACCCCGATACCTTGAATTGCCCAACGTGCGTTGCGTGGGGGGGTCATGGCTCACGCCGGCGCAAGCCGTGCGAGAAGGCAATTGGGCGCATATCACCCAGCTCGCGCGCGAAACCCACGCCTTGCGCGCCGCCTGAGTGAAGGCTGATGAGGTGACGGGTCAGGCCCTGCGGGCCCGCTCGCCACTTCACAGCTTGAGCTTGGTGCGGCCTTGGCGCGCAGGTTTCGCCGAGGGTGCGGCAAAGCCTGCGTTCATCCGCTCCATCCATAAAAGGCTGTCCATCTGCGCCCAAAAGTGCCGCAGATAGTCTGGCGAGAGCGTGCGCATCAGGTTCAAAGAGCGCAACATGAGTTTGTGCGAATTGAGCGGCCCCGCGTTTTCAGGCCCAGCGTGCAAGGCCTGTGTCACCTGCTTTTCTGCTGAAATTTTCGACCAGACCTCGCTGAATTGGCGCACGCTGCGCAGGTCGGACATGCTCTGCGTACCATCCACCAGCGCTTGGTTGGCATCGGCGCGCGCGCGTGTGTTCAAGTCACGATTGAGCTGGGACAAGCCGTTCTCTGCGGGGGGCTTCGGTGCGTGGTTCTGTGCGTGGTTTGGTGCGGCCTGGAGCGTGCGGGCGTCATGTTGGTACGCGACAAGCGCTTCGTGCAGCTTGCGCTCCAGCAGCACTTGCACGGCCGCCGGTTGCAAGCGCATTCTGCGATCCAGTGTTTCGAGGTAGCGAAAACGCACAGGATCGTGTTGATGAGCGCCTTCGGACCGCAAGGACTCCAGCGTTGAGTCACTCATGGGGCGTGGTAGTGTTTGAATTTTTCAGGTGGGCAGCTTTGGGCACCGGCGCCATCTCGACGCGGCGGTTTTTTGCGCGTCCATGCTCATCCACGTTGTCCGCCACGGGTTGTTCCGCGCCAAAAGCCGCTGCAAACACCTGGGAGGACGGCATGCCCACGTCAATCAGTGCGCGGGCCACGGTCAGTGCCCGTTGTGCCGACAACTCCAGGTTGTCCGCGAAGCGCTGATTGGGGCCGCGCAGCAAGGTGGTATTGTCGGTGAAGCCGCTCACCATCAGCATCTCGTCGCGTTCGCGCAGATAGACCTGCAAAGGCGGCACCAGGCTCTCCAGCAGTTGGCGGCCTTCAGCGCGAAGGTCTGCGGAGCCCGTGGAAAACAACACGCTGCCACTGATGCCGATGCGGCCATTGTTGACAGTCACTCGGCCGCTGGCCAGTGGGATCGCGAGCGCCTTTTCGAGCGCCATCCTGCGCTTTTCCTCCATCTGGCGCTTTTCGACTTCCTGCTTCAAACTGGCCACCAGGTCGATCTGTACCACCAGAACGCCCACCAGGATGAGCACAAAAGCGCCCAGCAGGCCCGCCATGAGGTCACCGAAAACGGCCCACACCGGGGCGGTCTGTTCGGTGGCATCGTCCAGTGTGTCGTCCATGCCGGTCATGCGGAAATCTCTTGCGGCCGCGCGCCTGCCCGCTCATGAAGCCGTTGCAGGTCCTCGACAATGCCTCTTTGGGACGAGATGCTCAGATCGATGACTTCGCGCGCCTGCGCAACGTAATACGCCAGTTGTTCATCGCTGCGGGCCATCGCCTGGCTGAGGGTGTTCTCCACGCCCGAGAGGCCTTCCACAAGCTTGTGGTTGCTGGCGCTGAACAGCGCAACGCCGTGGCTGAATGACTCGCCCAGGCTGGCCAACTCCACGGCGCTGGCGCTGACGTGCGCGGCCACGCCATCCATCTGCGTCGTCTGCGCATCCAGCAAGTGGGCGAATTGCTGGCCGGCCTGCTCCAGCACAGACGCAGCCGATGCGACCAGCGACTCGATGGCCGCGCGTTGCTGCAGCGTGGCCGTGTTCACCGAGTGCAGCAGGGTGCCCATCTGCTCTGTGATGGCCGTGCGTTCCGACAACGCCGCGTTGTCGCGTTCGCTCAGCTGTGCCATTTCCTGGCGCAACTGGGTGATGACACCTGCTGCGGCCTGTGGCACCTCGGAGGCGGTTTGCAGCATGCGGGTGAGCGGCTCTTCAAGGGCAGCGCCGAGAGTGGCCAGATGCGTGGCGACCGCGCCTTGCAAGGCATCCAGCCGTTCGATGGCGGCCTGGCCGCGCGTGGCCTCTGCGTCTCGCAGTGCGGACAGCTCCGTGCGCCACACCCCCGCCAGCGCATCCATGCGCTGGCCTTGTGCCTGCTCCCATTGGGTTTCGGCCTGCATGCGGGCGCGCATCAGGGCATCGGTCTGCTCGGTCCAGCGGGCCGCACTGCCCAGCACCTGGGCCATCTGCTCGCTGATACCTTGGGTGATTCGGGTGGCAGCGTCTTCGAGTGCGACGCCCACACCGCGCTGCTGCTGCGCGGCTTGTGCACCCACACGCTCCCACTGCGTGCAAAGCGCGCTGGCTGTTTCCTGCATGGACTGGCTCCAACCTTGCAGGCGCTGCTGGTCTGCCGCGAGCTGGGTGGTGTGCGATTGCGCCACCGTTTCCTGCAAAGACACCAGCAGCGCGGCGGAGCGCTGCTCCAGCGTTTGCATCACCGACTGCAGGGTGTCGTCGATTTTTACCAGCAGCGTGTCCTGGGCCTGCGTATGGCGCTGCAGTGCGGTAGCCCATGTATCGGCCACTTGGTGTGCCATGGTTTCCCATTGGGATGACAGTGCGTGCATCTGCACGTTGGTGGCATCGCGCAGCCGTTCGTGTGCGCTCTGTGATTCTTGCGCCAGCGCCAACATGGCTTGCTCGACCACGGGCCGGATGGTCTCTCCCGCCTGGCGCGCGCTGTGATGCAGGCTGTCTTGCAACGATGTCCCCACGGCGCTGGCCAGGTCGGTATACGCCGACGAGGTGTCGCGATGAAACGCCTGTTGCTGGGCCAGCATTTGTTCACCCAGCTGCTTGTTGCGAAGTTCCAGGCCTTCTGCCAGGCCCTGCAGGCGCTCGGCGATCAGCGGCATGGCCTGCGCTTGCGCTTGCAGTGCGTGGAACATCTCATCGCGTCGGTGTGCCGACGAGAACGACCGGAAAGCCGTGGGAATGGCTGCATCGAGCAGGCGCACGGCTTGCAGCCGCTCGCTGCGACCCAGGGCCGACAGCAGGCCGAGCATGGCCGATCCCGCCACACCTGCCACCGATGTGCCGAACGACAGGCCCAACCCCTTGATAGGGGCTGCCAGTGCGGCACGGATCGATTCAAGGCTGGACGAGGACTCCAGGGCGAACACCGCGCCATTGAACGTCACCACCATGCCAAGAAAAGTGCCCAGCATGCCCAGCATCACGAGCAATCCCACCAGATACGGGGTCAGGGTGGGGCCCGGCAACGCAACACGTTCGCCCTCGATGCGCTGGCGCACGGGGTGGCGCAGGGCGGGGTGCAAGCGTGCGAGCCATTCTTCCAGATCCGCGACGGGTCCTGAGGTGCCGACAGGCAGTGCCGCGATCAAGGATGCCGTCGCTGCACGGAACCGCAGCAACTCATAGGCGCCCACCACGTAGACGCCCCCCATCACAAACGTCATGGTCAACGCCAGCGGGCTGGTTCCCCAAAAACCCCAGCCTACCCAAAGGATCACCGCCAGGCCGGCCCCGAAGATGGCCGCCATCAAACTTCTGTTCATCCTGTTAACCCGTTCTTTTCGTTGTGGGCCGCTTCCAGCAGGCCCATGATCGGTTGAAGGCGCACCTGCATTTCTGCCAGCAGCAACGCCTGTGAATCCTGCTCGAACGCCCACAGCCAGCCGCCCGCTTTGCGCCATCGTTGCGGTTCATCGGCTTGCCCGGAGCGCTCCAGTGCTTGCTCATGCTCGCTGCGCCGGGCCGCGAGGCGTTTTTCCAATTGGGTCGGCAGCAATGCCCACAGCCGCTGCTCGCGTTCGCCCAGCAGCTGTTCCATGACCGCATCCAGCGCCGCCAGTTGCCTGAGTGTGTGGCTACCCCTGGAGAGGCAGGCGCGTATCTGCGTGCGCAGACCATTCAGTTTGATCTCCATCTGCTTTTGCAAGGCGAGATAACGCGGCGCGAGCGCCGCAAAATCAGCCCCTGCGCTGGGATCGGGCTCTGCAATGGGAGTGTTGTCGGCCCGTTCACGCACCGGCCGCAGCGGCGTGGCAGGGGCTCGAATGAGGTCCATCACTTCGGCCCTGGTCGATTGAAACGCCTTGTCGAGTAACTGCACGTCTGGCATGCCGCCCAGGCCTGGCCGAGCCACTGGCAGCGATTCGATGGCGTGTAACGCCCGGCTGAGCTTGACCGCGCCGACCGTTCCCAGCCAATGGCCCAGTTGCTCGGCCGTGTCGAACGGCTGCGCACGGGCACGCTCCGCCTCGTTCCACTGCTGAAGCAGAGCCACAAGTCGTGTGCTGTTGAGAGAAGAGGAGGAGTGGTGCAGGGACATCCCGTTGGGGCCAATGACAGCCTTGTGTCGCACCTCGTAAAGGGTGAACCAGGGGCAATAGGCCCCGACAGGCAAAGCCCGCTATTTTCGCAGGAATGCCGGGGTGAACCGGCTGGCTACAGGTGCGTTGCAGTTGTTACAGCTGCGGCAGAGGGCAGTGCTGCGTGCGTGACAGACCAGGAGTGCGCATCGTGCGCTACCGGCGCCCGATGTTCGCGGCATGAAGTGATGGTGTGCGGGCACCGTCTGGCATGGTCATGGCGTGGGGCTCGCGCTGCAGACGCCGCATGCGATGGAGCCATGGATTGTCAGGCGTGGCGTTGTGCCGGACATCAGGTCGGGGCCACGCGACCGGTCATCGCTGATGACTGTGGACAGGTGGCCTGCAAAGCGCCAGGGGCCCCGGCGCCAAGGTGGTGAACACGCAGAGCGCGCGGCCCGGGGGCAGACCTCTTCGTGCCGTCACACCGTGCAGACGCTGTGGGGGCACTTGATGCGCCCCCACAGCGTCTGGTCATCCGCCCTTCACGCACAGGCTGCGAACGACGAGGCCAGGTGCCGGCCGGGCAATCAGGCCGTGGCGTCCTTGAGCTTCTTGAGCGCACGGGTCTTGATCTTGACCGATGCGGGCTTTGCAGGGAACCAGCGCTCTTCGCCCGTGAAAGGGTCTTTGCCGAAGCGCTTTTTCTTGGCCGGGACTTGTTGCAGGCCGATCTTCAGCACGCCAGGCAGCGTGAATTCGCCAGAACCCTTTTTGTGCACCGACGCCAGGATGGCGGCTTCGAGCGAGGCCAGAACGGCCTTGGCGGCCTTGGGATCGACACCCGATTGTTCAGCCAGATGCGCAATCAGTGCGGTTTTGTTGAAAGCCGTCTTGATGGGCTTCAGTGCTGCGGGTGTGGCAGCGACGGGCTTGGCGGCAGCTGCCGGAGCCTTTTTGGCGGCTGGTGCAGCCTTCTTTGCTGCGGGCGCAGCCTTTTTGGCGACGGGTGCGGCCTTCTTGGCTGCAGGCGCTGCGGCCTTGTTGACGACCTTCTTTGCGGGGGCCGGGGTTTTCTTTGCAGTTGCCATGATGATGGAAGTTTCTTAGTTATTCAGAGTTGCTGGGTGCCCGCTCGAATTGTCGAGAGGGGCGACCGATTCTAGGGGCGATGCCGCGAAGAGCCTATAGCCCACGTCCTACGCGCTGCGGGCGCTTGCACAAACGCGGGGTATCGAGCATTGAAACAGGCAGATGCAACGGCACCGGATTCTCGCTGGCCGCCGGTGCGTCGGCTGGGCGATGGCCTCTGCGCCGCACGGCGGGATGCGCCGCTGCAGCAGGGTCACACGGCCGCGTGCGCCATCACACTCAGCACTGCAAAAACGTGGCATGTGGTGCCTGCGGCCACGCACGCATGCCACACCGCATGCGCATAGCGAACCCCTGCGTCCAGCGCGAAGAAGGCCACCCCCACCGTGTACGCCGCTCCACCAATGATCAGCCACGCGGCACCCAGCGGTGGCATGGGTTGGATCAGTGGCAGCGCCGCGCCCAGCACCAGCCAGCCCATGGCGATATACAGGGCTGTAGACCACCGCGTGGAAGGGGTCCGCGCGAGCGCCTTCGTCACAAAACCCGCCGCTGCAGCGGCCCACACCAGCGATAGCGCCACCACACTCTGCGAGGAAGCGGGCTGGCTGAGGGCAAAAGGCGTGTAGCTGCCAGCAATAAATAGGTAGATGGCTGCGTGGTCGAGCTTCAAGAACCATTGCTTGGCCCTGCCGGGCGGCAGCGCGTGGTAGGCCGTTGACGCCCCGTACAGCAGCACCATGGTGGCCGCGAAGATCGCCACACCGGCATATGCCCGGGCGCCAAGGGGCTGCGCCGACGCCAGCAGCTTGGGTGTCGCCAGGCAGGTGGCCAGCAGCGCCAGGCCGTGGCTGCTGCTGTTGGCGATTTCTTCGCGGGGGTCAGGGTCGGGTTCGTGCATGGCGCACCGGCGGGCGAAGCATGAATGGGGGCGGAGGGTGTGAGCGAATGCGGCGTGCCCTGGCCGGCAGGGCGCATTCGAGGGCACGCGCTCAGTGGTGCGCTGGTGTCTGGTGCCGCTCGCGCCACAGGTGGTAGCGCGAGCGCTGCAGGGCTACCAGTTCCACCATGCCCCCCGCTGCGGCGCATGCCAGCGTGCCGAGCCACAGGGCCCAGCGATAGGTCTCAGTCTTGCGCTGGGGGCGGCGCATCGTCATAGGTCCACCCATAGGTGCGGGGCAGGTCAAAACTCAGCCAGGTCCGTTCATCGAACAGATCATCCAGCAGCCGCTGCAATCCGAGCAATTTCCAGAGCATGGCGCGCCTCTTGCAAAGGGTTGTGATGGCTCGCAAGGTAACGCTGTTGTGTGACGGTTTCGCGTCGTTTGGCTGAATCCACACACCTGCGCCCTGGGGGCTATCGGTGCGTGCAGGCCACGGATATCCTTGTGTCGGGTACGTACCGGTTCGTACCGTCGTGCACCCCGCCTTGCCCTCACCACCCTCATCCTGAACATGCTTCCCGAGCTTCTGGCGTTGGAGAAAATCATAGAGCGGGGTGGGTCCCATCTGCAGGTGCAGGTGGTTCGGCAGGTGTCCATGGCATCAGGGCAGCGCTTTCCCATCTATGCCATCGGTGTGGGCAACCCGGGGCTGGATGTGCCTGCGGTGGGGTTTTTTGGCGGTGTGCATGGGCTTGAGCGCATCGGGGCCGAGGTGGTGATTGCCTACCTGCAGAACGTGGTCATGCGGCTGCAGTGGGACACCACGCTGCACCAGCAGCTGGAGCGCGTGCGGCTGGTCTTCATGCCCATCGTCAACCCAGGGGGCATGTGGTCTGCCACGCGGGCCAATCCGCGTGGCGTGGACCTGATGCGCAACGCACCGGTGGATGCCGTCGACCGCGTGCCTTTCGGGATCGGCGGGCAACGGGTGAGTGCGGGGCTGCCCTGGTACCGGGGACGCCAGGGCGATGCCATGGAGGTGGAAAGCCAGGCGCTGTGCGAGGTGGTGACCGCGCAGCTGCTCGCGCGGCCGTTCAGCATTGCGCTGGACTGCCACTCGGGGTTTGGTATCAAGGACCGGCTGTGGTTCCCGTTTGCGCACACCCGTAAACCCATACCGCACCTGGCAGAGCTGCATGCGCTGCAAGAAATTTATCTGCAGGCCCACAGCAACCACCAGTACATTTTTGAACCGCAGAGCGCGCAATACCTCGCTCACGGCGACCTGTGGGACCACCTTTATCTGCAGGCCTGCCAAGCTGTCCCGGCACACACCTTTCTGCCGCTCACGCTGGAGATGGGTTCATGGCTGTGGATCAAGAAGAACCCACGGCAGCTGTTCTCGCGCAACGGCATCTTCAACCCGCTCATCAACCACCGGCAGCAGCGCGTGTTGCGGCGGCATCTTTCGCTGCTGGACTTCCTGTCGCGTGCGGCGTGCAGCCACGCGCGCTGGGCGCCGGCGCCAGAGCAGCGTGCACAGCGCCGTGCGGACGCGCTGGCGATCTGGTACTGAGGGCGGACGAAACGTGCCGCCAACCATGCCCCGCCAATGGATCCTGCTGCGCGGGCTGACCCGCGAGTCCGCGCACTGGGGGGGCTTTGTGGCGCGCCTGCAGCAAGCCTTGCCTGGCGACCGTGTGTTGGCGCTGGATCTGCCCGGCAATGGCCAGTTTCACGCCCTGCCGTCGCCCCTGTCGGTGCAGGCCATGGTGCAGGCATGCCGCCATGAACTGGCGCTGCGCGCCATAGCGCCGCCGTATCACCTGCTTGCCATGTCCCTGGGCGCCATGGTCGCTATCGAGTGGGCCCATGCAGCGCCCGATGAGGTGACGGGCTGCGTGCTCATCAATACCAGCATGCGGCCCTTCAACCCGTTCTATCGCCGCCTGCGTCCTCACAACCTTGCTGCGCTGGCGCAACTGGTGTGGCAATGGCGTGCAGCAGAGGCGGCAGAACGGATCGTTGTGCGCATGACAAGCCTGCGCGCCCAAGCGTGCAGCCCGGTGGTGGCGCAATGGGTGGCCTTGCGCAGACAGCGGCCGGTGTCATGGCGCAATGCACTGCGCCAGTTGGTGGCGGCCGCCCGCTACCGCGCACCAGCTGCTGCGCCAGGGGCCCCCACCTTGCTGCTGGGCAGCTGCCGTGACCGGCTGGTGGCAAGCCAATGCTCGCAGGCCATCGCCAGTGCGTGGGGCAGTCCGCTGCGCATGCATCCCATTGCGGGGCATGACTTGCCGTTGGATGACCCGCAATGGGTCGTCCACGAGGTACGGCAGTGGGTGCAATCGTCTGCATGAAGCGGGCTCGCGCCGAGCGCGGGTGAATCCGCTGCTCGTTCGCGGCACCGCTCCTGGCAACCAGCGCTGCTGGACTGCTGCGGGTGGGTTATTGCTTGAACACCACAGCGTCCAGTTCCATTGCGCGAATCGACGCGGCTGCGGCATTTGCCGCTGCGCGGCTGTCGTAGGGACCCACGCGCACCCGTATGCGCCGCCCATTGGCGTTGTTCAACTCTTGACGAAAGGCGGGAATCCCTTCGTTGAGCAGCCGCGCTTGCGCCTTGCGCGCGTTGGCTTCATCGGCGAAAAGCCCCACGTTGATGTAATAGCCCGATGCGGTCCCCACGGTGGCACCCGCCGGCTGCGCGACCAAGGCTGCCGAGGCTGTGGGGGCGGGCACCTTGCTTTTGGTCGAAGCTGCCGGTCGGCTGGCACCCGCGTGGCGTTGGACGGGGGGGCTGGTGACTTTTGCGGGGGCGTCTGGTGCCTGGTGGGCGACAGAGGCAGCGCTGCCGGACGTGGCTGATGCCTGCTTGTTCGTGGCACTTTTGTTGGTGGTGGGTGGTGGTGGCGGGGCAGGGGGCTCGGGCCTCGGTGCTGGTGCTGGTGCTGGTGCTGGTGCTGGCGTGGGCGTGGGCGTGGGCGTGGGCGTGGGCGCCGTTTCAGCGGCCTCTGGTGCGGCTTCTTTCGTCGGCGCTTCAGGCTCTGCAAGGGCGGCTTGCGGTGCGGCGGGCGCGCTGGTTTCCAAGGCGGCGCTGGCTTTGACGGCTGCGGCGGCGGAGACAGAGGCTGTTGTAGCGTCTGCCACCGTGACAGCACGTTCCAGGGCCAGGGGTTTTATCCCGGCGGGGGGCAGCATGAGATAGACCAGCCCGGCGGCTGCGGCAAGCACGATGTTAATCAGCACCAGGCCCTGCAAACGTTGGCGTGAGCTGGCCTGCTTTTCGAGCAAAACGCAGGCCTCGGGCACGGTGCGGGACGCGGCCAGCGCGCGGGCAACGCGTTTGCGGATGTCTGCGTACAGGATGGCATCGCCATACAACCCCGGCACGGCAAAGGCCATGAGTGCGACGGCACCCAGCACACCCCATTCCACACCCTGAGGCCATTGCAGAAAGGACCGCCCCAGGCCAAACACCAGCAGTGCAAGCCCTTCGGCCGCAGCCACGTACACGAGCGCGGCGCCCCACAGCTGCCGGAACACCATCCAGTTCAGCGTGAACAGGCAGGCCGCCCAGTTCCAGGTGGTTCTGGTACGACCGGCGTCGTCAAACCGCTCGAAAATCGCCAGGTAATGGTCGGTGTGGACGGGCCCCAGTGCCAGGCGCGACAACGCGGTCATGGCGTTGTCCGATGTCGAGTCCAGCGACATGGCCGGGATGATGGAGGCGACAGGGTCCGAGGAGGAAAGCATTGGCAGATTTTGTCATGGGCACAACGCCGTGGCATAGGGCCTGCGGGCGCGGATGCTCTTCGGGGCTGAAGGGGCACCGCCTTGTTGCACAGCGGGCACAGTCCTTGTCCATGCAGGCCTTGGTGTCTGCCGGGTATTTTGTATAAAAAGTGCCTCTAGCGCTTATTGCATAAGCGCTAACAGCTATGAATAATGAAGCGATTCATGCCAGAAGCCTTGCAAAGCACGGCAGCGGGAGTCATCCGCCGCCCGCTGCTTCGGCATGGACACATCGGCGGTGTGCATCGGCACTTGTGGGTTTCCCCTAGGAGCGCTGTTCAGCGCGCCCCGGTTTGCCTACAGTGCGTGCAGTCGCTTGTGGGTGGAGGCTCTTCTAGCGAATAGTAGTGATGGAACTCGCCGCACGTCTGAAGACGGCGATTTCGACGTACGACATTTATCGAGTGCATCACTAGCATTCGCTAGAAGAGCCTGGGTGGATGTTTGAAAGGTCAGAAAATGGGCGTTGCAATCGTGAACGGAGCGCGGTGGTCTTTGGCGCGGCGGGCTGGGGTTGCCAGCCGATGCGGCCATGCCATCGCTGGGGTCAGCGGTGCGCGAATGCGGGGGCGAACACGATGAACATCGCCCACCTGCTGCGCCGCAGCGCGCTGCTTTACCCTGACCATCCGGCCGTGCTGCGGGGCGAAAAGGTGTTGTGGGCATATGCCGGCTTGGGTGCCCGCACAGCGGCCCTGGCCGGGTGCTTGCGTTCCACCTACGGCGTGGCCCCGGGCGATCGGGTGGCCATCTACGCCGCCAATGCGCCCGAATACCTCGAGGCCCTGCACGCCATCCTGTGGGCGGGGGCTGTGTCCGTGCCGGTCAACTACAAGCTGCACTCCAAAGAGCTGGCCTACGTGCTGGCCGACTCCGGCGCACGCGTGGTGCTGACTTCTGCAGAGCTGGCGCCCGCCGTGCGCGAGGCGGGTGCACCGCCTGAGGCGGTGTTGGTCTTCGGCTCCGACGCATACCGCGCCGCAGTCGCCCACGCGCCCATGGACGTGTGCGACCGCGCGCCGCACGACGTGGCCTCGCTGTTCTACACCTCAGGCACCACCGGCCGCCCCAAAGGCGTGATGCAGACCCACCGCAACCTGCTGGCCATGACGGCCTGCTACTTCACCGATGTGGACGACATCCTGCCCGGCGACGCCATGGTCTACGCTGCGCCCATGTCGCACGGTGCGGGCCTCTACAACTACGCGCAGGTGCTGCGCGGCGGGCGGCATGTGGTGCCGCTGTCGGGTGGCTTTGAGCCGGCGGAGCTGGTGCAGCTGGCGGCATCGGTCGGCCAGCTCACCCTGTTTGCCGCGCCCACCATGGTGCACCGCCTGGTCGACCATGTGCGCGCCACGGGCGCCGATGTGACTGGCTTCAAGACCATCGTCTATGGCGGCGGCCCCATGTATGCCGACGACCTGCGCAACGCCCTGGCCGTGATGGGCCACCGCTTTGCGCAAATCTACGGCCAGGGCGAAAGCCCCATGACCATCACCGCCCTGTCGCGCGCCCAACTGGCCGACCGCAACCACCCCCGCTGGGCCGAGCGCATGGTGTCGGTCGGCGTGGCGCAGTCGCTGGTCGAGGTGCGTGTGGTCGATGCCACAGGCCAGCCCGTGCCCACGGGCGAGACTGGCGAGGTGGTGGTGCGCGGCGACACCGTGATGCCCGGCTACTGGAACAACCCCACCGCCACGGCACAGACCCTGCGCGACGGCTGGCTCTACACCGGCGACATGGGCGCGCTGGATGCCGACGGGTTTCTCACGCTCAAGGACCGGTCCAAGGACGTGATCATCTCCGGCGGCTCCAACATCTACCCGCGCGAGGTGGAAGAGGTGCTGCTGCTCCACCCCCAGGTCCACGAGGTGGCCGTAGTGGGCCAGCGCGATGCCGAATGGGGCGAGGTGGTGGTGGCCTTCCTCATCGCGGGCGAGGGCGGGGCGGTGGCTGATGCGGTGCTGGATGCGCTGTGCCTGGAGCACATTGCGCGGTTCAAGCGGCCGAAGGAATACCGGTGGGTGCAGGCGCTGCCGAAGAACAGTTATGGGAAAGTGTTGAAGACGGAGTTGCGGGGGATGTGAGCTTGTGGCGGCTTGCTTGGCTGACTTCTTTCGGCCGAATCCGGAGCTTGAACAGACTCAAGTCTTCCTCAAGCGCTCACGGCAACTCCGCACTCCCCATTCGCGCCAGAATGGTCCGCGTCCGCCCCGCCAGATAAGCCGACCCCGGCGTTTTTTCAAAACGCTTGGGCGCGGGCAGCATCACCGCCAAGCGCGCGGCTTCTGCGGTGCTGAGGCGGCTGGCGCTTTTGCGAAAGTAGTACTGCGCGGCCGCCTCGGCGCCGAATACGCCTTCGCCCCATTCCACGTTGTTGAGGTAGATCTCCAGGATGCGCTGTTTGCTCAAAAGCTGTTCGAGCAGCAGCGTCAGCACAAACTCCTGGCCCTTGCGCAGCAGGGTGCGTTCGCCCGACAGCAGCAGGTTCTTGGCCAGTTGCTGCGTGATGGTGGAGCCCCCCCGGATCTTGGGGGCGCGCACGGGGCGGTCGGGGGCGCGGGCCTGTGCCTTGTTGGCCAGCGCTTCGGCCTTGGCGTTGCGCTCCCAGGCTTTTTCGATGGCGTTCCAGTCCACGCCGTCATGGCTCACAAAGCCATCGTCTTCCGAGGCGATGACGGCGCGTTTGAGCTGGTCGGAGATGCTGGCGTAGGGCATCCACTGCTGGCGCCAGGGGACGTTGCCTTTGGTGGTGAGCAGCGTCCAGGCCTCGGAGCGCTGGAAGCTGGTGGATTCCGGGTCGATCACCACCATGGCCGCGATGCGCACCACGAAGAACAACTGCAGTGCCAGCAGGGCGAGCACCACCAGTCCTAGCCAGCGCAACACGGCTTTCATCGCGACCTGTCTCCTTTTGTCCGTGGTGGTTCAGGCAGCCTGCTGCATTTCTTGCAGCACCAGGGCCGACGGCGGGCGCACGCCGCGCCATAGCAAAAAGGCTTCGGCAGCCTGCTCGACCAGCATGCCCAGACCGTCGCGCGGCGTGGCGCCGTGGCGGCGGGCCCAGTCCAGAAACCCCTGGGCCGCCGGGCCATACATCATGTCGCAAGCCAGGCTGCCGGGGCGCAGCACGTGGGCGGGTACCGGCACATCGGCACCCGACAGGCTGCTGGCGGTGGCATTGATGATGACATCGAAATTGGCCTCTAGTGCTTGTGGGGTAAGCGCTATAAGCTCTGATTTTTGTAGCGTTGCGAGTGCACTGTGCGACTGCACCAGCGCCTGTGCCTTGTCGAGGGTGCGGTTGGCCACGGTGATGTGGCGCACGCCAGCCTGCAGCAGAGGGCCGAGGGCACCGGCAGCGGCGCCGCCCGCGCCCACCAGCAGTACGTCTCGCCCCGCCAGTGAAACGCCGGCGTTGCGGGTGATGTCGGCCACGAGGCCCAGTCCGTCCGTGTTGTCGGCGTGAATGCCGCCGTCCGCACCGAACGTGAGCACATTGGCGGCACCGGCCAGCCGCACCCGTTCGCTGCAGTGGGTGGCCAGCTGTGGCGCTTCGATCTTGAAGGGCACGGTGATATTGCAGCCACGGCCGCCTTCGGCGATGAAATCACGCACGCCCTGCACAAAACCGTCCATGGGCACCAGGCGCCGCTCGTAGGCGATGGCTTGCCCCGTGAGTTCGGCGAAGCGGGCGTGGATGGCGGGTGAGCGGCTGTGCGCCACCGGGTTTCCCATCACGCAATACAGGTCAGCGGAAGATGTCATGGGGGCTATAGGGTGCGTGTGTCGTGTGTCGTGCAGCGTTGCCAGAAGCGCCAGCCCTCGGGTGCCATCGGCCGGGCGCTTGCCTTGCCACGGGTGTTGTCCGCCGTGGCTTGGCGCTGAAGGCGACTCGGCGGGGTTATTTCACGACCGTTTCCAGGGTTTGGTCGCGGGTGAATTTAAAGCGCGCCACCATGGCGATCTGGTCGGCCTTTTTGCGCATTTCAGGGGTGAACGCATCAAAGGGGCCCGAGGCGCGGGCGATCGCTTCGGCGCGCCGGTCCAGGGTGCCGTTGCCCGAGCCTTGCACCACTTCGGTCTCGAGCACGCGGCCGTCGTGGTTGACGGTAACGATCATGGTCAGCTCGCCGTAGAGCTTGCGCCCGGCCTGCTCGGGGAAGTTTTCAGTGCCCTTGTCTTCGACCTTGTGGCGCACCGTGTCGTAGTACCCCGCGTAGGCTTCTTCACGCGTGGCCGGGCTGATGTAGCGCTTTTTGGGCCGCGAGTTTTCTTCGTTGATGCGTTTTTCGATCTCGGCCAGCAGCTTGACCAGCTGGCGGCGTTTTTCTTGCTCCGTGGCCTGTTCGGAGTTCTGGCTGGGCTGGCGCAGGTCGGGCTCTGGCATGGTGGCCAGCTGCTTGCGCAGCCGGGTCAAAAGCTGGGCCTGCTGCGCCTGCATCGCGTCCATCTTGCGCTGCGCTTCTTCGTAGTCGTCGCCAACGGCTGTCAACGCCGAATAGGGCATGGGGCTGGTGGCCCGGCCCTTTTCCGCATCGCCGCCGCCTGCCAGGTTGGCCTGGGCAATCGCCTGGGCCTTGTCAGGGCGCTCGTTGGACTTGGCGTTGACCAGGATGACCTCCAGCGGCGTGTCCTGAAACACGCGGTTGAAGCCCTCGGGGTCGATGAAGCGCACGGAGATCAGCGCAGCGTGCACGGCAATCGACACGCCCAGCGCCAGCTGCAGCGTGCTGAAGGTGCGGAGGAAGGCAGGGAGTTTCATCGCCGGCGATTATCAGGGGACATCAAGGGACCTCGGGGAGCCTCAGGCGGCCGGGGCTGCCGTAGCGGCTTCGGCGGGGGCCTCGTTCACGTCCACCGCAATGGCAATGGGCCCGGCCACAGTGTCGTCGTCCTCGGCATCGTCCCCCGGGCCGTCGTCGCTGGCGTCCGCCGGGTCGTCCAGGCGCTCGATCACGGTGCCGTGGATGTCCAGCGTGATCTCGTCCACCTCGCCCAGCTTGACCTTCAGGCGCGCGCCGCGCGGCAGGTTCTGCGCACCGAGCACGGGGAAGACCAGCGGAATGTCATCCGCCCGCACCAGGAAGCTGCCGCCCGGGCCTTCCTTGAACACGGTAGCGTTCAGCTCGGTGATGCCGTTCTGCTCCACGTACTTCAGGGTCCAGAAGCGTTCCATGCCCGCCTGGTAGCCGTTGTAGGCGCTATAGGCTGCATCAAAGCTGCTGATGATGGAGAACAGGTCGGCGTCCTTGGGCTTGAACGGAGCGGCCAGCGCGGCCGTTTTGCCGTGGCGCGCGCAGGCAATGATCTGCCACTGGTTGACCAGGTCGGTGTAGCGGCGCAGGGGGGATGTGGCCCACGAATACGCTTTGACGCCAATGCCCGCATGCGGCAGCGCCTTGGTGCCCATGCGCACTTTGACGCCCGGCGCCATGCTGGCCTGGCTGCGGTAGATGCCGGGCACGCCATGGTCGGCCAGCATCAGGCCCCAGGTGCTGTTGGCCACGATGGCGGCTTCGGCCACGATCAGATCGAGCGGAGCGCCGCGTTGGCGCGTGCTGATCTGCACCTGCTCGGTGCCATCGGGCTCGCCGCGGTTGTTGCCGACGAGGCGGAAGTTGTAGTCCGGCCGGTTGAAGTTCTCGGGCTTGCCGCGCACCACTTCGCGCTGGGCCTTGAGGCTTTTGGCCAGGCGGTGCAAAAATGATAGCTGCTCGCGCAGTTCCATCAAGCGCTGGGGGGTGTTTTCTATCTGAAGTGTCGGGTCGGACAGCCAGGCCTCGGTCACGATGTGGTCGAGTTGGTCGTGGCGCAGGTTGGCGACCACGGGCACGCGCTCGAGTTTGGTTTCGGTCGCAGTGATCTCCAGCGTGGCTTCGTTGATCGTCACATAGAGCGACACGGCCGGGTTGGCGCGGCCTTCGTCCAGCGTGTAGATCTGCACCACCTCGTCGGGCAGCATGGTGATCTTGTAGCCAGGCATGTACACGGTGGACAGGCGGTTGCGGCCCAGTTGGTCGAGTGGCGTGCCGGGCACGATGGCCAGCCCCGGTGCTGCGATGTGGATGCCGAGGGTCACCGTCCCGGTGCCCAGGCCCTGCACTGACAGGGCGTCGTCGATTTCCGTGGTCTGCGAGTCGTCGATCGAATAGGCCTGCACGGTGGCCAGCGGCAGATCGTCGGGCGGCTGGGGGGCGGTGAGTGCGGGAAACCCCGTCCCCTTGGGGAAGTTGTCGAACAAAAACCGCTTCCAGTGAAACTGGTAGGCCGAGTCGATGGCGCCCGCCTTTTGCAGCAGCGGCAGCGGTGCCATGTGGGTGGCGCGGCTGGCCTCGACCACGGCCTTGTATTCGGGCGCGTTCTTGTCGGGCTTGAACAGGATCTTGTAGAGCTGGTCGCGAATGGGCTGTGGGCATTCGCCCCGGCCCAGGGCTGCGGCCCAGTCGTCGATTTGCGCCAGCACGGCTTTTTTCTTCTCGATGGCGGCCAGCGCCTGCTGCAGGATCTCGGCCGACGCCTTCTTGAACCGGCCTTTGCCCGCGCGGCGGAAATAGTGCGGTGCGTCGTACAGCCTGAACAGTGCCCCCGCCTGCTGGATCAGGGTGGCGTTCTCCGAGAAATAGTCGCGCGCCAGGTCGGCAAAGCCAAACTCGTCTTCGGGTGCGAACTCCCACGCCAGGTCGAGCTCGATGGTGTCGGCCACGGCCTGCGCCTGCGCGATCAACTCAGCCGGGGCTGGCTTCTCGAATTTCAGCAGAATATTGGCGGCCTTGACCTTGACCCGTTTGCCAGAGTCCAGTTCGACCTGGGCGGATGTGTCGGCCTCGGAAAGGATACGACCGGCCATGAATTTGCCGGCTTCTTCAAACAGTGCGTGCATAGAGGGGGATTGTCCCATGGCCGCCCGGGTCACTGCGGGCGCCTGGTCTGGGGATGTCGACGCCAGGACGTCCCCAGACCAGGCGCCTTGAGCAGGCGCTTAGATCTCGATCAGCAGGCCGGGCGCGAACTGCACGTTTTCGACCACGCCTTTGGGCGCATAGCCGCGCGGGTTGGCCACGATGCGCGTGGCGCCCACCTGGTAGTCGCAACTGTGGTGCACGTGGCCGTGCAGCCACAGGCGGGGCTGCCAGCGCAGGATGTGCGCTTCCAGGTTGGAGACAAAGCAGGCGTTCAGCGGTGAGCCGACAAACTGCGGCGCAATGCTGCCGGGGGAGGGCGCAAAGTGCGTGACCACTACCGTGGGGCCATCGAAGGGCTCGGCAAAGCGCGCTTCGAGCCAGGCGACGGATTGGTCAAACAGCATTTGCGAGACGGCGGGCGTAAAACGATCCGGGAAATCCGGGGTCAAACCGATGCGGCTGAAGTCGCGCACGAACGCCTGCGCCTTTTTCAGGCCTTCCTCGCGCTGCGCGGGCGAGTCGAACAGCCGGTAGTCCGACCACAGCGTGCAGGCCAGAAAGCGCACGCCGCCATGGCGCCACTCCTCGCGTTCCAGCACGCGCACCTGGCTGCCCTGCGCCTCGGTGCGCAGGGCAGCCATGGTGCTCACCAGGTCGGAGCCATAGAACTCGTGGTTGCCAGCGACGTAGAGCGTGGGCCGGTTGAACTGCCGTGCCCAGGCCATGCCTTGTGCAGGGCGTTGCAGATCGCCGGCCAGAACGACGACATCGGCGTCGGTGTGCGGCAGTTCCAGGGGCTGCACGGACAGGTGCAGGTCGGAGAGCAGAGCGATTTTCATGGGCGGGTTCCGTGGCAACGATACAGGGGCCATTCTGGCGCGGAGTGCGCAGCAGGCCCGGGCATGCGGCCATTGCGGATATTCGGGGGGCTGTCACCTTTTTGGTGTCCTCAGCGTCCAATGGTCACGAGCCCCAAAAAAGCGAGCCCACCATGCAGTCCTTGTCCCTAGCCCACGCTCAGCCAACCGTTCCCACGCCTTGTTCCGACGAACAGCTGGTGGCGAGCGCTCTGCAAGGAGAGCAGAGTGCCTTTGAAGCCATCATGCGGCGCCACAACCGGGTGCTGTTCCGTGCAGCGCGCGGGGTGGTCTCCGACGATGCCGAGGCGCAGGACGTGGTGCAGGAAACCTACCTGCGCGCCTTCACCCGGCTGCGGGATTTTCAGGGGGGTGCATCGCTGGCGACCTGGATGACGCGCATTGCCATCAACGTGGCGCTGGACGCGCTTCGCAAGCGCGGCCGGTCGGTGCTGGTCGATGCCCAGGATCTGGACCACGAGCCTTCTCCGGAGCACATGATGTCCTTTAGCGCCCCCCCAGGCGTATCGCCCGAATCCGTGCTGGCACGCACCGAGCTGCGCGCCCTGCTGCAGTCCGCCATCGAGGGGCTGCCGCCCATCTACCGCAGCGTATTCATCCTGCGCGCCGTGCAGGAAATGAGCGTGGACGAGGCGGCGTATTGCCTGCAGGTGAGCGACGCCGTCGTCAAGACCCGCTACCTGCGCGCCCGATCCCTGCTACGCGATGCGCTTGGCGCACAGATCGAGGCGCATGCCGAGAGCGTCTTTGCCTTTGCCGGTGAGCGCTGCGACCAGGTCGTGCGCCATGTGGTGGCGGAGCTGCAGCAGCGCCATCTCATTGCGCGGCACTGAGCGCGGCCAAAACACCCCTCTGGCGACCCCGTCCTGTCTGGCCGTACCGCGCGTACGGCCTGCAGCGCTGCGCCTGACCAGAGCCACCTTGTTCAGATTTGCCGGCCGTTCCAGATGCCGGCGCAACGATTCATCAACCCACGGAGAAAACCATGAAGAACCCTTCTATTTATGTCCCCTCGCAGGCCTTGTTTCTCTCGCGCCGCCGCGCCATGTCGGCATCCGGCGCCGCCGTGCTGTCGGCCAGCGCCGTGGCCTTGCTGGGCGGGCGCGACGCGCTGGCGGCCGGTGCCAAGGTGAGCGCCCAGGAGCTGGAGGCCGATGTGCGCATCCTCAATACCGCCCTTGGCGCGGAGCTGGAGGCGGTGGCGGCCTACCAGGTGGGCGCGGAAAGCGGCCTGCTCAGCAAGGCGGTGTTGCCGGTAGCCGTCGCGTTCCAGGGGCACCACAAAGAGCATGCGGCGGCCATTGCCAGCACGGTGCAAAAGCTCGGCGGCAAGCCCGTGGTGGCCAAGGAGGAATACCACTTCCCCGTGGAAAAGCTCAAGGTGGAGGCCGACGTGCTGCGCCTCGCAGCCGGTCTGGAGCGCGGCGCGATCTCGGCCTACCTGGGCGCCGTGCCCCTGTTTGCGGACCGCGCGCTGGCGCAGGTCGCCGCGAGCATCCTGGGCGACGAGGCCATGCACTGGGCCGTGCTGCGCCAGGCCCTGGGTGAGGCTCCCGTGCCTTCGGCCTTCATGTCATGACGCCGCGCCGGCTTGTCATGGCGCTGGGGCTGGCGGGCGGCCTGCTCGCCACCGGTGCCAGCGCGGCGCCGGACGCCGCAGCGCTGGCGCGCGGTGAGCAGGTGTACGCGCGCTGCGCCGCCTGCCATGCGATCGAGGGCAATCGCACCGGTCCGCAGCACTGCGGGCTGTTTGGGCGCCATGCTGGCACCGCGCCCGGCTACAACGCCTATTCCAAGGCCATGCGAGAGAGCCCGTGGGTGTGGGATGAGAAGTCGCTCAACGTTTTCTTGAAAGATCCCATGAAGGCGTTGCCTGGAACCACCATGGGCTATGCCGGGGTGAAGGACGCCGCCGAGCGGTCGGACCTGATCGCCTGGCTGAAGGAGGCCTCGCGTCCCGGCGCGGCGTGCAAGCCTGTTCCATAGCGCTGTCGCGAGCGCAGGGGCCGATCCGGCACATCGCATCTGGCCCCAGGATCTCCCGCCAGTATGGCCGCCTCGGCGTCGGCGTCTTGCGCGGACAGTGTCTGCGGGTGTGCGGCCAGATGCAGATCGGAAAGCAACGCAATTTTCATGACGTTCGGAAGCGCGAAGGCAACGTTTTGGGCGCTTTTCCGCTCCGTTGTGGTCGCGCGGGTGTTCTTTTTTAAAACCCTGGGTATTCTCTGGCGCAGCGTTGTCTGCGATGCCTGTGGCGGGTCTGGCGTGCCGAAGGCCCGCGAAGTGGGAGTCATCTCCCTCTGGCTTGCCCCTTTCAGGGATGTCTCTGCGATCAAGACGGAGGCCCTCGCTCCCCCTATGATCCGAGCTTCTTTCACGCTGGTCCTTGCCCCCTGACATGCCTTTTGCCGCCGTTGCCGCACCTTTGACTTGGCTGGCTGTGGCGTTGCCGTTTCTGTTTTGCTTTACCCGGGCCCCCAGCAATAATTTCTGGCCGGTGTTGTTTTCGTGGGGCTGCGGCGCCGTTTTGGTGTTGTTGGCCGTGGTGCGTGGCCAGCGGCTCCCCGGGGGGCCATCGACGAGCAGTGCCGTCGCCGGGCCCTCTGCCTGGGCACTGGTCTCAGCCCCCCATTTGGCGGTGGGGCTGTTGTGCGCCTCGTTGGTGGCGGGTGTGATCGGTTTGCTCCAGTATTTTCTGGGCGACCCGGGGATTGCTGGGGTCCAGCCTTCGGTGCTGGGCCAGGCCATTGGCAATCTGCGCCAGCGCAATCAGCAGGCCTCACTGATCAGCATGGGGGTGCTTGCGGCATTTTGGCTGTTTGAGCACCGCTCGCCAGCGCTGGTGGCGCGCTGTGCGATCAGGTGGCAGCGCGCTGCACGATGGATTGTGAACGGCGTCATGTTCCTTGTGCTGGCGCTGCTGGCTACCGCCAGTGCGGCCACTGCGTCACGTACCGGTGCACTGCAGTGGGTGCTGGTGGTGGGGTTGCTGGCCCTGTGGCCGGTGGCCGGCGCGCGCCGGCCCTGGGGTTTTGTGCTGGCGGCGCTGTTCTTGTATGGGCTGGCCGCCTGGGGTTTGCCGGTGGTTCTGGAGGCCACGAGCGGCACGGCCACCGAGGGGCTTTTTACCCGGCTGTTGGTCGAAAAGCCGGGCTGCACCAGCCGCACCGTGCTGTGGTCGAACGTGGTGCATCTGATCATGCAGAGGCCGTGGTGGGGGTGGGGTTGGGGCGAACTGGACTACGCCCACTATGTGACCCAGTTTCCCGGCGCGCGGTTTTGTGTGCTGCTGGACAACGCCCACAACCTGCCTTTGCAATTGGCGGTCGAACTGGGTTTGCCATTGGCGGTGGTGGCCTGTGGTGCAGTGGTCGCCTGGGTGTTGTGCAGTCGCCCCTGGGCAGAACGCCAGCCGCCGCGCCAGCTGGCTTGGGGCATCCTGGCTGTTATCGGTTTGCACAGCCTGCTGGAGTTTCCGCTGTGGTACGGACCTTTTCAGTTGGTCGCTCTGCTTGCCGTGTTTTTGCTGTGCCCATGGCCATTGCCGCCGTGGGTGCATGCGCCGGTGTTTCGGTTGGGCGTGGTTTGCCTGGTGTTGGGGGGCGAGGCTTTTGGGGGCTATGTCGCCTGGGATTTTTACCGCGTAAGCCAGCTTTATCTGCCGCTGGACCAACGTGCGCCCGCCTTGCGCGACGATACGGTGCGCAAGGTGGGCGCCACCCCATTTTTTACGGACCAGGTCGATTTTGCATTGCTCACCACCGTCGGGCTCACGCAGGACAACGCGAGCCAAGTTTTTGCGGTGGCCAACAAGTTACTGCATTTTTCGCCCGAGCCGCGCGTGATTGAGCCTCTGATCGAGAGCGCAGTGATGCTGGGCCTGGACGATGATGCGGCGTTTCATATGGAGCGCTACCGGGCTGCGTACCCGCAAGACTACGCACGCTGGCAAGAGACGGGCCGGCGCCTTGCGCCGCGTTCATCACGTTGACGGGAGTGGCGCACGGGGCAGCGCCACGCCAACTACGCAATAAGCTGCAAAAACTCTGCGATGCGGGGGATGTAGTCCGCAAAATTGCCCAGTGCGTGGTCCCCGCCCTCCTGGAGAATCTGGTGGGCCTGGGGGTAGCGCCCGGCCATTTCGCGCCAGTCAAGCACTTCGTCGCCTTTGGCAATGATGACCAGTTCGGCAGCTGCCGGCGGGGTACCCCTTGTGTCGAGCGCCGCCAGCTCATCGATATATTCCGGCAAGAAATAAAACCGCTCGGCAGGGTTTTGCCACGTGGTTTGCTCGCCGATGTAGCGCGCGAGGTCGCGGGCCGGGTCTACGGCGGGGTTGATCATCACGCTGGGGCACGCCGCGTGCCGGGCGACCCAGCTGGCATAGAAACCGCCCAGTGACGATCCGATGACTGCCATGGTGCCGTGCGGCCAATGGGCAATGCCCCGCGCCACCTCGTGCATGGCGGCACGTGGCGAGGGCGGTAGTTGTGGGCACCAAAAGGTGAGCTCAGGGTGATTTTTGGCCACGTGAGCTGCCATCTGGCGCGCCTTTGCTGACGCAGGAGAAGAGCGAAAGCCGTGCAGATACAAAAGGTGCGTGGTGGTCATGGCAAAGACAAATTGAGGGCAGGGGAATCACTCGTGCCTGTGCGGTTGCGCAGGTCTTAAGATGGGTGGCATAAAGGGTGCCACACCGTGTGACGCCATGTTTTGCCACCCGCACCATGACCGATTTTGCCCCGCTTTCCTCAGCCAGACGATGGGCGTTCGGCGGCAGCGAAAAGCCGTCCACCTTGGTGGGAAGGTTTGAGCTCAAGAAACAGCTGGGCGAGGGTGCCAAAGGTACCGTCTGGCTGGCTTTCGACCCGCGCCTGCAGCGCGAGGTGATGCTGACGATCATGCGTCCCATGCCAGAGCAGACTCCTTTGATGCAGCAGCAGTGGCTGCACGAGGTTCGCCAGGCCGTGGGTCTTGTGCATCCGCATATCGTGCAAGTCTTCGAGGCCGATATGCAGGGCGTGCAGGTTTACGTCGTTCAAGAGTATGTGCCTGGCCGCACGCTGGCCGAACATCTGGCCCTGCAAGGGCGGTGTACCCCTTCCGATGCGGTGGCCTTCATGGTGGAGGTGCTTGACGGCCTGCATGCGGCCCACCAGGCGGGACTGGTGCACGGTGACCTCAGGCTTTCAAACATCGTGATCGACGCCCAGCGCCATGCCCGCGTGATGGGCTTTGGCATGGCTGCATCCGCACCAAATTCCTCCCATATGGCCGATGCATCGGGGGGCACTTCGCCAACGCCATCTGCGGATGTGTATTCGGCGGCCCTTGTCCTGATCGAACTGCTTACCGGCCGGTCGTCCACCGACCCCAAAAACGCGACACCGCCCTTGCCGGATGTGGCGGGGTTGCAGCAAGCCTTGGGGCCGGGCGTGGATGAGGGGCTTCGCGCGCTCTTGCAGCGCGCCACGGCGCGCGACACAGACCAACGGTATGGCTCGGCGGCTGATTTTCGGGATGCGCTGCGCGGTTGGGCGGTGCCCGCCAGCGCACCGACGGCGGCGAACAATGCGACGCTGGACTTCTTGTTGCGCCGCATGCGACACAAAAGCGATTTTCCGGCACTGTCGGATTCGGTGGCGCGAATCCAGCGGGTGGCCAATTCCGAAGACGACAGCATCAGCGACCTGACGCACGAAATCCTCAAGGATGTGGCGTTGACCAACAAGCTGCTGCGTCTGGTCAACAGCGTGCATTACGCCCAGGCCAGCCGTGGGGGCGCTATCAGCACGGTATCGCGTGCGGTGAGCCTGGTGGGTTTCAACGCGGTGCGGAACATGGCGCTCAGCCTTGTGTTGCTGGATCACATGCAGGACAAGGCACACGCCGACAAAATGCGTGAGGAGTTTTTGCGCGCCATGATGGCCGGGTCGGTGGCGGCCGAGTTGTTTGCCAGCAGCCCGTCGGCCGAGGAGGCCTTCATCGGCGCCATGTTCCAGAACCTCGGGCGCATGCTCTGCGAGTTTTATTTCCCCGAGGAGGCTCGGCAGGTGCGTGATCTGGTGGCAACGGGCCGTTCGGACGACGCCGAGGCATTGGCGTCCCTGCAGGTGTTGGGGCTGGGCTTTGAAGACCTGGGCGTAGGCGTGGCGCGCGTGTGGTGCCTGCCAGAGAGTCTGCAGCGCTGCATGCGCAAGCCACTGGGTTCGCCCATGCAGCGGGCCCCCGAATCGGGGGTGGAACGTCTGCGATGGGTCGCCATGGCTGCCAACGAAGTGGCCAGCGCACTGTTGTTCAATGAGGCCGCATCGCTGGAGAACGACCTCGCGCAGATCGGCGCACAGTACGCGCGGCCCCTGGCGCTGTCGGCCGAGGCCATTGCCCAGGCCACCCTGCGCGCACGCCACAAATTGGTGGCGTTGGCCCAGGCGTTGGAGTTGCGTGTGGAGCCCGGCTCGCCAGCCGCGCGGCTGTTGAAGTTGCCGCCCCCGACGGGTGCCGGCGGTGCAGCAGGTTCCGATGGCACGCCCGATGATGCCTTGCGAGCGCACGAGTTGCGAGGCGGTCCACCGCCCGAGCCGTTGCCGGTTGTTCTGGCGCCGCAGGCCGGGGGCGCTGTGTTGGCGGCGCAGGTCAATGAGGTGCTGGCTGCGGGTGTGCAGGACATCACCAACGCCATGGTCGAGAGTTTTCAGCTCAATGACGTGCTGCGCATGATTCTCGAAACCATGTTTCGTGCACTGGGGTTTAGGCGCATGGTCTTTTGCCTGCGCGACGCCCGCAGTGACATGCTGACGGGCCGTTTTGGCCTGGGCGAAGACAGCGACGTGGCCGTGCGTGCCATGAAGGTGCCACTCAAGACGCCCGGCGATCTGTTTGCTGCCGTGTGTGTTCGTGGTGCCGATACGCTCATCAATGACGCCACTGAGCCCCGCATGCGTGCACGTTTGCCTGAGTGGTACCGCACGGGGGTCAATGCCCCGTCCTTCCTGCTGTTGCCCCTGCAGATCAAGGGGCAGCCTTTTGCGTTGATTTATGCCGACCAGTCCAGCGCCGGAGGTATCGTGGTGGACGACAAGGCGCTTGGCCTGCTGCGTACCCTGCGCAATCAAGCGGTGATGGCCTTCCGGCAGGCGGATTGATGTGCACAGGTCGGTCCCCGAAACCAACGGCGGCCCGATAATTGCGGCATGGCCGTCGTTTTTGAAAAACCCACGCTGTTGCAGCGCCTCATGCCCCTGTTTCGGGGGTTCGACCTTCCGCTCCTGGCGTTGGTGATCTTGTTGGCCTGCGCCGGATTGCTGGCGATGTATTCGTCCGGTTATGACCATGGCACGCGTTTTGCCGACCACGGGCGCAACATGCTGATTGCAGTGGGCATCCTCTTCATGGTGGCCCAGGTGCCGCCCCAAAAGATCATGGCCTGCGCTGTGCCGCTGTATGTGGCTGGCGTGACGCTGCTGGTGGCGGTGGCGCTGTTCGGCATCACCAAAAAGGGCGCGCAACGCTGGATCAACATGGGGGTCGTTATCCAGCCCAGCGAAATCCTGAAAATTGCCATGCCGTTGATGCTGGCCTGGTGGTTTCAAAAGCGGGAGGGTGCGTTGCGGCCGCTTGATTTTGCGGCTGCGGGTTTGTTGCTGGCGATTCCGGTCGGGCTTGTCATGAAACAGCCAGACCTCGGCACCTCGTTGCTGGTGCTGGCCGCAGGCCTGTCCGTGATCTTTTTCGCAGGTCTGTCGTGGAAGCTGATCCTGCCCCCTGTGCTCATTGGCGGGGCCGGCATTTTTGCCCTGGTGTTGCTGGGTGACCAGTTGTGCGCGGACGGCGTGCGCTGGGTGGTGCTGCACGACTATCAGCAGCAACGCATCTGCACGTTGCTGGATCCATCGCGTGACCCGCTGGGCAAAGGGTTTCACATCATCCAGGGCATGATCGCCATTGGCTCGGGCGGTTTTTGGGGCAAAGGCTTCATGGCAGGCACGCAGACCCATTTGGAGTTCATTCCCGAGCGCACTACCGACTTCATCTTCGCCGCGTTCTCGGAGGAGTTCGGGCTTGCAGGCAACCTCTTTTTGATCATCTGCTTTTTGCTGCTGGTGTGGCGCGGCCTGGCCATAGCCGCGGGGGCGGGCAACCTATTTGGGCGCCTGATGGCCGGGGCCGTGTCGATGATTTTCTTTACCTATGCCTTTGTGAACATGGGCATGGTCAGCGGCATCTTGCCCGTGGTCGGGGTACCGCTGCCGTTCATTAGTTACGGTGGCACCGCCATGGTCACCCTGGGGCTGGCGCTGGGTATCCTGATGTCGGTGGCGCGCGCGCAGAAGCAAGACACCAAAGACCCCAAGCCCGCGCTCTAGAGGCACCGAAGGCGGGGGGACGGGGGGCGTTTGGCACGTTGGCAGCTCTCGGGAAGGGGCTTGATAGCGGCCCCGGCGCCGGGCATGGCCTCGCGCCTAAAATGGCCCCATGACTTTTCGCTCCACCACTGCCGCGCCCCAGCGCGCGGCCACCAGCCAGCGCATTGACGTTGCCCGTGACCTGTTGTTGACGCCTTTTGGCCTGGACGAAGGCCATCTGGCCCGGGCTTTGGCCGAGATCCGCAGCCACCAGGTGGATGATGCGGACCTTTATTTCCAGTACACGCGCAGCGAAGGCTGGAGTCTGGAGGAGGGAATCGTCAAGACCGGCTCGTTCAGCATTGATCAGGGCGTGGGCGTGCGTGCGGTCAGTGGCGAGAAAACAGCGTTTGCCTACTCGGACGATATTTCCGAAGCCTCGTTGCTGGATGCGGCCCGCACTGTGCGGTCTATTTCGTCTGTGGCGCAGGCTGGCAAAGTGCGGGTAGCTCCAAAAAAGATAGCGTTAGGGCGAAGCCTTTACCCCGGCGTAGACCCGATTGCATCGCTGGACAGCACGGCCAAGGTGGCGCTGCTTGAAAAGTTGGAGCAACGTGCCCGCGCCAAAGACCCGCGTGTGGCGCAGGTGATGGCCGGCCTCGCCAGCGAATACGACGTGGTGCTGGTGGCTCGCGCCGACGGCACTTTGGCGGCCGATGTGAGGCCGTTGGTGCGGCTGTCCATCACCGTCATTGCCGAACACAATGGCCGCCGCGAGATGGGCTCTGCGGGCGGTGGCGGGCGTTTTGGCCTAGCCTACTTCGATGACGAGCAGATGAATCGGTATGTGGATGAGGCCGTCCATGCCGCTTTGGTCAACCTGGAGTCGCGCCCCGCCCCGGCAGGCGAGATGACCGTAGTGCTCGGCTCCGGCTGGCCCGGCATCTTGCTGCACGAGGCCATCGGGCATGGCCTGGAGGGTGATTTCAACCGCAAGGGCTCCAGCGCGTTCAGTGGCCGCATTGGCCAGCGGGTGGCCGCCAAGGGCGTGACGGTGCTGGACGATGGCACTATCGCTGATCGCCGTGGCTCTCTCAACGTGGACGACGAAGGCCACGCCAGCCAGCGCAATGTGCTGATCGAAGACGGCATCTTGAAGGGCTACATCCAGGATTCGCTCAACGCGCGCCTGATGGGTGTGGCGCCCACCGGCAACGGCCGCCGCGAAAGTTATGCGCACATCCCCATGCCACGCATGACCAACACCTACATGCTGGGCGGCGACAAGGACCCGCAAGAAATCGTCGCGAGCATCAAGAAGGGCTTGTATGCCACCAATTTCGGGGGCGGGCAGGTGGACATCACTTCGGGCAAGTTCGTGTTCTCTGCCAGCGAAGCCTATTGGGTCGAGAACGGCAAGATCCAATACCCTGTCAAGGGTGCAACCATCATTGGTAGCGGCCCTGAATCGCTCAAGAAGGTCACCATGATTGGCAGCGACATGCGCCTCGATAGCGGCGTGGGTACCTGCGGCAAGGAGGGCCAAAGTGTCCCGGTCGGTGTGGGCCAGCCCACACTGCGCATCGAAGGTTTGACGGTGGGCGGAACCGCTTGATGGCCTGAAGGTGATGGTGATGGCGAAAAGCGGGGGGCGATGCCCGTTCACCCGCATATCTGTCGCCATGGTCGTTTTCATGGGCGCGTCAAACGAGCGCGCGCGGTGCAAAATGTCTTCCACACCATGCCTGCCACGCGTCCCAGTCATCTGTTGACCCTCCAGTCATTTGGCGACATCAGCCGATTTCTGCGCGAGGGTGTGGCCGATGAAGACTCGCGCCAGCTACGCGATAGCCTGGGGCTTTTGTCCACGCACATCGACGAAGCGGTGCGCGCTCGCCGCACCAGCACCGACACGGCAGACATCACGCGCCGCGTCGCTGCACTCGTGCTTTGCGCGCGTGAGCACCAACTGTTCTTGACCGGGCTGGGCTCTGCCTGGCATGCGCTGTATGAGTTTGGTGCCTATCAGCGCGCGCTGCGCGAGTTGCGCAATGCCGCTACCGACTGGCAGCAGATGCTGGATCGACGCAGTGCCAAGGAAGGTGCCAGTTTTGACCATTTCGAACTGTTGGCCTGGCGCACGCTGGGCGAGGCACTTTTGCTCATCGACATGTATGAGCACCAAAGCGATCCTTCCACTGATTTGCCTGATGCCGCACCGGCGCACAAGTTGTCAGCCGTGCAGCGGGTCCGCGCGTGGCTGAACCGGCTGACACGTTAAACCGGGCTGCAGCTATGAGGGATGTACCCGTTTTTGTCGTGCAATCACAACAGCATGGAATTGCTGCCACACCACAGTCCTGTGCTACATTGTTTGCCATGCCAGTTCGTAGCGCGTTTTATTTTTGGTTTTTTATCTCAGTCCCAGGCGGATGAGAGGCCAACGCGCAAGCAAACACAACCTCCCCATACCAACCGCCGACGCTGCAAAGCCCGGCGGTTTTTGTTTTTCTGCCCTCCGTTTTTTATCCATTACTTCTACTCCACGAGGATGCAACCATGACGGCTCCCACCAACCCCTCCAGCGATGCCTGGTACCGCAGCGTCGAGAAAACCAGCCAGACCGACGACGAACGTATCAAGGACATCACCGTGTTGCCTCCCCCAGAGCATCTGATTCGCTTTTTCCCGATTGGCGGCACGCCGGTCGAAACGCTGATCACCCAGACCCGCAAGAACATCCATAACATCATGGCGGGCAAGGATGATCGCCTGCTGGTGGTGATCGGTCCGTGTTCCATCCACGATCCGGTTGCCGCTGTCGAATATGCACGGCGCCTCATGGCTGCTCGCACCCAGTACGCCGACACCCTGGAAATCGTGATGCGCGTGTACTTTGAAAAGCCGCGCACCACCGTGGGCTGGAAGGGCCTTATCAACGACCCCTACCTCGATGAAAGCTACCGCATCGACGAAGGCCTGCGCATTGCGCGACAGCTGCTGATCGAGATCAACCGGCTGGGCATGCCTGCAGGCAGTGAGTTCCTGGACGTGATCTCGCCCCAATACATCGGCGACCTCATCAGTTGGGGGGCTATTGGTGCACGAACCACCGAAAGCCAGGTGCACCGCGAACTGGCCTCGGGCATTTCCGCACCCATCGGTTTCAAGAATGGCACCGATGGCAACATCCGGATTGCTACCGATGCCATTCAGTCGGCCAGCCGAGGTCATCACTTCCTGTCGGTGCACAAGAATGGCCAGGTCGCCATCGTCAATACCAACGGCAACCCCGATTGCCACGTCATTCTGCGCGGTGGCAAGGCGCCCAACTACGATGCCGCCAGCGTGGCAGCCGCTTGCAAAGACCTCGAAGCCGCCAAGCTGCCCGCCACCTTGATGGTCGATTGCAGCCATGCCAACAGCAGCAAGCAGCACGAAAAGCAGCTCGACGTCGCCCGTGACATCGCCGCCCAAGTCGCGGCGGGCTCGCGCAGTGTGTTCGGCTTGATGCTGGAAAGCCACTTGGCGGCGGGCGCGCAGAAGTTCACACCCGGCAAGGACCTGCCAAGTGCACTGGAATACGGCAAAAGCATCACCGACGCATGCCTGGGTTGGGACGATTCGCTGCAAGCGCTGGCAGGGCTGTCGGATGCGGTGAAGGCGCGCCGCGCGCGCTGAGTGACAGGGTTGGCCTGGCCTTGATTGCCACCAAGGCAGTCTCGGCAGGGCCTAAACTCCGGTTTCAGGGTGCTCCTTTTCGGAGCACTCCCGGGCTTGAACCTCATTAGAAAGGCGATCCATCATGCACAGCGAGGTGTCGGTCAAACTGGCCGAAAATCAGGAGTTTCATTTTGACCTTGGCGGCGCTGAGCCCATGGGTCATGAGGCCGCGCGGCGGTGGTTGGATGATCAGTTCATCTCGCTCGACTGCGAGCCCTTGCGCGCCAGCGGCAAGGTGCTGCTGGCAGACAAAGTGCTGACGGTGGCCCACGCCGCAGGGGCCTCCCGAATGGGCGACGCCGACTGGTCGCTGACGTTTGCCCGCGCTGCCAGTGCCGCACTGGCCCGGCCCATCGTGAGGGTCGACGTGCCCGCGATGGCGGTCACGTTCTGACGGTGGTTTAGATGCCAAATTGGCAGCTAACGCTTATCTGATAAGCGCTAGCTGCTATTTTTTTGTAGTGCTTGCAGCAATTTGGCGTGGATCCCGCCAAAGCCACCATTGCTCATGCACACCACATGATCGCCGGGACGGGCCACCTTCTTCACCTGGTCGATGAGGGTGTCGATATCCGGCGCGACTTGAGCGCGCAGCCCGGGGCCCACGCCCAGCGGCGCAAGTGCCTGAGCCGCATCCCAGTCCAACCCAGCGGTGTGGCAAAACGCAAAATTCGCAGGCTCCAGCGCCCAGGGCAGCTGGCTTTTCATGGCGCCCAACTTCATGGTGTTGCTGCGCGGTTCAAACACCGCCAGGATGCGTTCGCTGCCGCCAAGGCTGCGGCGCAGGCCATCCAGCGTGGTGCGCAGTGCCGTCGGGTGGTGCGCAAAATCGTCGTACACCGCAATGCCGTGCACCGTCCCCCGCAACTCCATGCGGCGCTTGACGTTCTGGAATGTGGCCAATGCGTCGGCCGCTTTCTCTGGGGGCACGCCAACGTGATGGGCGGCTGCAATGGCCGCTAGCGCGTTGAGCTGGTTGTGAACGCCGGTCAGTGCCCATTGCACCTGCGCGACTTTTTTGTCCTGGTGCATCACGTCAAACGATTGCGGGTCGCCTTGCGCGCGAAAATCGCTCACGGCCGCCCCGAAGCTGGTCGTTTCGCTCCAGCAGCCGGTGTGCAGCACGCGGGCAAGGCTCTCTTCGAGCCCGTTGGTAACCACACGGCCTGAGGGTGGCACCGTGCGAACCAAGTGGTGGAACTGCCGCTCTATGGCCGCCAGGTCTTCAAAGATGTCTGCATGGTCGAATTCGAGGTTGTTGAGCACCGCAGTGCGGGGCCGGTAATGCACGAACTTGCTGCGCTTGTCGAAAAAGGCCGTGTCATATTCGTCGGCCTCAATGACAAACAAAGGGGCCGCACCCTGTAGTCCCTGGCCAGGCGCAGGGCGTTGAGGGGCGCCCAGGCGCGCTGACCGGCCAAAGTTCAACGGCACGCCGCCGATCAAAAAGCCCGGCTGCTGTCCCGCGCACTCCAGAATCCATGCCAGCATGGACGTGGTGGTGGTCTTGCCGTGTGTTCCCGCCACCGCCAGCACATGGCGCCCCTGCAGTACATGCTCGGCCAGCCACTGGGGGCCGCTGGTGTAGGGCGCACCGGCATCCAGAATGGCTTCCATCAACGGGAATTTGGGTGTGCCGTCGGGCAGCCTTGCGCGGCTGACCACGTTCCCAATGACAAACATGTCAGGCTGGATGGCCATCTGCTCTGCGCCGAAACCTTCAACGAGGTCAATGCCAAGCGCACGGAGCTGGTCGCTCATCGGTGGGTAGACACCCGCATCGCAGCCCGTTACCGTATGCCCTGCCTCGCGCGCGAGCGCGGCGAGACCTCCCATGAAGGTGCCGCAGATGCCGAGTATGTGTATATGCATGGGCGCAGATTCTAAGGACCACAGGTGTGTTGCTTTGGCTGGGGTCTTGGATCGTTGGTGTATTCGGGTAGCCAATCGGTATGCGACATGCACTGGGTCTGTGTCCGTGTCCGTGATCGGCTCGCTCGCATGCAGCACCGGAGTGAGGCATAAGCCTCACCGTACCGGGGGTGAAGCCGTAGGCCACTGCGGCCGCTCGCGCCACAATGGGGGTTCTCTTCGTTGTCTTTCAAGCCGCCATGCACACATCTTTGAGCGAAGAAATCGCCCACACCACAGCCCGGCTGGCGGTGGAAGAGGGGCTGGAATGGGGGGCTGCCAAGCGCCGCGCCCTGCGCGAAATGGGCTTGCCTGCCCGCACGCCGCTGCCAGACAACGACCAGGTCGAGGAAGCGGTGCGTGAATACATCCAGATTTTTTGCGCAGACACTCAGCCGCGCGAATTGCGTGCGCTGCGGCAGTTGGCACTCGTCTGGATGGAGCGCATGGCGCCATTTCGCCCCCACTTGGGTGGCGCCGTGTGGCACGGCACGGCCACACGTTTGTCAGACGTTTATCTGCAATTGTTTTGTGATGACCCCAAATCAGCAGAAATAGCATTGATAGACCATCATGTGGACTATGACCCGCGAACGGTGCCAGGCTTTCATGGCGAACCGGTGGAGGCCTTGAGCATTGGCAGCAAATCGCCTGAGCTCAATGAGATCATCGGTGTGCACCTGCTTGTCTATGACCTGGATGATTTGCGGGGTGCATTGAAGCCCGATACCAAAGGGCGCACGCCGCGTGGCGATCTGACGGCAGTGCGCCGCCTTCTCGAAGAAAAAACCGATCCATGACGAAATTTTCTCCCTTGCCCGAATCCGGCGCTGCGGACGCTGCGCCGTCACCCGCCCGTCGTCGCTTGCTTTATACGGGGGTGGCGGGTGCGGCGGCGCTGGGTGGTGCGGGCTTGGCTTGGTGGCGGTTTCAGCCCCACGCTGTCGAAGCCGGCGCTGAGCAGGTCCTTTGGAATATGGAATTCGACAAGCCGGAGGGCGGGGGCGTTTCGCTGGCCTCCATGGCTGGCAAACCCTTATTACTGAACTTTTGGGCCACCTGGTGTCCGCCCTGTGTGCAGGAGCTTCCCATGCTGAATGCCTTTTATCGCGAACACGCGGCCAAAGGTTGGCAAGTTCTGGGTTTGGCCATTGATCAGCCATCTGCCGTGCGCAAGTTTTTGACGCGGATTCCGCTGGATTTTCCGGTCGGGCTGGCCGGTTTGGGTGGCACGGATCTGGGCCGATCACTCGGCAATCTGACGGGCGGGCTTCCGTTCAGTGTGGTGTTTGGAGCAGACGGGCGGGTGCTGCATCGTAAAATGGGCCAAGTTACCGAGCAAGACCTCCAGGCGTGGGTGAATTTGAAGTGAAGCACCCGGATCAATGCGTGGGGTTTACGTAAATTCGACTGCTGTGGAGCAGACATTTCGGCTTCGCAGTTTGCGAAAAATGTCATGCAAAGACCGGGGAAGGGCGAAATTGGAGTAAATTCGCGCCCTATTTAGTTTTATAGCCGTTGGAGCTTCCATGGATCTGCGAAAACTCAAAACCCTGATTGACCTTGTATCCGAGTCAAATGTGTCCGAACTCGAAATCACCGAGGCAGAGGGTAAGGTCCGCATCGTCAAAAGTGGCGGCGCTGTTGCCCAGCAATATGTGCCAGCGCCCATGCAGGCACCAGCCGCTGCAGCGGCCCCTGTGGCCGAGCTGCCCGCACCAGCGGCCGTGCCTGCGGGGCACATCGTCAAGTCGCCCATGGTCGGCACCTTCTACCGCTCTTCCAGCCCCGGCGCCAAGCCCTTTGCTGAAGTGGGGAGCCAGGTCAAGGAAGGCGAAACGATCTGCATCATTGAGGCGATGAAGATTCTTAACGAAATCGAAGCGGACAAGTCGGGCACCGTCACGCGCATTCTTGGTGAAAACGGCCAGGCTGTTGAATACGGGCAACCGTTGTTCGTTATCGAATAAGGTGCGCATGTTCAAGAAGATACTTGTCGCCAACCGCGGCGAAATCGCCCTGAGAATCCAGCGCGCCTGCTATGAACTTGGCGTGAAGGCCGTGATGGTGTATTCCGAGGCTGACCGTGACGCCAAATACGTCAAGCTCGCCGAAGAAGCCGTGTGTATTGGGCCAGCGCCCTCACCGCTTTCCTATCTGAACATGCCGGCCATCATCTCGGCCGCCGAGGTCACTGATGCCGAAGCCATCCACCCCGGCTACGGTTTTCTGAGTGAGAACGCCGATTTTGCCGAGCGTGTGGAAAAGAGCGGTTTCCAGTTCATTGGCCCGACGCCCGAAAACATCCGCACCATGGGCGACAAGGTCTCGGCCAAGCAGGCCATGATCAAGGCCGGTGTGCCTTGTGTGCCCGGCTCGGAAGGCGAACTACCCGACGATCCGGTGCAGATCCGGCGCATCGCCAAGGCAGTGGGCTATCCCGTGATCATCAAGGCTGCCGGCGGTGGTGGTGGGCGCGGCATGCGCGTGGTGCACACCGAGGCTGCACTGGTCAATGCTGTGCAGATGACCAAGGCCGAGGCCGGCGCTGCATTTGGCAATCCAGCGGTCTACATGGAAAAATTCCTGCAGAACCCGCGCCATATCGAAATCCAGATTCTGGCCGACAAGCACCGCAATGCGGTCTATCTGGGTGAGCGCGATTGCTCCATGCAGCGGCGCCACCAGAAAGTGATCGAAGAGGCGCCTGCGCCCGGCATTCCGCGCAAGCTCATCGAACGCATAGGCGAGCGCTGCGTGGCGGCCTGCAAGAAAATCGGCTACCGCGGTGCGGGCACGTTTGAATTCCTCTACGAAAACGGTGAGTTCTACTTCATCGAGATGAACACGCGTGTGCAGGTCGAGCATCCGGTCACTGAGCTGATCACGGGGGTGGATATTGTGCGCACCCAGATCATGGTGGCGGCTGGCGAAAAGCTCCCGTTCACGCAGCGGCAGATTGAAATCCGCGGACATGCCATCGAATGCCGTGTGAACGCGGAAGATCCCTACAAGTTCACTCCATCGCCAGGGCGAATCACCACTTGGCACCCACCAGGGGGGCCAGGGGTACGCGTGGATTCGCATGCGTACACCAACTATTTCGTGCCTCCCAACTATGACTCGATGATCGGCAAGATCATTGTTCATGGCGATACGCGTGAGCAGGCGCTGGCCCGCATGCGCACTGCGCTGGCGGAAACCGTGATCGAAGGCATCAACACCAATGTGCCGTTGCACCGTGAGTTGATGGTGGATGCAAAGTTCATGGCCGGTGGCACCAACATCCATTACCTGGAAGAGTGGCTGTCGCAGCACAAGCGCTGATATCGTTGTATTGCGCGGGTCGTTCTTAGATCGTGAACACGTTCTTATGCTGGCTCCTGGCAACGGGTGCCAGCATTTCATTTTTTCTGAGAGGCGTCTATGTTTGAGCTGAGTCTGATGTGTCCTGAAGATAGTGTCGAGGCGATCAGTGATGCGCTGGACGCTCTGGATGCACTGAGTGTCTCGGTGGAGGATGCCGATGCCCAGACTGATGCTGAGCAGGCGCTGTTCGGAGAGCCCGGCATGCCGCCGCCCAAGGACGGATGGCAACGCAGCAGGGTGGTTGCACTGTTCCCAGCAGAGGCCGCCGCCCGTGAGGCGCAAGAGCTGCTGGTGGTGCAGGATTTTTTTGCAGGTTGTCAGGTGCTCGGTATTGCACAGGTGCCGGAGCAGGATTGGGTGCGGCTCACGCAGTCGCAGTTCACGCCGGTCGACGTCACGCCCGATTTCTGGATCGTTCCCACCTGGCATGAGTTGCCAGCGCAAGCTGTGCGCAGCATTCGCCTGGACCCAGGGCTGGCTTTTGGAACGGGCACGCACCCCACCACGCGCATGTGCCTGCGCTGGATTGCACGCAATGGTGCAATGCAGGCAGAGCAAGCACGCAATCCGCTAGGGCGCGTACTGGACTACGGATGCGGGTCGGGCATCTTGGCGATTGGAGCGGCCAAGTTTGGCGCGTTAGAGATCGATGCCGTGGATATCGACCCTGCAGCTGTGGAGTCCACCACACACAATGCGCAAGCCAACGAAGTGCATTTGCAGGCAGGTCTGCCAGACAAGGCGCGGGGCGAATACCAGACGGTGTTGGCAAACATCCTTGCCACGCCATTGCGTGTTCTCGCGCCTTTGTTGTGTAGTCATGTGGCGCCGGGTGGTCATCTTGTGCTGGCTGGCATTCTTGAGCGCCAGGCAGACGAGTTGAAGGAGGCCTACGCCCCGTGGCTTGCACTGGAGGTGGCCGATACCGAAGATGGATGGATACTGATGACCGCCAAGCGCTGAGCTTGCGCGGTCCCCGCTTTTCGAGGCGAGGGGCGAACCCTACAATTCACTGTTGATGAGCCAGATCACTCGCTGTCCGTCTTGCGCCACGTCATTCAAAGTCGTGGCAGATCAGTTGCGCATATCGGAAGGATGGGTGCGGTGCGGTCAATGCAAAGAGGTCTTTGATGCCTCGGCACATCTGTTGCCTGCGCCCCCCTCAGCACTTTTACCTGATGTTTCTTTGACAGATGTGCGGCCGCCGCCCGTGGCCGTTGTGCGCAAGGCTGAGGTGGTACGGGCGTGGGGCAGCCGCGCTCAGGAAGCCCCTGCACCAACGGCTACACCGAGCGGGCCTGTTCTGGAGGTGCGGAGCCCGCTAGACAGTGCGCCATGGATGGATCTTGCGCAGTCGCAGGGCACCAGTGCACCTGTGCTCGACATTCCTGCTCCGACATTACCGGCATTTCTTGCGGCTGGAGAGACCGGGCCGGAACATGATCTGGTTGCGCCGTTCGTTTGGCATACACGCAGATCGCCGGTGCCTACGGCGACCAGTGCCATCAATGCGTTTTCGCCTGCGGGCGAAGCAAAGGGAGACGGTGCTTCCGCTCCAAATACAACCGCGGTGCCCGTGGAGCAGTCATCGCACCCCGAGTCGGTGTCAGGGGCCTCGGTGGACAAAAGCGAGTTGGCACGGCTTGCGCAGGAGGAACGCCTCTTTGGTGATGCGCATGCACCTGCCGTCTTGAAGCCAGATGCCGAGGTGTCCGAACGGGAGGCTGATCCCTGGCTTGCACAACGCGGATACCCACCGCTGGATATTCCCGAGTCGGCTTGTGCTCCGACGGCTGCGCGTGATGACGGTGTGGCTGCAGGCCCCCCTCCGCTATCCGGGGAGTTGCCACATTCCTTGCCTCCACCAGAGCCGATCCTACCGGCGCCGAAGAATGAAACAGCGACATTGGCCTTGGTAGAGGATGATTCCCCAGCGGCATTTTTGCGCGCGAAACCTCAAAAGTTGTCAGATGCCCAGCAGGATGTGGAAGACGATGACAATGCCGTTGCAGATCCCGCCGGTGAAGTCAGTTTTGTGGTGACAGCGCGTCGCAAGGCCTTCTGGCGCAAGCCTGTTGTCCGGTTGTTGCTCGTGTTGTTGCTTTTACTGTCGGTCTTGGGATTGACTGTGCAAGTGGCAGTGCAGGAGCGTGATCGCATCGCCGTCATGGATGCTCGCACGAGGCCTTGGTTGATGAAGCTGTGTCAGGCCTTTCATTGCGACATAGCGCCTCCACGCCAGATTTCCGACGTGGTCATTGACAGTTCTTCTTTTAACAAGGCGCGAGGAGACAGCTATCAACTCACCCTTGTCGTTAAAAGCCAGGCAACCACACCCGTGGCCATGCCTGCTGTTGAGTTGACATTGACCGACGCCCAAGACCAACCTGTGCTGCGCAGGGTCATGCTGCCGAATGACATGGCTGCCCCTCCAGAACTTGCGGCGCACGGTGAGTGGGCGACCTCCATTTCTGTGATCGTTACTACCGGTGGCGCGCGCGTGGCGGGATACCGTTTGCTGGCTTTTTATCCCTGAAATCTCTTCCCTCAACCGATTGACTCTATATGGCTGCCCTCATCTGTGGTTCTCTTGCATTCGACACCATCATGACTTTTGAGGGGCGATTTGCAGAGCAAATACTGCCTGACCAGTTGCACATCCTGAATGTGTCGTTCCTGGTGCCTTCCTTGCGCCGTGATTTTGGCGGTTGTGCTGGCAATATTGCCTATAGCCTCAAGCTGCTGGGGGGGGAGCCTTTGCCCATGGCCATGCTGGGGAGTGATGGGGGTGACTACCTGCAGCGCTTGCAATCCCTGGGCATCAGTGAACACTATGTGAGCCAGGTGCAGGACACCTATACAGCCCAGGCCATGATCATGACGGACCGGGATAATAACCAGATCACCGCGTTTCACCCTGGGGCCATGATGCAGGCGCATTTCAACCGTATCGCCCCGGATTCGGCCGTGGCGGTGGGAATTATTGCCCCTGACGGACGCGATGCCATGCTTGAGCACGCGGCACAGTTCGTTGCAGCGGGGATTCCTTTTGTATTCGATCCAGGGCAAGGCTTGCCTATGTTCAACGGCGAAGAGCTGGCGCAATTCATCGAGCAGGCGTCTTGGGTCGCCGTGAATGACTACGAAGGGAAAATGCTGTGCGATCGCACGGGATGGACTCTCGCCGAAATCTCTCGCAAGGTCCAAGGCCTCTTTGTGACGCTGGGGGCTGAGGGCTGTGAAGTTTGGGCTGATGGCGAGAAAACCCACGTTCCGGCAGGCGTGCCTGTGCAAGTGGTTGACCCCACAGGATGCGGCGATGCCTGGCGCGGAGCATTGCTTTTCGGGTTGGAAAGGGGCTGGTCACTGGACCGTTGCGCACAACTTGGCAACCGCATGGGAGCCCTCAAGATTGCGCAGCGAGGCCCTCAGAATTACGTGCTGGATTTCACGCCAGATTGAGGTGCAGAAGGCCGCTCATCAGTCCATCGGCGCACCCATAAGGATGGGTTGGCGGGTAAATATGCCTGATGCGACAACACCCAGTGAGCAAAAAAAACCCGGTGCATGGCACCGGGTTGAGCCTGTCATGCGAGGCTGGGCTTAGGGCTTGTTGCCCGTGGGGAAAGGCCATGCCGCCTGAGGATTCAGCGTGGTTTGTGCTGCAGGAGATGCCGCAGGGGCAGGCGCCTTGGGCGCTTTTTTGGCGGGAGTAGCCTTCTTTGCCGGAGCTGCTGCTGCCTTCTTGGCAGGTGCGGCCTTCTTCGCTGCTACAGCCTTTTTGGCGGGAGCGGCTTTCTTGGCCGGAGTTGCTGCCTTCTTGGCAGGAGCGGCCTTCTTCACTGCTACTGCCTTTTTGGCGGGAGCGGCTTTCTTGGCCGGAGCAGCTGCCTTCTTGGCAGGAGCGGCCTTCTTCACTGCTACAGCCTTTTTGGCGGGAGCGGCTTTCTTGGCCGGAGTTGCTGCCTTCTTGGCAGGAGCGGCCTTCTTCACTGCTACTGCCTTTTTGGTGGGAGCGGCTTTCTTGGCCGGAGCAGCTGCCTTCTTGGCAGGAGCGGCCTTCTTCGCTGCTACAGCCTTTTTGGCGGGAGCGGCTTTCTTGGCCGGAGCAGCTGCCTTCTTGGCAGGAGCGGCCTTCTTCGCTGCTACAGCCTTTTTGGCGGGAGCGGCTTTCTTCGCGGGGGCTGCCTTTTTTGCAGTCGGTTTTTTCGCAGTTGCCATCATGTTCTCCTTGGGTCAATTTGCAAAGAGCACTTCCTGTCTGCTATGGACAGCAAGCGATCCATGGGGATGGATAAAAACTCCAACCCCATGAACACGGAAACGCGCCACACCGCAGCGCTTCGTGGCGCAGTCAATGTGGGGCGTGGTGTAGAAATCCATGGTGGTGTGATGCGAAAAGGCGCTAGTCCCAGGACAGCGCACCACCGGATTGGTATTCAATAACCCGGGTTTCAAAGAAATTGCGTTCCTTCTTCAGGTCGATCATTTCGCTCATCCACGGGAACGGGTTTTCTTCGTTCGGGAACAGTGTTTCCAGCCCGATCTGGGTCGCACGTCGATTGGCGATGTACCGCAGATAGCCCTTGAACATGGAGGCGTTCATGCCCAGCACGCCACGGGGCATGGTGTCTTCTGCGTACTTGTATTCGAGCTCGACGGCCTTCATGAAGAGGGCCTTGATCTCTTCCTTGAATTCGGCCGTCCAGAGGTGTGGGTTTTCGAGCTTGAGCTGGTTGATCAGATCGATGCCGAAGTTGCAGTGCATGGACTCGTCGCGCAGGATGTACTGGTACTGTTCGGCAGCACCGGTCATCTTGTTCTGCCGGCCCAGTGCCAGGATCTGCGTGAAGCCGACATAGAAGAACAGGCCTTCCATCAGGCAGGCAAAGACGATCAGCGACTTGAGCAGGGTCTGGTCGTTCTCATGCGTGCCGGTATGGAAGTTTGGATCGCTGATGGCCTCGATGAACGGGATCAGGAACTCGTCCTTGTCGCGTATCGACTGCACTTCGTTGTAGGCGTTGAAGATCTCGCCCTCGTCCAGCCCCAGCGACTCAACGATGTACTGGTAAGCGTGGGTGTGGATGGCTTCCTCGAACGCCTGGCGCAGCAGAAACTGGCGGCACTCGGGGGCCGTGATGTGGCGATAGGTGCCAAGAACAATGTTGTTGGCCGCTAGCGAATCTGCGGTGACGAAAAAGCCCAGGTTGCGCTTGATGATGCGGCGTTCATCTTCGGTGAGGCCGTTGGGGTCCTTCCACAACGCGATATCACGCGTCATGTTCACTTCTTGGGGCATCCAGTGGTTGGCGCAGGTGGCGAGGTACTTTTCCCAAGCCCATTTGTATTTGAATGGAACCAACTGGTTGACGTCGGTTTGTCCATTGATGATGCGCTTGTCTGCCGCATTGACCCGACGATGGGATGCTGTCGAAGCAGGGGCTTGGGCGCTGTCCACAGCGGGGCGGGTAGCGATGGCAGGTGACGTTGTATCGGCAAGGAAAGACAGGGGCGGTTGTCCCGCCGGGTGGCTGTTGTTCAGACCACCGTCCCGTTGATTTTGCGATGAGGGCTTGACTTCTTCGTCCCAGGTCAGCATAGGTTTTCCAGTGTTCGGATTATGAAAGCAGTGCTGCGAAAAGAAAAGCACTGAAGCGTTATGCAGCAAGGTTTTGTTGCTTCACAGCACATGCGCAACGCCTCAACTGCATGCGAGGCGTTGCGCGCGAAGTTTTTATTGGCAGGCTTCGCAACCTGGATCGTCGATGGCTGAAAACTGAACGTCTGTGGCCGGCACTGCGGCGGTCACTTCCGGTGCGCTCGATTGGCCCTGAGCGGACGCCGAAGCGCTGTTTGTCGCGCCCTCATTGCCGGACGAAACTGCGTTGAGTTGGCGCGTGTTCACCGTGCTCATTTCGACGTGTGTCGCACTTTGGGTGCGCAGGTAGTAAGTGGTCTTGAGGCCACGAATCCAGGCAAGCTTGTAGGTATCGTCGAGCTTCTTGCCTGATGCGCCTGCCATGTAGATATTCAGGCTCTGTGCCTGGTCGATCCATTTCTGGCGGCGTGATGCGGCTTCCACCAGCCACTGCGATTCCACCTCGAACGCGGTCGAATACAAGGCCTTGATGTCCTGCGGCACACGATCAATGGGATGCAACGAACCTTTGAAATGTTTGAGGTCCATGATCATTACGTCGTCCCACAGGCCAAGGCGCTTGAGATCCCTTACCAGCCCCCCGTTGATGACGGTGAACTCGCCCGACAGGTTGGACTTGACCGAGAGGTTGCCGAACGATGGTTCGATCGATGCATCCACGCCGATGATGTTGGAGATCGTCGCCGTTGGGGCGATGGCAACACAGTTGGAGTTGCGCATGCCGTCCTGGGCAATCTTCTTGCGCAGAGCATCCCAGTCGAGGGAGGAAGAGCGGTCGACTTCTACATAACCACCCCGTGCACTGGCGAGCATGTCCAGCGTATCGAATGGCAGGATTCCACGGTCCCACAGCGAGCCCTTGTAGCTTGAATACTGACCCCGTTCTTTGGCCAGCTCGGTGGATGCCCAGTAGGCGTAGTAGCAGATGGCCTCCATCGACTGGTCTGCAAATTCCACAGCCGCTTGAGAGGCGTAGGGAATGCGCAGCTCATACAGGCTGTCCTGAAAGCCCATCAGGCCCAGACCGACGGGGCGATGTCGCAGGTTGGAGTCACGCGCTTTTTTGACGGCGTAGTAATTGATGTCGATCACGTTGTCCAGCATGCGCATGGCCACGGTGATGGTCTTCTTGAGCTTGTCGTGGTCGATCTGCCCGTTTTTGATGTGCTGAAGCAGATTGACCGAGCCGAGATTGCAGACGGCGGTCTCGGTGTCGCTGGTGTTCAGCGTGATCTCGGTACAAAGGTTGGACGAGTGCACCACGCCTGCATGTTGCTGGGGCGAACGCACATTACATGCATCCTTGAACGTGATCCATGGGTGCCCAGTCTCGAACAACATGGTCAGCATCTTTCGCCACATGTCAGTGGCTTGCACCGTTTTGGCGGGCTTGATCTCGCCACGGGCGGCCTTTTCTTCGTAGGCTACATAGGCCTTCTCGAAGTCGGCTCCGAACAGATCGTGCAGGTCGGGGACGTTGTTGGGCGAGAACAGGGTCCAGGTGCCCTTTTCCATCACGCGGCGCATGAACAGGTCGGGAATCCAGTTGGCCGTGTTCATGTCGTGCGTGCGGCGGCGGTCGTCGCCGGTGTTCTTGCGCAGTTCCAGGAACTCTTCAATGTCGAGGTGCCAGGTTTCCAGGTAGGTGCAGACAGCGCCCTTGCGCTTGCCGCCCTGGTTCACCGCCACGGCCGTATCGTTGACCACCTTGAGGAATGGCACCACACCTTGCGATTCGCCGTTGGTGCCTTTGATGTGGCTGCCCAGCGCACGCACGCGGGTCCAGTCGTTGCCCAGGCCGCCCGCGAACTTCGAAAGCAGCGCGTTTTCCTTGATCGACTCGTAAATGCCATCCAGGTCGTCGGGCACCGTGGTGAGGTAGCAGCTGGAGAGTTGCGAGCGCAGCGTGCCGGCGTTAAACAGGGTGGGCGTGCTCGACATGAAGTCGAAGGACGACAGCACTTCGTAGAACTCAATCGCACGGGCTTCGCGGTCGGCCTCATTCAGTGCCAAGCCCATGGCTACGCGCATGAAAAATGCCTGGGGGAGTTCGATGCGGGTCTTTTTGACGTGGAGGAAGTACCGGTCGTACAGGGTTTGCAGGCCCAGGTAGTCAAACTGTAGATCGCGGTCGGCCTTAAGGGCGGCACCCAGGCGCCGAAGGTCGAACTGCTGCTGCAGGCGTTCATCCAGCAGGTCATTCTCCACGCCCTTCTGGATGAACTGTGGGAAGTAGTCGATATAGGCTTGGCCCATATCGCTCTGGATAACGTCGCGGCCCAGGACTTCGCGCACGATGGTGTGCAGCAGCAGGCGCGCGGTGGCGTAGGTGTAGTCGGGGTCTTTCTCGATCAGCGTGCGGGCCGCCAGGATGGACGCCTTGTACACCTCGTCCATGGGTACGCCGTCATATAGGTTGCGCATGGTCTCTGCCACTATGGGGGCCGCCTGGATGTCGGCGCCCAAGTTGGCGCAGGCAGACTGGATAAGGCCCAGCAGGCGTGCTTCGTCGAGTGGAACGCGCTGGCCGAGGTCAATCACGTGCAGTGCGGGCACCGAGTGCGTTTTCTGCTCTTGCTGGTGGGCGCGCTCTTGGGTGCGGCGTTCGCGGTAGAGAACGTAGGCGCGGGCCACTTCGTGGTGGCCGCCACGCATCAGGCCGAGTTCGGCCTGGTCTTGCACGTCTTCGATGTGGAAGGTTCCGCCGCCCGGGCGTGACCGTACGAGTGCGCGCACGACGTTCTGGGTCAGCGTGTCAACGACCTCGCGCACGCTGGCGGAGGCGGCACCCTGGGTGCCATGCACGGCGAGGAAGGCCTTCATCATGGCGACGGCTATTTTCTGCGGCTCGAACGGGACAACCGAGCCGTTGCGGCGGATGATTTGATAGTGGGTCAGCGTTGCGCTACCCGGTTGTTCGGCAGGCGAGGCGTCAGCGGTCGTAGAGGGGTGACCAAGCGTGTTGGTGGTCGATGCAGGGGTCAGAGCAGCTTGCATTTGAGAGGTCCTTTGGGAGCTGTCGGGAAAGGCGAATTCAGTGCGCCGAGGGGCGTTGCGTGCGAGGAAGGTGGGAAAGGTGGGTTGCTTTCCACACGCTATAGCTAGTGGGTGTGATGGTAGCAAGACACTACCGGTAGTGTACAGCGCTATATTCACACGGCTGCTGAAGCTGTCTGTTACCAGCCGGTTTCACGCTTGTTTCGGGTCGGCTCCAAGGCCTTGTGCATGGGGCATTCCAGGGGCCAAACCTTGACTTGGCGCAGTCTCGCGGAGACTTTTGCTTCAGCAGCCGCGTGGACACGCGCTGTCCATACGGGGATGCGAGTGTCGTGGTTTGGCGCAAAGAGCGCAGAAGATTCGGGAAAACCCTTGATTACGCGAAAGGCGGGGTTGACTTTTGCGGAAAGAGCCCCGCTTGCCACTGCAGCGCGTTTTGCAGTTCGGCCCAGTCAAAGCCCGGGCCTGGATCGCCCTTGCGGCCCGGTGCAATGTGTTCATGGCCTGCGATATGCCGAACGGGGTAGCGTGCGGCAATGTCCTGGCAGAGCGTGGCCAGCGTGCGGTATTGCGCCGGCTCAAAGGTGAGCCCTTCCAGCCCTTCCAGCTCAATGCCGATGGAGTCATCGTTGCAATTACTGCGGCCCCGGTAGCTGGATGGGCCCGCGTGCCAGGCGCGCTGGTCGCAATCCACAAATTGCCACAGATCCCCTGTGCGCTCGACAAAAAAATGGCTGGACACCTGAAGTCCGCGAATACGCTGAAAGTAGGGGTGTGCGTCCCAATTCAGGGTATTGGTAAAGAGCTGCTGCACAGCCCCGTTGCCATATTCGCCAGGGGGCAGGCTGATCGAATGCACCACGATCAGATCCACTGCGCCGCTTGAAACGGGGCGCTGGCCGAAGTTGGGTGAGGGCACTCTCCGTGCCAAGCGGTGCCAGCCACCGTCCCAGGGGCTCACGCCTGCGTCCTGGATGTCATCCGATATCGTCATTCGGGTCTTGATCGTTCGGCGCCGCGATGTTGAGGCGGGCGATACGGTAGCGTATCTGGCGCAGGCTGATACCCAGCCTGGCGGCGGTCGCTGTGCGGTTGAAGCCAGCCTCGCGCAGGGCACGGATCAGGATTTCACGCTCTTGTTGGTCCAGCCATGCCTGCAGGTCAGTGGGAAGGGGATCGGTACAGCCGTTGGGGGCGGAGGGCTTCGACGGGCTGTTCTGCACTGTGTCCGGGGATGCGAGCAATGTGCCTGGCGAGGCCACCATGCGTGTTCCCGCCGGTGGGTTGACCGGACGTGATGGCCAATCCACCGTCAATTCATCGCCGTCGCTGAGGGCTACCGCGCGGTGCAGCAGGTTTTCCAGCTCCCGCACATTGCCTGTCAGTGGGTGGGCTGCAATGGCATTCAATGCGTCCTCGGTCAGTGCGGGTACGGGCATTCCGGACTCCTGCGAGATGCGTGCCAGCAAGGCGGCGCACAGCGCAGGCAGGTCATCGCGCCGCTCGCGCAACGGCGGGATCAGGATCTCGATCACGTTGAGGCGGTAATACAGATCCTGCCGGAATCGGCCGGACTGGACATCTGCCGCGAGGTCGCGGTGGGTCGCGCTCACGATGCGCACATCCACCGTCTCCTCTTGGGTAGAGCCCAGGGGGCGCACGCTGCGCTCCTGGATCGCTCGCAGCAGCTTCGACTGCATGGCCAGGGGCAGGTCGCCGATTTCGTCCAAAAACAGGGTGCCGCCCCGAGCGGCCTGAAAGTAGCCATCGCGGTCTTGCGACGCGCCGGTGTACGAGCCCTTACGGGCTCCGAAAAACTCGGCTTCGAGCAGATTTTCTGGAATTGCACCGCAGTTCACTGCAATCAGTGGCCCATCCGCACGCTGGCTGTGGGCGTGCAATGCCTGGGCCACGAGCTCCTTGCCGGTGCCGGACTCCCCATGAATCAGCACTGGTGCCATGCCCCGCGATACCTTGGCCACCCGCTGCTTGACGTTGCGCAGTGCCTCTGATTCACCCACCAGCCGGTCCAGCGCTGCGCCAGAAACAGCAAGCTCGCCAGAGGCCGCCGATGGACGGCCTGGGTTGCCGGTACTGCGTGCTGCGCGCGGCGCTGGCACGCCGCCTGTGCCTTGTATGGCGGATGCCACCACCGAGCGGAACTGCTTGAGGTCCACGGGTTTTGTCAGGTAATCAAAAGCGCCAGCGCGCAGGGCTTCCACGGCGTTCTCGGCCGACCCATAAGCGGTCATGACCACACAACGCTCCCGGCGTTGCTGATCGCGCAGGTCCTGCAGTAGCTCCATGCCAAACCCATCGGGGAGGCGCATGTCGGTGATCACGGCGTCGAACCGGTGGGCCTTGAGCTGATCGCGTGCCTCCTGCACGGTGGATGCCGTCTCCACGCGATAACCCTCGCGCAAGAGCGTGAGCTCGTACAAGGTGCGCAGATCGGGCTCGTCGTCTACAACAAGAATGGATGCGTTGGGAGCGTTCATGGCAATGCGGTTCAGACCACGATGGTGTCAAAAAGCGTGGCGGTATCTGCGGGACGGGTGGTGCGGCGGAAGCTGACGGTGAAAGCATTTCCGCCAGTCTCGCCCCGCAGCGTAGTGTGGTGCAGCCGTTGGTAGCTGATGGATGCGCCATGGCGCTGGCACAGTTCCCGGCAAATATAGAGGCCCAGCCCGCTGGAGCGGCTCTCCGAGGAGAAGAAGGGCTCAAACAGATGCCGCTCTACCGATTTGTCCATGGGAGCGCCGTCGCTCCACACCTGCAGGCTAACCTGACCACCAGCCGTAGCGCGCGTTGTGATCGACAGGGAGTCGGGCGCCTGGCCCATATAGCGCAAGGCGTTGTCCAGCAGGTTCACCAGGACGCGGCGCAGGTGCTCGGCATCAAACTCCACCTGCGTGGCGCCCGCGCCAAGCATCACGACCGCACGGCGTTCACACGGATTCTGGGCTTGCCAGTCGCTCCATACCTGAGCGACCGTTTCATCGAGCGGCACCGTCGCAGCGGGGGCGTGGCTGATCTGGTGCTGGACACGGGCGATATCCAGCACCTCCTCGGCAATGCGGGCCAGGCGATCAGCGTTTTGCCGCACCATGCGCGCCAGGCGCAGGTGCCCTGGGTCTTGCAGGTCCTCTTCCAGCAATGCATTGGCCTGAACAATGGCCGCGAGGGGGTTGCGAATTTCGTGGGCGACGGCGGCGGACATTCGGCCCATGGCCGCCAGTTTCTCGGTGCGCAACCGGGCTTCCATTTCACGCAGATCATGCAGAAACATCACGCACAGGCGCTCGGCGCGCGACGGTTTTGCAGCCTCCTGCATGGATGTAAGCCAAGTGCGCACATGCAAGCCCATGGGGCTTTTGCCTGGGCGCAGCAAGTCCACGTCCGCCGTCAGGGGTTGCTCCCGCCGAAAGCTGCGTTGGGCCAACAACACCAGGGGCTGCCACGCTGGCTCTGATGCGAGGGTGAAAGGTAATTCAGGCAGTGTGTCGCCACCCAGCAATTGCAAACCCGCAGGGTTGGCAATGCGGACGACGTCGTTTTCGTCCACCACCAGCACGCCATCGGTCAGATTCTGGATAACCAGTGCGCTGACCTGGGTCTGTACCCTGGCCGCGATGCGACTCTGTTGCGCCAATTCCTGCTCGCGTGTCAGGCGGGTGGCCAGCTGGTGGGTCAGGTAGCTCAGGATGAAGTAGCCCGTGCCGGTGAGCGCGCTTTGCAGGTAACGCTGTGCGTCGTCTCCGCCTGCACGGGTCCCTAGCCACCAGGCCCACGCCAGGAGCAGCAAGGTGACGGCCGCAGTGGTTCCCAGCGCCAGCGTGAGTGTGCCCAGCACGGCTGCCATGAGAATGGGCAGCCCGAACAAAGGGGTGTAGTTCATGCTGCCCACATGCAATAACTGCAATGCGGTGATGGCGACAAGGTCCACGCCAATGGATGGGAGCCATTGGGGCCCGGCACTGGGAGACGGTGGCCCGCGCCGGGCCAGACCGCGAAGCAACGCGGTGGCCACGAGATACACGAGGCAAACCGCGAGCACGGCCGGTTCTGTAGCCTGGTTCATGATTTGGCCGGCGCCCTGCAGAACCACCAGGGCAAACGCCACCATGACGCGACCGGTCAGAAACCCGCGCCACATCCGCACAAACGGCGCATCCACAGTGGGCATGAAGCTACTGGCTGGCAACCCGTACATGGCGTCAGGCGGGGCCGAGGCGCCGGTGTTCGGCGCAGCAATAGGCCTGGTTGCCAAGCATCAGGGCTTCAGCCTTGGGGATGTGTATGCCGCAATGTGCACAGGCAGGCATGTCCTGTGGCAACGCCAGGGGCGGCGGCGGGGTGTTTTGCGTGGCGGCGCCCGGTGCGCGTCGGCTGCGCCAGACGCCGATGGCCACCGCCAGGACAACCAGCAAGACCAGGTACTTCATGTGCTGCGGCCCAATACAACTTCGAGAACAAAACGGGAGCCCACGTAGGCGAGCAGCAACAGGGCAGAGCCGGTGTAGAGCACCCGCACGGCATTGCGCCCGCGCCAACCAAAACGTGCGCGGCCAAGCAGCAAGGTGGCGAAGGTCACCCACGACAGCAGCGAGAAAATGGCTTTGTGGTCCCATCGCCAGGCGCGACCATACAGGGTTTCACCAAACAGCCAGCCCGCGGCTAGCGTGGCGGTCAGCAAAATAAAGCCCGCGACGACAAAACGAAAGGTCAGGCGCTCCAGCGTGAGCAGTGGGATACCGCTGCGCGGGTCTTCCGCCTGGCGAATGTGGCGCTCGGCACGGGTCATCAGCCAGGCATGCACGACCGCTGCGGCGAACAAGCCATAGCAGGCGATGCCCAGTGCGAGGTGTAGCGGCAACCAGGCCGACGCTTGAACATGCAGCGGTTGCCCCGGAAAAAGCAGGGCCAACACGATGGCGGCGGCCCCCAGGGCGGCGAGCACCCAGCGGGCCTGCATCTGCGGAAACAGCTGCCGCTCCACCGCATACACCGTCAATACCAGCCACGCTGTCATGGACAACGCGGGCGCAAAGCCAAACCGGGGCGTATCGCCCCACAGCCCCCACACCAGCACGGCGCCGTGCAGTAGCCAGGCCACAAGCAGTGCATTGCGTGCGGCCACCGCACTCATGCGCGAAGCCGCTGCGGCGGGCACGGCATAGGCCACGGCAGCAGCCAGGGCCAGCAGCCAGCTGGCGGGGGAAGCACTGGGTAAAATCATGGGTCACAGTTTAGCCTTTCGCCCACCGCCAGCGCCCTGGCGGGCTTGTGCCTTCAACGGCTGCGTTGACCGTGCACAGGCAACACCGGAACTTCTTTTATGGCCTCCGCCCTTACCGACAAACTCTCGCGCCTCGTCAAGGAGATGCGTGGCCAGGCCCGCATTACCGAATCCAACGTGCAGGACATGCTGCGCGAAGTGCGCATGGCACTGCTGGAGGCCGACGTGGCCTTGCCGGTGGTGCGTGATTTCATTGCGCGCGTCAAGGAAAAGGCGCTGGGACAAGAGGTACTTGGCTCGCTCAAGCCCGGCCAGACCCTGGTCAGCATCGTTAACCGCGAGCTGGCGGCCACCATGGGTGAAGGCGTGGCGGACATCAACCTGGCGGCCCAGCCGCCTGCCATCATTTTGATGGCAGGCTTGCAGGGGGCGGGTAAAACCACCACCACGGCCAAGCTGGCCAAGCACCTGATCGAAAAGCGCAAGAAGAAGGTCTTGACCGTTTCGGGCGACGTGTACCGCCCGGCCGCCATTGAGCAGCTCAAGACGGTGACCCAGCAGGCCGGCGCCGAGTGGTTCCCCAGCACGCCCGACCAGAAGCCGCTGGATATCGCGCTGGCGGCGCTCGATTACGCCAAGAAGCATTACTTCGACGTGCTGCTGGTCGATACGGCCGGCCGCCTGGCCATCGACGAAGCCTTGATGAAAGAAATCAAGGACCTGCACGCCGCACTGAAGCCGGTCGAGACCTTGTTCGTGGTAGATGCCATGCAGGGCCAGGATGCCATCAACACGGCCAAGGCGTTCAAAGAGGCGCTGCCGCTGACCGGCATCGTGCTGACCAAGCTTGATGGCGATTCGCGTGGCGGTGCGGCGTTGTCGGTGCGGCAGGTGACGGGAGCCCCCATCAAGTTTGCGGGCGTGTCCGAGAAACTCGATGGCCTGGAGGTGTTCGATGCCGAGCGCCATGCGGGCCGTATTCTGGGCATGGGCGACATCGTTGCGCTGGTGGAGCAGGTCACCGCCGGGGTGGACATGGAGGCCGCGCAAAAGCTGGCGGCCAAGGTCAAGAGTGGCGATGGGTTCGATCTGAACGATTTCCTCTCGCAGATCCAGCAGATGAAGCAGATGGGCGGGTTGTCCAGCCTGATGGACAAGCTCCCGTCTCACCTCACGGCCAAGGCCGGTGCGGTGGACATGGACAAGGCCGAGAAGGACATCAAGCGCAAGGAAGGCATCATTCAGAGCATGACGCCCAAGGAACGCCGCAGGCCCGAAATCATCAAGGCCACCCGCAAAAAACGCATTGCCAACGGCGCCGGGGTGCAGGTTCAGGAGGTCAACCGCCTGCTCAAGGAGTTTGAGCAGATGCAGGACATGATGAAGAAGATGAAGGGCGGCGGACTGATGAAGATGATGAAAAAAATGGGCGGCATGAAAGGCATGGGCGGTGGCGGTATGCCCAAGATGCCCTTCTGATTTTTAAGCATTTTTGGCCTCTAGCGCTTATACATAAAGCGCTATCAGCTATCAATAAGTGAGCAAAACAAAAAACCGGTGAGGGCCGGTTTTTTTGTGGGTGGGCGCCGTTCGCTACAAGGTGCACGCTGGCCGGCTCACGCAGCCTTGAGCAGCACTGCGGCAGACAGCTGGCTGGCATGCAGCCAGGCGCGGCGCAACACGGGCGGCGACCATGCTTCCTCGGGGATCAGCAGCAGGCGCTGGGCACGCAGGGCCTTGCCCAAGGCGATCTGGCTGGTGACAACCGCCAGCGGAATGGCCAGCGCCAAAGGCAGGCCCACCGGCAGCAGCCACAGCAGCGCGCTGCTGTCGATTAGCGCGACCCCGACGCCCAACAAGGCAATCACCGCACTCATGGGGGCCAGCTGGCGTACCGCGTACAACCAAGGCACGGCATGGGCTTCGCGCGGGGGCGACTTCCATTCGAGCTTCAGGCCGGTCAACGCGATCAGTACAAACAGCGAATGCGCCAGCATGCGGATGGGGGCTTGCAGGATGGCGAGCACGCTTTCCAGCACGGCACTTTTGAGCAAGCTGAAAGCGCCTCCGTACTCCTTTTGCTCGTGGCGCATGAACACGGCCGTCACGCCCAGGATGCGGGGCAGAAAGAGCATGCACAGCGTCCATCCCCAGAGCGCGAGCAACTCGGTGGGCAGGATATGCCAGTCGGCCACCAGCTTGGCGCCCGACAGCCACAGCGCCGTGCCCAGCGTGAGAAACGCCAGCCACAGCGGCGCCGACAGGTAGGCCATGGCCCCTGTGATGAACATCGAGCGGTGCACAGGGTGGATGCCGGGTTCGGCCACGAGACGGGCGTTTTGCAGGTTACCCTGGCACCAGCGACGGTCGCGCTGCAGCTCGGCCAGCAGGTCTGGTGGCTGTTGCTCATAGCTGCCGATCAGGTCGGAGACCAGCCACACGTGGTATCCAGCGCGGCGCATCAACGCAGCCTCCACAAAGTCGTGCGACATGATGCCGCCCGCCAAACCGCCTTTGCCCTTGATGGGGGCGAGCGCACAGTGCTGCATGAAAGGCTCCACACGCAGGATGGCGTTGTGGCCCCAATAGTGCGACTCGCCCAACTGCCAATACTGCATGCCCAGCGTGAACAGCCGGCCGGTGACGCGCGACGCAAACTGCTGTGCGCGTGCGTGCAGTGTGACGTGGCCGATGGCCTGGGTGGCCGTCTGGATGATGCCGGCGCTGGGGTGGGCTTCCATCAGCTTGGCCATCGAGACGATGCAATCGCCGCTCATCACGCTGTCGGCGTCCAGCACCACCATGTAACGGTAGTCCTTGCCCCAGCGGCGACAAAAATCGGCCACATTGCCCGCTTTGCGGTGTGTGCGGCGCGTGCGCAGGCGGTAATACACCTGCACCTGGGGCTGTTGGCCGTGTTCGGCCAGTGCGGTACGCAGGTCCTCCCAGGCGGCGCGCTCGGCTGCGGCAATGCCGCTGTCGTAGCTGTCTGACAAGACAAACACATCAAACGTGGCGCCATGCCCGGTGGAGGCCACTGACTCGCAGGTAGCCCGCAGGCCGGCAAATACCGTGGCCACGTCTTCATTGCAGATCGGCATGATGATGGCGGTGCGGGCCCCTGGCGCCAGCGTGTGCGCCGTGACGCTGCGCACAGACAGGGCGTGTTTGTCGCCGCGCACCATCACCCAAAACCCCATCAGGCCGGTCAGAAAGCCTGTGACTACCCAGGCGGAGAGCAGTGCAAACAGCGCAATCTGTCCATAGCTCAGCCAGGCGTTGTCATAGACAGGCTGCACATTGGCAAACAAATAACTCGCGAGCGTGGTGGTCAGCAGGGTCAGCAATGCAAAAGTCCAGCGGCGGCGCTGCGCACCGGTTTGCCAGGCGGTGCTCGTTGGGTTGTCAGGCTGTGCAGGCTGCGGGGCCTGTGGCGCGGCTTGGCAACCGGTCAGGCGCAGCAGCAATGCGGTACTCAGACTGTTCCAGAACCCCCGCCAGGGCACCGGCGCCATGGAGCCTCGGTTGAGCGGGGGCGCCGTGACCGAATTGGGGTGGCGTTCCTCACGCAACGCACTGCGCTGAGCGGTGTCGCCGTGGCGCTCTCTGGGGTTTACTCGGGAAGAATGATGTGCGTCCATGTTTCGCTCACAGCGTGGTTATCGTGTTGAAGAAAAGCGCGCAGCTCGACGGGCCGGTGGGCGTCGGTGCGCTGTACGCGAACCGTCATGCGCCACTGCCCTGTGGCAGGGTTGCGATAGGCCATGTTTTCGAGCACCTGGCCGTTGGCATCGCTGGTCACCACCGCTTTGACCGTGGCGTCGGCAGGCAGGGCCAGGAGGGCCGGCCCATCGAAGTCGACGACGTACTGGGTTTGTTGGCGCAAGGTTTCGGCGCTTTGTTTCGTGTAGCCCATGCCACGGCGCGACTGGGTAGCCCAGGCACTGGGTGGGCGCTGCTGGTCATCGCCCTGCCAGCTCAGCTCGTAGGCGAATTCCAGCGGCTGACCGGGGGCGGGCATCTGCGCGGGCACCCAGTAGGCGACGATGTTGTCGTGTGTTTCATCGGGCGTGTTCAGCTGAACCAGCTCCACACGGCCCGCCCCCCAGTTGTGCAGCGGGCGCACCCAGGCGCTGGGGCGGCGTTCATAGCGGGCTTCCACGTCTTCGTAGCTGGCCCACTGGCGGTCACGTTGCATCAGCCCAAAACCTATGGGGTTCTTGGTGGCAAAAGAGGTCACCAACGTCTGCTTGGGGTTTTGCAGGGGCCTCCACAACCATTCGCCTTCGCCGGTGGCGATCATCAGACCATCCGAGTCATGCACCTCGGGCCGGAAGTCGTCCTTGCGGGGCTGGTTCTCGCCAAAAAAGAACATGCTCGTCAGCGGGGCGATACCCAGCGTGGCAATGGGGTTGCCCGTGCCGGAGCCGGTGCGTAAAAAAACGCGGCTGTGAACGGTGGTGGTGGTCTGTGCGCCGGGTTGGATGTCAAAGCGATACGCACCGCTCGCACGGGGTGAATCCAGGAGCGCGTACACGGTCACCGTGGTGGCGTTGGCTTCGGGCCTGACGAGCCAGAACTCGGTGAAGCGCGGAAACTCTTCGCCTTGGCCGGGTGCTGCGCCCGCCGTGTCAATGGCCAACCCGCGCGCAGACAGGCCGTACTGCTGCCCTTTGCCCAGCGCACGAAAATAGCTGGCGCCCTGAAACACTGCCAGTTCGTCTTTGTACGCACTGGAGTTCAAGGGGTTGTGCAGCCTGAAGCCGGCAAAGCCCAGGTCACCCCAGGTCTCGGGCCGGACCTCGTTCTTGCCGTAGTCAAAATCCGCGCGGTTGTAACGGATGTGGCGTGTGCCTTGTGGGGTCACTTCGTTGATCAGCACCGGCGTGGTCTGGTACAGGCCCAGGTGGAAGAACATTGCTTCGAACGCGAGGTTTTCCTTGCGCCACAGCGCACGCTCAGGGCGCCAGCGGATGTCGCGAACCTGGTCGTAGTTGAGCGGGGCCAGATCCGCTGGCAGCTTGTTGCTGACTGGCTGATATGGCTTTTGGGCGCGCTCTCGGGCGATCTGCGTCACGCGCTCAAAATCGAAGCCCTGTGCCTGTGCTGTGCCTGTCAACAGCACGGCGCCCAGCACCACCGCGAGCCACTGGGTGCGCCGCGAGAACGGTGAAGATGGAGTAAAAAAAGAAGCCTGCATGCGGGCTACTAGGGCAAACCCCGTGCCAGCATTGAAAAGTCGTTCTATATCAACGACTTATCGGTCTTTTTGCTTGTAAGTGTTTGTGCACTGCGGTAGGGGGCCGCTTTTCACCCCTGTTTTGTCGCCAAAGGGCGACAGATGGCCGCAGCCAGGGATGAAAACCTCAGTGAATCAACAACTTAGTCGTGTCGCTCGTCAGCGACACCATCCACGCCGGGCGTATCGTTCTTGAAGTGACCCGGTGTGAGTTCGTGCTTTTGCAGCAGGCGGTAGAACTCGGTCCGGTTGCGCTGGGCCAGGCCGGCGGCGTCGGCCACGTTGCCATCGGTCATCTTGAGCAAGCCCACCAGATATTCACGCTCAAAGCGCTGGCGCGCTTCCGCAAAACTCAGCACTTGGGTGGAGGGTGTGCGCAGGGCGCGCTGCACCAGGGTGAGAGGCACCAGCGGCGTGGTGGAGAGTGCGCACACTTGTTCCACCACGTTGTAGAGCTGGCGCACATTGCCGGGCCATGTGGCCATGGTCAGTGCCTTGAGCGCCTCGGGCGCAAAACCCGACAGCCGTTTGTCGTATTTGCGCGAGAGCTTGTCGAGGAAGTAGTTGGCCAGCAGCGCAATGTCTTCGCGTCGCTCGCCAAGTGTGGGCAGCGCCAGCGTGACGACGTTGAGGCGGTAATACAGGTCTTCGCGAAACTGGGCGGTCGCCATGGCGGCTTCCAGATCGCGGTGGGTGGCCGAGATGATGCGCACGTCAATCGCCGTGGCCTGGCTGGCTCCCACGGGGCGCACGGCGCGCTCTTGCAGTACACGCAGCAGCTTGACCTGCAGCGCCGGGGGCATGTCACCAATTTCGTCGAGCAGCAGCGTGCCCCCCTCGGCCGCCTGAAAAAGCCCTTTGTGGTTGCTTACCGCATCGGTGAACGCCCCTTTGACGTGTCCGAACAATTCCGATTCGAGCAGCGCTTCAGGGATGGCGCCGCAGTTGACTGCCACAAACGGGCGGTTGGCCCGTGGGCTGGCGCGGTGAATAGCGCGCGCCAGCAGCTCCTTGCCGGCACCACTGTCGCCCAGCAACAGCACACTGGCATCCGACTGCGCCACCATGTACGCCTCGGCCAGCAGGTCCGTCATGCGGTTGGATCGGCTCACGATCTCCGATCGCCAGTCTTCGTTGGCGTGTGCATGGGTGGCAACGGGCGCGCTCAGGGCCAGCGCCTGGCCAATCTTTTCCAACAGATCTTTGCCGTCGTAGGGTTTGGTCAGGTAGGTAAAGACACCGCGCGATGTGGCCTCCACTGCATCGGGAATGGTGCCGTGTGCGGTCAGCAAAATCACCGGCAGCGACGGATGTCGCGCACGCACTTCGTCAAACAAGGCCAGTCCGTCACGCCCTGGCAGGCGCACGTCGCTCAACACGAGTTGGGGGCGCGCCGTGTCCAGCTGGGCCAGTGCCGCTTCGGCAGAACCCACGGCGATCACTTCGTATCCCGCTGCCTTCAGCCGCAGTGACAGCAGTCTCAGCATGTCGGCATCGTCATCGACCACCAGGAGACGCGCAGCGGGGGCCAGGCGGCGGTTGTTGATAGACGGGGGTGTAGCCATGGCTGGTTGTCTCGCTCAATCTTCTGGTGTGGGGGCGTCAGGGGGCCGGTCGTTGCGTGTTGCTGCCGGGGGCTGGCGCAGGCGCGGAGGGCGGCGAGACCGGGCGGGTGGTCAGGCTGCGTTCGATGGCACGCACCGCCTCCAGGCGCTCGTTGAGCTGGTCGTTGCGGCGCTGCGTGTCACGCAACTGCTGGCTTTGCTTCTCCAGTTGGTCTTCAAGCCGTCGCTGTTGCAGCAGGCGCGCTTCAACCAGGCGTGCCAGCGGCTGCAGTGCCTGTGCTTCGTCTGTGGCGTTGTTGGCTAACACCCGTTGCACCAGGCCGAGGGCGCGCGCAGTATCCACGGCCTGGCGGGTGTGGGACAAAGCGATGGCCAGCACCAGTGTTTTTTCTGCTGCCGTCTCTTCGGTAGCGCTTAGGCGGGCAATCTCCTTGCCCAGCTCTGGGGCGGGCATGCTCAAAATCCTATCCGTCTGGGCCAGCACCCGCTGCACCGGATCCGCCGTGGCGGGCGTTGTGGGGGCAGCCGAGGGCGATGAGTCTGCATCTGTTGGCGCATTGGCCGCTGGAGATGTCGTCACCCAGCTGGTGGGATCGGGTGGTGGTTGCGACACCCGCTTGGGCATCATGGGCGCCTGGCAGCCCGCCAGCACAAGGCTCACAACCATCGACAAGATGCCGGCGTGCCGACTCCGCCACGGGATCGTTGGGGTTATGGGAGGGGTGCAACTAGGCTGCATTCGGTAGTTCTATGCGAAAAAAGGTGTGGGCGCCTTCTTCAATGAGCCGCACCCGGCCCCCATGGGCGGCCACGTATTCCTGAACGATAGACAGGCCAATGCCGGTTCCACGCGTTGCGTCGTCGGGTTGGCGGCCCCCCCGGTAGAAAGGCTCGAAGATGTGGCCCCGATCGGCCGCAGCCACACCGGGGCCCTCGTCCAAAACGTCCACCTGCACCCATCCTGCACGCTGCGAAAGGACCAGGCGCACCATGCCACCTTTGGGTGAAAAGCGGATGGCGTTCGATAGCAGGTTGCTGATGGCCGATGCCATCTTGTCCGCATCCACCTGCATTGACACCGAGGAGCCTTCCACGACGGCTCGCAGTCCCCGGGCTTGCCACTGCAGGCGCTGGGCTTCAACTTGCGCTTCCAGCAACGCCAGCAGGTCGGTATCACTGCGTTTGAGCTGGCGCGCCTCAAAGGCCGCCGCATTGAAACGCAGCAGTGCCTCGATTTCGTCTTGGAGCACTCGCGTGTTGTGGTGCAGAATTTGCGCGACCTCATGCTGACCAGGGTTGAGTTCTCCGGTCACACCATCCTGCAGCAGTGCCACGCCTTCGCGCAACGCTGCCAGCGGCGTTTTGAGTTCGTGCGAGACGTGGCGCAGAAAACGTGCCTTGTCCGTATCAAGCTCCTGCAGCCGAAGGCGGAGCCATTCGAGCTGCTGGCCCAGTCGACGCACGTCATCGGGGCCGGAGATCGCGATGGCTTCATCAAGCCGGTTTTCCCCCAGCCTCTGGATCGTCCGTTCCAGTCGTTTGAAGGGGCGTGCCAGCCAGATGCCCAGGGCCAGTGCGAGGACCAGGGCCAACACAATCACGCCAACCACCTGGTGCGTGACGTTGCGGCGGCTGTCTTCGATCCGGCCTTGAAGGTCCTGGTTGCGCCGCATATTGGTGTCTTGCACCGCCTGCGCGATAGCGGCATGGAGGCTATCCAATGCGACAAATTCCTCGGCGACCCGCTGCTCGTTGTCCAGCGCGAGCGAGGGTGGTGCATCAAGCAATCCTTTGACGGTATCGAGGTGAAGACGCCACTGTGTGGATTGCTCTTCGGGAATTCCGCCTTTTTGCAGTTGGTCCAGAAGCACCAATGCGTCGATGGACATCTCGTCAAAGCTGCGGCGCAATGTGGCGTCGCGCAGCACCAGTGACTGCCGGGCGGCACGCTCCAGTGCCTGGCCGCGCTGGTTCAACCCCTGTGCAGCATTGCTCAAGGAGGCCGCTTGTGCCGTGCCGTGGCGGCTTTGAAGCATCAACTGCTCCAGCGTGTGCAGTGCCCGCAGCGAACTCACGCCCAATAGTCCGGCAATCAGCAAAAACGCCAGCAGCAGCAATTGCTGGAACGACAGGCCACTGAGCGGGCCACTGACTTTGACCGATCCCGTGTTTGGCAGGCTGCTTTCTAAAGGCATCGTGTCAGGGGTGTGCAACGCCTCACGCTGCGTGCGCTGCCTCATGAGTGAGCACTTCGCCCCGCAGTGTGTAGGCTTTGGCTTCAGTGATCGTTACGTCCACCATTTGCCCCACCAGGCGAGCTTGCCCCGCGAAGTTGACCACCCGGTTGCATTCCGTGCGGCCCATGAGTTCGGTGCTGTCGCGCTTGGAGGTGCCCTCCACAAGAATGCGTTGCACCGTGCCGAGGCGGCTTTCGCTGATCGACTTGATGTTGGCATTGATGACGCCCTGCAGGTGTTGCAGGCGGCGCAGCTTCACGTCATGGGGGGTATCGTCGTGCAGCCCGGCGGCAGGTGTACCCGGGCGGGGGCTGAAGATGAAGCTGAAGCTGTTGTCAAAATGGATGTCATCGATGAGCTTCATCATCTTGTTGAAGTCTTCTTCGGTCTCGCCAGGAAAGCCCACGATGAAATCGCTGCTCATGGCCAAATCAGGGCGGATGGCGCGCAGCTTGCGCACCGTGCTCTTGTATTCCATGGCGGTGTAGCCGCGTTTCATGGCCATCAGGATGCGGTCTGAGCCGTGTTGCACCGGGAGGTGCAGGTGGCTGACCAGCTTGGGCAGCCGGGCGTAGGCGTCGATCAGCCGTGGTGTGAATTCGTTGGGGTGGCTGGTGGTGTAACGGATGCGCTCAATGCCCGGAATCTCTGCCACGTATTCGAGCAATAGCGCAAAGTCTGCGTTTTCGCTGGTGCCGCCCATCTTGCCCAGATAAGCGTTCACATTCTGGCCCAGCAGCGTCACTTCCTTGACTCCCTGGTCCGCCAGCCCTGCGACTTCCACGAGCACGTCGTCGAACGGGCGGCTCACTTCCTCACCGCGGGTGTACGGCACCACACAGTAGCTGCAATATTTGCTGCAACCTTCCATGATCGAGACAAAGGCACTTGCGCCCTCTACCCGGGCTGGCGGCAGATGGTCGAATTTCTCGATTTCAGGAAAGCTGATGTCCACCTGCGGACGGTCTTGCCGGTCACGCTGGTTCAGCAACTCGGGCAGGCGGTGCAGGGTTTGCGGGCCGAACACCACATCGACATAGGGCGCGCGCTTGATGATCTCGGCGCCTTCCTGGCTGGCCACACATCCGCCGACGCCGATCTTCACGCCCCGTGCTTTGAGGTGTTTGATGCGGCCGAGGTCGCTGAAGACTTTTTCCTGCGCTTTTTCGCGCACCGAGCAGGTGTTGAACAGGATCAGGTCCGCCTCGTCCACGTTTTGCGTGGGTTCATAGCCCTGCGCGGCGTGCAGTACGTCGGCCATCTTGTCCGAGTCGTACTCGTTCATCTGGCAGCCGAAGGTTTTGATGAAGACTTTTTTGGCCATGGCAATTCGCAAATAGCAAACAGACACCCCTGTGTTCAGGAGTGCATAAAAGGTGAATTCGTTAACGGCGCAACCGCCCAGGCGCGCCGGGACGGCGTTATTTCAGCGCAGAGCCCGACTCGGTCGTGATGTTCGTGATCACCGCATCACTGCCCTTGAGCGGCTTTGCGGCCTCGCCTTCGGTCAGGATCCAGGCGGCGTGAAGCATGCCGGTGCTCACCTCCAGCACATAGTTCACCTTGAAGGTCTTGCCAAGCACCGAATGCGTCATGATGAGCGTGTTCTGCGGGCTGAACAGCCGCATGCCGGGTGCAACGCGAATAGGCTTGCCGTTGAGTTGCGCTTGTGTTGTCGTTGTGAAGGTCAACGTGCCACGCAGCGCGGCATCAGGGAACGGGCGGCTGAGGCCCAGCCCAGGCAGTGTTTGTGCCGCGGCAGGTAAAGCGGTTGCTAGCGCTCCACACGCCAGTGCTGCAAACAACAAGTGCCGCAAGCGGCTTGGAGGACGGGGACTGTATGGGGCGACGAAGAGGCAGCGGTTCATGGTTTACATCCAGGGGCTGAATTCGCGATTCTAGGGCAGGCCGGGAAAGAACGGCCTACGGGTTCGGGCAAATCGCCTCAAGTGGAACTGGGAAAGAAAAAACCCACAGGGCGTTAGCGCGCTGTGGGTTTTTTGGGTTTGGTGGTGGTAGGTGGACTTGAACCACCGACATCAGCATTATGAATGCTGCGCTCTAACCAACTGAGCTATACCACCGCAGTCCGATATTATAGAACAAAATTTATTGGTTTGAGAAGATCGCAGCTCGTTTGTTCACGAAAGCATCCATGCCTTCCTTTTGGTCCTGCGTCGCAAACAGGGCGTGAAAGAGGCGGCGCTCAAACATCACGCCATCAGACAACGAGCCTTCGAACGCGCGGTTGACGGATTCCTTGGCGGCCATGACGGCAATCTGCGAGAACCCTGCGATGGTGATGGCTGCAGCCAGCGCCTCATCCATCATTTTTTCGTAGGGCACCACGCGGCTGACAAGGCCTGCGCGTTCCGCTTCGGTGGCATCCATCATGCGGCCCGTCAAAGCCATGTCCATGGCTTTTGATTTGCCGACAGCGCGTGGCAGGCGCTGCGTGCCGCCCGCGCCGGGGATGACGCCCAGTTTGATTTCCGGCTGGCCAAACTTGGCGTTGTCTGCCGCAATGATGAAATCGCACATCATCGCCAGTTCACAACCGCCTCCCAGCGCAAAGCCACTGACCGCCGCAACGACGGGCTTGCGGATGGAGCGGATCGCTTCCCAGTTGCGGGTGATGTAGTCGCCCTTGTAGGCATCGGCAAAGCTGTATTTGGCCATGGCGCCGATATCGGCTCCGGCGGCGAACGCCCTTTCACTGCCTGTCACGATCATGCAGCCGATCTTCTCATCGGCATCAAACGCCTTCAGGGCGGCCCCCAGTTCGTCCATCAACTGGTCGTTCAGTGCGTTGAGTTGCTTGGGGCGGTTGAGGGTGATGATGCCGACCTTGTCCGCTTCAACGCGGACTTCGATGGTTTCGTAGCTCATGAGGGCTCCTGGGTTGTGGTTCTGGTGACAGCTGAGGGAATATACCCAACCCCGATTGGGCGAGGGGGGCAGCAGGGCGCAATGGTGTGATGGGGTGCGATCCTTACCCCAGCCAGCCAGCCTGCGAGTTTGGCGGGGTCGTTGGTGACCAGACCCATCGTGTCGGAGACTGGAGCGACCGCTGACGCACTGCTGCGCGCTTTTTTGGGTGGGTGCGTTGTGGATGCTTCGGTGGTTGTCCGATCGGTCAGGGACAACGGCAACCGCAGCAGTCGGCCGTCCCGCGCAATCAGGGCTTCCAGCGTGGTTTCCTTCCCCGCATAGAACACAACGTCATCGAGCTTGCTGATGCGCCAACCCTGCTTTTGTACGTCGATGCCCAGCCACTCGTCGCCAGGTGCCATTCCGGCTCGTTCTGCAATCCCCCCGCGCAAGACGGACTTGATCTGCACACCGTGGTTCTCAGTGACACGAAGCCCCAGGCGTTGGGCCAGTTGAGGTGGTTGGGCCTGCAGGGTGACCCCATGGGTGGCCAGCAGGTCCGCCAAAGGAAGGTCGTCGGTGCTGTGCACCCATCGTTCCAGCTCGGCATTGAAGGAGCGTCCGGACATTTGCTGGAGTACGTCGCGCAGGTCCGCTTCGGTCATGGGGCCGCCGTTGGTGCGCGCCCACAGTGCGCGCATCACCTCGTCCAGTGTTGTTTTGCCCTCTTTGCGCAATGTCAGGTCCAGGCACAGCGCCACAAGGCAGCCCTTGGTGTAGTAACTGACCGTTGCGTTGGGGGTGTTTTCGTCCTGCCGGTAGTATTTGACCCAGGCATCAAAGCTGGACTGGGCAACCGTCTGCACGGCGCGACCAGGCGTTTGCAGCACCTGGTTGATGATTTTTGTGATGAGCCTGAGGTACGTCGCGTCGTCAATCAGGCCGGCCCGGCGCAGCAACAAGTCGTCGTAGTAGCTGGTAAACCCTTCAAAGAACCACAGCAGCTCTGTGTGGTTTTCTCGGGTGTAGTCGTAGCTCGCAAATTCAGCGGGGCGAAGCCGCTTGACGTTCCAGGTGTGAAAGTACTCGTGGCTGATCAGGCCAAGAAGGGTGGTGTAGCCGTCGCTGGCTTTTGCCTCGCCTTGGCGCGGCAGATCGCGCCGTCCGCAGATCAGTGCGGTGGAGTTGCGGTGCTCCAACCCTCCGTATCCATCTCCTACGGCATTCAACATGAATACGTAGCTTCGAAATGGCGTTTTACCCTCTCCGTGCCAGAAGCGTATGGCGGTTTCGCAGATTTTTTGGCTGTCGGCCAAGAGGCGTTTGCCATCGAACGACGGCATGGCACCAGCCACGACAAACTGATGGGAGACGCCGCAGGCCTTGAATCGACCCATCCAGAACATGCCCATTTCTACTGGGCAATCCACGAGCTCGTCATAGTCTGAGGCGGCGTAGAGGCCGAAGCCGTTCTTGTCTGTGGCAAGGGTCCGCAGCGCCGTGGCTACCGACCATTGTGCGGTGGCGGGGGTGTTGGCAATTTCGAGGATGTGGCGTTGTTTTTCCTGACCCCGCACTTGCAGGCACAGGCTCGTTCCGTTGAAGAAACCGCGCGATACATCCAGCCAGGCGGTCCGCACCGAGTTGTCGTAGGCGCACACCGTGTAGGAGAGCTCCAGCGGTTTGCCCGCTGCGCAGTCCACCCGCCAGCGGTGTTTGTCCAGCTGGACCAGCGTGACGTCTCGCCTGCCCTGACGCGCTTTCAGTTGCTGCAGGTTTTTTGCGAACTCTCGAATCAGGTAGCTGCCGGGGATCCAAACCGGCAGCGCTACCTCCTGCGCTGCGGCGGGCTGCAGCACCGTCAGCGTCACGGTGAACAGATGGGCGTGAAGGTCTGTGGGTTCGATGCGGTAGTGAATGTCTGCGGGCTGGATGGGGCGGGGCGTAGGCATGGGCTTGAATCGGACTGTGGCGGTGAGGGGCGCCCCCTCGGGCGCAGTGCCTTAGTTCGTGGTGGCGGGGGCTTCGTTGCTGGCTTCTGCCAGGCGTTTTTCAACTTCCTGGGCGCCAATTGCGCCGGGCACCCGGGTGCCATTGGCAAAGATGACCGTCGGTGTGCCGGTGATCTTGTATTTTTTACCGAAAGCCAGATTGCGCTGCAATGCACTGGTGTCGCAGCTTGCCGCAGCGGCGTGTTTGTCCCGCACCATGTGGTCCTGCCACGCGCCCGCCTTGTCCTTGGCGCACCAGATGTTGCGCGATTTCTCGGCAGAGTCGGGGCTCAGGATGGGATACAGGAAAAGGTACACCGTGACGTTGTTCACGTTCTGCATGTCACGCTCAAATCGCTTGCAGTATCCGCAGTTGGGGTCTTCAAACACCGCCACTTTGCGTTTGCCGTCGCCCCGCACGATGGTGATGGCATCTTTGAGTGGCAAGGCGGCAAAATTCACGGCCGTCAGCTTGTTGATGCGGTCTTCCGTCAGGTTGCGGCGTGCTTTGGCATCAATGAGTTCACCCTGGATCACATAGTTGCCCTTGGCGTCTGTGTAGAACAGATCGGTGCCAATACGCACCTCATAGAGCCCGGCCATGGGCGTTGGGCGCACTTCGTCGATTTTGTCCATCTGGGGAATGCGCTCAGCAAGTGCCTTGCGAATGTCTGCTTCCTGGGCAGTGGCGCACAAGCTCAACGTGGCTGCGGCCAGAGTCAGCAAGGTGGTGGTCAGTTTCATGGTGCTTTCGTTCAATCAAAGTCTCGTGATGCGGCGGGGTGCGAAGGCGCTGCTTCAATACACGCCCATGGCTCGGCGGGTGATGAATTCTTTCAAAGGGCCGCTGTGCTCAAAGCCCTTCATCCCGAGATTGCGCAGCGCATGCCACGGTGCCTCTGTGCGGGAGAAAAGTTGCTGCAACCCGTCGGTAGCCAAACCCATGGTCACCAAGGCGGCCTTGCGCTCTCGCTCGTAGCGCCTGAGCAAGCGCAGATCCGCCACGCTGCGCCAGTAGTCGCGCTTGCGCAAAACATCAGCCAATGCCTGCACATCGGCCAAGCCAAGGTTGAGGCCTTGTCCAGCCAGCGGATGCACGTTGTGGGCAGCGTCGCCCGCCAGTACCCAGCTGTGAGGAGTTTTGCTTTCTGCCGGTGCGCTGCCGCACCAGCGGTCGGCTTTTGCCAGCTGTAGCGGCCATGTTGCACGGTCTGCGCACAAGGTGAGAACTCCCAGCGTGTCCTGGCTGGCGGTTTGCAGCGCCTGCGAAAACTCTTGCGCAGTCAACGCCATCAGCGCCGCCACCCGCTCCTGAGGGACTGACCACACCACCGCTACCGAGTGCCCCTGTGGCCCGTCCAGGGGCAGAAAAGCCAGAATGCCGTCGGCGCAAAACCATTGCCGGGCCACTTGCCCATGGGGGCGCTCGCAGTGCAAGCGGGTGGCGATGGCCTGCTGGGCATACGGCGTGACCTGAAAATTGACGCCGAATTCGGCGCGCGTGCTGCTGGCGCGGCCTTCACAAACGACGGTCAACGGCGCGGCGACTGGGGCGTCCAGGATCTCTACCTGGGGCTGAAAGCGCAGGGCCTCGGACAGGCGGGCTTCCAGCGCAGGCACATCAACGATCCACGCAAGCGCATCGACGCCCTGCACCATCGCGTCAAAGTGGACCGCGCCGCCCCCGTCACCCGCCACCTGCATCTGTTTGACGACGGTGGCATGTGTTGCATCGGGCCAGCTGCGCAGAGAGTCGAGCAACCCGCGCGACGCCGTGTTCAGCGCATACGCGCGCACGTCGGTTGCGGCCGCGTTGGAGGAGACTGGCGCGGGCACCAGCGCCACTTTCAGCCGGTCACGGGCCAGCAGCAGGGCGAGGGTTTTGCCCACGATGCCGCTGCCGCGTATACAGATGTCGAAGGTTTGCGCCATGAGGGTCATTGTAGGAGGTGGCTTATGGACCCGCCGCTCAGTGCAAAATTGCGGCTTCTCCCCCATGGCCATTTTTTCAGGAGCATCTGGCGTGCGTTTTAACCCCGATTCCGATCTGTCCGGCACGATCGCGCGCCTGTTTGTTTACCCCGTCAAGTCGTGCGCTGGCATTGAAGTGCAGGAGGCCCATTTGACGGAAACCGGGCTGGATCTTGATCGCGCGTGGATGGTGGTGGATGCCCATGGGATGTTTCTGACCCAACGTGTCCTGCCTCGCATGGCGCTGATTCGGCCGCAGCTCAAAAGTGACGAAATGGTGCTCCGTGCTCCCGGCATGCTGGCGCTGCATGTGGCGATGGACCAGGTCGAGGCTCCAGCGACCGTGACCGTGTGGCGCGATACGGTGCCCGCATGGGACATGGGGGCCGTGGCGGCCCAGTGGTTTACCGATTTTCTGGGGCAAGCTTGCCGACTCATTCGGTTTGACCCGGAGGTCCGGCGCCTGTCGAGCCTGGACTGGACGGGCGGGATCGAGGCACCCACCCAGTTTGCGGACGGCTTTCCCTTGCTGGTCACCAGCGAAGCCTCCATTGATGAGTTCAATGGCCGGCTTCTGGCGGCGGGCCACGCGCCGGTGGGCATTGAACGTTTTCGTCCCAATATCGTGCTGGGCGGTGTGGGCGCGCACGACGAAGACCGGGTGGACATGGTGCGCGTGGACGTGGGCGAGCCTGAAGGTGTCCACCTGCAGCCTGTGAAGCCCTGTGCGCGTTGCCCAATCCCCAATGTGGACCCTGCCACCGCCGAGATCGACCCATCGGTGAGCGACACGCTGCGCACCTACCGCCAGGACAAGCGCGTGGGCGGTGCCATCACCTTTGGCATGAACGCGATCGTGCGCCAGGGGGCCGGCCAGACGCTGCGTGTGGGGCAGCGTATTGCTGCTGATTTGCGGTTCGAATGACCTTGCTGGCAGTCGCCCGATGGGGGATGTGCTGGAGGGGCCGTAAAATGGGCGGTTTGTCTCCGAATCCTAGAAAGCCCTGCCATGAGCCTCCAATGCGGCATCGTGGGCCTGCCCAACGTCGGCAAGTCCACTCTTTTCAACGCGCTGACCAAGGCTGGCATTGCCGCCGAGAACTATCCCTTCTGCACCATTGAGCCCAATGTGGGCGTGGTGGAAGTACCAGACCCCCGCTTGCTGCAACTCTCCGAGATCATCTCGCCCGAGCGCATCGTGCCTGCCATCGTCGAGTTTGTGGACATCGCCGGCCTGGTGGCGGGTGCCAGCCAGGGCGAAGGCCTGGGCAACCAGTTCCTGGCCCACATCCGCGAAACCGATGCCATCGTCAATGTGGTGCGCTGCTTTGAAGACGACAACGTGATCCACGTGGCCGGTCGTGTCGACCCGATCTCTGACATCGAAGTCATCCAGACCGAGCTGTGTCTGGCCGACATGGGCACCGTGGAAAAGGCGCTCAACCGCTACACCAAGGCCGCCAAGTCGGGCAACGACAAGGACGCCGCCAAGCTGGTGGCGTTGCTCACGCGCATCCAGGCCGCGCTCAATGAAGGCAAGCCCGCGCGGTCGGTCGAGATCACCAAGGAAGAGCAGCCCCTGCTCAAGTCCCTGTGCCTGATCACGGCCAAGCCCGCGATGTTTGTCGGCAACGTGAGCGAAGATGGCTTTGAGAACAACCCCTTCCTCGACCGCCTCAAAGAATACGCCGCGAGCCAGAACGCCCCTGTGGTAGCCATCTGCGCAAAGATGGAAGCCGAGATGGCTGAAATGAGCGACGAAGACCGCGACATGTTCCTGGCCGAGATGGGCCAGAGCGAGCCGGGCCTGGCCCGCCTGATCCGTGGTGCGTTCAAGTTGCTGGGCCTGCAGACCTACTTCACCGCTGGCGTGAAGGAAGTGCGTGCCTGGACCATCCATATCGGCGACACGGCTCCCCAGGCGGCTGGCGTGATCCACGGCGATTTCGAGCGCGGCTTCATCCGCGCGCAGACCATTGCTTTTGATGACTTCATTGCCTACAAGGGCGAGCAGGGCGCCAAGGATGCGGGCAAGATGCGCGCCGAAGGCAAGGAATACGTCGTCAAGGACGGCGATGTGCTGAATTTCCTGTTCAACGTCTGACCCGTGGTACGGGGCCCTGCAGCCCTGTGCTGAGATCGTGAAAACGTTCTCAGGCCCCTGTCCCTGCACTGCCTGGCGGTTGCAGGGATTTTTTTATGCGTCGGTGGGGCCGCTGGTGTGGCCCGCATGGTTTTCTTTTCTTTTTTTTCAACCCGTCCCATGACCCCAGGAATTGTCTATGCCGCCCTTGCCTATGTGGCCTGGGGGTTGTTTCCGCTGTATTTCCGGCAGGTGGCCCATGTGCCCGCGCTGGAGGTCGTGGTGCATCGCACCGTGTGGTCGCTGGTATTCGTCTTTGTGGTGCTGGCCGTGCGCAGGCATTGGGGCTGGATGCGCGCGCTGTGGGGGCAGCCCAGGGTGCTGGGGGCGTTTGCGGTGTCGGCGCTGCTGCTGTCGGGCAACTGGCTCACTTATGTATGGGCGGTGCAGAACCAGCATGTGGTGGATGCCAGCCTGGGTTACTTCATCTTGCCGTTGGTGAATGTAGCGCTGGGTTTTGTCTTCCTGCACGAACGGCCCCGGCCCGGGCAGTGGCTGGCCGTGGCAGTGGCCGCCGCTGGTGTGTTGTGGCTGGCGGTGCAGGCCGGTCGCCTGCCCTGGATTGCGCTGGTGCTGGCCCTGAGCTTTGGCTTTTATGGGCTGATGCGCAAGGTGGCCACGCTGGGCGCGCTGGAGGGGCTGGCGCTGGAGACGATGATGCTGGCGCCCGTGGCGGTGGCAGCGCTCGCTGTCTGGTCGTCGCAGGGGCAGGGCGCGCTGGTGCAGGGGGATGCAGCCACCGTGGCCTGGCTGCTGGTGGCAGGCCCCATGACCGCCGTGCCCTTGCTGCTGTTTGCGGCGGGCGCGCGCCTGATTCCGTTGGCCACGATGGGCATTCTCCAATACATCTCCCCCAGCCTGCAGTTCGCGCTGGGGGTCTGGCTGTTTAACGAGCCATTCCAGCCGGCGCGTCTGGTGGGTTTTGTGTTGATCTGGACCGCGTTGCTGGTGTACAGCCTAGAGGGGTGGTGGACGCGCCGGGGCAGTGCCACCGCCTGAGATCGTGAACACGTTCTGAGTGCGGGTTGGCAGGGCGGTTTGGGCTGAGAATATTGAACAAATTGGCCTGCAGCGCTTATGGATAAAGCGCAAGAAGCTATGTTTTTAGGAGCTATTTGGGCTGCGATCTCTCTGCGGGTGCAGATGGGCGTGGGTGCTTGCCGCAATGCCGGCTTGCGCGGCAATTGCCGTTTTGTGCCTTTTGCTTGATCCAGCGCGGTTGACACGCGTCAAGCAGCGTCCACACTGTACGGCATCGTCTTCATGCCCGGCGTACAGCGCTGCCTCCGATGCCCGATGCCCTTGTTGCTCAACCCCCTGCAGTGCCTGGCGCCAGCGTGGTGTTCCATGCACGCAATCTGTGCAAGACCTACCAGACGGGGGAAGTGCAGGTGCGGGCGCTGCACGATGTCGATCTGGACATCGTGCGCGGCGAGTTCGTCGTGCTGCTGGGTGCCTCGGGCAGCGGCAAGTCCACGCTGCTCAACATCCTGGGCGGGCTGGATGTGCCCACCAGCGGCGAGGTGCGCTTTGCTGACCACGCCCTGAGCGGCGCCAGCGAGAGCGCGCTCACCCGCTATCGGCGCGAGCATGTGGGTTTTGTCTTTCAGTTCTACAACCTGATTCCCAGCCTGACGGTGCGCGAGAACGTGGCCCTGGTCACCGACATCGCGCCCCACCCCATGCCCATCGACGAGGCGATTGCGCTGGTGGGGCTCACGCCGCGCCAGCACCACTTCCCGGCGCAGCTGTCGGGCGGCGAGCAGCAACGCGTGGCGATTGCCCGCGCCATCGTCAAGCGCCCCGACGTGCTGTTGTGCGACGAGCCCACGGGCGCGCTCGACTACCAGACCGGCAAGATGGTGCTGGAGGTGATCGCCCGCATCAACGCCGAGTTGGGCACCACGGCCGTGGTCATCACGCACAACGCGGCCATCGCCGCCATGGCCGACCGCGTGGTCTATCTGGTGGACGGCACCATCCAGCGCATTGAGCGCAACGCGCACCGGCGGTCGCCTTCGGAGCTGTCATGGTGAAAAAAACAACGCCCCCACGTTTCCCCGCTGCGCGTGGTCCGCTGTCCCTCACGGGGGCCGCTTTTTGCTTTGGGGCGGCCCGGCGGCAAAAAAGATGAAGGCCCTCGACCGCAAACTGCTGCGCGACCTGCGCCGCATGTGGAGCCAGGCCCTCACCATCGCGCTGGTGGTGGCCAGCGGCCTGGGCGGTTTCATCACCACCTTGTCGGCGGTGGACTCGCTGGCGCTGGCGCGTGACCGGTTTTATGCCCAGGGCCACTTTGCCGATGCGTTTGCCGCCGTCAAGCGCGCACCGCTGGCGCTGGCCGAAGTGCTGCGCGGCGTGCCCGGTGTGGCCGATGTGCAGGTGACGGTGGAGCAGGTGGTGCGCGTGGAGATCCCAGGCTTGGTCGATCCCATCATCGGCCAGCTCATCGGCGTGGATCTGCGCCAGCCGCCGCGCATGAACCAGGTCACGGTGCGCAGCGGCCGGGCGCTGGCGCCGCCCGGTGCGGGGCAGGGGCGCAGCGACAGCGCCATCGATGCGCTGGTGTCCGAAGGCTTTGCCCGCGCGCGCGGCCTGCACCCGGGCGACGAGCTGATGGCGCTGGTCAATGGCAAGCGCCGCACCCTGCGCATCGTGGGCACGGCGCTGTCGCCCGAATACATCTTCGCGGGCATGGCGGGCATGCCCGACCTGCGCGGCTTCGGCGTGTTCTGGGTGGACCACGAGGCGCTGGCTGCGGCTTACGACATGCAGGGCGCATTCAACCGCGTGGCCGTCAAGCTGGCGCCGCAGGCCTCCGAGCCCGCCGTGCTCGATGGCCTCTTGCGCCTGCTCGCGCCCTACGGCGGGCGCGACGCCCGGGGCCGCGAGGACCAGGCATCGCACGCCATGCTGGACAACGAAATCAAGGAGCAGCGCGTGATGGGCACCTTGCTGCCGGCCATCTTCCTGGCCGTGGCGGCGTTTTTGCTGCATGTGGTGCTCTCGCGCCTGGTGGCCACGCAGCGCGAGCAGATTGCGGCGCTCAAGGCGCTGGGCTATGCCAATGCCGCCATTGCCGGGCATTACCTCAAGCTGGTGGCCGTGATCGTGGCGGCGGGGCTGGCACTGGGTGTGGCGCTGGGCCACTGGCTGGGGACGATGCTGACCGGGTTGTATTCCGAATTCTTCTTCTTTCCGGTGTTCGAGCACCGCATTGCGCCCTGGCTGATTCTGGTGGGCGCGGGCGTCACCGGCACCACGGCCCTGCTGGGCACGCTCAGCGCGATCGGGGCCACTGTGCGCCTGGCCCCGGCCGAGGCCATGCGCCCGCCGGCCCCGGGCCGGTACCGCCGCACGGTGCTGGAGCGCCTGGGGGTGCGCCGCATTCCGGCCGGGCTGCGCATGATTCTGCGCAACATGGAGCGCAAGCCCTTGCGCACCACGCTCACCATTGGTGGCACGGCGGCGGCGGTGGCCATCGTGGTCATGGGCAACTTCTTTCGCGATGCCATCGACCATATTGTGGACACCACCTTTCACCTCGCGATGCGCAGTGATGTGAATGTATGGATGACCGAGCCGGTCGATGCCCTGGCCCGCCTGCAACTGGCGCGCCTGCCGGGGGTGACGGGCGTGGAGCCCACGCGCAGCGTGGCGGTGCGCATGGCCTATGGCCACCGCAGCGAGCGGGTGGGGCTGCAAGGCGTGGCACCGGGCGCGCAACTGCTGCGCGTGATCGATGTGGATGGCCGCCAGAGCCCCGTGCCCGAAGCGGGCCTGCTGCTCACCGATCGCCTGGCCGACAAGCTCGGGGTGCACGTGGGCGACAGCGTGCGTGTGGAGGTGCTGGAGGGCCGCCAGCGCATGCTGTATGTGCCGGTGCAGGCCACTGTGCGCGAAATGATGGGCCTGAACGCCTATGTGCAGCGCGACGTGCTCAACCGCTGGCTGCAGGAGGGCGATGTGGCCTCGCAGTTCGATGTGGCGCTGGAGCCCGGCTCCGAAGCGCGTTTTCTCGAAGCCACCAAGGCCCTGCCGCGCGTGGCGGGCGCCTTCAGCAAGGCTACGCTGCTGCGCAACATGCAGGATGTGAGTGCGCGCAATGTGCGCATCATGAGCACCATCCTCACGCTGTTTGCGGCCGTGATTGCGGTGGGTGTGGTTTACAACAATGCGCGCATTGCGCTGGCCGAGCGCACCTGGGAGCTGGCCAGCCTGCGCGTGCTGGGGTTCACGCGGGGCGAGGTGTCGGCGCTGCTGCTGGGCGAGCTGGCGATTGGCATCGCGCTGGCGCTGCCATTGGGAATGGCCATGGGCTGGGGGCTGGTGCACCTGCTGGTGGAGCTGCTCAAGAACGACCAGTTTCTGTTTCCGGTGGTCATCAGTGCGCGCACCTATGCCTGGGCTGGTCTGTGCGTGGTGGTGGCGGGCGTGGCCAGTGCCCTCGTGGTGCGCAGGCAGATCGACCGGCTGGACATGGTGGCTGCGCTCAAGACGCGTGAATAGGCGGCGGCCAACACGCCAAACAATGCAAGCAACAGGAACAGGGCAATGCAAAAGAAAACGGTGATGCTGGGCGTGGGGGCACTGGTGGTGCTGGGCGCATTCTTGGCGTGGGCGTTTGCGCCCCGGCCGCTGCAGGTGGAGGCTGCCGCCGTGGTGCAGGGCCGCTTTGAGGCGGGCATCGACGAAGACGCGAAGACCCGCCTGCGCGACCGCTACAGCATCTCTGCGCCCTTGGCCGGGCGGCTGGCGCGCATCGCGCTGCGCGAGGGCGACGCGGTGCAGGTGGGCGATGTGGTGGCGCGCATCACCCCGGCCATGCCGGTCTTGCTCGACGAGCGCAGCCTGCGCGAGCAGCAGGCGCGCGTCACCGCCGCCCAGGCCAATGTGCAGCGCGCCGCTGTGCGCATCGAGCGCAGCCGGGTGGCGCAGGAGCAGGCCCGCAACGACCTGCGCCGCAGCGAGCAGCTGGCGCAGCAGGGCTTTGTGGCCCCCACGCGCCTCGATACCGAGCGCCTGGCGCTGCAGGCGGCCGACAAAGACACCGACGCCGCGGTGCAGGACCAGCAGGTGGCACGCGCCGATCTGGCCCAGGCCCGCGCAGCGCTCGACGTGGTGCAGCGGCCCGGCGGCGCGCAGGTTGGCAAGGCCTTCGAGGTGCTGGCCCCTGTGGCCGGCCGCGTGCTGCGCGTGGCGCAGGCCAGCGAGGGCGTGGTCGCGCTGGGCACCGTACTGGTCGAGGTGGGCGACACCGCGCAGCTCGAAGTGGTGGCGCCGCTGCTGTCTACTGATGCGCTGCAGGTGCGCCCCGGCAGCCCCGTGCGCATCGAGCGCTGGGGTGGGCCGGGAGTGTTGCAAGGACGCGTGCGCAGCGTGGAGCCGGCGGCGTTCACCAAGGTGTCGGCGCTGGGTGTGGAAGAACAGAGGGTCAACGTGCTGATAGACCTGACCAGCCCGCCCGCGCAGTGGGCGGCGCTGGGCGACGGTTATCGCGTGGTGGCGCGCGTGCTCACCCGCGAGGCGCCGGACGCCACGCTAGTGCCCGTGAGCGCGCTGTTCCCGCTGCCCGGCAGCGACGCCGCCGCATCGGCCCCCATGGCGGATACCCCAGCGCCGCGCATGGCGGTGTTTGTGGTCGAGGGGGGCCGGGCGCGGCGCACACCGGTGGTGCTGGAGGCGCGCGGCAGCACCCACGCCTGGGTGAAGGAGGGGCTGCAAGCGGGCGCGCAGGTCGTGGTGTACCCGCCCGCTGCGCTGACCGATGGTGCCCGCGTCACGGTCCGCACCCCCTGACAGAGAAAAGAACAGGTTCGCCCATGCACCCCGAAGCCCTGGTTGACGCCTATGCCGCCACCGAGCAGCGCCTGCGCCAGTTGCAGCGCAGCCCCGAGGCCTTTGGCCACCCCACCGGCACCGTGGACTGGATCGAAACCCATATCTCCTGGCTGCTGCTGGCGGGTGACTTTGTCTACAAGTTCAAAAAGCCGCTGAAGCTGGATTTCCTGGACTTCAGCACCCCCGCGCTGCGGCGCGCCGCCTGCGAGGAAGAGCTGCGCATCAACCGCCGCACCGCGCCAGCGCTGTACCTGGGGCTGGTGGTGCTGGGCGGCACGGCAACCAGTCTGCGGCTGCAGCCCATCGATGCGGCCCCGGTGGACGCAGAACCCGCCGTGCGCATGCGCCGCTTTGCGCAGGAGGCGCTGCTCAGCCACCTGCTGGAGCAGCAGCGCCTGCTGCCCGGCCACATCGACGCCCTGGCGCAGCAGGTCGCGCAGTTCCATGCCAGTGCGGCAGTGGCCACGCCCGAGCAGGGCTGGGGCACCGCCCAGGCAGTGGTAGCGCCGGTGCAGGATGGCCTGACGGCGCTGAAGCCGCAAGTGGCGCGGGATCTGCCAGCGATGGGCCTCGCGCTGCAGCAGGTGGCGCAGTGGTGTGCCACACAAGGTGCGGCGCTGGGGCCGGTGTTCCAGCAGCGGCTGCAGTCCGGGCGGGTGCGCGAATGCCACGGCGACCTGCACCTGGCCAATCTGGTGCTGATCGACGGGCAGCCGCAGCTGTTCGATGCGATCGAGTTCAACCCGGCGCTGCGCTGGATCGACTGCGTGGCCGACATTGCCTTTTTGGCCATGGACCTGGAAGCGCGTGGCCGCGCCGACCTGGCTTGGCGCTTTCTGAATGCCTGGCTGGAGCACACGGGCGACTACGCCGGTCTGCAAGTGTTGCAGTACTACCGCGTGTACCGGGCCCTGGTGCGCGCCCGCGTGGCGGGCCTGCGGCTCGCGCAGATGGAGGGGGAGGGTGGAGGCGATGAGCACGCGGTCAGCCTGCGGGTGCTGCAGCGCTATCTGGCCCTGGCGCTTCACTTCATCCAGCCCCGCGCCGTGGAGCTGTGGCTGGCGCACGGGTTCTCTGGCGCGGGCAAGAGCACGCAGTCGCAGACGCTGATTGCCGACCGGGGCGTGGTGCGCGTGCGCGCCGATGTGGAGCGCAAGCGGCTGTTCGGCCTGCCGCCGCAGGCGTCGAGCGCGGTGGTGCCGGGCGGCATCTACACAGCCGATGCCTCGCAGCGCACCCACGAGGCGCTGGCGCAGGCGGCCCGTTGGGCGCTGGCTGCGGGCTACACGGTGCTGGTGGACGCGACATTCCTGAACCCGGCGATGCGCCAGCGCTTCATCGCACTGGCGGCGCAGGTACAGGTGCGGTGCCGCATCCTGTCGTTCGAGGCGCCCCTTGCGGTGCTGCGCGAACGGGTGCGCAGCCGCCAGCAGGCGGGTGGCGATGCATCGGAGGCCTCGGTACAGGTGCTGGAATCGCAATGGGCGGCGGCCCAGCCGCTCTCGCCCGCTGAAGAGGCGCTGACGGTGCATGTGGACACCACCCGGCCGGTCGATTGGGGGCTGCTGCTGCCTCCGCCGGGCCCAGCGTGCGGGCCTGCTAGAACGCCAGATGGCCCGGCATGAAATACAGCAGCACGCTCGTCATGACCAGGTAGCGCAAGAATTTTCCGACCGCCATGTAGGCCAGGCAGGGCCAGAACGGCAGCTTGAGCCAGCCAGCCACGGCGCACAGCGGGTCGCCCACCACGGGCAGCCAGCTCAGCAGGCAGGTCTTGGCCCCCCATTTGCGCAGCCAGATGCGTGCGCGACGCTCGGTGCGGCTGAGCTCACGCGCCGGTTTGGTCTCGGCGTCGGTGGGGCGGCCGGCACGCCGGTGGCGCCGTGCCGCATCCCAGGCGCGGTGCGCGCCCAGCCCCATCCACCAGCTCACGCCGCCGCCCAGGGTGTTGCCCAGCGTGGCCACGGCAATGGCAGGCCAGTACAGGTCGGGGTTGAGCTTGATGAGGCCAAACACCGCCGGCTCTGAGCCCAGGGGCAGCAGCGTGGCCGAGATAAAGGACACGATGAAGACGGTGCTCAGGCCAAACTGCGGCAGGGCCAGCCATTCGAGCAGCAGGTGGGTCCAGTTTTCCATGGCAACGAGTGTAGGGGCGCACATGGCGGATGTTCCCGCCTGGGGGCGCTGTCCTACACCGAGCCGCGCTTTGCTCGGATGTCTCGGAAAGGGCTCGTTTTATATCGTTGAGCCATTGAAGCCCAGAAGAATTCCCGGAGGACCCCATGCCCGTCATTTCAACCACGCCACATCGCCGTCTGTTTTCGCGCATCGCCGCGGCATCGGGTTGTACGCGCTGGTCGTCCGTGGCGGCGGCACTCGTGCTGGCCGCCTGCGCGCACAGCCCACAGGCGGCCGTGCAGACAAACACAGGGGAGCCCGCCGGGGCCTCGATAGCCGCGGCTGCGCACAACGCGTTGGGATGCCGCAGCGAATCCTCAGCGCGTGAATCCCTGAAAAACATTGCTGCCGAATTGCAAGCGCAGGGCATGGCGCTCAAAACCACCTGCCAGGCAGACAGCGGTGGCTTGCGGGTGCAGGTGCAGGTGATAGATGGCGTGAAAGCCAGCAAGGTGGTGCGTGGGCCTTTGGCGGATGGCCATGAGGTGGACATGGGCACCCCTTCCGGCGCCGTGTTAGCGGGCGCTGCCGGGAGAGCGAGCGGTTTCTCGCCCGACGTGCAGCACAACCGCCTCTGGCTGAGCGCCCTCATGGCGCGCCATCAGTTTGACAACCTGCCCGATGCCTGGTGGCACTTTGCGCAGCGCAAGCCGCTGGCGCCCGATGTGGCGGAGACGGACTTGGCTGCCCGCTAAGGGGGCCGAGCCGTCTGCGTCGGCTGTGATCGCCCCCTTTGCCCCCTTTGCCCCTTTGTAGGCGCACTGGCTGAACCGACTGGGGTATGGGGCATAGGTGCCGTGGTACGCAGGCCAAAAGGGGAGGGATGTATTGATCCCCACGGTGGGGCCGTGCGTATTTCAGTTGCTGAAATTTTGAGCAGGTACAATCCCGCCTCCTTTTTCAGCAACTGCTGCCCTCCCCATCATCTTCATGCACATCGGCCATATCCCCTTGGCGAATCGTCTGTTTGTGGCCCCCATGGCGGGTGTCACGGACCGGCCTTTTCGGCAGTTGTGCAAGCAGCTCGGTGCGGGTTATGCCGTGAGCGAGATGGTCACGTCGCGCAAGGATTTGTGGAACAGCCTCAAAACCTCGCGCCGGGCCAACCATGAAGGGGAGCCCGGGCCCATTGCCGTGCAGATTGCTGGCACCGATGCCCCCATGATGGCCGAGGCCGCGCTCTACAACGTGGAGCGGGGCGCGCAGATCATTGACATCAACATGGGTTGCCCGGCCAAGAAGGTGTGCAATAAATGGGCAGGCTCTGCGCTGATGCAGAACGAAGCCCTGGCCGTGCAGATTGCCGAGGCCGTGGTGTTGGCCTGTGCGCCCCACAACGTGCCGGTCACTCTCAAGATGCGCACGGGCTGGTGCCAGCAGCACAAAAATGCCGTGGCGCTGGCCCGGCAGTTTGAGGCGGCGGGTGTGCAGATGCTCACCGTGCATGGCCGCACCCGCGAGCAGGGCTACAAGGGCTTTGCCGAATACGACACCATCGCCGCCGTCAAGGCCGCCGTGCGCGTGCCCGTGGTGGCCAACGGCGACATCACCTCGCCCGAGAAGGCGCGCGATGTGCTAGCCGCTACCGGCGCCGACGCGATCATGATCGGCCGCGCGGCGCAGGGCCGGCCCTGGATTTTTCGCGAGATCGGCCATTTTCTGGCCACCGGAGAACACCTGGCGCCGCCGCTGGTTGCTGAGGTGCGGCGCCTGCTGCTGGACCATCTGCACGACCACTACAGCCTGTATGGCGAGCTCACTGGCGTGCGCAGTGCGCGCAAGCACATCGCCTGGTATCTGCGTGCACTGCCCGGTGGCGAGGCCTTGCGGCAACAGATCAACACGATAGAAGACTGCACCACGCAGTGGCAGGCCGTGGCCGACTACCTGGATGCCCTGGGGCAGCAGATGGACCGGCTGCCGATGGTCACCGATGTGGATGCGGACTCAGAAGAACAAGAGGGAACCATTGCATGAGCAAAAAAAACATTGAGGAATGCGTGCGCGAAAGCCTGCAGGGCTATTTTCGTGACCTGGGTGGCGAGGCGCCGGACGGCATGTACGACATGCTGGTGCGCCTGGTCGAAAAGCCGCTGCTGGAAGTGGTCATGACCCACGCCGACAACAACCAGTCGCGCGCCGCCGAATGGCTGGGCCTGAACCGCAATACTCTGCGCAAGAAGCTGGTCGAGCACAGGCTTCTGTAGAGGCTGGATGCTCTGTTATTCATAGCTACTTGCGCTTGATACATAAGCGCTAGAGCACGATTTTATTAAAAACCTTCACCACCACCATGAACGCACTCCTCTCCGTCTCTGACAAGACCGGCATCGTTGACTTTGCCAAAGCCCTGCACGCGCTGGGCATCAAGTTGCTCTCCACCGGCGGCACCGCCCAGCTGCTGGCCAAAGAGGGCCTGCCGGTGACCGAGGTGGCCGAGGTCACGCAGTTCCCCGAGATGCTCGACGGCCGCGTGAAGACCCTGCACCCCAAGGTGCACGGCGGCCTGCTGGCGCGCCGCGAGCTGCCCGAACACATGGCTGCGCTCAAGGCGCACGGCATCGACACCATTGACCTGCTGGTGGTGAACCTCTACCCCTTTGAAGCCACCGTGGCCAAGGCCGGCTGCACGCTGGTCGACGCCATCGAGAACATCGACATCGGCGGCCCCGCCATGGTGCGCAGCGCCGCCAAGAACTGGAAAGACGTGGGCGTGATCACCTCGGCCGACCAGTACGAGGCCGTGCTGGCTGAACTGAAGGCCACCCAGAGTCAAGGTTCATGCAAGCTGTCCGACAAGCTGCGCTTCGCGCTGTCGGTGGCCGCGTTCAACCGCATCGCCCAGTACGACGGCGCGATTAGCGACTACCTCTCGTCCGTCACCTTCGAGGCCGAGAAGCTGTCTGAAACCTACGTGCCCCAGCGCGCACTGTTCCCCGGCCAGAGCAACGGCATCTTCACCAAGGTGCAGGACCTGCGCTACGGCGAAAACAGCCACCAGCAGGCCGCGCTGTACCGCGACCTGCACCCCGCGCCCGGCTCGCTGGTCACCGGCGTGCAGCTGCAGGGCAAGGAGCTCTCGTACAACAACATCGCCGACGCCGATGCCGCGTGGGAATGCGTCAAGAGCTTTGAGGCCGCCGCCTGTGTGATCGTCAAGCACGCCAACCCCTGCGGCGTGGCCGTGGGTCTGGATGCACTCAGCTCCTACAGCAAGGCCTTCCAGACCGACCCCACCAGCGCCTTTGGCGGCATCATCGCGTTCAACCGCGTGGTCGATGGTGCTGCGGCCGCCCAGGTCAGCAAGCAGTTTGTGGAGGTGCTGATGGCGCCGGACTTCACGGCCGAGGCGCTGGAGATCTTCAAGGGCAAGGCCAATGTGCGCTTGCTCAAGATCGCGTTGCCAGCGCATGGCGGCAAGACCGACTGGGAACGTGGCCGCAACGCGATGGACGCCAAGCGCATCGGCTCGGGCCTGCTGCTGCAGACGGCCGACAACCACGAGCTGGCGCTGACCGACCTGAAGGTGGTCACCACCAAGCAGCCCTCGCTGGAAGAAATGCAAGACCTGCTGTTTGCCTGGAAGGTCGCCAAGTACGTCAAGAGCAACGCCATCGTGTTCTGCAAGGGCGGCATGACCATGGGCGTGGGCGCGGGCCAGATGAGCCGCCTCGATTCGGCGCGTATCGCCAGCATCAAGGCACAGCACGCCGGCCTGACCTTGCAGGGAACCGCCGTGGCCAGCGATGCCTTCTTCCCCTTCCGCGACGGCCTGGACGTGGTGGTCGATGCGGGCGCCACCTGCGTGATCCAGCCCGGCGGCTCCATGCGCGACCAGGAAGTGATTGACGCCGCCAACGAGCGCGGCGTGGCCATGGTGTTCAGCGGCGTGCGCCATTTCAGGCACTGATCAGGCACTGATGTCAGGGCGCGGGTCCTCACTCCATGAAAAAAAGCGGCCTTGGCCGCTTTTTTGTTGTCTGCGCTCCTGATCGGCGCCTAGGGCGGTCAGGCCGCCACGATGCGCCCGCGCCCGCTGGCACCGGCCAGCACCTTGAGCGACTTGTCTGTGCTGGCCGTGTAGTTGCGGCTGGTGATGGTGTTCACGTACACCCAGTCGGCACGGCATTCGGTGGCGGTGGCCGTCAGCAGCATGTAGCCCCGGCGCGAGGTGTCGCAGTATTTGAGCGGCGTGATGAGCTGTTGCAGCGCGCCAGCCAGCGTGGCCGGGTTCTCCTTGGGCAGGTATTCCTCGAAGCCGGGGGACGATACCGATGATGTGGCGAATTCCACCCCCGCCGCGTTGCCGCCCATGTCCGCCAGTTCGTTGGCCCAGGCGTTGTGCGTGTCGCCTGACAACACCACCAGGTTCTTGCCCAGGCTGCGGGCCGTGCCCAGCACGGTTTCGCGCGCGGCCTGGTAGCCGTCCCAGGCGTCGAGGTTGTAGGGAATCGACGGCTGCGCCAGGATGGCTTTTTCGGCAGCCGTCAGCGTGGCGGGCGCCGTCTGCGCCTTGGCCACGAGGGCGGCATATTGCGATACCGTCACGCCCGCGCCGGGCTGAATGGTTTCGATGAGGATGGGCGCGGGGATGTTCATGCGCCCCATCAGCACCTGCTGGCCCAGCACCTGCCAGGTGGCGGTGGATGCGGCCATCTGCTGCTGCAGCCATTGGGTTTGCGTGGCGCCCATGAGTTGGCGGGTGGGAGCGCCCACGGCGGCGGTGAAGCCGGCGGCGTCAAAGCCAGTGGCGGTGAAGAAGCGGGTGTAGTCGGCTTGCTCGTCGCGCCCGATCAAACGCGTGTCGAGCATGTGCAGCGCTACCAGGTTGCCGAAGTTGAAGCTGCGGTAGATCAGCTCGGGCTGTGCATTGCGCGTGGGCATCCACTCGTGGTAAGCCTGTATGGCCGCAGCCTTGCGCGCTGCAAAGCTGCCTTCGGTGGCTCTTTGGTGGTTTTCGGCGCCATTGGCCCAGGTGTCGTTGGCGACTTCATGGTCGTCCCATACCGCGATCATGGGGGCGACGGCATGCAGCGCCTGCAGGTCGGGGTCGGTCTTGTACTGCGCGTGGCGCAGGCGGTAGTCGGCCAGCGAGAGGATCTCGGTAGCCGGTTGCGACAGGCGGCCCAGCTGCTCGGCGTTGGCCGATGCGTAGCCACCGCGCGCGTATTCATACAGGTAGTCGCCCAGGTGCACGGTGGCGTCGAGGTCATTGCGGCGCGCTGCATCGGCATACACGTTGAAATAACCCGCCGGGTAGTTGGCGCACGAGAACACGGCCAGCTTGACCTGCGCGATGCTGCCCGTGGGCAAGGTGCGGGTGCGGGCCGCAGGCGATGTGGTGTCGTAGGCTGCAAATCGATAGTGGTACACCGTGCCGGCCTTGAGGCCCGTGGCGTCGACCTTGACCGTGAAGTCGTGGGCGGCTGTGGCGGTGGCCGTTCCCTGCGCGGCCAGCGTGCTGAAGGTGGCGTCCGTGGCGACCTCCCAACGCACCGGAATGTCCGCGGCGTCGCCTGCGGGCGGTGTGATGCGGGTCCACAGGATCACACGGTCGCTCAGCGGGTCTCCGCTGGCCACGCCGTGGACGAATTGAACGGCGGGCGCGCCGTCATCGCTGCCACCACATGCGGCCAGCGGCAGTGTGCCGAGCGCGGTGGCACCGAACGCGAGCTGGCGCACAAACGCGCGGCGACTGGCATCGGCGGGGGCCGACTGCAGGTCGCCTTCGGCGTCCTGCCGCAGCAGATGGGTCAATGGGCGATCAGATCGGGGAGGGCGATTCATGGTGCGGAAAGTCCTGGTAAATCCAGGCAGGGTCGCACCCTGATGTGACGGTGCCATGAAGGTTGTGTGGCGGCTCGCCTGGCCTTGCCTTGTTTTCCCTCTGGCACCTCTGTGCCGACTTTGGCGGCGGCCTTTCGACGCCTCGCAACCGGCAGCGACGGTCGAGCACCCTGCGGCTGCCCTGGCTGCTCTGCCCAATGGGCCGAGTGCGGTTCGCGTGTCTTCTAGGCCTTGGCTGGGGTATCGCGGTGTTGGCCAAAGTCCATCGGCAGACCCACATAGTTCTCCGCGAGCGAGACCGAGGCTGCACGCGAGTGCACCAGATATTCCAGTTCGGCTTCCTGGATCTTCTGGCCAAACTCCCCTGTGTCGGGAAAGCGATGCATCAGCGAGGTGAACCACCACGAGAAACGCTCGGCGCGCCATACGCGGCGCAGGCAGCGGTCGGAGTAGGTGTCGATGCCCACGGCGGACTTCTCGTTGTAGAACTCGGTCAGCGCGTTCCACAGGTAGCCCACGTCGCTGGCTGCCAGGTTCAGGCCCTTGGCGCCTGTGGGCGGCACGATGTGGGCGGCATCCCCCGCCAGGAACAGGCGGCCAAAGCGCATGGGTTCGGCCACAAAGCTGCGCAGTGGGGCAATGCTCATCTCTAGCGCGGGGCCTGTGACGAGGTGGGCGCGGGCTTCGGGGTCCAGCCGGTTGCCCAGTTCTGCCCAGAACTTGTCGATGGTCCAGTTCTCGATCTTGTCGGTGTCCGGCACTTGCAGGTAGTAACGGCTGCGTGTGGCGCTGCGCATGCTGCACAGTGCAAAGCCCCGGTCGGTGTTGGCATAGATGAGCTCGTGCGACACCGGAGCCACATCGGCCAGCACACCCAGCCAGCCAAACGGGTATACGCGTTCATAGGTCTTGAGCACATCGGCAGGTGCGCTGGCGCGGCAAACGCCGTGAAAGCCATCGCAGCCTGCGATGAAGTCGCATTCGATCGTGTGCTGCTGTCCGTCCTTTTCGTAGTGCACCACGGGGGTGGTGCCGTCAAACCCGTGGATCGATACGTTTTTGGCGTCATACACGGTGGTCAGCCCTTCGGCCGCACGGGCCTCCATCAGGTCGCGGGTGACTTCGGTCTGGCCGTACACCGTCACGCGGCTGCCGCCCGTGAGCTCATGCAGGTTGATGCGGTGGCGCTGGCCCTTGAACAACAACTCGATGCCGTCGTGCGGCAAGCCTTCGGCATGCGCGCGTGCACCCACGCCAGCCTGGTCCAGCAGGTCCATGCAGACCTGCTCCAGAACCCCCGCGCGGATGCGGCCGAGCACGTAGCCGGGACTGCGCTGTTCGATGATGGTGGCGTCGATGCCCGATCGGTAGAGCAGTTGACCGAGCAGCAGACCGGCGGGGCCTGCACCAATGATGGCAACCTGGGTACGCATGAAGAACCTCGCAAAGGCAGGAAAAGCAGCAGAAAGGGATGCGGTGGAGCGTAGGTTGATTTGGGTCAATGGTGTGCTGCGCGCTGGCGATATGGCGCGGTGATCAGATTCTTTGTGCGATCATCGCGCATTCAAAAATAACTGCCAGGACACCATGGCTGCAACGCCGATCGCCAAAGCAGATTTCATCGAGGGCATGGCCAAGGGCATGGCAGTGCTCGAAAGTTTCGATACCGAGCGCCAGCGGCTCAACGCCACGCTGGCCGCGCAGCGCACCGGGCTCACGCGTGCGGCTGCGCGGCGGCATCTGCTCACGCTGGCGCATCTGGGGTATCTGGAGACGGATGGAAGCTATTTCTGGCTGGCGGCCAAGGTGCTACGGTTCTCGGGCAGCTATCTGGCGTCGGCGCGGTTGCCCCGTGTGCTGCAGCCCACGCTCAACCGGCTGGCCGCACAGTCGCAACAGTCTTTCTCCGCCGTGGTGCTCGATGGCAGTGAGGTGGTCATCGTGGCGCGCAGTGGTGTGTATGGTGCGCCCTCGCGGGTGCTGGCCTATGGGCTGCACCTGGGCGCGCGCTTGCCCGCGCATCCCACGTCGACCGGCAGGGTGTTGTTGGCGGCCCTGCCACCGGCTGAGCTGACCGCATGGCTCAAGCGGTGCGCGCTGCAGCGCCTTACGCCACACACCATCACGCAGGTGGGCCCGCTGCGGCAGGCGATTACCAAAGTGCGCCGCGACGATTACTGCCTGGCGGTGCAAGAACACGAGCTGGGCGTCCATGCGCTGGCCGTGCCCCTGCGCAACCTGCAGGGCCACACGATGGCGGCATTGAATGTGGTGGCTTCGCCCAAACAGGTCGATGAGGGGACTCTGCAACGCGATCTGTTGCCGCTGCTGCAGGAGGCCGCGCGTGAGCTGCGCGGGCTCTTGTAATCGCCGATTTGTACTAAAAATGGCCGCTAGCGCTTGATGTATAAGCGCAAGCAGCTATCATTTTTGAATTGTCTTGAAGACGTCGCGTGCCACTGCAACCGTCTCAGCAATGTCTTGGACCGTGTGTGCGGCGCTCACAAAACCCGCCTCGTACAACGCGGGCGCGATATAGACGCCGCGATCAAGCAGGCCGTGGAACAGTTGGTTGAAACGCCCGCTGTCAGTCTTGAGCACCTGGGCATAGTTCTGCGGCAGCTCGGGTAGCAGGAAGAAGCCAAACATGCCCCCCTCGCAGTCGGCGCTGAAAGGCACGCCTTCAGCCGCGGCTGCGGCAGCCAGGCCATCGACCAGTGAGCGGGTGGTGGCCGAAAGCGCGTCAAAGAAACCAGGCTTCTTGATCTCGCGCAGCGTGGCCAGCCCGCAGGCAGTGGCTACGGGGTTGCCCGACAGCGTTCCCGCCTGGTACACGGCGCCCAGTGGCGCCAGGTGTTCCATGATGGCGCGCGGTCCCCCAAAGGCCGCCAGCGGCATGCCGCCACCGATCACTTTGCCCAGCACCGTGATGTCAGGCTTGAAGCCGGGGATGCTCTTGGCATACACGCTTTGCGCGCTGCCCAGGGCCACGCGGAAGCCGGTCATCACCTCGTCGAGCACCAGCAGCGCGCCGTATTCGGTGCACAGCTCGCGGCAACGGCGCATGAAGGGCACGCTGGCGCGCACCAGGTTCATGTTGCCGGCGATGGGCTCGATCATCACGCAGGCCAGTTCCTTGCCGTGCAGGGCGAAGGCTTCTTCGAGCTGGGCGACGTTGTTGTATTCCAGTACCAGCGTGTGCTGCACCACCTCGGGCGGCACGCCTGCGCTGGTGGCGTTGCCAAACGTGGCCAGGCCCGAGCCGGCCTTGACCAGCAGCGAATCGGCATGGCCGTGGTAGCAGCCCTCGAACTTGATGAACTTGCTGCGGCCCGTGGCGCCACGGGCCAGGCGGATGGCGCTCATGCCCGCCTCGGTGCCCGAGCTGACGAGGCGGATCATCTCCATCGATGGCACGAGGCTGAGAATTTCTTCGGCCAGCTCCACTTCGCGCTCGGTGGGCGCGCCGAAGCTGAAGCCTTCGAGTGCGGCCTTCTGCACGGCGTCGAGCACGGCCGGGTGGCCGTGGCCCAGGATCATGGGGCCCCAGGAGCCGATGTAGTCGATGAAGCGCTGGTCGTTGGCGTCCCAGAAGTAGGCGCCTTGTGCGCGCTTCACAAAGCGGGGCGTGCCGCCCACGGCCTTGAAGGCCCGCACGGGCGAATTCACGCCACCAGGAATCAGCGCCTTGGCGCGCTCGAACAATGCAATATTGAGATCAGTGTTTGGTGTCATGGGGTGGCATCACGAAGCCTTCAAGGGCCTGTGCCTCATCAATGGGGGATTCGTCATCGGCGCCGTCAGCGTCTTCGTCGTCGTCAGGTTGGGCCCAGAACATGCGGTCGGGCACGATATGCCCCATGCCGGGTCGAAAACCGGCATCCAGGCACCGGTCGAGATAACCAAGGGCTTCGCTGGTGGCTTCGCCCAGGTCGTTACCACTGGCCACAAGTGCGGTCAGCGCCGCCGACAAGGTGTCGCCCGCGCCAGAGAACGTGGCATCGAACAGCTCGAACTTGCCGCTGCCCAGAATGGTTTGCGGCGATGCCAGGACGTTTTCGACAAACTGCTCCGGCAGGGGGATGCCTGTGACCAGCGTGTAGGGCACACCCACTTCTGAAGCCGCCCTCGCAATGTCACGGGCGGTGGGGCTGCGATCGCCAGTCCAGTCCGGAAGCAGCCAGCGCCACAGGGTGCTGTGGTTTCCAACCAACACTGAGGTCTGCGGTAACAACAATTCCCGAAAGGCGTCCAGATACTCGTCGATCAGCTCCTCGCGCCACCAGGACAGGTTCGGCATGTAGGCGATCACGGGGACTTCGTCGTAGTCGGTGGTGATCTCTGCGATGGTGCTGATGGTCTCTGGGCTGCCCACAAAACCAATCTTGATGGCCTGCACCGGCAGATCTTCCAGCACGGCCCGGGCCTGTTCGGCGACGGCTTCATCATCAAGGCAGAAATGGTCAAAAATCTCAGCGGTATCACGGGCATACGCCCCGGTGACGATCGCAAGAGGGTGCCCGCCTACCGAGGCCACCGTGGTGATGTCAGCGGTCAATCCGCCCGCGCCACTGGGGTCGCTGGCATTGAAGATCAGCACACACGCCGGGCTTGCATCCTCCGCGCCGTCGTTGTCAATATCAATGGGCTCTGAAGAGGGGCGCGGAGTTGTCGGGGCTTTGTTGGTCATGGACCAGATCCTGCTTGAAGGGTGGCACAGAAGCTGCAGGCGGCTGAGATGACTAGATACAATCGTTGCATTCTATGTGAAGGCCCTTTAAGCTGTGACGGACTCTAAAACTTGGATGTGTTTGATTTGCGGTTGGATTTATGACGAGGCCCAAGGTTCACCTGAGCACGGCATAGCACCCAACACACCATGGGATCAAGTACCAATGAATTGGACCTGTCCTGAATGTGGCGCCCGCAAGGAAGATTTCGAGATGGTCCAGATTTGAGACGCTTCAGCATTGTTGCTGAAGCGTTGTTTATTTTCTCCATCGGGAGCAGTGACAATTGACTACAACAGGCGCATCTTTCAAAGTGCTCGTGGTGGATGACAGCAATACCATCCGTCGAAGCGCCGAGATTTTTCTCAAGCAGGGGGGGCACGAAGTCTTGTTGGCCGACGACGGCTTTGACGCTTTGGCCAAAGTCAATGATTACCAGCCTCAGCTGATTTTTTGCGACATCCTCATGCCCAAGCTCGATGGGTACCAAACCTGCGCCATCATCAAGCGCAATGCCCGTTTTGCAGATACTCCGGTGGTTATGCTGTCCTCCAAAGATGGCGTTTTCGACAAAGCGCGTGGGCGCATGGTCGGATGCCAGGAATATCTCACCAAGCCGTTTACCAAAGACCAACTGTTGCAAGCCGTTCAACAGTTTGGCAATTCCCAACAAGGAGCTATGTAATGCCCATTCAGAAAGTACTGGTCGTCGACGACTCGAAGACCGAGTTGATGTTTTTGACCGACCTGCTTCAGAAAAAAGGCATGCAGGTCCGCACCGCAGAAAATGCCGATGAGGCTTTTCGCCGTTTGGCGGAAGAAAAGCCGGATCTGATTTTGATGGACGTGGTAATGCCCGGCCAAAATGGCTTCCAGCTCACGCGCGCCATTTCCCGTGATCCTCTGTATGCCGACGTGCCCATCATCATGTGCACTAGCAAGAACCAGGAAACGGATCGTGTTTGGGGTATGCGCCAGGGCGCTCGCGGCTATATCACCAAGCCGGTTGATCCTGCCGAGTTGCAGGCCAAAATTGACGCTTTGAACTGAGGCCGCGGCGCGCTCATGGCCAACCGCGAAGCCCTTCGAGACCTCCAAACACGGCTTGCTAGCCGCCTTCAGGCGGCAAGAACCGAAGGTGCGTCTGTTTCATCCTGGCTGGCTGTCGAGTCCGCTGGGAGTTTTTATTTGTTGCCACTGGGCCAGTCAGGGGAGATCTTCCCCTGGGGCTCGGTGCAGGCCGTTCCGTATACGCATAGCTGGTTTCTCGGAGTTGCCAATCTGCGTGGCGGTTTGGTGGGTGTGGTTGATCTCGCCGGGTTGATGGGCGTGGTGGCGCCGCGCACTGACCAAGCCTTGCAAGAAGCCAGTTTATTGGCCTTCAACGCCGCATTGGATGTCAATGCGGCGCTGCTAGTGGATCGCCTTGCCGGGCTGCGTGGGACCGATGCGTTTGTTTCGTCCGAACGCCCTGCCGAGGATTCGCCTGCTTTTTTTGGCACCACCTATATCGATTCCAGCGGCGCGCGCTGGCAGGAACTGAACTTGCAGATCCTGTCCCAACATCCCGCTTTTCTAAGCATCAGTGCTTGAGTTCTTCTGTAAGGCTGCACCATGTCTGTCGTCAATCAATTTGGAAAAATGTTCAACCGGAAGCCCGATGGCGGCGATGCCGGTGTGGCCACGGGCGCGGCTGGCGACGGGCACGATGTCCTAGCAACCGGCGCGCTGGACGGTTCGCCGTTGCGTGACTCTTACCAAACTGATGCAATGAACAGCGTTCAGGGTGATCCGGATGGTTACACCCCTGAGACATCCTCGTCAGACGGGGATGAGGATCTGATTTCTTTGCCTCTGTTGGGCAGCTCGACAGCAGCGGGTCATCAACGCCGGTTGTTGGCACTTTTGGCCGTGGGTGCGTTGGTGTTGGCTGGTGTCGTTTATTGGGTGCTGCAGCAGGCGGATCGCTCCGCGCAGCAACTGGCTGCTACCGGTCAATCGCTGATGCAGTCCCAGCGTCTGGCCAAGTCCGTTTCCCAGGCTCTGGTGGGTAGCCCCCAGGCCTTTCCCGACGTGGTGGAGAGTTCGGGCGTGTTGGCGCGCAACGTGCGCGCACTCAATGCGGGTGATGGAGAACTCCGCGTTCAATCTTTGGGCGAATCGTTCAAGTCGGATCTGGATGCAATCAACCCGTTGATGGAGCGCGCAGAGCGCAATGCTGGCGTGGTGATGGGTCAGCAAAAAATTCTGACGCAGGTGGGTGATGCTCTGCGCACCATCAATCGCCAGTCGTCTGATTTGCTGGAAATCGCAGAAACTGTCTCGTCGCTCAAGCTGCAGCAAAATGCGCCGGCCGCTGAAATCTCAGCTGCGGGCCAGTTGGTGATGTTGACCCAGCGTATCGGTAAATCGGCCAACGAATTCCAGACCATGGAAGGCGTGAGCCCTGAGGCTGTGTTTCTGTTGGGCAAGGACTTGAACTCTTTCAAGGAAATTGCACAAGGTTTGCTGGATGGCAGCCCAGAGCTGCGTCTTACCGCCACCAAGGATGTGCAAACCCGTGAGCAGCTTGATGCCTTGCTCAAGCTCTACGAACAGACCCGTACCCAAGCCAGCGCCATTCTGGGCAATCTGCAAGGCCTGGTTTCGGCGCGCGAAGCGCAGTCCGCCATCATTGCCGACAGCGAGCCGCTGCGTCGTCAGATGGAAGAACTTCAAACGAAGTTGTCCACCCAAACCGGTCTAGGCGTGGGTCAGCTCGCGGCCCTGGCCTTGTCGGGTCTGTTTTTGCTGCTGTGCGGATTCGGTATTTCGCGCGTTCAACTGCTGGATAGCCGGGGTCGTCAGAGTGCAGCCGAAACGCAACAAAAAGATGCAAAGCGCCAGGAGCAAGAAGCCAAGCGCGTCAACGACGCGAATCAGGCGGCCATTTTGCGTTTGATGAACGAACTGCAGTCGGTGGCTGAAGGTGACTTGACGCAAGAAGCCACGGTGACGGAAGACATCACTGGCGCTATCGCTGACTCGGTGAACTACACCGTGGAAGAGTTGCGTCAGCTGGTGGGTAGCGTGCAGAACACGGCAACCCGCGTGGCGCAAACGACTGCGCAGGTAGACAGCACGTCCACCGAGCTGCTGGCCGCATCCACCGAACAGCTGCGCGAGATTCGTGAAACGGGCCGCTCCGTTCTTGACATGGCCACCCGAATCAACGACGTGTCCACGCAAGCGCAAGAGTCCGCTACGGTGGCCCGTCAATCGCTGCAAGCTGCCGACTCTGGTCTCCAGGCTGTGCAGAACGCCATCGGGGGTATGAACTCGATTCGTGACCAGATCCAGGATACGTCCAAGCGGATCAAGCGCCTGGGTGAATCGTCCCAAGAGATTGGCGAAATCACTGAGCTGATTTCTGACATTACCGAGCAGACGAACGTACTGGCTCTGAATGCCGCCATCCAAGCCGCCTCTGCTGGCGAAGCAGGCCGCGGTTTCTCGGTGGTGGCGGAAGAAGTGCAGCGTCTGGCTGAACGTTCTGCCGATGCAACGCGCCAGATTTCTGCGCTGGTGAAAGCCATTCAGACCGATACCCAAGACGCTGTGGCCGCTATGGAGCGCTCCACGCAGGGTGTGGTCGAAGGGGCGCGCCTCTCGGATAGCGCAGGTACGGCACTGACGGAAATTGACCGTGTGTCGCGCCGTCTTGCGGAACTGATTGAGCAAATCTCGTCTTCGACGTCACGCGAAGCCGTTCTTGCCAACGAAGTGGCTGACAACATCCAGCACATTTTTGCGGTGACTGAACAAACGGGTGAGGGTACTCGTACCACCGCGCAGCAAGTGCGCGAGCTTTCGCACATGGCTGAAGAACTGCGGCAATCGGTGGCTCGATTCAAAATTGCCTGACGCATTAGTCATCAACCAGCTGGCTCATAGCGGCCGGGGACGAATCCATGTCATCTATTGATGTCAACAATGCACCGGCCACAGACGGGGCCCAGGGAGATCAAGACCTGGGTCCTTTGGCTTGGGTGCTTGACGAACTTCGCAAGTCACTCGACGGCGCTGTCAAGGCCATGCGCCGATTTGTGCGCGATGCCGAAGCTGCGCGCGAGTCCGATCTGGCAGCGCTAGATGCCGGCTCGTTGCGCATTGCGCGCCAGCAGTTGCATCAGGCCTGCGGTGCTCTGGAGATGGTGGGAATGGGGCCCCCTGCCTTGCTGCTGCGCTCTATGGAGTCTGCAGTACAGAGATTCGTTCAACGCCCTGAAACGTGCAGCGACGATGCTGCTGCGGTGATTGAGCGTGCGAGTTTTGCCCTGATCGAATACCTTGAAACCGTGCTGGCGGGTAAATCCGTCTCGCCCGTGGCTTTGTTCCCCCAGTATCGAGACGCGCAGGCGTTGGCAGGTGCAGACCGTGTGCACCCCGCAGACCTCTGGCCTGTGGAGCGACGCTTCCGGGAACCAGAAGGAGCAGTTGCCGCGCCGCCGTTGCCCTATGGTGCGGAGGCTCGCGCACGCCTGGATTCGGCCGTATTGCGCATCGTGAAGTCGGGGGATCTCAAGGCTTCGTTGAGCTTGCGGGATACATGCCTGGGCTTCGTCGCGGCACAGACGGATCGTCAATCGCGGGCCTTCTGGAAAATCTGCGCGGGCTTTTTCGAAGCCTTCGGCAAGGGATTGCTGCCCCCCGACGTGTACGTCAAGCGTGTGGCGTCGCGTGTGCTCATGCAATACGCAACGCTCGCCAAAGGCGATCCAACCATCGTGGATCGACTCGTTCAGGACCTTCTGTTCTTCTGTTCGCAGGCCCGCATCGCTGACCTGCCCGACGACGCCGCACCGTCGCTTCGTGCGGTGAGGCAAGCATTTTCGCTGGACCGCTTCAAGCCCGTTGACTATGAAACCGCCCGGTTCGGGCGTTTTGACCCGGCCGTGTTGACGCAGGCCCGTAAGCGGATTGCCTCCGCAACGGAGACTTGGTCTGCATTGGCAGGTGGTGATCGCAACAAGCTCAAGCCCGCAGCAGACCAGTTCAGTCTGGTCTGTGATTCGCTGCGCAAGCTCCACCCTGGCAGCGAGAATCTTGCGCTAGCGCTGACGCGCGCCGTTGAATCGACTACCCGCTCAGGAGAGCCGCCATCTGCGGCCCTGGCGATGGAGGTTGCTACATCGGTGCTTTATCTCCAGGCGGCCTTTGAAGAGCTGGATGCTGCCGATGACCAGATGGAGACCCGCGCAACCCGTCTCGCCGAGCGGCTGGATGCTGTAGGCGCCGGTGCCGAGCCTGAGCCACTGGAGCAATGGATGGAAGAGCTGTACCGCAGGGTCAGCGACAACCAGACCATGGGAAGCGTGGTAGATGAACTGCGCATCACGTTGGGTGAAGCGGAAAAAGCGCTGGACCAGTTTTTCCGCAATACCGACACCACAGTCCTGGCGGCCGTGCCGGGGCACTTGGCGCAAATGCGCGGTGTCTTGTCGGTGCTTGGGCTGGATCAGGCGTCGCTCGCGGTGGTCCGCATGCGCGACACGGTAGAGCGCCTGTTGATCAACGAGATTCCCGAAGACGAACGCCAAGGTGTTTTTGAGAAGCTCGGCAACAGTCTGGGTGCTCTCGGCTTCCTGATCGATATGCTGAGCTATCAACGCACGATGGCGCGCAAGCTTTTTGTCTATGACGAAGAGCTGGGAGAACTGCGGATACTCATGGGTAAAACCCGTGCGCGTGCATCGGATGCGAGTGAAGAGGCAACGTCCAAGCTGGAGGCCCGCTCTGCCACACCGGTTCCTGACGTGTTGCCGCGTTTTCCTGTGCGAGAACCAGCCAGCGAGCCCACAGACTTCGCGCCCTTCCCGGATTTCGAACCGGCACCTACCATCGGGGCGCCTGCATCGGTTGAGCCTGCAGCGTTGGCTCCCGAGATCAGCTTCGATGTACCCGCGCCGCAAGAAGTACCCGCGCCGCAAGAAGTACCTGCACCGCCAGAAGTACCTGCGTTGGCGCAAGCCGTGGCAGGGCCTGTCTCAACGGGCTCAGCTTCGGCTGCGTCTCCCGCAGACGAGCCTGAGGTGGAAGATGAATTGCTGGAGGTCTTCCTCGAAGAGGCTCGGGAAGTGGTGGGCAATGGGTTGGCTGCGATCGCGCTGCTCAAGGACGAGCCCGGCAACCTGAGCGAGCAGACAACGCTGCGTCGGGCGTTTCACACCCTCAAGGGAAGTTCGCGCATGGTGGGGCTCAATGACTTTGGCGAAGCCGCCTGGTCTATGGAGCAGATGCTGAATGTTTGGCTCGCTGAGCAAAAACCCATGCAGCCCGAGCTGCTGCAGTTGTCGTCGGATGCCCTCCATGCGTTTGCTCGCTGGGCCGATGGAATCGCACGGGGCGATGTGTCTGGCTGGGCGCCAGAGGCTTTCCGTAAATCGGCAGATGCGATGCGGGTTGACGGAACGTTCGTCCCTCTCGCACTGGCTGTGGAACCTGGTGCCTCTATGACGGCTGCTGCTGGCAGCGGCGTGAATGCGGCCGATGCAGTTCAAGAAGCGCTGCCAACGATTCCAGAATCCGCTGTGGAAGCGATTCCGGCCGTGGTGGAGGATGAGCCGGCCGTTGTCGACTTTCAGACGACCGAAATGTCGGACCATGTTCCGGACGCGACCGGTGATGTATCCGAGCCTGCAGTGGCTGAAGAAATCGACTTTTCGGTTTTTGAGAGCGCATTGATGGACGCTCCCGGCGAGCCAGCGGCACTCGATACGTCCAGCGCAGATTTTGTGCTTGATCTGGAGCTCCCGGACCTTGAGCCACAGGCCGAAGCCCAACCGCTGGCCACTCCGTCAGAAGACTTGTCTGTATTGCTGGACAAGGCAGCTCCCCAAGATACGGCACCATTGCTCGACCTAGAGTCTTTCAGCACGGCAGAGTTGGAGAGCTTGCTGGAGCCAGAGCCGCTGGGGTCGGATGCCCTGGCATCGGTTACCGCAGCCGATCTTGCGCCTGAACCGGTAACTGCAGAGACTGCTGAATTGTCGGAGCTGCTGTCACAAGACGAAATCACCAACGACGAAGCCGTCAAGGTGATCGATACGCTGCGTATCGGCATTCCTCTTTACAACGTTTATCTGAACGAGGCCGATGAGTGGTCGCGTCGCTTGGTAACGTGTCTCCAGGAATGGTCGCTGGAACTGCATGAGCACCTGCCTGACAACGCCGTTGCACTTTCGCATTCGCTGGCCGGTAGCTCTGCAACCGTCGGTTTTACGGCATTGTCCGATCTGGCGCGGGTGCTTGAGCATGCTCTTCAGCATGTGCAGCTGCAATCCGGTGGAACGCAGGAGCAAGCGCAGGCCTTTATGGCTGCGGCAGAGGACATCCGTCGATTGTTGCACCAGTTTGCAGCAGGTTTCCTGAAGGATCCAAGCCCTGAAGTCTTGGATCAGCTGCGCCAAATTCTGGAAGCAGAGGTTGCCAATACCCTGTCTCCGCCAGAAGAAGACCTGCAAGCGTTTGTGGACGAAGCCGGGGCGGAGTCGGTCGGCGGTTTTGCCCCGCAAACAGTTGCAACACCTGAAGTTGCAACACCTGAGCCAGCGGCCCCCATGGTGGCGCCAACGGGGCATGTTGCCCCGGCGCTGTCCTCGGTGCTGCAAGAGCACGATCAGCATATCGATGATGCCATCGCTCGCGCAATTGCCATGAGTCCGGACGCGGACGATGACATTGATGCGATTGACGTTATTGATCCCGATCTTTTTCCGATTTTCGAGGAAGAAGCAGCCGAGTTGTTGCCACAACTCGGTGGTGCGTTGCGTCAGTGGGCTGCTCGTCCAGATAACCTGGGTGCCCGTAGTGAGGTGCTTCGTGCATTGCACACGCTCAAGGGCAGTTCGCGTTTGGCGGGTGCCATGCGTTTGGGTGAAATGGCACACAGGTTGGAGTCGGCCATCGAACAGATCGACGTCGACACCGTTACGTCCGATCAGGTGGAACCCCTGCAGGGTAGCTTTGACAGCCTGCAGGCCAACTTCGAGGCGCTGCGAACCATTGGCCAGGGCGCCGCGGATACGGTCACACCACTGCCGGTGCATGCTTCTCGCCCTGGTTCTGAAGCGCCTGCCGCGGTGACTGGATTGCCAGCCACCGAGGCCAATGCTGCGGTGCCAACGACTGCTGCATCTGCTGCATCTGCGGCGCCCGCAGTGAGACTGCCTGGACCGTCCCAGTTGGCTCCGTTGCGTGCGGCTGCCAACCAGTCGGTGCGCGTTCGTGCACAGATGCTCGACCGCTTGGTGAACCAGGCTGGCGAGGTGATGATCAGCCGTTCGCGACTGGATGCGCGCATGGGGCAGTTCCGTACGTCGTTGTCCGATCTTTCTGGCAACCTTGACCGCTTGCGCCAGCAGCTCCGAGACATCGAGGTGCAGGCTGAGTCGCAAATGCAATCGAGACTCGCACTGTCGAAAGACTCAGCGGCTGGGTTTGATCCATTGGAGTTCGACCGCTTTACCCGCGTGCAGGAACTTACGCGCATGATGGCCGAGTCGGTGAACGACGTGGCCACCGTGCAGCGCAATCTGCAGCGTGCCATGGAAGGCGCGGAAGACGACTTGATTGCCCAGGGGCGCCAGGCGCGGGAGTTGCAGCGCGATCTGTTGCGCACCCGCATGGTGGAGTTCGAAGGCATCTCCGAGCGTCTGTATGCGGTGGTGCGCCAGGCATCAAAGGAAACCGGCAAACAGATCAAGCTGGACATCACCGGAGGTTCCATTGAAATGGACCGGGGTGTGCTGGATCGCATGACGCCTGCGTTTGAACATCTGCTGCGCAATTGCGTGGCCCATGGCATCGAAGAACCCCAGTTGCGCATTGCCGCAGGCAAGCCCGCATCGGGCACCATCACGGTGGACTTGAAGCACGAAGGCAACGACGTATCGGTGGAGTTCCGGGACGATGGTGCAGGATTGAACTTGCCGCGCATTCGTGAAAAAGCACTCGCGCAAGGTATCGTGGCCTCGGATGCAGAGCTCAGCGACACAGATGCTGCCAATCTGATTTTCATGCCCGGTTTTTCTACCGCATCCGAAATTACCGGTCTTTCCGGTCGCGGTATCGGCATGGACGTTGTGCGTGCGGAAATCAATGCCTTGGGCGGACGCATTGAAACCTCCACCGAAGCGGGCAAAGGTGCCGCGTTCCGCATGGTCTTGCCTCTGACCACGGCCGTCACGCAGGTGGTGATGCTGCGTGCGGGCGATCTGGCCATTGGTGTACCTGCCAACGTGGTGGAGATTGTGCGGCGCACGTCGGCCTCCGATCTGGAAGAAGCGTACCGCACAGGGTTCTTCGATGACGGCATGGAAAAACTGCCGTTCTTCTGGTCGGGCGCATTGCTGCAGGCCTCCGTGCGCAGTAACGAGCCCGCTGGCAAGACCCGCCCGGTGGTGATTTTCCGCAGTGCGGCCCAGCGCATCGCGCTGCACGTGGACGAAGTCTTGGGTAACCAGGAAGTGGTGGTGAAGAACCTCGGGCCCCAACTGTCCCGCTTGCCTGGCCTGGCCGGAATGTCGGTGCTGGCGTCGGGTGCCGTGGTGCTCATTTACAACCCGGTGGCTTTGGCTACGGTGTATGGCGACCAAGTACGCGCCCTGGGCGCAAACATGGCGCCGCAGCGCGATGGGCAAGAGGTGGTTGGCACCGGAAAATCGCTGGTATCCCCTCAATTGGCGGGGCCAAGCCAGGTGCCGCTAGTTCTGGTGGTGGATGACTCGATCACGGTACGCCGCGTGACGCAGCGGCTCCTGCAGCGTGAAGGTTATCGCGTGGCGCTTGCGGCAGACGGTTTGCAGGCTCTGGAACGCCTGCAGGAAGAGCGCCCGACCGTGGTGCTCTCCGACATCGAAATGCCCCGTATGGACGGTTTCGATCTGGCGCGCAATATCCGTGCAGATGGCGCCCTGCGCGATCTGCCCATCATCATGATCACCTCGCGGATCGCTGAAAAGCACCGCGAGCATGCGATGGAATTGGGCGTCAACCACTATCTGGGCAAGCCCTATTCGGACGAAGAGTTGCTGAGCCTGATCCAGCACTACGCCCGTATCGCGGCGGCCGCAGAGGCCTGACCATGCGCTGCTCCCACAGACCCTGCTTTCGCCAGCGGGGCTGTGGTGTGCACCATATTGCGCGTGGTGCTGCGGGCTCGCGCCCCTTTTCTCGTCCGAGTCAATGATGGAGCCTTTGGCCTCCCCCCCAGGTGACACCCGCTTGCTGGCATGCCTGGCCTTCGCGGTTCGGGAGCGGGCGTCCGATCTTTTCCTTCTGGCGGGGGCCCCGCCCACCATCAAGCGGCAGGGCGCCTTCGCCCCGATCGCCCAGCAGGTGCTGTCGGCCGAAGATGTTCGTCAGATGGCCTACTCCATCCTGCGGGACGCACAGCGGCAAGAGTTTGAAACCACCATGGAGTGCGATCTCTCGTTCCAGACACCGGACGGTGAGCGTTTTCGCGTCAACGTGCATCGTCAACGGGGGCAGGTGGGCATGGTGATTCGCCATGTCATTGCAAAGGTCCCGAGTCTGGAGGGCCTCGGCCTTCCGCCGGTTCTCCAGCAGCTGGCTTTTCTCAAGGGTGGCCTGGTCCTGACGGTTGGCGCGGCGGGCTCGGGCAAGACCACCACACTGGCCTCTTTGCTGGACCATCGCAACACCCATGCGGGCGGGCACATTCTGACGGTCGAAGACCCCATCGAATACCTGCATGCCCACAAGAAATCCCTGGTCACGCAGCGCGAGGTGGGGCTTGATACGCTGTCCTACGACGAGGCCTTGCGCCGTGCCATGCGCGAGGCGCCCAACGTGATCATGATCGGCGAGATCCGCGACCGGGCCACGATGCAGCATGCGCTGCACTATGCAGAATCCGGGCACCTGTGCGTGTCTACCCTGCATGCCAACAATGCCAACCAGGCGGTGCAGCGGATTGTGAATTTTTTCCCCGAAGATGCCCATCGCCGGCTGCTCATGGACTTGTCCCTCAACCTGCGCGCTGTGGTGGCACAGCGCCTGGTCGCAGGGCTGGCTGGCGGGCTGGTGCCCGCCACAGAGATCATGCTGCTCACGCCTTACGTGGCCGAGCTGATCCAGAAAGGGCAGATCGATGAGTTGAAGACGGCCATCACCCGCAGTGGGGAGCAGGGCATGTGCAGCTTTGACCAGTCCCTGTTGTCCATGGTCGTGGCAGGCGCCATCTCGCCCGAAGAAGCCATTGCCAACGCAGACAACCGCACGGATGTGCGTTTGCGACTGCGCCTGGCGGCGGGTGCCTCCTTGGGGGGCGAAGGTATGCAGATGAGTGCCGATGAACCCGGGCCAGATGAGCCGCTACCGGCCGCTCACCGCTGAGGGCTCAGGCCCGTTGCTGATTTCACTACCGCGTACCGCGCCAGCGTTTTGTGCCGGGCCACGTCGTGCTCAACCACGGGCAAAGGGTAGTGGGTGCCCAGTTGAATCCCTGCCTCCTGCAATTCCAGGGGGCGCGCCAGCCAGGGGGCGTGTAACGCCTTGGTAGGCAGTCCGGCCAATTGCGGCAGGTAACGCCGGATGAATTGGCCCTCCGGGTCAAACTTTTCGCTCTGGCTGACGGGGTTGAAGATGCGGAAGTACGGCTGGGCATCGCACCCGCTGGAGCTGGCCCATTGCCAGCCACCATTGTTGGCTGCCAGATCGAAGTCATTGAGGTGCGTAGCGAAGTAGGCCTCGCCCCGGCGCCAGTCAAGACCCAAGTCTTTGACGAGAAAGCTCGCCGCCACCATGCGCAGACGGTTGTGCATGTAGCCCGTTTGGTTGATTTGTGCCATGGCTGCATCCACCAGCGGATAGCCGGTGCGTCCCTGGCACCAGGCTGCAAACAGGGCATCAGCCTCAGCGCCGGATTCCCACTCGATCGCGTCATAGGCGGGCTTGAAGCTGTGGCCCACCACGTGGGGATGGTGGTGCAGGATCTGAAAGTAGAAGTCGCGCCAGATCAGCTCGCTGAGCCAGGTGGTGGCGCCCGGATTGCCTTCGAGCATGAGCCTGTGCGCAGTGCGCGCCAGCAGGCGTGGTGAGATGGTGCCAAAACGCAGGTGCACGCTGAGGTAGCTGGGCCCTTTCACGGCCGGAAAATTGCGCGTGTCCTCGTAGCGCGCGATGCGGCCGAGAAAATCGTCGAACAACCGCTGTGCGCCGCTCGCCCCGGTGGGCAGTTTGAGCTGCGACAGGGCCGTGGCCTCGAAGCCCAGCGACACGAGCGTGGGTACGGGTTGGCAATGACGCTGTGGGCGCGGCGCCAAGCGGTGTGCATGGCGCTCCACGGGATAGCTCTTGAGCTGAAAAGCGTCGATCTTCTTGAGCCAGGCGTTCTTGTAAGGCGTGAACACGCTGTACGGCTTGCCGCTCTGCGCCAGCACCTCGCTGCGCTCCAGGATGGTGTGGTCCTTGTAGGTGTGCAAGGCCCTCCCGGCAGCGGCCAGCCGTGTGCGCACCCGACGGTCGCGTTCCAGGGCCTGGGGCTCGTCGTCATGATTGGCAAACACGGCCTGCACGCTCAGGGTGTTGGCCAGTGCCGGAATGGCATCGCTGGCCACCGCGTGCAGCACGATGAGGCCACCCTGTTCATGCCCGGAAAGCGCGCGCAGCGTTTCATCCAGTTCCACCAGCGACTCGCGGATGAACGCCACCCGCCGGTCGCCCCGGGGCAGGGTGTCCAGGATATCGAGGTCGAAAACAAAGGCGCAGTGCACCTGCTGGCACTGTGCCAGTGCGTGGTACAGAGCGGCCTGATCGTTCGTGCGCAGGTCGCGGCGGAACCAGACAAGACCGCTGGGGTAAGAAGGCTCGGAGGGCGGGGCCATGTTCACCGTTAAAATTGCCGGATGTCTTTCGATTCTGCGCCCATCAACCTGACGCATCACTTCCTGATCGCGATGCCCGGTCTGGAGGATGAGTCTTTCGCGCGCAGTGTGGTCTACCTGTGCGAGCACAGCGAGCGTGGCGCGCTGGGGCTCATCATCAACAAGCCTTCGGATATCACCCTCAAGGGCCTTTTTGACAAGGTGGACCTGTCCCTGCGGCGCGAAGACCTCACCAAGGAGCCCGTATTCCAGGGGGGGCCAGTGCAGACCGAGCGCGGTTTTGTGCTGCACGAGCCCATGCTCATGGACAGCGCAGAAACCGACGAATCGGCCTACGCCTCCACCATGACCATTCCTGGCGGGCTGGAGATGACCACCTCGAAGGACGTGCTCGAAGCCTTGTCCACGGGCGCAGGCCCCCGCCGCGTGCTCATCACGCTGGGGTATGCGTCGTGGGGCGAGGGGCAGCTCGAATCCGAACTGGCCGAAAACGCCTGGCTGACCGTGGCGGCCGATCTGTCGGTGATCTTCGATACTCCCGTGCCCGAGCGCTACGACCGCGCCCTGTCGCTGCTGGGGCTCAAGGCCTGGATGTTGTCGCCCGAGGCGGGGCACGCATGACCGGCTTGCCCGTTCAGCCCGCCGTTCCTGCGCATTTTCAGACCTTTCTTGCTTTCGATTTCGGCCTCAAGCGCACGGGTGTGGCGTCGGGCAACCGCATGCTGCGCAGCGCCACGCCCCAGCGCACCATCCAGGCCGAAGGCGATGCCCGTTTTACCCAAGTGGCAGAGCGCATCAAGGAATGGCAGCCCGATGCCCTGGTGATCGGCGTGCCCTACCACCCAGACGGCGCAAGCCACGAGAACACCGCACGCGCTCTCAAGTTCGGCCGCCAGCTGCGCGGCCGATTCGGCCTGCAGGTGTTTGAGGTGGACGAGCGCTACAGCACCACCGAGGCCATCGCGGGTGGTGCCAAGGATGCGGACGCAGCGTCCGCCTGCATCATTCTGGAACAGTTTTTGAGGAATCTCCCATGACCACCCCATCCCCCGGAATGTCCGGCAGTCTGGTGCTTGACGCCGAGGCGCTGTACCGCGAGCTGCTGCGCGGCGTGCGCAGCATGTTGACCCCCACCACGCGCCTGGCGGGCATTGCCTCTGGCGGCGCCTGGCTGGCCGAGCGCCTGCAAAAGGACCTGGGCCTGGAAGGGCCAGCCGGGGTGCTCTCGTCGGTGATGCACCGCGATGACTTTGCCCAGCGCGGTTTGGCCGCAGGCGCCCAAACCGCGCTGCCGTTCGATGTGAACGGTGCCGACGTGCTGGTGCTCGACGACGTGCTCTACACCGGCCGCACCATCCGCGCTGTGCTCAACGAGCTGTTCGACTACGGCCGCCCCGCCAGCGTGCGCCTGGCCGTGCTGGTCGATCGGGGCGGGCGCGAGCTGCCCGTGCAGGCCGACTTTGCCGCCGCCCGCGTGGCGCTGCCAGGCAGTCAGTCGCTGGCCCTGGCGCGCAATGACCAGGGCACTTTCCAGTTCCAAGTCCAGGAGGCCTGACCGTGCTGCACAAGCGCAACCCCCAACTCAACGGCAACGGCGAACTCATCCACCTGTTGTCCATCGAAGGCCTGCCGCGCGACATCGTCACGCACATTCTCGACACGGCCACCAACTTTGTGAGCGTCAACGACCGCGAGGTCAAGAAGGTGCCCCTCCTGCGTGGCAAGAGCGTGTTCAATCTGTTCTTCGAGAACAGCACGCGCACGCGCACCACGTTCGAGATCGCGGCCAAGCGCCTGTCGGCCGACGTGCTCAACCTCGACATCGCGCGCAGCTCGGCCAGCAAGGGCGAGTCGCTGCTGGACACCATCGCCAACCTGAGCGCGATGGCAGCCGATTTGTTCGTGGTGCGGCACAGCGAGTCGGGCGCGCCGTACCTCATCGCCCAGCATGTGGCGCCCCATGTGCACGTGATCAACGCGGGCGACGGCCGGCATGCCCACCCCACGCAGGGGTTGCTGGACATGTACACCATCCGCCACTACAAAAAGGATTTCAGCAACCTCACCGTGGCCATCGTGGGCGACGTGCTGCACTCGCGCGTGGCACGCTCCGACATCCATGGCCTGACCACGCTGGGCTGCGCCGAAGTGCGCGTGGTGGGCCCACGCACGCTGGTGCCGTCGGACATGGCGCAGATGGGCGTGCGCGTGTGCCACACGCTCGAAGAGGGCATCAAGGACGCTGACGTGGTCATCACCCTGCGCCTGCAGAATGAGCGCATGACTGGCGCGCTGCTGCCGTCGAGCCAGGAATATTTCAAGAGCTTTGGCCTCACGCCCGAAAAGCTGCAGCTGGCCAAACCCGATGCCATCGTGATGCACCCCGGGCCCATCAACCGGGGGGTGGAGATCGACTCTGCCGTGGTCGATGGGCCGCAGGCCGTGATCCTGCCGCAGGTGACTTTTGGCATCGCGGTCCGTATGGCCGTCATGTCCATCGTTGCCGGTAATGAAGCATGACGCTTGGAATGAATACTCCTGTTTTCATAGCTGCTAGCGCTTATCCAGAAAGCGCTAGCAGCCAATTTGGCTTGAAATCATGAAGATACTGATCCAGAACGGCCGTGTGATCGACCCCGCTTCGGGCCTCGACCAAACCTGTGACATCGCCATCGCTGCGGGCCGCATCGTCGGCGTCAACCGCGTGCCGCCCGACTTTGCGCCCAAGCGGGTGATTGATGCTGCGGGCTGCATCGTGCTGCCCGGCCTGGTGGATCTGGCCGCACGCCTGCGCGAGCCGGGCCACGAGCACGAAGGCATGCTTGAATCCGAGATGGCCGCCGCTGTGGCCGGGGGCGTGACCAGCCTGGTGTGCCCGCCCGACACCGACCCCGTGCTCGACGAGCCGGGGCTGGTGGAGATGCTCAAGTTCCGCGCCGAGAAGCTGCACCAGTCGCGGCTGTTCCCCCTGGGCGCGCTCACGCGCGGCCTCGAGGGCGAGGTGCTGACCGAGATGGCCGAGCTGACCGAATCGGGCTGCGTGGGTTTTGGCCAGGCCGAGGTGCCGCTGGCCAGCACCCAGGTGCTGCAGCGCGCGCTGCAGTACGCCGCCACCTTTGGCTACACCGTGTGGCTGCGGCCCCAGGAGATGCACCTGGGCAAAGGTGTGGCTGCCAGTGGCGCGCTGGCCACGCGCCTGGGCCTGTCGGGCGTGCCCGTGGCGGCCGAGACGATTGCGCTGCACACCATCTTCGAGCTGCTCAAGACCACCGGCGCCAGTGTGCACCTGTGCCGCATCAGCAGCGCTGCCGGCGTGGAATTGGTGCGCCGCGCCAAGGCCGATGGCCTCAAGGTGACGGCCGACGTGAGCATCAACTCGCTGCACCTCACCGACGTGGACATCGGCTTCTTCGACAGCCGCGCGCGCCTGTCGCCCCCGCTGCGCCAGCAGCGCGACCGCGATGCGCTCAACGCCGCGCTGGCCGACGGCACCATCGATGCGCTGGTGTCCGACCACACGCCGGTCGATGAAGACGCCAAGACCCTGCCGTTTGCCGAAGCTGAACCCGGTGCCACGGGTCTGGAACTGTTGCTGAGCCTGGCGCTCAAGTGGTCGCAAGACAGCGGCGTGCCGCTGCAGCGCGCCCTGGCCGCCGTGACTTGCGAGCCTGCGCGGGTGCTGGGCAATGCCCTGGGCACCTTGCAGGCCAGCGTGGGCCAGATCGTGGAGGGTGGCGTGGGTGACATTTGCATCCTGGACCCCCAGGCCGCCTGGACGGTGCAGGCAAACGCATTGCGCAGCCAGGGCAAGCACACACCGTTTTCTGGCTACGAGCTGCCGGGCTGTGTGCGCATGACACTGGTGGGTGGGCAGGTCGCCTTTGAACGATGACGCCTGCGCCGCGCAGCCGTGCCGCTTGTGGGCACGACCCAGTCACCAGCCGCCAAGGTCACGCGTGCGTGCGATGGACGTGGTGCCTGGAGAGCGCCTGCGCCCGGGTCCATTGACATGAAACAGTTGCGTGCGGTGTGGCGCTTGCTGCGTCTGGTGGGCCACATTGCCCATGGTTTATGGGTGGTGGCACTGCGTTTTCCCACGCTTTCGCCAGACCAGCAGCATGCGCGTGTGCAGGTCTGGTCGCAGCAATTGCTGGCGCTGGCGGGCGTGCACCTGCGGGTTGTGGGGCAGCCGCCCCTCACCGGGCCGGTGATGCTGGTGGCCAACCATATCTCCTGGCTCGACATTCCCGTCATGCACGCGGCACGCCATTGCCGTTTTGTGTCCAAGTCCGACGTCAAGGGCTGGCCGTTGATCGGCACCTTGGCCACCGCGGCGGGCACGCTGTATATCGAGCGCAGTTCGCGCCGCGATGCCTTGCGCATGGTGCGGTCCATGCAAGAGGCGCTGGAGCGCGGTGAAGTGCTGGCCGTGTTCCCCGAGGGCACCACGGGTGACGGCCGCGCGATGCTTCCCTTTCATGCCAACCTGCTGCAGGCCGCAGTGGCCGCGCAGTCGCCGGTGCAGCCCGTGGGGTTGCGTTTTGCCGACCGGGCCACGGGTGCCACCAGTTTTGCGCCCAGCTACATCGGCGACGAAACCCTGGTGGGATCGATCTGGCGCACGCTGTGCGCACCGCCCATCGAGGCCGTGGTGCACTACGGCCCTGCCGAGCTGCCCGCCGGCCGTGATCGACGCGCCTGGGCGGAGCACCTGCACACCACGGTGGACCAGTTGAGGCGCGGCTGAGACCGGTCACCGGCTGCCGGGGGCACATCAACCAGGGCCTTCGGCCGCATAGACCAATGGCCCAATGGCACGCTGTGCGTGGCCTTTGTGGGGCGCGATGGCTACTGGTGGCTCTTCGCAACGCTGAGGGTGGTTCCGGGCCACAAAAACGTGCATATTCCACGTTCGGTGCGGACTAATACGTGCAACAGCCGCCAGGTGCATTCCGTAGCCCGTATCGTTCTCGTCTTTCCGCTTGCGCACCCCGTGCAGGCTGTTCCATCCACTGCCGGGAGGGCACCGTGAACCTGATTGAACGCATCAAGAACATTCTTTTGCAACCCAAGGAAACCTGGGCCGTCATCGACGCCGAGAGCACCGATGTCCCCACCTTGTTCACGCGCTACGCCATGATCCTGGCCGCCATTCCGGCGGTGTGTGGCTTCATCGGCATGTCGCTGATCGGCTTTGGCGGCTTCGGCGTTACCATCCGGGTGCCCTTTGTGTCGGGGTTGGTGAACATGGTGGTGTCTTATGTGCTGAGCCTCGTGGGCGTGTTGGTGCTGGGGCTCATCATTGATGCACTGGCCCCCACGTTCGGAGGGCGCAAGAGTTCCATCCAGGCCCTCAAGGTGGCGGTGTATGCCAGCACGGCGGCCATGTTGGGCGGCGTGTTCAGCCTGCTGCCCTCTTTGTCCATGCTGGGGGTTCTCGCCGCGCTGTATTCCATCTATTTGATCTACACCGGTTTGCCGGCCCTGATGAAGAACCTGCCCGAGAAATCGGTGGTGTACACCGTGGTTGTGGTCGTGGCGGCCATCGTGGTGGGCGTGATCATTGCGGCGGTCAGTTCGATCTTCATTCCCAGTGGTGGGGCCATGTTCAGCGGTGCTGCCGGGCCGGCCATTACCATGAACACGCCGGGCGGCAAGGTGTCGATCGATACCGCAGGCCTTGAAGCGGCGGGCAAAAAAATGGAAGAAGCCGCGCGCAAGATGGAGGAGGCCCAAAAGAGCCAGGACCCGGCCGCCATGGCCGAGGCCACGGGCAACGCCGCCAAAGCGGCCGCAGGCATGTTTGGCGGAGGCCAGGCCATTGCCGCACAGTCGCTGAAAGCAGCGCTGCCCGAAAAGCTGGCAGGCTTGCCGCGCACAGGCTTCGACGTGCAGGATGGCGCTGCGCTGGGTTTGCCCACCAGCCAGGCCAGCGCGCAATACGGCAGTGACGACAAACAGGTGCGTCTGGAGATCATCGACGTGGGGGGACTGGGCCAGATGGCGCAGATGGCCATGGGCATGACCGAGAGCGAGAAGGAAGACCAGACCAGCGCCGAGAAAACCTGGCAGTCGGGCGGCCGCACCCTGCACCAGCGCTACGAGAAGGACGGCAGCCATGCCGAGTTCAAGACCATTTTGAAGAACGGCGTGGTGGTCAGCATCGAAGGCAACCACGTGAGCGTCAAGGACCTGCAGGGTTATTTGTCGCAGGTGGACCTCAATGGCCTGGAGGGGTTGCAGCGCAAAGGCAAGTCGTGATGCCTGCGCCCTAGAACCTCAGCCCGAACGGGTGGGGAAGAGAAGGCGTCTGAGGCAGGTCGCTAATCAGGCAGCAACCTTTTATGTGAGTACGCTATAAAAATAGTAGCTATTGGCGCTTTCTGCATAAGCGCTACAGGCACATTTGATGCAAACAGTACGGCAGCCTGAGGGGCTGCACGCCGTCAGGTTCGTGGGAACGTCACCACATGGTCCACCTGGGCGCGGATGCCGATCCACTCGCCCAGCGCGTGGTCGTGGTGGCTGGGCACATGGGCCAGCAGGGTGTGGCCGTCGGCCAGGCGCAGCGTGTACAGGAATTCCGATCCCCGGAATGATTTGCGCAGGATCTGCGCCTGCACTGGCGCATGGTCGTCATGCACCACGTCGTCCGCGCGCAGCAGCACATCGCATTCGCCTGCGGGGTAGCTGCTGGGAATGGGGCATTCGTCCAGATCGGTCAGTTCGCCCAGCGGGGTCTGTGCCACCACGTTGTTGCCGCGCTGGACCAGCGTGGCAGGGGCGAACACGCCGTGCCCGATGAAGTCGGCCACAAACCGGGTGGCAGGCCGGTGGTAGAGCGTGTAGGCATCGTCCCATTGGTGCAGTTGGCCTTCGTGCATGACACCAATCACGTCACCAATCGCAAAGGCCTCCAGCTGGTCATGGGTCACGAAAAGCGCCGTGGCGCCTGCCGCCTTGAGGATGCCGCGCACCTCATGGGCCAAGCGCTCGCGCAGGTCCACGTCGAGGTTGGAAAAGGGCTCGTCCAGCAGCAAGAGCTGTGGGCGCGGCGCCAGCGCCCGGGCCAGGGCCACACGCTGCTGCTGTCCGCCAGAGAGTTCGTGTGGAAAGCGGTTTTCGCTGCCTTCCAGCCCCACCAGGTGCAGCACCTCGGCCACCCGTTCGGCCTGCTCGGCGCGTGGCAACTGGTGGATGCCAAACGCGACGTTGCGCCCGACCGACAGGTGCGGGAACAGCGCATAGTCCTGAAACACCATGCCAATGCGCCGATGCTCTGGTGCGACGTTGACGGTGGCGCTGCTCACCACCTGCCCCGTCAGGCGGATCTGCCCCCCCGAGACAGGCTCAAGCCCCGCCACGGCACGCAGCAATGTGGTTTTGCCGCAGCCCGAGGGCCCGATCAGCACCCCGATGTCGCCCGCATTCAGGTTCAGCGTGACGCCTTGTACGGCGGCCTGTGCGCGACCGGGGTAGCGCACTTCGAGTTGGGAGACCTCTAGAAACATGGCGATATTCTAGGCCGCGCGCCATGAATGCTTAAAATTCGCATTTGCATTCCCCGGCGGTCCTGGATCGTTTCTTCGGGACCGGGCGTGCGCTTTGACTCTTCTGCCGAGCCCCCTTCCTTGCGCCGCACACCCTTTGCTTTTCGCTCCATCCCCCTGATCCTGTTCGCGGGTTTTCTGGCGCTGCCTGTGCTGGCCGTGCTGGCGTCGTGGCTGCCGCTGCCACTTTCGGGGCCCGGCGATGCCCAGGCAGGCCCCATCCTGCGCGAGATGGCGGCCACCATCTTGCCCGGGTATGTGTGGACGACGCTCTGGCTGGGCCTCTTGGTGGCGCTGGGCGCCGCCCTTGTGGGCACCGGCGCTGCGGCCACCGTGACGCTGTTCGATTTTCCGGGCCGCCGCACCTTTGAATGGCTGCTGTTGTTGCCGCTGGCCATGCCCGCCTATGTCACGGCCTACGCATACACCGACTTTTTGCAGTTCAGCGGCCCGCTGCAGGTGGGCTTGCGCAACACCTTTGGCCTGGAAGGCCGCCTGCTGCCCGAGGTGCGCAGCCTGGGCGGGGCCGTGTGGGTGTTCATCTTTTCGCTCTACCCCTATGTGTACCTGCTGGCTCGCACGGCGCTGGGCGAACGTGCGGCCCACCTCATGGAGGCCGCGCGCCTGCTGGGTGCGCCGCTGTCGCGTCGCATCCGCGCCGTGGCGTTGCCCCTGGCGCGCCCGGCCGTGGCCGCTGGTGTGGCGCTGGTATTGATGGAGACCCTGGCCGACTTTGGCGTGGCCAGCTATTTCGGCATCCAGACCTTCACCACCGGCATCTACAAGGCCTGGCTGTCGATGGACAACCGCCTGGCGGCCGCGCAACTGGCCACGATGCTGCTGGTGGTGGTGATGGCGCTGTTGCACATGGAGCAGCGCGCCCAGAAGCGCATGCGTTTTGCGGTCAGTGGCGGGCGCGCGGGGTCGTCCGAGGCGCAGCCGCTTGTGCTCGTGGGCGCACACCGGTGGATGGCGTGGACCGTTTGCACCGTGCCGGTGATCATGGGTTTTGTGGCCCCGGTGGTTTTCATGCTGCGGCCCCTGGCGGCCGACTGGTCGGTGCTGCCCTGGGCGCGTTTTCTGGACTGGGCCTGGAACAGCGTGCGCCTGGGTGGCATCACGGCGGGGTTCGCCGTGGCGATTGCGCTGGCGCTGGCGTTTGCGGTGCGGCGCCGACCTGACCGCATCACCCGTGGTGTGGTGCAACTGGCCAGTGTGGGCTATGCCGTGCCCGGTGCCGTCATCGTGGTGGGCTTGCTGCTGCCCGTGGGCTGGCTGCAGGCGGCGGTGCCGCAGTGGGGTGTGGGCGCGCTGGTGACGTCCACGGCATTGGGCATTGTGTGGGCCTATCTGGTGCGGTTTTGTGCGGTGGCGCTGCAGTCCATGCAAAGCGGTTATGCACGTATCCCGCTGAGCCTGGATGCCTCGGCGCGCATGCTAGGCGCTGGCCCCGTGGGCCTCATGGCGCGTGTGCACTGGCCACTGCTCAAGCGGTCCACCGCAGCGGCTGCGCTGCTGGTGTTTGTGGACGTGATGAAAGAGCTGCCCGCCACCATGGTGCTGCGCCCCTTCAACAGTGACACCCTGGCCGTGGTGGCCTACCAGCTCGCGCGCGACGAGCGTCTGGGCGAGGCGGCGCTGCCGTCTCTGGCACTGGTGGCTGTGGGGCTGGTGCCGGTGATATTGCTGAGCCGCACACTGCGCAGCCGGCAGTAGGTCACAGGCCCGTAGCGGGCCTGTCAACCGGAGGTGGGGTGACAGGGGGGCGCGGCAGCGTCAGCGTGAATCGCGCCCCTTGGCCCTCGATGGAGACAAGCGTCAGCGTGCCGCCCATCAGTGCCGCCAGTGCCCGGGACAGCGCCAGCCCCAGGCCGGTGCCACCATGTTGGGCGCTCACCTGGTCATTGCCCTGGCGGAATTTTTCGAAGATCGTTTCATGCAGGTGCTCTGGGATTCCGGGGCCGGTGTCCACCACGTGAAAGCGCACGGTATCGCCAGCGGTGTCCACCTCGATGGCGACCGAGCCCGTGTCCGTGAATTTCATGGCGTTGGAGAGCAGGTTGTTGAGCACCTGCTTGAGCCGCAGTCCGTCGCACAACAGGGTGGGCGGCACGGCGGGGGCGATGCGCACGTCGAGGTGCAGGTTGTTGTTGGCGGCCGTGATCGCAAAGAAATCGGCCGTGGAGTGCACGGTCTCGGCCACCTGCTGCTCGGTGGGCGTGTGCGGCATGGCTCCTGCCTCCACCTTGGCCAGATCCAGAATCTCGGTAAGCAGGGCGTTGAGGTGGTCGGCCGCCTTGCGGATCAGGCTGGCCTGCTCTTTGTAGCGGGGTTGGTCCAGCCGCAGTTCCATCAACTCGGCAAACCCCCGGATGCTGGTGAGCGGTGTGCGCAGCTCATGTGAGACGGCCGCCAGAAACTCGCTCTTGGCCTTGCTGGCGGAGTGCGCCTGGGCCTCGCTGATGTGCAGTGCGGCGTTGGTGCTTTCGAGTTTGCGCACACTGCGCAGGAAGATGACGGCCGCCCCCACCAGTGCTGCGCTGAACAGCCCTATGGTGAACAGCGCCACATTGCGACTGGCGTGCCACTCCCGCAAGGCTTCGCCGGTGCTGGTGGCCACGACGACGAGCAGCGGGTAGTCACCCACGCGGCTGTAGGCGTAGATACGTTCAATGTTGTCCAGCCCACTGGCGCGCACGTAGTGGCCGTTGCGGCCCAGTTCTTCGGCGTTGTTGTTCGCGGCTTGGGCCACCACGTCGCCCATGCCCACGCTTTTGCCCCCCATAACGCGCGCGCGCACTGCGCGGTCGTTGCCGATCAGGGTCACCACCCCGGTGTTGCCCAACTGCACGCCCCGGTACACGTCCTCGAAGTAGCCTGGGTTGACCGAGGCCACCACCAGGCCAGCGATGCCGCCGCTGGCCCCTGGAATGCTGCGCGACAGCTGAATGGTGGCCTTGCCCGACACCTTGCCCACCACCGGTTTGCCGATGAATAGCCCGCTAGGGGTTGTCTGCAGGCGCGCGGCCTCCAAGGCCTTTGGGGCGAGATGTACCTGCACATGCTCGCGCTCCGACAGATTGATAGGGCCGGTTTTCTCGCCTGTGGGGTCGATATTGCTGCCCACAAACCGCCCATCTGGCCCCACCAGCGAGAGCTGCGTCAGGATCTGTGGGGCCAGCCCGGTTTCATTGGCAAACCGTGTGAAGTCGGCCTTGTCAAAGTCATTCGCCTGCACCGCGTCGCGCATGCGGATCGTGGCCTGGTCCACGGTGGCCATCACGCGGATGGTCTGCTCGCCCAGGCTCAGTGCCAGGTTGCTGGTCTGGCGGATCTGCGCATTCATCGCGTCCCGCCACGACACGTTGAGCACGAAGGCCATCGTTGCCCATGCCAGCAGCAGCACCAGGGCGGTGCCCAACACCACCATCGTGCGCAAAGGCTGGCTGGACAGCCGTTTCGGCGGCGACGGCGGGGCTGCTGGGTCTGGGTGGGAACCCACTGGGGTGGTGCCGGGGGGCGATGGGGAGGGCGTCATGGAGGATGTCACAGGAGGTACCTGCACATTCATCATAGGCCCGAGTAGGCCCGGTCACGGGCTACCCACGGGCTACCGCCCCACAGCGGGCCGTGGCTGGCGCAGCTTGATGCCCAATCGGCGCCAGCCAATTACCACCCCTGTGACGCTCATCACCGTGCCGCCCAGGCTCAGCAAGATGAGCACGCTGTCCCACAGCGGGCGGCGCTCCAGCAGGGGCAGCCAGTCCCAGCTGTGCAGCAGGGCAAACAGCCAGCGGCTGGTGCGGCGGTGGCTGTCGGTGCGGCCCAGAACAGCGCCCGTGTGGGGGTCGACGTGGACCCAGGTGGCGTCGGGATCATCAAACACCACGCGCAACACCGGCAGCGGTTTGTCGCCGGCGCCGGTCATGGTGTGGGGCGCACGGTCATAGAAATACAGGTCGTAGTTCCGCAGCATGTCGGTGTGGGCCACGGGGTAGGGCAGCAGCAGCGCGGCGGCCTGCTGGACAGCGCCGGGCGCAAACGTATGGGGCTGTGCCGTGGTGGCGCCCAGCAGCACCGGGGCCCCTGTGGGGCTGAGTGCCAACACCACGGTGTGGCCCACGGCGCGTACCCAGCGCAGCTCGCGTGTGTCGGGTGGGGCGGCAGACAGCAGTGCCTGCACCGAGGCTGCCTGGGCGGGCAACACCAACGGGCCGCCGTTCATGGCCTCGGTGCGCAGCGGCGCTGCGCCGCTGTCGAATATCTTCCAGGGGTTCATCGACATGAGCCCGCTGAAGATCCAGGTGAATGTGATGAGCGCGAACACCAGGCCGAACACATGGTGCCAGCGCATCATGAAACTGCGGTACGGCGTGCGTGATCCGGTTTTGTAATGGCCCGCAAAGCGCCAGCGCATCACACCGACCACCGTGCCGGTCACGGTCAACACGATGCCCGCGATGGACAGCCAGTTGACGATCTCAGTCCAGTAGTCGTTGAACACATTGCCCCGAAACGGGTACAGCCAGTGGATCCAGGCGCCAGCGTAGTTCCACGCGCGCTCCTTCAGGGTGGCGTCGCGCACCACTTCGCCCGTCTTGCCTGATATGTAGACGATGGTGCCCGCCGGGTCGCCCAGGTGCAACCGGTGCAGCGGGCGGTGCACATCAAGCGCGCGGGAGTGGGTGAAGGCGTCCTCGTCCACCGTGCCCAGGTGCTGAATGGCAGTCTGCGCGCCCTGCGCAAAGGCGCTCGCGGAGGCAACGGCATGCTGCGTATCCACACGTTGCAGCACGGCACCCGTGGTCGCGTCGATGACGGTGGTTGCGGGCAGCTTGCGCGCGCGTGGGGCGGCTGCGCGGCCCTGGGTTGCGGGTGCTACCAGGTACACGGCGCGGCCCCCGCTGGCCATGGCCAGGCGCAGGTCCGACAAGGGGCCGCTGATGCCCGCGCGCTGCAGCGCCTGCGCGGGCTCCAGGAGGCGTTCAGGCCCTGGTGTGGCGGAGTGCAGCGGCGGCAGGTGGGCCAGGCGTTCGGCCTGCGTGAGCTTGGGGTAGCCCACATACATCATCACCATGCCCGAGAGAAACCACATGGCAAAGAAGGCGCACAGCAGCACGCCCACCCAGCGGTGGATGAGAAAAAGCCAGCGCTTGGCGTGCAGCATGCGGCCCCCTTCAGAACGCGGTGTATAGCGTGACGTCGAACGTGCGCGGCGCACCCAGGTACACCTGCGAACGCGCCTCGGCCGCGTAGATGCGATCGGTGGCGTTGCGAAGGCGGCCTGTCAGTGTGGTGCCCTTGGTGATCTTCCAGGCCAGGCCCAGGTCCAGCAGCGTGTAGGACGGCCAGTACTGCGTGTTGGCGGTATCGCCATACACCTTGCCCACATGGCGTACCCCGGCGCTGGCCGTGATGGCCGGCGTGATGGCGTACGACACCCACAGGTTGGCCACGGTTTGGGGCACCAGCGTAGGCACCTTGCCCGCGCGCGAGAGGCCGCCCTGCACGAAGTTCTCATACCGCGCACGGGTGTGCGAGAGGTTGCCTTGCACCTGCCACTGCGCGTCGGGGCGCACGCCCGCCGACAGCTCGATGCCCTTGGACGATTGCTCTCCCACAAGGACCGTCAGGTTGGGGTTATTGAGGTCTTGTGATGCGATGTTCTTGCGGTGGATCTGGAAGACCGAGACCGTGGCGCTGCCCTTGCCGCCCCAGAAGTCGAACTTGCTGCCAATCTCGGTCTGTCGGCCTGTGGTCAGTTCGCTGTTGTTGCGCACGTCGCTGAACGATGCCGACGCCAGCGAGCCCGATGGTGGGTCTGCCGCGTTCGAGGCCTGCGCATACAGATTGGCGCCGGGGGCGATGTCCCACACCACTGCAAGGCGGCCGGTGGTGGGGTGGTAGCTGCGGCTGAAGGTAGCGGGGCTGCTGGCCGTGACGGCGCGGCGGTTGACCAGGTCCAACCCGATGCGTTCATGGCGCAAGGCCGTCACCAGGTTGACCGCCGGGGCCACCAACGTGCGGTTTTCCAGATACAGCGCGGTGGTGCTGATCTTGTTGTCCTTGTCAGGGTTGTACCCTGGGCTGATACCCGGAATGTCGAAGAAATTCTCGGTGTTGAACTGGTAGGGGTTGACGGTGCTCACCGTCGTGGACACCGATTGCGGGTAGCGGGTTTGCCGGTTGACACTCACATCCACACCAAAGGCCCAGTCGCTTTTTTTGCCGGCCAGCCGCCCCTGGTAGGTGCCTTCCAGCCGGTTACCCACCAGCTCCTGGTCGTGCCGCTGCAGATAGGGCGACGAGCGTGTGACGGCCGTGTTGGTGGCGTTGAAGGTGTAGATCTCCACGTTGCGATAGTCGCGCAGCGCGTCATAGGCATACAGTGTGTTCTTGAGCTGCAGCGCATCCGACACACGCCATTGCGACACCGAACGCAGCCACTGCACGCGGTGCTCGTACATGCCATCTGCGCTGTTGTAGTTCTTGAATCGAGTCGCCGGGTCAATGTGCAGTGCGCCGTCAGCAGGCTGCAGCACCGGCGTGCCCCAGTAGGGCCGGTCCACGTGGTCCTTCTGGTATTCATAGGCCAGGGTGTGGGTGAAACCGCTCCCCAGGTCCGACAGCAGCGACGTGGCCAACTGCGTGGCCTGTGTCTTGGTGCCCTCGGTCCAGCTGCCCGCGTCCTTGTGGTTGATGTCGATGCGTGCAAAGTGCGCGGGGGCAGCGCTGTGGTCGCTGCCCGCGATGCGGCGGTTCAGGCCGACGGAGACCTCTTTGAGCCGGTACGAACCCAGCCGCACCTGGCCTTCGGCAAAGTCGCTGCGCTCGGCAGTTTTGGTGAGGTAGTTGATCGATCCGCCCACGCCGCCTGCGCCAAAAAGAAAGCTCGATGCCCCGCCAATGGCCTCGACGCGGTCGTAGATCCAGCTGTCCACCGCGCGGGTGGCGCTGCCGTATTGCGGGTTGACGCCGTTGTAGAGCTGCGCGACGGAGCTCGAGGTAAACCCCCGGTAGCTGGCCGCCATGGAACCGGGGGCGTTGTGGGCGGTCACGCCGGGGATGGAGCGCAAGACTTCCTGCGTGTCTTGCGCACCGCGGGCGTCGATGGTGGCGCGGTCGACGACCGTGACCGAGGCGGGGGTTTCGCGGGCGGTCAGCCCCAGGCGGCTGCCGGTTTCAGTGGGTGTGTCCAGGTTGAGTTTGCCGTTGCTGGCGGGCGCAGCGTCCACCACGTCCACGGTTTGGAGTGTGGGCGCCGCCGCGTTTTGTGCGCGGCCTGGCAGGGGCGCCAGCGCCAGCGTGGCCAGCACGCTGGCGCACAACGTCGAGAGCGGGAACACCGCAGCGTGTGACGCAGGCGCGCACGCCAAGGGGGCCGCGATGCGGAGAAAAGAAATACGGGACATAAAAACGCTCGGGACGCGACGGCGTGGCCCGCGCTCAACGGGGCGATATGCGATATGGCGATATGGCAACACGGTGCCGTGAGTCGCCATAGGGAGCGAAGGAGCGCGCCGTCTTTCGGACAGACAGGGAATGGCGGCACCGGCCCATCCGTTTACCGGATGGGCGCAGCCACCACAGGGGGCGTCAGCTCAAGAGCGTGCGGGAGGCCCGCGCGCGGGCAAAGGCGCAGCCGTGACCGCTGCCATGCGGGCGGCCTCGACGGGTTGCAGCGCATGCGCCAGCGGGTGCGCCGGAAGGATGTGGGGCAGCGCCAATGCGGGGGGCGGTGCCCCCGCGGTGGAGCACAAGGGGCAGTCCATGCCCATCGTGCCCATTTCGACCTGCCCGTCGTCGGTTTGCACCAGCAGCTTGATGGTGCCAACGCCCGAGCAGATGACCTCGATGGACTGCGGGTGCACCAGCGGCGAGGCGATGGCCAAACCCACAGACGCCATGAACCATGCGAGCACCCAGAGGCGCAGAGCAATGAAGGTTCGACGGGCAGTCATGGGGGCGATGATACCGGCGGTGCGGGGGCGCTGAGCGCAATTGCACGCGGCGCGTTTGTGCAGATGCAGAGAAGGTGGGTAGTGAATGCTATAAATTATGTAGCTGCATGCGCTTGATAAATAAGCGCTGCAGCCACTTTTCATTCAATACCGCGAAAGCAGCGCGCCAGACATGGGCGCCACCGACGGTGATCGGTGACGGCGCGGGCACGTGCGCTGGCTGACGACGACCCGTATGCGCGGGCACGGGCGAATGCCAGCCCCGCGCTCTGTCCCCTCAGCCGATGTATCAAGCCTGGGTATAGGCCGTCTTCACCGTGGTGTAGAACTCAGCCGCATACCGCCCCTGCTCGCGCGATCCGTAGCTGGAGCGCTTGCGGCCACCGAACGGCACGTGGTAATCCACACCCGCAGTGGGCAGGTTCACCATCACCATGCCCGCCTGGGCGTGGCGCTTGAAGTGGGTCGCGTGTTTGAGGCTGGTGGTGGCAATGCCGCTGGCCAGGCCAAACTGCGTGTCGTTGGCCATCGCCAGCGCTTCGTCGTAGTCCTTCACGCGCAGCACGCTGACCACCGGGCCGAAGATTTCTTCGCGGTTGATGCGCATCTGCGCGTTGGTGTCGGTGAACAGCGCGGGGCGCATGTAGTAGCCGGGGGCGCCGTCCGCGTTGGTGGCCAGGGCCTCGCCGCCATAGGCCAGCGTGGCGCCTTCCTGCTTGCCGATGCCGATGTATTCCAGGTCTTGGGCCAACTGGCGGTCGTCCACTACGGGGCCGATGTCGGTGCCGGCCTTGCGGGCATCATCCACCTTCAGGGTTTTCATTTTCTCGACCATGGCGGCCACGAAACGGTCGTGAATGCCTTCGGTCACGATCAGGCGGCTGCTGGCGGTGCAGCGCTGGCCGGTCGAGAAGAAGCCGCTGTTGATGGCAGCACCCACGGCGACGTTCAGGTCGGCATCGTCCAGCACCACAAACGGGTTCTTGCCACCCATTTCGAGCTGAATCTTCGCGCCGCGTGGCACACAGGCTGCCGCCACGCGCTGGCCGGTGCCCACCGAGCCTGTGAAACTCACGCCTGCAATGCGCTCGTCGTCGAGCAGCACCTGGCCCACGTCAGAGCCACGGCCCATCACCAGGTTGAACACGCCGGCTGGCAGGCCCGCGCGGTGCAGGATGTCGGCCAGTGCCCAGGCAGAGCCCGGCACCACTTCGGCGGGCTTGAACACCACGCAGTTGCCGTACGCCAGCGCCGGGGCAATCTTCCAGGCAGGGATCGCAATGGGGAAGTTCCATGGCGTGATGATGCCAATGATGCCCAGCGGCTCGCGCGTGATCTCCACGCCGATGCCAGGGCGTACCGAAGGCATCACCTCGCCTCCGGGGCGCAGCGCTTCACCGGCAAAGAACTTGAAGATGGCGGCGGCGCGGCCCACTTCACCAATCGCCTCGGGCAGGGTCTTGCCTTCTTCGCGCGCCAGCAGGTCGCCCAGTTCGGCCTTGCGGGCAATGATCTCGTTGCCCACGGCATCGAGGACGTCAAAACGCTGCTGCGGGGTCGAGAGACTCCAGGTGGGAAACGCTGCCTGTGCAGCGGCCACGGCGTCCAGTGCCTGCTCGCGGCTGGCCACGGCGTAGTCGCCGATCACGTCACGTGTGTCCGAGGGGTTGGTGTTGTGGTAGGTGCGGACGCCGTCGGTCCAGGCGCCGCCAATCAGGTTTGCATGCATGGCTGTGGTTTCAGGGAGTGAGGGAAAAGGGCAGGGCGTGTCCACCGTCTCCAGCGACGCGGGGCACGCCCCGGGGATGGCTTAAAAGGCAGTGCGCAGACCCACCTGCGTCACGCTCTTCTGGCTGATGAAGTCTTTCAGGTCACCCGTGGCTTGCGACACCGAGGCGTAAAGGAACGTGTTCTTGGACAGGGCATACCGTGCGCCGAATGCCACCTTGCCCAGGGTGCTGCTCTGGCCAGCGGCGTTGGCATATTTCACGCGAGTGTAGTTGGCTCCCAACAGCACCCACTGCGTGACGGGCACTTCGACACCGATGGTGGTGCCATCACTGCGGTCCATGGTGAATGTGCTGTCGCCGGTCACCGTGAGGCTGTTGCCAGTGAAGGCCCCATTGACCGAGGTGGTGGTCAGATCGCGGTTGCGCTGCACGCCACCGAGGACCTTGACAGGGCCGAACTGGTAGTTGGCCGCCACCGTGAGGGATTTGTTCACGTTGTCACCTGAGTCGCGCGCGCGGTTCCACTCGTACGACATCGCGGTGTTGAGCGCGCCCTGGCTGTAGCTCAGCTTGACGCCATAAAAGCGGTCTGCCGTGTTCTCGCCAGGGGCGACTTGCGCTGCGGCCTGAAAGCCGCCGTAGTTGATGGTCTGCACCTGCAGCACATTGTCGGCACGTGGGGCGTTGAGCCACATGGGCAGCGCCTTGCCTGCATTGGTAACGCCCGTGCCTGGGTTCAGCGTCAGGGCGTTGGTGAAGGGGTTGCTCAGGCCCATCACCGAGTCTTCCAGGATGTACTGACGGCCCAGACGTATTTCACCCACGGTGGCGGAAGACAGCGACACAAACGCCTGCCGCCCAAACGCGCGGCCGCCCTGGGCCGCAGCGCCGTTGTCCACGTTGAAGCCACTTTCCAGCAGCACGCCCGCCTTCAGGCCACCGCCCAGGTCTTCTGTGGTGCGCAGGCCCCAGCGCGACCCATTGAGGCCGTTGGTGGTGCCATCGTTCATGGAGGTCACGCTGCCTGCGCCCGAACGCGAGCCAGCGCTGTAGTGGCTGACATTGGCATCAATCAGCGTGAAAAGTGTCACGCTCGACTGGGCCTGTGCCAACGGTGCGGCGCCAGCCAGGAGGGCGGCGCAAGCCATCAGGGCGGTGTTGGATTTCGATGGTTGGGTCATGTTGTCTCCTCGATTTTTTGGGATGGATGGAACGGTCAGCGTTGAAAAGGCATGCCGCCATGGGGTGGCCGCACCGCCTTTGCTTGGGATCGCGCCAGCACACTCCATCAAGTGCAAACCCAAAGGCCATAGGGCTGGCGCAAAGTGAGGAGATCAGCCGGAGCCCGCAGGCATCCGTGCCGATCCGCGCGCCTCAGCGCACGAGCGCAGGGCGTTTGGGGTCAAAGGCCCAGCCTGGCAACAGGTACTGCATGGCCATTGCGTCGTCGCGTGCGCCCAGGCCATGCTGCAGATACAGCTGGTGGGCGGCCTCCACGGCATCCATGTCGAGCGTCACGCCCAGGCCCGGCGCGGTCGGCACGGCCACCTCGCCGTTGACGATCTGCAGGGGGTGCTGCGTCAGGCCCTGGCCGTCCTGCCAGATCCAGTGGGTGTCGATGGCCGTGACACGACCGGGGGCTGCCGCTGCTGCATGGGTGAACATGGCCAGCGACACATCAAAGTGGTTGTTGGAGTGCGAACCCCAGGTCAGTCCAAAGTCGCGGCAGGTCTGTGCCACGCGCACGGCACCCTGCATGGTCCAGAAATGCGGGTCGGCCAGCGGAATGTCCACCGCCTGCAGCGACAGCGAATGCACCATCTGCCGCCAGTCGGTGGCGACCATGTTCGTCGCGGTGGGCAAGCCCGTGGCGCGGCGGAACTCGGCCATCACTTCGCGGCCCGAAAAGCCGTCCTCTGCACCACACGGGTCTTCGGCATAGGCCAGCGTGCCATGCAGGTCACGCAGCAGCCGCACGGCGTCTTTGAGCAGCCAGCCGCCATTGGGGTCGAGCGTGACGCGCGCCTGCGGGAAGCGGGCCTTGAGGGCGCGGATCGCTTCCACCTCGGCTTCGCCCGGCAACACCCCGCCCTTGAGCTTGAAGTCCTGAAACCCGTAGCGGGCCTGGGCCGCTTCAGCCAAGGCCACCACCGCCTCGGGGGTCATGGCTGCCTCGTGGCGCAGGCGCAGCCACGCGTCGTCGGCCTCGGGGGCGGCGTCGTAGGGCAGGTCGGTTTTGTGGCGGTCTCCCACAAAAAAGAGGTACCCGAGCATGGGCACGGCGCTGCGTTGCTGGCCTTCGCCGAGCAGCGCGCAGACGGGAACCTCCAGGTGTTGACCGAGCAGGTCAAGCAGGGCGGTTTCCACCGCCGTTACGGCATGGATGGTGGTGCGCAGGTCAAAGGTCTGCAGGCCGCGCCCGCCGGCATCGCGCCCCGCAAAGGTGGTGCGAACTTCATTGAGCACACGTTGCCAGTCGCCCACGCGGGCGTTGTCGATGAGGGGGCGTGCGTCTTCCAGCGTTTGCCGGATGGGCTCCCCCCCGGGGACTTCGGCCACCCCCGTGCGCCCCGCGCTGTCGGTGAGGATCAGCAGATTGCGCGTGAAATAGGGCGCATGTGCACCCGAAAGGTTCAGCAGCATGCTGTCGCGGCCCGCCACCGGGACCACGCGAACGCTGGTGATGCGTGGTGTGCTCATCGTCATCATTGCGGCCCCAGCGGCGCCATCAGGGCGCGCAGTTGTTCGACTTCGGAAGGCTTGAGGTCAGACAGCGGTGGGCGCACCGGCCCTGCGCTGTGGCCCGACAGCGTGGCGCCCGCTTTCACGATGGCCACGGCATACCCCTGGCCCTGGTTGCGCAGCGCGATATACGGCAGAAAGAAGTCGCGGATCAGGCGGTCGCAGGTGGCGGTGTCGCCAGCGGCATGGGCGTTGTAAAACGCCATGGCCGTCTTCGGAACAAAGTTGAAAACAGCCGACGAATACACCGGGCATCCCATGGCCTTGTAGGCGCCTGCAAACACCTCGGCGGTGGGCAGGCCGCCCAGATAGGCAAAACGATCGCCCAAGGTCTGGCGGATCGCCACAAACGCTTCGATGTCGCCAATGCCGTCCTTGAACCCGATGAGGTTGGGGCATGACGCCGCCAGCGTGATGAGGCTGGCCGGGGTCAGGCGGCAGGCGCCCCGGTTGTAAACCACGACGCCGATCTTCACGCTCTGGCAAACGGCCTTGACGTGCGCCACCAGGCCGTCCTGGCTGGCTTCGGTCAGGTAGTGCGGCAGCAGCAAGATGCCTTGTGCACCCAGGCGCTCTGCTTCCTGGGCGTATTCAATGGCCAGCGTGGTGCCGCCGCCAGCGCCTGCAATGATGGGCGTGCGGCCCCGGCAGGTGTCCACTGCCACCTTCACGACTTCGCTGAACTCTTGCGGAGCCAACGAAAAGAACTCGCCCGTGCCTCCGGCTGCAAACAGGGCCGATGCGCCATAAGGCTGTAGCCATTCCAGCCGAGCGGCGTAAGGTTTGGGGGCAAAGCGCAGGTTGTTGTCGAAGTCGGTCAGCGGGAACGACAACAAGCCGGCCTTCAGCACGCTTTTGAGTTCTTGAGGGGTCATGGACAGGGGTCTCCGAGAGGGCGGTGGTCAAGTCGCAACGATGACTCGCAGGCTGAGGTGTTCAGGCGCGGAGCACATCGCTAGTTGTAAGTCATCGTACAACACAAACAAGAAAAATCGCTGCGGGAAACTACTGATGAGCCCTTCTGGCTAGGGGGCGGTTAGTCGCCGACGGGCGTGACAAGCGTGGAAGCTGCGGGGCAAAAAAACCGAGCATGGTGCGGGCACAGAGGCACGCCTTGGTGGCCTGTGTCGGCGGCGGTGGGAGTTGCCGTTGCGGCGTTGGGATTTCGTCTGTTGCGCGCAGCCGGCGACGCCCCTCGGGTTTATGGCGCTTCGGTCTGGGCGCGGCGGCGGCGCTCACGGCTGTTGGCCAGGTGGGTGCGCATGGCCGCGCGTGCGCCATCCGGGTCCTGACCCACGATGGCGTCGTAGATGCTTTCATGCTCGCCATTGACGCGGCGCAGGTACTGTCGGCGGTCGTCGCCCGGCTCGGCCACTGTGGATGTTGCATCCAGTCGGGCGCGCGGGATGATCATGCTGCCCAGGGTGCCCATCAGCTCGGCGAAGTGGCTGTTTTGTGTGGCGCGTGCGATCTCAAGGTGAAACTGGAAGTCGGCGGCCACCGCGTCGCGTCCGGCATCCACGGCTGCAGCGATGTTGTTCAGGGCTTCGCGCATGGCCGTGATGTTGGCGGCCGTGCGGCGCTGTGCGGCCAGCGCTGCGGCTTCGGTCTCCATGCCGATGCGCAGTTCCAGCACGGCGATCACGTCGCGCAGCGTGCTGAACTGGTCGGGTGTGATCTTGAACCCCGGCGCCTGGCCCAGGCCCAGCACGAAGGTGCCGATACCGTGGCGGGTTTCCACCAGCCCCGAGGCCTGCAGCTTGGAGATGGCCTCGCGCACCACCGTCCGGCTGACGTTGAACTCTCTCATGATCGCGGCCTCGGTGGGGAGCTTATCGCCCAGCTGCAGGCGGCCCTCACGAATACGGTCGCCCAGCGAGTCCACCAGTTCCAGGGCCAGTGTCCGGGGCTTGCGACGCGGCGCTATGTCAGTGCTCATTGCTTGGTGTTATCCCTATGTGGCGTCGTAGTGAGAAGGAGTACATTGCGTTTTCGTTGTACGACAACTGATGACGTTCAACTGTTAGTACCACCACTGTATCAAGAACCATCGAAATAGCCATGCCCTGCCACCCGACTCCGATCCGATTTGAGCGCTTGTTGTTGACCGGGGCTGCCGGGGGTTTGGGGCGTGAGTTGCGTACCCGGCTGAAGGCGTATTGCACCACGCTGCGTATTACGGACATCGAAGATCTCGGGGCCCAGGCGCCGGGTGAGGAGTTGCGCCCCGCCCGGCTTGAGGACGCGCCCGCCATGCTGGAGCTACTGCAAGGTGTGGACGCCGTGGTTCACCTGGGCGGTGTATCGACAGAGCAAGCGTGGAACCCCATCCTGCAGGCCAACATCATTGGCGCGTACAACCTGTATGAGGCGGCCCGCAAACAGGGCGTGAAGCGGGTGGTGTTTGCCAGCTCCAACCATGTGACCGGCTTTTACCGGCAGGACGAGGTGGTGGGCATCAATGACCCGGCCCGTCCCGACGGGTTGTACGGTTTGTCCAAGGCGTTTGGCGAAGATCTTTCACGGTTCTATTTTGACCGCCATGGCATCGAGACGGTATGCCTGCGCATCGGTTCTTCGTTCCCCGAGCCGCGCAATCGCCGCATGCTGGCCACATGGATGAGCTACGACGACCTGGAGCGCCTCGTGGTCGCCAGCCTGACCGCACCCGTGGTGGGCCACAGCATCATCTACGGCATGGGTGACAACACCACCACCTGGTGGGATAACACCTTGGCCCGCCATATTGGCTACCGCCCACAAGACAGCTCCGAACGCTTTCGCGCCCAGGTCGAGGCGGCTGATCCGCATCCGGACCTGACCGATCCTGCTGTGATCTATCAAGGAGGACCGTTTGTGCGCACGGGGCCCTTTGAGTGAGTGACTGACCTTCATCTTCCATAACAACTTATTGCACCGGAGATACCTATGAGCTTTCGTCGTTCCCTGCTGACTGTCTGTGCCACTGCCGTGGCTTCCATGGTTTTCCTTCCGCACGCTGCCTTGGCGCAGTCGTCGATGGTCCTGAAGGCCGCAGACGTTCACCCCGCCGGCTATCCAAACGTGGTAGCGGTCGAGAACATGGGCAAAAAACTCGATGCAGCGACCAAGGGACGCCTGAAGATTCAGACGTTCCCAGGCGGCGTGCTGGGTGGTGAAAAGGAAATGATCGAGCAGACCCAGGTGGGCGCCATCAATATTCTGCGCACATCGCTGGGGCCCATTGGCACGGTGGTGCCAGAAGTAAATGTGTTCAATATGCCCTTCGTTTTCCGCAACCAGGAGCACATGCGCGCGGTGATTGACGGCCCTATTGGTGACGAATTGCTGGCCAAGATCAGTGCATCGCCTGCCAAGTTGGTGGCGATTGGCTGGATGGATGGTGGCTCACGCAGCCTGTACACCAAAAAGCCTGTGCGCACACCCGCTGACCTCAAGGGGCAAAAAATTCGCATGATGGGCAACCCGTTGTTTGTGGACACCATGAACGCCATGGGCGGCAATGGCATTTCGATGGGTTATGGCGAGGTGTTCACCGCGCTGCAAACGGGCGTGGTGGACGGTGCCGAGAACAATGCGCCGAGCTTCTTCACCAGCAACCATTTCAGCACGGGCGCCAAGTACTACACGCAGACCAACCACCTGATCATTCCAGAGTTGCTCGTGGTTTCGAAGGCCACCTGGGACAAGCTCTCCAAGGAAGACCAGGCACTCATGAAGAAGTTGGGCCGTGAAGCGCAGATGGAACAACGCGCGCTGTGGGACAAGAGTGTTGAAGACTACACCGCCAAACTCAAGATGGCGGGCGTGGAGTTCATCAATGTGGACAACAAGGCGTTCTACGATGCCACGGCCACTGTGCGCGCCAAGTACGGTTCTAACTACACCGACCTGATGAAGCGCATCGAGGCGGTGAAGTAAGGCACGCTGCGCGACTCGGCGCGGCCACCCGCCCTTGCATTGGGTAGGGGTGGTCGCGCATTCTTTTACTCCTTAAATCCATCTTATGGACCACCCTTTTTTGCGCTGGATGGATCGGTTGTATCTGGCCACCATCTGGGCCGCCGGTACGGCGATCTTCTTCATGTCGTTGATCATTCCGTGGGGCGTTTTCAGCCGCTACGTTCTCGGCACAGGTTCCCAATGGCCTGAGCCCATCGCCATTTTGCTCATGATGGTTTTCACTTTTGTCGGTGCCGCTGCGGCTTATCGCGCCGGAGGGCACATTGCAGTCAACATGCTGACTGAAAAGCTGCCTATGCTCCTTCAGCGTGCAGCCACTTGGGTGGTCGATTTGCTCATGCTCGCGATTTGCGGCTTTGTGACCTGGTATGGCACCAGCTTGTGCATCGAGACCTGGGGGCAAGGCATCAGTGAGTTGCCCTGGTTGCCTGTGGGGGCTACCTATTCGCCATTGCCCATCGGTTCAGCGATTACTTTCATTTTCGTTCTGGAAAAATGTTTTTTTGGTCCGCAGACGCACCGCCGAGTGGTGCGCTACGAAGAACTGACGGAAGGCGTCTGATATGGACACCCTTGTACTTTTGGGCACCTTCTTTGCGCTGATGCTGATCGGCGTGCCTATCGCCTATTCCCTGGGGCTTTCTGCCCTCGCGGGTGCACTCTGGATCGATTTGCCGCTGGATGCAGTCATGATCCAGGTGGCATCGGGCGTCAACAAGTTCTCGTTGTTGGCCATACCGTTCTTTGTGCTCGCCGGGGCCATCATGGCCGAAGGCGGCATGGCGCGGCGATTGGTGGCATTTGCGGGCGTGCTGGTGGGCTTCATCCGTGGAGGGCTGTCGCTGGTCAATATCCTGGCCTCTACGTTTTTCGGCGCCATTTCTGGTTCGTCGGTGGCGGACACCGCATCCATTGGTTCGGTGCTGATTCCCGAAATGGAGCGAAAGGGCTATCCGCGGGCATTCGCCACGGCCGTCACGGTCAGTGGATCGGTGCAGGCCATCCTCATCCCGCCAAGCCACAACGCCGTGTTGTATTCGCTGGCCGCTGGCGGCACGGTGTCGATTGCAGCGCTGTTCATGGCCGGTGTGCTTCCGGGGCTGCTCATGGGGCTGACGCTTGCCGCGTTGTGTCTGTTCACCGCTCACCGCGAAGGCTACCCCAAGGGAGAGGTCATCCCGCTTAAACAGGCGCTCAAGATCTGCGTGGAGGCGCTGTGGGGGCTGATGACGATGGTCATCATTCTCGGGGGCATTCTCTCGGGCATCTTTACCGCCAATGAGTCAGCGTCGATCGCCGTGGTGTGGGCATTTTTTGTGACGATGTTCATCTACCGCGACTACAAATGGCGCGACCTGCCCAAGCTCGTGCACCGCACGGTCAAGACCGTCACGGTGGTGATGATTTTGATTGGCTTTGCGGCTGCCTTTGGCTACCTCATGACGATGATGATGATCCCGATGAAGGTCACGGCTTTTCTGACCAGCATGTCGGACAACAAGTACGTCATCCTGGGCATGATCAATGTCATGCTGCTGCTGCTTGGTTGCCTGATGGATATGTCGCCGCTGATCCTGATCCTCACCCCGATCTTGCTGCCTGTGGTCAAGATGCTGGGCGTCGACCCGGTTCACTTCGGCATGATCATGATGGTCAATCTGGGTATCGGCCTGATCACGCCGCCTGTGGGGACTGTGTTGTTCACTGGCGCTGCGGTGGCCAAGCTGCCGCTGGGGGTGGTCACCAAAGCCATGATGCCGTTTTTTATGGCGCTGTTTGTGGTGTTGCTCATGGTCACCTATGTGCCTGCCATCTCGTTGTGGCTTCCACGGGCGATGGGTTTATAAGAAATCGGTGATGAGCAATGAGCAATGAGCGATAGCCTGATGAGTGATAGCGTGGTGTTTGTGTCGTGCGCCGACAGCGGTGAATTGCATGTGTTGCACCTCGCCACCGCCACGGGCCAGCTGCGCACTGAGCAGGTGCTGCCTTTGGGGGGGCAACTCATGCCCATGGCGTTGAGTCCCGACAAAAGACACCTGTATGTGGCGCGGCGCAGTGACCCGCTGGCCGTGGTCACGCTGGCAGTGGATGCGCGCGCAGGTCGCGCGCAGGTCATTGCCGAGGCGCCCTTGCCGGCCAGCATGGCGTATCTGTGCACGGATCGCACGGGGCGCTGGCTGCTGGCCGCGTCATATGGCGCCGACATGGTGTCTGTGCAAGCCGTGGATGCCGGGGGTGTTGTGCGTGGGGCAAGCGACGACACCCACACCTATACTACGGGCCGCCATGCGCATTGCGCGCTGGCCACGCCAGACAATCGTTTCGTTTTTGCCGCATCGCTGGGCGGTGGTCAGTTGCATCGCTATGGTCTGAATGCCTCATCCGGCGCGCTGCAGCCCACCGATCCCCCCGTCTTTGCGATGCCGCAGGGCACGGGCCCTCGGCATCTGTGTTTCAACACGCGAGGGGATCGTGCTTATGTACTCGGCGAGCTTGATGCCTTCGTGCATGTGCTTGCGGTCGATGTTGGCAGCGGCGATCTGCGCCTGCTGCAAAGTCTGCCGACCCTTCCACAAGGGTTTGACGGTGACGCCTGGGGTGCTGACCTGCATTTGAGTCCTGATGAGCGCTGGCTTTATACGAGCGAGCGAAACAGCCATACCTTGGCGGGTTTCTCGGTCGATGCCGCGAACGGGACGCTGGCGCCCGTGGGGCACTGGTCCACGCAGCAGCAGCCTCGCGGTTTTGCTATAGCGGCCAATGGGGGGCACTTGGTGGCTTCTGGTCAGGCAAGCCATCGCGTGGGCGTGCACGCCATCTCCCCTGGTACCGGTGCACTCACGCTGCTGTCCGAGCATGCGGTCGGTTTGAACCCTAACTGGGTCACGATGCTGCCTTTGCAGCCGGTTTGAAAAGCTCCTCAGATGACACAAAATGCCCTCACCATCCGCATGCATGCGGATGACAACGTCGCCATTGTTGCCAACGATGGTGGTTTGCCCGCCGGTACGGTGCTGCCGCAAGGTGTGCCGGGCGCGGGCGTTACCCTGCGCGACAAGGTGCCACAGGGCCACAAGGTGGCTTTGTGCGACGTGGCCGAAGGTGACGTGGTGCGCCGCTATAACGTGCCCATCGGCTACGCGCTCAAGCCCATTGCCGCAGGCAGCTGGGTGCACGAGCGGCTGCTGCAGATGCCTTCGGCACGTGCACTGGAAGGCCTGCCCATGGCCACTGTGAAACCTCCGGCACAAGATCCGCTCACCGGCTACACCTTCGAAGGCTACCGCAACGCCGATGGTTCGGTGGGCACGCGCAACATCCTGGCCATCACGACGACCGTGCAGTGCGTGGCAGGCGTTGTGGCGCTGGCAGTGCGCCGCATCAAGGCCGAGCTGATGCCGCAGTACCCTCATGTGGACGACGTGATTGGCCTGGAGCACACCTATGGCTGCGGGGTGGCCATTGATGCGCCCGATGCGATCATTCCGATCCGCACGCTGCGCAACATCAGCCTCAACCCCAATTTCGGTGGTGAAGTCATGGTGGTGAGCCTGGGCTGTGAAAAGCTGCAGCCCGACCGCCTGCTGCCGCCCGGCAGCTTTCCCATCACCGATGAGCGTGATGCAGGCCTGGGGCCGGAAACGGTTTGCCTGCAGGCAGAAGAACACGTGGGCTTCATGTCCATGCTGGACCACATCGTGCAAAGCGCGCGCCCGCATCTTGCGCGCCTGAATGCGCGCCGCCGCGAGACCATTCCCGCCAGCGAGCTGGTGCTGGGGGTGCAGTGTGGCGGCAGCGATGCGTTCTCGGGCGTTACGGCCAACCCGGCGGTGGGTTTTTGTGCGGACCTGCTGGTGCGCGCAGGTGCCACCGTGATGTTCAGTGAAAACACCGAGGTGCGTGATGCCGTGGAGCAGCTCACCAGCCGTGCGGCCACCCCCGAAGTGGCTGAGTCCATAGTGCGCGAGTTGGGATGGTACGACCGCTACCTTGACCGGGGCCGTGTGGACCGTGCCGCCAACACCACCCCCGGCAACAAGGCGGGTGGCTTGTCCAACATCGCCGAGAAGGCGATGGGCTCCATCATCAAAAGTGGATCGGCCCCCATCGCGCATGTATTGGCGCCTGGCGAAAAATTGCGCCGCGACCAGCGTGGCCTGGTCTATGCCGCCACACCTGCCAGCGATTTCATTTGTGGCACCCTGCAGCTGGCCGCTGGCATGAACCTGCATGTGTTCACCACTGGCCGGGGGACGCCTTACGGCTTGGCCGAATGCCCTGTGGTCAAGGTGGCCACGCGCAGCGACCTCGCCCGCCGCTGGCATGACCTGATGGATGTGAACGCTGGGAAAATTGCGGATGGCACCGCCACCATCGAAGAGCTCGGGTGGGAGCTGTTTCACCTGCTGCTCGACGTGGCCAGTGGCCGCAAGAAGACCTGGGCCGAAACCTGGCAATTGCACAACGCGCTGGTGCTGTTCAACCCCGCGCCGGTTACCTGAAGGCCCGGCATCCCCTGGCAGCGCCGCTACAAGGCGGCTGTTGCGCTTTGACCCTTTCACAGCCCGTGCTTGCACGGGCTGTTGTCCTAGAAGGATGGATTTCTCATGGGCTCTTCCCGTTTTTCCGACCCTAAGGTCGTGGTGGCCGTGGCGCTGCTGTGTTGCTTGTTGTGGGGCAGTTCGTACCCCGCCATCAAGAGCGGCTACGCCTGGTTTGGCATCGCTGCCGACGATGTGCCCACCAAACTCGTTTTTGCGGGATGGCGCTTTCTGTGGGCGGGCCTGGTGCTGCTGGTGCTGGCGCTGGCTACCCGCAAGAGCATCTGGGGCCTGGGCAAAAGCACGGCGCGCGAACTGGTGGTGCTAGGCCTGGCGCAGACCACGCTGCAGTACGTGTTTTTCTATATTGGTCTGGCGTACACCACGGGCGTCAAGGGCTCGATCATGAACGCCACCGGCACGTTCTTCAGCGTGCTGCTGGCCCATTGGATCTATCACAACGACCGCCTGAGCCATGCCAAGCTATGGGGCTGCCTGGTGGGTTTTGCGGGGGTCATGGTGGTCAATCTGGGGCAGGGCTCATTCGATCTGGACTTCACGCTGTTGGGTGAAGGTTGTGTGGTGATCGCCGCTTTTGTGCTGGCGGCCGCCAGCATTTACGGCAAACAGGTGTCGCAGCGCATGGATTCGGTGGTGATGACCGGCTGGCAGTTGGCGATTGGTGGCGCCGCGCTGCTGGCCATTGGCTGGGCTTCGGGTGGGGCATTGACCGGTTTTACGGTGGCGTCCACCCTGCTGCTTGTGTACCTGGCGCTGCTTTCGTCTGCGGCTTTCTCGCTGTGGAGCCTGCTTCTCAAGCACAACCGTGTGAGCCAGATCACGGTGTTCAATTTCACCGTGCCGATCTTTGGTGCGGTGTTGTCCGCCATCTTCCTGGGCGAGGTCTTGCTGGAGTGGAAGAACCTGCTGGCGCTGGTGCTGGTGTGCTGTGGCATCTGGTTGGTGACCCGCGACACACCCGCCGCCACCCCAGCGAGTCTTGATAAATAGGCGCCGCAACATGGCCCATACGCTTTCGCCGCAGGCATTTGAACGCAACATCAATGGCCAGCGAACGCACCTGTACACACTGCGTGGCGCGGGTGGCATGCAGGTGGCGGTGAGCAACCACGGCGCGCGGCTGGTGCAGGTGGCTGTGCCAGATGCACAAGGTCAGCTGGTGGATGTCGCTCTGGGTTACGGCAGCCTGGACGGCTATCTGCACGGTCAGCAATCCATGGGAGCCATCATTGGCCGGTGGGCAGGCCGCCTGCGCAGCGGCACGCTCACCCAGCCCGATGGGTCACCGCTGCAGTTGCCCACCAACAGCGGCCCCCACCACCACCATGGGGGACCGCGTGGCAGCAGGTTTCAGGTGTTCGCGGTCGATGAGGTGCAGCCCGACGCCATGACGCTGCACCATGTTTTTCGCACAGAGGATGACGGCGTACCCGGCACGGTGCGCGTGGTGCTTCACCTGGCGGTCATGGCGGACAACGCCCTGCATGTGGCCTGGAGCGCCGAGGCCTCCGACGCGCCTACCGTGGTCAACATCACCGGCCATGCGTTCTTCAACCTGGCCGGAGCGGGAAGCACCCATGGCCACGTGTTGGAGGTGCCCGCCAGCCGCTATGTGCCGCTGGCCGCCGATGTGTGCCCAACAGGTGTGCTGGAGTCTGTCAACGGAACGCCTTTTGACTTTCGCAAGCCCCGCACGGTGGGTCATGCCGTGGCGGCGCCGCACGAGCAACTGTCGCGGGCCGGTGGGTTGGACCACTATCTGGTGTTGGATGAACCGCCACCGCTGACGGCTCCCATCGGTTCTCCGTGGGGCATCGAAGGCCTTCGCATGGCGGCGGTGCTCAGCGAGCCCATGGGCGGCCGCACCATGGAAGTCTGGACGACGGCACCCGGTGTGCAGGTGTATGCGGGCCACGGTCTCAAGGCGGATCCGGCGCGGGACCTCGGGCGAGGCACGGATGCCGCTGGCTGGTTGTGGCAACCGGGCGACGGCATCTGTCTGGAGCCCATGGAGTTCCCTGATGCGCCCAACCACGCGGAGTTTCCTGTGCGGTGGATGGCCCCGGGCGAGGTGGTGCGCGGGAGCATTGCGTACCGGTTTCGGTAGCCCCGGGGGGTTGCACGCTGCGCGGCAGGCCGTCTTTGAACAGGCGTCTAAGTTTCGTCTAAGTGTGCGCGCCCACACTGCCTTCCATTGCAACACCGCTAGGAAAGGCAGACCAGCATGAACACGCTTTCATTTTCTCCCCGCCGCCTGATTCTCGCCCTGGTCGCCGCAGGTGCGCTGGGCGGCACGGGCGCAGGGCTTGTGATGAACCACCAGGCCCATGCGTCGGCATTGGGCGCGGTGCCGGCGGCACAGACGCCGATCGTGGCCACACCGGGCGCGACCCTGCCCAGTTTTGCGCAGATCACCGCCCAAAACGGCCCTGCCGTGGTCAACATCAGCGTGACAGGCACCAGCCGCGCTTCTGCGGGCGGCAGTGACGATGGCGATGACGAAGAGGGCCAACCCACCGCCCATCAGCGCCAGATGCCGCAGATGGATCCCAACGACCCGTTTTACGAGTTTTTCCGCCAGTTCGGCATTCCAGGTGCGGCCATGCAGGCACCGCGCAATGTGCCCACACATGGTCAGGGCTCGGGGTTCATCATCAGCCCCGATGGGCTGGTGTTGACCAATGCCCATGTGGTCAAAGGCGCCAGCGAAGTCATCGTCAAGCTCACCGACCGGCGCGAGTTCCGCGCCAAGGTGCTGGGCTCCGACCCCAAGACCGACGTGGCTGTGCTCAAGATTGGCGCCAAGGATTTGCCCACCGTGCGCCTGGGCAGCACACGCGACCTGCAGGTGGGCGAATGGGTGCTCGCCATTGGCTCCCCCTTTGGCTTTGAAAACAGCGTGACAGCCGGGGTGGTCAGCGCCAAGGGCCGCTCGTTGCCCGATGACAGCCTGGTGCCCTTCATCCAGACCGACGTGGCGGTGAACCCCGGTAACTCGGGGGGGCCGCTGTTCAATGCGCGCGGTGAAGTGGTGGGCATCAACTCGCAGATCTACAGCCGCTCGGGTGGGTACCAGGGCGTGTCGTTCTCCATCCCTATTGAACTGGCCGCCAAAATCAAGGACCAGATCGTGGCCACGGGCAAGGTGCGGCATGCGCAGCTGGGCGTGGCGGTGCAAGAGGTGAACCAGGCCTTTGCCGAGTCGTTCCAGCTCGACAAACCCGAAGGTGCGCTGGTGGCCAGCGTCAGCAAGGGCAGCCCGGCCGACAAGGCGGGGCTGGAGCCCGGTGATGTGATTCGGCAGGTCGATGGGCAGCCTATCGTGGCATCGGGCGATCTGCCGGCCTGGGTGGGCCAGGCGCAGCCGGGGCAGCAGGCCCGGCTGTCGGTGTGGCGCCATGGCAAGCCCGTGGAGTTGACAGCTACGCTGGGAGACGCCAGCGACAAGGCCGCCAAACAGGCGAGCAGCGAAGACGCTGTGGGCAAAGGCCAGTTGGGCCTGTCGCTGCGGCAACTCGACCCGCAAGAGCGCCGCGAGGCTGGAGTAACCGAGGGGCTGGTGATAGAACAGGCCCGCGGCCCCGCAGCAGCGGCCGGCGTGCAGCCAGGCGACGTGCTGCTGGCCATCAACGGTGTGCCAGCCAAAGACATCACCCAGGTGCGTGCCGCCATGGCCAAGGCGGGCAAGTCGGTGGCGTTGCTGATAGAGCGCAACGGCGACAAGATCTTCGTGCCTGTTCGCCTGGGCTGAGCGGGCTTTAAAGCGCTCATCGGGTCGCTTCAGCGCCTGCAAAGGGGCCACTTCGGTGGCCCTCTCCATTTCATTCGCTATGCTTGTCGGACCATGCGCCTGCTGCTTGTTGAAGACGACCCCATGATCGGCGAGGCCGTGCAGGACCTGCTGCGTGCCGAGCACTACGCGGTGGACTGGGCGCGCGACGGCGAGGCAGCGGACACGGCCCTGCGCACCCAGCCCTATGACCTGGTGCTGCTCGACCTGGGCTTGCCAAAACGCGACGGCCTCGCCGTGTTGCGCGACCTGCGCGCCCGAAAGAACCGCACCCCGGTGCTGGTGGCCACCGCCCGCGACGCCGTGGCCCAGCGCATCGAGGGACTGGATGCGGGGGCCGATGATTACGTGCTCAAGCCCTATGACCTCGATGAATTGCTCGCCCGCATCCGCGCCCTGCTGCGCCGTGCGGCGGGGCGGGCCGAGCCGGTGTACGAGCACAAGGGCGTCTGCATCAACCCCGCCACGCGCGAGGCCACGGTGCAGGGCGTTGCTGTGGTGCTGTCGGCGCGCGAATGGGCGGTGCTGGAGCCGCTGATCGCCCGCCCCGGCATGGTGCTCTCGCGCCAGCAGCTCGAAGACAAGCTCTATGGCTGGGGCGACGAAGTGAGCAGCAACGCGGTGGAGGTGTATATCCACGGTCTGCGCAAAAAACTGGGCGCCGAGGTGCTGCTCAACGTGCGCGGTGTGGGTTACCTGGTGCCGAAGGTATGAAACACCCCTTGGCGGGCGCGCAGCGCAATGGACCATTGAGATGACACAGAGGCAAGCTACCTCCTGGCACCGCGTGCTGCAGGCCGCCGTGCCGCGTTCGCTGCGCATGCGGCTTTTGGTGTTTCTGCTCGCTGCCATCGTGCTCGCGGGGGCGGTGCAAGGCGCGCTGGCCTACCGGGGCGCCCTGGCCGAGGCCGATGCGCTGTTCGACTATCACATGCAGCAAACGGCGTTGGCGCTGCGCTCCGGGCTGCCGGTGGATGCCCAGGGCAATACCCCGGGGCTTGACCCGGGCGACGAAAACCAGGAGTTCATCGTGCAGGTCTGGACCAACGAAGGCCTGCGCATTTTTGAATCGGCCCTGGATGCCGCGCTGCCGCAGATTGCGGTGCTCGGGTTCACCAACGTGAAGGCACGCGGTGGGACCTATCGGGTGTTTTCGCTGCAAACGCGTGCGCAGGTGATTCAGGTGGCACAGAACATGGCCAAGCGCCGCGAGATGGCCCGCACGCTGGCGCTGCGCACGTTGGCGCCATTGGCCGTCATGGCGCCGCTGCTGGTGCTGGTGGTGTGGTGGGGCGTCAGCCGCTCGCTGGCACCGGTCGAGCGTGTGCGCCGCCAACTGGCCCGGCGCCAGGCGGACGACCTCTCGCCGGTCAGCGACGTGCAATTGCCCGACGAAGTGCAGCCTCTGGTGAGTGAGCTGAATCTGCTGTTCGAGCGCGTGCGCCGCGCCTTCGATGCCCAGCAGCATTTTGTGGCCGATGCCGCGCACGAGTTGCGTTCGCCCCTGGCCGCGCTGCGCCTGCAACTGCAGGGCCTGCAGCGTGCGGGAGACGATGCCACGCGCGCCGCCGCGATTGAGCGGCTGGCGGCGGGTATCGACCGCGCCACGCGCCTGATCGAGCAACTGCTCACGCTGGCGCGGCAAGAGGCCGGCACCCCCGCCACCACCGAGCCCGTGGATCTGCACGCCGTGGCGCAACTCGCCCTGGCCGATGTGGCCCCCGCCGCCCAGGCCCGCCGCATCGACGTGGGCCTGCTCGACTCCGACGCGGCCACCGTGCCCGGCAACGCCGAGGCCCTGCGCATGCTGGCGCGCAACCTGCTCGACAACGCCATCAAGTACACGCCGCCTGATGGGCGGGTGGATGTGCAGGTGCGCGTTAGCGGCGGCCAGACCGAACTCACGGTCGAAGACAGCGGCCCCGGCATTGCCCCTGAGCACCGCGAACGTGCAATGCAGCGCTTTGTGCGCGTCACCACCGAAGGGGCTGTGGGCAGCGGCCTGGGCCTGGCCATCGTGCAGGCCATTGCACAGGCCCATGGCGCCATCGTGCGGCTGGACAGCTCGCCGCGCCTGGGCGGGCTGCGGGTGACCCTGGTGTTTACGGGCGGTACGCGGTGACCTGGCTGGCCGTGCTCTCCGGCCTGGGGCACACCATGCTGGTGATGGCGGGGCTGCTGGTGTACGTGCTTGCCACACGCATAGGGCACCAACGCCGCAACCCCTCTGCCGCCGTGGCCTGGGTGATCGCCATGGCCGCGCTGCCGTATCTCACGCTGCCGCTGTTTCTGCTGATTGGCACACGCAAGTTTGCGCGCCCGCTGCGGCGCACGCGGGGGGTGTCCGATCTGCCCGCCTCCCTGATGCCCGCCACTCTTGCTGTGGCGCGCGCCGGCCCCCCGCCCGCCGCCGAGGCGACAGGCCCTGCGTGGGCCACACAGCTGTTGGCATGCATGGAGCTTGCCCCTGCGGTGCGCAATACATCCATCGCGTGGCATGCCGATGGCGCCATGGCGTTGCAGGGGCTCATGCGCACCATCGACAGCGCAACGCGCAGCCTTGACCTGTGCACCTTTGTGTTTGCCAACGATGCCATCGGAACCCAGGTGGCCCAGGCGCTGTTGCGTGCAGCCCAACGGCAGGTTGTGGTGCGCGTGCTGGTGGACGCTGTGGGCAGCCTGCATGCTGGCGCCAGCACGCTGCGGGCGCTGGAGGACGCGGGTGTGTCGGTGCGGCGCTTCATGCCCCTGTTTCACAACCCCATGCGCGGCCGCACCAACCTGCGCAACCATCGCAAGCTGGTCGTGGCTGACCAGCACTACTTGTGGAGTGGCGGGCGCAATCTGGCCATGGAGTATTTTTTGGGCCGCCCCGGCCAATCGGCCTGGATCGACCTGAGTTACGAGGTCTGCGGCCCGCTGGCCATGCAGGCCACCACGCAGTTTGACCGCGACTGGGCGGCTGCCAGTGGTTTGCCGAGTGCCGCTGTACGCTCCGAAGTGGATGGGTACGTGCGCCCGGGCGGGGCACAAGAGCCCACAACGCCCCAAGCCGTGGTCCCTGAGCCTGGCCACGGTGCGCTGGCCCAATGGGTGCCCAGCGGCCCCGACCATGCCGACGACACGGTGCACACCCTTTTGCTGGCCGGGGCGTATCACGCGCAGCAGCGGATCGTTGCAGTCACCCCTTATTTTGTGCCCGACGATGCGCTGCTGGATGCCTGGTGCCTGGCCTGTCGGCGCGGTGTGCAGGTCACGTTATTGCTGCCGCAGCGGTCCAACCACCGGCTGGCAGACTGGGCGCGCGAACGCGCCTTGCGGGCGCTCGCGGCCGCAGGCGCGCAGATATGGCTGGCGCCTGCCATGGTGCATGCCAAGGCCATCCTCATCGACGACGATTTTGCGTTGTCGGGCTCGCTGAACCTGGATGCGCGCAGCCTGTTCCTCAACTACGAAGCCATGACAGCGTTCTATGGCGCCACCGATCTGCGCTGGCTTTACCGCTGGTGCGACGAACAGATGGCCAAGGCCAGCCCCTACCAGGCACACCAACCCCACTGGGTGCGCGACGTGGCAGAGGGCGTGGTGAGGGCCGTGGCTTTTCAGCTGTAGCAACCCGCGCCGCGCAATGCCCGCAGGTGCGCAAGGCGTTGGGGCTGTAATCAGTCGGCTGGGAGTGCCTGGTCCAGCGGCACGCGCAGCCCGGTCTTGAGGCTGGCCAGCGCGACCGATGTTCTGAACCGCTTGATGTTGTCATCGCCCTCAAACAGCCGCCGCGTCAACGCCTCATAGTCGGCCATCGACGCCACTGTCACCACCAGCAGGTAGTCGGCCTCGCCGGTTACGCCATAGCACTGCTGCACGGCGTCTTCAGCGGCAATGCGCGCGCGCAGTGGGGCGGTGCGGTCGGGGCGTTCGTTTTCCAGGTGCACTTCCAGCACGATGGTCAGGGGTTTGCCCACCTTGACCGGGTCGAGCACGGCCACGTTGGCGCGGATCACGCCGCTGCCCTGCAGCCGCTGGATGCGCCGTTGCACCGCAGGCGCAGACAGGCTCACCGCCTGCGCAATCACGCGCTGGGGCGTGGTGTTGTCGGTTTGCAGGATGTCGAGGATCGCGAGGTCAAAACGGTCGAGCGCAGGGGAAGGGGGCATGGAATTCATCCGCAGGGTGAGCGAAAGTTGCGTGCGGGGTGGTTAATTCGAGCAAAAACCACGCGGCACCCGCACTATATTTTCACGCATGACTTTCTCTCGTTTTCACCGTTTTTTTCCGCTGCTGGCAGTTTTTGCTTCGGTCACCGCCCTGGGCATTGGAACCTCGTGGGCCAAGCACGGCTTGTTTCCGCTGGTGGGCGCACAGGGCACCACGGCCGTGCGGGTGGGTTTGTCGGCCGTATTGATGCTGGCGCTGTGGCGCCCGTGGCGCTGGCGCCTGGCGCGGGCCGACGCGATGGCCATCGCCTGCTATGGCGCCGCACTGGGCGGCATGAACCTGATGTTTTATATGTCGCTGCGCACGCTGCCTTTTGGCCTGGCGGTAGCGATCGAATTTTCGGGGCCGCTGGCCGTGGCCATTGGGTCGTCGCGTCGCGCGATGGATTTTGTCTGGGTGGCGCTGGCCATCGCCGGGCTGGGCATGCTGCTGCCATTGGGTGTGGGCCCCGGGGCGCTCGCCGATGCACTCGACCCGGTGGGGGTGCTCTACGCGTTGTCGGCGGCGGTGTTCTGGGCGCTGTACATCGTGTTTGGCAAACGCGCCGGGCACCTGCATGCGGGGCATTCGGTGTCGCTGGGCCTGCTGGTGGCGGCGCTGGTGGTGGTGCCGGTGGGTGTGGTGCATGCGGGTGCGGCGCTGCTGTCCCCTGCGGTGTTGCTCACCGGCCTGGCGGTGGCGGCGGTGTCCAGCGCCATCCCGATCTCGCTCGAAATGATGGCCCTCAAGCGCCTGCCCCAAGAGGCCTTCGGCATCATGATCAGCATGGAGCCCGCCGTGGCTGCCGTGCTCGCTATGGGCCTGCTGGGGGAGCACCTGAGCATGGTGCAGTGGCTGGCCATTGGCTGCATCGTGGCGGCGTCGATGGGCAGCGCGCTCACGGCACGGCGGCCCCTGGCAACCGCAGCGCAGGTGCCACAGGGGGTTTGATGTTTTGATAAAAATGGCTGCTGGCGCTTGCTGATAAAGCGCTATTAGCTATTAAAATAATAGCATTCAGGGGCGTGCCGTCCTGGCTGCCTGCATCACCAGGGCCTCTCGCCGCACCACCCACCATGCCACTTGCGCCAGCCAGCCCACGGCCAGCAGCGCTGCCGCTGTCACCAGCCAGGCGCCGAGGCGGGCCTGGTCATCGAGCAGGTAGGCGTTGCACAGGCGCAGCGGGCTGTCGATATACAACTGCCCCACCACGGCGGTCATGGGCAGCATGTTGCCCAGAAAGAAGCCCTGCACCACCAGCCCTGCCGCCCGCCAGGACAGCCGCAGCCCGGCGCCGGCGAGCAGCAGCGCGGCACACTTGGCTGCTTCGACAGGCGCAGACACCAGCACCAGGTCGAGCACGCGCGGCACCATCAACACGGCCAGCGCGGCGCCAGCGCCCACCAGACCGCTGATGCCATAGGCGTTCCAACGAGCCACACGGGCGCGTGCTGTGGGCGGCAGCACCGCCACCAGCCAGGCCCCGGCCAGCATCCACAACGGAAACTGCAGCACCATGTGCCGCCACATGCTGGCGGTGAGCCATTGGCGCACCGCAGGCACGAGCAACAGCCCTAGCAGCGCAGCGCCTACCCACGCCTGGCGCTGGGGCGTGGTATGCGCCCGTATGGCGGAAATGGTGGACATGGCGGCCACGGCCGCGCGCAGGGGGCGCGCGCTCACAGCCGTCCCCCTTGGGCCAGGTGGCGCGCAAAGTCCAGCGCCAGCTGCTGCTCGGCCAGGTCAAACACCCGCACCAGGCGGCCCTGCGCGTCCAGCACCAGAAAGGCCGCGTTGTGCTCGTAGTCGCCGCGCCCGTCGGGCACCACCACCACGCCCAGGCGCTGCAGCAGCGCCTGCTGCTGTGCCACATCGGGCACGCGCACCCAGTTCCACACCAGCGGGTCGGCCTGCAAGGTGCGCGCGTAGGCCTGCAATACGGCGGGGGTGTCGTGGGCGTCGTCAAAGCTGATGGACAGCAGGCGCACGCCTGCGTGGGCACCTGCAGCGCGGTCGGCCAGCAGGGCGGCTTGCAGTTGCTGAAAGCTGCTGCCCAGCGACAGGCACACCGTCTGGCAGCGCGTGTAGATGAAGTCCACCAGGGTCACACCACCGCCTTGCGCCAGCAGTGCGGGCAGTGGTTGCGCGGCCATGCCGGGCCCGTCCACGGTGACGGGCGGCACGGGCACGGGGTGCTGCGCTACCTCCAGGCGGCGTGCGCCTTCGGCTGTCCAGATCTGGAAGTCATGCGTCAGCCAGGCGGCGCTGGCGTACCCGGCCAGTGCCAGCAAACAGGCCAGCAGGGCGGTGCGCAGCATGGCAGGTGGGCCTTTCTTCTTGTGCGTGTCTGCGCGGTGGCCCGGCGCGTCAGGCGGGTTTGTCCGCCAGCGCCTTCAGGGCCGCACCGCCCTCGAACGGCGTGGTGCGGGCGCTGCCGGCTTTGCGCTCTTGCTCAAACAGGGTAGAGGGCAGGGCCTCGGACTTGTTCGACCAGCTGCTGCGGATGTAGCTGGCCACGGCCGCCAGTTCGGCGTCCCCCAGTTGCTGGAACGACGGCATGGCGCCGTTGTAGGTGGTGCCCGCCACGCTGATCTCGCCGTTGATGCCGTGCAGCAGGATATTGGCCAGGGTGCGCGCATCGCCCCGCACCCATTCAGAACCATCGAGCGGTGGGAAAACGCCGGGCAAGCCCTTGCCCGTGGCCTGGTGGCAGGCCACACACTGCGCGGCAAACACGGCCTTGCCGTCCACGGCCGCCCCGGCGGCGGCCGGCACGGGCCCCGACAGGTCGGCCACGGTGCGGCGGTCGCCCAGGCCCGCATTGCCAAACGGCTCGGAGACAAAGATATACACCACGCCAAACAGCACCATGGCCAGCGTGACGGCGACAGCAGCCAGGGGCACGGGGCGGATACGCTCCTCGGGTTCGGCGTTTTCGCGCTCCTGCGCCTGGTGGGAGGTGTCGGGTTTGGGGGTCATGGGGGCCTCTTACGGGGATCAGGATGCCGGCGTTGCGGGAGCGGGCTTTGCTGCCGCAGGAGCCGCCTGCACGGTGGGTGGCAGCACCGGGTAGGTGTGGTTCAAGCCCTGCAGATACTTCACCAGGTCCAGCGCCTCGGGCCGCGCCACCACCACCTTGCCAAACGGCGTCTGGCCCGGCGGCAGCTTGACGGTCTCGTCGCCCGGCTCAGCGGCGTCCTTCACTTCAAACAGGTACGGGTAGGACGGCATGATCGACCCCGGGACATACGCACGCGGCTGGTACAGGTGGCCCAGGTGCCAGTCCTTGCTGGGCTGGCGCGCCCCGATGTTGAACAGGTCGGGCCCGGTGCGCATGCTGCCCAGCAGGTGGGGCTTGTCGTAGAAATAATCACCCGGCACCGACGCCCGGCCCCAGCCGCGCTCGCCGTCGGGGCCCAGGTTGCGGTCACGGGGCTGCTGGCTGTGGCAATACACACAGCCATTGGAGATATACACCTGCCGCCCGCGCAGCTCGGCGCTGCTATAGGGCTTGAGGCCTTCGGGCGGCGTGATGTCGCGCACCTGCAGATAGGGCAAAACCACCAGCGCGGCTGTGGCGACGGCCAGTGCCACCATGGCACCGGCAGCGAGCTTGACTTCATTCTCCATGTGCGAGCTCCAGGGCCTTGGTGGGCCGTGTGAACAGCGCAGCGCCCGTGCGGGTTGGGCCAAAGCGCAGCGCCATGGCCAGGAAATGGCCGACAAAAATCAGGTGGCTCAGCACCATCAGCGAACCCCCCACACTGCGCCACTGCAGGTACGGAATCGTCACCGCCACCGACTCCATGAACGGCCTGGACGCATCCAGCATGGCCAGGCCCTGCAGCCAACCGCCAATGGTCAGCCCCACGAAGTAGATGCTGATGCCCACCACCGCCAGCCAGAACTGCAGCGTGATCAGGCGCGGATAGGGCCACTCCCAGTGCAGCACCCGCGGCAGCATGAAATAGATGGCGCCAAACAGCACCATGGTGACAAAGGCATAGGCCCCTAGGTGGGCATGTGCCACGGTGAAATGCGTGAAGTGCGCCACCTGGTTCACGCTGCGCAGCGCCTCCAGCGAGCCCTGCAGCGACGACAGCATGTACATGAAGCCGCCAAACATCATGAAGCGCAGCGTGGGCGACTGGCGCGCCAAGTGCATGCGGCCCCACATGGTGCCGGCCATGTTGATGGTGAACGCCGCCACGGGGATGATCATCATCATGCTCTGCACGATCGACAAGGTGGTCAGCCAGCCCGGGATCGGCCCGCCAATCAGGTGGTGGCCGCCCACCTGGCCGTAGAAGAACGCCAGCGTCCAGAACCCCAGAATCGACAGGTTGTAAGAGCGCACTGGCCGCCCGATGATCTTGGGCAAAAAGTAATAGATGGCACCCACGCTGATCGGCGTGAACCACAGCCCCAGCACGTTATGCCCATACCACCAGTTGGTGGTGGCCTGCTGCACGCCCGTGTGCACGCCGGGCAGCTTGCCGATGATGAACAGCAGCGCAATCCACAGCAGCGCCGCCACCATGTACCAGACGCTCACATACAGCGACTCGACCTTGCGGTTGACCAGCGTGTAGAGCACTGGGCCGATGATGCAGATGAACCCGGCCACGATGAAGATGCCGATCTGCCACGGAATCTCCAGGTATTCCATGCCGTCTGTCCAGCCCGAGCCTATGGCCCCAATCGCGCTGGCAATGCCGGTGTTGATGAGCGCGCCGCCCAGCATCACCCACATGGCGCCCACCAGGTGCGTGCGCAGCAGGCGCGGCAGCAGCCAGATGATCACGCCCAGCGCGGCATTGGTGATCCAGCCATACAGCACCGCTGTGAGGTGCACCGTGCGGATGCGCCCAAAGGTCTGCCAGGCCTCGCCCACCAGCCAGTCGGGCATGTGCAGCTTGAGCGACGCCGTCAGCCCCGCGATGGACCCGAGCACCAGCCAGAAGCAGGCAAACGCAATGAACATGAACACCGGGAACGCGCTGGAGTGATCGGCCGCTATGCGCGTGCGCAACTCGTCCGGGTCGGCCACATGCTCGCCTTCGCCCGGCCCGGCCGCAGCGCCCGGCAGGCGCTCCTGGGCATTGCCGTGAATCGCCGGGTCATCCACCTTGCCCAGTTCACCCGGCGCAAAAATGATCGACGCAGCCCGGGGGTTCTCCACCAGCAGGCCCTTGCGCATCGACCAGATGAAGACAAACAACCCCATGATCGAGAGCAAAAACGCCCCCAGCAAGCTCAGTATTGCACTGTCCATCGGTGGGCTGCCTTTCCTCTTGGGTGCGCGCGCTGCGCACGGGTTTATTGATGCAATTCAATATGCCACCCAACTATTTGTGGCATTCAAATGTGCGCTGCATTCTAAGATTCATTTTTGGTGAATATTAAATTTCAGCCCCAAGCCCATGCTCCCGCCAGTGTTACCCGGCAAGGCGGATTAGAAATTTGAACAAAAACAACCGCTGGCGCAACAGTGATAAGCGCGAGTAGCTCTGTTTTTTTGTAGCAATGCGATGGACGGTGCCAGCCGTTGGTGGCTGGGACGTGTGGGCTATGCGGCTGCCCAGCTTTCGCCCAGCGCCTGCGCCTGCTGCAGCACCAGCTCTACCGCTGCCGCCTCCAGGTCGGGCGGGTATTTGTATTTGCGCAAGATGCGCTTGACCATCAGGCGCAGCTTGGCCTGCACGCTCTCGCGTTCGGCCCAGTCCACCGTCAGGTTCTTGCGCAGGTTGTCCGTCAGTTCGTGCGCGATTTTTTTCAGCGTGTCGTCGGTCAGCTCGCGCACGGCGGCTTCGTTGTTGGCCAGCGCGGTGTAAAAGCGCACCTCGTCTTCGGTCAGCCCCAGCTTGTCGGCCAGGCCGTGCGCCTCGCGGAATTGGCGGGCCATGTCCAGTAGCTCTTCCATCACCTGCGCGGTTTCAATGCTGCGGTTCTGGTAACGAGCGATCACCCCACCCAGCAGCTCGGAAAACTTCCTGGCTTGCACGAGGTTGCTGGCAAAGCGGCTCTTGATCTCGCCCTCCAGCAGGCGTTCCAGCAGCTCCACCGCCAGATTGCGTTCGGGCAGCGCGCGCACCTGGGCCAAAAAGCCTTCGTCCAGCAGACCAATGTTGGGTTTCTCCAGCCCCACTGCGTCAAAAATATCCACCACGCTCTCGGACACCACCGCCTGGCTGATGATCTGGCGCACCGCCAGCTCGCGCTGTTCGTCAGTGCGCTGCTTTGCGGTGATGTCGCGCTTGGTGAGAAGCACCTTCACTGCCTGCATGAAGGCCACTTCCTCGCGCACCGCCTTGGCCTCGTCCAGCGTGCAGCTCAGCGTGAAGGCCTGGCTCATCGCCAGGGCCGTGTCGGCAAACCGCTTCTTGCCATCCTGCCCAGCCTGGCGCGGCAGGCCCAGCACGTGGTTGGCCGCACCCGCGAGCACGCGGTGGCCGCCCGTCAAAAAGCCGCTGTAGTCAAACCCGTGCAGCAGGGCGCGCAGCACGTCGAGCTTTTCCAGCACCACGCTGAAGGCCTCGTGCGCGTCCACCGTGGGGCGGCCCCGGCCTTGGGCAGCGGTGTATTCCTTCATGGCGGCTTTGAGCTCATTGCCAATGCCGATGTAGTCCACCACCAGGCCGCCCTGCTTGTCTTTGAACACGCGGTTCACGCGGGCAATGGCCTGCATCAGGTTGTGGCCCTTCATCGGCTTGTCCACATACAGCGTGTGTACGCAGGGCGCGTCAAAGCCGGTCAGCCACATGTCGCGCACGATCACGATGCGCAGTGGGTCGGCTGGGTCTTTGAAGCGCTTTTCCAGCCGCTTCTTCACCTGCGCGCTGTAGATGTGTGGGCGCAGCAGGGCCTTGTCGCTGGCACTGCCGGTCATCACGATCTTGATGGCGCCTAGCTCGGGGTCGGCGCTATGCCACTCGGGGCGCAGGCGCACGATCTCGTTGTACAGGTGCGCGCAGATGTCGCGGCTCATGCTCACCACCATGGCCTTGCCGCGCTGGGCGGTGTTGCGCTCTTCAAAATGCGCCACCAGGTCTTGCGCCACACGGGCCACGCGGGGCTCGGCACCCACCACTTGTTCCAGCGCAGCCCAGCGGCTTTTCAGGCGCGACTGCACGCTTTCTTCTTCGTCCTCGGCCAGTTCGTCCACCTCGGCATCGATGCTGGGCAGCTCGTCGGCCTTCAGGCCCAGCTTGACCATGCGGCTTTCGTAGTAGATGGCCACGGTGGCGCCATCCTCTTTGGCCTGCTGCATGTCATACACGTGGATGTAGTCGCCAAACACCGCGCGGGTGTCGCGGTCGGTGCCGCTCACCGGGGTGCCGGTAAACGCCACAAAGGTGGCGTTGGGCAGTGCATCGCGCAGGTGCTGGGCGTAGCCCACCTGGTAGTGTTCCCGGGTGGGCTCCACCGTGTTCGCTTCGGTGCCTGCCCGGTAAACAAGCCCTCGAAGTGCTGGACAAGATCGAAGCCATCAGCGGCGGCCGCGAGCTGGTGTTCCCCAGCCCGTACTACCCCAGCAAGCCGCTGAGCGAGAACACCTTCAACTCAGCGCTTGCGCGCATGGGCTACAAGAGCATCGCCACAGCCCACGGGTTCAGGGCCTTGTTCTCGACCGTGGCCAACGAACACGGATGGAATCCGGATGTGATCGAGCGGCAGCTGGCGCACCGGGAGCAAAACGAAATCCGTGCGGCCTACCACCGGACCACGTATATAGCTGACCGGACGAAGTTGATGCAGTGGTGGGCGGACTATTTGAATGGAGAGCGGTCAGCGCGACGGTGATATCCGAATGCTCAGCAAAGCACCGGCTAAGTTCAGTGCTTATGCCCATGATGCAAATCAGGCACATGCGGGTGCTTGTGTACCAGTGCCGTGTGCGTGTGACGATGACTGTGAGCCCCTTGGGGCATGGGCTCATGTCCGTGGTCGTGATGACCATCGTTGTGCATATGGGCATGCTCATGCTCCAGGGCCTCATGCGCGTGGGCGTGGTCGTGAGACTCAACCAAGTGCAAGACCACCCCGGCCAGCATGAGTACACCTCCCAGGACCAGCAGCACAGACGCTTCGCGCTCCCCAAGTCCAAAAGCACCAAGTGCTCCAATAAACGGAGCGAACGCGAACACGGAGCCCGTGCGCGCTGCGCCGAAGGTGCGCTGAGCGAGCAGATAGAAGCGCAGGCTCAGACCATAGCCAGTGGCGCCAATGCCCAGCAGCACGCCAGCCGCAAACAGGCTCGGCATAGGCTCAGCGAACGACACAGCGAGCAGGACGGTCGCTACGACGCCCAGACTTGATTTCGCAAGCACTACCTGTCCGGGGTCACGGTCAGCCACAGCGCGCGACAAGGTGTTGTCCACGCCCCATGCGGCCGTTGCCACCATGACAGCAGCCAGGCCCAGCAGTTGCACATTTCCCTGCAAGCCTTGCTCAAGCGCGAGGAGCACACCACCGGACAGAATGGAGGCCATGGCCAGGACAACGCGTCTGTCGACCGTCTCACCGTAGAGGCGCCAAGCCAGCAAAGCGGTGAACAAGGCTTCAAGGGTGAGCATCAGAGACGCGGAAGTACCGCTGGTGCGCTGCAGGCCCCATACCAGAGCGACGGGCCCGATGACAGCACCGAACAGCGCCATGGCCAGCAGGCGACCGGCATCACTGCGCTGCAGTTGCGCTTCGCGCTCTTTGGGGCGGCGGATGAACAAGGCCACGAGGCCTGCGCCGCCATAGAGAAGCCCTGCCGTGGTGAACGGTCCGAGGCCCCGGCCCCACAGCTGGACAAAGGGTGTGCTCAGCCCAAAAAGGGCGGCCGCCAGCAGCGCCAGCAGACCGCCCCTGAGCACGGGCGAAAGCGACCCGTGTGTCATCACTTACTGGCCGGTGAAGTTCGCGGCAATGAAGTTACCCGGATGCGAGAAGAAGACATACAGATTTTGCTTCGTCTTGTCGGTGGCAGTAGGGTTTGTGAAAGTGGCTTTCCACTCCTTTCCCTTCTTGCCATCCACCAGTTCCAGCGTCCCGAGCTTGGCCGACTGCCAGGAGCTTTCCAGTTTGCCTGCCTTGACCAGCGCATCGCGGCGCTGGGTCGCGCAGTCAGTGACGACAGATTCCGTCGCAGGAGTTTTGCCATGGAAGTGGCAGCTGCTGCCTTTGTCGGCAAGGGCCATCGGGCTGAAGGATTGCAGGGCTACAAGGGTGGCGGTGAGGATGATTGCTTTCATGATGAGTCCTTGGTTGGATGTTCGGGGATTGAGGGGCAAATTGACAGGTCAGAGTCCATCGCGGGTTTTGTCTTCCGTGTTCTCCACGTCCATATCCTCGTGGGCGTGCCGGTGCTCTGCAGCAGGGAATCGGAAGTTGTCAGGGTGGCTGTCGTGCTGGTAGCCGTGCAACTGCGTGAACAGGAGGTACACACCGCCGTAGAACAGCGCCAGATTGGCCGCGTAGCTGATTCGCTTGAACGACGGCCGATGTCGCCACAGCGCCAGAGCACCCACCATGACCGTGAGCGCAGCAATCTGCCCCAGCTCGACGCCCACATTGAAGCTCAGGATGCGCCAGAGCATGGCAATCGGGTCGTCACCCAGCGGCAGCTGCTGCAGACGCGTAGAGAGGCCAAAGCCGTGCAGCAAACCGAAGCCGAATACCGCCCAAAGCAGGTTCGGTGATTCCATCGCGAAGTGCTTCTGGAACCCGCCATTGTTGTCAAACGCCTTGTACATCACGCTAAGCGCAATGATGGCGTCCACCAAGTAGTAGTTCCAGGTGATTTTGAAGTACGTCGCGAAGATGAGGGTGATGCAGTGGCCGATGGTGAAGACGGTCACGAATTTGGCCACATCCCGAAACGTCGTCAGGAAGAACACCACGCCGAACAGAAACAGCAGATGGTCGTAACCCGTCAGCATGTGCCGGGCCCCCAGTTCGATGTAGTGGAAGTAGCCAGCGTTTAGCATGCGCTGCTGGTCCTCGGCGGAAATGCCGTGGGCAAGCGCGAGCAGGGGCGAGGCACCCAAGGTGAGAGCAAGTAAGCGTCTCATGGAGAAGAAGTTCATGTGTGAAATGAAAGAGGGTTGACGACGCCACGCGCACGAGAGCGAGCCATTGAGGCTCAGTACATGCACGGCATGGCATGCCCGTGAAGACGGGCGACTTATCTGGGATTGGTCCGCTACGGCAATCGCGAGCGGAGAGTCGCGCGGACCTTAGGCGGTAGCGCTGGGAGGGCGCAGCAATCCGTCGAGGAAGACAGTCGGTGGCTCAGAAATGAAGGCATGAGGTGGCGCGCTCGGCATTGAAGCGAACCCTCCATCGACAATGAGAGCTGTCAATCCGATGGGCTGAAAACCATCGTCCACATGAAAGTGCGGCGCGGTGCTTTCGCTGTCAGAGGACAGATGCAGCGAGTCGTCGTCGTGGTGATGATGGTCGATGTCTTGGACATGGACTGTCATGTGAGCAAGCTGCTCACTCTGCGCGCCAATGGCAAGGGGCGACAGCCACACCACCGTCTGCATGAGCATGACGGTGATCAGCAGGTAGACCTTCAGGATGCGGCGCATGAGTGGAGTATAGAAGTACATCCCAGGCAAGAGAGCAGCCCCCTGGAACGTGCCGACCGCTCCCGCCCACAGCTGGCATCCTGGCTGCGGCCATAGGGTCAGGGACAGTCAGCACCGATGAATGATCTTGACCGGGACGACCCTCGCACCAGCTACCACGCAAAGGGGTGGCGCGCAGTGGAGACCCCGCCTCGCCTGCCCGCTAAATAGCCCTATTCTGACGACACTGGCGAAGCCCATGAGCGCGAGGCCTGCTGGGGCTTGGAGGGCGTTTTGGTGCTGTAAAAAGACGACGGGAATTGACGGTTTTTTACGAGACACTCAGACCCAGAGGGGGCGGTGGGTTACGTGACGTCCTTGTCGTGGTGACGCGGCAGAATTCGGCCATTTTCGGCCACTCATGAATGACGGCTCCGGGTACATGGAACACGTTGTTTGACGCATCAACGATCCTCTGGAATTGAGCAGAAGTGCGATGATCGGCAGACAAACCCGACCACTATATCGAGGGAGACAGCAAGTATGAGAACCGTTTATGCCACAGCACTTAAGGTCGGCAACCAATCCGACGTTTCAGCCTCACTGAACTACGTCGGTCGCTGGATACAGGACTGGTACCTTCGTCAACGCCTCTCCGTCGACGTTTTTCAGAGCCTGGGGGAAGGCGACTTAGCTGTCACACCCGCCGAAGGGCACCAGCTCTCCATTCAGCATCACACCACCAAGGACGCGCCCGACGAACAACTGGTAGACCTAAGGTGGACCTACCCAGACCAATACGACAAGAGCTTGGGATGGGTCATCACCTTATCCCTGCTCAGGCAAGGCGATGGGCTGCTTCTGTCGCTGGAGTTGGCCGTGATCGGCTTACAGCTGGTGATCGCGCCCGCAAGTATCAAGCTCGGCTCGCCTCGGCTCATCCGCGACATCGCTCGTCTTCGATCTATACGCCTTGACGGCTACCCTTACAGTTTGACGCCCGAGCTTGTCGATGCAGAGCACGTCGAGTTGTTGGTGAGCGAGCTTACGGACTCGACTCGCCCGTATCCCATCGTTCTTGTGTCGAGGCGCGTGCAGGATGACATGCCATTGTTCAACTCAAACGAGTTAGCCGAACGTCTTGCCGGCGTGGCCAAGGTCTACGAATTGGCCGACAAGTGGGCAGCCTTCAGACTGACTGAAGAAGTCGGAAAAACTTTGACATGCTTTGGCGGTGCTGTTCGCCTGTACTGGCCTCGTTTCAATGTCCAGTCTGACCCGTTCACGCACCCGCTTTGGATGCCCTGGCAGTTCAAAGATGCTGATACCACCGAGCGCACGCTCGGCCAACTTAGCAACATTGTCTTTGATGCGGCGGCCTTTAGACATGTGGAGCCCCTCGCCATCTCGCGAATTCGCTCGACGGCGGAGCGAGAGGCTCGTGAGGCGGCTCGCAACAGCGGAGCGAAGTCTGAAGACGAACTCATCGAAGACCTAATTACGATGGAGCAGAAACTCAAGAAAGTAGAGGCTACCAATGCGGAGCTGCTGCAAGAGAACAAGACCTTGCGCGAAAACACCGCGGCCCTAGTTGCGCATACCACTTGGAAGGCCCTGACTCCTTCTATCTTGCAAGCGCCAGACGCCGTCGCCGAGCCAGAGGCCCTGACGAGCGTTGTAGAGGTCGTGCGACAGACAGAAGCCATATCCAAGAATGTCCGTTTCTTGCCGTCTGCTCATTCTTCCGCCGCAGCCTCCCCCTACAAGCATCCAGAACGCGTACAGGAAGCGCTTACAGCGCTGGAGGAAGTAGCGTCGATCTGGGGCGAGACTATCGAATTAGGCAAAGCTAATGGCTCCATTCGCCAGCTTTTCAAAACGCGAGGCTTCGACTATGCCGATGATGTATCACAGACATCTAAGGGCAAATGGAGCAGCGAGTACACCGCAACCTACAACGGCCAAGAACTAGACATCTCGCCACACATCACCCTGGGTGCGAAGCAGCCCGACACATGTCTCTCAATCCACTGGGCTTGGCACAAGGACGAAAAGGTAGCGGTGGTAGCGCACGTGGGGCGCCACAAGACCAACACCAAGACATAGATTGTCTCTGCTTTCGGAGGCTGAAATAGCGGGCTGCAAAGTCCGGTCTTGGTCGAATCCCACCCAATAAAAAAGCCCCGACATCACTGCCGGGGCTTTTACATTTCAGCACCAGGGCCTGCCCCTGGCGTCATTCATCGAGGCACTCAGGCCGCAGCGCTGGCCTCCGCCCGCAACTGCCGCACCTGCATCGGACTGAGGAACTTACGCCCCTCAAACGCCCCCAGCTCCAGCACACCCAGTTCAGCCACCTGTGGCTTTTTCTCCGCCTCCGGCCGCGCCAGCGCCGCCGCCTTCAAGCTGTTCCAGATGAACCCCATGCGGTAGCCCTGCACGTCGCCACTGAGCTTGTCGATGCCCGAGGCCTCCGGCGCATGGGTCACCAGCGCCATGGCCCGCGAGAGCTTCTCTTCGCAGTCCGCCAAGGCCTTGAAGGCTTCGAGCCGCGCATAGGCGGTGTAGGCCCCATCGTGGGCATCTGCAAAGGCCGAGGCCGCACTCGATGCACCCGCTTGGATGTCCAGAGACGTGCGCTCCGAATCCGCCAGCGCCGTGCGCAGTTCCTCCGCGATGGCCAGGGCATCGTTCTTGGTGAACAAAGCCGACTGCACCGCCTTGGTCTTCTCGTAGTTCGAAGCTGCGAGCAGCTGCTTGAATTCGTTCGTGGCCGCCTCGGCCGCGCCCTCATTGGTGGCGATCTTCTCGCGCAGGTCCGCATGGCGCACCAGCAGCTGCGCATAGACCTTGCCCGCCCCCTCGGTGTGCGCCTTGCGGGCATTGGCAAGCCGCTGCATTGCCTCATTGAATGCGGCCTGGGCCTGGGCCAGCTGAATTTGAATCGGGGTCTTTGTGGTCGTCATGGTGGTGATTCCTTTCAGCAATCGGTGAGCTTGATTTCTGCGGTCTGGGCCTGGCCAGAGTCGGTGCTGAACTGCAGCGACAGCTTCTGATCGGCGGCGGAGAACTCCCCGGTGATCTTGTGCAGCGCGCTGCGCGCCTGGGTGTACTCCGACAGGGCGGATTCGAGCTTGCGATTGGCAGACACATAGGCCGCGCGGGCCTGGGTTTCGTTGGCGAACATGGTGGATCTCTTGAAAGTAAAAGGGCGTTGAAGAAAGAAGAAACAAAGGAACAGCGGACAAACAGATGCAGGGGCCAGGCGCTCAATCGGCATCGAGCCACTCGATAAACCCGGTCTCCTGCAGATGGCTGCGCGCCACATGCCGGGTCGCTGGTGAGAGCTTGCCGATGAGGGCCCGCAACACCGTGCGCAAAACCTGCAAACGGACCGCCAAGGGCTCATGCTTGGCACGCAAGGCCGTTAGCTCTGCGGCCTGCGTCTCGCAGCGCTTGCGGGTTGCATCGAGCTGCGTGCGCAGCGCCTGGGCGTCGTCGCGCAGGGCAGGGACGGGCAGAGGCAAGGCCAGCGACCCACCCGTGCGCAGCGCCTGCAGCTCCGCCTTGCGTTTCTCGCGGTGCCTGCGCTGGCGCTCTGCACCGGACATGGCCACCTTGGGCGCAGCCGCTTGGGGTGATGTGGTGCGCTGGTTCATAGCGCCCCCAGCTCCAGCGAATGCGGGTGGAAGAAGTGGCAGTGCTGCAGCACGTCCGGTGCAGGCATGAACCAGGGATTGACCCCGGGCATCTGTCCACGCTGGGCCACCGCACAGTTCCCTTTGCGCTGCAGGTGCATGCAGTCCCTGCAGCGATGGCGCTCGTCATCAATGAACAGCGCGCCACGCAACCTCAGTAGGGCCACAAGGCCCGCGCGGTGGTCGCGAATGGCCACCCGCTGGTCAGGGCGCAAGCTGCTCGCGGGCGAGACCTGCAAGGCTCCGGTGTCCGTCACGGTCAGGGCCAAACCTGCGGATTCGAGGGTCTGCAGAATGCCCCGGGCGGCCGTGGCCAGGGCCTTGTCGGCATCGGTCAATCCAGCGTCAGCGCAAAACGTGGACGCGCCATCCGCTGGACAGAACCCACCAAAGCCCACCAAACCCACCACGGCGGGCTCGCGCGAATCGACGTCAGGGAAAATCGTGGTCGGTCGATTCGCTGGCAGAAACCCACCATTTGCCACCAAACCCACCAAGGGTGAAGTTGGCGCGGTCATCACTCGAACACCTCCACGTCATCCGCCGTAGCTCCATCGCTGGCGCGTCCATCGGCCTTCAAACTCCCACCAGAAGGCACCAAACCCACCAAACGGCCCCCTTGGGCACCTGTTGCGGGCGCCTGTTTGGTGGGTTTGGTGCCAATTGGTGGGTTCTGGCCAGCGGATGGCGCGTCCTGCATCGGCTGTTGTACATCGCCCCCGTTGGTGGGTTTGGTGCCAATTGGTGGGTTCAGGTCAGCGAATGGCGCGTCCTGCATCGGGCCTTGCGCATCCGCATCCAAGGGATTGGCGGGAGTGGATGAGCGCAGCTGAGAAACGGCCCAATGCAAAACCCCCGCCCGCAGGCCCACACGCACAAACAGCTTTCCGGCCACGATGCGCCCGGTCATCCGCTCGATCCAGCGCCCCAGCATCCGGGAGTTCACACGGCCAGACTGCCCGGCAATGTCATCCACCGCGCTGCCCAGGCGGTCGTCGGTATCGGCACGGCGAATGACTGTGGCCACTGTCGTCTGCATGCTGCCAAACGCCGCATGCCAAGCCTCCAGCATCGCCGCGAGCTTGGTTGTCTCGGGGTCTTGCTCGAACGCCCTGGCAGCGGCCTCCATGGGGTCCGCCAAGGTCGGCAGCTCAGGGTCAGCAGCCTGTCGCACCAGCCCCGCCAGCCAGCACAGCGGCTGCCGCACCAGATCATCCCAATGCTCAAAGCTCGCCGTGCGCCCCTTGGCCACCTTGGGCCGCCCGGCCGTGATGTAGGCCCGCACGATGGTCAGAGCCGCCACCACATACTGCAGGCGCTCATTCGTGATCATCTGCGCGGGGTCGAACGCAAAGTCCCGCGTGTACGGCTTCTCGCTCTGCGTATCAATCCGAGCCGTCAGCACCCGGCGGCAGGTGTCCGAAGTCATGCGCAGGTTGTTGCCCGTGGCGATGAACAGCGCCCGGTTCGGCAGCGTCATGGTCTCGCTGCTGCCCAGGATGCGGTCGGCAAAGGTCGGGGCCGTGAGGAACGCATCCAGGGATGCAGAGCCCAGCGGCTCACGCACGTTGTCCCACAGCACCACGCGCTGCCCTTCGCGCAGCACGGCGAACAGGCGCTTGCGGGTTTCTTCGTCGGTGTCTGCTGGCGGCAGGATGGCCGGGTCACTTCCCATCGCCAGGATGCCGATGCAGCGCGCGAGCAAGGTCTTGCCGCTGCCAGCGGCCGGGGCGTCCAGGCCGATACCGGGAGCGGTTGGCAGACTGGCCCGCAACGCGGCCGACAGCAGCCCATGCAGCACCACACCGCGTGCCACGTCATCGACCAGCGGGAACAGCGCGAGAGGCCGCCAAAGGAACCGCAGGGCCGCGAGTGCGTCCGCAGGCGTAGGACTGCTGGGCACCTTCGGTGGGTTGGGATGCTCGCTGTAGAACAGCAGGCCGGAAACGTCATCGTGGCCAGGGCGATCCAGAATGCTCCCATCGAGCCGCAAGGTCGGTGCCGTGACCACGGCCACCAGCTTCTTAAACCCCCGCTCGCCATGCTTGGCCAGGATGGCGCGCGCCACGCCCAGCGGCGCGTCTTCGGCGCCTTCCTCGGTCTGGTCATCACCGGCCGAGTCCTTGCGCTTGCGCACCGAATAGAAGTCGCACACGCGCCCCATGTGGTCGGTCAACCAGTCCGGTGACACCGGCCGCGCCTTGCCCTCGCTGACATAGGCAATTGCGCCCTCGCCGTAGTCGAACAGCTCCCCGCGCGACTTCAAAACCGACAGAACCGCATCGGTCGTGGCCACTCGCATGCCCCGGCCAATCTGCACCCGTGCCGATTGCCGCATCAGCTCAAAGCGCATGCCGCCATGGCGGTGCGTGTAGAGGTAGGGCCGCTGGCCGCTTTTGAGATTGACGACAGCCACGCGGCGGTCTTGGTCCGGGTCCAGTGGGTCCGCGAACTGCGCGTTGTGCCAGCGGTCCGGGGCGTCGAGGATCTCGCCCACGGAGACCGCTTCACCCTCCGCCGATGTGAGCATGAAATGCCCCATCAACACGCGCTTCTCGCTGGCCCGCACCAGCACGTCCCGAGCCTTCTCCAACGGTATGCCGCGCCGCATCGCAAGCGATGGCGCCTTGGCATTGGCCCAGCGCTCGCGCTGCGTGGCGCATTGCCCGGCGATGGCCTCGCGCTTGGCCCGCTTCATGTGCTGAACCTGCTTGCGCGTCTCGCCATCGCATTCGATCAGGCCCAGGTCGAATAGGGCGGAAGGATCGCCATAGATGCGCGCAGCAGCGCCCGGCCGGTCCAGGCCATCGAGCAGCACCGGCGGTGCACAGAAGTCCAGCCGCTCGGGTTGCCACACCGTCGCATCAATGAGGGACCGTTCGAGCGCTTGTCCCGCGCGGCCGACTTCATACCAGCCCTGGCCAAAGGCCCACAGCAGCGTGAACAGCGTCTTGCCCGCATCGGGAATGCGTGAGGCATCACGCACAGGGATGTAGAGCCGATGGCGGTCCAGCCCGGAGAGTGCGCGCCCATCGGGCGCCTGCACACCCGCAGAGCAGCTCGGGCGCCAGAGCATGGGCGCATCAGCCAGCGCGGGGCAGGCATCGATCAAGCGCTGGCGCAGTTCATCGGCGTTCAGTTCGCCATTCGGGCAGCCGTCATGGTCCAGCATCAGAACGCCCGGCCCTCGCGGAAACGCGAAGTGCTGGCGCGTGCGGGAGATGGCCCCCTGAACGCCATTCACTCCCTCGTCCACCTGCGCATCGCGTTCGGCCAAGATGGCGGCCTGTTCCTGCGCACAGATACCCCAGCCCACGGCCTGGGCCGGGTTGAGCTGGTCCAGTGCGTTGGCCAGCTCTTGCAGGCCCGACACGCGCACACACTGCGCGGTCCCGGCCATCATCGAAGCGGCGGCCTGTTTGTTCAGCGTGCCATCGCGGTTCAGGCTCAGCACCTTGGTAAGCCGTTCGGGCTCGGTGGAGGTGAACACGGTGAACTGCAGCGCCGGGGCGCGGGTTGGTGCTGCCGTTGGTGCCGGGGCCTGCGTGCTGGTGTCGTTGTGTGCCGCGCCCGTGCTTGTGGCGTTGGCCTTGTTCTTTGCCATGGTGATTCCTTCAAACGTTGGGGGCGGTGTGTGCCGTGGAGAGGTGCAAGGCCTGCGGCATGCGCGGCGGCGTGATGGTCTGCACGTAGCTGGTGAGCCCGCAGCGCGCCGCCTTGCGCGCCAGCTCGCAGGCGGGCACTGCGTGTGCCGCTTCGCTGGTGTCGGTGAACACATGCAGATGCGTCACTTCACGCGGCCACCGGAAATGCGCGAGTGCTGCAGCGTCTGCAACCGCCCACACCGGTATGCGCAGGGCAGCCGCAAAGCGCAGCGCGGACACGACACCAACGGCCACACCCAGCACCACACCATCGGCCTGGACCAGCGGGGCCGACAGGCGCACAGCCGCACCCTTGATATGCCCATCCGTGCCCGTGGCCTTGATGAACGAAGGCACCGGGGCGGGCGTGCCGCGTGCGGTCAGATAGAAGCGCTGCAGGGCCACGGTATGGCGCACGGCAGGCTTGAACAGGCCCTGCGGATGCACGTCGATTTCCAGCACCGCGAGCAGCGCGGGAAAGGTGCCAATGCATGCGGCGCGGCCCTGGCTGTCGGTGTGCCAGTAGTCGAGCGCCGGATGCAGCCGCAGCGCATCGGGCGATGTGCTGGTGATGCCCTGGCGCTGCAAATAGCGGTCTGCAGCATCGCCCGATGCAATGGCCTGTGCCTCGCTCCACAACTGGGCGATGCGCTGGCGGTTCTGTTCGTAGGCGTGCTGGAGGTTGTGGCGAACGGGCGCGTTCATGACACCCTCCGCACGCTCAGCAAACGCAGATATCCAAAGCGGTCAAACGCTGCGGATTCAATGGCCACATGGGATGCGGCCTGCTGGGTGTAGCGGTGGAATGCGCCCGCCCCGTCAATGCACTTGATGAGGTAGGTCTTCATTGCAGGGTCTCCCGCGCCGCCAGCGCTGCGCGCAGGTTGGCAATCGTCACCTCCAGGTCATCGACCCGGCGGCTGATTTCGCTGTTGACCATGCGCAGCAGGGCGCCGAGCTGGTCGCGCGAGGCCGTCACGTTCTGGCTGTCTTGCGCGCCGTACGGCGTTACAAGGGCCTCGACAGCGGCAAAGCCTTGCAGGGCGGTGCGCAGTTCGGCCGCGTTGTCTTGCGCGTCAATTACGAGAGACGAGGCGGGGCGATAGGAGGAAGAAGAAAAGTCCTGCGCGCATGCGGCGGCAGAGGGCGCGTTTGCGCCCGTGGGGATACGGTCAGCCATGGGAGGCCTCCAAGCGAGTTCGGTTTGCAAAAACCGTCGCTACCGAGACCAATCGGTGGCGGCGGCTCGAACAGGTTGGTCTACCGGGAACCCGCTTGCGCGAACCGGCGAGCCTTGCGGCTCCCTGCCCGAGCCGCCAAAAAATGGAGGCACGAACGAACAAGCCGCAGAGACTCTGCGGAAGAGGCTGCGGCTTGCGTCGCAGCGGGTTACACGGGAGACCAATCCCGATTACGCCTTTTTGTGACGTAACGCCCGAAGTATAGCGACGCGTGGTGGGTTTGGTGGATTCTGGTGGGTGTTTGGAGGCGAACTGGCGCGGCAAGTTCGCGGCGTGTGCGGTATTGCACGGATGGCAAACAGGCTGGCCAGGGCTGCAGGAGCTGGGGGTGATGGTCATGGGAATCAAGGGCAAAAGGGACAAACAGGGTTCTTCGGGCGTAGGTCGGGCCGCAGAGCCGCAAAACGGCTCCGCACGGTGGTGCTTTGGGGTGGGGGTGGACCTACGGCGCCAGGGCGGCCGCGTGGGTCTCGGTGGCGTCGGTATCAGCGCCCGGGCGGTCGGCTTCTGCCGGAGGCAGGCGGTCGCACTGGGCCATGGGGTGGCGGGCCATCTGTTCCATCACGTCACGGCGCCGGACGTGCGGGCTCAAGGGCAGCAGGATCGCCGGGTCGGGCGTGGCCGAGGGGGACAGCGTGCGGTTGATCTCGGTGGCGGCCGCGAAGGTGTGGCCACAGGCGGCGTTCTTGCAGACCAGGAACAGCTCGCGCAGCAAAGGGGTGACTTCCACGCTGTTGCGCACGTTCGCCCAGCTCTTGCAGTGGGGGCAGCGCATTCTCATGGGCGGCTCCGTTTGGTAACGGAGGAGCGCTGGGCCTTGGACTTGGGCGCCTGTGACGGTTCGACGGGCGTGGCTGCCGCAGGGCGGTCAGCGATCCATGCATCGATATCGGACTCACGCCAGGCCACCGCATGGGCTGTCAGGTTCACGGCGGCCGGGAAGGACTTGGCCTGAATGCCTGCATAGATGCTGCTGCGGCCTAGGCCCGTCATGTGCTTCACATCCGCCAGGCGAAGCAGGCGGTCGCGGTAGGGGCGCAGCGGCTGGGCTGCGGTGTCTTGGGCGTCTCGGATGTCTGTGGATGAGTACATGGCTCTATGGTCATGTACGGATGGCTACGGACAAACGAGTGCTGCATGTGTGTGCGCTCTACACATGCTGAAGTTGGGCGAAGTGGGCGGCTTGGGCGCCGAAAAGCGGACTTCGAGCCGGTCGGGGGCCCGCCGCGTGGTGGGTTTGAGGGGGTTATTTTTGGACGATGGCGCGCAGAGAAATCGCGCGGCCGGTCAGGTCTGGGGGCACAAACCGGCGCGGCTGGGGGCACAACCGGCGGCCGGTTGGTGGGTTCGGTGGGTTTCGTGGGTTTGTTTCCGGCCAAACGCGCACGGCGAATTCTCCAGGGGCGGCGTTTTGGCTGCTCAGGCGTGGGGGCACAAACCGGCGTGGCTGGGGGCATCTGGCGGCCGCACTGGGGGCACAACCGGCCGCCGCGCGGTGGGTTCGGTGGATTTGATGGGTCTGTTTTGGCCCACTAGCGTGCGGAAAACCGCCCCGGGGCCGCCCTCAGCTATGGGGCATCTGGCCCTTGCGTGGGGGCATAAAAGAAATGTGCCCCCATTTTTGAAAAATGTGCCCCCAAATGTGCCCCCAATTTGCGCGGATGGGGGTGGATGGGCCTGGACGGGTGCGGACAGCTAAGATGCTGATTTCAAAGGGGAAATAAAAAAATCCGGAAGAGTTTGGACTCTTGCGGATTGGTCGATGGTCCCCTCGACAGGAATCGAACCTGTATCTAGCGCTTAGGAGGCACTCGTTCTATCCATTGAACTACGAGGAGGCAAGACAGCCGCGCATTGTAGTGGGCACACGCACGCTCTCTGGCGTGCGCAGCCTCAGTCGTACTTCACCGTGTAGATGATGTCCACCGCGCTTTTTTCGCCGGTCTGGCCGCGCAGGGTGAGGCGGCGCGAGAGGTCGTAGAAGATGTACAGCGTGCCCAGCGTGCCCGACAGGCTGCGTTCGTAGGTGATGTACAGGTCTTTGGACAGGCGTTTGCCAAAGGTGAGGGCGGCAGCCATGGCGTCTTCGCCCGCGCCGGGGCCTTTCACGCCGACTTCATCGAGGCCGACGCGGCTGGCCAAATTGGCCGTGCCGCTGCCGCCCTTGCGGCCCAGCAGGGCCAGGGCGGCTTGTTGCAGCACGGCGGCTTCGGCGCCACCACCGGCGGCGCTGCGGCCCAGCACCACCCATGAGAGTTTTTCGGCGTCGGGCAGATCGGGGTCGGCGTAGAGCTTCACACGCGGTGCCTGCGCGCTGCCCGTGACCTGCACGCCCGCGCGCACGCTGATGTTGGGCCGCAGCGCCAGGATGTCGAGCGAGGGGTTGTTGTAGGGGCCGTTGAAGCGGATCAGGCCCGTCTCCACGTCCAGCATCTGGCCCCAGGCGCGGTAGCGGCCCTGGTCGGTGCGCACTTCGCCCGTCACACGCGGCGGGGCGCCGGGCACGGCGTTGCTGCTGATGTTCACCTCGCCGGTCAGTCGGGTGGTGATGCCGTGGCCGTGCAGCGCAAAGTCGTTGCCTAGGTTGACGGTGATGGCGATGTCGGGGGGCTTGGCGGCCTCGACCTGGCTCGCCGCCTGGTTGGCCTTGGCGGCGGCCTGGGCCTTGGCCTGGTCAGCGCGGTCCTTGGCGGCCGAGCGCACCACCACGTCCGAGCCCAGGCTGGGGGCGGACTCGTCGGGCAGGATGATGGTGGCGCGGTCGGTGGTGAGCTTGCCGCGCAGGCTGATCTGGCCCTGCTGCAGCTGGGCTTGCAACTGGCCCGACACGCTGACCTGGCGGTCGGCGCGCACCATCACCTGCAAGGTGCGGGCTTCGGCCTGCAGTGCCATGGTGATGCCGGACATGCCCGATGCAGCCGGGGGCGCCTCGCTGGTGGCGCCCCAGGTGATGCGGCCTTTGCCGGTGAGCGTGCCACCGTCTTGCGATGCCGCCGTGCGGTTGCCGCTGTAGCCCGCAATGCGTGCGCTGCTGCCGTGCCCGCCTTGCAGGCTGAACTCGGTGATGTCGAGCTGGTTGCCGCGCAGCGTGGCGCGAAGGCGCCCGCCCTGCAGGTCTACACCATCCACCACTGAGCGCACGGCCATGTCATCGGCCCCGAGCGTGCCCGCCCACTGGGGCGCGTTGCGGGTGCCCGACAGCGTGGCACTGGCGTCGAGCGTGCCGCGCACCCGCCAGCCCGGCGGGGCCAGCGCCGACCACACACCCACATCGGGCAGACGCGCGCGCAGGGTGCCCGCCAGCGGGGCATCGGCGGCCCAGGTGACGGCGGGGGGCGTTGTTGCGGTGGGGTGAGTGGCCTGGGCGCCCGCGCCGGCCTGGCTGCGGCGGGCTGCGGTGGCGATAGCGATGCGGGTGGTTACGCTTGCGTCGATGTCGCCCGCGCGTTCACTGGCCCAGACGAGGCGCGCGCGCAGGTTGTCGCCTTCCAGTTGCACCGACAGCTCGGCCTGGCGGACGCCCGCAGGGGTGCCTCGGGCCGTTGCGGTAGGGGGCGGCGGCGCGGATGCTGACGACGCAGGACGCGTGTTGGCGGTGCTGCTGCTGGCGGCGGCGGTTGTGTTGCCGGTAGCGTTCGCTGCGGTGGCTTTTGTGGCGTCTGCTGCGGTCGCGCCTTTGGGGGACGCTTCTGTGGCAATGACGGTCATGGCGCCTGCGCCCGTGCCCTGGCCGCTGCTCTGCACGGCAGTCACGGCGGTCATGTCGCCAGCCAGGATATTCAGATCGCCGCCCGCGCGCCGCAGGGTCGCGCTGGCACGCGGTGCCGTGGGGGTGGTGGTGTTGATGTCCCATTGCCCGTCCAGCACCAGCGTGGTGGCCAACCCCATGCGCTCAAGCAGCGGCTGCGCGGGGCGGCCTGCAGCCGCGCCCGTTTCGCCCAGGCCCAGCGCGTTGACCCAGGCCATGGGCAGGCCTTGCAGGGTGCCCTGGGTTTGCAGCTGGGGCAGGGCGTTACCGCCCACAACCAGCTGCGCGGGTTGCCAGCGCAGGGTGACGGTGCCCGGCAACGGGCCGGTCAGGCGGGCCTGGCCTGCAGAGGCCTGCCATGTCAAAGGCCCGGGCGTTTTGGCCGCGTGGTTGGATGCGGGTGCCCCGGTGGTGATCGTCACCGGCTCGGCCAGTTGCAGCGCCCACGGGCCGGGGCGTTGCGCGTCCTGCACCTGCAGCCGCAGCTCGTCGATTTGCGCCTGCCACTGGCCCGTGGTCGCCAGCCCGCCAGAGAGCCGCGCTTGCACGCTGGCGCGTTGGTCCAGGGGGGGCGGTTGGCGGGCTTCGGCACGCAGGGCCAGGGTCGCTTTGGCAAGGCTGCCCGCCAGCTCTGCCGTCACGCCGCGCAGCTCGATGGCCTGGGTGGCCTCGGTGGATTGGGTGGAGGGCCCGCCGGTGGCCGTGCCCTTGGTCGACGGTGGCAGGGTGACGCTCAACCGGGGGGCGTTGACCGTGGCCTGCAATTCAAAGGTGTCTTTGCCTGCGGGCAGGGTGCGGCCAGCGCGGGCTGCGTCCAGTTGGTCTGCGAGTGTTTGCCAGCCGCCCTTCCAGCGGGCGGTGAGTTGTGCCGCCCCCGTGGCGCCAGCGCCCCGCAGGGCGTTCTGGAGGGGCGAGCCGATACCGGGCAAGGCCGCCAGCCAGCGCTGCGCGCGCGCGGTGTCGCTCAACTGCAGTTGCAGGTTGCCCGCGCCACTGCGGGGGGCCATCTGCCCGTCGGCGCGGGCGGTGGCGCCTGGCACGGCGACGACCCATTGCCCTTGCGCGGATTGCACAGACTGCGCCCCCAGCGCAATGCGCAATGCAGTGGCCTCCACCCTTGCTTCGAGCGCGTCGAGCAGCAGGTGGTCGAGCTGCACGGTGCCACCGTTTTTTTCGCCCGCTGCGGTGGGCGCTGCCTGCCAGCTGCCCTGCGCCGTGAACTTGTCAATGCGCAGCGCTGCGGTGCGAGGGGTGGGTGTGCTGCGTGCAGCTGCAGCGCTCGTGGCAGCGCCGGTGGCGGCGCTAGCACGTGTGCTCGTGTGGCCCTTGGTGGCGCTTGCCTTCGCGTGGGTATGGGGCTGGGCGCGGACATCGGCGTTAAAACGCAACACATCGCCTTGCATTCTGGCGCTGATGCCGCCCGAGAGAGGCGCTGCGCCGAGTGCGGTATGCAGGCTGCCTGGGCGCAAGGCGTTGAGCCTGGCGTCACCTTCAAGGGCCCCGGTGGCGGGGGTGTAGTGGCCTTGCACGGTGGCGCTGCCGGTGCCAGCCTGGAGCGTGGCGTCGGGCACCGACCAGCGGGTGCCGTCGTAGCTGGCGTGGGCTTGCAGCGCAGAGACCGGCAGGCGCCCTTCATCCCACGGGCCGGGCAGGGTGTTGTGCAGATCGGCGTCGATGGCCCAGCCAGGGGGCGGGGCGGCAGCCGGTGATTTTGCGGGGGCGGGTGCGTTGGGCTGCGTGGTGGCTGCCGCCGGGGACGGGCCCGCCTTGACCGTGCCCTGCAGCAGCGTCATGGGCGCCTGGGGCCACAGCGCTGCGAGGTTGACAGCGTGCAGCGTGGCGGTGGCTGATACCAGGGGTTGTGGCACCCATGGGGCCAGGGTGGCTTGCATGCTTGCCTGCATGGGTTCGGTCGGGGCGGCGTCAGCAGTTTTCGCTTTGGCCGTGCCTGGTGCTGCCGCTGCCGCTGCGCCAGGCGTGCGTGGTGGCTGCAATGTCGATGGGGAATTAGCCAGCGGCTCCACCATGGGGCTCACCTGCGCCTGCGCCACCAATTGCGCTGCAGCCGTGGCCAGTGTGCCTTGCACCGTGGCGCGGGCACCGAGCTCGATCACGGTGCCGCTGCCGGGCACGGTGGTGTGCACGGTGCCATCCATTGCGGCGTCCAGCGCCATCGGCGCCTGGGCCTGCAACGTGGCGTGGGCGCTGTACACGCCTTGGGCCAGCTCAACGCTGTCCACCGTCAGGCGGTGTTGTGCGCCATCAAAGCGGTAGGCGCCCGCAAGCCCGTGGGCCAACACGGCGGGTGGCCCGGCCCACTCGATCTCGTCCACCCGAAACGGAACGCCGATCTGAAGGGGCAGCACCAGTTGGGTCGGTGGTGTGAGCGGCGCCGGGGGGGTGGCATCGGGTGTGGGTTGGGCTGTGATCTGCACCCGCGCGGCATGCACCTCGCCCAGTTCAAGGCGGCGCTGCAGCAGTGGAGCCAGTTGCCAGCCCAGGCGGATGTCCGTGATTTCGACGGCCATGCTCGGGCTGCTCCAGCGCAGCCAGCCGATGCGCCCGCCGCTGCGCAGCGAGCCAGAAACCTCGCGGCTTTCGAGTTGCTGGTCTACCGGCAAAAAAGGCGCCGCGCGCGTGAGCGCCGTGGCCAGCGATGAATGGCTGCCCGCCCACCACCAGGCAGCGCTGCCCGTCACCAGCAACAGCCCCACCAGCACCAGCAGCAGCCAGCCCAGTGCCCGCACGGCGCGGGGCGCGCGCCGTGGCGGTGGCCGTGGTGCGCTCGAAGACCCTGCGCTGAAATCGGCGCCCGCCACACGGGGCTTGGAGAATTTGCCGCGCATCAAAAGCTGAACCCCAAACGCAGATGAACGCGCACTTCCTTGGTTTTGATGCCATAGGCGAGATCAGCCTGCAGCGGCCCCACCGGGCTGCGCCAGCGCAAGCCAGCGCCCACGCCCATGCGCGGCGCCAGGTCGCCCACCTTGTCGGCGACCGCACCCGCGTCGATGAACAGCGTGCTTTCCCAATCGGTCATGGCGCCGTTGTAGACGATGGGGCGCTGCCATTCCACGCTGCCGACGGCCAGATAGCGGCCGCCATAGAGCAGGTCGTTGCTGGTGCGTGCACCGATGCTGCGGTAGCCGTAGCCGCGCACCGTGGTGTCGCCACCTGTCAAAAAGAGTTGCGTGACCGGGATTTGAGCGCCTTCACGTGCGAGCACCGCACCGGCGTCGGCCCGCAGTGCCACGCGGGCGTTGCGGCTGGTACCGGTGGCGTCCACCACCTGGCCCGCTGCGATGAACGACTGCCAGCGCACCAGGGTGCGTACAAACGGGTCGCGCTCGGGCCGCAGTGTGGTGCCCAGGCCCAGCTCCACGGCGATGCCGTGGCCCCGGGTGGGGGCCGTGGCGCTGTTGAAATAGCGGCCCGTCCAGCCGTAGTTGACGCTCACGGCGGTGCTGGAGACGGGGGCGTTGACCCCTTGGGTGTTGGCATCGTCGTATTGCAGGAAGTAATTGCGGTCGATGTTTTTGGTGCTCTTGCTGCGGCCCGCGCGCACGCGCGCGCTGTTGACGTCGTAGTCGCCCGTGGCTTCGCGTTGCAGTTGCCCGCCGGTGAACCAGCGCCAGCCGTTGTCGTTGGGCAGATCAGTCCATTCGGTGCTGGCGAGCTTGGTTTCGCGGTCGAGCGAAAGTTTGCTCACCGCGCGCCAGCCCAGGCCCGACATCTGGTTGTGGATGTGTTCCATCGACAGGCGTGCGCCGCTGTCGGTGGAGATGCCGGGGCCAAACACCAGCTTTTGCAGGGGCGCCTCACGCACCTGGGCCACCACGGGTGCGGCCTGGGCGGTGGCACTGTCGGTGTCGAGCGTGAGGAACACGGCGTCGTAGTAGCCGCTGCTGGCCAGGCGCAGTTGGGCATCCAGCATTTCAGCTTCGTCATACACCGCCCCGGTGGGCAGGCGCGCCAGGCGCCGCGCGCCGTCGGGGTCGTAGCGCTGGCTGCCTTCTACACGCAAGGCGCCAAACCGGTAGGGCGGGCCGGGGTCATACGTCACGCTGAGTTGCGCCTCGTGGGTGTCGGCGTCGATTTCTGCGCGGCTGTTGGTGATCTGCGCAGTGGGGTAGCGGTGGGCCTGCAACTGGCGCAGGCCGTCGGCTTTGGCGCTGTCCCATGCCGACTGCGTGAAGGGTTCGCCGGGTGTCAGCGACCAGTCGCGCTGTACACGCTGCACGCGGCGGGCCGCAGCCTTGGCGTCGACGGCGGATGGCTCTGCAAACGCAATGTCTGCTTTGGTGATGCGGGTCTGTGGCCCCGGCTGCACCGTGACGGTGACAGTGCGTGGTGCGAGCTTGCTGTCGGGCGTGTCGGTCAGTTCGACCGTGATGGTCGGGGCGAAATAGCCCAGGGTACCCAGCAGCTCGCGCGCATTGGCATCGGCCGCGCCCAGCAGGCGCTGCAATTCGCTCGATTGCAGGTCGGGCAGGTTGCGAAAGCGCTGCAGCTCCAGGTGGCGCTCCAGCGTCTCGCGCACCGCGTCGGGCGCGTGTACCACCACGGCAAAAGACGGTGCGGCAGATTCGGCGATGGCCGGGGCGTTCGCCGTGGTGTCCTTGTCTTTGCCAAGGGGCAGCAGGCTGCAGCCCTGCAGGCACAGCACGCTGCAAAACAGCAACGCCGACCATCGGGCCGGCGTTGGAGAGTGGGCGCCGGGGCGCAATACACACAGGGTCACAGCAAATGGAAGGGGAATGGGCAATAGGGGGAATATGGGGGCGAGGTCATTGTGGGACGCAAAGGCGCCCTCAGTGCCTTCATCCCGCCACTATGCCCCGAAAACTCCCGCGCCTTTGTAAGACAGTTTCGCGCAATCAAAACGCGCTCACGTTCGGCCCACGTGCAGTCCATGCTGGGGCGATCGCGACCTGGATCACGGCCTATTTTGACAGCAGCCGCATGGTCTCTTCGAGCCCCTTGAGCGACAGCGGGTACATGCGGTTGCCGATGAGCTGCTGGATGATGCTGATGCTCTGGCGGTACTGCCACACGCCTTGCGGCTCGGGGTTGATCCACGCAAACTTGGGGAAGGCGTGCGTGAGCCGCTGAATCCACTCGGCGCCGGGCTCCTCGTTGTTGTATTCCACGCTGCCGCCGGGCTGCAATATTTCGTACGGGCTCATGGTCGCGTCGCCCACAAAGATCAGTTTGTAGTCCTTGTTGTACTTGCGGATGATGTCCCAGGTGGGGAACTTCTCGGCAAAGCGGCGGCGGTTGTTCTTCCACATGAAGTCGTACACGCAGTTGTGGAAGTAATAAAACTCGAGGTGCTTGAACTCGCTCTTGACCGCGCTGAAGAGTTCTTCCACCCGCTGGATGTGTTCGTCCATGGTGCCGCCCACGTCCATCAGCAGCAGCACCTTCACGTTGTTGTGCCGCTCGGGCACCATCTTGATGTCGAGGTAGCCCGCGTTGGCCGCCGTGCTGCGGATGGTATCGGGCAGATCGAGTTCGAGCTCATGCCCTTCGCGCGCAAACTTGCGCAGGCGGCGCAGCGCGACCTTGATGTTGCGCGTGCCCAGCTCCTGCTGGTCGTCGTAGTCCTTGTAGGCGCGCTGCTCCCACACCTTCACGGCGCTCTTGTTCTTGCCCGCGCCACCAATGCGCACGCCCTGCGGGTTGTAGCCGCCGTGGCCGAACGGGCTGGTGCCGCCGGTGCCGATCCACTTGTTGCCGCCCTCGTGGCGTTCCTTCTGTTCTTCGAGCCGCTTCTTCAGCGTCTCCATCAGCTCGTCCCAGCCCATCTTCTCGATGGCTGCTTTTTGCTCGGGCGTGAGCTCGTTCTCCAGGATCTTGCGCAGCCAGTCGGCGGGGATCTCCTTGGTGAAGTCGGCCACCATTTCGACACCCTTGAAATAGGCGCCAAAGGCCCGGTCGAACTTGTCGTAGTGCTTCTCGTCCTTGACCAGCGTGAGGCGCGAGAGGTTGTAGAAGTCGTCCAGGCTCCATGCGTCATCCGACTTGGGGCCCACCACGCCGGCCTGCAACGCTTCAAGCAGCGTGAGGTATTCCTTGACCGACACCGGCAGTTTGGCCGTGCGCAGGGTGTAGAAGAAGTCAATCAGCATTGTTTTGGCCTCTAGCGCTTATCAGTAAAGCGCATGCTGCTCTAAAAGATATAGCAACTGGGCTCTGGCTTCTGGCCACTCGCCCGATCGCATGCTGTACATCACCGTGTCGCGAATGGTACCGTCGCGGCGCAGGGCGTGGCCGCGGATCACGCCATCTTTCTTGGCGCCCAGGCGCTCGATGGCGCGCTGCGACGCGAAGTTGTAGTTGTCGGTGCGCCAGCCCACCACATGGCAGCCCAGCGTGTCGAACGCGTGGCCCATCATCAACAGCTTGGAGGTGGTGTTGACGTGGGTGCGATGCACACTTTGGCGGTACCAGGTGTAGCCAATTTCCACGCGCTTCACGGCAGGCAGGATGTCGTGATAGCTGGTGGTGCCGAGCAGGGTGCCGGTGGCGTCATTCACCACCGCAAAGGCAAAGCGGTTGCCATCTGCGCGCATCTTGAGGGCTGCCTCGATATAGGCGCGGGTGTCATGGGGCTCGGGCACCGAAGTGATGCGCAGCTTCCACAGCTCGCCATCGGCGGCGGCGGCACGCAGGCCTTCTTCATGTTCGAGCGCCAGGGGCTCAAGGCGGATGCCGCGATCACGCAGGGTGACAGGTTCTACAAAGGCCATGGGGTGAACTCTCTTCATCAATCCTTGGTGGGCTTGCTGCGGCGGCTGTTTTGCCAGCGCCGTGCCACATGCAGGCCCAGGCCGCCGCCGATACCCACCAGTGCAATGCCGATCAGGCTGTCCGTGCCGTAGCCGGGCGCAAAGATGTCCAGGTCCAGCAGCTGGCCCAGCCAGAAGCCCAGCAAAGCGCCGCCCACAAAGCCCACGGCGTCTGACAGGCCGTGAACCAGAAGTTGGCGTGTATCGCTGTTGCCGTCACTCACTTAGCGATTCCTCTGGTTCATGAACACCAGCTTTTCAAACAGGCTCACGTCTTGCTCGTTTTTGAGCAATGCCCCCACCAGCGGTGGCACCGCCACCTTGTTGTCGCCGCTTTGCAGGGCCGCCAGCGGGATGTCTTCGGCCACCAGCAGCTTGAGCCAGTCAAGCAACTCGCTGGTCGATGGCTTCTTCTTCAGGCCGGGCAGGTTGCGCACGTCATAAAACGTCTTCATCGCCACGCCCAGCAGTTCGCTCTTGAGCGTGGGGAAGTGCACGTTGACGATCTGGCGCATCGTGTCGGCTTCGGGGAACTTGATGAAGTGGAAGAAGCAGCGGCGCAGAAAAGCGTCGGGCAGTTCCTTTTCGTTGTTCGACGTGATGAACACCAGCGGCCGGTGCTTGGCCTTGATGAGCTCGCGCGTTTCGTAGCAGTAGAACTCCATGCGGTCGATCTCGCGCAACAGGTCGTTCGGGAACTCGATATCCGCCTTGTCGATTTCGTCGATCAGCAGGGCCACGGGGCGGTCGGCTGTGAAGGCCTGCCAGAGCACGCCCTGAATGATGTAGTTGCGGATGTCCTTCACACGCTCGGCGCTGTCACCATCGTTGAGCTGGCTGTCGCGCAGGCGGCTCACCGCGTCGTATTCATACAAGCCCTGTTGCGCCTTGGTGGTGGACTTGATGTGCCACTGCAGCAGGGGCATGTTCAGGGCCTGGGCCACTTCTTCGGCCAGCATCGTCTTGCCCGTGCCGGGCTCGCCTTTGATGAGGAGCGGGCGTTGCAGCGTGATGGCTGCATTCACGGCCAGCATCAGGTCCTGGGTGGCAACGTAGTTCTGGGAGCCTTCAAATTTCATAAGGGAAAATCACCGGATCGTTGATGAATGGGCTTGACAGGCGCTGGCTATAATCGACAGCTGACCAGAGTCCAGAGCTGAACTTCCACGAGATTGTGCGCGCAAAATGAACAAAACGTTGACCACGCTATTTGCCCTGGCTGTCGCTTCCGTGACCGCCTTGTCCCACGCCCAGGAAGCCAAGGGCAACGTGGAAGCCGGCAAGCAAAAAATCGCCATGTGTATTGGCTGCCACGGCATTCCGGGCTATCAGGCCAGCTTTCCTGAGGTGCACAAGGTGCCCATGATCTCAGGGCAAAACGCTAAGTACATTGCCTCTGCGCTGGACGCCTACAAGAAGGGCGATCGCAAACACCCCACGATGCGCGGCATTGCAGATTCCCTGTCTGACCAGGACATCGCCGATGTGGCGGCCTATTACGAGCAGCACGGCAAGACGGCGCTTGAGTTGCCCGCCAAGCCCACGCGCGAGCCCAGCGTGCAGGTGGCCGAGTTGCTCAAGAAGGGTGCCTGCGTGTCTTGCCACGGTGACAATTTCGCCAAGCCCATCGACCCGTCCTATCCCAAGATCGCAGGCCAGCATGCTGACTATCTGTATGTGGCGCTCAAGTCCTACAAGTCTGAAAAGAATGCGCGTGTGGGCCGTGGCAATGCCATCATGGGCGGTGTTGCCAAGCAGTTCACCAACGCAGAGTTGAAGGCGCTTGCAGGCTACGTAGGCAGTCTGGACGGTGACCTGCACACTGTGCCCCAGTCGCGGTTTCGCTGAGTCCCCCAGTTCGCGCACTTGGCGCCTCTGCGCCACCCCCCACAAACAACAAAGCCCGCTGCATGCGGGCTTTGTTGTTTGTGGGTTTTGCTTTGAGAAAGGGCGTGGCGTAGTGGGCGTTGGGGTCTTGCCCTCTTTGCATGGCCCATTCCCATTGCGCTATCTGGCAGGCCGTGTGGGGGCTTCGTTGCCCTGGGGGATGGGGCTTCCTAAAATGGCACACATGCATTTCCTGGTCTCCACTCTCCGCGCCACCATTGCACGGCCCCGCCTGGCTGCTGCGTATGTCTGTGTGCCGCAAAGGACGGGTGCTTCGGAACCAGCGTCGCGGGCTGCAGATTCTTAAGCCCGGCGGACCTTTCCTTCTTTCATCAGCGTCATCCAGTTCCGCCGGGCACCTTGCCAGGCGTGTGGGTGTCTGCGTTGGTTGCGCGCATGGAGCGCGCGGTTTGAGCGCGCGTCCAGCCCACCTTGCCCATGCTCCTGGCGCTTTTTCTGTTGATCCCCGTGTGCAATGCGCCCACCGGGGGCTGACGATGACGCAGCCGACGACGGTTGTCCACGCCGTCTCTCGCCACCGAAACAGGAATGCCCATGCGCCTCAAGACCATTGTTGCTCTCACCGATTTTTCTGCCCAGGCCGAACAGTGCCTTGACCGTGCCGCGCTGCTTGCCCGCGCTCACCAGGCGGAGCTGCGCATCCTTTATGGCGCCGAGGTGCCGAGTCCAAAATTCTCGGATCCCTTTGCGCGCCTGGAGCAACGTGGGCGGCAAATTGCGCGGCGTCACGGCATCACCACCGTGGCGGTGAGTGGCTCGAACGACTTGCTGCCCGATGTCCTGACGCAGGCGCGCGAAGCCGACCTGCTGGTGATCGACCGCCGGTTGCACCGCGCGTGGCCCCAGTTTTGGCGCGGCCCGACGCTGGAGCAGGTGATCCAGCAAGCCCCCTGCCCGGTGCTGGTGGTTCAGCAGCCAGCCACGGGTGCGTACCAGCAGCTTTTGGTGGCGGTTGATTTCTCGCAGGTTTCGCGCTCGCTGGTTCGGTACGCCAGTGGATTTGAAGTCGGGGCTGCGATGGAGCTTTTTCACGCCCTGGATTCGCGCAGTCAAACCAAATTGCGCTGCGCCGACGCCAAACTCTCGGTGGTGCACGCTTACGAGCGCCTCGCTTTGAACAATGCGGAAGGCCGTGCGGTCCGTTTCACCGATTCACTCGATGTTCGAAGAAACCGCGTGGGCACGCTGACAGGGCGTGGCGACCCGGTCTTGCAGGTCCGAGTGCAAAAGGAAAGCAGCAAAGCGGACCTGGTGGTGGTCGGAAAAGCACGCCCGCACGTGCTGATTGACTGGCTGCTGGGCAGCATGGCGCGTGGGCTGGTGGCGGGGCTCGATTGTGATGTGTTGGTGGTGCCGCACGACTACCACGCCGCTGGCGCGGCTGCTGCGGCCCCAATCCATCCGCCGAGGGGCCCACGTGCCCTGGCATGAGTGGAGTGCGCCTTGGTGTGTGCGTTCAGTCGCGTGTAGCGCGCCGCTGCACGCAGGCAATGTAGGCATCGCCATCGGGCGGGCGGCCGGCGCGCTGGCTTTCCCAGAGCATTTCGCCCAGGCAATCCATGGCCGCGTGATGGGCGTCGTGCAGTGAATCAAGGCGCGCGGTCAGCAGCTCGACCGCCTGGCGGATGCCGCGTGGCTGGTCGATGCTGCACTGTTCGCTGATGGACAAGTGCATCGACAGGTGCAGAAACGGGTTGGTCTGGCCCGGTGTTTCGTCGTAATTGCGCGCCACGGCGGCATCGGCGTCTGCGAGGTCGGCGTTGTACTCAGGGTGCTCGGCAATCCACAGGCTGGCCAGCGTTTCGATGGCCTCCATGGGGGCGCCGCTTTGGGTCTTGGCGTGTACCCCGCAGAGAAAGCGGCGCACGTCGGATTGGGAGGGGCTGAACATGGGGCGCAAGGGTAGCACGCAGGCTTTTTCCCGGGGTGTGCGAGGTTGTGTTGCGGTGGCGGGTTACGCCGGTCTACGGCTGTGTCCTACGTGTGCAGGTCGGGGGGCGACCTATATTGGCGTTGCGCAAACAAAGGGAGCCGGGCCCGCCGCGCCACTGTCAACACAGCCCGGTGTTTGGGAGAGTTTTCATGAATGCAATGCGCGTGGTGGGTGCCCTGTTACTCGTCGTCGGCCTGGCTGGTTTTCTGACCGGAGGTTTCAGCTTTACCAAGGACACCACACAGGCCAAGCTGGGCCCGCTGGAACTGACGGTAAAGGAAAAAGAATCCGTCAATATTCCGCAGTGGATGAGCCTGGGTGCCATGGTTATCGGCGGCGTGGTGTTGGTGCTGGGCTTTCGCAAGAACTGATTTCACCCATCGTGGCGAGCGACCGGTGTTGCGGCTCCGGTTCTCGCCCTATCCACGTAAGACGAGGGTTGGAGCTTCAGCTCTGGGCGCTCGTTGCGATGGGTGATCCTTCAAGTGCTGGTCGGGGATCGTCCTGCCCCCTTCAGAAAGACCCTTATCCTCTCGGCGCACCCATCATGCGCGAGATGGTCCGGGCTACGCTCAGCAGCGCGGGCAGCAGGCTCTCCTGCATCACTGCCGCACTGGTGCGGTTGGCCTGACCGCTGATGTTGAGCGCCGCCACCGTCTGCCCCGTGCGGTTGGTCAGCGGCGCGGCAATCGATATCAAACCTTCTTCCAGTTCCTGGTTCACCAGGCACCAGCCTTGCTGCCGCGCCTGGCGGATGTGGGCCAGCAGTGCATCCCCATCGGTGGTGGTGTGTTCGGTAAAACGCTGCATGGGGTGGCCTTGCAGCCGGGCCTGCAGTTCGTCGTCCGGCAACCCGGCCAGCAGCATGCGGCCCATGGACGTCCAGCACGCGGGCAGGCGCGAACCCACGCCCAGTGTGGTGCGCATGATTTTGTGGGTGGGCACGCGCAGCACATAGACCACGTCGAGGCCGTCGAGCACGGCGGCCGATGACGACTCGCGCACCTCCTCCACCAGGTCTTCCATCACCGGCTCGGCCAGGTTCCAGATGGGCAGCGACGAGAGGTACGCAAACCCCAGGTCCAGGATGCGCGGGCTCAGGCGAAACAGCTTGCCGTCCGTCTCCACATAGCCCAGCGTCTGCAGCGTGAGCAGGATGCGGCGCGCGCCTGCGCGGGTCAGGCCGGTTTGTGCGGCGACTTCACTCAACGTCTGCTGCGGTGTGGCCGCGCTGAACGAGCGGATCACCTCCAGCCCGCGCGCGAACGACTGCACATAGCTGTCGCTCGGTTTGGGGTCTTTGGGTTCAGAGGCTTGGGAATTCATACGTGTACGATCTATAATTCTCTAAGTGAACATTTGTTCTGTATGCGAACAAATTCTAAACTGCAGTCAAGCACATCACGAAAGCGTTTCGATGATCAACAAACTGGCGGACTCGGTGGCCCAGGCCCTTCAAGGGGTGAAGGATGGTGCCACGGTGTTGATAGGTGGGTTCGGCACAGCCGGCATTCCTGGCGAGCTTATCGACGGGCTCATCGCCCACGGTGCCCGGGACCTGACGGTGGTGAACAACAACGCGGGCAACGCCGACCAAGGCCTGGCCGCGCTGCTCAAGGCCGGGCAGGTGCGCAAGATCATCTGCAGCTTTCCGCGCCAGGTGGACAGCTATGTGTTCGATGAGTTGTACCGCAGCGGCAAGCTCGAACTCGAACTGGTGCCTCAGGGCAATCTGGCCGAGCGCCTGCGTGCAGCGGGCGCGGGCATTGGCGCCTTCTTTTGTCCCACAGGTTATGGCACTGAGCTCGCGCTCAACGCAGATGGCTCCGCCAAAGAAACGCGCGAGATCAACGGTAAACATTACGTGCTGGAGTACCCCATCCACGGTGACGTGGCCTTGATCAAGGCCGAGAAAGGCGACCGCTGGGGCAACCTCACTTACCGCATGTCGGCGCGCAACTTCGGCCCTGTCATGGCCACTGCCGCCAAGACCACCATCGCCACGGTGCACGAGGTGGTCACGCTGGGATCGCTGGACCCCGAGGCCATCGTCACCCCCGGCATCTATGTGACGCATGTTGTGAAGATCGACCGCACGGCCACGCAGGCCGGTGGTTTCAAGAAATCGGCATCAAATCGGCCTATGGCGCACAAGGAATAAGCGTGAGCAGCTATCAAAAACGTAGTAAAGAAGCGTTGGCACAACGGGTGGCGCAAGACATCCACGACGGCGCTTACGTCAACCTGGGCATCGGCCAGCCGACCCTGGTGGCCAATCACATCCCCGAAGGCCGCGAAGTCATTCTGCAAAGCGAGAACGGCATCCTGGGCATGGGCCCCGCGCCCGCTGCGGGGCTGGAGGACTACGACCTCATCAACGCCGGCAAGCAGCCTGTGACGCTGCTGCCCGGCGGCGCGTATTTTCACCACGCCGACAGCTTCGCGATGATGCGTGGCGGCCACCTCGATATCTGCGTGCTGGGCGTCTTCCAGGTCAGTGCCACGGGCGACCTGGCCAACTGGAGTACCGGCGAGCCTGGGGCCATCCCCGCCGTGGGCGGCGCCATGGACCTGGCCATTGGCGCCAAGCAGACCTGGGTGATGATGGATCTGCTGACCAAACAGGGCGCCAGCAAGATCGTGGAGCGTTGCACCTACCCGCTCACGGGTGTCGCCTGCGTGAAGCGCATCTACACCGATCTGTGCACACTGGCCTGCACGCCCACCGGGCTGCAGCTCATCGATGTGGTGCCGGGTTTGGCCCATGCCGAGCTGGAGCAACTGGTGGGCCTGCCCATACGGCCCGTGGCCTGACCGACGCACCCATTCCATTCCCTACCGAGGAGACAAAACCATGACCACCCAAGCCTTCATCTGCGACGCCATCCGCACCCCCTTCGGCCGCTACGGCGGCGCCCTGTCCAGCGTGCGCACCGACGACCTGGGCGCGATTCCCCTCAAGGCCCTGATGGACCGCAACCCCGGCGTGGACTGGGCGGCCGTCACCGACGTGCTTTATGGCTGCGCCAACCAGGCCGGCGAAGACAACCGCAACGTGGCCCACATGGCCAGCCTGCTGGCGGGCCTGCCGATCGAAGTGCCCGGTGCCACCATCAACCGCCTCTGTGGCTCGGGCCTGGATGCCGTCGGCACCGCTGCACGCGCTATCAAGGCGGGCGAGGCAGGGTTGATGATTGCTGGCGGCGTGGAGAGCATGAGCCGCGCCCCGTTCGTCATGCCCAAGGCAGAGTCGGCGTTCAGCCGCAACAACGCGGTATATGACACCACCATCGGCTGGCGCTTCATCAACAAGCTGATGAAAGAAAAGTACGGCGTCGGTTCGATGCCCGAAACCGCCGAGAACGTGGCCACCGACTTCGGCATCGAGCGTGAGGCGCAGGACCGCATGGCCCTGCGCAGCCAGCTCAATGCCGTGGCCGCCATCAAGGACGGCCACCTGGCGCGCGAGATCGTGCCGGTGCACATCCCGCAAAAAAAGGGCGACGCCATCACCGTCAGCCAGGACGAACACCCGCGCGAGACCAGCCTGGAAGCGCTGGCCAAGCTCAAGGGCGTGGTGCGGCCCGATGGCACGGTGACGGCGGGCAATGCCAGCGGTGTGAACGATGGCGCCTGCGCGCTGCTGCTGGCCGATGAAGCCAACGCCGCCAAATACGGCCTCAAGCCCCGCGCCCGCGTGGTGGGCATGGCCGTGGCCGGTGTGGCGCCGCGCATCATGGGCTTTGGCCCCACGCCCGCCACGCTCAAGGTGCTGGCGCAAACGGGCCTGACCATCGACCACATGGACGTGATCGAATTGAACGAAGCCTTTGCCGCACAAGGCCTGGCCGTGTTGCGCGCACTGGGCCTCAAGGACGACGACGCCCGTGTGAACGCCTGGGGCGGCGCCATTGCGCTGGGTCACCCGCTGGGTGCCAGCGGCTCGCGCCTGGTCACCACCGCCGTCAACCGCCTGCACGAACATGCGGGCCAGTACGCGCTGTGCACCATGTGCATCGGCGTGGGGCAGGGCATTGCCGTGATCCTCGAACGCGTCTGAGCCACGGCAACCCCGCTGAAAGAATTCCGTGTCTATCTCCTCCATCACCACCCCCGCCGGCAGCTTTCGCGTGTGCATGGACGGCCCTGCGCAGGCCCCCGTGCTGGTGTTCTCCAACTCCCTGGGCACCACGCTGGAGATGTGGGACGCGCAAGCTGCGCGCTTCGCCCGCACCCACCGTGTGCTGCGCTACGACACGCGGGGCCACGGCGGTAGCGTGGTCGCGCCCGGCTCCTACACCTTCGACCAGCTCGGCGGCGATGTGATCGCGCTGCTGGATGCGCTGGGCATCGAGCGCGCCAGCTTCTGCGGCATCTCGATGGGTGGCTTGACTGGGCTGTGGCTGGGCGTGAATGCGCCCCACCGCCTGAACCACCTCGTGGTGGCCAACAGCGCCGCCAAGATCGGCACGGCCGACGGATGGATCGCGCGTGCGGCCCTGGTGCGTGACAAAGGCACCGCCGCCATGGCCGAGCTCGCAGCCTCGTCACCCAGCCGCTGGTTTACAGACGCCTTTGTGGCCGCACAACCCGAGGTGGTGCGCCGCGCGCAGGGCTGGATCGCAGCCATTGCACCCGAAGGCTATGCCGCCTGCTGCGAGGCACTGGCCCAGGCCGATCTGCGCAATGCGATAGGTGCCATCGGCACCGCCGCCGTGCCCACGTTGCTGATTGCTGGTGCGTCCGACCCCGTGACCACGGTGGCCGATGCGCAGGCCATGCGGGCCGCGATCACCGGGGCGCAGGTGGCCCAAGTGCCGGCATCGCATCTGTCCAACCTGGAAGCCCCGGCAGCGTTCGACGCCGCGCTGGCGGCCTTTCTGGCGCGGTGAACGCCGTTTACCGCGTGCGAGACACTGCGTATGGATCAACAACCCATCAACCCCCGCTGGCAACGCCGGCCTGAAGGTTCCAACTGGGGCGACTTCGGTCCCAACGACCAGTTGGGGCGCCTGAATCTGCTCACGCCCGAGAAGGTGCGCCAGGGCGTGGCCGAAGTGCAGGAAGGCCTGGCCTTCTCGCTGAGCCTGCCGCTGGATTACCCGGGCGGCAACGCCCTCAACCCCAACCGCCAACCGCCCGTGCTGCGCCCGTTGTTGCGCAAGGGGCTGGTCAATTTCAACTGCCTGCTGGGCGATCTGGATCCGGGCCGCACCGACGTGCTGTCGGACGACCTGGCCATCCTGCACCTGCAGTACTCCACGCATTGGGATGGCCTGGCGCATGCGGGCTCGATGTTCGACGCCAATGGCGACGGCCTGCCCGAGGCGCTTTACTACAACGGCTATGCCGCTGGCCGCGACGTTGTGGGCTCGAGCGACGTGCGGGATGCGGGCGTGCCCGCCGCACCCGGCGCCGCCACCAGCACCTCGGCCGCGCATGCGCTCGGCATCGAGGGCATGGCGCGCACGGGCGTGCAGGGCCGTGGCGTGATGGTCGACCTGCGTGCCCACCTGGGCGACTCGCGCACGCTGGTGGGCTACGACACGCTGATGCGTGTGCTGGACGCCGACCACGTGGCGGTGGAGCCCGGCGACATCGTTTGCCTGCACACGGGCTTTGCCGAGGTCGTGCTGGGCATGCACAAGCACCCCGACCCCGCCACACTCGCCAGCAGTTGCGCGGTGCTGGATGGCCGTGACGACAAGCTGCTGCAGTGGATTACCGACAGCCAGCTGGCCGCCATCGCCGCTGACAACTATGCCGTGGAGGCGCACCCCGCCCGCCCGGGTGCCGATTGCTGTGCGGCGCTGCCGTTGCACGAGCACTGCCTGTTCAAGCTGGGTGTGCACCTGGGTGAGCTGTGGCACCTGACGCCGCTGGCCGCATGGCTGCGCGTCCGCGGCCGCTACCGATTCCTTCTGACGGCACCGCCGTTGAATTTACCCGGGGCCATCGCCTCGCCCGTGACGCCCGTCGCCACCGTCTGAGCGTCACCCCGTTGCGGGCAGTGCGCACTGCCCGCAAGCCCCCATCACAGCCGTATGACCGGCGTTGCAATGTGCCGGACTACCGTGCACCAGGAGACTGTTGTGCCTTTCATCATCGAAACCTTCGACAAACCCGAACACCAAGCCGTGCGCAAGGCTGCCCGCGCTGCGCATCTGGAATTCCTGGACCAGAACAAAACCCTGCTGCTGGCATGCGGCGCCAAGCTGGCCGACGACGGCACGGACCTGGGCGGTGGCCTCTATGTGGTGGCGCTGGAGACGCGCGAAGAAGCCCAGTGCTTCATCGAGTCAGACCCTTTTCACGCCGCAGGCCTGTTCGAGCGCGTGACGCTCACGCGTTGGCGCAAGGCCTATGTCGCAGGCCAGTGTTTCCTCTGATCCGTGTGTGCTCTGACGGATCTGACGGAGCGCTGCATCCCCCCAAAAATTTCCCTGGAGTGACCTTCCATGACCACCATTTCTTCGCGTGAGCGCGTTCTCATCACAGGCGGCGGTGCCGGCATCGGCGCCGCCACGGCCGAGCGCTGCCGCGCCGACGGCTACGAGCCCGTCATCATCGACCGTGTGGTGGGCCACGTGCCCGGCGGCATCCAGGCCGACCTGTCCAGCACTGCCGACACCGCACGCGCATTGCAGCAGGCGCTGGCGGGCGGGCCCATCACGCGCCTCGTGAACAACGTGGGCATCGTGGTGCCCGCCGAAGCGGCCGACCAGACGCTCGAGCAGTTCGATCTGGCGGTCGCCTTGAACCTGCGCTGCGCGCTGCAGTGCATGCAGGCGCTGCTGCCGGGCATGCAGGCTGCGGGCTTCGGGCGCATCGTGAACATGTCCTCGCGCGCGGCGCTGGGCAAGGAGTTGCGCACTGCGTATTCGGCCACCAAGGCGGGCCTGATCGGTATGACGCGCGTGTGGGCGCTGGAGCTGGGCCGCCACGGCGTCACGGCCAACGCCATCGGCCCCGGCCCCATCCGCACCGAGCTGTTCGACCGCGCCAATCCACCGGATGCGCCGCGCACGAAAGCCATCATCGAATCAGTGCCCGTCAAGCGCGTGGGCACGCCCGACGACGTGGCGCACGCCGTGTCGTATCTGCTCGATGCCCGCAGCGGCTTCGTGACCGGCCAGGTGCTCTACGTCTGCGGCGGCATGACCGTGGGCGTGGCGGGGGTATGACGACAACCCCCTGTGGCGCTGCGCGCCGCTGGCATGGCCTGCTTTGCGGCCACCAGACGGCTGACGCGCAGCCGACCGGCATGCGCAGCGCCACGAATCACTGATCACCTTTCGTTCCCAACAACACAACACACCAAGAGACAACTTCCATGTCGAAAATCACCGCCTTCTTTACCGAACTGATGCGGCGCTACCTGCCCGATCCGTTTGTTTTTGCGATCATGCTCACGCTGCTGACCATGGCGCTCGCTTTCGGTGTCGAAAACCGCCCCATCAATGATGTGGTGCAGGACTGGGGCAAGGGCTTTTGGAGCCTGCTGGCATTCACCACGCAGATGGCCGTGATTCTGGTGATGGGCTACGTGCTGGCCGCCGCGCCCATCGTGGACCGCTTTCTCGACCGCATCGCATCGCATGTGCACACGCCGCGCCAGGCCATCATCGTGGCCACCATCGTGGGCTGCGTGGGCAGCTACCTCAACTGGGGTTTTGGCCTGGTGATCGGGGGCATCATGGCGCGCAAACTCGCGCTCAAGGTCAAGGGCGTGCACTACCCGCTGATCATCGCTGCGGCGTACACGGGCTTCACCATGTATAGCCTGGGTTTTTCGGCCACCATCCCCGTGCTCATCTCCACCAAAGGCCATGCCTTTGAAGGCACGATGGGGTTGATCCCGCTCACGCAGACCATCTTCTCCGCGCCCATTTTGCTGACCAGCCTGGCCGTGTTGATCGCGTTGCCGCTGCTCAACGCCACCATGCACCCCAAGAAAGGCGAGCCCGTCGTGGAGCTGGACCCGGCCACCGTGGCCGACGCCAAGCCCGCCAGTGCCGAGCAGTTGCTGGGCGATGAGAAGACGCTGGCCTATCGCCTGAACAACAGCCGCCTGCTGAGCCTGCTGATCGGCCTGTGCGGCATGGCGTATGTGGCCATGCATTTCATCAAGGGCGGCAACCTCGACCTGAACATGATCAATTTCTTCATCCTGTTTCTCGGGGTGCTGCTGCTGGGCACGCCGATGAAGTATGTGGAGAAGGTCAACGAAGGCGTGAAGACCATTGGCGGGATCGTTCTGCAGTTCCCGTTCTATGCCGGCATCATGGCCATCATGCATGGCTCGGGGCTGGTGGAGTCCATTGCGCATGTGTTCGTGAGCGTCTCCACGGCAGACACGCTGCCGCTGTGGGGCCTCGTCAGCTCGTTCGTCATCAACTTCTTTGCGCCCTCGGGCGGCGGCCACTGGGTGCTGCAGGGTCCGTTCATGATCAACGCGGCCACCACGCTGGGCGCTTCGCAGGCGCAAACGGCCATGTCCGTGATGCTGGGCAACGGCTGGAACGATCTGGTGCAGCCGTTCTGGATCTTGCCGGCCCTCGCGCTGTCCAAACTCAAGCTCAAGGACATCATGGGCTACACGGTGGTTTCCATGCTGCTGGTGGGTGCCATCTATGCGACCACGATGCTGGTCTGGCCGCATCTCTGAGCGCGCAGCGCCTTTCTTTCTTCCTTTCTTTTTCCATCCGTTTTCAAGGAGAAGCCCATGCTGTTCATGGCTGAAATGATCGTGCAGATCCCGTCCACGCTGGCGCCCGAAGTGGCCGACGAGATCAAGCGCAAAGAGAAAGCGTATTCGCAGCAATTGCAGCGCGACGGCAAGTGGCGCCACCTGTGGCGCGTCGTGGGTGAATACGCCAACGTGAGCATCTTTGACGTGGCCAGCAACGACGAGCTGCACACCATCCTCAGCGGCTTGCCGCTGTTTCCCTACATGCAGATCAAGGTGACGCCGCTGGCCAACCACCCTTCGTCGATCGTGCAGGAATAAATCAGCGGCCACCAAAGCGCTTCTGGCGCCATGGCTGCGTCTTTTCGCAGCATGACGCCGCAGCGGCCCGTTGCACGGCAGCCCCGCGCAGCATCGCATCGCCATCCTTTTCACCTACCCGCCATCGAGGAGACAACATGAATCCGATCCACATTCCGTCCAAGCGCCGCACATTGCTGGCCGCGTTGGCCACTGCTGCCATAGGCGCCGTTCCTGCCAGTGCCTTTGCGCAGGCGGGCTACCCCACCAAGCCCGTCACCATCGTCGTGCCGTTCGCAGCTGGCGGCACCACCGACATCCTGGCGCGCATCATCGGCCAGGCACTGACCACCGAGCTGGGCCAGTCCGTCATCGTGGACAACCGCGCGGGTGCGGGCGGCAATATTGGCGGCACCGTGGTGGCCAAGGCCCCGGCGGATGGCTACACGCTCTTCATGGGCACGGTGGGCACGCACGCCATCAATGCCAGCCTGTACAAGAAGATGCCGTTCGACCCCATCAAGGACTTTGCACCGCTCACGCGCGTGGCCAATGTGCCCAACCTGCTCGTGGCCAACCCGGCGCAGCCCTACAAGACGGTGAAGGAACTGATCGCCTACGCCAAGGCCAACCCGGGCAAGGTCAACTTCGGCTCGTCGGGTAACGGCAGTTCCATCCACCTGTCTGGCGAGCTGTTCAAGAGCCTGGCCAAGGTGGACATGGTGCACGTGCCCTACAAGGGCAGCGCACCAGCGGTGACCGACCTGCTGGGCAACCAGATCGGCATCATGTTCGACAACATGCCCTCGGCCATCCAGCATGTGCGCAGCGGCAAGCTGGTGCCCATTGCGGTGACCACCGCCAAGCGCTCGCCCGAGCTGCCCAACGTGCCGACCATCGCTGAAGCCGGTGTACCCGGCTACGAAGCCACCTCGTGGTTTGGCATGTTCGCGCCCGCGGGCACGCCTGCGCCGGTGCTGGCCAAGCTCAACACTGCGCTGGTCAAGGTGCTGAACCAGGCCGAGGTGAAGAAGAAGATCAACGAGCAAGGCGCCGAGACCTACAGCGAAACGCCCGAGCAGTTTGCCGCCTTCATCCGGGCCGAATCCATCAAGTGGGGCAAGGTCGTCAAGGAGTCGGGTGCTAGCCTGGACTAAGCGCTGCCGAGATTTGTTGAAGCTACCAAATTGATAGCTGCTACCGCTTATTTATAGGGCGGTAGCAGCTATTTTTGTTTCACATTCGGGTCGACGAGATCATTGCACCCGGTACACACGCCCCGTCTGCGCGCCTTCCACGCTGCGCTGGTAGGCCAGCGCCACGCGCGCAGCGGGCACCGGCTCGAACCCCGGAAAGAACGGCCCGTAACTGCCCATCGACTCGGTCAGCACCGTGGGGCTGATGGCGTTGATGCGCAGGCCGCGCGGCAGTTCGATGGCGGCGGCTGCCACAAAACCTTCGATGGCTGCGTTCACCGCCGTGGCGCTGGCGCCGTTGCGGATGGGCTCGATCGACAGGATGCCCGCCGTCAGCGTGATGGAGCCGCCATCGTTCAGATACTTCTGGCCGACCAGCGCCAGTTGCACTTGGCCCAGCAGCTTGTCTTGCAGGCCGACGTTGAACTGCTCGGCCGTCATGTCGGCCAGCGGGCCAAAGTGCAGGTTGCCCGCCGTGCTCACGATGGCATCCACTTTGCCCACGGCCTCGAACAGTTGGGCGACCGTGCCTGGCTGCGAGAAGTCCGCACGGTGCGTGCCGCTGCTGCGGCCCACGGTGATCACGTCGTGGCGTGCGCCCAGGTTGGCCAGCACGGCCTGGCCGATGGTGCCGCTGGCGCCGATGAGAAGAATCTTGGACATGGTGTTTTCCTTGGGTGTGAAAAAGGGTTGATGAGGAACTGACAGCCCGATTCTTTTGCTAATCAATCGGTGCATAAAGTACCTGCAAGTTATGCTTGTACTAACCATTAATTAGGAATTGAGGGAGTTGCCATGGACAAGCTGCGCAACATGGAAGTCATGGTGGCCGTGGTGGAGGCGGGCAGCTTTGCCGCCGCCGCGCGCCAGCTGCAGGTATCCGCCGTGATGGTGGGCAAGCACATCCAGCAGCTGGAGACCCACCTGGGCGCGCGCCTGTTCCAGCGCAGCACGCGCCAGAACAGCCTGACCGAGGTGGGCGCTGCGTTTTACGAAGACAGCAAGCGTGTGCTGGAGCAGGTGCGCTGGGCCGAATCCGCCGTGGAGCGCAGCCGCGCCGTGCCCCAGGGCCTGCTGCGGGTGAGTGCGCCTTTCACACTGGGCAACCACGTGATCGCCCCGCTGGTGGCCGACTTTCTGCAGCGCCACGACCAGGTGCGCGTGGACCTGCAGCTCACCGACAGCGTGGTGGACCTGGCGGGCGAGGGCTTTGACGTGGCGGTGCGCATCGGCAAAGTGTCTGACGAGGGCCTGGTGGCGCGCCCGCTGCGCCCCTACCGCATGGTGATTGCCGCTGCGCCCGTCTACCTGCAGCGCCACGGGAGGCCCGAGCATGCGGCTGACCTGGCCCGCCACCAGTGCCTGAGCCACTCGGTGTGGCAGCGCCGGGTGGAATGGACGCTGCGCGACGGCAAGGAAGAGTTCTTCTGGCCTGAGAACGCGCGCTTCGTCTGCAACCAGGGCGACGGCCTGCGCCAGGCGGCGCTGCGCGGCCTGGGGCTCATCATGCAGCCCGAGGTGCTCCTGGCCGACGACCTGGCCAGCGGTGCGCTGGTGCCCGTGATGCAGTCCTGCCTACCTGCGCCGCGCCCGGTGCATCTGGTGTATGCGCCCGACCGGCGGCAACTGCCCAAGCTGGCGCGGTTTGTCGAGTTTGTGGTGGGGGCGCTGGGGGAGTAGGCTCGACCGCATGCGCGTGTCGGGTGCCGGACGCTTTCAGTGAGAAGCCACGTACCATCCCAGCGCAATGGAGAGAGCCACAAGGATGGTCACAAGCCAGCCCCACAGGACTCTATGCCGCGCGCAGCGATGGCAAAAGTCGACTACCTCGGCCGGGCCCGTCTCCGACATCCGGAGGCGAACGGTCTTCGACCCCCCGCGCAGCGACGCGCCACATTGGTAGCACCTGTACGATGCGTTCCACTTCTCGCTCCTGTTGCGGCGCCACATTGAGGCCGCGACAAAGACGCAAGCTGCGGCTATCAGAAGCGCGATCGTGAAGTTGTCCATCACTCAATTATTGCAAGCCAGGAAGGCTACTCCACCGCAGCTGGCGGCACTGCAGGCCCGATTTTGAACACCCCGCTCACCCGCGCACAGGGCACGCCGTCGGCGGTGACCAGGCCCTGCGCAAATACTAGGGAGCGCGTGATGCGCAGCGGCTCGGCCTCGCCCTCCACCCAGGCGCCCAGCGGGGCAGGGGCCAGGTAGTCGATCTGCAGGCTGATGGTGGGCAAGAAGCGGTTCGACACTTGGTCGCTTTTGCGGTGCACCGACAGCGGCACCAGCATGTCGCAGAACGTGGCCATCATGCCGCCGTGCAGATTGCCCATGGGGTTGGTGTGGCGCCGCTCCACGCGAAAGCCGAACTTCACCACGTTGCCCTGGTGCAGCACATACAGCGGGCCGTTGTGCTGGATGTAGGGGCCTCCGGCCTTCAGGGGCGCAAAACCTGCGGGGATGGGGGCAGTGGTGGCGTTCTCGGGGGCGTGCGTCATCAGCGGGCTTCCTTTTCAATGTCGTTGGCAAAACTGGCGTCCTGCAGGCTGCTGCGGGTGGCGTCGCCCTGCAGCCAGCCGCCATACACCGTGCGAAAGTCGGCCACGATCTGCGCGAGGGGCAAGTCGTCAAACGCGCCGCGCTGTTGCACGTATTCCATGTGGCGTGCGCCTGACTTGTCGAACGGGTGGTAGATGGAATCATTCTCGCCGTCGAACTCCAGCGGCAGCAGGCCAAAGCGCTCGCACAGCTCGATGTTGAAGGCGGGGGTGGCCTTGCGCCATTGGCCGTCCAGCCAGATGTCGGTGTAGCCGTGCCAGATGAAGAGGTCGGTCTTCATGGTCTCGCGCATGCGCTCAGTGCTCAGGTGGTTGCGCACGTCGGCAAAGCCTATGCGCGCCGGGATGCCCGCCGCACGGCACACGGCCGTGAGCAGCGCGGCCTTGGGCACGCACCAGCCGTAGCCGTTGGCCAGCACGGTGCTGGCGGTCATGCCCTGGGGCGACAGGTCGATGCGGTAGGGGTCGTAGCGAAAGCCGTCGCGCACGGCCAGGTACAGGGCCACGGCGCGTTCGCGGTCGGTGGTGCCGCGCGCGTGTTCAGCGGCAAAGGCCTGGACGGCAGGTGCGTCGCTGTCAATGAGGGCCGTGGCGCGCAGGTGGGCGGGCGTGGGGTGGTCCTGGGTCATGGTTCGAAGGCTCCTTGCGGCCAGTGTGCAGGCTCCCGCCGCGCGGGGCTGTCACGGTGGTTCCATGGGCCGTGTGCCGTGCAGCGCGCGCTGGCAGCTGTCCCTGGTGTTTTGTGGGTCACACCCGCCAGGCCGGCAATTCCCAGTTGCGCCACAGTGCCAGCCCGCGCAGCCCGGCCGTGAGCAGCACGCAGGCCACGAGCGGCGCCCAGTCCGGCGCCTGCAGGTAGCGCAGGGCCACGGCGGCCCAGCCGCCGGCAAACGCGCACAGCGTATAAGGGCGGTGGTCGCTGAAGGCCTGGGGCACCTCGTTGCACAGCACGTCGCGCAGCACGCCGCCAAACACGCCGGTGGTCACGCCCATCATCACGCTGATGAGCGGCGGCATGCCAAGGGCGATGGAGATGTCCACCCCCACGGCCGCAAACAGGCCCAGGCCGATCGCGTCGGGCAGCAGCATGGCGCGTTCGGTGGGCTCAAAGTGCCGCTGGCGCATGAACAGCATGGCGCCGATGCACAGCGCCAGAATGCCCCAGACGAATTCGGTGTGGCGGATCCAGAAGAAAGGCCGCTGGTCCAGCAGCAGGTCGCGCAGCGTGCCGCCACCAAAGGCGGCCACGAAGGCCACCACACACACGCCCACGGCATCGAGCCGCTTGCGCGCCGCCGCGATCACGCCCGAGAGTGCGAACGCAATGGTGGCGGCCACCTCCAGGGTGAGGCGCAGGGTGTGAATCCAGGGGGCGTCGAGTGGCAGGTTCATGGGCGCGATTGTGCCGTGGCGCCGTGGGGGCAGGCAGGGGATTGCAACACGCTGCCTGTGGTGCTGATTGCTATTAAAAATATAGCTACTGGCGCTTGTCAATCAAGCGTTGTAGCCTGTTTGTATCTGAAAGCCTATGCGCCGGCTCTAAGCCACGCCCCACGCCCGCAAAAGCTGCCCGACCAGCGCAAGCACACAGCCCGCACCGCCCAGCGCCCCCAGCCGTTGGCCCCAGCGCAGGCTGGGGGCGGGCCACTGGTTCATGGCCAGTACGAGCAGCCAGCCCAGCGCCATCCATGCAGCCACCACCAGCGCCAGCCCTGCGGCCAGCCCGGCCGCAGCGGTGGCCGCCAGGGCCTGCAGCGCGAGGGTGGCCAGAACCACGACCCAGGCGCGCCGGGATGCCGCCGTGGTGGGGGCTGTGCCGTCGCCCCAGGCGCGCGTGGGCACGGTGCGCGCCCAGCGGGTCAGTGCGATGAGTGAGGCCAGCGCGGCGCTGGCGCTGAAGAGTTCGTTCATGCGGCCTCCGTCGGGTGGTGGTGTGGACCTGGGTGGGGTGTGTGCGGTGCACCGTAGCCCGCCCGCCGCCAGTGCAGCGCCCGCCGCGCGCGCAGCAGCAGCGGCGCCCCCGCCGCCACGGTGCACAGCGCAGACGCTACGGCCCATTGCACCAGCCCGGCCTTGGCCGCCAGGCCGCCATAGCCCAGCGCGGCCAGCGCCCACAGCAGCACGGCGGTGCGGGGCGCCCAGTGGCGCAAGGTGGCAGCGGGCAGGGCCACGAAGAAGGCGAGCAGCAGGCCCAGCATGCCCGACGAGCGCGCGGGTTCGATGGCCACGATATGCGCCAGGCGGAACGAATCCACTGCCAGCACGCCGCTCAGCCAGAACGGCAGGTGGGCAGGCACCACCCAGCGGCTCCATCTGCGCGGATGCCAGCGCGGGCGTGGGGCTGCAGGGTGCGCTGCAGTGCCCGATGTGGCCACAGCGGCGTGGCGCACGGCCTTGCGCCGACGGGCCTGCACCCGCTGCGGCTCGATGAAAACCGCGATACCCCCAAAGACCAGCCCCAGGGCGACCAGGCTGGCTGCCATGCCCAGAGCGTGCGCGCTGCCCAGCACCAGGCCCACGACGCCAGCGATGGCCAGCATGGCGCCCGCGCCACCCAGCGCCACGCGCCACAGCGCCAGCGTGCGCAGGGCCCACGCGGCCGCCGCCGACATCAGCAGCCACACGCCGATGAGCACCCACGTCGCCCACACGGGCCGCTGCGCCAGCGACGGCAGGCCCGATGGCCCCCACAAATGCACGAACACGGCCACGATGAGCGCGGCCGGCGTGGTGGCGTGCAGGGCCAGGAAGAAGCGTTGCATGGTGGGGCGCCGAGAGATAACGGGAATGCAGGGAAGAAAAGTCGGGAGCGCAGCGGGGCTCAACCCGCCGCTGTGACCCCGTTGGCCGATGTGCCCTGCACGGCCCCGGCATCGCGTCGGCGCTGCTGGCGCGCATCCAGCCAGATCAGCGTGCCCGAGATCGACAAAAACGCGGGCGTCATGCCCAAAAGGAAATACAGCCACTTGAGCGCCAGCCCGCCAAAGTCGCCAAAGTGCAGCGGCTCCATGAGCCCGTTGACCAGCGACCAGAAGCCCGCCGTGCGCGGGTCGTGCACCTTTTGGGGCACGCCGGTGGCCGCATTGATGTCCACCCGCGCAGTGCTGGCCAGGTGGCCGCGCAGGTTGCCGGTGAAGCCCGCCTCGGCGGTGCCCGTGCCCCAGCGGCGCAGGGACACATAACGCGCCTCCAGCCCCGGCACGGCCTGCTGCGCGGTGGCATACAGCGCATCCAGCGATTGCATGGGGGCGGGCTCGGCGGCCTCGGCCTTGCGCGACAGCTTGGGGGTGGTGACCCCGGCAGGGGAGGTGGTGTACTTGTAGCCCTGCTCGAACAGCGGCGCCAGGCCCATCCACGCACCCGTGGTGGCGATCAGGATATGAAACCCCAACCCCCAGATGCCTGCGGACTTGTGCAGGTCCGACATCACCACGCGAAAGCTGCGGCCCCAGCGCTGGGTGAACAGCTCGGCCAGGATCTTGCGATGGATGACGATGCCCGTGATGATGAGCACCAGCATGGCCGCGCCCAGAAAGCCCACGATCCACCGCGGCCCGAAGAACAAAAACACATGCAGCATGCGCAGGTATTGGCCGAGCTGGCTGTCCACCGGGCCCACCACTGCGCCGGTGTCCGAGCGCAAGGCCACCTTGGTGCGCGTGTGGGCCGGGGCTCCACGCTCGCGCACAAACGCGAAGTAGCTCGGGTTGATGGCATCGGGCAGCGCGATGGTCTCCACCGTGGCGCCGGGGTAGCGTGCCTGCAACTGGGCCAGCACCACGTCGAGCGAGGCAGGTTGTTCAGAGCGCGGCAACTGCGCCAGCGACGGGTTGGCCCACAGGTCGATCTCGTTCTTGAACACCACCACCGCGCCCGAGAAGCACACGATGAACAGCAAGAGCCCGGTGACGATGCCGGCCCAGGAGTGCAGGACAAAAAGGCGGTTGAGTGTGCGCTGGCTGGTCATGGGTGGCTTGCGGGCAGAGTCGGTCGCGGCAGGATCAGAAGAAGTACGTCAGCCCCACGCTGAAGTTGCGCGGCAGCGCGGGCGAGACCACATTGGCGTTGATCGCGCCGTCGTAGTACGCCTTGTCGAACAGGTTCTTCACACCGGCTGTGATGCGGTAGTTCTCGCCCACATAGCTGATGGACGCATCGGCCACAACGTACGACGGCAGCGTGAAGGGGTACGAGCCGATCTGCTCGCTCACATACCGCCCACCCATGCCCAGCGTCACGCGCGGATACTGCGGCAGCTTGTAGGTGGCCCAGGCCGTGAGCGTGTGGCGCGGCGTGAGGTTGAGCGGCTTGCCCACAATCGCCGCGTTGTTGTCGCGCGTGACCTCGGTCTGTGTGTAGGTGTAGGCGCTCGTGATCTTCCAGCCGTTCTTCAGGTCCGCGCCCAGTTCCAGCTCCAGCCCGCGTGCGCGCTGCTCGCCGGTCTGCACGCTGAAGCCCGTGTTCACCGGGTCGGACGTGGTCACGTTCTGGCGCACCAGGTCAAAGACGGCGAGCGCGCCAGTGATCTGGCCGCCGGGCGCCTCGTACTTCACGCCCGCCTCCCACTGCTTGCCCGTCTCGGGCACGAAAGGCGTACCCGCGAAGCTGAGGCCCGAGGTGGGCAAGAACGACTCGCCATAGCTGCCATAGGCCGACCAGCCCGGCTTGAACTCATACACCAGCCCGGCCGACAGCGTGGTGGCGCTGTCCTTCTGGCGGGTTTGTGTGTTGGCCACCCGGTCATCGATGTCGTTGGTGGACCAGTCGCTGCGCAGGCCCACCAGGGCCGTCCAGCCCTGGCCGAACTTGATCTGGTCTTGCGCATAGAGGCCCATCACAGTGAGCTTTTCGGGGGCATCGCTCGTGAGGTTGGTGGGGCAGGTAGCGGCCATGCCATAGACCGGGTTGAACAGGTCCAGCGCACCAATGGTGCAGCGGCGCTGCGCCTGGTAGGAGTGGCCAGAGCGCACGTCCAGCCCCGTCACCAACTGGTGCTTGACGCCCAGCGCCTCAAAGCGCGACAGCAGCGAGGTGTCGGTGGCCAGCAGGTCGTAGTCCAGGTACTGGCGTGTCGCCTGGCGGTTTTGCAACCGCTGGTTGGCCTGCAGCGCCTGGTTGGAGACAAAGTTGCCCGTGCCCTTCTCGGTCTGGTAGCGCACGTTCTGGCGGAAGGTCATGGCATCCGACAGGCGATGCTCCAGCGCGTAACCCACCGTGGTGCTCTCCACGTCATACACCCCAAAGCTGGGGTCGCCCGTGAACAGGGTGACGGGCAACGTGCCATTGCGGTTGGGCAGCAGCGTGCCATAGGGCGTGATGCCCTGCTGGCGCATCCACTCGCTCTGGCTGTAGGTGGCAAACAGTACCAGGTCGGTCTGTGCGCCCAGGTCGATGGAGAGCGACGGCGCAAACCAGCGGTCCTTGCGGTAGACCAACTGCGTGGGGTCGTCGGCGTTGGAGACCTGCGCATTGATGCGCAGCGCCGTCTTGCCCGATTCAGACAGTGGCCGGTTGATGTCGGCCTGCAGCGTGCGCTGGCCAAAGCTGCCCACCTCCACGCCCACTTCGCTCAGCGCCTCTTTCTTGGGCCGCTTGCTCACCGCATTGACAATGCCGCCCGGCTGCACCTGGCCGTAGAGCACCGAGGCCGAGCCCTTGAGCACCTCAAACCGCTCATACCCATAAGGCTGCAGCTTGGCCCACATGCCCGGGCTTTGCACCAGGCCATCGACCAGGATGGATTCGGTAGAGCGAAAGCCCCGAATGTTCAGGTCATCAAACCCCCGGCGCCCGAAGTTGACCGGGCTCACCCCCGCCACCGTCTGCAGCGCCTGCTGCACGTTGGTGATCTGCCGCGACTCCATCTGCTCGCGCGTGACCACGCTGATGGACTGCGGCGTCTCCAGCCGCCGCATGGGCGCCTTGCTGGCGGTTTGCGCCTCCACCGGGGCAAAGCCCATGTCATTTTCGGTGCTGGCGTTGATGCGGACTTCCTGGAGCTGGGGGGCTGTCGTTGCCGCGTCTGCTGCCGGTGCGCTGGCCTGCTGCGCCATGGCGGCTTGCGCGAGGCATAGGGCCAGCGGGGTCAGGGCGAAGAGGGTGGCCTGGCGGGCCGATGACAAGAGCGGGCGCGCAGACAACGAGAAGCGCGGGGCGTGCGCTAAGCGCAGGGGCAGAGAAGGCATGGGGTCCCGATGAAGGTGAGCGGTCAACAAACGCGGGGGCGCTGGCTCACGTTGCAAGGGGACGTTGGCTGGCAGTTAGTGCAGCATTGTAATGCGAATAGTTATCGTTTGATGTGTGACGATTGAGGCGGGCAGCGAAAACTTGCGGCCGGGTGTGGTTTGCGCTGTGCGGGTTGTTGGTGTGGCTGATGGTGGCGTAGGCATGGTGTGCTGGATGCCCGCGGGCCTCCACCGAGGGGACACTGTGTTTGTCCCGAAAAGAAATCGCGCCAAACAAATGGCGCGAAAGCGATTTGCGCGCCACTTTCGTGAGCAAGGTTCAGGAGCAGGGTTTCCCCTGGATGCCTTATCCGAAACCTGTCCGCACCGTCCTGGATGTCTGATTTACTATTAAATGAATAGCATCTTGCGCTTTATAGACAAGCGCTACGGCTGCTTTTTGTTCAAATCCTGGGTGCTGGCGCTCCTATCGCTCCCCTCAGTGCCTTCCGTGCCTCCATACCCCGGATACGGCACGTCCGCCGCTGAGATCGCCGCGTGCTCCTGCCGCTCCTTGGCCATCTGCTCGGCCAGCTGGCTGCGGCCTTCGCGGGCCACGGCGATGTATTTCGCCTGGTCTTTGTGGTGCGGGTACATGCGGTCGGCCAGGGCGATGTTGTGTTTGCGGAAGCGGTCGGTGAAGGTGGTGGCTTCGGCGGCCGACAGGCCCATCAGCTCCAGCACGGTGTGGGCGCTTTTGAGGCTGGACTCGAACAGCTCGCGCTGCACCAGGGTCACGCCCAGGTCGCGCAGCTTGTTCCAGTGGGTGATGTCGCGCGCGCGGGCCACGATCTGCAGGTGCGGGAAGTGCTCGCGGGCCAGCTTGGCGATCTTGAGGGACTGCTCGGGGTCGTCCACCGCCACGACCAGGATGCGGGCGCGCTCGGCGCCCGCGATGCGCAGCAGGTCCAGCCGCGTGGCGTCGCCATAAAAAACGCGGTAGCCAAAGGTGCGCGCCACCTCCAGCATGTCCACGCTGTGGTCCAGCACGGTGGTGTGGATGCCCTCGGCCAGCAGCACGCGCGAGACGATCTGCCCGTAGCGGCCGAAGCCCGCGATGATGATGGGCGCCTCTTGCGGCTCGGAGATTTCTTCGGCCTGGGGCGTGATCTTGAGGCGGGCGTAGCGGCGCAGCAGCACGCGGTCCAGCAGCACCAGCAGCAGCGGGCTGATCAGCATCGACAGCGCCACGGCGCCGATGAGCAGCGAGGCCGTCTCTGCCGGGAACACGCTGGCACCGGCGGCAGCCTGGAACACCACAAACGCAAACTCGCCGCCCTGGGCCAGCAGCAGCGTGAACACCGGGCGCTCCTGGTAGGGGATGTTGACGAGCCGGGCCAACGCGTAGATGACGATGGCCTTGGCCGCCAAAAAACCGACCAGGATGGCGGCCATGAGGCCGGGGGAGCGCAGGATCACCCCGAAGTCGATGCTCATGCCCACGGCGATGAAGAACAGCCCCAGCAGCAGGCCCTTGAAGGGCTCGATGTCGGCCTCCAGTTCGCGCCGGTATTCGCTGTCGGCCAGCAGCACACCGGCCAAAAAGGCACCCAACGCCATCGACAGCCCAACGATCACCATCAGATAGGCAATGCCCACCACCAGCAGCAGGGCGGCGGCGGTGAAGACTTCGGGTGTTTTGCTCTTGGCGATCCAGCGCAGCACGGGGCGCAGCAGCAGGCGCCCGCCCAGGATGATGGCGGCGATCACGCCGACGATCTTGAGCACCTCCAGCACCATCTCGCTCGGCGTGTGGCCTGCACCTTCGCCAGCGGCTGCGCCCAGCACGGGCAGCATCGCCAGAATGGGGATGGCCGCCACGTCCTGGAACAGCAGGATGGAGAAACCCGCCTGCCCGCTTTGCGTGCGCATGAGGTTGCGCTCGGCCAGCGACTGCAGCGCAATCGCCGTGGAAGACAGCGCCAGGCCCAGAGCGCCCACCAGGCTCACGCGCCAGGGCAGGCCGGCGAGGGCGCCCAGCGCAAACAGCACGGCCGCGCAGCCCAGCACCTGCGCGGTGCCGGTGCCGAAGATGGGGCGGCGCAGCGCCCACAGGCGGCTCGGTTGCAGCTCCAGCCCCACCAGAAAGAGCATGAGCACCACACCGAACTCGGCAAAGTGCAGGATGTCCTGCACGTTGCTGACCAGGCCCAGCCCCCAGGGCCCGATGGCGATGCCCGCCGCGAGGTAGCCAATGATGGCGCCCAGGCCCAGCGCCTTGGCGATAGGCACGGCCAGCACGGCGGCCGTGAGGTACAGAAAACCGTAGGTGAGCCAGGTGGGGGCGTGTGCCATGGGAGATGGGTGCAATCAGGTGTGGACGTCAAACGGTGCAGGCGGGGCGCTGCGATGGAACTGAAAACCGACGGGGCCTACGGATTTTGGCACTGCGGCGATGTCTTGGGCCAAGCATGGCGTTGGTGAGTGATGCATGCTATTTATTGAATAGCTTGCAAGGCATGATTGTTAGGCGCTGGCGGCCATTTCTGCGGATGTTTTGGCTGGCACCATCGGGCGTTGCTAAGATTCAGCCCCTCTTGGCTTGTGGCGGTGTACCCCATGGATTTGCATACCTGGCTGGCTTTTTTTGCGGCGTCGTGCCTGATCGCGGTGTCGCCAGGCTCTGGCGCCGTGTTGTCGATGAGCCATGGCCTTTCTTATGGGGTGCGCAAGACCGGCGCCACCATCCTGGGTCTGCAACTGGGGCTGTTGCTGATTCTGGTCATCGCGGGCGCGGGGGTGGGCTCGCTCCTGCTGGCTTCCGAGGTGGCTTTCAGCGTGGTGAAGGTGCTGGGCGCCTGCTATCTGATCTATGTCGGTTTCAGCCAGTGGCGTGCCGGGGCTGCATCGCCGATGCATGGCGACGAGGCCACGCCCCCCGGCCCTTGGCAAAAGCGCTGCCTCACGGGGTTTCTGACCAATGCCACCAACCCCAAGGGCATCATCTTCATGGTGGCCGTGTTGCCCCAGTTCATGACCGATAACCGCCCGCTGTGGACGCAACTGCTGGTGATGGCCGCCACCACGGTGACGGTGGACGTGGTGGTGATGCATGGCTACGCTTTTGGTGCCAGCGCGCTGCGCCGCCTCATGCGCAGCGCAAAAGCGGTGCAGGCGCAAAACCGCGTCTTTGGCGGTTTGCTGATGGCGGTGGGTGCCGGGCTGTTTTTCGTGAAACGCGGCGGGCAGCATGCCTGATGCCGTGAAAATGCTTTGATTTTGATAGCTGGTGGCGCTTATCCATAAAGTGCTAGAGCCTGATTTTGCTTGTATTTGCATAGACGCGCAGATTCCAAGGAGGTTGTCATGCCAGTCGTTGTTGTCGCCAATCCGAAGGGCGGCGTGGGCAAGTCCACGCTGTCCACCAACATCGCGGGGTATTACGCCAGCCAGGGGCATCCCGTGATCCTGGGCGACACCGATCGGCAGGAGTCCGCCAGGCTCTGGCTGGGGCTGCGTCCGCCGGCAGCGCGCCCCATCGGCGCCTGGGATGCCAGCTCGGACCTGATCAGCCGCCCGCCCAAGGGCACCACGCATGCGGTGCTCGATACACCCGCAGGCCTGCACGGCTGGCGCTTGAACGACGTGCTCAAGCTCGCCGACAAGATCATCGTGCCGCTGCAGCCCAGCGTGTTCGACATCTTTGCCACGCGCGCCTTTCTGGACCAGTTGGCCGAACACCGCCATGCGGCAGGCGTGCAGGTGGGCATCGTGGGCATGCGCGTGGACGTGCGCACCAAGGCTGCCGAGCAGTTGCACCACTTTGTGGACAGCCTGGGGTTTCCGGTGCTGGGGTATCTGCGCGATACGCAGAACTACATCCACCTGGCGGCGCACGGCCTCACACTGTTCGATGTGGCGCCGGGCCGTGTGGCGCGCGATCTGGAGCAATGGCAGGGGATCTGTGCATGGCTCAACGCCTGACAGGTCGCTGAGGGAAAACACCTGTCCCGCGCCAGACAAGGCGCGTGGGGGGGCAACGCTACATTGCCTGGATGAAAATCTTCCGCTCTTACTCCGAAGTCAGCGCCTGTGTGGGCCAGGAGGTCGCCGTGACCGACTGGATCACAATCACGCAGGAACAGGTCAATCTGTTTGCCCAGGCCACGGGCGATCATCAGTGGATCCATGTGGACCCTGAGCGCGCCAAGGCCGGGCCGTTTGGCACGCCCATCGCACATGGCTTTCTCACACTGTCGCTGATCCCGCAGTTCTTCGAGACGGGCCTGACCATCGAGGGCGCGCGCATGGGCGTGAACTATGGGCTCAACAAGGTGCGCTTTACGGCGCCGGTGCCCGTGGGCAGCCGCTTGCGCGCACGCCTGACGCTGCAAGCTGCCGAGCCCGTGGCGCCCGACGGCATGCAGATGACCTGGCTGGTGACGGTGGAGCGTGAGGGCAGCGACAAGCCCGTGTGCGTGGCCGAATCGCTGGCCCGCAACTTCGGCGCGGCGCTTTAAGCAGCACCTCTCTGGCGCCGCACAACGGGGGCGCGCACGCTGCGCAGGTTCTTAACGACAAAAGCCCGCAGACATGGGTCTGCGGGCTTTTGTGTCAGGAGCCCCTGATCGGGGCACGGCGTAGCAATGCTGCGCCGAAGGGGCGATCAGTTGTTGCCGTTGGCGGTTTCGCCGGCGCGGGCTGCAGCCACGGCCTGTGCACGCACTTCGGCACGGGTCACCGTGGTGGTGGACTGGCCAGACAGTGCCAGCGGTGCGGGCACGTCATACCATTCGCCGCCTTGGGGCAGGGTGCCATTTTGGCGGGCGCTAACCAGTTCGGCGATCACGGCTTCGCGGGTGAGTGTGCTGGGTGCGGATTGCAGCGAAGGGTAGATGGAGGCATCGCCGTTGTTCGATTGGGCATTGGCAGCGAATGCGCTCAGTGCGAGGGCGGCGACAGTAGCGAGAGTGCGATAGTTGGTCATGGTCGTATCTTTCAGATCAATGGTTGGGTTCAATCCGGGCAAGGCGGGTCTTCTGTTACAGCCTGTCTTGTCCTGCCTCGGTGAGTGCCCGGTGGGGTGTCGCTCATCGATGGGTTGAACTGTACCGAGGGTTATCCCTTTGAAAAATAGCATCCTTGGCAATGAATAATTCACAAAACAGAAATAATCCAACCAGTGGTCAAAACATAATTTCCCCAAATGGATAGGCTTCTGACCATGCGTGTGTTCCAGGCCGTCGTTGACGAAGGCGGCTTTGCCGCTGCCGCACGGTGGCTTGAACTCTCGCCCCCCGTGGTGACGCGGCTGGTGGCGGACCTGGAGCAGCACCTGGGCACGCGGCTGCTGCAGCGCACCACGCGCAAGCTGGCCCTGACCGAGGCGGGCGATGCCTATCTGGCGCGGGTGCGCAGCATCCTGCATGAGATTGAAGACGCTGAAGCGGCTGCTGCGGCCAGCACGCGGGACTTGCGCGGCACCATCCGCATCGTGGCGTCGCCGGTGCTGGCCACCAACTTCCTGGCGCCGCTGCTCGGCGACTGGCACGCACTGCACCCCCGGCTGATGCTGGACATCGACATCGATGCCTATGCTTCTGGCCGGGTGGACGAGTTTGATGTGACCTTCATGGTGGCGGCCGAGAACTTTGACGCCAACATCGTCGCCCGCCCCTTGATGCAGGGCGAATCCATCGTGGTGGCGGCCCCTGGTTACTTGGCGCGCAAGGGCTTGCCATTGCCTGAGCAGCCCCAAGACCTGCTGCAGCACGACTACCTGCGCGATTCGGGCATGGCGGCGCGGAACCATCCTGGGTTGGGCCGCAAGCTGCGGCTGTTACCCGTGGATGGGCAGCAGCCACCCCAAGAGCTGGATATGCCGTCGGTGGTGTTGCAGTCGATCAGCACGGAGGTGCTGCTGCGCGCTGCGGTGGATGGCATGGGTGTGGCCGTGGCGCCGCGCCTGCTGGCGCGTGAGCACCTGGCGCGGGGCGAGCTGGTGCAGTTGCTGCCGGGCTGGATTTACGCACGCTACACCGTGTATGCCGCATTGCCTTCGGGCCGCATGCTGCCCGCGCGCACCAAGGTGTTTCTGGACTTTTTGAGCGAGCAGGTGCGCAAAACGATGGCCTTGCGCCAACAGATCGCGTGTGGCCCGGGCTTGCCTGCTGGCGATGCCGCATAGTGCGGCCTCTGGCCATTGTCAGGATGCGTCTGCGTCTTAATGCCCCTGAACCTGGGGCATCGCAAACTGGTTTTGCCGCCAGGCTTCGAAGACCGTCACGGCGACGGCATTCGACAGGTTGAGGCTGCGCTGGTTGGGTACCATGGGTAAACGCAGTCGCTGGGCGGGCGGAAAGGTGTCGCGCAGCTCGGGTGGCAGTCCGCGTGTTTCGGCGCCAAACACCAGCCAGTCGCCGGGCAGGAAGCCATTGGAGTGCACGGGCTGGGAGCCATGGGTGGTCATGGCAAACATGCGGGCCGGGTCGGGCTGGGCATTGCGCAAAAAGGCCGTCCAGCCTGCGTGGCGCTGCACCTTCGCGTATTCGTGGTAGTCCAGCCCCGCGCGCCGCATCTGCCGGTCTTCCATGGAGAAGCCCAGGGGCTCAATCAGATGCAGCTGGCTGCCGGTGTTGGCCGCCAGGCGGATCACATTGCCTGTGTTGGGCGGGATTTCGGGCTCGACGAGAACAATGTGGAACATGCAGGCTATTGTCATCGCACCGGTTGTTCTTCACGCAACCACGCGTAAACAAAAGTGTCCTGGCGTTAACCGTGGCGTTGGGGGCGGCGCGGCGCGTGGGCGCTTTTTGCGCAAAGCGCCGGTGTATGGCGCTCAACCTGTGCCATCGACGGCCGTGCGTGCCAGTACCACCACCGTGACTTGCGCCACCCCCGCCTCGCGCAAGGCCTGGGTCGCCGCATGCGCGGTCGCGCCGGTGGTCATGACATCGTCGAGCAGCAAGACATGCTGGCCGCGCAGGGCGGCTGCCCGTGCGGGTTCCACCGCGAAGGCGCCGTGCAGATTGCGCAGCCGCTGTGCGCGCGGCAGACTGCTTTGCGCTTCGGTGGCATGCAGGCGCAGCAGGGTGTGTGGGTCGGCTTTGTGGGCGGCCAGGTGGTGTGCCAGCAAGGCAGATTGGTTGAAACCCCGCGCACGCAACCGGTCGGTGGACAGCGGCACGGGCAGCAGCCGGTCTGCCGCCTCGATGGCGGGCTCTACCCAAGGGGTGCTGCGCAGCACGACAGACAGCGTGCGGGCCAGCCCTGGGTCCGCTCGGAACTTGAAGTCCGCCAGCACATCGGCCCATGGGAAGGCGTAGTCCACGGCCGCCAGGCAAGCGTCGAAGCTCGGCGGCTTGCGCAGACAGGCTCCGCATACCGCCACGCCCGAAGGCACGTGCAGCGCGCAGCGCTGGCAACGGGCGGTCGGCTGTGCGAAACGCGCCACGCAGGCATTGCAGATCCGCTGCGATGGCCAGGCATGGCAGACAGAGCACTGGCTGGGAACGCGGCCCGCCACAGCATGCATCCAGCGCGAAATCCTTGGCAAACCGTTGAAAAGCATGAATCAATATACTCGCGCGTCCTTGTGTATTGCCATGTCCTCTGAGCACCCTCCCACCGTTGATCCTGTTGCTGCGGCCCGTTGGCACGCTGCTGCCCCTGTTTTGTCACCCTGGCTCCACGAGGAGGTGGCTCGGCGCATGGAGGACCGTTTGCAGTGGTTGCGACAGGCGCCAGATGCTTGGTGCCATTGGGATGCTGTGCGGGGCGGGCTGCAGGCGCATGCGCTTGTGAGTGCTCGCTATCCAGGTGCAAGGTCTCAAGTTTTCGAGACCGCTGCGCGGTGTGAATCCTTGGCCCGCCAGTCGCTTGCAACGCCGTGGTGGAAGCCGGCCCGCTGGACGGGAGGCAGTGTGCAGTTTGGGCCGCCTGCCGACGCCAGTGCGCAAATGCTCTGGGCCAATATGGCGTTGCACATGGCGGCAGATCCGCAGGCCTTGATCGGGCAGTGGCATCGCGCCTTGGCGGTAGACGGCTATTTGATGTTTTCGTGCCTCGGGCCCGATACGCTGCAGGAGCTCCATGCGGTCTATGCCGCGCTGGGGTGGCCTCCTGCGGGCCATGCATTCACCGACATGCACGATTGGGGTGACATGCTGCTGCACGCAGGGTTTGCCGAGCCGGTCATGGACATGGAGCGCATCACCCTCACGTTTGCCACGCCCGAGCGCCTCGTCCAGGAGCTGCGTGAGCTCGGCTGCAATCTGCACCCTGATCGCTTTCCCTCATTGCGCGGCCGGCGTTGGCGAGACATGCTCTACCAGGCGTTGGGCGATCACTTGGCCAGCTCGCAGCACGGGGGTCAGTTGGCACTGACGTTTGAGATCATTTATGGCCACGCTTTCAAGCCAGCGCCGCGTGTCCGTGTGAGCTCCAGCAGTGCCGTTTCGCTACAAGACATGCGCACCATGTTGCGCAATGGCGGAAAAGAAGGTTAGCCTGTAACTCTCTGTCAATGACATAGAACAAGGCACGCTACAATTGTTGGCTATAGGGATTTCGGGCATCTTCCCGCGCAAATTTGCAGGCCGCCCCGTTGTGCCAGCGGCACGAAACGCGGGGCAACCTGCGGTCTTGTGAGCATGACCGGTGATGGGCTTGGTTTTTCGTTTTGCAACGGTGTCGGGTCAGCGCATTGACTGGCGTCTAGTCCGCAACTGTTCGGTAACTCCGGCGCAAATGGGCTGGATCTATGTGTCCTTGTGCGCGGTGTCTCTTGGGATCGCGGCGTTCTTCTGGATGCTCGGGGCCCGTTTGGTGATGCCGTTTGCATGGCTCGAGATCTTGGTTTTGGGAGTTGCTTTTGCAACATACGGCCGCCATGCGGCGGATGGTGAGAGGATTTCACTGCAGGGCTCACGCCTCGTGGTGGAACTGGAGACTGCAGGCAAGCTCAAGCGTGCTGAATTTGACCGGGGCCGGGTGTGCGTAGAGCCCAAAACCGGTGATCGCTCGCTGATCAAGTTGTCTGCGCAGGGTCGTTCGGTAGAGGTGGGGCGTTATATACGCCCTGAACTCCGGTCGGCTCTGGCGTCGGAGATCCGCATGGCCTTGCGTGCAACCTGACCCCATGCAGGTGCGCGAAAGGCATTGGTTAATTTGAGGCTTAGAAGTAAGTGAGAACTATGAAGAGCATTTCCAACAAGCTGGCTTCTCTGCTGCTGATTGCCGGTGCATGGGTGGGCTCTGCGGCCCATGCCGTTCAAGACCTGCCTGGTGGCCCTGCAGTCAACCAGTTGAACTTGGCGCCAGCTGTTACCAAGATCGCAGAAGAGCAGCAATTCCTGCACTGGATGATGCTGGTCATCTGCACCGTGATCTTTGTGGCAGTGTTCTCCGTAATGTTCTATTCGATCTGGAAGCATCGCCGCTCCAGGGGGGCGAAGGCAGCCAATTTCCATGAGTCGGTGACAGTGGAAGTGATCTGGACGATCGTTCCCTTCGTCATCGTGATCATGATGGCTCTGCCAGCCACCAAGGTGCTGGTAGCCCAGAAGGACACTACCAACGCGGATCTGACCATCAAGACCACGGGTTACCAGTGGAAGTGGGGTTACGACTACCTCAATGGTGAAGGCGAGGGCCTGGCTTTCATTTCTACCCTGGACAGCAGCCACCGGGCCATGTCTGACAGTGGCAACGTCAAGAACGCTCCCGACAACTACCTGCTCAAGGTGGACAACCCGATGGTGGTGCCGGTCAACAAGAAGATCCGCATCATCACAACCGCCAACGATGTGATCCACGCCTTCATGGTGCCCGCTTTCGGCATCAAGCAGGATGCGATCCCTGGGTTTGTGCGCGACACCTGGTTCCGTGCCGAGAAAATCGGCGATTACTACGGCCAGTGCGCCGAGCTGTGCGGCAAGGAACACGCCTACATGCCGATCCATGTGAAGGTGGTGTCTGCCGAGGACTACACCGCATGGGTGGGTGATCAGAAGAAAAAGGCCGCCACCAAGCTCGACGACCCCACGAAGGTCTGGGCGCTGGATGACATCCTGAAGCGGGGTGAGAAGGTCTATGCAGCGAATTGCGCCGCCTGCCACCAAGCCAATGGCAAGGGCGCTGGCCCCATCAAGCCGCTGGACGGTGCCGCCGTGGTTCTGGATGCAGACCATTCCAAACAGATTAACGTTCTGCTCAAGGGGCAAAACAACGGTGCCATGCCTTCGTGGGCGCAACTGAGCGACACCGATATTGCTGCCGTGGTTACCTACAGCAAGAACAACTGGTCCAACAAGACGGGTCAGCTGGTGCAGCCATCTGAAGTCGTAGCCCTGCGTGGCAAGTAATCACCGCCCTACCGTATTGAGGAATCAAAAATGAGCGCAGTTCTCGACAACCACGGGCACGCTGGCGACCACGCACACGACGGCCACGACCACCATCACGGCCCCACTGGCTGGCGCCGCTGGGTGTTTGCCACCAACCACAAAGACATCGGTACGCTGTACCTGCTGTTTTCGTTCACGATGCTGATGATTGGCGGCGTTTTGGCGCTGCTGATTCGTGCCGAACTTTTTCAGCCCGGCCTGCAACTGGTGAACCCTGAGCTGTTCAATCAGCTGACCACCATGCACGGCCTCATCATGGTGTTTGGCGCCATCATGCCGGCCTTCGTGGGCTTTGCGAACTGGATGATTCCACTGCAGATCGGCGCGTCCGATATGGCCTTTGCGCGGATGAATAACTTCAGCTTCTGGCTGATGATCCCCGCCGCACTGACCCTGGTGAGTTCGTTCTTCATGCCCGGTGGCGCACCCGCAGCCGGTTGGACGCTGTATGCACCGCTCACGCTGCAGATGGGCCCCTCCATGGATGCTGGCATCTTTGCGATGCACATCCTGGGTGCCAGCTCCATCATGGGTTCGATCAACATCATCGTGACCGTTCTCAACATGCGTGCCCCTGGCATGACACTGATGAAGATGCCGATGTTTGCCTGGACCTGGCTCATCACTGCCTACCTGTTGATCGCCGTGATGCCAGTCCTGGCCGGTGCCATCACCATGACGCTGACAGACCGCCACTTTGGTACCAGCTTCTTCAACCCCGCCGGTGGCGGTGATCCGGTGATGTACCAGCATATCTTCTGGTTCTTCGGTCACCCCGAGGTGTACATCATGATCTTGCCGGCCTTCGGCATCATCAGCCAGATCGTGCCGGCCTTCGCGCGCAAGAAGCTGTTCGGCTACGCCTCCATGGTTTATGCCACGTCCTCGATCGCCATCCTATCGTTCATCGTGTGGGCCCACCACATGTTCACGACCGGCATGCCGGTGACAGGCCAGCTGTTTTTCATGTATGCCACGATGCTGATCTCCGTGCCCACGGCCGTGAAGATCTTCAACTGGGTCGCCACCATGTGGCGCGGCTCCATGACGTTTGAAACCCCCATGCTGTTTGCCGTGGGTTTCATTTTCGTGTTCACCATTGGTGGCTTCACCGGTCTCATCCTGGCCATGGCGCCCATTGATATCCAGCTGCAGGACACCTACTACGTGGTGGCGCACTTTCACTATGTGTTGGTGGCAGGCTCGCTGTTCTCCATGTTTGCCGGCGTGTACTACTGGTTGCCCAAGTGGACCGGTGTGATGTATTCCGAAACCCGCGGTCAGATCCACTTCTGGACATCGTTGATTTTCTTTAACGTCACCTTCTTCCCGATGCACTTCCTGGGCTTGGCGGGGATGCCACGCCGCTATGCAGACTACCCCATGCAATTCGCCGACTTCAATGCGGTGGCCTCGATAGGTGCTTTTGGTTTTGGTTTGGCGCAGGTGTATTTCTTCATCGCTGTCGTGCTCCCCGCCATGCGTGGCATTGGCCCCAAGGCGCCTCAAAAACCCTGGGATGGTGCGGAAGGCCTGGAATGGGAAGTCCCTTCGCCAGCACCTTTCCACACCTTTGAAAATCCACCCAAGCTGGATGCGACTGCAACCCGCGTGATTGGCTGAGGACAGTGCCCATGACACCCGAACAGAAAAAGAGCAACCTGCGGATGGCATTGATCCTGGCATCCGTAGCCGCCGTTTTCTTCGTGGGCTTCATGGTCAAGGTTGCCATGTTGTCTCACTGAGCCGACGATCCCATGAGCCTGCACCGCGAAAACGCCAAGATGGTCGGCAAGCTGGTCGTGATTGCGGCTGGCATGTTCGCCTTCGGCTATGTGTTGATCCCGATCTACAAACACATCTGTGAGATGACCGGCATCAACATTCTGTCGCTCTCCGAGCGGCAGGTGCCCGGGAATGGCGTCGCTGGCAAAGACGTGAAGGTGCCTTCCAACACGCAGATCGACAAGACCCGCACCATCACGGTGGAGTTCGATGCCAACGCGCGTGGCCCGTGGCAGTTCAAACCCGCCAAGCGTTCGGTTCAGGTGCACCCCGGCGAGCTCGCCACGGTGATGTATGAGTTTCAAAACGTGCAGAACCGTCGCATGGCTGCGCAGGCGATACCGAGTTACGCTCCGCGTCAGGCCGCTGCACATTTCAACAAGCTGGAGTGTTTTTGCTTTAACCAGTACACCCTGGACCCTGGCGAAAAGAAGGAATGGCCTGTGGCGTTTGTGATTGATCCGCGCCTGTCCAAGGATGTGACGACCATCACCTTGTCCTACACCTTCTTTGAAGTGGGCGGCAAAACACCCCCTGCGCCCGAATCAACCGCAGCGGTTGCCTTGCCGGTTGTCGGTGCACAAAAGGCGGGATCATGAATAAGAAGCCCTCGGAATCGCCCGTTGCGCGCAAGGGATCTTTCCTGCGCACGGTGCGTGCCGTGGCGTGGTCGTTGATTGGGCTGCGAAAAGGCAGCGAGTACCAGCAGGATGTCGAGAAACTCAATCCGTTGCACATCATCGGCGTGGGGCTGTTCGCAGTCTTTTTGCTGGTGCTCGGTTTGATCGGGCTGGTCAATTGGATCGTGTGAGATGGTGTTGATTCAAATACCGAAAACGAAGCCGAAAACAAAGATTTTGAGAGTCAGGAGCTGAAATGAGTGCATCAACCCACGGCACAACCCCGTATTATTTTGTGCCCGCCGAGTCTCGCCATCCAGTCATGGCTGCGGCCGGGCTGTTCCTTGTGATTCTGGGCGCTGCCCAATGGATCAATGGCCACGAATGGGGTAAATATTCCCTGGCCGTGGGCATGGTCTGGTGGCTCTTCGTTTTGTACCAGTGGTTTGGTGATGCGGTGCGTGAAAGCGAAGGTGGGCTATACGGTCACAAGATCGACCTGTCGTACCGCTGGAGCATGAGCTGGTTCATCTTCTCCGAAGTGATGTTCTTCGGTGCGTTCTTCACCGCATTGTGGTGGGCTCGTGCCCATTCGGTGCCTGCCCTGGGCAGCCTGGACAATGCATTGCTCTGGCCTGATTTCAAGGCGGTATGGCCTAGTTTGGCGGTAGGTGCCACGGGTTCTCCTGCTGGCATCGTGGAACCGTTCCAGACCGTGGGACCGTTCTGGCTGCCCACCATCAACACGGCGCTGCTGCTGACCTCGGGGGGCACGCTCACCATTGCGCACCACGCCCTGCGTGAGAACAAACGTGGCAAGACCATTGCGTTCATGTGGACCACCGTGCTGCTCGGCATCCTGTTCTTGTTTGTTCAGGGTTATGAGTACTTTCACCTCTACACAGAGTTGAACCTCAAGCTCAGCTCGGGCGTGTTTGGGTCCACCTTCTTCATGCTGACCGGGTTCCACGGGTTCCACGTGTTTCTGGGCATGTTGATGCTGTTGGTGATCACCCTGCGCCTGCAAAAGGGCCACTTCACTGCCGACAAGCATTTCGGCTTCGAGGGTGCCGCCTGGTATTGGCACTTTGTGGACGTGGTGTGGCTGGGCTTGTACGTGCTCGTTTATTGGATGTAATAAGCAGCTGCCGACCCCGCACGACGAAAAAAGCGCCTCGCGGCGCTTTTTTTCTTGGGGCTTGGAGATGTTTCTCCGGGGTGTGGCGCTTCTTGGCGGGATATCTTCAATCAGCGGGCCATTGGTAGGCCCGTCGGTTGTATATAACCCAGCTTCCATGCCACCAGAATGCAGACAAACAGCACAATCGACAGGCCGACGCGAACGGCCAGTGCCCGGACCATAGGGTTGCTCTTATGTTTTTCCCTGCCTTCCACCGTGTCGCTGCTGCCATTGCGCATCATGAAGAACAGGGCTGAAGCCAGGCTGGCCAAAATGCCGATGAACGCGACCAGTACGAGGTATTTCATGGAGCCCATTATCCTGTGACAACCGCTCAACGTTCCCTGGACCTGCGCTTTTGGATGATTGCGGCGGCGGCCGTGGCGGGTATGTGGGTGACGGCATCGCTCGGCCGCTGGCAACTGTCGCGTGCGGCCGAAAAGGAGGCGCTACAAAGCCTGCTCGACGCGCGCAGCCACCTCGCACCCCTTGACGGCTCGGCGTTGGTCTCCGCCGGCGCTGATGCTGCGCGTGCTGGCGATGAAGCCCACCAGGGACTGGTTCACCGCGCCGTGGTTCTGGAAGGGCGCTGGTTGCCCGCCTACACCGTGTTTCTTGACAACCGCCAGATGCATGGGCGACCTGGTTTTTTTGTTCTCACGCCTTTGCAGCTGCAAGGGCCGAAGGCGGGAGTGGTGCTCGTGCAGCGAGGCTGGGTGCCACGCAATTTTGAAGACCGCACGCAGGTGCCCCCGGTGCAGACCGCTGAGGGTCTGGTGGTGCGTGTTCAAGGGCGAGTGGCCGCCGCGCCATCGCGCCTGTTTGAGTTTCAGGGGGGAGACCCGACGAAGGGGTCTTCCCGCATCCGGCAAAATCTCGACCTGGCTGCCTTTCGCTCCGAAACCGGCTTGGCTCTGGCCCCGCTCACGGTGTTGCAGACGGGGGAAGCGAGCGAGGGTTTGCAACGCGACTGGCTCGTAGTGGGCTCGGGCGTCGACAAACATTACGGTTACGCATTTCAATGGTTCGGGCTCTGCGGCCTGATTGCAATTCTCTATGTCTGGTTTCAAATCGTCCGACGGTTCATTCGCCCGCGCAGCCAGTCTGCCCCCTGAGGCCGACGACGAGCATCCGCTGGGCCTGACCGTGCACACGCTGCCCTCGGCGGGTGACGCGGTGGTCACGGCGCAGCGCGCGCGCCATGGGCGCTGGAAAATGCTGGGTGTCCTGTGCATTTGTGCAGCGCCCGTGATCGCGTCCTATTTCACTTATTACGTGGTTCGGCCCGAAGGGCGGCGCAACTACGGCGAGCTGATCAATCCCCAGCGCGCCATCCCCGACCTCACTGCCCACACGTTGGAGGGTGGTCCCGTGTCGCTTGCATCGCTCAAGGGCCAATGGCTGTTGGTGAGTGTGGCGGGGGGCGACTGCGACACCACCTGCCAGAAGCATCTGTATCTGCAGCGGCAATTGCGCGAGAGCTTAGGCAAGGAAAAGGACCGGATGGACTGGGTCTGGCTCATCAACGATGCCGCTACCCCGCCACAAGTCTTGGCTCCGGCATTGCAGAAGGCGACTGTGCTGCGCTTGGATGCAGCGGCATTGGGCGCTTGGCTGGCGCCAGCCGAGGGCCATCAGCTGGCTGAGCATCTGTATGTGGTGGACCCCATGGGCAACTGGATGATGCGGTTTCCGGCTGCGATGGATTCCAATGGGGCTGCAAAGGCCAAGCGCGATCTGGAGCGCCTGCTGCGCGCCTCTGCGTCCTGGGATGAGGCCGGGCGGCCGGCGAGCCAATGACCGATACACAGCCACTTTACGATCTGGCGCCCGTGGCAGAGGTCATGCTGCTGGGCCTTGTGATCGCGTTGGGCCCGCTGGCCTGGGTGTGGGTGCGCAACCGCCGCAGCTCGCCCATGCGGCGCATTCAGACACTGACGGTGCTCACCCTGTTTTTGACGTTTGACCTGGTGCTGTTTGGTGCCTTCACGCGCCTGACGGACTCCGGGCTGGGGTGCCCCGACTGGCCGGGTTGCTATGGCAGCGCGAGCCCGGTGGGCGCTCGATCCGAGATATCTGCCGCGCAGGAGGCCATGCCCACAGGCCCGGTCACACATGGCAAGGCCTGGGTCGAAATGATCCATCGCTACCTTGCCACGGGCGTCGGCGTGCTCATCATCGTGTTGACCATTTCCTCATGGGTGCAACAGCGCCGGGCACGACGCGGGATGGGAGACGCGCCCCCCATCAGCCCGTGGTGGCCCACCATCACGCTGCTGTGGGTATGCCTGCAAGGTGCTTTTGGCGCGCTGACCGTGACGATGAAGCTGTTTCCCGCCATCGTCACCCTGCATCTGATCGGTGGGCTGGTCCTGCTCGCCTTGTTGTGCGTGCAGGCGGTGCGCCACACCCAATGGGCGCAAGGCCGCTTGCCTGTGGCCATCTCTGCAGGACTGCGTTGGGCGCTGATCGGCACGGGGGTGCTGGTGGTGCTGCAAGTGGTGCTGGGTGGTTGGGTCAGCACCAACTACGCCGTGCTGGCTTGCACCACCTTTCCCAAATGCCAGGGCAACTGGTGGCCCATGATGGACTTTGCCCAGGGCTTTCAGGTCTGGCGCAAGCTCGGTATGTTGCAAGACGGCAGCCACATTGGTTTTGCCGGGCTTACGGCCATTCATTACGTACATCGTTTGATGGCGTATGGGGTGCTGGCCGCCCTAGGCCTGGTCTGCTGGCGTTTTCACCGCCAGGGCCTGCTGCCTGCCCAGACCCGCTGGCTGGCGGTTTTGGCCTTGTTGCAGCTGGCCACGGGCTTGTCCAACGTGGTGCTGGACTGGCCCTTGGTGGCCGCTGTGTTGCACACGGGCGGTGCAGCCGCCCTGGTGGTGGTGTTGACCTGGGCCGTGGTGTCCAGCCGCACGGTGTCAACCGTGCCCCAAGAGTTTTCCGCGCCCACCGGCGCTTCGAGAGTGTCCGTATGAGTGTCGCCCCCTCCATCGCTGTTTCTTCACCGTCGCGTCTGCAGCAGTTTTACGCGCTGACCAAGCCACGGGTGGTGCAGCTCATTGTTTTCTGCGCCCTGATCGGCATGGTGCTGGCCGTGCCCGGCATGCCGTCTGCAGCACAGTTTGGCCATATGGTGGTCGCCTGTGCCGGGGTGTGGCTGGTGGCGGGCGCTGCCGCCGCGTTCAACTGCATCGTGGAGCAGGGCATCGACGCGAAGATGAAGCGCACTGCCTGGCGGCCCACGGCCAAGGGCGAGTTGTCCAACGTGCAAACGCTGCTGTTCTCGGCCGTGTTGTGTGTGGCGGGTTCTGCGCTGCTGTACTTCTGGGTCAACCCGCTGACCATGTGGCTCACGTTTGCCACCTTTGTGGGCTATGCCGTGGTCTACACCGTGATTCTCAAGCCGCTAACCCCGCAGAACATCGTGATTGGTGGGGCGTCGGGCGCCATGCCGCCGGTGCTGGGCTGGGCTGCCATGACCAATGACGTGGGCCCTGAGGCGCTCATCCTGTTCCTCATCATCTTTCTGTGGACGCCGCCGCACTTTTGGGCGCTGGCGTTGTACCGCGTCGAGGACTACCGCAAATCCGGTTTGCCCATGCTCCCGGTGACGCATGGCAATGAGTTCACCCGATTGCAGGTGTTTCTGTACACGCTGATTCTTTTTGCCGGTTGCCTGATGCCCTTCATTTACGGCATGAGCTCCTGGATTTACCTGGCTGCCGCCGTGCTGCTGAGTGCGGGTTTTTGTGGCTACGGCTTTGCGCTGTGGCGCAATTATTCGGATGCACTGGCGCGCAAAACCTTCCGTTTTTCCCTCATTCACCTGAGCGTGCTGTTTGCCGCATTGCTGGTGGACCACTACGTGCTGTAAAACCCATGCTGAAACGAAATGCTCTTAAAATGATAGCTGTTTGCGCTTTATCCATAAGCGCTGCAGGCCTGTTGGGTGCTTGTTCTGAAAAGAAGGTCGAATTCCGGGGGGTGGACATCACAGGGGCCGACTACGCCAAAGACATCCCGCTGACAGACCACAACGGGCAGGCGCGTCACCTCAAGGACTTCGCCGGCAAGGTGGTGGTGGTGTTTTTTGGCTATACCCAATGCCCGGATGTGTGCCCGACCTCCATGGCCGAACTCGCCGAAGTCAAGCAGATGCTGGGCAAAGACGGTGACCGCCTTCAGGGGATCTTTGTCACCGTGGACCCAGAGCGCGACACCCCCGAGGTGCTGAAGGCCTACATGGCGAACTTTGACCCCACCTTCCTTGCCTTGCACGGCACACCCGAGCAACTGGCGGCTGTCGCCAAGGACTTCAAGATTTACTTCAAGAAGGTCGATGGCAAGACGCCCACCAGCTACACCATGGACCATTCGGCGGGCAGCTATGTGTACGACCCCGCAGGGCGGCTGCGCGTGTACAGCCGTTACGGCAGCGGTGCCCAGGCCCTGGCCTCAGACATCAAGACCTTGCTGGCGGAAGCGGCGGGCTGACGCGTTTAAAAGGGCCACGATGGTGGCCCCGGCTTGCGTCAGCCGGCGTTGTGTTCACCCAGGCTATTCGACCTTGATGCCGCGCATCGTGATCACGCCCCCCATCAAGCTCGTGTCCGCCTTGATGCGGTTGGCCAGCCCTTCGGGTGACGAGCCTACTGTCTGCCAGCCCTGTTGAAACAGCTTGGTGCGTACATCCTCGCTGCGGGCAATCGCGCTGATGAGTGCGGCAAGCTTGGCCTGAACAGGCTTGGGCATGGTGGATGGCGCCGCAAAAGCGTTCCAGATCTCCAGGTTGAAGCCCTGGATGCCCACTTCCGCCAGGCTGGGCACGTCTGGCGCCAGCGGGCTGCGGCCAGCCGACGTGACCCCTATCGCGCGCAGCTTGCCCGCACGCACCTGCGCTTGGGCCAGCGCGGGCGGCAACAGCGCCATCTGGAGCTGTCCGCCCAGCATGGCGTTTGCCACCTGGGGGTAGCCGGGGTAGGGCACATGCACCGGGTTGATGTTGCTGCGTGCCTTGAGCAACTCGGTGCCAATGTGGCCCACCGTGCCCACACCTGGCGTGCCGTAGCTCCATTTGTCGCCGCTGCTGCGCGCCGCCGCAAAAAACTCACGAGCGCTGGCGGTGGCCGGCACCCCCGGCTGACTGACAGGCGCCGTCAAAATGAGGGGCGACGTGCCGATCAGGCTAAGGGGTGCCAAATCCTTGAGTGGGTCATAAGGCACCGCAGGATTGAGCAGCTTGGCAATGGTCATGTTGCCATTAATCATCAGACCGATGGTGTGGTCATCACGCGCCTTCGCAACGGCGTCGGCGCCGATATTGCCACCCGCGCCGACCTTGTTTTCCACGATCACGGGCTGGCCCAGCGCTTTCGCCAAAGGCTCTGAAAACGTGCGCGCCGTGAGGTCAGGGGACGAGCCCGCGGGAAACCCGACGATGATCTTGAGCGGCTTGGTGGGCCATGCTGTTGGTGTGCTGGCAGCCATGGCCACCGGCTGTTGGGCGAACACCGAAGGGGCAGCGAAGGGGCTCGCGGCGGTGGCCGCCAGAGCGATCAGCAGCGAGGCGCGGCGGGAAACGGGGCGGCGTGACATGAGAACACAATCTCCTTGAGAAATGCGGGGGCCAAAACGACGCGGGGCCCAGAACTGGGGCCCCGCGAGGCTACTTCTGCAAGAACGTGATGTTACCGCCGCTCGATACCCACGCTCACGCGTACTCGGCCAACGCCTTCTTCATCTTCTTCATTGCCGCCACTTCAATCTGGCGAATGCGCTCGGCGCTGACGCCATACACCGCCGCCAGATCGTGCAGCGTCATGCCGCCGCTGCCGTCGTCGTTCACCTTGAGCCAGCGCTCTTCAACGATGCGGCGGCTGCGATCATCCAGACTGGCCAGCGCCGTTGCAATGCCATCGGTGGCGAGGGCGTCACGCTGGCGGGATTCGATCATCGCCGTGGGTTCGTGGGAGGCATCGGCCAGATAGGCAATGGGGCCAAACGCCTGTTCACCATCGTCAGACGGAGCTGGGTCAAGCAGCACGTCGCCGCCCGACATGCGGGTTTCCATCTCGATGACTTCTTCCCGCTTGACGTTCAGCTGCCGGGCCACCGCATCGATCTCGTGGTCAGACAGGGTGTCGCGGTGCGTGGCTGCATCGGCCGCTGCGGCGTCCGCCTTGAAACTCTGCTTCATCGACCGCAGGTTAAAGAACAGCTTGCGCTGCGCCTTGGTGGTGGCCACCTTCACCATGCGCCAGTTCTTGAGGATGTATTCGTGGATCTCGGCCTTGATCCAGTGCATGGCGTAGCTGACCAGCCGCACGCCCTGGTCGGGATCGAAACGTTTGACGGCCTTCATCAGGCCCACATTGCCTTCCTGGATCAGGTCGCCATGGGGCAGGCCATAGCCTTGGTATTGGCGGGCAATGGATACGACCAAGCGCAGGTGCGACATCACCAGCCGACCAGCGGCGCCCAGGTCGTTGTTTTCTTTAAGCTGGCGTGCATAGGTCTGCTCTTCGTCGTGGGTGAGCAGCGGCAGGCGGTTGACGGCCGAAATGTAGGCGTCCAGATTGCCCAGCGGGGGCACAAGCCCCCAGGGGCTGGTGGGAGCCAAAGTCATCGTCGCGGTTCCAGATTGAGTGGTCATTCCGGGAATCCTTTCCTCTAAGCCAAGATATTAGCACTCTCTGTGATTGAGTGCTAAGCCCTGAAGTTCCCGTGGAATTGCCCTATGTCACCTTCGAATGGATTTGAAAAAAATGAGGTTGCTGCGCTTATCAGGCATGGCTAAGTAGCTATCATTTTTGATGAATATTCCTTGCCCCCAGCCATCCGCAGCTCAGTGTGGCTGGCTGTGAGGGGCGAGATGGGCCTCGATAGCACCCCGGCGCGCCCGGTTTTCGAATTCCTCCAGCGCCAGCGGGCGGCCAAACAGGTAGCCCTGAAACGCCTTGCAGCCATGCGCCAGCAAAAACGCATGGTGCTCTGTGGTTTCCACCCCTTCGGCAATCACTCCCAGGCCCAGGCTTGCGGCCAACGCAATGATCGTGCGTGCGATGGCTGCGTCGCTGGGGTGTTGCAGCACGCCGCGCACAAACCCCTGGTCGATCTTGATCTGATCGAGTGGCAGGCGCTTGAGGTAGCTGAGGCTGGAATAGCCCGTGCCAAAGTCGTCGAGCGAGAAGCCCAGCCCATGCGCACGCAAGGCGTGCATGGTGGCGATCACGTTGTCCACATTGGCCAGCAGCAGGCTTTCGGTCAGCTCCAGCTTGATGCGGGTGGGGTTGGCGCCGGTGCGCTGCAGCAGCGTGAGCACGCGCTCCACAAAGTTGTCTTGCAGAAACTGGCGTGCGCTCACGTTGATGGCAAGGCACAGGGATTCCAGGGCCGGGTCGGTGCGCCACTGCGCCTGTTGGCGCATGGCGGTCTCCATGACCCAATCGCCCAGGGGCAGGATCAGCCCACATTCTTCGGCCAGGGGGATGAATTCGGACGGCGGGACCATGCCCTGAACCGGGTGCTGCCAGCGCACCAGCGCCTCGGCCCCTGTGATGCGCGCCTGGTCGTCCACCTGCGGCTGGTACAGCAGCAAGAACTGCGACTGGCGCAGGCCGTTGTGCAGCGCGGCCTCCATCAGCGCACGGCGGTTGACCGCCTGCTGCATGTCCGGGTCAAAAAAACGCAAGGTGTTGCGGCCGGCATCCTTGGCCCGGTACATCGCCATGTCGGCCTGCTTGAGCACCTCGTCCACAGAGTCGCGATAGTGGCTGAGCAGCGTGACCCCCACGCTGGCCGAAGAGTGGTGTTCGTGCCCTGCCAGTTCATAAGGCTGGCGCAGCCGGGTGAGGATCAGCTCACCGAGGGTGCGCACCTGCGCGGCGGCTTCGCTTGCGTCGCTGCTCAGGTTTTGCAGCACCACCACAAATTCATCACCGCCCAGGCGTGCCACCGTGTCTTGCTCGCGCACGCAGTCGCGCAGGCGCCGCGCCACCTCGCGAAGCAGCAAATCACCCACCTCGTGGCCGCGTGTGTCGTTGAGCGTCTTGAAATTGTCGAGGTCCACAAACAACACCGCGGTGTTAGCCCCAGAGCGCGCACCGTGGATAAGCACCTGCTGCAACCGATCCACCAGCAGGCGCCGGTTGGGCAACTGCGTGAGCGCGTCGTAAAACGCCAGGTAGCGGGCTTCCTCTTCGGCGGCCTTGCGGTCGGAGATATCGATGTCGATGCAGAACATCTCGGGGGGCTGACCGGGCACCTGGATGTAGGCGTGGCTCGAGAACACATCGACCACCGAACCGTCCTTGCGCCGCATTTGCAACTCACCGGCGGGGATGACCTCGCCAGTGGCGAACATGTGCTGCACATCGGTGCGCACGGCCTCGCGCAGGGGATGCGGAATGATGAGGTCGAGCAAGTTGCTGCCCAAGGCTTCGTCGGCCGTGTAGCCGTACAGGCGTTCAGACGCCTTGTTCCAGTAAGTGGTGGTGCCGTCCTGCAGATAGCCTTGTACCGAGATGGACGGGATGTTGAGCAGCAGCGATCGAAAACGCAGCTCTGATTCGCGCAGCGCGCTTTCAGTGTGTTTGCGCTCGGTGATGTCCCGGGCGAGGAACACCACCGCCGCCTGGCCCCGCACCTGCACCCCCAGGGGCTGGGTGCGCCCCTCAAAAAGGCGCAGCCCCGAAAGGGTGAGCATCTCGTACTCAAGGGTATGGGTGGCGCCCGACCGCAAGGTTTCCTGTATCAGCGCCATAAAACGACGGGCCTGTTCGGGTGGCAACATCTCATCCATCCGTTTTCCGAGAAGCTGTGGTGCGCTGGCGGCCAGCGCTGCGTCGTTTGACGACAACACCTCTACATAGCGCCCCTGGGCGTCCAGCACCAGCAGCACATCGGGTATGGCCAGGGCAATCGCATGCAGCCGGGCGGCGCTTTCCTTGAGGGAAAGTTCGGTGCGCATGCGGTCTTCCACGTCGCGTAGCAGCAGGCCCAGAACCACCGTGGCGGGCGTAAAGGTCAGCAGATAGGGCAGCGTCAATGTCTGGTTGATGCGCTGCGAAATATCTGCAGGGAGCAGCTGAAACAGCGCAATCACGGCGGTGTGCAGCAGCAGGCCGAACAGCGCCAGCGCCACGGGCTCCACACCCACCCGGCCCAGGGCGCGCCCGTGGCGGTACACCAGCCCGAGCGCGGTGCACAGCACAATCACCAGCAGGCCCACCTCCATCCCCGTGCCGCCAAGCCAGAGGCGGCCTGTGATGGCCATCGCCGCCGCAATGCACGCCACCCACGGCCCGCCGAACAACCCCGCCATGCTCAGGACCACCGAGCGCGCATCAAAAATGACGCCGGGGACGATCGTGACCGGCGCGAACATGCCGACCAGGCAAATGCTGCCGAAGATCACCCCCGACAGCACCTGCCCCACGCCGGGGTGCTGGCGCCACACCCGGATGTTGATCCCGTGCAGGAAACACAGGGCCAAAAGCAGGGCTACGCCTTTGAGTAGCTCAATAAACATGGGCCTCCTGGCTATTGCAGTGGAGACCCATCATGGGGGAATTGTTGCGATTCGTAAATGCGAAGATGGCCCCGGTGGGGCCATCGTGGGACGGTTGGCGGGTGGGTGGCCGGCCGGGCCCGGCAATTTTTCGCGCTATCGGGGGTTGTTGAGTTCATCCAGCCCCCAATCCGATAGTTCTCAAGTTCTCAAGTCAGCAGGGCCTGGGCAAACTCGCGGGCATTGAAGGTTTCGAGGTCTTCGAGCTTTTCGCCGACGCCGATGAAATAGACGGGAATCGGGCGCTCCTGCGCAATGGCCGCCAGCACGCCGCCCTTGGCCGTGCCGTCGAGTTTGGTAACGATCAGGCCGGTGAGCTGCAAGGCGTCGTCAAAAGAACGCACCTGGGCCAGCGCGTTCTGGCCGGTGTTGCCATCGATCACCAGCAGCACCTCATGCGGGGCCGTGGCATCGGCCTTGGTCACCACACGGCGGATCTTTTTCAACTCTTCCATCAGATGCAGCTGCGTGGGCAGGCGGCCGGCGGTGTCCACCAGCACCACGTCCTTGCCACGGGCCTTGCCCGCTGTGACGGCATCAAAGCTCACGGCGGCGGGGTCGCCGCCTTCCTGGCTCACGATCTCGACGGTGTTGCGGTCGGCCCATACGCCCAATTGCTCGCGGGCAGCGGCGCGGAAGGTGTCGGCCGCCGCCAGCAGCACGGCGGCGCCTTCGTCGGCGAGGTGTTTGGTGAGCTTGCCAATGGAGGTGGTCTTGCCCGCGCCATTGACGCCCGCGACCATGATCACCGTGGGCGTGTATTTGCCAATGACCAGGGCCTTTTCCAGCGGGCGCAACAGGTCGGCCAGCGCATCGGCCAGCAGGCCCTTCACTGCGGCGGGGTCGGTGGTCTTGTTTTCCTTCACGCGGCGCTTGAGGTCCGTCAGCAGGTGGGTGGTGGCCTTCACGCCGGTGTCGGCCATCAGCAGCGCTTCTTCCAGCTCTTCGTACAGCGCATCGTTGATTTGGGTGCCGGTGAACACCGTGGTGATGCTGCTGCCGGTTTTGCGCAGGCCGGTCTTGAGGCGGTCCAGCCAGCCTTTGCGCTCGGCGGCAACCACGGGTGGCACAGCGGCAACGGGCGCAGGCGGGGGCACCACGGCGGGGGCGGGCATCGGCTGCGCAGCCCTGACGGGCGCGGGCCCCTGTACCGTGGTGGTGGGCGTGGCAAATGGCGCCGCAGCAGGCGCTGCAGCGGGCGCTATCGGCCGGGGGGGCTCCTCAACAGGCGTTGCGACTGGTGTTGCAACGGGCGGCGCCACCACTTCGGGGGCTTTGGCCGCAAAGGGGTTGCGCAGCCATCCAAATCCCCCCGGGGCCGGAGGGGGCGCTGGCGTGGGGGCAGGGGGCGCCGCAGGGCCTGGGGGCGGTGCGGCTACCGCAGCGCTGGGGTCCGTGGTGGCAACCGCTGGCGTGGGCGCCAGGGATGGTGGGGCGGCAATAGGCGCAGCCACAGGGGCCGGCGCGGCGGGTGCAGAGGCGCCTGGCGGCTGGGCCGTTGCGGGCGCATCGTTGGGTGCGGGGTTGGGTTTCTTCTTGAAAAAACTGAACATTGGCGGGTTCTTAGAATCACTCCATTCTATGAAACGCGCTTTCACCCTTCTGGGCCTTGTGGCCTGCCTCTCGTCCGGGGCTGCTTTTGCGGCATCACCACCGGTGTCTCAACCTTCTGCCGCGACATCTGCCACCGCTTCAGGCGCGCAACAGTTCACGCTGAAAAATGGCATGCAGCTGATCGTGCAGCCCGACCACCGGGCGCCGACTGCCGTGCACATGGTGTGGGTGCGCGTGGGTTCCATGGACGAGGTGGACGGCACCTCGGGGGTGGCCCATGCGCTCGAACACATGATGTTCAAGGGCTCCAAAACCGTCCCGCCGGGCGAGTTCTCTCGGCGGGTGGCCGCCCTGGGGGGGCGTGAAAACGCCTTTACCAGCCGCGACTACACCGGTTATTACCAGCAGATTCCGGCCAACCGCCTCGAAGACGTGATGCGGCTCGAATCCGACCGTTTTGCCCATAACCAGTGGCCGGACGAAGAGTTCAAGAAAGAGATCGAGGTGGTCAAGGAAGAGCGCCGCTTGCGCACCGAAGACCAGCCCCGCGCCATGCTGGCCGAGCAGCTTTTTGCGGCCACCTTCAATGCGTCGCCTTACCGCCGCCCCATCGTCGGCTGGATGAGCGATCTCGATGCGATGACGCCCGATGACGTGCGCAACTTCCACCACCAGTGGTACACGCCGACCAATGCGGTGGTGGTGGTGGCGGGCGATGTGGATGTGGCCAAGGTCCGTGAACAGGCCGAGAAATACTACGGCAGCCTGCCGGTGCACGCCATTCCCGTGCGCAAGCCGCGCACCGAGCCCGTGCAGCAGGGGCTGCGGCGCATTGCGGTCAAGGCGCCTGCCGAGCAGGCGTATGTGGCCCTGGCGTTTCGCACGCCCAGCCTGGAGCGCGTGGACAACCTGACCGACACCGACCGCGATGCGCTCGCACTCATGGTGTTGTCCGCCGTGCTCAACGGCTACGACGGCGCGCGGCTGGACCGGGCGTTGACCCAGGGCGACAACCGCGTGGCCGACAGCGCCAGCAGCTCGGCCATGGTCACGGGGCGCGGGCCCAGCCTGTTCATGCTCAGCGGCGTGCCCACAGCCGGCAAGACGGCCGCCCAGGTGGAAGCTGCCCTGCGTGCCGAAGTGGCCCGTGTGGCCAGCGAAGGCGTGAGCGAGGCCGAGCTGGCGCGCGTGAAGACACAGTGGATCGCCTCGACCGTGTACGAACGCGATTCGGTGATGAGCCAGGCCCAGGAGCTGGGCGGCAACTGGGTGCAGGGCTTTCCGCTGGACGCCAACGAGCGCCTGCTGGCGCTGCTGCGCACTGTGACCCCCGCGCAGGTGCAGGCCGTGGCGGGCCGGTATTTTGGCGATGACCAGCTCACGGTCGCCACCTTGCTGCCCCAGCCGCTGGATGCGCGCAGCGCCCGCCCTGCGTCGCCCCTGGGCGCTTCCATTCGCTGAACCCGTTCTGGCGCCTCATCACATCATGACTATTAAAACCATAGCTGCTCGCGCTTTATTGGTAAGCGCTACAGCCATTTTTGCTTCAAATTCTGCCTGGGCGCTGCTGCCCATTCAGCACTGGACAGAGGCCAACGGCGCCAAGGTGTACCTGGTCGAAAGCCCGGTGGTCCCGATGGTGGACGTGCAGATCGACTTTGACGCCGGCAGCCGCCGCGACCCGGCGGGGCAGTCGGGCCTGGCCAACGCCGTGGCCGCCATGGCCTCCAAGGGCGTGACTGCGGCGGGCGCCGAGCCCGCGCTGGACGAAAACGCCCTGGGCGAAGCCTGGGCCGACCTGGGTGCCAGCTTTGACGCTGGTGCAGACAACGATGCGCTGCACTACACGCTGCGTTCGCTCACCGATGCGCCGCTGCTCGACCGTGCCGCACGCCTGGCGGCGCGGCAGATCGCCGAGCCCAGCTGGAGCAACGACATCTGGCAGCGCGACCGCGCCCGCTGGGTGGCCAGCATCAAAGAGTCCAACACCCGTCCCGCCACCGTGGCTGGCCACGCCTTCGAGTCCGCCGTGTATGGCAGCCATCCCTATGGCGCACGCACCACCGAAGAAACACTCGCGCGCATCGGCGTGACCGACATGCAGGCGTTTCACCGCCAGAGCATTGCCACCTGCAGGGCCAAGTTCAGCATCGTGGGCGCCGTGACGCGTGCCCAGGCCCAAACGCTGGTGGCCACCCTGCTGTCGCGCCTGCCCGCCACGGCCAACTGCGCACCCTTGCCCGCTGTGGGCGAGGTGGCTGCCTTGACGGCGCCGTCCGAGCAGAACATCCCGTTTGTGTCGGCCCAGGCCCATGTGCTGATCGGGCAGCCCGGTTTTACGCGGCGCGACCCTGACTTTTTGGCGTTGCTGGTGGGCAACCACATTCTGGGCGGCGGCGGGTTCGTTTCGCGGCTGACCAACGAAGTGCGTGAAAAACGGGGCCTCAGCTACAGCGTGTACAGCTACTTTGCGCCCGGCCTGCATGCAGGGGCCTTCACCGTGGGGCTGCAGACGCGCCCCGACCAGGCCGCCCAGGCCGTCGAAGTCTCGCGCGAAGTGGTTGCCCGGTTTGTGGCCGACGGCCCGACCGAGGCCGAGCTGCGTGCCGCCAAGGACAACCTCATCGGCGGTTTTGCGCTGCGCATCGACAGCAACAAGAAGCTGCTGGGCAATGTGGCCAACATCGCCTGGAACGATCTGCCGCTGGACTACCTGGACCATTGGACCGACAGGGTCGAGGCCTTGACCGTGGCCCAGGTGCGCACCGCCATGGCGCGCAAGCTGCAGCCCGAGCGCATGGTGACCGTGGTGGTGGGCGCAAAACCCTGAGAACGTGTTCACGTTCTGAGCGCAACGCTTTGCTGCGTTACCCTCCACGGCAACGTAACCTCTCGATTAGAAAGCCCACCCCATGAGCCGCTCCACCCTGCGCCCTGAATCCTTGCCGGGCGGCCGTCTGGCCCGCGCGGCCCAAGCCGCGCCGCCCGAGGCCCCGGCGGCCAAAGGGGCTAAAGGCGCCAAGGCCGGTGCCAAAAAAGGCGCCGCCACCACCGCCCCTAAGGGCACGGGTGAAATCCGCATCATCGGCGGGCAGTGGAAGCGCACCCGCCTGCCCGTGGCCCAGCGCCCCGGCCTGCGCCCCACCCCCGACCGCGTGCGCGAAACCCTGTTCAACTGGCTGGGCCAGGACCTGACCGGCTGGCGCTGCCTGGATGCCTTTGCCGGCACCGGCGCGCTGGGGCTGGAGGCCGCCTCACGCGGTGCCGCCGCCGTGCAACTGGTCGAAAGCGATGCGGCGTTGGTGGAGCAATTGCACACCCTGCAGCAGCGCCTGAAGGCCACCGCCGTGCGTGTGCAGCGCGGTGATGGCGTTGCGGCCCTGAAGCAGGCGGCGCCCGCCAGTCTGGATCTGGTGCTGCTGGACCCGCCGTTTGACGGCGCGCTCTACGAGCCCGCGCTGCAAGCCGCTGCCCGCGCCGTGGCGCCCGCCGGTTTCATTTATCTCGAAGCCCCTGCCGCCTTTGACGAAGCCCAGCTGGCTCCCTTGGGGTTGGTGCTGTTTCGCCACCTCAAAGCGGGCGCCGTGCACGCGCACCTGCTGCAAATGGCCGCCTGAACCGGGGGCTCTTGGTAGCAGGAAATTTTGAGCCAAATAGGCTTGTAGCGCTTATTCCGTAAGCGCTGGCAGCTATTGTTTTTGAATGGTTCTGCGCAACGGGCCAGAGGCTCTGCAGTTGCCGAAGCGGCGCTGGGTTGCTGGGTTGGGCGGCTGCTGCTGCCGCAAGCCCCTGGGTGCGTGCATGCGTTGGGGGTCTGCTCAACCAGGGGGCCGCCCATGTTGCAGTGCACTGCATAATCCGCCCACGCGGCCCCAAAGACTCTGAGCGAGCTGGGGCCAACGACCATTTCGCCATTGAGGAGACAAACAACCATGGCCCAGAACGTGCTCGCCGTGTACCCCGGAACCTTTGACCCCATCACCCTGGGCCATGAAGACGTGGTGCGCAGGGCCACCCAGTTGTTTGAACGTGTGATCGTGGCCGTGGCGGCGGGTCATCACAAAAAGACCCTGTTCAATCTCGAAGAGCGCATCGAGATGGTGCGCGACGCCGTCAAGATGTACCCGCAGGTGCAGGTCGAAAGTTTCTCGGGCCTGCTGCGCGACTTTGTGGTGTCGCGTGGTGGCAAGGCCATGGTGCGCGGCCTGCGCGCCGTGACCGACTTTGACTACGAGTTCCAGCTGGCCGGCATGAACCGCAGCCTGATGCCGCAGGTCGAGACGGTGTTTCTTACCCCCAGCGACAAATACCAGTTCATCAGCAGCACCTTTGTGCGCGAAATTGCCATGCTGGGTGGCGAGGTGCACAAGTTTGTCTCACCGGCAGTGCAAGAGCGCCTTGCCGTCAAGGTGCGCAGCATGCAATCTGCCGCCTGATGGGGCGTGGGTGAGGCATTGGCGAGGCATTGTTGAGGCGAAGAAACCCCTTCACGCCAGCGCCTGCAACCGCTGGGCCATGTCAGATGCCTCGCTACGCAGCGCCTGCAGCATGGGCGCTACCTCGGGCAGCGGCGCCCGGTACAGCGGCAGCAGCGCGGTGACGCTGAATGGAATCGAAAACGCCAGGCGCCGCACCACCAGCCGGTCGCTGGCCGCCGCCAGCGCCGTCAGCGGGTTGACGATCGCCAGCCCCAGGCCCTGCTGCACCATGGCGCACACGGCTGCCGCGCTGTGGGTCTCCACCCGCAGCGTGCGCGCCACCCCTGCCTGAGCAAAATGGGCGTCGATCAGGCGGCGGTAGGGGTCTTCCGCCGAAAGGCTCACAAAAAACGCGTTGGCAAAATCGCCCAGCTGCAGCACGGGCTGCCAGCTCAGCGGATGGCCTGCAGGCAACACGGCGACTTCGTCGAGCGTGAGCAGCACCTCGGCACGGGTGCCGGGGGGCGCACTGGTTTGTTCGCACAGGCCCAGGTCAAAACGCTGGGCGCTCATCCATTCTTCGAGCAGCGGCGGCTCTTGCGGCGTGACCGACAGGCGCGCCTGTGGGTGGGCCTGCATGAGCCGGGCCGTGGCGCCCGGCAGCAACGCGTGGGCCAGGGCAGGCAGACACAAGACCGACAACTGCACAGGGTCTGACCGCCCCAGCGCCACCGCGCGGTCCACCACGCGTTCAAGCCCTTGCCAGGAGCGCTGCACTTCATCCCACAGCGCCAGTGCCCGTGCATTGGGGCGCAACCGGCCCTGCACGCGTTCAAACAGCGCATAGCCCAGCAGCGATTCGAGCCGCGCCAGCTCGCGGCTCACGGTGGGCTGCGAGCTGTGCAGCAGATCGGCCGCGCCGGTAGCGCTGCCCGCCGTCATCACGGCACGAAACACCTCGATGTGCCGGTGGGTGATGCGGGCGGGCAGGGGGGGGGCGGGGGGCGGGTTCATGCCGTCAAGCATATCCAGATTGAATGCCTGCCACTTGGCAAAGCATTGGACTGAATGCCAAACAGGCAGCATCATTCGCGCCTTGACGTATTCACGCCCGGAGCCATTTCGCATGTCCAACCCTTTTACGCCCGCCCAGCTGTGGTCGCTGGCCGACCAGTTCGGCACCCCTTTGTGGGTGTATGACGCGGCCACCATCCGCCAGCGCATCGCGCAGGTGTCCAATTTCGAGACCATCCGCTTTGCGCAGAAGGCCTGCTCCAACATCCACATCCTCAAACTCATGCGCGAGCAGGGCGTGAAGGTGGACGCCGTCTCGCGCGGCGAGATCCTGCGTGCGCTGGCGGCGGGCTACCAGGCCGGTGGCGAGCCGTCCGAGATCGTCTTCACCGCCGACCTGTTTGACGCCGCCACGCTGGACTGCGTGGTGGAGCATGGCGTGCCCGTCAACGCTGGCTCGATCGACATGCTGCACCAGCTGGGCGCGCGCTCGCCCGGCCATAGCGTCTGGCTGCGCATCAACCCCGGCTTTGGCCATGGCCACAGCAACAAGACCAACACCGGCGGCGAGCACAGCAAGCACGGCATCTGGCACACCGACCTGCCTGCGGCGCTGGCTGCGATCAAGCAGCACGGCCTGAAGCTGGTGGGCCTGCACATGCACATCGGCTCGGGCGTTGATTACAGCCACTTGCAGGAAGTGTGTGGCGCCATGGTCAACCTGGTGCGCATGGCCCATGCGGCGGGGCATGACCTGCACGCCATCTCGGCGGGCGGCGGCTTGTCCATTCCGTACCGCAGTGGCGACCCGGTGGTCGATACGCAGCACTATCACGGCCTGTGGGACGCCGCGCGCCAGCAGGCCGAGGCCATCGTAGGCCACCAACTCGGTCTGGAGATCGAGCCGGGCCGCTACCTGGTGGCCGAATCGGGCGTGCTGCTGGGCCAGGTGCGCGCCACCAAGAACGCGGGCAACAACCACTTCGTGCTGGTTGATACGGGCTTCAATGAACTCATGCGCCCGTCGATGTACGGCAGCTACCACGCCATGAGCGTGCTGCGCCGCGATGGCTCCACGGCGGCAGAGCAGCCCACGGTGGTGGCGGGCCCGCTGTGCGAGTCGGGCGACGTGTTCACGCAGGGTGACGGCGGTGTGGTGCTGCCGCGTGAGCTGCCTGCAGCCCAGGTGGGTGATCTGCTGGTGATTCACGACACCGGGGCTTATGGCGCTTCGATGTCCTCCAACTACAACACGCGTCCCCTGATTGCCGAGGTGCTGGTCGACGGTGGCCAGGCCCGCCTGATCCGCCGCCGCCAGACGGTGGACGAGCTGCTGGCGCTGGAGCAAGGCCTGTAACGCAGTCGCTGCATGCGGGCCAGGTGGGCCATGTGGGCCATGTGGGGCGTGTGTGCTGGCAGCGCAGGTAGGCAGGGGCCTACGGGCATGCGCTGCGATGCCGGACAAGGCATCTCCGGGGCCGGAAATAAAGTGGAAACACCTGACCTTCCAACCCTTTCAAGGAGATCCCCATGCCCATCATTGCCTGGCTGCTCGGCGTACCACTGTCTGTTGTTCTGTTGTTGATGCTGTTCGGAGTGTTTTGAACGCTCCGCTGCCAAAGCCAAGAACCCAAAAGGCCCTTCCGGCGTGCCGGAAGGGCCTTTTACTTGTGTGTCCTGGCTATTTATTGGATGGCCGAGGGCGGACGGCACCGCCCCGCATGCCTGCGTTCAAATCAGTTCGGAGGCCGGCCCGCGACCCATGAGGGTGACGACGGCATCGGCAGGGGTGAGCTGCCCATCGAGCAGCGCCACCACGGCACGGGTGATGGGCATATCCACACCCACCATGTCGGCCCGTTGTGCCACCGTGCGGGCGCTGTAAACGCCTTCTGCCACGTGGCCCAACGATTCCACGGCCTGTTGCAGGCTTTTGCCTTGCGCCAGCAGCATGCCCACGCGCCGGTTGCGCGACAGGTCGCCCGTGGCCGTCAGCACCAGATCACCCAGGCCCGACAGACCCATGAAGGTGTCGGCCCGAGCGCCCAGGGCCACGCCCAGCCGAGTCATCTCGGCCAGGCCCCGCGTGATGAGCGCCGCCCGGGCGTTGAGCCCCAGCGCCAGGCCGTCGCACAGGCCCGTGGCAATGGCCAGCACGTTCTTGACGGCGCCGCCCACCTCGACGCCCACGATGTCTTCATTGGCATACACCCGCACGCTGGGGCTGTGAAATGCGTTGACCAGTGCGTCGCGCACGCTGGCATGCGCGCTGGCCGCCACCAGTGCGGTGGGCTGGCCCAGTGCCACTTCCTGTGCAAAGCTGGGGCCACTGAATGCGCCTGCTATGAGTTCAGGAGCTATCAGCGCTTGTACTTCATGCGCTAGCAGCCCAACAGCCTGTGGCTGGTCGCTCGGCGGGGCCTCAAACCCCTTGCACAGCCACGCGATGGCCGTGGTGTGGCCACGCAGTGCCTGCAGCATGCCGCGCAGCGCCGCCATGGGCGTGGCCACGATGACCAGGTCGGCACCAGGCAACAGCGGTGCAAAGTCGCCATCGGCCACGGTGAGTGAAGAAGGGAAGGGGATGCCGGGCAGATAGCGTGTGTTCTGCCCCTGCCTGCGCATGTCCTGCGCCTGGGCGCCGTCGCGGGCCCACAGGGTCACGGCGTGCCCGGCCGGGTTCTGCGCCGCGCTCATTGCAACGGCAGAACCCCATGCGCCTGCGCCTAGTACTATGATTTTCATAGCTGGTAGCGCTTATATATCAAGCGCTAGAGGCCGAAAAGATAACAAATCTCTACACCGACCCGAAGCGCTCAGAATTACTGCGTGGTGATGGGCGAGGGTTCGCCAGCGGCCTGTGCCTGCTGTTGTTCGTACATGCCCTGGAAGTTGATCTCGGCCAGGTGCACAGGTGGGAACCCGGCGCGGTTGACGATGTCGGCCACGTTGCCACGCAGGTAGGGGTACACGATCTGCGGGCAGGCGATGCCCATGATCGGGCCCATCTGGTCTTGGGGGATGTTGCGGATCTCGAAGATGCCAGCTTGTTTGGCTTCGACCAGGAACACGGTCTTGTCCTTGATCTTGGTCTGCACCGTGGCGGTCACGGACACTTCGTAGATGCCTTCAGCCACGAGGCTCGATTCCACACCCAACTGGATGTCCACGCTGGGCTGCTCTTGTTCGAGCAGGATGCCGGGCGAGTTGGGTTGTTCGAGCGACATGTCCTTGAGGTAGACGCGCTGGATCTGGAACACGGGGTTTTCTTGATCGGCCATGGTGAAGTCTCTGAGCTTTTACAAAATGTCTAGCAAAACAAAACCCGCCGGGGAGCAGCTCCCGCAGCGGGCACATGGGGCTGCATTATGCAGCGCCCAATCAGGGTCAGGCGGCGCCCAGCAGGGGCATGAGCTCGCCGCGGCCATCCAGCGCCACCAGGTCATCGTGCCCGCCCACATGCGTGTCGCCGATGTAGATCTGCGGCACCGTGCGGCGGCCGGTGATCTCCATCATGTGGCTGCGCGCGGCGGGGTCGGTGTCAATGCGGATCTCTTCGATCTGCTCGACCCCTTTGGACTTGAGGAGCTGCTTGGCCCGTGTGCAATAGGGGCAGACGGCAGTGGTGTACATCTTCACGGCTTGCATGGCGGTCCTTTGTTGGGAAGACGGTAAAAAAAAGGCTGTGTGGGGCAGATGGGGCCGGTTCAGGCTTTTTCCACCGGCAGGCTGGCCTCGCGCCAGGCCTTGAGGCCGCCAGCCAGGGACTGGGCGTTGTCATAGCCCAGCTTTTTGGCAATGGCGACGGCGCGGTTGGAGCGGGCGCCACTGGCACAGACCAGCACCACGGGCAGGGCCTTGTTCTTGACCACCGTAGGCAGGCGCTCTTCGAGCTGGCCCAGCGGCACGTTCTTGGCGCCGGTCACGTGGCCTGCGGCAAATTCCTCGGTCTCGCAGACGTCGATGACCACCGCTTTTTCGCGGTTGATGAGCTGCACGGCGCGCGCGGGCGTCAGCGAGCCGCCACTGGCGTTCTTGAGCACCGGCCACAGCAACAGGCTGCCCGAGGCCAGTGCCACGATGAACAGATACCAGTTATCAATAATGAATTTCACGGAGATTCCTTGGGTTGGCGAACAGCGTAATTCTAGAATGCTAGGTTTTAGTCCGTATTTCTTTGACCCGTCTCTCCTGGGGAAACCATGTACAAGCTCGTTTTGATTCGCCACGGCGAATCCACCTGGAACCTTGAAAACCGCTTCACCGGCTGGACCGACGTCGACCTCACCCCCACCGGTGTGTCCCAGGCCATGTCGGCGGGCAAGCTGCTCAAGGCCGAGGGCTATGAGTTTGATCTGGCCTTCACGAGCGTGCTCAAGCGCGCCATCCATACCCTGTGGTACACGCTGGACGAAATGGATAGCACCTGGCTGCCCGTGGTCAAGGACTGGCGCCTGAACGAGCGCCATTACGGCGCCCTGCAGGGCCTGAACAAGGCCGACATGGCCAAGCAGTACGGTGACGAGCAGGTGCTGGTGTGGCGCCGCAGCTATGACACGCCCCCCCCGGCGCTGGAAGCGACAGACCCCCGCAGCGAACGTGGCGACCGCCGCTACGCTGGTGTGACAGCAGAGAGTGTGCCCCTGACCGAATGCCTGAAAGACACCGTAGCCCGCGTGCTGCCGTTCTGGAACGAGGCCATGGCGCCCGCCATCCGTTCCGGCAAGCGGGTGGTGGTGGCCGCCCATGGCAACTCGATCCGCGCGCTGGTGAAGTACCTCGACAATATCTCGGAAACCGATATCGTGGGACTGAACATTCCCAACGGGATTCCACTGGTATACGAACTCGACGCAGACCTCAAACCCCTGCGTCACTACTATCTGGGTGATGCCGAAGCAGCCGCCAAAGCCGCAGCGGCCGTGGCATCGCAGGGCAAGGCGTAAATCACAGGTAAAGAGCGGGGGAAATCCCTGCGAATTGACGCCAAGGTGAGCTTCCATGCGGAACTGCGGCGGCATTGGCCCTTCTAAGAGCCTGTCAGCACCCTTCCTTTGTGACGGCGTGGCGGCAGGGCCTCGGTGTATATTGTTTTGAAGCGGTAAAGGTGTCTTTATGGGTCATAAACTCAAAATTGCAGGGTGGGTGTCGGTAGGTGTGATGGCGGGAGCTCTCACAACGGTGTCTCTGCAAACGATGGCCCGTGGCGCCATGACGCCGTTGCCGCTGGAAGAAATCCAGCAGCTTTCGGCGGTTTTTGGCCTCATCAAGACCGATTACGTGGAGCCGGTGGACGACAAGAAGCTCATCACCGACGCCATCTCGGGCATGGTGTCCAGCCTCGATCCGCACTCCCAGTATTTCGACAAGAAGTCCTTCAAGGAATTCCGCGAAGGCACGACGGGGCGTTTTGTGGGGGTCGGCATCGAGATCACCCAGGAAGACGGGCTGATCAAGATCGTGTCGCCCATCGAAGGCTCTCCTGCCTTTCGTGCAGGCCTCAAGACCAATGACCTGATCACCAAAATTGACGACACGGCCGTCAAGGGCCTGTCCCTCAACGACTCCGTGAAAAAGATGCGCGGCGAGCCCAACACCAAGGTCACGCTCACCATCTTCCGCAAGGAGGAAAACCGCTCGTTCCCCGTCACCATCACGCGTGAAGAAATCAAGACCCAGTCGGTCAAGGGCAAGGTGGTGGAGCCCGGTTATGCGTGGATTCGTCTCTCGCAGTTCCAGGACCGTACCGTGGATGACTTTGTGCGCAAGGTTGAAGAGGTCTACAAGCTGGAGCCCAACCTCAAGGGCATGGTGCTTGATTTGCGCAATGACCCGGGTGGTCTGCTGGATGCCGCCGTGGCGATTTCGGCCGCTTTCCTGCCCGAGAACGTGACGGTGGTTACCACCAACGGCCAGTTGGCCGACAGCAAGGCGACCTACAAGGCGGCCCCTGAGTTCTATCAGCGCCGTGGCGGGGGCGACCCATTGCGCCGCCTGCCCGCAGCGCTCAAGGCTGTACCGCTGGTGGTGTTGGTGAATGAAGGCTCGGCTTCTGCCAGCGAAATTGTGGCGGGCGCTTTGCAAGACCACAAACGCGCGACCATCATGGGCAGCCAGACCTTTGGCAAGGGCTCGGTGCAAACGGTGCGGCCTCTGGGCCCGGACACCGGCATCAAGCTGACGACGGCGCGTTACTACACGCCGAGCGGCAAGTCCATCCAGGCCAAGGGCATCGTGCCCGATGTGATGATTGACGAATCGGAAGAAGGCAACATTTTTGCGGCCTTGCGCTTGCGTGAAGCCGATCTTGATAAACATCTGGCCAGCGGCCAGGGCGCCGAGCAAAAGGACGAGACCCGCGAAAAGGCCCGGGACGAAGCCCGCAAGCTCCTGGAAGAAGAAGCCAAAAAGCCGATCGCGGACCGCAAGATTCCCGAGTTTGGCAACGACAAGGACTTCCAGTTGGTACAGGCGCTCAACCAGCTCAAGGGCCGCTCCGTGCTGGTGAGCAAGACGCTGACTGAACGCAAGGAAGAAAAGAAAGAGAATTGAGCGTTCGCTTTCAATCCAACAGCCTTCCAGGCCGGGTCTCGCGAGAGGCCCGGCTTTTTTCATATCCTCCTCCTACTTTTTTTGTCCCGCCCCTTCCATGACTGACGACCAGCTGCTGCGTTATTCCCGTCACATCCTGCTCGACGAGATTGGTATCGAAGGGCAGGAGCGCATCTTGGCGGCTCATGTGCTCATCATCGGTGCCGGTGGGTTGGGCTCGCCTGCGGCGCTTTACCTTGCATCGGCCGGTGTGGGCCACATCACCCTGGTGGACGACGACGTGGTGGACCTCACCAATCTGCAGCGGCAGATTGCGCACACCACTGCGCGGGTAGGTATGTCCAAGGTGGATTCCGCAGCGCAGGCGATGCTCGCCATCAACCCCGATGTGCTCGTTACGGTGCTGAAAACCCGCGTCGATGGCGCTGCCCTGGCAGACCTGGTGCAGCAGGCCACGGTGGTGCTCGATTGCTGCGACAACTACGCTACGCGCCAGGCCATCAACGCCGCCTGTGTGCAGCATGGCAAGCCGCTGGTGGCAGGCGCGGTGATCCAGTTCGATGCGCAGATCACCGTCGTGGACCCGCGTGATGCGCAGTCGCCGTGTTATGCCTGCATCTTTGCGCCCGATGCGGATTTCGAGGAAGTGCGTTGCTCCACCATGGGGGTGTTGGCACCGCTGGTGGGGGTGGTGGGTTCCCTGCAGGCAGCGGAGGCGCTCAAGCTGGTGGTGGGCATCGGGCAGTCGTTGTCTGGCCGGCTGCTGATGCTGGATGGCCGGTCGATGGAATGGAGCACCATGCGTGTGCAACGCGCACCCGCCTGCGCCGTGTGTGGTGCGGGAGCTGCGGCGCATGTGACGTCCAGTGTGGCGCGGTAGGAGAGTTCCTACAGGCCCAACGTATGGTCGCTGGCAGAATCAAGCTTGGTAACCGCCTAAATTAAAAGTACGAACAGCGCACCTCTGCGCTGCTTGCACACTTGGACTGTCTGTGAAGCTGCGCACCTACATTGTTGAAGACAACGCCACGATCCGCGAAAACCTGATTGGGACGCTGGAGGAGCTGGCCTCTGTGGAGGCCGTAGGCATCGCAGAAACAGAAGACGATGGCAAAAACTGGCTGTCCACACACAGCGATCAGTGGGACCTGGCCATCGTCGATTTGTTTTTGCGCCAAGGCAGTGGGTTGGGTGTATTGGCTGCCTGCCGCACCCGCCGTCCGGATCAGAAAATGGTGGTTTTGAGTAATTACGCGACCCCGGATGTGCGTATGCGTTGTGCCCAGCTGGGCGTGGATGCCGTGTTCGACAAGTCCAACGAAATCGATGCACTGGTGGACTACTGTGTTCAACACAGCCAGAGTCCCGTGACAGGTGGGGATTCCGTTGGACACCCGGTTTTCACCTCCCCCCTTCCGCGCCAGTGAGGTAGCGGCCCACGGTGGTGTGTGGCTGCGTCACCCTTCATGCGCAACACGCACACCCATCGCACACCCATCGCACACCCATCGCACACCCATCGCACGTCCATCGCACGTCCATCGGGCGCTGTGGTTTTTGCTCAGATCCTTCGTGACAACCGGTGATTTTTTTGCGTCAGGCACCCGCGTTAGATGGACCCGTGCGGTGGGGGGATGGCGATGGGGTCGGCGATGTGAGTGCGCAGGTTTGCCGCGCAGACGTCGCCGCCCACGATGCCGTGGGCTGGGGCCCTTTGTATCAGTCGATCAACCGGTTCTTGAGCGCGTAATAGGTCAGGTCGCTGTTGGACGACAGGCTCATCTTTTCCATCAACCGCGTGCGATAGGTGCTCACCGTTTTTACGCTGAGCGACAAGGCCTTGGCGATGTCGCCAGCCGTCTCGCCCTTGGCAAGCTTGAGGAACACCTGAAACTCGCGCTCGGACAATTGCTCGTGCGGCGGTGCGTCGTCTTTGCGGTTGAGTTGCTGGGCCAGCAGTTCGGCCACGGCGGGGGTGAGGTAGCGGCGCCCCAGCGCAATGGTGCGAATGGCTTCCACGATTTCCGACGGCTCGCATTCCTTGTTCAGGTAGCCACTCGCACCTTGGCGAATCAGGTTGATCGCGTAGTGCTCTTCCGGGTAGCCGCTCAAGATCAGAATGCCCATGTCGGGCGCTTTGGCGCGCAACATGGCCAGCGCATCCAGCCCGCTTTGGCCGGGCATCGACAGGTCCATCAACAACACGTCGATTTCCTTGTTGCGCACGAGATCAATGGCTTCACGGCCATTGCCCGCTTCGCCTTCCACGCGGAGGTCCACATGCTCCGACAGATACTGCCGCAGCCCAGAGCGAACAATCGCATGGTCATCCACAATGCCGATCTTGATCATTGATTTTTCTTTCGAGAGGCGGCAGTCCTGCTGCCAATGCTTTTTGATGTCCAAGGGCCCTGCGGTGATACGCACCGGGATGCGGCCACTTCGACGTGATGGCACATTATCCAGAATAAGTCTATGAACCTCAAAGAAAACACCCGGCGCTGGTTGCCCCGGGTCCGCAAGATGGCGCTGAGCCTGCCCATGGCGTTGCTCGCGGCCATGGTGCTGGTCGGTATCAACGAGACAGGTCACATGCGTTCTCAGGACGCTGTCGAGCAAATGGCCCTGGGCCAGACCACGCGCGCCGATGTCAACACCTTGCTGCAAAGCATGCTGGATGCGGAGACCGGGCAGCGGGGTTATCTGCTCACCGGCAATGAAAGTTATCTGGAGCCCTACGACAAGGCGATCTCCACGGTGCAGACCAATATGGACCGGTTGCGCAACCAGTTCCTCTCCTCGCCCGACGACATGCAGGAATTTGCGCAGCTTTCGCAGCAAATATCGCGCAAGCTGGCCGAGATGGAGTTGAGTCTGCGCCTGCGCCGAAAGGGGAACGAAGACGCCTGGAAGTTCATCTTGAACACTGATGTGGGCAAGGAGCACATGGAGGGCATTCGCAAACATGCGATGGCGCTGATAGATCGCAGCGACAAGCGTGTGCAGGCGGGCCGCGAGCAGATCGAGCAGTCGCTCACGCTTTCGCGCATCGGCATCGCTACCGTCACCGCCATCGGCTTGCTGGCGTTTTACATGTACTTGCGGCAGGCCCATGCTGTGCTGGTGGTCAATCAACGCGAGCAGGTGCTGCTTGAGCGCGAGCGCGACCGCCTTGAAGGCCTGGTGCGAGAGCGCACCGCCACCTTGTCGGAACTGGCCAACCATTTGCAGCAGGTGCGCGAAGAAGAGCGAGGGCATCTGGCGCGCGAGTTGCATGACGAACTGGGCGCCTTGCTCACTGCCGCCAAACTGGATGTGGCGCGCCTCAAATCCAAGATTGATGCCGCAGCGCCAGACATCGCGGAGCGGCTCAAGCACCTCACGGAAACGCTCAACAGCGGCATCGCGCTCAAGCGCCGCATCATTGAAGACCTGCGTCCTTCGTCGTTGTCCAACCTGGGCTTGACTGCGGCCCTGGAAATTTTGGCGCGTGAATATGGTGATCGCGCGGGTATCGAGGTGGACACCAGCCTGGAGACGGTGGACCTTCCCGATGCATCGCAACTGACCGTTTACCGCATGGTACAAGAGGCCCTGACCAACGTTGGCAAATACGCCAATGCCAAAAAGGTGCTGATATCGGTGCACGCTCATCCCACCCATGTTGCCGTCGACGTGCGTGACGATGGCCTCGGGTTTGAGCCCAGCGCCGTGCGCCCCGCATCACATGGCTTGGCGGGAATGCGCCACCGTGTGGAGGCCGCAGGTGGGCGGCTCACCATCACCTCCCGCCCTGGCAACGGGACCATCTTGTCTGCCGTGCTGCCCATCCCGCGATCGCCTGTCGTGCGTGTGTAGCCCGCTTGGGTTTGCGCCCTCCAGGTAAGGCGTAGGGCAGGGGTGTGCCGTTGAGCGCACCACGGTGCTGCTCGATGGCGACCTCGTGCGCATTGCCCGTTGCGGCACGGGGCGCTCTCCACACGTTCGCTCTTGGGGCGTGTGGCTTGCTTTTTCCCTGACTTGCACGCCGCTTTGGGTGCGCGGACGTTTGTTGCCAGATAGTGCGCCAGGAAGGCTTTCGTGCGCAGGTGCAGGGCTGCGCCTGCGGCCGGATGCCTGCCTGTGTGCGGGGGCCCCCTGCTTTTTGTCAGCGCCTTGGTGGAGTGCGTCCTGTCCTACACCCCTGGCGCAACACCACCGACACGCTGGTGCGCCGGGGACCGGCATCTTCGGCACCCCGGGCCACCTACATTGGAATCCAGGCGAACAAATGTTCACGCCACCTGATCAGCCGGCAGTCCGGCCACTACACAAGGAGATGGAAATGTTGCATTACGCCGTTGTTTTTCTGGTTATCGCACTCATTGCAGCCCTCTTCGGCTTTGGCGGTATTGCTGCCGGTGCCGTGGGCATCGCCAAGATCCTGTTCTTCGTGTTCGTGATCATGGCTGTTGTGACCTTCGTGCTGGGGCTGCTCAAAAAGGGGTAACCCGTTTTGACACCACACCCCGCTGTTTCACCCCATCCCAAGGAGTTTCCATGAATGTTCAAACTGCTACCGACACCGTAAAAAATGGCGTGCGCAGCCTGACCGACGATGTGCTGCAAAGTGCGCAAGACGCCGTGCAGGCGACACGCGACGTGGCCGACCAGTCGCTGGACAAGGCGCAAGAAGGCGTGCGCGCACTGCGCAGCAAAGCCGATCCAGCCATTGATGAATTGGCTGCCCGTGCACAAGATCTGGCGGCTCGCAGCATCGATTACTGCGCTGAAACCAGCGCCCGGGCTCGTCGCCAGATGCAGCAGGCTGCGGACATCACGGGCAAATATGTGGCGGAGCAGCCTGGCAAGTCTCTGATGATTGCTGCGGCATCGGGTGCGGCGCTTGCAACGCTGGCGTTCTGGATGTCACGTCGGCGCGCTGCTTGCTGAGAGAGTGACAGAGGCTCGCGCCCCAGGTCCCCCACAAGGGCGTGTGAGCCCTTCATCGATCCAAAGCGCGCCCCGATTGAATAACCACCCCGCAGGCGAACCATGAAAAAAGATCAACAACCATCCCGCGAAAAGGGCATGACGCTGGACATGCAGGCACTGCATGCCGCCGCCACGGACCTGGATGACGGCGCCGTCACCCCTGCGTTCGGCCCCCACCGCGATGCCATTGTGCGACTGCTCAATGATGCATTGGCCACCGAGCTGGTGTGTGTGTTGCGCTACAAGCGCCACCACTTCACGGCGCATGGCATGGCATCGCCGGCCATTGCGAATGAGTTCATGGTGCATGCGAATGAAGAAGCGGCGCACGCGGACCAGATCGCCAAGCGGATCGTGCAACTCGGTGGCGAGCCGGATTTCAATCCCGACACGCTTGTCAGCCGCAGCCATGCGAAATACGACACCGCGCTGGACCTGCGAGAGATGGTGCGGGCCAATCTGGTGGCAGAACGCATCGCGGTAGAGGCTTACCGCCAGATGATCGCGTTGATCGGCGACAAGGATCCGACGACCAAACGCATGTTCGAAGGCATTCTGGCCGACGAAGAAGAGCATGCTGATGAGATGAAGGATTTACTGGAACGTTGATACCAGTCGTTTCAGATTTTCCCCCCAGTTCGCCGGTCGCGGAGGGTGCAACAGACCGGTGGACTGATATTGTTCCAGCACCCGCGTTTCCAACCATTCTTGAAAAAGGAAAACACCATGAAATACGCACGCGCCCTTGCTTTTGCAGCAGTTGCTGGCATCACCATCGTTACCGCTACGGGCTGCTCTGTAGCCCGCGAGCAGCAAACGGTTGGTTCGTATGTGGACGATGCTGGCATCACCACCGCCGTCAAGGCCAAGATGGCTGAAGACAAGTCGGTTTCCGCCACCGCCATCAGCGTGGAAACGCTGAACGGCACGGTGCAACTGTCGGGTTTTGCCAAGTCGCAAGCCGAAAAGAACCAAGCCGAGAACATTGCACGCACCACCAAGCATGTTCGTGAAGTGCGCAACAGCATTGTTGTGCGCCCCTGAGCGAACCGCTTGAGGCCACCGGGCGGTTGAGGCCAAGGCGTACCGCAAGGTGCGCAGGTCTTGATGCCTGGCGGCCTTCAACGCCCCAGCAGGCTCCAGCTCCCACTGGAGCCTGTTTTTTTGTGGATTGGTGGATGTCAGCGGTGCTCATCTCACTGGGTACGCGCCTTGCTTGTAGAAAACATGGCCCTCGTTGCAGGAGTGTCCTGGCGAAGGCGATCTGAAGAGTGGCAGCATGATGTGCCCATTCATCCTGCGTGCAGACGCGCCAGCACGCATCGAAGTGACCATCGGCGCGTTTCCGGGGGCCAGCCATGGCATCAGTCACGGCAGATCTTTTGCCATGGGCATTTGCTCTGCCTCACGGGGGGTTAAGCTTCACACCATGCGGGCACTCAATTGCGACCATTGTGGTCATCTGGTTTTTTTTGACAGCGTTCAGTGTGTTCACTGCGGCAACACGCTGGCGTTTCTGCCCGATAGGTTGGTGATGGCGGCGCTGGCTCCTTCCCCCCAGGACGGTCCGGGCGTCTGGCGGTGCATGGGCGGCCACGGCGCTGCGCAGCACGCCGGGCGGCTTTACCGCATGTGCCGCAATCAGATCGTCTACCAGGCCTGCAATTTTGCGGTGCCGGTGGGCGATGCGTCGGACCTGTGCGCGTCTTGCCGCCAGACGCGGGTGCTGCCCGACTTGTCCGAGCCCACCAACATCGGGCGCTGGATGCAGATCGAGGCCGCCAAGCGGCGGTTGTTTTACACCCTGGCCCGCCTGCGGCTGGAGCCTGCGCCCGGCGGCACCGGGCCGGTGTTTGAGTTTCTGGCGGATGTGCCCGGCTGGCCCGCTGTGCTCACGGGGCACCTCAACGGCACCATCACGCTCAACGTCGCCGAGGCGGACGACGACGTGCGCGCCAGCCGACGCATCGCACTGGGGGAGCCCTTTCGCACCCTGGTGGGCCACCTGCGGCATGAGTCGGGCCATTTCTATTGGGACCAGCTGGTGCGTGACGGTGGGCGCATGGACGCCTTTCGCCAGATGTTCGGCGACGAACGCCAGGACTACACCACGGCACTGGATGCACATTACGCCCGGGGCAATGCGCAGGGCAACTGGGCCGCGCACTATGTGAGCGCCTATGCAGCCGCGCACCCCTGGGAGGACTGGGCCGAGACGTGGGCCCATTACCTGCACATGATTGATTTGCTGGAGACCTCGGCCAGTTTTGGCACCGAGGTCACCGTGCCCGGCATCTACGGCGCCCAGCACAGCACCGCCGTCGACCCTTTTGCCCGGCCCGCGCCAGGTTTTGATGCCATGGTGCAGCACCTGGTGCCGCTCACGCTGCTGCTCAACAGTCTCACCCGAAGCCTTGGGCAGCTCGATGCCTACCCCTTCGCGCTGTCGGGCCAGGCGCTCGCCAAGCTGCGCTTTGTGCACGACGTTGTGCAAGATGCTGTCGGCGGACGCTCTTGACTATTTGAGTGAAATTGGCCTGTAGCGCTTGATGTATAAGCGCAGGCAGCTATCAATTCAGTAGTAAAATGTTGCGACGTGTTGCCGCCTTGCTGGTAGATGCGGGGAGGTGCGAATGCGTCACGGCGGCCCCATGGGTGCATGACGGGGGGCACCTCGCCTTAAAACTCCAGGTTGTCGATCAGCCGGGTGGTGCCCAGCCGCGCAGCGCCCAGCGCCACCAGCGTGCCCGGTGCATCCGCCGGGGTGGCGGGCAGCAGGTCATGGCGGCGGCGCACGGTGAGGTAGTCGGGTTGCCAGCCACGGGCGATCAGGGTGTCCCGGGCCTGCTGCTCGTGCGCGGGCTGGGCGGACGGTGTCTCTTGCCACTGCTGCGCCAGCTGGTGCAGCGCGTGCGATAGCGCCACGGCCTCCTGGCGCTCGGCGGCGCTCAAGTAGCCGTTGCGCGAGCTCAGCGCCAGCCCATCGGCTGCCCGGCTCGTTTCGCCCGCCACGATGGTGACGGGCAGCGCAAATTGCCGCACCATGTGGCGGATGACCATGAGCTGCTGATAGTCCTTTTTGCCAAACACGGCCGTGCCGCCGGTCTGGCCCAGCACGCAGGCAAACAGCTTCATCACCACCGTGCTCACACCGACAAAAAAGCCGGGGCGAAAGTAGCCTTCCAGCATGTCGGCCAGCGCCGGGTCGGGGTGCACCGTGAAGGTCTGGGGCTCGGGGTACAGGTCGGCCTCGCGCGGTGCAAACAACACGTCACAACCGGCGGCCCGCAGCTGTGCGCAGTCGGCGTCCCAGGTGCGCGGGTAGTTGTCGAAATCTTCATGGGGCAGAAACTGCAGGCGGTTGACAAAGATGCTGGCCACCGTCACGTCGCCCAGCGGTTTGGCCTGCCGCACCAAGGCAATATGGCCGCCGTGCAGGTTGCCCATGGTGGGTACAAAGGCGGGGTGGCGGTAGGTGGCCAGGGCTTGGCGCAGATCGGAGATGGTGTGGGCGATGAGCATGGTGTGGCGGATCGAAAACGCAGGAGGTGGGAGGCAGAGGGCAGCAGCCCGGACAGAACTTTCGGGGGCTACCAGGCGTGCAGCGCATTGTTAGGAAAACGCCCCTGTTTGACGGCCAGCACATAGGCCTCGATGGCGCCCCGCACGCTGCCGGCGTCTGCCATGAAGTTGTGCACAAACTTGGGCGGTTTGCCCAGGTTCACGCCCAGCATGTCGTGCAACACCAGCACCTGGCCGGCGGTGCCATTGCCCGCGCCAATGCCGATGGTGTGGCAGTGTGCCAGCGCGCCGGTGAGGTCGGCGGCCAGCGCGGCGGGCACCATCTCCAGCACCAGCATGGCGGCACCTGCGTCTTGCAGCTCGTGGGCTTCTTGGCGCAGCGTGCGTGCGGCATCGTCGGTTTTGCCCTGCACGCGGTAGCCACCGAGCGCGTGCACGGTTTGCGGCGTGAGGCCCAGGTGGGCGCACACCGGCACGCCGCGCTGCACCAAAAACTCCACGGTGGGCGCTGTCCAGCCACCGCCTTCGAGCTTGACCATGTGGGCACCCGCCTGCATCAGCGTGCAGGCGTTGCGCAGGGCTTGTTCGCGGCTTTCGGCATAGGTGCCATAGGGCAGGTCGGCAATCAGCCACGCCGTGCCTTGCACGCGCTGCAGCCCCCGCGCCACGCTGGCGGTGTGATAGGCCATGGTGTCGATCGCCACCCCCACGGTGCTGGGCAGGCCCTGGCACACCATACCCAGCGAGTCGCCCACCAGGATGCAGTCCACGCCCGCCGCATCGGCCGTGGCGGCAAAGGTGGCGTCGTAGGCGGTCAGCATCGTGATTTTTTCGCCCGCTTCGCGCATCTGCGCCAGGCGCGGCAGGCTCACGGGGCGGCGCTGTGGCAGGGGCGATGCCGGGGGCAGGGTTCCATAAGGCGTGGCAGAGGCTGCGTTGACGGCGGTCATGAGGCTCCCGGAGAAAAAAATTGCCGCGAGTCTATGTCAGCGCCGAGCGCACGCCAATCCCGTTATGCTCCCGCCCCATGACGCACTCGACACCACAGCCCCAAGACAACGATGTGACCGAACTTGCCCGCGCCGATGTCGCCCGGGCCCTGGCAGAGGACGTGGGCGGCGGCGACCTGACCGCTGGCCTGATACCCCCGGGCCGCCGCGCCCGCGCCCGCATCCTTGCGCGCGAGGCGGCCGTGGTGTGTGGCGCGCCCTGGGTCGAGGCCGCTTTGCGTGCCCTCGACCCCACGGTGCAGACCACCTGGCATGTGGGCGAAGGCCTGCAATGCGCACCCGACCAGGTGGTGCTCACCCTCGAAGGCGATGCACGCGCATTGCTGAGCGCCGAGCGCACGGCGCTCAATTTTTTGCAGTTGCTGTCGGCCGTGGCCACCAAAACCCGCACCTATGTGGATGTGGTGGTTGGCACGCGCGCGCACATTGTGGACACGCGCAAGACCCTGCCGGGCCTGCGCCGCGCGCAGAAATATGCCGTGCGCGTGGGCGGTGGCACCAACCACCGCATGGGCCTGCACGATGCCGTCCTCATCAAGGAAAACCACATTGCCGCTGCGGGGGGCGTGGCGGCGGTGCTGCGCGCTGCCGAGAAGGTGGCGTCTCAGGCCAGCTTCATCGAGATCGAAGTCGAAACCCTGGAGCAGCTGACCGAGGCGCTGAACGCAGGCGCCAAGATGGTGCTGCTGGACAACATGCCCCTGGCACAGCTGCGTGAAGCCGTGCGCATCAACGCAGGCCGCGCGATTCTGGAAATCTCGGGCGGCGTCACGCTCGACGGCCTGCGCGAGCTGGCTGAAACCGGCGTGGACCGCATCTCCATCGGTACCCTGACCAAAGACGTGAAGGCCACTGATTTCTCGATGCGCCTGCAGGAGCTGGCATGAGCACCACAACCCTCCAACGCATCGACGTCGAATACGAGCAGCCTGACGAGGCGGCATCGGGCTCCGTCTGCGCCACCAAACACGCCTGGGCACGCGTGCCGCCCGAGCCTTCTGTGTCTGAGCGCGCGGCGCTCAAAGACAAGATCCGCCGCCTGCTGAAAGAGAAAAACGCGGTGATGGTGTCGCACTACTACGTGCACCCGGACCTGCAGGACCTGGCCGAGGAAACCGGCGGCATCGTGAGCGATTCGCTCGAGATGGCCCGCTTTGGCCGCGACCATGCCGCGCAGACGCTGGTGGTGAGCGGCGTGCGCTTCATGGGCGAGACGGCCAAGATCCTGAGCCCCGAAAAGACCGTGCTCATGCCCGACCTGGATGCCACCTGTTCGCTGGACCTGGGCTGCCCCATCGACGCGTTCAGCGTGTTCTGCGATGCCCACCCCGACCGCACCGTGGTGGTGTATGCCAACACCAGTGCGGCGGTGAAGGCGCGGGCCGACTGGCTCGTCACGTCCAGCTGCGCGCTCGACATCGTGGGGGCCTTGAAGGCTGCAGGGCAAAAGATCCTGTGGGCGCCCGACCGCCACCTGGGCGCCTACATCCAGCGCGAGACGGGGGCCGACATGGTGTTCTGGAACGGCGCCTGCATCGTGCATGACGAGTTCAAGGCACTGGAGCTGGAACTGCTCAAAAAGGAGCACCCGAATGCCAAGGTGCTGGTGCACCCCGAAAGCCCCGCCGACGTGGTCGCCCTGGCCGACGCGGTGGGGTCCACCAGCGCCATCCTCAAGGCCGCGCGCGAGATGGATGCCACCGAATTCATCGTGGCCACCGACAACGGCATGATGCACAAGCTGCGCAGGCTCAACCCTGGCAAGACGTTTTACGAAGCGCCCACCGCCGGCAACAGCGCTACCTGCAAGAGCTGCGCGCATTGCCCCTGGATGGCGATGAACGGCCTAGCCGATGTGGCGCGCGTGCTCGAGACCGGCGCCAATGCCATTGAGGTGGATGCGGCCCTGATCCCGCGTGCACGCCAGCCGATTGATCGCATGCTGGCCTTCACGGCAGCCCTCAAGAACGGGCAACCCGCCGCCGCTCTGGTGTCCCACCTCGGGGCTGCCTGAATTTATTCAGCCTGAGCCTCTTTGCAGACAAGGATGCTCTTTAATTGATAGCTGATAGCGCTTATTCATCAAGCGCTATGGCCTGTTTTGATGGTGACATCACGCATCGACTTCACACAGCCGCTGGACGCTAGCGCACCGCGCCTGCGCCACGCCTTTGGCGCCCCCCATGAGGTGCTGGTGGCCCACGCGTTGGCGGACGTGCGCGGTGTGCTCGACGCGGTGCATGTTGCCGCCCAGCGCGGTCACTGGTGTGTAGGGTATGTGCGCTACGAGGCCGCCCCCGCATTCGATGCCGCCCTGCAAACGCAGGCGGCCGACGGGCCGCTGGCCTGGTTTGCCGTGTACGAAGCGCCCCAGGCCTGGCCCGAGGGGGACGTGCCGGGCAGCGCGCAAGTGCAATGGCACGGCGGCCACGACCGCGGCGAATTTGACGCCGCCCTGGCCCGCATCCAGCAGGCCATAGCCGCCGGCGAGCTGTACCAGGTCAACCACACCGCGCCGCTCACCGGCATGCTGCTGGGCAGCGCCAACGCGCTGTTCGCAGCGCTGCAGCGCGCCCAGCCCGGCGGCTATGCGGCGTACATCGACGCGGGGGATGAGCAGGTGCTGTCGGTATCGCCCGAGCTGTTCTTCGACTGGCAGGACGCGCCGGGCGGTGGCACCATCCTGGCCCGCCCCATGAAGGGAACAGCCCCGCGCGGCGCGACGCCCGAACAGGACGCGGCGCATGCCGAGCACCTGCGCACGGCGCCCAAGGAGCGGGCCGAGAACGTGATGATCGTGGACCTGCTGCGCAACGACCTGTCTCGCATCGCGCTGCCTCACAGCGTGCGCGTGCCAGCCCTGTTTGCCACGCAGGCCCTGCCCACGGTGTGGCAGATGACCTCGGACGTGACGGCACGCACGCGGCCAGGCACCACATTGACCGACGTGTTTGCGGCGCTGTTCCCGTGCGGATCGGTCACCGGCGCGCCCAAGGTGCGGGCCATGCAGATGATCCGGGCGCTGGAGCGTGCGCCGCGCGGCGTTTACTGCGGCGCTGTGGGCGTGGTGCGGCCCGTGGGCGAAGCGGGCCTCGACGGAACGCACCGCGTGGCCGCCACCTTCAACGTGCCCATACGCACCGTGGTGCTGCGAGCCTCGGCGCAAGCCCAAGCCATTACGGCGACCTGTGGCATTGGCAGCGGCATCACGTCGGGGGCGGAGGCGGATGCAGAATGGCAGGAGTGGCGCCACAAACGCGCCTTCGTGGAGCGGGCCAGCATGCCATTCGAGATTTTGGAAACCCTGGCGCTGCGGGATGGAAAACTCCAGCACGCCGACCTGCACGTCCTGCGCATGGGGGCGGCGGCGGCGCACTTCGGTTTTTTGTGGAGCCCGCACGCCGCGCGGCAGGAGCTGCAGATCGCCGTGCTGCGCCACATGAACGGGGCGTGGCGGGTGCGCCTGCTGCTGGCGGCCGACGGTGGTGTGCGCGCCGAGGCCCACGCGCTGCAGCCCACGCCCGAACCCGTGCGCCTGCAGCTCGCCGACCGCCCATTCGGGGCAGCGCATGGCGAGTTCGTGCGCCACAAGACCACGCGCCGCGAGCACTATGCGGCGTTTGCGCCCAAGGCCCCCGGGGTGTTTGACACCGTGCTGTGGAACGAGGCTGGGGAGATCACCGAAGGCACCTTCGGCAACATCGCAGCCCTGCTGGACGGCCGCTGGGTAACCCCACCACTGTCATCGGGCCTGCTGCCCGGCATCGGCCGCGCGGTGGCGTTGCGTGAGGGCCGGGTGATCGAGGCCGTGCTGCGTGTGACAGACGTGCCCAAGGTACAAGGCTGGGCTTTTATCAACAGCCTGCGCGGCTGGCTCAACGCCACCTTGCACGCCGGTTGAGGCTTTGCAGCAAAGCAGGCTGGGTTTGCACAAGCGTGCCCAGGCCTGCCCAAGCGTGTGCAAGCCAGCTCAAATCAGCCACGGGAAGGGTTTGGAAGGCTCTGGATGGTTGCAAAAAACATCTTTTGGCCCGCTACCGCTTTGGGTATAAGCGTAAGCTGCTCCTGAAAAGAGAGCAAAAAATCACGTAACCCGCAGGGCCAACGCCCGGCCATCACCACCGCGCCTGCGCTGTTTCCACGCGTCGCGCAACACAATGGGTGCATGCATTTTGCTGCGCGGGGTTCGTCTGTGAGCCCCCGATCCTGCAACGGCTGACAGGCCTATAAGCCGCCTCCTACAAACAGCCTGCGGGCGCGGCACGACCATGGCATTGCACAGGGCGTCATGGCGCTCATGGTGTTCATGGCATTCATGTGCAGATTGTTCAGCCACCCCACCGCAGAGCCCATGGCAAACCGCCACTCACTCTCACCCTACCTTCCCCCATTCACCGAGAAATACACCATGCAAACCGTCTCCGACATCATGACCCGTGGCATTCGAACCATGGCCCCTACCGACACCATCACTGCAGCGGCGCAGGCCATGCGCGAATTGGACGTGGGCTCTGTGCCCGTGTGCGACGGCGTGCGCATGGTGGGTATGGTGACCGACCGCGACATCGTGGTGCGCGCCGTTGCGCAAGAGCGCATGCAAGCACCCCTGAGCGAGATCATGTCGGAAGGCCTGTTGTATTGCCACGAAAGCGACTCCGTCGCATCGGCGCTTGAATCGATGCGCAAACAGCAGGTGCGCCGTCTGCCCGTGGTCGACAAGGACCAGCGTCTGGTGGGCATCGTGTCGTTGGGTGACCTGGCCACCAAGGCCGACGGGGGTGGTGTGGGGGAGGCCATCCGCGACATTTCCGAGCCGTCAGAACCCCATCGCGCGGGGCTCTAGGCTGTCAGCGGCGCCCCGGCCACTCCCGGCCATGGCCACCGCCAGCGCGTAGCCACTGCCCTGCGGCCCAGCCCTGCGCTATGGCCGGTCGCTGGGCGGTGACGTGGATGCGGGGGCTGCGCATCACGATTAGACGGACGGTGGTGGATCTGGTGAAAATGCACTGCCCAGACCGCCGTCGAGAACGGGCTTTTACAGCCGTTCTTTGGCGTACGAACCGCGGTCCATGTCCACCACTTCCACGCTCAACTGCACCAGCACGCCACTCGGGCGTGGCGTGCGTTCACGCAGCACGGCAGCAATCCGCTCGGACAGGCCTTTTTTGGCCTCGGGCGAGCGGCCCGCGAGCAAGCGCAGCTGTGCATGCACAAACGCGCGTTGGGCTGGTGCCGTGCCAATCTCGAAGCTGTCGGCCACGATAAAGCGGGTCTTCACATCGGCTTCGTCCTGCACCTCGGGGTGGGCGCACAGCGCGGCATTCAACGCCGTCAGGGTTTCAGCCTCGGGGTAGAGCGGCAGGTTGCTGGAGTATTCGACGGTCAGGTGGGGCATGGGGTGTTTCCGAACAAGGGGGATAGGTGGCACCGGGCAAATGCGGCCTATGGATGGTACTGCGGTGGGCGTCGCCGGGGTGTTGGGGTATCACCGGCGCGCAGGGGGCACCAGCAGCGTGGGCGCTGCCGGGGCTGCCATCTCGGGGTAGTCGCGGCTGTAGTGCAGGCCCCGGCTTTCGCGGCGCATTTGTGCACTGCGCACGATGAGGTCGGCCACCTGCACCAGGTTGCGCAGCTCCAGCAGGTCGCGTGTGACGTGAAAGTGGGCATAAAACTCCTGGATCTCGCCCTGCAGCAGCGCGATGCGGTGGGTGGCACGCTCCAGGCGCTTGTTGGTGCGCACGATGCCCACGTAATCCCACATAAAGCGGCGCAGCTCGTCCCAGTTGTGCGAGATGACGACGGACTCGTCGGCATCGGTCACGCGGCTGTCGTCCCACGCGGGCACGGTGGGCAGGTCGGCCGTGGATGCAGCGGCAATGGCCTGCGCGGCGGCGCGGGCAAACACCATGCATTCGAGCAGCGAATTGCTGGCCAGCCGGTTGGCGCCGTGCAGGCCGGTGCAGGCCACTTCGCCCACGGCGTACAGGCCGGGCAGGTCGGTGCGACCTGCCAGGTCGGTCAGCACGCCGCCGCAGGTGAAGTGGGCGGTCGGCACCACGGGGATGGGTTCCTTCGTGATGTCGATGCCCAGCGACGCGCAGTGCGCGAGGATGTTGGGGAAGTGCTCTTGCAAAAACGCGGCGCTTTGGTGCGAGATGTCGAGGTGCACGCAATCGAGGCCGTGTTTTTTCATCTCGAAGTCGATGGCGCGGGCCACCACATCGCGTGGCGCCAGTTCGGCACGCGGGTCGTGGTCCAGCATGAAGCGGGTGCCGCCGGCCGAGGGCGGTAGTAGCAGTTTGCCGCCCTCGCCGCGCACGGCCTCGCTGATGAGGAAGGACTTTTCGTGCGGGTGGTACAGGCCCGTGGGGTGGAACTGGATGAACTCCATGTTCGCCACGCGGCAGCCCGCGCGCCAGGCGGCGGCAATGCCGTCGCCCGTGGCGGTGTCGGGGTTGGTGGTGTACAGGTACACCTTGCCTGCACCACCCGTGGCCAGGATGGTCTGCGGTGCGCGGAAGGTCACGACAGAGTCGGTCTCGCTGTCGTGCGCATACAGGCCCAGGCACCGGTGGCCGCTCAATCCCAGCTTCTCGGTGGTGATCACGTCCACCAGCGTGTGCTGCTCAAACAGTGTGATGCCGGGCGTGCTGCGCACCACGTCGATGAGCGTGCGCTGCACGGCGGCGCCGGTGGCGTCGGTCACGTGCGCAATGCGGCGGGCGCTGTGGCCGCCCTCGCGCGTGAGGTGCAGGTGGTCGCCTTCGAGCGTGAAAGGCACGCCCAGTTCGCGCAACCAGGCGATGGATGCGGGCGCGTTCTCGACCACAAAGCGTGTGGTGGCCAGATCGCACAGGCCCGCGCCTGCCTCCAGCGTGTCTTCGATGTGGGCGGCAAAGCTGTCGTCGTCGGCCAGCACGGCGGCAATGCCGCCCTGCGCCCAGGCGCTCGAGCCGTCTTGCAGCGCACGTTTGGTGATCACGGCCACCCGGTGTGTGGGGGCCAGGTGCAGCGCTGCAGACAGCCCGGCCAGGCCGCTGCCTACGATGAGAACGTCGAAGTCGTGGGATGCCATAGGGGTCCGTCGTTGCCTTGAAAAAGGGCGCAACTCCAGGCCAGTGCCACCGTGGAACTGGCTTTGCCAGGCCACCGGTGGCGTCCCCCTCCCGAAGGAGCGGGGGAAGGCGCCGAAGGCGACTCAGGGGGTGTCATGCAGGTACATAGGCCAGTCGCACGTAGATGGGCGCAAAAGCCTCGGCCTGGGTGATCTCGATCAGCGTCTCTTTGGCCAGCTCCAGCAGGGCGATGAAGGTCACCACCAGCACAGTGCTGCCGTGCTCGGGGGTGAAGAGTTCTTCGAACTCCACAAAGCGGCGTCCCTGCAGGGTTTTGAGCACCATGCTCATGTATTCACGCACCGAGAGCTCTTCGCGGGTGATCTTGTGGTGTTGCACGAGCTTGGCGCGTTTCAAAATGTCGCGCCAGGCCTCTTGAAGATCCATCACGTGCACTTCCGGGAAGCGTGGCTGCAGGCTTTGCTCGATATAGACCTGGGCTTTCAGGAAGTCGCGCCCGTACTGCGGCATTTGCCCCAGGCGCGCGGCTGCCATCTTCATTTGCTCGTATTCAAGCAGGCGGCGCACCAGTTCGGCACGCGGGTCTTCGGGCTCTTCGCCTTCGGCCTGCTTCTTGGGCGGCAGCAGCATGCGCGACTTGATCTCGATCAGCATGGCCGCCATCAGCAGGTATTCGGCCGCCAGCTCCAGATTGCGGTTGCGGATCTCGTCCACATAGGCCAGGTACTGCTTGGTCACCCCCACCATGGGGATGTCCAGGATGTTGAAGTTCTGCTTGCGGATCAGGTAAAGCAGCAAGTCCAGCGGCCCTTCGAAGGCTTCGAGGAAGACTTCGAGCGCGTCGGGCGGGATGTAAAGATCGGTGGGCAGCGCAAAGAGCGGCTCGCCATACAGGCGCGCCAGTGCCACTTGGTCGACCACGTCGGGCATGCCCGAGTCGGCCTGCGCGGCAGTGCCCGCCGATGTGTCGGCAGCGTCGGCTTGGCGCGCAGTGGTCATGAATTGCTACTGAAAATATAGCTGCTAGCGCTTTTCTGGTAAGCGCTAGAGGCCATTTTTATGCCTGAACGGCCGAATGAATCAATCGGCGTTGGTCTGGTAGACGTAGGGCTTTTGTTCCACCTGGCCGTCGCGGTATTCGCTCCAGATCTTGCGGTCCACCTTCTTGTCCCACAGCAGTGCGCGGCCCGCGAGCTGCTGGCTTTCCAGCTCAGGCTTGGTGACCTTGAGCTGGTTGATGAACTGGGTGGTATCGGATTGGTAATCGGGGCGGCGGAAAATGGACATGGACTGTTAACCTCTTTTGCTGGATTTTACCGGGAGCCTCCATGCCCTTGAACTATTGCGCCCCCACGCGTGTGGCCATCGCCCTTATTGCCTTGCTGGCCCTTGCCGCCTGCGACCCCCAGCGCATCAGCGAACTCAAAGAAGGCGTCTCCACCGAAGCCGATGTGCGCGACCGCTTTGGCGCGCCCGAAAACGTCTGGGACGAGCCCGGCGGCGCCCGCACGCTGGAGTACAACCGCCAGCCCGCAGGCCAGGTCAACTACATGATCACCATCGGCCCCGATGGCCACATGACCGCGTTGCGCCAGGTGCTCACGCCCGAGAACTTTGCCCGTGTGATGCCCGGCATGCGCATGGACGAGGTGCGCCGCCTGCTGGGCAAGCCCGCCAAGGTCACGCCGTACACCCTCAAGAATGAAACCTGGGCCGACTGGCGGTTTGTGGCGCCGCCCAACCAGCCCAAGGCCTTCACGGTGATCTATGGCCCTGACCAGTTTGTGCTGCGTACGCAGACGGGCGACGACATGGACGCGCCCGAGTTCAAGGGTGGGCGCTGATTCAGGGCGCAAGTTTTCGTTTCAATGCCCGTGCCACTGGCGGCGGCAGGCTGGCCAGTGACTTCAGCAGGTGTGGCAGCACGCGCAGCTTCAGGCCTGCCAGCGTGGGAGGCACCACGGCGTCGATGAGGTGTGGGCCCGGCGTGCGCAGGGCATGCTCGAAGGCTGCCAGAAACTCTTCGGTGGTGGTGACGCGGCGCGCGCGGACGCCCATGCCCTCGGCCAGCGCCGCAAAGTGGATGGGCGGGGTACGCAGGTCAAGCTGGCTGCGGGCCTTGTCGCCAGCGCCCGCCGCACCCACGCGCTGCAGCTCCACGTTGAGGATGGCGTAGGAGCGGTTGTTGAACACGATGGAAATCACGTCGAGTTGCTCGCGAGCCATGGTCCACAGCGCCTGAAGCGTGTACATGGCCGAGCCGTCGCCTGCCAGCGCGATCACCTTGCGGCCCGGGCTGGCGATGGCCGCCCCCACGGCGTTGGGCAGGCCTTGGCCGATAGCGCCACCGGTGAGGGTGAGCACATCGTGGCGCGGGCTGCCTGCGGTGTACAGGGGCAGCATGATGCCGGAGGTTTGCGCCTCGTCCACGATGATGGCGTTGTCCGGCATCAGGTGGCCGATGGCCTTGCACACCTTGTCTGCCGTGAACTTGCCGCGCGGTCGGCCCGGGCGCTCTGGCGCCTGCAGCACGGGGGCGGCGCTGGCGGCGCCCAGGGCCTGCACCAGGCGGTCCAGGCTGGTGGCCACGTCCTGCTCGAAGGTGGCCAGGGTGTGCAGTTGGCAGCCTTCGGGCACCAGGTAGCTCTTCTTGCCGGGGTAGGCAAAGAACGACACAGGCGCCTTGGCATCCACCAGCACCAGATGGTCCAGCCCGGTGAGCTGCACGGAGGCCAACTCGGCCAGATAGGCAATGCGCTCCACCAATGGCAGGCCTGCGCCGCGCTCGATGCGTGTGGGAAAGACCTCCGCAAACAGTTGGGCACCGGTCTGCGCGGCGATGCGCGCCGCCGCCATCAGCGTGGGCGCGCGCAGGGCCCGCGTGCCCAGCAGCAAGGCTTTCTTGCCAGGCCCCCGCAGCGCCTGGGCGATGGCGTCCACCGTGGCGCTGTCTGCTGGCGCAGGTGAGGCAAGGGTGGGTGGCGGCGCGCTGACCCCGCCATCGCTCCAGGACACGTCGGCGGGCAGTATCAGTGTGGCCACCTGGCCCGGCGGCCCCTGGCACACGCCTATGGCCTCGGCAGCGTCCTGGCACAGCTGGGCGGTGCTCCGCGAGGTGCGCACCCAGGGGGAGGCGTTGCGGGCCACGGTCTCGATGTCGGACTGCAGCTGCGCGTCGTACTGCACGTGGCTGGTGGCGTGGTCGCCCACGATGTTGAGCACGGGCACGCGGCCCTTGCGCGCGTTGTGCAGGTTGGCCAGGCCGTTGCCCAGGCCGCAGCCCAGGTGCAGCAATGTGGCGGCGGGCTTGCCTGCCATGCGCGCGTAGCCGTCGGCCGCGCCCGTGGCCACGCCCTCGAACAACGCCAGCACGGCGCGCATCTTGGGTTCGCTGTCGAGCGCGGCGACAAAGTGCATCTCGCTCGTGCCAGGGTTGGTGAAGCAGACGTCGATGCCTGCATCGACCAGGGTCTTCATCAGGGCTTGTGCGCCGTTCATAGACTCTCCTTTTGATAGCTGCTTGCGCTTTATGGACGGGCGCTAGAGGCTGATTTGAAGTTTATTTCCCGGGGGCCATGTGCCGCGCCGCTGCGCGCGCCGTGAGGATGCAGCCCGGCAGGAAGGTGCCTTCGAGCGAGCGCTTGCCGCTGGCACCACCGCCGCCAAAGCCAGCCGCTTCGCCCACGCAGTACAGGCCGTCGATGGGCTGGCCGGCGCCATCGAGCACCCGGCTGCCCAGGTCGGTCTGCAGGCCGCCCAGGCTCTTGCGCGTGATCAGCTGCATCTGGATGGCGATGTATGGCCCGGCGCCGGGCTGCTGCAGCGGTGCGGGCGTGCAGGTGCGCAGCTTGTCGGGCCCCCACTGGCGCGCGTGCAGGATGCGGCGGATCTGGTCGTCGTTGTGCAGCTTGGCGCCGTTGGCGAAGTTGGCGTCGAAGGCGTCAGCCGTGGCCTGCAGCGCCCCGGGCGGCACGTCCTGCGAGCCGGTCAGCGCGTTCATCTTGGCGGCCAGGCCGGCGAGCGTGTCGTCCACCAGGAAGTGTTTGCTTTCGGCGGCCATCTGCTTGACGAGGCGGTGATTGCCCAGCAGCGTCTCCTTGAGGAACGCGGGGAACTGCATGTCGCGAATACGCTGGTTGTGCTCGGCGCCCGAGATGGCAAATTCCTTGGCCGCGATGCGCCAGTTCAGCAGGTGCCAGGTCCAGGGCTTCTCTTGCGCGGCCACGCGCTGGCACAGCCAGTGGGTGTCAAAGCCGGTGACGAGTGGCTCGGGGCCGATGCGCCGGCCCTGGTGGTCCAGCCACAGCGCCGACTTGCACGGGATGGTGGACAGGCCGTGCCCCTCGAAATGTGGGAACGGGTGCGGAAAGCCCGCAGCGTAGTTCCACATCTCGCCCGCGCGGCTGATGCGCGCACCCAGCGCCTCGGCCACCCAGTGGTGCATCTTGCCGTCCGCAAAAGGGTGGGCGCCGTTGAGCATGGTGGCGGGCATGGGGCGGTCGGCAGGCCAGTTGGCGCGCGTCTGTTCGTGGCTGCCGTTGATGCCGCCCATGGCCAGCACCACCTCGGGGGCCGACAGCCGCACCTCGGCGCCGGTTTCTTCGTTGACCGCCAGCACGCCCGATGTGCGGCCCTGCTGCAGGTCGAGGGCGCTGGCGCGGTGGCGGTGCAGCACCGTGAGCCGCCCACCGGTGTCGGCCGCACGCATCGCGGCGATCATGCGGCGCGCGAGCGCACGTGCGGTGCCCCAGACGATGTGGTAGCGCGGCACGCTGTTGCCGTCGCCAAAGCGCCCGCGCTCCACCCAGTTGACGGCGGGCATGAACTTCACGCCCTCGCCGAGCAGCCAGTCGTAGACCCCGGCGCGCGAATGCTCCGCGTAGTGGCGTGCCCACTGCAGCGCCAGTGCGTCGTTGGCGTCGAGTTCGCCAAAGCGCACCCAGTCACGCAGCGCGGTCTCGGGCGTGTCGGGGATCTTCATGCGCGCCTGCAGCGGCGTGCCCACCAGGGCCATGCCGCCAAACGCCCACAGGGCCAGGCCGCCCAGTCGCTCGGGCGTGTCGCGGTCCACCAGCGCAACGCTGCGACCCGCGCGCAGGCATTCGAGCGCGGTGACGATACCGGCCAGCCCGCCGCCAACAATCACCACGTCATGGTGCTGTGCTGCCATGGTTTGTCTCCTTGTTGTGAACCTCTGCGGTTTCTTTGTGCGGCTGACGATAGCGCTTTATGATGCATTTCCACTTGACTCTGGAGCCCGCTTATGTTGACTTTGGCGCCCAGCGTGGCCCTGAGTTGGGTCAACACCGTGTTGGCCGCCGCCGAGCGCCAGGGCCTTGCGCGCACTGATCTGCTGGCCCGTGCGGGGGTGCCGCTGGCGCGCCTGGCCGAGCCGCGCTGGCAGGTGGACGACATCACCCGGCTGTGGCGCGCCGCCGCCGACTTGACGGGCGACCCGGCGTTCGGTCTGAACGCCGGGCGCATGGTGGGGCCCGGCAGTTTCAATGTGGTGAGCTTCATCCTGCTGTCGTCGGCCACGCTGCGCAGCGCCATCGGCCTGCTGCAGCAATACCAGCGGCTCATCAGCGACGGCGGGCGCTTTCAGATGCTTACTGGCGAGCCGCAGAGCTGGGTGGTCTATCACCCGCAGCAGGGTGACCTGGCTTTCAGCAGCCACCAGGTCGAGGCGGTGCTGGCCGCGACGGTGAGCGTCAGCAGCTGGGTGACCGGCCAGCCCCTGCGGCCCGTACGCGTGCAGTTCAGCCACCAGCCCATGGCCGACCTGGCGGTCTATGCCGAGGTGTTTGGCGCCGAAGTGCAGTTCGAGCAGGCCTTCAACGGCCTGCTGCTGGACAACGCCGTGCTTGACCACCCCTTGCCCCAGGCCGATACGGAACTGGCCAGCCTGCACCGCGCCCACGCGTCGGCGCAACTGGCCGCGCTGTCGGCCCCGGTGCCGCTGCGCACCCAGGTGGCGCAGTGGCTGGCGGGGGCGCTGGACGGCAGCGTGCCCGGCCGCGCCCAGGCAGCGCGGCAGTTCGGGCTGGGCGAGAAGGCCTTGGCGCGGCGCCTGCTGGGCGAGGGCGCGCGGTATTCCGATCTGGTCGATGGCGTGCGCCAGCAGCTGGCCTGCGCGGCGGTGGCGGGCGGGGCCGAGTCGTTTGCCCGCATTGCGCGGCGGCTGGGGTTCTCCGAGGCCAGCGCCTTCAACCGGGCGTTTCGGCGCTGGACGGGCTGTGCACCGGGCGACTGGCAGCAGCGCCTGCCGTCTGCGCAGCGTTCTGGTTTTCCAACCGGGCGCTGAAGCCCGAGCGCTCCATCAGCGAGCGCGGCTGCTCCTGCGCATCCACTACCCACAGCACGCCGCCACGCTGGCCCACGGCCTTGAGGATCTGCTCCAGGCCTTCGAGGCCCGTGGTGTCGAGTGCGAACAGGTCGCGTGCATCCAGCACCACTTCCGGGCCTTCGGGGCCTGCCTCCACGGCCTGCACGATGGGGTCGATCTTGGCGGCCGCGCCAAAAAACAGCGCGCCGTGCAGGTGCCAGGCCATGTGGGGGCGGGGGCCGGGTTCCAGGGCCAGCCCCTGTGCGTCCTGGGCTGCAGGGGTAGACGCGGGCACGCGCTCGGCGCGGAACAGCGCGCTCATGCGCCGCACGAACAGCACGCACGACAGCACCAGCCCCACCTCCACCGCCACCGTGAGGTCGAACACCACGGTGAGAAAAAACGTGCCCAGCATCAGCAACCGGTAATGGTTGCTGAAATGCTTGAGGCGCGCAAACTCGTGCCATTCGCCCATGTTCCAGGCCACATGCAGCAGGATGCCGGCCAGCACCGCCAGCGGAATGTGCAGCGCCAGCGGCGAAGCCACCAGCACGATCACCGCCAGCGTGGCCGCATGCACCATGCCGGCAATGGGGCTGGTGGCGCCCGCGCGCAGGTTGGTCACAGTGCGCGCAATGGTGCCGGTGACCGGCATGCCGCCGAAGAACGGCACTACGAAATTAGCCACGCCCTGGGCCATCAGCTCCTGGTTGGGGTCGTGCTTGCGGTAGTGCGGGTCGGTGGCCACCTGGTCGGCGACACGCGCGCACAGCAGCGACTCGATGGAACCCAGCAGCGCAATCGTGACGGTGGGCGTGACCAGCAGGCGCACCGTGTCCCACGAAAAATCAGGCAGTGCGAACGCCGGCGGCTCTTGCGGAATGCCACCAAAGCGCGTGCCGATGGTCTCCACCGGCATCTCCAGCCAGCGCGCCAGCACCGTGAGCGTGACCAGCGCCACCACCGGCGCCGGAATGCGCGCAAAGCGGCGCACGGTGTGGCCCTCGGCCACACGCAGCACGGGCGAGCCCTGCACAAACAGCCGTGGCCATAAAAACAGCCCACCCAGACAGGCAGCGCCCAGCGCGAGCGCATGGGGGTTGAAACTGTCGATGTGCAGGGCCAGCGTGTGCACCTGCGAGAAGAAGTTGCCCGGCATCTTGTCGATGGCCAGCCCCATCCAGTCCTTGAGCTGAGACAGCCCGATCAGCACCGCGATGCCGTTGGTGAAGCCGATGACGATGCTCACCGGCACAAAGCGCACCAGGCTGCCGAGCTTGAACATCCCAAGCAGGAACAGCAGCACGCCCGCGCAGGCCGTGGAAATCAGCAGATTGGCCACGCCATAGCGCTCGACGATGCCATAGACGATGACGATGAACGCCCCCGCCGGACCGCCAATCTGCACATTGGTGCCCCCGAGCAGGGCCACCAGAAAGCCGCCAATGATGGCCGTCCACAGCCCGGCCTCGGGCTTGAGGCCGCTGGCAATGGCAAACGCCATGGCCAGCGGCAGCGCCACGATGCCCACGGTGACGCCCGCACCCAGGTCGGCCATCCAGCGGCTGCGGCTGTAGCCGCGCAACGCATCAAGCAGACGGGGGCGAAAGGCAAGCGAGAAACGCATGGATGGAGAGGGAGCGGGTGAGGAAGGAAGGCCCAGGCCGGTGCCCCAGTGTAGTGAGCCAGTGACGAAGTGCAACCGTGGCGGCCGTGCCGTGGGCCCTTGCTGTTGATTCTGGTGCTACTTATTTAATAGCTTGTTGCGCTTTATGGATAAGCGCTACAGGCCGATATGATTGAAAATCCTGCGGCGGGCTGCTGTTATTGCAGCGGTCAGCCGCCCCGCTGCCTGGCGCGTTGCTTGCTTGCCCCTACCCCATGAACCCACCCATGCCTGACGCCTCCGCCCCGCCATCCTCCCTGCGCCACGGCACGTTTGAAGATGTGCAGGCGCTGTTTGCGGGCACCCTGTTCGTGGCCATGGCGCTCATGTTGTTCAACCAGGCGGGCCTGCTGGTGGGCGGCACGGCGGGCGTGGCGTTCTTGCTGCACTACGTCACGGGCATCTCGTTCGGCAAGCTGTTTTTTGTGGTGAACCTGCCGTTTTACTGGTTCGCCTGGACGCGCATGGGCCGCGAGTTCACCATCAAAACGTTTGTCTGCGTGGCCCTGCTGTCGCTGCTGACCGAGCTGTTTCCGCATGTGATGCATGTGGACTACCTGAACCCGCTGTTCGCCTCGCTGCTGGGCGGGCTGCTGCTGGGCACGGGCTGCCTGTTCCTGGCGCGCCACCGCTCCAGCCTGGGCGGGGCCACCGTGGTGTCGCTGTACCTGCAAGCGCGCTACGGCATGCGGGCGGGCAAGGTGCAAATGATGATTGATGGCACCGTGGTGCTGCTGGCGCTGTTCATCGTGCCGGTGGACCGCGTGGCCTATTCGGTGCTGGCCGTGCTGGTGATGAGCGGCTTTTTGTGGATCAGCCACCGGCCAGGGCGCTATACCGGCGAGTGAGCACGTTGCGGGCCCTGGCAGCCCTGCGACTCAATCGGCCGTGGGGGCCGGCCGGATGGATTCCCGGATCTCGATGCCACTGTGGTCGGGCGTGGCATTGCCGCCGCTGGATAGGGCGTTGGCAGCCATCCCCGCCCCTTTGCCCAGCACCTTGACGGTGCCCACGGCGGCATCCGCCGCCAAGCCCACGGCCGATGCCGTGACGCTGACCGCCGTGGAGGCCACCGTCACCACTGTGCAGCCGACCAGCAGCGGCGGCAGCAGCGCAGCGCCCACCACGACGCAGGCCACAGGGCGGCGCATGGAGGGGTCCCGTCTCGCTCTCAGCGCACCCGCATGCCGGGCGTTGCGCCGGGCCAGGGGTTGAGCACGTAGATGCCGGGGGTGGCCTTCTCGTCGCCGTGGCTGGCGGCCAGCACCATGCCTTCGCTCACGCCGAACTTCATCTTGCGCGGAGCCAGGTTGGCCACCATCACGGTGTGCTTGCCGATCAGGTCTTCGGGCTTGTAAGCACTGGCGATGCCGGAGAAAACATTCCGTGTGCGTCCTTCGCCCACATCCAGCGTCAGGCGCAGCAGCTTGGTGGATCCTTCCACCGCCTCGCAGTTCACGATCAGCGCAATGCGCAGGTCGATCTTGGTGAAGTCGTCGATGGTGATGGTGGGGGCGAGCTCCTCACCACCGGGATGGGAGCTGGTTGCTACGGTTTCTGTAGCTGCAGGCGCTTGTTCTGCTTGCGCTGGAGCCTCAAATAATGCCTCAAGCTGCTCTGGGGTGACGCGTTGCATGAGGTGCTGGTAGGGCTTGATTACGTGACCATGAGGAAGGCAAGTCGTGGTATCGATCCATGAGAGAGGCTTTTCCTCCAATCCAAGCATTTCTTCGACTTGTGTCGCCACGCCAGGCAGCACAGGCTTTAAGTAAATCGTTAGGAGCCTGAAGCAATTCACAAGGACGCTGCAGACAATCTGCAGGCTTCCAGAGTCAGATTCATTCTTCGCTAGAACCCAAGGCTTCTTTTCATCAGCGTATTGGTTGACCGCATCGGCCAGATACATGATCTCTCTGGCTACTTTGCTGTACTCGCGATTCTCGTAAGCGTCCTTGATTCCAGGAGCGGCCGCCATGATCGTCGTGATCACTGAGTCAACCTCATCTTCTGGTGCACCAGGCTTAGTGTCCCCTTGGAGAAACACTGAGACAAGTTTCCCTTCGAACCTCTTGGTAATGAAACCTGCCGCGCGGCTGGCAATGTTCACGTACTTGCCGATCAAATCGCTGTTCACCCGCAGCATGAAGTCTTCGGCATTGAAGTCGATGTCTTCGTTGCGCGCGCTGAGCTTGGCGGCCAGGTAGTAGCGCAGCCACTCGGCGTTCATGCCCAGGCTCAGGTACTTGAGCGGGTCCAGGCCGGTGCCCCGGCTCTTGCTCATCTTCTCGCCGTTGTTGACGGTCAAAAAGCCGTGCACGAACACGTTGTTGGGCGTCTTGCGGCCGCTGAAGTGCAGCATGGCGGGCCAGAACAGCGTGTGGAAGGTGACGATGTCCTTGCCGATGAAGTGGTACTGCTCCATCGCCGGGTCGGCCATGTAGGCGTCGTAGCTTTCGCCGCGCTTTTCCAGCAGGTTCTTCAGCGACGCCAGGTAGCCCACGGGCGCGTCCAGCCACACGTAGAAGTACTTGCCCGGCGCGTCGGGGATCTCGATACCGAAGTAGGGCGCGTCGCGGCTGATGTCCCAGTCGCCCAGGCCCTCGCTGGTGGTTCCATCGGGGTTGGTGCGGACGGTGAACCATTCCTTGATCTTGTTGGCCACCTCGGGCTGCAGCTTGCCGTCTTGCGTCCAGTTTTCCAGAAACTCCTCGCAGCGTGGGTCCGACAGCTTGAAGAAGAAGTGCTCGGAGTGCTTCAGCTCGGGCTTGGCGCCCGACAGAGCCGAGAACGGGTTGATGAGGTCGGTGGGGGCGTACACCGTGCCGCACACCTCGCAGTTGTCGCCGTACTGGTCCTTGGCATGGCACTTGGGGCATTCGCCCTTGATGTAGCGGTCGGGCAGGAACATGTTCTTCTCGGGGTCGAAGAACTGCTCGATGGTGCGCACTTCGATCAGGCTGCCATCGGCGCGGTCGCGCAGGTCGCGGTAGATCTGGCGGGCCAACGCGTGGTTTTCGGGCGCATCGGTGCTGTGCCAGTTGTCAAAGCTGATGTGAAAACCATCGAGGTATTGCTTGCGGCCCGCAGCAATGTCGGCCACGAACTGCTGGGGCGTCTTGCCGGCCTTTTCGGCGGCAATCATGATGGGCGCGCCGTGGGTGTCGTCCGCCCCGACGAAGTTCACCGCGTTGCCCTGCATTCGCTGAAACCTTACCCAGATGTCGGCCTGGATGTATTCCATGATGTGGCCGATGTGGAAGTTGCCGTTGGCATACGGCAGGGCGGTGGTAACGAAGAGTTTGCGGGCGGATGACGTCATGAAAAGCAGCTTTCTCAGGCGGAACCCGCGATTTTAGGCGGTTGGCAAGGGGGCCGCCGCAACGGGGTCATGGCCCCGTGTGCAGCCGCTTGGCTGCAGGGATCAGCTGTGCAGCAGGGTCTGCACGTCGGCGCCTGCATCCGTCCAGCCAAAGAATCGGCACACCTCGGTGCGCATGGCCAGGGTGTCGGCCCGGCCCAGGGCCATCAGCTCCTGGGTGTAGCCCGACTCGAACAGCAGGTAGCTGGCCAGCGCTGCGCCGCGCACGTCGGTCATGTTGGAGGTGACCCCCAGGGCGCCCAGCATGGCGCGCACCGGCGCCGGCAGTGTGCCTACGTGGCGCGCTGCCACGGCGTCAAGCCGCTGCGAGGGCGCGATGACCAGCAGATCGACCGGGCGCAGCGCGCTTTGTACGCGCACCTCGGGCGGGATCAGTGACAGGGTCTGGTTGATGCGCAGCACACGCTCTACGTCCACCGACAGGGCGTCCAGAAAAATGTTGGACAGCGCATGCCCCGCAATTTGGGCCAGGCTGGGGTAGGTGGGCGTGGGGTTGGTGGCGGCATCGTCCTTGGGTTCATGCATGCGGCCCGCGCCAATCACCAGGATGCGCTCGGCTCCCAGGTGGATGGCGGGGGCGATGGGTGCGGACTGGCGCATGGAGCCGTCGCCAAAGTACTCGGTGTGGCCGTCCACCGTGATGCCTTTGGCCGGAAAGATGAACGGGATGGCCGACGAAGCCAGCAGGTGTTCATGGGTGATGCGGTCACGCGCGGCCTTGCGCTGCGAGCGCACCCAGGGCTTGACGGGGTCTGCCGATTCGAAAAAAGTCACGTGTTCGCCCGAGCTGTAGCTCGATGCCGTCACCGCCAGCGCCGTGAGGTGGCCGTGGCGGATGAGCCGTGGCAGGCGCGGCAGCGGCACCATCTTTACGAGCAGCTTTTCCAGCGGCGCATTGTTGAGCAGCGAGTTGGGGCGCATGCGGCTCCACCGCGCCAGCGCCCAGCCCATCGACAACAGCGTCAGCCAGCGCGCGCCGCTGCGCATCACCGAGAGCGAATCGGCGCCGTACACCTGACCCGCATGAAACTGGCGCCACACCCGCGCAATGCGCCGCACCGCGCGGTCGAAATGGTCGGCGCCGCAAGCCAGGGCGGCCGCGTTGATGGCCCCGGCCGATGTGCCCGTGATGATGGGAAACGGGTTGGGGCTGCTGCCTTCACCGCAGGCATTGCGAAGGTCGGCAATGGCTTCTAGCACCCCCACCTGGTAGGCCGCGCGGGCGCCGCCGCCGGTCAGCAGCAGGCCGGTGGCCGGGGTGGCGGGTGCGGCCGGGGCGGATGTGCGAGCGGGCTCTGAATGGGCGAATGGCATGAAAGAGGCGACGGTGTGCAATGACGGTCGGCCGCGTGCGAACGAAAGGGCGACGTGGAGTTGCCAGTGTGGGGGCGCAGCTTGGGCCGTTTCGCCTGGGAAAACCCGTAAGTTACGCACGCGGCCTTGGCGGCGGCGCGGTTGGCTTGCGAGGCCACCCCGGGCGGACGCTTGGTCAGCCCTGGCTCAGCAGCAGATGAGCCACGGCCGTGCTTTGCAGCACGACGATGGCGTGGTCGCGGGCAAAAACCAGCGCGTTATCGCTCAGTTGTCCCTGGGCCACGACGTAGATACCGGCCGGGGCGTCTTGGGCCTGCATGGCGGCAAACAGCTCGCGCAGCGGCTCCACGCCGTGGGTGCTGGCCTTCCAGCGCTTGGCGCTGACCAGCGTGGTTTTGCCATCGCGGGCCAGGCGCATGTCCGCCCCGCTGGTGGTGTTGCCCAGCCGCTCGACCTTGTAGCCCGCGCGCCCCCAGGCGGCGGCCAGGGTGTCGGCAAAGTCGCGCCACGGCATGCCCGCCACGGACTGCAGCATGTCGGCCACCTGGGCGGGGCGGGGCGCGCGCAGTTGCCGCCATGCGGCAATGCAACCCACCACAAAAATCGGCAGGCCCGCCAGCGCGCCCACCACAAAATATTCCTTGGGCAACAACGCCCCGGCCGCCAGCGTGATGAGGCCCACCACCACAAAGCTGATCCACCACGGCGAGCGCAACAGCATGGCAAACAGGGAGTTCTCGGACATCTTGAATTTCACGGGGGCCTTTGTGGAGAGGAGCGACGGTCGAAGCGGTGCGCATTGTCCTGCATGCGAAGGGGGTCGAAGCGCTTCGCTAGACTACCCGCCTCTTCTGGAGTTTATTGAATGGCAGTCACCGAACAGGGCCTTTTGGCCGCACTTTCCAGCGTGCTGGATCCCCACACGGGCAAGGATTTCGTCAGCACCCGCGCCTTGCGCAACCTGCAGATCACAGGCGGCGACGTGGCCTTTGACGTGGAACTGGGCTACCCCGCCAAGAGCCTGGTGCCCGAGCTGCGCCGCAGCCTGGTGGCCGCCGCCAAGGGCGTGGCGGGCGTGGAGAACGTGTCGGTCAACATCACCACCAAGGTGATTGCCCATGCCGTGCAGCGCGGCGTGCAGCTGCTGCCCCAGGTCAAGAACATCATCGCCGTGGCCTCGGGCAAGGGCGGCGTGGGCAAAAGCACCACCGCCGCCAACCTGGCCCTGGCCCTGGCCGCCGAGGGTGCCAGTGTGGGCGTGCTCGACGCCGACATCTACGGCCCCAGCCAACCCATGATGCTGGGCATCAACCGCCGCCCCGAAAGCGACGACGGCAAGACCATGGAGCCGCTGGAGAACTACGGCGTGCAGGTCATGTCCATCGGCTTTTTGGTGGACCAGGACGAAGCCATGATCTGGCGCGGCCCCATGGCCACCCAGGCGCTGGAGCAACTGCTGCGCCAGACCAACTGGAAGGACCTGGACTACCTCATCATCGACATGCCCCCCGGCACCGGCGATATCCAGCTCACCCTGAGCCAGCGCGTGCCCATGACCGGCGCGGTGATCGTGACCACGCCGCAGGACATCGCCCTGCTCGATGCCAAGAAGGGCATCAAGATGTTTGAAAAGGTGGGCGTGCCCATCCTGGGCATCGTCGAGAACATGGCCGTGCATGTGTGCAGCAACTGCGGCCATGTGGAGCACATCTTTGGCGCCGACGGCGGCAAGAAGATGGCGGCCGAATACCACATGGACTACCTGGGCGCGTTGCCGCTCGACATGAGCATCCGCCTGCAGGCCGACAGCGGCAAGCCCACCGTGGTGGCCGACCCCGACGGGGACGTGGCCAAGATCTACAAGAAGATGGCGCGCGACGTGGCGGTGAAGATCGCGCAGCAGGCCAAGGACTTCTCCAACAAGTTTCCGACGATTTCGATCAGCAAGAACACTTGATGCGAGAGGGCCCGCGCCCGGCGGCGGGGGCTGTCCCGGGCGGTGGGACTGCGGCATTGACGCCATGGCGGGCGACGGCCACACTGCCTGCGCTTGATCTCTTCCTGTATGACGGCCCGATGAAAACCACCCCGCCAACCGCCGCCGTGCCCCTGGGCACACCGGACGACATGCGCGAGCGCATCCGCCGCAAAAGCCGCCTCAAGGGCCGCCAGCCTGAAGACGCCGCGATGGCCGATGTGGCGCAACTCCTGGGCGCGCGCCCGGCCGAAGGCTTTCGGCGCGACCTGCTCATTGAATACCTGCACTGCCTGAACGACCACTTCGGCGTGCTGCACGACCGGCACCTGGTGGCGCTGGCCAAGCAGATGAATCTGCCCATGGCCGAGGTGTACGAGGTGGCCAGCTTCTACCACCACTTTGAGATCGTGCGCGGCGAGGATGCCCAGGTGCCCCGTCTGGTGCTGCGGGTGTGCGACAGCCTGAGCTGCAGCATGGCGGGCGCGCGTGAGTTGCTGGCCGCGCTGCCCGAGCGTCTGCTTGCGATGAACCTCGATGGTGGGCAGGGCGGCGTGCAGGTGGTGGCCGTGCCCTGCGTGGGCCGCTGCGAACAGGCGCCGGTGGCCGTGGTGCACCAGTGCCCGGTGCCACACGCCACCGTGGATGCGGTGCTGGAAAAGGTCAGTTCGATGCCAAATCGGGCCATGGCGCTTCATCCACAAGCGCCAGCAGCTATCAATTTTGATATTGCAGCGCTGGCCGAGCAAAGCGTGCCTGCACAGCCGGACTCCGTCAGTCCCGCACACACCGACTTGGCCACCTACCGTGCCCACGGCGGTTACCAGACCGCCGCCGCGCTGGTCAACGGCGAGATGGACGCCGAGGCCGTGCTGTCGGCCATGGAGGACTCGGGCCTGCGCGGCCTGGGCGGCGCGGGCTTTCCGGCAGGGCGCAAGTGGCGCATTGTTCGGGACCAACCCGCGCCGCGCCTGATGGCGGTCAATATCGACGAAGGCGAGCCCGGCACGTTCAAGGACCGTACCTATCTGGAACGCGACCCGCACCGCTTTCTGGAAGGCGTGCTCATCGCCTCCCAGGTGGTGGGCACCGAGGCGGTCTACATCTACCTGCGCGACGAATACCACGGCTGCCGCGCGTTGCTGCAAAAGGCGCTGGACGACCTGCATGCCCAGCCCCCATGCCCCCTGCCGCACATCGAGCTGCGCCGGGGTGCGGGCGCCTACATCTGCGGCGAAGAGTCGGCCATGATCGAGAGCATCGAAGGCAAGCGCGGCGAGCCGCGCATGCGCCCGCCCTACATCGCGCAGGTGGGGCTGTTTGGCCGGCCCACGCTGGAGCACAACTTCGAGACGCTGTACTGGGTGCGCGACATCGTCGAGCGTGGCCCGCAGTGGTTTGCCAGCTTTGGCCGCCATGGGCGCAAGGGGCTGCGCAGCTTTAGCGTGAGCGGGCGGGTGAAGCACCCGGGCGTGAAGCTGGCGCCCGCAGGCATCACCGTGCAGGAACTCGTCGACGAATACTGCGGCGGTTTGCTGGACGGCCACCAGCTGTATGCCTACCTGCCCGGCGGCGCCTCGGGCGGCATCCTGCCTTCCAGCCTGAACAACATCCCGCTCGACTTCGACACGCTGCAGCCCTACGGCTGCTTCATCGGCTCGGCCGCCGTCATCGTGCTCAGCCAGCACGACAGTGCGCGCGATGCTGCGCTGAACGTGATGCGCTTTTTTGAACACGAAAGCTGCGGCCAGTGCACGCCTTGCCGCGTGGGCACGGCCAAGGCGGCCACGCTGATGCAGGCGCCGCAGTGGGATGAAGAGCTGCTGGACGACCTGGCGCAGGTGATGGCCGATGCGTCCATCTGCGGCCTGGGCCAGGCCGCGCCCAACCCCATCCGCTGCATCCACAAATACTTTGCGCACGAGGTGGGCGAGGGCCCCTGGCCGGGTGACCTGCCCAAGCCGCGCAACAGCCCGCTGGCCGAGCAACTGCCGAAGGGAGCCCAGCCATGAGCGCGTTGCAACCAACCTGCGGTGTGGCCTTTGAGCTGGACGGCCAGCCCGTCACCGCCCACCCTGGCGAAACCATCCTGAAAGCCGCGCAACGCCACGGGGTGGAGATTCCGCACCTTTGCTACACCGACGGCCTGCGCCCCGACGGCAACTGCCGCGCCTGCGTGGTCGAGATCGCGGGCGAGCGCACGCTGGCCCCCAGCTGCTGCCGCGCACCCACCGAAGGCATGAAGGTGCAGGCGGCCAGCCCGCGTGCGCGCAAGAGCCAGCAGATGGTGGTGGAGATGCTGCTGTCGGACATGCCGGATGTGGGCTACCGGTGGAACGATGGCAAATTGGATAATCCTGAATTGATAGCTGGCGGCGCTTATCCATCAAGCGCTACAGGCCAATTTGATTCAAAAACTGCTGAAACGGTGGGCCAGCACGGCGAGCTGAGCGAATGGGCGGATCGCCTGGGTGTGGCCGTGCGTCCGGCCCTCAAAGCCCTGCGCCGCGAGCAGCCCGCGCCTGATCTGAGCCACCCCGCCATGGCGGTGAATCTGGACGCCTGCATCCAGTGCAACCGCTGCGTGCGCGCCTGCCGCGAAGAGCAGGTGAACGATGTGATCGGCTATGCGCTGCGCGGGGCGGATTCCAAGATCGTGTTCGACCTCGACGACCCCATGGCGGCCAGCACCTGTGTGGCTTGCGGCGAATGTGTGCAGGCCTGCCCCACGGGTGCGCTCAGCCCCAAGACGCACATCGGCTCGCAAAAGGTGGACCGCAAGGTCGATTCGGTCTGCCCGTTTTGCGGCGTGGGCTGCCTCATCACCTACAACGTGCGCGATGAAAAGATCATCAGCGTCGAAGGCCGCGACGGCCCGGCCAACCACGGCCGCCTGTGCGTGAAAGGGCGCTTCGGCTTTGACTACGCCCACCACCCCGACCGCCTCACTGTGCCGCTGATTCGCAAGCCCGGTGTGCCGAAAGAGGTGATGCCCTACGGCGCCGATTGGCGCACGGCGTTCCGCGAGGCGACCTGGGACGAAGCGCTGGACCTCGCGGCGGGCCAGCTCAAAAGCCTGCGCGACACCCACGGCCTCAAGGCGCTGGCGGGCTTCGGCTCGGCCAAGGGCAGCAACGAAGAGGCCTACCTGTTCCAGAAGCTGGTGCGCACGGGCTTTGGCTGCAACAACGTGGACCACTGCACGCGGCTGTGCCATGCCTCCAGCGTGGCCGCGCTGCTCGAAGGCGTGGGCTCCGGCGCGGTGAGCAACCCGGTGCACGACGTGGAGCATGCCGAGCTGATCTTCGTGATCGGCTCCAACCCCACGGCCAACCACCCGGTGGCGGCGACCTGGATGAAGAACGCTGCCAAGCGCGGCGCCAAAATCGTGCTGGCCGACCCGCGCATCACCGACATCGGCCGCCACGCATGGCGCACCCTGCAGTTCAAGGCCGACACCGACGTAGCGATGCTCAACGCACTGATCCACACGGTGATCGACGAAGGCCTGGTGGATGAGGCCTTTATCCGCGACCGCACCACGGACTTCGAGGCGCTCAAGGCCAACGTGATGGGCTGCAGCCCCGAGGCCATGGCGCCGGTGTGCGGCATCCCGGTCGAGGCGCTGCGCGAGGTGGCACGGGCGTTTGCAAAAAGCAAAGCCTCGATGATTTTGTGGGGCATGGGCGTGAGCCAGCACGTGCACGGCACCGACAACGCGCGCTGCCTGATTGCGCTGTGCGCCGTCACCGGCCAGATCGGCAAGCCCGGCTCCGGCCTGCACCCGCTGCGCGGCCAGAACAACGTGCAGGGCGCGAGCGACGCGGGGCTGATCCCCATGATGTTCCCCAACTACCAGCGTGTGGACAACGCCGGGGCGCATGCGTGGTTTGAAGACTTCTGGGGCACCAAGCTCGATGAAGCGCCGGGCTACACGGTCGTCGAGATCATGCACAAGGCCCTGGCGCCCGACACCGACCCGCACAAGGTGCGCGGCATGTACATCATGGGCGAGAACCCCGCCATGAGCGACCCCGACCTGAACCACGCGCGCCACGCGCTGGCCAGCCTGCAGCACCTGGTGGTGCAGGACATCTTTTTGACCGAAACCGCCTGGCTGGCCGACGTGGTGCTGCCCGCCAGCGCCTGGCCCGAGAAGACCGGCACCGCCAGCAACACCGACCGCATGGTGCAGATGGGCCGTCGTGCCTTGAACCCGCCGGGTGATGCACGGCCGGATTTGTGGATCATTCAGCAGATCGCCCAGCGCATGGGCCTGGACTGGAGCTATGCGGGCGAGGAATCGGGCGTGGCCGCCGTGTACGAAGAAATGCGCCAGGCCATGCACGCCAGCATTGAGGGCATCACCTGGGACCGGCTGGAGCGCGACTCCAGCGTGACCTACCCATGCCTTACGGCCGACGACCCTGGCCAGCCCATCGTCTTCATCGAGAACTTCCCGACGCCCACGGGGCGCCTGCAACTGGTACCCGCCAGCGTGATCCCGGCGGCAGAGAAGCCCGACGCCGACTACCCGCTGGTGCTCATCACCGGCCGCCAGCTGGAGCACTGGCACACCGGCAGCATGACGCGGCGCAGCACGGTGCTGGACGCCATCGAGCCCATGGCCACCGCATCGCTGCATGGCGACGAACTCGCCCGGCTGGGCGTGGCGCCCGGCGCGCTGGTGGGCATCCGCTCACGGCGCGGCATGGTGCAGGTGCGCGTGCGGCGCGACGACGGCACCCCGCGCGGCACGGTGTTCATGCCGTTTGCGTATGTGGAGGCGGCGGCCAATCTGCTGACCAATGCCGCGCTCGACCCCTTTGGCAAGATCCCGGAGTTCAAGTACTGCGCAGTGGCGGTGGAGGTGTTGCAGGGCACCGGCAGCGAAGTCGCCTGACGCGCCGCGTATCCGCACGCGGGTTGCGGGGCTTTGTGGGCATAACTGTCTGAGGTGGCTGCGCCGGGGTAAAGTCTGCGCCCATGACTGAGCGCCCCTACACCGACGTTGCCGTGATCATGCGGTGCGAGCACATCAACAACCGCTGGCAGCCCTGGCGGTGGTCGTTGGCCGAGGTGGTGATCAACGAGCCCGCCTTTGGCACCGAGCCGCGCCAGATCCTTCAAAACGAGCACGAGCAGCGCTGGCTGTTCCCGGGCTTTCGCGTGGAGCTGTTCCGCGACGATGCCGAGGGTTACCACCTCAACCTCACCTCCCCGGCCCCCTGCTGGTTTGTGATGTGGCGCCGCGATGAAGATGCGGGCATGGGCGAGGTCCCCCTGGCCCGCGCCGTGGCGGTGAGCCTGAGCTACCACGACGCCGGCCGCTGGCTGGACGCGCAGGAAACCGTGGAGCAGGTGCCTGCTGCGCCTGAAGTGGTGGAGGCGCTGCGCGCCTTTGTGGCCGAGCACTACCAGCCCGAGCCCAAACGCCGCAAGCGCCCCGAGAGTTTTCGCACGTTGCAAGACCGGTTTGGCAACCCCGCGTCCATCTCCACGGAAAAGCAGCGTGGTGGAGGAGGCGGTGGAGGCGGTGGCAATGCCGGAGGAGGGAGCCATGGCTGACGGTTTCCTGGGCCGCTGGTCGCGCCGCAAGCAGGAGGTGCGCGAAGGCAAACCGGTGCAGGAGCCCCCGCCACCCGCGCCAGCGTTGCCCCCACCCGTTGCTTCCTTGGCACCGGCCCCCAGGCCTGCCTTGGCCGCCGCTGCGCCCCGCGCGGTGTCAGAGGGGGTTGCGCCCGTCGCCGAGGCACCGCCACCCCCCACGCTGGCCGATGCCCAGGCGCTCACGCCTGCGTCCGACTTCAAGGCCTTTGTGGCCCGCGAGGTATCGCCCGAGGTGCGTAACCTGGCCATGAAAAAGCTTTTTGCCGACCCGCACTTCAACGTGATGGATGGTTTGGATATCTACATCGGCGACTACACCCAGCCCGACCCGCTGCCCGAGGGCATGCTGCGCAAGATGGCCAGCGCCCACGCGCTGGGATTCTTCGACCATGAAAAGAAGGGCGACGCCGGAGAAGAAGCAGCACCCGACGCGCCGATCGGTGGCGCTGCCGTGCAAGCCTCTGCAGACACAGAGGCGACGGCAATAGCCCCTGCCCTTGCTCAGCCTCGGGATGATGCGCAGGGGCTGTCCCCCGCAGACGTGGCACAGTCTGGGGTATGCAACGCTATTCCTAGCGACCCTTCCAGCGAGCTTGAGATGCTCACCCGCTCCGCAGAGGACGCGGAGACCATGCCAGCCAGCCACACCAAAAATGACTACGACGCTCATCTGCGACTGCAACCAGACGATGCCCCTCAACGCGAAGGCGTTGGGCGCGGCGCTGCATGAAGACCTGACCCTTCACTCCACCCTGTGTCGGCGCGACGCGGGGGTATTCCAAAAAGCCATCCGGTCGGGCGATGATGTGGTGGTGGCCTGCACGCAAGAGCAGCGCCTGTTTGGCGACCTGGGCCAGCAGACCGAAGGCGCGGTGTCGCCCATCCGGTTTGTGAACATCCGCGAAACTGGTGGCTGGAGCCGCGATGCCGCCAAGGCCAGCCCCAAGATCGCCGCGCTGTTGGCGGCCGCCCGGCTGCCCGACCCGCCGCCCGTGCCCACGGTCACCTACAAGAGCACCGGCCGCTTGCTCATCATCGGCCCGCTCGACCAGGCCGAGCAGGCGGCTGCTCTGGTGTCGGATGTGCTCGATGTCACCCTGTTCACCCAGGGCCCTGGCAACGCGGGGGGCGCGCAGGCGCGGCGCTTTCCGGTGCTGGGCGGGCGCATCACGGGCCTTACCGGCTGGCTGGGCGCGTTCGAGCTGCAATGGAAGGCCGACAACCCCATCGACCTGGACCTGTGCACGCGCTGCAACGCCTGCGTGGCGGCCTGCCCCGAGAACGCCATTGGCCTCGACTACCAGATTGACCTGGCCGCCTGCCAGTCGCACCGCGCCTGCGTGAAGGTGTGCCAGGTGGCGGGTGCCATCGACTTCACGCGCGATGCTGCCGCTCAGACCGAGCGCTTTGACCTGGTGCTGGACCTGCGCTCACCCACTGCCACGCCCACCTTCTTGCAGCACGCGCTGCCGCAGGGCTACCTGCGCTGGGATGGGCGGAGTGATGGGGGCTATATGGCCACGCTGCTCAAGCTGCGCGAACTGGTGGGCGAGTTCGAGAAGCCCAGGTTTTTTGTCTACAAGCAAAAACTCTGCGCCCACAGCCGCAACGAAACCGTGGGCTGCAACGCCTGCGTGGACATCTGCTCGGCCGAGGCCGTGAGCAGCGACAAGAGCCGCCAGCAAATCAAGGTGAACCCCAACCTGTGCGTGGGCTGCGGCGCCTGCACCACCGTGTGCCCCACGGGCGCGCTGACCTATGCCTACCCCAGTGCGACAGAGCAGGGCACCAAGCTCAAGACCCTGTTGTCCACCTACACCGCCGCAGGCGGCAAGGACGCCGTGCTGCTGCTGCACAGCCAAGAGCGCGGGCAGGCACTGGTGGAAGAGCTAGGCCGTGCCGCGCAGCTCAAACTGGCGCAGGGTGTGCCTGCCCACGTGATCCCGGTGGCGCTGTGGCACACGGCCAGCACCGGGGTGGACTTGTGGCTGAGCGCCATTGCCTACGGGGCTTCGCAGGTGGTGGTGCTGGCGACGCACGAAGAGGCGCCGCAGTACCTCGACGGCCTGCAGGCGCAGATGGATGTGGCGCAAGCCATCTTGCGGGGCCTGGGCTACACCGGCACGCATGTGCAACTGCTGCGCGCTGCGCACCCCACCGAGCTGGATGCCGCCTTGCAGGCTCTGGGCCAGACCCGTCAGAAGACCCCGGCCGTGGCCGCACGCTTTGCTGTGGCGCAGGAAAAACGCAGCACGCTGGAGATGGCGCTTGACCACCTCATCGAGCAGGCTCCAATGCCCGTGGCAGAGCGCCCAGAGGCCATCGCCTTGCCAGCCATGGGATCGCCTCTAGGCACCATCGAAGTCAACAAAGACCGCTGCACCCTGTGCCTGAGCTGCGTGAGCGCCTGCCCGGCGAGTGCGCTGCAGGACAATCCGCAGCTGCCGCAGCTGCGCTTTATCGAAAAGAACTGTGTGCAGTGTGGCCTGTGTGCCACCACTTGCCCGGAAGACGCCATCACCCTGCAGCCCCGTCTGCTCTTGAGTCCGGAGCGTGCGCAGCTGCGTGTGCTCAACGAGGCCAAGCCCTGGGCCTGCGTGCGCTGCAGCAAGCCGTTTGGCACGGTCAAAGCCATCGAGGCCATGCTGGGCAAACTGGCGGGCCATGCCATGTTCCAGGGTGAGGCGCTGGAGCGCCTGAAGATGTGCAGCGACTGCCGCGTGATTGACCTGTATTCCTCCCAAAGCGAAACGAAAGTGACGGACCTGTGAGCGCCCAACCTGCTTCTTTGACATCCTCTGGCGGTAGCTCTGCGCTGGATGAGGAAACCGCTCGGGCTGAACTGTATGGGCTGCTGTCGCAGCTGTATTACGCCGCGCCCAGCGCCGATCTGTTGTCTGCCCTGCGTGTGGCCGTGACCGAGGCACCCGCCGATGGTGCCTTTTTGCAAGAGCCCTGGCAGGTGCTGGTGGGCGCGGCCCGTGAACTGAGCGACGGCGTGATTGCGCAAGAGTTCGACCGCCTCTTTGGCGGTGTGGGCAAGCCGGAGGTGTTTTTGTACGGCTCGCATTACCTGAGCGGTTTCCTCAACGAGAAGCCGCTTGCCCGCTTGCGCACCGACCTGGACAGGCTGGGGTTGGCACGCGACGAGGCCATGTCCGAGACCGAGGACCACATCGCCTACTTGTGCGAAGTGATGCGCTACCTGATCGCGGGTGATGACGTCGCTGTCTGTAACCTGACGGCGCAGCGCGACTTTTTTGCAACACATCTGCAGCCCTGGGTGTTGCTGCTGTGTGATGCCCTTGCGGTCCAGCCGCAGGCCCGGTTTTATGCTGCTGTGGCCCAGTTCACGCGGGCTTTTGTGTCGGTAGAAACCCAGGGCTTCGACATGATGGAATAGTCCTCGGAGTCCTCGGAAACCCTGATGTGGGCGCTATAAAAGATGAGCGCTTTGGTCGGCAGTTGTGGTGTCACATTGCAGGCTTTTACACACTGACATAGACTCGTATGAATTCCGTTTCATAGCTGCCAGCCATTCTGGAGACAAGCATGCAGAACCGCCAGCCCAATTCTTCCCGCCGGAGTTTCTTTTCCGGCGCCGCCACTGTAGGGGCTGCCGCAGCCGCCGTTGTGGCTCTCCCCCAGGTGATTCCCTCCGATGCCACGGTGTCTGAGCCTGCGCGCGTGGCGCCAGAAAATGGCGGGGGCTACCACCTGTCTGCCCACGTGAAGCAGTACTACAAAACCACCCAACTCTGACAGCGGGGCGCACCATGTTGCTTACCAAGAAGTCCTCCCACGCTGCGCAAGACGCATCGTCCTCAGCGTCTCCTTTTGTACACAGCTTGCGCCGTGGCTTGTCGCAGGCGCTGCCTACGATGGACCGCCGCTCGTTCCTGCGCCGCTCCGGCCTGGGGGTGGGTGTGGGTATTGCGGCATCGCAGCTCGTGCTGGTCAAGAAGTCCAACGCTGCCGAAGGCGCCAAGGTGGGCCTTGGCGACAGCAAGATCGAAGTACGCCGTACCGTGTGCACCCACTGTTCCGTCGGTTGTGCGGTAGATGCCGTGGTAGAGAACGGCGTGTGGGTGCGTCAGGAGCCCGTGTTCGACTCGCCCATCAACCTTGGGGCCCACTGCGCCAAGGGCGCGGCGCTGCGCGAGCACGGCCACGGCGAGTACCGCCTGCGCTACCCCATGAAGCTGGTCAACGGCAAGTACGAGCGCATCAGCTGGGACACGGCCCTGAACGAAATCACGGCCAAGATGCAGGAGCTGCGCAAGGCCAGCGGCCCTGACAGCGTGTACTTTGTGGGTTCGTCCAAGCACAACAACGAGCAGTCTTACCTGCTGCGCAAGTTCGTGAGCTTCTGGGGCACCAACAACTGCGACCACCAGGCGCGTATCTGCCATTCGACCACCGTGGCGGGCGTGGCCAATACATGGGGCTACGGCGCCATGACCAATTCGTACAACGACATGCAAAACAGCAAGGTCGCTCTGTACATCGGCTCCAACGCAGCTGAGGCCCACCCGGTGTCCATGCTGCACATGCTGCATGCCAAGGAAACCGGCTGCAAGATGATCGTGGTGGACCCGCGCTTCACCCGCACGGCCGCCAAGGCCGACGAGTATGTGCGCATTCGCTCAGGCACTGACATTCCTTTCCTGTTCGGTCTGCTCTATCACATCTTCAAGAACGGCTGGGAAGACAAGAAGTACATCAACGACCGTGTCTATGGCATGGACAAGGTGCGTGACGAAGTGCTGGCCAAGTGGACACCTGACAAGGTGGAAGAGGCCTGCGGCGTCAAGGAAGACCAGATGTTCAAGGTCGCCAAGATGCTGCACGACAACAACCCCGGCACCATCGTGTGGTGCATGGGGCAGACGCAGCACTCCATCGGTAACGCCATGGTGCGCGCCTCGTGCATCCTGCAACTGGCGCTGGGCAATGTGGGCAAGAGCGGTGGTGGCACCAACATCTTCCGTGGCCACGACAACGTGCAGGGCGCTACCGACGTGGGCCCCAACCCCGATTCGCTGCCCGGCTACTACGGCCTGGCCGAAGGCTCGTGGAAGCACTTTGCCAATGTGTGGGGTGTGGACTTCGAGTGGATCAAGAAGCAGTACGCATCGCCCGCGATGATGACCAAGAACGGCATCACCGTGTCGCGCTGGATCGACGGTGTGCTGGAGAACAACGAGCTGATCGACCAGGACTCCAACCTGCGCGGTGTGTTCTTCTGGGGCCATGCGCCCAACTCGCAGACGCGTGGCCTGGAGATGAAGCGCGCCATGGACAAGCTCGACCTGCTGGTGGTGGTGGACCCTTACCCATCGGCCACCGCTGCCATGGCCGCCATGCCGGGCAAGGCCGAAGACCTGAACCCCAACCGCGCGGTCTATCTGCTGCCGGCGGCCACGCAGTTTGAAACCAGTGGCTCGTGCACGGCCTCGAACCGCTCACTGCAGTGGCGCGAGAAGGTGATCGAACCCCTGTGGGAGAGCCGCTCCGATCACATGATCATGCACCAGTTCGCCGAAAAACTGGGCTTTGCCACCGAGCTGTCCAAGAACTACAAGATGCAGAAGGTCAAGGGCATGGACGAGCCCGTGCCCGAGGACATCCTGCGCGAAATCAACCGCAGCGTGTGGACCATTGGCTACACCGGCCAGAGCCCCGAACGCCTGAAGGCACACATGAAGAACATGCATGTGTTCGATGTAAAGACGCTCAAGGCCAAGGGCGGCAAGGACAAGGAAACAGGCTACGACTTTACCGGTGACTATTTTGGCCTGCCTTGGCCCTGCTATGGCACACCTGAAATCAAGCACCCAGGCTCGGCCAACCTGTACGACACCTCCAAGCATGTGATGGACGGCGGTGGCAACTTCCGGGCCAACTTCGGCGTGGAGAAGGACGGCGTCAACCTGCTGGCCGAGGATGGATCGCACTCGCTGGGCAGCGAGATCACCACGGGCTATCCGGAGTTCGACCATGTGCTGCTCAAGAAGCTCGGCTGGTGGGACGATCTCAGTGATGCCGAGAAGGCCAAGGCCGAAGGCAAGAACTGGAAGACCGACCCGACAGGCGCCATCATTCGTGTGACCATGAAGCATGGTTGCCACCCCTTTGGCAATGCCAAGGCCCGTGCCGTGGTCTGGAATTTCCCCGATGCGATTCCTCAGCACCGCGAGCCCATCTATGGCACGCGACCCGACCTCGTGGCCAAGTACCCCACGCACGACGACAAGAAGGCTTTCTGGCGTCTGCCCACGCTCTACAAGAGCCTGCAGGAGAAGAACGTCGCCGACAAGGTGTACGAGAAGTTCCCGCTGATCCTGAGCTCGGGTCGCCTGGTCGAATACGAAGGTGGCGGTGAAGAAACGCGCTCCAACCCCTGGCTGGCCGAATTGCAGCAAGAAGCATTCGTCGAAATCAACCCCAAGACCGCTGCGGACCGGGGCATTCGCAACGGCGAACGGGTATGGCTGAGTTCGCCGACGGGCGCGCGCATCAACGTGCAGGCGCTGGTTACCCCGCGTGTGGCACCCGATACGGTGTGGATGCCGTTCCACTTCTCGGGCCACTGGCAAGGTGCGGACATGCTGGCGTATTACCCCAAGGGTGCGGCGCCTGTGGTGCGCGGTGAGGCCGTGAACACGGCCACGACCTATGGCTACGACAGCGTGACCATGATGCAAGAAACCAAGACCACGATCTGCAACGTGGAACGCGCCTGATAGCGCAGCGTACGGAGACACGACATGGCACGAATGAAATTCATCTGTGACGCAGAGCGCTGCATCGAATGCAACGGCTGTGTGACCGCCTGCAAGAACGAGCACGAGGTGCCCTGGGGCGTGAACCGCCGCCGCGTGGTCACGCTCAACGACGGTGTGCCGGGCGAAAAGTCCATCTCGGTGGCGTGCATGCACTGCAGCGATGCGCCCTGCATGGCTGTCTGCCCCGTCAACTGCTTCTACCGCACCGAAGAGGGTGTGGTGCTGCATGACAAGGACGTCTGCATCGGCTGCGGCTACTGCAGCTATGCCTGCCCATTTGGTGCGCCACAGTTCCCTTCGCAAGGCACCTTCGGCGTGCGCGGCAAGATGGACAAATGCACCTTTTGCGCCGGCGGCCCCGAGGCCAACGGCAGCCAGGCAGAGTTTGAAAAATACGGTCGCAACCGGCTGGCCGAAGGCAAGCTGCCTGCCTGCGCCGAAATGTGCTCCACCAAGGCCCTGCTGGCTGGCGATGGTGACGTGGTGGCAGATATCTTCCGCAACCGCGTTGTGCAGCGCGGCAAGGGTGCCGAAGTGTGGGGCTGGGGCACGGCCTATGGTTCGCAACAGGCAGGCCAGCCTGCAGGAGGCAAGTCATGATGAAGCGTCTTGTTCAAACGACTCTTGCCGCCGCAGTGGCACTGGCCGCGCTGACCGCCTGTGGTGAAAAACCGCAAACCGGTGCTGGCATCCGCAGCGACGCCCCCCCTTATGCCGGAACGGGCAGCAATTTCACGCGGCCAGGCTGGAAAGTCGGGGACAAAACCGAGTGGGAATCGCAGCTGAAGGCGCGTCAGCAATACGGCCAGAACGAATACACCCGCACCCAGGCAAAGTGAGGCCCACCATGAAACACATCATGTGGACCCTGGCTTTGGCGGCAGGCCTGGGCTGGGGCCCTGCGGGTGCCCAGCAGGCTCCGGCAACGCCAGATGCCGCCGCATCTGCACCGGCTGCCACCGCCGCTGCCCCTGCAGCGGGCGGCTTCCAGAGCCAGAACATCTTCCAGATCAAACCCGACGCCAGCGCAGACCCCAAGTACGCCGAGCAGACCAATGGCGAGCGCATGAAGGTGCAGCCAGGCAACAACGCGCCCATGTGGCGCCAGGTGGGCCAGGGCGTGACGGGCTACAGCAGTCTGCCCAAGACCCAGGCCCCCGAAGCAGGCAACCTGATCCAGCCTTTTGTGGCATACCCCGGCTCGCGTTTTACCAACGCGGGCGAGGCGTGGCGCCAGGTGCGCAACCAGTGGGTCATTCCCTACGGTGCGGCCTTGTTCGCCATCGTCTTGCTGGCGCTGGGTATTTTCTACTTCGTCAAAGGTCCGCTGGGGCATGACTATCCTGAGGGGGCGGCCGCCCGCCGCATCGAACGCTTCACGCCGTTCGAGCGCGCTGCGCACTGGGCCAATGCTTTTGCGTTCATTGCGCTGGCCACCTCGGGCATCGTCATGGCGTTTGGCAAGTTCTTCCTGTTGCCGGTGATGGGGAGCACCCTGTTTGGGTGGCTGACCTACGCGCTCAAGAACGTGCACAACTTCATGGGCCCGCTGTTTGCCGTGTCGCTGCTCGTGATCATCCTCACCTTCGTCAAGGACAACATCGCCAACCGGGCCGACTTTGTCTGGCTCTCCAAGGGCGGTGGCATGTTGGGCGGTGACCACCAGGTTCCCTCGCACCGCTTCAATGCTGGCGAGAAGGGCCTCTTCTGGTGGGGCATCACCATCCCTGGCATCTTTGTGGTGGCCACGGGCCTGGTGCTTGACAAGCTCATCCCCGGCTTTGGTGATGTGCGTGGCGACATGCAGATCGCCCACATGATCCACGCCACCCTGGCCATCTGGATGATGGCGCTGATCTGTGGCCACATCTACATGGGCACCGTGGGCATGCGTGGTGCCTACAAGGCCATGAAGACGGGCTACGTGAGCGAGGCATGGGCCAAGGAGCACCACGAGCTCTGGTACGACGATGTCCAGGCGGGCAAGATTGCGCGCCAGCGCAGCGCCCAGCAACCGGCGGCCGATGCTGCTGCCACACCATCAGCGGGCCAGCCCGCGCAGGTATGAGGTTTCGCACCATGACGCAAATTTTCCGTTCTTCTTTGTTGGTGTTGTGCACAGCCGGTGTGTGCACGCTGGCTTCGGCCAAGCTGCCAGCCCCTTCGCCGGAAGCCGCTGCCAAGGCTGCAGAGGCTGCCGCCAAGGCGGCCTGGGGTGGCAAGGTAGACAACTACAAACTGTGCCAGTCGCAAGACCGGGTGGCAGCCCACTATCGCAAGACCACGCCGTCGGCCAAGCCCGCTGCGGCAACAGGCGCAGCCTGCACCGACCCAGGTCCCTTCGCTTACACCCCGCCCGCTGCCAAGCCCGCTGAGGCTGCTGGCGCGCACTCGCCACCCGGCACGGCCAGCAGCCCGCCCAGCACGCTGGTGCCCGGCGCTGCTGCCGCTTCGGCACCCAAGTTCTGACAGCGATCCGTCGCCGTATCGGCACCGCCCCTGGCTGAAAGCCGCGCCCACTCCAAAGGGCGCGGCTTCTTTTTTTTGCATGGCTTGGCGATGCGGCAATGCAGCTTGGGGGCGGTCGTGGATGGCCCGCCGATGCTTGTTGCCATCCCTTGAAGAAGCCCCAGCAACATCACCCCCTGTAACGCACCACAAAGTGTGCGTATATTTGGCCCATGACCTTTCTCTCGCCCGCCGCTGATGCTGTGCCCGCCTTGCCGCGCCTGACGCAGGCCCAGGCGCCTCTCACCCACCGTGTGGACGTCGTCAACGAACAGGGCGAGCGCGAGCAGGTGCAAATTCCCGCAGAGCGTCCGCTCACCATCTATGTGGACAAGCGCGAACTCGTCACGCTGATGACGTTGGGCGCGCAGCCCGAGTTGCTGGTGCTGGGCTACCTGCGCAACCAGCGGCTGGTGGATTCTGTGTTTGATATCGAGTCCATCACCGTTGATTGGGACGTCAACGCCGCCGCCGTACGCACCCGCCACGGCATTGCCCGCATTGAAGAGCGCACGGCCAGCAAAGTGGTGACCACAGGCTGCGGCCAGGGCAGCGTGTTTGGTGGCCTCATGGACGATGTGGACCGCATCGTCCTGCCCGAAGCGTGCCTGACGCAGGCACAGCTGTACGGCATCGTCAACGCCATCCGGCTCAAGGAGACCACGTACAAGTCTTCCGGGTCCGTGCACGGTTGTGCCTTGTTTCGGGGTGAGGAGCTGTTGACGTTTGTCGAGGACGTAGGCCGCCACAACGCCATTGACACCATTGCAGGTTGGATGTGGATGAACCCCGAAGCCAGTAGGGCCGCAAGCGCTGTGGAGCATGGTTCTTCACCCATGTCTGGCACAGACAAGGTGTTCTACACCACGGGCCGGCTCACCAGCGAAATGGTCATCAAATCGGCGCAGATGGGTGTGCCCATCGTGGTGTCGCGCAGCGGCATGACACAAATGGGCCATGCGGTCGCCCAGCAGCTGGGCCTGTGCGCCATCGGCCGCGCCACCAATCGCCGGTTCATGTGCTACAGCGGCGCGCACCGGCTGGTGCTGCAGCCCGAGTTGGCGCAGCCACCGGTCGTGCCACCGGCAAGGCCGTCTGGCGAAGGCTGAGCGGCGTGTGTGGGGGCACCAAGCGGCTGCAGATTTTTCTCCTGAGCCGGTGCCAGAAAATCACCGTGCGACGGCCTGACTGCCCGAACTGACGAGCAGTGCGTCTCAATCGGGATGCACATGCGGATGCCGGTGATGAATGTCCGGGTAGTGCAGATGCGAGTGCGTCAACGCCTCGTGCCGGTGGGCATGCGTGTGTGACTCCTTGGCGTCCCAGTCAAACGCATGCGTGTGCTGGTGATGCTCGTCATGCGCATGCCGGTGACTGTGTTCCAGCGGCTCATGGGTGTGTTCGTGCCCATGCCGCTCGCGAACGTGCAGCCAGACACCAGCGGCCATCAGAGCCGCAGCCATCCAGAAGAGTGGGCCGGGGAGATCGGGCCACAGCAGCAATGAAATGGCAACCCCGAACAACGGCGCCACCGAGAAATAGGCCCCTGTCCTGGCCGTGCCCAGCGTCCGCAGGGCCACGACGAAAAGCGTCAAGCTCAGCCCATATCCAAAGAATCCCACCACCAGGCTGGCGCCCAGCGTCGCCATTGACGGCAGTGCCGCGCCACCCATCAGCGCAAGGGCGGTGTTGCTGACGCCGGCCAGCAAGCCCTTGAGTCCGGCGATCAACATGGCATCGTTCGTCGAGACTTTGCGGGTCAGGTTGTTGTCCACGGCCCAGCACAGGCATGCCCCCACAATGAGCAATGCGCCAGGCGAGAAGGTCGCACCACCTGGTTCCCAGGACAGCAGGATGCCCCCAAGAACGATGGCTACCATGCCCAGCACGATCTGCCGGTCCGCATTCTCTTTGAATACCCCCCAGGCGATGACCGCAGTCAACACGCCTTCCACGTTCAGCAGCAGCGACGCCGAAGCGCCACTGGTCTGGGTCAGCCCGAGCATCAGCAGCGCTGGGCCGAGCACGCCACCAAAGACGATGGCCCCCAGCAGCCAGGGCAGTTCGGCCCGGGGAATATGCAGGGCAGCGGAAGTGCGCGGGCCTTCCTTGCGCCTCCACTGGCGCAATGCAAGCAACAGGCCCAGCCCGATGCCGCTGCCCAGGTAGAGCAGCCCGGCCAGGAGCAAAGGTGTGACATTGCCGACCAACAGCTTGGCCAGTGGTGTACTGGCGCCAAACAGCAGGGCGGCAGTGAGGGCGGGGGTGGCAAAACGAATCGACATGGTGAAAGTAAAGCACAGCCGCAAACGCCGTGAGGCATCTTGTGGGGTTGGTGGGGATTGTCGAAAACCAGCCAGATGCTGGCAACAGCCGTATAGAGCCCGCAGGCGCTGAAAGGGCGGAGCCGCGGGGCAGCCGCAAGTAACCAACAAAACACCCCTCCGGCACCGCCAAACGTTCCCTCACGCCCCATTGCTTGTGCCCGCACCTTGGCAGCCGCCAGCCCGCCACGCGATGGCATGATGCGCGCATGAAAGATCTGAACGCCAGTAGCAGCACCTGGGCCGACACCCTGCCAAGCCAGTGGGGCCCCGAGCTTGCGAAGATCGAAATCCCCCTGCGAGAAGAGCGAGCCACCGCGTTGGCGCCCCCACCCGTGGCAGCACCGGCTCGGCTGTCGCTGCTGGGCTGGATGCGAGAAGGGTTGCGGGCCGCATTTTTCCTGAGGCCTCGCACCGCAGCGGCCTCCCCCACGCCATGGCAGTTGTTATGGCTGCTGGTGATTGGCAGTGCACTTTTGGTGGGCGCGGCGCGGCTGGAGGTGGTGGGGCCGGCCGACTTTAATCTGCGTGGCTGGCTGGCGCCGATGTGGGGCAGTCTGGCGTTGCTGTGGATGGCGTGGTGGGCCATGGCGCGTGCCCCAGCGGGGGGCGTGCCGCCTGTATCGGCGAGCGCTTTGCCTGGCAGCGCACCTGTGTACGGTGGCTTGGCGGCCTGGTATGTGTTGTCGATCTGGGCGCCGCTGGCGCCTGTGCTGGTGCTTTATGGGTTGGCAGCGGCACAGGTGCACCGGCCCGCGCTGTGGGATGGGGCGGTGGCGGGGATTGTGTTCTGGGTGGCATATGGCGGGCTCACGCTGTGGGTGCTGGCCGCGCTGGTGGTGATGAGTGCGCGGTTTATTCAATCGCGTTGGCGCACGGCGGTGTTTGCGGTGGCGTTGGTGGGTGTCATCGGCGTGGGGGCATGGCAGTTTCCCGATCAGCCTTGGGTGGCGAGTGGGCAGCCCGTGGCCGATGCGGCCGCACAGTCGTCCGATGCGCTGGAGGAGGGCCAGGAGCCGTCGCAAGAGGAAGAGCCTGCGCACCTGGCGCTGTCGCAGGCGGTGTTTGAAGGCCAGCAGGCCCTGTGGCACCAGCAGGTGGATGCCCTGCTGCCAGAGCGTCCCGGCGTGGTGGATGTGTATGGGCTGGTGTTTGCCCCCTACGCCGATGAAGACGTGTTCCGCCGCGAAAGCGCGATGGTCAGCACGCTGCTGCAGGAGCGTTTTGACGCCCGTGGCCGCGTGATCCATCTGCTCAACCATGCCGACACGGCTGTCACGCACGCCTGGGCCACCCCGCAAAACCTGCAACGTGCCATTGCCGCGCTGGGCACGCGCATGGACCGTGAACACGACGTGCTGGTGATCTACATGACGTCACACGGCGCGCGCAACCACGAGCTGGCCGCAGCCAACTGGCCGCTGGAGGTGCCGCCCGCCACGCCCGAAATGCTGCGCGCCGCGCTTGATGCCGCCGGTATCCGCAACCGCGTGATTGCCGTGTCGGCCTGCTACTCGGGCGGCTGGATCGCGCCGTTGAGCACCGACCACACGCTGGTCATGACGGCTGCCGATGCCACGCACACTTCTTACGGCTGTGGCTCGCGTTCAGCACTCACCTTTTTCGGCCGGGCTGTTTTTGATGAGCAGTTGCGCACCACCCATTCGTTTGCCGACGCGTTTGCCAAGGCGGTGCCGCTGATCGCGCAGCGCGAGGTCGAGGCGGGCAAGGCCGATGGGTTCTCGAACCCCCAAATCCGGGTGGGGGCGCAGATTGCCCCCGTGCTGCGTGCGCTTGAGCAGCGCCTGGACGCATCCCCCGCTGCGCCCACGCAGACCAAGGCCCAGGTGGCGGTGGCCGCCGAGGGCTCCTAAGATCGTGAACACGTTCTAACGCTGCCCCAAACACCCCACGGGCCGCTTGCCCGCTTGCTTTGCGCTAAGGTCCACGCCATGAATCTGTCTTTTCTGCGCCTTGGCTGGCGCACCCTGGCCCGGGACCTGCGTGCGGGCGAATTGCGCTTGCTCATCGTGGCCGTCACGCTGGCAGTGGCCGCGCTCACATCGGTGGGGTTTTTTGCCGACCGGCTGCAAGGTGGGCTGCAGCGCGATGCGTTGCAACTGCTGGGCGGCGATGCCGTGGTGGCCAGCGACAACCCGACACCGGCCGCTTTCGTCGAGCGCGCCCAGGCACTGGGCCTGCGATCGGTGACCACGATGGGGTTCCCCACCATGGGCCGCGCCAGCGATGCGCAGGGCGGGGCCAGCAAGCTGGTGGCGCTCAAAAGCGTGCAGCCGGGCTACCCGTTGCGCGGCACCCTCACGGTAGCCGATGCCCCCGGAGCGCTGGAGCAGCCCACACGCGACATTCCAGCGCCCGGCGACGTCTGGGTGGATGCGCCTTTGCTCGAATCGCTGGACCTCGCGATGGGCGACACATTGCTGCTGGGGGATGCGCAACTGCGCATTGCACGCATCATCGTCATCGAGTCCGACCGGGGTGCGGGCTTCATGAGTTTTGCGCCGCGTGTGATGGTCAATGAACGCGATTTGCCTGCCACGGGCCTGGTGCAACCTGCCAGCCGCCTGACCTACCGCTTTGCGGTGGTGGGTGCGGCGCCTGCGGTCAAGGCGTTCAACGAGTGGGCCGTGGCCGAGGCCAAGAAGCCAGAGGTGCACGGCGTGCGTGTGGAGTCGCTCGAAAGCGGCCGCCCCGAGATGCGCCAGACGCTGGACCGCGCGCAGAAATTCCTGAGCCTGGTGGCGCTGCTGGCTGCGTTGCTGTCGGCCGTGGCCGTGGCGCTGGCTGCACGCGGCTTTGCCGCCGAGCACCTCGACGCTTCGGCCATGCTGCGCGTGCTAGGGCAAAGCCAGCGCACCATTGCGGGCGCCTACACCACCGAGTTCGCGCTGATTGGCCTGTTTGCCAGCGCGCTCGGGGTGGCGCTGGGCTATGTGGTGCATTACGCCTTTGTGCTGCTGCTGGCCGGCCTGGTGGAGTCGGCCCTGCCGCCGCCCAGCCTGTGGCCGGTGGTGTTTGGCCTGGGCATGGGTCTCACGCTGCTGTTGGCGTTTGGCCTGCCGCCGGTGTTGCAGCTGGCCCAGGTGCCGCCGCTGCGGGTGATCCGGCGTGACGTGGGGGGGCTCAAACCCGCTTCACTGGCAGTGCTGGGCGTTGGCATTGCGGGCTTTGCGGCGCTGTTGCTCACCGTGAGCAGCGACATCAAGCTGGGCCTGATCGCCGTGGGCGGTTTTGCCGGGGCTGTGGCGCTGTTTGCGGGGCTGTCGTGGGTGGCGGTCAAGCTGCTGCGCAAAAGTGTGAACGAAAGCACCGCCCCGCGCTGGCTGGTGCTGGCCACGCGGCAGATATCTGCGCGGCCGGCCTATGCCGTGGTACAGGTCAGCAGCCTGGCGGTGGGGCTGCTGGCCCTGGTGTTGCTGGTGCTGCTGCGCACCGACCTGGTGGACAGCTGGCGCAAGGCCACGCCGCCCGATGCGCCCAATCGGTTTGTCATCAACGTGATGCCCGACCAGTCCGAGGCCTTTCAGCAGGCGCTCCAGAGCGGCGGCGTGGCCAAATACGACTGGTACCCCATGATTCGCGGTCGCCTGGTGGCCGTGAACGGCAAGCCGGTGGGCCCAGACAATTACACCGACGACCGCGCCAAGCGCCTGGTAGACCGGGAGTTCAATCTTTCCAACGCGGTCGAGGCACCACCCCACAACCAGATCGTGGCCGGCCTGTGGACCGCAGGCGAAGAAGGCGCCATCAGCGTCGAAGAAGGCATCGCCACCACGCTGGGCCTGCAACTGGGCGACCGCCTGCAGTTCGACATGGGCGGCGTGCAAAACGAGTCGCGCATCACCAGCCTGCGCAAGGTGGACTGGGGCTCCATGCACGCCAACTTTTTTGTGATGTACCCGGTGGCCAACGTCAAGGATGTACCGGTCACTTTCCTCGCAGCCTACCGCGCCCCTGACGTGCATGGGTTCGACAACGCGCTGGTGCGGCAATTCCCCAACATCACCAATGTGGACATGGGGGCCACCATCGCCCAGGTGCAGCGGGTGCTCGATCAGGTGATTCGGGCCGTGGAGTTTCTGTTTGCTTTCACGCTGGCCGCCGGGCTGGTGGTGCTGTTTGCGGCGGTCACCGCCACACGCGAAGAGCGCGCCCGCGAGTACGCCATCATGCGCGCCGTGGGTGCCCGCGCCAGCCTGCTGCGCCAGGTGCAGCGGGCCGAGCTGGTGGGCGTGGGCCTGCTGGCCGGGTTTTTGGCCAGCGCGGTGGCGGTAGGCGTGGGCTGGGCTCTGGCGCGGTATGTGTTCGACTTCGCCTGGACGGCATCGCCCTGGGTGCCGCTGGCCGGTGCCGTGGCAGGCGCGGTGCTGGCCCTGGCGGCGGGCTGGTGGGGGCTGCGCGAGGTGCTGCTGCGCTCGGTGGTTGATACGCTGCGGCGTTCGGCAGAGTGAGTGCGGGCGTCCTCACCCACCCGGTTTTCGCAGGTAACCGGTGCAGCATCGATGCAGCGCTGATGCCGGCCTTGCTAATATGATTTTGATAGCTGCTAGCGCTTTATGAATAAGCGCTACAGCCTGTTTTTATATGAATTCTGATACCCCTGCATCTGGCAATAGCAGCAGCGACAGCGAGAGCGAACCAGTGGCTGCAGCCACCCCCTTTGAGTGGATCGGCGGCGAAAGCCGCGTGCGTGCGCTGACCGAGCGCTTTTATGACCTGATGGACCTGGAGCCTGGCTACGCCGAGTTGCGCGCGGCCCACGGCAGCGATCTGGGACAGGCCCGGCAAAGACTGTTCATGTTCTTGTGCGGCTGGCTCGGTGGCCCGTCGTACTACACCGACCAGTTTGGCCACCCGCGCCTGCGCGCGCGCCACATGCCGTTTGCCATCGGCATCAAGGAGCGCGACCAGTGGGTGGCCTGCATGGACCAGGCCATGGGAGAGACTGGTGTGCCGCAAGACCTGCGCGCACGGTTGAAAGAAAGCTTCATGGGCACGGCAGACTGGATGCGGAACAAGGGCGTGTGACCCTTGTTTGCTATGCATTCAATAGCTGTTAGCGCTTGTACCTAAAGCGCTAGAGCCGATTTTTGCTCATATCTCTGCCCGCATGGCTTTTGTTGTTTGCTGTGCGCTGCTTGCCCGTGCTGCACGCGACCCTGGGGCCACTGGCATGACGCGATGGTTGTTTCTGGCGATGGTGGTTGTGTGGGTCGGCAGCGAGGGCGTTGTTGCGCCTGTGCAGACCGGGGTCGTGCCATCCGTTGGCCAAGCACCAGGGCTTGTGTTGGGTGTATTCAAACAGGCTCTAAGATGCCCCCACCAATAAATCAGGAGGTGGGGTATGTCAGCAACCGGATGGATCGTTTTGGCGGTGGTGGCCGCTTTGCTGGTGTGGGCCGTCACGGTCTACAACCGGCTGGTGCAGCTGCGCAACCGCATCGCCAACGCTTTTGGCCAGATCGACGTGCAGCTCAAGCGCCGATACGATTTGATTCCCAACCTGGTGGAGGTGGCGCGCGGCTATCTGAAGCACGAAGCCGCCACGCTGGAGGCCGTCATCCAGGCACGGGGCCAGGCGCAGGGCGCTGCCGCCGCCGCGCGGGTAGCGCCTGGCAACGCCAGCGCCATGGGTGCGCTGGCGGCCGCCGAGGGCGTGCTGGGCGGTAGCCTGGGGCGCCTGATGGTGGTGGCAGAAAGCTACCCCGAACTCAAGGCCGACGCCACAATGCAATCGCTCTCCGAAGAGCTCACCAGCACTGAAAACCGGCTGGGTTTTGCCCGCCAGGCCTACAACGACCAGGCGCTGGAGTTCAACGATGCCGCCACACAGTTCCCCGACCTCGTTGTGGCGCGGCTGCTGGGTTTCGCTCCGGCGCCGATGCTCGAGTCCACGCGCACCGACGAAGAACGCGCCGCACCCCGGGTGGCGTTCTGACCCGGTGCTGACCCGGCCCTGACCACTGCACCGGTAACCGCCGCCGCGCCAGCAAAGCACCCCCGGAAAGCGCCCGCGCAGCCGCGCCCCCGCAGCCCGCTCTCACCGCCACCATCGCAACGCCGAATATGAAGTTCTGGGACCAACAGCACGACGCCCGCACGGAGACCCGCCGCCTGCTGCTGGGGTTTGCCGTGGCCGTGGTGATTTTGGTGGTGGCCGTGCACAGCGCCCTGGCCCTGGCCTGGCTGCTGATGGCGGCGGTGCTGCCGGTGCACCTGCCGTTTCCGCGCGGGTTTCTGGTGGCCAATGTGGGGGTGTCATTGCTGCTGGTGCTGGGCGGCTGGTGGGTGGAGACCTCCAACCTGCGCGCTGGCGGCGTGCGGCTGGCCAAGCGGGTGGGCGCGCGTGAGCTGCGGCCTTCGCTGTCGCATGCTGAGCAGCGCTTGTCCAACATCGTGGACGAGCTGTGCATCGCCGCGCACATGCCACGCCCCGAGATCATGGTCATGCCCCGTGCCGACGCCATCAACGCGTTTGCCGCAGGCTGGGACGAAACGGATGCGGTGGTGGCTGTCACGCAAGGCGCGCTGGATTACCTCAACCGCGAAGAAATGCAGGGAATGGTCGCCCACGAACTGAGCCACCTGCACGAGGGTGACACGCGCCTGAAGATGCGGCTGGCGGGCATGGTGTTCGGGCTGGAGCTGGTCTACAACTTTGGCGACACGATGCGCGAGCGGCGTGGCCTGGCCTGGTGGTTCGGGTCGGCCATCATGCTGGCGGGTTTTGCGGGCTGGCTCACGGGCCGCATGCTCAAGGCCGCCGTGTCGCGCCAGCGCGAATACCTGGCCGACGCGCGTGCCGTGCAATGGACCCGTAGCAAGGACGGCCTGGGCGGCGTGCTGCGCAAGGTCATGGCCCAGCGCCGCGACACCCCGGCGGGCTATGCCGAGAACCCCACCCACACCGGCCTGGCCCATCCGGCCGTGCAGCACATGCTGCTGGTGGATGTAGGCGGCGGCAGCCGCATGGAGCGCTGGCTGGACACCCACCCCACGCTCGAAGACCGCGTGCAGCGTGTGTATGGCCGGCGCATGCAGCCGTTGCCCGCCGTGCCGGTAGCGGCCGCGCCCGAGTCTGCGCGGCGTGATGAGGGTGTGGCACCCGGGGCGGTGTCGATCGCCTCGTTGGTAGATCCGTTCGCGCGTTTCATGTAACGCCTGGGTGCCGCCGCTGCGGCTGCCGGCCCGCTGTTTTGTCCTTTCAGGAGACCTTCTTTCATGTCCCGCGATGAGCGTTTTCAGGAACAAGCCCATGCCTTGGGCTACCGCTTTGATGGTGAGATCAAGATCGGCGGCAACTACGTGCCTCTGGTGCGCGATGGCCACCACATCTACCTGAGCGGGCAGATCCCGCGCGTGGGCGACACCGTGGTGGTCACGGGCGCTGCAGGGGCGGGCGCCACGCTGGCCCAGGCGCAGACAGCGGCCAAGGTGTGCGTGATGCGCTCGCTGGCGCTGCTGCAGCGTGCGCTGGGCTCGCTCGACGCCGTGCAGTCCATTTTGCGCATCACCGTGTATGTGCAGTCGGCGCCCACCTTCACACAGCAAAGCGAGGTGGCCGATGGCGCGTCCGACCTGCTGTTTGCCGTGCTGGGCCCGGCGGGGGCCCACACCCGCACCTCGGTGGGCGTGCTGCAGTTGCCCAAGAACGCCACGGTGGAGGTGGACCTGATTGCCACCGTGGGCCCGCACGCGCCGAACTGAAGGAGCCCCGTGTATGGATGCGCCCACGCACCTGCGTTTCCATGTTTACGGCCGCATCGTCGAGGTGCGGCGCGAAGGTGCGCTGTGGCAGGCCTACCGCGTGGGTGCCGATGGTAAGCGCACGCCTTCGGGTTTTGTGATCCCCGACTTTGTGGAAGAGCCTGAGCTGGCGCAGTTTCTCGAAGACCTGTTCCACGAAAGCGCTTCGCCGCACAACGGCGACGTGCATCGCATCGCCTGAGCCTCGCGGGGTGCAGGGAACGCACCTCCCGGAGCAAGTGGTGTGTCCCCGCTGCCACGTCATACCCACGTCACACCGCTGTCAAAACCAGCCCAGACACTCGGTCCCTTGTTTCAACTTGGGACTGTTCATGCCTGAACGCACTCTTGGCCTTCTGATTTCTCCCTCCCGCGTTTCGCGCCGCGTGGCCACATTGGGCGTGGTGGCGCTTGCCGCGTCGCTGGCTGCCTGTGGCGGCGGCAACGACAACACCAGCACCAACGCGGGCGCCACAGCCACCCTGGCTGTGCTCGAGACGACCGATCTGCACTTCAACGTGCGCAGCTACGACTACTTCAAGCTCGCTGAAGACAAGAGCTACGGCTTCGAGCGCACCGCCACGTTGGTGCGCGCCGCACGCAAGGAATTCGCCAACACGCTGCTGGTGGACAACGGCGACACCATCCAGGGCACGGCGCTGGCCGACTACGAGGCCACCATCAGCCCCATCCCCTGCACGCAGCAGCTGTCGATGTACAAGGCCATGGGCGCGCTGGGTTTTGATGCGGGCACGCTGGGCAACCACGAGTTCAACTACGGCCTGCCCTTTTTGAACCAGGTGCTGGGCGGCGGGCTCGACGTGGACGGTGTCGATGCCACCAAGAAATGCGCGGGCGCAGGTTACCCCGCCGTGCTGGCCAACGTGTACAGCAGCAAGACCAAGAAGCCGCTGGTGCAGCCCTACACGCTGCTGGAGCGCACGCTGGTCGCCAAGGGCACCGATGGCAAGGAAGTGAAGCTGCCCATCAAGGTGGGTGTGATCGGCTTTACCACCCCCGGCATCATGAACTGGGACAAGCGCTACCTCGAAGGCAAGGTCTACACCGAAGGCGCCGTCGAGGCCGCCAATAAGTACGTGCCCGAGCTGCGCGCCAAGGGTGCCGACGTGGTGGTGGCACTGTTGCACGGCGGGCTCGACAGCGCCGCCTACACGGCCACCATGGAAAACCCCGGCCTGTACCTCTCGAAGGTGCCCGGCATCGACGCGATGGTGATGGGCCACCAGCACAGCGTGTTCCCCGACACGGCGGCCAAACCGCCGGCCTTCTCGATGGCAGGCGTGGACAACAAGGCAGGCACCATCAACGGCGTGCCCGCCGTGATGGCCAGCTCGTGGGGCAAGGCGCTGGGCGTGGTGCAACTGGCACTGCAGTGGGATGGCAGCAAGTGGGTGATCAACAAGGCAGCCAGCAAGAGCGAGCTGCGCAACATCCAGAGCAAGAACGCCGCGGGCGCCACGGTGACCGTGGACGCCGACCCCGCCATTGCCCCGCTGATCGAGACACAGCACCAGGCCGCCATCAAGTACGTGAAGACGCCCGTTGGCCAGACCGACTTCCGCATGAGCACGCTGTTTGCCGACGTGGGTGACCCCGGTGCGATCCAGATCGTGAACCAGGCCCAGCAGGCGTATGTGGCCGCCTACATCAAGGCCAGCCTGCCGCAATACGCTGCGCTGCCCGTGCTGTCGGTGAGCGCGCCGTTCAAGAGCGGCTTCCAGGGCGGGGCGGATTACACCGACGTGGCCGTGGGCCCGCTGGCCATCAACAACGCGGCCGACCTGTACCTGTACCCCAACACCGTGTATGCGGTGAAGGTGAACGGCGCGGACATCAAGAACTGGCTCGAAGCTGCTGCTAAGCGCTTCAACCAGATCGACCCGGCCAAGACCACCGAGCAGCAGCTCATCAGCACCTTCCCCGGCTACAACTTCGACATGTTCACCACGGCCGATGTGCAGTACGAGATCGACGTGACCCAGCCCGTGGGCAGCCGCATCAAGAACCTCACCTACCTGGGCAAGCCCATCGACGTGGCGCAGGAGTTTGTGATTGCCACCAACAACTACCGCGCCACCAGCGGCAAGAGCTTCATCGACAAGCTCGACGGCTCGGGCACCATCTGGGCCTCGCCCGACGCCAACCGCGATGTGGTGATCGACTACATCCGCAAGAACCCCGCCGTGACGCGCGCTGCGAACGGCGCTGCCAAGAGCTGGCGTTTTGCCAAGGCCACCGTGGCAGGCCCGGTGGTGTTCAGCTCGGGCGCCAATGCGCTCAGCGTGGCGCAGGCGGCCGGTCTGGCGAATGTGTCGCTGCTGGCGGCCGATGATGGATCGGGCAAGGGCACGTCGAAATACGGGGTGGACCTGTCCAAGTAAGCACCGGCACCGCGCCGCAGAGCGTGTGGCGGCGCATGCCTTGGCAGTGCCGCCACGCCATACGCTTGAATCTATTTGCTGCGGTTTTTATAGCTGCTTGCGCTTGTGTATCAAGCGCTTGCGGCTATTTTTTTATATATTTCGGTGCAACACGGGTTGCAGTAGCACCACCAGCGCGCCCGCGCCGCCGTCCATCGGGCGGGCCTGCACAAAGGCCAGCACCTCGTTCTTTTGCACCAGCCAGCGCTGCACGCGGCCCTTGAGCACGGGGCTCTTGCCGGGCGAGCCCAGCCCCTTGCCATGCACTACGCGCACGCAGCGCAGGCCCGTCTTGTGGGCGTGGCGGATGAAATCACCCAGCGCCTCGCGCGCTTCATCCACACGCAGGCCGTGCAGATCGAGCTGGCGCTGGATGCTCCAGTGGCCCGCGCGCAGGCGGCGCGTTACTTCCACGCCAATGCCGGGGCGGCGAAAGCTGAGCTGGTCGTCGGTGTCGAGCAGGGTGCTCACGTCGAAGTCGTCGCTGATCGATTCGAGCAACACGCGCTCTTCGTCCAGCCAGTGCTGCACGGGCAGCGGCGGTGGCAGGCTGCGGCGCAGCCGCGCCAGGTTGGGGTTGCGCAGCGGTGTGACGGGGCCCACGCTGTGGCTGAAGAGGTGGCGCTCGGCCTCGGCCCGCGCGGCGGCTTCGCGGCGGGCTTTCTCTTCGGCCTCGCGGCGTTCCTGCTCTTCGCGCAGGCGGCGGGCCATGGTGGCCAGATCCTGCAGTTGCGTAATGCGTTCACCCGCCCGGCGCGGGGCGGGTGGGGCGCGGCGGCGGGCGGCGGCTGGCCTGGTCCCCGCAGGGCGGTGCGGGTGCTCTGGCTGCACTGGGCGCATGGCGGCCTTTGCCGCGGCCTTCTTGCTGGCCATCGCTGCACGGTGGGCCGCTCTCGAAGGCGCGGGTGACGGTGGAGGCGGAGCTTCCGGGTGCGGGGTGGCCGTTGAAGTGGCTGACGGCGGCGCGCACGGCGGCAGGCTTGCTGAAAGACCCTGGGCCAGCGGCTCTGCCGCGCCTGGGGTTGCCGCTTTGGGCGCGCTGCTGCCTTTCAGTGCTGCGCGGGCCAGCGCAGCATGCAGGGCGGTGGGTGCCGGCGGGCTCACACCAGGCCCTTTTCCGCCATCGACAGCGCCTGGCCCGGCGCCACGATCACGTGGTCGAGCACGCGCACATCCACCAGGGCCAGTGTGGTCTTGAGGGTTTGGGTCAGGGCTTCATCGGCGCGGCTCGGGGCCACGCTGCCGCTGGGGTGGTTGTGGGCCAGCACCACGGCGGCGGCCTGGTGGTGCAGCGCGCGCAGCACCACCTCGCGGGGGTACACGCTGGTTTGCGTGAGCGTGCCGCGAAACAGCTCTTCCATGGCCAGCAGGCGGTTCTGGCTGTCGAGAAACAATACGGCAAACACCTCGTGGCCCTTGGCCGCCAGGTGCAGCTGCAGGTAGTGCTTCACGGCGTCGGGGGAGTCGAACACCTCGCGCTCGCGCAGCTGCTGGGCCAGCGCGCGCCGGGCCAGTTCGAGCACGGCCACCAGCTCGGCGCGCTTGGCAGGGCCCAGGCCCTTGATGCGTTCCAGGTCGGCCGCGCTGGTGTGCAGCAGGCCCGCAATGCCACCAAACCCGCCGGTGATGCCGCCTGTGGCGGGGTCAATCCCGGGCGGGTCGAGCAGCTCTTGCGCCATCTGCAGCACGCCTTTGCCCACGATGCCGGTGCGCAGCAGGATGGCCAGCAGCTCGGCATCGGCCAGCGCGGCGGGGCCGCGCGCCAGCAGCTTTTCGCGCGGCTGGGCGTCGGTGGGCAGGTCTTTGAGGGCCATGGTGCAGGGCTTTTGTCGCAGGTCAGGCTGCGGCAGGCGTAGGGCTTTGCCCGGTTTTCTACAATCGGGGCAGTTTATCGGGACTTTCATGACCACTACTGCCACCCCCCTTCCCACCGTTCAGCCGGGCTCCTTTCTCACGCTGCATTACCGCCTGGCGGGCCCGGCGGGGGATGTGATCAACACATTTGTCGACAAACCCGCCACCTTGTCCATGGGCAGCGGCCAGTTGTCGCCCGCCATGGAGCAACACCTGCTGGGCCTGACCGAGGGCACGCGCACCACGTTCGAGCTGCCTGCGGGCGAGGCCTTTGGCGAGCGCAATGCCGACATGCAGCAGTGGGTGGCGAAGAAGCTGCTCAACGAACTGGGTGACCCCGACGAAAAATACAGCGTGGGCGATGTGGTGCAGTTCCCCACGCCCGACGGGCAAGGCAGCTATGCGGGTGTGGTGCTGCAGGTGCGTGAGGATGGCGCGGTGCGGTTTGACTTTAACCACCCCCTGGCCGGCCAGCCGGTGACGTTCGAGGTCGAGCTGATCGGGGTGCTGTGATGCAGTCCCCTCAGGAGATCCTGCTGGCCGAGCCGCGCGGCTTTTGTGCGGGCGTGGACCGCGCCATCGAGATCGTCGAGCGTGCCATCCAGAAGTTTGGCGCGCCGATCTACGTGCGCCATGAGATCGTGCACAACACCTACGTGGTGAACGACCTCAAGGCCAAGGGCGCGATCTTCATCGAAGAGCTGGCCGATGTGCCGCCCGGCGCCACGCTGGTCTTCAGCGCCCATGGCGTGAGCAAGGCCGTGCAGCAAGAGGCCGTGGCACGCGGCTTCAGCATTTTTGACGCCACCTGCCCGCTGGTGACCAAGGTGCACGTCGAAGTGGCCAAGCTCGCCAAAGAGGGCTACGAGTTCATCATGATCGGCCACAAGGGCCACCCCGAGGTCGAAGGCACCATGGGCCAGCTCGACCATGGCATTCACTTGGTGGAAGACGTGGCCGACGTGGCCCGCGTGCAGCCCGCACAAACCGACAAGCTGGCGGTGGTGACGCAGACCACCCTCAGCGTGGACGATGCGGCAGAAATATCGGCCGCGGTGCGGGCGCGTTTCCCGAAGGCCCGCGAGCCCAAGCAACAAGACATCTGCTACGCCACCCAGAACCGCCAGGACGCCGTCAAGGTGCTGAGCCCGCAGGTGGATGTGGTCATCGTGGTGGGCAGCCCCACCAGCTCCAACAGCAACCGCCTGCGCGAGTTGGCTGCCAAGCTCGGCACCACCGCTTACATGGTGGACAGCGCTGAAGAGCTGCGCGGCGAATGGTTTGACGGCACAGCCCGCGTGGGCCTGACCGCAGGGGCCTCGGCCCCGGAAGTGCTGGTGCAGCAGGTCATCGACCGCATCAAGGCGCTGGGCGCCGTCTCGGTGCGCACCATGGCGGGCATCGAGGAAACCGTGAAGTTCCCCCTGCCCAAGGGGCTCAAGATCGATGCGGCCACGGGCTTGAGCATCACCGAGCGCGCGCCAGAGACAGGGCCTGGGGGGCATTGAGCCGCGAGGGGCCGCCGTCTCTTCGGCACCTGTCGAGATTCAATTGCTTCTTTATTGATAGCTGCTAGCGCTTGTTGGGTAAGCGCTAGAGCCTCATTTGACTCATATTGTTGTCGCCACGGCCTGCACTGACCGGCCTCTACAGCGACACTGCCGGACCGCTCCACAGATCCAGCGGTGGGTCGGCCGCCACCGCGCGCAAGATGTCGGAGCGCGAGATAAAGCCTGCCAGCACCCCCGCTTCATCGGTCACCGCCAGGCCGGGCAGGCCGGTATCGAGCAGCACGGCGGCCACACGGCGCAATTCGGTGTCGGCGGTAACAGTGGGCACGGGGCTCACCATCACCTCGGACACGGGGCGGCGCGCCAGCTCGATGGCGGCTTTGACGGCGCCCGGCTCGGGCAACAGATCCAGCGGCGCCATGTCGGCCCGCAGCAGCAGCCCGATCACGCGGCCCAGCGCATCCACAACGGGGGCCTGGGCAACCTGGTGTTCGGCCAGGGTCTGCCAGGCGTCGTTGACCCGCTCCTCGGGTGGCACGCTCAGCGCGCTGGTGGTCATCACGTCGCTCACCAGGGTGAGCGGCTGGCGTGCCTGCTGGGGCCCCTGGCCGGTTTGTGCATAGGCGCTCACGGCGTCCTGCGAGCGCAGGTTGACCGGAGAGGGCACGGAGATGGGGTGTGTGTTTGCAGCGGTGGCGGCAGGAGGGTGGAACACCTCCACGGGCGTGTCCAGCGTGCGCGTGCGCAGTGCCTGGGGCCGCTGCACGCGGCGTACCGGAGAAATCTGCGCCAGATTCTCCGGCCCCCCCCGGTACATCTGCCCCGACGGGCCAAAAACGAAGAACATGCTCGCACCTCCTGCTGGCAGGCCTGCAAAAAAAGGTGTTTGCACTGGCGGCTGCGCTGACCATGTTATCGGCAGATGCCCGGCACGCTTGCGCGGTGCGGTGTATCGGTGTGTTGCGATCGACTCGACATCGCGATCCTTTCGCCAGCACGTGCGGCAGCCTGCCCCTACACTGCCACCCTTTGTCCCACGGAGCCCCCGCATGATCGACCGCGCCGCCATTGCCGCCGCCCGCCGCCAACTCGCCACCCAGCCCGATTTTTTGCGCACCACGCCGCTGATGCGCGTGTCTGGCAAGTCCCTGGGCGTGGACTGTGGCGAGGTCTGGCTCAAGCTGGAGCACCTGCAGGTGGGCGGCAGCTTCAAGGCGCGCGGCATGTTGTACCGCCTGTTGGCCAACCCCGTGCCCGAGAGCGGGGTCATCATCGCCTCGGGCGGCAATGCCGGCATCGCCGTGGCGGCGGCGGCCAAGGCGCTGGGTGTGCGCTGCGAGGTGTTTGTGCCCGAAGTCTCGCCCGAGGCCAAACGTGCCCGCCTGCGTGCCCTGGGCGCCGAAGTGGTGGTGACGGGCGCCGCCTATTCCGAGGCGTTTGAAGCCTGTGTGGCCCGCCAGAAAGCCACGGGCGCTCTGCAAGCCCACGCCTATGACCAGCCTGAAGTGGTGGCGGGCGCGGGCACCCTGGCGCTGGAGCTGGAAGAGCAGGGCGGCCGCCTGCCCGACAGCGTGCTGGTCAGCGTGGGCGGTGGCGGCCTCATCGGCGGCGTGGCTGCCTGGGTGGAAAGCCGCGCCCATGTGGTGGCACTGGAGCCCGAACGCGCGCCCACCCTGAACGCGGCGCGTGCCGCAGGCCAGCCGGTGGATGTGGAGGTGGGTGGTATTGCTGCCGATTCTTTGGGCGCCCGCCGCATCGGCGCCATTGGCTGGGAGGTCAGCCAGCGCCATGTGCACGATGCGCTGCTGTTGCCCGACGACGCCATCCGCGCCGCGCAGTTGTGGCTGTGGAAAGAACTGAAACTGGCCGTGGAACCCGCTGCCGCGCTGGGGTTGGCGGCATTGCAAACGGGCGCCTACAAGCCCCAGCCGCAGGAGACCGTGGCCCTCATTCTCTGCGGCGCCAACTTCGACCCTGCAAGCCTCGCCTGAGCCGAGACCGACCACCCCCTTTAAAATCCACGCCATGCTTGACATTCTTCTCCTCCGCAAAGACCTCGACACCGCCATCGCGCGGCTGGAAACCCGCAAAAAGCCCCAGGCCTTCCTGGACGTCTCCGCGTTCCAGGCCCTGGAGTCCGAGCGCAAGACGCTGCAGACCCGAACCGAAGAGCTGCAGGCCCAGCGCAACCAGCTGTCCAAACAGGTCGGCATGCTGATGAGCCGTGGCGACAAGGACGGTGCCGAAGCCGTCAAGACCCAGGTAGCTGCGGGCAAGGCCGAGCTGGAGCAATCCGCCGCCCGGCTCGAACAGATCCAGGCCGAGCTGCTGGCGATGCTGGTGGCCGTGCCCAATCTGCCGCACGAATCCGTGCCCGTGGGCAGCGACGAAGCTGGCAACGTGGAAGTGCGCCGCTGGGGCACTCCTGCCAAGTTTGATTTTGAAGTGAAGGACCATGTCGATGTGGGCACCCCGCTGGGCCTCGATTTCGACATGGGCGTCAAGCTCTCGGGTTCACGCTTCACGGTGATGAAGGGCTCCATCGCCCGCCTGCACCGCGCCCTCGCCCAGTTTATGCTGGACGTGCAGACGCAAGAGCATGGCTACACCGAGTGCTATGTGCCCTACGCTGTGAACGCCGATTCGCTCAAGGGTACCGGCCAGTTGCCCAAGTTCGAGGGTGACCTGTTTGCCGCCAAAAAGGGCGGCCAGGACGGCGAGCCTGTGCCCGACAACGCGGCGCTCTATCTCATTCCCACCAGCGAAGTGCCGCTGACCAATTTCGTGCGCGACGTGGTTGTGGCCGAGGCCGAGCTGCCCATCAAGCTCACGGCGCACACGCCGTGTTTCCGCTCCGAAGCGGGCAGCTACGGGCGTGACACGCGCGGCATGATCCGCCAGCACCAGTTCGACAAGGTTGAAATGGTGCAGATCGTGCACCCCGACCAAAGCTACGAAGCGCTGGAAGAAATGACCCGCCACGCAGAGGCCGTGCTGCAAAAGCTGGGCCTGCCTTACCGCGTGATGAGCCTGTGCACCGGCGACATGGGCTTTGGCGCCGCCAAGACCTATGACCTCGAAGTGTGGCTGCCCGCGCAGAACACCTACCGCGAGATCAGCTCGGTGAGCAACTGCGAAGCCTTCCAGGCGCGCCGCCTGCAGGCCCGCTTCAAGAACGCCCAGGGCAAGAACGAACTCGTGCACACCCTCAACGGATCAGGCCTGGCCGTGGGCCGCACGCTGGTGGCGGTGCTGGAAAACTACCAGCAGGCCGACGGCAGCGTGACGGTGCCCGAAGTGCTGCGCCCCTACATGGGCGGCCTGGCTGTTTTGGCGCCCTGAAAACCTGGCTATAATCTGAGGCTTCGAGCGGAGAGGTGGCAGAGTGGTCGAATGTACCTGACTCGAAATCAGGCGTGGTAGCAATATCACCGTGGGTTCGAATCCCACCCTCTCCGCCAATGCATAAGGCTTTGCTGCTATCTAAACAATAGCGTAAAGCCTTTTTGCTTTTTGGCGTCTGGTAATTATTTGGACAACTTACCCAATCTTGCGCACGGCGCTGGTGAGAGCGTCTGTGCTCAAGTGGCTGTAGCGCTGGGTGCTGCGGCTGTCCTTGTGACCCAACACCTTGCCAATGGTGTAAAGCTCGACCCCGGCTTGCAGCATGGCCGACGCGGTGCTGTGTCGCAGATCGTGGAAGTGCAAGTGCTTGTTGCCGGTGGCGTCCCGCGCCTTGCTCCACGCCCATTGAATGGTAATTTTCGGGCCAGGCACAAACCGCCGCGCGCACACGGCAACCCTCGGGTGTATCGGGACATGGCGGGGCTGCCCGTTCTTCGTATCGTCCAGCATCCAAACCCCACCGACAGGCCTTGCCCGCAGGATCTCAGACAGGCGCATGCCTGAGTAAAACGCGATTCTGATGGCCATGCGGGCTTTGCGATTGGTGCAGGCCCGCGCAATCGTCAACATGGTGGCCCGGTCGGCGTAGTGCTGGCGCTCGTTCTTCACCTCGGGCACAACTACCCGCGCGCCGGGGTCATGTTCGCAATACCCCTGTTTCCATGCGTACCGGCAAGCCGCCGTCAAGTACCGGATACGGTTTCGTATCGAGGCGGGCGCCAATGGCTCGCCCTTGGTTGTGACGGCCTTTTGCGCGTATTCTTTGCATACCTCTGGCAGCTCCGAGAGCTTGCGCCCCTGGTACACCCAATAGATAAGGGCCAACTCGCGCTCGACGTTGGCCCCTTGTTTCAGCTTCGGCGCGCGCTCTGTCAGGTAACAAGCGACAGCGTCTTCGACTGAGCGCTCCGGCTTCGTGACGCCTGTAGCTGTTGCATAAAGCCGTGCGGACTCGCTCCGATCGTAGGCGTCAGCCTGGGCTCTAGTCCATGTTTGCGGAAGAGCTTTTGTAGCCCGGACTCGCTCGCCATTAATGCGGCGCGAGAACTCGAAAACGTAGCACCCGCGCTCTTTGTCTTTGTAGATCGACATGACAATTTGTACTCCATGAGATCAGGCTCATCAAAGATCACGCGCTTGCCAATGCGGATGCAAGGGATTGGGCCGTGTGGGGCCGCGAGTGTATAGACGTGTCGTTTTGACACTTGCAGGAATGCTGCAGCTTCGTCAGCGGTCATCCTGACCTCCAGAAAGAAAAATGCCCGCGTGGTGCGGGCAGGGTGGTTGATGTGGACGACTGTCAGGCGGATGTAGCTTCGCGGGCCGCGCTGGCAATGCCGCTCTCTGCCTCTCCGCCCAGCGCCTCGATCAGATCCGGGATCAGCTTGACCAGCTCGCCCGTGGCAATCGCCACATCGGTGTCAAAGCCGCTGTCGTCGGACTTGGTGCCCTCGAAAACCGTGTCCAAGAACTGCACCTTGCGCACCTGCAGGCCCTCGGTGAGCAAGAACGAAACCCGGTCATCCCACGTCATCGCCAGCTTGGTTGGCAGCTTGCCCGCATCGATGTGGGCCTGCACCTCTTCAATGTCCAGCGGGTGGCGGCCGTAGCGCACAACCGCCTTTTCTTCGCTGGCGCTTTTCAGCTCGCACTCGCGGTCCACCGTGAAGCCCACGGGCGGCTCTTGTTCTTTGAGCCAGTGGGCCATGGCCGCCTGCGGGCTGGTCTGCGTGTTGATGAGCGACACCGACAGGCCGGGCAGGGCTTCGACCAGCAGCGCAACCACTTCGTCCGCGCGGCCCTGGCTGCCGGTGTCCAGCACCAGCAGGCGCGATGCGGTGTCGATCCATATCCACATCGAGCCCTGCTTGGTGAAGGCCATGGGCAGCAGGTCGAGCTTGGCCTCGTCTTTGAGCTCCTTGCTTTCCTTCTTGCCGGGCTTGCGGCCGGTTTCCTGCTCGATGCGCGCGGCCTTTTCTTTCACACGGCGCGCCAGCACGCTGCCAGGCAGCACCTTGGATTCGACCATGAAGCGCAGGATCCACTGGCCACCGACAGATTCGGCAAGTGGGCCATGTTCGTCGCCACGTGGCGGCACCCAGCCGAGTGATTTTTCTTGCGTAGCGCCACATTCCAGAAAGGGCGCCTTGGCCAGTGCTTCTTCGACGGCCGGCAGATCGATTGCCCAGTTCTGGGCGATGCGGTAAATGATGAGGCTCTTGAACATTTGGTTGTGTCCTTAAAAAAGAAAAGCCGCTCAGTGGCGGCTCAGTGAAGTGTGTTGACCGGCTCCGGCTCTTCGGGCTCCGGTAGCTCTGTGTCATCGGCGTCTCGTTCGTCCTGCCATGCGTCACCACGGCAGAGTTGTTCGAGCGCCTGCTGTTGGGCGCGGCGGGAGCGGGCGGATGGGCTCATGGCGTCTCACCTTGTGCTTCTTCGTGCTTCTTCAGGTCTTCGGCATCTGCCCAGATGGCAACAGGATTCGTGCCGTCTTCGCAAAAGGTTACAGCCTCAGGCAGTTCATCCATCGCCCAGAACATCCGTGAGCCATCTGGCACGGTGACGATCCAACCGACTTGAACTTGCTTCTTTGTGGTCACGGCTGGCCCCCTTCCTTTGTGATGCCGTGGGCGGCTTCGACACGACGAGCAAGTTCAATATCCCTAGCTGCCGACCATGTTTGCTTGTAACCCTCCAATGCCCCGCAATCCTCCATTGCATTCGCATATCGGTCGGCGGAGTCAGCCATCTCCAAAATACCCTCATCACTCAGCGGCACCGCCCCGGCCTGCGCCTGGGTGGGCTGCGGGGTGGCGAGATCGTCTGCCAACAACCGCGCTGCTTCTGACGCACCATCTTGCCAACCATTCGCGTATCCGCTGCGCACATCTGGATGCGTGTCGTTCAGCAATTTAAGCGCGTCGAGGGCGTCTTTTTCGGACCTGTAGGCCACCATCAGGCAGAAGGCTGGAGCATCGCCGCCATCGTCTCGCATCACTGCTGCCGTAATCGCTCCTTTTGGCACCTCGCGTGGCTCTCCCGCTACTACAGGCGAGCCCCACTTTGCCAAGACGGCGCGCACCCCGGCTGCTATCTTCCGAGCATCCTGTGAGCCCGAAGTTGTCAAAATATCCTTCGTGCCGCCAAGCCCTCCGCGAAAAGCTATGAACGCGACGCCTGCGGCTTCAAGTTCGGCAATCAGCTGCGCATCCGAGGGCGCCTCCGTGGGTGTCTTATCTTGGGTCATGTTTTGATTCCTTGAGGTAAGGCAGCGCCACCATCGTTGGCAGGTCACAGCAAGCGGTTCCTACTATCGCCGCACTGCTCGTCCAGTACGGAACAATATCGACCGGGAAGTCGAAAGCCTCCGGGTGGGGATCACCTCGGAACCGGATGCGGACCGCCCCGGGCCATTCGGCATAGCTTGCTGCAGCACGGACTGTTGGGGTCGGGAGGCTGAGTCCACCGATCATTGCTGCAATGCTTACAGACAGTACGTTCTTTTTCACGCGCCCTCCTTTTGCGCAGCCCGTGCTGCATCCTTAGGTGTTTGCTCAGTCATGGGAACCTCCTTGCTTGCGGGCTGCGTCGATGGCGGAGCGTGCGGTGGGGTGCCACAAGCTCGTCATGGCCTGCCAATGGTGCTGCGCGGCTTCTGCAGGGGCCTCGTCTTGGTAGACCCTCCAAAGCCCAGCCTTTTCGCACTCGACCATGCGCAGACGTGTGGGGTCGCACAGGAATTCCAGCCGCGCCGCATCCTCCAGCACGCTGTCTGCCGGGGGTGCTGGCTGGGGTGCGGCGGCGATAACTGCACGTTGAACGGACTTGCCGATGGCTGCCGCCCAATTCGTAGTTCCTCTAATGCAACGACCTGACAGTGCTTCATCCGCCTGCATCACGACCTTCATCAGCGCGAGACTGTCCAGCGGCCCCGCTGTGATACCCGCTCCCTGTGCCGTGGTGGTGGTGGCGAGCAGTCGGTTTGCGCTGGCGACCCGCTCGCTCATGCGTTCTTCCCACCCAGGAATGCAGTCGTTATCGCATTCATCGACCAACAACCGCAATTCGAACTCTGCCGCCGCTGCCCGCTCCAGTGCAGCCAAGAGCCGATCCTTTTGCCCATCGCTCGGCACCACCACCGCTCCCCATGCCGCCCCCGTGTCTGCCGCCTGGGGCGTGGGGGTGGCGACAGAGGATGCCCAATCACGTAGGGCGCGCAGGTCATTCGTCACCTCGCCTTCCTCATCGCTGAAATGAGCCGTGTCGCGCAAGCTAGAAATCACGCACATCAGCGCGCCAATGCCCGGGGGCTTCCACGTAGCTGCTGGCTGGGCTGGTGCTTGCCCATGGGATGCAAGCTGTTCGTCAAACCAGCGCTTGAACGTGATTGAAGCCTTTTCCTTGGGCCACTGGAGTGCGTATTCCTCCTTGTAGCCAATGGCGTCAAGCATCAAGCCTACGGTTTCCACGTAGTCGTTGTGCTTCTGCTGCAGCGCCGCATATCCCGCCCCCGCTGGCTCTGCGCTGATTGCCTGCGAGGTGAGGGCGGCATCCTTGCGCCCGTTGTAAGTTTGGATGATGCCGTCTGCAACCATCTGCTCAAGCATGCGCTCGGCCTTGTTGTAGCTGCACCGGCACTTGCGCTGCACGTAGGCGATGCTGGCTTTCTCCTTAGCGAACTTCACAGCATCGGCGTACAGAGCTTCCGGCAGGTCTGCCGCTCCGCTGGTGGGGGTGGGGTTTGTCATGTTGAAACTCCTTGAATTGCGCGCGGCTTTCCGTTCTCATAGTGGTATGGGCAGTCAGGCGCCCACGATCCATAGAAGCCGTCCGCAAGGTCTATACAGTGTTTACATCGTTCACCCGGTTTGGGCGCAATGTTTGGTTTCGGCTGGGCAGCGCGCTTTGCAAACAGCCAGACGCACTGCACATCGACCAGTCCAGCGTTTGACGGGTGCGGGTCGTGTATCAGCTTCCCGTCGTTCATGACCACCATGTGCGACGTACCGCGCTCCGTATTCCCAGAGGCGAGATAGTCGGCCTCAAACTCCCGGTTTCCCGGTAGCATGACGGCGGAATAGCCTTGTGATGATGCGTACTCTTCAAACAGCTCCCACCCTCCATCGTTCATGAAGTGTGGGACTTGCTCTAGAGGCAAACCAAGAAGAAAACCGACGCAGCATTGCATGCAGTTTGTTGAGCCGATTGCTTGTTTGTAGTGGCTCACTTGTTCTCTCCATCCATAGAGGGCTCGACAGGCAGTGCTGGCGGCTGCATCCAATACTCCACCGTGCACTTGATGTGGTTCACGCCGAAGTTCGTTTCGTACTCCGAATACTTCCAGTTGCCCACCGTGTCCACGCTAGCCTCACAGCAGTAGTCAGACGGACGCGGGTGCACCCACACTTCATCAAACGGCGGCGGCAAACGATCCTTGACGCTCACCCACCCTGCGGATAGAGCAGGCTGTGGGGCGGCGTAAACGGGGGTGCAGTTGTCATGCTTTCGTGCATGCTGTTCGTCTTTTGTAAAACCGGTGTACGTTTCATCTGGTCGCCCAGTTGCGCTGCTGTGCGTCCAGTCGTACAGCCAGCCGTGCGGCGCCACCGCTTCTTGTGCTCCTGGCAGGGGCAGGGATGCGCGGGCTTTCCACGCTATCCACATGCAATCCTCAGTGAGCTGGTTCATTCCAGCGTCATCAAGCTCATATGTGCGTTCGGGTTCTGGCTCGGCTTGATCTTGTTGGTTCATCCACTCCTCAAACGCCTCGCGCTCTGCTGTTGTCTTGTCTGTCATACGGGCTCCTTGTGTGGTACATCGCGGCCAGCGCTTAACTGGTATCAGCTGGTTGCTATGAATTGCGTAGCGCAACCTGAATGCGCCGGCCAATCCATGTGACGTTGGGCACAGCCCAGCTATTGCCAAGCGCCTTGTAACGAGGCCCGTCTGGGCACTGGTCGGCGGGCTTGCCGCGCCAGGGGATGGCGGTATATCCATCGGGGAAACCTTGCAGACGCTCGCACTCGGTGGGTGTCAGGCGGCGCACCTGCATGGCACTGGCAACCAGTTCTGAATCGGCTTGATGTCCTGGGCTATTCGTCTGCCCACCGCCGCGTGACGATCGAGCCACCATGGTTGCCGCAACTTCTGGCGTGTACGCGACGGGCACCAGGCCACGTTCGTCCTTAAAACCGCTGTGCGCATCGCCGTTGGCTGTGAGTGTGCCCACCGTGCACGGCACCAGCGGCGTGCCACGCCCCGTTCCGTCCTCGCTGGCGTCGAAGCCTTCGCCGCGCAGTGTGTGAGTGGTGTCAGCGAACACCATCAACGGCGTCTGATTGTTGACGGTCTTGCCGATGTTGCTGCACGTCAGGCCCGTAGACCCTTCCGCGTTGCCGCTGGCGATCAGCCCGCCGTCGCAGTCGAAGTCTGTCCCAAGGCCACCGCCTGCAGTGCAGCGTGAAGGGATGGTGGGAGCTGTTTGCCGCGCTTCTCTGCTCGGCGCAGTATCCCGGCGCATGCCGTCCCACTCAAAAAGAACCTGGTCGGGATCAAACCCTTTTCGAGCACTTGCGACAACGAACACACGGCGGCGGCGTTGGGCCACTCCGAAATATTGGGCGTCCAAGGTCCGCCAGGCAATTGCCCGCGTTGGTCCATACACAGCACCAGCGTTCGCCCACTTTTCCCCTGGTGGCTCCAGCGGGCCATCTTCTCCGGCAAGGCCGCCCAGAAAGCACCCGAATGCGTTGTCTTTGGTGCTGAGGACGCCGGGGACGTTTTCCCAGAAGACGATGCACTCGTCTTCACCGCGTCCAGTTCGAACATGGTCAATTGCATTTGCGATCTCCACAAATTTGAGGGTGAGATTGCCGCGGGCATCAGCCAGCGACTCGCGCAGGCCCGCCACGCTGAATGCCTGGCAGGGAGTTCCACCGCACAGCACATCGGGTGCCGGCACTTCGCCAGCCAAAATGGCACGCGCGATCTTGGCCATGTCGCCCAGGTTTGGCACGCTGGGGTAGTGATGCGCCAGGACTGCGCTGGCGAATTTGTCGATCTCGGCCAACCAAGCAGCTCGCCAGCCGAGGTCATGCCAGGCGACCGTCGCGGCTTCTATGCCGCTACACACTGAACCGAATTGCATTGGTTGGGGCTCCAAAAGAGAAAGCCCGCTATTGCGGGCCTGTGTGGGGGGTGGGGGAGGGCTACAGCACCAGATGGGCGCCGCGATAGCTCAGGGGGTCGCGGAAGGGAATGGAATCTTCCATTTCATCGAACCCACTTCCTCCAGATTGCGGTGGCGGTGCCGGGCGCGACGTGGGCGCAGGTGCCGCAGCTGGCCTGCGCTGTGGTTGCGAATCGCTCCCGCCTTGCCCGGTATCACGCTTCGGCCCCAATTCCACATCGTCCACGCGCGCGGCTAGCTTCTGCGCCTCGTAGCCGTCTTTGTCGGTGTACTTTTCAATGTGCACATCGCCCAGCGTGAAAAGGTGCAGCGATCCTTTCAAAAGGAATGGCGCCAGCTTCTCTGCACGCTCGCCCCAGAACGCCGCATCAATCCACTGCGACGGGTACTCATCGCCCTCTTTCTGCCCAAAGTTGTAGACCAGGGACAGGTTCGCTACCTGCTTTCCGCTTGGGAGCGTTTTCACTTCTGCATCGCGTCCGAGACGCATCAACCCGTACATTTTTGCCATGATTGGCCTTTCTAAAGTCCCAGCAGCCTGCCCGCTGGGTGTTGGTTAAGCTGTTTCCAGCTCGGTGATTGGGTGGATCTGGTCGAACTCCTGCACGACCTCGGCGTAATACTCGCGCGCTGCCTTCACCTTCTCAGCAATGGCACGCTCTTTGGCAAAGTCGCGCTGAATAGTCCAGCTGGTCAGGCGCATGTGCTCGGGGATGTGGCCGACAACGTGCATCTGCAACGGCTCGAAGCCGATCAGGCGCTCAGGGGTGTCAACCAAGGCATAGTTCACCTCCCACTCGTCGGCGTCCCACAGCCACATGTAGCCGCGCATCTGCCATTCATACAGCTTGTCTTCGCAGTCCACGACCCAGCCGGGGAAGGTCTTCGCTGACCACGACGACTTGAGATCGTGCCCGCGCTTGCGCTCCACGTCGTATAGGTCGCACTCGCCGCTGATCAGCCCATTGCTTTTGCGCTCTTTGTTCTTGGAGAGACTCAAGCCACGCACCCGGTTGAGAAGTGCAATACTTTCATCCTCGACCTCGATTCCCTTTTGCGTTTCCTTGCTGGAAAACTCGAAGTCCACACCGAGAATTTCCTGCTGGGCCAGCTCGCGGATATAGGTCTTGGCGCCCACCGATAGCGGGCCATCTTTGAGCGTCTTGGGCTCGGTCATGATCTTGCCCAATGAGCTGCACCGGATGAGGATTTCACGCATGTGCTGCTCCTTGTTTCTTGAGGGCCGCGCCGCGCGTTTGCACGGCTTTGGCAAAGGTGGCGTAGCCGTCCTTGTCGCGGGCGGCTTGGAACACTTTCACGCCGTCCTGCATGGTCTTGCGCAAGGCCGCTTCATCGGGCGCCGCAGTCGCACGCGCGCACCAGTCATCGCGGACAAGCTGCATTTGCGCATCGCGCTCGTCGTCCACCAAGTGGCGTACCAGTTCGGCGTCCAGGTCTTCCAAGTCCTGGCTGAACATGTCAGATGCCGCCGTGACGTTCAACACCATGGCGATCTTGGCCCTCTTGCATGCCATCTTGAGAACGGTATTGGCAAGGTCTGCTGACTCGGTGCGCACCTGCTGCACGGTGTAGTGCCCGCCTTGCTTGCGTCCGAACTTTAGGCGGCGGTGTGTTTCTTGCGTGGCGTTGAATTCCTCCACGCACACGGCCTTGCGCCAGCGGTATTTTTCTTCATCGCTGGAACACTCACCAAGGCCAGAGCCCAGCGTCGCTCCAGAGGTTTGGTGCTCACCTACGCAGTTCACCCGGTAGCGAATGGAGCCATCGCGCGACAGGTCTGTGACCTCGTAGCGGTCGGCAATGCGGAATGTCATGCACAGCACCTCGGCGCCGGACTTCAGCAGCGTAGGCTTGTCGCCAGCGCCAGGAATGGCCCCGTAGTGCACATTGGGTTTCATCACGGCCTGCATAACCTGTTGCACGGTCTTGGCATGCGCGACGACTTCAGCAGTTGGGTTCGCGCTTCGTGCGGGAACCATGCTGGCTGTATCAACTTCAACGACAGCGTTCATAGTGGTGTTTCTCAGTAGGTTATGGATACAGCCGGGATCGCCTTCTTCGCGATGAGGGTCACGGCGGTCTTGGCGCATTCCTCGGTCAGGCCGCCAGCCATGAATGCCTCCATGGCTGCGCGGTTGATGGCGATCTTGTGCGCCTTGTCGCGCTCGCGGCGCTTGGCTTCCTGGGCCTCGGCTTCCGCAGCGGCGGCTACGCGGCGCTGCTCGGCTTCAACCGCTGCGGCGGCCTGGCGCTCCGCATCTGCCTTGGCCTGCTCTTCGCGGCGCAGGGCTTCGGCTTTCTCGCGCTCTGCGCGCTCGGCCTGCAGCTTCAGTTCCAGCTCGCGACGCTCTGCAGCGGCCTTGGCTTCGGCTTCGCGCTTGGCGGCCGCGTCGCGCTCGGCCTGGGCCTTGGCGTCAGCCGCGCGCTGTGCCTGCTCGGCGGCTTCGCGTGCAATGCGTTCTTCACGGTCCTTCTGCTCGCGGGCAGCAGCATCGGCGCGCAGCTTGGCGAGTTCGGCCTGCTCGGTTGCCTCGCGCTCCCTGGTGGCGATGGCTGTGGCAAGTGATTCGAGCGTCCTAGCCTTGGCTCGGTGCGCCTCGGCCTCGTATTCTTCCCACGACTCGTCAACAATCCGAGCCTCCACAGCGGCGATGGCGGTTTGCAGTTCTTCCCGCTTGAGAAAGCCGATCTCACGCCCCTGGTCGCTCAGCCACTGAACGCCAGCCTTATGTTTGGCCTCGCGCGCCGCTTCCGCTTCTTCATAGTCGGTGAGGGGCTTGCGCACCTCGTCTTTCCATTGGTCCATCAGGTCGCGCATGCGCTTGCGCTCGGCGTCAACCAGGCCGGGCTGTTTCTTCAACTCTGCCACCAGCTCTTTGCCGATGTTGTCGAGCGCCGTCTTGCCCTTCGCCACCCTGTAGGCAATCGAGGCGATGGCGTCGCGGCCCTTCTTGGTGGACACATCATGCACGAATGCGTCGAGTTCTTCCTTGATCTTGATGAGGTACGGGTCCAGGCCATGCGGCGCTGAATAGACCGCCAGCGCTGTCTCTGCAGGTGGCAATTCGATAAGTTCGGTCGTGTTGCTCATATGGTCCTCAGAGAAAGAATGGATAAAGCAGCCCGGCGCAAAAGCCGGTCACTGCAAAGATGGCCAGGGCAACAACAGCCCAAAAGAACAGGCTTTCGCCTGGGGTCAAGTCGATGTCGTCGGGGTTGTTGGTCATGGGGATGGCTCCACATGCTCAATCGCCATCAGGCTCTGGATCTGGCGGTCAATCTCGGTAACGCGGGCGTAGAAATCCGCGCTGGCCTTGGTCTTGATGGCCTCAAGGTCCGCGATCTGTTGCGGAACTGGGTTGAAGTCGTCGGGCACTTCAAAAGTGGTCTGGATCTCCTTCACGAAGACCATGCCGTAGCGGTGTTCCTCGCGCAAGAGGCGGAAGTCGTACTCGGTAGCGCCGAACTTTTCGTGCCCGGTGTACTTGCACTTTTGCCAGTACACGTATTGCTTCACTGTGATTTTCTTGGTCATCACTGCACCTCCGCTACTGTGTTGGGGAGAGACTTGGAGAGGGCGGCGCGGGCTGCGTCTAGAGTCATCGTCTCTTTCGTCCAACCGTCTTGCGGGTACTTCTCGGATAGCGTCGTGCGCATCGCTGCATAGACATCCGCTACTAACGCGAGAGTTTTCTCCAGCTCCTTCACCCGCTCTACAAGCTGGCGGGGAGTGAGGCCGGTGGTGTTCCAGACGGTGCCAGCCTCAAGGAGCAATGCCGCGTTGGCGTGGCTCTCTTCGATGTTGTGGTTCCATTGGCCGCGACTGGCGATGGTTCTGGCCACGCCCATGTCTACTACGGGCAAAACAAACAAGCACCACCCACCGTCGCCGTACGTCTCCAATTCCCACAGGCCTTGCGTCGGCTTGATTGCTTCACTCATTTCGTTCCCCCTGCAACGGTGTAGGTCTGCCCGCGCCGTGGCGTGCAGGTCAAAGTCTTGTCGTCCACCCACTGAGCCAGCGCACCAGGACCGCAAACTTCCTGGCCTGCAAACTCGCGCGAGGCTCGGGCAGCTTCTTCCTGCTGGATGGCTACAAGGTTGTCGGACTCGGGCCACTCGGCGCGGTGATCGTCCCATTGCGCCCAAAAGAAAGCCGCGAAAATCGCGGCCAGGTAGAGGAAGGTTTTCCAGTTCGGGTGGTGGGTCATGGGGTCTTCTCCTGAATCGGTTCGCGTTCTTCTGGGATGGCATCGCTGTAGAAGCCTTCTGCCGTATGCCCAATGCCTGCGTCATCGCGGAAGCTGGCAAAGTCACTGACGTGCATGGCCTGAAGAAGTCCGCACACATCAACTCGCACCAGCCCAGTTTCCACATCAATCGACTCGACAGGCCACCCCCATCCATCGCGCCCTATTGCGACGAATGGTTGCGGCAAACTATTGATGTAGGCCATGTCCAGCATGTCACTGGCCGCGTTCTCCCGCTTCACCCGTGCCTGCGCTTCAGTGCTAGCCTTCTGGACTGCTCGGAGGTCTGGGGTCATGGCTTGGCTTTTGGTGGGTGGGCTAGGCCGCGCCAAGAGCCTTTTGCCGAAAAATGCAGCGGAAGGCTTCCGTATCCACCCATGCGGACTGCTTCAGGGTGCGATGCAGCGTTAGACCATGCACCGCCATTCCAGTGGCTCCACCAAGACCCGGTCTGGTCATATTTACGACACGACACGTTGTAAACACCCGGCTCCCAAGGGGCCTCGCCATTCACAAACCACGGTGTCAATTCTTGGTCACTCATCTTCATCTCCTGGGTGTGCTGGATCGCGACTATCAGGATGGGCAAGCATCTGCCGATCCCGTGCTTTTTCTCTCAGCGCTTCTTCGCGGGCAAAGTGGTCAACATCGCGTGGGATGGGCCAGAAGCGATGCAGCAGGGCTGATATGCCGGGGTCTACGTGGTCGTTCATGATGGGTTTCGCTCAACGCAGAGCGCCCTGCAGATGCCTGAGATAAGCGCGTGTTGGTTGAGGCCGATGCGCTTGCGGGCGATCCATGCGATCAGGATGTAATCAAGCGACCTAGCAGACTCGCTCAATTCTTCTATGTGATACGACGGCACGTCTTCCCATTCGCCTCGCACCGCGCTTCCGTTGACAAACTTGGTGGCGAGATACTTCACCACCTCAACCTGCTGGCCGTCAAAGTCGTACTCGAATCGCTCAAGCACCTTGCCCCAAGGGAATTTGCTCATTGCTTGCTCCATGAAAAAAGCCGCTCATGGCGGCTTGGGTTGGGTGGTTGATGGTGGTCGGTGCTGATTTCCGACTCAGTGGCGCGGCGCTTTTTCATGGCAGCTGTGAAAACAGCCTAGGAGCATTCCGCCTGCTTATCCCATCCATCCGTTTGCGGATCAGCCTCCGCATTCACCATCATTGAAGCGGGCGGGACGCTACCCCCGCGATGTGTTCGGTCAGGCTGGCCGCGAACGGCTCTCAGTTTCTGCCAAAGGTCACCTACCTACCTTGAGAATCCCGGCTGAGCTTTTCGTCCCCGGGAGGACTAGCGTGTCATCGATTTTCCACGCCGCCGCTTCAATGATGGCCCCGGACAACTCCGGGCACTCCCGGCCCCTGGTGTAGGGGCGGGGTGGGGTTAACGGGCGGCGAGCATGGCGTCTGCCATTGCGTAGGCATTTTTTGCGTCAGACGCGAATGAGCTCTCGGTGTTTGCAAGGAACACCTGCATCGCATTAGCCGCAAAGTAGTCGCGCAGCGTCATGCCAGGCTGCCCATCGTTAGAGCCGTTGGCTTCTGTCACTGGAAACGCCGGAATTGATTTCGGGTCCATCTCTATCTCCTATCAGTTAGCCCCGGCGCTTGGCCGGGACGGGGTGAATGCTTTGAAGGGCGGGCCAGACGGCCAGTCCTGGCTATGACACTGTGTTCACGTGCCTCAAATATGAACCGACCCGGACCGAAGCCCTGCCAGGGTCGTCACAGCGCTATCTACCCGAGGGCGCTACTTCCTCGCATGATTTGGCATGTTTGCGGCCCCGTTACCCGAAGGTTTCGCCGCTTCCGCCCATCAAAGCAATCCCGGCACTCCCGGCCCCTGGTGTAGGGGCGGGGTGGGGTTACTTGCAGCGTGCCTTGTGCTTTTTGACGCGGCGCAACTTCATCGCGGCACGGTGTGCGGCCTTGTGGGCTCCGGGTGCGCAGCGGTTGCCATGGCCTTGGCCTTTACCGCGTGAGACGTAAGGGCCGAGTTCTGCAATTTGCGCTTGCTGCACCGATGCAGAAACAGCGCTGCTCATGATCCCGGCGATAGCTGCGGCCATAGCCATGGCGCGTGCAAATGGTGCTGAACGTTGCATGTGAATTCCTTCGTTAAAAAACAAAAGCGCCTCACTAGAAGCGCCTGGGTTGCCCCGTGTGGATGGGGGAAGGGGTTACGATCCAGACACCCAGCTACGGAGTGCTGTTATGTGGAAGTGCAAATCCTGCGGACTGCTTGTGCTATTCCGCGCTGTCGAGCCCGAGGTAGACGAAGACGGCTGCTTTTTCCTTTGCCCTGGCTGCGGCCACCGCAACAAGTTGGTGAACATGGCGCACCCAGGTGATGAAAGCATCGCGTTTGGTCAGCCCGACGAGTAGCCAAGTCGAACTATTCGGCTTTTCCTAAGAGTTGTATGCGCGACTCGATTGCTGTGATCGCGCTGTTGTAGCCATGCGCCCACGCAGGGGTTTCGCGGGCCTTGTTTCGGATGTCTTCGATTGCGGCCCTGAGCGCGGCCACCTGCGCATCCACCAGCTCTCGGCGCTTCTTGGACGGCGTTGTCCGAGTCTTTTTCACTGGCCTGCAAATGGCATTGCCAAAGGCGTTGGAAATCTGTTGTGAGGTGGCCATGCTCTCTCCTGGTTAAACATCGAAGCGCCCTACCTGTAAGACGCTTTGATGTCGGCCCTGTCCCCAAGGCCCTTGCAGCTGGCATCTCCCCGATTGCTCAGGCTCCATCTGCTGTTGTCCCGGCTTGACCGCCCCGGGTGGCGAGTAGTGCTTTTTTGATCTAGCCCGAGCTGGGCCTGGTTCGCGGGTTGTGTTCGCGCGCCACCTGTCTTTTGCTTCTGCCGACAGATCGAGGGGGCAGGGCGCTTTCATCAAGTGCGCCAGTTCATCCTCTCAGTTGTTAAAGAACCCCAGGTGACCGCCGATCCGCTCACCCTGTCGCTGCTTTGTGGCTGGCGATGGGTGATTGTAAACACGTTTACAGGAATGTGCGCAAGTATTTGTAGATAAATTTACAAAAAAACAATGTGTTTCAGCGGTCTATATAGTTGTTGCCACACCTATAGGGAGACGGCTAGCATGGAACCCATGGATAAAAACACAGTATCGCCGGACGATAGCGAATCACCCACACGAGTGCGGGTGCTGGGTGCCGGTGAATCACTGGAGGTCGCCGCTGCGCACGCGCAACACCTGGCCTTGACCGGGGTCAAGACATTGGTATTTCCCGACGAATCGTTGCTTAGGGCTTGGAGGCTGCGTCTTGCAGCACTTGCATGATGGCCGTGCTGGCCGCGTTGAACGCCTTTGCGCGGCTGATCTTGTCTGCCTGGGGCAGCATGTCGAAAAGGACCGCCAGCTCAATGGCGGCGGGGGTTAGCTCTGTCGGCGCGTTGACAGTTGCGGTCGATTCCATCTGACCTTCGCCGGTAAGCAGCCAGTCAGAATTAACCTTGAGATATGCGGCCACGGCGGTGTGCGCTTTGGTGCGCAAATTCTGGTCGCGGCCCTTCGCATTGGTGATGATCATGCCAATGTTCTGAGGGCTCACGCCTGCCACGCGGGCCACATCCTTGCGCTCGATTTCCTGCCCAAGTGCATCACTGCGCCTGCGCATCGCCAATAAGAGTCGTTCGCCGTAGGTCATGCCGAAAAATACGCTCTCAAATGTAAATTAGGTTGCGTCATTTGCTGTAAACATGTTTACAATGGCGCACCATGAAAAAGACACGCGCTATCGAACTGCTGGGCGGCACGCCTAAAAAGGCTGCGGAGGCCATGGGCTACCGCGCTGTCCAAACCATCTACCTCTGGCCCGAAACGCTGCCCCAGGCAACCGCTGATCGCGTTGCTGGTGTCGTGGCGCGCAAGGGCAAGACCCGCAAGACCAAGGAGGCCGCACATGGCTGATGCCATCTGCACGTGCGAACGCGGGCCATCCACCGTCAAGTTTCTGGCATCTGACGTGGAGATCCTGATCTGTGGCGCTAGCCCTGCAGCATGCGCTCCGCAATGTCCTTCGCCCTCTGAAGCATTGCCAGTTCGATCTGGTGAAGGGTCTGCGATTCCTGCTTCTTCGGCAGCAGAAAGCTCAGGCGCATTGACTCCCCGTTGCTCAAAGTGAGTTCGTACGTGGCGTTCAACACCCCCTCTGTCGCGTTCTCCAGCGTGAGACGTGTATTCGATTTCATGTCTGCCCCTTTCGTTGGCTTGGTTGGTTGCACTTCCATTGTCCATCGTCTGCGGGCAGACACCCCAGCCAAGGCCACGGCCTAAGCCATCCACCAACCCAACCAAAACAAACGAGAGAAAAACATGTACGCCGATCCCAGTGCTATTCGAGTCAAGCGAGTCAATCTGAGCCTCAACGCGGCAGAGATGCGCGTGATCGAGGCCGTCAGCGAGATCAACAACATGCAGCCCAGCACGTTCATTCGTGAGCTGTTGATGGAGGCGTTGGCGAAGCAGATTCATGGTGGCAATTCTGGTGCGGGTGCTTGCGAAATGCGAGCCGCTGCTTAGTTTCATTCCCGTTTCAAACCAGTAACGGAATGAGCACCAGTGCATCAAAAACCACCACCGACAGTGCAGCTGTCAGAGGCGGAAGCACGTCAGGTCCAGCAGTACGCGGATCAGCACGGGCTAACGCTGGAACAGGCGTGCACACAACTAACCCAGCAGGAAATTCAGGCGCGATTCGTTCGGCCGAAGGTTCCAGCTCGGGTTCTTCCATTCATCAAGCGCCAGTAAGCCCGCCCGCTGCGGCGGCTGCACTTTCGCGTAACGGAAAAGGTGCATCCATGCAAGTCCAACACCTCGTTCGCGCCAGCGACCCCCTTTCATCCGTCATGGCTGCAGAGCGTTCCGCCGCTTTCTCTGGTGCCCACTGCGCACGCATCCTGGCAGCACTCAAGCTGTACGGCCCTTCCACAGCTGCAGAGCTGCAGGCCTACACCGGCCTGACGATTGTTCAGTCAGATCGGAGGCTGCCAGATTTGTCCAAGGCCGGACAGGCCCGCGTAGTGCAGGACAACGGCAACGACCTGATCCGCAAGGGCTATCGGGTTTGGGAGGCTGTGTGAGCGTTCGAGTCATGACAGCAGTGTTCGACCGCTATCCCAATGGCGGCGGCGAGATGCTGACCGCGCTTGCGTTGGCCGACCATGCCAGCGATGACGGCACCCGCGTGTTCCCAGGCATTAAGGCATTGGCCGAGAAGACCCGCCAGTCCGAGCGGACGATCCAGTATCAGCTGCGCCGCATGGAAGAGTCGGGCTGGCTGATCCTGGTCAATTCTGGCAACGGTGGTCGCTCGATGACCAATGAGTACCGGATTTCGCTCGATTGGATAAAGGGTGCAGATATTGCACCCATCCAAAAGGGTGCAAACGACGACACAAAGGGTGCAACTGGAGACACGAAAGGGTGCAATCCAGAACACAAAAGGGTGCAGCCCGTTGCACCCGCAAATAACCATCATAGAACCATCAGTGAACCATCACTGAATCATTCCGCCGCTACCGCGCCGACAAAGCCGAGCCGTGGAACGGTGGTGCCTGCGGACTTCACGCCAGACCAAACCGCCATCGACATTGCCGCGAGCACTGGCATCAGCCTGCAGGCCGAGCTGGCGAACTTTTTGGACCACCACACCGCACGCGGCACCGTCTTCAAGGACTGGCAGGCCGGGTTCCGCACGTGGTTGCGCAACGCCGTGAAGTTCGGACAGCGCACATCGATCAAGCGGCCATCGGCACACACCGGCTTGGCCACCCGCAGCTATTCCGAAGGAGTCAATGCAGATGGAACATTCGCCTGAAAACACCGCCCAGAGCATCGGGCAACTGCTGGATACGTCCAAGGATGCCCTTGGCGAAGTCGGCAAGGATTGCGCCACGCACGGCGCCTACACATCGACCGGCATGCGCTACAAGATCGGGCGCCTGAACCGCCAGGTGTGGACGCCTTGCCCTGACTGTGAAGAGGCCCGTTTGGTAGGTGAGCGACAAGCTGAAGCCGAGAAGGCCGCGACGGCTGCGCGCCAGCGGCTGGAGGCAATGCTTGAAGACGCTGCGATACCGCGCCGGTTCATTGGTCGCACCCTGCAGACCTACAACGCCGAGACGCCAGAGCAAAAGCGCGCCCTTGCCGTCGCTACCGACTACGCCGACAACTTCCCGCAGAGGGCCAAGCGCGGCGACTCGTTGATCCTGCTGGGCGCGCCGGGGACTGGCAAAAGTCATCTCGCCGCGGCAATCCTGCAAGCCATCCTGCCGGAATACTGCGGCCTGTACACCACCTGCTCGGGTGTCATTCGTGCCGTCCGCTCGACGTGGCGCCCCAACTCTGAAAAGACCGAGACCCAAGTGCTTTCGATCCTGTTCAGCGTGCCCCTGCTGGTGATTGATGAAATCGGCGTGCAGTACGGCACCGACAGCGAGCAGAACATTCTGTTTGACGTGATGGACCGCCGCTACCGCGACATGATGCCCACGGTCCTGCTTGCCAACTTGAAGCTCAAGCGCGAGAAGCCGGAAGACCCCGCAGGCCTGCGCGAGGTGCTTGGTGAGCGCATCTATGACCGCCTGACGGAAACCGCCCGCATTGTGACCTTTGAGGGTGAAAGCTACCGGGCGCAGGCTCGCAAGGAGTTTGCATGACCCTCCGCGCTTTCCTGACCGATGACAAGGCATGGGCACACGCCGTGCTCGATGACGTGCGCGACGGCCTGCCAGCTCTCTCCCGTGATGTTCGCGCCGCGCTGCGCATCTTGGGGGACATGTGATGACCTTCAAAGCAATCACCACCGTGGCAGCGCTGAACGCCCTGGATCAAGACCAGATCGTTGCTGGATACCGGGCGGGGATGCGCAACGAGCCCGACTACACCCAGCGCGATCAAGGGTACTGGCACGGCTACATGAATGGGCAAGTGGACACGCGGCGGATGCCCATTAGTCCAGAACAACAACAACTCTGCCAGGCCGTCATCGACTCTGGCGAGTTCAAGAACATGTTTGCTGAGAGGCACTGATGAATGTCCTGCCAAACCTGCACCAACTGGCTGCCAAAGGAGTCGGGCGGCATGTCCAAACACCGCATGGCTCTGTGCAGCCTGGGCACGAGGTGGGTTTTCTATCCACCGCAGCACACATGCGGGAAACACAAACAGGCCACCCCGCAAGTGGTGACCGCAAGAGTAACTTGGCTTGCGCGGTCATCCGGCGCACGGCAGATAGCTGGGGGGTGAATCATGCTTAAGTTTTGGCCGTTTCCATTGCTGCGTAACTACAGGGCCTCGCCCGATCTTTCGCAACTTTTCCTCGACTTCGCTGCGGCGCCAGACCTAAAGGTAGTCAGCACAGAAGCGCATCACATGACTGTGCGCTGCGCCCGTGGTGATCTGCGGTTCTGGAGTTCCAACGCCTACTACGCCTGGGCAAGCGACGGTGGCTTGACGGCCGAAGGGCAAACGATCTCCTGGAGCAATGAGATGCCAAGCCGGTACGCCGTGCGCGCGATGCGCAAAGCAGTGGGCCGCGTGCGGTTCGCGCTGCCCAGCCGCGACGAGGTGCCCGCATGACCCCCGCCGAAATCATCGCCATGGCAAAAGAGGTCATAGGCGATTACTCCGACGCAAATTACTGGCCATTTTTCACGGTAGAGCTTGAGCGCTTCGCCGCCCTGGTAGCCGCAAAGGAGCGGGAGGCTTGCGCGCAGGTGTGTGACGAAATGCGATCGCACTACAGCGATTACAAAGACACGGCCCTTCTCAATGGCGATGTGGAATTAAGCAACGCAGCCAGCGGTGAGCCTCGTGCCTGCGAGTTTCTTGCAAAGGCCATGCGCGCAAGGAGCCCCCAGTGAAGCCCCACATCAAGCGAATCTACGGTGTCTGGCACTGCGGCATCAAGGGCATCCCAAACCGCTATCTGGGGATTGGGTACACGCCTTCGGCTGCTTATCGGGATTGGGTGAGCCATGGCTAAAGCAGCAACGTTCGTGATGTCCCGTGCCGCCGAAGGTGACATGGTGAAGTTTGCCGAGGACAAGGATTGCGTTCACCCGATGCGGTTCAAGTTCTCCGGCTTTAAAGGCTGGGCCGTTGTCTATGTGCCGCTATGGGACCGTGACCGCATGGTGAAGGGGCGCGATCTGGTCTACATGACGCCTGAGGAGGTAGCCCGCCATGGCTGAAAAACGAGTTTTCAAGCTGGTGCACACCACCGCGCGCCGAGGTGCTGTCGAGGCAGTCCAGACCGCCCCTGATGGCTATTGCGTAACTGTTTCGGAACCGACGCGCAGCCTTGAGCAGAACGCCGCGCAGTGGCCATACCTGGAAGGCTTCGCCCAGCAAAAGCAACTGTGCATCAACGGCGTCATGCAGCACGTCACGAACGACGATTGGAAAGACGTGCTCACTGGCTGCTGGAATGGCGAAACCCGCATGGCCGCGTTCGACGGCAAGGTAATCATGCTCCCGCAGCGCACCAGCAGCATGGGCAAGAAGGTATTCAGCGACTGGCTGGAGTTCCTGATCGCCATGGCCGCGCAGTCTGGTGTTGAGCCGGTCTTCAAGACGGGCGAGAGGCAGGCCGCATGACCTTCCCCCGCACCCGCTGCAAGCACTGCAAGGGCAAGCTGGAGACAGGCCAGCGAATCCTGCACCCGGCTTGCATTGATGACTTTGCTGTAGCCGAGGCCGCACGCATGGAGCGCAAGAAGGCGAAAGAGGCCCGCGCCGCTGCCAAGGTGGAGAGGGCAGAGACGCGCCGGCGCAAGGAGGCCATCAAGACCTTGCCCAAACTCAAGAAAGAGGCTGAACGTGAGTTCAACGCATTCATCCGCGCGCGTGACGCGCATCTACCCTGCATCTCCTGCGGTGCGCCTCCACCTGATCTATCGGGATTACACGCTGGTCGTGACGCTGGCCACTATCGCTCTGTGGGCAGTGCTGCGCATCTCCGCTACCACGAGGACAACGTTCACGCCCAGTGCGTCCACTGCAATCAGTACGGCGCGGGGCGCGCGGTGGAGTATCGAATCGGCCTCATCGCGCGGATTGGCGAGGGCCGGGTAGTGGCTCTGGAGACGAACAACACGGTCCGCAAGTTTGCGCACGACGAGCTGCGCGGCATCCGCGACACCTACAAGGCAAAGCTCAAGGAGATGAAATGCTGACCCGCGAAGAACAGGAAACAGTCCTCCGGCAAGCCAAAGCCCTCGCGCGCAGACACGTGGACATGCGCCGCCGTCTGGAGCGATCCGAGGTCAGCCCGCGCAGAGCCAAGGAGTTGATCGAGCAAGCCGAGGCAGATCTCAAAGAGATGCTGAAAGAAATTGGATAACGAAAGGGACACATGCTGATGCGCGTACAAGACACAGTCGATTACAACCACGTCCTGGACCGCCACAAGGCGATTCACGAACGCCTGGAGAACTGGCGCCGCTGGGTCACTGTCCGCCCCCATGGCTGGCAGACCGCCCCAATGTTCCGCATGTACCAGAGCAAGGCCCGTCAGTGGGAAGCGCCTGTGATTCAGAACCCGGTGGACACACTCGACGCCGTGCTGGTGGAGAAGGCGGTCTCAGCCTTGCCAGAGAAGCACCGCGCCGCCGTGCGCTGGAGCTATGTGCATGCAGGCAACCCAGTGGCCATGGCCCGCTCGCTGGCGGTGAGCAAGCAAGGGCTGGCTGATCTGGTTGAGGCTGGGCGCACGATGCTGCAGAACAGACTGTGATTAAACCCCTTGCGCCACGCTTGACAATGTGATAACGTGCGCCCATTCGTTGGCAATGGCATAGGACGACCCGGTTTGCGCCGGGTGCGGTGACTAAACCAGAAGCTGACGCCAAGCCCGCATAGGTTCACGCCATGCGGGCTTTTGCAAAACAAATGCTTGAAATAGAAACTTCGACAGGTTGGTTGCGCATCCCAGCGCAAGACAAGCCTCTAAATGGCTGTGATGGCGCGGGTGTGTTCTACGTTCCTGATGACGCAACACTGCAAGCCTATCAAGCGCTCTTGCAGGCTGAAGGCAGGGCAGCAACGTTCAGGCTAGCTGGCCGCACTCAACGGTGTTTTGTGGAATTTAACAAGGTGCCAATGATGCTTGAAAAGCAGATAGCCCAGTGCGTGCTGCGCCTCACTCCCGTGAAATAGCAAGTACCCCACAATGGAAGCCGCCGATAGAAATATAAGGCGGCTTTTTCGTTTCCCGCTGTGTGCCCGAGTGGCCTAAAGGTGATGCGCCAAGGCAGGCCGGAAGCCTGATGCAAGCAACAGGGACGTGTGCCGCGCGCAGGCAATACATGCTCCTACCTGGGTTCGAATCCCAGCGCGGCAGGTTTTGTAGTGACTAGCCGAGTCCGGCGCCGGACAAAGCAAGGTGCTACAAGTGGAAAGCGGGAGACGCGCCCGCGACTGAGCCTTGTGGACTGAGGTACGAAAGACAGCAGCACATCCGGATTCGCACCCGGCCATTTTTCGCTTGTGTCCCATGTGGATAGCAAGTATCTGGGCGCCTCTGGTAGCAATACCACGGGCGCCCTGTCTCGTTCGCTCAGCCAGGCCCCGCCAGACACAGTTTTCACCGCCCTGGATCGTCCTGCGCTGAGCAACAAGCACCAAACCCCAAAAGGAATCTCATGACACTCAAGGTACGCATTCAAGTGCCCAAGAACTCCGGCCCCTACGAAGCCAAGGTCGAGCAAACCAGTGGCGCCGCTTCTGTCGTGCTGGAGCCCGGCGACGAATTGGAGGTCTACGTGCACAGCGGTAACGAGCTCAAGATCGTTGAGGTGCCGCTGGGCACAAAGGCAAGCGCCACTGCATCCTGATTGCTGGCAGGGCCCGCACCGACACCATCCGTGACCGGTGTGGCTAAGTGGCTCGCCCAGCCTGGCCCGCATTCATCCACATCGCACCCTCCTGATCACTGGCAACCAGCGCCGGGCTTATCCGGGATCAAGGGTCTCCTCCGCAAGCTCGGTGCTGGGAAGCGTAGGCAGCAGCCAGCAGGGCCAGATCAAGCCCTGTTGTCCCATGGCTGGCAGAACACAAGGAGCGCTCATGGCACTCAACCGCTTGCCCAACAGACTTGCATCCATCGCCACCAACCGCCTGCCCACGCTCCAAGCCAAGGCAGGCACAACCCAGCGCATCCGAGGCGATGCATGGATGGCAACCCGCCGCCAGGTCCAACAGCGTGACAAGTTCACCTGTGCCGCCTGCGGGGCCATCAGGGCAGACCATGAGGTTGACCACCGCGTGCCATTGGAGCAAGGCGGTAGCAACGACCTCGACAACCTGCAGCTGCTGTGTGGTGGGCCTGATAGGTGCCACGCGGCCAAGACCAAGGCCGAAGGCAAGGCCAGGGCTGGCGCTTAAAAGATCAAGAGTTAAGCGGCTTTTCCAGCGCGAGGGCATAAATGCACCGTCCTGGTGCGGCCTGCCTCCGGTGTGGCAGGAATGCGACGCAGGGCCGGGCCGAGTGGCGAAGGGGAGGGGGGTATCGAAAGTCTAGGGGTTGAACCCGGCCGAAACCCCGCTGTACCCCACGTAGACAAAAAAGCCCCCTGTTTGATTGCCTGGGCAGGGAAAAGACGAATTCAAAGGAATCAAAATGCCCCGTGGTGGTAGCCGTCCCGGTGCTGGCCGGAAGCGGAAAACCCCCGTGGAATCGCCGGCAAGTGCTCCGGTTGTGGATGCGCAGGGCTTCAAAACAGAAGCCGCGCCTGCTGGCTGGCCGTTCGGCCGGGAGAAGGTGGAGACGCCGCCCCCCGCCCCGGCGCCAGACCTGTCGGGACTGATGCCGCTGGACTACCTGCTGCAGATCATGCGCGATGAAGCCGAGGATAAAGGCCGGCGCATTCAAGCGGCCACCCTGGCTGCCCCGTACTGCCACCCCAAGAAGGGGGAGGGCGGGAAGAAGCAGGAGCAGGCCGACGCAGCAAAGAAGGTGGCCAGCAAGTTCGCCACGGCGACACCCCCGAAGCTGGTTGCAGCCGGCGGTAAGAAGGTCTGATGCCCGAGTGGTCAACGGCCTGCCCTGACTGGGCGGCGCGGCTGCGCGCGGGCGAATCGATCATCCCGCCGCCGATCTTCCATGAACAGGCTGAGGAAGCGCTGGCGGTCTTTAAGCAGCTCAGGATTGTTGACGCGCCGGGCAGCCCGACGTTTGGCGAGGCGTGCGCAGAGTGGGTGTTCGACCTGGTGCGCTCCATCTTTGGGGCCTATGACGCGGACAGCGGGCGACGGCTGATCACTGAGTGGTTTGTCCTGATCCCCAAAAAGAATAGCAAGAGCACGATTGCGGCCGGGATCATGATGACTGCGGTCATCCGGAACTGGCGGCAGTCGGCGGAGTTCTCCGTCCTGGCCCCCACGGTGGAGGTGGCGAACAACGCCTATGCGCCAGCGCGCGATATGGTTCAGAAAGACGACGAGCTCGACGTCCTGATGCATGTGCAAACGCACATCAAGACCATCACGCACCGCGAGAGTGGGGCGGCATTGAAGGTTTTGGCGGCTGACCAGAACACGGTCGGCGGCAAGAAGTCAGTCGGAACCCTGGTGGACGAGCTCCACCTGTTCGGCAAGATGGCCAGCTCCGAGAACATGTTTCGTGAGGCGCTGGGCGGCCTGGCATCGCGGCCCGAGGGTTTCGTGATCTGGTTGACCACGCAATCGGACGAGCCACCGGCTGGTGTGTTCAAGCAAAAGCTGGACTATGCCCGAAAGGTGCGCGATGGCGAGATCATCGACCCAGGCTTTCTGCCGATCATCTTCGAGCACCCGCCCGAGATGGTGGACAACGGCGACTGCCTGAAGCTGGAAAACATGGCGATGGTGAACCCCAATATGGGGTACTCCGTCGATCAGGCGTTCCTTGAGCGCGAATTCATGAAGGCCGAGCTGGCTGGGGGCGACTCCTTCCGGGGCTTCATGGCCAAGCACGCCAACGTCGAGATCGGACTGAACCTGCGGAGCGACCGTTGGGCCGGCGCAGACTTCTGGCAAGCCCAAGCAAAGGCGCCCGGCCTGACGCTCGACCAACTGCTCGACCGCTGCGAGGTGGTGGATGTGGGGATCGACGGCGGCGGCCTGGACGACTTGCTCGGCCTGGCGGTGGTCGGCCGGGACAAGGACACCCGCGAATGGCTGGTGTGGACGCATGCATGGGCCCACCCCTCCGTTTTGGAACGCCGCAAGGACATCGCAGCCCGGCTGCACGACTTCGCCAAGGACGGGCACCTGACCCTGGTAAAGCGCATCGGCGATGACGTGGCGGACGTGGCCGGCATCTGCGGGCTGATCGAGGCGCGGGGCCTGCTGGACAAGATCGGGTGCGACCCGGCCGGCCTGGGTGGCATCCTGGATGCACTCACCGAGGCGGATCTGCCCGAGGAAAAGATCATCGGCATCAGCCAGGGCTGGAAGATGACGGGGGCCATAAAAACTGCCGAGCGCAAGCTGGCCGAAGGCGTCATGGTGCATGGCGGCCAGCCCCTCATGGCCTGGTGCGTCGGCAATGCGAAGGTGGAGCCACGTGGCAACGCCGTGATCATCACGAAACAGGCGGCAGGGTCCGCCAAGATCGACCCGCTGATGGCGCTTTTCAACGCCGTCACCCTCATGTCGCTGAATCCAGCGTCTGAAAAATCATTCTGGGAAGCCTCATGACCATCAAAGACAAACTGCACACCGCTGCGAGTGCGGCGGCAGGCTTTTTGCCTGATGCGCTCATGCTGGGCGGGGCTGGTGGAATCTCCTACGGCGCCTGGCTGGTGTACGGCCCGGCCGGGTACGTGGTGGGCGGCCTGTTTGCCCTTGCTGCTGGCGTAGTGCTGGCCCGAGGTAGCAAGTAATGGGGTTCCTGGCGCGCGCAGTTTCTGAGCAGAAGTCCATGGACCCGCTGGCCGTATGGGCGGAAATGCTGCGCGCGGGCCGGTCTTCGATGGCTGGCCCGACGATCACGCTGGAAAACGCGCTCAAGGTGGCCACCATGTTCGCCTGCCTGCGCGTGCTGTCGCAGGGTGTGGCACAGGTGCCGCTGAAGGTGTACCGCGAGGTGGAGAAAGACGGTCTCAAGAAGATCGAGGCCGCCAAAGACCACCGGCTCTATGACCTGCTGGCCTTCGCTCCCAACGACTGGACCACGAGCTTCGAATTTCGCGAAACGCAGACCATCCACGCGGCCCTGGGCAACTCCTACGCCTTCATCAACCGCACCATGGGCGGTATTTCCGAGCTGATTTTGCTCCATCCGGGCCGCGTGAAGAAGGTGCAGAAGCCTGATTACCGCGTGGTTTTCGAGGTCACAGGCGAAACCGGCTCCATGAAGGAATTCCCGGCCGAGGCAATTTGGCACGTACGCGGCCCATCGTGGGACGGATTGCTCGGCCTGGACGTGCTCAGCCTGGCGCGCGAGGCCCTGGGCCTGGCCATTGCCACCGAAGAATCGCACGCCAAGCTGCACGCGAAGGGTGTTCGCACATCGGGCACCTACTCGATTGATGGCAAGCTGAACAAAGAGCAGTACGCGGCCCTGAAAGCCTGGATCTTGGCTGAGAACGCAGGCGCCGAGAACGCTGGTGTGCCGATGATCTTGGACAACGGCGCCAAGTGGGTTACGGGCGCGCTCACAGGGGTGGATGCCCAGCACTTGGAGACGCGCAAGTTCCAGATCGAGGAAGTGTGCCGCTTCATGGGGGTGCACCCTCAAAAGGTGTTCCACACCGACAAGACAAGCACCTACGCCAGCGCGGAAGAGTTCTCAAACGCGCACCGCGAGGACACGCTGAGCCCCTGGTACACGCGGATTGAGCAATCTGCCGACCTGCATCTGTTGAGCCGGGCCGAGCGGCGCAAAGGCGTGTACTGCAAGCACTCGGCGAACGCCCTCATGCGCGCATCCGCCAAGGATCGGGCCGAGTATTACGCGAAGGCCTTGGGCTCTGGCGGTTCTCCCGGCTGGATGACGCCCGATGAAGTGCGCGCGCTCGAAGAAATGAACCCCATGGGCGGTGAGGCCGCAAAACTGCCGCCAGGCAGCAGCGCTCAACCGCCCGCAGCGCCTGCGGCTTGAAAGGAAACCATGACCACCAAGACACTAGACTTCGGCTGTGAGCTCAAAGCCACGGGCGACACCGGGACTTTCGAAGGCTACGGATCAGTGTTCAACATCACAGACCGTGGCGGCGACATCGTTGCAGCAGGTGCTTTCGCGGAAACCCTGGCCGCAGCAAAAGCGGCCGGCCGCCTGCCCGCCATGCTGTGGCAGCACCGCCAGGCCGAGCCCATCGGCGTCTATACCGAAATGGAAGAAGACTCCATTGGCCTGAAGGTCAAGGGAAAGCTAGCGCTGAAGACGGCGCGCGGCGCCGAAGCCTACGAGCTCATGAAGATGGGCGCAATCAGCGGCCTGTCTATTGGCTACCGCGTGCGTGATGACAGCTGGGACCGCGTGACCGGCGTTCGCACCATCAAAAAGGCTGATCTGCACGAACTGTCGCTGGTCACCATGCCCATGAATGACGCTTCGCGCGTCTCGGCCGTCAAGACCATTGAAGAGCTTGACAGCCTGTCCGAAATCGAGCGCCACCTGCGTGATGCTTGTGGCTTGTCGAAGAGCGAGGCGACCGCCATGGTTTCCCGCATCAAGAGCGTCAGCCGGAGTGATTCCGGGGATCGCGAACCGCTGGCCGCAGATTTTGCGGCTTCCCTGAAAGCCCGCGCCGTCTTCTGACCAAGCGCAATCCCCCGCAAACAGCCGCCCTCTGAGGCGGCTTTTTCATTTCCGAAAGGCAAAACACCATGCAATTCACCCGAAAGAACCTGACGACCGGCTTTTTGCTCGTTGTCGCTGTGCTGGCGCTGTTCGCAGTCGCGGGCCATCCTTTGATCTCTCCCGAGGCCATCGCTGGCCTGGGCATGATTCCTGTCGCCATGAGCGGCGAAGTCACGCTGCTGGAGGTCAAGGGCATCCTGGAAGGTCAGGGCAAGGCCTTCGATGAATTCAAGAAGGCGAATGACGAGCTGATCAAGGCCAAAGCAGACGGGAAGGCCGTTGGCGACCTTGAAGCTAAGGTGGCAAAGCTCAGCGATGAGCTGGACAAGTTCGACGAACTGAAGGCTGTCATTGACGACCTGCAAAAGAAGGCCAACCGCCCGCAAAACGATGTCGAAGCCAAGTCCGCCGCCGACCTGGCCGAGGAAACCAAGAACTTCAACATCGCACTGCGCGCCGACTTCCAGATGAAGGGCAAGACGCACCCCGGTGACCTGTCCGTGGAAGCCTACACGCAGTACAAGTCGGCGTTCTTCAAGATGGCCGTGGGCGCCACGCTGGAGAGCCTGACCGCCGACGAGCGCAAGGCCATGTCTGCCGGTTCTGACCCAGACGGCGGCTACCTGCTGCCCCACGCCACTGCTGGGCGCATGCTGGGCAAGATCTACGAGCAGTCCACCATGCGCCAGCTGGCCGAGGTGCAGACCATCAGCTCAAACGACATCGAGGGCATCCTCGACAACGACGAAGCCAGCGCCGGTTGGGTGTCTGAACTGGGCTCGCGCTCGGAAACAACGACCCCCACGGTCGGCAAGTGGCGCATTGAAGCCCATGAGATGTACGCCATGCCCAAGGCATCGCAGCGCATCCTGGACGACGCCGCCACCAATGTCGAAGCTTGGCTGGCTGGCAAGATCGCCGACAAGTTCGCCCGCGTTGAAGGCGCTGCTTTCTGGACCGGTGACGGCGTGGGCAAGCCGCGCGGCCTGGCTGCGTACAGCACCGCCACTACCGGCGACGACACTCGCGCATGGGGCACGTTCCAGCATGTTGTGACTGGCGCTGATGGTGCATTCCACACCACCAAGGCCGACCCGCTGCAAGACCTGATCGGCTCCTTCAAAGACCAGTACCTTCAGAACGCATCGTTCGTGATGCGCCGCGAGGTGCGCACCGACATCCGCAAGATGAAGGAAGCCACCAGCGACCGCTACCTGTGGGAGCCATCCCTGCAAGCCGGACAGCCTGACCGTCTGCTGGGCTACCCCACCCGCATTGACCAGTACATGCCAGCCAAGGGCACTGGCTCGCTGTCGCTGGCCTTCGGTGACTTCCGCCAGGCGTATCTGATCGTGGATCGCATGGGCATCCGCACTCTGCGCGACCCCTACACCGCCAAGCCCTGGGTGCTGTTCTACAGCACAAAGCGCACGGGCGGCGGCGCGCAGAACACTGAGGCTCTCAAGTTTCTCAAATTCTCAACTTGAGTCTAAGTCCATTCTGTTGTATCTTATGGCTTCACGTCATAGGGGCACAGAATGGGACGACCGAGGAAAGAAAAGACGCCTTGCAGCATTGATGGGTGCGGCGGAACGGCTTATGGCCGTGGGTGGTGTTCGAAGCATTACGAGAGGTGGTTGCGTCATGGCGACCCGTCCGTGGTGTCCCCTCCTGGCGTGCCTGCTGGGACGAAATCACCGCTCCACCAATGTTGCAGTATTGAAGGTTGCGAAAGGCTCGGCCCATACATCAAAGGGTTGTGCGGGGCACACTACGGCAGACTCAAAGACCATGGCGACCCGCTAGCAGGCAAGCCAAAAGCTGGCGTAATTACTCGGCGATCCTCGTCGGCGCCTTGTTCTTGTGCTGGCTGTGATCGACAGGCGGTGTCGGGCGGCTATTGCAGCGCGCACTGGGAGCGCGTCAGGAAACACGGCGATCCAATGCCGCAGAAGCCTCTGAGGGTGTACGTGAATGGCGGAGGAAGGCCATTGGCATATGCCAACGGGTACATGCAGCGCTGGGATAGCAAAAAGCGAAAGCTGGTGCTTGACCATCGTGCCGTGATGGAAGAGTTCTTGGGTCGGCCCCTCCTGAAAACGGAGACGGTTCACCATAAGAACGGCGACCGCGCAGATAACAGGCTGTCGAATTTGGAGTTGTGGGCCACATCACAACCGGCTGGTCAGCGAGTCGTTGACCTTCTCGATTGGGCGCACGAAATCATCGACCGGTACGCGGGCGAAGAGCAGAAGCTGAAGAAGCAAAGCAACCACCGGCAATAGCCGCCAACTCACCAGGCCCTTCGGGGCCTTTTTTATTTCCCGAAAGGTATCCCATGACATCCATGCTCAAAAATGTGAAGGTCACGCCCGTGGCTGCATCCGCAGTCGCCGCGACGACCGAAGTGCTGACCAGCGTTCTCGACATGTCCGGCTATGACGGCGTGATGTTCATCGCTCTGTTGGGCGACGTGACCACCGCCAGCGTGCTGACCCTGACCGCCAAGGGCAACACCGCCAGCTCGACCAGCTCGCCCACGCCCGTCACCCAGGTGGCCACCGCCGCCTTCACGGCTGACGGCACCTCGGCCGACGACAAGGCCCTAGTGGTCGATGTGTACGACCCCATGCTGCGCTACGTGTTTGCCAGCCTGACCCGCACCGCTGCGAATGCGGTGGTCAACGGGATCATCGCCATCCAATACAAGGCCGAATTCAAGCCCACCACCCAAGCCGCAACGGTCATCGCTGCAGCCATGGGCCCCGGCGTCGCAGCCTGATGCGTGAAGCGCCTGCCCACGCGGGCGCTTTGCAGATCACAAGGACACCATGATCGTCACCCAAACCACCCCACCGGCCTACCTGCCGTTGACGCTTGCAGAGGCAAAGCTGCACCTGCGCGTTGACGGCGCGGACGAGGACACGCTGATTCCGGCGTTCATCGGCGCAGCCGTGGACACCTGCCAGCAGATCACCGGCCGCAGCCTGATGGCCCAGGCGTGGAAGCTGACGATTGACGACTTCGCGGACGAGATCCAGCTGCCATGGCCCCAGGTGCAAGCCGTGCAGTCGGTGCAGTACAAGGACGATAACGGCGCCACGCAGACGCTGGCGAACACGGTTTATGAGCTGGTGGGCGACAAGGTTTGCCTGATACCGGAACAGACCTGGCCCACGGTGCGCGGCGGCACGGGTTCGGTGTGGGTGAACTACACGGCCGGGTACGGCGCGGGCAACGAAGCGGCCCAACAAGCCGCGGTGCCCTACGGCATCAAGGCATGGCTGCTGCTGGCCATTGGAACCCTCTACGCTAACCGCGAAAGCGTGCAAACCGGCGTGTCCGTGGCCGCACTGCCCGAGCGCTTCGCTGATTCGCTGCTCGACCGGTTCAAGGTGTACTGATGCAAGCCGGACGCATCTCCCTCAAGTGCCTGCTGCAAGAGCCTGGCACCGGTGAGGATGAACTTGGACAGCCCATACCAGACGACTGGGTGACCATCGCCGAGCCCTGGTGTGATCCAGTCTCGCAAAGCGGCATCGAGTCCATTCGTGCGGGTGCTGACACATCGGTGGTGAAAGTGTCCATGGGCATGCGCGCTCGGTCTGGTGTGACTGCTGCGATGCGCCTGGTCGGCAAGTACAGCGGCACCGTGTACCAAATCGAGGCAGTGCTACCCGACAACCGCGACCGCAGCCGCATGTTTCTGGTGTGCAAGGTGGTCGCATGATCAACGTCGCATTCGATTTCTCCAAGATTGCCGCAAAGCTCGACGGGATCACCGTGGCGGCAGAGAAGGCCGTCCGGCCAGCGGCGCAGGCTGGGGCGCAAATCTTTCATGACGAGATGCGCGCGCGTGTGCCAATGTCTGCCAAGCCTCACAAGAGCGGCAAGAAGACCTACAACCCCGGCACGCTGCGCAAGGCGATATATCAAGCCTTCGCGGACAAGGAGAGTGGCGACGGCAAGGCTAAGTACAGAATTTCGTGGAATAAAACGCACGCCTTTTACGGCAGATTCCTGGAGTTCGGCACCTCAAAGATGGCCGCAAAGCCATTCCTCCGGCCCGCTTTTGACGCAGCCCAAGCAAAGGCCGTGAAGGCTGTGCAAGACCGCATGAATGAAGAAGTGAAGAAGGCCATCAAATGAGCGCCGAAGCCGCACTTGTCCCGCTGCTCACTGGTTTGGTTGTTGGGCGCATCTATCCCGATGTGGCGCCGTCCGGTGCGGGATTGCCGCGCATCGTGTACCAGCAGGTGGGCGGGCGCGTCATCAACTACACCGAGGGCACGTTGCCAGACAAGGAAAACGCCCGCATGCAGATCGTTTGCTGGGCGTCTACCCGCTTGGCGGCAATCAACCTGATGAAGCAGGCAGAGGCCGCGATCTTGGCCGCGCCGGTCATTCAGGCCGAGGCCATCGGAGCCCGTATTTCCGGATTCGAGCAGGACACCAACCTGTATTCGAGCCAGCAAGATTTTTCAATCTGGACGACCAGATAACCGAATAGGCGCAAGCCACCACCGCAAAGCCGCCCGTAGCGATACGAGGCGGCTTTTTTGTTGCCCAGCGCATGCAGGGCGCCCCCAACAGGCTCGCTTCGGCGGGCCTTTTTTGTTTCCGAAAGAAAGGCCCTCACCATGGCACGCACCCCGAACGGCACAGTCCACTCTGTCGCTACCGCCCTCGCAGCCGCGAAAACCATCACCGCAATCTCGAACGCCGCAGAGGCATCCGTGTCCAGCACCGCGCACGGTTACAGCGTTGGCGACATTCTTCTCATCTATAGCGGCTGGGGCCGGCTGAACTTTCGCGCGGCCCGCGTGAAGACGCAGACCACCGATGCATTCGTGCTGGAGAAAATCGACACCAGCAACACCGAACTGTTCACGCCTGGCGGCGGCGCGGGCTCTTGCCGCAAGGTCGGCACTTGGGTTGACCTGGACCGCACGATGAACCACTCCAGCTCGGGCGGCGATGCCAAGACCGTGAATGTGAAGTTCATCGAGTCGGATGTCGAAATCGTGTTGAACGACGGCTTCAACGCTGTGCAGCGCACGTTCGACATGGACGCCGACATGATCGGAACACCTGCCTACGATGCGCTCAAGATGCTGTCGGATACCAACGCCGACACCGTCGTGCGCCGCCGCGCCAAGACCGGCGCCGTGTCGCTGATCCCCGCAAAGGTCAGCTTCAACGAAGAAGAAACCCTGACCGAAGGCCAGGCCGTGACCGTCAAGGGCACTTTCAACGCCCAAAACATCAGCACGCGCTACGCCGCCTGATCCCCGGGCTTCGGCCCATTCAAAGAGCACCGACACATCCGCGTTCGCCTTCGCAAGGGGCGGCGCGGGTGTGCACGGGCAAATTTTCACCCTTGCGAAAGAACCATCATGGCAAAAGAAAAATCTGTCCCCGTTGCAACCATCAAGAGCATGGCCGACGAAATCCCAACGTTCCCACTGCCCCTGAAAATCAAGCGCCTGAACGGCACCGAAACCGAAGTGGAAGTGACCGCCAAGGCCATGCGCAAGTCTGAGTGGGCTGCGCTGCGCGATGCTCACATGACCGTCGAAAAGGTCGAGCAGGAAGAGGGCGAAGCGCCACGTTTCAGCTTTGTGAAAGCCGTGGGCGACGACATGCGCAAGGGCGCCGAACTGATCGCCAAGTGCGGCACAGGCTGGGACTTGGCCGACCCGTTCACTGCCGACAGCCTGGCCGACATGGAAGATACCTTCGGCGGCACGCTGGCACGCTTTCTGAGCGACTACGACGCCGCGATCTTTCACGGCCGGGTGGGAAACTCCTAGCCCTCGCCCGCGCGCTGTACGAGCCCGACATCACGGAATCGGAGGCGCGCTCCGAGGGCTTCGAGCTGGAGGACTACATCTCTGACGTGATCGAGGTGTGGCCAGACAACGCGCAGCCACTGGTGATTTTTCGCAAGGTTGGCACCCGGTGGCGCATCCCCCCGATGGGCGGGGTGCCAATCGGCCTTGAGTGGCCTGCCATCTACCCAATGATGGAGCGGTTGGGGCTCGAAGACGATGATTGGAACGACCTTCACGACTCGTTGATCGTCATGGAGGGCGCCGCGATCAAGACGATGCGGGAATTTGAGCCCAAGCGCGACAAGGATTGATACCATGGCTCCTTCTACAAGGAGGGTGTTATGGAGATTGTTCTTGGCTGGCTGATTTTTGCAATCGTCGTTGGGGTGGTGGCGAGCTCTCGGGGGCGCAGTGGATTTGGTTGGTTTCTTGTGTCTGCACTGCTCTCTCCGCTAATTGGCTTCATTTTGGTGATGGTGTTCCCCAGAGTTGGCCCCGCGATCAGCCCGTCAACCGGTTTGGCAATCACTCCCGATACGCACGTCAGATGCCCTGAATGTAGAGAATTTGTTATTCACGACGCACGGAAGTGCAAGCACTGCGGAACCGCGTTGATTCCTCAGTGATGCGGTAAACCCGCTCAAAACAAGCCACCTTCGGGTGGCTTTTCCATTTCTAGGCTCGCTTCGGCGGGCCTTTTCCATTTTGGACGCCATGGCAGACCTGAACACTGAAATACGCATTGGTGCAGACGCCAGCGGCGTTGAAGCTGGCGTTGGCAAAGCCAAGCGCTCGCTACGCGAACTCAGCGATGCCGCGCGTACAGCTGGGGATAGTGTTGCAGGCGCCGGCGACAAGGCTGGGCGAAGTCTGGCTGGCATGGGTGACGGAGGTGAGGCTGCGGCGCGCAAAATTCAGCGGGACACCAGCGCCATGCGCGGGAGCCTGCAGCGCTACCTTTCAACGCTGGAGGCTGGCAGTAAGGACAGCCGGAAGTACTGGGAGTCAATGGCCGACTTCAAAGGCATCGACAAAGATGCCCTGCGCCCCCTTCTTTCCCAGCTCGACGCGTACAACTCCAAGGCCAAGGAAGCGCAGCAAACGACTACATCGTGGTTCGGGAGCCTGAGTGGGATGGGCGCTGCAGCTGCCGGTGTGGCAGCGGTGGCAGCGACAGCAGGGGTTGCTGCGAAGGCAATGTTTGAGGCAAGCGCGAGCGCTGAGCGACTGCGCACGATGCTCGACTTCTCCACAGGTGGGAACAGCACGAAAGAGATTGAGTACCTGCGCGGGATCACCTACCGCTTGGGGCTGGAGTTTGCAAGCACCGCAAAGGCGTACGGCCAATTCTCCGCAGCGGCGAAGGGCACAGCTCTGGAGGGTGATAAGGCTCGCGCTGTATTTGAAAGCGTAGCAAAAGCCAGCGCGGTCATGGGCCTGAGCGCATCTGACACGAGTGGCGTGCTTTTGGCTCTGCAGCAAATGATAAGCAAGGGCACTGTGCAGGCCGAAGAGCTGCGCGGTCAGCTGGGCGAGCGTTTGCCCGGGGCTTTCCAGATCGCCGCGAAAGCGATGGGCGTTACCACCGCCGAACTAGGCAAGATGCTTGAGCAAGGGCAGGTCATTGCCGACGACTTCCTGCCGAAATTTGCGGCTGCGCTCGATAAGAATTTAGGCGGTGCGGCAGAGAAGGCGGCGGCCCGCCTCGATGCGTCTGTTAACCGTTTGGCGACCGCATGGGATCGCCTGAAGCAAAACGGCGGGGATTCCGGCGTCAGCTCCTTTATGGCTGGGCAGTACGAGATCCTGGCGGATGGATTTAATGGCGTGAGTGAGGCCATGGAGCGCGCCCGCACCAGCGGTTCTGGCTTCATCGGGCAGATGGCTTCTGGCGCCGTAGCGGCCGCCAAGTTTGCCAACCCATTACAGGCTGTCAGCTACTCTGCTATCGAGACTGGCAACGCCCTGAAGCAGGCCGAAACTGAGTTCGCGGCACTGCAGGCGCGTGGCAATGTGATGGGCGGGACGATGTACTACCGGGATGAAATGTCTCGGCTGGCAGCTCTCATCAAAGAACTGAAGGTCGCCCAGGCGGAGAAGGCCGCGCTAGCTAATGGAACCCCGGCCAACATGAACGCCGGAGTGACAGAAAGCGGACGCGCGCGTGAGGCATACAACACCCAGCGCGCAAAAGATCAAGCATCGTCCGACGCGCTGCGGCTCAAGGTTGCTGGAGTTCCTGAGAGCTACACAAAGGAGATGGCCGAAGTCATCCGCCTGAATCAGGCGGGGGTACTTGTCGGCAAGGAATACACCGAAGTCCTGAAGAAGATGCAGGACGAGTTGTTGAAGAAGACTGGGGTCAACAAAGGCGCGGATTCGGCTCTTTCCGATTCACTCTCGGCACAGGTCCAAGCCTACAAAAACGCTGATGACCTGATCCTGAAGAACAAGCAGGCCATGACGGAAGAGATTTCCCGCATGGCAAAGATGGGGGCGATAGGCGAGCTGGACGCCGTAGATCGCACGCTTGAAATTGAGCAAGCGGCATGGGAAAAGCGCAGGGCGAATTTCGATGCTGAAATTGCACAAGCAGCGAAGAAAAAGAACTCTGCGGCAGAGGTGGCCCGTATATCAGGCCAGGCCGCGACCGCAGAGGCAGAGTACCAGCGCACCGTTGCCAAGCTGACCGACGAAGCCACCGCCGCGCAGTACAAGCAGCTGGACGTGCTGGATGCCATCGCGCAGAAGGCCAATTCCGCTCTGGCCGGGCTGAACAGCCAAGTCTATGACGCTACGGCAGAGGCGCAACAGATCGGTGTTACCGGGGCGGCTCTGGGTGAGTTGACCAAGAAGCGCATGGAGGACGCGGCCGCAGCGCTGGAGCAAAAAGCGGCTGTGCTCGCAATGATCGACCCCGCATCCCAGGCGGCGGAGGCACTGCGCGCCCAAGCCCAGGCGATGCGCAGCCTGTATCAAGTAACCGGCAACAACAGCGCCGCGCAATCGGTCTACGAATACGGCAAGGCGATTCGCGAGCAGAACGATGCTCTGCAATTTGAGCTGTCACTGATGGGGCAAACCCAGCAGTCGCGAGAAGTCGCGCTTGAGCAATACCGCATCGAAATCGACCTGCTCAAGAAGATCGAAGACATCAAGTCCAAGACGGCAAGCGACCCGGCCAAACAGGGGGCGCTGATCGCAGAAGCTCAGGCGTCTGCCGCTATCGCCAAGGCGAATGCCTCCAGCAAGATCTTCCTGGACGAATGGAAGCAGTCCGTCAGCCAGTACGACGACATCTTCCGCAAGGGCTTCGCCGACATGCTGAACAACGGCCAGGACGGGTGGAAGTCTTTCACCAAGTCGCTGGTGACCACGTTCAAGACGACGGTTGCGGATCAGATTTACAAAATGTTCGCTCAGCCGTTTGTGGTGAGCATTGTTGGCAATCTACTGGGGTTGACTGGGGCGCTGGGCGTTAGTAGTTCAGTTGGCGCTGGTGCGTCTGCAATTGGAACAATCGGCAACCTCACATCAGGGGCCGGAATACTCGGGCGAGTTGGTGGGTGGCTTGGGATTGGTGGCACTTCCTCCGCCACTACAGGGCTCATCACTGGCGCGGGCAGCACAGGCCTTGGGTTGACGGCCGGGGGAGGCCTGGGGTTGTCTGCTGGTGGTAGCGGGCTCGGACTGACGGCAGGTGCAGGTGGCACTGCTGCCGGTGCCGGTGGTATATCTGGCGTGCTTGGCGCAATCCCTGGATGGGGATGGGCGCTGGCCGGCCTTGGCGCCCTGGCTGCCATCTTCGGGAAAGACGACTCAGGCACCTACCACACAGGCGGCGCAGGCAGCTACAGCGCATCAGGCGGGTCTAAGACCGGCGCGGACGTGCTTTCTCAAGGCTTGACATTCGGCGTGCGTTACAAGGACTACAACACGCAAGCCGAGGGTGCTGCTGTTGATATTTCCAAGACGATTGTCAGCATCCTGGATTCCACATCGACAGCCTTCGGCAAAAAAGCGGGCTACTTCGCCGCGACCGCATTTGCAGACGACAGCAGCAAAGACGGCGCTTGGGGCTCGCTGATCATCAAAGGCCCCGACGGCAAGGTCATCGACTGGGCCGACACGCAAACCAGCAAGTGGGCGCCCAAGGTGTTCAGCGATGGCGAGGCCGGCCAAAAAGAATATGCAGCGGCCTTGGCCATGGCGGTCAAAGACGCGCTTGCGGCAACCGTTGGCGACGTGTCTTGGGCGAAAGACCTTGTTGGCGGTTTGAGCGACACAGCCTCATTTGAAGAGGTGGCCGCAGTCGCGCAGCAGATCAATGTCATAAAGGCATCGTTTGTCCAACTGGGCGAAGCAATCAAAGGCTTTGCCGGGCTCACTGACGATGCCTTTGGCGCGATCATGAACGCGTCTGGTGGCATTGCCAACCTCACTGCGAACGCCACCAAGTATTACGACAACTTCTACACCGCCGAAGAGAAAAAAGCGGATGCGCAAAAGAAGCTGGATAAGGGTTTTACAGAGCTCGGGATAACAGACGCACCGAAGACGCGCGACGAATACCGCAAGCTGGTAGATGGGGCGCTGGCAAAGGCGGATCAGCAATCCAAGGGCCGCGCCTCCATCATTGCCGGTATCTCTGGGTTATCCGCCGCTGATCTCGGCGGGCTGGGTGGCACGTCCCTCGTGTCTGGCATCCCTGCTGGACTACTGGGAGATGGTGCCGCAGACCCGGCAAACGCTGGCAAATTGAACTCCTTCGTCTCAGACCTGGACAAGCTCCTGAGTTCTGGCGCCAGCGCATCGGACATGCAAGCCGGTGTTGCAAGTCTGGTCGACATGAACGCGGCCATTCTTGGTATTGACGAAGACGCGGCAAAAACTGCGGCCGGGCTGCTCGCGCTCAGCGACACCTTTGCGGGTCTGAACGAGTCTGCCGACGAAACCGCAGCCCGCCTGGCCAAAGAGCAAAGCGACGCGCGGGACGCCGCCTATCGCGGGCTTGAACGAGCCATTGCGGCAGAGAAAGAAGCGCTGCAGTCGCAGATCGACATCGCCAGCGGCATTGCCGACACGATGAGCGGCCTGTTCGACATCTTGCACAGCAACGTGCGCGATCTGTACGGCGAGGTTGACTCCACGAAGACCATGCAGGCGCAGCAGGGCAACGCGTTTATCACGCAGGCCCTTGCTGCTGCACGCGCGAGCGGCTACCTGCCCGACTCAACGCAACTGTCAGAAGCCATCAGCGGGGCACGCGGCGGGCTTGACCAGAACAACTTCAAGAGCGGGTCGGAGCGCGACTTCGCTGCTCTGGTACTGGCCGGACAGCTCAAAGGCCTGGAAGACATCACCGGAAAGCAACTGACCGATGCACAGCGCACGATCAAGGAACTGGAAGGCCAAACCGAACAGCTCGACAAGACGCTGACGTACTGGCGTGAACAGATCGATATCGCCAATGGGACTTATGAGGCCACGCTGAGCGTTGCCGACGCCATTGCCGTGCTCACTGGTTTGATGTTCCCGGGCAAGAGCGGCGACTCAACTGGCAAGCCAGGAGCAACTACGGGCGCGGGCGGTGCTGGCGGCATTACCTGGGGCGGCGGCACAGGGGAAGGCAAATACAACAAGCCGGTGAACGTTGGTGGCAGCGTCGTTTATGTAGGCGTTGGGAAAGAGCAAGAGACAAAGCTCGACAGCCTTGCGGCTCTCTACCACTCGTTTGATGGCACTGGTGACCTGGTGGGACTTTTGACGGCCATGCGTGCGGCCGGTGCAACTATGTCCGATCTGAGCGGACTATCCGGTCTGTACGAGCAAGACTGGGTGCGCGCTGCTGCTTCGGTTGGACTCCCGGCTTTTGCCGTGGGCACGAACTACGTGCCCCACGACATGCTGGCAAAGATCCACGAGGGCGAGGCAATCATTCCAAAGGCCTACAACCCGGCGGCAAACTCTGGCATGGCTGGCGGCAATACGGCGCGGCTTGAGGCACTTGTTGAAAAGCTCACCGCAGAGGTTGCAGAACTCAAGCAACTGCAGGCTGAAGGCAACGGAAGCACAGGGCAGTTCGCAGAACAGTTCAACAACTGGACACAAGGCGGGCAGGGCGCGGCGCGCACCGAAGTCACAAACGAAATCACGGTGGCCGCATGAGTTATTACATCGACCCCATCGTAATCACCGATGCGCAGGTTCTGAGCGGCACCAGCCTTGCGGAAGACCCAACATCCGCGTGGGCGGCCGGCACCTTTGCTATCGGCGATGAGCGCCATGTGGTTTCAACCCACCGCGTCTACCGGGATGCTGTGGGCGGTGCAAGTTCAGCCAGCCCGGAAACCGATCCGACCCGGTGGAAGGACATGCGCCCGACCAACAAGTGGGCCCCGTTTGATGAGTACACCGACACCGCTGCCGAAACCACGGCCGCCAACATCGTGTACGTCCTGGCGTCTCGCTTCGTGAACTCGATTGCGCTGTATGGGCTGGATGGGGCCGGGGTGGCGGTGACCGTGAAAGACGCCCCGGGCGGAACGCAAATCTACCGTTACCCAGCTTCTGGGTTCTCCCAGCTCAAGCGCGCGGCCAAAGGGTACTGGGATTACGCCTACGGGGAGCGCCGCAAGCGCACTTCCCTCGTGCTGCGCGACCTGCCGATTCGCCCCAATGCAGAGATCACTATCGAAGTCTCCGCTACCGGGAGCCAGCGCCGCGCGGTCGGGATGATCGTGCGCGGCAAGTGGCGCAGCCTGGTTGGGGTTGGGTTCGGCGGGGTTCTGGAAGACGCCGAAGTAAACCCGAAGACTTACACCTACCGCGAGACACAAGCGGACGGCCGACAGCGCCTGGTGGTTCGTGGAAGCTCCAAGGATCTGCGTTTCTCCATCGTCATGGACCGCGAAAACGCAGACCAAGCCGCCCAGGCGATGGAAGACCTCTTATCCCGCCCGGTTGCCTGGGTGGTCAGCACAAAACCCGGTTTCGCTGGACTCACAGCGTTCGGGATTGCACAGCGCGCGCCGATCCGTTACCGGAACAAGCTCGCATATATCGATCTTTCCATTGAGGGCTATGTCTGATGGCAGCTATCGCACCCACACCAATCGCAGCCGCGCCGCCGGTTCCAAATTCGTCAATTGACGAGCCGACGTTTGACGCGCAGTACGAAGCATTCAACACCTATGAGGCCGGGGTGCTCGTCCCGGGGATCAACGCCCTGGGGGCGAACGTTTTTGACAACGCCGTACTGGTCGAGTCGGCGGTTGCTGACGCCGAGCAGGCAGTCACCGATGCAGGGGTTTCTGCTACTGCCGCTGCAGATTCTGCTACTGCTGCAGGGGCCTCTGCAACGGCAGCCTCGGGCTCTGCTGGCGCAGCGGCTGGATCGGCATCAACAGCCGGGACTCAGGCCGCAAATGCTGCCGCGTCGGCCACTGCTGCCGCTGGGTCTGCAACTGCGGCGGCGGGGTCAGCGACGGCAGCATCCGGGTCGGCTACAGCGGCGGCCACCTCTGCTACAAACGCCGCCGCTTCAGCCGCTGCAGCGCAGCTCTTCGCCACCCAGCAACTGGTGGGAAGCAGCACAACCAGTCTGACGCCCGCCGTTGGCTCCAAGAGCTTCACCATGGAAGCGGGCCGCGCCTTCGTGGCTGGCATGTACCTTGTCGCAACGAGCACAGGTACACCAGCCGCAAAGATGGCCGGGTATGTGACCAGCTACAACGCTGGGACCGGTGCGCTTGTCTTGAACGTAGACGCGTTCGGAGGAACTGGCGCGCATGCAGATTGGGCCATCGGGGTTGCGGTAGCCGGGCAGGTGGGCGGAATCACAACTCAGCTCCTGACCACGGCTACCACCGTCAATGTGGTGCCAAACGTGGAATACATCGTGGGCATCGCGGGCGTGATCCTGGACATGTCGTCAACGACCTGGGGCAAGGGTGACGCCTTCGCAATCAGCGAGGCGATCGGCACCGGCACTTACACGGTGAACTTCGGCGCTACGAAGGACCGCACGCGCACGCGCGGTTCGGTGCTCGTGAGCGCCAAGTTCCTCAAGCTCCAACGCAAATACGAAGACGCAACCCGAGGACTTATCTGATGCCAACACTGAATTCTCTCAACGGCCTCTCGCCTGGAGGCATCGGCGGTTGGTTCATGCCAGTTTTCACCACTGGCAGCGTTACTATTAACCGCGACGGCAAGCTGCGGATTTGCGTGGTGTCGGCAGCTGGGGCAGGTGCTGTTGGGTCAGGTGCAACGGGCGGTGGTGCTACAGGGGCCAATTCCGCGCCTTGGGGTGTAGTAACGATTGACGTATTTGCCGGGGATATCATTTCCTGGACCCTCGGCGCTGGTGGCGTTCGCCCTGCCGCAATCAACACAAACGGGCCTTCTGGCGGGACTACAACCGTGTTTCGCAACGGATCGCCCATCATCGTTGCTACCGGTGGCGAAGGCGGGATTTTCTTTAACGGCACTGGAACCACCAATGCCCCCGCGCCAGTCGCCACGATCACCGGACTCGATTTTGTGGTGCCGGGTATTCGCGCCGGGTCGATCACAACAAATGGCGCCGGCGTTACGTCCAGTGGCGGCGCAGCGGTAGATATCCTGCGGACTGGGCTAGGCCGGTCGCCAGACGTTGCTGCGGGGGTCCAGGGTCGCGGCGGGTCCATTGGTGTTGCCAATGGATTTGCGTTGTACCGGTGGCTGAATCTGGCCGAATTTGGGTGGACATCAGCAATGCTGAATTTCGGTGATCCGGGCGTAGGGGCGGGCACAACACCGGGGGAGATCGCAGGCCCATTCGGTGGTGGCGCTAACTCAAACAACGGCGGTATCGGCGGTGGTGGTAGCGGCGGCTACAACGTCGCCAGTGCCTCCAGCGGCGGCCCTGCCATGCTCGTATTGACGTTTCAACCTGCGGAGTGACTAGCATGCCCAATATTGAAATTCTCGACGCTGGCAAAGTCGTCAACACCATCGTTGCCACGCCCGACATGGCTGAACAGTTCTACCCTGGAGCTTGGCGCATAGCCGCCCTGCAGCCTGAGCCCACGGAATTGCGCAACGCAACGACCTGGCTGATAGACATCGGCCCCTTCTTCGACCGCTTCGGCGCGGCCAAGATGGCGGTGCTCACCAGCACCGATCCAGGGGTGCGCAGCATCCTGGCAGACCTGCAGGTGCGCAAGTGGATCGATCTGCAGCGCACCGATGTGGCCCAGGGGTTGGCATATGTAGGGTCTGTGATCTCCGCTGTCACAACCCCGCTGCAGGCGGCCATCTTGACGACTCCGGTCGTTGAGGTCGAAAACCTTGCGTTGCGAAAGTTGTACTTCTCATGAAGGCTGCTTTCTACAAAGCCACCCGCCCAGGCGTGCAGGGCGTCTACAGCTGGGCTGTGCGGTTCGTTGACCGTGGCCCCTACAGCCATTGCGAGCTGGTTTTTTCGGACGGCATGAGCGCCAGCGCAAGCTTCATCGACAAAGGCGTGCGAATCAAACGCATCGACTACGACCCGGAGCATTGGGACATCGTTGACATACCCGGCTTTGATGAAGCAACCGCCCGCGCGTGGTTCGAGAGCCGCGTGGGACAAGGCTATGACCTGTGGGGCAACCTGCGGTTTCTCTTCGGCTGGGTGCGTGATGACGATGGCCGTTGGTTTTGCAGCGAAGCCCTGATGGCTGCACTCGGGTTTGATGAGGCGTGGCGCTTTGGGCCGAATGGGGCCGCTGCTGCGATCAAGCGATGGTGTGGCGACATAACCAACCAACCCGCCCAGGCGGGTTTTTTTACGCCTATGGGGGGGGGTGATTGATGAGCCACCCAGACCAACCGCAAAACAAATACTTAGGCGTCGAACGCCGAGAAAGGACGCACGGCGTGAGATTCGACAACACCGTCAACCTGGGCCACATCCTCACGTTCTTGGGGTTCCTGCTGACGATCATGGTCACATGGACAACCCTTGATAAACGGGTGGTGGTGCTGGAAGAAAGCCGGAAGGCTCAGGCCACTCTAGACGCAACGCAGGACCACCGGGCGAACGAGAAGTTCTCAGAGATCAAAGACACGCTCGGGGAGATCAAGCGGACCGTGGAGCGGGTTAGCGACAAGTTGGAGCGCAAGCCATGAAAGACCCCATCATGCTGATCGAAGCGCTCGACAACCCGAACGTGCGCGCATTTCTGCGCATGCTGCGCCACGGCGAGGGTACGGCGGGGGAGGACGGCTACCGGGTGATGTTTGGTGGCGGGCTGTTTGACAGCTTTGCAGACCACCCGCGCCAGGCAATTACCCGCAAGCTGGGGGGCACGCCTATCACGAGCACAGCGGCGGGTGCGTATCAGTACCTCTCGCGCACCTGGGACGGGTTGGTGAAGCAATACGGCTTTGCTGACTTCTCACCCAAGAACCAGGACCTGGGCGCGGTGGCGCTGATCGCTGGCCGCAAGGCGCTGGACGATGTGATCGCCGGGCGCTTTGAAGACGCAGTGCGCAAGTGCAACCGCGAGTGGGCCAGCCTACCTGGCAGCCCCTACGGCCAGCCCGTGGTGACCATGGCCCGGGCGGGGCAAGAGTACGAAGCCAACGGCGGCACGTATGAGGCTGTGGCGCAGGCAGAGCCCGAGGCTGCGGCCACGTTGGCCGATTTCATCAACCCCGAGGCCCTTGAGGCCGACACGATCACCCCCACACCCAAGGAGCAAACCATGGCCCCGTTTATCGCTGCAGTGCTGCCATCCCTGATTGACCTGGTGCCCAAGTTGGGCCGGTTGTTTTCGTCAGGCTCTGAGACATCGGAGCGCAATGTGAAGGCCGCCGAAATTGTGGTGGCCGCTGCGAAGGAAGCCATTGGGGCCCGCAATGAGCAGGAGCTACTGGAGATCCTGAAAGCCGACCCCAGCGCAGCGGCTGCCGTGCGTGGGGCGATTGAGTCGCAGTGGTTCAAGCTCGAAGAAGTGGGTGGCGGCATTGTGGCCGCGCGCGAGGCCAATGCTGTCTACCTGCAGCCGGGCGCTCCGGGCTTTTGGCTGAACCCCGCGTTCTGGGTTTCGCTGGCGTTTTTGATGATGCCGGTGATGATTTTGGTGGACATGCTCTTTGCCCACCCCGGCTCTTACGACGACACGCTGCGCACGCAGATCATTACGGCGGTGCTGGCGCTATTGGGCATTGTGGGGGCGTACTGGCTTGGGACTTCGTTCAGCTCGCAAAGGAAGACCGAACTGCAAAGCGGCGGGGCGAAGCTGCCCATTGCCTAGGCTTGACCGATTCCTCCCTGATTCTTCCCTGGCGCAATGCAGGGGTGGGAGTTTTCATGGGGGATTGGCTGGCCTGCCCGGAGGGACTCGAACCCTCGGGGGGCGCAGTCCAAACGACTGGTAAAAATCTGGACAACTGTAGGCGTTCCAGGCACTGCAAGCGCTCCAAGCGCAGCCAGAACCCTAGTATTCATGCGGTTCTATTGCTATCACTATTGACTGCAATCTGACTCGAAATCAGGCGTAGTGGCAACACTACCGTGGGTTCGAATCCCACCCTCTCCGCCAGGATTAGCTCCAGTACAGAGCGCTACCGTCCACTAAAACCCCGCTTCCCATAGGACAGCGGGGTTTTTTTTGTCCATTTGCGTCCGCTACCGTCCGGATGTATCCGCGATTCGCAGGGGGCACAATTGGGGGCATAAATCGGGCTTTTCCGATGCCCCCAGAAATGTGCCCCCAAAATGCCCCTGACCGACACAGCGTGCAAGAAGGCCACTTGCCCCGAAGGACGCCCCAGCGTCCGCCTGGCCGATGAAAAAGCCCTCTACCTGGAGGTGACCGCCGCCGGGGGCAAATATTGGCGCTGGAAGTACCGCTACGGCGGCAAGGAAAAGCGCCTGGCGCTGGGTGTGTACCCCGAGGTCACGCTGGCGCAGGCCCGTGAAGCTCGGGATGAAGCCCGCAGGGTGTTGGCAGCCGGTGATGATCCTGGACAGCTCAAACGCGATGCCAAGATGGCCAGCGCGGTCCACCAGGCCAACACCTTTGAGGCCGTGGCCCGGCTGTGGTGGGAGCACTGGAAGGACGGGAAAAGCGAGCGCCACGCCGCCTACGCCATCAAGCGCCTGGAGGCTGACGCCTTCCCTGTGCTGGGTGCCCGGCCCATTGCCAGCCTTACCGCCAAAGACCTGACCCGCATGGCGAAAGCTGTGCAAGACCGGGGTGCCATCGACCTGGCGCACCGTATTCTGCAGATGGCGGGCCAGGTGATGCGGTATGCCGTGGCGCACGACCTGATCGAGCGAAACCCCGCCACTGACGTGAAGCCGTCCGACACCCTCAAAAGCCGCAGAAAAGAGAACTACGCCCGCCTGGGTGAAAAGGAGCTGCCCGAGCTGCTGCGCAAGATCGAGGCCTACCAGGGCGGGCCCTACACGCGGCTGGCCATGCAGTTGATGGCCTTGACGTTTGTGCGCACGACGGAGCTGATCGCGGCGCGCTGGGCAGAGTTCAACCTGCAGGCCGCAGAGTGGCGCATACCGCCCGAGCGCATGAAGATGAAAACGCCGCACATCGTACCCCTGTCGCCGCAGGCCGTGGAGGTGTTGAAGGTGCTGCACACGCTATCCGGCGGGCGCGAACTGCTGTTCCCTGGCGAGCGCGACCACGCCAAGCCCATGAGCAACAACACCATACTGAAAGCGTTGGAGCGCATGGGCTACAAGGGGCGCATGACGGGCCACGGCTTCCGGGGCATGGCGTCAACGATCCTGCATGAGCAGGGCTACGCGCATCACGCCATAGAGCTGCAACTGGCCCACCAGGAGCGCAACGAAGTGAGCGCGGCCTACAACCATGCCCTGTACCTGAAAGAGCGTCGCGTGATGATGTGCGATTGGGCCAATCACCTTGACAAACTGCGCAAAGCGTCCCATCTGTAGGGTTCACATGTAATGCGAAATGTTGTGGTTTGTGGCCTAATACCGGCAAGCCACTGATCTTCCATACAGTGGGAGGTTCTATGCCCTATAGCGCAAAATCTATCGCGAATTTCTTTCTTGAGCTTGCGCAGCAAGAGGGTAGCCTTGTTACCCCAATGAAGCTGCAAAAGCTTGTGTATTACGCTCATGGCTGGTATGCCGGTCATACGGGCAAGCCGCTAATTGACGAGACGATTGAGGCTTGGCAATACGGTCCAGTTATCGAGTCGCTCTATCATGAATTCAAGCGCTATGGCGCGCAGCCAATCAAGAGCCTCGCGACTGAGCTTGATCCTGCTGACTTTGAGTTAGCTGTTGTTCCTTCTCCGTCGGAGGAGTCGGTGCGCAAGTTTCTTACCTCCGTTTGGACCAGCTATTCCAAGTTCACAGGAATCGCGCTTTCGCAAATGACCCATGCTGCTGGCAGTCCATGGGATATTGCCTGGAAGGACGGTGGAGGCATCAAGGGGAAGGATATCCCGCAAGAGCTGATTACCAGTCACTTTCAGGATGCGGTTGCCAAGGCTAAGGCTCGGCAGCAACAGGGCGGGGCATAAAGTTGGCGACGGGTAACGGCAACGGAGGAAACGGCAACGGCATTGGAAATGCAATTGTCGACCCGGGGGCGGAAGAGATCTCTACAGCTCCTGCTGCGGTCACACCGCAGCAGGAGAACCTTTTTTTCGCCAATAGCGCACGTCAGCATCAGATCGATCTGCAGAAGCTTGAGCTCGGTTTCTTGGGCAAGTTTTTCGGCGGTGGGGCCAAGGCCGGAACCAACATTGCAGGCTTCACTGCGGGGGTGGCCTTTGTGTTGTTCGCAGTCACCTTTTTGATCAAGGGTGAAGACATGGCTACTGTTCGATCTGGTCTGCTTAGCGTCATTACTTCGGCTATGGGCTACATCTTCGGGGCATCCCGCAAAGACTAACGCTTGACAGCGCGGGCGCAGCGCGTGCCATAATCCGCGCAACCCGAAAGGGCCGGTGCGTAAGAACACCTTTGGATAAGCGGTGCAACCTCCCCGTCAGTGAGGTTTTGTCACGTCTGGATTTCAGCGAATACGGCGCTATGCCGTATTCCATGGTTTCGGGCGGGATGGCTGGAGCGGTAACGCCCGGCGCACGGCTTATCCCGTGTTCTTAACATCCCGTCCACCCTTTGCGCGTAAGAACGCAGGGGGTGGTTTCAGTCTCGATAAGGAGCATGAAACCATGTCCATGGTGATCCACCTGGCCAGCCACTGCGCTGCGCCTTCTCTGCCTGCAACAGGCACCCCCGAACCCATCCAGCACTTTGCCGATGCGCACAACGCGCTGGCGATGGCCCTGCACTACTTGCGGCAGCCTTCGGGCAATGTGCCCGGAGCCACGCGCAAAGCGGTGCAGGCCTTGGCAGCGCTGCGGCGTTTGAATGTCCCGACAAAGGACATTCAGAACCCTGAAACCAGCGGGGGGGCTTGAGACATGGCAACGTTTGTCTTAACTGCCCAGCAGCGCGATGAATTGATGGGCGAAATTTCGCATGCTTGCGGGCAAATTCAGGAGCTCGCTGGGCAAGTCTGCGACAGCCACGGCAATGCTGATGCGGTGGATGCTTTGACGGCTGCAATCTATGCATTGGCCAGCCGCAGCGGCTGGTTTGCTGATCTTGCACGCTACGGTGCTGATGGGTTATTGCCCGACCTAGACGGGGCGCTGTATTGGTTTATTCCTGATAGGTGCAGGCCGCAACGGCAATCTCAAACGGTGGAGGCCTGACCATGTCGTCTACATCAATTGCCAATTCTGCAAAGCGCCCTATTCCCCTGCGGCGCCCCAAAGCCGGGGAGGCCATTCCCGCCTATGGTCTTGCGGATGCATCCAACAGTTTCCGCCGGGGGCTACGAGCACGCGAACGTGCTGTTATTGACCGTGCATTGGGCATCTTGGGGCGATATCTGCGCGGGCCGGGTGATGTGTTCCAAGACCCGGACGCAGTGAAACGGTATTGCCGCCTGCACCTCGCTGCTGAGCCCTGCGAGCACTTCGCCGTGCTGTACCTCGACAGCCAGAACCGTGGCATTGCCTTTGAGCGGCACTTTACCGGGACCCTCACGCAAGCCAGCGTGTACCCACGCGAGATTGCTGCGGCCGCAATACGCCATCAGGCTGCGGCCGTGGTGCTGACGCACAACCACCCGAGTGGAAGCGTGCAACCCAGCCGGGCAGATGAAGCCTTGACCTGCACCCTGAAACACGCGCTAGCGCTTGTTGATGTGCGCGTGCTGGATCACGTAATTGTGGGCGGCACGCAGACCATGAGCATGGCTGAGGCTGGCCTGATCTAGCGGATTTAACGGTCAGAACATACGTATTTCAGTACGTATTTTGAGTCCAATTTCTCCCCATGAAAGTGGACTCTCTTTTTCGCAGACTGGCCCCACGACTCGCGAACGGTATTGCACACAAGAAAACACAACTGTGCACAAAACAGTCCGGTTTCTTCCCTAGAAACCGGACTGGTAAACCGGGAGAGTTGGCCCGTCAACTTTGAAGAAGAGGTACTCATGGAAGCATTGCAAAACCCAGGTCAGCAGACGCCAAGCCTGCTGCGTATTGAGCAGGTAGCTGACCGCATTCAGCGGGGCCGTTCGTGGATTTGGGGTGCAGTTCGGCAAGGGGCGTTTCCCGCACCGCGGCGCCTCTCTTCGCGGTGCACTCGCTGGGATAGCCGTGCTGTTGATCAGTGGATTGAGCAGCAGCTCGCAGAGGTTCCAAAGTGAGTCCGATGGAGAAGGCGCGAGCCGATGCGCGAGCGGCTGCACAAAAAACACTGCACGGCGCGACAACATTTGCGGCGCTACACGCCACGACAAAGCCGCTGTTCCAAAAAACCATGCGTCGCCCTGGCTCCAAGCCGGTTTTGGTGCGCGTGGACTGGCCCGGCGTCTTGTCTGTGTACGACCCTGCCACTGGCGAATGCCTTGCGCGTTCGCAGGTGGGGAACTTGTTCCAGCTTGAAGCGGGGTTCACCGCTGGCGCGTGCATCCCAGAACATAAGGATTGAAATGGATCAAGCCAAAGAAAAAGCCGCCGAGGTGTTGCGAGCACCCAAGGCGGCTATCCAGAAATCAGACATGGCAATTATCAAGCGACAGCCTGACCGGGTCAACCTGCCGATGCTGCAGACCATGCAGCTGGCAGGCCTGTCGCCAGCCAAAGCGCTGGAGCTGGTGCCCGATGGCAAGCTGCGCCGCTACCGCGTCGATGGCGACAAGGCGGGCAGCGCCAACGGGTGGTATGTGAAGTACGACGGCCCTATCCTGGCGGGCGCGTTCGGCAGTTGGAAAACAGGCGAGTCCCACAACTGGCGCGAGGCAAGCGCGAAACCACCCACACCCGCAGAGCGGGCCGCCATGCAGCGGCACATGCAGGCCGCGCAGGCGGCGCGGGTGATAGAGCAGGACCGTGTGCATGGCGAAGCGAGGGCGAAGGCCGAACGCCTGTGGCGCATGGCCCGCCCGGCGACCAATGCCCACCCCTATCTGGAGCGCAAGCGGATCAACGCCATAGGTATCCGGCGGCTGCGCGACATGCTGTTGATACCTGCCCGCGATGCGGCGGGCGTGCTGCACACGCTGCAGTTCATTGGCGCAGATGGCGCCAAACGCTTTCTGACCGGCGGGCGCATAGCGGGCTGCTATTTCGCCATGGGCAGGCCAGCCGATAGCCTGCTGCTGTGCGAGGGCATGGCCACTGGGGCCACGCTGCACCAGGCCACCGGCTGCGCGGTGGCGGTCGCGTTCAATTGCGGCAACCTGCCCGCCGTGGCGCGGGCGTTGCGTGCAAAGTTTCCGGCAGTGCGCATCGTGGTGTGTGCGGACGATGACAGCCGCACCCCTGGCAACCCCGGACTGACCCGCGCCCGTGAGGCCGCGCGGGCGGTGGGTGGCTTCCTGGCGGTGCCTCGATTCGAGGGGGTGAACCATGGTTGAAAAGACCTTCCCCCCGCTGCCCGAATCGCTGACCGACTTCAACGACCTGGCTGCCGTCGATGGCCTGGAGGCTGTGCGCGAGCTGGTTGAGCAGGCCGTACCAGCGACCCCTGCACCACCGCCACCAGAGTGGCCTGATCCCATCTTGCCGGGCATGCGGCGCGTGCCCGATATCCCTGCGACCGTGCTGCCCGACTGGCTTGCCGCGATGGCCCATGCCGTGGCTGAGAGCACGCAGACACCGCCAGCACTGTCGGTCATGTCATCTTTGGCCGTGCTGGCCACGGTGCTGCAGCGCCGGTTTGAGGTGGCGCCCTATGGCGACAGCTACACCGAGCCGCTGGCGTTGTGGACCCTGAGCGCCACGCCCAGCGGCACCCGCAAGAGCGCGGTGCTGAATGCAATGCTGGGGCCGCTGGTGCATTGGGAAAAGCTGATGCGCGACCGCATGCGCCGTGAGATCGTGCGCGTGAACGCTGTCCGGGCCGTGGCAGAAAAGCGCATCGAGCGCCTGAAGCAAGACGCGGCCAAGGCCAAGGATTCGACAGAGCGCGAGTCGCTGACTGCAGAGATAGAGCGCGAGCAAAACGACATGCCAGACGAGCTGCGGGCCCCCCGGCTGTTCACTGGCGACACCACCGCCGAGCGGCTGCAGGCGCTGCTGGTGGAGCATGGCGAGCGCATGGCTGTGCACAGCGACGAGGCGGGAATCTTCCTCATCATGGCAGGCATCTACAACGGCGGGGCTGCAAACCTTGACGTGTTCCTGCAAGGCCACGCGGGCACCACCATGCGCGTGGACCGGGCAGGGCGCAGCGCGCACATCGACCAGCCTGCACTGTCCTTTGGACTGCTGCTGCAGCCTGGCGTTATGGCCGAGGTGGCCAGCTCGCGCAGGTTCCGGGACTCTGGCCTGCTGGCCCGGTTTCTGTACGCCATACCCGTCAGCAACGTGGGCACCCGCGACGTGCGCAAACGGGCACCCATCCCCGATGGTGTGCGCGACGAATACGAGCACCGATTGCACCAGCTGCTGAAGGGTGTGCCCGCTCCTATCGCAGCACCCAAGACCCTAACCCTGTGCGAGGCCGCGCGCGAAATCTGGCTGGACATGGCCGAGGCTATCGAGCGTGAGCAGGGCGAGGGCGGGCGGTATGAATCCATTAGCGACTGGACCAGCAAGCTACCCGGCGCCGTGGCGCGTATCGCCGCGCTGCTGCAGCTGGCCACCACGGGCTTGGAGTCCACCGAGGTGGGCTTTGAGTGCATGGACAACGCTGTGACCTTGGCGCGTCTCCTGATCCCCCATGCGCAGGCGGCGTTCGGGATGCTGGGAACCGACGCTATCGATGTGGACGCAGCTGCCATCGTGCGTTGGGTGCGGTTGCATGGGCTGGTTGAGTTCACCAAGCGCGAGGCGCAGCGTGCACAGGAGGGTCGATTCAGGAGCGTGGACAGGTTGCAGAAGGCCCTCGACAGGCTGGAACACCAAGACGTTGTGCGGTCATTCAAGCGCCATAACAAGGGCGCACCCCCCAGCACTTGCTACCAGGTGAACCCCAAGGCTCTGTCGACATAGTTGAGTTTGGCGCTTTAAGCAGTTTTAGAAACCATTTTTCTTTTCTATATCAATGACTTACGAAAAAAGACACCGACCCCTGTCGACAGGTCGACAAAGTCGACAAACCCATGCAACACCCATCAACGCGGGCGGTCATGTTTTCCCGGTCTGTCGACTTTGTCGACCTGTCGACAGGGTAGGGCCCCCCGGTGAAGGGTCCTTGGCGGGGAGTCTGAGTGCGGGTAATTCGCACCCCGGTCGCGGACTGTTCCGTGACCCTCATAAGGGGGCTATGACATGGTGATTGATCTATCCGGTACAGCCACGCAGACGGCATTGGCTGATTTGGTGGGCGTGACGCAGCCGACCATCAGCAACCTCATGGCGGACGGCAAGATTCCATCAGCGGGCACCCTTGGCGACCTTCTGCACGCCTACTGCCAGCGATTGCGGGCGCAGGCAGCGGGCCGCTTGGGTGAAGCGGGCGGCCTTGATCTGGTGCAAGAGCGGGCGGCCTTGGCGCGTGAACAGCGCGAGGGGCAGGCAATCAAGAATGCCGTGGCTCGCAGGGAATACGCGCCGATAGGACTATTGGCCGATGTGCTGGGTATGGCATCCAGCGCGGTAGTGGACCGTTTCGACCAACTGGAGAACATGCTGTCCAAGGCATGCCCAGACCTGCCAGACGAAGCCAAGACGGCCGTTCTGCAGGTGATTGCCTCTGCGCGCAATGAGTGGATTCGCTCCACGGGGCGTCTGGTTGCCGACAGCATCGACGCCATGGTGGACAGTCAAGATGATGGTGACGAGGTTGCCGAGCTGGAAGGGGGCGCCCGATGAAAGCGCATGCGTTGAACAACAGCATCCCGGACATCGCCCTCGATTCTGTTTTGCGCGCCGCAAGCGGTGAGTTTGTGGCCTTACCTCCTGATCTGGCATGCAGGCTGCTCGCGTGTGGGACTGATGCCGAACTTGCGGGTTCTTTGGGACTTGGACTTCATCAACGCATACGGGTGCGCAATGAGGCGCTCGTTGATGCTGCGCAGGTGCTGTCGGCAGATGGATGCAGCACGTGGCAGGCAGCGCAAAGGCTCGCACAGGCCGTGCGGCGTTTCGAGCGTGCGCTGTTGCCCGCGTTGCGCGCGGGTGCGGAGCTGGACCTGGCGCCTCATGAAGCCGCGCTGTGGCGTGCCTACATGGTTCGGGGTGCGAAGCCACTCCGCAATCCCGGCAAGCTTTACCAGTTGCTCCAACTTTCCAAATAGTGGCATGCGGAAAGCCGCTCAGTTGGATCATCGACTTCACTCCATTTTTTGAAGAAAGCAACCGATGGCTCTCCCGTTCAATCCCCGTGAAGTTTTGGCCGCCGCGCGTGATGCTGTCGCCTTGGCAGTCGGTGCCTCAATTGACCAGCCCCACCCGCTCGCGGAGGGGTTGACCTTGCGGAAAATCGCTGTTGCCTGTGGTGAGGTATCCAAGCCGCGCATGAGCTTTGAAAATGATCTTGCAGTGATGGGCCGGGGGATGGCCACGTCTGACTTTGCAAAAATTCTCGCTGATGGCGTGGCTCAAATCACTATCGCGACATACGGCAGCCAGGCTGAGCACAATGCGTTTACCGACACTGTGGATGTAGCGAATTTCAAACCTGCCGCGCTCCCTGCTCTTGATGGGGACATGAGCTTAGAGCCCCTGGGCGAGAACGCGGAAATCCAAAGGGGATATGCGTTCTTGGCTGCAGGTGCTGCGCGCGAAGTGTCTTTGACAACCTTTGCGCGCGCCGTCGTCATTTCACGTGAATCCATCATTAACGATGAACTGGGTGGTATTTCCAAGGTGCTGGCCACCTTGGGGGCGAGCGCGGCCCGTTTGGAGTCGCGCATGGTGTCTGATGCCTTGGAGGAAAACCCCGCATTGGACGATGGCAGAGAGGTCTTTCACGCTGATCACATGAACGTGGTTGCTGCCGCCCTTGATGCCATCGGATTGGGCCAGGCCATGGCATTGCTTCGCACGCAGCCCACGTCCGCAGGACTGCGGGCTGATCTGCGCGCTCGTCACCTCGTTGTGGCGCCGGATCTCGAATACGTTGCAAACCGTCTGATCGTTGAATCAAGTCTCGATGTGAAGGTCTCCTCTCTCGCCAATTTGCCGAATGGTCGGTGGTTCTTGATGGCCGATAAGGTTGGCTGCCCAACGGTAGCTACTTTGCGGCTGCAGGGCGCAAAGCTGCCTGTGCGGGTCGAGTCACGCCGAGGTCCCATCAAAGCCGATGGCGCCGGTGTGCGGGTCATTGCTGATTTGGGTGCATGCATGTTGCGCCGTACTGGCATTGTGCGCGGTGGGGTCTGAGCGTAGCCACGGCCTTTAGGTTGGGGGACCCGTGTTTGACCGGCGGCTGACGGATCAGACAAGATCGATAGCGGACATGGAATTCATTACCCGTGGCGAGTCGGTCACCTTTTTTCATTTCCCGCATGCCGCTTCACTGCGCCGCGTGTGGAGTTGGCAGAAATATCCTTATGCAGAACCTAGTCTGGAACGCATGGCTTACCACGAGGCTGGGCACGTGGTTTTGCTTGAGTGGTTGGGCTTGGATAGCCCACGGGCCGTTGCTACCACTACTGACGGGCTAACCCAACTGCCGGCACACGGTGAAGTGGTTGCGCCGCCCGACCCAACGGGCGAACTGGCTGCAGTCGCTGCCGCCATGTTTCATGCAGGCATTGCAGCCGAGTTAATTCACTTTGGCATGCATTGGCATGGGCCAATCTACCTACTTCATGATGACCACAAGCGTGCCGAAGCGCTGCTGCGTGCGGTGTTTGGTGCTCATTCAAGTGGAGCACATGCTTTCGCCCAGCGTGTCGCTCTGCACGTTCTTTCCCAGCGGTGGGGGCGAGTGCAAGAGATAGCTGCAGTTCTCGCAGACAAAGGTGAATGGAGCGCGCAGTGAAGAAGTCCACGCGCCGCAAAGTGTGGCGAACCGAAATGCATCCCGTCAACCTGGCGGTTTTGGCGTTGCCATCGGCCAAAGAGGGATTGCTTGATCTGTTGATCATTGAGGCCAGCGCCATTGCGCGTTTGCCAGCTGGGAATGCGACTGCGCGTGACGTCTGGTTTTTGGGGCGCATGGTCGAACATGCTCGCGCGATGGCCTTGGCTGGAATTGGCCCGGAGGTCATACCGCCATGCGATGTGGCAACGTCTTCAATCCAGAAAATCGAAAAGAGGCCGTCCGGTTTCTACCTCGGGGACATTGTTCCGCTCGCTGAGCTGCATAGGTGGCACCAGGTACAGCGAGAAGAAGGCACGGCGGCTGATTACCTTTGCGCAGTTCATGCATCGGCGCGCCGTTGCACACCCGTCGCCTGTCCCCGCTGACACTTGGAGCGGATGGGGGCACATTTGGGGGCATTTTCTAATTCGAATTCAAGAAAAGTGAGATTTCATAAGGGCTACGGACAATCTTATGAATGTCACCCTCAGGTTTGCTGCTATTAATTTTGCAGCAAACCTTTTTTGCTTTTGGATGGCCTGCAGGCAGTCTGCAGGCAAACCCATCAAGTGCTGGCTGTGCCCACAGTGTGTCGGTTGCGTTAGGCCAGCACTATGTCGCAGCCTGCCTCTTGAAGTGCAGACAGTGCAGTCAGCTTGCGTGCTCGTTTGTCGGTGATGAGCTTGTAGATGTCCCCCACCGGGCAAAAACTGACGCGGCTGCGTTGGCCGATCTTGGTATGGTCGGCCAAGATGACGGTATGCGTGGCTTGTCCAGCCATCGCGCGAGCCACCTCTGCTTCGGCGGGTTCGTGATTGCTGGCGCCCAGATCGCCTGCCACTCCGACCGGCGACAGCATTGCCCAGTCGACGCGCCAGCGTTGAATTTCGATGACAGTGGTTGCGCCGTAGTTGGCGGCGATGCTGGCATTGGGGGTGCCGCCGAGTACATGGACGCTGTGTCGCTGTTGGCCTTGGTTGTCAGGCACGCTGAGCTTCAGCGCCACATCGAAGGAGTTGGTGATGACCGTCAATCCGCGTAGCGAGGCCAGCTCTTCCGCCAGCAGCGAAACCGTGCTGCCTGCGTCGATGAATACGGCTTGGCCGGGCAGCAGCAGCTTGGCGGCTTCGCGGGCGATGGCGCGTTTTTCTTCCCTTTGTATTTTGGCGCGCTCTTTCAAGGGCGCTTCGGGTTCTGGTGCTGCGCGCCTTACACCCCCGTAGATGCGTCGCAGCTCCCCCATCAGCTCCAGTTCAGCCACGTCACGACGGACTGTTTCCCGGGATACGCCGAGGTCGATCGCGATGCGCTCGGTCGAGACATGATCGAAGTTACTCAGCAGAGCGCGTATGCGCTGGTAGCGTTGGTCTGGAAGCATGTTGACGAAGTTCCGAGCTTGTACACATCATCCTGAATATGCAGGAATGGCCGGCATATGCACAGGCCGCCCATTCTAGGATGCGCAGTTCCCTCCGGTCAGAGGGTGATCACCAACTGGTCGGCGTGGGCAGGGCCATACATCGCAGGGTCGCTGATGGACGGTTTGCCTGTTTCCAGTCGGCCGGCGAACCGTCGGGTGTACCCCTTGAGTCCAGAGACCGTGACCGTAAAGTCATACCAGTAGCCGCTGCCCTTCAACGGCCAGTCCATCGCGCCTTCGTTGCCAGCGTTCACCGTCAGGGTTTTGGGTGTGCTGTCGAAATAGGCATTGGCTGTTGCGCTAAAGGTGCAGGCCGCCAGGCCGGTGTTGCGCAAGGTGAGCATCAGATCGCCGTTTGCGACGTCGTAGCACACTTGCACTTCAGGATTGGGCTGGCCTGGTCCCGCCAAGGTCTTGGCGTTGCCGGTGAAATGGCGATGGAAGCCATTGGGACCCAACACCCACAGATCGTATTGACCGTTGTCTGTTGCTAAAGACCAGTTGGTTTTGATCTGTTTGCCCGCTTCTACGGTGTAGCGCCGTGGCAAAGCATCCAGATGCAGGCGGTCATATACCTGAAACACGGCAGCCGCTTGGCCTGTATTCTCAAAACTCAGGCTCAATTGCTGGTTGGCAGGGATACAAACGGCCGTCACATGCAGTTCGTAGGGAAGGGCGCGGGACGGGCGCGTGCCCTGTTCCTGCACGGGCATCGATGGAGCGTCTGGCAGCGTTGGTGTGGTGCGGCCGGGCAATGCTGCTGCGCGCTGTGCCGAGGCGGTGGTGGTGGGCAGGTTGTTGTAGAAGGCGGTGTTGTTCGGGTCTGCAAAATTGAACGTGCTGGTCAGGTCCCCACACACGGCTCTGCGCCAAGCCGAAATGTTCGGCTCCATCACACCAAACCGGGTTTCCATGAAGCGGATGACCGAAGTGTGGTCGAAAACCTGCGAATCTACCCAGCCGCCTTTGCTCCACGGCGACACCACATACATAGGCACCCGCGGGCCCAAGCCGTACGGGCGATGTTTCCACTGCTGCTGGTTGGGGGTGTCGTCGTAGCTCTGGATATTGTGGTGGTGCTCGCCGACCATGCTGGCGGTCGATTCACCGGCCAGCACGGCGTTGGCAGGGTCTTCGCTCCAACTGGCGTATGACGGCACGGCGGGGGGCGGCATATGGTCGAAGAAGCCGTCGTTTTCATCGAAATTGACGAACAGCACGGTCTTGCTCCACACATCGGGATTGGCGGTCAAAGCATCCAGAACCCGCGCTGTGTAGTCTGCGCCTTGCGCAGGGCTTGATGGGCCAGGGTGTTCGGAATCTGCTGCAGGCGCAACCACCCAACTGATTTGCGGCAGGGTGCCGTTCAACACGTCCTCTTTGAGCTTGTCCAGCTTGCGGGTGCTGATGCCGCGCTGGCGCAGTTGTTCGGAGTAACCGGGTTTTTGCTCCCATGCAGCGCGGAAAATCTGAAAACCGGCCAACGAGTTGTCGGTGAAATTGTCGTCCATGTCCTCATAAACCTGCCACGTGATGCCGGCGGATTGCAGGCGCTCCGGGTAGGTGGTCCAGTTGTAGCCGCCGTCACCCTTGTCGGCATCAAACCAGTCATACACATTCGAAATCGACGGCCCGTTGCCCAGTTTCAGCGGATCGTTGGTGCCGGTCCACAAAAACAGGCGGTTGGTGTTGGTGCCGGTTTGTGTGGAGCAGTGGTAGGCGTCGCAGAGCGTGAAAGCATTGGCCATCGCGTACTGGAACGGGATGTCGGTCTTGTTGAAGTAGCCCATCGAGTGGTTCTGTTTGGCGGCGGGCCATTGGTCCATGCGACCCAGGTCCCATGCCTGCTGTGCGTCGGCCCAGCTGTGGGGAGTGCCTTCGACCCGCATGTACTCGAAGTGCTGGGTGGTGTTCAGATGGAACGGGGCAATCCACGCCGGGGTGGCTCCGGCCGTGGCATTGGGTTGGTACCACACGGTCTTGCCGCTGACGCCGTTGCGCGCGGCCACGGGGATCGGGAAGCGGTCGCCAAACCCACGCACGCCGTTCAGTGCGCCGAAGTAGTGGTCAAACGAGCGGTTCTCCTGAGTCAGCACGACGATATGTTCCACGTCCTTGATGGTGCCGGTGGCGTTGTTGGCCTGGATGGCCAGGGCTTTCTGAATAGCTGGCGGAAACATGGCGAGGGCGGCGCTGGAGCCCGCTGCGGTGGCGGCGGAGCGTAGAAAGTTGCGGCGATTGAGTGTCATGGCGTGTCAAAAATGGGGGGGGGAATTTGATGGATTGGTCAGCGTGCGCAGTGGACTTCGCGGGCTTTCCCGTCAGAGCCGGAGTCGTGACCGCCACCGCAGGCGCTTAAAACCAGGCACACCACCAACCCACTCGCTAGGGCTCTGCCCCAGCGCCGCAAGGGAATATGGCGTGAGCAGGTTGGAGTTGCTGGCGTGGTGGCTCGGCCGAGCCGATGTGTTGGTGTCGTGCGCATGGTGGGGATCCAAGGAGTGGTCAAAGGTAGGTTGCCTGGCCCGGCACCCACTTCAATTCGCGCTGGCTCCAGTGCGGCTTTTTGGGGTTCAGTCCAGCGCCGCTGGACGGCTTGGTTCCCGGTCAGGTACGACCATGCTATGTGTGCAAAATTACGTTTGTGTGACTTTGTGGTTTTTAAATTTTTGACCGTGCGATGCCGATTGGGGCCGTATGGGTCGGCCCGTGGTCGCGGGTGCTAGTGCCTGCGGTGGATGGGCGGCAAGGGATGGTGGCCTCGCAGTCGCGTGGTGCTGGACTGCGTGGATCTCCAGAGGTATGGGCCGGGCGCGATGACCTCGTCTGCGCCAATAGTTGTCAGTTATGAGGGGTGGAACACGTGGCCTGCGTCTTGGGGCTGAGTGTGCCAAGCCCCCTCAAAAAAACGGACCTCCCCCGTACGTCCGGTCGATCATCTGGCCGTCGCCGGCGGGCGCAGCCTTCGCCGGAGCAACTGTGTTTGGTACTTCAGCATGAAACCCCTTGACGTCTGTCCAACTTCCGGGGGGGCTCAAACCCTGCGCGGTTCAGATCCCACCGCCGATCCGCCAGGGCGTGAGATGGTTGGCAACGCCTCGCGCCCTTGCGGGCCGAGACGCAAATCCGTTCTAGAACTTCACGTCGGCGCGAAGCCAAACGCTTCTGCCCGGCTCGTTGATGGACAGGGATCCGGGGTAGCCAAAGCCAGCGTTTCCAGCAAGGTTCAGGTGTTCGGCATAGGCCTTGTCAAACAGGTTGTCGATGCCCAATGTCAGCTTGACCTGTTGGGTCAGAGCGTAGCCAGCATGCACCGAGAAAACACCAAACCCTGCGCTGGCTCCAAAGTCGCGGCCCACCACGTTGCCTTGAGCAATGGCATAGCGGTGTTGTGGTGCGACCAACCGCAGCAACGCACCGGACGACCATGGCCCGTTGCTGTAATCGGCGCCGATTTTTGCGTCAAACGGTGGAATCTGTGGCAACGGCTTTGCGTCGCTGGCGTTGCGGGCCCAGGTGTAGGCCATGGTTCCTTGCAGCGTCCAGTGCGGCGTGATGTGATGGCTGCCGCCCAGCTCGAAACCGGCCGTGTTCGCATCGACATTGCGGACGACGCCGCTGCCGCTGCGGTAGTCGAACAGGATGAAATCGGTGACTCGCCCCACGTAGGCCGAGCTCCATACTTGCCATGTGTCATTGCGCCATTGCGCACCTACATCGATTTGTGTAGTTTTTTCGGGGCGCAGCTGATTGAAGGCGTCGCCTGACGCGGCCGCACTGTTGGTTGGAGAGATCAGCTCCCAGTAGTCCGGGAATCGCTGCACGTGGCCAATGCCTGCGTACCAACTGGTGTTGATGGATTTGACGTCTTGCTCCCACCGAACGAAGCCGCTGGGGAGTGCGCTTTGCGCGCGGTGGTTGCTGCTCGATACCGTGGTTGCGTCCGTGGCACCCATGCCGCTCATGCTTCCCATGCCTTCGCTTGAACTGACGGGGTAACGCGATACCTGGCTGTGATCGATGCGCAAGCCGCTGACCAGCTTTCCGCTTTCGCTGGCATGCCACGACGCTTCCGCGAAAACACCGACATCAGAAAAGTTGGCATCCCGGCGCCACGGCTTGGTGGTGTAGGACACCATTGAGGTGCCGCTGCGTTGGTCATGCCGACTCTTCGTGAAGTCCAGTCCCGCGACGACTTGCCAATGCTCGACGGGGGCCAGGGTGGCAGCCATGCGTCCTCCGGTGGTGGTCCGGGCGACATTGCTCGCCATGGCCATCGACATGCCCCCCGAGGGCTTGAACGGGCGCAGCGTGTAGTTGTCCATCACGTGGTCGGCATCGTTGTAATACAGCTGGGCTTCGAGCTTGGCAACAGCCTGCGTCAGGTTTCTCTTCTCCCATCGCAGCGCTGCGCTTTCCCGTTTGAATTGACTGCCGTCCATGCCCCGGCCGCCGTAACGTGCTTCGCCATCACCCGTGCCAGCGGTCACTTCGATCAAGGTGTTTGCATCGGGGGTGAGTCCCAATGCAATGTCGGTATTCCATTTGTCCCACTTGGACGGAACGATGTTGCCATTCCCGTCCTTGTAGTCCTGACCATGGGAGTGGTTGGCGGTCACGCGGCCGTAGTAGTGTTCATTGCCGACAGCCAGGTCGATATTCTGGTCGTTGCGCCCTGCCGAGCCGCCCAGTGCGCTGGCATTGAAGTGCACTGGGCCGCTGCTGAAGTCAGGCTGCTCGCGGTCAAAACGCACCGTGCCCGCAGAAGCGCCAGGGCCCCATAGCACTGTTTGCGGCCCTTTGGTGACCGTCAGAACATCGTAGGTCTCGGGGGAGATATAGGAGCTGGGCGCGTCCATCCGGCCGGGGCAAGCGCCCAGCAAGGTGGTGCCATTGGTCAGGATGGGAAGGCGCGAACCAAACTGGCCGCGAAAGACGGGGTCTCCGTTGGAGCCGCCCGAGCGGATCGCTGAGAACCCCGGGATGCTTTTCAAATAGTCTGCTGCATCGCTGGCCGGCGCTGGTTGCCGGGGGACTTTGGGGTCGGCGACAACCGTTACGGCCGAGTGGTCGTGCACCGCCGTGACAACCACTTCGTCCAGAACGCGCGCAGATGGGAGCGTGGTTTCTGCAGCGGTCTGTGCGTGAACGACGGCCATCTGGCTGCAAAGCAGGGCGCATGCGACGACACACGGCGTAGGGTTCACGCGGGGCGTGAGAAAGCGACGGCGAAAAAAAGGAGGGGTGCGGGTCATGGAAGTCAAACCTGATGGGCGCGCACATCTGCATCCGGCCCCGGTGTGGCCGCACTGCACGCGCAAATGAAACAGAAAAGCGAGGAATGAGTGGCCACCCAAGGTGGTCAAGGTTCAGGCAGTCTGTTGATCAGGCGGTGCACGCGATGGGGGCGGTGGGGCTGTTGCCTTGGCCACGCGCGGCAGTTCTGGCCCCGTCCACAGATGGCCTACGTGGGCTGACGGTGGGCGATATGCCCATTGGGCGACTGTGGATGGCGTTGATAGTGCCAGGCACAGGGCGCAGGCGGGACTGCCTTCGTGGCCCTGGTGCGCGAGTGCTTCGCTTGAGGTGTTGTCGTGGAATGGCGCTGTGGCCTGTGCAGCGGGTGGTCCTTCGCTGCCGATGGTGGTGCAGACATCCACAAGGTGCAACGCCTTGCGCGTCTGCATTCCGGCCAACAGCGCCGCTGACAAAGCCAGGCCAAACACAAACAGGACCGCGAGGGTCAAGTGGTGGTTTCTGCGAAGGCGCTCCAGCATGGGTGGATTATCGAGTTGCCGGAATGCTATCGATACGGGTGGCGTGCCCATCAATTGATGCCGATCAAGCGCGTGCGTATCGCGGCCGCCGCAGCGGCCCGGTGCAAACGGGCTGTCTTCGGTGGGGTGCGATGCCAGACCGTGGAAAGAGACGGCGGGCAGCGGGAGCCGCTATGGGGCGACCTGTCACCGTTCCATGCGGTGCGATCAGCGACGGCCTGTAACGACGAAGCCCCGAGTCAAGGCCGGGGCTTGGATCAGCACGAGGAAGCGGAGAAGTCTGGCAGTCGCGTCAGGCGACGAGGCTTGCGCGCAGCGTTTTTGCTGCGGCGACCATGTTGGTCAATGCCGCAATCACTTCGGGCCACTGGCGGGTTTTCAGGCCGCAGTCGGGGTTGACCCACAGGCGTTCGGGCGGAATTCTCGTTGCGGCCTGCTGCATGAGTTGGATCATGTGCTCCTGGGTGGGGATATTGGGCGAATGGATGTCGTAGACGCCGGGCCCCATTTCGTTGGGGTAGTTGAAATCGTCAAACGCATCCAACAGCTCCATGTCCGAGCGCGAGGTCTCGATGGTGATCACGTCGGCATCCATGTCGGCGATCGACGCGATGATGTCGTTGAACTCCGAGTAGCACATGTGTGTGTGGATCTGGGTCTCGTCCCGAACGCCATTGGCCGTGATCCGAAAACTCTCCACCGCCCAGTCCAGGTATTCCTGCCATTGCGACTTGCGCAGCGGCAGGCCTTCGCGCAGCGCTGCCTCATCGATCTGGATGACCCGCACGCCCGCTTTTTCCAGGTCCAGTACTTCGTCGCGAATGGCCAATGCGAGTTGTTTGCACGAGACCGAGCGGGGTTGATCGTCACGCACGAACGACCAGTTGAGGAGGGTGACAGGGCCCGTGAGCATGCCTTTCATCGGTTTTCCCGTCAGGGACTGGGCGTAGGTCGTCCATTCCACCGTCATGGGGCGCGGACGGTGGATATCACCCAACAAAATCGGTGGTTTCACACAGCGCGATCCATACGATTGCACCCAGCCGAACTGGCTGAACACGTAACCTTCGAGTTGCTCTCCAAAATATTCGACCATGTCGTTGCGCTCGGCCTCGCCATGCACCAGTACGTCCAGACCCAGCGCCTCTTGTTCGCGCACGCTGCGCGCAATCTCTGCATGCATGGCGGCTTTGTAGCCTGATGCGTCCAGATGGCCCGCCTTGAATTCGCTGCGCGCGTGGCGGATGTCAGCGGTCTGTGGAAACGAGCCGATGGTTGTGGTGGGATAGACGGGCAGGTTGAGCAAGGCGGATTGTCTTGCGGCGCGTTGGGTGTACGGACTCTTGCGCAGGCCCAGATGCGGAGCGATATGTGCGACCGCGGCCCGCACCACCGGGTTATGCACGCGTGGTGAAGCGCGGCGCGCCGCCAATGCGGCCTGATTGGCGGTCAATGCGGCATTCACGGCATGGCGGCCTTCGCGCAGCGCGGTGCCCAGCACCTGCAGCTCTTCGAGCTTTTGCAGTGCAAAAGACAGCCATGATCTGACTTCGGCATCCAGCTTTTCTTCGCTTGCCAGATCCACAGGCACGTGCAGCAACGAGCATGACGGCGCGATCCATAAGCGGTCACCCAGGCGTTCGGCCAGGGGCTCGATCCAGTCGAGAACGGCCGTGAGGTCTGTCTTCCAGATATTGCGACCGTTGATGACACCCAGCGAAAGCACCTTGTGCGCAGGCAGCAGATTGATCAGCGGCAGCACGCCTTCGCGGTCGTTGATGGCGTCGATGTGTATACCCGCCACTGGCAGGTTTGCCGTGATGTAAGCGTTTTCTTGCAACTGGCCGAAGTAGGTCGCCAGCAGCAGCTTGACCTTGCAGCTTTTGAGCTGGTGATAGGCCGTGTTGAACGCATGCTGCCAGTCGGCATCCAGCTCGGTCACCAGGATGGGCTCGTCGATCTGTACCCATTCCACGCCCTGTGCTGCCAGAGTGTTCAGCAACTCGGTGTAGATCACCAGCAGGCGTGGCAAAAGCGCCAGCCTGTCAGAGTTGTCCTTGGCTTTGCCGATGGAGAGATAGGTCACGGGCCCCACGATCACCGGCTTGGCCTTCACGCCCTGGGCTTTTGCTTCGGTGAGATGAGCCAGCAGCCGCGTTGTGTCGAGTTTGAACGCGGTGGCCGCGTTGAACTCTGGAACGATGTAGTGGTAGTTGGTGTCAAACCACTTCGTCATTTCGCCAGCGGCCACGCCGCCGCAGCAGGCGCTGTGTGCCTCAGCGCTCTTGGCCGACCGCCCGCGCGCCACACGAAAGTAGTTGTCCAGCGCATCCCCATGAAAGCCGCTCACGCGCTCGGGCAAGTTGCCCAGCGTGAAACTCATGTCCAGCACCTGGTCATAAAACGAGAAATCGCCCACTGGCACGAGGTCGATACCCTGCTGATGGGCCCAGTGGCGCTGGCGCAGTTGGGCGCCCAGATCTTTGAGCGACTGTGACGATGACTCGCCTTTCCAGTAGGACTCCAGCGCGAATTTCAGTTCGCGTTGAGCGCCAATGCGGGGGAAACCGAGGTTGTGGGTGGTGACCATGTGCCGTTCTCAAAAAGGTAGGAATCGGCCTATCGTAAATTTGGATATGAATGAAGTAAAATGGTCTTGTCTCACGTATCAATGAATTTTGATCATAAATAAATGCTGGAACGTATTCATTTGGCCATCGTGCAAGAGGTGGACAAACAGGGGTCACTCACCGCAGCTGCCGATGTGCTGTGCGTCACGCAGTCGGCGTTGAGCCACAGCATGAAAAAGTTGGAACAGCAGTTGGGCACCGATATCTGGCTGCGTGAGGGGCGCAGCCTGCGTCTCACGCAGGCTGGCCAGTACATGCTGGCCGTCGCGAACCGGGTGCTTCCGCAGTTGGACCTGGCGGAAAATCTGTTGCGTCAGTTTGCCCAGGGCGAACGGGGCACGCTGCGCATTGGCATGGAGTGCCACCCCTGCTATCAGTGGCTGCTGAAGATTGTCTCGCCCTACCTGGCGGCATGGCCCGATGTCGACGTAGATGTGAAGCAGAAATTCCAGTTCGGAGGCATTGGCGCGCTGTTTGGCTACGAGATCGACCTGCTGGTCACGCCCGACCCTCTTTTCAAGCCGGGTCTGCATTTCGAGCCCGTGTTCGATTACGAGCAGGTGCTTGTGGTCGGCAAAAAGCATCCACTGGCCGCACAGCCTTATGTCAAGCCCGCCCAACTTACCGGGGAGATACTGATTACCTACCCGGTAAGTCCTGAGCGGCTGGACATCTACACCCAGTTCCTCACGCCCGCAGGCATTGCGCCCCGCCGGCATAAAACCATTGAAACCACCGACATCATGTTGCAAATGGTGGCCAGCGGCCGCGGTGTTGCCGCGCTTCCGCGCTGGCTGGTGCACGAATATGCCAGCAAGGTCGATGTGGTGCCCGTCAAGCTCGGACGCCAAGGCATTGCCAAGCAGATTCACCTGGGCGCGCGTGAAGGGGATCTTGATACAGACTACTTGCGGGCTTTTGTGGAGTTTGCCCGCAAATCGGCGCACTCGGCGCATTCGGCGCAAGGTTTGACGCCCGGAGTTTGATGGGCCACACCGATCCCGTCGCACACCGCACCACAACCCCTCAGGGGCTGCGATATATTGAACCGTGAAGCCCTTTATTTTGTCTACCCGGAGCGGCCATTGCTCGCTCCCTCCGGCCGCGCAGCCCGCCGGATCCATAAGTTGGAAGAATTTTCATGCCCCCAGAAACCCCAGCGACCTCCCCCATTCGCCTGACCCAGTACAGCCACGGCGCGGGCTGCGGTTGCAAGATAAGCCCCAAAGTGCTCGATGTGATCTTGGCAGGCAGTGGCGCCCAGCACCTCGATGCGCGGCTGTGGGTGGGCAATACGTCCCGGGACGATGCCGCCGTGTATGCACTGGATGGCGAGCGCGGGGTCGTGTCCACGACCGACTTTTTTATGCCCATCGTGGACGACCCCTACGACTTTGGGCGCATTGCGGCAACCAATGCCATCAGCGACATCTATGCCATGGGGGCCGATCCCTTGATGGCGATTGCGATTCTTGGTTGGCCCGTGAATGTGCTGCCAGCCGAAGTGGCGCGTGACGTGGTACGGGGCGGGCGGGCGGCGTGTGATGCGGCGGGCATTCCGCTGGCGGGGGGGCACTCCATCGATGCGCCCGAGCCTATTTTTGGCTTGGCCGTGACAGGGGTCGTCGAAAAGCGCCATCTCAAACGCAATGACACGGCCACCGCAGGCTGCCGGCTCTATCTGACAAAACCGCTGGGGATAGGCATCCTGACGACGGCCGAAAAAAAATCCCTGCTGCGTCCTGAGGACGTGGGGGTGGCGCGTGACCTGATGTGTACGCTGAACACTCCCGGTAGCCGGTTCGGCCGGGTGCCCGCCGTGACGGCCATGACGGATGTCACCGGCTTCGGCCTGCTGGGGCACTTGGTCGAGATGGCAGAGGGCAGTGGATTGACCGCAGTGATCAACGACAGCGCCGTTCCGCGCCTCGGCGGTGTTGACCATTACATCGCCCAAGGCTGTGTGCCGGGCGGGACACAGCGCAATTTCGACAGTTATGGTGACAAGATTGCGCCGCTGAGCCCCGCACAAAAAAACCTGCTGTGCGACCCCCAGACCAGCGGTGGTTTATTGGTCGCAGTAAGCCCCGAGGGCGAGCGCGAGTTTCTCGATGTGGCCTTGTCCCTGGGCTTGGTGCTGGCGCCCATCGGCCATTTGACGGAGCGGCAAAATTTTGCCGTCGAGCTGCGTTGATGCCTGACAACTTTGCGGATTACCGGCACATCTTCCTGAACAATGTGCCCATGATGGATGTGCGGGCCCCAGTGGAGTTTGGGCAGGGCTCCTTTCCTGGTGTCGTTAATCGCCCGTTGATGGATGACGATGAACGCCAGAAAGTGGGCACCTGCTACAAACAAAAGGGGCAGGATGCGGCGATTGCGCTAGGTCACCAGCTGGTGTCTGGACCCACCAAGCAGCAACGCATCGAGGCGTGGGCCGCATTTGCGGCAGCGCATCCGCAAGGTGTTCTCTATTGTTTTCGAGGTGGGCTGCGCTCCCAGATCGTGCAGCAATGGATGCACAGTGAGGCGGGCATCGTCTATCCCCGTGTGGTGGGCGGCTACAAGGCGATGCGCACGTTCCTGATCGAGACCACGCAGGCGGCGTCGGCGCAGTGTGAATTTTTTGTGTTGAGTGGGCTGACGGGAACTGGCAAAACCGAGGTGATCTCGGAATTGTCAAACGGTCTTGACCTGGAGGCGCACGCCAACCACCGGGGTTCCAGCTTCGGCCAGCGAATCAGCGCGCAGCCCGTGCAGCTTGATTTCGAGAACCTGCTCGCCATCGACATCCTCAAAAAACGCGCCCAGGGCCATGGTGTCTTTGTGCTGGAGGATGAAGGGCGCCACGTGGGCCGATGTGCGGTGCCCCTGGCCCTTCGGCAGCGCCTGGAGCAAGTTCCCCTGGTGTGCCTGGACGACGGTTTTGATGACCGGGTCGAACGCATTCTGCGCGACTATGTGGTCCAGCAATGTGCCGAGTGCCTGTCGGCCCTGGGTGAGTCCGTCGGTTTTGCTGCGTTCTCTGCCAAGTTGCAGGAGAGCCTGGACAAACTCTCCAAACGGCTCGGCGGTGACCGCCATCAGTTGCTGCGCACCACGATGGACAGAGCGCTGGCACAACAACAAGCGTCTGGAGACGTCGCGCTGCACCGCGACTGGATCACGCCGCTCTTGCGGCACTATTACGACCCGATGTACATCTATCAGCGCCAAAGCCGTGCCGACCGCATTGTGTTTCAGGGCGATCGGCAATCGGTGCTGGCCTATCTGCGTGAACGGGCGACCACTGCTCAAGCTTGAGACCATCGTCCAGGAGGTAAACCACGAGGATGTCGATTTGGATGCAGGTGTTTTTCGCTCAAAAACCTTGCGCGTCTTGCTGCTGGTCTTTCTGCTTGGGTAGTACCAGTCGAAACTCCGTCCCACGCCCTGGTTCGCTGTCCACCTCCAGTGTTCCTCCATGACGCACCACTACGGTGTGCACCAAGGCCAAGCCCAAGCCCACACCCTGAATGGACGGGTGACTGTGATCGTGTAAACGTTGAAATGGGGCGAACAACTGGCCCTGCAGTTCAGGGGCAATGCCGGGGCCTGTATCACGCACCGATAGCACCCACCAGGTGTTGCGCTCGGTGAGCGAGCACTGCACCACCGCGTCTCGGGGGCTGAACTTGATGGCGTTGTTAATCACATTGGCGAGCGACCGGCACAACAAGGCGCGGTCACCCCGCAGAGGCGCGGACGCGAGGGGTGACGTGATGATCACCGTCACGCCGTGATCCTGGGCCAGAGCCCACAGGTCGTCCACCGCCTCTTCGAGCACGGCGGTCATGTCCAGGGCCACCATACGGTATTCCTGTGACTCTGCGCTGGCCAGTCGTACAAAGCTTTCTGCCATGCCCAGGGACACCTGCGCGTAGCGCTCTATGCGCTGCATCAAGTCCTGGTGGGACATGCGCTCGGGGTATACACGCTGCATTTCCAGCAAAGTGAGAATGGATGCGTTGGGTGCCCGGATATCGTGAGAGATGAAATGCATCGCTTGATTGCGCTGCTGCAGCGCGCGCCGCATGTCCGTGAGATCGACCAGCGACAGAAGCCAGTCTGCCTGCGCAATGTCGGACAAGGGCTTGCATTGCACCAGCAGGTTGCGACCCTGTCTGTCGCGGCCCTCGACTTGTTCGGGCAGGGATCCGTTGCTCAGATGGTGGTGTGTGATGAGCGGCTGCCCCGTTTTGATGTGCACCAAGTCAACCAGGAGGTCCACCACAGATTGGCGTTGCAGGGCATGGTGCATGTCAACGCCTAGAAAACTGTGCGCCGCATTGTTAGCGAGCAAGATGTTCCCCTGCGCGTCGCACACGAAGGTGGGCGACGGAAGTTGCTGCAGACTCTCTTTCACAAAATGATGCAGATCCCGCAGCTGGCGGGACGCGCGCTCCACGGCATTGATGCGTCTTTCCAAAAAATCTTCCGAGTCTCCGGGGCGCCTGCGCTTGCGCATGGACAAACCTTCATTCTTGAGGTTTGTCATCTCCCTCTGCAGAAAATCTGCCGCGGCACTCAGGCGCCGCCAGCTCCACAGAGGGTAGGCCAATGCGATGCCTACCACCGCTGCGGCTGGTGCAAACTGCAAGCCTGCCCACCAGGGCAGCGCCACGCTGAGCAGCAGCGTGGCAAGTGCCACCCCCCCGCTGATCAGCATGGCAGCGAAAGGGCCTGCCATCAGCAGCGCCATCAGCGCGCAGGCGACGGGCACGAGGTTGAACAGCGTGTTTTGCAGCATTGATGCGGGGTGAATCTGTGTGCTCGACAGGCGCGCGTTCAGCACATTGGCTACCACCTCGACCCCTGACATCAGGCGCGAATGCTGGCTCATTGGCGTGGCAAAAATGTCGCCAAGGCCTGACGCCACGGCGCCTACCAGCACGTATTTGTTTTGAAATGCGTTGACAGGGACCTGTCCTCGCAGCACGTCAATGTACGAATATGACGTGAACGGCGAGGCACCGCCAGCGTAAGCAATCAGCGTGAGGTCTTTACGTTTCCATGGGCCCGTGGCGATGGGCTGCACTGGCGCGGAAGTGCAGGGGGGGCGCCCAGTGCGAGCGTCTGCAACAGATTGCATGGCCATGCTGAAGTGGTGCCAGGGCGCGATGTCGGAGCCCTCGTACATGTAGAGGCTGCGCACCACCCCGTCGCCGTCGGGTGCCACGTGAACATGGCCAAGGTTGGCGGCCGCTTGCGCAAACGGCGGCAAGGGCAAATCGGCCAGATGGCTTGCGGGACCAAAGCCGCGCCGCAACACCGGCAACACCACACGGCCGCTTCGGCGGATGGCATCGGCCAGCAGCAGGTCATCATCGGGATAGTCCAGGTCGGCTTCACCGAGCAACACGTCCACGCCGATCACTCGGGGATTTTGGGCCGAAAGGCGCGTAATCAGCTCGGCGTGTAGTGCGCGGCGCCAGGGCCAGCGGCCAATGGCTGCAATGCTGCGGTCGTCGATGGCCACCACCACAATGTCGGGATGTGAAGGGCGCGCGGCCAGCCGCAGCCCGGCGTCTTGCACGACGTGGTTGGCCCGATCCAGGTCTCCAGAGGTGCTGAGCCAGACCACCAGCGCCATGAGCGCGATGGAGAGAAGGCACCACTCCAGGAGCCGTCGTTGGCGACGACTGCACACGATGTTCAGCATGGGCGGCAGTTTGTGTTGACGGGCGCCAACGGAAGCTGGCAACGATGCACATGAGGATGTGGAGGGGCGGGTCGTGACAGTGCTTCAGCGTTCACCCGGCTCCTCAAGGGCGTCTCACCGGTTCGCCGCCAGAGGTGGACACTGGCAGGCCACTTTCGGTGCGAATGCCTGATCCGACGCGTATCTTGCGCGGGGTTGAGAAATCGCTCTGCAGACCGCTGGGGTCCAGCACCCGAATGCGCACCAGGTACTCTCCGGCAGCCAGGCCGCTGGCCGTCCATTCAGGCGCATCCAGCGTGACGTCCTGGATCGATTGGCCAAACGTTGGATCGGCTACCCCGACCAGTTGCAGGTTGAACCGCTGACCCGGCAAGGCGGGCCAATGCAGGTGGACAGTGGTGTCGCCGTCCTGTGCTTCAACCGCTTGCAAAGACAAGGCAGCAGGGCGGTCTGCAATGGTGAAAGCCTGGGGGGGCGCAAAAGGCCCTTGGTCTGTCTGCCCGTGGGCTGCTTGTAACAAGCTGGCAACCCGCCAGAAATAGGCGCCGGCGGGCAAGGTGCCGATGGGAAGACGGCACTCGTTCAGTCTCTGCTCGTCCCGTAAGAGGGGGGCGAACTTCGCATTCGTCGCCACTTGCACGCGGTACCAGCGCACGCCTTGCACTTCGGTGCACATCAGTTCTGCTGAACCGCCGCTCGCCACCACGGCACTCGGGGCGGGTTGCCGGTACAGTGGTGCAACGGGGCGGGTCTTGACTTTGAATGGCTGGATGGCAGGGAGGCCCGTGATGCCCTGCTCATCCACGGCGCGCACCATCAGGTAGTAACTCCCGTCGTCCACTTCTTTCCAGCGCAGGTGGCCGTCGGCAAAACTGCCAAGGCGCACGACACGGATGAATTGTTCATCTTGTGCCACCTGGGCTTCATAACGCCTGGCGCCCGGTACTGGGGGGATATCAATAGCGAGGAGGCCTGCATCGCCGACGGCGCCAGGCATATCAGATAGGTCGGGCGGTAACAGCAGTGCACGCGGCGCCCCCAATGAGCCGTCAATGGTCACGGCCAAGCCCTGGCCTGGCTCCAGCAATGCGGTGGTGGATGGAGGTGATTCATCCCCTACCGCCGTCTTATTCCCCAAGGATTGCACAGCCACAGAGCCGCGCAGCACTGCAGCCGTGGTTTGGCCCGCATCCGCAATACCCACGTTGAAGTGGGTGCCGCGCACGCTGGTGACGGCCAACGGAGTGCGGATTTCGAAACGGCGCAATGAATCGGTATTGGGCGGTACCGTGGATTCCACGCCACCCTTTTGTATTTCCAGCACCGATTGCACGCTGCCCGCGCGCCCACGTCGACGTAGCTGCCGCAGTCGCAGGTCGGAGTTTGCTTGCACGCGCACCACCGTGCCATCGGCCAACTGGACGGCAACGAAAGATTCTGGTCCCACCTGCAGCCGGGTGCCTTCTTGTAGTCTTCCGCCAGCCTTGATCGGTATGGCAGCAGTGTTGGCTCTGCCGACTGCACTGGCGCTTGCGGGGGGGGATGCCTGCGCGCGGCCCTGCACAAACTGCACGGTAGCGAATTCGCTGGGTTGCAGGCGCACCGGTATCCAGATCACGGAGCCAGGCAGCAGATGGCGCGGGTTGGCCACTTTGTTGCGTGCCTGCAAGAGGGGCCATTGTCGGGGCGCTGCCAGATAGCTTCGCGCAAGGCCTTCAAGCGTATCGCCGTCTTTGACGGTGTGTGCGAGCTCGTCAGTTTGTTCATCGTTGGTTGCGGCCAATGCGCCTTGTCCCCCAAGCGAAGCCAGCGCGACCATCGTAAAGGCTGCGAGGGCCGTGGCGGCGTGGGGGATGTTGCGGGTGTAGCGCGTGCTCAGTTCTGGCGTTGCCAAGTGATCTCTCCTTTTTGATGCCTGCGCCGGGGCCAATCGATCCGCCTGAGCCTGAGCGCAAGAGCCAGCCGCGTAGCGTTGACGCGCTGCAGCCCATTCAATCTGTGTGTGGCGCTTCTACCGCCTCGAACCGGTAGCCCACGCCATATATCGCCGTCACGACGAAGCCGTTGGCCGGGCGCAGATCCAGCAGCATCCGCAGCCGCGAAATGTGTGTGTCCAGCGAGCGCGACATGACGTCCGTCACTTGGCCCCAGACAATTTCCTTGAGGTGATCGCGTGACAGCAGCCGTCCCATGTTCTGAAACAAGAAAAGGGCCAGTTCGTATTCCCGGTTCTTGAGTTCAACGGGCACCCCATCCATTTCGATGGACCGTGTTTCAGGCAAAAACTGGTAGCGCCCAAAGACTTGTGCAACTGCGGTGTCGACCGGGTAAGCGCGGCGCAGCAGCGCACTGACGCGTGCGGTCAGCTCGCCGATACGCACTGGCTTGACCATGAAATCGTCGGCGCCGCTGCCCAGCCCTTCGACGATGTCGCGCTCCTCCTGGCGATTCGTAACATACAGAATGGGTAATTGCGCCTCCACGTTTTTGCGCACCCAGCGCACCACCTCCGGGCCTGTGGTGTCTGGTAGGTGCCAGTCAACGATCAGCAGATCGTAGGTTTGGCGGCGCAGATTGCGCAGCAACTCCGCGCCGGTCAGATAGGTGTGGCAGACATGGCCCATCGCCTCGGTAACCTGCCTGAACAGATCCAGCTGAAGCGCATCGTCGTCCAGAGCGGCTATGCGCATGGTTCTCCCCGTCGAAATCAAACTGAAAATTATTGGTGAAATTCACGGGGGTGGGTAATGGGATGTCCAAACGACGGCCGGTTTTTGACACTTGTTAAACATCTGTGGTGCGCTGGTGACGGTTTGTGGCGCCGGTGGTTCGCATTGATGGGTGTCAAGGTCGTGAATCGCCCCTTGCAGCCGAAGCAATCTCACGCACAAGCCGCATCCCCACCAGGGTGTAGCGTGTCTGTGGCGTGTTCCAGTTGCGATAGCCGCAGCGGGCATATAGCGACCATGTGTGCCAGGAGCCCCCTCGGCGCACCCGCACATTGCCGGTGAGAGGGCCTTGGGGATCGTCCGGGGGCGATTGGGCGTAGTAGTTGTCGCCATGCCAGTCGGACACCCATTCCCACGCATTGCCAAGCATGTCATGCAGGCCAAACGCATTGGGTGCATAGCTACCCACCGGAGCCGTGAAGGCATGGCCATCGTTGCCCGGTAGCGCGTTTTGGCTCCATCGGGGCCAGAGCGGTGCGGCGGCCTGGTCAAAGGTGTTGGCCACCGTCACCAGGGCCTTGGGGTCGTTCCCGTGGGGGTACAGGGCTCGGGTGCCTGCGCGGCAAGCGTATTCCCATTCGGCCTCGGTCGGCAGGCGGTAGGTGTGGCCTTCCGTGCGAGTGAGCCAGTGGGCCAGGGCCTGGGCGTCGTTCCAGGTGACATTGACCACCGGGTGATCGCTGCCCTGCTCGAACCCGGGGTTGCGCCATGAATAACGGGTGTCACGCCCCTCAAACGCATCGCCGCGCGCTGTGGTGGCCGGGTCATAGTGGGCGTTGTACCCATAGCCCCCTGTGCCATCGGCTTCGGACTCTGGCGGGTAGCCAGACCGTTCAATGAAGCGCCGAAACTGCCCCACCGTCACCTCGTACTGGCCCAGATAAAACGCGCGGCTGATGTGCACTGTGTGCGCGGGCACTTCATCGGTCAGATCGGTCAGGCGCTTGCGTTCGAGCTGGGGGTAGATTTTGGCCAGTGCTTCCACGGGTGGCACGCCCCCCATCTGGAACACGCCTGCCGGCACCCGGACAAACGGCATGCCCAGGCTGTTGACCCACGGTTGCTGTGCGCCCGACGGCTCCGCGGGCGCTGATGCACGGGGCGGCGGGAGGGCTTGTGCGCAGCCCGCCAGCGTGACAACCACACCCACCGAAAGCATCATCCGTTTCATGCGCGCCTCCTGAACAGATCGTCAGTTTAGGGCAAGGCCGCACAAGCCCCTGCACTTGGTGATCCGGGTGGCGAGACGGGTTCGGCACCAAAGACGCGCTGCGAATATTTCAGGTATTTTGGGCCTATAGCGCTTTATTAATAAGCGCCGATAGCTATCAAAAAGTGAGTTTTCTGGTGAGGTGGAGTGTGCCCTGCATCTTGCCGCTCAGCACCGGCCTACACCATCGTGCAGGCCGTGACTCAGAACGTGAACACGTTCTTAACCCGCTGCCGCGTCTGCAAGCGCTTCCAGTGCAGCCTGGACCTCGGCGGTGTCCACGCCCTCCACAGGTGCTAGGTGCGGCGCGAGAGTTTGCAGCGCGTCGGCCTGCTTTTGCAATTGGCCAATCGCCAGGCCCGCGTCTTTGGGGGCGTCAAAGCCGGTGCTTTGCAGCAGCAGGCGGCCATCCGCAGCGACAAGCTTGAAGTAGAACTTGCCGTCCGCTTCGCGGTATTGCTTGAACGCAGGCAACGCGGCCTTGGCCGCTTTGGCTGCCTTGGCGGGAGCGCTGGTTTGCACCAGGCTGCGCAGGCCCACGGCGGCGCGCAAATCACGAAGAAAGGGCTTGGCCAGCGCGCGGGCCCGCTCGGCGCCCGCCAGCAAGGTTTGTTCGATGCGGGCAGGGTTATGGATGAGTTCTTCGTATTGCGCGCGCATGGGGGCGATCACCTGGTCCACGCGCTGCAGCAGCACTTCTTTGGCATCGCCCCAGGCAATGCCTGCGGCATATTGTTGGCGCAGGGCTTCGGTTTCTTCAGGGGTGGCAAAGGCCTGGTAAATCTGGAACAGCGCCGAGCCCTCTACCTCCTTGGGCTCGCCGGGGGCGCGTGAGTCGGTCAGGATGCCGCCAATGAGCTTCTTGAGCTGCTCGCGTGAGCTGAACAGCGGGATGGTGTTGTCGTAGCTCTTGCTCATCTTGCGGCCATCCAGTCCGGGCAAGGTGGCCACATGGTCGTCAATGGCCGCCTCGGGCAGCACGAAGTGCTCGCCATACAGGTGGTTGAAGCTGGCCGCCATGTCGCGTGCCATCTCGATGTGCTGGATTTGGTCGCGGCCCACGGGCACCTTGTGCGCCTTGAACATCAGGATGTCGGCGCCCATCAGCACGGGGTACATGAACAGGCCGGCTGTCACGCCGTCGTCCTGCTCGCGTCCGGCAGCGATGTTCTTGTCCACGCTGGCCTTGTAGGCGTGGGCGCGGTTGAGCAGGCCCTTGCCGGTCACGCAGGTGAGCAACCAGGTCAGCTCGGGAATTTCAGGGATGTCGGACTGGCGATAGAACGTGACCTTCTCGGGGTCCAGGCCCGCCGCCAGCCAGCTGGCCGCGATCTCGAGTGTGGAGCGCTGGATGCGCACCGGATCTTCGCATTTGATGAGCGCGTGGTAGTCCGCCAGGAAATAAAAGCTCTGCACGCCAGGCGTGAGACTGGCCGCCACCGAGGGGCGGATGGAGCCGACGAAGTTGCCCAGATGGGGCGTGCCGGTGGTAGTGATGCCGGTGAGAAAACGCGTGGTGCTCATGGGGCGATGTCAGCAAAAATAGTAGAAAAAAAGGGCAGCGCGGGAGTCAAGGTGGCAAGGCGCTCAGCGCAGCAATGCAGTCAGCGGTGTGAGTAGCAGGTTGATGATGGTGTAGCCCAGGGCCATCAGCGGGCTCAGCCACAGTGTGCCCACCACCCCTGCGATCACGAGGCCCATCACGATGAAGAACCCCCAGGGTTCGATGCGCGACACCATGTGGGCCTGCTTCCAGGGCAACAGGCCCACCAGAATCCGACCCCCATCCAGCGGCGGCAGCGGAAACAGGTTGAAGGCCCACATCACCAGGTTGACCATGACACCCGCGCGCGCCATCTCCAAAAAGAACGTTTCGCTAATGCCCAGCCCGACGAGCGACACCAGCAGCACCGCCCAGGCGATGGCCTGGATGAAGTTGGACGCCGGTCCGGCCAGCGCCACCCACACCATGTGCTTCTTGGGATTGCGCAGGTTGCCGAAATTGACGGGCACGGGCTTGGCATAGCCAAACAGGAAGGCGCCCGAGGTAGCGAAGTACAGCAACAGCGGCATCAGGATGGTGCCGACCGGATCGATGTGCTTGAAGGGGTTGAGGGTGATACGACCCATCATGTACGCGGTGTTGTCGCCAAAGTGGCGCGCGGCATAACCATGGGCTGCCTCGTGCACGGTGATCGCAAACAACACCGGCAGGGCGTAGATCAGAACGGTTTGGATAAGGTTGGATGTGTCCACCCCCGGATTGTCTCAGACCGCCTGACTTCCTTGCCACAGCAGGGACGACTCAGACACCCGCAGGCCGGTCAGCCCGTGATCCGCTTGTTGTGGGTTGTACGTATGCCGCCATCGGCTCATCGCGATCTGATCATTGCTAGCATCGTTTGGCTGCACGGCGCTGCTTTTGTTTGTGCCACGGTTTTTCGTGGCGCGGCCGCCTGCAAAAAATCACAACAAAAGTTTTGGAGACACACAAGCCATGTTGGACAACTTGAAGATCGGAACGCGCTTGATGTTGGCGTTTGGTGGCCTTGCGCAGGTGGTGGCGCTGTTGATGGTCATGGCGTTGGCGGGTATTGGCGATGCCGAGCAGTCGCTGCAGGGCGGCACGATGGCGGCTGCGCAGTTGCAGTGAGTGCTGGCACCACTGCACAGCGCGCGGGCCTGGGTCATTGGCTGCGGCAGCCTCGTTTTTCTGGTGGCTGTGGTCGCCGTGTTCAGCCTGCGTACCAGCATCGTGGCACCGCTGAATCAGGCCATCCTGATCGCCGAAACAGTGGCTTCGGGCGATCTGAGTCAGGAGTTCAGCTCCGAGATACAAGGCGACTTTGGCCGGCTGCTGGGGGCACTGGGCACGATGGAGGACACATTGACCGATCTGGTGTCCCGCATCAAACAGAGCACGGACTCGATAACGGCGTCTGCGTCGGGCATTCACCACGGCAATTCCGATCTCTCGCGCCGTGCTGAAGACCAGGTGTCTTCGCTCACCCAAACCGCAGCCAGCATGGAACAGCTCACGGCCACCGTGCGCCAGAACGCCGAGCGCGCCAGTTCTGCCAGCGGCCTGGCGGTCAATGCTGCGGCCGTCGCCCAGCAAGGGGGCGTTGTGGTGGGTGAGGTGGTGCTGACCATGCAGGCCATCAGCGGCAGCTCGCGCAAGATCGTGGACATCATCCAGGTGATTGAGGGCATCGCATTTCAGACCAATATCCTGGCACTCAATGCGGCCGTGGAGGCTGCGCGGGCGGGTGAGCAGGGCCGGGGATTTGCGGTGGTGGCCAGCGAGGTGCGCAGCCTCGCCCAGCGCAGCGCGGTGGCCGCGCGCGAGATCAAGGCGCTGATCAGTGCATCAGTCGAGCAGGTCGAAAGTGGCGCGGGCCAGGTGGGGCAGGCGGGCAAGACGATGGAGGAAATCGTGAACGCTGTCGGCCAGGTCAGCGGCCTGCTGGGTGAGATATCCACCGCCCTGCGCGAGCAGAGCGACGCCATCGGCCACGTGAATGTGGCAGTGGCGCACATGGATGGATCCATGCAGGAGACGGCTTCGCTGGTGCAGCACGCGGTAAGCACCGCGGCCGCGCTGTCTGATCAAGCCCGTGGTCTGGAGCGGGCTGTGGGGGCGTTCAAGCTGTAAGCCCCGAGCGGCTGCGCCGTTTCCCCTTGGGTGGGTCACCACCGGTGGACCGGCAAAGCCGGTTGCGTGGCGGCACGGGTATTGAACCACACCACACTGCACCACACTGCAGTGCACCAGGCTCAGGCGCGGTGGTGGCGCGCAGGGGAGGATGAGGCGGAGGCTACAGCCCCAGCGACTGCACGCTGCCGCGTCCTTCGCGCACCACGACGGGTTCACCGCCCGTGTCCATGGGCGTGAGGTCCACCACGGTGGTGGGCTCCAGGGGGCAGGCGCCGGCATCCACGATCGCATCCAGCAGCTTCTCGTAGCGTGCGCGGATTTCCTGGGGGTCGTTCAGGGGTTCGCTCTCGCCCGCAGGGATCAGCGTGGTGGCCAGCAGCGGGGCGCCATGCAACTCCAATAGCAGTTGCAGGCCCTTGCGGTCGGGCACACGCAGGCCGATGGTTTTGCGCGATGGGTGGCTCACCCGGCGAGGCACTTCCTTGGTGGCTTCCAGGATAAAGGTGTAGGGCCCCGGGGTGCCGAGCTTGAGCAGTCGAAATTGGCGGTTATCCACCCGCGCGTAGTTGGCCAACTCGGACAGATCGCGGCACAGCAGCGTCAAATGGTGCTTGTCGTCCACCTGGCGGATACGGCGCAGGCGGTCCACCGCATCCTTGTCGTCGAGCTGGCAGACCAGCGCATAGCTGGAGTCCGTGGGCACGGCGACGATGCCACCTTTCTGGAGCAGCGCGACGGCCTGCTTGAGTAGGCGGGGCTGGGGGTTGTCGGGGTGAATTTCGAAATACTGGGCCATTGGGGAAGGAGCTTAGTTATCCATGGCGCAGCGCGCCAGCGTATGCCATGGGAGCGCCCCAGGCGAGGGCCGCTCCGCAGCGGGGGCGTCATCGCCCTTGAGGGACAGGCGCCGAGAGCGGCACAAGGGGGTCATCGCACAATGCGGTCGGCCAGCAATTCCCACACGGGCGTCAGCGCCCCGGGCAGCAGCGGCAAGGTGCCCAGATCGGTGTGGGATTCGGTGGGGCTGTGAAAGTCGCTGCCCCGCGATGCCGCCAAGCCAAACTCCTGGGCCATGGCGGCATAGGTCACATATTCGGCAGCGCTGTGGCTGCCGGTGACTACTTCCACGCCCCGGCCACCGTGTGCCTTGAATTCGGAGAAAAGCGCAAACTCTTCGTTGGCGGTGAACTTGTAGCGCGCTGGGTGGGCAATCACGGCCATGCCCCCGGCTTCGGTAATCCAGCGCACAGCGTCCCCCAGCTGGGCCCAGCGGTGGGCCACGTAACCGGGTTTGCCTTCGATGAGGTACTTGCGAAACACCTCGGAGGTGTCCTTGCACACGCCGCTCTCCACCAGAAACCGCGCGAAATGGGTGCGTGAGATGAGGTCGGGGTTGCCTACAAACTGAAGTGCACCTTCGTAGGCGCCCTGGATGCCTACTTTGGCAAGTTGGTCCGCCATGTCCTGGGCGCGTTCGCGGCGCCCGCCCCGCGTGGCCGCCAGGCCCTGGGCAAGCTGGGCATTGTCGGGGTCAAAACCCAGGCCCACGATGTGCACCGTGGTGTCTGCAAAGGTGACAGAGATCTCGGTACCCGTCAGGTAGGCCATGCCTTGCGCATGCGCTGCGGCAGCGGCACGGTGCTGGCCGCCGATCTCGTCGTGGTCCGTGAGCGCCCACAACTCGACACCGTTGGTCTTGGCGCGTTCAGCCAAGGCTTCGGGGGTCAGGGTTCCGTCGGACACCACGGAGTGGCAGTGGAGGTCGGCATTGAGAATAGTTGTCACCGGCCCATTTTACGGCGCACATCCAAAGCATGGGTGGGCGGTCTCTTTGGCGTCACATGCCGGCAACTTCTTCGCATGTTTTTGGCAAACCCGGCTACACTTTTTTACGAACACCGTGCGCGGGGCGAATCGCGTGTGTTTTGGCCGGTTTGGTGATGGCTGGCATCAGTGTTTGGCGACGGTTTTTTGCAAAAAAATGACATCGCAGGGCCTCGCCGGCCCTGCAAAGCATCTGGAGCTCCCATGAAATTCAATGATCTGCGTGTCGCCCACAAAATGTGGAGCGTTATTCTGGGGTTGCTGGCGCTGATGCTGGTGGCCGCTGTCTGGACCCAGTGGTATGGACGGCAAGTGAACGCCGCGGCCGAAGAGTCCGTCAAAAAATACGAATCCGCCATTACCACGGCAGTGACCTGGCGGGGGCTCGCCGAAGTGGCTGTCACCATGTCCATGGCCGGTTTTGTGACGACCGACCAGGCTCTCAAGGCCGATTTCGATACCCGGGTGGCGGCGCTCACCGCGCGCATTACCCCAGTGCAGGAAAAGATCAACAAGGCGGCGGTGTCGGCAGAAGACAAGGCGGCGCTGGCTGGCGTCGCGGACGCGCGGGCCGCTGTCCGTGGTCAGACCGACAAACTCAAAGAGCTGACCGACGCGGGAGACCCCGCAGCCAAGCAAGACTATGTGGCCAAGGTGTACCGCCCGAGAGTGGTGGCGTATCTGGAGGCCATCGACAAGTTTGTGGCGGTGCAAGAGCGCCAGCGCGACGAGGCGGCGCAGGCCGCGCGAAATTCAAGTGACCACCTGGCGCTCATCGGGGCGGCTGCCGCCATTGCGGTGGTGGCGCTGGGCATGATGCTCGCTGCAATGCTGGTGCGGTCTATCACACGTCCGCTTGATCGTGCCGTGGCACTGGCCGAAGCCATATCGGCCGGGGACCTGACGCAGGACATCCACGACAACCGCCAAGATGAACTGGGCGTGCTCACCCGCGCCCTGTCGGGCATGGCTACCCGGCTGCGCGCGGTGGTGGGCGAAGTGCGCACGGGGGTGGATGCCGTGTCGTCCGCGTCGGTGCAAATTGCCAATGGCAACCACGACCTATCGGCACGCACGGAGCAGACAGCGTCCAATCTGGAAGAAACCGCCGCCAGCATGGAAGAACTCACCGCCACGGTGAGCCAGTCGGCCGACACGGCGCGCCAGGCCAACCAGCTCGCCAGCACTGCCGCGCAGGCCGCAGCCCGTGGTGGCGAAGTGGTGGGGCAGGTGGTCACCAGCATGCAGCAGATCACCGACAGCTCGCGCAAGATCAACGACATCATCGGCACCATCGACGGCATTGCGTTCCAGACCAACATCCTCGCGCTCAACGCGGCGGTTGAAGCGGCACGGGCGGGCGAACAGGGCCGGGGCTTTGCGGTGGTGGCCAGCGAGGTGCGCAGCCTCGCTGGACGCAGTGCGGAGGCCGCCAAGGAGATCAAAACGCTGATTGGCGCTTCTGTCCAGAACGTCGAGTCGGGCTCGGCCCAGGTGGCACAAGCGGGCCAGACCATGGAAGAAATCGTGGCCAGTGTGCAGCGCGTGAGCGACCTGATCGGCGAAATCACCGCATCGTCCACCGAGCAGCGCGACGGCATCGCCCAAGTCAACCAAGCGGTCACGCAACTCGATCAGATGACCCAGCAGAACGCCGCGCTGGTCGAGGAATCGACGGCCGCTGCAGCATCCATGCGCGACCAGGCCCAGCGGCTGGCCGACGTGGTGTCGGTCTTCAATGTGGGGGCGGTGGCTGCGCGCGCGCCTGCAGCCGCAGCCCGCCCGGCGGCAGGGCCACGGCCTGCGCCAGCCGCCAGAACGGCGCTGGGCAACAAGCCTGCTGCTGCCAAGGCGCCCTTGGCGTCCAAGGCACCCGTGGCGGCCCGGTTGGCATCATCGGCTTCGGCCGCCGCGCCCAAGGCTGCCGCTGCCGCGCCCCGTGCGGCGGCGGGTGGCAGCGACGATGATTGGGAGAGCTTCTGACGCGTGTTGGCTTGAGAATCCATCGCTGAAAACCGGGCCCCTCGGGGGCACGCAGCGATGCAAGGGGGCTTTTAGATCTCTGCCCCCTCCACCAGAAACTGCACCTTGCGCTCGCCCTTCCACTCGTTCACATCGAGCCGGAAGGCCAGCAGCACCCGCGCAGGCAGCGGCTCGGTGTGGCCGAACCAGATCGCATCCACCGGGCTGCCCTGGTGCATTAGCTTGAGCGACAGGTGGTTTTTGCCCTCGCCCACCAGCCGTTGGCTCAGCACCTGCACTTCTTCGCTGAACGTGGGGGGGGCAAAGCCCTGGCCCCAGACCTCGTGGTGTAGCGTGTCCACCATGTCGGCGCGGCAGTATTCGGGGGCCAGGGGGCCGTCGGTCTCGATGCGGCGGGTGAGGGTGGCGGCGTCCAGCCATTCCTGCGCCACCTGGGCAAAGGCCTGCTCGAACACGTCGAACGATTCCTCGGCCACCGTGCAACCCGCCGCCATGGCGTGGCCGCCAAACTTCAGCAACACGCCCGGGTGGCGCTTGGCCACCAGGTCGAGCGCGTCGCGCAGGTGAAAGCCGGGGATGGAGCGGCCCGAGCCTTTGAGCTCATGCTCCTTGCCCGGCGCGCTGCTGGCGGCAAACACGAAGGTGGGGCGGTGCAGCTTGTCTTTGATGCGGCTGGCGACGATGCCCACCACGCCTTCGTGAAAGTCTGGGTCGAACACGCTGATGGCCGGGGGCGGCTCTTCGTCTTCCTGGAATAGGCTCTCTGCCATCAACATGGCCTGGTCGCGCATGCCGCCCTCGATCTCGCGGCGCTCGCGGTTGATGCCGTCGAGCATGGCCGCGAGTTCGGCGGCGCGGCCTGCGTCGTCGGTCAGCAGGCATTCAATGCCCAGCGTCATGTCGGCCAGGCGGCCTGCGGCATTGATGCGCGGGCCCAATGCGAAGCCGAAGTCGAACGTGGTGGCCACAGGCGCCTTGCGGCCAGCGGCGTGGAACAGCGCGGCCACGCCAGCAGGCATCTGGCCCGCGCGGATGCGCTTCAAGCCCTGGGCAACCATGCGGCGGTTGTTGGCGTCGAGCTTGACCACGTCGGCCACGGTGCCTAGCGCCACCAGGGTGAGCAGCGGGTCGAGCTTGGGTTGGGTGGCCGCATCGAAGATTCCGCGTGCCCGCAGTTCGGCCCGCAGCGCCAGCAGCACATAAAACATCACGCCCACGCCGGCCATGGACTTGCTCTCGAACGTGCAGCCCGGCTGGTTGGGGTTGACGATGGCGTCGGCCACCGGAAGCTCGGGGCCGGGCAGGTGGTGGTCGGTCACCAGCACCTGCAGGCCCAGGGCCTTGGCCTCGGCCACGCCTTCGACGCTGGCGATGCCGTTGTCCACGGTGATGAGCACGTCGGCCCCGCGCTCGGCCACGCGGCGGGCTATTGCAGCGGTGAGGCCATAGCCATCAGTCACGCGGTCGGGCACGAGGTAGTCCACGTTGCGGGCGCCCAGCAGGCGCAGCCCGCGCACGCCCACGGCGCAGGCGGTGGCGCCGTCGCAGTCGTAGTCGGCCACGATCATCAGGCGCTTGTTCTGTTCCATGGCGTCGGCCAGCAGGCGGGCAGAGGTGTCGATGCCCTTGAGGCCTTTTTCACCGCTGGGCGGCAGCAGGCGGGCCAGGCCGTCGTCCAGTTCGTCCTTGGCACGCACGCCGCGCGCGGCGTACAGGCGGGCCAGCAGCGGGTGCACGCCAGCCTGCTCCAGCGCCCAGGCGGCGCGCGGGGGAATGTCTCTAGCTATTATTTTCATAGCTGATCGCGCACGTCTTTAAAGCGCTGCGGGCGTAAAAGGCTTTGAAAACGTTGCACCAGCCCACGCGGTGCGCTGTGAAAACCAAGGGTATTGCGCTCGCCGCACAACGTGAGCTGCACCGGGGTGCCGCTTTCGGCCTGGCGCAGCAGGCTGGCCACGGGCCCGGCGTCCAGCGCCACCCAGGCCGCGGCCCAGGCGCGCCAGTCCTCATGCAGGGCCGCGTCGCGCAGCGTGGTTGGCGTGGTCGGCGGCGTGAGGGGCTGCGCAACGGGTGGTGTTGGCGAAGATCCTGTGGCTTGTGTTGGTGCAGGCAACGTCCCCGTGCCATGCACCCAGAACGAGTTGATCACGGGCAGGCCGCGCGCCGCGCGCTCGTCGTTGAAGACGTGGGTGTACAGCAGCATCTGCATTTCGCTGTGCAGGCGGTGCAGCGTGCGGGCAGCGCCCACGTCGGGCATCCAGGCGCGCACGTCGCGCTGCAACACGCGTTCGAGCGACGCGGTCGCCAACGTGGCAAACAGTGGGCTGCGGGCCAGCCAGCGCGTGGGCCGGTCGTACACCAGGGTGATGCCGTCTTCGGCAAACCACGGCGCCACGATGGCCAACAAGGCGCGCGATGCCGCGTCATCCAGCCCCAGCGTTTCGGGATCACGCAGCGTGACGTGGTCGGTGCTGACCTGCCACTGGCAGGGCGCGACGAAAGCCCAGCCCTGGCCGTCGTTGGCCAGGCCTTGCTGGCGGCGGTGCCATGCGGCCCAGGGGATGCGGCCGTCGGCAACAGGCAGGTGAAGGGCGCGTGCCAGCGCACGTTCGTGGGGCGCCGAAAAGCTGGTCTCTTCGCCACTGTCGCTTTGGGCGGGGTAGGGGCTGAGCCGGGGCAAAAGCCGGTCCAGATGGGGCAGGGCCAGGCCCTGCAGGGCTTGCTGGCATCCCCCGGAGGTGCTGGCGGCGTAGGGAATGAGCAAATGGGTGGTGTCCGACATGCCGCTATTGTCCGGGATGCCACAATCTGCCCGGCCCGCGCCAGCATTTCGCTGGGTGCAGGCCCTTCTTTCCTTATCCATGCAAATTCCCTACGAACTAGCCCTTGGCTGGCGCTACACGCGCGCAGGCCGCGCTACGCGGCGCGACGGATTCATCTCGTTCATCTCGGGCGTGTCCATGCTGGGCATTGCGCTGGGGGTGGCGGCGCTCATCATCGTGTTGTCGGTGATGAACGGCTTTCAAAAGGATGTGCGTGACCGCATGCTCAGCGTGGTCTCGCACATCGAAATTTTTGCGCCCCAGGGTGCTGCGCTGCCCGACCCGGCCCGCACATTGGCCGAGGCCAAGCAAAACCCCAGTGTGGTCGGCGCCGCGCCGTTTGTGTCGGCGCAGGCGTTGCTTGCCCGTGGCGAGGACATGAAAGGCGCGCTGGTGCGCGGCATTGACCCCGCGCTGGAAGGCGCGGTGACCGACCTGGCCGCCACCAACGAGAAAACGCTCAACCTGCTGGTGCCCGGCGAGTTCCGCGTGGTGCTGGGTGGCGAACTGGCGCGTGCCCTGGGTGTGCGCGTGGGGGATTCGGTGACGCTGATCGCCCCGGGCGGCCAGGTCACGCCCGCTGGTGTGGTGCCTCGGCTCAAGCAGATGACGGTGGCGGGCACGTTTGACTCGGGCCACTACGAATACGACTCGGCACTGGTGCTGATGCACCACGAAGACGCGCAGCGCATCTTCCGCCTGGAAGGCCCCACGGGCGTGCGCCTGAAGCTCAAGGACCTGCACCAGGCGCGCGAGGTGGCGCAGCAGCTGGCGCAGTCCCTGAGCGGCCAGTTGCTGATCCGTGACTGGACGCAGCAAAACCGCACCTGGTTTGCCGCCGTGCAGCTCGAAAAACGCATGATGTTCATCATCCTCACGCTCATCGTGGCGGTGGCGGCGTTCAACCTCGTCTCCACCCTGGTGATGACGGTGACCGACAAGCGCGCCGACATCGCCATCCTGCGCACCTTGGGCGCCAGCCCCAAAAGCATCATGGGCATCTTTGTGGTGCAGGGCGCGATGGTGGGGGTGATCGGCACGCTGGTCGGCCTGCTGCTGGGCCTGGGCATTGCGTTCAACATCGACGTGATCGTGCCGGCCATCGAGCACGTGCTCAACGCGAGCTTTTTGCCCAAGGACATTTATCTCATCAGCAAGATGCCCAGCGAGCCGCAGAGCAGCGACATCGTGCCCATTGCGGTCATCTCGCTCGTGCTGGCCTTTGTGGCCACCCTCTACCCCAGCTGGCGTGCCAGCCGTGTGAATCCTGCCGAGGCGCTGCGTTATGAGTGATCAAAAAACTGGTGTGGTGGTGTTGGAGGCTAAGGGCCTGACCAAACGGTTTACCGAAGGCCGTCTGGATGTGACCGTGCTCAAGGGGGTGGACCTGCAGATCCACGCGGGTGAAACCTTGGCCATCGTGGGCGCATCGGGGTCTGGCAAGAGCACCTTGCTGCATTTGTTGGGCGGGCTGGATGCGCCCACGGCGGGTACGGTGCGCCTGAAGGGTGAGCAGATGTCGTCGCTGTCGGCAGAGCGCCAGGGGCAGTTGCGCAACCAGTACCTGGGTTTTATTTACCAGTTCCACCACCTGCTGCCCGAGTTCAGTGCGCTGGACAACGTGGCCATGCCCTTGCGCATCCGCCGCCTGCCGCTGGCCCAGTGCCATGCCGAGGCGGAGCGGGTGCTGGCATCGGTCGGTTTGAAGGAGCGGTTGATGCACCGGCCGGCCGAGCTGTCGGGCGGTGAGCGTCAGCGGGTGGCCATTGCGCGGGCCTTGGTGACGCGGCCTGCGTGCGTGCTGGCGGATGAGCCTACGGGTAATCTGGACCGGAGCACTGCGGATGGGGTGTTTGACCTGATGCTGCAGCTGGCGCGGGACCAGGACACGGCGTTTGTGATGGTGACGCACGATGAGTCGCTGGCGGCGCGGTGTGACCGGGTGATGAGGCTGGTGTCTGGGGTTTTGGGGTGATTTTGGGCTCTGGCGCTTATACATAAAGCGCTCGCAGCTATTGTTTTTATAGTTCGTTCTCGCACCATCCGTTTGGGCTGAGCTTGTCGAAGCCTGTTTTGGCGGTGGCTACTGCATGCTTGTGTTGAGATCGGAGGCCGGGAGTCGCCCGGCGTGCGAGTAACTTTCTTTTGCTTCGCCAAAAGAAAGTCACCAAAGAAAAGGCGACCCCCAGTCTGCGACCCCTTCGCTGGCGCTACGGGGCAGACCTGCGTCGGGGCGGTTGCGGGGTGCGCCGTGGAACTCGCTTTGCTGCTGCGCAGCGCCGCTCGGACAACCACGGCGAGTCAGTTCACGAAGCATGGGCGCTCCGACGCCCATGCCACCCCGCAACCGCCCCGCCGCAGGCGCAGCCAGCAGGGGTGGGGCAGCCGAACATCCAAACAGCCAACATCCATTCGGGCCATTGCTGCGCTCGGCCCCGACTCGCGGGCGCAAGCGCTACGCGCTGCGCAAACTGGGCCGAGCGCAGCAAAGGCCCGTGTGGGTGTTTGGTTCCCCACTCCCCTCTGGATGCGCCGAGCACCGCAGGTTGCCCCGTAGCGAAGCGCAGGGGACTCAGACAGCGGGGTCGCCTTTCTTTTGGGTACTTGTCTTTGGCGAAGCAAAGAAAAGTACCTCGCATGCCGGGCGACTCCCGGCCTCCGCCCTCAACACAAGCATGCTTTCCCAACCAGCACGCCCCAGCTTCGACAAGCTCAGCCCAAACGGATAGGGCAAGAACGAACTATAAAAACAATAGCTGGTAGCGCTTGATAGGCGAGCGCCAGAGCCAAAAAACACTACAAAACCCGCCCATACCACCACACCGACAACCCCGCCGCCGCCAACGCCAGCACCGCCCCCAGCAACGCCAGCAAAGAAGAAATCTCCGTCTCCTTCTTCTCCACCGTCAGCCGCGAGTTCAGTGTCTCGTACACCTTCTTCAGGTCCGCCGCCGTGGCCGCATGAAAGTACTCGGCATTGGTTCGCGCGGCCACTGCCTTCAGCGTTTCTTCATCCAGCCGCACCCGCATCGACCAGCCTTCAAAACCAATGGTGTCGCCCTGCACCGTGCCCACGCCCACCGTGTACACCCGCACCCCACGGTCGGCGGCCCACTTGGCGGCTTCCAGCGGGTCCACGCCCGTGGTGCGCTGGCCGTCGGTCAGCATGATGATGGCGGCCGAGTTGTAGGAGCCCGGGGCCACCGGCGTGAAGGTCTTGGCCGGGTCCTGCTGTTTGCCCAGCTCTTCGATCGACAGCGGGCGCATGGCCTGGCGGCCGCCCAGGGCGGCGATGTCGATGCCTGCGTGCGGGAAGAGGGTGGCCAGCGACAGCATGATGCCGTTGCCCGTGGCCGTGCCGCGCTGCAGCTGGAAGCTGTCGATGGCTTTCACCAGGTCTTCACGGCTTTGGGTGGGCAGCTGGGCCAGCTGGGCGCTGCCCGCAAAGGCCACGATGCCTACGCGCACATGGCGCGGCAGGTCGGCGATGAAGGCCTTGGCGGCATTTTGGGCGGCGGTGATGCGGTCGGGCTCCACGTCGGCGGCGCGCATGCTGCCCGACACGTCCATGGCCAGCATGATGCTCTGGTCCTGCGAGGGCAGGGTGATGACGGCCAGCGGGCGTGCGGCGGCCAGCAGCAGCGCCACCAGCGCCAGCAGGAAGAGTGCGGGCGGGATGTGGCGGCGCAGGTGCTGGCCGGGGCCCATGGCCTCGCGCACCAGGGACAGGCTGGAGTAGGTCAGCGCTGTTTTCTTGCGCCGGTGCAGCAGCCACCCGTACAGCAGTACCAGCAGGGGCACAACCAGCAGCAGCCAGAGCAGGGTGGGCCAGAGAAATACCATGGTGTGTGTCCTTGGTGGCGTGTGCGGCGGGTGATTAATCGATCCATCGATCGGTCAGGCGGCGGCCGCCTGTGCGGCAGGGCCTGCGGAGGCCGATGCGGGGACGAGAGGGTTGCTGTGCGCCCGGACCCGGCGCTGGCGCAGGCCCATGAAGCGCAGCAGGGCATCGACCAGATCGTCGTCGGTGCACAGCTCCAGCGTGTCGGCGCCTGCGCGGGCCAGGCCTTCGCGCAGAGCGGCCTCGCGCTCGGCGGCCAGCTGGGCAAAGCGGCGGCGAAAGCCCGCGTCGTGGGTGTCCACCTGCAGTTGCTCGCCGCTTTCTGCATCGCGCAGCGTGACCAGGCCCACATCGGGCAGTTCCAGCTCCAGCGGGTCCAGCAGACGCACGGCCACCACGTCATGCCGCTGGGCCAGCTGGGCCAGGGGCTTTTCCCAGCCGGGCGCGCTGATGAAGTCGGACACCACAAACACGGTGGACCGGCGCTTGAGCGTGGCCAGGCCGGTCTGCAGCAGCCGGTGCAGCTCGGTGGCGCCGCCACCCGTCTTGTGCTGCGGCATGGGGGTTTTGGGGGGCAGCAGTTGGTGCACCAGGTGCAGCACATGCGCGCGGCTGCTGCGCGGGGGCAGCACGGCGTCCACCGCACGTACGGCCTGCGGGCTGGCGCCGCCGTACAACATGGCCCCCACGCGGTTGCCGTGGCGGGTGAGCAGGCGCGAGAGCACGGCCACAAAGCCGGTCAGGATGTCGCGCTTGGCATGGCCGGTGGGGCCGAAGCTGATGGACGGGCTCAGGTCCAGCAGAAACCAGGCCGACATTTCGCAGTCTTCGGTGAACACGCGCACATGGGGCGTGTTCAGCCGTGCGGTCACGTTCCAGTCGATGTGGCGCACGTCGTCGTGGGGCTGGTATTCGCGCAGGTCGGTCAAGTCCAGGCCACTGCCGCGCATCAGCGTGCGGTAGTCGCCCTGCAGCAGGCCGTCCAGGCGGCGGATCACCGTCCACTCCAGCTCGCGCAGCAGCCGGTCGGCCTGCCCGGGCAGCGTGGGCAGGGAGTGCACCGTGGCGGATTTTGCAGGCGGCTTGCTGGTCATGGCGGGTGGACTCAAGCGGCTTTTTGCTCGTGGTGCAAGGGGCGTGCCGGTGCCGGGATCTTGGCCATGATGCGCTGGATGAGCGCGTCGGCATCCAGCCCTTCAGACAGCGCCTCGTACGACAGCGCCACGCGGTGGCGCAGCACGTCGGCGGCCAGGTCGGTCATGTCTTCTGGCAGCACATAGTTGCGCCCGCGCAGCATGGCCAGGGCCTGGGCGCCCTCGGCCAGGGCAATGGTGGCGCGGGGGCTGGCGCCGCAGCTGATGTAGCCGGCCAGGTCTTTCAGGCTATGCCGCGCAGGCTCGCGCGTGGCGGCCACCAGCTTCACGGCGTACTGCAGCATCGACGGGTCTACATACACGGTGCGGCACTCGGCCTGCAGCGCGGCCAGCTGGGCCGTGGTGGCCACGGGCAGCACCTGCACGGGCACATCGAGTGCGCGCTGGGCAATCACAAACTCTTCTTCCTCGGTGGGGTAGCCGAGCAGCACCTTCATCATGAAGCGGTCGACCTGGGCCTCGGGCAGCGCGTAAGTGCCTTCCGTCTCGATGGGGTTCTGCGTAGCCATCACCAGGAAGGGCTCGGGCACCTTGTGCGTTTCGCCCGCAATGGTCACCTGACGCTCCTGCATCACCTCCAGTAGCGCGCTTTGCACCTTGGCGGGCGCACGGTTGATTTCGTCGGCCAGCAGCAGGTGCGTGAACACTGGGCCCAGCGTGGTGCTGAACTCGCCGGTCTTCTGGTTGTACATGCGCGTGCCCACCAGGTCGGCGGGCACCAAGTCGGGCGTGAACTGGATGCGCTTGAAGCTGCCCTGGATGGTGCTGGCCAGCGTCTTCACGGTGAGCGTCTTGGCCAGGCCCGGCACGCCTTCGACCAGGAGGTGGCCCTGGGCCAGCATGGCGACCATGACGCGCTCCAGAAAGCGGTCCTGCCCGACCACCACGCGTTTGACTTCGTAGAGCACTTGTTCCATCAGCGTGGCGGTGTTTGTTGTGGCTTCCATGGGTTTAATTCTTTCTCCGTGATCAACGATGCAGCGAGCCGTGTCCAGCCCAAACCACTGGCGCGGCCCAGGCGAGGGACACCGAGCAAGGGCCGCCCCGCAGTCAGGGTGTCGTCCCTCTTGAGGGGGAAGGCGCGAAGCGACTCAGGGGGTGTTTCATTTCAGAAGGGCGGCATGCCGACCGCGGACGCTGCGTTCTCGATGGGCACCGCAAAACCGATGCCTATGAAGGTGCGTGCCTCGGTGGGGTTGAGGATGGCGGTGACGATGCCCACCACTTCGCCGTCCAGTGTGACCAGCGGCCCGCCCGAGTTGCCGGGGTTGGCGGCCGCATCAAACTGGATCAGGTTGCTGAGCTGGCGTTTGCCCTGTGGCGAGGTGAATTCACGCTCGAGGCCCGAGACCACGCCCGCTGAGGCCGACGGCCCGATGCCAAACGGGAAACCCACGGCCACCACATGGTCGCCGGGGCGCAGGTTCTGGGTGGACCGCAGCGTGGCCGCCTGCAGGTCGTCTGGCACCTTGTGGGCCTGCAGCACGGCGAGGTCGTTTTCGGCCTGGATGCCGGTGATGCTGGCCGTGGTTTCAAGCCCGTCACTGAAGGTGATGCCAATGCGGTCAGAGCCGGCCACCACGTGCAGGTTGGTCAGGATGATGCCCTTGTCCACGATGACCACCCCGGTGCCTATGCCGCGCTCGATCTCTTGCTTGCGGTTTTTGCTGCGGCCATAACCCACCACCCGCACGACCGAGGGTGCGATGGCGTCCACGGCGCGCGCAGCGGCCGATGGCGGGGTGGTGGTCTCCAGCGTGCGCAGCACGGCTGCATCAATATCGTCTTGTGTGATGGGTGCGCGCGCCGGGCGTTGTTGCTGCCACAGGCTCGCAGCGAGCAGCGTGGTCAACACTAGCACGGCAGCCCACAAGGCATGCCAGGACCGTTTTGACGGAGGGCGAAAAATAGCCCGTGTTGCCGCAGTCTGTGCCATGTCGGCCTGGGCCGGTGGTTGCGGCGTGGCCATGCCTTCGGCAGGGGGCATGTTTTGCTCGGGGGGCGACGCCGCCAGCGGTCGGCGTGTGGGGCGGGAGCTGCTGTAGAGGGCGGGCCGGGGCATCCTGTTACCTTTGCTCGTACACGCCAATGGCTGGCGCAACGAGATGACGGTAGCACGGTTTTGTGGGTCCATGTGCAACCGAAGTGGGGGTAGGCGCACTGACATGCCGCATCGTGCATCATTGCCCGATGACCGCTTGGATCGACACCCACTGCCACCTCGACGCGCCCGAGTTCGATGCCGACCGTGACGCAGTCCGCCACCAGGCCGCCTTGCAAGGCGTGGCCCATTGCGTGATCCCTGCCGTGGAGCGCAGCAACTGGGATGCCGTGCGCACGCTGGCGCACCACCACGCAGACAGCTACGCGCTGGGGATTCACCCGCTGTACACCGGGCGCGCCCAGGAGGGTGATCTGGACAGCCTCGCGCGGGCGCTTGCGCAGCACCATGCCGATCCACGCCTGGTGGCGATTGGCGAGATTGGCCTGGACTATTTTGTGCCGGGGCTGGACCCCGCCCGGCAAGAGCAGTTCTACCGGGCTCAGCTGCAGTTGGCCCGCAAGTTTGACCTGCCCGTGATCGTGCATGTGCGCCGATCGGCCGACAAGCTGCTCAAAGGCCTGCGTGAGCTGCCCGTGCAGGGCGGGATTGCGCACGCTTTCAACGGCAGCCTGCAACAGGCCCGCGCATTTGTGGCGCTGGGCTTCAAATTGGGCTTTGGCGGCGCGGTGACCTATGAGCGAGCGTTGCAACTGCGCCGCCTTGCGGCACAGTTGCCCCCTGATGCGCTGGTGCTGGAAACCGATGCACCGGACATCCCGCCCCATTGGCTGTACACCCCCGCCGCCCAGCGCGAGCAGGGCCAGCCCCAAGGGCGCAACACCCCTGCCGAGCTTCCCCGCATTGCCGCCGTGGTGGCGCAGTTGCGGGGGCAGTCGCTGCAGGCATTGGCGGAGGAAACCACCGCCAATACGCGGGCGGCGCTGCCCCGGGTGCACCATCTTTTATAGGAGACATTTTGGAGGTTTGCGCTTTATGGCAAAGGGTTTGCAGCTATCTTTTTTGTAAAAAAGGCCGGGTTTCACCCCGTTTCGGTCCAGAATCGGACGATGCCCCCCACCACCGCCCAGGCCCACACCGTTATCGCACCCTCGACGCTGCCGCAGGCCGCCGAGCCCGCGCTGCCGGCGCGTTTGGCAGGCCTGCCGCCGGTGGTCTCGGACCACACGGTGGTCTTGATATTGGGCAGTTTTCCCGGTGCCGCGTCGCTGCGGGCCGGGCAGTATTACGCCCACCCGCAAAACCAGTTCTGGAAGATTCTTCAGGCACTGTGGCCAGATCACCCTCTGCCGCCCGCAGGCCCGGCGGGCTACGCCGAACGCTGCGAATGGCTGCTGGCGCGTGGCCTGGGTGTGTGGGATGTGTATGCCAGTTGCGAGCGGGACGGTAGCCTGGACACCAGCATCCGCCATGCCCAGGTCAATGACTTTGCCCGCCTGCATGGCCGGTGCCCGCGGCTTGCCGCCGTTGCCCACAATGGTGGCGAGAGTTTTCGGCACGCCAAGGCCGTGCTTCAAAGCCTGTATCCCCCGGCATTGGCGCATGATGCGGCTGGCCCGTGACGGCGACGAAAGCATCCCTGACAGTGAGAGCGCCCTTGCGTGGGCGCCGCCAGTGGTGGCCACCCGCTTGCCATCCACCAGCCCGGCCAATGCGTCGTGGAGCTTTGATCGTAAATTGACCGCATGGGCGGCGCTGATGGCGCAGCACGGTTTGTTGTAATGCCTATCGAACTCGCCATGACGCACCGCGCGCATCTTGCGCAGCGTGGCGCACCATGGCGTGCCATAACCTGTTTTTGCCGGTTGCACCGGTGTACGGAATGACCCGAAAGAAAAATACCCCCCTGATGGAGCTGCCGGAAGTCAGCGTGTCTGACGATGGCGAAACACGCCATCTGCACCTGGGCACGCCCTGGATTCAAGGGTCGATGAATATCGCCGAGCCCTTTGTGCTGGAGCTGGAATACGTGCAGCGCATGATGGCCTGGCTGCTGTTTGCCGACCCTGCGCTGGTCTCCAAAGGCCACGCCATGCAGCTGGGCCTGGGTGCGGGCGCCATCACCAAGTTCTGCTACAAAAAACTGCGCGTCTGTACCACGGCGATCGAACTGAACCCGCAGGTGCTCGCCGTGTGCCGGCAATGGTTCAAGCTGCCGCCTGACGGGCCCAAACTGCGCGTGGTGCTGGCTGATGCGGCGCAAGAGGTCAAAAACCCCATGTGGCTGGGCACCGTGGATGCGCTCGCCGTAGACCTCTACGACCATGAGGCAGCCGCTCCCGTGCTCGACAGCGCCGATTTTTATGCCGATTGCCGTGCGTTGCTGACCGAGTCGGGTTGCATGACGGTCAACCTGTTTGGCCGGGCATCGAGTTTTGACCGCAGTCTGCAAAGCATGCAGGAAGCCTTCGGAGAAAAAGCGCTGTGGGCCTTCAAGCCCACGCGCGAAGGCAACACGGTGGTGCTCGCGCAGCGAACCCCCACCCGGCCCAAACGCGCCGAGCTGGTCGAACGTGCGGAAGTCATCGAAGCCCGCTGGGGCTTGCCTGCGGCCAAATGGCTGCGGGTGTTCAAGCCGGTAGCCCCCTGAAAGGTATGTAGATGAGCACAACCGCTGTTGTTCCCCTCCGCACGGCGGCATCTCCCTATGTGGGGCTGCTGGACTGGCGCCGCATTGTTCAGTGGTTGAGCGATGACAAAGTGATATCGCTTGAAGAAGCGCAGCGCACCATCGCCCGTTGCTCGCAGGCCGAAAGCTCCCAGCATGCGCTGGTGCGCCTGGCCAGCGTGGCGATGGAGCGGGCCAGCGACAGCAAGCCGCTCGACATCGAAGCCTTGTCCGAGTATCTCGCGCAACGTGCGGGGCTGCCCTATCTGCGCATTGACCCGCTTAGGGTCAATGTGGGCCGCGTGGCCGACACCATGAGTGCCACCTATGCCGAGCGCCACAAGGTGCTGCCGGTGCAGGTAACGGCCAAGGAAGTGGTGGTGGCCACGGCCGAGCCTTTTGTCGACGACTGGGTGGCCGAGGTGGAACGCCAGTCGAGGCGCACAGTGCGGCGTGTGGTGGCCAACCCGCAGGATATCCACCGTTTTACCGCTGAGTTTTTTGCCCTGGCCAAATCGGTGCGTGCCGCGCAAAAGGCGGGTGGCAATGCGGGGGGCAGCAGCTTTGAGCAACTGGTGGAGCTGGGCAAGAGCAACAAGCAGCTTGATGCCAACGACCAGGGTGTGGTCAAGGTGGTCGATTGGCTTTGGCAATACGCATTTGATCAGCGAGCGAGCGACATCCACCTGGAGCCGCGCCGTGACCAGGGGGTGATCCGTTTTCGCATCGACGGCGTGCTGCACCCTGTCTATCAGATGCCCATGGGCGTGCATAACGCCATGGTGGCGCGCATCAAGCTGCTGGGCCGCATCGACGTGGTGGAAAAGCGCCGCCCCCAGGATGGACGCATCAAAACCCGCAACCAGCGGGGCGAAGAGGTGGAAATGCGCCTGTCCACCCTGCCCACGGCATTTGGCGAAAAGATGGTCATGCGGATCTTCGACCCTGACAACGCGGTCAAGGACCTCGATGCCCTGGGCTTTGCCCAGCATGACGCGCAGCGCTGGGAAGCGCTGGTGCAGCGCCCGCACGGCATCATTTTGGTGACAGGGCCTACGGGCTCGGGCAAAACCACCACGCTGTATTCCACGCTCAAGCGGGTGGCCACCGAAGAGGTCAACGTGAGCACGGTGGAAGACCCCATTGAAATGATCGAGCCGAGCTTCAACCAGACCCAGGTGCAGCCGCAGCTCGACTTCAACTTTGCCGAGGGCCTGCGGGCCCTGATGCGCCAGGACCCCGACATCATCATGGTGGGTGAAATCCGTGACCTGGAAACCGCCGAAATGGCCATCCAGGCCGCACTCACCGGTCACCTGGTGTTCTCTACCCTGCACACCAACGATGCGCCGTCGGCCATCACCCGCATGATGGAGCTCGGTGTCCCGTCCTACCTCCTGAACGCCACGTTGCTGGGGGTGCTTGCACAGCGGCTGGTGCGCACGCTGTGCAAGCAGTGCAAACAAAAGGACGAGGCTGCGAGCCGCGAGGCGCTGGCCGAAGTCGTCAAACCCTGGAAGATCAACGGCACCTACCAGCCCTACAAGCCTGTGGGTTGTGTGGACTGCCGCATGGGCGGCTTTCGCGGGCGAATGGGTCTGTACGAGCTGCTCACCGTGAGCGAAGCGCTCAAGGACAAGATCACGCAGACGCCCTCCATCGACGCACTGCGCAGACAGGCCGTGCAGGACGGCATGCGTCCGCTGCGCCTGGCCGGGGCCTTGCGGGTGGCCGAGGGCCTCACCACCATCGAAGAAGTGATTGCGTCCACACCTTCCCTGGAGTGATGTGCCCCCGCATCCACGCGCGGTTTTTCTGTCCCGTATTTCTTTGCGCGCGGTGAGGGCTTGTCGCCGGGGGTGTTGCTTTTTCCATGACGGCGTCTCGCGAACGTTACGGGATGTAGGTGGAATCCACATCCATCAGCGCCCAGGATGCCCGCACAATCGCGCAGTCGAGATTCCGTCAAGGAGACAATTCGTGAATATCAAGAGTCAAAAAGACTTTTTTGCCGGCCTCATGTTCATGGGGATCGGAGTGGCGTTTGCGTGGGGTGCCACCACGTACAACGTCGGTAATGGAGCCCGCATGGGCCCCGGCTACTTTCCACTGCTGCTGGGTATCTTGCTTGCCGTCATCGGCAGCGTGATCACCTTCAAGGCCACCACGGTGGAAACACAGGACGGCGACAAGATTGGGGCATGGGCATGGAAGCCTTTGTTCTTCATCCTGGCTGCCAACTTTGTGTTCGGTATCCTGCTCGGCGGTCTGCCCAGTGTGGGCGTTCCCGCCATGGGTCTGATTGTTGCCATCTACGCATTGACCTTCATTTCCAGCCTGGCTGGCAACGAGTTCAACGCCAAGGCCGTGTTTGTGCTGGCCACTGTGCTGGCGGCAGGCAGCTATGTGGCATTTGTTTGGGCGCTCAAGCTGCAGTTTCCTGTGTGGCCGAGTTTCATCACAGGTTAAGCAGGAGCACCCATCATGGAACTTTTTGAACATCTCTCGCTTGGTTTTGGCGTGGCCTTCACGTTTCAAAACCTGGTCTACTGCTTTGTAGGTTGTTTGCTAGGCACGCTCATTGGCGTGCTCCCCGGTATTGGCCCGGTGGCCACTATCGCCATGCTGCTGCCCGCCACCTACGCGCTGCCCCCCGTGGCTGCGCTGATCATGTTGGCCGGTATTTATTACGGCGCACAATACGGTGGTTCAACCACGGCCATTCTGGTCAACCTGCCCGGTGAGTCCTCCTCCGTGGTGACGGTGATCGATGGCTACCAGATGGCCCGAAAAGGGCGTGCGGGCCCTGCGCTCGCTGCGGCTGGCCTGGGTTCGTTCTTCGCCGGTTGTGTGGGTACGCTGATCCTGGCGGCTTTCGCGCCCCCGTTGACTGAAGTGGCTTTCAAGTTCGGCCCTGCCGAGTATTTCTCGCTGATGACGCTGGGTTTGATTGGCGCTGTGGTGCTGGCGTCGGGTTCGCTGCTCAAGGCTGTGGCCATGATCGTGCTGGGTCTGCTGATGGGCCTGGTGGGCACCGACGTGAACTCGGGTGTGGCGCGCTTTAGCTTCGACATCCCTGAGCTGACCGACGGCATTGGTTTTGTGACCATCGCCATGGGTGTGTTCGGCTACGGTGAAATCATTGCCAACCTGTCGCGTCCCGATGATGACCGTGAAGTGTTCACTGCCAAGGTTCAGGGCCTGTTCCCTACCAAGGAAGACTTCAAGCGCATGATCCCCGCTGTGCTGCGTGGCACGGCGCTGGGTTGCGCGTTGGGTATCTTGCCCGGCGGTGGCGCTCTGCTGTCCGCATTTGCGGCCTACACCATTGAAAAGAAGACCAAGCTGCACCCTGGAGAAGTGCCTTTCGGTCAAGGCAACATTCGCGGCGTTGCGGCCCCCGAGTCGGCCAATAACGCGGGTTCACAAACCTCGTTCATTCCGTTGCTCACACTGGGTATTCCTCCCAACGCCGTGATGGCGCTGATGGTGGGTGCCATGACGATCCACAACATCCAGCCTGGCCCGCAGGTAATGACCAGCAACCCTGAGCTGTTCTGGGGGCTGATCGCGTCGATGTGGATCGGCAACGCCATGCTGGTCATCCTGAACCTGCCGCTCATTGGCATCTGGATCAAATTGCTGACCGTGCCTTACCGCTGGTTGTACCCATCCATCGTGCTGTTCTGTGCGGTGGGCGTGTATTCCACCAACAACAACACCTTCGATATCTGGATGGTGGGCATTTTTGGCTTGGTGGGCTACATCTTCCACAAGCTGGGCACCGAACCAGCACCATTGCTGCTCGGCTTCATCCTGGGCCCGATGATGGAAGAGAATCTGCGCCGTGCGCTGCTGCTGTCGCGCGGTGACTGGAGCGTGTTTGTCACGCGTCCGTTGTCGGCGGGCCTGCTGGCCGCTGCGGCCCTCCTGCTCATCATCGTGCTGCTGCCTTCGGTGAAGAACAAGCGCGAAGAAGCCTTCGTAGAGGATTGACCGCGTTCAGCCCGGTTTCCTCCCACCACAACGGCACCTTCGGGTGCCGTTGTTTTTTGGGTGCCCGGGTGGCGTGGTGTCATGGGCGCCGATAGACAATGGCCGACAGAGGTCCTTATGTCCACTCCTGTCCGCCCCACGCAGCACCCCCAACGGGCTGTGTTGCACAACGAGATCCATGCCCGCCCGCCCGAGGCGATGGAAGCCCCCTTGGCCATCGCCCATGTCGTGATGCTGGCCGATGCAGCGGGCCGCGAGGCCAGCCGCGCCCATGCGGCGGCGCTTTTGCGCGATCACCACATGGCGTTGCCCGACGCCGACACCAACCATCTGCGCATGGATCTGGGTGCGTTTCGCATGCGCTGGGAGTTGCACACCGAGTTTGTGTCGTGGACGTTCATGGTGTCTGTGCCGATGGACTCTTTTGGCGAGCGCGAACCCGTGAGTGCAGCGGATATGGTCCCCCGCGAGTGGTTGGCGGCGCTGCCCGGCCAATGCCTGTGCAGCCTGAATCTGTGGGTGTTGCCCACGCACACGTTCGGCTCGGGCCCGCTGGTCAAGCAGGTGCTGCACGAAGACACGCTGGTGGCGTCCACGGTGGCGGATGGGCACGGTGAGGTCTATACCGACTTCGCCATCCACGCCGATGGCTTTTCGCGCATGGTTTTGCTCGCCGGGGGCATGGCGCCGCGCCGCCTGGGCCGACTGGTGCAGCGCCTGCTCGAGATCGAAACCTATCGCATGGCGGCCATGCTGGGCCTGCCGGCTGCTCGTGAAGCCGCCCATGTCCTGGCCTTTGCCGAACGCGAGCTTGCGGCGCTGGCCCAGGCGATCCGCACGGCCGATCGTGACGCAGAACCGGCCTTGCTCGATCGCCTGACCCGCCTGGCCGGGCAGGTGGAGAGCCAGCACGCGGCCACCCATTCGCGGTTTTCAGCCAGCAGTGCGTACTTTGAATTGCTGGACCGGCGCATCGGCGACATTGCCGAGTCGCGCCTGGCGGGCATGCAGACGATCCGCGAGTTCATGGACCGGCGCCTTTCCCCCGCACGCAGCACCTGCGAATGGGCGGCTCGCCGCCAGGATGCGCTGTCGCAGCGTGTCTCGCGCATGAGCAACCTCTTGCGCACGCGGGTGGAGATCGAGCAGCAGCAAAGCAGCCAGGCGCTGCTGACCACGATGAACCACCGCCAGGACACACAGCTCAAGCTGCAATCAACGGTGGAGGGCCTGTCGGTGGCCGCCATCACCTACTACATCGTGGGGTTGGTGAGTTACCTGGCCAAGGGGGCGCAAAAGCTCGGCTGGCCGGTGTCCCCCGAGACCACGGCAGCCGTGGCGATCCCGGTGGTGGCGGTTGGCGTGTGGTGGTCGCTCAGGCGCCTGCACCACCGGGTCTTTCACAAAGGCAGTTGATGCGATGCTCGCGGCGCCGTTGCGTGGCCCGCCGCATGGTCCGCGCGACCCGTGTGTGCTGCGGGTGCCCCTCTTGGTGCTCTCATGGTGCCGGCACGTTGCGTCGGCCGCCTGGTGAGTGCCCTTGCTAGCCGCTTGCCAGCCACTGCGGTGGGTCGTGTGGGCCGTTCCAGATGCGGTCCCACCTGAGCCTGGCCATCGCCTATCGCGGTGGCGCCCGCGCACAGGATCGATGGCGCCGACAGCAGCCATCGTGTCACACTGAACCTCTGCCCTGCCCACCCGGGCATCACACGGGGCTGCCGCGATGTTTGTCGTTGGGGCCGTGCCAGCGCAGGGGCTGGCATCTTGCGTAGATAGTTTCCAGAAATATATGAATAAAGTGCCTTCAGCCCAATCAGAGCAAGCGCGAGCAGCTAGAAAAAGAATAGCGACAGGTTTGGCGCTTGCGTTCATGGGCTCCATCGCGTTCAGCGGCAAGGCCATCATCGTCAAGCTCGCCTACCGCTACGGGGTGGATGCGGTCACGCTCATCATGTACCGCATGCTGTTTGCGCTTCCGATCTTCGCGGTGATGGCGTGGTGGGCAAGCCGGGGCAAACCGCCTCTCACGCGCAAGGACTGGCTGGGGGTGCTGGGGCTGGGGGTGACGGGTTACTACCTGGCCAGCTTTCTTGACTTTGCGGGCCTGGCCTATATCAGCGCCAGCCTGGAACGGCTGATCCTGTATCTCAACCCCACGCTGGTGGTGGCGTTGGGCTGGGTTTTATACCGGCGCGGTATCCGCTGGCCTCAGGCGGCGGGCATGCTGGTCAGTTATGCCGGCGTCTTGCTGGTGTTTGGCCATGAGGCCAACCTGCAGGGCAAGGATGCGGCCTGGGGCACCTTGCTGGTGTTTTTGAGCGCGGTCAGCTATGCCATCTATCTTGTTTACAGCGGCGAGATGGTCAAGCGGCTGGGCTCGTTGCGGCTTGTCGGCTTGGCCACCACGGTGGCTTGTTTGTGTTGCATCGCGCAATTTGCAGTGCTCAGACCCTTGAGCGCCGCCGTGGTCGCGCCCGAGGTGATCTGGCTGTCGGTGCTCAACGCCACCGTGTGCACGGCAGTGCCCGTGCTGATGGTGATGATGGCCATCGAGCGCATCGGGGCTGGCATGGCGGCGCAGACGGGCATGGTGGGGCCCTTGTCGACCATTCTCATGGGCGTGTGGATTCTGGGTGAACCCTTCACGGCCTGGGTGGCTGCGGGCACGGTGCTGGTGATTGCGGGGATCTACATCTTCACCCGCATGGCGCAGCGTCGCGCGCCGTGAAATGAACGAAAACCCCTTGAATCGCCTTTGGCGCCTGGGCGAAGCCGGTGGTCACTAACCGCGCGGGCAGCGCGGCACGGCCCGGCGGTTTACGACGATTTTTTTCTGGGAGGCGTCGACTTGCGCGCGGGTGCCGCAGGCTCTGCAGCTGCGGGTGGGCCTGATGCCGCAGGCGTGCCCTTGGGGAGCATGCGCTGGGCCAGCGTCACTGGTGCGGCCCCCGTGAATCCATCCAGATTTTTGCCCATGGCCAGCTCAAGCTGCTCGATGCGTGTCTGTGCAGGGGGGTGGGTGGCCAGGGACAGGGCAAACAGGGGGTTGTCAGGCGTGGCCGTGCGCAGTTGCTGCAGCACCGACACCAGGCCATAGGGGTCAAAGCCCGCCCGTGTGGCCAGCGCGACGCCCGTGCGGTCTGCCTCGAATTCGTCCGTTTGGTCCAGGCCACGCGCATAGAGATTGCGGCCGAGGGCCAGGAACTGCGAGGCCACCACGTTGCCCACGGTCGTGGTCTTGATCTGGGAGGCGAGCAGCTGGGTCAACATGCCCGACTGCGCTGTTTTGCGCAGGGCCAACAGATGGTGCTTGGCTGTGACGTGGGTGATCTCGTGGGCAAGAATGCCCGCCAGCTCGGCCTCGTCGGCGCAGCGGTCGATGAGCCCCTTGGTCACAAACACGTAACCGCCGGGTGCTGCGAACGCGTTGTAGCCAGGGTCGTCCAGCACCACAAAGGTCCAGGGCAGGTTGGGGCGGGGCGATTGCAGGCTGATCCAGCGGCCCAGCTGGTTGACGTAGCGCTGCAGCGCCATGTCGGGGTGCAAGGGCTTGCTGCCCAGCAGCACGGCAGCCAGCTGGCGGCCGATGTCGATCTCACGGGGTTCGTCGATGCTCTCCACGGAGCGGGTGAGCATGCTGACGAGATCATCCCCTTGTGGGGCGGCCGTGTTGCCGCCGCCAGTGATGGCGCCCAGCAGGCCGCCGGCCGAGCTGCTGGCGTTGCCACTGCCGCCCAGGGCGTTCAGCAGGTTCATCACGCCCTGGCTTTGCCCTTGGATGGGCACAAGGGTCAGGGTCAGGGCTGTGCACGCCGTGGCAAGCAGGCGGCGGGTGGGAGGGTGGCGGAACGTCAGGCGCATGGTGACTCTTCTTGCTCAGTTGGGGCCGAAGCTGCTGGGGTCATACGGCGTGTTCATCGAGTTGGTGCCGCCCGAACCGCTGGTCGATGGTCGTGCAGGCTCGGCCAATGGCTGCACCGTGCGCGGCTGCAGCGCTGCATTGCTGGCGAACTGACGCGCCTGGTCGGCGTTGATGCGCAGCCCCTCGGCCTGGCTGACCGCTGCCGGATTGGGTTGTGCATTGGCGATGTCTTCTGCACCCAGGCCACGGATTCCGACGGTGGAGGTCGCGGTGGTGGAGGCACCACTGTTGCCGCCAAAGAGCCCGCCCAGGCTGCGCAGCCCGCTGGTGGCGGTGTTGTTGCTGGAGGACGCAGAGCCCGACTGAGGCCCCAGGTCGAACATGTGCACCCAGCCCGTGGCCCCCTGGGCGGTGTTCACTTTGGTCCAGGCGCCCTTGCGCTCGCTGGTGCGGGTGACCACGGTGTTCGCCTCCAGCGGGGCGACACTGGCGCCGCTCTCTGCGGGGGCATCGCGCAACTGGGTGGCGCGCTTGACCACGGCGGTCTCCTGTGCCTGGGCAAACCCGGCAAGACTGACCAACAGGGCGATGGCTGCGCCTGTCTGCCAGAGAGCGTGCGCTCCACGGTGTAGCCAATTCATCGTACGACTCCCCCACTTATGATTTGTCAGGGCTGCAGCGTGCAGCGCATTCACTGGAGATTGTTATGGATTTGGGTATCGCAGGCAAATGGGCGTTGGTGTGTGGCGCCAGCAAGGGATTGGGCTACGGTTGTGCGCTGGCATTGGTACGCGAGGGCGTTCATGTGGTCATCAATGCGCGCAATGCCGATGCCTTGAACGAGGCTGCTACTCGTTTGATAGCTGAAGGCGCAGACGGTGCAAGCGCTAGTGGCCAAAATGGCTTCAAACCGAAGGTGTTGGCCGTGGCCGCCGACATCACCACCGCAGAAGGCCGCGCGGCGGTGTTCTCGGTGGCTGGTGGCCCAGGAAGGGATTTCGACATCGTGATCACGAATGCCGGCGGCCCGCCCACCGGCGATTTTCGAGATTGGGACCGTGATGCATGGATCAAGGCGGTGGATGCCAACATGCTCACTCCCATCGAACTCATCAAGGCCACGGTCGACGGCATGGCAGCACGCGGATTCGGGCGCATCGTCAACATCACCTCCAGCGCGGTGAAGGCCCCCATCGACATCCTGGGCCTGTCCAACGGTGCGCGCAGCGGCCTCACGGGTTTTGTGGCGGGGGTGTCGCGCAGCAAGATCGCAGCGCGCGGGGTCACCATCAACAACCTGCTGCCCGGAAAGTTCGACACTGATCGGCTTGCGGCCACGGTGACGGCCGCCGCAGGCAAGGCCGGCAAAAGTGTGGACGACGTGCGCGCAGCCCAGCAGGCGCAGATTCCGGCCGGGCGATATGGCACGGCCCAGGAGTTTGGCGCCATCTGCGCCTTTTTGTGCAGTGCGCAGGCCGCTTACATGACGGGGCAGAACGTGTTGGCGGACGGCGGGGCCTACGCAGGCACTTTCTGATGCGGCACTGGGCGCGGGGTGACGGCGAGTGGCTGTTTTCTTCGGGCTCGCCGCTTGTCTGGCGTGGCATTGGTGCTATGGTTATCGTACGGGTGCACCCATCTGCGGCGCCTGTAGAAATGCGCTGTCGTGTTTTGCCGACAGTTGCCCAGACGCTCAGAAAATGGGTGGAATACTGATCACCGTTGCTCACCATGCCCACACCGTTGACCGCACCGATCTCCCGTCTTGGCGGCCTGGCTGGCGCCCGTCGCCATGCAGTGCTTCTCTGCGCGATGTGGTGGGCATCGGGCAGTTTGCAGGCTGCGGCCCCCACAGCTGCGACGACTGCGACCGCTGCTTTAGCGGCAGTGGCACCAGCGCCTTATCGCTTGCGCATCGTCGGGGGGTTGGGCCGGATCAGCCAATACACGCGCCAGGAAGAGCCTTTCTGGAGCAAGGAGCTGCCCCGTTTGACGGGGGGGCGGTATTTGCCAGAGATCGTGCCATTTGACCGGGCGGGGGTGCCTGGCACTGAAATGCTGCGGCTCCTGCAACTCGGCGTGGTGCCTTTTGGCACCGCGCTGATGAGTTCCTTCACTGCGCAATACCCGGAATACACCGCGCCTGATCTGGCGGGCCTGAACCCCGACATCGCCACCCTCAAGACCACCCTGGCGGCATTTCGCCCGTATCTGGAAAAAGCGCTGCGTGAGCAGCACGGGGTAGAGGCCCTTGCCGTGTATGTGTATCCGGCGCAGGTGGTGTTCTGCAAAAAACCTTTGCGTTCGTTGGCGGATCTTGCGGGGCGCCGTGTCCGTGTTTCGTCGGCCACGCAGGCCGATTTTGTGGGCGCGTTGGGCGCCGTGCCGGTGTTGACCGGGTTCGCCCAGATCGTGCCGAGCCTGACGACCGGCAACACCGAATGTGCGATCACGGGCACCATGTCTGGCAACACCTTGGGCCTGCAAACGCTCACATCCCATTTGCACACCCTGCCTGTGACCTGGGGGCTTGCGGTGTTTGGCGCCAACCAGGCTGCCTGGGCGGCGTTGCCCGAGGAACTGCGTGTGCTGCTGCGCCGGGAGCTGCCCCGCCTCGAAGCCGCCATTTGGGCCGAGTCCGAACGCGAGACCGCAGACGGCATTGCCTGCAACCGGGGGGCGCCCAGCTGTGTGGGTGGCGGCAAAGGGGCCATGGTGGTCGTGCCCTTGTCAGCCCAGGACGACCGCAAGCGCCAGGAGATCCTGGCATCGACGGTATTGCCACGCTGGGTACAACGCTGTGGCGCGCGTTGCGCCAAGGTCTGGAACCAGACCATCGGCCCCACGCGCGGCTTGATGGTTGACCCTGACAAATGAAAGAGCCGTCCAATCCCGCACGCGTCAAGGCCTCCATCTGGTACGGGGTGATTTTCTTTGTGGCCGCGGTGGTCCTGGTGGCCATCGCATTGGTCTGGAATACCCGCAAGGTGGCGCTCAATGAAGGCGAGGACCAGGCCACCCGTTTTGTGGCGGGCGCGGAGGCGGCGCTCAACCGCGCGTTGTTGTCGGTGGACGTGCTGTTGGCCAGCCTGGATGAGCTGCTGGACCTGTCCAGCTCGATGGCCACCTGGGTAGACACCAAAACCGCCAGCCAGCGGTTGCGCGGCTCGGCCCGCCAAAACCTCATGGTGCGTGATGTGGCCGTGCTCGACAGCACGGGTAAAACCCTGGCGTCGTCCGACCCGGGGGGCGGCGCGCACACGGTGCATCTGCCCGCAGGGTTTTTGGACAGTGTGCTGGCACAGCCCTTGTCCACGCTCACGGTCAGCGCGCCGGTGGTGAGCTTTGCCAGTTCCGAGCGCGTGCTTTTCTTTGCGCGCCACCTGCGCATGGTGGATGGCACACGGGTGGTGGCAGTGGCCGAGCTCCCCGTGGTGGCGCTGAGCGCCGTGCTGGTGCAAGGGGTGGACATCAGCGGCCTGCAGGTGACGCTGGAGCGGGCCGATGGCCAGTTGCTGCTGAGTGTTCCCGCCCGCGAAGACCTCGCAACGCCCACGCTGACGCCACCGCTCGATGAAGTCACTGGCACCAACGAGCAGTGGCAGGCCCCCGCGCGCCTCACCGGTGAAGCCGCGCTGGTGGTTTACCGGCCGATTCTTTACCAAGACCTGCGCATCTCGGCCAGCATCCCCAGGCAAGCCACGCTGGCCGCCTGGCGCGAGCAGCGTGATGCCATCGGGCTCACTGCGCTGCTTTTTGTGGCGATGCTGGTGGCGGCCGGGTGGCTGGCGCAGCGTTATGTCGATCAGCTCTCGCAGGCGCGCCTGGCGATCGCCCGGTCGAAGGCCACGCTCGATCAGGCGCTCGAATCCATGGTCAGCGGCTTTTTGCTGCTCGACAACCAAAACCGCGTGGTGCAGTGGAACAGCCATTTCGAGGAAATCTTCCCCTGGCTCAAGGGCCTGGTGCGCCCTCAAATGTCTTTCCGCGACGTGATCGAAAGGGGTGCGACGTACCAGGTGCCGCGCATGGACGAGGCGGACATCGCGCGCTGGGTGCAGCAGCGCCTGGACAAGCAAAAAAAGCCGCAGGTCGAGCCGCAGGAACAGGTGTTCAACAACGGCCACACCATCCAGATCACCGAACGCGCCACGCCCGATGGCGGGCTCGTCATCAGCTACAACGACGTGACGGCGTGGCGCCAGGCCAGCGCCGAGATCGAAAATCTGGCCTTCTATGACCCGCTCACCAACCTGCCCAACCGGCGCCTGCTGATGGACCGCATGCAGCAGGCCATTGCGGCGAGCGTGCGCAGCGGGCAATACGGCGCGCTGCTTTTCCTCGATCTCGATCACTTCAAGACGCTGAACGACACCCGGGGCCACGAGGTGGGCGACATGCTCTTGCGGCAGGTGGCCCAGCGCCTGACCACCTGCGTTCGGCGCGAAGACACCGTTGCGCGATTGGGAGGCGACGAGTTTGTGGTCATGCTGCACGAACTGTCGACCCAGCGTGAGGAGGCTGCGGCCTACACCCGCCGTGTGGGCGAGAAGATTTTGCGCAAGCTCAATGTGCCCTACACGCTGGGTGAATACGTGCACCACAGCACCTCCAGCATCGGGGCGACGTTGATGGGTGGAACCATGCAGTCCTCGATAGAACTCCTCAAACAGGCCGATATCGCGATGTACCAGGTCAAGTCGCAAGGGCGCAACGCGCTGTGCTTTTTTGACCCGCAGATGCAGATCGCCATCAGCTTGCGGGCGCAGCTTGAAGTGGATCTGCAGGCAGCGCTGGCCGCCCGGCAGTTCGTGCTGCACTACCAGCCGCAGTTTCACCTGGATGGCCACATCGTGGGTGCCGAGGGATTGATCCGCTGGCAACACCCCGAGCGCGGCCTGGTGGCCCCTGGCGAGTTCATTGGCGTGGCCGAAGAAAGCGGACTTATCGTGCCCATGGGCCACTGGGTGCTGCGCACGGCCTGCGCACAACTGGCGGCCTGGCAAGGCGATGCGCGTTATGAGCACCTGCAGTTGTCCGTCAACGTGAGCGCGCGGCAGTTTCGTCAGCGCGACTTCGTGGCGCGGGTCATTGAGGTGCTGCGCGAGACGGGTGCGCGCCCCCATCTGCTTAAGCTGGAGCTCACCGAGTCGCTGGTGCTGGACAACGTGGACGACACCATCGCCAAGATCAGCCTGCTCAAGACCAAGGGTGTGCGGTTTTCGGTGGATGACTTCGGCACCGGTTATTCATCGCTGGCCTATCTCACGCGGCTGCCGCTGGACCAGCTCAAGATCGACCAGTCGTTTGTGCGCAACCTGGGCGTGCGCCACACCGATGACGTGATCGTGCAAACCATCTTGGGCATGGCCAAAAACCTCGAACTCGACGTGATCGCGGAAGGGGTGGAAACCCAGATGCAGAGGGACTTCCTGGCACGGCACGGCTGCGTGCTTTTTCAGGGCTACCTGCTGGGACGCCCGACGCCCGTGGCGCAGCTGGAAACGCTGATCGCCACGATCGGGCAAGCCGCATAACAACAGCCCGTGATGGACGCGCAGCAGTCCGTCTGGGCCCTTTGATCTTTCACGAAAACCCCTCCATGCATACCGAGCGACTTTCCCACTTCATACACGACCACGTCTTCGATGCGGGCAACGATCCCGCCGAGCGCAGCACGCGTTTGGTGATGTGGATCACGGCCTCGATGATGGGGATCGAGATTGCTGCGGGGTGGTGGTACAACTCGATGGCCCTGCTGGCGGATGGTTGGCACATGAGTTCTCATGCGGTGGCGCTTGGCTTGTCCGCATTGGCCTATGGCACCGCACGGCGCTACGCCAAAGACCCACGGTTCGCTTTTGGCACCTGGAAGATCGAGATTCTGAGCGGTTTTGCCAGCGCCATTTTTCTGCTGGGCGTAGCGGTGATGATGCTCGTCGGTTCGGTGGAGCGCATGGTTTCGCCGCAACCCATTCAGTACCAGCAAGCGATCGTGATCGCCATCCTGGGGCTGGTGGTGAATGTGGTTTGCGCCCTGATTCTCGGGAAAGCACACCACCACGACCACGGCCACGGCCATGAACCCCACGGCCACCACCACAGCGATCACCATGACCTCAACCTGAAGTCGGCCTATGTGCACGTGATGGCCGACGCGGCGACCTCGGTGCTTGCCATCGTGGCCCTGTGGGGTGGTTGGAAGTATGGCTGGTCATGGCTGGATCCGTTCATGGGCATCGTCGGGGCCGTGCTGGTCGCAGTCTGGGCCAAGGGGCTGATCGTCGACACCGGCAAAGTGCTGCTGGACCGGGAGATGGACCACCCGGTCGTGGATGAGATTCGCGACGTGGTGGAGACGGGGCCCGGCGCCAGTAGCACCCGCATCACCGATCTGCACGTGTGGCGCGTGGGCCGCAACGTTTATTCATGCGCCTTGACGGTCGTGACGCACGACAAGGCGCTGACGCCAGAAGTTGTGCGCGAGCGCTTGTCCGTGCATGAAGAAATTGTCCATTCGACCATCGAAATCCAATATTGCCCTGACGCTGTGGCATCGCCCCCGGGGACGGCAGCGTGAAACCCTTCTTTCTGTACCTCGCCACCGCACTGGCAGAAATCGTCGGTTGCTATTTGCCCTGGCTTTGGCTGCGGCAAAGTGGCGCGGTCTGGCTGCTGCTGCCGGCCGCAGCGAGCCTGGCGGTTTTTGCGTGGCTGCTGACGCTGCATGAGGCGGCGTCGGGGCGCGTGTACGCGGCTTATGGTGGGGTGTATATCGGCGTTGCCATCGTCTGGTTGTGGGTGGTCGATGGCATACGACCGTCGGCCTGGGATGTGGCAGGCGTCGCCGTGGCGTTGGCGGGCATGGGCATCATCGTCTTGCAGCCGCGTTGAGCCGTTGAACGTTGAGCCGTTTTGACGTGTTGGCGTTTTGACAACTGCGGGGCCTGGCGTGCGCCCCGAGCCCCACTGTCAGCGCCGTGACGACACCACGATGCCGCCCACAATCAGCGCAAACGCTGCTGCGTGAAACGGGCGTGGCGTGTCGCCGAGAAACACCGCCGACATCACCCCTGCAAACAGCGGCGTGAGGTTGATGAAAAACCCCGCCACTGCTGGCCCCGCGCGCTGCACACCCATGCCCCAGCACCGATACGCCACCACGGCCGGCCCCACGGCAATGAAGGCCAGTGCGGCGATCAACGGGCCGCTCCATGCGATGTGCGTGCGCCCGCTGGCCCATTCGGCGCCCGCAAAGCTGCCCGACCACGCCAGGCCAAATACCATCTGCGCCATCAAAAACGCGGCCCAGTCGCCCCGGATGCTGGCCGGCTCGCGGGTAGCGGATAGCAGCCAGCTGTAGAACGCCCACGAGACGGTGGCCATCAGCATGAACACGTCGCCTGGCACCAGGCGAAACGCCAGCAGCTGCGACCATTCGCCCCGGCTGAGCACCAGCACCACGCCACACATCGACAGCAATGCGCCCATCAGTTGGCGCCGCGTCACAGTGGCACCAAAAAGCAGCGCCCCCACGGCCAGCATCCACACCGGCATGCTGGAGCCCACCAGCGTCACATTGATGGGCGTGGAGGTCTGCAGCGCCATGTATTGCAGCGCGTTGTACAGGCCAATGCCCAGCAGCCCCAGCAGCGCGTAGCGGCGCCAGTGTGGCCACAGGGGACTGTCGGCGCGCAGCACACGGTAGGCCAGCGGCAGCAGGATGGCAAAGGCCAGCACCCAGCGGATGAAGTTGAGGGTGACGGGCGGGATCAGGTCATGCACCAGCCGGCCCACCACGGCATTGCCGGCCCACAGCAGCGGCGGTATCACCAGCAGCACTGCCGTGCCGGGCGTGAGTTTTTGTGTCATGGGGCTGCACTGTAGCGGTGCCTCGTCAGCAAGCCTTGCAGATTCATGGCAGGATGGCCGCCGTTTGTCTCGCCCGTTACAACACACGCTTCCCAGGAGCCTTTTGCCATGAGCCTTGCCGTCCAGATCCGCCAGCACGGTGGTCCCGAAGAACTCCACATCGTCGACGTCACCGTGGGCGAACCCGGCCCCGGCGAGATCCGCATTCGCCACCACGCCGTCGGGCTCAATTTCATCGACGTGTACCACCGCACGGGCCTGTACCCGCTCCACATGCCCGCCACCATCGGCATGGAAGGCGCGGGGGTGATCGAAGCCGTGGGCGAGGGCGTCACGCACCTGAAGGTGGGCGACCGCGCCGCCTATGCCAGCAACCCGCCCGGCGCCTATTGCGAAGTGCGCGTGATGCCCGCCAAGTGCGTGTGCAAGCTGCCCGACGCGATCAGCTTCGAGACCGGTGCGGCCATGATGCTCAAGGGCCTGACGGCGCAGTACCTGCTCAAGAAAACCCTGCCCGTGGAAGGCCTGCAACCTGGCGACCATGTGCTGTTCCACGCCGCTGCGGGTGGTGTGGGGCTGATCGCCTGCCAATGGGCGAAGGTGCTGGGCCTGCAGCTCATCGGCACGGCAGGGTCCGATGCCAAGTGCCAACTAGCGCTGGCCAACGGCGCGGCGCACGCCATCAACTACAGCACCGAGGACTTCGCGGCGCGCGTGAAGGAGATCACCGGCGGCAAGGGCGTGAAGGTGGTCTATGACTCCGTGGGCAAGGACACCTGGGATCAATCGCTGGACTGCCTGCGCCCCTTTGGCTTGATGGCCAGCTTCGGCAACGCGTCGGGCCCGGTGGCGCCGTTTGCACCGGGCTCGCTGGGCGCCAAGGGCTCGATCTACGTCACGCGCCAGACGCTGTTCACCCACATTGCCACGCGCGAAAGCACGCAGGCCATGGCCGATGAGTTGTTTGCCGTGGTGGCCAGTGGCCAGGTGAAGATTCACATTGAGCAGCGGTTTGCCCTGGCCGACGTGCAAGCGGCGCACCGCGCGCTGGAAGCACGCAAGACCACCGGCTGCACCATCCTCACGCTGTGAACGCGGTGGTACGCAGCCCCTCGCTCGCGCAGTGGCTGGCGGGCGCACGGCAACTGGCACACCAGCCACCGCGCCAGCCACGCCAACCGCTGGTGGTGGCGGGGCAGGTGGTGGGCACTGTGGCAGAGGGATTTTTAAGCCAAATTGGCCTTCAGCGCTTATTGGATAAGCGCTACAAGCTATCAAATAGTGAGCATGCAGGTGATGCAGCGTGGTGCCTGGAGGGGCTTGCCGAAGCCAGCCCCGGCGCTATCACAGACGCCCTCAACACCCTCGCAGAGGCCTTGCGTGACCAGGGGTTGTGTGGCCCCTGGCGCAACGAGCAGTTGGCGGTGACCAACCCGCGCGGTGAGGTGGTGGGCACGGTGGAGCGCGGCGCTGTGCGCGTGCTGGGCATTGCCTCTCGCGCCGTGCACCTGGTGGGCCTGACACCCGACGGGCGCATGTGGGTGCAAAAACGGTCGATGACCAAACCCAACAACCCCGGCCAGTGGGACACGCTGATGGGCGGCATGGTGTCGGCGGCCGATTCATTGCCGCAGGCGCTGGCCCGCGAGACCTGGGAGGAGGCCGGGCTGCACGTGAACACACTGGCCGATGTGGTGCATGGCGGCCATGTGCTGTTCAGCCGCCCCAGCAGCGAGGGCGGCGGCGCGGGCTATATGGTCGAGCGCATCGACTGGTTTCGTGCCCAGGTGCCGGAGGGTGCCGAGCCCCGGAACCAGGATGGGGAGGTCGACGAGTTTGCCCTGCGATCCACCGAAGTCGTGCGCGAACACCTGGTGCAAGAGCGTTTCACGCTGGAAGCTGGCCTGGTGATTGCGGCGCATTGGGGTCTGTGAGGACCGCGCCCAGCCTGTCCGTGCCGGTTTTCTTCACGCAGCCCAGGCCTTCCAGCGTGGCCTGCACCGCCTCGTCCAGCGGTGTGTGGGGTTCCTGGCCCAGCAGCGCGCTCAGTCGGTGGCCCGGCATGCGCACGGGGTATTGCCAAAGGTAGCGCATTTCGCGCAGCTCACGCAGCGTGGCGACCACCGGCGATGCCAGTGCCACGAGCCACCAGGGAAAGGCCTTCACCTGGGGCGCTGCGCCCCCGCTGTGCACCACCACGCGCCCAATGGCGCTGGCCATCTCGGTGCCATCAGCATCCCAGTGGCCGGCCATGTGAAAGGACGCAAAGGCCGGCAGCGTGGAGCGGCGCTCCAGCAGCTGAGCAATGGTGCATGCGACATCCGGCAGGTACGCCCACTGGTGCCCCGCGCCAGGTGCGCCGGGCGTGTGGACCACCGCCACGGGGCGCCCGGGCTTGACGAGGCCTTGGGCGAACCAGCTGTTGCCCGCTGTCGGCCCGAAGAAGTCTCCCGCCCGCACGATGATCACGCGGCAGCTGCCCTGCAGCGGGTGGGCCACGGTGGCCTGTTGCAGCCGGCGCTCCAGCTCCACCCGCACGGCGCCCTTGCGCGTGTGGGGGTGCTGGGGCGAGTCTTCGTGCAGCAGGGGGAAGGCATCGGGCCCGTAGTTGTAGACGGTGCTCGGCAGCACCACCGTGGCGCCGTTCGCCTGGGCCGCAGCGATCGTGTTGTCCACCATGGGCAGCACCAGTTCGCTCCAGCGGCGGTAGCCCGGTGGGTTGACGGCGTGGACGATCACGTCGCAGCCACGGGCCGCCGCCAGCACGTCCGCGCGGTGCATGGCGTCGCCACGGATCCAGGTGATGCCATCGGGGTGCGCCGGTGTGGCCTGCGGGCCGCTGCGGCGCATGGCCCGCACGTCCCAGCCTCTGTCGCGCAGCTGGCGCGCCACCTCGCCGCCGATGCCGCCGGTGGCGCCGAGGACCAGAACCTTGTTGCCATTTGCCATGCCAGAACTCCAGAAGAAGATGAGAACCGGCAGTGTGGGCGTTGTGGAGTCAAAATGAAATTGTCGAAATAAGTGCAGTGGCTATACATTTATGTATGAGTCAACGCGATAACGACGGCGAAAACGACGACGAAAACAAAGGCATCAAAGACATCCAAGGCATTGGGTGGGAGCTTTATCGCACCTACCTGGCCGTGCTGCGTGAGGGCTCGCTGTCTGGTGCCGCACGGGCATTGGGCGTCACGCAGCCCACGGTGGGGCGCCATATCGCCGCGCTGGAGGCTGCGCTGGAGCTGGTGCTCTTCACCCGGTCGCCGCAAGGCCTGTTGCCCACCGAGGCCGCGCTCGCACTGCAGTCATACGCCGAGGCCATGGGCCATACCGCTGCGGCCCTGGTGCGCGCTGCCGGCGCCCAGGGCGACGGCGTGCGTGGCACGGTGCGTCAGCGCCAGCGAGATCGTGGGGGTGGAGGTGCTGCCCCCGATCCTGGCCCGGCTGCAGGCCGATCACCCCGCGCTGACGGTCGAGCTGGTGCTCAGCAACCGCGTGCACGATCTTTTGCAGCGCGAGGCAGACATCGCCATCCGCATGACCGAACCCCGGCAGGACGCGCTGATGGCACGCCGCGTGGGCGCGGTGGCGCTGGGGCTGTATGCCCACCCGCAATACCTGCAGCGCCACGGAACGCCCCAGGCGTTGGCCGACCTGGCGCAGCACCGGCTCATCGGCTTTGACGAGGAAACCCCGTTCCTGCGCGCGGCCCGAAAGTCCTTTCCGGCCTGGCAGCGCGAGGGGTTTGCCGTGCGCAGCGACAGCGACGTGGCGCAGCTGGCCTTCATGCGCGCGGGCGGCGGCATCGGCGTGTGCCAGACCGGGCTGGCGCTGCGCGCCCCGGCCCTGGTGCACCTGCTGCCTGCGCAGTTCGTGTGGGGCCTGGAGACCTGGGTCGTCATGCACGAAGACCTGCGCCACAGCCCGCGCTGCCGCGTCACTTTCGATGCGCTGGTGGCGGGGCTGCAGCAGTATCTGGCCGATGGGGCGGGCGTGGGGGGCTGAGTCGGCAAGCGCCGCACTGCGCCGCCGGGTCGCTTTTCGATTTATCGACTCGTCGCCTTCTCGTCCACACGTTGTGTTGGCTGAGCACTATAAATTTGATAGCTATCTGCGCTTGATCATCAAGCGGTAGCGCCCGTTATTGCTTTAAACCGCCCGCCTGTCTACTCACCGTAGCCGTTGCGCCGCCACCTCGCGTACCAGGTCCCATGCGGCCTGCGCCACGGGGGCCAGCGCACGGTTGCGCCGGTGCACCAGCACGATGTCGCGGTCCACGCGGGGCACCAGCGGGCGCACCACCAGCCGCGCCAGGCCCTCGGGTGGCAGGGCCAGCGTGGGGATGACCGAGATGCCCAGCCCCGCGTCGAGCATGCGGAAGATGGTGGTGGGGTGGCCCACCTCCTGGGCCACCGTATGCGGCACGGCGTGGTCGGCCAGCGCGCGGTCAATTAGTCGGCGGCTGCCCGAGGCGTGGTCCAGCAGCACCAGCGATTCACCAGCCAGATCGGCCCAGCGCACGTGGCGTTTGCGGGCCAGCCGGTGGCTGGGTGGGCAGGCCAGGCAAAAGGGCTCGGTCAGGATGGTTTCGCACTCCAGCGCCTCGCGCTCGCCAGGGTCGATCACGACCCCAAAGTCCACCTCGCCCGACAGCACGCTGGCCAGCACCGCGCTCTGAATGCGGTCTAGCAGCACCAGCTCCAGCCCCGGCAACGTCTGCAGGCACTGCGCAATGCAGTCCGGCATGAGGTTGGCCGACAAGGTGGGGCTGCTGGCCACCCGCACGCGCCCACGCCGCTCGGTGGCCATGCCACGCACGTCCAGCAACGTGTTGTCCAGCTCTTCGAGCACACGCGGCAAGCGGGCGGCCAGGCGCTGGCCTGCATCGGTCAGCGTGACTTCGCGCGTGGTGCGGTTGAGCAGCTTCAAGCCCAGTTGCGATTCCAGTTCGTTGATGCTGCGGCTCACGGCGGGCTGTGTCAGGCCCACGGCGTCGCCTGTGCGGCTGAAGTTGTGGGTGGCCGCCACCGACTGGAATACATGCAGTTGGCGCAAGGTGATATTCATGCGCTCGAATCATAAAACCATCACAACAATCCATTTCATTTTTGAATGGGGCTGCGGCTTAATCGGGCGCTTTATGGCCTTTGTGGTGCTTCTTTCATGACCCGTTCCCGTTTTCTTCCCGACAATTTCACGCTCGCGCTGCTGGGCACCGTGACGCTGGCCAGCGTGTTGCCTGCCTCGGGCGCCATGGCTTCCGTGCTGGACGGAGTGACCGTGGCGGCCATTGCATTGCTGTTTTTCCTGCATGGGGCCAAGCTCTCGCGCGACGCCGTCAAGGCCGGGCTTTCGCACTGGCGGCTGCACTTGCTGGTGGTGGGCGCCACGTTCGTGCTGTTTCCGCTGCTGGGCTGGGCGCTGCGGCCGGTGCTGCTGCCGCTGGTCACGCCGCAGTTGTACACCGGGGTGTTGTACCTGTGTGTGTTGCCGGCCACCGTGCAGTCGGCCATCGCTTTCACGGCCATGGCGCGCGGCAACATGCCCGCGGCCATCTGCAGTGCGTCTGCGTCCACGCTGCTGGGCATCGTGATCACTCCCCTGTTGGTGGGCCTGCTGCTGCCCGAGGCCCAGGCCCAGCATTCGCAGCAGGACACGCTGCACAGCATCGGGCGCATCACGCTGCAATTGCTGGTGCCTTTTGTGGCCGGGCACCTGCTGCGCCCCTGGATCGGCGGGTTTGTGCAGCGGCGCGCGCCCGTTCTGCGGCTGGTGGATCAGGGCTCGATCTTGCTGGTGGTGTTCACGGCGTTCAGCGCGGCCGTGGTGGAGGGCCTGTGGCGCCAGTTGCCGTTGCCTGCGCTGGCGGGGCTGGTGGCCGTGTGCGCTGTGTTGCTGGCGTTGGCGCTGGTGACCACCACCTGGATGGCGCGCCGCCTGGGGTTTTCAAAAGAAGACGAGATCACCATCGTGTTCTGCGGCTCCAAGAAAAGCCTGGCCAGTGGCGTTCCCATGGCCAAGGTGCTGTTTGCAGCCAGCGCGGTGGGTGCCGTCCTGTTGCCCATCATGGTGTTTCACCAGATGCAGTTGATGGTGTGTGCGGTGCTCGCGCAGCGTTACGCGCGCCGCTCCTGAGCTGTGGGCCGGCGGCGTGGGTGGGTGGGAAATTTGCTATTGTTTAAATAGCTTCTGGCGCTTATTCCATAAGCGCTAGAAGCCAAAAAAGCTCAAAACCCTGCCCTGGCAGGTGAGAACCCGCCGGGGCCTCTTCGTCAGGGCCGCTCGCTCATCGCGCGCAGGCGGGTGGGGGCCAATGCGCCGGCCGATTCGAGAATGGGGTAGGCGACCGAACACAGCAGCGAGTTGATGCGCTTGAGTTCGCTGATGAGGTCGATGTGCAGCGAGCTGGTCTCGATGCTCTGCACCGTGTTGTCAGACAGCCGCGCCAGGTGGGTGGCCGAGTAGGCGTGTTCCAGGTCGCGAAAGCGCATTTTTTCTTCGAGCAGCTTTTGCGCATCGCGCACATTGCCGTTGAGGAAGACACCCATCGCCAGGCGCAGGTTGTCGATCAGGCGCGCGTGCAGCTCGTTGATTTCTTCGATGCCGGCCTCGGAGAACTGGCGGTTCTTGCGGATCTTCTTGTCTTCGATGTCCAGCAGCACGCGCTCGATGATGTCGCCGATCTGCTCCATGTTGATCGTGAAGCCGATGATGTCCGCCCACCGCCGGCCCTCTGCCTCATCGAGCTCGGCCCGCGAGATTTTGGTCATGTAGTACTTGATGGCCGAATACAGGTGGTCCACCGTATCGTCCAGGCGGCGCAGGTCTTGCGAGAGCTTGAGGTCGTCGTTGCGCAACACGGTGTGCATGCCCTGCAGCATGGTCTCCACCACGTCGGCCTGGTGCAAGGCCTCGCGCGCCGCGCAGGTGATGGCCAGCGACGGCGTGGCCAGGGCTGACGGGTCGAGGTGGTGGGGGCGCGTGTCGGTGCCCGACACGGCCGCCTCAGGCGGCAGGATGCGCTCCACCAGTCGCGCCACCGGGCCTGTCAGCCCGATGCACAGCACCACGCGCACGGTGTTGAACGCCAGGTGGTACAGCACCACCAGCGTCGCATCGTTGGCCACATAGGGCCCGGCGTAACGCAGCCACAGGCCAATGAACGGGGCCATGATGGCCACCCCGGCCATCTTGAAGATCAGGCTGCCCAGCGGCACCTGGCGGGCGGCCACGTTCGAGCGCAGCGTGGTCATCACCGCCAGCAGGCCACTGCCCAGGTTGGCGCCCAGCACCAGGCCCAGGCCCACCTCCACCGGGATGCCGCCCGAGCCCACCATCGTGGCGGTGAGCAGCACGGTGGCCAGGCTCGAGTACGACACCACCGAGAGCGCGGCGCCCATGGTGATCTCCAGCATGCGGTCACTGGTGAGCGACGCCAGCAGCGTGCGCACGGCGGGCGACTGGGTCAGCACCGTGGTGGCTTCGGTGATCAGGCGCAGGGCCAGCAGCATCAGCCCCAGCCCGATGAACACCCGCCCCATGCGCCCCAGGGTGGTGTCGGGGCGCGCGATGAACATCACCACGCCCACAAAGATGAACAGCGGCGACAGCCAGGACAGGTCCAGCGAAAACAGCACCGTCATCACGCTGGTGCCCAGGTCGGCGCCCAGCATGACCGCCAGCGCAGCGGGCAGCGCCATCAGCCCTTGCCCCACAAACGACGAAACAATCAGCGCGGTGGCGGTGCTCGACTGCACCAGCGCCGTCACGCCCACCCCTGACATGACCGCCGCTGCGGGCGTGCGCACGCTGCGCGCAATCATCTGGCGCAGTTTGGTGCCAAAGACCCGCAAGATGCCGGTGCGCACCAGTTGAGTGCCCCACACCAGCAGGGCTACCGCGGCCAAAAGATTCAGGAGATGCTTCATGAAAGTGGATGAATCCTTCTAATTTTTTGAGTGATAGAAACAAAAGCAGCGCTCGAACCACGCGCCACGCGCTGCAACATGCGTACCCGTGCGCGGTGGAGCAGGGCGCTCATTTTTGTGCCCGGAGGCGGGTGGCAGGGGTGTCTGCGGGGCCGGCTTCGCGGCCTCTGGGTGCAGCAGATGCCCGCACGCAATGCGCACATCTGTTGTTGTCACAAAACTGACTTATAAGCATACCCCCGATTCCGGTGCCCCGTGCAGATGCCCATGTGGGGGCGATCCGGTGGTCGGGAAGCCGTGGCGGCCCTGACAGCCGTGCCGGTGCATGGCTGGGTGTGTGGGCGCTTAAGGGGGCGAGAGATGGTTCTGCTGCCGTGCCCGCACCGCCTGGCGGCTGAATACGGAGCGACGGGGTTGGACAGCTTTCAAGCGGGATAGTTCCCCCGACGCGTTTTGAGAGCCTGTTCAAAGACTTTGAAGAGGTTTTCAGGCCCCCAAGCCAACGGCCCGCGCGCGGCGGGCCGTTGGCTTGGGCGTTGGCGCCGCACTCATGCGGCGCCAGCGTGCGGGTTCAGATCACCGCTCGCGGCGCACCCGCAGCAGTTCATCCAGGATGAGGCATGCAGCGCCTATCGTGATGGCCGAGTCCGCGAGATTGAACGACGGAAAATACCAGCCCGCATAGTGGAACTGCAGAAAATCCACCACATAACCGTGCATGAGCCGGTCCACCACGTTGCCCACGGCCCCGCCCAAAATGCTCGACAGCGCAAAACTGAACAGCTTCTGGCCAGGGTGAGCGCGCAGTTGCCACACGATGAAGACCGTGGCCGCCGCACCGATGCCGGTGAACAGCCAGCGCTGCCAACCGCCCGCGTCCGACAGGAACGAAAACGCTGCCCCGGTGTTGTGGGCCCGCACGATGTTGAAGAAGCTGGTGATGAACGTGGAGTCGCCCAACCGGTAGTTGCCCAGGATCAGCGTCTTGGTCGCCTGGTCCGCCAACAGAATCACCACCGCCCAGGCCAGCCAGGGCCACATGCTTGCACCGGAACGCCCGGCCTGCGACGTGCGGGCCATCAGGCGTGCGCCCGGCTCTCGCCGTCGCCGTACAGGTTGCTGGTGCAGCGACCGCAGATGGTGGGGTGGGCGGCATCCTGGCCCACGTCACTGCGGTAGTGCCAGCAGCGCTCACATTTGGTATCAGAACTGGGCTTGACGCTTATCTGTAAAGCGCTGCCAGCTACTAATTCAATAGCGGATGTGATGAAGATGAACTTCAGGTCATCGCCCAGGCTGGCCAGCAGTGCGTAGTCCTCGGGGGCCGCTGTGAGGGTGACAGCGGCCTGCAGCGACGAGCCGACCTGACCGGCGGCGCGCAGGACTTCGATCTCCTTGTTCACGGCATCACGGATCTCGCGCAGGCGCGCCCACTTGGCCAGCAGGCCTTCGTCGGCACCGGCGATGGAGCCATAGGTCTCCAGGAAGATGGAGTCGGAGTTGCCGAACACCTTCCAGGCCTCTTCGGCCGTGAAGGAGAGGAAGGGCGCCATCCAGCGCAGCATTCCATGGGTGATCTGGAACAGCACGGTCTGCGCGCTGCGGCGGGCCAGGCTCTTTTCCGCCGTGGTGTAGAGGCGGTCTTTCAGCACGTCGAGGTAGAAACCGCCCAGGTCTTCCGAGCAGTACAGCTGCAGCTTGGCCACCACGGGGTGGAATTCGTACACCTTGTAGTGCGCCAGCATCTCGGCCTGGAACTCGGCCGCGCGCGTGAGCGCGTAGCGGTCGATCTCGAGCATCTGGTCGAACGGCACGGCGTCCTTGGCCGGGTCGAAGTCGCTCACGTTGGCCAGCAAAAAGCGCAGGGTGTTGCGGATGCGGCGGTAGGCGTCCACCACGCGCGCCAGGATCTTCTCGTCGCCCGCGATGTCGCCCGAGTAGTCGCTGGCGGCCACCCACAGGCGGATGATCTCGGCGCCCAGCTTCTTGTTGATCTCTTGCGGGTCGATGCCGTTGCCCAGCGACTTGCTCATCTTGCGGCCCTGGCTGTCCACGGTGAAGCCGTGGGTCAGCAGGCCACGATAGGGCGCGCGGCCTTCCAGCGCCGAGGCCAGCAGCAGCGAGCTGTGGAACCAGCCGCGGTGCTGGTCATGGCCTTCGAGGTACAGGTCGGCCTCGGGGCCGGTGTCGTGGTGCACCTCGGGGTGCGTGCCGCGCAGCACATGGCTGAAGGTGGAGCCGGAGTCGAACCACACTTCGAGGATGTCGGTGCTCTTGGTGTAGTGCGGTGCGTCTTCGGCGCCCAGGATTTCTTCGGTCGTCACGCGGCTCCAGGCCTCGATGCCGCCCTTTTCGACGATGTCGGCCGCCTGGTCCATGATTTCCATGGTGCGCGGGTGCAGTTCGCCCGAATCCTTGTGCAAAAAGAACGGGATGGGCACGCCCCAGCTGCGCTGGCGCGAGATGCACCAGTCGGGCCGTCCGGCGATCATGTCGTGCAGACGGGCCTTGCCGTTCTCGGGGTAGAAGCTGGTGTGTTCGATGGCGTCGAGCGCAATCTGGCGCAGCGTCTTGGCGGGTTTCATGCCTGCTTTAGTGAACACGCCTTCGCCCTCGTCCATGCGGATGAACCACTGGGCGGCAGCGCGGTAGATCACCGGCGTCTTGTGGCGCCAGCAGTGCGGGTAGCTGTGCGTGATGTCCTTGGTGGTCATCAGGCGGCCCGCGTTACGCAGGGCTTCGATGATGACGGGCACGGCCTTCCAGATGTGCTGGCCGCCAAACAGCGGAAAGTCGGCTGCGTAGGTGCCGTTGCCTTGCACGGGGTTCAGGATGTCGTCCAGCGCCATGCCATGGGACACGCAGGAGTTGAAATCCTCCAGCCCGTAGGCGGGCGAGGAGTGCACGATACCCGTGCCGTCGTCGGCCGTGGCGTAGTCGGCCAGGTAGACGGGCGACAGGCGGCGGTAGCCCTGGGTGCCGTCTTCGCTCTTCACGTCGTACAGCGGGTGTTCAAACTCCAGACCGCCCAGATTCTTGCCCAGCGTGGTCGCCAGCACGGTGCCGGTGAGGCCGTAGCGCTCCAGGCACGAGGCCACCAGGGGCTCGGCCACGAGCAGGATGCGCTCGCCCGCATCGACCAGCGCGTAGCTGATCTCGGGGTTCAGGTTGAGGGCCTGGTTGGCAGGGATGGTCCAGGCGGTGGTGGTCCAGATGACGACGAAGGCGTCTTTGGAGAGCGATGGCAATCCGAACGCTGCAGCCAGCTTGGCCGCGTCATGCGACTTGAAGGCCACATCCAGCGTGGTGCTCTTCTTGTCCTGGTATTCGATCTCGAACTCGGCCAGCGAGGAGCCGCAGTCAAAACACCAGTACACGGGCTTGAGGCCCCGGTACACAAAACCGCGCTCCATCACGCGCTTGAAGGCGCGGATTTCGCCCGCCTCGTTGGCGGGGTTCATGGTCTTGTAGGGGTTGTCCCATTCGCCCAGCACGCCCAGGCGCTTGAAGTCCACCATCTGCTGCGCGATCTGCTCGGTGGCAAACGCGCGGCTCTTGGCCTGCATGTCGTCGCGGCTCAGGTTGCGGCCGTGTTTCTTTTCGATGGCGTTCTCGATCGGCAGGCCGTGGCAGTCCCAGCCCGGCACGTACAGCGCGTCAAAGCCCTCGAGCTGGCGCGCCTTGGTGATCATGTCCTTCAAGATCTTGTTGACCGCGTGGCCCATGTGGATCTGGCCGTTGGCGTAGGGCGGGCCGTCGTGCAGGATGAACTTGGGCGCGCCGTGGCGGGCATCGCGCAGGCGTTTGTACAGGCCTTTGTCTTCCCAGTCCTTGACCCAGCCTGGCTCACGCTTGGGCAGATCACCACGCATCGGGAAGGGGGTGTCAGGCAGGTTCAGGGTGCTGCGGTAATCCGGGGCGGTGGACGCTGCGGAAGAGGTACTGGCGTTGTCGTCGGACATGAGGGAGCCTTAAAAACAGGGCATTCCGGGGCGGGCCCGGAGCAAGAACAGGATGGGAGCGCGAAAGATGACGGGCCCGCCAAGCGGGCGCTGCGAGAAGCAGCCCCCCTCAAATTCGGTCGCGGGTGGTCTGGCGCCGGGTCTCGGTGTGATTGGGTGCCTGGGCCGAGGCAAAGTAGGCACGCGCGTCGGTGCAGTCTTTGGCGATGCCTGCCGTCAGGGCATCCAGACCGTCGTATTTCAGCTCATCGTGCAGTTTGTGCAGTAGTTCCACGCGCACGATTTTACCGTACGCCCCCTCGGACCCGAGGGCGGCAGGCCATTGCAGGCAATGGGTTTCCAGCAGAACCCGGCCGCCGTTCACGTCGCCAGGGTCCAGCGAAGGACGCACACCGAGGTTGGCCACGCCGGGAAGGGGCGCTTCGGCCAGGCCGTGCACCAGCACGGCAAAGATGCCGCTGGCGGCGGGTTTCCAGTGCGCAAAACGCAGGTTGAGGGTCCGAAACCCATCACCCATGCCGGCGTTGGTGGCGCCCAGCTCCCGCCCCAGCTTTCGCCCGTGCACCACATGGCCGCTGATGGTGTAGGGCCGCCCGAGCAGGCGCGCTGCCGCTTGCATGTCACCGGCCCCGAGCGCCTGGCGCACGGCAGAGCTGGAAACGCGCAACCCGTGCACCTCGTAACTGTTCATGCGGGCCACGTCGAAACCCTGCTTTTTGCCCGCAGCGTCGAGCATGGCGTAGTCGCCCGTGCGTTGGCGGCCAAACCGGAAGTCATCACCCACCAACACATACCGAACCCCCAGGCCCTGCACCAGCACCCGGTCGATAAATTCGTGGGGCGACTGTGCGGCCAGGCTGGCGTCGAAGGGCAACACCACCGTTTGTTGCACCCCGCAGCGCTCCAGCTCGGTGAGTTTGTCGCGCAGCGTGCCGATGCGGGCCGGCGCCAGCTCGGGCTTGTGGAGTGCCCGGGCAAAGTAGTCGCGTGGATGGGGTTCAAACGTGAGCACGCAACTCTCCACGCCCCGGTGCGCCGCCTCGTTGTTCACCAGGGCCAACATGGCCTGGTGGCCCCGGTGCACCCCGTCGAAATTTCCGATGGTCAACGCGCAGGCGCGGGCAATGCCGGGATGGTGGAATCCACGAAAGATCTTCATCGGATTGTTATCTTTTTGATAGCAGCATGCGCATATGCATCAAGCGCAAGACGCCAATTTGTCATGAAACCGGAGTATATTGTGACCCATGGGTGATCTGCGCGAAGTCGCCCTGAGACATCTGCGTTCCGAATCCTTGTGTACTTTATGTTCCAGGAGGCGTGTTTTGAAGGTCTTGAAGCTGTCAGCCCAAGGGCTACCCCAATCGTGGATCACGCTCGAGCAAGCGGTGATCCACTACGCGGCGGGCGAAGTGCGTTGGGAATCCGGCGCGCAGATCGCACGGTTCCGGGGCGGCCACAACGCCATCACGGGCGAACAATCGGTGATTGCCATCAACAGCATCATCGGCACCAAGGGTGTGCCCAGCATCAACCCGTTTGAGCTCAAACCCAGCCTGACCAACAGCAAGCTTTTTGCGCGTGACCGCAATGTGTGCGCCTACTGCGGCGGGCATTTTCACGAAGAAGACCTGACGCGTGAGCACATCGTGCCTTTTGCGCGCAATGGGCAGAACCACTGGATGAATGTGGTCACCGCCTGCCGCCCCTGCAACCACCGCAAGGGCCCCCGCACGCCCGAGCAGGCCCACATGCCGCTGCTCTACGCCCCCTACGTGCCCAGCCTGTGGGAAGACTTCATCCTGCGCAACCGCCGCATCCTGGCCGATCAGATGGAGTTCTTGATGGCGCACGTGCCCAAGTCGTCGCGGCTTCTGGCGTGACCCGTTGGTGATCTTTCACGTGGCGGTGAGATCGTCAAAAGAATAGCCGTGGTTGCCAGCGGGGCAACACGGAAAATCAACGGTCCGGCAGGAACGCATCCTGCCGATACCCCACCGGGGGCGCTATCGATCACGGCATGCGCGAAGCGTTGCCTTGGTAGTAAGCGAGTAATCAGGCCCGCTTGTGAGCGGTCACTACAAACCCGTGCACGGGCTGGTGGTTTTCATGGCGCAGCACGGTTTCTTGCACGTCGACCGTGTCAAAACCGGCGGCCTTGCACAGTGCTTCGACATGGCTGCGTTTGTGCGCATAGCGCCCCGCCGGCAACAACACCAGGTTGGCCCCTGATTCATCGGCGATCTCGCAAGAGAAAATCAGTATGCCATCGGGTGCCAGGACGCGGAACGCATCGGACACGGCCTGGGTCAAGTCACCCGCATATATGAACACATCCAGCGCCGCGATGACCTGATAAAGACCGTCGGGTGTCTCGCGCAATGCGTCATGCAGGTTCACCGTGTGGAACCGGTCATACACGTTGTGGCGAGCCGCCTGCTCAATCATCTTCATCGACAGATCGACACCGATGAGGGCACCATCGAGACGGCCCAGGCACACCCCGAGCAGACCGGTGCCACATCCGAGGTCGAGCACGTTGATTTTCTTGTCGGGATGGCGGGCGATGATTTTTTCAGCCACCTGTTTGGGCAATTGGTACTTCAGGCTGCGCACCATGTGAACGTCGTAGAACTCCGCCATGCCATCAAACAGGGGGAGCATCAAGGCTGCGGGCTGTTGTGCTGGTGTTTCACCCTGCGTGAGCTGGGCGTAGTACTGGTACACCGCATCGCCAGGCGCGAGGTTCAGCAGCGCTGCCGCGTCTTCGCGTGCTTGTGCAGGTTTGCCGGCGGTGATGCAGGCTTGAACGCGGCCGACCAGCGACTGGGCATCTTCGGGATGCTGTTCGAGCAATGCATCCCACAGCGCCATGGACTCCTCGTGATGGCCCTGTTCGCTCAGGTCCCGCGCAAGCAACCGCCGCAGCGCGACGTCGCCCGGGACCAGCTCCAGACCTCGGCGCAGGTGGCGCACGGCCATCTCTGTATGGCCCGCACGGTGTGCGATGTCGATGACGCCCGCTAGCACCTGCAGGTTCTTGGGTTCCAGCGCGGCTACTTTTTCCGCGGTTTCCACGGCTTCCTTGAATTGGTTCTGGCGCGCCAGAAGCAACGCGAGCTCCAACAGGCCGGGGCCCCACGCTGGAGCCAGTGCAACCGACTTGCGCAGGGCTTCAAACGCACCTTTTACATTGCCAGCCTTTTCTGCAAGCAGGCCACCCAGCATGTATACGCGGGCATCCTGCGGCCATAGGGCAATGGCTTTGTTGAGCGTCAGTGCGGCATTCTTGAGGTCGCCTTTGGCGATCTGTTCACGGGCCTTGGTCAGGTGCTTGAGGTTGGGGTCGGTCGCTGTGGCGCTCATGGATGCTGGATGGTTGCAATGGGACCGCTGCGCGGTCTGCTGGGCTCGGCGAGCCAGATGCGGTAAAGATAGAGTTGGAGATTATCCAGGATTCGCAGATACCCCCTCGGAGCCATCCCTCGCGCATTTTTTGATGTCCATTTTTCGAGCGAAGGGGCCGTGTGAAATCCGCATATTGCGGGCTGGAAAGAGCACAAAAGGCTTCATTCCCCGTCAGCGCCAAGATCATCCTGCTGCGCAGTGGCAAGTGGCAAGTGGCAAGTGGCAATCGGCTGGTGCCTATGGGCCTATAAGCCGCTGGGGGTGCTTACGCGTTGGGGTGCCAGGGTCAATGTGAAGCGGGCACCATGGTCGCGCTGGGATTGCACGGTGATATCTCCTCCGTGAAGCCGCGCCACCCGGCGACTGACCCACAGCCCCAGTCCAAACCCTTTGCTTTGATCGGTGCGGTCACCGCGTTCAAACCGCTGAAAAATTCGGCTCATGACCTCCAGCGACATCCCGGAGCCTTCGTCTGCGACGGATATTTCCAGCATTCCCGCATCGTTCTTGTGTGCCGCAATGAATATCTCGCCTGCTGCCGCGTATTTCACGGCGTTGTCCACCAAGTTGGACAGCGCAATGCGCACCAGTGCCTGGTCGCAGATCCACTCGGCGGGAGCGGCCTCGGTGAACAGGCGTAGCTGGTGGCGGGGGGACCAATGCACCAGTTGTGCCGCATGTTCCAGCAGTGCCGCCACACCGGTGGGGGCGGCATACAGCCTGAACCCCGCAGAATCGAGGCGTTCACTGATGAGGCAGCTGTCTACCAGTGACGTCAGCCGGCGGCATGCACGGCGGATTTGTTTCGCCCGGTCGGTCTGCGCCTGCAGATCTGAAGACGGGAAGCTCTGCTGTTCTGCGGCGGCACTGTCCACGACCGCTAGGGGGGTGCGGAATTCATGGCTGATCATGTGGAAGAACTGCTGTTGCTCTTGACGCAGTTCCCGCTCGCTGTCCAATGCCTGTTTCAGCAAATGCTGGGCGTTGGAGAGTTCTCGCGTGCGTTGCTCGATCCTTTCTTCCAAAACCTGTTCTGAATGAGCCAAGCGCTCTATGGCGTGATCGTTTGAAATTTTGGCTTGGCGGTAGCGTTGCACCATACCGACAAAGACGGCACAGGCAATCATGCCAGTGAAGACCAAGGCCTGGAATTGCCACAGATTCGTGATGTCGATGTTCCAGCGGGTGATTCCCATCATGAAAGCGGTGGTCGGTATGCCGCCCAGCAAGTGAACAACATAAGCGGCCAGCAGTAGTGCACTTTGAGCAACACGCTGGCGCCGTTGCAATGCGACGAGGCAGAACACCACGGCGAATACGTCAGCGACCACCAGCGACGCGAGGTTGACCCAAGCGACTGACGCGTAAAAGCCCAATGGCACGCTCAATGTGCCCAAAAGATTGACAACCACCAACCCAAACAGAATGCGGTCTGCACACCAATAGCGTGTGTTGCGCGTCAATTGCTCGCGTATCTGCCAGGCAATCGTGGCGGCAAGGACAAATGCGCCTATGCCGACGGAATGGCTCGCCCACACCGTCCAGGATTCCGGGGCCCACAGGTTCGTGTATCCACGCACATTAAAAACGTGCAGCAGGCTCACCGTGCCCAGCAGTGCCAGGGCGTAGATGTCGTGGGTGCGGAAGATCACTGCGGCAGCCCAGGTGACCAAGAGCAGGGTCATCATTGCGCCAAAGTAAAGCCCCATCACCCTTTCGTTGGATGCCAGATGCGCCGCCAGCGCTTGTGTGCTCGAAAACACGCTGGCCTGAAACTGCATGGCACTTGTCGTTTCGATGCGAATCAGAGTAGCTTTTCCTGGCTCCAGACGAAACAGGTGTTGCCGGATGGACATCTTTTCACTGGTGGGAACGTAGTCGCCGCTGCGTTGCGCCGTCCAGGCGTTGGCGGTTGCATCACGCTGGTAGAGCGTGACGGAGTCCAGGTAGGTCGGTTGTCCCACCAGCCAGAGCGGGTCGCTCGGGTGCATTGCTGCCGGCGCGGTGAAGGTTAGCCACACCACATGTTGGAGGTAGCCCGCATTCAAGGCTGAATCCATGGATTCCCACTTCGGGACGGTTCGCCGTCCCGAAAGAACATCGTCAGGTGTCAAATTTCCGCTGTGGTCGTCCAGTCTCTGTGTGGAGATATCGCGTCCCAACATGAGCGCGCGCTCTGCCGACCCTGCTGCGTTCGATGGGGCGTGCGTCATGAGCGCGACGAGCGACACGCAAATCAAGAACAGGTATTTCAGGTGTTGGCCTGCGCGCATTGTTTGCAATGTTGTGAGTAATTGTGAGCGTTTGAGCATGGCTGGCTGGTCGATGAACACAGAGAATAGTCCGTATCTGGATGTTTCATCTGTTCCTTGCGCCACCCCCATTTCATGCCCCCTGAATTCATCATTGCCGTGGTCGAAGACGACGCAGACATTCGCGAAAACGTTTGCAGATATCTCGAGTGTTCCGGCTTTGGGGCATGGGGTGTGGAGTCGGCTGAGAATTTTTATGTTCGGTTGCTGAAGGATCGTGCGGATCTGGTGGTCGTCGATATTGGTCTGCCCGGTGAAGATGGGCTCAGTCTCGTGGCCCGCCTTGCCGCCCAGGCAGTCCCCACGGTGCTGATGACTGCAAGAGCAGATGTGGGCAGTCGAATCGCAGGGCTGGATGCTGGAGCGCTTCAATATTTCGTCAAGCCCGTGGATATGCAGGAGTTGACGGCAGGCATCCGCTCACAACTGCGCCGTATGGCGCCGCGTACAGCGCACGGGGATGCCGTTGCCCCCTGGCGCCTGGACCAGGCGGCGTCCCGGCTTGTCGCGCCCAATCAACGGGTTGTCGATCTGACCAGCCGTGAACTGGAACTGCTGGGCTGCCTCATGGTGATGCCGGGTGCGCTGCTCACCAAGCAGGCGCTCACGGAGGCCATGGGCGCTGACGAGGCGGAGGGCGGCTTTCATCGCATCGAGTCCCAACTGACCAGGTTGCGTCGCAAGACGCTGGAAACCACGGGCACCGCATTGCCGGTGCGTGCCGTGTTTGGGAAGGGGCTTGTGTTCGTTGCTTGAACTGAAACCTGCATGAGTGCCCATCGGTGCCGCGATGTTGTGCGATCTGTTGAACCAACACCCCTCTAAATGCTGACTCAGCGACCGAGTGGTCGCGAGTCGGGGCGGTGTTTTGTCGTGTGAACTGTATGGGGCTGCAACCGCGAGGTTGTCGGCCGTGAATCTACCAAGAGGGGAACGTGTTGAAAACAATCAATGTATGGAGGGGGCTGCAGGGCTTGGCCCGGCGGTGCCAACGCGGCGTATGGGCGATTGCAGCCGGGGGGGCTCTTCTGGGGACTCCAGTGGTGCATGCAGGTTTTGCCAACGGGGGGTTTGAAGATAACAACACGATGCCTCCCACTGGTTGGACGCACCGCACCTACACCCGCAGCGCGGTGTTGCCTGCCTCTCCGCCCCTGCCAGACCCCACCACCGGCATCACGCTGGGTCAGTTGGGACTGAGCGGTGCAGCCGTGGGGAATGGCGCCAGTGCCATCGTCACGATGCCTGTTTTCAACGTTCCAGCCACCAATCCGGGCACGCTGACGGCCCCTCGGTGGGGCAATAACGCACTCAAACTCAATGATCAAGGTGCCAAATTGGCATCGTCTATTGAACAGGTTGCTACCATGACCGTGGCGGAAGTGGATCCTGTGGACAACAAAGTTCACGTCCGCTTTGGTATGGCGCCGGTACTGGTGGACGGTGGACATGGTCCAACGGAGCAGCCTTACTTCTATGTTGAGGTGCGCAACCTCACCAAGAACAAGGTGATGTTCTACACCTACAACTACGCCAACCAGTCCGGCGTGCCTTGGCAGACCGCAGGCAGCTACCGCTATACCGATTGGCAGGGGTTTGATATCGCCCCTGGCAATGGCCAGTTGGATGTGGGTGATCAGGTCATGCTCATCATCTATGCCTCCAATTGCTCGCCGGGTGCCGCTGCTCATGAGGCGCGCGTGTATATGGATGCCGTGGGGGCTTTTATGCCAGGTCTTGCAATCACGTCCACTGGGCCATCGACGACCAAGCCAGCCGATCAGGTGACCTACACCTACAGCTATGCCAACAACAGCGGCGTGATTGCCCTGGGTTCCAAGGTGCGGGTGGCCGCTCCGAAGACGGAAGACGGCTTGTTTACAACCTTTGTTCCGGGCTCCTGGCCGGCTTCGTGCACTGGTCCGCACACTGGGGTCGCCCCGCGCTCAGACTACCTGGAGTGCGAGGTGGGTAGCAGCGGTTTGCTCAATGACGGCCAGAGTGGTAGCTTTAACGTGACGTTCACCGTACCTGCCGGTGCAGCCACATCGGGCTCCAATGCAGTTGTTAACAACGGGGACTACGATGTGCGTTCCGACACGGCCAGCCCGTTTATCGGCCCGCTGGTCAAGACGGCCATCGTGCCCGCAGCCACTCCGACCACAGACCTGGGTGTGACCGTAACGAACGGCGGCTCGTCTTCTTATGCACCAGCCGATACCCCGGTCTACACGGTGACGGTGACCAACCACAGCAGCTCGGGTGTCACGGGCGCCAGCGTCAGTCAGACGCTGACCGGTGTGACCGGTGGCAACTGGACTTGCGCCGTGCCTGCGGGCAGCACGGCAAGTTGTGGCGCCACCAGCAGTGGCGCTGGCCCCATCGCTACTAACACGGCCGATGTGCCCCCCGGTCAGAGCCTGGTCTACACCTATACGGGCGGCACGCTCACTGGCGCGGGTACCCCTGCCAATACGGTACTGACGGTGACTCCTCCAGCCGGTACGCAGGACACCCAGTCAGCGAATAACACCGCCGGCATGAACACATCCGTGGGCACGCTGCGTAACGTGACTGCTAACTCCACGGGAGCCGGTACGGGTCACATCCTGGCGGTGCCCAGCGGCTTGGCCTGCGGTAACGCGGGTGCCGCGTGTGGCGCTGCGGGTACCACTCAGCCGGTGGCGCAGGGCGATGAGGTGCGCCTGACGCCCGTGGCCCATGCTGGCTCGCTCTTCAAGAGCTGGACTGGTTGCACGTCTCTCAGCGGCAATACGTGCGTGATCACGGTCGGAGCCACGGACGTGACGGCCACGGCTGAATTCGCTCGCGCCTACATCGTCACGCCCACGCTGTTGCCCGGCGGCACGATGACATCGTCTACGCCACGTCAGGTGGAAGACGGTACCTCGACGGTCTTCAGCATCACCCCCAACGCGGGCAAGACGACTTATGTTCTGCCCCCAGCTTCTGGTACGGCCTGTACGGGTGTGCTGGATACGAGCGTTTCTCCCAACACCTACACCGTCAATCCGGTCAGCGCCAATTGTGGTTTCACGGTAGCGTTCACTTTTGAAGAGACTTCTTCGGTGGTTGGCGGCAATGGCACTATCAGCCCGCTGGGCGTGACGGGGCCACTGGTTCCTGGTGCCAACAATACCGTCTATACCCTCACGCCCAGCGCTGGCTACTCGGCCGTGGTGGGGGGTACCTGCAAGGGTACCCAGGACATTGCGGCCAACACGTATACGGTAGCCAACGCGACCACAGACTGCACGGTGATTGCCTCGTTCACTAACGACCCGGTGACGGTGACATCGTCCGTCACGGGCGGCAACGGCAGCGTGGACACCACAGGAACCATCAACCTGGCACGTGGCGGATCGCGCACCTACAACTTCTCGCCAACGGCGGGCTTCTATCCCCTGGTGACCGGCAACTGCCCGGGCACGCTGGTGGGCAATGTCTACACCGTGTCCCCGGTGAACGCCAACTGCGCTTTCAGCGTGTCGTTCACCAATCAGACCGTGAACATCAGCTCTTCAGTGACCAGCGGCACCGGCACCATCACTCCCAGTGGGTCCACGACTGTGGCACAGGGTGGCGGTCAGACCTTTACCGCAACACCTGGCGGAGGCAATGAGTCCGTGTTTGGCGGTACCTGCACCGGTTTGCGCACTGGTAACCAGTTCACCGCCAGCAACGCGCTGGCGGACTGCTCCGTTCAGGTGAAGTTCATCGCTGCAGCCAATGCCATCACGGTGACTGCGACGGTGCCGGGCGGCAATGGCACGGTGACCACCCCCGGCCAGAACGGCGCTGGAGAAACCGTATTGGCGATAGGTGACACGCGCGTCTGGACACTCACGCCTGCCACGGCTGGCATGGTTCCCAGTGTGGTGGCAGGGTCCACTTGCACGGGCACGCTGAGCGCCACGGCACCCTACACCTACACGATGACCAATGCGACGGCTGCATGTGCCGTGGCTTTTGCCTTTGCTGGCGCGGGGGGGCAAGTGGCTTCCATCCCCACTTTGAGTGAGTGGGGTCTCATCATCCTCTCTGCTTTGATCGGGCTGGGCATGATCGGCATGCGCCGTCGTCAGATGATTTGAGATGTGCTGAAAAGCCAACGCCAGGGCCCTCGTGTCCTGGCCCAGAAACCAGTGATGCCGATGGTATCGCTGGTTTTTTTAATAAAATCGGCCGTTAGAGCTTATCTTTAAAGCGCGGGTAGCTATCATTTTCGAATTGAATGTTGGGGAAAACATGCAGTACAAGTACAGACAAAGCGTTCTTGCGCTGTGCCTCGCGGTGATAGTTGCACACAGCGCCGCGCATGAATCAGCCCCCACCGCCAGGCAGCCAGCGAAGGCGCAGCCAGCCGCCAAAAAATCCCCATTGCCTGCACGCAAGCCTGGCTTGTGGGAGGTGACGGTGCGCAGCGACGATCTGGTTTTAAAGCGGGCGGGTCAGGCGCCGCAGCGGCCACTGACTGTCCGGCAATGCACCAGCCCCGAAGCAGAGCCGGTAATGTTGACATCCATCATGCCTGGCCAGGACGACTGCCATGAACTCAATGTCTGGCGGCGCGCCCAAGTGGCGGGTTACAACATCAACACTGTGTGCTACGTACACGACAACCGGTTGAGCGCGCAGATGGAGCTGCTGGGCGACTTGCAGTCCTCTTACCACGGCACGTATAACGTGAAGTACCCCCAGACGCCTTTTAACAACACGGGCCGCATGGTGTTTGAAGGCCGCTGGCTGGGCGCGTGTTCAGCCAGTCAACGCCCCGGCGATATGGTGTTGCCCAATGGCGTGACGGTGAACGTGGTGGATGACCGCAAGCGTGCGGAGCACCCTGGCCACAGCCACAGCCACAGCCACAGCCACAGCCACAGCCACAGCCACGAAGGACACAAGCACTGACCGAGCGTAGCGGAGCACCAGCCGCGGCCCGCCTTGATGCCATGGCCTCGAAACACGGGACGGTGTCGTAGCCTGCTTATTGGCTGATCTCTAGCATCACTACGTGCCCTTGTGCGGCAGGCCACGTTTGGCCGGTGACGCGCTCGCCATTGAATTCCGCCGTGATTGATCGCAGCCCGCCAGCAGGCTTCACTTTGGCGGTGGCCGCACCGGCGCCCGCAGGCACGCCGGCTGGCGGTGCATCATCCAGCAGCATCTTGTCGCGCGCCGGGTCCAGATAGCCGCGTGGGCGGTTCATTGTCGCAACGCTTTCGGCGCTTTTGTCGGCGTCGGCGATGCGCTCGGCGCGCAGGTGGATGAGGTTGCTGCTGCGCGGAAAGCCGCTGCGGTAGATGTGGGTGGTGGCGTAGCCGGGGGCGGTGATCACAAACTCGATGGGCGAGCCGGTGGGGACGGCCAGTGGCCCCCATTGGCCATCCGCTCCCACTGTTTTGCGCAGCAGGGCATTGCCCGTGCGGGTGCCGGTGGCGGGGTCGGTGGCATACACCTCCAGCTGCGCGCCCGCCAGGGGCAGGTTGTTGCTGAAGTTGCCGGTCTTGGGGTCTGCAGAATCCACGCCCAGGCCCGTGACCTTGCCGTTCAGTACCACGGATTTTTCGGTCGCAATGTTGGTGCGTGCTGGTGCCTTGCCGGTTATGAAGCGATAGGTGGCTTCAAACGCCGCGGGGGAGTACGACGTCTCGCGGTGGTCGATGCGCGGGATGACTACGTTGGTGGCGCCTTTGAGTTCGGGGCCTGCTGCGGTCACGTGGGTGGGCGTGCCTTTCTGGCCGATCCACAGGCCGTCGGGCTGGGCGAACTTGTCGTTGTTGTCCGAGCGGATGGTCATCCACTGCACGGGGCCGCTCACTTCGTCACCCGCTGCATTTTTGGGGGCGTTCAAGGCGGTGAGGAAGGGGCCGGTGCCCGAGAACTCGTTGCCTTCGCGCACCCCAGGGGTCGCCCACACGCCGTGGTTGGGCGTGCCGCCCAGGATGGCGTGGCTCACCGTCTTGTTGCCGCCGCCGTTGTCAATGTAGTTGCGGATGGCATTGCCGCCGCGCGAGTTGCCGACCAGCACCACCTGGCTGGCGCTGGTGGCCTTGAGCACCTTGTCCACTTCGGCCTTGAGGTAGGCCATGTGTTCTGCTGCAGACGTGCGGCCCGCCTGGGGCTTGGCGTCCTCATCGCGCGCCAGGGGGTAGGGCACGTCGATGGCGTGCAGGCGCTCGCGGGGCCAGCCGTTGGATTCGAACCGCCAGACGGTGGTCTGCCACAGCGCGGCAGTGTCGCCATTGCCATGCACAAAGACGATGGGCGGCGCCTCGGCCAGGCTGGGGCTCTGGGTGGCGCAGCCTGCCAGCGCCAGGCTGGCGGCCGCAGCGGCTGCCAGCAAGAGGGACCGGCGTGGCAACAGGAATGGGTGATTCATGGGGGGCTCCAGAAAGCAAAAATGCCCGTGGACTGCGAAATCCACGAGCATCGTTAGTGGGTGTGACGCGGCTGCGTCAGTTCACATCAGGCAAACACGCCCGCGGTGTCTTGCATGCGGGCCGACACTTCACCCAGGTGGTGCAGCGTGTCGCCAAAGGTCACTTCCAGCTGCGTGAGCTTCTTGAAGTAGTGGCTCACGATGTACTCGTCCGTCACGCCGATGCCGCCATGCAGTTGCACGGCCTGTTGGCCCACAAAGCGCATCGATTGGCCCAGTTGCACCTTGGCGCGGGCCATGGCGGCGCGGCGTTCGGCGGCGGGGGCGCCGAGCTTGAGGCTGGCGTAGTAGCTCATCGAGCGGGCCAGCTCCAGCTGCATCTTCATGTCCGCCACGCGGTGGCGCAGCGCCTGGAAGCTGGCGATGAACACACCGAACTGCTTGCGCTGGTTCATGTATTCGACGGTGATGGCCACGGTTTTGTCCATCACACCCACGGCCTCGGCGCAGGTGGCGGCGATGCCGGTGTCCACGGCCAGTTCCAGCGCGGCCAGGCCATCGGTGGTGATGAGCGTGGCGGGGGCGTTGGTGAACTTCACCTCGGCGGCGCGGCTGCCGTCTTGTGTGACGTAGCCTTGGGTGGTCACGCCAGTGGCGGTGCGCTCGACCAGGAAGAGGGCGGTCTTGCCGTCCAGTTGGGCAGGCACGATGAACGCATCGGCCTTATCGCCGGCAGCTACTACGCTTTTGATAGCTGTCAGTGCATATCCATCTTGCGCTGGGGCCGCTTTTGCCTCGCAAACATCCAGGCGGTATCGCGCCTTGCGCTCCTGCTGGGCCAGTACCACCAGGGCTTCACCACTGGCCACGCGGGGCAGCCAGGCCGATTGCACGTCGGCGGGGGCGTAGTGCGACAGCACGCTGCTGGCCATGAAGGCCTGGGCAATGGGCTCCAGCACGATGCCGCGGCCCAGTTCTTCGGCCACCACCATGGCGTCGATGGCGCCCTGGCCCATGCCGTCGTGGGCCTCGGGCACGGTCAGGGCGGTCAGGCCCAGCTCGGCCAGCTCGCCCCAGGCGGCGCGGTCAAAACCGCCAGCGGCCACCGCGGCGCGGCGGCGCTCAAAGGTGTAGCCCTTGTCCACCCATTTGCGCACGGCGTCGCGCAGTTGTTCCTGGTCGTCAGAAAAATCGAAATCCATGTTCTTGTCTCCTTAGCCCAGAACCGTCTGCGCGACGATGTTGCGTTGAACTTCATTGCTGCCACCGTAGATGGTGGTCTTGCGCAGGTTGAAGTAGGTCGATGCCAGCGGCGCATTGGCGGTGACACCGCCAGGGAAATCGCCCTGCCAGCCAGCTTCCATGGCCTCTTCGATGAAGGGCATGGCAAAGGGGCCGGCGGCCAGCATCATCAGCTCGGCGTAGCGCTGCTGGATCTCGCTGCCCTTGATCTTGAGCAGGCCCGCGATGTCGAGCGAGTTCTTGCCCGACTTCTCGGCCGACAGCACGCGCAGCACCAGCATTTCCAGGGCGACGATGTCCACTTCTAGCAGCGCGATCTGGTCGCGGAAGCGTTGGTCGTCCCACACGCCTTCGGTCTTGGCGATGCGCTTCAAGCGTTCCAGTTCGCGCTTGCTGCGGTTCACGTCGGCGATGTTGGTGCGCTCGTGGCTGAGCAGGTGCTTGGCGTAGGTCCAGCCCTTGTTCTCTTCGCCAATCAGGTTCTCGGCAGGCACCTCGACGTTGTCGAAGAACACCTCGTTCACCTCGCACTCGCCGTCCAGCAGCTTGATGGGGCGCACGGTGACGCCCTTGGACTTCATGTCCAGCAGCAAGAAGGAGATGCCGGTCTGGGGCTTGCCCTCGGTGCTGGTGCGCACGAGGTTGAACATCCAGTCGCCATGCTGGCCCAGGGTGGTCCAGGTCTTTTGGCCGTTGACGATGTACTTGTCGCCCACGCGCTCGGCACGGGTCTTGACGCTGGCCAGGTCCGAGCCCGAGCCCGGTTCGCTGTAGCCCTGGCTCCACCACACCTCGCCGCTGGCGATGCCGGGCAAGAAGCGTTTTTGCTGCTCGGCGTTGCCAAACGCCATGATCACCGGCGCCACCATCACGGGGCCGAAGGGGATGATGCGCGGCGCACCGGCCAGCGCGCACTCTTCTTCAAACAAGTGCTTTTGCACGGCCGTCCAGCCGGGGCCGCCAAACTCTTTGGGCCAGCCAAAACCCAGCCAGCCTTTTTGACCCAGAATCTTGGCCCAGCCCTGCATGTCTGCGCGGGTCAGGCGCAAGGCGTTGTGGACCTTGTGAGAGATTTCTTTGGGCAGATTGGCGTGAACCCAGGCGCGAATCTCTTCGCGGAAGGCCTGCTCTTCGGGGGTGAATGCGAGATCCATGCGGTGCGTCTCCTAGTGATTGCGCATTTGTAGCACGGTCGTTCGTTTTACTCCTGTCCGGGTGGCGACATTGGACTGAACTCAGGGGGAATGCCCAGCTCGGCGCACAGCCGCTGCACGGTGTTGCGCAGGCTCGCCACTTCGGCCTCCAGGGCGTCCACGCGGGCCTGCAATGCGGGCGATGGGTTGGAGCCCGCACTGCCTGCGGGCGCATGGCTGGCAGTGGTGTCTACCGGCCCGCACATCAAGTGCGCCCAGCGCTGCTCGCGGGCGCCGGGCGCGCGGGGCAGTTGCACGACCAGCGGGCCACCCTTTTCGGCACTGCGCTCCTGCAGCTCGTCCAGAAAGGCTTCGACCGACGAAATGTCCGCAAACCGGTACCAGCGCTCGGCGTTGATGCGCAACTCGCCCGCCGTCTGCGGGCCGCGCAGCATCAAGAGGCCCAGCAGCACGGCCGACTGCTCGGGCACGCCCACGCCACGCTGAAAGTTGTGCTCCCAGCGCGTGGTGCGGTTGCCGCTGCTTTCAAACGCCAGGGTCAGCAGCTTGAGCGAATCCAGCGCCTCTTGCGCCTCGGCGTCGCTGAGGTTTATCACCGGGTCGCGGCTGGTCTTCTGGTTGCAGCCGGTTAGCAGGCCGTTGAGCGACATGGGGTAGCTGTCGGGCACGGTGCGGGCTTTTTCCATCAGCGTGGCGAGCACGCGGGCTTCGTGGGGGGTGAGGGGGCGGATGGCGGGGTCGAAGGGCACTGGGATAATCCGTGGCAATTTATGAAGAACATCGTCATTCTGATCTCTGGCGGCGGCTCCAACATGGCCACCATCGTCCGCACCGCGCAACAAGAGAACTGGGCACAACGCTACGGCGCCCGCGTGGCGGCCGTCATCAGCAACAAACCGGATGCTGCGGGGCTGGTGTTTGCACGCGAGCAGGGCATCACCGCCGAGGCGCTGGACCACAAGGCCTTTGCCAGCCGCGAGGCGTTCGATGCCGAGCTGGCCGCGACGATTGACCGCCACCAGCCCGTGCTGGTGGTGCTGGCCGGGTTCATGCGCATCCTGACGCCAGGGTTTGTGGCGCACTACGCCGGGCGGCTCATCAACATCCACCCTTCGCTGTTGCCCGCTTTTACCGGGCTGCACACGCACCAGCGTGCCATCGACGCGGGCTGCAAGTTTGCGGGCGTGACGGTGCACCAGGTGACGGCCGAGCTGGATGTGGGCCCCATCCTGGACCAGGCCGTGGTGCCGGTGCTGCCGGGCGACACCGCCGAGACGCTGGCGGCGCGGGTGCTGACGCAGGAACACGTGATCTACCCCCGCGCCGTGCGGGCGCTGGTACAGGCCTTGTAGCCTGGGCGCGTTGGGCGGTGGTGTGGCGGGGGTTGGGTGGGCGCCCTGGGAGGGTTGTTCCGCCGTCGCCATGATTGCTATCAAATGTGGAGCTGCTAGCGATTATGGGATAAGCGCTAGCGGCTATTTTTATCTAAATCTTTCCAGTCGCTGTTATCGCGGGGGCTTCTGGCGCACGCAGCTCGTCAACTGACGGGCGAATCGCACTGCGCGGCCAGAAACCCTGCGGCGGCGGCCGACTTGGTCGCCGTCCATCCGTGTGTTGTCAGGCCACCGCGTTCAGGCTGCTGGCGTTGGAGGATGTATTCCAGCCATTGGCGGCCCTTTCGTACTGGTGCCGGGCAAAGTCGGTCAGCCGCGCCAGGTCATTGCGTTGGCCGGATTCCTTCGCCTTGCTGCTGCTCGTCGAGAGGGTCGAGGTGGTCGAGGCGGTGCTGGTCATCTGCTGGGCCTGGCTGGTCAGCTGGTCGATGAAGGCCTTTGATTCGCTGGCACTGAGGGTGGCGTCACCGTTGGTGTCGATAGCGCTGAACAGTTCAGTGATCGCGTCCTGCTCCTCCACGCTGGTGCTGCTGGTGCTGTTGCTGCTCGCGCCGGCCAGCCGCTCGGTGAGCGAGACCTCTCCATCTTCGTTGGTGTCCAAGGGGTCGTAGGTGGTGGCGCTGTTGGATGCCGCACCCGTACCGCCTGCGCCACCTGCACCGCCTGGGCCCCCAGGGGGTGGTGGCATGCCGCCCGTGGCCTGCATGCCACCACCTGTCTGGCCCGTCTCCCCCGCAGTGCCTGAGGGGCGGCCTGCGTCGAATTCGGCCTGGGTCAGGCTGCCGTTGCCATCTGCATCGAGCTGGCTGAACAATTTGTCGCTGCTGGTCTCTGTCTGGCTGGCCGTGCCGCCCGACATGGCCTCCAGCAGTGCCTGCAACTCGGTCTTGCTCACGGCGCTGTCGCCGTCGCTGTCCACCTTGCCAAACAGGTCGTCGCCAGCTTTGCCTGTGGCGGTGTCGCTGTCGGCGCTGCCGCGCGATTGGGCGAATGCCATGGTCGACGGCGGCGGGGGCAGCACGCCTTGCATGGTCTTGCCCAGCTCGTCGGCATTGAGGCTGCCGTCCCCGTTGCTGTCGTACTGGGTGATCAAGTCTGCGGCGCTGGTTGTGGTGCTCACGCCCGTCTTGGTAGAGACATCGTCCAGCAGCCCCTGCAACTCGCTGCTGTCTACGCCGCCGCTGCCGTTGGCATCTATCTTTGACAGCAGTCGTTCCGACATTTGCCCGGGGCGCATGGCCCTCTGGACACTTGCACTGGACCAGGCACTGCTGACGCTACTGATGGTCGTCATCGTCGTTCCTTTCGTTCCATGGGTAGGCCAGGGGCTGGGCTCCCGGAGCGGGGGCTGGCAGCGCTAGAGCCTGTGCGCGGTCTTTCCGTCGAAAAGGGCGTGCGCAGACTCCAAGGCCCGAATCCATTCTTGGGCGCGCATGTCTCTGTGGTTTGTCCGCTTTGTACCAAGCCCGATACAAAGGGCGCCCACAAGGCCTGAACAGGGGGGCAAATGCCCGTCAGATTGTTGCCAGTGCGCTGTGGGCGCTGCCTAAACTCAAGGGCCAAAGCCCTCTATTTTTTAGCGCACGCAGGCCCATGCAACATATCCTGGTGGTGGACGACGATGTCGAGATCACCACATTGCTCACCCAATACCTCACCCGATTTGGCTATGCCACCCACGCCGCGTGCGACGCGCAGGCGATGCGTGCCCAGATGGCCGCGCACCCCATCGGCCTGGTGGTGCTGGATGTGATGCTGCCTGGCACCGACGGCATCACGCTGGCCCGCGAGCTGCGTGAGCGCTCGCGGGTGCCCATCATCATGCTCACGGCACGGGCCAACCCTTATGACTGCGTTCTGGGGCTGGAGATGGGCGCGGACGACTACATGGGCAAACCCTTTGAGCCGCGCGAGCTGGTGGCACGCATCCAGACCGTGCTGCGCCGCACGCGCGGCGATAGCGCACCGGCTCCCCAGGGCCCCGATGAAGTGGTGCGGTTTGATGGCTGGACGCTGCACAGCATCGAGCGGCACCTGGTGTCCCCCAAGGGCGTGGTGGTGCCCCTGTCGAACGCCGAGTTCCGGTTGCTTTGCACTTTCTTGCGCATGCCGCGCCGCGTTTTCAGCCGCGACCAGCTCATGGAGCAGGCCCGGGGCCGGGCCATGGATGCGTTCGAGCGCAGCATCGATTTGCTGGTCTCGCGCCTGCGCAGCAAGCTTGCGGATGACCCGCGTGCACCGTCGATGATCCGCACCGTGCGTGGTGCTGGCTATCTGTTCCACGTGCAGTCGTTGCAAGGTCAGGTGGGGTGGCCGTGTTGATCGGCGAGCGCTTGCGCGCATGGGGTCAGCGCTGCGTGCCCGACACCTTGTTTGGCCGGCTGGCGCTGCTGCTCATCGTGGCCGTGATCGTGAGCCATGTGCTGGCGCTGACGCTGATGTTCGAGCTTCGTCCGGCCTTCCCCGGGCATCCGCCGGGCCCGCCGCCGCCCGGGCAAGGGCCGGGGTTCTGGAGCGCGCCACCCTCGCTGCACTTGGGTCTGTTGCTGGACATCGGCGTGCGACTGGCTGCTCTGGTGGCGGCGGCCTGGTGGGCAGCGCGCTGGCTGTCGCGCCCCATGCACCGGCTGGCCACGGCGGCGCAGGAGCTCGGGCGTGACATCGAACGCCCTGCACTGCCTGAGGATGGCACCCTTGAATGCCGTGATGCCAGCCGCGTCTTCAACCAGATGCAGGCGCGTATTCGCCAGCAACTGGCCGAGCGCGACCGGTTTGTGGCCGCGGTGTCGCACGACCTGCGTACGCCCCTGACCCGGCTGCGCCTGCGTACCGAAAGCCTTGGCGACCCATGCGCGCAGCAACTTTTTCGCCGCGACATCGCCGAGATGGACGCGATGATCGCGTCGACACTCGACTACCTGCGCGGCGTGGCGGACGCCGAAGCCTGGGTGCTGCTGGATGTGCAGGCGCTGGTGGAAAGCATGGCCGATGATCACCTCGCCATGGGCCACCAGGTCACCGTGACAGGGCATGTCTTGCCCCGGTGGCTGCAGGCCACTGCGTTGCGGCGCTGCCTCGACAACCTGGTGGGCAACGCTGTCCGCTATGGCGGGAGCGCCGAGATCGGCCTTCGCGATGAAAACGACGCGCTGGTGATCGAGGTGCGCGACCACGGGCCTGGTCTGCCGCCGGCTGAACTGGAGCGGGTGATGAAGCCGTTTTATCGGGTGGAGGCATCACGCAACCGCCAAAGCGGTGGGGCCGGGCTGGGGCTCACCATTGCCCGCGACATCGTGCGCCGCCACGGTGGGCAGCTTGTATTGCGCAATGCCGAAGGCGGCGGGCTGGTGGCAACCGCCGTGTTTCCGCGTCCACAACCACACCCACGGCCGTAGATGGTTTGAGATCGTGAACACGTTCTAAGGCCAGACGTCCTTACCCTGCGTGCGCGTCGTCTCCACACGGCTCGAATCGCGGCCGCTTCACCCCGTCGATGACCACCTGCTCCCCAAACATGGCGGCAGGGCGCACCCATAAGCCGCGCTGGCCATACAGCGCGCGGTAGAGCGTCATGGGCTCCAGGGTCTCGCTGTGGCGCACGGTGTCGATCACCTCATACAGCATGCCTTTGTAGTGGCGGTACAGCCCTGGGGGTGTGTAGATGAGTGCTGGCAGGTCGTCGTCGGTCATGGTGGGCAGGTGTGTTTGGAGGGTGGTTAGTATGGTGGCCGGCAAGGAACAATCAAAAATGGGGAGGGTCGCCCGTGGATCAGGCAGATTTTGTGCACTTGGTACGCATGAGCGAGCATGCCAGCGCGGACAACAGCCGTGCGTACCGTCGCAGCGTGGCTGTTTTTGCCGCGCTGGGTTATGCGTGGGTGCTGGGCTGCCTGGCGCTGGCCATCGGTATTTTGATGTGGGTGGTGCCCCAGCTGCTGCAGGGGCGGATCCGGATCGCGCTCGTGTGGCCGTTGCTCGGTGCGTTGGGGCTTTTGTGGGTGAGCCTGCGCGCCCTGTGGGTGCGTTTTGAGGAGCCCACCGGCGTAGAGGTCACAGCGCTGGAGGCTCCCGAGCTGTTTGAAGCCCTTGAGCGTATTCGCCGAAAAATCAAAGGGCCGGCCATCCACAAGGTCACGCTCAACGATGAGTTCAATGCCAGCATTCAGCAGTTGCCCCGGTTCGGCTTGTTGGGCGGCGCCGTCAACCATCTGAGTATCGGGCTGCCTCTGCTGATGGCGCTGGACCGGCCGCGTTTTCTGGCCGTGCTGGCGCACGAATATGGGCACCTGCGCGGCGATCATGGGCAGTTTGCCGCCTGGATCTATCGCACCCGGCTTTCCTGGATGCGGCTGAACCATAGTCTGGCAGACGATGAAGGGCCCGTGGGTGCCGCCACGCAGGCATTCATGCGGTGGTACTTTCCCCGGTTTTCTGCCAAGACATTTGCCTTGGCCCGGCAGGACGAATACGAGGCCGACCGTATCGCCGGCAAGTTGCTGGGCCGGCAGGTCGCGGCGGCAGCCCTGGCCGAGATTGAAATCCGTGGCGCCTGGTTGCAGGCCAACTTCTGGAGCCAGCATTGGTGTGCGGCGGCGGGCAACCCGCTGCCCGTGGGGCCATATCGCAGCATGCGCCGCCGCCTGGCAGAACCGCCTGATGCCGCGTTTGCCAATGATGCGTTGCGCCAGGCGCTCAAGCGGATCAGCAGTGTGGACGATACCCACCCTGGCTTGCGCGACCGCATGGAGGCGCTGGACGCCGTGCCCACTGTGCCTGACTGGTCTCGCGGCACCGCCCTGGGCCTGCTGGGGTCGGATGCCAAGCGCTGGGTCAGCCACTTTGACAAGCAATGGTGCCGCGACAATGCAACCCAATGGAAGCAGCACCACGCCTGGCTGGAGCGGGTACGCGTGCGTATCCAAACCCTGGGTGAAGCCACCGCGCAGAGCAATGCGGTGGAGCTGGTGGAGCTGGCACGCCTGAAGCGTCACCTTGACCCGCGCGCTGATGTGCGCGCCTTGTTTGAGCTGGCGCTGGAGCGCAGCCCCGAGCACCCTGCCGCTTTGCGAAGCCTGGTGTCCTGCCTGCCTAATGAAGACCGCGATGGCAAACTGGCGCTGCTGCACCGGTTGTGGGACGCTGGCAGCAGTGACCGCTACTGGGCGGCACGCACTGCTTTGGCCGAGCTGGAAACACCGCGCCTAGGGATGGATCACGATGCCGCCGCCTTCAAGCAATGGCGCAAGCGGTTGGATCGCGCGCAGGAGTCGGAAGAGCGGGCCTGGGAGGAGCTTTCGGGCACATCTTTCTTTAGCCAGATCGCTCGGCATGACCTGAGCTCGTTCGAGCTGGCCGAGTTGCAATCGGAGTTGGCACGCTGCGCACCGCTCACACGCTGCTGGCTGGTACGCAAGAACCTGCGCGAGCATCCGCAACGCCGGGCCTATCTGGTGTTTTTTGAATTGCCGGGTCTGGACGATGAAAGGCGCTACCACCTGTGCCGCACCCTGGAGCGTAACCTGTGCCTGCCCGGCCCCGCCGTTGCTCTGTGGGCTGGTGAATCGCCTACCTTGCAGGAGATCGGGCGTTCGGCGTTCGAGCCCGTCTATACGCGGTAAGCCCGTGGCCGTTGCTGCAGTAGCCTGCCGGGTTTGACGGCGCAGCAGACCACAGTGGGACAATCGGGGAATGCATCCCAAAGTCCTTCTCGACGCCTGCGCTGAACTCGTCAGGCTCACTCTCACTTTTGAACACCCGGCCGATGCCGTGGTGTCACGTTTTTTCCGCGACAACCGGGGCCTGGGGCCACGCGAGCGGGCCACGCTGGCCGAGACGGTTTACACCGTGCTGCGCAAGAAGCTGCTGTTTGACCACATGGCACCCTCGGGCTCGGGCCCCAAGGAGCGCCGCCTGGCCATTTTGGGGTTCTATGGCCCCCGCGACTTCCTCAAGAGCGCGCTCACCGACCAGGAGAGAAACTGGCTCGACCAATGTGATGCGGTCCAACCCGACGATCTGATGGAGCGCCATCGCCATAACCTGCCCGAGTGGCTGGTCAAGCCCCTCAAGGACCAACTGGGCGAAGGTTTCTGGCCGCTGGTGGAGAGCCTGGCACACAGCGCACCGCTGGACCTGCGCGTCAATGCCCTCAAAGACAAGCGCGCCGATGTGCAAAAGGAACTGGCCAAAGCGGGCATCAAAGCCAGCCCCACGCCCTATTCGCCGTGGGGTCTGCGCATTGACGATAAGCCTGCCTTGACCAAACTCGACGCCTTCACACGCGGTGCCATCGAGGTGCAGGACGAGGGGTCGCAATTGCTCGCGATGCTGCTGGACGCCAAGCGTGGCGAAATGGTGGTGGACTTCTGTGCGGGCGCAGGGGGCAAAACACTGGCCATTGGCGCCACCATGCGCAGCACGGGGCGGCTCTATGCGTTTGACGTGTCGGCTCACCGGCTCGACGCCCTCAAACCCCGCCTGGCCCGCAGTGGCCTGTCGAACGTGCACCCCGCAGCCATCGCACACGAGCGAGACGACCGCGTCAAGCGGCTGGCAGGCAAGATCGACCGGGTGTTGGTGGACGCACCCTGTTCAGGTTTGGGGACGTTGCGGCGCAACCCTGATCTCAAATGGCGCCAGTCCGCCAAGTCCATAGAAGAGCTGGTGGCCAAGCAGACCGCCATTCTGGACAGTGCGGCCCGCTTGCTCAAACCCGGCGGTCGCTTGGTCTATGCCACCTGCAGCATCTTGCCGCAGGAGAACGAGGCCATTGCCGAAGCCTTCAGTGCCTCACATCCCGAATTTGAATGGCTGGATGCAGGCGATCTGCTGGAGCAACTCAAGGTGGAGGGCGCCAAGGGCTTGTGCAGTGGCGGTGCATCAGGCAGTGGTTATTTGCGTTTGTGGCCCCATCTTCATCACACCGACGGTTTTTTTGCTGCGGTGTGGGCCAAAAAAGCGTGAAAGGCTTCAGTTGGTGAGTGTTGATGCCACAAGGCGCAAAAAACCGGTGAAATGCCGTGTGATAACGCCTTGTGGATCACGACGGCATCTCTAAAATAGAACACCTGCGGTATTGGTAGGCAGGGTTTTTGTAAGGTTTTTTTGATTATGTTGTTACCCGACTGGGCTGTGTTGAATGCCGCCATCGATTGGCTGGGCCATGGTCTGTGGCACCTTTCGTGGTGGCAGGTGGTGCTGTACACGCTGGCAACCACCCATGTGACCATCGCGGCCGTCACGATTTTTCTGCACCGGGCGCAAGCCCATAGGGCGCTCGACCTGCATGCCATTCCTTCGCATTTTTTCCGCTTCTGGCTGTGGATCGGCACCGGCATGGTCACCAAGGAATGGGTGGCCATCCACCGCAAGCACCACGCCAAGTGCGAAACAGTGGAGGACCCCCACAGTCCCCAGACCCGGGGCCTGGACACGGTGATGTGGCGGGGGGCGGAGCTGTACCGCGCCGAGTCCCAAAACATGGAAACCATCAAGAAGTTCGGTCACGGCACGCCCGATGACTGGATGGAACGCAACGTCTACACCCGCTACGGCTGGCAAGGCGTGGGTCTCATGCTGATCCTGAATCTGGCCCTGTTCGGTGCCCTGGGCGCCGCCGTGTGGGCCGTGCAGATGCTCTGGATTCCGTTCTGGGCGGCCGGTGTGGTCAACGGCGTGGGCCACTACTGGGGCTACCGCAACTTCGAGGCGCAGGACGCCAGCACCAACCTCTCGCCCTGGGGCATCATCATTGGTGGCGAAGAGCTGCACAACAACCACCACACCTACCCCACGGCGGCCAAGTTTTCGGTCAAGCCGTACGAGTTTGACATCGGCTGGGTCTACATCAGCCTGATGAAGAAGATCGGTTGGGCCACGGTCAAGAAGGTGCCGCCCAAGCTGCAATTGGGCGATGTGAAGCCCGTGGCCGATGGAAAAACCCTGGAAGCCCTGATTGCCAATCGTTATGAGGTGATGGCGGGCTATGCGCGTGGTGTTCGCCAGGCGTGCAAGGAAGAAATCGCCGCCTTGCAGGCGCGCCAGGCCGATGTTTCGGTGCTCAAGGCCGCCAAGCGCTGGCTGCACCGTGACGCCGAGAAGGTGCCCGCCGTGGCCTTGCCGCAGTTGGCGCAGGCCCGCGCTGCGCATCCGGCCCTGGACAAGATGGTGACCATGCGCGAAGAACTGCGCCAGTTGTGGCTCAACACCTCGCAATCGCGCGAGCAGCTCACGACCGATTTGCAGGCCTGGTGCCGCCGGGCCGAGGAAAGCGGTATTGCGGCCCTGCGTGAGTTCTCCATTCGCTTGCGTGCTGCACGGGCCTGACGAACTCGGTTTCCCCAAATTCGTCCAAGCCGCTGCAGGGTCTTTAGCCCGCAGCGGCTTTTTCGTTTGGGGGGCGCTGCGGATTCGATGGCAGCGCTGATAGGGTTGGGGCCGGGTTGATGGTCCAGAAACCGCCCTCAGGTCGCTTGCATTGGCCAGCGAAGCAATCCCGCGCATCCTCCTCGTTGTGCACCCCGGGATTCGAATGGAGTGATGCTCAACATGCCCTCGAAACGTAGTGGCCCCGTCGTGTCATCTGCGCTCACTCAGACACAAAAAAGCCGCCGAGCTTAACGCCGGGCGGCTTTTTTGGGGGGAAAGGCGCTGAATTACTTCAGCTTCATTTCCTTGTATTCCACATGCTTGCGAGCTTTTGGATCAAATTTCATGATCAGCATTTTCTCGGGCATGGTCTTCTTGTTCTTGGTCGTGGTGTAGAAGTGACCGGTACCCGCAGTGGATTCCAGCTTGATCTTGTCGCGTCCGCCTTTGCTTGCCATGGTGTTTCTCCTTAAGCCTGGCCACGTGCGCGCAGGTCTGCGAGCACAGAATCAATACCGTTCTTGTCGATCAGACGCAGACCAGCGTTGGAGATGCGCAGACGCACCCAGCGGTTTTCGGTTTCGACCCAGAAACGGCGGTATTGCAGGTTCGGCAGGAACCGGCGCTTGGTTTTGTTGTTGGCATGGGAAACATTGTTCCCCGTCATGGGCTTCTTGCCCGTTACGTCGCAGACGCGTGCCATGTGGACACTCCGATACTTTTTAACGGCCGTTTGCGGATACCCAGAGATGATTTCCCTGGGGTCGCTGGCGGCCTCACCTCGCCAGAAAGGGTGGCGGTAACCCGATTTGCTTGAATGACCCGGCCACGACAAACCGTGGCCGAACTCAGCAAAGCCGCAGATTATAGCCTGCGCCCTTTCAGATCATCAAGCCCCTTGTTCGAGAAAACGCTGCGCATCGAGTGCGGCCATGCAGCCGGTGCCAGCGCTGGTGATGGCTTGGCGATACACGTGGTCCTGTACGTCGCCTGCGGCAAACACGCCGGGCACGCTGGTCTGGGTGGCAAAACCTTTGAGGCCGCCCTGCGTGATGATGTACCCGTTTTCCATGGCCAGCTGACCCTGGAAAATCTCCGTATTGGGTGCATGCCCAATCGCAATAAAGCAGCCCTGCAGCGTAATGTCCTGGGTGCTGCCGTCCTGCGTGCTCTTGATGCGGATGCCTGTCACGCCCGTGTTGTCGCCCAGCACCTCGTCCAGGGTGTGGAACAGCTTGAGTTCGATCTTGCCCGCAGCGACCTTCTCGTTGAGCTTGTCCACCAGGATGGGCTCGGCCTTGAACTTGTCGCGGCGGTGCACCAGCGTGACCTTGCGGGCAATGTTCGACAGGTACAGCGCCTCCTCGACGGCTGTGTTGCCGCCGCCCACCACGCAGACATCCTGCTCGCGGTAGAAGAATCCGTCACACGTCGCACAGCCGGACACGCCCTTGCCCATGAAAGCCTCTTCCGAGGGCAGGCCCAGGTATTTGGCCGATGCGCCAGTCGCCAGGATCAGTGCATCGCAGGTGTAGGTGCCGCTGTCGCCGGTGAGCGTGAAGGGGCGCTGGCTGAAATCGACCTTGTTGATGTGGTCAAAGATGATCTGGGTCTTGAAACGCTCGGCGTGTTCCAGAAAGCGCTGCATCAGGTCCGGGCCCTGCACGCCATGTACGTCGGCAGGCCAGTTGTCCACCTCGGTCGTGGTCATCAGCTGGCCGCCCTGGGCCATGCCGGTGATGAGCACGGGGTTCAGGTTGGCGCGGGCGGCATAGACAGCCGCTGTGTAGCCTGCGGGGCCAGAGCCAAGGATCAGAACTTTCGTGTGTTGGGTGATGGACATGGTAAAAGCCTGTGTTTTGCGCCCGCCACATGGGGCGCTGTTGGGAAAGCTGGGGATTGAACCGACGAGTATCAACCGGACATCGCGCCGGTGGGTGGCCCTATTTTCAATCACGGCGATTGTAAGAACCCATCAATCCCCAGGTCCCAATAACCCGCCGAAGCGCGCGTCGGGGCGCCCCAAGAGAGGAGATGTCTGAATGTCGACCATGTTGTTGTCCAACCTGGACCTGTTGCGCCGGGTGCCTTTGTTCTCTTTGCTCACGGTGGCCCAGGCCGAGGTGATCAGTGGTGCCGTGATCAAGCAGCGTTTCAAGCGCGGCGAGGCGCTGGTGGCGCAGGGGCAAAAGTCGGACGCGCTGTTCATTTTGCTCACGGGCCGTGCGCGGGTCATGACCTCCGACAGCCGGGGGCGCGAGGTGATTCTGGCCACCTTGGCGCCGGGGGACTATCTGGGCGAGATGAGCATCATCGACAACCAGCCCCATTCAGCCACCGTGCGGGCCGAGGTGCAGACCGATGTACTTATGCTTGGGCGCGCGGAGTTTGCCCGCTGCCTGACGGAGAACGCCTCCATGTCGCTGGTGGTGATGCGGGGCCTGGTCAAGCGGCTGCGCCATGCCGATCGCAAGATTGAATCCCTGGCGCTGCTGGATGTGTATGGCCGTGTGGCCCACGCCTTGCTGGAATTTGCTGCGCCCGACGCCCATGGCCAGCGGGTGATCAAGGAAAAAATATCGCGCCAGGACCTGGCCAAAATGGTGGGCGCTTCGCGCGAGATGGTGAGCCGGGTGATGAAGGATCTGGAGGAGCGCGGCTTCATTGAGGCCTTGCCCAACGGGGCCACCTTGCTCAAGGACCGCCTGAGTGCTCTGGGCTGATGGCGCGGTTTGGTAACAGTTTTGTACACGGTAATCCCCTTGGGTGCATGGGGTAAGCTCGCCCGGCACGCATATGACCTATTCCCTCAATACCCTGAACGCATCGGCAGCGGCCAAGTCGCCGCCGCGCACGGGCGCTGCCCGTTTTGGCCATGAAATCGGCCTTGTCGTGGGGCTCTTGGCCCTGGTTTTCTGGTTGCTCGCGCTGGTGAGCTACTCGGCGCAAGACGCCGCGTGGTCCACGTCGGGCGCCAGTGACACCCGCATGGTGTCCAACTGGGCGGGCCGTTTGGGTGCGTGGCTGGCCGATGGCAGCTACTTCGCGCTGGGGTTTTCGGTGTGGTGGTGTGTGGCCGCAGGTATTTGCGCCTGGTTGTCGTCCCTGGCACGCTGGATGCGCGCTGGTGATGTCGCCCCCGGTGCGTCCAGCCCGGCGGTGCGTCGGGCGATTTTCTGGGTCGGCCTGGTGGTGCTGATGTGCTCCAGCACGGCGCTGGAGTGGTCGCGGTTGTACCGGTTTGAGTCCTATTTGCCCGGGCAGGCCGGGGGGGTGCTGGGCTACGTTGTGGGCTTGGCCAGCGTCAAATGGCTGGGGTTCACGGGCTCTGGCCTGGTGGCGATCGTGTTGGCCGTGGCGGGCGCAGCGCTGGTGTTTCGCTTTTCCTGGGGGCACGTGGCTGAAGTGGTGGGCGGGCGCATTGATGCGCTGGTGCAATCACGCCTGGCCAGGCGCGAGGTGGCCAAGGACGTGGCCGTGGGTCGCAAGGCCGCACGCGAGCGCGCGGTGGTGGTTCTGGAAGAACGCACCGAGAGCGAAGAACACCATCCGCAACCGGTGCAGATCATTGAGCCGGTGCTGGTGGACGTGCCGCAGAGCACCCGCGTGGTGAAGGAGCGCCAGAAGCCCCTGTTCACCGAGATGCCGGACAGCAAGCTGCCGCTGGTGGACCTGCTCGACGGCCCGCTGCAGCGCCAGGAAACGGTGGCGCCCGAGACGCTGGAGATGACCAGCCGCCTTATCGAGAAAAAACTCAAGGACTTTGGCGTGGAAGTGCGCGTGGTGGCCGCCATGCCTGGCCCGGTGATCACACGCTATGAGATCGAGCCTGCCACGGGCGTGAAGGGCTCGCAGATCGTGGGCTTGGCCAAGGACTTGGCACGATCGCTGAGCCTAGTGTCCATCCGCGTGGTGGAAACCATTCCGGGCAAGAACTTCATGGCATTGGAGCTGCCCAATGCCAAGCGACAGACCATCAAGCTATCTGAAATTCTGGGCTCGCAGGTCTACCACGAGGCCAAGAGCATGCTCACCATGGGCCTGGGCAAGGACATCGTGGGCAATGCCGTGGTGGCTGACCTTGCCAAGATGCCGCATGTGCTGGTGGCCGGCACCACGGGCTCGGGCAAGTCGGTGGGGATCAACGCGATGATCCTCTCGCTCTTGTACAAGGCCGAGGCGCGCGACGTGCGCCTGTTGATGATCGACCCCAAGATGCTGGAAATGTCGGTCTACGAGGGCATTCCGCACCTGCTGGCGCCCGTGGTCACCGACATGAAGCAGGCCGCCAATGGCCTGAACTGGTGCGTGGCCGAGATGGAGCGCCGCTACAAACTCATGTCCAAGCTGGGCGTGCGCAACCTGGCGGGCTACAACGTCAAGATCGACGAAGCCAAGGCCCGTGAGGAGTTCATCTACAACCCCTTCAGTCTCACGCCCGAAGAGCCCGAGCCGCTGCAGCGCCTGCCGCACATCGTGGTCATCATCGACGAGCTGGCCGACCTGATGATGGTGGTGGGCAAGAAGATCGAAGAGCTGATTGCCCGCCTGGCGCAAAAGGCGCGTGCTGCCGGCATCCACCTGATCCTGGCCACCCAGCGCCCCAGCGTGGATGTGATCACCGGCCTGATCAAGGCCAACATTCCCACCCGCATTGCGTTCTCGGTGGGCTCCAAGATCGACAGCCGCACCATCCTTGACCAGATGGGCGCCGAAGCCCTGCTGGGCATGGGCGACATGCTCTACATGGCCAGCGGCACGGGCCTCCCCATACGCGTGCATGGCGCCTTCGTGTCGGACGAAGAAGTACACCGTGTCGTCAGTTACCTCAAGCAACAAGGGGAGCCGGACTACATAGAAGGCGTGCTCGAGGGTGGAACTGTGGATGGTGACAGTGATCTGTCAGGGGAGGGCGGCGGCGACGGGGGCGAAAAGGACCCGATGTACGACCAGGCCGTCGAAGTGGTGCTCAAGGACCGCAAGGCCAGCATCTCGTACGTGCAGCGCAAGCTGCGCATTGGCTACAACCGGTCGGCGCGTTTGCTGGAAGACATGGAAAAGGCCGGTTTGGTGAGTGGCCTCACCACCAGTGGCCAGCGCGAAGTGCTGGTGCCCGCACGCAACGAATGAGCGCATGCGGCCCCGCCGCCAGCACGCCCCTATTCACAGGAGAAATGTCGTTGAAAAAAATAGCCACTGCAATATTGATAGCTGCTTGCGCAGGCGCAGCAAGCGCTGACGGCCTAAAAAGCCTTGAGTCTTTCATGAAAGGCACACAGGCAGGTCGCGCAGACTTCACGCAGACAGTGACGGCCCCGCCCAAGGACGGCCAGGCCGCGCGCACCAAAACATCCACAGGCAGCTTTGAGTTCCAGCGGCCCGGGCGCTTCAAGTTTGTCTACAAAAAACCATTCGAGCAGACCATCGTCGCGGATGGGCAATGGCTGTGGCTGTATGACGTGGATCTGAACCAGGTGACGCAGCGTTCGCAGTCCCAGGCCTTGGGTTCCACGCCTGCAGCGCTGCTGGCCTCCGCTCCTGACCTGTCGGCATTGAAGGCCGAGTTCACGCTTGCAGCCGCCCCGGACCAGGATGGTTTGCAGTGGGTGCTGGCCACCCCCAAGGCCCGCGACGGGCAGCTCAAAAGTGTGCGTGTCGGCTTCGCGGGGGACCAGTTGGCCGCCCTCGATATTCTCGACAGCTTTGGCCAGCACTCGCTGATCCGGTTCAATGGCATGCAGACGAATGCCGCCTTGCCGGCGAGCACCTTCCAGTTCAAGCCGCCCGCCGGGGCGGACGTGGTCAAACAATAGGGAAATAGGGAAATAGGGAAATAGGGAAATAGGGAAATAGGGAAATAGGGAAATAGGGAAATAGGGAAATAGGGAAATAGGGAGCCAGAGGGCCGTCGTCATACGCAGCGCCCGGGGCTGTTGATACGCTGCCGTGGCAGACCCTTGCCAGTTTGCGGCGACATGGCCTAGTGCACGTGGCCGGTTTTAGGCAGCGCTCGCCAGCACTTTCGCAATACGCGCCCTGAGCAGGGGCAGCTGTTCTGCCTCAAACCAGGGATTGCGGCGCAGCCACAGCTGGTTGCGCGGGCTTGGATGGGGCAACACCACCACTGCGCCACCTTCTGGTGTGCCGTTGTGCATGACATCGGCCAATGTGCCCTTTGCGCCCGGCACGTGATAGGGCAGGGCATGGCGGCCCAGCACCAGGGTGAGTTCTATGTGGGGCAGCCGGGCAAGCAAAGCATCGCGCCATGTCGGCGCACATTCGGGGCGGGGAGGCAGGTCGCCCGCCCTGCCGGTGCCGGGGTAACAAAAGCCCATGGGCAAGATGGCGACTTGCTGCGGGTCGTAAAAATGTTCGCGGGACAAGCCCAGCCACGCGCGCAGCCGTTCGCCGCTGACGTCATCAAACGGTATGCCGCTGGCGTGCACCTTGCGGCCCGGTGCCTGACCGGCGATGAGGATGCGGGCTGCTGAGTGTGCCTGCAGCACCGGCCGTGGCCCCAGCGGCAGGCCGGAGGCACACAGTGTGCAGGCGCGCACCCGGGCAAGCAGGGCATTCAGAGACTCAGGCACTTGGGGCCGCTCAGGTGCGCCGGTGCCGGTTCTGTTCATGCCATCTTGGCGCCGGCTTCGTCGAGCAGTTCGCGCAGGATCGAGCGGTGGCAGCGCGAGGCGTCCTCGCAGTAGCACCCTACCGAAAAATTCGTGTGTTGTGACAGTTGAGCCAACAAGGCCAGCGTGTGGCGGTTTTCCGGCGTTGCCATTTCGGCGCGGTATTTTTTCGCAAACGCTTTCCATTCGGCGGGGGTGCCCGCGCCCAGGGCCTGTTGGACGGCCTCTGCGCTGGGGGCCAGGTTGGGGTACCACACGTCGTACCAGTTCTGGCGGGCAAACTCTTCACGGGGCACACCGCGCGGCGGGTGGCGCACTGTGCCGATGCGCACGCCTTCGTCTTCGGTGCGTGCGCTACCCAGTTGAACAACGCGTACCGGCATGGTGTGTCTCCTATCCGCCAATGGGCCCAATAACCTGATTCAACCTGATTCTGATTCAAGGTGCATTGTCGCGCGATCTCTCACCGCGGGACCCACGGACCGTGCCGCGCTGGCAGCGAAAGAGAACAATCGGGTTACCCTTGGCGCATGCCGTCCACTTAGTGCTCACCGCGCGGGGTGTCTGGCGTGTGCTGCCCTCCGACCGTGGTGGCTTGCGGATTTTTGATGACAACGTCGACTCATATTTTTTCTTCCCACCAGCCACTGGCCGAGCGCCTGCGCCCGCGCACCTTGGGTGAGGTGATTGGCCAGCAACACGTGCTGGGCCCAGGCATGCCCCTGCGGCTGGCGTTCGAATCGGGCCGCCCGCACAGCTGCATCCTCTGGGGGCCGCCTGGCGTGGGTAAAACCACCATAGCGCGACTCATGGCCGATGCGTTTGATGCGCAGTTCATCAGCATCAGCGCCGTGCTGGGCGGGGTCAAGGACATCCGCGAGGCCGTCGAGCGCGCCGAGGCGGCGCGCGACGGCCTCATGCAGCAGCGCACCATCGTGTTCGTCGATGAAGTGCACCGCTTCAACAAGAGCCAGCAAGATGCGTTTTTGCCGCATGTCGAAAGCGGGCTGTTCACCTTCATTGGCGCCACCACCGAGAACCCGTCCTTCGAAGTCAACTCCGCGTTGCTCTCGCGTGCCGCCGTGTATGTGCTGCAACCGCTGTCTGAACAGGATTTGAAGCAAATTGTGGCGCTAGCGCAGGCGGAACAAGCGCTTCCAGCTATTGAATCTATAGCTATTGACCGGCTCGCGGCTTATGCCGACGGGGATGCTCGCCGCCTGCTCAACACGCTCGAAACCCTGGGCATGGCGGCCACGCAGGAGAAGCTCTCCGAGATCACCGATGCCTGGCTGCTCAAGGTGCTGGGCGAACGCATGCGCCGCTACGACAAGGGTGGCGAGCAGTTCTACGACACCATCAGCGCGCTGCATAAATCCGTGCGAGGCTCGGACCCGGATGCCGCGCTGTATTGGCTGGTGCGCATGCTCGATGGGGGGGCCGATCCCCGGTACATGGCGCGGCGCCTGGTGCGCATGGCTGCCGAGGATGTGGGGCTGGCTGATCCCCGAGCGCTGCGTCTGGCGCTCGATGCCAGTGAGGTCTACGAACGCCTGGGCAGCCCTGAGGGCGAGCTGGCACTGGCCGAGTGCGTGGTCTACCTGGCCGTGGCGCCCAAGTCCAACGCGGTCTACAAGGCATACAACGCGGCCCGCGCCTGGGTCAAGCAAGACGGCACGCGCCCGGTGCCGATGCACCTGCGCAATGCGCCGACCCGGTTGATGAAAGAGCTCGATTACGGAAAAGGCTACCGTTACGCCCACGACGAAGAAGGCGGGTTTGCGGCCGGCGAGAACTACCTGCCCGAAGGCATGCCCGAGCCGGGTTTTTACCAACCGGTTGAGCGGGGGCTGGAAATCAAGATTGCACACAAGTTGCGTGAGCTCAAGCTGCGCAATAGCGCAGCCTCTGCGGGCGGAACTCCCGCCGAAGATGTCTGATCGGCGCTGGCGCGCGGGGACGTTGTGGCGGCTTCGAGTGTGTTTTAGGTCGGTTTATGCCGATTTCGCATGATGCTGGTAATAAGTTTGCACATCAATTTTCTTGCGCGCATCAATTTTTCTTATGAATTGCGTGGCACGCTGATGTGGCCCAAACCCGAGGGAAAACCCCGCCCAGCTTGAGTAGGGGGGGTTGTGACTACTCGCTACAATTCCGTCCACAAACCCGCACAGTTGTATTTCTGGCGGGTTTTTTGCTAGATGGCAGTCGGGCCCACAAGGCTGTACCGATTCCGGTGCCTCTGCGGTGGGCGCGTTACAAACGAAGGACTTCTCTTATGGACATTTTGCTGCAGCAGATCATCAACGGTCTGGTATTGGGCAGCATGTACGCTTTGATAGCCTTGGGCTACACGATGGTGTACGGCATTATTCAACTGATCAATTTTGCCCACGGCGAGGTGCTCATGATTGGCGCCCTGACCAGTTGGAGCTGTATTGGAATGATGCAGGGCGCAATGCCTGGCGCCCCGGGTTGGGTGATTCTTTTGCTCGCCACCATCATTGCCTGCATCGTGGCGGCCGCCCTTAATTTCGTGATCGAAAAAGTCGCTTATCGCCCGCTGCGCAGCAGCCCTCGGCTGGCGCCGCTGATCACCGCCATCGGCATGTCCATCTTGCTGCAGACGCTGGCGATGATCATCTGGAAACCCAACTACAAACCGTATCCCACCTTGCTGCCCAGCGCGCCGTTTGAATTGGGCGGTGCGTACATCACGCCCACGCAGATTCTCATTCTCGGTGTGACGGCGGTGGCCCTGGCCTCCCTGGTCTACTTGGTCAACTACACCAACCTGGGCCGCGCCATGCGCGCCACGGCAGAGAATCCGCGCGTGGCCTCGCTCATGGGGGTCAAGCCCGACATGGTGATCTCGGCCACCTTCATCATCGGCGCCATTTTGGCGGCCATCGCCGGCATCATGTATGCATCCAACTATGGCACGGCGCAGCACACCATGGGCTTCCTGCCCGGTTTGAAGGCCTTCACGGCGGCGGTGTTTGGCGGCATCGGCAATCTGGCCGGCGCGGTGGTCGGCGGCATCTTGCTGGGCCTTATCGAAGCCATCGGTTCGGGCTACATCGGTACGCTCACGGGTGGGTTGCTGGGCAGTAACTACACCGACATTTTTGCGTTCATCGTGCTCATCATCATCCTGACGCTGCGCCCCTCGGGTCTGCTGGGTGAGCGTGTGGCGGATCGCGCCTGAGGAGCATCACCATGAAAAACAACAAAACCACCTGGATCATTGGGGCGGTCGCGCTGCTGGTGCTGCCGCTCATGCTGCAATTTTTCGGTAACGCCTGGGTGCGTATTGCCGATCTGGCGCTGCTCTACGTCATGCTGGCGCTGGGCCTGAACATAGTTGTGGGCTACGCGGGTCTGCTGGACCTGGGGTATGTGGCCTTTTACGCCGTGGGGGCCTATTTGTTTGGGTTGATGGCATCGCCGCACCTGGCGGAGAACTTCGCCGCCTTTGCGGCCATGTTCCCGAATGGGTTGCACACATCCCTGTGGCTGGTGATCCCGGTCGCGGCGCTTTTGGCGGCGTTCTTCGGGGCCATGCTGGGGGCACCCACGCTCAAGTTGCGGGGTGACTACCTTGCCATCGTGACGCTGGGTTTTGGCGAAATCATCCGCATTTTCCTGAACAATCTCGACCAACCCGTCAACCTGACCAACGGTCCCAAAGGCGTGGGCCAGATCGACTCGGTCAAGATTTTTGGCCTGGATCTGGGCAAGCGGTTGGAGCTGTTCGGCTTCGACATCAACTCGGTCACGCTGTATTACTACCTGTTCCTGGTGCTGGTGGTGATCTCGATCATCATCTGCTACCGGCTGCAGGATTCGCGTGTGGGCCGCGCCTGGATGGCCATCCGTGAAGATGAAATCGCCGCCAAGGCCATGGGCATCAACACCCGCAACCTGAAGCTGATGGCATTTGCCATGGGCGCCTCGTTCGGTGGCGTGTCGGGTGCGATGTTTGGTGCGTTCCAGGGGTTTGTATCGCCCGAATCGTTCAGCCTGATGGAGTCGGTCATGATCGTCGCCATGGTGGTGTTGGGCGGTATCGGCCATATCCCCGGCGTCATTCTGGGTGCGGTGCTGCTGTCCGCATTGCCCGAGGTGCTGCGCTATGTGGCCGGCCCGCTGCAGGCCATGACGGACGGCCGTCTGGACTCGGCCATCTTGCGCCAGCTGCTGATTGCGCTGGCCATGATCATCGTCATGCTGTTGCGTCCCCGTGGTTTGTGGCCTGCGCCCGACCATGGCAAGAGCCTCACGCAGAAGATCTGAACACACCGCAGAAAGTTTGAACATGGCAGAAAAATCTAACGATGTGGTGCTCAAGGTTGCCGGTATATCCAAGCGCTTCGGCGGCCTGCAGGCCCTCTCGGATGTGGGCATCACCATTGAACGCGGCCAGGTCTATGGCCTGATTGGCCCCAACGGCGCGGGCAAGACCACGTTTTTCAACGTGATCACCGGCCTCTACACGCCCGATAGCGGTACCTTCGAGCTCTCTGGCAAACCCTACAAACCCACGGCCGTGCATGAGGTCGCCAAGGCGGGTATTGCCCGCACGTTCCAGAACATCCGCCTGTTTTCGGACATGACGGCGCTGGAGAACGTGATGGTGGGTCGCCACATCCGCACCAAATCGGGGCTGCTGGGGGCGGTGCTGCGCACCAAGGGCTTCAAGGCCGAAGAGGCCGCCATTGCCAAGCGCGCGCAGGAGCTGCTCGACTACGTAGGCATTGGCAAGTTTGCCGACTACAAGGCGCGCACCCTGAGCTACGGCGATCAGCGCCGGCTGGAGATTGCCCGTGCCCTGGCGACGGACCCTCAACTGATCGCCCTGGACGAGCCCGCCGCGGGCATGAACGCCACCGAGAAGGTGCAGCTGCGCGAACTGATCGACCGCATTCGCAACGACAACCGCACCATCCTGCTCATCGAGCATGACGTGAAGCTGGTGATGGGCCTGTGCGATCGGGTCACCGTGCTCGACTATGGCAAGCAGATCGCCGAAGGCACGCCTGCCACCGTGCAGAAGAACGAAAAAGTGATTGAGGCCTATCTGGGCACCGGAGGACATTGAGAATGGCCGAAAAATCCAACAAGGTACTGCTGCAGGTCAAAGGCCTGAAAGTGGCCTACGGCGGTATCCAGGCCGTCAAGGGCGTCGACTTCGAGGTGCGCGAGGGCGAACTCGTGTCGCTGATCGGCTCCAATGGCGCCGGCAAGACCACCACCATGAAGGCCATCACCGGCACGTTGCCCCTGAACGACGGTGATATCCAGTACCTGGGCGAGAGCATCAGAGGCCAGGGTGCCTGGGACTTGGTCAAAAAAGGCCTGGTGATGGTGCCCGAGGGCCGTGGCGTGTTTGCGCGCATGACCATCACCGAGAACCTGCAGATGGGCGCCTACACACGCCGCGACAAGGCCGGCATCCTGGCTGATATCGAGCGAATGTTCACCATCTTTCCACGCCTGCGCGAACGCAAGGACCAGCTGGCCGGCACCATGTCGGGTGGCGAGCAGCAGATGCTGGCCATGGGCCGCGCACTGATGAGCCAGCCCAAGGTGCTGCTGCTGGACGAGCCCTCCATGGGCCTGTCGCCGATCATGGTGGACAAGATCTTCGAAGTGGTGCGCGACGTGTATGCGCTGGGCGTCACCATTTTGCTGGTCGAGCAGAACGCCAGCCGTGCATTGGCCATTGCCGACCGCGGCTACGTGATGGAGTCCGGCCTCATCACCATGAGTGGTCCTGGTCAGGACTTGTTGAGCGACCCCAAGGTGCGTGCCGCTTATTTGGGCGAATAACGGACAACGACGCCCGGCGAGCCTGGGCGAGGGGTCCGATCCAAAGCACCTCCTGCGGGAGGTGCTTTTTTTTGTGCCGAACGTCGGCCTCATTGCTTGCAATGGTTGAAACCAAAGATGCTATTTTTTTGATAGCTGTTAGAGTATGTGCAATAAGCGCAAAGCGGCGATTTTGTTCATAATTGCATCCTCATTTTCTCTGGTCGGCAGCCGCTGACGTTTGTCCATGAATGCTCTTCAATCCCTGCCGGTTTCCTTGCAGACGGTGTTGCTGCTGATTGCCAGCAACGTTTTCATGACGTTCGCCTGGTATGGGCACCTCAAAAATCTGGCCGCGTCGCCGTGGTATGTCGCGGCACTGGCGAGCTGGGGCATCGCGCTTTTTGAATATCTGCTGCAAGTGCCTGGGAACCGCATCGGTTTCACCCAATTCAACGTAGGCCAGCTCAAGATCATGCAGGAGGTGATCACGCTCAGCGTGTTTGTGCCTTTTGCCGTTTTCTATATGGACCAGCCTCTCAAATGGGACTACCTATGGGCCGGTTTGTGCATGGTGGGCGCTGTGTATTTCATTTTTCGGGGGGCGTGAGAATCGATGGTTGCACGCGCTTGAACGGGTGGCCGGTGTTCTCATGGACCGATGTGCATGCGGGCGCCTCTTGCGCCGGGACTGACGGTTAAACTCCGCGGGTCTTTAAAAGTCATGCTGTTGTCATGATTTGGCCTCTTCCAAAAAACGATCCCCTCCAGGAGTTCCCATGCTGTTTGCCAAGCTGTTGCCACGCGAAGGCAATTTTTTCGAAATGTTCAACCAGCATGCGGACCGCATCGTCGAGGCGGCCCGGGCCTTCTCGCAACTGGTGGCCAACTACAGCGACCCGCACCTGCGCGACAAATACAACCAGGATGTGGACAACGCCGAGCGTGCCGCCGACCGTGTGACGCACGAGGTGAACAAGGCCATCCACAAGACCTTCATCACCCCCATCGATCGCGAGCAGATCCACACGCTGATCAACACCATGGACGATGTGGCCGACCTCATCCAGGACTCGGCTGAAACCATGGCGCTGTACGACGTGCACCACATGACCGACGAGATCACGCGCCTGACCGATCTGAGCCTCAAGTGCTGCGAGCGACTGCGTGATGCCGTGAAGCTGCTCGACAAGATCGCAGACCCCGCCGTGGCCGAAGCCGCGCTCAAGACCTGCGAGGAGATCGACAAGCTCGAATCCGACGCCGACCGTGTCATGCGCAGCGCCATGAGCAAGCTGTTTCGCGAAGAGCCCGATGTGCGCGAAGTCATCAAGCTCAAGGCCATTTACGAGCTGCTGGAAACCATCACCGACAAGTGCGAAGACGTGGCCAACTGCATCGAGGGCATCGTCCTCGAGAACTCCTGATTCGTCGGATAAAGCATGGAAACCGTACAAACGACCCTGTGGGTTGTGGTTCTGCTTGTGGCGCTGGCGATCCTGTTCGACTTCATGAACGGGTTTCACGATGCCGCCAACTCGATTGCCACTGTTGTCTCCACCGGTGTACTTAAGCCCGCTCAGGCGGTGTTATTTGCCGCCTTTTTCAACTGTGTGGCCATTTGGGTGTTTCACCTGAGTGTGGCTGCCACCGTGGGCAAGGGCATTGTTCAGCCGGGGGTGGTGGACACCCATGTGGTGTTTGGCGCCCTGGTGGGCGCCATCACCTGGAACGTGATTACCTGGTACTACGGCATTCCCAGCAGTTCATCGCACGCACTGATTGGCGGCATTGTCGGTGCCGTGATCGCCAAGGCGGGCGCCGGGGCACTCATCTCGGGTGGCATTCTGAAAACGGTGGCCTTCATTTTCGTCTCGCCGTTGCTGGGTTTTGCGCTGGGCTCGCTCATGATGGTGGTGGTCGCGTGGGTCTTCCGGCGAATGCGACCCAGCAAGGTGGACAAGTGGTTCAGGCGGCTTCAGTTGATATCCGCGGGGGCCTACAGCCTGGGCCACGGTGGCAATGATGCGCAGAAAACCATCGGCATTATCTGGCTGCTGCTGATTGCCACGGGGTATTCGTCATCGTCTGACGCGTCGCCTCCCACCTGGGTCATTGCAAGTTGTTATCTTGCGATTGGCATGGGGACCATGTTTGGGGGCTGGCGCATCGTGAAGACCATGGGCCAGAAGATCACCAAGCTCAAACCGGTCGGGGGCTTTTGCGCCGAGACGGGGGGGGCGTTGACCTTGTTTCTGGCCACCGCGCTGGGGATTCCGGTTTCCACCACACACACCATTACCGGCGCCATTGTGGGCGTGGGATCGGTACAGCGCGCCAGCGCGGTGCGCTGGGGTGTGGCTGGCAACATCATCTGGGCGTGGGTTCTGACCATCCCGGCCAGCGCATTTGTTGCTGCGGTTGCCTATTGGGTCAGCCTGCAGATCTTTTGATGATCCGCAGTGGCTGGTGATGCGCTGCTGGAGAAAACCAAACCCCCACCAAACGCCCCTGCAGACCGAAGTCTGTAGGGGCGTTTGGGTTTATGGCACTCGATACATGGGGTGCTTACTGCGAGATCTTGCGTGCTTCTTCGATCTGGTATTCAAAGTAGCGCTGAAAGCTGAACGCCAGGCTTGCCATCAGCACGGCCGTGCCGACCATGAGAGACACCACAATGGCCCCGATGGTGATCCATTGCGTCCTGCCCGGTTGGGCATCTGGTGCGGCGGTGGGGTTGAAGCGCGCATTCCATACCTCTGGCGTCATCAGCGCGTAAAGGATGGCGCGCAGCGCGCACGCCGCGATCGTGAATCCCAGCAGGGGTATCAGCACCCAGCTGTAATGATCATCCTGTCCGAGTTCCTGCACCCGCTGGATGCCATAGATTCCCAGCGCGGTTGGGATAGGCAACAACCAGCCCAGCATGTCGCCGAAGCCGTGCAGATAAAAGCGATGCAGGCCCAGCGGCCCGCCAAAAAAAGTGAGCCATGCCGCGACAGTTTTGTTTTTCATGCCCCGATTATGGCGAGCGCGGGTTCCGCGCCGCCTTATTCGGGTGATGTGGTGTCGCCAGCGCCGATGGTCTTTTCCATGAGCACGATGTCGCGCCAGGCGCCAAATTTCCAGCCCACGGATCGCATGATGCCGACGTCGGTAAAGCCCAGCGCCCGGTGCACTCCGATCGAGCCGGCATTGGCCGAGTCGCCAATGACCGCCAGCAGCTTGCGGACACCGGCCGCCTGCGCCTGAACCGCCAGTTCGGCCAGCAGCTTGCGGCCTAGGCCCATCCCTCGGGCCTGGTCCGCGACATAAATCGAGTCTTCCGCAGAGAAGCGGTAGGCCGGACGTGGTTTGAACCAGTTGGCATAGGCAAAACCGAGCACCTGGCCGTCTTTTTCGGCCACAAGCCATGGCAAACCACGGGCCAGCACGTCGGCGCGGCGGCCCGCCATGTCGGTTTCGGACGGGGGATCGATTTCGAAAGTGCCGGTGCCGTGCAGCACATGGTGTTGGTAAATGGCCGTGATGGCTGGGATATCGCTGTCGATGCTGGGGCGGATGGTGGGCATTTTGAAGAAAGAGATATACTCGCGGGCTTTGCAGCGTGTCGCTGGCCGGGTGGCCATGTCGCGTGTCTCAAGCGTTGCGAATATGGTTGCGAACACTGTGGCTCAAGGCAAATGTTGCCGGAGTTCACCACCCGAAGGATAAATCATGGTCGTCATTCGACTCTCTCGCGGCGGCTCCAAGGGCCGTCCTTTCTTCAATATCGTTGTTGCTGACAAGCGCGTGCGCCGTGATGGCCGCTTTATCGAGCGTATTGGCTTCTACAACCCCACTGCCAAGGAAACCGAAGAGGGCCTGCGCATCGTGCAAGACCGTCTGGCTTACTGGGTGGGTGTGGGCGCACAAACTTCGCCTACCGTGGACCGCCTGATCAAGCAAGCTGCCAAGAAGGCTGCTTAAAGCTCCCTGAAAAGGGCGGGTTTCGTCGGCTTGCCGCACGAAACCCGCCCTTTTCCTATTCTGGATTCACACCATGGTCACTACCCTGTCCCTAGAGCCCACACAACTGCCAGCCGATGCCGTCGAGGTGGGGCGTATTGCTGACGCCTGGGGTATCAAGGGCTGGTTCAAGGTGTTGTCCCACAGCAGCAACCCTGCGGCGCTGTTTTCGGCGAAGCAGTGGTATCTGCAGCCGTCCGAACGTGGCGCCAAAACGTTTGCCGGAACAGTGCTCTTGCCTATTCGGCAGGCCAAGGAACATTCCGACACCGTGGTGGCCTGGGCGCAAGGCATCGATGACCGCGATGCGGCCGAGGCGCTGCGCGGCGCCCGCATTTTTGTGCCGCGGTCGAGTTTCCCGTCCACCACCGGCGACGACGAGTATTACTGGGTCGATCTGATCGGCCTGGAGGTCGTCAACCGCGAAGGTGTGGCGCTGGGGCTGGTGCAGGATTTGATGTCCACAGGCCCGCAGACGGTGCTTGTGTTGGCCTATGAGCAAGACGGCAAGGCGCAAGAGCGCATGATTCCTTTTGTGTCGGCTTTTGTCGATAAGGTCGACCTGCCCGGCAAACGCATTACGGTCGACTGGCAGCCTGACTATTGATGTATTGAGGGGGCATTGCTTCAATGCAGCCGCGCACCATGCGCTTTGACATCATCACCCTGTTTCCCGAACTGTTTGCGCCGTTTCTAGCGAGTGGTGTGACCCGCCGTGCCTACGCGGGTGGCCAGGTCGATGTGCGCCTTTGGAATCCGCGTGACCATGCCGAGGGCAACTACCGCCGTGTCGATGACCGCCCCTTCGGAGGTGGCCCCGGCATGGTGATGATGGCGGAACCACTGCTGCGTTGCCTTGCCGCCATCCGCACCGAACGCAATGAGCCCGACGGTGAAAAGGCCCCCTTGGTTCTTTTTTCACCCATTGGCGAAGCACTGAACCACGCTGGCGTCGAACGCTGGTCGGCGAGCGCTGGCGCTGTGCTGCTTTGCGGGCGCTACGAAGGCATTGACCAGCGTTTTATCGACGCATATGTCGATCGGCAGGTGAGTCTGGGTGATTTTGTGCTCTCAGGAGGCGAAATCGCCGCCATGGCGTTGCTCGATGCCGTGGCCCGCCTGCAGCCGGGCGTGCTGAACGACGAGGGCAGCCATCAGCTCGACAGTTTCAACCCCGCACTGGACGGCTTGCTCGACTGCCCGCACTACACAAGGCCGGAGGTGTGGGCGCAACAACACGTGCCTGCCGCGCTGATGTCGGGCCACCATACGCAGATTGAGCGCTGGCGGCGTGATCAGCGTCTGGCCATCACGGCCCGGCACAGGCCTGATCTGATTGACGCGGCACGCAAGGCCGGGCGCCTGACGCCCGCAGACGAAGCGGTATTGGTGAAGATTGGCTGAATTGCTATAATCAAAGGCTTTTCGATCCTCTGGCCGGCCGTTTTGACTGGGATTTCTCCCGCAAAACATTGAGACGTCAATCCCGACGCTGCCACTTTTGGCGCGGACATGATCGTTGGATGTGAAAAATGAACCTGATCCAGACCCTGGAAGCGGAAGAAATTGCCCGCTTGAACAAGACCATCCCCGAATTCGCCCCTGGTGACACTGTCATCGTGAGCGTGAATGTGGTGGAAGGTACCCGCAAGCGCGTGCAGGCCTACGAAGGTGTGGTGATTGCCAAGCGCAATCGCGGCCTGAACAGCGGCTTCACCGTGCGCAAGATCTCCAGTGGCGAAGGCGTGGAACGTACGTTTCAGACCTACAGCCCACTGATCGCCAAGATCGAAGTCAAGCGCCGTGGTGACGTGCGCCGTGCCAAGCTGTACTACCTGCGCGAGCGCAGCGGCAAGTCGGCACGTATCAAGGAAAAGCTGCCTTCGCGCGTCAAGGTTGCCGCCACCGCCGCATAAGGCGAGGGATTCATCCTTGAAAGCCGCTACAGCGTTCGCCTGTAGCGGCTTTTTGTTTTTCTGGCCCTTTAAAGCGCTCTGAGGTTGCGTTACGTGAACCGTCCTTCCACCTCCTCTGTCTCGTCTGTCATTGCTCCCCTGTCGAGCCTGCCTGATTTTGACCCCCGTCTTGTGCCCGTGGTGGGCGTGGACGCTCATTTGCCTGCCGTATCGGGTGATCGGCAGACGCCCCAGTCGCTGCGTGCTCGCTTCGCCCAACCGCCCCGTTGGGAGCCCGAGGTGGTGCTGGAAAAGAAATTTATGAACCGTGAGCCGGCGCATGCCTCTGTGTTGCTGGCCGTCGTCATGCGGGAGCAGCCTATGGTGTTGCTCACGGAGCGCACGGCGCACCTGTCCACCCATTCGGGGCAGGTGGCGTTTCCGGGCGGCCGGGCTGATCCGGAAGACGCCACCCCTGCCGACACCGCCTTGCGAGAAGCTCAAGAGGAAGTGGGGCTTGCGCCGGAGTTCGTGGAGGTGCTGGGCAGCTTGGCTACCTATGTGACGGGGTCATCGTTCATCATCACACCGGTGGTGGCGCTGGTGAGGCCGGACTGCGTGCTCGCACCCAACCCCTATGAAGTGGCGGACATCTTCGAAGTGCCTCTGGCATTTTTGCTCGACCCTGCCAACCACCGGCGCCACGTCTTCGATCGGGACGGCGTGCACCGCGAATGGTTTTCGATGCCATACCAGGACGGCCCCAAGAACCATTTCATCTGGGGGGCTACGGCTGGCATGCTGCGCAACTTCTATCGTTTCATGCAGGCCTGACGACCGCAGATCCGGCACGCGGGGGCGTTAACCGCCAGTATCATTGCGCTCCATGAGCTTCTTCGCCATCCTGTTCGCTTTGCTGATAGAGCAGGCGCGCCCTCTGGCACGCAGCAACCCGATCCACGCGGGTTTGCGGGCGTGGGCTTTGTCTGTGAGTCGCAATTTCGATGCAGGAAAATCCCACCATGGCTGGGTGGCATGGTCTCTGGCGGTGCTGTTGCCCTCGCTGGTCACGCTGGCGATCCACTGGCTGCTTCTGTGGGGGTTGGGCTGGCCGTTTGCCGTGGTATGGAGCGTGGCCGTGCTGTATGTCACGCTGGGTTTCAGGCAGTTCAGCCACCATTTCACCGGTATTCGCGATGCACTGGAAGAAGGTGACGAAAACGCGGCGCGCGAGCGGCTTGCGCATTGGCAACAGGTGGATGTGGTGGCCTTGCCCCGCAGCGAAATCGTGCGCCATGTGATCGAGTATTCCGTGTTGGCGGCGCATCGGCACGTGTTTGGCGTGTTGGCCTGGTTTTCGGTGCTGGCGGCTCTGGGCCTTGGCCCCACCGGTGCGGTGTTGTATCGGCTGGCTGAGTTTGTCTCGCGGTACTGGCACCCCAAGGAGCGCGTCGGAGCCCCGGCCGCGAGCCCGTCGCTGCAGCGTGCGTCGGCATTGGCGTGGACAGGGATCGACTGGTTACCTGCGCGGCTGACGGCCTTGAGTTTTGCCGTGGTGGGCAGTTTTGAAGAGGCCATTGAGGGCTGGCGTTTTCATGCGCAGCGTTTCCCCAACGACAATGATGGGGTGGTGCTGGCCGCGACGGCCGGGGCCATCAACGTGCGCCTGGGGGGCGAGGCCTTGAAAGCGCGCACCAGCGTGAGCGCGCCTCAGGGCCTTGAGATCGATGCCGATATGGGTGACAGCGATGCCACCCCCGGCCGGGAGCCCGAGGTCGGTCACCTGCGCAGTGTGGTGGGGCTGGTGTGGCGCTCTGTGGTGGTCTGGATGCTGCTGCTGGCACTGCTGACCCTGGCCCGCCTGCTGGGCTGAATCGCACCGCCACCTGCCGCGCGCAGCGCTACGGACAACCGCCGGCATTTCCCATTGCTCGAAACGCTCAGTGCATCGTGCGTCGCAGCCCTGCGAGCGTCCGCTGCGCAATGGCTTGTTCGCTCTTTGTTTCTCTTGCTTTTTGGCGCCTGTGCTCAATAGCGTGTATGGCGGAGCTCTTCGAATAAATCGCTATATATTTTGTAGCGTGTTGCGCTTATCCCACCTGCGTCAGGCCCCTTTTTGACGGCATCCAGCACGCCACAGCCGGGTTCGTGAAGGTGCGTGCAGTTGTAGAACTTGCAATCGGTCGCGTGTTCCGCAATGTCGGGCATGCAGGCGGCCAGCTGCATGGGGGCGATGTGGTACAGGCCAAATTCTTGAAAGCCTGGCGAGTCGATCAGTGCGGTGGTGCGTGCGGCATCCATCCAGTACCAATGGGTGCTGGTGGTGGTGTGTTTGCCCGAGTTCAGTGCCTGGGATATTTCACCGGTCAGCACCGTCGCACCGGGCACCAACAGATTGATCAATGTGCTCTTGCCTGAGCCGGAGGGGCCCAGCACCAGGGTAGTCTTGCCCGCAAGGTGTTTCATCAGCAGGGCACGATCCACGTCACTGGAGAGCGCCAGCGACAGCGGCAGCACGCCGTAGTGTTTGCCGGCACCCATGTGGCGGTAAGGTAGCAGACGCTCCCATGCCCGGGCAAACGGCTCGACCAGATCACTCTTGTTGAGCGCAATGATGGGCTGGATGCCCGCCGCCTCAGCGGCAATCAGAGCCCGTGAGAGCTGGCTTTCGGAAAACACGGGCTCGGCCGCGATCAGGATGAGTACCTGGTCCAGATTGGCGGCGAATGATTTGGTGCGGATCTCGTCCTGGCGATAGAACAGGTTGCGCCGCTCCAGCACCTTTTCGATCGTGCCTTCATCACCCTGGCCGGGTGGGGGCGCCTGCCACAGGACATGGTCGCCCACCACCGACTGGCTTTTTTTGCCGCGGGGGTGGCAGATGCGACGTTCGCCATCGGCGGTCTCTACCATGCAGTGGCGCCCGTGGCTGGCCACCACGGTGCCTTTCATGAGGGCGCTGCGTTCAGCCATGGTGTGCGTGATTCGTCATGCGGTTAGGCCACCAGGGCGTCGAACTGGGTGGCGCAGTCGAAATCCGTGGCAGAGATGCCGTTCACGTCGTGGGTGTTCAGCCGAACCACACAACGGTTGTAATGCACCGACAGATCGGGGTGGTGGTCCTGTGCGTTGGCAACAAACGCCACGGCATTCACGAACGAAATCGTTTCGTAGTAGTTGGCGAAGTGGTAGGTCTTTTCGATGGACAGGTTGGCGCCATCGCTACTCAGGCTCCAGCCTTCCAGTTTGGCCAGATTCGCTACGATTTCAGTAGCTGTCAGCGCACGTCGTATAAGCGCTGACCAGTCTTTTTTCTTCAACATGGTGGTCATGGGGTAGCAGATGAAAGCATGCGCGCCAACCGTTCGGTTGCGGGCGGATGCGAGTAGTAGAACTTCACGTACACGGGATCGGGCGTGAGGGTCGATGCATTGTCCTCATAAAGCTTGAGCAGTGCTGACGACAAGTCCGCCCCGCTGGCCTGGGACGTGGCATACGCATCCGCCTGAAACTCGTGGCGGCGCGACTGAAGTGAGAACAGGGGCGAGATGAAAAACGTGATCACGGGCACCACCAGCATGAACAGCAGCAGCGCCAGCGCGTCGTTCGGGGCGGCCGCCATGGCGGGGTCCAACGAGATGTTGGGCCGTACACCCAGGCCCGTGTAGAACCACACTTGTGTAGACACCCAACCCAGCAGCGCGAACCCCAGCAGGCTCATGGCGAACATGATCACGATGCGCTGGAGGATATGGCGGTGTTTGAAGTGGCCGAGCTCATGCGCCAGCACGGCCTCCACTTCCCCGGTTGCCAGCTGGCGCAACAAGGTGTCGTAAAAAACCACACGTTTGGCGGCACCAAAACCGGTGAAATAGGCGTTGGCATGCGCGCTGCGACGGCTGCCATCCATCACGAACAATCCCTTGGCCGCAAAGCCGCAGCGCTGCATCAGTGCGGTGACCCGGGCTTTCAGCGACTCATCTTCCAGGGGCTGGAACTTGTTGAACAGAGGGGCAATGAAGGTGGGGTAAACCACCATCAGCAGCAGGTTGAACCCCATCCAGAAGCACCAGGTCCACAGCCACCACAGAGGTCCGGCCGCGCCCATCAGCCACAGGATCAGTGCGGCGACGGGCAGACCGATCATCGTCCCTACCAGCAGACCCTTGAGCGCATCCACCAGCCAAAGGCGCAGCGTCATCTTGTTAAAGCCAAAACGCTGTTCGACCACAAAGGTCTGGTAAAGCGATAGGGGCAAGTCAATGAGGCCGCTGATGGCGGCAAAGCCTGCCAGCAGTGCCAACTGCTGCCACATGCCCCCCCCGCCGAACCCGCCCAGCAGTGCCTGGTTCAGCATGTCCAGGCCGCCGAGCAATGTCCAGCCCAGCAGAACCACACAACCCAGCGCCATCTCCAGCATCCCCAGGCGTGCCTTGGTGATGGTGTAGTCCGCTGCCTTTTGGTGGGCGGCCAAGGTGATGCGCTCTGCAAAGGGCGCTGGCACTGCATCCCGGTGCCGGGCCACATACCGGATCTGGCGTGTGGCGAGCCAGAATTTGATGGCCAGGCCTGTGAGCAGCGCCACGGCAAAGGCCAGCGTGAGCACCGTGGAAGGAGAAAGGTCGTCGAAGGGTGGCAGCATGTGCGGGGAGTGTAGGGCGTGTTCTTCCTATTGTCGCAACCCTGAACGCTGGCGGGGAAGGCCCTGCTCATGGGCGACAATGCGTGCCATGTCTGAAGCCTTGAACCCCGCACCTGCCTCGCTTGCCAAATCCGACCAAAACCTTGTCTGGCTCGATTGTGAAATGACCGGCCTGGACCCCGAGGCAGAGCGCTTGCTCGAGATTGCCGTGGTCGTTACCGGCCCCAACCTGGAGCCGCGCATCGAAGGCCCGGTGTTTGTCATTCACCAGTCCGATGAACTGTTGAACAAGATGGATGCCTGGAACAAGGGGACCCACGGGCGCAGCGGATTGATCGAAAAAGTAAAAACTTCTACGGTGACCGAAGAAGACGCCGAGCGGCAGATCATTGAGTTCCTCAGCCGCTATGTGCCAAAGGGGGTTGTGCCCATGTGTGGCAACAGCATCGGACAGGACCGGCGGTTTCTGGTGCGGTACATGCCCAAGCTGGAGCGGTTCTTTCACTATCGCAATGTCGACGTGAGCACCCTCAAGGAGTTGGCCAAGCGCTGGAAACCTGCGGCTTACACGAGCTTCAAGAAAGCCCAGAAACACACGGCGCTCGCCGATGTGCACGAGTCCATCGACGAGTTGGCGCACTACCGCACCCATCTTCTGTCGGTCTGACAGGCCGGGCTGCTCCGTGTGTGGGCGGCTGGGGCGGGTCTCATGCATACGGCGTCGTGGGCCTTACCTATCAGGGCTTGCGGGGAAACCCTATGTGTGCAATAATTGCGGGCTGCGCAGGAAACGATTCCTCGCAGTTTGTGCATCTCCCCTCACACACCGGGCTTGCAAGCCAACTGTTTACGACAGTTCTGGACTCGCGAACAATGCCCACCCGCCAAGGCCTACCTGTTTAGAGCCAGCGCAGGTTTCGTTTGATGGTTGATGTTTTTTAACCATTGACGAAGCCAGTCACAGGCAGCGCCTGTGATCGTCTTCGTGAGAGAAAAATCATGACCGACACCTTTTTGGTGCAGGGCGAATTCGCGCCTGCAGATACTTCCTTTGCTGCCGACAATTCCGTGCAGTCTTCCCCTTTGGACGCAGTGGCTGTTTCCGCCGCTGAGGCCGAGGTGGCTGTGACCGCAGAACCCAATGGCTTCGTCGAGTTGGGCCTGGCGCCTGAGTTGGTGCAGGCTGTTGCCGACCTGGGCTACACCCAGCCCACCTCTGTTCAGCTCAAGACCATCCCCTTGGCCATGGGCAGCGGCAATGATTCCACCAAGTTCATTGACCTGATGGTTTCCAGCCAAACCGGCAGTGGCAAAACCGCTGCGTTCTTGCTGCCCGTGCTGCACACCTTGCTCCAGCAGCAAGCTGCTGCCGAGGCCGAAGAGCGTGCCGCTTTTGATCGTGCTGTGGCCGAAGCCGCAGCACGCGGCGAACCCGCACCCAAGCGCGCCAAGCGCAAGGATCCCACCAGCTCGCGCAACTTCAAGGCTGCCACCCCCGGCGCCCTGATCGTGTGCCCCACACGTGAACTGGCACAGCAGGTGGCGCATGACGCCATTGACCTCGTCAAGCATTGCCGTGGCCTGCGCGTCGCCAATGTGGTGGGCGGTATGCCTTACCAGCTGCAGATTGCCAAGCTGCAAAATGCCGACCTCGTAGTTGCCACCCCCGGCCGCCTGCTTGACCTGCAGCGCTCGATGCAAATCAAGCTCGACAAGGTGCAATTCCTGGTCGTCGACGAAGCCGATCGCATGCTCGACCTCGGTTTTTCGGACGATCTGGCCGAGCTCAATCAGCTCACCAGCCAGCGCAAGCAGACCATGATGTTCAGCGCCACGTTTGCGCCGCGCATTCAACAACTGGCCATGCGCGTGATGCACGATGGCGGTGCGTCTGTGCAAAAAGTGACCATCGATTCTCCGCAAGAAAAGCACTCCAACATCAAGCAGGTGCTTTACTGGGCTGACAACGCGCAGCACAAGCGCAAGCTGCTGGATCATTGGTTGCGTGACACCACCATCAACCAGGCGATCGTGTTTGCCAGCACCCAGGTGGAATGTGATGGCCTGGCCAACGACCTGCAACAAGAAGGTTTCTCGGCGGTGGCTTTGCATGGTGCCTTGAGCCAAGGCCTGCGCAATCGCCGTCTGATGGCGCTGCGCGCTGGTCAGGTGCAGATCTTGGTGGCCACCGATGTGGCTGCACGCGGTATTGACGTACCCACCGTAACCCACGTCTTCAACTTCGGTTTGCCCATGAAGGCCGAGGATTACACCCACCGCATTGGCCGTACCGGCCGTGCGGGACGCGATGGCCTGGCCATTACATTTGCCGAATTCCGCGACCGCCGCAAGATCTACGACATTGAGTCGTACAGCCGCCAGCAGTTCAAGGCCGATGTTGTTCCTGGCATGGAGCCTTCGCAGCGTCCTCCACAAGCTCCGCGTGGTGGTGGTGATTACGCAGGCCGCGGTCGTCCAGGCGGCGGTGGCGGTGGTTACGACCGCGACAGCCGTGAACGCAAGTTTGGTGGCCCAGCCCGCGGTAATGACCGTGGTGGTTTTGGTGGTGGTGGCGGTTTTGGTGGCGGCTTCGCAGGTCGTGACAACCGTGGTGCACCAGCCCGCGGTGAAGGTCAAGGCGGTTTTGCAGGCCGTGATGACCGTGGCTTTGCTCCGCGCCGTGACGGCGAAGGTTTTGGCCGCAAGCCCGGGTTTGGTGATGCAGGCCGTGGAGGTTTTGCTCCCCGTGCTGACGCAGGCGCACCGCGCGGTGATTTTGCACCGCGCAAGCCGGGCTTTGCGAAGCCAGCAAGCGGTGGTGGCAAGCCATTCGTCGCCCATGACGCACGCAAGCGTCCTGCGCGTCCAGCACGCTGATCGTTGTTGGCGCAGGTTTGCGCAAGAGGCTTATGTTGAAGGGCTGGCACTGGAAGGTGCCAGCCTTTTTTATTGCCGCGCAGCCTTGCGAGCGTGCTGGGGTATGGGGCCGCGACAATAATTGGCTTGGGAGGAATTTGCTGTGTCGTCTTCTATATCTTCGGGTGCTGACTTTGAGAACATGTTCGAATTGGCCCCGGTGTCGCTCTGGCTGGAAGACTACAGCGCATTGAAGCAGCTGTTTGATCGGTGGCGCGCCGAAGGGGTGGCCGACATACGGGATCACCTCACACAAGATATGGCGCGGCTGCGCGAATGCAGTGCCGCACTCAAGGTGCTGAAAGTCAATCAGCGTACGCTGGATTTGTTCGCTGCAGCAAGCCAGCATGAGCTCGAAGCCAACCTGGGCAAGGTCTTCAGGGATGACATGCACGACGCGGTTGCCGATGAGCTGGTGCAGCTGTGGTCTGGGCAACTCGAGTTTTCGAACCAAACCGTGAACTACGCGCTGGATGGACGCCGGCTGGATGTGCAGATCCACGGGCGCATATTGCCAGGCTACGAAGATACCTGGAGCCGCGTGCTGGTTTCACTGGAAGATGTCACCGCGCAGGTGCGGGGGGGCAACGAGTTGCGGCGCAGCGAACGTTATGCACGGGATCTGTTCGAGCACTCGCCGGTGTCTTTGTGGGTCGAGGATTTCAGCGTTGTCAAAAATTTGCTGGATGGGGTTCGGGCCCAGGGTATTGTGGATTTCAAGACCTTCATCAGGGTGCACCCAGAGTTTGTGACACGTTGCATGCAAGAGATCCGGGTCATTGACGTCAACCAGCAGACCTTGCACATGTTTGGCGCCAGCAACAAGGAAATGCTGCTCAACAACATCGGGCGCGTGTTCCGTGGCGAGATGCACGAGTCGTTCGCCGAACAGTTGTTGGATCTGTGGGATGGGAAAACCTTCCAGCAGCGTGAAGTGGTCAATTACGCGCTGTCAGGGGATGCGGTGTACATCCACATGCAGTTCTCCGTTTTGGCCGACCACCTGGCCGACTGGGGGTTGGTGCTGCTATCGCTGGTGGACATCACGGCACGCAAGAAGGCAGAGGCTTATCTTGAGTATCTGGGCAAACACGATGTACTGACGCAGCTTCGCAATCGGGCCTTTTACGCTGAAGAGCTCAATCGCATCACCCGCAAGGGGCCCTGGCCCTTGTCCATCATTGCGATTGATCTCAATGGGCTGAAGTCGGTCAACGACGAGCAGGGGCACGCGGCTGGTGATTCGATGCTGCGGCGGGTGGGGGAGGTTCTGGCGAAGGCTGTGGATGCGCCTGCCTGTGCGGCCCGTATTGGGGGCGATGAGTTCACGGTGTTGTTGCCGGGCATTGATGAGCGCGGTGCCCAGGCGGTACAGCAGCGCATCCTTTCTCTGCTCGATCTCAACAACCAGTTCTATCCTGGGCAACACCTGAGTCTGGCCATGGGCCTGGCGTGTTGTCAGTCGGGCGATGTGGTGGAGAGCGCGGTCCATCGTGCGGACCAGGCCATGTATGCCGAAAAGAACCGCTACTACCAGCAAAAGGACATGGACCGCCGGCAATAGGGCCGAGACTCCATTGGTGCCGTTTTGCGGGGTGGGCTCTTGTCTCCGAATCGCTGATGCCCATGTCTTGGCTGCCGGTCGGCGCCTGAACTGGCCATCAGTGGCCGACAGGCTCGTTTCCGATGTCTGGCCAGCGATGGTGCAGGTAAACCCAGGCCAGCATTCCTATCCCCATCATCAGCAGCGATGACAGGGCCAGGAGAATGGTCGAGTGCATTACCAAGGGCGCAATGACGCCTGCCACCAAGCCATTGGCGGTGGACCCCACAAACGCCTGCATGGATGAGGCCATCCCTCGCCGCTCAGGGTACAGATCCAGCACCAGCAAGGTCACCACGGGGACCATCAGCGCCCAGCCAAAGGCAAAGATGGCAATAGGCGCGAGCGCCCAGTAAGCGTGCGCGGTGAACAGCAGGTTCGCGGCAAGATTGAAAACCGCCACGATGAACATGATCAGAAAGCCGTGGCGGATCTGCCGCTTGGGTGGGATGCGGCCGGCCAGGCGCCCGCTGCACCAGGCCCCACCCATGATGCCCGATATGGTGAGCACGAAGAACCAGAAGAATTGCGTCGGCGCCAGTGACAGGTGCTCGCCCAGAAAAGCTGGGGCTGACAGCACATACAGGAACATCCCGTTGAATGGAACGCCGCTGGCCAGTGCCAACAACACGAACCGTGCGCTGGAGCCCAGCTCCATATAGCCCTTCAGCAGATGGCTGACGCTGAAAGGTTGACGCTGTTCGGTGTGCAAGGTCTCGGGCAGCAGCCGAAAGTTGGCGGTCCAGAGGATGACGCCTATCAGCGTCAGAAACCAGAAGATGCTGTGCCAGCCCGTATGCACAAACAACCACCCACCAATGATCGGGGCGATGGCCGGTGCGACGCCGAAATAGATCGTGACCTGGCTCATCACCCGTTGCGCCTGGGTGGGGGGAAACATGTCGCGAATGACCGCCCGCGATACGACAATCCCCGCCCCGGTCGACAGGCCCTGCAATGCCCGAAACATCACCAACTGGCCGATCGTTTGGGACAAGGCACAGCCTGCTGATGCCAGGGTGAAGACCGCAATGCCCCACAAAATGACGGGGCGGCGGCCAAAACTGTCGGCCAGCGCGCCATGAAACAAGCTCATGAAGGCAAACCCGAACAGATAGGCCGACAGCGTTTGCTGCATCTCTACCGGCGTGGCACCCAGGGCGGCGGCTATGCCGGAGAAGGCCGGAATATAGGTATCGATGGAAAACGGGCCCAGCATGCCAAGCACCGCCAGCAGAACTGCCAAGGCCCAGCGGGGCGCTTTCCAGAGCAGGTGGGCTTGTGGGTGCATACAGTGAGCGAGGTGTTGGGGCTTGTCAGCAGGACATGTGCGCCTGGATGCTGCCGGTGCCGAGAGCCTGGCGCATTATGCGGGAGGCATGTGGTGTTCGCACGCTTGGCATGCTTCGGTGGTGGTTCCGGGTGCGCCGAACGTTGCACGTATTGATGCGCTACTTTTCAGTCGAGTCAGGCGACCGGTTTGTGTGGAAAAAACCGGTACTTGCTACGACGCACAAAGAAAAAAAGCACTTGGCTTTCGCTAAGTGCTTTTTCGTTCTTAATTTTGGTGGGTCCTGAGTGACTCGAACACTCGACCTACGGATTAAGAGTCCGCTGCTCTACCAACTGAGCTAAGAACCCAAATCTTTTGACGACTTGTCTGCATTGCTGCAGAGCCTCGAATTATGCACTAATTTTTCACTGTCATAAAACTCTGCTGAAAAAATTATTGCATGGCGTTGCGACTGGCCAGCTCCACAAACAACCCGCTGTGGTCCAGTTCGCCCAAGCCATGCTCTATGCCTTGCGCATACAGGCCCTCGAACAAGGCTGTGATGGGGGCGTCGAAGCCGGTTTCCTTGGCCGTTGCCAGCGCGTTGCGCATGTCCTTGAGCTGAACCGCCATGCGGCCCCGGGCGGCAAAATCACGATCCACCATGCGCTGTCCGTGCAATTGCAGGATCCGGCTGTCCGCAAACCCGCCACTGATGGCTTCGCGAACCTTGGCCATGTCTGCCCCGCCTTTGGCCGCAAACAGCAGGGCCTCGGCCACCGCGCCGATAGTGATGCCAACGATCATCTGGTTGGCGAGTTTGGCCAATTGGCCTGCGCCATGAGGGCCCACATGGGTGGCCCGGCCCAGCGCCGCAAAAACAGGTTGCGCGCGCAAAAAATCCTCGGCGCGCCCACCCGCCATGATGGCGAGGGTGCCGGCCTCTGCGCCCACTGTGCCGCCCGAGACAGGTGCATCAAGGTGCGACAGGCTCAACTCGCCCAGGCGGGCCGCATGATCACGGGCCTCGCTGGGCTGAATCGATGCCATGTCAATAAAAAGGGCGCCTTTACGCATGGCATGCGCTGCCCCCAGATCAAACAGCACCTGTCCTACCACCGGGCCGTTCTCCAGCAGGCTGATCACGATATCGGCGTGTGCCACGGCATCGGCGGGGGCGCTATGCACCATCACGCCATCGCCGGCCAGCGGCTCGGCTTTGGCGCGGGTGCGGTTCCAGGCGTGCACCTGGTGGCCGGCGGTGCTTAGACGGCGCGCCATGGGCAGGCCCATCATGCCAATGCCGAGAACGGCGATGCGAAGCGGGGTGTGGGTCATGGCGTCACTCTGATCGGGTTGGTTCTGCGGCTGGTTTTCATCATCATGGGCGCTTTTGGGGCGACAGTCTGTCAAGGAGCTTGCAGCATTGGATGATTACCAAGATGATCCCATGGCGCCTGGCGCAGTGCCCGCAGCCCCGGGCTGCCCCGCCACGCCACAGGCCCATCACAAAACCCAGGAGACCTTGCCCATGACCTTGCCCCTGCACGACCCCGCCTGGCTGGAGCGCATGTACAACAACCGCGCGCTGGTGCCCGACCACATGGACTATCTGGACCGTTGGGCGCAAGACTCAGCCCAGGTCCGGGCCAATTTGCCTTGCGTGCTGGATATACCCTATGGCACCGGCCCGGGCGAGACGCTGGACGTGTTTGCGCCCGTGCACGCGCAGGTGTCGCCCGTGCCCGTGCTGGTGTTTATTCATGGCGGGTACTGGCGGTCGCTTGACAAGTCTGACCACTCGTTTGTGGCGCCATCATTCACCCAGGCCGGGTTTTGTGTCGTGGTCGTGAACTATGCGCTGTGCCCCGGCACGCCCGACGCGCCCGTCACCATTCCCCACATCGTGCGGCAGATGGAGAAAGCCCTGGGCTGGGTGGCGCAAAACATTGCAGGCCATGGCGGCGACGCGCGGCGCATCACCGTGGCCGGGCACTCTGCCGGTGGGCAACTGGCGGCCATGCTGCTGACCAGCCTGTGGCCGCTGATAGGCCACGGCCTGCCCGACGGGCTGGTGCGCAGCGCGCTGTCCATATCCGGTATCCACGACCTGGAACCCGTCATGCACACGCCCATGTACCAGTCGGTTTTGCACATCACAGAGCAGCAGGTGCTGCAGGTCAGCCCGGCGCGGCTGCCAGCGCCACAGCGCGGCGTGCTTTTTTGTGTGGTGGGGGGCGATGAAAGTGCCGAGTTCATTCGGCAAAACCATCTGATGCAGGACGCCTGGGGCAGTCACTTTGTGCCCCGCAGCCAATCATTGCCAGGGCTCAACCACTTCAGTGTGGTGGACGCCTTGGCAAAACCTGGGCATGAACTGCACCAGATGGCGTTGAACTTGCTGCGTGCGTAGAAAGAAGTGTCCCCAGGCGCTTCGCGCCGTTGCACGCACGGGGTTGCCGACATTGCGGAGGGACGACGGCCCCTGCGCGGCGGCCGCAGGTAGCGGCCACGCCCGCCTCACGCATCGGGGTGGCACGTACGTCGCCAGTCCCTGGCGGGATTACATCAGCAGGTGTTCACCCGCGTTGTCGCCGCCCAAAATCACGTAGTTCACCTTGCGGATGTCCATCAGCGTTTTGCCCCCCGCGTAGCTGATGGAGCTTTGCACGTCCTGCTCCATCTCGATCAGGGTGTTGGCCAGTTGGCCCTTGATCGGCTCGAGGATGCGTTTGCCCTCGACGTGTTTGTATTCGCCCTTGTTGAAATCGCTGGCCGAGCCGTAGTACTCCTTGAACAGCTCTCCGTCCACTTCCACCGTTTTGCCGGGTGATTCTTCGTGGCCTGCGAACAGCGAGCCGATCATCACCATGCTGGCGCCAAAGCGAATGCTCTTGGCGATGTCACCATGGCTGCGGATGCCACCGTCGGCAATGATGGGTTTGGTCGCTACCCGTGCGCACCACTTGAGCGCCGACAATTGCCAGCCACCCGTTCCAAAACCCGTCTTGAGCTTGGTGATGCACACCTTGCCCGGGCCTACGCCCACCTTGGTCGCGTCAGCGCCCCAGTTTTCAAGATCGATCACGGCCTCGGGGGTGGCCACGTTGCCGGCGATCACGAAGGCCTTGGGCAGGTGCTTCTTGAGGTAGCCGATCATGTTTTTCACACTGTCGGCATGGCCGTGGGCAATGTCGATGGTGATGAACTCGGGTGAGATGCCCTGCGCCACCAACTGGTCTACCGTGGCGTAGTCGGGCTGTTTCACGCCCAGCGAGATCGAGGCGTAGCAGCTCTTGGCATGCATGTCTTTGATGAACTGGACGTTGTCCAGATCAAACCGGTGCATGACGTAAAAGTAACCGTTTTGCGCCATCCAGACGCAGATTTTTTCGTCCACCACCGTCTTCATGTTGGCGGGCACCACGGGGATGCGAAACGAATGGCTGCCCAGCGTCACGCTGGCGTCGCACTCTGAGCGGCTCTCCACCAGGCACTTGCGCGGCAGCAAAAGAACGTTGTCGTAGTCGAAGATTTCCATGAGATTCCAAGCTCCAGTGAAGGACGCGGCAAAAGGATTTTTGCCGCGGTGGGCGCTTGGCTTGTTGACCGGTTATGCGGGGGCGAACGTGGCGGCTCGCACCGAACCCCGCTGAGCGCGGGCACAAAAAAAAACCGGGCGTCAAGAAACTTGGGCCCGGTGATTGATTCTACCCGCCTCAAAAACGTGCGTCATAACGCTGGCGGTATGACCTGTATTACCTGCACGCAGACTGCGCGGCCGCCATGATCCGGCTCTGGGCATCGTCCACCCAGCCCACCATGTGCAAACGCTCGGCCTGCGCACCTTGGGGGATTTGCATTGGGCGCACCTCCATCCACCGGCGCTGGCGGGGTTTCTTGGAATCGGGGCGGAGGTCCGAGGGTGCCCACACGCCTTCGAGCAGGTTTCTCACGATATGGCGTGGCACGGTGGTGCCATCGGTGCCCGCAGGCACCGACTCCACCAGCACCAGGTGGTAGCGGAATACGCCAGGGGGTGTGGCTTGTGTGTTCTTGTGTCCGTTCTGGTGTGCCGCTGAGCGTGCCCTGGTGTTGGTGTGCTGTGCTGGCGCCCAGGCGATGGCAGTGCCTATGTAGTCGCCGAATGGCAAACCGTGGGCTACGCGCAGCCGGGGCGATGGCGTTGCCAGGGGCAACACCGGTGCGGTGTACACATCGGTAGCTTTGGGCACCTGGCGTCCCAGCGCCTGCAGGCGGATGAGCGCATCGTTGATCGCTGCTGCCGACAGCGGTGCCTCGTCGCCCGATGCCGCCGGAACAATCCAGTCCAACACCACCGCGCCCGGGCTGGACAACGACGATTCCGAAGGTACAGGCGTGGCCGGGTCGGCCCAGCAGGCTTCGCAGTCCGCATTGATGAACCGCTCAAACACCGCTACGGGCTGGGCGGTGCCGTCGCTGCTGCAGCTGGCTTGGGCCATGGCAGAGGGGGCATGCGCCAGCATCGATGCCAACAGGATCGCCAGGGGATGTGCAATGTTTTTCATGGGGCGGGTGGATGGGGGCGCGGGGCGCTTTCTACAATGTCCGCATGTTCCCACAAGACCCGTTTTCGGGCGCGCCAGAAGCCCTGGTGCCCCCACACGCCGGTGCGGCCTCGGCCGCGTCGCCCCTCCTGGCCAACCTGAACGACGAGCAACTGGCTGCCGTCACGCTGCCCACAGGCCATGCACTCATCCTGGCGGGGGCGGGCTCGGGCAAGACCCGGGTGCTCACCACCCGCATCGCCTGGCTGCTGCAAAACGGCTACGCCACGCCCGGCGGTATTCTGGCCGTCACCTTCACCAACAAGGCCGCCAAGGAGATGGTGGCCCGCCTGTCGGCCATGCTCCCGGTGAATGTGCGCGGCATGTGGATCGGGACCTTCCACGGCCTGTGCAACCGCCTCTTGCGCGCGCACCACAAGGCGGCGGGGTTGGCGCAGTCGTTTCAAATTTTGGACACGCAAGACCAGCTCTCGGCCATCAAACGCCTGTGCAAGCAGCACAACGTGGATGACGAGCGTTTTCCGCCCAAACAGCTGTCCTATTTCATCGCCAACTGCAAGGAAGAAGGCCTGCGCCCCGGCGACGTGCAGACGAATGACAGCGACGCGCGCAGAAAGGTCGAGATCTACCAGCTGTACGAAGAACAATGCCAGCGCGAAGGGGTGGTGGACTTTGGCGAGCTGATGCTGCGCAGCTATGAGCTGCTGCGCGACAACGACCCCATCCGCGAGCATTACCAGCGCCGGTTCCAGCACATCCTGGTCGACGAGTTTCAGGACACGAACAAGCTGCAGTACGCCTGGCTCAAGCAACTGGCGGGCAATGAGGTGGACGGGCGTTTTGAAGCGCGTGGCAGCGTGATCGCCGTGGGCGACGACGACCAGAGCATCTACGCCTTCCGTGGCGCGCGCGTGGGCAACATGACCGACTTCGTGCGCGAATTTGATGTGCAGCGCCAGATCAAGCTCGAGCAGAACTACCGCAGCTACAGCAACATTCTTGATTCGGCCAACGCCCTCATCAGCCACAACAGCCGCCGCCTGGGCAAGAACCTGCGCACCACGCAGGGCGCGGGCGAGCCGGTGCGTGTGTACGAGGCCAGCTCTGATCTGGCCGAGGCGCAGTGGATGGTCGATGAGATCAAGCAGCTGGTGCGCAACGACGGCTTTGAGCGCAAAGAGATTGCCGTGCTCTACCGCAGCAACGCGCAAAGCCGGGTGATCGAATCGGCGCTGTTCAACGCCAGCGTGCCCTACCGTGTGTACGGCGGCCTGCGGTTTTTTGAACGTGCAGAAATCAAGCACGCGCTGGCCTACCTGCGCCTCTTGGAGAACCCGCACGACGACACCAGCTTCACGCGCGTGGTCAACTTTCCGCCGCGTGGCATCGGCGCGCGCAGCATTGAGGTGCTGCAAGACGCTGCCCGCGCCGCAGGCTGCTCGCTGCACGACGCAGTGAGCGCCGTGCCCGGCAAGGCGGGCGCCAACCTGGGCGCTTTCGTGTCCATGGTGGATGTGCTGCGCGAGCAGACGCAGGGCCTGAACCTGCGCGGCATCATCGAGCAGATGCTCGAATCCACGGGGCTGATTGAGCACTTTCGCACCGAAAAAGAAGGCGCCGACCGCATCGAGAACTTGCAGGAACTGGTCAACGCCGCCGAGAGCTTTGTCACGCAGGAAGGCTTTGGCCGCGACGCCGTGGCGCTGCCGCTCGATGAGCACGGCACGCCGCTGGGCCAGAGCGCGCAAAGCCCGGTGAGCCAAGGTCTGGACCCGAATGCGCCCGTGCTGGACGAGCCTTTGCGACCCGCCATCCCCGGCATCGTGGACATCGACACTGGCGAAACCCTTTCGCCCCTGGCCGCCTTCCTGACCCACGCCGCGCTGGAGGCCGGTGACAACCAGGCCCAGGCCGGGCAAGACGCCGTGCAGCTCATGACCGTGCACGCCAGCAAGGGCCTTGAATTTGATGCCGTGTTCATCGGTGGCATGGAGGAGGGGTTGGTCCCGCACGAAAACTCTTCTACCGAACGCGACGGCCTCGAAGAAGAACGCCGCCTGATGTACGTGGCCATCACCCGCGCGCGCAAGCGGCTGTACCTGAGCCATTCGCAAACGCGCATGCTGCACGGCCAGACGCGCTACAACGTCAAGAGCCGTTTCTTTGACGAGCTGCCTGAAAGCGCGCTCAAGTGGATCACGCCCAAGCAGCAGGGGTTTGGCTCGTATGCGCCGAGTTTTGCTCCTAAATCAGGAGCTGGTAGCGCTTATGGATCAAGCGCTAGAGGCCAATTTGACTTCAAATCCGAGACATTCGCCAGCCCGCCGGTGCCCGTGCAGAAAACCGCGCCATCGCACGGTTTGCGCGCGGGGATCAACGTGTTCCACACCAAGTTTGGCGAAGGCAAGGTGCTGGCCATCGAAGGCTCGGGTGACGACGCACGCGCACAGGTCAACTTCCCGCGCCACGGCACCAAGTGGCTGGCGCTGAGCGTGGCCAAGCTGACGGTGGTGGAGTGAGCCGCGTGATCTGACCGCCCACCCCGGGCTTTGCTGTCAGCCTGGGCCGCAATGGGGTGGCACGGAAGCTAGGACGCGCATGCACCGCTGCCGGCAGTGCGGGCACCCGGTGGCACCGCGCCGCGATCACAGCGAACGTCCATTGATCCAGCGAACGAGGGGGCAAGGCGCTGGCGTCCAGACTCGGGGCTCTCTGCGGGCGGGTGGGGCCACGCAGCCCCCAGCCGCTCCGCCTTCGTCCAACCCATGTTTGTGTGCTCTGCGAGATCCCGGCCAGCAGGCGGGGATGGCGCCTTGCAGTCCATGGCCCCCGTACAGCTCTCCGCGCCTTGAGAGGGGCTTTGAACAGGCGCCAAAGGGGCCGTGCGCAAGGAACACTGCCCGATGGCATGTTGGCGCCATCAGCGATGCCGTGTGACTGGCACCGCTGAGTTGCCAGAGGAACTATTAGCTATCAATTAGAGAGCTGTTAACGCTTGTTCATCAAGCGCTAGAGGCCATTTTTATCCCATTGGAGAGGTTGACTGGCCCGCCATGCTGCGGCAAAGGATGACCTTCCCCACGGTTTCCATGGTCTCCACGGTCTGCTCGCCGGTGTGCGCCTGTTCCCCGTCCGTCTGGCGAGAACAAAGCGTCGGCCGTTTGCTGGTTGTTGACATCCCTGCGCCGACCGACGCCCCTTCGTGCCACGGCAGTCACGTGGGCAGGCAGCGCGCCGTGGTGTCGGGCAGCGCCAGTTTTTCGGCATACAGCCCGCTGCGCTCGGGAGAAATCAGCGCCCCCAGCCCTTGCATGACCGTGACCTCGCTGCCCGCCCGGGCGTCGCGGTAGCACTTGCCGAGCAATTCCATGGTGGCCATCAACGCCTGCGCCTGCGGCGGTGATGTCTTCTTGAGCGACTCTGCCTGTGCCTTGAGCCAGGTTTCGTAGGCGTCCAGGCTGGCCGCCCCGATTGGGGCCCGCTCGGCCTCGGGAATCATGCTGGCGTAGAGCGCCAAGAGGCTCTGCGCCCCCGGTTGGCCCATCACCAGAACGGCGTCATACCGAGCCTCATACGCACCTTGGCGGTAGATCACGTGGTGGATCTGGTAGCGCAGCGCGCCTTTGTCGCCGCCCAGGGTGCGGATGAGGTCGCGCGCAGCGGCACTGTGTGGGTCGGTCTGAAATTGCGTCTGCAGTGCGGCGGAAATCTGGGCATCTGTGGGGTAGGCAGCTCCTGCGGGTGCTTCCGGCCCGGAGCGCGGCGAGCAGGCCAGAAGTGCGCTGGCCAAAACCATAGTGCCAAGGTTGCGTAGCATGATTAATTTCATATTTATTACAAACGAATGGATATGCCGATTAATTTTCAGTGGTTTGTTAATTTCAAAATGTTATTGTGAGTTTGATTATGATTTTAAGTGTAATTAAATGCTGCCAAATTAAGGAGAAAGTTTTGAGAGGCGTTCAAGACCTGTCTGTGGGAATCTTTCATTTTGGGGTGTAGGACGCAGGCCTGCATGCCGCCCTGTTAGTGCGTTTGCAAGGATTTTTATAGATCGTGCAGCTGTGGATAACCCATGATTCACGTATTTGAAAAATGGCTACATTTCTTTACTCCGTGATGGCGCTGTCTCTTCAAGAATTCGTTTCGCAAGCCGCTTCTGGGCTGCTCGTCGATTAATGTTCAACTTCTTGAAGGATTATTGATATGCGCAAAATTGCCATTACTGCCCTGGCTTCGCTGGCCATGACCTGCGGCGTCGCCTTTGCCCAGAGCGGCAACGTCACGATCCCTGGCCTGCTGTCGGGCAAGGGCTCCTCTGGCTCTGAAGTCACCAACAGCCGCATCACCGTGACCGGCAACAAAGCCACCAACGTGATCGCGGGTGGCGGCAAGGCGGGCATCAAGGTGGCCGAGGTGTCGATGGAAGGCGTAGCCAACGTCAACAGCATCAACATCACGGGTTCCAAGATCCGCAATTCGGAGATCACCGTGAGCGGCAACGAAGCCACGGACATCAAGGCGATTGGCGGCACGGCCAACGTCAACACCATCAACATCAACTGATGGACGGTGCGAGGGATACCGCGCGCCCTTCTGGGGCCGCCGTGCCCGCCGTGCGAATGGGCCACCAGGCGTGTCGCCAGGTGGCCAGCACCTTTTGACAACCTCAAAGATCGCAAGTGCCTAAGACGCCATCCCCTCTCACCGTGGCATGCCTGATGGGCTTGACCACCGCCGTCGCGCCTGTACACGAGGCGGCAGCGCAGGAGTCCATGCTGGCCGGCCTGGGCTGGCACAAGAACAGCGTCGGAACACAGGTGGATGCGGGCAGCCAGCTCCAGGTCCAGGGCAATCGCTCGTCGGGGCCGGTGGTTTCCACCGGCGGCAAGGGGTCTGCCCTGGCCAACGCGGGCATGCGGGTCGATCTGGCTGGCACCGCGCAGGCCAATGCCGTGGGCTTGGCGGCCATGGACGTGCGGCAGTCCCAGATCGCGGTGCTGGGCAACCAGGTCACAGGCTTTGTGAATGCGCTGGGGGGTGCCGCCACGGCCAATGTGGTGTTGGCGGCCAGCGCTACGGGCGCTCAGCCACTCACGGCAAGCCGTCTGGTGGTGGTGGGCAACCGCGCCGCAGACATTGCTGCTTTTGGCGCCAAGTCCGAGGTGCTGCTGGGTACGGGATCGTTGCAGATGCCGGGCCGTGCCACTGCCAACAGCGTGTTGCTCGATGCCACGGCGGTGCGCAACACGGAGGCTGTGGTTTCCGGCAACGATGCCCTGCGGGTCACCTCGATCGGCGGATCGGCGCTGGCCAACGCCCTCACGGCCGCTCGCAGCGTGCTGGAGAACACCCGCATTGTGCAAACCGGTAACCGTGCACAAGAGGTGCGCGCGGGCGGTGGCAGTGCTGGCGTGGGGCGGGGCACCCTTGCCCAGGTAGACCTGACCGGGGTCGCGGGGGCCAACGCGGTGGCGCTGGCGTCCAGTGAACTGAGGGGCGCGCGGTTGTCCGTGGTGGGCAACCAGGCGGCGCAACTCACGGCCACGGGCGGCAGCGCTCTGGCCAACAGCATCAGTTTTGCAGACCACCGCCTCGCCGGATCGGCTGGCTACCAGGCGGCCGTCTCGGCCAATTCCGCACGCAATGTGCAGGCCTTCGGTGGTGAAGGCTCCATTTTGGGCGGAGCGCTTGCCGATGTCCGCGTGTCGGCCACAGCCTTGGCCAACACCATTTCCGTGAGCCGGGGGGAACTGGCCGAGGCGCCGGTGCACCAGATTGTGGGCAACACTGCGCAGGATGTCGTGGCCACGGGCGGCGCTGCTGTGGCCAATAGCGTGTGGCTGGACGCCGCACGTGTGAGTGGGGGTACGTTGGTCGTGGCGGGCAACGATGCCAACACCGTGCGCACCACGGGCGGATCAGGCGGCGTAGGCGGTGGCGTGGTGGCGGCATTGGACCGCAACGGGCGCGCACTGGCCAATGCTGTCGCGGCCGACCAGCAATCCACCCTGGAGCGGTCCGCCGTTGCGATGGTTGGTAATCGCGCGCAGTCCGTGACAGGGTCTGGCGGGCTGGCGGCTGTCAATGCCCTCACCGTCAGTGAAGGCCGCGTGCAAAACACGAGCGTTTCACTGGCCGGCAATCGAGCCGACGGCGTGCGGTCCACGGGCTACTCCGCGCAGGCGGGCGGCGGCGTTCTTTTTGCGGCCACGCAGCAGTCGGTGGCCTTGGCGAATGCCATTGCGGTCACGGGCGCGCAACTGGACGCGCAGTCTGTGGCCGTTGTGGGCAACACGGCGTCACGCCTGGATGCACGGGGCGGCGCGTTGCAGGCCAACAGCGTGGCACTGGAAAGCGGGGCGGGCTCTGCATCACACCTGTCGGCTGCGGGCGCGCTCACCGGCAACACCGCCACCGATATGACCACGGCCGCAGATTCCGCATCCGCGGTGGGGGGGCTGGCGGGGCGCGAAAGCCGGGCGCGGGCTGCTGCCAATGCATTGGTGCTGCATGACCGGTCCTTTATGGACACCGCGTCCCCCTGGCTGATTGCCGGCAACACCGCACGCGGCGTGCATGCCACTGGCGGCACGGCGCTGGTGAATGCGCTGGCGGCCTACCGCGGCGCGCGCGTGCAGGGCACGCCCGTGGTCATCGCGGGGAACGTCGGAGAAAACATCCGCGCGAGCGGTGGCTCGTCGCAGGCGCTGGGCGTGGGTTCGGGTTCCAACGGCGTGCTGGCGGCCAATGGCCTGTATATGGATGGCTCCGGCGACACGTCGCTGGCGCGCAGCGCGCTGCAGGTGGTGGGCAACAGTGCGCGGCAGCTGGACGCGCAGGGCGGCCGCATCAATGCCAATGCGTTGTCTATCAACGCCGAAGGCCGTGTCGACGGCACGACCGTGTCCGTGGCCGGCAATGTGGCCTCGAATGTGCACAGCGAAGGGCGTGAAGGCACGGTCGGCGGCTTTGCAGCGTTTGGCAAGGGGGTAGGGCAGGCGAACGCCAATGCCGTTCAGGTGCTGGGGGCCATGCGCGCCGCCAGCCTGCAGCTGATCGGGAACTCGGCCAGTAGCGTGGGGGCAAGCAATGGGCTGGCAGCCGCCAACAGTTTCTCGCAGGGGGCTGCGGGCCGCGTCGATGGCGTGCAGGCCCTGATTGCGGGCAACTCGGCAGCCTCCACCCAGGCGGACCAGGGCAGCACGGCACTGGCCAACAGCGTGCAGGTGGACGGCACACTGCAAGGCAGTGCCGTGCAAGTGGTTGCCAACCAGGGTAGTGCGCGTGCGGCCGGTAAAGACGCGCTGGCCAACAGCGTGCGCAGCCAGAGCCGGGGACGTGTCGGAAGCTCCACCATCACGGTGGCCGCCAACCAGGGCGCTGCGCAGCAAGGCGTGGCCAACAGCGTGGACGTTGCGGGCACCCTGCAGGGCGGCAGCATCACCATTCTGGGCAACCAGGGGTCGGCGCGCGACGGCGGCGTGATCAACAGCGTGGTGGGTGATGCGCGCATGGCGGGCAGCCAGATCACCATCCTCGGCAATGCCGGCTCGGTCAGTGGCGGGTTGGGCAACAGCGTGCGTGGCGAAGGCAGCGTGACCGCTTCGAACATCACCATCCTGGGTAATCAGGCCAGCGTTCAGGGCAGCGGCCAGGTCAACAGCGTTTCGGGCGCAGGCTCCATCAAGGGCAGCCAGATATTGATTGCTGGCAACGCGGGGCGCGCAAGTGGTGGTGGCACGGTCAACAGCGTGCGCAACCGCGGCAGCATGGCCGGTGCGCAGGTGGTGCTGTCAGGCAATCAAGGCGATGCCACGGGCGGTGGCACCGTCAACAGCGTGGACAACCGGGGCCAGTTGTCGGGCCGGGTGGTGATTGCGGGCAATCGGGGCTCGACCACCATGGGGGGCACCGTGAACTCGCTGGTGAATCAGGGTGTGATGGCTGGCAGCGTGATGATTGTGGGCAACCAGGGGCGCGCCATGGCCGGTGGCGTGTCCAACTCGGTCGTCAACCAGGGCGTGATCACTGGCGCCGTGACCATTGTGGGCAACATGTCCATGGCTGCGGCGGGCATGACATCCGGCAGTGTGCGCAATGTCGGCGGCGCCATCACGGGGGTCGCCGGGGTGGCCGCCAACACACCGTTTGCTGCGAACCCTGGCTACACATACACCGTGCCGTCGACAGGCATCGTGAACCAGTCCGTCACCGTGTTGCCTGCGGTGACTCTGCTCAGCATGTAGCGACGTGGTTTTCTGTTTTATTTTTTCCGTGCATCGAAGGAGTTGACATGAAAAACCTGGGTCGATCTTTTCACAGCCGGTTGCGTGCAGGGGCGGGGCGTCGGGCCTTGCTGGCGGGTGGCCTGCTGTGTATTGCTTGGGGCGCCCAAGCCCAGATGGTGAACTACGGCGAGCAGCTGGGGGCTTACAAAGACATGGCCCAAAGTGGCGTTCGCTTGAACGATGGCGTGTATCCCTCGGTCAGTGCCAAGGCGCGGGTCAACCGCGCCATCGCGCAAAACACATTGGTAGACCAAAGCGCCCTGTTGCAGCCCGACGGCACGCTGCTGCTGCCTGAGAACCAGAAGAACATCGTGATCCGCAGCACGTATTCGGACGTGCAGCGGTCTGCGGACGGCACGCTGCGCATTGCCAGCCCGGTGATCCAGGGCAACGTCAACGGCAACGTGACGCTCTACGTAGAGGGCAAGGGCGTGGAGAACATCACCGTATTGAACTCGCGCCGCTAGGCCGCGCCCTGCCCGCTGCGCAGGACGGCCCCGAGAGAGAGCGGGGCGCCGGGACACCCGATAACAACACGATCCATAACAACCATGACAAGAAAAATTCTGCGATGGACGGCGCTCGCACTGGCCGCTGCAACGCTGGCTGGCTGCGCGTCGACCGAGAACGCGTTGAAGGACGCCAACACCCTGCTGGCAGAGCGCGAAGCCGACAAACTGCTGCCCGTGACCAACCTCAGCCCCTATTCGCTGGCCTTGGGCCGGTTTGGGCGGATGCTTGATGTGTACAAAGAGGGCGATCCCGTCATCTACATGCAGACGCGCAGCATCCTGGACGCGACCAACCTTTCCAGCCCCCTCGTGGGCGCAGAGATACCGGGGGATATCACCGAGATGGTGCGCACCGCCGTCAATCGCATTGGCGCGCGCGTGGTGTATGTGCCCTACCACCCCGACTACCTGATATCGCAGGCGCAGCTAGGGGCCAAGTTCGGTGTGACGATGCCGGACTTTCTGATCACGGGGGCGCTCACCGAGTTTGACCGCGCTATCGCAGGTGCGGGCCGTGTGAATTCGGCCGGCATCGAATTCGGTGGCGGCAACGGCAAGGTGACGCTGGGCGGTGATGTCAAGCGCACGGCCATCTATTCCGCGCTGGCGCTGGACCTGAATCTGGTGAGCTTCTCCACGCAGCAGATGGTTCCGCAGATTCAGGCATCCAACGTGGTGAAGGTCCTGAACTTCAGCTCGGAGGACAACGCCAGCCTGGGCTTCTACGGGGATGCCTTCGGCTTCAAGCTCGAAGGCAAATACCTGCAGGGGCGCCACTCTGCCATTCGCACCCTCGTGGACCTGAGCGTGCTTGAACTGGTGGGCAAGGCCACCAACACACCGTACTGGCGTTGCATTCCCAACGGCAAGCCCGACCCCGTGGTGGTGGACAACATGCGCAGCGCGTTCAATGGCCTCAGCCCCGAACTCAAGCTCGGACTGATTCAAGTGACCCTGCGCAAATATGGCGAGCCGGTGCAGGTGACCCAGAAACTGGACGATGCCACCCGGCAGGCCCTTGAGAAGGTGTATGGCACACGCTATGCATCGCTTGGCGCGGTGGACGTGATGACCTGGCAGGGCTTCGAGCCGCTGTTTTTTGGTGTTCCGATGGCCTGGGAAGTGGCGCAGGCCCCTGTGGCGGGTGCGCCGGCTGTCAAGGTCAAGGCGGGCTCATGAAGCGTGCCATTTGGACGTTGCAGGGCTGGAGCCTTTGTATCGCCAGCGCCGGCCTGCACATCGCCGCCATGGCGCAGGTGCCCCCGTCCCCGCCGGTGGCTCCTGCTGCGCCTGGCAGCCCGTTGGCGCCCGCCCAGGCCCCTGCGCCTGCTGCCAATGTGGGCGCGCGGTTTGTCGAGGCCTGCAACCAATCTCTGGAGCGCGGCGTGACTGACCTGGGCTGCCAAGGGCCCATTTACCGCAATGAACTGGAGCGCCTCAAGCGTGAGGCGCTGACCACGCAGAACCCCCAGTTGTTGTCGTTTGTAGGCGGTGCCTACGAGAACCCGCGCTCGGGCCTCGGGGACATGGGCCAGGCCTACCGCTGGTACCTGCTGGCGGCCGTGCGCGGAGACCCTCGGGCCATGCAGCGCCTGACGGAGATGAATCGAAAGGGGCAGGGCGTGCCCAAAGACAGCGTGAAAGCGCTGGGTTATGCGCGGTTGCTTGAGCGACTGGCGCAGCCCAACAGTGATCCCCAGCGACACGCCGCCACCGTGATCAACGAGCTGGGTTCAGAGATGGCGGTGGAAGAAGTGGCCTTGGCCGAACGTTTTGCTGCCGAGCTGGAGGCCCGTATTCAGCGCCAGGCAACCGCAGACACGGGCGCCGTGGGCGGCCCGCCACAGCCGGCAATGTCCCCGGCGCGGCCCGGCGGGGGACTGCCGGGGATTTCTTCGGTCCCGCGAAACAGGGTGGTGACGCCGCCCTCTGCGGATGCGCCCGCAGGGGGTGGGTTGCCCGGCATGCCGGGGAAAGCGGCGCCGCAATGAAAAGGGCCGGCTTGCGGCATCCACAATGTCGGCGTGAATGCGCCGAAATGGAGGTGTCGGTGCACCGCGCTGTTGTTGTGGTTCGTGTTTTGATGGCCAGTACGCTTGTTCTTGGCGGGGCTCTGGCCTTCGCGGCGGGGCCGGTGGGCCCCATGGGGCCCGTCGGGCCGGTGGGCCCATCGCGGTCCACGTCCCCGGTTGAATCGCCCGGTGCTGATCTTCATCGCACCCCTCGGCCACCCATGCGCGCCCCTTCCGCCGCGCCGGGTGCTGCCCACGGCGCCCCTGCAGGCGCCGCCACCAGCACCGGCAACCACATCGAAGTGACAGGCAACACCGCTGTGGGCACACGGTGCGCGCAAAACGGCACGGCGTCCGTCAACAGCGTCGACGTGTCGCGCGCCCGGCTCGACGGCCAGACCGTCGTCGTGCAGGGCCGCAACATCCAGAACGTGGATACGCGCGATTGCCCACCACACACCGCCGGCGCTGCGGCGGGCCACAAGGCGCCCGGGGCGCCCGAGGTGCCAGCCCAGGTCAACAGCATCCGTATCCGCTGAGGCACAAAACACCGCGCACTGCCACCCCACACCAACCAACAACCACCTTCAAGAGAATGACCATGAACCGATTCACCCCTACCCAGCACAGCCTGCGGCGCGGCGTGCCCACCTGCGGCCTTCTGGCGGCGGCCCTGCTGTTGGGCGCCTGCAAAGACCAGGCCCCGGATGCGCCCCAGCCCGTGGCTGCGACGCCCGCAGCCGGCGCCATGCCTGCCGCCGCCCCACCGCCAGCGGCGGCACCTGCTGCCGTGGGCACAGCACCCGCCGGTGCGGCACCGGTCGCGGCAGCGGCGACGGCTGCCGCACCCAGGAAGGTGGCCTTGTCGATCCAGGGCGTGGCGCCTGCCGGGGTGACCGTGCGGGTCAAGGGTGTGGAAATCGGCGGCGATGCCACAGTGCTGGATGTGAGCATCTCGTTTGCCAACCGCATCACCGACACCACCATGCTGGCCCTGGCCGACACGTATCTGCAGGACGAGAGTGGGGCGCGTCTGCACATCAAGCGGCCCGATAACAACCGCGACATGACCATCCGCGAAGGCGAGACGCTGGACGGGCAACTGGTGTTCATGGGGGCCGTGGCCCCCTCGGCGCGCAAGCTCAAGCTGGTGTTCAACGATGGCAACCAGGGCGACAACATCGTGGCGCCGGGGCTGGTCATCGACCTGCCGTTGCAGGGCGTTTGATGGTGTGCGAAGCCATCGCGGGAGTGCTGGCGCGGCGGGAGGCCTTCGTGCTGGCGGCGGCTCTGGCTGTGCCGGGCATGGCCAAGGCGATCGATGTGGTGCGCAGCGGCCGGTCGCTGGCCGCAGTGCCGACACATCTGGTGCCTGCATCGGGGGCGCCTTCCACGGTGCTGCAGCGGCAAGGTGACGCGGGCGGTCTGGCGGCGCAGTCCCCGCAGACCACGCTGCAGCCCAGCACCGGGCCGCGCACCCTGTTGCGCGAGGCAGAGGTTCCCGCCCACCGGCTGGAGCAGACGCGCGCGCTGCTGGCCGAGCTCAAGGCCCGCCCCACGCCCGAGCAGGCTATTTCCATTGATTTACCGGCCGATGTTTTGTTCGATTTTGACAAGGCCGAACTGCGTGTGGATGCGGCGGCGTCGCTGGACAAAGCCTCAGAGCTGATCAAGAGCTACCCCACCGCACCGCTGACGGTGGTGGGCCACACCGACGGCAAGGGCACCGATGCCTACAACGACAGCCTCTCGCTGCGCCGCGCGGATGCCGTGGCGCAAGTCCTGCTGCGCCAGACGGGCCGTCAGGCCCATGCCGAGGGCCGTGGCAAGCGCCAGCCGCTGGCGCCCAACACCACCCCTGACGGGCGGGACGATCCGCAAGGGCGGCAACTGAACCGGCGCGTCCAGATTCTGATCGGGGTGCCCCCTGGCGTGAAAAGATAGACCATGGCACTCATGCGTTGCCCGGAATGTGGGCGTGAAGTTTCGTCGCAGGCACCTGCCTGCCCTTCCTGTGGGTACCCGCTGCAGGGCAACGGGCCACCATCTCAGGGGCCGAAGAACGCACTCCAGTCGCCGCACCTGTGGGGCCGTGTGGCCATGGTGCTGGGCGCTTGGCTGATCACCCCCTGGATCGCACGTCTCATCGTGGCGCTGGCGGTGTGTGTGTGCTGGCGTATTTCATGTTCACCGGGCGGTAATGTGGCGCAGCGCGCAGCGTCTGCGTGCTGCGGTATGGCCAGGTGCTCATCATCTGGGCCCTCGCATTCGTGGGGTTCCCGATGCCTACCGCACGGCCATGTGTGCGACAGCGGCAAAGATAGTGCATCAATTTACTATATTTTTGATAGCTAATGGCGCTTGTTCAACAAGCGCTAAGGCCGATTTTTGGTGACATTTTCATGTGCCACGCCCCAGTGGTTGTCCAGCCGCGCACCTTGCAGGCTGGCGCCATGCGGATGGCTTACCCGCGCAGTGGCCTGTGCATCCTGCAGGCTGGCACCCAGGCCTGCCGCCCACAGCGCACCGTCGCGCACCGCCAGCGCGCACACCTGGGGCAGCGGCACCAGGCCCTGCCACCCCCCCCGCAATGAAAACGTGGCGATGCCGTGGGCGCGCGGGCAGCTCACTGCCCAGCCGGTGGGTGTGGCGGCCATGCTGCCGCCGTAGCCGTGAATGCTCTGCGCGATGTGCTGGGGCGTGGGCACTACGCGAAGCGCCATGCCGTCGAACAGGGCCAGCACGGGGGCTGCGTCTTTGACGGCAGCGTCGTTGTGCTCGGCCTGCAACGCGATGCCCAGCGTGGTTCCATCGGGGCTCCAGGCCAAGTGGCGCAGGCTCAGGCGTTGGTCCTGCAGGCGCCATTGGCCCCGCAGCCTGCCCGTGCGGGCGTCGAGCCGCACGAGCGATGAGTCCATGGCGTCCAGGTTGCGCTTGACGCGGCCGATTTCGGGCGTGGTGGGCACGCCGCCGTTGGCGACGATCAGGGTGGCGCCGCCGTTGCCTTTGCCGGCCTGCGTGTCCCAGATCAATTCGTGCGCGTCGATGCCGTGGGTGGGCCACTCGGTGGTTTTTGCGAGCGTGCGAGCGTCGCGCACCACGACCCAGCTCGCGCCGGTCTCGGCATCGGTTTCGGTGGTGTAGATCCGCTGGCCGTCGGCGCTGGCCAGTACATGGCCGTTGAAGGAGCGGTCTCCGTCTTGCCACAGCCACTGGGGCTCTCCGCCAGCGCCGGGCCGCCACCGCACCAGCCAGTCGCCGGGCCTGCGGGCGGTGGCCAGCACCGACCCGTCGGGCAGCACACACAGGCCGTGGGCGCGCGTCGGCACTTCCAGCGCGGCGTGAATCTGCAGCGCCTGCCCAGCGCCTTCCTGTGTGGACAGCAGGCCGATGTGAAAGCTGCCCTGGCGCTCCCAGGCAGCGGCCAGTCGAACGCGATCACCGACTTTGGCGAATGCCGTGCCGGGGGTAATCACGCAGGCGCCCAGGCCCGCGAGAGTGGCCAGCGCATGGCGGCGGCGTAGGTCAGTCGCCATCGGCGTCCGAGAAGCCAATGCTCACCTGCAGCGCAGGCGCCACTTCGGATTCGGCCAGGAACTTCAGCGCGGCCAGGTCGCGCACGGTCTGCTGGATGGCTGTCTTGTCCTGCAGGCCGGACTTCTGCACCTGGGCCATCGACGCGTCGACCTTGTCGGTGGCCTGGCGCAGCGTGTCGGCCAGCGGGTTCAGGCCCTTGCCGCGCAGGACCATCTCCAGCGGCACCAGAGCCTCGCCAGCGGCAGGGATGCTGGCGCTGGCGGGCAAGGCGGTCAGGCTGCGCAGACTGCCCCAGGTGGCGGCCCAGGCGGCCAGCGTGGTGCCGCTGGCGGTGCGAGGGTAGTCCGGCGTGCGGGTGCGGGATCCCGATCCAGCGGCGCGCAGCGGCTTGTCCATCTGTGCCCAGCGCAGGCGTTCGATGCCGCCCACCCACTGGTTCACGAATTCGCTGATGGCCTGGGTGGATGCCTCTTGCTCGTCCTCGGCGCCCCAGTCGGTGGTCGCCGCGTCGGCATAGGCCTTGGCGAGTGCGGCCGATTCACGCGCCACGTCCTGGGCCACCTCACGGGCGTAGCTGCAGGCAGGGCTACCGAGCTGGGCGGGGCGCGTCCACAGCAGCCATTCCAGTGCGGGCAGGCCTTTGGCTGGCGTGCCGATGCGCTCGAAGGCCTTGGCGCCCTGGGGCTGGGCAGCGATGGCTTTGTCGATCAGTGCAGGGCGTGTGGGCGTGAAGTCGATGGCGCGTTGGCTGCGGCGTGCGATGACCGGGCCGACGGACACGGCGGCGAGCTGCTCCCACGCGCGGGCTGTGGCCTGCCAGGCGGTGCGTGCGGATTCGAGCGCGGTCGTGCCGTCTGCCGCCGGCACCTGGCACAACGCCGCCACGGCGGGCACCAGGGCGCGCGCATCGCGGTCAAAGTCCTGCGCGCGCGGCAGAGTCCAGTGGCCGTAGATGCCTTGCAGGGCATGCACCGTGTCGTAGAAGGGCACGGCGTTGCGCTGCCAGGCCGGGATGGTGGGTGCAGTGGGCGCCGCAGACTGTGCCTGCGCTGCGAGAGGGGGCAGGGTGGCCAGCAGCAGGGCGGCTGCAAGGAGGGATGTTTTCATCGACGGGCCGCCCCAAGATGAAAACGCGGCCCCCTTGGGGGGCTGCGACCCGCGTAGCGGCGGAGCGTGGGGGTAAATTTTCATAACGACTCCACAAATTTCACGAGCGCATCCCGGTCGGCCTTCTTCATCTTGAGCACCTGGTCCTTGGCGCCCTCGGCCTCGCCGCCGTGCCACAGTACGGCTTCGAGCACACCGCGCGCGCGGCCGTCGTGCAGCAGGCGGGTGTGGCCGTTCACGTCCTTAATGAGGCCCGCGCCCCACAGCGGCGGGGTTTTCCACTGGCGGCCGTTGGCGCCGAAGTCGGGTCGGCCATCGGCCAGGCGCTCGCCCATGTCGTGCACCAGCAGGTCGGTGTAGGGGGCGATGCGTTGGCCGTTCAGCGCCTTGCTGGTCAGCAGGGGGGAAACACCGTCGTTGTGACCTTCCTTGGTGACGTAGCTCGGGCGGTGGCAGGTGGCGCACTGGGCCTGCGAGAACAGCGCCTGGCCGCGCAGCACTTGCGCGTCGTTGATGTTCCGGCGTGCGGGCGGTGCCAGAGTGGCCTGGTAGAAGATCACGTCTGCCAGGGTCTTGTCGTCGATCTCCACGCCGGACTGGCCCTGTTTGCCGCCACCCTTCCTGCTGTTCTGGCCGCTGGGTGCGTCCAGGCAGTCCTTTTGCGTGGGCGTGCAGGTTTCCTGCGCGAAGTGGCGCGAGGTGATGCCCATGTCGCCCAGGAAGGCGCCGCCTGTCTGGTGCGCGATGCTGGCCACGTTGGCCTTCCAGCCGAAGCGGCCGACCATCATGCGGCTGGCGGGGGCATCCCACACCTTGTTGGGCACGCCCTTGATGGGGCCAGGGGTGGCGGCCTGATTGGCGGCATTGGCCAGGATGTCGGCTTCGGCAATGGCTTCGAGCAGGCCCACGCCGATGATCTGCGGCGCAATGCGCGGGCTCGTCATCACGTCCGGGTGCATAGGGCCGTAGCCCAGGTCGGCAAAGCCGTAGATGGGCTGTTGTAGCGTGTAGGGCGTGCCGTCGGCAAATTGGCCCTTGATGGTGTCGTAACGCAGGGTCACGCGGCCTTCGGGCTTGACGCCCTGGATGGCCGCGTTATTGAACTGGTCGCCGTATACCGGGTCGTGCTTGGGGCCGCCATGCGCGTCGGTGCCGGGGATGGACAGACGGATCAACAGGGCCACGGTGGGGTCCTTGGTTTCGCCCAGGCGGTTGAAGATCGCTGGCGGCTCGCCCCGGCCGTCCTGCACGTGGCAGCCGCCGCACGAACGCGCGATGAAGTGGGGGCCCAGCCCGTCGCGCGCCTTGGTGGAGGCAGGCGCCTCCACCCAGTTGCGCCGGAAGAACGAGTTGCCGATGACGAAGCGTGTGCGCTCCTCATCGGTCAGGTTGGCGGCCGGGAACGAAAAGGCATTGCGCCCGGTGGCGAACACCGTGGTCTCGCCGCCGGGTTTTTCGCCCAACGGATCGGGCTGGGGCGCTGCCGTCAAGGCGCCGACACCAAGGCTGCCGAGGGCGATGATGCCGATGCTGGCTGCCGCCAGGCGCAGGGGATGCTTCATCCTCAAGGTTGCACGAGCGTGAGCTTGGTGATTCCGATGGCGTTGGCCGCGGCCACCAGGTCCTTGCTTTGCTGCGTCAGGCTGTCGATGGTCTTCTGGATGCGCTGGTGGCCCGGTGCGTCCTTGCCGCCGATGATCTCGCGGTCAAACGGTGCCTGGATGCCTTCGGCGGCGGCGACTGAGGCGGTGATCTGTTGCGTCGTCCTGTCGGCCAGCGCTGCGTCCTTGGCGGCCACCAGGTCGCGCAGCGACGCGCCTTTGAGAACGCTGCCGTCGGCACGCTGGTACTCGCCCAGCCACACGTTCTGGATGCCCTTGGCATTGGTCACCGCGTCGCGGTGGGTGTTGTCGGAGAAGCACGAGTGCTCGTCTTCCTGGTCCTGGCTGTTCAGGGCCACTTCCAGGCGCTCGCCGGCCAACTCGCCGCGCGAGAGCGAGCCCAGGCCCAAAAGCATCTTTCGCACGGACTCCTGGCCCCCCTTCACGAAGCGGGTGCGGTAGTGGTTCTTGGTGTCCCTGGCCGTACTGGGCGCCCAGGACTTCACCAGCGAGGCGAGGTCGTCGATGAGCAGGTCGGTCACCACGTTCAGGTACTGGCGGCGGCGGTCGGCATTGGGGGCCTTGCCGTCCACGAAGTCTTCAAAATTTCGGTTGCCCGGGCCGGTCTCGGACAGGTCCTGGCCCCACAGGAAGAACTCGATGGCGTGCCAGCCAGTGGCGATGTTCTCCTCGCCACCGCGCTCGTTCTGCGCAGACAGGTTCTTCTTGTTGATGGCGAATTGGCGGTTGTTCACTAACCCTGCATTGGTCTTGCCCTGCACGCTGTCGACGAACGATTCGTCCATGGGCCAGGCGTTGATGCGGCCTTCGGGGCCGTTGTCGTTGTCGATAGGGCCGCCATAGAAGCGGAAGGCCTCGGTCTGTCCATAGAACTCGCGTGCCGCCAGCCACTTTGTTCGCGCGTCTGCCAGCGTCTCGGCCGATGGTTTGGCCGTGAAGACCTTGACGGCGGCCTGCAGTGAGCGCGCAGCGGTCAATGTGTCGTTGTAGTTCGCGTGCACGAGCTGCGCATAGTGCGCCGTCACAGCCGATGCCGTCACGGCCACCACGGGACTATGGGCCTCGCTGCGTGCGGGCGTGGCGCTGCTTTGGGCCAGCGCCATGGTGCAAGGCGCGGCGAGGGCAGCCACCAGCAAAACAAAGGCAGGGGCGTTTCGGGTCTGTGAAGGGCGGGACATAAAAATCTCCGGGGCGAAGTTGGCGGTTGCGCAGGCGCCCGGGAGCACTGCCGGAACCTGGCGCGAGGAATGGAGCGGTGCGACAACCCGAAGGCGTGCCTGCACTGCGCGTGGCGCCCAATGCCAAAAAGCGAAAGGCGCATTGGTAATTTGCCAGTGATTATATTAATAAGATTGATTCGTGTTTAACTATTAAACAAGGAAAATGCGGGATTTGAGGGCGAAACAAGGCTCCTGCGGCGAGTTCGTGTGTTGTGTGTTGTTGAGGATGGCAGGGCATGAGGGACATGCGAGGGCTGAGCGCTGCGCTGCTTCGTGGCGCCCGGAAGTGGAAACGGAAACGGAAACGGAAAACGAAAAACGGGACCCGAAGGTCCCGTTTGATTGCGCCTAGCGTACCACCTTACCCGGCCCGCCGATGGGGGCGGGTTGGGCAGGTGGGGCCGGAGCAGCTCTTTCAGCTCAGCTTCATCTGGCTGGGTGTGCCGGTAAGGTAGCCAACAGCAGCCCCCGACTTGTTTTTGTAGTTGGCGTTGATCAGTGGGTCCAGCGTGGCCTTGACCACGTTGTGGATGCTGCCCCAGTCGCCGGCGTGCTGGAAGTTGCTCATGATGTAGGTCCAGCCGTTGATCTCGTCCACGGCGTGCAGACCGGTGGACTCGCCGCCTGCGGGGATCGACATTACACGCGACAGCTGCTTGGTGTCGATGTTGTAGGCCCACAGGAAGTTGTTGACATGCTGGCCGCTGTCTTCGCCGATGAACAGGGTGCGCATCTTTTCCGAGAACTTCAGGTTGTCGGGGTTGGCGATGTTGTTCGGGTTGGCCGTGTTGCCCAGCGCGTCTGCTGTGATGTCTTCACCTGCCAGCAGCGCCTTGGTGTCCACAGGCATCCACTCGCTGTTGATGGCAGCGCCCTTCGTGTCCTTCTGTCCGCCCTTGAGGTTCAGCGCCATCACCGCGCCGGCACCGAGTTTCTTTGGGATGGAGATGCCGTTGCCGGGCACATTGGCGGCGTTGCCTGCCACCATCGAATCTTGGCAGTTTTGCAGCGCCGAGTAGGCGATCTTGTCCTTGATGTTGACGGTCGTGCCTTCCATTTTCGAGAAGCCCGTGCTGGCGCCCATATAGGCGGCGTAGCGGTGCGTTTCCAGGAAAGCGGCGGCCTTTTCCATGCCCGCGTTGATCTTGATCCACTCGGTTTTGCCGTTGGCCACGATCTTGGTGTAGCTGGTGTCGCTCGGATCTGCCTTCACCACGCTCATGATGTCGGTGGGCTTGAGCGTGTTGGCGAACTGCTCGATCTCGGCGCTGGTGGCCGAGCCCAGTTTGATCCAGGTGAGTGCGGCAGCCGTGGTGGCCTTGGGGTCAATCGAGAAGCCCGTGCCCACCTTGGCGGCATACAGCGTGCCGGACGACAGGTCTTTTTCCTTGTCGGCCACGAACACGAAATAAGCGCTGTTGGTTGCGTCGTCGCCCATCAGTGTGGTGCGGTTGTCAGGCATCACCTGCACCAGCTCGTGCGAGATGCGGCCCATGCAGTAGTGCTTCTTGATGCTGGCCGTGCCATCGGGGTTCACCGTCACTTCGGGCATGTGGCCGTAGTGGTAGGGGTTGGCCTTGGCAGCGTCGCCATACAGGTTCTGGCTGTAGGCCTGGAACATGGTGTTGCTGGCGATGCTGAACGCATCGGGTTCGTACTCTTCGCTCGACAGGTGGGTGCCCCAGGGCGACAGGCTGGCGCCACAGGTGATCCACAGGCCATGCACCTTGGAGGTGTCCACGTTGTGGTATTTCACCAGGCTCAGCTTGCCGGTGGTCTGGTCCTGGTCCAGTGTCAGCACGGCAATCGGCGAGGGCAGCTTGCCGTACATGTCGGTCTTTCCATCTTGTGCCTTGTTGGTGTATTCAAACTGCACCACGGCGAACACGGCCTTGCCCTTGATGCCCGTGACCGTGGGGTTGGCCACGGTGAGCAGCGACGTGCCGTCCGGTGCATCAGAGAAGTACTGACGCGCCTTGTCGGCCACGGTGCTGTCGATGATGGGCTTGTTGTTGATGTCGTAGTAGCCGCCTGACAGCACGGTGCCGCCTTTGCCGTCGGACACCATGTCGCCGGTCACGAAGAACGGCTGATAGGCCAGTTGGTACGACCGGACCGTGTCATCGCTGAGTTTGAGGTTCAACGTGGAGCCCACCGTGGTGGTGGCCATGGCGGCTGCCGTCGCGAGCGTGGGGGCTGCCATCGACGTAAAGCTGGCCGACACAAAGCTGGGCGAAGAGTCGCCATCGCCGCCACCGCAGGCACTCAGCAGGGCGGCGGATGCGCTGGCGCTGAGCGGAAGCATGGGGACGCCGGCCAGAAATTGCAGGGCCTTGCGGCGGGTAGGCATCGTCGGTTGGGTCATTTTGTGGAGATTTCCAGGTTGGTATGCGAACGAGCAGAAAACGCCTTGGCCCTTCACTGCGCCCCAGGCAAGGGCGGCGAACGGGTGGCGTGGTTTCCAGCCGCCGATGCTAGAAATGCCCCGTGACAGCGGTTTGACGGTTGTGTGACTTTCGCGTGACGGCCGGACGTGGTGCTGGTTTTTGCATGCACTGCGCCTGGGCGATGCCTGTCAGGCGCGCCTGTGGATCGGTTCAGTACGTGTCTGTAGGGCTGCCATGCGCCCGAGCTGGCGTCGGTGTTGGTATCGGTGCGGGTGCAGGTTCGGGCACAGGTGGGTTTTGCGCACTGCCCGGCGTGGAGTAGTCCATCTGCCCACGCCCGTCCTTGACGCCCTTGCGCCCCGCAATCTGCCAGGCCGTGCGCTGTTGCACGAGGCCTGCCAGAAACTCCAGCTCTTCATCGGTGTGGTTGATGGCGTTGGCGGGGGTGAGCAGCCGCCCGTTGCGCGGCGCGGCTTCGGCCCAGAACGACTGGTGGTAGGACGATTGGCTGACCAGGCTCTCGCCGCCGGCCGACAGATCCACCGTGCCATAGCAATTGCACAGGTAGCCCCGCTGGTCCTGGTCGGCAAACACCTCGGCATAGACGCCTGTACCCCGTATGCCCGCCGTGGCCGTGGGCAGCACGATGCGCCGCTCGGTGCCGCGCCCCCACACACTCACCACGGCGCCGGTCAGCACACGCAGCACCTTGACGGCGGCGGGGGTGTCGCTCTCGAGTGCCACGCGCGAGTTCTGCCGCACCATGAAAGCGCTGTCACCCACCGTGAAAACCACCGTGGAGCCGGGCCCGGTTTCGATATGGTCGTTGGCGGTGACGGTGTGCTGGGGTGTCAGTGCCTCGCCATTGCGCAAGGCATCGCCGCGCAGCTCCACCACATTGCTGCGCGCCTGGGCCTGGGCTGCCGCCCAGCCGCCCGACGCCATCCACAGCGCGGCAGCCTGCACCAGGCTGCGCCTTTTGAACCAGGTGAGTTCGTCCTCAGAGCGGCCCAGGAGCTGGTGGGTGGGGTGGTTCATCAGGGGGTGCCTCCATCTCGGTCTTGGCAGGGGGAGCGAACGAGTCACGGAAGGTGAACACCACCGACGTGAAGAACATGGCGGCCATCATCATGGCCCCGCCCACCATGATGCCACCGGCGGTGGCACCCGAAAGCCCCGCCACGGCCAGCAGCGCAGACACCACACTGACCACCAGGCCGCCGAGCAGAAACACCCCCAGCCAGCCCAGCCCATAGACAACGAACGCGCCAAAGTTGCGCACACAGGCCACGATGCTGAAGAACAGCGCCTTGACCGGCGGCACGCCGTGCCAGTGCACCAGGCCCGGGGCGTGCCAGAACAACAGCGACAGCGGCAGGTACAGCAGCATGGACAGCCACATCGCGGCCTGGAACGAAGGGTCTTCGGCCACCTCTTTGGTCAACACGGCACCGCCCAGGTACACCTGCGCAAACTGCCCACCGTCAAGCAGGGCCGACAGGCCCATGATGCCCAGAAACCCCACCGCATACAGGGCGCCCAGCACCAGCATGTCGCGCAGGCGCTGCTTGCCCGTGCGAAACGCCACCAGCAGCAGCGTGGGCGTGGGAAACCGCCCCTGCGTGGCTTCGGCTGACGCCACCATCATGGCGAGGGTGGCCGAGGGCAGCAGCGCCAGTGCGACAGCGGGGCCCACCAGCGGGATCATCGTGGCCAGCGACATGGACGCCATGGTCAGAAAAAACAGCGCGGCCAGCGCCATGGGTTGCCGCCAGAACGTCCGGATGCCGAGTTTGACCCAGGCCATGCCGGTGCGTGCGGGGACGATGTTGAGTTTCATGAATGTTCTGGAAAAATGAGTGGGCGCGCGCCAGACAGGGCGACACAACAGCGTGGCGGTGTGGGCGCAACACCAAGGCGGAATTTACCCCAGCGCCCTAATCTGCCTTGCGGTCGATGGGCAACGCGGCGCGCGGCGCGTGCTGGGTGTGAATGGCATGGATTGAAAGAGCCGACCAGATCCCCTGCAAGGAACGTCCCAAACGTGCCAAAGGCTCGCCAGCAAGAAGACGCCACCCCTTCGCCTGAGGCTCGGGCGGCCACACACTGGCTGGATGATCTATGCGTGCACCGGCTGGGCAATACGTCCGCGCAGCACGCGCTCGAAATGGGTGGGGTCGTGGGGCGTGAGCATCGAGGCCTCGCGCGGCAGGTGATAGTCCCACAGGCGCGAGATCCAAAACCGTAGCGCCCCGGCGCGCAGCATGGCGGGCAGCAGCTCGCGCTCGGCGGCGGTGAGTGGCCGCACGGCCTGGTAGGCGTCCAGCATGCGGGTGGCGCGTTCGGCGTCATGCGCGCCGGTGGGCAGGTCAATACACCAGTCGTTCAGGCACACCGCCAAGTCAAACAGCCAGGTGTCCACGCCCGCAAAGTAGAAGTCGAAAAAGCCCGTCAGCGTTTCGCCGTCGAACATCACGTTGTCGCGAAACAGGTCGGCATGCACCGGGCCCCGGGGCAGGGCGGTATAGGTGGAGCCCGCTGCAATGTGATTTTGGTAGGCCAGCTCGGCGCGCAGCAGTGCGGCCTGGCCCGGGTCGATGTGGGGCAACACCACGGGCACGGTTTCGTTCCACCAGGGCAGGCCGCGCAGGTTGGGCTGGTGGCGGTCGAAGTCGCGCCCGGCCAGGTGCATGCGCGCCAGCATGGTGCCCACGGCGGCGCAGTGCACGCCTTGGGGCGCCAGCTGGCTTTTGCCGCGCAGCTTGTTCACCACGGCGGCTGGTTTGCCACACACCGTGTGCAGGATTTCGCCATTGCGGTCGCTGCGTGGGTCGGGCACGGGCACGCCACCGTGTGCCAGGTGTTTCATCAGGTGCAGATAAAACGGCAGTTGTTCGGCCGTGAGGCGCTCGAACAAGGTCAGCACGAATTCGCCCTGATCGCTGGTCAGAAAGTAGTTGGTGTTCTCGATACCGCCCTCGATGCCGCGCAGCTCCACCAGCTCACCGAGTTGCAAACGGCGCAGCAATTCGCGCGCCTCGTGGGGGGAGACTTCGGTAAAAACGGCCATCGCTCAGGGTCGTAGAAAAAGAGGGGGAGAAAGAAAAGAGGGCGGGGCGAGGTCACCAGACGCAGCGGCGGCCGCATCGCGCAAGCACGGCGCTGGCGCAGCGTGTGCCCCGGGGCTGCCGGTGCCGTGCCACTGCCGCTGCCATGGCCGGGTTCAGAACTTCAGCACGTTCCAGACACGGGGGGCGGTGTTGGTTTCCGCGCCGTTCTGGCTGCCTGTGCGGTTGCCGGTTCCCTCGGGCGATTGCACCTCGTAGCTGGGCATGTTGCCGGTCTTGGGCTGCACAGAAATGTTGCGCGTCTGGCCGCCCACACGCAGTTCGTTCACACGGCTGCCGGCGTCTTCGACCTGGATGTGTTCGGTGCGCTGCTCGCGTTGGGCGGGAGCTTGCTCTTGGTTTGATAGCTGCTCGCGCTTATCAGTCGTGCGCTGAGGGGCATTTTGACTGCTATTTTGAGCAAAAACGGGGGCCGTGGCCAGAGCCAGCAGCAGCAAAGAATAAGAGGCGCGCATGCCGTCAATTGTAGGGCGGCACCGGGCTTGGGGGTGTGGGGGGCTTTCCGGGGCTTTGGGGTGCCGCCGGGTGCGCTGGCTTTGCCCGGATGCCCCGTGCAGCACCCGGGCAAAATTTCAGCGTGTGCCTGCAGCGCCGGGCGCGGTGCCCGCCTCGTCGTCCACCGCCTTTTGCACCAGGCGGTAAAACGATTCGCGGGCCTCCATGGCGACCGGGTCGCGTGCGCCGCCCGCCCAGTTGGCGTTCGACACGATCACGAGTTGGCGTGCGGGGTCGATGAAGATGCCCTGGCCAAAGATGCCCCGCGCGCTGAAGCTGCCGGTGTCATACGTCCACCACTGGTAGCCATAACCCCGGCCCGGCTGGTCGATGGGAGTGCGGCGTGTGGTGGCCTCGGCCAGCCAACCGTCGGGCACGATGCTTTGGCCGTTGACCACAGCGCCGCCCAGAATGAATTGCCCAAAACGCGCATAGTCCAGCGTGGCGGCCTGCAGGCAGCAGCCGCTGATCTCTTGCCCCGTCTTGCTCAGCAGCCAGGTGGCCTGCTGCGCCATGCCCGCCGGTTGCCAGACCTTTTCGGAGAGGTATTGGGCCAGTGATTTTTTCGTGGCCTGGCTCACCAGAATGCCCACCAGGTTGGTCTCGCCCGTGCTGTAGTGCCAGCGCGTGCCGGCAGGCACCTCGCGCGGCAATTGGCGCATATAGCTCACCAGGGCGTCCACACCGCCTTCGGGTTTGTGGTTGTTGAACTTCGCCACGTCGGAGTTCGGGTCGGCGTAGTCTTCGTTCCATCGCACGCCGGAGGTCATGGTGAGCAACTGGCGCACGCTCACATCGTCATAGGCCGAGCCTTTCATGTCGGGTATGTAGGCACTCACCTTGTCGTCCATGCTCTTGATGGCGCCATCGCGCAGCGCCGCACCGACCAGGGTGGAGGTGAAGGATTTGGCCACCGAGAAACTCGTCCAGCGCCCGTCCTTGTCAAAACCCAGGCCATAGCGCTCCAGGCGCAACTTGCCGTTGTGCACCACCACCAGGCCAGCCGCGCGCTGGCCCGCCATGTAGGTGTCGATATCCAGCGGCAATGCCAGCGGTGGCCCGGGTGGCAGGGCGGTTGGGGCGGTGCTGGCCGGGATCACGTGCCACTTGGCCAGCAGCGAGATGCGGTCCAGCGCGCGAAAGGCCGCATCGCGCTGCGGCACGGTCCAGAAGAGCAGGTCGCGGTTGGTGGGCACGGTTTTGAGCAAGCCACGGGTTTCCTTGTCCAGGCTGAGCCACCCAGCGGTGCCAGCCACGGCCAGGGCCAACAAGCCCCCCAGGGCGATTTTTTTGAGTTTCAAGGTGCTTCTCTTGTGTCTGTGGTTTTACGTTGGCATTGAAGCGCAATGGGGCTTTGTCCCCTACAGGGTATTTGCCGGGAAGCCCGGGTGGGCTGGCGCATCGGGGCCGGCATCCTGTGCACAATCGCCGCATGAGCAATAAAAAGACCCTGGTGCTGGTGGACGGCTCCAGCTACCTGTACCGCGCCTTCCATGCCATGCCCGACCTGCGGGCCGTGCCGGGCGACATGACGAGTGCCGCCACGGGCGCCATTCGCGGCATGATCAATATGATGCAGGCGCTGCGCAAGGAAGTGCACGCTGACTACGCCGCCTGCGTTTTTGATGCGTCGGGCCCCACGTTTCGCGATGCCCTTTACCCTGAGTACAAGGCCCAGCGCGCGCCCATGCCCGACGATTTGCGCGCGCAGATTGTGCCTATCCACGACGTGGTGCGGATGATGGGCTGGACGGTGCTGGCCATCAGCGGTGTGGAGGCCGATGACGTGATCGGCACCCTGGCCGTGACCGCTGCCGCCCAGGGCATCGAGGTGGTGGTGAGCAGTGGCGACAAGGACCTGAGCCAGCTGGTCAATGACCACATCACCATCATCGACACCATGAGCGGCAAGCGCCGCGACGTGGCAGGGGTGACCGCCGAGTTTGGTGTGCCCCCGCACCTGATGGTGGACTACCAGACCCTGGTGGGCGACACGGTGGACAACGTGCCCGGCGTGCCCAAGGTGGGCCCCAAAACCGCCGCCAAGTGGCTCATGGAATATGGCTCGCTCGACGCGTTGCTTGAACGCGCCACCGAGATCAAGGGCGTGGCGGGAGAAAACCTGCGCAACACCATCGGCTGGCTGCCCACGGGCCGGCAACTGGTCACCATCAAGACCGACTGCGACCTGACCGCCGATCTGCCAGACCTGCCTGCACTCGATGCCATGGCCATGGGCGAGCCACAAACAGAGCCTTTGCGCGCCTTCTATGAAAAGTATGGGTTCAAGGGCTTGGCCAGCGCGCTCAAGAGCGCCGCACCGGCCGCTGCAGCGGCCCCTGCTGTGGCCATGCCCGGCCAAAGCGGCGACCTGTTCTCCGACCATTCCGCCAGCCCCGTGGCCGAGGCGGCCCAGCACCGCGCCGTGGTGTACGACACTATCCTGAACTGGACCGACTTTGACCAGTGGATGCAGCGCCTGCACCAGGCCGAGCTGGTCGCCATCGACACCGAAACCACCTCGCTCGACGAGATGCGCGCCGAAATCGTCGGCATCTCCTTTAGCGTGCAGGCGGGCGAGGCGGCTTACATCCCGCTGGCCCACACCGGGCCCGATGCGCCGGTGCAACTGCCGTGGGAAGAGGTGCTGGCGCGCATGAAGCCCTGGCTGGAAGACGCCAAGCGCCACAAGCTGGGCCAGCACATCAAGTACGACCGCCATGTGTTCGCCAACCACGGCATCGAGGTGCAAGGCTACGCGCACGACACCATGCTGCAAAGCTACGTGCTCGAAGTGCACAAGCCCCACAACCTCACCAGCCTGGCCGACCGCCACACGGGCCGCAAAGGCATCAGCTACGAAGACCTGTGCGGCAAGGGTGCGCACCAGATTCCTTTCGCCCAGGTGCCGGTCGACAAGGCCGCAGCCTACTCGTGCGAAGACTCGGACCAGACGCTGGATGTGCACAACGCGCTGTGGCCCTTGCTGCAGGCGGATGACAAATTGCGCTTCATCTACGAGCTGGAGATACAGAGCAGCGAGGCCCTGTACCGCATCGAGCGCAACGGCGTGCTGATCGACGCACCCACGCTGGCCGCGCAAAGCCATGCACTGGGCCAACGCATCGTGCAGCTGGAGACCGAGGCGTACGAGATTGCAGGCCAGCCCTTCAACCTGAGCAGCCCCAAGCAACTGGGCGAAATCTTCTTCGACAAGCTGGGCATGCCCGTGGTGAAGAAGACCGCCACCGGCGCCCGCAGCACCGACGAAGAAGTGCTGGAAAAGCTGGCTGAGGATTACCCCCTGCCCGCCAAGCTGCTGGAGCACCGATCGCTGAGCAAACTCAAGGGCACCTACACCGACAAGCTGGCGCAACTGGCGCTGCCGCGCACCGGCCGCGTGCACACGCACTATGCGCAGGCCGTGGCCGTCACCGGGCGTCTGTCGAGCAACGACCCCAACCTGCAGAACATCCCCATCCGCACGCCCGAAGGCCGCCGCGTGCGCGAGGCCTTCGTGGCACCGCCCGGCTGCGTGATTGCCAGCGCCGACTACAGCCAGATCGAACTGCGCATCATGGCCCACATCAGCGGCGACCACGCCTTGCTGCACGCCTTTCACGCCGGCCTGGACGTGCACCGCGCCACCGCTGCTGAGGTCTTTGGCGTGTCCGTGGACCAGGTGACTAGCGAACAACGCCGCTACGCCAAGGTCATCAATTTCGGCCTCATCTACGGCATGAGCAGTTTTGGCCTGGCCAAAAACCTCGGCATTGAAACCAAGGCCGCCGCCGCCTACATCGACCGCTACTTCCAGCGCTACCCCGGCGTGAAGCAGTACATGGACGAAACCAAGGCCGCCGCCAAATCCATGGGCTATGTCGAAACGGTGTTTGGCCGGCGCCTGTACCTGCCAGAAATCAACAGCCCCAACGGCCCGCGCCGCAGCGGTGCTGAGCGCGCGGCCATCAACGCGCCTATGCAGGGCACGGCGGCCGATCTCATCAAGATGGCCATGGTGGCGGTTCAGAAGGAACTGGATGCCCACAAGCCCAGCATCAAGATGGTCATGCAGGTGCACGACGAATTGGTGTTCGAGCTGCCCGAGGGCGAGGTGGACTGGCTGCGCAGCCACATCCCGCGCCTCATGGCCGGCGTGGCTGCGCTCAAGGTGCCACTGTTGGCCGAAGTGGGCGTGGGGCCCAACTGGGACAAGGCCCATTGACTTGGCGCATCGGCCTCAGAAGCCCGGGCCGCGCCCCAGGCGGTCTTGCGCCGATGGCACATTCTGCCGGTGGCAGGCGTCCGTATCGTTGGGCGTGACGGCACCTGTTTCGCGGCAAGGTGGCGGGTGTACGGTGCACGCCGGTAGGGTGTCGGTTGGTATGGTTTTGATAGCTGCCAGCGCTTTCTGCATAAGCGCTAGAGGCTGTTTTGGCTCAATTTTCCAGTCGCGGGGTGCGCTGGCGCCGCCACAATACCCTTTGTAAACCACGGCGGGCGCTGACCGGCGACAGGCGCTCGCTGTGTCCTTTGTTGCGCTGCACGCGCCCATTCACCCCGCAGGAGGCAACCCATGCACATTCTCTGGACCTACCTGCGCCCGCACGGCAAGCTGGCTTTGCTGGCGCTGTTGCTGGCGGCTGTGAGCCAGGTGCTGGCCCTGGTGGACCCGATCATTTTTGGCAAGATCATTGACGGCTATGCCGTGCACCCGGCGGGCAAAAGCAACGACGAGTTGATTTCTGGCGTGCTGCGCCTGCTGGGCTTGGCCGTGGGGGTGGCGGTGCTGTCGCGGCTGGCCAAGACGCTGCAGGAATACGTCACGCGCCTGGTGGTGCAAAAACTGGGCACGCAGATCTTCAACGACGGACTGCGCCAGGTGCTGCGCCTCAAATTTCAGGAGTTCGCTGAAATGCGCAGCGGCGAGACGCTCTCGCTGCTGCAAAAAGTGCGGCAAGACAGCGAGCGTTTCATCAACGCCTTCATCAACACCGTGTTCGCTGCCTTCGTGGGCGTGAGCTTTCTGATCTGGTATGCGGTAACGCGGCACTGGGCACTGGTGCCGGTGTTTTTGATCGGCGTGCTGGTGCTGGGTGGGCTCACGGGCTTGCTGAGCCGTGAAATCAAGAGCCAGCAGCGCTCGATCGTGCGCGAGACCAACCGCAGCTCGGGGTTCATCACCGAGTCGCTGCGCAACATCGAGCTGATCAAAAGCCTGGGGCTGACCTTCCCCGAGATTCGGCGGCTGCAGGCGCAAACCCAAAAGATCTTTGCGCTCGAGATGCAAAAGGTCAAACGCATCCGCCTGTTGTCGTTTCTGCAGGGCACCACGCTCAGCCTGCTCAAGCTGGCCATCTTGTTCGCGCTGCTGTGGCTGATCTTCAAGGATGTGCTGAGCACGGGCGAACTGATCGCCATGCAGTTCATATCGGTGGCCATTTTTGCGCCGCTGCAAGAGCTGGGCAACATCATCCTGGCCTGGCGCGAGGCCGAGGCGTCGTTGCTCAACTTCGACGCGCTGATGAAAAAACCGGTGGAGCGCAGGCCCAAGGTTTCGGTGCATGTCGGGCCGGTGCGCCAAGTGCGCTTTCGCGATGTTGTCTTCCGGCACCGGGGGGCCGCAGACAACGCGCTCGACGGCGTGAGCTTCAGCGCCGGACTGGGCGACACGGTGGCCTTTGTCGGGCCGTCTGGATCGGGCAAGTCCACGCTGGTCAAGCTGCTGGTGGGCTTGTACGCCCCTGGCAGCGGCGAGATCTTCTACAACGGTGTTTCCACCACCCAGTTGCGCTACAACGAAGTGCGCCGCCAGATCGGCTTTGTGACGCAGGAGACCCATCTGTTTGCTGGCAGCCTGCGCGAGAACATGCTGGTGGTCAAGCCCGACGCCAGCGATGCCGAGGTCATCGCCGCCATGCAGCAGGCGGCCTGCGCCCATTTGCTGGACAAGGCCCCAGAGGGGCTGGACACGCCCGTCGGCGAGATGGGCGTGCGCCTGTCTGGCGGTGAAAAACAGCGACTGTCGATTGCGCGCGCGCTGCTGCGCCAGCCGCCGCTGCTGATCTTTGACGAAGCCACCTCGGCACTGGACTCGCTGACCGAAGAGCAGATCACCGACACCGTGCGGCACCTGTCTACCGAGAGCACGCGCATCACCATCCTGATTGCACACCGGCTCTCGACCGTCTTGCATGCGCAAACCATTTTTGTGCTCGAAAAGGGACGCATCGTGGAGTCGGGCAACCACCTGGAGCTGCTGGAGCGGCGCGGCCTGTACTACGCCATGTGGCGCCAGCAGATTGGTGAGCGCCCGGCCCCCCGGGGCCCCCCGGGCACCTGAGCGGCCCGAGGCCACAGAGCAGCCAGAATCCGATGCGCAAAATGCCGATGCGCCTTTGCCGCTGTAGCCCGCGTCCACCCCATGACCATGCCACCGCAATGTCTGGTGAAAAGTGACGCCCTATCTATAGGTATCGGCATAGGCATCGGCACAGGCTTAGGTGCGTGCCGGCGCCAAGGGGCACGGAGGCTGCGGAGCGCCTGACCGACCGACCATTCCACCTTGACGGGCTTGTCCACCAGCGAGCCCGGACGCGAGCCCTTCCAATGAACCCCTTTTCGTCAGCATCCGGCACCAGCATGAGAGCCAGGTTTCAAAAGACCTTTCGCTCGCTGGGCAGGCACAATTACCGCCTCTGGGCCGCTGGCGCCTTCGTGTCCAACGTGGGAACGTGGATGCAGCGTATCGCGCAAGACTGGTTGGTGCTGACCCAATTGACGCCCCACAGCGGCACCGCGGTGGGGGTGGTGATGGCGCTGCAGTTCGGCCCGCCCATCATCCTGATGCCGTTGGTGGGCCGCGTGGCCGATCGCGTTGATCGCCGCAAATTGTTGCTGGCCACGCAGTCGGCGATGGCGGCCACGGCGCTTGGGCTGGGCCTGCTGGTGATTACGGGGCTTGTCACGTTGTGGCAGGTGTATGTGTTTGCCGGTCTTATGGGGTGCATCAGCGCCTTCGATGCCCCGGTGCGCCAGACCTTCGTGGCGGAGCTCGTGGGGGATGAAGACCTGCCCAATGCCATCGCGCTGAACTCGACACTGTTCAACAGCGCTCAATTGATTGGCCCGGCCATCGCGGGGGTGTTGATCGCCATGTGGGGAACAGGGTGGCTTTTCATCATCAACGGATTGAGCTTTGTCGCCGTCCTCTCATCGTTGCTGAAGATGCGTGTGAGCGAGCTGCGCCAGCTGACCAAGACCGGCGCGTCGGGGGCCGGCATGGTCGATGGCCTGCGCTATGTCAAACACAGGCCCGACCTTGTCATCGCCTTGACGATGCTGTTTGTGGTCGGCACCTACGGCGTCAATTTCTCGATTTTCATCTCGACCATGTCGGTCACAACGTTTCACGGCGGCCCCCATTTGTATGGGGCGCTGTCTTCAGCCCTGGCAGTGGGCTCGGTGTTGGGCGCCTTGCTCGCCGCTGGGCGCGAACAGCCCCGGCTGACGCTGTTGGCGGCCAGCGCTTTCGGGTTTGGCGTTGCCGGGGCACTTGCAGCAGTCATGCCCAATGTCTGGTCGTTCGGGGTGATGCTGGTCGCACTGGGTGCCATGGCGCAGACTTTCACGACCTCGACCAACAGCCTGGTTCAACTGAGAACCGAGCCTGCCATGCGCGGTCGTGTCATGGCCATTTACATGGCCATCTTTCTGGGGTGCACGCCGCTTGGCGCCCCCCTGGTGGGGTGGGTGGCTGACTTTTTTGGCCCGCGCTGGGCACTGGGTGTGGGGGCGGCCTCCGGGTTTGTTGCTGCGATTTTTGCGTTCACTTATCACCGCTTTTTCATGGGCCAGAGACGCATCCCGCAGTGAAGTGGGAGTCGTAAACTGGCCTGCGGCCATGGTCCCCGAAGGCATTACGTGTCCTCTAGGGAAGCTCTTCACGAATCGGTTCTGGCTATGTCACAGCGATGCCTGAACTAAAACAGCACTCGCTTTGAGTAATGAGGCGTGCGCAGCGCACCCAGCAGGCGTTTGGCGAGGGCCATTGCCCCTATATCGGAGGCTTTACGCCCCCTGCACGCGCACCTGCCCCATGCAGGCCAGCAACTTGTGCCTTGCCATCCACAGATTGCCCAGCGCAAACAGCGTGACGATCTGCGCCGTGTTCTTCATGAGCCCCCGGTAGCGCACCTTCACGTGGCCAATCGTTGGGACAGGCGGTGAAGCGGTTTGATCATTCAAGATCCGCATCAACTTGGGCAATGAGGCCTTTCGCGTTGACGGTGATCTCGAGTTTCCCGATCTCATGACCGAAGTCACCAGTGAAATCGACCCTCACGCAGGCCCGGTTGTAGCCAAGACGCTTCATCGACAAGAACCTGGTCACCGTGTGATAACCGATGAAATACTGTTCGATGTAGTTGCGTATTCCGTCATGGCCGTCAAAACGGTGGCCTGTTGATGGGTCGTCGATCACCGCGTCGTGCGCGAACAGGCTCAGCGCGTGCTTGACATCAAAGGCATTGGTTGCGGCTATCAAGGCGTTGGCCACCTGGCGAAGGTGTGCATTTGTTTGACTCATCGCACCGCTTTTCATGCATTCAATACTGGCTGGCAAATTGGAACGTTGAGCAAAGGTTCGCTCATGCCGACACGCTCACCACTACCTTGCCACGGGCGCGACCTTCAGCTACCAGGGCGTGTGCCTCGGCAGCCGTGTCGAGGGTGAACGTCCCCGGGTCGAGCAACGGCTTTAGCTGCCCGGATTCCGCTAGCATGGTCGCTTGCTCCATGATCTCCCCGTGATGCTCTCGAAATTGCCCTGTGAGGATGGGGAGTAGCGTGAAGACACCCGAGAAGGTGGCGCCCCGAAACGAGAGTGGGGCCAGCTTGTGAGTTCCCCAACCAAGAGAGGTCACCACGTGACCCGAGTAGCGACGGGTGGCCAGAAAGGATGCGTCCAGAACGGGGCCCCCCACGGTGTCGTACACGATATCAAAGCCTTTGCCTTCCGTGAACTGGTTGACATAGGACTCTACGGAGGTCTTTTCATAGTCAATCGGAGTGGCGCCGATGGACCGTATATAGCCAGCCTGCGCTGCAGTTCCAGTGGCAAACACCTCGGCGCCCCGTGCGCGGGCGAGCTGCACAGCAACGTGGCCGACGCACCCGGCGCCGCCATGCACCAGAACCTTGTGTCCACTGCGGACGTTCGCGCGATCGACAAGTCCCTCCCAGGCTGTGATGAAGACAAGGGGCAAGGCTGAAGCCTCGCGCATCGTCAAGTTGGCTGGCTTGCGTGCAATCAGCCTTTCATCGACGGCGGCATACTGTGCCAAGCTGCCTTGCAAACCGCCAATTCCCCCCGTGAAGCCGTAAACCTCGTCACCCGCCTTGAAGCGGGAAACGCCGGGCCCAACATCTTCAACGATGCCAGCGAGGTCCATGCCCAAAATGGCAGGGAGAGGTTGTTGAGCGTGCTCGGCGGCTCCCGCACGAATCTTCGTGTCCAGTGGGTTGACGCCGCTTGCTTGAATGCGCACCAGAACCTGACCCGCTTCGGGCTGCGGCCGGGGTAGCAATTGGGGAGTCAGGGCGCCATGGGCTGATTCCAGTACCAGTGCCTGCATGGTGTTAACGGGCGAGGTTGTCATGGTGTGTGCTTTCTTGAAATGAACAGTGTTGGTAGTGTTCATCGTTCGGTTTTGTATGGAAAGCCTCATGATTGAAATCCGTTCATTCATTTTTGTATGATCCACCCGATGAACTGGGATGATGTGCAGGTGTTCTTGGCCATAGCCCGGCACGGTACGCAGGGAGCCGCGGGCCGCGCGCTCAGGCAAAGCCAGCCAACCATGGGGCGCAGGCTGAGGGCTTTGGAGCATTCTCTGGGTCACACCCTTTTTCAGCGAACATCGGAAGGTTTCGTGTTGACCGACGAGGGGGCCGCAGTTTTGAACCATGCCGAAGGTATGGAGGCGCAAGCGCTGTCACTCTCTAGGCAACTTGACGCCGCTGACCAACAGTTGGAAGGCGGCCTTCGTGTATCCACCTCGGACTGGTTTGGGCTTCACGTGATGGCGCCCATCTGCGCATCGTTTACCAACGAACACCCGAAGGTCACGATCGAACTCCTGACGGATGCACGTCTGTTCAGCCTGGCGCGCCGCGAAGCAGACTTGGTGGCTCGCATTGTTCCTTTTGATGAACCCGATGTCATACAGCGACGGCTGACGCATGTGCCTTATGCGCTGTATATCCAGCGCGACGCGCAGTTGCCCACGCAAAGCGCTGACGTTCGTCTCATCACGATGGACCTGGGCTTCAGCGACATGCCAGATGCCGTGTGGTTGCGCGAAGTCTTTCCGATGGGGCGTATCGCGTTTCGCAGCAATAGCCGGCATGTGCAGGCAGTGGCATGTGCTTCGGGTGTAGGCTTGGCTGTATTGCCTTGCCCTTTGGGTGACTCACATCCCGGCCTGCAAAGGCTGGAATGCATCAAGACGCCACCGGGGCGCGATGTTTGGCTGGGCTATCACCGCGATTTGCGCAGGTTGCCCAGGCTGCGCGCGCTGGTGGATCTGCTTATGCAACGACTTGCCAATGAATATCAACACGGTCATCTTTAACAGCCTGATCAAAGTCTTTTTGGCGTCGCACAAGTACCTTGCCGGGAGGGGATGCAAGGCGAGGTACGCGGCCAATAGCCCGATTGCACTTCAATGCGATCTCCGAAAAGACGTGTGAACACGTTCTAAGGCTAGGGCACTATTGAGAGGAGAGCGCGGCGTTCAATTGCGCAATAGGCTCGGTGAATTTGTCAGACCGATAGCAAAGGCCAAAGGCAGCGAAGTCGATTTCAGGCTGATTGCTGCGGGTTAGCTTTCCATGGCGTGATCGGTCTCGGCAATCTCGTTGTTGGTAAAGCCCCATTGCCGGGCATTTGTCGCTGTCCAGCAGACAACAAACCGCATCGCTAAACTCATTCGAAACTTGGCTACACAGCCGCCTTCAACGCCTCACTTGCCCTGGAGCCCCGCATGCCCGATCCCACTCCCTACACCCCACCCGCCATCTGGCAATGGAACAAGGAAAACGGCGGTCAGTTCGCCAGCATCAACCGGCCCATTGCCGGGGCCACGCACGACAAGGAATTGCCCGTGGGGCGGCATCCGTTGCAGTTGTATTCGCTGGGTACGCCCAATGGCGTGAAGGTGACGGTGATGCTGGAAGAGCTGCTGGCGCTGGGCCACAGCGGGGCGGAGTACGACGCGTGGCTCATCCGCATCAACGAGGGCGAGCAGTTTGGCAGCGGGTTTGTTTCCGTGAATCCCAATTCCAAAATCCCCGCGCTGCTGGACCGCAGCGATGCCGCGAACCCGGTGCGGGTGTTCGAGTCGGGCGCCATCTTGATGTATCTGGCCGAGAAGTTCGGGGCCTTATTGCCCGCCAGTGGCGCGGCACGGGCCGAGTGCCTGTCTTGGTTGTTCTGGCAGATGGGCAGTGCGCCGTTCTTGGGCGGCGGGTTTGGGCACTTTTATGCCTACGCGCCCGAGAAGTTCGAATACCCGATCAACCGGTATGCGATGGAGGTCAAACGCCAGCTCGATGTGCTCAACCAGCGCCTGGCCGTCAACGAGTATGTGATCGGCAGCGAGTACACGGTGGCCGACATCGCCATCTGGCCCTGGTATGGCTTGCTGGTCAAGGGCCAGGCCTATGACGCCGGCGAGTTTTTGCAGGTGCACGAGTACACGCATGTGGTGCGCTGGGCCGACCAGGTTGCCAAGCGCCCGGCGGTGCAGCATGGGCGCAAGGTGAATCGTGTCACTGGCGACCCCGCCAACCAGCTGCGCGAACGGCATGAGGCCAGCGACTTTGATACCAAAACCCAGGACAAGCTGGACGCTGCGTCGGCTGCGTCACCCGCCCCGTGAGCGCTCTGCAGGACTCAGCCATGCTCACCTTGTATGACTGCGCCACCGCGCCCAGCCCCCGCCGTGCCCGCATCCTGCTGGCCGAAAAGGGCATTGCCCATGACACGGTGCCGGTGGACCTGCGCAGTGGCGAGCAACTGGGCGAGGCCTATCGGCGCATCAACCCGCAATGCACGGTGCCCGCCTTGCGCACCGACGAGGGCTTGCTGCTGACCGACAACGCGGCCATTGCTGCGTATGTGGAGGCGCGCTACCCACACCCGCCGCTGTGGGGCGAGACGCCTGCAGAAAAGGCCGAAATCGCCAGCTGGAACTGGCGCATGGAGTTCGAAGGCCTGCTGGCCATTGCCGAGGCACTGCGCAACAGCGCGCCGGCCATGGCCAACCGGGCGCTGCCTGGGGCGGTGAACTACCCGCAGATTCCCGCCTTGGTCGAGCGTGGGCTGGCGCGGGTCGACCAGTTTTTTGATGTGCTCAACGGGCGCCTCGTGGGGCGCGATTTTGTCGCGGGTGATCGGTTTTCGGTGGCCGACATCACCGCCGTGGTGGCGGTGGATTTTGCCCGCATCGTCAAGCGCAAGCCCGGCGAGCAGCACCCCGAGCTGCTGCGCTGGCGCGCCGCCATGGCGCTGCGGCCGTCGATGGCGCTGTAGTTTGGTTTGCTGGCTGTGGCCAAAACACTACTCATCGTTTACCACTCGAACACCGGCGGCACGCGGCAAATGGCCGAGGCCGCGCGCGATGGCGCCGCCGCCGAGCACAGCGGGGTGGTGCGCCTGTTGCACGCCACCGACGCCGGGCCTGCCGACGTGCTGGCGGCAGATGGGTACGTGTTTGCCACCCCTGAAAACCTGGCGGCCATCAGCGGGCTGATGAAGGACTTTTTCGACCGCTGCTACTACCCGGTGCTGGACCGGGTCAACGGCCGCCCCTATGCCAGCCTGGTGTGTGCGGGCAGCGATGGCAGCAACGCGGCGCGGCAGATGGCACGTATCGCCACGGGCTGGAGGCTCAAGGCGGTGGCCGAGCCACTCATCATTTGCACCCACGCGCAAACGCCCGAGGCGATCCTGGCACCCAAGCAGATCGGTGGTGGCGATCTCGCGAACTGCCGCGTGTTGGGCGAGTCGCTGGCCACAGGGTTGGCGCTGGGTGTGTTTTGAATTGCTATTGCTATTGCTATTGATTAGATAGCTGCTTGCGCTTTATGAATAAGCGCTACAGGCCCATTTAATTCATATTCTGGCGGTGTGCCCGGATCAGCGCCACGCCGTGGCTACCAACTGGCTGTAGTGCACGCCTGGCCGCCCCAGCAACTGCTCAAACATCGCTGAGTTGCCCACGTTGTCGCTGCCCAGCATGGCCAGGGTTTCGCTGCACCAGGGCGAGGCGGGCACGGCGTCGCCCAGGCGGGCGCTGAGGCTGGTCAGCCACTGCGGCATGCGCAGCACCCGGGCAGGGCGGTGGCCCAGCTGCTGGCGCAGGCTGGCAATGAAGTCGCCCATGGTGAGTGCTGCGGGGCCGGTGCACTCGATCACGCCGGTGCGCGCCATGGCCGGGCCGAGCAGGGCGACCACCGCAGTGGCCAGGTCGTGGACGGAAACGGGCTGCACCCGTGCATCGAGCACCGGGCCGGGGAACAGCGCCACAGGCAGGCGCGCCAGGTTCATGAACAGCGCGCTGCTGTCGCCACCTTGGCCATAGACCGCGCTGGGGCGCAGGATGGCGGGGCTCAACCTGCCCTCGCCCTGGGGGCCATGGCCACTGTCTGCGCCACCTTGCGCTCCTTGTGCCGCCAGTGCCTGCAAATGGCTCTCGGCCGCCAGTTTGGTCCGGGCGTAGCGGGTGGTGCTGCCCTCTATCCCAAGTGCCGATATCTGCACCACGCGCCGTACCCCGGCCTGTGCGCAGGCGTCGAACAGGGCCACGGGCGTATCGCGGTGCACGGCGTCCATAGGGCGTGTGCGGGTGTCGCGCAGCACGCCCACGGTGTTGACGACTGCGTCGATGCCCTGCAGTCGGGGCAGCCAGGTGGCCGCGTGGGTGTCGTGCGCAAAATCCATGGGCACTTGCAAGGCGCTTGTACCCCGGTGCGCAGGGGACACGCCCCCGTGTACGGTGTGCCCCGAACGGGTGAGTGCGGCCGCCACGGTGTGGCCGATGAAGCCGGTGGAGCCCGTCAGCAAAATATGCATCTGCGTAGCCTGGTGAAGAAGTGGGGCATCCTCGGCAGGCGCAGGGTTCAGGGGGGCGTGTCGAACACCTCAAAACGATTGCGGCCACCGTGTTTGGCGCGGTACAGGGCTGCATCGGCAGCCTGCACCAGTGTGTCAGAGCCCGTGTCGTGGTGAGGCACCGCACTCGCAATGCCCATGCTGAGCGTCAGGATGGGAGCGGTGGGCGAGCGCGGGTGGGCCAGGGCGGCAGTGCGCAGGCTGTCCATGCAGCGCTGGGCCACCGTAACGGCGTCGGCCAGCGGCGTGTCGGGCAGCAGCAAGACAAACTCTTCGCCGCCATACCGCGCGGCCACTTCGTCGGCACGGCGAATGGTTGCTTGCAGCGATTGGGCCACGCGGCGCAGGCATTCGTCGCCCGCCAGGTGGCCGAAGTGATCGTTGTAGAGCTTGAAGTGGTCAATGTCGATCAGCACCACGGTCAGGGGCATTTTTTGCCGGCCGCAGCGCAACCACTCTACCGCCAGACGGTCATCAAAACGGCGCCGGTTGCCGATGCCGGTGACACCGTCGGTGGCCGATAGCAGGGCCAGTTGGGCGTTGGCCGCCGCCAGCTCTTGTTCCTTGCGCACCAACAGGGTCACATCGGTGCGCACCCCGGCGATGCCGCCTTGGGGCGTGCGCCGCTCATCGGCCTGCAGCCAGCGGCCTTCGGGCAGGCGTTGCAGCACGGCATGGTGGGCGCTGCGATGGTCTTGCAGGCGCTGAGCCAGCCACGCCTCTTCGTTGCCCTGGGCGTCGAGGTATTGGCCCCGCTCGACCCCATAGCGTGCGATCTCTTCAAACGTGGCGCCCGGCACGATCATGGGCGCCGAGATCGGGTACAGGCGCCGGTACTGGGTGTTGCACACCACGAGCTTGTCGTCTGCGTCAAACAGGGCGAAGCCCTCGGGCAGGGATTCAACGGCGTCTTGCAGCAGCTGGCGCGCTTGCTGGGCCGTGGCCTGGGCGCTTTCCAGCGCATGGCGCTGTTCGATCAGATCGGTGATGTCCAGGCGCACCGCCATCACGTAGTTTTCGGGGGTGCGGGTCTCATAGATGTTGATCCAGCGGCCATCCGCCAGACGTTGCACCCGGTTCAGCGTGGCGCTGCCGTGCTCTGACAGGCGCTCGGCAATCCAGGCCTCTTCGCGGCCCAGCGCCGAAGGGATCAGCTGCTGCGCCACAGACGACCGCAGGATGTCGACAAAACGCTGGCCGCGCAGCTCCGCGTAGTTCATGGCCGGGTACATGCGCGACAGTTGCTGGTTGTAGAGCACCAGCCGGTCCTGCTCGTCAAAGATCTCGATGCCCACGGGCAGGGCGTCCATGGCCCGTTCCAGCAATTGCCGGATGTGCTGGCTTTCTTGCCGCGCATCTTCTGCTTTGTGGCGTTCTTCGATAAGGTCGCTGATGTCCAGGCGCACACACACCGTCATGCCCGACGGGGTGCGGCTTTCGTGCATGTGCATCCAGGTGCCGCCTGGGTAATAGCGCACTTCGGGCCCTGGCCGGTGGCCACGCAGCGCCATTTCATGGGCAAACCACAGGTCCTCCTGGCCCTGTGCTTCGACGGGAATGCCGTGGCGCAGCCCCTCGCGCAGCAGCTCTTCGTAGGTTTTGCCCAGCGACTCCGGCATGGGCAGGTGCGGCCGCAGGCGCGCCATCAGGTCATTGCACAACACCAGGCGGTCGTTTTCGTCATAGATGTCGAGCCCCGCCGGCATGGCGTTGACGGCTTCGCGCAGGCTGCGCTCCGCGCGTTCCGCGTCGCGCAGCGCCTGATGGAGCGCGCGCTCCTTGTGTACGGTGTCGGTGACGTCGGTGCGCAATACCACCACGCCCCCGCCCTCCTGCAACCGCTCGGTGATCTGCATCCAGCGGTCGCCCGTAAGCTCCTGCAGCTCAGGCTGCCCCGGCGCGCGGTGGCGTGCCATGCGGTCAGCCACCCATTTTGGGGTGTCGGCCAGGGCGTCGATGATCAGGCCGGAGTGCGCCGCGTTGCGCAAAACGTCTTCAAACAAAGCGCCGGGCTCTGGCTGCATCGCTGCGCCTGGTGCTACTTCCTTGTAGCGTGTATTGCACAACACGAGCCGGTCCTCGGCATCAAAAATGGCGAGCCCGTCGGGCAGGATGTCCAGGGTGGCGCGTAGTTGTGCATGGGCATTGCGCCCCGCCTCGTTGGCTTGTGTCACGGCGGCGCGCATTTGCCGTGCCGTGTTGAGCAGGCGCCAGACCAGCACCGCGCAGCCCATCAGGGCCAAGCCCGCAGCACCCAAAGCCCCGCGCACGGAAGACCCCAGGCCCGGGTTTGCCAACGCCCATGCCAGCAGCGCCAGGCCGCCTGCGCCGCAAGACCCCGCCCATAGCAGCGCCAGCGGGTGCAGGCCGGAGGAGGGGGGAAGGGCGGTCAGGGGGCGATCCATTGGCTGGGCAAGGGACGGACGTTTGCTCCGAAGCGGTGGTATGGCCGGCAGGTGTGTTTTGAAAGTCTAGCAGCGCAGCCTGTTTTTCGATACCCGAATAAACGCAATCCGGGCAAACGGCCTAGACTGCGACGGCGGCAGATTTCGCCCCGTCCATCCGCTCTTTTTTTGGGAGACAACCGATGCTCAATGACAACCTCCACTCTGACGCCCTGGCGCTGCTGCCGGGCCGGTCCACAGAATCGGGCGCCACGCGGCGCACTGCGTTGCAGGCCGCGCTGGGCCTGGGTTATGCGGTGGCGGCTGCGCCCATCATGGCGCAGACGGCCATTGCCACGCCGACCGATGGGTTGACGGCGGGCCCGGTCAGTTTTGTGGTGGATGGCTTCAAAGTGCCCGCCTACCGTGCGGCCCCTGCGGGCAAAACAGGCCTGCCCGTGGTGCTGGTCATTCAGGAAATCTTCGGCGTGCACGAATACATCGCTGATGTCTGCCGTCGTTTCGCCAAGGCGGGGTATCTGGCCATTGCGCCCGATCTGTATGCGCGGCAGGGCGATGCCAGCGGCTATACCGATATCGCCAAACTCATGGCCGAGGTGGTGGCCAAGGTGCCCGATGCCCAGGTGATGGCCGACCTGGACGGCGCGGTGCAGTGGGCTACCGCCCATGGCGGCGATGCCGCACGGGTGAGTGTCACCGGTTTTTGTTGGGGAGGGCGCATCACCTGGCTGTACGCCGCCCATGGCCCCGTGAAAGCGGGGGTGGCGTGGTACGGCCGCCTGGTAGGGCAATACAGCGAACTCACGCCCAAGCACCCCATTGATATCGCTCCCATCCTCAAAGCCCCGGTGCTCGGCCTTTATGGCGAAAAAGATGCGGGCATACCCCTTGACACGATTGATAAGATGAAAATTGCCTTGTCCGGCGGCTCGCCGCAAGCCAAGGCATCGCAGTTTGTGGTGTACCCCGACGCGCCCCACGCGTTCCATGCCGACTACCGCGCCAGCTACCGTAAGGAAGCGGCCGAAGACGGCTACCAGCGCGCGCTGGCGTGGTTCAAGGGGCACGGGGTGGTGTGAACCAGGGCCCCGGCTCCGCTCCTCCTCCTGCTGCTGCAGCCGCCCCGCATCGACGGGGCGGCTTTTTTTGACCCGGCCTCACCGCTGGAATTTGAATGAAAACAGGCGCTAGCGCTTGTAAATTAAGCACAATAAGCTATGACATTGATAGCAATCATTCTGGCCACTCTGGCCGCCGGTATTGGCAGCGTGTGGCTCGCTGCGTTGCTTATGCGAATGGGCATGGGCGGGCGTTCTGCCAGCGTGGGGCCGCAGCACCTGCTCAGCTTGGCTGCCGGGGCGCTGCTGGCCACCGCCTTCATGCACCTGCTGCCCGAAGCGTTCGAGAGCCAGGCGGGTGCGCACGACCTGTTCGCCACGCTGCTGGTGGGCGTGGTGTTCTTCTTTTTGCTCGACAAGGCCGAGCTGTGGCACCACGGGCACGAGCACAGCCACCCCGAGCCCGCCACCAACGCGCAGGCCCATGCCCACAGCCACGCCGCTTCGCACCCTGCGCACGCAAGCCACGCGGGCCACCACGCCCACGAATCGGGCCACGAACAGGTTCACGTGCACCATCACCACGGTCCACGCGCAGGCGGTTGGGCCGTGCTCACGGGCGACAGCGTGCATTGTTTTGGCGACGGCATCCTCATTGCGTCGGCCTTCATGGCCGACATGCGCCTGGGCGTGATCGCCGCCGTGTCGGTGCTGGCGCACGAGGTGCCGCACCACATGGGCGACTTGGTGGTGCTGCGCCAGACCAGCCCCAACCGCCGCATGGCGCTGGTCAAGGTGTCGCTGGCGGGCGCCGTCACGGCGCTGGGCGGCATGGTGGGCTACTTTCTGGTGGGGCAGCTGCAAGACTTGTTACCGTACTTCCTGGCGGTGGCGTCGAGCAGCTTTGTGTACGTGGCGCTGGCCGACTTGATCCCCCAGCTGCAAAAGCGCCTCACGGCGCGCGAAACCATTGCGCAGATTGCCTGGCTGATTGCGGGCATGGTGGTGGTCACGCTGGTGAGCGGGGCGGCGCACGCCCATTGATGAAAGGCGCGCTGAGCTGGGGTCGGCGGGCCGATCGAGCTCAGCTGCCTCGCGCGTAATGCCCTGGCGGGGCGATGCTCAGTGCGGGTTGGTCGAACAGCGCTGCGGGCCCGGTGTGCAGCGGGTCGTGCGTGAGGTCGGCATGGTCCACCGCATACTTCATGAGCGCGGCCTGCCCCTCGATGCGCAGCTTGCGTCGCAGGTGGAGCCGGTGGGTTTCGACCGTGCGCACAGAGGTGCCCATCAATGCGGCGATTTCCTTGTTCGAGCGTCCCTCCGACACCCATTGCAGCACGCTCGCTTCGCGCGGCGTGAGCGAGCGGTTGGAGCGTGCCACGCTGCCCGAGTCGTCCAGCAACTGCTCCAAGCCCGGGCTGAAGTAGCAATCCCCCCGGTGCACCGCCTCAATGGCCTCGATGAGTTGTTGCGCGGGCGCATCCTTGAGCACGTAGCCGCGCGCGCCCAGCGACACCGCGCGGCGCACGTACTCGGCATCGTCGTGCATCGACAGCACCAGCACGCGCACGCGCGGAAACTGCTCGCGGAACAGGGCCGCGAGGTGGATGCCGCTGGCTGCGGGCATGCGGATGTCGGTCAGCACGATATCGGGAGCAAGGGCATGCGCCAGCGGCAGCGATTCGCCCACGCTGGTGGCCTCGCCGGCAATGCAGATGTGCTCGGTGGCCTCTAGCCGCATGCGTACGCCGTCGCGCACCAAGGGGTGGTCATCCACGAGAAGGATCCGGATCGGAGGGGTCATGCGGCAATCTGCGAAGCGTCGAAATCATCAGCGGGCGCGGGGCGGGCCTGCGCGGCCAGGTCAAGCACGGCCACGATGCGGGTTCCGCTCTGGTCAGAAGCGATGGAAAACTGGCCGCCCAGGCCCTCAATGCGCTCACGCATGTTGCGCAGGCCAATGCCGCCCTGGCCGTCGCGCTGCACGCGCCGCACGTCAAAACCTCGGCCATCGTCGCGCACCTGCAGCGTCACGCGGCGGCGCTGGAATTGCAGCGCCACCTCCACGTGGGTCGCCTGTGCATGGGCCTGCGCGTTCATGACGGCCTCCTGCACCACGCGAAACAGCGCCGTGCTGTGGCTGGTGGGCAATGGCAGGGCCGGGCCGCGCGATGTGAAGCCTATGTCGAAAACGCCCTGGCTTTGCACCTGCTGGCTCATGAGCGCGAGTGCGGGGGCCAGGCCCAGATCATCGAGCAAGGCAGGGCGTAGGGCGTGCGACACGCGCCGGATCTCGAGCAGTGCATGGTTGAGCCGCTCGAGGCCCTGGTCCAACATGCGGCGAGGGGCTGGTGGATCTTGGGCGGGGGGCGTGGGCAATTGCGATTGGGCTGTCTCCAGCAAGAACTTGGATGACACCAGCACCTGAACCACGCCATCGTGCAACTCGCGCGCCACGCGCACGCGCTCTTCTTCCTGCGAATGCACGACCCGCTGCGCCAGCCGGCGCAGCTTGGCGCTGGATACGCGGTGGTCGCTCAGGTTCAGCGCCAGCCCGGCCACGCCGATGAGCACGATGCACAGGGCTGCGATAGCGTAGATGTGCCAGCGCGTGCTGGCGATGTTCTCCTGGGCGCTTTCGTCGATCTTGCGCAGGGCGTTGTGCACGTCGTCAAGGTACAGGCCCGTGCCCACGGCCCAGCCCCAGCCCGGCACCGACGCCACGTAGCCCAGCTTGGGCACCATCAGCTGGGACGAGGGCTTTTGCCAGCTGTAGCGCACCAGGCCCCCGCCATTGCGGGCCGTGTCGAGGATGAGCCGCGCGGGCAGTGCGCCATTGGGGCTGTTCGGGTCGCACAGGTCCACGCCCTGCAGTCCCATCTGCTGGGCATCGAGTAGCACCTTGCCGTCCTTGTCGTAGACGAAGAAGTAGCCGTCCTGCCCGAATTGCATCTGCGCCAGCATGGCCAGTGCCTGCCGCTGCTGGGCCTGCGGGTCGTCGCCATTGTTCATGATGCGCGCCAGCGCGCTGTGGGCCAGTTGCACGTAGTGCCGCAGCTCGGTTTCCTTGCTGTGCAGATAGGCCGACTCCACCAGTTCCCGCTCCTGGTGGGCCAGCTTCAGGGTCTGGTGCTGCACCGTCACGGCGACCAGGCCCAGCGCGACCACGATGGGCACCACAGACAGGAGTGCGAGTTTCAGCCGGAGTTGCATGGGAGTGAAGAGGTGACCCCTCACTATCTGTCGGCCTTGATTTTTGTCAATGGGATTTGTTCCCATGGCCAGGCGCCGCGGACGGGTGGAATACACCAGCACACTGGGTTCTTAGGGATGTTCTGAACAACTCGGTTTCGCGCGTGCTACGAGACTGAGTTTTTCAGCTGGCGCAATGGAGACCGTCTTTCCTGCGGTTCCGTCTTGTTTGGTGCCCCTTGTGGGGGCCGCTTGCGCAGCCGCTGCGGCTGCACGGCTGTTTGCGGACGCACTCATGCCTGCGCCCCCAGCAATTGGTGGCGCACCATCCACAGGTTGGACAGCGCAAACAGCGTCTTGAGCTGCAGTGTGTTCTTCTTCAATCCCCGGTAGCGCGCCTTCACATATCCAAACTGCCGCTTGATCACCCTAAAGGGATGCTCCACCTTGGCCCGGATGCTTGCCTTGATCTTCTCCATCTGGTCTATGAGCGCGTCAACGAGGTTGTGCTCTTTGTCCAGCTCTTTGCGCTTGCCCGGGCGCATCGCTATGTGCCACGTCACGCCCGCCCTGGCATCCGGGCGCTTGTGAACGCCTTGATAGCCCGCGTCACCAAACCCGTCTTTTTCTTGCCCGTGCAGCAAGCTGTTGCCTTCTACAACGTCGGCCACGTTGCCCGAGGTTCCGATGACGGTGTGCACCAGTCCTGAGTCCGCGTCCACGCCAATGTGGGCCTTCATGCCAAAGTGCCATTCATTGCCCTTTTGGCTTGAGTGCATCTCTGGATCGCGCTTTCTGTCCTTGTTCTTGGTAGAGCTGGGCGCTGCGATCAACGTGGCGTCTACCGCAGTGCCCGCCTTGAGCAGCAAGCCCTGCGCTGCCAGCAGTTCGTTGACGGTGGCCAGAATCTGCTCGGCCAGCTTGTGCTTCTCCAGCCGGTGGCGAAACCTCAAAATGGTGCTCTCGTCAGGCATTCGTCCATGGGCATCAAGCCCTGCAAAATCCCGGTAGATCGGGGTGTCAAAGAGGGCTTCCTCCATCGCCAGATCCGACAAGGTAAACCACTGCTGCATGCAGTGGATGCGCAGCATGGTCTCCAGGGCAAAGGGTGGGCGGCCGTTCTTGCCCTCGGGGTAATACGGGGCAATGACATCGAGCAATGCAGCCCAGGGAACCACCCGATCCATCTGGGCCAGCAGTTCCTGTTTGCGGGTCTTCTTGGTGCTCAGGTTCAGGTCAAGGCTGCTTTGCTTCATGGCTTGCGAGGATGCCATGACTGGCCGGGGTCTATCAGACTGACCACGAGGTTTTGCAGGATTTCCTTAGGGATGTCCTGCATAACTCCCTGCGGTCTGTGATAGCGCGGCCTCGGGCAGTCCGCTGCGTTGCTTTTCTTGCCAATAGCTCGGCTATTGGCTGCAAAAAGACGCCTTGCGGCCTGTCCCGATCCGCACTAGCACCGACTCGCGAAGGTTATGCAGGACATCCTTAGCGGAATTCCGGCGCAGGTTGTGGTCGTGGTTTGATGATTATTTCTTAACGCGGGAAATAGCGGCTCGAAATGCTGAATGTAAAAACCTGTGCGGCATTTTTTTGATGAAGCGCCTGCTTTTTTGAAAGCCATTAACATTAATCGGTGGATTCATGGGGTGAAGCGCTTAAGCGGTGGGGGGGGATCGATTGCAGGGGCGCGGCCGGCTACCTGCCGATGGTCCGCACGTTTGGCCGGCTGGGGCGGTACAGATGAATCTGTGGGCTGCCAGTGGCTCGCTGCATGGGGTGGCCAGCGGGTGGGCGGCGACGGCCAGTGCGCGTTGTCAGAGGCCATTGGTCCGTGCGATCCGGTCCGCAAGGGCGACCGTCTGCGTAGTGTTGCGTAGGGGAAAAAACGATTATCTTTTGTGGGACTGTTTCTTAGAATTTCTCCGTGCAGCGACTTTGGCAGAGCACCGGTGGTGTAAGCGAATAACAAGGTCGTCTCGAGTGCTGCGGTATTTTGAATGGCTGGTTTTGAATTCGATTTCCGGTATTTAGGGTATTCGCAGGTGTTTGGTTCTTTCGGAGGAATAAACCATGGATATTCGAAAAATACGACGCCTGGCAGTGGTCGTCGGCGGCATGCTGGCGGTGGCTCTGGTGGGTTGCGCTGCGCCGGGCAAGCGTGAAGTGCTGTCCACCACGCAGATCTATCCGGCGATCGGGCCGTATTCACAGATGGTCTCGCATGGCAACACCATCTATTTCTCGGGGGTGCTGCCGCTGAACGCTGCGGGCACTGCTGTGAATGGAACCACCATCGAAGAGCAAACCCGCGCCGTGCTGGACTTCATGGGCGCCAAGCTTCGCTCGCAGGGGCTCTCTTATGAGGACGTACTGGCCACTTCGGTGTACATGAAAGACCTCAACGAATTCGCCGCCATGAACAAGGTCTACGGCGAGTATTTCCGCAGTGCGGCGCCGGCCCGCGCTACCGTGGAAGTCGCGCGCTTGCCGCGCGACGTGAAGATCGAAATCGCTGCCATCGTCGGCCGCCGCTGAACCCCCACCTCGATAGGAGCCACCGTGAAAAACAACACCTCAGTGATGACGGCCCCCTCGGCCGCAGGCATGCCCCTCGACGGATGGGATGACTCCCGCCGCTGGACATCCAAGCGGCGCGATTTTCTGCGCATTCTGGGCTACGGGGCCGGAGCGGCCGCCCTGGCCCCGCTGGTGGCATGCGGTAGCAGCGGCGCCGCCACTGTGTCCGAGGCCCTGCGCGAGCAGCTGATGAAAGATGAAGCCTTCTGGACCAGCGTGCAGAACATGTTCACGCTTAAGCCCGAAAAGACCTACATGAACATCGGCACCGCCGGCTCCATGCCCAAGCTGGTGCTGGACGTGTTCGACACCGAGAACCGCAAGAAGGCTGCCGATTCGGGCAACGGCTATACCAACCTGCTCGACCTGCGTAAGCAGGTGGCGCCCGGCTTTGGCGTGGACCCCGATGAACTGGCCTTTTCGGCTAATACGTCCTCGGGCATGTGCCACGCCATCCTGGGCATCGACTGGAAGGCAGGCGACGTGATCGTGACCACCAACCACGAGCATGGTGGTGGCGACACACCGCTCAAGATCGCCCAGGACCGCTATGGCATCGAAGTCTCGCGCATCGCACTGCCCGTGGGCAACAAGCAGACCGCCGCTACCTATGTGAATCTGTTCGATGAGCGCATCCGTGCCCTGAAAACCGCAGGCAAGCGCGTGCGCGCCATGATGTGGTCTTCTCCCACCTACAAGACCGGCACCATGCTGCCTATTGCCGACCTCATGGAGGTGGTGAAGGCGCACGGGCTCATCAGCATCGTCGATGGCGCCCACCTGCCGGGCATGATGGCCTACAACTATGGCGAGCTGGGCATGGACTTCATGTCGGGTGCCGGCCACAAGTGGCAGTGTGGGCCGGGCTCCACGGGCATCCTGATCGTGCGCAACAAGATTCGCGCCTCCAACCCGCTGCCACTGCCCAAGTGGTACCCAGTCCACACTAGCGCCTACCCGGCGCTCGAGCGCACGACCACGGGCAAGGAAACCTACGACGTGGCGGCGTCCATCACCTCGTGTGGCAGCGTGCATACGCCCATGTTCCAGGCGCTGGTGCAGGCCTGCGCGCAGTGGGACAGCATCGGTCGCAAGAAGATCGAAACCTACGATCTCACGTTGGCGTCCTACCTGAAGGAAAAAATCGCCGAGCGCTGGGGAGTGGACGCGCTGTATTCACCCAAGGACGATCCCAAGCTGCTCTCGGCCCTTACTTCGTTCAATCCGTTCCAGAACAAGGACGACGTGATGAACGCGCAGAAGTCCAGCACCTTCGTGGCCCGCATGCTCAGCGACTACCCGCAGGGCTTTGTGATTCGCAATGCGAACTTCTCCGTGATCGGCGCGGCGGCCGACCATTACGGCGTGCGTGTCTCGACGCACCTGTGGCACGACGCGCGCGATGTCGACCTGCTGGTCGACGCCATGTGGGACCTGTCGCGCAAGATGTGAGGCGCACTGGCCGCGCCCGGATGGGTTGGATTGCGCCCATCCGGCGCAAGCGCCAGGCGGCGCGTCCACGAGGCGCACGGCCTGGCGCATCTGCGTTCAGCCCGCGAGTTTCTCCCGCACTGCGGCTACCTGGCGCCGCGACACCATGAGCAGTTCGGCCAGCCCCTGCAGGCGCACGGCCCAGCCTTCACCTTCTTCGGGATCGTAGTGCTTCTCCAATGCACGCACGGCGCGGCGCGCCACCAGCGCATTGCGGTGGATGCGCAGGAAGCGCGGTGTGTAGCGGGTTTCGAGATCGCTCAGCGCGCCGTCCATGACGTAGCTGCGGGTGGCGGTGCGTATCGTGAGGTACTTCAGTTCTGCCTTGAAGTACAGCACCTCGGCCAGGGGCAGGCGCTCGGTTCTGCCGCGGTCCTGAATGACCAGGCTTTCGCTGTCGGTTGTGGCAGGGGCGGTGAGGGCGGGTACCTGGCGACCGTTGCACTGCACCTTGGTCAGTGCTTGCTGCAGCCGCTCGCGCCGCACGGGCTTGGTGAGGTAATCCACGGCGTCGAGCTCGAAGGCACTCACCGCATGGTCGGCGTGGGCGGTGACGAACACGACGGCGGGGGGCTGAGGCAGGGTGTGCATAGCATGGGCCCACGACAACAGGCCGTCCTGGCCGGGCATGTGGATGTCGAGCAACACCAGGTCGATGGTGCGGCCCCCGTGGCTCCGAGCAATGCCAGGGCCTCGCCTGCATTGGAGACTTTGGTGACCGTGCTGCGCACGGTGTTGTGGCAATCGGCCAGCAGGGTGCGCAGGCGGCTGCGGGCTGCAGTCGAGCCTGGTGGGGCAGCTGCAAGACTTATTACCGTACTTCCTGGCGGTGGCATCGAGCAGCTTTGTGTACGTGGCGCTGGCCGACTTGATCCCCCAGCTGCAAAAGCGCCTCACGGCGCGCGAAACCATTGCGCAGATTGCCTGGCTGATTGCGGGCATGGTGGTGGTCACGCTGGTGAGCGGGGCGGCACACAGCCACTGAGGCTGTTGAATGGGTTGGGCAGGCACCAGCGCAGGCACCCAGCTCAAGCTTTACGCAGAGCCTGGGTGAGGAACTCCAGGCAGTTTTGCACCAGGGGTGGTCTCGCGTCCTTGGCGGCATGCACCATGAGTGCCACCTTGCGTGAGATCACCGGGGCCTGCAGCGGGCGCACCTTCACGGTGCCGTCGTGCAGGCTATGGGTGTACAGCCGCGAGATCACGCCCACCGCCAGCCCGCAACGCACCAGGCTGTAGAGCGATTCGCTGTACAGCAGCTGGTCGGCATGCGCCAGATCGGCCCCGTGCTGGCGCAAGGTGGCCATGGCCAGCTCGTAGGTGCTGCCGCGCGCAAACAGTGCCAGCCGTTCGCCGGCCAGGTCTTGCCAGGTCAGGCGTGCGCGGCGTGCCAGCGGGTGGTCCACGGGCAGCACCGCAACCAAATCGTCTTGCGCCATGGCGATGGCTTCGATCTGCGGCGGCAAGTCCAGTGCAACACCCAGCGCCAGGTCCACTTCACCGCGCTGTAGCGAGGCCAGCAGGTCGTCGTTGAGCGGGTCGTAAAGGCGCAGGTCCACATCGGGGTGCTGCGCCAGCCACTGCCGCAGGGGCTCGGCCAGCAGGTGCATGGCCGAGGGCAGGGCGGCCACGCGCAGGGTGCGCTTGCCATCGTGGAGCGTGCGAAACAGCCCATCCACCCCTTGCTCAAAGCCATTGATGAGCCGCTCGACCTGCGGCAACAGCTGGGCGCCCTGAGGGGTGAGGCGTACATGGTGCGTGCTGCGCTCCAGCACTGGAGTGCCCAGCACGGCCTCCAGCTCGCGGATGGAGGCCGACAGCGCGGGCTGCGTGAGCGACAGCGCCTCGGCCGCCTGCCGAAAGCTCATGGCCCGGGCCACCGCCTGAAAGCTGCGTAACTGGCGCAGCGTAGGGGAACGTTGTGCGGGTGCGGGCTCTGCGGCGAGGAGTGTTGCGGGGGGCTTGCTCATAAATTAGTTTTATTGCGCCATCAAATTAAATCACTTCCGTTATCACCCCGCGCTGCATAGCATGCGGTCATGCCCACTTTCGTAGCGCCCGCAGACCCGCTATACACCTTTCTCCACGCCTTGCCCAAGGTGGAGTTGCACTGCCATTTGCTCGGCACCGTGCGGCGCGATACGTTCACCCACCTGGTGCGCCGGGCGGGCGCCGCCATCAGCGATGCCGAGATCGAGGCCTTCTACACCCGGGGCGAAAAGCCTGTGGGTGTGCTGCGGGTGCTGCGCGCGCTGGACGCCGAACTCATCCGCAGCCCCGACGACCTGCACCGCCTGACCTACGAATACCTGCAGGATGCCGCTGCGCACCATGTGCGCTATGCCGAGTTCTTCTGGAACCCCACGGGCACCGCCCTGCAATCAGGCCTGGCCTACCCGCAGGCGCTGGGCGGCATCGTGCGCGCCATTGCCGATGCCGAGGCCGACTTCGGCATCACCGGCCGCTTGATTGCAGCGATTGACCGCGAGGCCCCGCCCGCAGCCGCCACCGAAATGGTCGAATGGGTGCTGGCCCATCGGCGCGACGAGGTGATTGGCATTGGCATTGATTACCGCGAGGTGGACCACCCGCCCGAGTGGTTTGCCCCGGCCTATGCGCTGGCGCGCCGTGGGGGGCTCAAGACCACGGCCCATGCGGGCGAGTTCGGCATGCCCTGGAACAACGTGCGCACGGCCATTGACGTGCTGCAGGTGGACCGCATCGACCACGGCTACACGGTGCTCGACAACCCGGCGCTGGTGCGCGAATGCGCCGACCGGGGCGTCGTCTTCACCGTGGTGCCCACCAATTCGTACTACCTGCGCACCCTTGCCCCCGAGCGCTGGGCGCTGGACCACCCCATTCGCCACATGCCTTCGGCGGGCCTGCGCATCCACCCCAACACCGATGACCCCACGCTGCACCACGTGAACCCCACACAGGCCTGGGCCATGATGGTGCGCGACTTTGGTTTTGGGGCGGCCGACCTGCGCAGCTTTCTGCTCAACGGCCTGGGTGCCGCCTGGATCGACGATGGCACGCGCCGTGCGTGGCAAACGCAATGGCTGGCGGCGTTTGACCGGCAGCTGCATCTCACCCCGGCCTCTGCCTTTTTGGCCGCGCCCCTCTGAAGGAATTTTTCTGATGTTTTCCCCTTTGTTGTCCTCTTCGGCACCCTCTTCGTCGCATTCATCTGTGCCATCCCGCACCCGGCGCCTGGCTGTGCACCTCGCCGCGGCCTTGCTGGCCAGCGGCTGCGGCGTGGCCGCGCAGGCGCAGCCCGCCTGGCCTGCCGCCAAGCCCATCACGCTCATCGTGCCGTTCAGCGCCGGGGGCAGTGTGGATGTGACGGCGCGCCTGATCGCCCAAAAGCTCGGCGAACGCCTCAAGCAAAGCGTGGTGATTGACAACGTGGCAGGCGCTGGGGGCGTCATTGGCATGGAAAAGGCCGTCAAGGCCGCGCCGGACGGCTACACCTTCGTCTTGGGGGCCGACAGCCCCGCCGCCATTGCGCGGCTGGTGAACCCGGTGGCGGTGCGCTACGACACGCTCAAGGACCTGGCCCCGGTGGGCCTGGTGACGAAGGCGCCCATGGTGATCGTGGCCCGCCCGGGCCTGCCCGCCAACAACCTGGCCGACGTGATCCGCCTGGCGCGCGAAAAGCCTGGGCAGCTCAGCTACGCCACGTCGGGTGTGGGCACGGTGCTGCACCTGGCCATGGAGCGCGTCAAGGACCAGAGCAAGACCTTCATGGTGCATGTGCCGTACCGGGGCGGCGCACAGATCGTGACCGATGTGATCGGCAACCAGGTGGACCTGGCCGTGCTCATCAGCGTGACGGCGGCGCCGCACATCCACAGCAAGAAGCTCAAGGCCATCGCGCTGACGGACGGCCAGCGCCTGCCGTCGTTGCCCGACGTGCCGACCGTGGCCGAGACCGCAGGCTTCAAAGGGTTTGACATGGTTTCGTGGACCGGCCTGTTTGCCCCCGCGCAGACGCCCCCCGCCGTGGTGGAACGCCTGAACCGCGAGCTGGGCGAAGTGCTGCGCATGGACGATGTGCGCGCCAAGCTGGCCGACGGCGGCGCCGTGGCGGGCAAGGGCAGTGCGGCGGAGTTTGCGCGGTTTGTGCAGTCCGAAAGCGCCCGGTATGCCGTGATCGTGAAGGCGGCGAATATCAAGGAATAACCCGCCGACGGGGTGGTGCCTGCCGTGCAGCGCAGTGCCCACCTGACGCTTGATGCAGGTCAATGGGCTGGCGGGTGTGAGGGCCCTGGGTGTGATGTGCGCAAGACAAAAGGTGGGGGTCTGTGCCATGCTGATGGCATGAACTCTGCTGCATCTGCCTCGCCCCGTTCCGCTGCGGTTCGTCTGGGCTTGCTCGCTCAGCCCACGCGTTTTCTGTTTTTTACCGGCAAGGGCGGGGTGGGCAAGACGTCGCTGTCCACGGCTGCGGCCATTGCCCTGGCGGATGCTGGTCGGCAGGTGCTGCTGGTCAGCACCGATGCAGCCTCCAACCTCGATGAAATGCTGGGCGTGCCGCTGTCCAACCAGCCAGTGGCCGTGCCCGGGGTGCCGGGGCTGCACATGCTCAACATCGACCCCGACACGGCCGCCGAGGCCTACCGCCAGCGCGTGCTGGCGCAGCTGGAGGCCACGGCCACCAGCGACGAGCGTGCCACCGTGCGCGAGCAACTCTCGGGCGCCTGTACCACCGAGATCGCTGCATTCGACGAATTTGCCGCGCTGCTGGCCAGCGAGGGCAGCGACATCGGCCACGTGTTCAACCATGTGGTGTTCGACACCGCACCCACCGGCCACACGCTGCGCCTGCTGAGCCTGCCCAAGGCCTGGACCGGATTCCTGGCGGGCAACGACCGGGGTGCCTCGTGCCTGGGCCCGCACTCAGGGCTGAAGATGCAGGAGGCGCGCTTTAACGCCGCCCTGGCCGCGCTGAGCGACCCGGCCCTGACCACGGTGGTGCTGGTCACCCGCCCCGACCCCCGCCCCATGCAGGAGGCCGCGCGCACCGCGCTGGAGCTGCGGGCCCTGGGCCTGGCCAACCAGCGCCTGGCCATCAACGGCGTGTTCCATGCCAGCCAGCCGGGGCAGGACGCCGTGGCCGATGCCATTGAGGCACTGGGCCGTCAAGCCATGGACCAGATGCCAGACGCGCTGGCGCAACTTCCGCGCGACGAGGTGCCGCTGCGCGCCTTTGACACCGTGGGTTTGCCTGCGCTGCGTGCGTTGCTGGGGGGCGGTGATGTGCCGTTGAGCGCGCCCGCCGCCGCAGCGGGTGTGTCTTTGCAGGCGGAGCCCCTTGCAGCCCTGGCCGACGCGCTGGCCGCCAAGGGCCACGGCCTCATCATGGTGATGGGCAAGGGCGGTGTGGGCAAGACCACCATTGCCGCCGCGCTGGCCGTGGGCCTGGTGCAGCGTGGGCACAGCGTGCACCTCACCACCACCGACCCGTCCGCCCATGTGCAAAGCCAGCTTGACGGCAGCCTGCCGGGGCTGAAAGTGGGGCGCATCGACCCGCAGGCTGAAACGCAGGCCTACATCGACAAGATCATGGCCACGCGCGGCAAGGCGCTGGACGACGCAGGTCGTGCCCTGCTTCTGGAAGACCTGCAATCGCCCTGCACCGAGGAGGTGGCCGTGTTCCACGCCTTCAGCCGCGTGGTGAACGAGGCCCGCAGCGCCTTTGTGGTGCTGGACACGGCGCCCACCGGCCACAGCCTGCTGCTGATGGACGCGACCGGCGCTTACCACCGGCAGATGACGCGGCAGTACGAAGGCAGCGCGGGCGGCAAGATGGCCAAACACATCATCACGCCGCTCATGCGCCTGCAGGATGCGGACATGACCCATGTAGTCATCGTCACGCTGCCCGAGGTCACCCCCGTGAGCCAGGCCGCCGCGCTGCAGGACGACCTGCGCCGCGCCCACATCGAGCCCTGGGCCTGGGTCATCAACAAAAGCGTGGCCGCCACGGGCACCAGCGACCCCCTGCTGCAGGCCCGCCTGGTGGGCGAACAGCAGCAGGCCACACGCATTGCCAGCGGCCTGGCGCAGCGCACCTATGTGCTGCCCTGGCTGGCTACGCCGCCGGTGGGGGTGGATGCACTGGGGCGGCTGGCGGCAGCGCCCCCGGCGGTTATTGCATAGTTTGCTATTTAATTAGTAGCTATTGGCGCTTTATGGATAAGCGCTACAGGCCAAAAAGACCTGATGAGGTACATGTCGCCCATGAGGACATCAGCCTGTGTACCACCAGCGGCGCTGGGGATTGCCTCCTCTCCCCGGCCCTCTCCACAAGGGGAGAGGGTGTGAGGGCCATCTGAGATCGGTACCTCATCAGGCAAAAAAACAAAAATCAGCGCGCCAGTTCTTCCCGCACGGCCGCGACCTGTCGGCGGGATACGGTGAGCAGCTCGGTCGACCCTTGCAGGCGCACGGCCCAGCCTTCGCCTTCCTCGGGGTCGTAGTGTTTCTCGAGCGCACGCACGGCCCGGCGCGCCACCAGCGCGTTGCGGTGGATGCGCAAAAACCGCTGGGCGAACTTCGCTTCGATCTCGCTGAGAGATCCGTCCAGGATGTAGCTGCGGGTGGCGGTGCGCACCGTCACGTATTTCTGTTCGGCCTTGAAATACAGCACCTCGGTCAGCGGCAACCGCTCGGTGCGCCCCCGGTCCTGGATCAGCAGGGTCTCGCCGTCGGGCACGCTGGAGGGGGGCGGTGGTGCAGCGCCGCGGCCGCTTCGCTGCACCTTGGCCAGCGCCTGCTGCAGGCGCTCGCGGCGCACGGGTTTGGTCAGGTAGTCCACGGCATCGAGCTCGAACGCGCTCACGGCGTGGTCGGCGTGGGCCGTCACAAACACCACGGCGGGGGGCTGGGGCAGCGCCTGCAGGGTATGGGCCAGGGCCAGGCCATCCTGCCCGGGCATGTGGATGTCGAGCAGCACCACGTCAAACGCGCGCCCCCCAGTGGGGCCCAGCAGCGCCATCGTCTCGGCAGCGTTGGAGGCTTCGGCCAGGGTGAAGCGCTGGGTGTCTGCGCAGTCGTTCAGCAGGGTGCGCAGGCGGCTGCGCGCCAGGGCTTCGTCGTCAACGATGAGGATGTTCATGGTCTGCGGTCAAGGTGGGGGCTGCCGGTGATGGCGATGGCATTGGGGGCGCTGTTGGCGGCATGGCGCCGCGGCGTGGGTTGCCCCTGCGGTCGCCGGCGTAGCGCCGGTCTGCGGGTGTGCGGCGGGGGCGGGGCTTGCGCTCGGTGTGGGGCAGGGTGATGCGCACCTGGTAAAGGCCGTCTTGCACACCGGCGGTGAACTCGCCCTGCACGTCGTGCAGCAAGGCCAGACGCGCGCGCACATTGGCCAGCGCGATGCCGTGGCCCCGGGTGCTGGGGCGGTCATCGCCGTTGCCTGCAGCGCCGGGTTTGACTTCTTTGGGCGGCAGGGTGTTGGTGATGCGCACCACCACGCGGCTGCCGCGCAACTCGGTCATCACCCGCAGCCGGCCGCCGCGCGGGCTGGGCTCCACACCGTGTTTGACCGCGTTCTCCACCAGCGGCTGCAGCAAGAGCGGGGGCAGGCGCGCGTTGTCGGTGCGCGGGTCCAGGTTCCACTGCACCTGCAGGCGTTTGCCAAAACGCACCTCTTCAATGGCCAGGTAGCGGCGCGCCAGCGTGATCTCTTCGGCCAGCGTGACCGACTCGCCCTGTTCCACCAGCGCGTGGCGAAACAGGTCGGAGAGGTCTTCCAGCAGCGACTCGGCCTTGGCGGGCTCTTCGCGCACCAGCGCAATGGCGCTGTTGAGCGTGTTGAACAGAAAGTGCGGGCGAATGCGCGACTGCAGTTCGGTCAGACGGGCTGTGGTGGCCGCCGGGGTGCGGCCGCGCGCGCGCAGCACCAGTGCGGCTACCAGCATGGCCGCCAAGAGGGCGCCGGTGGCGGCGCTCGCCGCCCAGGGCGGCGATGCGGCCATGCCCACCAGGGCCAACATGCCGCAGGCATAGGCCCCGGCCATGGCCCCCAGCAGCACGCCCGCCACATATTGCTGCGCCATGCTCAGGCGCTGCAGCAGGGTTTTGAGGCTGCAGGCCGTGATCAGCCACACCAGTGTGGCTGGCAGCGCACCGCCCGTCAGCAGCGCCAGGCTGGCCAGCCACTGCACGGGGTTTTGTGCGCCAAACATGGCGCCAACGCCCATGACCAGCTCCACAAAAAGCACCGCACGCAGTACCACACCCACCTGGCAGGCATCAAACACCAGCGCGCGCCGATGGGGTGATTGGGCACCCCGTCCAAAACCTCCTGGAAGGGTTGAATCGTGCGGCGGGGGCTGGGTCGATAAAATTTGGGTGTTTTGCATTGCGGCATCCGGGCAGTCCGGGTGTCTGAACCTCCGGATTATTGCCCTCCTATGTCCAAAGCCCAAGCCACCAGCGCCGCGCCCGCGCCGTCCCACAACCAGCTCGATACCAAGGCGCAGGCCTGGTCGGCGCTCTTTGAAGAGCCCATGAGCGATCTGGTCAAGCGCTACACCTCCAGCGTGTTCTTCGACAAGCGCCTGTGGCAGGCCGACATTGCAGGCAGCCTGGCCCACGCCGAGATGCTGGCCGCGCAAGCTGTGATCAGTGCCGAAGACCATGCCTCCATCCAGCGCGGCATGGCGCAGATCACGCAAGAGATCGAGTCCGGTGCCTTCGAATGGAAGCTGGACCTGGAAGACGTGCACCTGAACATCGAAGCCCGCCTGACGCAGCTGGTGGGCGATGCTGGCAAGCGCCTGCACACCGGCCGCAGCCGCAACGACCAGGTGGCCACCGACGTGCGCCTGTGGCTGCGCGGCGAGATCGACTTAATTGGCGACCTGCTCAAAGAGCTGCAGGTGTCGCTGGTCGATGTGGCCGAACAAAACGTGGACGTGATCCTGCCCGGCTTTACCCACCTGCAGGTGGCCCAGCCCGTGAGCTTTGGCCACCACATGCTGGCCTATGTGGAGATGTTCAAGCGCGATGCCGAGCGCATGGCCGATGTGCGCCGCCGCACCAATGTGCTGCCCCTGGGCAGCGCGGCCTTGGCGGGCACCACCTACCCGCTAGATCGCGAGCGCGTGGCAAAAACGCTGGGCATGGTGGATGCGAACGGGTCCCCCGTGGTGTGCCAGAACAGCCTGGACGCCGTGAGCGACCGCGACTTCGCCATCGAATTCACCGCCGCCGCCAGCCTGTGCATGGTGCACGTGAGCCGCTTGAGTGAAGAGCTCATCATCTGGATGAGCCAGAACTTCGGCTTCATCAAGATTGCCGACCGTTTCACCACCGGCTCGTCGATCATGCCGCAGAAGAAGAACCCCGATGTGCCCGAACTCGCGCGCGGAAAGACCGGCCGCGTGGTCGGCCACCTCATGGGCCTGATCACCCTGATGAAGGGCCAGCCCCTGGCCTACAACAAGGACAACCAGGAAGACAAGGAGCCGCTGTTCGACACGGTGGACACCTTGAAGGACACATTGCGCATCTTTGCCGAGATGGTCGGCGGCCAGCTGAACCCCGCCACGGGCCACAAGGAAGGCGGCATCACCGTCAACCCGCAGGCCATGGAAAACGCAGTCAAACGCGGCTACGCCACCGCCACCGACCTGGCCGACTACCTGGTCAAAAAGGGCCTGCCGTTTCGCGACGCCCACGAAACCGTGGCGCACGCCGTGAAGGCCGCCACCACCCACGCGTGTGACCTGTCTGAGCTGCCGTTGGCGGTGCTGCAGGGTTTTCACCCGCAGATCGACAAAGACGTGTATGAGGTGCTGAGCCTGCGCGGCTCGCTCAACGCGCGCAGCACGCTGGGTGGCACCGCGCCCGCACAGGTGCGCATTCAACTGGCGCGCCACCGCGCGCGGCTGGGCTGACCACACCGCCCGGTGCCATGGCTTTGTGATGCCGCCGCGCGTCACGAAGCCAGGCACGGATTCAGCGACCGTTTTTTGTTGCCTCATTTCTGGAGCTTTCCCATGACAACTTCTCGCCGCAGCCTGCTATCCCGCCTTGTGCGCACCAGTGCGTTTCTGGGTGCCGCTCTGACCGTGGGGATGGCCTGTGCCCAGTCGCCCAAGCCGATCCGCCTGCTGGTGGGCTTCCCGCCAGGTGGTGGGTCGGATGCGATTGCCCGCACCTTGTCCGAGAAACTCAAGGACGAGCTGGGCCAGCCCGTGGTGGTCGAAAACCGCCCCGGCGCGGGCGGCCAGATTGCCGCGCAGGCGCTCAAGGCCTCGGCACCCGATGGCACCACGCTGTTCCTCACGCACGACCACACCATCTCGATCCTGCCCCAGGTGGTGAAAAACCCCGGTTTCGACCCGGTACATGACTTTGTGCCCGTGGCAGGGTTCGCCACGTTTGTGAACGCCTTTGCCGTATCGGCGGGCACCCCCGCCAAGTCGTTCCCTGACTACGTGAACTGGATCAAGACCGTTGGCAAGGGCAAGGGGGCCGTGGGCATTCCGGCCCCGGCATCCACGCCCGAGTTTCTGGTTCAGCTGATCGGCAAGAAGTACCAGGTGGACCTGGTGTCGGCCCCCTACCGTGGCAGTGCGCCGATGATTGCCGACATGCTGGGCAACCAGATCAATGCGGGCGTGGCCTCGGTGCAGGACTTCATCGAGAACCACAAGGCTGGCAAGCTGCATGTGGTGGGCGTGCTGGGCACCAAGCGCCAGGCCGCGCTGCCCGATGTGCCCACGTTCGACGAGATGGGGCTCAAGGGTTTTGAGGACCTGCCCTACTACGGCATCTACGCACCCGCAGGCACCCCCCAGAAGTTCATCGACGACTTCTCCCATGCCATGGCCAAGGTGGTCGCCATGCCCGATGTGCGAGAGCACCTGACCGCCATGGGCCTCACCGTGGGCTACATGTCGCCCAAGCAATTGGCCACCCGCCAGACCGCCTACACCCAGGCGTGGACACGCATCATCAAATCCAGCGGGTTTGTGGCGCAGTGAGCCACGGGCCGGGGGCGCAGCGCCGCTGAAAATTTAGTGAAAATGGCTTGTAGCGTTTGTCTGAAAACAGGTTAACGCTATGCAATAAGTAGCTCAATGGTGGCGCGACTCGCCCGCTTCACGGCAGGGCTGCTGGCGGGTTCACCGCGCGCTGCGTCCGTGGTGACTGCCACGTTGCGTTGTTGACCGTGGGCGCTGCGGGAACGGGGGGCGAGCGGTGCCGCGTGGAGGCTTTGCGCCGCTGCGACGCAGACTTGCAGGGGGTATCACATCCCGTGATGGGGTAGTGATCATCTCTTATATGTAAAAAAGTGTGATGCGCATTTACAATGCGTCAGCCCTGCCCATGGGGCCATAGCGGCCAGGTCACCGGACCGTCTTTCCCCATTCTCTCTTTCACACCATGAAAATCTCCGTCCAATTAAAGGCAGGTTTTGCCGTCGTCCTTGCATTGTTTATCGCCTTGGCCGTGGTGATGGCCTGGCAGGTGGAGCAGGTGGCGGCCGCCTCGCGCGGCATGGAGCGCTCTACGGAATTGCTGCGCCTGGCCGCGCAGTGGAAGGGTAATCTCAAGGAAAACTCGGCGCGTTACATCGCCATTGCCTACACCGACGGGGATGGGCTGGCCGACCTCTTCAAGGACGCGATGGCGGTGTCGGTCAAGGGCACCAATGAGGCGCGCGAAGGCTTCATCGCCAAGGTGGAGGACGCCGAATCCCGTCGGCTGGTGGAGAACATCTCCGCCGTGCGCTCCCCCTTCCAGAACACGCGCGACGCCATCAGCAAGCTCAAGAAGGCCGGCCAGAACGATGAGGCCCGCGAGATGGTGCGCACCAAGTTTGCCCCCGCCGTGGACGCCTACCTGGGCGCCACGCAGGCGCTGGAAGACCGCGAGGCCCGCAACGTGGCCGAGGCCCAGCGCAACATCACCGAGCTGCTGCGGGGCGCCTACCTGCTGGGGGGCGTGCTGCTGGCCGTGGCCATCGTGATCGCGGTATTCATCAGCTGGCGCCTCACGCGGGTCATCACCACGGGGCTGGAGCGTGCGCAGCAGGTGGCGCGTCGCATGGGCGCGGGCGACCTGAGCCAGCCCGTGGGCATCTACAGTGGTCGCGACGAAATCGGCGAACTGCTGCAGGCGCTGGCCTCCACCCAGGACAACCTGGTGCGCGTGGTCGGCCACGTGCGGCAGGGTTCGGAGAGCGTGGCCACGGCGTCCAATCAAATCGCGCAAGGCAACCAGGATCTGTCGGCCCGCACCGAAAACCAGGCCAGCGCGCTGGAAGAGACAGCGGCCTCCATGGAAGAACTGGGCGGCGCTGTGCGCCAGAACGCCGACAACGCGCAGGCCGCCAACCAACTGGCGCTGCGTGCATCGGCGGTGGCCGTGCGCGGCGGCGAGGTCGTGACCCAGGTGGTGGACACCATGAAGGGCATCAACGAGTCGTCGCGGCGCATTGCCGACATCATCGGCGTGATCGACGGCATCGCATTCCAGACCAACATCCTCGCGCTCAATGCGGCGGTCGAGGCCGCGCGCGCGGGCGAGCAGGGCCGGGGCTTTGCCGTGGTGGCCAGCGAGGTGCGCAGCCTGGCCGGCCGCTCGGCCGAGGCCGCCAAGGAAATCAAGGGCCTGATCGCCGACAGCGTGCAGCGCGTGGATGCGGGCTCGACGCTCGTGATCCAGGCAGGCCAGACCATGGACGAGGTGGTGGCATCGATCCGCAATGTGAGCGACATCGTGGGCGAAATCAGCGCCGCCAGCGCCGAACAGAACAACGGCGTGGCGCAGGTGGGTGAAGCCATCGGCCAGATCGACCAGGTCACGCAGCAAAACGCTGCGTTGGTCGAAGAAATGGCCGCCGCCGCCGCCAGCCTGAATGCACAGGCGCACGATCTGGTGACCACGGTCTCCGTCTTCCGCCTCTCCGCATCGGCCGCGCAGCCGTCCTCGCTGCACCTGCCTGCCCTCGGCGCAGCAGCGTAGCCCCCGGCGCATCAGGTTCGGCGCGAGCTTGCAGCGGCACCAGCAGCACCAGCGGCTCGGCGCCCTGTCATCTTTGTTTGCTGCAAATGAAATAGCGTTATGTCCTTGTTTGACAAGCGCTACAGGCCTAAAAGCCCGATGGGCTACATGCGTCAGATACCACTCCGCCCGAACGGGTGGGGAAGAGAAGGTGTCTGAGGTCGGTCGCTAATCAGGCAAAAAGGTTCTCAAAATTCAGTGCGGTAGACCGTTGCGCTCACTGCCGGTTCCGCAGTGACGAGGGTGGTGCGGTGTGGGTGTTGGTTTGTAGCCAAAGAGACCGCTAGCGCTTATGTATAAAGCGCTAGCAGCTATCATTTTTGAACAAAAGGCAAGGCGGCCACCCTTGGGCTCCATTCCTGGGCCACCACCCAGCGGCTGTGCCCTCGCCAAGCGCTACAGCATGGCCTTGCGTTGCTGCTCGGCGCGCGATGCGCCAATGGCCGTCTCCACGTTTTTCGCTTCCTCGGGCGGCGGCAACACGGCGGGCATGCCCAGCGCCTCAATGGCCAGCTCGCGGCACCAGCCCTTGGTGTGATAGAGGTGGTGGTCCTCGTCCTTTTCAACGGCCTTGTGGGCCGTGCGCAGCGTTTGGCCTGCATCGCCGGTGGCTACCTTGGCGACTTTGCCCAGCAGCTCCCAGTTGGCGTGGTCCTTGGTTTCGGCCAGCACCACACATTCGCAGGCCACCACCTGCGCTGCCGCAGCGGGGGCGGTTTTCTTGGCCAATTGCATGGCTTGGACCAAAGATTCACCAATGTGTTTGACCACCGCGCGCGTGGGGGTCTGGGTGTCCGGGTCAATGCCCAGGGCGTCGCAAATGCTGCGCACCACTTGCTGGTGGTGCAGCGTTTCGTCGAGGTAACCCTGCCACTCTTTTTTCAGGTCGGGGTTCACGGCGCAGGTGAGCGCGGTGCGGTAGACCTGCTCACCGCCCAGCTCGGTTTCCATCATCTGAATCACGAGCTCGTCGAGCTGGTGGCTGTCGTAGTGGGCTTTTGGCATGGCGTCTCCTTTGGTGGGTGGTTGCAAAAAAAATCAGAAAAAGTCTTCAGCGGCGCGCTTGGCTTCACGCTGCCTCAGGCGAGCGTGCGCACTTTGGGCTCGCGGGCCCACTGGCGCGTTTGGGCGGCGGCGATGAAACCCTGCACGTCGGCGGCGTCCAGCACACCCGCATCGGGCTCGATGCCCGCGGCCTTGAGCAGCGCCTGCGAGCCCTTGCCCGCAGCGATGGCCTTGAGGTGGCCAAACGCATCACGGAACCAGTCCACGGCTGCCGCCTCGCGCGCGAGCTGTTCGCCCATCTCGGACGTGAGCACCGATGCCACCGCATCGAAGAGGGTGGAGGGCGTGCCCGCCAGTTGCCCATCGGCGGGCAGCAAGCTGCCGTCGCGCAGCTTGGCACCGCCCACCTTGGGCGCCACGATCTTCACGCTGGCGCCTGCTTTTTCAATGGCCTTTCGCAGCGCGGTCACCGTGTCGCCGTTGGAGCCATCGGCCACCAGAATACCGATGCAGCGCCCCTGCAGCGTGGGTTTCATGCGGTCGATGATGCGCAGTGCGGGCGACAACGCCAGGTCTTGGACCGGTGCCGCTGCGGTCGGTGCAGCAGGGAGCGTGTCCATGCCCAGGCCGTTGGCCACGCGCTGGGCAAGGTGGGGGTCCACATGGGTGAGGTGGCCCACCACGGCCTCGCGCACATGGGGCGTCGTCACCTTGGACAACTCGAACACCAGGGCCGACGCCATGTGCGCCTGCTCGATGTCGCTTTGGCTTCGGAAGAACATGCGCGGCTGGCTGTAGTGGTCGGCAAAACTCTCGGCGCGCACCCGGCCCTTGCCGCCCGTGCTGGTGTCATCGACCTGCGCAAAATGCCGCATGCCCTGGGCCAGCGAGGCGCGCGGCGTGTCGCCTTGCAGGCTGCTGGGTTCGTAGTTCACGCGGCCCTTGGGCACCTGCATCTGCATGTGGCCGTCGCGCTGCATGTTGTGAAACGGGCATTTGGGCGCGTTGATCGGGATCTGCGCAAAGTTGGGCCCGCCCAGGCGCGACAGTTGTGTATCGAGGTACGAAAACAACCGGCCCTGCAGCAGCGGGTCGTTGCTGAAGTCAATGCCCGGGGGCACGTTGGCCGGGCAAAACGCCACCTGCTCGGTTTCGGCAAAAAAGTTGTCGGGCCAGCGGTTAAGCACCATGCGGCCGATGGTTTGCAGGGGCACCATTTCTTCGGGAATGAGCTTGGTCGGGTCGAGGTGGTCGAACGGAAAAGCCTCGGCCTCTTCCTCGGTGAACAGCTGCACGGCCAGCTCCCACTCGGGGAAGTCGCCCGCCTCGATGGCTTCAAAAAGGTCACGGCGGTGGTAGTCGTTGTCGGCCGATTGCAGCTTGAGTGCTTCGTCCCACACGGTCGACTGAATGCCCAGCTTGGGCCGCCAATGAAACTTCACGAACGTGCTGTCGCCCGCCGCGTTGAGCAGCCGAAAGCTGTGGATGCCGAACCCCTCCATCATGCGCAGGCTGCGGGGCAGGGCGCGGTCGCTCATGGCCCACATCACCGTGTGCAGCGCTTCCGGCATGAGCGAGATGAAGTCCCAAAAGGTGTCGTGGGCGCTGGCGGCTTGTGGGAACCCCCGGTCGGGTTCCATCTTCACGGCATGCACCAGGTCGGGGAACTTCATCGCGTCCTGGATGAAAAACACCGGCATGTTGTTGCCCACCAAGTCCCAGTTGCCCTCGGGCGTGTAGAACTTGACGGCAAAGCCGCGCACGTCGCGCGGCGTGTCGACCGAACCGGCGCCCCCTGCCACGGTAGAAAAGCGCGTGAACAGCGGCGTTTGTACGCCCAGCTCGGTCAACACGCGCGCGGTGGTGAATTCCTTGAGCGAGTGCGTCAGCTCAAAAAAGCCGTGGGCTGCCGTGCCCCGCGCATGCACGATGCGCTCGGGGATGCGCTCGTGGTCAAAGTGCGTGATTTTCTCGCGCAGGATGAAGTCTTCGAGCAGCGTGGGGCCGCGCGGGGCAGACCGCAGCGAGTTCTGGTTGTCTGCGACCGCAATGCCCTGCTGGGTGGTCAGCGTGGGGTGTTTGCCGTTGGCCTGCTGCTGCAACTCGCCCGCGTGGCCGCGAAACGTGTCTGACTGCGTGGAAGACGGGAGGGCGGACGGCGATTTTTTTGCCGCGCCGCGCGAAGTGGGGGTTCGAGCCATGGGCGCTCCTGAGGGTTCTGGGGAATGGAAACAAGACCAACCCATATCGTTGGCCCCCCGCGCTTTGCGGGGGGTAGGACACAGCCCCATCCGCCCGTCATCGTCGTCACGCAATGGCGCATCCGTTTGGGGCTGAAGCGGCCCCGTGTTTGCTACGCTTGCACCCATTCCTCCAGGCCCATTGCTTTGCGACGCGCCATCCGACTTTGCCCTTGCCCTTGCCAGACTGATCCATGTTCTACGCCATCCCCCTAGACAGCCGACCCACCTGGCGCAACCCACCGTGGATGACCGTGGCGCTGATCCTGGTGAACATGCTCGTGTTCTGGGGCCCGCAGCGCTCGGAAGAAAAAGCGCAGGACCGGGCGGCTGTCTTCTATGTGGCCAGCGCCTTGCCCGCCATGGAAGTCCCGCGTTTTGTGGCCTGGCTGGAGGAAACCGAGGACAAGCACATCAAAGAAGCCATCGCCCTGCAAAAGGCGGGCAACCACCGCATGCTGCTGCGCTGGATGGAGCAGGAAGACGGCTTTCAGCACCGACTGAAAAGCCCGCGCTTTGTGCCGCCCGAAGACCCGCAATACACCGACTGGAAGGCCGCGCGCACCCAGTACGAGGCGCAGCTGCCGGCCCCCTTCACCCGCCAATGGGCGCAGAGCTATGAGAAAGACGCCCCGCTGCGCCCCGTCACCTGGCTCACGGCCACGTTTTTGCACGGCAGCACCGGGCACCTCATCGGCAACATGGTGTTTTTGTTTCTGTTCGGTTTTTCGGTGGAGCTGGCGCTGGGCCGGGGTTGGTACCTGGCGTTTTACCTGCTGGGCGGCCTGGGCGGATCACTGCTCGCGGGCTGGGCCTATGCGGGCATGGGCAGCTATGGCCTGGGCGCCTCGGGCGCCGTGTCGGCCCTGATGGGCATGTACGCCGTGCTGTACCGGCTGCGGCGCGTGCGGTTTTTTTACCAGCTGTTTTTCTACTTCAATTACATCACCGCGCCTGCGTTGTTGCTCTTGCCCGCGTGGATTGCCAATGAGTTGCTGCAGCACTGGCTCAGCGGCAAGGGCGTGGCCTACATGGCCCACTTGGGCGGCCTGCTGGCTGGCGCATCGCTGATGGGTTTGACCCTGCTGCTGCGCAGCAAGCCGCTGGAGGTGCCGGTGACGCATGCCGCCGTGGAAGACGACGGCTTTGACACCCATGTAGCCAACGCCCAGCGCCTGGCCCAGGGCATGAAGTTCGAGCAGGCCCTGACCCAGTGGCGCGCCGCTGCCAAGCTGCGCCCGCAAGACCAGAAGGTGCTGGGCGCCTGGTTCAAGACGGCATCGCTATGGCCTGACAGCGAGGACTTTCACCGCGCTGCGCGGCGCATCTTCCGCCTGCAGGCGCATGACGAGCAGACGCTGCAGTTTCAGCACGCGAGTTACCGCACGTACTTTGAGAAAGCCAAGCCCGGCGCCCGTTTGCAGCCGGACGACATGGCCCGCCTCTCACGCCGCTTTGCGCGTGCGCAGCAGTGGGGCGACGCGGAAAAGCTGTTCAACGCCTTGCACAAAACGGCGCCCACGCACCCTGAGCTGGGCGAGACGCTGGGCATGCTGGTGTCGGCCCTGTGCCATGCGGGGCGGCGCGAGCAGGCGGCGGTGTTTGGGCCGCAGTTGCAGCAACTGGCGCCGGGGAGCCCGGTGTTGCAAGGGCTGAGATGATGGCGAGGATTTTGGGTTAATTTAGCTTTGGCGCTTATCTATAAAGCGCTAGTAGCTATTGTTTTTGTAGTGATTGGGTCTTTGGAGCGTTCGGGCTGAGGTTGTCGAAGTTGGGGCGTGTTCGTTTGAAAGGCGTGCTCGGGTGGAGGGCGGAGGCCGGGAGTCGCCCGGCGAGCGAGTAACTTTCTTTTGCTTCGCCAAAAGAAAGTCACCAAAGAAAAGGCGACCCCCAGTCTGCGACCCCTTCGCTGGCGCTACGGGGCAAACCTGCGTCGGGGCGGTTGCGGGGTGCGCCGTGGAACTCGCTTTGCGCTGGCGCGCGCCGCTCGGACAACCACGGCGAGTCAGTTCACGAAGCATGGGCGCTCCGACGCCCATGCCACCCCACAACCGCCCCGCCGCAGGCGCAGCCAGCAGGGGTGGGACAGCCGAACATCTCAACATCCACACGTGCCTTTGCTTCGCTCGGCCTCGTGGTCGCGGCGCGCAGCGCACGCGCGTTCGGGGCCGAGCGAAGCAATGGCCCGAATGGATGTTCGCTGGGTTCCCTTCTGTGCGTGCCGAGCATCGCAGGTTGCCCGCAGCGCAGCGGAGGGACACGCACAGCAGGGGCGCCTTCTCTTTGGTGACTTTCTCTTGGCGAGACAAGAGAAAGTTACTGCGCCGCCGGGCGTACACCCCGGCCTCCGCCCTTAACCAAGGCACGCCGTCCAAATCAGCGAGCAAGCCCCAGCTTCGACAAGCTCAGCCCGACCGGTTCAACAATCATCAAACAGTCACTATCAATACCATAGCTGCTAGCGCTTATCCATAAAGCGCTAGAGCCAAAAAAAACCATCAACCCCCTGCCGCCCCCTGCGGCACATGGTTGCGCAGCAGCCACTGCGTTTCCCGCGTGGCCTCGGTGTCCGGGTGCCGGGATTCCAGCGTGGCCAGCACGCGCAGGGCCATGTCGGCGCGGTTCATGCCTTGCAGCAGCACGCGGGCGACCAGTTCGTAGGCGGCGGGCACGCTGTCGTGGTTTTTGAAGCGGCGGTCGAATCCCTGCAGCAGGGCCAGCGCGTCTTTGGCGTTGTTCGCATTCCAGGCGGCTTTGGCCAGGTTGAGGGTGGCGTTGGCATCCTGCAGCGCAAACTGGGCGTCCTTGGCCCGGCAGGTGTGAAAGACCTTGAGCGCTTCGCCGCCCTGGCCCGAGCGCAGCAGCAGCGGGATGTAACGCTGGGCATGGTCGAGCAGGGTGGCGGTTTTGCCTTCGGCCAGCGTCAGCACACCGTGGTAGCGGCGCTGTGCGGGCACTTCGTCGCTGCGGGTGCGCTGGTCTTCGTAGGCCACGCCCAGGGCGCCCACCATGTCCCCGGCGGTGATCAGTTCGGCCACTTGCGCGTCCAGGGCGTCTTGCTCAATCTGGCGTGGGCTGCGGCGGTCCACGGGGGCGCCGTCTTCGTCCAGGCCCGCGCCAGGCAGCAGGTCGATGCCAAAAGCCGCGTGGTTCTGGTACATGGCGTAGCCCAGCAGGCTGGCCATGACCCAGCTGAAGTAGATGAGCAGCCAGTTGACGATGGGCAGCAGAATCCACCCCCGGAAAATGGGCAGCAGCATGCCCAGCGCGATGAAGGTTCCCTGGCTGAGCAGGAAGAGAAATAGGCACAGCAGCAGGTAAGGCCAGCCAATGGTGCGCACGGCGTTCCAGGCGTTGGCGGGGTTCAGGGTTTCGATAAAGCTGCAGGTCTGCACCAGCACGATTTGCGTGGCGGGCAGCAGAAAGCACATGGCCAGCCAGGCCAGGGTGCCCAGGGTGGGGCTCAGGCGCTGCAGCCAGCCCACGGCGATGGATTGCGCGATCAGGATGGCGAACAGCTTCCAGGGCAGGTTCTTCCAGTCTGGGTCCAGCTCGCTGGGGTAGTCCTCAGCCTTGTAGATGCCGCGTGAGCCCAGGGCCGTGACTTTGAAGCCGTAGCGCGATGCGGCCAGCAGGATGCCGAGCTCCACGATCAGGATGCCCAGGGCGTCGGGCAAAAAGAAAAGCACCTTGAACAGCATGCTCGAGAACGCCAGAAGCAGGCTGTATCTCAGCGGCTTGGGTTGCAGCGGAAAGGTGAAGAAGGTGTTGAGCTGGTGCCAGAACGGGCGGGGTACGGTCGTGGTTTCGCGCTGCATGGGGTGCTCCGGCCTATTTGGAGAAGAAGTCGGACTGCGACATACCGCGTCCACCTGCCATGCGCACCATGGTGCGCTGGTCGGAGCGCAGGAGCTTGATTTGCCCCATTTCGCGCACCAGTCGCTGGTTGAAAGTCGATTCGAACTGCATGACGGTTTCTCCCATCTTGAGCAGACTGGTGCCTTGGACCTTGGCGCTTTTGCGGCCTGGTTCGATGTCGATGCTGTCGATGTGGAACTCGTATTCGACCGTCAGGATGCCGCCCATTTGGGCACCCATCTGCTCAAACAGCGCAAAGCTTGTCTTGACGGCTTCGCACTGCTGGTCGTGGTTGAGCGTGGTGCGCTGCGTCTGGCCGTTCATCACCGTCTCGTCCTGGATGATGACCTTGGTGCTTAACTGTTTGCAGGCCGGTTCAGCATCTCGTTGATAGAGGGCATGTGAGCCCTCGTCGTAATAGGCGCGCACCATTGTTTCGTCCACTGTGCGTCCGCCGACAAAGTAATACCAGGCGCCTACGCACAGGGCCGCCAACAAGGCGATTTTTTTCATGGCTCCCTCTCCCCTCTTTATTTTGCGGCGCAGTATACCGACGGGTTTTTGCAAACGGGGTGCAGGCCGCTGCGGCCCCGGAGTCTTCGAACCAGTTGTTACCTTCCGTATCGTCGCGGGGTGGGGCGGCCCGCGGCATATCGGCTACCCTCGCGGTCGAGTCGGATAGAGGGATGTCAAAAATGAAATTCTTACAACGTGCCCTGGTGTTGTTTTCGGGGGCTTTGGTGTCGTTGGGCGCACAGGCATTACAGATCACCAGTTTTTCGCCACAGGGTGAGGTCGCCCGCGTGCGGCAGGTGGTGGCCAAGTTCGATGCAGCGGCGGTCAATTTTGGTGACCCCAAGGCACCTGCACCCTTCACCCTGAGCTGCAGCGACGCCAGCGCCACCCAGGGCACGGGCCGTTGGACGGGCGAACGCGAATGGGTATTTGATTTCGCGCGTGACCTGCCGCCTGGCGTGCGCTGCACGGCGGCCGTCAAGGCCGGTTTCAAATCGGCCGCTGGCGCTGAACTGACGGGCGCTAAAGGCTATCAATTCAATAGTGGTGGGCCGTTTGTGCAAAGCATTCGCCCAGGCACCTACCAAGAGATCGACGAAGAGCAGTTTTTTGCGCTGCAACTGAACGGTCCGGCCACCACGGCCAGCGTACAAGCCAACGTCTGGTGTGCTGCGGACGGTGTCGGCGAGCGTATCCCCGTGCGGCTGATCGAGGGTGCCCAGCGCGCTGAGATCCTCAAGACCCTGGGGCTCGACAAGGCCGCGGGGCAAGAGCCGCTCCAATTTGCCACGCTGGCCTGCAACCGCCGCCTCACATCGGGCACGCGGGTACAGATCGTGTTCGGCAAGGGCGTGGCCACACCCAGCGGTGTGCCCAACACGGTGGAAAAGCGTTTTGCCTTCAAGGTGCGCGAGCCGTTTTCGGCCGAGTTCAGCTGCGAACGTGAAAACGCCCAGGCAGCGTGCCTGCCCATCCGCCCCCTGCAGTTGTCGTTCAACGCGCCGGTGCCTCGCAAGCTGGCACTGGGCATCCGTCTCCAATCGGGCCACGACACCCTCAAGCCCCAGGTCGACCCCGGTAGCGAGGGCCAGCCGGCCGATGCGGTGGTGACCAGCGTCACGTTTGCGGCCCCCCTGGCCGAAAACACCGCGTTCACCATCGAGCTGCCGAAGGACTTCAAGGATGCATCGGGCCGCACGCTGCGCAATGCCGACAGTTTTCCGCTCAAGACCTCCACGGGGGGCATGCCCCCGCTGGCCAAGTTTGCAGCGTCGCCGTTTGGCATCGTCGAGCGTTTTGCCGAAGGCCCCGCAGCGGACAAGCCTCCGGCGCTGCTGCCCGTTGCCCTGCGCAATGTAGAAGCCGCGCTGCGTGTGCCGGGGCTGCAACCTGGTGCCCAAGGCGCCGCAAGCCCGGCCCCCGCAGGCAAGGTCAGCACGCTCGAGCCCCGCACCGACGCAGACATCATTGCGTGGTTCAAAAAGGTGCGCCAATACGACAACTACATGGTCGAGCGCAGCCAGGCGCGCAAGGATGTGACGGGCCCGCTGCCCAAGGTGCTCGACAACGACAAGGAGTATGTGCAGTCGCGCATGGTCTCGCTGCTGGCCGGCAAAAGCGGCGTGAAGACGCTGGACCTGCCCAAACCCGCCAGCAATGACCCGCGCCCGTTCGAGGTGGTCGGCATCCCGCTGGCACCCGGCTTCCATGTGGTGGAGATCGCCTCGCAAAAGCTGGGCACCTCGCTGCTGGACGAACGCCACGGCGAAGGCCGCACGATGTATGTGCGCACCTCCGCGCTGGTGACCAACCTGGGTGTGCACTTCAAGCTGGGGCGCGAGAACGCGCTGGCCTGGGTGACCACGCTCGACAAGGGCCAGCCGGTGCAAGGCGCGACGGTGCGCGTCTCGGATTGCCGGGGCAATGAACTGGCCCATGCCGTGACTGATGCGCACGGCCTGGCCCGGGTCGAAGGGCTGTCGAGCGAGCCCCCGCGCTGCAACGATGGCGACGCGGACGGCGGCGGCTCCAATGCCTATTTCGTCAGCGCTCGCCACAAAGGGGGCGAGGGGGATGGCGGTGCCAGCGGCGTGGAGGACATGGCCTTCACCTGGAGCGACTGGCAGCGGGGCATTGAGCCCTGGCGTTTTAACGTGCCCACCAGCAACGAGTCCGACCCTGATGAACGCGCTCACACCATTTTCGATCGCACGCTGCTGCGCGCTGGCGAGACGGTATCGATGAAGCACCTGCTGCGCGCCGAAACGCGCCAGGGTTTTGCACTGCCTTCGGCGCGGCCCGACATGCTGGTCATCACCCACGTGGGCAGTGGCCAGCAATTCACGCAGCCCCTGGCCTGGCGAGGTACCGCCACAGGGGGGCTGAGTGCGCAAAGCAGCTTTGCCGTGCCCCCTGCGGCCAAGCTGGGCGTGTACCAGGTGGAACTGCGCAGCGAAGCCGATCACGGCCGCAGCTTTGGCTCGGGCGAGTTTCGCGTGGAGGAGTTCCGCCTGCCGGTGCTGCAGGGGCGCATCGCCCCGGTGGATAAAAAGCCGCTGGTGCGTGTTCGTTCCGTGCCCACCGACGTGCAGATCAACTACGTGGCCGGTGGTGCCGCGGCCAACCTGCCGGTGCGCGTGTCGGCCATGGTGCGCGGCAAAACCCTGCAGTTCGGCGACTACGACACCTTCAGCTTCAACCCGCTGCGCAAGCGCGAGCAGAGCAACGCCAGCAGCGACGATGAAGAATCCACGGCCAGCCAGGACGCCCGCGTGATCGCGGACAAGCTGCCGCTGACGCTGAACAAGGATGGCGCGGGCAAGCTCACCATCGAGAACGTGCCCCAGTCGCGCCAGCCCCAGGAGCTGCTGCTGGAAGCCACCTATGCCGACCCTAATGGCGAGGTGCAGACCATCCGCAGCACGCAGGTGCTGTGGCCTGCCGCCGTGGTGGCGGGCATCAAGACCGAAGGCTGGGTGTCTGCGCGCCAGAAGATCCGCTACCAGGCACTGGCCTTGCAACACAACGGCAAGCCTGCGGCCGACACCGCGCTGCAGGTGCAGGCCATTGCCCGCATCACCACCACCACGCGCAAGCGCATGGTGGGCGGCTTCTACAGCTACGACAACCAGACCGAGACCAAGGACCTGGGCACGCTGTGCAGCGGCAAGAGCGATGCACGCGGCCTGCTGCTGTGCGAATCCAAGCTCGACGAGGCGGGCGAGGTGGAACTGGTGGTCACTGCCACCGACAAGGACGGCAACACCAGTGTGGCCGCCTCATCGGTGTGGGTCACGCGCCAGGGCGAGTTGTGGTTTGGTGGCGAAGACCACGACCGCATCGACCTGCTGCCCGAAAAGAAAAGCTACCAGCCCGGCGAGACCGCCAGGTTCCAGGTACGCATGCCGTTCCGTTTTGCCACGGCCCTGGTGGCGGTGGAGCGCGAGGGCATCATCGACACGCAGGTGGTGCAGCTCAACGGTCAGGACCCGACCGTGAGCCTGAAGGTGTTGCCCGACTGGGGCCCTAACGTGTACGTGAGCGTGCTGGCCCTGCGCGGCCGCCTGCGCGAGGTGCCGTGGTACAGCTTCTTCACCTGGGGCTTCAAGGCGCCGCGTGAGTGGTGGAACTCGTTCTGGTACGAGGGCAAGGAATACCAGGCGCCCACCGCGCTGGTGGATTTGTCCAAACCCGCGTTTCGCCTGGGGCTGGCCGAAATCCGCGTGGGCACGCAGGCCCACCAGATCGACGTGAAGGTCACGGCCGACAAGGAGAGCTACGCCGTGCGCGGCAAGGCCCAGGTCACCATCACGGCCACGCTGCCCGGCGGCAAGCCCGCCGCCAACGCCGAGGTGGCACTGGCCGCCGTGGACCAGGCGCTGCTGGAGCTGATGCCCAACACCAGCTGGAACCTACTGGAAGCCATGCTGCAGCGGCGCAGCTGGGGGGTGGAGACATCGACGGCGCAGATGGAGATCATCGGCCGCCGCCATTACGGCAAAAAGGCCGTGCCTGCCGGCGGTGGTGGGGGCAGGGCGCAAACGCGTGAGCTGCTCGACACCCTGCTGCTGTGGGAGCCCGCGCTCAAGCTCGATGCCAACGGCCAGGCCAAGGTGACGGTGCCGCTCAACGATGCATTGACCACCTTCAAGATCGTGGCGGTGGCTGATGCGTCCACGGGCCTGTTCGGCACCGGCAGCACCAGCATCCGCGCCACGCAGGACCTGCAGATCATCAGCGGCCTGCCGCCGCTGGTGCGCGAGGACGACCAGTTCCGCGCGCAGATCACGTTGCGCAACACCACCAAGACGGCGATGAAGGTGGAGGTGTCGCCACGCGCCACGCTGCTGGACTTGAAGCCGCAGACCATCGACATCCCGCCTGAAGAAGCGCGCGAGGTGGCCTGGGACGTGACGGCCCCTGCGCAACTGGCACAGACGCGCGCAGAGGCCATCCTGTGGGAGATCGAAGCCAAGGACCAGGTCAGCGGTGCCCGCGATGCGCTCAAGGCCCGCCAGCGCATCATCCCTGCCGTGCCGCTCACGGTGCAGCAGGCCACGCTGGTGCAGGTGGACGGTAGCTACAACCTCGATGTGAACCCGCCCGCCGATGCCATCCCCGGCCGGGGCGGGCTCAAGATGTCGCTGCAGCCCAAGCTGGCCGAAGGCCTGCCCGGCGTGCGCGACTGGTGGGCGCGCTACCCGTTTGCCTGCCTGGAGCAAAAGACCAGCAAGGCCGTGGGCCTGCGCGACGGCGCGCTGTGGCAGACCGTGGTGGCGCAGCTGCCCACCTACCTGGACAGCGATGGCCTGGCCAACTACTTCCCGCCGCGCGATGGTGATGCCAGCCGGGGCAGCGACACGCTGACGGCCTATGTGCTGGCCGCCACGCACGAAGCGGCCAGCATCCACCCCGCGTTTGCGCTACCCGACGATGTACGTGCGCCCATGGAGCGCGGCCTGATCGCGTTTGTGGAAGGCCGCATCCAGCGTGACTTCTGGAGCCCGCGCAAGGACCTGGACATGCGCAAGCTTGCCGCCATCGAAGCGTTGTCGCGCTACGGCAAGGCCCAGGGCCGCATGGTGAGCAGCATCACCATCGCGCCCAACCAGTGGCCCACGCACACGGTGATCGACTGGGTCAATGTCTTGAAGCGCGTGGCCGATGTGCCCCAGCGCGACCAGCGTTTGCAAGAGGCCATGCAGATCCTGCGTGCGCGCCTGTCGTTCCAGGGCACCAAGCTCATCTTCAGCACCGAGCAGGACGACTACTGGTGGTGGCTGATGCAAAACGGTGACGTGAACACCGCCCGCCTGATGCTGGCCGTGATGGACGACCCGGCGTGGAAGGACGACATGGGGCGCCTGGCCAACGGCTTCATCAGCCGCCAGCAGGCCGGCGCATGGCACACCACCACGGCCAACCTGTGGGGCGGGCTGGCGCTGGAGAAGTTCAGCGCCAAATTCGAGGCCACGCCCGTCTCGGGCGCCACCAAGGCCACGATGAGTGGTAACACCGCCAGCGTGGACTGGAGCAAGATTGAGCGCGTGAAGGCGTCGGACGCCACCGGCGCTCCCAACCAGATCACCTGGTTTGGCGCGCCCGCGTCGCCCGGCAATCTGAAGAACAATGGCATGTTCCTGCCCTGGTCCAAGGCGGGGGGCAAAGAAAGCTTGGCGGTGGCCCACCAAGGCCCGGGCAAGCCGTGGCTCACGCTGCAGTCGATAGCGGCGATCCAGCTCAAGGCGCCTTTTGCGGCAGGCTATGCGATCAAGAAGACCGTCACACCCGTGGAGCAGGCCAACAAGTCACTGCCCGCAGGCCAGTACACCCGTGGTGACGTGCTGCGCGTGACGCTGGAGGTCAACGCCAGCGCCGACATGACCTGGGTGGCCATCACCGACCCCATTCCGGGCGGCGCCACCATCCTGGGCAGCGGCCTGGGGCGCGACTCCGAGATCGCCACGCAGGGCGAGAAAAAGAGCGGCAGCGGCTGGCCCGCGTTTGAAGAGCGCAGCTTCGAGTCCTTCCGCAGCTACTACGAGTACCTGCCCAAGGGCACGGTCAAGATGGAATACACCGTGCGCCTGAACAATGCGGGCGACTTTGCCCTGCCGCCGAGCCGGGTCGAAGCCCTGTATGCGCCCGAGATGTTTGGGGAAGCCCCCAACGCACGGGTGAAAGTGCAGATGGCCAAGTGACCTGATTTGACTTGACTTGATTTGACGTGCCACACGCAGCCCGCCCCATGTTTCAACCCACCCACCTTCGCCCGGCAGCGCCATGAATCTCAGTGTTTTTCTGGAGCTGCGGTTCTGGCTGCTGGTGGTGTTTTCGCTGGTGGTGCCTGCGGGCATCTACGGCGCGCTGCTGGCCACGCGGTCCATTTCACGCCTTGCGGTGTTGTGGTTTGGCGTGGCGCTGGTGCTGATAGCGGGCGTGGACGTGTATCTGCTGCAGACCCTGGCAGCGCTTGCTCACAAAACCGCCTCGCTGACCGATGACGTGGTGTTCAGCTCGGAGCTCACGGTGGCGCTGTATGTCTTGCCGCTGGTGTTTGGCGGGATCGGCGTCAACCTGATCTCGCATGTGTTGCTGCGCCACCTGACCGAAGCCGAGGGGCAGTTTGACCGGGAGCACTCGGGTGACTGAGCCGTGAGGTGTTTACGATCGACGGATTCCTTTGTTTTCAGAAAGCCAACCCGCCATGATCCTGGGTCTTGCCGCCAACCGCCTGCACCACCACGCCGAAGATGCGGCGCTTTTTTCCTGGCTGCGCGCCTGCGAGGCGGGTATCCGGGAACTGCAGCTGGGGCTGCACGCCGTGGGGCGCACGCACGATGCCATCGTCGCTGCGGGCATGCTTCAGGGCTACCGCCCGCTGGTGCGCTACCCCTATGGGCGCGAAGGCGGGTTGATGAAAGTGGTGGCAGAGGTGGTGGGCATGGGGGAAGGGCGCACGCTCGATGGCGCGATCTACCTCACCGACCCCGTGGACCCTTCGTCCATTTTCCCCGAGGCGCTGGCCCTCAAGCGGCAGTGCGTGATCCATGGCAAGCCGTTTCTCTCCACGGTGGCCAGCGCACGCGACTGGATCGAGATGGAGCGCATCCACGCCGGGCTGCCGCGCGACCCGCAGGCCGACCGGTTTTATGACCACGGCACTCAGACACTGGCCCTGATTGCCCACGACGCGTGCAAGCAGGCCATGCTCGACTTCGCCGATCGCAACTTTGATGTGCTGTCGCAGTTTCGCCACCGGGTGGCCACCGGCACCACGGGCCAGCGCCTGAACGCGCTGGCGTGGAGCAAGGGCTGGCCCGAGGGGCAGCCCTGGGTGCAGCGCTTTAACAGCGGGCCGCTGGGTGGCGACGCGCAGATCGCCGACCTGGTGCTGGAGCGCCGTTGTCACCGCGCCGTCTTTTTTGAGGACCCGCATGTGGCGCGCCAGCACGAGGCCGACATCCAGCTGCTAGAGCGCGCCGTGACCACCGCCACGCACGATGCGGTGTGCGTCACCGTGCCGGGCGTGGCGCAGCGCTGGTGCGACGCGGTGCGCCTGCGCGCAGCGCGCTGATGGGGGCTGTCATTTCTGTGCGTTTGCATGGCCACGTTGTTTTTCTGGCGCGTTTTTTTGCGTGAGCCCGCGCGGCGGTGGCGCTGGTGCCGCGCCGTGGCGCTGCTGCTAGGCGCAGCGGTGGCCGCCCCGGCGTGGGCGCTGCCCACCTTCGACGAGGTGCGGCGTGACTTTCACGCGTCCGACACGCTGGTTCTCTCGCGCGAGGGCGACGTGCTGCAGCGCCTGCGCACCGATGCGACCGTGCGGCGCGGCCAATGGGTCGCGTTGGCCGATGTGTCGCCCGCGCTGCGAACAGCCCTGGTGCTCAGCGAAGACCAGCGCTTTTTTGAACACAGTGGCGTGGACTGGCGCGCTGCGTCGGCCGCCGCCTGGGGCAATCTGTGGAACCAGCGCACGCGCGGCGCCAGCACCATCACCATGCAGCTGGCGGGTTTGCTCGATGGCGATTGGCGCCAGGGCCCCGGCGGGCGCACCGTGGTGCAAAAGCTGGGGCAGACCGTGGCCGCGCAGGTGCTGGACCGCCGCTGGCGCAAGGACCAGATTCTGGAGGCGTATCTCAACCTGGTGCCTTTTCGCAGCGAACTGGTGGGCGTTGATGCACTGAGCCGCACGCTGTTTGGCAAAGCCGCCCACGGTCTGGATGACCGCGAGGCGGCCGTGACCGCCGCCCTGGTGCGTGCGCCCAATGCGCGCGCAGCGGTGGTGGCGCGGCGCGCCTGCGGGGTGCTGCGCGACATGCAGCAGCACGCTGGCGCCAAGGCGGCGCGTGTGGACTGTGATGCGCTGGACCTGTTCGCCACCGCCGCGCTGCAGCGCCGGGCGTTTGACGCCAGCGAAGGGGTGGCGCCCCATTTCGCGCGCTACCTGCTGCGCCAGCGGGCTGCGGGTGGCGCAGCTGGTGGCGTGGTGCCCGAGCGGGTGCAAAGCACGGTGCGCGCGCCGCTGCAGCGTTTTGCCGTGCAGACGCTGCAGCAACACCTGCGCGAGCTGCGCGGGCGCAACGTGGAAGACGGCGCCGTGCTGGTGCTGGACAACACCACGGGCGCGGTGCTGGCGTGGGTGGGGTCTTCAGGGGCATTGAGCCAGGCCAGCGAGGTCGATGGCGTGCTGGCGCTGCGCCAGCCGGGCTCCACGCTCAAACCGTTTTTGTATGCGCAGGCGATTGCCGAGCGGCGGCTCACGGCGGCGTCGCTGGTGGATGACTCGCCCGCGCAGATCAACACGGCCAGTGGCTTGTATATCCCGCAGAACTACGACCGCCAGTTCAAGGGCTGGGTGTCGGTGCGCACGGCGCTGGCCGCGTCGCTCAACGTGCCGGCCGTGCGCACGCTGGTCATGGTCACCCCCGATGCGTTTCACCGGCAGTTGGGGGCTGTGGGGATGCCGTTGCGCGAAAACGGTGATTACTTTGGCTACAGCCTGGCCCTGGGCAGCCCCGAGGTGCCCCTGCTGCATCTGACCAACGCTTTTCGCACGCTGGCCAATGGCGGGCGCATGGGCCCGGTGGCCTTTGCGGCGCCGCCTGCAGCCACCAAGGCCGGGACCGCGTCTGCCACAACGCCTGCACTGGACCCACGTGCCGCCTTCATCGTGGGCGACATTCTGGCGGACGGCAACGCGCGTGCGCGCACCTTTGGCACCGATAGCGTGCTGGCCACCCGCTTCTGGACGGCCGTCAAAACCGGCACCAGCAAGGACATGCGCGACAACTGGGCCGTGGGCTGGTCCGAGCGCTACACCGTGGGCGTGTGGGTGGGCAACGCCAGCGGGGCTGCCATGCACGATGTGAGCGGCACCAGTGGCGCGGCACCCATCTGGGCTGCGGTGATGGGTTTTTTGCACGCCCGTGAGCCCAGCCGGGCGGCCAAGGCACCGGCGGGACTGGTGCGCGCGGCGGTGCAGTTTGGCCCGGTGCAGCCCTCGGCCGGTGGCAGCCCCCAGCCGCTGGAGGCCGCGCGCGACGAATGGTTTGTGCCCGGCACCCAGCAGGCATTGTTTACTATGGATATGGGAGCTGATAGCGCTTATGGAGCAAGCGCTGGAGGCCAAAAAGGCTCTAAAACTGCGGCGCGCAGTGCCGCAGAGCCCGCCACGTCTGCTGCAACGGCTGCTGCTTCTGTCGCCCGCATTACCGCTCCCGCGCAGGGCACCGTGATCGCGCTGGACCCGGACATTCCCCCCGCGCGCCAGCGCCTGCAGTTCAGCGCCACCGGCGCCAGCCTGCTGTGGCGCATGGACGGCAAACCCCTGGGCCGTGGCCCTCGGGTGGCCTGGCTGCCGTGGCCGGGGCGGCACGTGGTGCAGATCACCGATGCGGGCGGGCGGGTGCTCGATGAGATCCGCATCGAGGTGCGTGGCGCGGGTGTGGCCTCCAAGCCTGCTCCCGATCGTCCACTTTGATTTTCTGAGCTTGGCTTGCCTTTAGAACCTGTTCAAGATCTTTTCGGGGTCGCACAAGTACCTTGCCGGGATGGGCTGCAAGGCGCGGGGTGCAGCCGATAGCCCGTGCTATCGGCAAGCGCCGCAACGCAGCAGACCGCCCGGCAAGGCACTTGCCCGAAGGGTTGGAGTGAAATCTGGCGATTGAATGCCTCGGCTGCTTGCATGGGCATGGGCCCATGCGGCGCATCCGAAGCATCCACTCATCCCGATTGCACTCCAATGCGATCCCCTAAAAGATTTTGAACAGGTTCTTAGTAACTGCAGCGCCTCATAAGAAGACAAAAAGAGAAAAGAGAAAAGAGAAGAGGGGGCAATCCTGAAGAAGATGACGCGACTTGAGGCTAAGCTGCGCATAAGGCTGGCCGCTTAAAATGGCCTCAATAATTTCTATGCCCTCGCTTCGCCAGTTTTTCTCTCACCGCCTGATCTGGCTGGCCTTGTTGGTGTCGCTGGGCATTGGCGCACTGTTTGCCCGATCGGTCTGGACCATTCGCAGCGACGAGTGGAATTACGCGATACAGACCAACACCAACCTCGCGCAGACCCTTGAACGCAGCCTGGTCTGGGCGCTCGACTCTTACGACAAATCGCTGCTGGGTGTGGCGCGTGAGGTCAGCCGCCCCGAGGTGTGGGCCTTGCCACAAGACCTGCGGTCCCGCGTGGTGTTTGACAACTCGCTGCGCATGCTGGGCGCGGGCGATGTCCTGGTGCTCGATGCCAAGGGCGATCTGATTCTGGACTCGGGCTCTGCGGTGCCGCGCAAGGCCAATTTAGCGGACCGCGACTACTTCAAAGCCTTCCAGACAGGCGCCCACGAAGGCTTGTTCATTGGCAAGCCGGTGCCCTCGCGCGTCACGGGTCTCAACGTCCTGCCGCTGTCGAGGGCGTACCACCATCCCGATGGCAGCTTTGCCGGCGTGGTGGTGGGCGCGCTGCGCCTGAGCTTTCTCAACGAGCTATTCGGCTCGCTCGATCTCGGCGCCAACAGTGGTGTCAACCTGTTTGGAGGTGATGGAGTCGTCATTTCCCGCTTCCCCTATGGCGATGCGGACGTGGGCAAAACCATTGCCGGTTCGTCCAGCTTCCTTCGGTTTCAGCGCGAGGTCAATGGCACGTTTGTAGGCCCCGCCGCGCTCGATGGTGTGCAGCACCTTTACGCCTTTCGCAAGGTGGGCGACTACCCGCTGATTCTCAACGTGGCGCAGGCCGCCGACACCATTCTGAGCAAGTGGTACCGCAGTGCATTGGTGCTGGGGGGCTTTGCCTTGCTGCTGATGATCGCCTGCGTGGGGCTGGCCCTGCTTTTCGTGCGCGAATTGGCGCTGCGCCAGAAGGTGTCAGCCCAGCTGCGCGAGGCGGAGCACGACGTGCGCACCATCCTCAACAACCTGCCCTCGATGGTGGGTTACTGGGATGCCCAGCTGCGCAACCGGTTCGCCAACAAGGCGCACTTCGAATGGTTCGGCATACCGCCCGAACGCCTGCGCGGCGTGCATTTCAGTGAACTGGTGGGTGCCGAGCGCTTTGCTGCGAACGAGCCCTTCCTGCGGCGTGCCTTGCAGGGTGAGCCCCAGCTTTTTGAGAGCACGCTGCGGGATGTGCATGGCACGCCACGCCACATCATCATTTCGTATGTACCCGACACCGAAGGCGGCAGTGTGCGCGGCATTTTTGTGCAGGCCACCGACATCTCCGAGCGCAAGCGCATGGAGGAGGAGCTGTTCGATGAGAAAGAGCGGGTGCGCCTGACCCTGCAGTCGATCGGCGACGCCGTGGTTTGCTCGGACGCGCAGGGCCGTGTGACTTACCTCAACCCGGTGGCCGAGCAGCTGACGGGATGGCAGGCGTTTGACGCAGCGGGCCATGGCGTGGACGAAGTGCTGAGCCTTCGCAGCGCGGACCAGGACGCGCTGCAGCCCAGCCCATTGCGCCTGGCCATTGACCGGGTCACAGCGGTAGAGGCTGTGCGCGGCATCGTTGTGCACCGCAGCACGGGGCAGCGTTTTCAGGTGGAGGCCACGGCCAGCCCCATCACCGACCGCCATGGCGCCGTGACCGGAGCGGTGGCCGTGCTGCGTGATGTGACCGAAGCCGTGGTGATGGCCGAGCGCATGGCACACCTGGCCCAATACGACGCCCTCACCGACCTTCCCAACCGGGTGCTGCTGCAAGACCGCGCCCAGCTGGCGATAGTGCAGGCACGGCGCGATGGGCGTTCGCTGGCCGTGATCTACCTCGACCTGGACGGCTTCAAGGGCGTTAACGACCGCCTGGGCCACGATGCGGGCGATGTGCTGCTGGTGCAGTTTGCCCAGCGTTTGCAGACCGCCGTGCGCGCATCCGACACGGTGTGCCGCCAGGGCGGGGACGAGTTTGTGGTGCTGCTGCCCGGCCTCGATGGTGCCGAGCCTGCGTGTGTCGTGGCGCGAAAAATCCTGCGGGCCTGTGACGAGCCGTTTGTCCTGGCGGGTAACCCGGTGCGCATGGGCCTCAGTGGCGGCATTGCGTTGTACCCGCAGCACGGTGACACGTTTGATGCACTCTCGCGCCATGCCGACAGTGCGATGTATGCGGCCAAGCGCGACGGCCGCATGCGCTTCATGCTCTACCAGGGGCCAGACGCCGCGCCCGAAGTCGTGCTGCGCGATGCGGCGGGCAGCAGCGCCCCGTAGATTGTTGGTGCGGTGACCACGGGGGTGGTCTGAGGGGGATTGATTCAAAATAGATAGCAATCAGCGCTTGCCCATCAAGCGCTCATGGCATTTTTTGCTTGAATTTTTTGCCTGGCGTGTTTCGCGCGGTCATGGGGCGGCTGGAAATTTGTTGCAGCCTGTCGAAATAATTTTGATGGCTGGCCTGCGTGCCACCGCCTACCATTCGGCGCATTCCCCCTTTCGGAGACCCTGCGTGCCCAACCTGTCCAAAATCACCTGTATCGAAGACCTGCGAGTCATTGCCGAGCGCCGCGTGCCGCGCATGTTTTATGACTATGCCGATTCGGGGTCGTGGACCGAAGGCACCTACCGGGCCAACGCGGCGGACTTCCAGCAGATCAAGCTGCGCCAGCGCGTGGCCGTGAACATGGAAGGCCGCAGCACCGCCACCACGCTGGTGGGCCAGGCGGCCACGATGCCGGTGTCCATCGCCCCGGTGGGGCTCACCGGAATGCAGCATGCAGACGGAGAGATCCACGCCGCGCGTGCGGCCGAGAAGTTCGGCATCCCGTTCACGCTGTCCACCATGAGCATCTGCTCCATCGAAGACATTGCACAGAACACCACCGCGCCGTTCTGGTTTCAGCTGTACATGATGCGTGACCGCGATGCTATGGCGCGCATGATTGGCCGCGCACGCGACGCCCGATGCAGCGCGCTAGTGCTCACGCTCGACCTGCAGGTGATTGGCCAGCGCCACAAGGACATCAAGAACGGCCTGACCGCGCCACCGCGCCCCACGCTGCGCAACATCGTCAATCTGATGACCAAGCCGCAGTGGTGCCTGGGTATGGCGCGCACGCGGCGGCACAGCTTTGGCAATCTGGTGGGCCACGTGAAGGGTGTCTCGGACATGAGCTCGCTGGCGGCCTGGACCAACGAGCAGTTCGACCAGCGCCTGTCGTGGGCCGACGTGCGCTGGGTCAAGGAGCAATGGGGCGGCAAGCTGATTCTCAAGGGCATCATGGATGCGGAGGATGCCCGGCTTGCCGTTGCTGCCGGGGCCGACGCCATCGTGGTCAGCAACCACGGCGGGCGCCAGCTCGATGGCGCGCCATCTTCCATCAACGCGCTGCCCGCCATCGTCGACGCCGTGGGCGCGCAGATCGAGGTGTGGATGGACGGCGGCATCCGCTCGGGCCAGGACGTGCTCAAGGCCTGGGCGCTGGGCGCGCGCGGCACCATGATCGGCCGCGCCATGGTCTACGGCCTGGGTGCCTACGGCGAAGCCGGCGTGACCCGTGCGCTGCAGATGATCCACAAAGAGCTGGATGTGACCATGGCGTTTTGTGGCCACACCAACATCCAGACGGTGGACCGCTCCATCCTGCTGCCGGGCACCTACCCGGCCTAAGCCTCCTGGCATCCCCTTGGCGTCCCCCTGGCGTCGGCCAGGCGGTTTGGTGCAGCCGTGTGGCCGCCGTTTGTTCCCTTTATCAACCAGGCCGCGCTGCGGCCTTGGTCGTTTCTGACGCCCCTGTTTGAATCCAGGGGGCGGGTTGTGGCGTATTCATTCAGAGTTAAACGCCCCGCAAACCCGTGAAATCCGGGCAATCCCAGAGAATGGGCGCATGAGCCTGAACCCCGACAGTGAACTGATGAACCTCCTTGATCGCATCGCCGCGCAGGATGATTCCGCGCTGAGAAAGCTGTACGAGCGCACCTCGTCGCAGCTTTTTGGGCTGGCGCTGCGCATCGTCCGCAACCGCGACGCGGCCGAAGATGTGCTTCAGGAGTCCTTTCTTTCCATCTGGCGGGGCGCGGGCAATTACCGCGCATCCCTGAGCCCGCCCATGGCGTGGATGGGCCTGATCGTGCGCAGCCGCGCGCTGGATGCGTTGCGCAAACGCACCACCGACCGCGCAGACCTCATGAACGACATCGACGACGAAGCGGCACCGGCCCTGGAGGGCGACGCACCCAACCCCATGGACGCCGCCGACGCCAGCCAGCAGGCTTTTGCCTTGCACCACTGCCTGGGCAAGCTCGACAACAAGCAGCGCGAAGTGGTCAGCCTCGCGTATCTGCGCGACCTGAGCCACGGCGAGCTGTCCGAGCAGCTGAAGCTGCCGCTGGGCACCGTCAAGACGTGGATCCGGCGTGGGCTCGAACAGTTGCGCGGCTGCATGTCGCGGTACGCGTGAGGAGCCCGGCGCCATGAACATCACCCAATCCCCTGAACTGCTTGACCGCCTGGCCGCCAGCTATGCGCTGGGCACGTTGCGCGGCGGCGCGCGCCGCCGCTTTGAAACCCTGGCCCGTGAGCACGCCACCGTGCGCGCAGCCGCCCTGGTGTGGCAGACCCGCTGGTCGGGTCTGACCGAGCTACAGCCGGTGGCCCAACCCGCGCCAGCCGTGTGGACCCGCATCGACAACCTCGTGCAGGCAGACCAATCCCACCGCGCCCTGCAGGCGGCGCGAGCTGCCGCGCCATCCACCCAGGCGGCTGCCCCGTCCGTCGCCCACACCTGGTGGCGCAACCTGCTGGTGTGGCGCGGTGCGGCGGCGGCGGGCGCCCTGGCCACCGTGGTGGTGGGTGTGCAGGTCAATGGCGGGCTGCGCCACACCACCGGCGCGCAGATCGCCGCCTTGCAGCAGCAACTGCAGGCCACTCCCCAGATCCAGTACGTGGCCGTGCTGGCCGATGACAAGGCGGCCGCCTCGATGCTGGTCACCTTCGACCCCAAAAACAATCAACTGGTGCTGCAGCGCGTGGGTGGGTTCCAGGAGGGGGCCGACCAATCGCTGCAGCTGTGGGCGCTGCCGCCCGCGGGCGGCCCCCGTTCGCTGGGGGTGCTGGGGCAAGACAAGCTGCTCAAGCTCGTGGCGGGCGAGGCGGACGTGAAGCAGGTGCCCACGCTGGCCATCAGCCTGGAGCCCAAGGGTGGCGTGCCCAGCGAGACCGGGCCGACCGGGCCGGTGCTGTTCAAGGGCGCGCTGATCCAGCGGATGCTGTAGGCCCCTGTTCTGTGGGCGGCCCTGCGCGGCGCCGGTGTGTGGGGCGCGCCGATTATTTTTAGTGGTTATTGAATCCGCCGCCAGATGGGGTGCGTATGTAGAGGGCAACATCCTTTTACATAACCACCCACTGCACTGGAGACCACGATGAAACACCGGCATCCCCCCACCTTGCTGGCCACGCTGGCCATATGGGCCATGGCCACCACCGGGCTGGCCCATGCCGACACGGGCAAGCTGCTGCTCACGGGCGGCGTCAGCACCATTGCGGGCTCGGCGGGTGGCGGCATCACGCCCTGGGCCGTGATTGGCAGCAACGCCACCGAGGGCGAGATCGGCGTCAGCGCCTATGCCACCCGCGCTGCCACGCGCGATTACGGGCTGAACGGCTATGGCGTCGCGGTGGGGTGGCACGACAGGGTGGAGCTCTCGCTGGCGCGGCAAGATTTTGACGCCTCGCCCGCCGTAGCCCTCAACGGCATTGCGCCGTTTGGTGTGGCACCCGGCCAGCACATCAAGATGGATGTGCTGGGGCTCAAGGTCAAAGTGGCCGGAGAAGCCGTGCTGGATGCCGACAACTGGATGCCGCAGATCGCCGTCGGGCTGGAGCACAAACAGGTGCATCCCGGCTCCATCGGGTCGGTGCTTGACTTTCTGGGCGCCAAAACCAGCGGCACCGACCTGTATGTGAGCGCCACCAAACTGCTGCTCGACAAGAGCCTGCTGCTCAACGGCACGCTGCGCTCCACCAACGCCAACCAGAACGGCCTGCTGGGTTTTGGCTCGGCCGCGCCCGGCAAGAACAGCCGCAGCCTGCAGCCCGAGTTTTCGGTGGCCTACCTCATCAACAAGCACGTGGCCGTGGGGGCCGAATACCGCTTCAAGCCCAACAACCTGCAGGCGCTGGGCGCGGCCGTCGGCCTGGGCGCTGCGCTGCGCGAAGACGACTGGAAAGACCTCTTCGTGGCCTGGGCGCCCAGCAAGAACCTGTCACTCACGCTGGCCTATGTGGACCTGGGCCGCATCGTGCCCGGCATCACCGGCCACCGCCGCCAGACGGGTTACTACCTCTCAGCCCAGGTGGCGTTCTGACGCTTGGATGCGCTGACCACGCCCGCCCCAACCCTGCTCCGGAGAATTCCCATGACACACCGTACCTTGCTAGCCCTGGTTCCCGCTCTGGCCATTGCCAGCCTGCTGGCCCTGCCCGCCGTGGCACAAACCACCACAGCGGCTTCTGCGCCGTCACCTTCTGCGGGGGTGGCTGCGGCACCCGCAGGCCTGTACCAGGCACTGGGTGAAAAAGCCGGCATCACCCGCCTGATGGACGACTTTGTGGACCGCCTGGTCAAAGACCCGCGCATCGGCGCCCATTTCAAGGAGGTGAAACCAGCGGCCCTCAAGGAAAGCCTTACCGACCAGATTTGCCAGCTCAGCGGCGGGCCTTGCCAGTACGAGGGAGCCGACATGAAATCGGCGCATGCCGACATGGACATCAACAAGGGCCATTTCAACGCGCTGGTCGAAGTGCTGCAAACCGCCATGGACGCCCAGGGCATTCCCTTTGCCCAACAAAACCGCTTGCTGGCCCTGCTGGCCCCCATACACCGCGACATCATCACGCTGCGGTGATCGCATGAAAAACGCTATTGTTTGTATAGCTTTCAGCGCTTTATACACAAGCGCTATCGCCGGAAACGTTCAAATCCAGGTGCTGGACCGCGACGGCAAGCCGGTGCCCGATGCCGTGGTGGTGGTGTACCCCGGCGCCGCCGCCGGGGCGCCGCCCGGCCTGCTGCAGTCCAACCCCACCATCGAGCAGGAAAAAATGCGCTTCGTGCCTGCGGTGACCGTGGTGTTGCCCGGCAGCACAGTGCGTTTCACCAACCAGGACCGGTGGGACCACCACGTGCGCGGGGCGCCAGCGGGCCTGCCGCCCAACCCTGCCAGCGCGGTGGATCCGAACAACGGTTTTGAGCTGCGCCTGTCGGGCAAGGCCGATGGCAAACCCGCCAACTTTGCCGACGTGAAACTCGACACCGCTGGCGTGGTGCTGTTGTCGTGCCACCTGCACGGCTCCATGCGCGGCCATGTGTTCGTGACCGATTCGGCCTGGACGCTCAAGACCGACAGCGACGGCATTGCCCGCTTCGCCGGCGTGCCCGATGGCGCCGCCCAGGTGCGGGTATGGCATGCCGAGCAACTGGTGGACTTGCCACGCAAGGCGTTGAACGTGGTGCCGGGGCCCGTGCTGGACACCGTGCAGCTGAGTGTGGTGCCGCGCGTGCGGCGGGGGCCGGCTGCGCCTTCCGCCAATACGTCCGGTGGGCCGATGGGCGGGTATGGCCAGGGGCCTGGGGTGGGTGCTGAGCAGGTTGCACACCGGCATTGAAGGGGCCGCGTCTGAGGGCCGGTGGTGATGGTCCTGGCCTGGTGTGGTGTGGTTTGGTGTGAGTGCGCAGGCCGGGCGTACACCCCGGCTCCCGGCCTCTGCAAAGGAATGCTGGCTACTATTAAAACAATAGCTGTTGGCGCTTTACAGACAAGCGCTGGAAGCTAAAAACACCAAAAATCCAAGACGCACACCCATCACCCCGGCATCCGCAACCCCGAAGAAACCGAAGGCACGTTCGACGGCCGACGCTGCTGCACCGGCTGCTCTACCCGCACCAGATGTGCATCGGCAGCACCTCTTGCCCCCACATCCCCACTGGCCGGCGCATGGCCCACCACCGGGCCGGCACTCGCCGCATTGGCGTTGCCCCCAGGCGTTGTCAAAAACAGATACAGCGCCTGCGCATCCACATCGCTCAACTGCCCCAGCGACTTAAACGGCATCACCTGGATCGGCCTGCCATCGGGTCGTTTGCCCGTGCGCAGCATGGCCACAAAACTGGCTGCATTGGGGTAGCGTGCCAGGGCGCTGCCGGCACTCTGGGCGCTGGGGCGGATGTCCGCCGCTGCGGGCCAGTCGGGCGGGCCGCCCGGTATCTTGCCGCCCGCCAGGTTGGCGCCATGGCAGCCGATGCACATGTTGGCCACGTATTGGCCGTTGGCCAGCGTCACACCCGCAGGGGTCGGGCGCGAGGGCGCCAACTGGTGGTTGATGCGCGCAGCCGCGTCGGGTATGGCGCCCAGGCCATACAGCACCCAGGCGGGGCGGGGCAGCTCCACCACGGTCTGCGTGCCCTCTTGGGGTTTGAATTGGCGCACGTACGGCACCAGGGCGTCCAGGTCGTCGTTGCTCCAGCGGTTGTAGTCCTCGCTGGGCATTACCAGCACTGGGCGGCCATTGGGCTTGACGCCATGGCGGATCACGCTGTTCCAGTCTTCGGGCTGGTAGCGGGCCACCACACCGGCGGACGTGATGTTGGGGCCTGCCAGGCGCGTGCCCTTGCCATCGTTCACAAACTCGCGGCCCGTGCCTTGGGCGCCGTGGCAGTCGGTGCAGCCACGCGATGCATACAGGTAGCGCCCGCGCTCGATGGTCTGTGCATCGGTGGTGTAGGCCACGGGTCGGGGCTTGATGTCGATATAGCGGTTGCGCTTTTGCTCGGCCAGGTGTAGGCCGATGGCTGCCGTGGCGACAACAACCACGCCCAGCAGCAGTGCGCTGCCTGCGGTCCATTTGATCCAGCGTTTCATGGTGGTATCCCTCTTCTTCGATTCAATTGCCGTGTTCAGGCGGCGGATTCTGAAGTCGAAGAAGTAGTTTGTGGCGCCCTTCGGCCACAGCGCAAGGCGGGGCCGGTGACATTTGTCACAAACGGCCCGTTGGTGTGAGGGGGCGTGGCCCGCTCACACCCGCTCAGCGCTCGATGGTCTTGTTCCAGCGTGCATTCCAGGCAGGGCGGTTCGCGTTCACGCTGTCCCAGTCCAGCGTCACGGCGTTTTTCATCCACTGGCTGATCTGTGCGACCTGGGCTGCACCTTCACCCACGGCCGGGGCCTTGGGGTTGGTAGGAATCTGCGCGCCAAACTGCAGCACGTTGGCCTGGGCCAGCGGGCTCAGCAGAAATTCGGCCAGCTTTTGGGCCAGCTCGGGCTCGCTGTTCTTGGCGATCACGCACTGGCCGGTCATCAGCACCACCGAGCCCTCCTTGGGCTGTGCGTATTCCACCGGAATGCCCTTGGCCTTCAAGGCCGCCACGCTGGTGGGCGTGAGCGGGAAGATCGCGGCCTCACCCGTCTGCACCATCTCCGAAATCTTGGCCGAGCTGGGGATGTACTCCAGCACGTTCGGGCCGATGGTCTTGGCCCAGTTGTTGAAGCCTGGCTCCACGTTCTTGTCATTGCCGCCCTGGATGCGGTTGAACATCAAGAAACCGTGCAGCCCGAACGACGACGACGGCATGGACTGGAACACCACCTTGCCCTTGTACTTGGGGTCGGCAAAGTCCATCCACGACGTGGGTGCTGCCCAGCCCTTTTCGGCAAACATCTTGGTGTTGTAGGCAATGCCCGTCATGCCAAGGCTCACGCCGCTGGCCAGGTCGTCCTTGAAGCGGGCTGCGGGATAGATGTCGTTCAGGTGCTGGTTGGGGCGTTGCTTCTCGCACAGGCCCATGCCCATGGCGCGCACCATGATGCCGTCGTCCAGAAACATGACGTGCATCTGTGGTTTGTCCTTGTTGGCCTGCGCCTTGGCCAGGATGTCCGAGGACGTGCCGGGCACCACCACCACCTTCACGCCGTGCAGCTTTTCAAACGCGGGGAACACGTACTGCGTGTACGCCTTCTCCATGGTGCCGCCGTTCATGCCGATGTACAGCGTCTTGGTCTGCGCGGTGGCGGTGCCTGCTGCGGCCACGGTGGCCAGTGCGGCGGCTGCCACGAGAGCGCGGCGGGTGCGGCTTGCAAAGCGAGGGGAGAAGGTCATGGTGCTTTCCTTTCTGGTGGGGGATGAAAGACGTGTCGGTGGCTAACGTTGTCAGTGGGCAGCGGCAGTGCTGGCCACTTCAGCCACCGTCGTTGGGAGAAATCGCTCAATCGCAAACGCATCAATCGGCGTGGTGCTGCGGCCGTCACGCGCCAGCTCGGCCAGCACCTCGCCCACGCCGGGGCCAATCTGAAAGCCCGCACCCGCAAAGCCAAAGCCGTGGATCAGGCCGGGCGTGGTGTGGCTTTTGCCCAGCACGGGTTGCCGGTCGGGCAGGTAGCCTTCGGTGCCGCTCCAGGTGCGGATGAAGTGCGCGTTTTTCAGGGCAGGCAGCAGCTCCACCGCCTGCACGGCCAGCGTGGCGATGGCACTGCGCTCGGAGCGGGCGCGGTCGGCATCCAGCGCCACACCTGCGCCGCCGCCCAGCACCAGGTTGCCGCGCGCCACCTGGCGGCAGTAGATGCCGCCGCCTTCCACACCCAGGCTCCAGTGCATGAAGAAGGGCAGGGGTTCGGTCACGGCCATGGCCGGGTGGCCGGAGTGGATGGGCACGGCCTCGCCAAACTGCGCCGCCAGCGCACCCGCCCAGGCGCCTGCGCAGTTGATGAGCACGGGAGCCCGAACGGCCAAGGTATTGCCCGAGCGTACGGTGAATACCTTGCCGTCGTGCTCCACTGACGTCATCGGCGTGCGTTCGAGAATCTGTGCGCCCGCGCGCCGTGCGGCCAGCGCAAACGCGGGCGACACCAGGCGCGGGTTGGCCTGGCCGTCGTCGGGGCACAGCGAGCCACCCACCGCACGCCCGCCCAGCCAGGGGCAGCGCTCGCGCAGCGTGGCGCCCGAGATGAGCTGGATGCCCAGGTCGAAGTCACTGCTCAGGTTTGCGTAGGCCTCCAGCGCGGCCATGTCCGCCTCGCTGCGGCCGATCTTGAAGTGCCCGCTGCGTTGGTACTCGCCATCGGTGCCAATCAGCGCGGGCAGGTTGGCCCACACCTGGTGCGCACGCTGCGCCAGCGGCAACTGGCTCACAGGGCGGCCCTGGCGGCGCACGCCGCCGTAGTTCACGCCGCTGGAGCGCGAGCCGCACAGGTCGCGCTCCAGCAGCACCACCGCCACACCTTTGCGGCGCAGTGCCAGTGCGGCCGATGCACCCATGATGCCGCCGCCCACAATGGCAATGTCGGTGTCAATGGTTCGGGTTGTGGTCATTCGGCAGCCTCCGCCTGGGCTTGCAGGTGGATGGGAATGGGCTTGATCGGCGCTTGCCCGCGCAGCCGTCCTACCGCATCAATCGGCTTGCCCGTGGCGTGGGCCAGGATTTCTGCAGCGCCCACGCCGCACATGCGGCCCTGGCAGCGGCCCATGCCTACGCGGGTCAGGGCCTTCAGGCGGTTCATTTCGTCGGCACCCGCATCGCGGGCGCAAGCCCGCAGCTCGCCCGCCGTGATGTTCTCGCAGCGGCACACCACGAGCGCATCCGGCGCGTTAACGGCCCAGTCGGCGGGGAAGGGGAAGGCGCGCTCCAGCCCTTGCCTGAAAGGCATCAGCTTCGTCAGCTTGCGTTCCAGCTCCGCAGCGCGTGCGGCATCCACTTTGACGCCGTGGTCTGCCAGCAGCGCCAGCGCGGCGCGCTCGCCCGCCCATTCGGCGGCGTCCGCGCCCATGATGCCCGCGCCATCGCCCGCCAAGTACACGCCCGCCACGCTGGTGCGGCCTGCGCCATCACGTTCAGGCAAGTGCGCGCGGTGCATGGGCGCCCAGGCAAATTGGCAGCCCAGCAGGTCGGCCAGCTGGGTTTCGGACCGCAGGGCGTAGCCAAAGCCCACGGCGTCGCAGGGCACGGTGTGCTCACGCTGGCCGTCGCTCCACACCACCGCGTTCACACGGGTATCGCCTTGAATGCGCACGGGCCGCACGCCGGTGTGCAGCGCCACGCCATGCGCACGCAGCCAGCCCACGTAGTACAGGCCCTTGGCCAGCACGGCGGGCTGCGTCAGCATGCCGGGCAGGGCCGTCAGTTGGTCGGCAAAGCGGGCGGTGTCGAGCACCGCCGCGACCGTTGTGCCTGCCTTGGCATATTGGTAGGCCACGAGGTACAGCAGCGGCCCGGTGCCCATCAGCACCACGTTGCGGCCGATGGTGCAGCCCTGAAACTTCAGCGCCACCTGCGCGCCACCCAGCGTGTACACGCCGGGCAGCGTCCAGCCCGGCACGGGCAGCACGCGGTCGGTGGCGCCGCTGGCCACGATGAGCTGGCCGTAGGGCACCGTGCGCGTGGTTTGCGTGGGACCGTGCAGCACATCGAGCAGGCCGGCCTGGGCGTTCCACACCAGGCTGTCGGCTTGGTAGTCGATCTGCGTCTGCAGGCTGTCGAAAACGCTGTGCAAGTCCGTAGCGCGTGATGCTTCGGTACCGTACAAGGTTTGCGGGTTGCGGGCAAAGTGTGCGGGCGGGCGGCGGTAGATCTGCCCACCGCCGCGCGCGGCCTCGTCGATCACCACGGGCCGCACGCCATGCGCCACCAGGGTTTGCGCAGCGCGAATGCCCGCAGGGCCTGCGCCCACGATCACGGGTTGCAAGGTGGGGGCGGTCATGCGGGCTCTCCGGTGGTCAGCTGCATGCCCGCTTTCACCAACGTGGCGCAAGACCGCAGCCGTTCACCGCTGGCAGTCAGCACCCAGCAGTCCTGGCATGCGCCCATCATGCAAAAACCGGCGCGCGGCTCGTGGCTGAACTCGTTGCGGCGCAGCTGGGCGCGGTTGGTGAGGATGGCGGTGAGCACCGTGTCGCCTTCCAGGGCCGTAGCGGGTTCGCCGTCGAGCACGAAGGGCACGGGGGCGCGGTCTTTTTCGGCCACGCGGTGGAGCAAAGGTTGGCTGGAGCTCATGGTTGCGATGCCCATCTATTTCCGACCGACCAGAACGCGGTCCAGTCCGTATACCCTGTCCAACACGACCATCGCGCAGGCCGTCAGTGCCACCATCAATGCCGACACGGCCGCCATCAGCGGGTCAATTGACTCGGTGGCATACATGTACATGCGCACCGGCAGCGTCACCGTGCTGGGCGAGGTGACAAAGATCGACATGGTCACTTCATCAAAGCTGTTGATGAAGGCCAGCATCCACCCGCCCGTCACGCCGGGCAGGATCATCGGCAGCGTGATGCGCGTGAACACCGTGGCCTGGCTCGCGCCCAGCGACAGGGCGGCGTGCTCGGCACTGCGGTCAAACCCCACCAGGGCGGCCACCACCAGCCGCAGGGTGTAAGGCGTGACGATGAGCGCATGCGCAAACACCAGCCAGCCAAAGCTGCCCGCCCCGCCCATCAGCGCAAACAGGCGCAGCAGGGCCACGCCCAGCACCAGGTGCGGAATGATCAGTGGCGACAGGAACAGGCCGTTGAGAAAGCCACGTCCCGGGAAGTCGTAGCGCGTGATGGCAATGCCCGCAGGCACGGCCAGCACCGTGGCCAGCGTGGCCGAGGCCAGCGCCAGCCACAGGCTGTTCCAGAACGACTGCATAAAGTCCGAATGCTCGAACACCGCCTTGAACCAGCGCAGCGAGAACTCGGTGGTGGGCAGCGTCAGCGTGTTGTGCGGCGTGAACGCCACGATGCACACCACCAGCAAGGGGGCGAGCATGAAGGTGATGACCAGCGCGTTGAACGCGAGGGCTAAAGGTCCGTTCTTCTGCATAGTTTCAGCCCAACGCTTTCTTGTAGCGGCCTTCAACCAATCGGTTGTAGCTCAGCATGACCACCAGGTTGGCCACCAGCAGCGTCAGCGCAATCGCCGCGCCCAGGGGCCAGTTCAGCTCGTGCAGGTACTCGTCGTACACCACCGTGGCCACCATCTTCAGCCGCCGCCCGCCCAGCAGGCCGGGGATGGCAAACGAGCTGGCCGCCAGCCCAAACACGATCAGGCTGCCCGACAAGATGCCTGGCAGCACCTGCGGCAACACGATGCGCCGCAGCGTGGTCAACGGCGTGGCCTGCAGCGACAGGGCCGCGTTTTCCACGCCCGGGTCGAGCTTTTGCAGCGATGTCCACACGGGGATCACCATGAAGGGCAGCATCACATGCACCAGGGCGATGACCACTGCGATCTCGGTGTAGAGCATCTTCACCGGGCCAAACCCCAGCAGCCCAAACAGTCCATTCACCAGCCCTTCCGGCCCCAGTAGCATGCTCCAGCCAAAGGCGCGCACCACCACCGACACCAGCAGCGGCGCCAGCACCACCAGCAGCAAGATAGAGCGCCACGGGTTGCCCATGCGGCTCAGGATGTAGGCCTCGGGCGCACCAATGGCCACGCAGATCAGCGTGACCAGCCCTGCAATCCAGAACGTGCGCCAAAAGATCGTGTAGTAGTACGAATCGGTGAACACATGGGCGTAATGCTCCAGTGTGAACTCGCCCGCCTTCACCCCTGTAACCGGGTCGAAGGCGTTAAAAGACAGCACCGCCGTGAGCGCCAGCGGCACCAGCAGCAGCACCGTGAACAGCAGCAGTGCGGGCGCCGACAACCACCAGGGCGCGGCTTTTTTGTGCAGCAAGGTGGTGGCCAGGCTCATGGCGCCACCTCGGCGGCGGTGTCTTCGGCCTCCAGCTCGGCCATCGCGGTTTCGTCGGCGGGCAGCAGGCGCATGCAGTGGTCGGGCCAGTCCACGCCCATGCGCTCGCCCTCGGCCAGCGCGGCACGTCCGTCGTTGGGCGCCAGCACCATCAGGTCGCCCACGGGCGTGCCCACGCGGTATAGCCACTGGCTGCCCAAAAAGAAGCGCTCGCACACCTCGCCATCAAGCCGGCCCTGCACGGCGGGCACCAGCTGCATTTTTTCAGGCCGCACGCTCAACAGCACGGCGGCGCCGGGTCGGTAGCGCGGGCCGTCCACTTCCACCGTCAGACTGCCCACCGCCACATGCGTGTGCGTTCCACTGGCGTGTGTCACCTTGCCAGGCAACAGGTTGGCCTTGCCCACAAAGGTCGAGATGAAGCGCGTGCGCGGGTGCTCGTACACGCGGTGCGGGTGGTCGATCTGCGTGGCGCGGCCGGCCTCCATCACCACCACGCGGTCGCTGATGGACATGGCCTCGCTCTGGTCGTGCGTAACCATGATGGTCGTGGTGCCCACCTTGCGCTGGATCTGCCGCAGCTCAAACTGCATCTCTTCGCGCAGCTTGGCATCGAGGTTGGACAGGGGCTCGTCCAGCAGCAGCACGGGCGGCTCGATCACCAGCGCACGCGCCAGTGCCACACGCTGGCGCTGGCCGCCCGACAACTCCCGCGGGTAGCGCGTGGCGTGCTGCTCTAAATGCACCAGCGCCAGCGCCTGGGCCACGCGTTCGGCCCGCTCGGCCTTGGGCACCTTGCGCATCTCCAGTCCAAAGGCCACATTGGCTGCCACCGTCATGTGCGGGAAGAGCGCGTAGCTCTGAAACACGATGCCCAGCCCGCGCGTGTTGGCCTTGGCGTGGGTGATGTCCTTGCCATCGAGCTCAATGCGCCCGCTGGTCACCGCCTCAAACCCCGCCACCATCTGCAGCGTGGTCGTCTTGCCGCAGCCCGAAGGCCCCAGCAGCGACACAAATTCACCCTTTTGCACCGTGAGGTTCATGGACTGCACCGCGCAGGTGCTGCCATAGAACTTGGTCACATCCGTGAGCTTGAGAAACGACATGACAAAAGCCTTTCCGGTGGTGGCACTGCACGGCTTGCGTTGGGGCTGCGCGTGCCACCTGCTGTGGAGTTGCATGGATGGGACTGCGTGCCTTTTGGGGGCTTGCACCGGGGTGGTGCAAGCATCGGGAAGAAGGTTGAAGCAGCCTCTCTGTTCAATTGAATCTATTGCAATACGCAGGCCAGAACGCTGCGGGTATTCCATTAAACGGAAGTTTTATTAAATTTATTCCGTTCAATGGAATATGATGCCTTCAGTTTGAACAATCAATTCCACAGGAGCGAGGTATGGAAGCCGCATCAACCGCCACCGGTGGCGTACCCCGTGTGTTTGCCGTCATCCGGGCCCTGTCGGCCGTGCAGGCCGAGGGCGGGCGAGTCACCCAATTGGCGCGTGCGGTGGGCCTCACGCAGGGCACCACGCACCGTTTGCTGCAATCGCTGGTGGCAGAGGGCATGGTCGAGCAGGACGAGCGCAGCAAGCTCTACCGCCTGAGCATGGACTTCTTCGCCCTGGCGGCGAAGGCAGGCAACCCGGGCGACCTGCGCAGCCTGTGCCGCCCCGCGCTGCTGCGCCTGTGCGCCAGCCTGGGCGACAGCATCTTTCTATTGGTGCGCAGCGGCTTCGACGCCGTGTGCCTGGACCGCAGCGAAGGCCCGTTCCCCATCCGCTCCTTCACCGGCGACATTGGCGGCCGCGTGGCCCTGGGCGTGGGGCAGGGCGCGCTGGCCATCCTGGCGTTTTTGCCCGAGGCCGAGCGCGAAGAGGTCATCCGCTTCAACCTGTCCCGCGTGCGCGAGTACGGTGTGTTTGATGAGGTGTACCTGCGCACCGAAATCGAGCGCGTGCGCCAGCTGGGCTACGCGGGCCGCAACACCGGCTTGCTCGAAGGCATGGCTGGTGTGGCCGTGCCCATCCTTGACCGCGAAGGCCGTGCCGTGGCGGCGCTGAGCGTGGGCACCATCTCCGCGCGGCTCAACGACGACCGCCTGCCGACGGTGGTGGAGTTGCTCAAGCGCGAGGCGGCGGCGATCGGGCCGAAGATCAATCCGTTTGATGCGACGCTGCGGCGGCCTGCGCAAAGCCTGGGGGGTTCGACGGCGGAGCAGCGGGTTGTGCCTGGCGCAGACCGGGGGGGTGTTTCAGATCCCCTGGGTTGAGGGGCTGGCGTGGCGAAGTGAGATTCACGCGTGGCCCGCACCATCCGCACCATCTGTAAGTCCTGGTCGCAGGCCCTTGCTGCACCCGTGTGGCGCACAAAGTACGTTTGCGAGCGCAAGGGTGGGCCACACCGCTATAGTCCGCGCTCCCCCTGGCGGGTTGTGTGCCGATGACGTGCGCTGAGATGATCGACCCGCCGCTTCTTCAAGCAAAAGAACGAACACCATGGGCCTCCAGCAAACCACCCCCGACTACCTCTACCAATGCCGCGCCGCACAGCGTGCCGAGCAAGAGCAATCCCTGGCCAGCACCGACAACTGGGCCCATGTGGACAAGCCCCAGGTACATGCCGACTTTGATGCCTTCTACCAAGAGCTGGCGCCGCTGATCGATGCCCATGCCCCCGAGTCCGAGGCGATCCAGGCCCTGATGGAAAAACACTTTGCCATCGTTGCGCGGTTCTATGTGCCATCGCGCGATGCTTATGTGGGCACCGTGCTGTTCTATGCCGACAACACCGACATGAAGGCGTTTCACAATGCCTACCACCCACGCATGGTGGAGTTTTTGGGCGACGCTGCGTACACCTACGCGCTGCAGAACCTGCAGTAACGCTCTTTGGCTGCCCATGCAAACACACACCCCCCCCGTGCGGCCCCTCACCAGCGGCGCCCTTGAACCTCTTCCGGCTGTGTGCGGCGCACTGGCCGAAGCGCTGAGTGACGACGCGTTCTACCAGGCCGTCACCATCGACCACGCAGCCGACCCCGCCCTGCGCCACCGCGTGCTGGCCCACTACTTCGTGCTGGCGCTGGACGAAGCCCGAGCTGTGGGCGAAGTGCATTGGGCCGGTGATGACGGTGCTGCCCTGTGGCTCACCCCTGAGGCCCCGGCCAGCCACCGCGCCCTGCACGGCGAGCGCCGCACCCAGGCGCTGTCGCGCCTGCTCGGCCCCATCGGGTTCGGCCACTACCAGCACATCGGCGCCGCCATGGAGGCGCAGGTGCCCGCCGTCCTGCACGACGCGTGGTACCTCTCCATCCTGGGCGTGCGCCCCGCAGCACAGGGCCAGGGGCTGGCGCAGCGGCTGCTGCAGCCAACGCTGGCACGCGCAGACCAGGCGCGCGCCACCTGTTACCTGGAAACCTTCAACCCGCTCAGCCTGCCGTTCTACCAGCGCCTGGGGTTTGCGCGCGTGGTCGAATGTGTGGAGCCCGTCTCTGCCCGCCCTTACTGGCTGATGGTGCGCGAGGCCGCGCAGCGACAGCCCTGAAGCCTGCCCGCCTGCGGTCAGAACACCGCCAATGCCCTGGCCACCTGGGCGTGCGCATCGGTGTCGATGGTGCAGTTGTGGGCCACCACCACCCGTGCAAACGGCCAGCGCAGCACACGCTCCGCACTGCGGGCTGCTGCAGCCCGGTCACGCACCAGCGCGCGCACCGTGAGCGGCACGGCCAGCCGGCTTCGCACCCCCGTCAGCGTGGCATAGGCCCGCGTGGGCCAGGGCAGATCGCCCGCCATCCACTGCAGCAGGTCCGTCACGACGAGCGTGGCCGACGGCCGGTGAAACCACACCGACTCATTGCCCGCCGGAATGCCCTCGAAGGCAAAGTGCTCCAGGTCCGGTAGCCACTTGTGAACCGCCCCGCGTTTTGAGGAGGCTCTTTTCTCTGAGAGGATTGAGCCATGAGCAAGAAGTCGAACCAGTTTTCACCTGAGGTCCGCGAGCGCGCTGTTCGCATGGTGCGTGAGCACCGAGGCGAGTACCCCTCGCTGTGGGCTGCCATTGAATCCATCGCCCCCAAGATTGGCTGCGTGCCGCAGACCTTGCACGAGTGGGTCAAGCGTGCCGAGGTCGATTCCGGCGTGCGTGAGGGCATCACCACCTCCGAGCGTGAACGGATGAAGGTGCTGGAGCGCGAGGTCAAAGAACTGCGCAAAGCCAACGAGATCTTGAAGCTGGCCAGCGCGTTTTTCGCCCAGGCGGAACTCGACCGCCGTCTGAAGCCCTGAAGGGCTTCATCGATCAGCATCGACAGGCCTACGGGGTCGAGTCGATCTGCAAGGTGCTGCAGATCGCCCCGTCAGGCTATTGGCGTCATGCCGCCCGTCAACGCAATCCACGGCTGCGCTGTCCGCGCGCCCAACGTGATGACACCCTGGTGCCGCATATTGAGCGCGTCTGGCAGGCCAACATGCGGGTCTATGGCGCCGACAAGATCTGGAAACAGATGAACCGCGAAGGGCTGTCCATTGCCCGCTGCACGGTCGAGCGCTTGATGAAGCGCCTGGGATTGCAGGGCGTGCGCCGTGGCAAGGTGGTTCGCACCACCATCAGCGACATGAAAGCACCGTGCCCGCTGGATCGGGTCAACAGACAGTTCAAGGCCGAGCGGCCCAACCAGCTGTGGGTCTCGGACTTCACGTACGTCTCAACCTGGCAGGGGTGGCTGTACGTGGCCTTCGTGATCGACGTATACGCCAGGCGCATTGTGGGGTGGAGGGTCAGCACCTCCATGCAAACGGAATTCGTTCTGGATGCCCTGGAGCAGGCCCTGTATGCCAGGCAACCCGAGCGTGATGGCGCATTGATTCATCACTCCGACAGGGGGTCGCAATACGTCAGCATCCGCTACAGCGAACGGCTGTCAGAGGCAGGCATCGAGCCCTCGGTGGGCAGCAAGGGCGACAGCTATGACAACGCTTTGGCTGAGACGATCAACGGTCTGTACAAGGCCGAGGTGATTCATCGACGGTCCTGGCCAACTCGTGAATCGGTAGAGCTGGCAACGCTGGAATGGGTGTCTTGGTTCAACCATCACAGGCTGCTCGGACCCATCGGATACATACCGCCGGCAGAGGCTGAGGCAAACTACTACCGGCAACTCGCCAGTCAGTCCTCCATGGTGGCGGCCTGACTTAAACCAACCGGCCTCCACGAAACCCGGGGCGGTTCATCATGTGGCGCAGGCTTTTGGTGCTGAAGCTGCGGCCATAGTCGGCTGTCAACTGTCTCGACACTGTGGAGACAATCTCCTCGCCGTAATTGGCCCGTTGTCCTCCCAGCACTTCGGCTCGGATGCGCTGGCCGATGCGCCAGTGCATCCATGTCAGGCCGGAGTTCACTGCTACCACGGCGGCTTCCCGGGCTTGCTCGATGAGCTGCCGCAGGTCGGTCAACAACTGGGGTGCATCCGGCACGGCCATGGGTGCAGTTGCATTTGTCTTCGGTAGTTTGGTTTCACGCATGCGGACTCCTTGGCTATGCACTATGCCGTTGATGTTCTTCAGGGCGTTGTCTGTTTTGTCCTGAGCGTGTGGTGCGGTGTCTCATGGCAAGTTTTTGCTTCTGATTTCATAGCTGCTTGCGCTTTAAGAATAAGCGCCAGGGGCACTTTTTGAGCATATTTCAGGTGGCTGGGCGTGGGGTCGTTCCTCGCTGGCATCTTCTGCCCTCACCTCTGCCTTTGCCCCACACTCCCCCACGACCCAATCCCTGAACGCCTTCACCAGCGGCGTCTGCGCCCGCGCCTCCGGGTACACGAGGTAATACGCATCCGTGCTCGTCAGCACCTGGTCTGACAGCTCCACCAAACTCCCTGCAGCCAGCTCCTGCTCAATCAAAAAGCGCGGCAGCAGGGCCGCCCCCAGGTGCGAGACCGCAGCCTGCGCAATCATGGCGAAGTGCTCGGACTGCGGGCCGCGCAGGGCCAGGGCCGTGGGCACGCCCACCAGCTCAAACCATTCGGCCCATTGCGTGGGACGAGTGCTTTGCTGCAGCAGCACCACGCGGGTCAAATCCTGCGGGGTGTGGATGCCGTGGCGGTCGCGGTAGGCGGGGCTGCACACGGGCACGGTTTCTTCGTGCATCAGGTATTCGCACACGGCGCCTGCCCAGTGCGGGGTGCCGAAGTGGATGGCAGCGTCGAACGGTGTGCCCGCAAAGTCAAACGGCTCGGTGCGGGCCGAGAAGTTGACCATGGCCTCCGGGTGCAGCGCCATGAAGCCGCCCAGGCGCGGGATGAGCCAGCGGGTGCCCAGCGTGGGCAGCACGGCCAGGTTGAGCAGGCCGTCGGTGCTGGAGAACGCCATGGCTTTTTGTGTGCTGGCCGACAGTTGCTGCAGCACGTTTTGCACGTCGGCCGCGTAGACGCGGCCCGCGTCGGTCAGCACCACACGCTGGCGCACGCGGTGGAAGAGGGCGGTGCCGATCTGATCTTCCAGTTGGCGGATCTGGCGCGACACGGCGCTTTGGGTGAGGTGCAGCTCCTCGGCTGCGCGCGACACGCTCTGGTGGCGTGCCGCCGCCTCAAAGGCCAGCAGGTCGGCGGTGGAGGGCAGGAAGGCGCGGCGCAGCAAGGTCATACCGGGTTATGCATTGGGGGAATGATGATGGGTGCCAAAAATTGAGCCTTTTGAGCCTCTTCCGCGCATTGGGTATGGGGTGGCAGTCCTGATATTTTCAGGTACTTCATTCTGATTTGTGATCAAGTAGTTCCATTTTTTTGCTATCCAGGCTCCTGGGATTGGCGGATATTGGCGCATTCTTTGCGTAGGTTCTCTTGCGCGGATCTGTTTTTCTGCACCCCCTTCACCTTTGCGAGTCGCCATGTCTGCCACCCCTGCCGCCACCCCCCTTGTGTCTGAAGTTGATCAACTGTTGCAACGCCTGGGCGTGCCCCGCGCCGCCTACACCGGCGGCACGCTGGCTGCGCGCTCGCCCATCACGGGCGAGGTGCTGGCCCAGGTGCCACAGCAAAGCCCGACCGATGCCACCGCTGCCATCGGCCGCGCGCATGCGGCCTTTTTGGCATGGCGCAATGTGCCCGCACCGCGCCGGGGCGAGCTGGTGCGCCTGCTGGGCGAAGAGCTGCGCGCCGCCAAGGTTGACCTGGGCCTGCTGGTGACCATTGAGGCGGGCAAGATCCCGTCCGAAGGGCTGGGCGAGGTGCAGGAGATGATCGACATCTGCGACTTTGCCGTGGGCCTGTCGCGCCAGCTGTATGGCCTGACCATTGCCACCGAACGCCCCGGCCACCGCATGATGGAAACTTGGCACCCGTTGGGCGTGTGCGGCGTGATCTCGGCCTTCAACTTCCCCGTGGCCGTGTGGTCATGGAACGCGGCGCTGGCGCTGGTGTGCGGTGATTCGGTGGTGTGGAAGCCGTCTGAAAAGACGCCGCTCACGGCCCTGGCCACGCACGCGATTGCGCAGCGCGCCATCGCACGCTTTGGCGCCGATGCACCCGAGGGCCTGCTGGAGCTGATCGTGGGCCAGCGCGACATTGGCGAGGTGCTGGTGGATGACGCCCGCGTGCCCTTGCTGTCGGCCACGGGCTCCACCGCCATGGGCCGCGCCGTGGGCCCGCGCCTGGCAGCGCGGTTTGCGCGCGGCATCCTGGAGCTGGGCGGCAACAACGCGGCCATCGTGGGGCCCACGGCCGACCTGAACCTGGCCCTGCGCGGCATCGCGTTTGCCGCCATGGGCACGGCAGGCCAGCGCTGCACCACGCTGCGCCGCTTGTTTGTGCACGAAAGCATTTACGACCAACTGGTGCCCCAGCTGGCCAAGGTGTATGCCAACGTGAAGGTAGGCGACCCGCGCACCGCTGGCACGCTGGTAGGCCCGCTGATCGACCGCCCTGCGTTTGACGGCATGCAAAAAGCGCTGGAGCAAAGCCGTGCGCTGGGTGCCACGGTGCACGGTGGTGGCCGTGTGGAAGGCATTGGCGGTGCGGATGCGTACTACGTGCGCCCTGCGCTGGTGGAGCTGCAAAAGCACGAAGGCCCTGCACTGCACGAAACCTTTGCGCCCATCCTGTACGTGGTGCGCTACAGCACCATCGACGAAGCCATCGCCATGAACAACGCCGTGGGCGCAGGCCTGTCGTCGTCCATCTTTACGCTCAACGTGCGCGAGGCCGAGTTGTTCATGTCGGCGGCGGGCTCGGACTGCGGCATTGCCAACGTGAACATTGGCCCCAGCGGTGCCGAGATTGGTGGCGCGTTTGGTGGGGAGAAGGAAACGGGCGGCGGGCGCGAAGCCGGGTCGGACAGCTGGAAGGCCTACATGCGCCGGGCGACGAACACCATCAACTATTCGACCGCGCTGCCACTGGCGCAAGGCGTGACGTTTGATGTGTGAGTGGGAGCAGGGGCTCGGCGCACGGGTTGGAACAGAGGGGCGTGGTGTGGCCGGTTTCAGGCGAAGCCCTCGCTGACGCCCGTGCGCTTTGGGCCAGCACGAAGGGCTTTGTACGCGTTCTGCCCTGGCTTCGGCAAGCTCGGCCTGAACGGTGAGGCAACGGAGAGCAAGGAGCAAGGAACAGGGAACAGTGAGTTTTTTTAGCGCGGTACGACCGCTTTTTATTCTGCCAACGACAACACACTAGGAGACAACAACCATGGCAACTTTCCACAAGACATTCACGGCGCTCGCTGCAGGGCTGGTACTGGCTTGCACGGCCTTGGCGCCAGCGCAGGCACAAACGGCATCCACGCCCACGCTGGAGAAGATCAAGGCATCGGGCAAGGCCGTGCTGGGCGTGCGCGAGACCTCGCCGCCCATGGCCTATGCGCTGGGCGCGAATGAGAAATACGCGGGCTACCACGTCGAGCTGTGCGAGCGGGTGCTCAAGGAGATCGCGCCCGACGCCAAGCTCGAATACATGGCCGTGACGGCGCAAAACACGCTGCCCCTGGTGCAGAACGGCACGCTCGATATCGGCTGTGGCCCCACCACCAACAACACCGCGCGCCAGCAACAAGTGGCGTTTGCAGTGACCACCTACGTGAGCGAAGTGCGCATGGCGGTGCGCAAGGATTCGGACCTGAAGTCCATCAGCCAGCTCGCAGGCCGCACCATTGCCGCATCGACCGGCACCACGGCCGTGCAACTGCTGCGCAAGCAGGAGCGTGCGCTGGGCGGTGCACCCATCAAGACGGTGCTGGGCAAGGACCACCACGAGAGCTTCTTGCTGCTGGAAACCGGCCGCGCCGACGCCTTCGTGCTCGACGACAACCTGCTGGCCGGGATGATCGCCAACTCCAAAGACCCATCGGCCTACCGCATCGTCGGCGAGCCACTGGGCGCCGAGCCGATTGCGCTGCTGTTCCGCAAGGACGACCCGACCTTCAAGGCGGCGGTGGATGGTGTGCTCACCAAGCTCATGCAAAGCGGCGAGATGGAAAAGATCTACACCAAGTGGTTTGTGAACCCCATTCCACCCAAGAACATGAGCCTGAACCTGCCGCTGGGCACCACGCTGCGCCAGCTGTTTGCCACACCCAACGACAAGCCCCTGGAGACCTACCAGCAATGAACGCTCCCATCCCCGCCACGGCCTTCCGCGCGGCCGACCGCCTGGGCGCCATCGGCGTTTCGGAAATCGTGCGCCTGACGCAAGAGGCAAACCAGCTCAAGCGCCAGGGCCAGCCCGTCATCGTGCTGGGCCTGGGCGAGCCCGATTTCGACACGCCAGCCCACATTCTGGAGGCCGCGCAGCAGGCCATGGCGCGGGGGGAGACGCACTACACGGTGCTGGATGGCACGGCAGAACTCAAGGCCGCCATCCAGCACAAGTTCAAGCACGACAACGGGCTGGACTTTCAGCTCAACGAAATCACTGCAGGCGCGGGTGCCAAGCAGATCCTCTACAACGCGCTGATGGCCTCGGTGAACCCGGGCGACGAGGTGATCCTGCCCGCGCCGTACTGGACGTCTTACGCCGACATGGTGCTGATTGCCGGTGGCGTGCCCGTGGTGGTGCCCTGCACCGAAGCCAACGGCTTTCGCATCACGCCCGAACAGCTGGAGGCAGCCATCACGCCGCGCACGCGCTGGGTGTTCATCAACTCGCCCTCCAACCCCAGCGGCGCGGCCTATAGCGCCGAGCAACTGCGCCCGGTGCTGGAGGTGGTGGAGCGCCACCCGCAGGTGTGGTTGCTGGCGGACGACATCTACGAACACATCCTGTACGACGGCCGCGCGTTTGCCACGCCCGCCGCCGTGCTGCCCTCGCTGCGCGATCGCACGCTGACGGTGAACGGTGTCTCCAAAGCCTATGCCATGACCGGTTGGCGCATCGGTTATGGCGCGGGCCCCAAGGCGCTGATTGCCGCCATGGCCGTGGTGCAGAGCCAGGCCACGTCCTGCCCCTCGTCCATCAGCCAGGCGGCGGCCGTGGCGGCGCTGACGGGCCCGCAGGATGTGGTGGTTGAACGTTGCCGAGCGTTTCAAGACCGGCGCGATCTGGTCGTGGCCGCGCTCAATGCCTCACCCGGCCTGCGCTGCCGCGTGCCCGAGGGCGCGTTCTACACCTTTGCCAGTTGCGAAGGCGTGCTGGGCCGCACCACGCCGGGCGGCATGCTGCTGCGCACCGATGCCGACTTTTGCGCCTACCTGCTGCGCGAACACCATGTGGCCGTGGTGCCCGGCGGTGTGCTGGGGCTGGCGCCATACTTCCGCATCTCTTACGCTGCTTCTACCGCTGACTTGCAAGAGGCCTGCACGCGCATCCAACGTGCCTGCCAGGCGCTGTTCTGAATTTTTGATCCGATACCGCAGACATGAACACTTCGTCCCTCACCCCTCGCACGGGCGGCCAGATTCTGGTCAGCCAGCTCATCACCCATGGCGTCAAGCAGCTCTTTTGCGTGCCCGGCGAAAGTTATCTGGCCGTGCTCGACGCCCTGCACGATGCCGATATCGGCGTGACGGTGTGCCGCCAGGAGGGCGGCGCGGCCATGATGGCCGAGGCGCAGGGCAAGCTCACGGGCCAGCCCGGCATCTGCTTTGTGACGCGCGGGCCCGGCGCCACCAATGCGTCGGCCGGTGTACACATTGCGCACCAGGACTCGACCCCTATGATCCTGTTTGTGGGCCAGGTGGCCCGCAATGCCATGGGGCGTGAGGCGTTTCAGGAGCTGGACTACAGCGCCGTGTTTGGCACCATGGCCAAGTGGGTGGTGCAGATTGATGACCCGGCGCGTGTGCCCGAGCTCGTCTCGCGGGCCTTCCACGTCGCCACATCCGGCCGCCCCGGCCCTGTGGTGGTGGCGCTGCCCGAAGACATGCTGACCGAAGCGGCCATGGTGGCCGATGCGTTGCCCTACCAGGTGACGGAGACACACCCCGGCGCCGCGCAGATGGCCGAGCTTGCCCAGCGCCTGCAAGCCGCCAAGAGCCCTGTGGCCATCGTGGGTGGCAGCCGCTGGTCTGAGCAAGCTGTGCGCGAGTTCACTGCGTTTGCAGAGGCCTGGTCGATTCCTGTGTACTGCTCGTTCCGCCGCCAGATGCTGTTCCCGGCCACGCACGCCTGCTATGGCGGCGATCTGGGCCTGGGTGTGAACCCCAAGCTGCTGGCGCGCATCAAGGCATCCGATTTGGTGCTGGTGGTGGGCGGGCGGCTGTCGGAAGTGCCCTCGCAAGGCTACGAGCTGTTCGACATCCCCACGCCCGCGCAGCCCCTGGTGCATGTGCATGCCGATGCCGATGAGTTGGGCAAGCTCTACCGCCCCACCCAGGCCATCCACGCCACGCCACAGGCATTCACCGCAGCGCTCAACGCGGTGCGCCCCACAGCCGCCGTGCCGTGGAAGGCCCACACCCAGGCCGCCCACGCCGAATACCTGGCCTGGAGCGACCCGGCGCCCATTCGCATCCCCGGCAACTTGCAGATGGGCGAGGTGATGCAGCACCTCAAAGACGTACTGCCGGCCGACACCATCTTCTGCAACGGCGCGGGCAACTTTGCCACGTGGATCCACCGCTTCTGGCCGTTCACCACCTACGCCAGCCAATTGGCTCCCACCAGTGGATCGATGGGCTACGGCCTGCCTGCGGGCGTGGGCGGCAAGCGCCTGTGGCCGCAGCGCGAGGTGGTGATCTTCGCGGGCGACGGCGACTTTTTGATGCACGGCCAGGAGTTTGCGACCGCCGTGCAGTACGGCCTGCCCATCATCGTGGTGCTGCTGGACAACGCCATGTACGGCACCATCCGCATGCACCAGGAGCGCGAGTATCCCGGCCGCGTCAGCGCCACGCAGCTCAAGAACCCCGACTTCAAGGCCTACGCCCAGGCCTTTGGCGGCCACGGCGAGCGTGTGGAGCACACTGCAGAATTCGCCCCCGCCCTGGCCCGCGCGCGCGCCAGCGGCCTGCCCAGCGTATTGCACTGCCTGATCGACCCCGAGGCCATTACGCCCACGGGCACGCTGCAGGGTATTCGGAGCGCGGCGTTGGCGAAGCAGTAAACCATTCATAGAAGTTTGTTAAATAGGTTTTTCTTGCTTCTATGAATAAATAGGCGGCTTTGACTCTCTATCGAGCGCTGTGGGCGGCGCTTAATATTCATAGATTTGCTTAAAAACCAATTTTTGCTACATTCTATGAATGCCCAAGCAAAACACCAGCCCTGCTGATTACCCGCATGCCGTCTTGCAGCAGATTGAACTGCTGGGCCAACACATCGCCATCGCCCGCAAGCGGCGGGGAGAGACGCAGGCCCAGTGGGCGCGGCGGCTGGGGGTGTCTCAGCCCACCATGGCACGCATTGAGCGGGGCGATCCTTCTGTGGCCATGGCCAGCTATGTGATGTGCATGTGGCTGGTGAATCCGGCGGTGGCCGTGGCCGATTTGGTTGCGCCCCAACAAGACCATGCGGCGCTGGAGCGGGAGGTCACGAGGGCTCGCGGTCCGCGCAAATCGGCCAAAAGCGTTGCGCGCCCTGGTGCCAGTACAGTGGCTGCGCCTGTGCCGTCTCGGTCTGTCCCGGCGGCGGCAGTCGGCTTGGCTGCGCTCATTCAACCCGGCCTTTCAAAGGCCCCGCGATGAAGTCGCGCGTGGGTGTGAATCCCCGCAGCTATGTGCCGCAAGACCAGCTTTACCTGTGGGCGCTGGTGAACCCCGCGCAGCCCACATTGGTGGGCGCGTTGCGCTTGTCCCAGCTCGTGGCCGACTGCGCCACCTTCCACTATGCCGAAGAGTGGTGGCACTTTCCGCTCAGTGAGGACTTGCCTTTGGTGGCTGAGCAGGAGTTCACCGCAGGCGAGCGCAACAGCGCCCCCGGTGCCATTGACGATGCCCGGCCCGACCGCTGGGGCGAGCGCATCATCCGGCATGTGGACCGGCCCGCGCGCCTGTCGATCTTGGAGATGCTGCTGTTTGCGGGTGATGACCGTTTTGGTGCGCTGGGTGTTTCGGTCTCTGCGGATCGGTACGTGCCACGCTCACTGGGGCCTTATCCCCAACTGCGGGACTTGGCGCAGCTAAGCGCCGCCATGGAAGACCTGCAGACCCAGGCCCCGGTGACCGCTGAAATGCAGCGCCTTATTCAACCCGGTGTGACGTTGGGCGGCGCACGGCCCAAGGCTCTGCTGCAAACCGATGCGGGGCCTTGCGTCATCAAGTTCAGTGAGCTGGACGATGCGGTGGACACGCCGCTGGTCGAACACGCCACCATGACGCTGGCCGCCCAGGCAGGCATCCGCGTGGCTGCTACGGGTGTGCTGCCCATTCCAGCACGGCATGGCAAGGCGCGTCATGCGTTGACGATTGAGCGTTTTGACAGAGTGGGTGGGTACCGCCTGCATTGCCTGTCGGCCCGCACGGCGCTGCGTGCTGCGCGGCTGCCTGAGAGCTATAGCGCGCTGGCCACGGTGCTGCTGCGACTGGCCCACCCCGACACACAGGTGGCGCAGCGTGAAGAGTTGTTCAAGCGCATGGTGTTCAACATCTTCATGGACAACACCGACGACCATGAGCGCAACCACAGTCTGCGCTTGGGGCTGGATGGCTACCACGAGCTGACCCCTGCGTACGACGTGGTGCCCACGCTGCAAAACCTGGGTTACCAGCAGATGGTGGTGGGTCGCGAAGGTGCTGTATCCAGCCTGGAGAACGCGCTGACTGAGCTGCGTGAATTCGGCATCAAACGCGCGCGTGCCATGGAGCTTATCCAGCAGGTCGCACGCGTGGTGAACGGATGGCAAGACCATTTTGTGAAGCAGGGCGTGTGCCGTGCAGATATGGAGCAGCTGCAAGCCAGCATCGACCGAGAGGCATTGCAAACCCAAAGGGCGGCTTTTCTCTAACTCGCAGCTTGTGATGTTGGTGGCAGCAGCCTGTCAACGCGCCGCGCACAATATCGGCTGTGACCGTTCCTGACCCCGAAACCGCCCTCGATAGCCCGGCCGCTGCAACCCAGCCCGACGGCAAGCTGCGCCGCATTGCGCACCTGGACATGGATGCGTTCTATGCCTCGGTGGAGTTGCTGCGCTACCCGCAACTCAAAGGGTTGCCTGTGGTGATTGGCGGCGGTCGGCGTAAGGTGGACGATTTGCTGCTGCAAAGTCCCGATGGCTCGGGGCCACGGGAGCCGTGTTTCATCCCGGTGGAGGACTTTCCTCTGCTCAAAGACTACGTGGGCCGGGGCGTCATCACCACGGCCACCTATGCTGCGCGGCAGTTCGGTGTGGGTTCGGCCATGGGCATGATGAAAGCGGCCCGGCTGTGCCCGCAGGCCATCGTGCTGCCGGTGGATTTTGACGAAGTGCGGCGCTTCTCGCGCCTGTTCAAAAGCACCATCACCGAGATTGCCCCCGTGATGCAGGACCGGGGTGTGGACGAGGTGTATATCGACTTCACCGACGTGCCCGGTGGCCAGCGCGAAGGCGGGCGTGTGCTGGCGCGGCTCATCCAGAAAAGCATTTTTGAGACGACAGGGCTGACCTGCTCGATCGGCGTGGCGCCTAACCGGTTGCTGGCCAAGATGGCGAGCGAGTTCAACAAGCCCAACGGTATTTCTATCGTCTATAAGGAAGACCTGCAGGGCAAGATCTGGCCGCTGAACGTGCGCAAGATCAACGGCATCGGCCCCAAGGCGGGCGAGAAGCTGGCGCGCCTGGGCATAGAGACCATTGGGCAACTGGCAGCGCAGGACCCGCAGTGGCTCATGGGTCACTTTGGCAAGTCCACCGGGGCCTGGATGCACCGCGTGGCCTGGGGCCGCGACGACAGCCCCGTGGTGACCGAAAGCGAGCCCGTCAGCATGAGCCGCGAGACCACGTTCGACCGCGATCTGCATGCGGTGCATGACAGGGCAGAGCTGGGCCGCATCTTTACCGACCTGTGCATGCGTGTGGCCGAGGACCTGCAGCGCAAGGGCTATGTGGCGCGCACCATTGGCATCAAGCTGCGCTACGACGATTTCAAGATTGCGACGCGCGACCACACAGCCGCGTTCTACACGGCTGACGGTGCGGCCATCCGGCACATCGCGGGGCAGTGTCTCAAGCGGGTGCCGCTGGACAAACGGCTGCGGCTGCTGGGGGTGCGGGCCAGCACGCTGGCGCGGCTGGGCCAGGAGCCGGCACCCGATGCCCGTGTGGCCGAGCCGCCCGCCATGCGCCAAGGTGGGCGGCGATTGGACGGCAGCACGATGGAGATCGGCCAGCTGTTCTGAACGCAGGGCTGACGTGAGGGCGACACAATCTTTGCCACGGTGCAGCAAGAAGAGCACTGTTTTGGTGCCAATGGGGGTGAATCGCGGGATAGACTTGATCAGTATCAAATGGTAACAAAGCCGTTGACCTGCCTACCCGCAGACCTTTCAGGAACGACCCATGCGCATCAATCTGCCTGTAACACAGCAGAGTTTCGATTTCCCCAGTGATGAGTTGCTTGTGTCGAGCACTAACACCAAGGGCGAGATCACCCATTGCAACCCAGCCTTCGTGCGTGTGAGCGGATTCACTTACGACGAACTCATTGGTCAGCCCCACAACATCATTCGCCACCCTGACATGCCGTCTGAGGCCTACAAGGACATGTGGCGCACCATGGGTCGGGGCGATCCGTGGACGGGGCTGGTCAAGAACCGCCGCAAAAACGGCGATCACTACTGGGTGCGGGCCAATGTGACGCCCATCATGGAAGGTGGCAAGCCACGCGCCTACATGTCGGTGCGCACCAAGCCGAGTCCGAGTGAAATAGCCGCCGCCGAAGCCCTCTACGCCCAGATGCGTCGCGAGGCATCGTCGGGTGCCGCCAGCTTTTATCTGGATTCAGGCAGCGTGCGGTATCGCGGTGTGCGCGGCGTTGTGCAGAGCCTGACGCAGATGGCATCGCTGCCCCGCATGGCGCTGATGTTGGGCGTTCTGGTGCTGCTGGCTCTGGTACCCGACATGCTGGGGCTGCAAGGTGCCACCGCCAGTGTGGCGCGCCTTGTATTGCTGCCGCTTGGTGCGGGCTGGGTGCTGTGGCGGTTTCAGGCCACGGTGTTGCGGGGCGTGTATGACGCGACGCGGTTTGCATCGGATATCTCAGCCTGCAACCTGGTGACGTCCGTGCGCGGCGACTACCCGCAGCCGCTGGGTGCGCTGATGCAGCGGCTGCAGCAAACCCAGGTCAACCTGCGCGCGGTGGTGGGCGATGTGCGCACTGAAGTGCGCAATTTCACCCAGTCAGCCGCTGAGATCTCGCGCGGTAGCCTGGACCTGTCGGCCCGCACCGAATCGCAGGCCAGCAGCCTGGAGGAGACCGCCGCCTCGATGGAGCAGCTCGCCAGCACCGTGATGCAGACATCGGACACGGCGGCCCAGGTCTCGCGCGAAAGCGCGCAAAGCAGCGACATCGCCCGGCGTGGCGGCCAGGCCGTGCAGGAGGTCAGCGCAGCCATGCAAGAGATGAAGCAGTCGTCCACGCGCATCAGCGAGATCGTGGGGGTGATCGAAGGCATTGCCTTCCAGACCAACCTGCTGGCGCTCAATGCCGCTGTGGAGGCCGCCCGCGCGGGTGAACAGGGGCGGGGCTTTGCGGTGGTGGCGGGAGAGGTGCGGGCGCTGGCACAGCGCAGTGCCAGCTCGGCCAAGGAAATCAGCGGCCTCATCGGCGTGACAGTTGGCCAGATTGCCGGTGGTGCCCAGCAAATGGACCACGCAGGCAGGACCATTCAAGGCGTGGTCGACACGGTGGAGCGGGTGAGCGCCCTGGTGCAGCAGATCAGCGGCGCGACCAAGGAACAGTCGCAAGGCATTGCCCAGGTGAACGAGGCTGTCACCCAGCTCGATACCGTGACGCAGCAGAACGCCGCGCTGGTGGAAGAGTCGGCAGCCGCCGCCCAGGGGCTGAAAGAAAGCGCCGAATCGCTGGGCCGCTCGGTGGACGTGTTTCGCCTGGACTGATGGCACACCGGTTGGAAGCGTTCGGTAGCTCTTGACGAATTCTTACTCGTAACTTACAGTGATTTCCCCGTTTTTCGGGAGATCCCCATGACCCTCAATGAGCTGCAGCGCATCCGGCAGTGGCATGTTGCGCACAAGGCCGATCACCCGCTCGAGTACCACCTCTGGGACGCTGTGCTGACGCTCTGGATCATGGGATGGGTGGGCTGGTTTCCGGTTTGCGCATTCGGCGAGACCTGGTGCGCACCGTTGTGCCTGGCCGGTACCTTGGTCCCAAGCGGCTATGTCGCATGGCGGGCTCGCGCCCACCGGCTGCGTAAGCTGCGCTGCGACTGGATCGGGCCACAGGGCTGAACCGGGGCTGAACCGGGCTGAAACGCGGGGCAGCGGTATTGCCTATTGCCGTGCTGTGCGCACATTGCGTGGCAGCCCCTGCGGGTGGCTGGTGCGCAGCGGGTTGATGTCGAGGCCGCCCCGGCGGGTGTAGCGCGCATACACCGTGAGCCGGATGGGTTTGCAGCGCGCCCAGATGTCCATGAAGATGCGCTCCACACACTGCTCATGAAACTCATTGTGGTTGCGAAAACTCACGAGGTATTGCAGCAGCCCTTCCTGGTTGATCTGCGGGCCGCTATAGCTGATCTGCACGCTGCCCCAGTCGGGCTGGCCCGTCACCAGGCAGTTGCTCTTGAGCAGGTTGCTGGTCAGCGTCTCGGTCACCGGTGCTTCATCGAACTGCGCTGTCAGCAACTCAGGCGCGGGCTGGTAGCGGGTGCATTCCACGTCCAGGCGGTCCAGGTTCAGGCCGTCCAGTTCGTGCACGGGTTCCTGGTCGAACAACTCGGGGTGGATGAGCCGGACGCCCGCGGTGGCCGGGTGCTCCGCGCCGCGCCACACGGCTTCGCTGATGTCGGCGCGGATGCGCGCCTGCACTTCGACGGCATCGGCAAAGCGGGTGTTGTTGAAACTGTTGAGGTAGAGCTTGAACGACTTGCTCTCCACGATGTTGGGCGTCTCGCAGGGCACGGTGATGTGCGCCAGCGCCACCTGTGGCTTGCCGCGCTGGTTCAGCCACGACAGCTCAAAGGCCGTCCACAGGTCGGCCCCAAAAAAGGGGGGCGCGCCGGTGATGCCGATCTCGGCCCGTTTGCCCGCGCGCGGGATGGGGAAAAGCAGCGAGGCGTCGTACTGGTCTACATAAGCCGAGGCCTTGCCCAGTTGTGATTGTTCTGGCGTGTTCATGGTGTGTAGGGGGATGGCAGGTATGGGGGTATGCGGGTGTGGGGGTATGCGGGTGTGGCGGCGAATGATTGCTATTGTTTTGGTAGCTGCTTGCGCTTGATGCATAAGCGCTAGAGCCCATTTTTATTTGAACTCTCGTTCGCGCAGCCACTTGGTGGCTATCCACTTGTCGCCCGCGATCACCGGGGCGCCGCCGTGCAAGGTCTGGGTGGATGGGTGGGGCCGTTCGTAGCTGAAGAACACCGCGTTGCCGCGCTGCGGCGCCACTTCGAGAAACACGTCGGGGAAGGTGGTGCCGCCGCCTTTTTCGGGCGTGTTCAGGTAGATCACCAGCGTGCCCACCCGCTGGCCGCCGCGCTTGAGGATGGTGGCGGTGCCGGGCTCGGCGGGGTCGAAGTAGTCGTAGTGTGGCTTGTACTCGGCGCCGGGGCGGTAGTGCAGCACCTGCAGCCCTTCGCCGTTTTCGATGGGCCAGTGCAGCAGGCGTGCAATGCGCTCTTCGATGCGCTGGATCAGCGGGCTCTGGCCGCGCTGAAAGAACATGCCGTCGCTGGTGCGGTCGTCGTTGATTTCCTCGCCGCCCGTTTGGGTGGCCACCGTGAGCGAGCGCGCCATGCGCGGCGCGGCATCGGCGATCAAGGCATCACATTCTTCGGGCGACAACAGGCCGCCGAACACCACGATGCGTGGCTGGGCCATCGCCAGCAACACGTTCACGGTGCGGTCGCCGCAGTCCACCTGGGCAGGCGATTCGTCCAGCCGGGGCTCGGGCACGGGCACGGCGGTGGGCTGGCCCTGTTGCACGGACAACGCGTTCAAATGGTTCCTTAGCGTGACCTCCATGGCCTCGGCCGCCACGTCTTCGTCCCAGCCCGCATCGCGCATGGACTGCAGCACCACCGGCGCGGGGTAGCCGGCCTGGGCCTGTTTGATGATCCATCGGCGCAGCTCGGGCGTGATGGCCTGCCGTGTAGCGCTGATGGGCTGGGCGGTGGTGGTGGTGTGGTCCGGGTGCTGGTCAGAACGCGATGCCATGGCGGTCCTTCAACTCAACGTGAGCGGGTTTTTGTCGGGTTTACGCCGTGGGCGCCTTGCGCCTGAAGACCAGGCGCTCGGGGGTGGATGATGCCGGGGCAAAAGCGTAGCCGTCCAGATCAAATCCTTCCAGCTGGTGCGGCGTGGCCACGCGGTGGGCGATGGCATGGCGGGCCATCAGGCCCCGCGCGCGTTTGGCGTGGAAGCTGATGATCTTGTAGGTGCCGCCTTTCCAGTCCTCGAATACGCATTCAATGACGCGCGCCTTCAGCTGCTTGCGATCCACGGACTTGAAATACTCCTTCGACGCCAGGTTGACCACCACGGGGGTGGTGTCGGCGCGCAGGCGGGTGTTGAGGTGTTCGGCAATCTGGCTGCCCCAGAACTGGTACAGGTTGCTGCCAGCGGCGGTGGCCAGGCGTGTGCCCATCTCCAGGCGATAGGGTTGCATGCGATCCAGTGGCCTGAGCACGCCATACAGGCCGCTCAGGATGGCGACATGCTCCTGCGCCCACCCCAGGTCGTCCGCGCCAAGTGTGCGGGCCTGCAGGCCGTCGTACACGTCGCCGTTGAAGGCGAGCACGGCCTGGCGCGAGTTGGCTGCGGTGAAGCGGGGGCGCCAGGCCTGGTAGCGCGCCACATTCAGCCCCGCCAGCTTGTCGCTCAGGTCCATCAGCGAAGCAATGCTTTGTGGCGAGTGGGTGCGCAACACCTCGATCAGGGCCGTGGACTGCGGCACGAACTGGGGCGTGGTGTGTGGCAGCCCTTCAGGTACGGGGGTGTCATAGTCGAGCGATTTGGCGGGGGACAGCAAGAACAGCATGGGTGTGGCCGAAAGGTCCGCGGACCTTGAAGAAATATCAGACAGGAGGCTGGCACGGCATATGGAGGCAATGGCTGCTTGCCATACGGGCGCGTGCGCCAATGCGCAGGGGGGCGCGCGCCAGCGACCCAAAATGGTACCTTGCACACCGCGCGCCGCTGCGATGAGGGGACATTGAACGTGACAACCGCCCATTCAAAGGTAGCGCAGGGGTGCGAAGGAATGGTGCAAGGGCGGTTTATCGTTTCCCAAAAGAACAAGGCGGCCTGAGCCGCCTTGTGTGAATGGGCCTGCGCCGCGCGGACAGCAGGCCGTTGCGTCTTTTTACGCCACCGGAGGCTGCTCAAAAGGCAGCTTCATGGCCGACAGGTCACGGCGGGTTTCCACCAGCACCAGCGGGCCTTCGTCCACCACCACCACGGGGGGGCGTTCGCGCGGCACACGCAGGGGCTTGGGCTCTGCGGCAATCGCAGCCTGTACGGCCGCGATCTTGTCCGCATCAGAGTTCACCCACTGCAGGCCCGATGAGGCCGCCACTTGCTGGAGCGCATCGATAGGCAGCGTAAACGCCTGCACGCGGGGCATGCCTGTCGCGGTGGGCTTGGCAGCCGGCGCCTGTGCCGCAGCGGCAACAGGTGCTTTGGCCGGCGCAGGAGCCGGAGCCGGAGCGGGGGCTGCTGGCACTGCTGCGGTCACCGGCGTCGCTGCGTCCACCGGGGCGGCGATGGGGGCTGGCATGGCGGGTGCGGGGGGCAATGCTGCTACTGCGGGTGCGGCAGTCGGCGCCTCGAAGGCCGCAGGCTGAGCGGACTCGGCCGTGGGCGCGTTGAAGTAGCTGCGGCGTGGGGCCTCGTCCTGCACCGGTGCCAGGGCGGAGGTGCCGGCCTGGGCAGAGGCGTCGACATCCTGCACCGTGGGCGCTGCGGCTTCACTGCTGGTGTCGCGCGGGCCGCGTTCACGGCGGTCGCGGCCATAGCGGTCGCGCGACCGGCGCTCACGGCGCTGTTGGTCGTCGCCTGCGGCTTGGGTGCCATGGCCGCCAGGCTGTCCGTCGGTCCCGGTCAGGTCCAGGTCGGGCAGGGATTCCAGCGGCGCGGTGTCCACAAAATCGCCAGGCATGGCTGCATTGGCGGCTTTGTCTTGCGCGGTGGCAGGGCGTGGGCCCCGTTCGCCGCCCCGGTCACCCCGGTTATTGCGCTCACCGCGCTCACCACGTTCACGGCGTGGGCCGCGTTCGCTGCGGGGTTGCTGTTGGCCGGGCACTGCGTCGCTGTCGCTGGTCTGGCCGTTGGGGCCTTCGACTTGCGGTTGTTGAACGGCCGTGTTGTCTCCGTTCACGCCGGAGGCCAGGTTGCGCGGCTCTGCGTCGCGACGGCTTCGACCGCCGTCACGGCCATTGCGGCCTTCGCGAGGCTCGCGGGCTTCGCCTTCAGGGCGGCGCTCCGCGTCGCGTGGGGGGCGGTTGTCTGCGTCACGTGGTGCGCGGCCTTCGGCGGGGCGTTCGCCACGGCGGCCGCGGTTTTCACCATTGCCATCGCGGTTTCCGTCACGGCCACCTTCACGGTTTCCATCGCGTCCACCACGGCGGCCACGGGATTCGCCATTGCGGCCGTCACGGCGGGGTTCACCGCGACCCTGCGTTTCAGGGGTTGCCACGGGGGTGGGTGCCGCCACAGGTGTCGGCGCGGGGGTGTCGCCAAAGCCCAGCAGACCCTTGATCCAGGCAAAGAAACCTTGCTCTTGGGGCGCTGCGGCAGGCATGGGCCGAGGTGCAGCTGCCGGCGTGCTGGCCGCAGGGGCCGCAGCAGGGCGCTGGCCACTGCGCGCGGGGCGGGCGGCGCCTTCGGGGCGGGGCTCGGCCATCGGTGCGGGGGCGTCGGGCAACACGCCCTTGATCACCGGCGTCTGTTTGTTGGTGGGCTCTTGCGAGCGGCGCGTCACGGCCGTGGGGTCTTCCACCTCTTCAGCGAGCTTATAGCTGGCTTCGATGTGGTCCAGGCGGGGGTCGTCGTGCTTGAGGCGTTCGAGCTTGTAGTTCGGTGTTTCCAGCGTCTTGTTGGGCACCATCAGCACGGCAACGCGCTGCTTCAGTTCGATCTTGGCGATCTCGGTGCGCTTTTCGTTGAGCAGGAACGACGCCACTTCCACTGGCACCTGGCAGTGCACGGCGGCCGTGTTGTCCTTCATCGACTCTTCCTGGATGATCCGTAGGATCTGCAGGGCCGAGCTTTCCGTGTCGCGGATATGGCCCGAGCCGCCGCAGCGGGGGCAGGGGATGGACGAGCCTTCGCTCAAGGCGGGCTTGAGGCGCTGGCGGCTCATTTCCATGAGGCCGAACTTGCTGATGTTGCCGAACTGCACGCGGGCACGGTCCTGGCGCAACGCGTCGCGCAGGCGGTTTTCCACTTCGCGGCGGTTCTTGCTCTCTTCCATGTCGATGAAGTCGATCACGATCAGGCCGCCGAGGTCGCGCAGGCGCATCTGGCGGGCCACTTCGTCGGCGGCTTCCAGGTTGGTGCGGGTAGCGGTTTCCTCGATGTCGCCGCCCTTGATGGCGCGCGCCGAGTTCACGTCCACCGACACCAGCGCTTCGGTGTGGTCAATCACGATGGCGCCGCCCGATGGCAATTGCACGGTGCGGGCGTAGGCCGATTCGATCTGGTGCTCGATCTGGAAGCGGCTGAACAGCGCGGCGTCGTCGCGGTAGCGCTTGACGCGGGCGGCATGCTCGGGCATGACGTGCGCCATGAACTGGTGCGCTTGCTCGTAGATGTCGTCGGTGTCGATGAGGATGTCACCGATGTCGTTATTGAAGTAGTCGCGGATCGCGCGGATGACGAGGCTCGATTCCTGGTAGATCAGGAAGGCGCCCTTGCCGCCCTTGGCGGCGCCGTCGATGGCGGTCCAGAGCTTGAGCAGGTAGTTCAGGTCCCACTGCAGTTCGGGCGCGGTGCGGCCGATGCCGGCGGTGCGCGCGATGATGGACATGCCGTTCGGGTATTCGAGCTGGTCCATCGCTTCTTTGAGCTCGGCGCGGTCCTCGCCCTCGATGCGGCGCGAAACGCCACCGCCACGGGGGTTGTTGGGCATCAGCACCACGTAGCGGCCGGCCAGCGAGACGAAGGTGGTCAGCGCTGCGCCCTTGTTGCCACGTTCTTCTTTTTCGACCTGGACCAGCAGTTCCTGGCCTTCCTTGATCACTTCATTGATGCGTGCCTGGCCGGGCGAAACGCCGGGGGCAAAGTAGCTGCGCGAGATTTCCTTGAAAGGCAGGAAGCCGTGGCGGTCTTCGCCGTAGTCGACGAAGCAGGCTTCCAGCGAAGGCTCGACGCGTGTGACGACCGCTTTGTAGATGTTGCCCTTGCGCTGCTCGCGCCCTTCAATTTCGATTTCGTAGTCGAGGAGTTTTTGTCCGTCGACGATGGCCAGGCGCCGCTCTTCGGGCTGCGTGGCGTTGATGAGCATCCGCTTCATGATGCGATTCCTTCAATCAGTGTTTTGCGGGAAGCAGCGGGGAAGCCACCTGCAACAGGGGCTGCGCGGGCTGCTGCCCACAGTTCCAAACCAATAACAACAAGCTCTACAGGAGCTGTGAATGCCTGGACTGACGCATCGAAACGAAAGGAATTGCCGGGGATGCCAAGGGTCTGCTGAGCGCTAGCGCAGCAATGGAAGGCAGGGGCGCGTGGATGGGGGCGAGTGGTAAGACCGCAGTTTTGCTAGCAAAAAAGTAGCTGGTTGCGCTTGCTGGCTGGGCGCTGGGACTGAATTCGAGCGTGCAGCCGGAGGCGGTAGCCTCCGCCACAAAACCGCCATCCAGCTCATCAACAACCACATGCTCGCTTTGATCCGCTGGCAGAGCATTCCCGGGTAGGGTGTCTCTGCCAGCTTGGGGGATTCCGTATCAGTGTTTCAATCTGTCAGCCCGCCGCACGGCGTGCCGGCCACCACAGGCATCTGGCCTGCAATCTGCGTGCACGACGCCCGCTGGCATCGACCTTACTGCGGCTGTGCAAGGGCTGTGTGGACTAAACTCCAGACAAATCAACCACTTACATAACAACGCGCAGGTGAAACACATTATAGGGGCCAAACCGCCATCCGACCCCAAGCTGGCTGCCACGCCTCCGTCCGCCACGTGGGTGGAGGTCGACGAGGATTCGGCAGGTCAGCGGCTGGATAACTTCTTGATACGCCATTTGAAGGGTGTGCCCAAGACGCATGTCTATCGCATCATCCGCAGCGGTGAAGTGCGCATCAACAAAGGGCGCGCGAGCGCCGATACCCGCGTCGAGGCGGGCGATGTGGTGCGCGTGCCGCCTGTGCGCATCTCCGATAGGGTGGCCGAGAAGGCCGAGCGCCCCGCGCCCGCCCGCGAATTCCCCATCCTGATGGAAGACGAGCACCTCATCGCCATCGACAAACCCGCCGGCGTGGCGGTGCACGGTGGCAGCGGCGTGAGCTTTGGTATGATCGAGCAGCTGCGCCAGGCGCGGGTACAGGCCCGGTTTCTTGAACTGGTGCACCGGCTGGACCGCGAGACCTCGGGCATCTTGCTGGTGGCTAAAAAGCGGTCAGCCCTTACGCACCTGCAGGACCAGTTCCGTGAGCGCGAGACCGGCAAGACCTATCTGGCGCTCGTCACGGGCACCTGGCCAGCGAACAAGAAGGTCATCGACCTGCCGCTGCACAAGTACCTGCAAGCCGATGGTGAACGCCGCGTGCGTGTGACCACGGCCGACGACCCGGACGGCATGCGCTCCATCACGCTGGTCAAGGTGCGCAGCACGATCCCCGCGCGCCCAGCCCAGGGCCTGCCGGTGATGTCCTTGCTGGAAGTGACCATCAAGACCGGACGCACGCACCAGATCCGCGTGCACCTGGCCAGCCAGGGCCACGCGATTGTGGGAGACGACAAATATGGCGATTTCGACCTGAACAAGCGGCTGCAGCGGCTCGGGATGAAGCGCATGTTCCTGCATGCCTGGCGGTTACAGTTCAACCACCCCGCCTCAGGGGAGCGGGTGGCTTTGAATGCCGAACTCCCCCCCGATCTGGCCGATTTTGTGCCCTCTGCCTGACAAGGCGTTACCCATCCGTATGCCTTCCAAAACCCTCCGCCCCCGCCGATTCGATCTGATTGCCTTTGACTGGGACGGCACCTTGTTCGACTCCACGGCCATCATCGTGCGCTGCATCCAGGAGGCGGTGCGCGATGTAGGTGGCACCGTTCCCAGCGACAAGGAGGCTGCCTACGTCATTGGCATGGCCCTGACGCAGGCGCTGGCCCACGCCGCCCCGGATGTTCCGCCCGAAAAATACAACGAGCTTGGCAACCGCTACCGTTTTCACTATGTTCAGCACCAGAACGACCTGAGTCTTTTTCACGGCGTGTTGCCGTTGCTGTCGGACTTGCGCGAGCGTGGCCATCTGCTGGCCGTGGCGACGGGCAAGAGCCGCCGCGGGCTCGACGACGCATTGCACTCGGTGGACTTGCGGGGTGTTTTTGATGGCTCGCGCACGGCAGACCAGACTGCCGGCAAGCCTCATCCGCTGATGTTGCAAGAGCTGATGGCCGAGTTCGATGTGGCCCCACAGCGACTTCTCATGATTGGCGACACCACCCATGACCTGCAAATGGCGGTCAACGCCGGTTGCGCGAGTGTGGGGGTGAGTTATGGGGCGCACGAACCCGATGCGTTCCACGCGCTGAATCCCTTGTTTGTGGCCCATACGGTGCGCGATTTGCACAACTGGCTGCTGCAGGAGGCTTGAACGTGTTGTTGTGCGCCAAGAGCAGCCGCCCCTTGAGCCTGGGCGCCAACCAACCCTGTGCGTTTTTCTTTGGCGATCACCGTGTGTTGCATCTGGCCGTATGGCGGGGCCTTCGACGCCCGGGCGGTGTGGGAGCCGTGAAACCATGAATCCTTTTTCTGATCAGGCGCTTTTTCTGTGCCGCAGCTCCGAGCTTGCCGAGGCGGGGCAGGCGGTGCCGTTTGATGTGCTTTACGCAGGCCAGGCCTGCCGGGCCTTTGCCATTCGCTACCGGGGCGTAGTCCATGCTTATCTGAACCGCTGCACCCATGTGGCCATGGAGATGGACTACCAACCCGATCGTTTTTTTGACGACACGGGCCAATGGTTGTTGTGCGCGACCCATGGGGCCGCGTATGTGCCCAGCACCGGCCAATGTGCGGGAGGGCCGTGCCGAGGTGGTTTGGTAAAAATTGCTTTGTCGGAAAGCGATGGGGCCGTCCACTGGCATACTGCGCACAACCTGCAACCCGTAGAGTTCTAGAAAATCTGGATCCAATACCCCCGATGCCCTGGTTGCCTGCCGGTTTGTCCCCCATGCAGACGGCGGTATCCGTGATGGCCTCAGGGGCTCAGCGCCAGAACGCACCACATGACCGATCCCCAACGGCCCGATGCACCGGGCTTTGACAAAAATACCCGCCCTGCGCCCGATCTGTGGGCGCCAACAGCTACTAATTCAGGAGCATCTGTGAGTGACTCATCGCGTGAACCCGGCTGGGAACGCGCCACGCTGGAAAAGCTGGCCTTCTCTACCCTCAACGAACAACGCAGCGCCCGGCGCTGGAAGATCTTCTTCCGGCTGGCTTGGCTGGTACTGATTGCGGGCGTGGCGTTTGCCGCCCTGCGCCAGGCATCTCCCAGTGCCAGCAAGACCGGGCCACACACGGCAGTGGTCGACATCAAGGGCGAGATCGCCTCCGGGGCGGAGGCCAGCGCGGAATTTGTTGTGGCGGCCATGCGCAGTGCGCTGGAAGACGAGGGCTCCCAAGCCTTGGTGCTGCTCATTAACTCGCCGGGCGGCAGCCCTGTGCAGGCGGGCATCATCAATGACGAGATCGTGCGCCTGAAGGCCAAACACCACAAGCCGATCTACGCAGTGGTGGAGGAAACCTGCGCCTCGGCGGCTTATTACATCGCCGCTGCGGCTGATGATATCTATGTGGACAAGGCCAGCATTGTGGGCAGCATTGGCGTGCTGATGGACGGCTTTGGCTTCACCGGCACGATGGAGAAGCTGGGCGTCGAGCGCCGTTTGCTGACTGCGGGTGAGAACAAAGGCTTCCTCGATCCCTTCAGCCCACAGACTGAAAAGCAGCGCGCTTATGCGCAAACCATGCTGGACCAGATCCACCAGCAGTTCATCGGGGTGGTGAAGGCCGGGCGGGGCGACCGCCTCAAGGCCACGCCCGACACTTTCAGTGGCCTGTTCTGGACCGGCCAGCAGGCTGTGGAAATGGGTCTGGCCGACAAATTGGGGAGCCTCGATTACGTGGCGCGCGAAGTGGTCAAGGCCGAGGACATCATCGACTACACCCGCCGCGATAACGTGGCCGAGCGCCTGGCCAAACGGTTTGGCGCCGCGATGGGGATCGGGGCGATGAAATCGCTGGCCTTGTCGGGCCCTCAATTGCGATGAAGTTGCGATGATTTAGGTAGGTTGTGAACGCCCGCAACGTCTTCGTTGCTGCAAGGGCGTGCACATCACCAGACTACAAAGCCCCGACAGGATGTCCATCCTGTCGGGGCTTTTTTGTGCGGGTGGGCGGTGCGGGTGGATGATTCCACCGTCTTTTTGCCATCCATGCTGGTGTTGCGCAATGTTTGGATAAAAGCAGTGCTTGCGCTTATTCCATATGCTTTTATTGCTATTAATAATATAGCGATTGCGTCTTTCCGCCTCAGCGGCCCAATGCAAATACAACCGGTGTCCGGTTGTCGGGTGGGGCGGGTTGTTGGCGCCATTGCCGCACCAGCTGGCTGTGAATGCGTGCACTGGGCAGTGTGAGGCCACTGGCGAGCGCGAGGCGGGTGTGGGGCTGCAGTGCCTGTAGCAGTGCCTGCCACAGGGCCTGGTTACGGTAGGGCGTTTCGATGAAAAGCTGGGTCTGGCCCGTCTTCAAAGCGAGTGCTTCCAGCTCCTTGATGCGTTGGCCCCGTTCTTGCCCGTCTTGGGGCAGATAGCCCACAAAAGCGAAATTTTGACCATTGAGCCCGCTGGCTGCCAGCGCCAGCAGCAGCGACACCGGGCCCACCAGCGGCACGACGGGAATGCCCAGGTCGTGTGCGGCACGCACCACGGACGAGCCCGGGTCCGCGACTGCAGGCATACCTGCTTCGCTCACGAGTCCCATGGAGTGCCCGCCAAGAGCCGCCGCGAGCAGGGGGCGGGCATCGAAAGACACGGAGCCTTTGTCGCCGCCGTGGTCCCCTTTTTTATGCACCTCACGCGGCAGCTCGGTGATCTGTTGCTGCTGCAGGGGCGCTGCCAGGGGGTGGATGGCGTCGATGCGTTTGAGATAGGCACGGGTACTCTTGGCGTTTTCGCACACCCAGTGGGTCAGGCGCGATGCAATCTGCAGCGTGTTGGCGGGCAGGGCGTCCTGTAGTGGCGCTTCGGTGTCGCAGCCAAAATCGAGGGGAGCAGGCACCAGGTACAGGGTGCCGGGGTGCGCAGCAGTCGTCGCGGTCGTCATTTCGGTCGAGGCAGTCATGGCAAAACAAGGCCGGCGGCGCGCAGCATGCGACAGGTGTGGATCAGCGGCAGGCCTACCAAGGCCGTGTGGTCGTCGCTGTGGATGGCATCCAGCAGCGCGATCCCCAGTCCTTCGCTTTTCGCGCTGCCAGCGCAGTCATAGGGCTCTTCCGCGCGCAGGTAGCGCTCGATTTCTGCATCGGACAGGTCCCGGAATTTCACCTCCACGGGTGCGAGGTCCACCTGCTCGAAGCCGGTGGCGATGCACACCACGGCCACGGCGGTCTGAAACACCACGGTGTGGCCACGCATGCGGCGCAGTTGCTGCACCGCACGCTCATGGTTGCCTGGCTTGCCCAGCGGCTCGCCGTCCAAATCTGCCACCTGGTCTGAGCCAATGACGATGGCCATGGGGTGCTGCGTTGCCACCGCATGTGCCTTGGCCAGGGCCAGCCGCAATGCCAGTGCGCGTGGTGTTTCGCCGGGCTCCGGGGTTTCGTCCACTTCGGGGGCTGCTACGTCGAAAGACAGGTTCAGCCGTTGGAGCAGTTCGCGCCGGTAACGCGAGGTTGAGCCCAATACCAGGGGGCGTTGCTGGGGGGGGGATTGATGCATGCGCCGATTCTCTTACACTGCCGCCATGACCAAGGAATTTTCCCCCCAGCGCCTCGACGTGAAAGCCTTTGCGCAGGCGGGCGGTCGGCTGTCAGGCCACGACTCGCTTTTGAAATACGAACGTCTGGCCCAAGAGGCCAAGGGCCTGCACCCCGATCTGCTGGTGGACTGGGAGGCTCTTGGTGAGGTGCGCACGCCCCTGGGTGGCGCAGGGCAGGTGTGGTTGCGGATCAAGGTGCGGGCCAGTTTTCCCATGGAATGCCAGCGGTGTCTGACGCCCGTGGATGTGCCGCTGGAGGTGGAGCGCGAGTTCCGCTTTGTGGCCGATGAGGCCACCGCAGAGGCGCTGGACGATGAGTGTGACGAAGACCTGCTGGCGTTCAGCCGCGACTTCGATCTCCACGAACTCATTGAAGACGAGCTGCTGATGGCCCTGCCCGTGGTACCCAAACACGATGAGTGCCCCGCTGCGGTGCCCCTGGCGTCGTCGGATGACGATTTTGAGGAAGCCAATGCCGAGAAACCCAATCCATTTGCCGCGCTCGCCGGTTTGCGCAAGGACAGTAAAGGGCATTAGCCTTTGCCAAACGCACTTGCGCTATAATCGAGGGCTTCGCGCGAATCCCCTCGTGTCTCTTTGGGCTGATCGCGTTTTTACCAACCTATTGAAGACCAGGAGCCATCATGGCCGTTCAGCAAAACAAAAAGTCCCCTTCCAAGCGCGGTATGCACCGTTCGCACAATGCCCTGAATGTGCCGGGTATTGCAGTGGAACCCACCACCGGTGAAACGCACCTGCGTCACCACATCAGCCCCAACGGTTTTTACCGTGGGCGCCAGGTGCTGAAGAACAAGTCTGAAGCCTGACCTTCAACCCTTCCAAAGGCCCGTTGCTACAGAAATCGTAGCGCGGGCCTTTGTTTTGACCGTTGCTTTTTTCTTCCGGCGCGTTTTGCCGACCGGACAAGTCGCCCATGATCACACTGGCTGTTGACTGCATGGGGGGCGACCATGGCCCCCGCGTCACGCTGGCGGCGTGCCGCCAGTTTCTCGATCATCACCCTGATGCCCACCTGCTGTTGGTTGGGCTGCCGGACGTCTTGCAGTCGTTTTCGCACGACCGCAGCACTGTTGTGCCTGCTTCCGAGGTGGTTGCGATGGACGATCCAGTGGAGGTGGCCCTGCGCAAGAAGAAGGATTCTTCGATGCGTGTTGCTATTCAGCAGGTCAAGGATGGCACCGCATTGGCGGCCGTTTCTGCGGGCAATACCGGCGCTTTGATGGCCATTGCCCGCTACATTCTCAAGACGCTGGATGGCATTGACCGTCCGGCCATCGCCACACAATTGCCCAACGCCCAGGGCGGCGCCACCACGGTGCTTGACCTTGGGGCCAATGTAGATTGCTCGGCAGAGCATTTGCTGCAGTTTGCGGTGATGGGCTCTGCCCTCGTGTCCGTCCTGAAAAACGGAGGCGAACCCACCGTGGGGTTGCTCAATATTGGCGAAGAGGCCATAAAAGGCAGCGAAACTATCAAAAAAGCGGGTGAACTATTGCGTTCTGCCGCCAAAAATGGTGATCTCAATTTTTATGGAAATGTCGAAGGCAATGACATTTTCAAGGGCACCGTGGATATCGTTGTGTGCGACGGCTTTGTGGGCAATGTGGCGCTCAAGGCCAGCGAGGGCGTGGCGACGATGATCATTGGGGGGCTGAAAGCTGAGTTTTCCCGCCATATCTTCACTAAAATGGCGGCTATTGTTGCCTATCCGGTGCTAAAAGCGCTGATGCGCAGAATGGACTACCGCCGCTACAACGGGGCGGCGCTTCTGGGTCTGCGCGGGCTGGTCTTTAAGAGCCATGGATCGGCCGACGCGATGTCCTTCGAGCAGGCGTTGAACCGGGCGTATGATGCAGCCCGCAACAACTTGCTCGACCGTGTCCGGACCCGGATTGCGCACGCTGCGCCTCTTCTGGTGCCTGCGGATGCCCAACCTCGGCCTGGTGCTGCGGCGACGACACATTGATGAGACGTTACTCCCGCATTACCGGCACCGGCAGCTATCTGCCCCCGCGCCGGCTGACCAACGCCGATCTGGTGGCCGAACTGGCCCAGCGAGGCATCGAAACCTCCGATGAGTGGATTGTGGAACGCACCGGTATCCGGGCTCGCCACTTTGCCGCACCGGATGTGAACAGCAGTGATCTTGGGCTTGAGGCCTCCCGCAACGCCTTGCAGGCCGCCGGGCTCGAGCCAACGGACATTGATCTGATCATCGTGGCTACGTCCACGCCAGACATGGTGTTTCCGTCCGTCGCCTGTATCTTGCAAAACAAGCTCGGCGCCAATGGTTGTGCGGCTTTTGATGTGCAAGCCGTGTGCAGTGGTTTTGTCTATGCGCTGACTGTGGCCGATGCCATGATTCAAAGCGGGGCCGTCAACCGGGCGCTGGTGGTTGGTGCCGAAGTATTCAGTCGCATTCTCGATTTCAATGACCGCACCACCTGCGTGCTGTTTGGTGACGGTGCGGGTGCGGTGGTATTGGAAGCGTCGGACACGCCCGGTATTTTGTCGAGCGACCTGCATGCAGATGGCAAACACGTCGACATTCTGTGTGTCCCCGGTACGGTGGCGGGCGGTCAGGTCTTGGGTGATCCGTTGCTCAAAATGGACGGGCAAGCGGTGTTCAAGCTGGCCGTCGGGGTGCTTGAAAAAGCAGCCCATGCCGCTTTGGCGAAGGCTGGGCTCACCGAGGCTGATCTCGACTGGCTGATCCCGCACCAGGCCAATATCCGCATCATGCAGAGCACGGCCCGCAAGCTAAAGATGTCGATGGACAAAGTGGTGGTCACCGTGGGTGAGCACGGCAACACGTCGGCCGCATCCATTCCTTTGGCGCTGGACCATGCGGTGCGCATTGGTCAGGTCAAAAAAGGCGAAACCGTGATGCTCGAAGGTGTTGGCGGCGGTTTCACCTGGGGTGCTGTGCTCCTGAAGTTATAGCTGACGGTGCTTCTTAGATAAGCGCTAGAGGCTGATTTCATTCATATTTTTCGGATTTTTCATGAAGTCTTTCGCATTTGTCTTTCCGGGGCAAGGCTCGCAGTCGGTGGGCATGCTAGATGGGTGGGGTGATCATCCGGCGGTCATGCAGACGCTGCAGGAGGCATCGCAGGCTCTGGGTGAGGATGTGGGGCGCCTGATCAAGGAAGGCCCTAAAGAGGCGCTTGCACTGACCACCAACACGCAGCCGGTGATGCTGGTGGCGGGTGTGGCGGCTTGGCGCGTCTGGCGCGCCGAAGGCGGTGCAGCGCCCGTCGCAGTCGCCGGTCATTCTTTGGGTGAATATTCGGCGCTGGTGGCCGCTGGTGTGTTGACGCTGGCTCAGGCGGCTCCGCTGGTGCGGCTGCGTGCAGCGGCTATGCAAGAGGCTGTGCCGGTCGGAACCGGCGCCATGGCCGCTGTCCTGGGCATGGAGGCAGACAGGGTTGTTGCCGGGTGTGCCCAAGCGCTGGCGACGTTTGGTGCCGGCTCCCACGAAGTGGTCGAGGCGGTCAATTTCAACGATCCCGCGCAAACCGTTATTGCTGGCACCAAAGCGGGCGTTGATAAAGCGTGTGAACTGCTCAAGGCGGCAGGTGCCAAGCGCGCTTTGCTCCTTCCCGTGTCGGCGCCATTTCATTCCAGCCTGATGAAACCTGCAGCGCAAAAGTTGCAACTGGCGTTGGCGGATGTCGTTTTTGCGGCCCCGCAAATCCCGGTGCTCAACAACGTGGATGTGGCCGTGCAGCAGGATGCCGATGCTATTCGCGATGCCCTTTATCGGCAGGCCTTTGGCCCCGTGCGCTGGGTGGAATGCGTGCGCGCGCTCAAGGCGCGTGGTGTAACCCATATTGTGGAGAGCGGTCCCGGCAAGGTGCTGGCGGGCCTGACCAAGCGCATCGACCCGGATCTCACGGGGATCGCGCTGTTTGACACGGCCACATTGGCCGAAACCCGGGAACTGCTGGCATGACCCAATCTTCTTCTACACCCTCTTCATCGACGGCACAGGTTGCGCTGGTCACGGGCGCATCGCGCGGAATTGGCGCTGCCATTGCGTTGGAGCTGGCGGTACGTGGATATCAGGTGGTAGGCACAGCCACCACGGACGACGGCGCGGGGCGCATCAGCAAGGCGTTGGCTGCCTACCCTGGTTGCCGCGGCGCAAACCTGAATGTGAACGACGGCGCGGCCATTGAGGCCTTGATAGATGCCATCGTCAAGCAACAGGGCGGGCTGCATGTGTTGGTGAACAACGCTGGCATCACGCGCGACCAGTTGGCCATGCGTATGAAAGACGATGACTGGGACGCCGTGCTCGACACCAATCTCAAGGCTGTGTTTCGCGTAAGCCGTGCTGCAATTCGTCCCATGATGAAGCAGCGGTTCGGCCGCATCATCAGCATCACCAGCGTGGTGGGTGCGTCCGGCAATCCTGGCCAGGCCAACTATGCCGCGGCCAAGGCCGGTGTGGCGGGCATGACCCGTGCGTTGGCCCGGGAGCTGGGTAGCCGCAGCATCACGGTCAATTGCGTGGCGCCGGGTTTTATCGAGACAGATATGACGGCAAGCCTGCCCGAAGAACAACAAAAAGCCCTGCAGTCACAGATTGCTTTGGGTCATCTTGGCAAGCCGGCGGACATCGCGCACGCCGTTGCTTACCTGGCTTCGCGTGAGGCTGGTTACGTGACGGGGCAAGAATTGCACGTCAATGGCGGCATGTACATGTAATTGATGGAAGATAACGTCGGTTCATCCGGACGGCGGGCTGGTGAGGGGGTACTCCTTAAGCAGCTAGAATCGCGGATTCATTCACAACCCCCAGAGGGAAACCATGAGCGATATCGAAGCACGCGTCAAAAAAATCATTGCCGAGCAACTCGGTGTAGAAGAGTCCCAAGTCACCAATGAAAAAGCCTTTGTGGCAGACCTCGGTGCCGACTCGCTCGACACGGTGGAACTGGTGATGGCTCTGGAAGACGAGTTCGGCATCGAGATCCCGGACGAAGACGCCGAGAAGATCACAACGGTGCAAAACGCCATTGACTACGCCAACACCCACCAGAAGGCCTGAGCAGCGCACTGCGCCTGACTCAAGCGATTAGTAGAAGGTTTTTACGCATGAGCCGTCGTCGCGTTGTCGTGACCGGCCTGGGTTGCGTCAGCCCCGTGGGTAACACGGTGGCCGATTCCTGGGCCAATATCCTTGCCGGAAAATCCGGCATTGACCTCATCACCAAATTCGATACGTCGAATTTCGCCTGCAAGATTGCAGGGGAGGTCAAAGGGTTTGACCTGGAGTCGTACATCAGCGCCAAAGACGCGCGCGCGATGGACTCTTTCATCCATTTCGGCATTGCAGCTGCGGCCCAGGCCGTGCAGGATGCCGGTCTGCCAACGGGTGAAGCCCTCAGCGAAGAGTTTGCGACACGCATCGCGTGCGTGATTGGCTCTGGTATTGGCGGCCTTCCGCTGATCGAAAACACGCATGCAGAGCTGACCAATCGCGGGCCGAGGCGGATTACTCCGTTTTTTGTACCAGCGTCCATCATCAACATGGTGGCGGGTCATGTGTCCATGCGTTTCGGCTTCAAGGGCCCCAATCTTGCGGTGGTGACGGCCTGTACAACGGGTCTTCATTGCATCGGTGAAGCTGGCCGCATGATTGAATACGGCGATGCCGATGTGGTGGTGGCTGGTGGCACGGAAGCCACTGTCTCCCCGCTCGGAATTGGCGGATTCGCCGCCATGCGAGCTTTGTCTACCCGTAACGATGACCCTCAGACTGCTTCGCGCCCCTGGGACAAGGACCGTGATGGCTTTGTGCTGGGTGAAGGTGCTGGTGTGATGGTGCTGGAAGAGTACGAGCATGCCAAGGCCCGCGGTGCAAAGATTTATGCCGAACTCAGTGGTTTTGGCATGAGTGCGGACGCCGGCCATATGACCGCCCCGAGCATGGACGGCCCCCGCCGCGCCATGCTCAGCGCAATGCGCAATGCGGGGATCAATGCCGACCAGATAGATTATCTGAACGCGCATGGCACCTCCACACCGCTGGGCGATCTGAACGAAACCAATGCGATCAAGGCAGCTTTGGGCGAGCATGCTTATAAGGCCGTGGTCAGTTCTACCAAGTCCATGACCGGCCATTTGCTCGGTGGCGCTGGCGGAATCGAAAGTATCTTTACGGTTTTGTCGCTGTATGAGCAGAAGGCGCCGCCCACGATCAATCTCTTCAATCAGGATCCAGAATGCGATCTGGACTATTGCGCCAATACAGCGCGCGACATGAAGATCGACGTGGCGGTCAAAAATAACTTCGGCTTTGGCGGAACCAACGGGACGCTGATTTTTAAGCGCGTCTGAATCCGCTGACTACCACCCATTCTTGGCACGCGATGCGCGTGGGTTTCAGCCGTCAATGCTCTTTGGGGGTTGGCGTTTGGATTCTTCGGTGTGAGATGACCTTGCGATTCTCTTCGCGCCGGCGCTCATTTGCTTTCGCTATGCCATGAACCGGCTGGCGCGGCGAGCTCCCGCAGTGCGCTATCCCCTGCGGCGAAGTGCCGCGCTGGGGATAGCGCTCGCGCTGATTTTGCTCGCAGGTGCGGGTGTCGGGGGCGCCTGGGCCTGGCAGGGTGCACATTCGTTCGAGGTGGGTGTGATGGCAACGGCGTGCCTTTGGGTACTTGTTGCGGCGGCAGCTTTCCATTTCTGGCTCAAACAGTGGGTGGGAATGCTGTGCTGGGATGGGCAGGCATGGGCCTTGCAAACAACAACGCCCGACGGAACTTCATGGGCGCTGTCCGAAGCGCCGGAAGTTTTTCTGGACCTACAAACCCACGTCTGGTTGTGTGTGTCCTGTGTGGGGCACCGTCGTATCTGGGTGTGGCTGGAGCGCGCGAGTCAGCCCGAACGATGGTTGGACCTGCGCCGTGCGGTATATTCGCGCGCCACACCGGGCGCTGACAACGCTGATGAAAACGCCCCGGCCAGCAGCCGTGTGACGTGAATCCCGAGTATCCATGACTGTAATTCCGCCTCTCCCCTCCGAAGACAGCGACTTCCAACTGGTGGAGCGCACGGTAGCGGGTGATCAGCGTGCCTTTGAGTTGCTGGTCATCAAATACCAGCGCCGCATTGAGCGGCTCATCGGGCGTATGGTGCGTGACACCGATCTCGTTCAGGATATCGCGCAGGAAACCTTCATCCGAGCCTATAGGGCGCTTCATCAGTTTCGCGGTGACGCGCAGTTCTATACCTGGTTGTATCGAATCGCCGTCAATACCGCCAAAAAGGCGCTGATGGACATGAAGCGCAACCCCGTCATTTCAGAGAACGCGTTTCGAAGTAGCGATGATGATGATGAAACTTCCCGCCTCGGACATGAACTAACCACCGACGAGACGCCCGAGACTGTTCTCGCTGCCCAAGAGATTGCGCAGGTGGTGAATGCTGCCATGGAGGCATTACCCGAGGATTTGCGCCAGGCGGTGACTTTGCGCGAGATCGAGGGGCTGAGTTACGAAGAGATCGCTGCGGCCATGGGTTGCCCGATTGGCACAGTGCGGTCTCGGATATTCCGGGCGCGTGAAGCCATTTCGGCCAAAGTGCGTCCCTTGCTAGAGAACCAATCTGGCAAACGGTGGTGAGGCGATGCAATGACGAAGGCTCAAACAGGTATCAACGGGGCGGCAGGTAAATCCATGACAAATGATGTGAATGACCGGGAAATGTTGTCTGCACTGGCGGATGGTCAGTTGCAAGGCGACGCTTTCGAAGCTGCGCTGGCTTATTCAGCGGGCGACGGCGAAGGCCATGCGACGTTGCAGCTTTACCATCTGGTGGGCGATGTGTTGCGTTCGTCCGATCTGGCGCGGCCAGCGAATCCTGCCTTCATGTCGCGTTTGCGTGACCAGCTTGCGCAAGAGCCATTGCGTTCTTTGCCCACGCAGCTCCAGATTCCTATTCACACAGAGGTGGTTGCGCCGGTGCGGCAAGAGGCTGCCAACGCTTCAGTTTTTCGCTGGAAAATGGTCGCAGGTGTTGCCTCGTTGGCGGCGGTGGCAGCCATTGGCTGGACTTCTCTGTCCAGCTTGCAGGACGGGGGGGCTGTGGGCTCTCAAATGGCCATTGCGCCCGTCGGGGCGGGTTCTCAGGCTGCCCCCGTAGTGGCCGTTGCCGATGCGGATGGGCAGCAGGTCATGATTCGGGACCCTCGTCTGGATGAACTGCTGGCTGCTCACAAACAATTTGGCAGCACTTCTGCACTGCAGATGCCTGCGGGTTTTCTGCGTAATGCCACGTTCGAGACGCCCGGCCGTTAAGTGCCTGAACCCAGATTCAGATTCTCTGCGTTGAATCCTCTGATGGACATGTCCGGCACTGCAAAAACGGTGGAATTCTTGCGGTATCGGTGCGCCAAGGCGTTTGTGATTGCGGTTGTTTGCAGCGCATGGCTATCTCCGTCCTTTAGTGCGGATGCCGGCACATCCAATGTCGGTGCCATTGCTATGCCCCCTGCTGATGCTGCCTTGGTTTCGGTGGACGTGGTCCGCGATGTGGCGCAGTGGATCGAACGCATGCACAGCGCGCCCTGCCTGCGCCCGTATGCCGGGACTTTTGTGGTGTTGGCGGCCAATGGCGCCATGTCGAGTTCTCGCATATGGCATGCCTGTGATGGGCAGCAGCAGATGGAGCGCGTCGAATCTCTGAGTGGCACGCCTCGAACCATCTTTCGGCGCAACGATGAAGTAAGGACGTTTTTGCCCCAGGCACGCATCGTGCGGGCCGATCGCCGTGAAGATGCTGGATTGTTTCCGCGCGTGCCCGTGGTCAGTGGTACCTCCATCGCGCAGTTCTACACCGCCCGCCTGTTGGGTCAGGAGAGGGTTGCAGGGTTTGTCACCGACGTGGTGTGGTTCAAACCTGTGGACAGCTTGCGATTTGGCTATCGTTTGTGGAGCGAGAGGGAAACCGGGTTGATCGTGAAGCTTCAGACTTTGGGGGCGGATGGCCGGGTGCTTGAACAGGCCGCCTTTTCAGAGCTTGATCTGAACGCATCCGTGCGGGTAGAGCAACTTTCTCGCATGATGGATGCGACAGTGGGTTACAAGATCGTTGCGCCAGTGGTTGTGAAAACGTCGGCCCATGCGGAGGGTTGGACGCTGCGCCAACCAGTCGCTGGGTTTGTGCCGGTCAGCTGCCATCGGCGTTCGGTTTCGGATGCAGAGGACGCCCCCAGCGTCTTGCAGTGTCTTTATTCCGATGGATTGGCTTCGGTTTCGTTGTTCGTCGAACCGTTTGATGCCAAGCGCCACCCTTCCAAGCCCCAGGTTTCTGGCATGGGTGCTACGCAGCTGCTTGCGCAGCATGTGCAGCCCGATGTCTGGGTCACCGCGGTGGGTGAGGTTCCCCTGCAAACACTGCGACTTTTTGTTGGCCAGTTGGAGCGTGCGCGCTAGATGCGTTGATCACTTGTACCCTTAATGCGCTGTCCGGTGATGCAGGGTGCAGGATCGCTTGATGTGGCTATCCCTCACATGGGCAAAGCCTCCAGGGAACCAATAGCCGCCGGCCCTTCTCAATGGCAGCAAGTCAGTTCTTGGCGCATCGCCCGTATGCAAGTTGTACGGGATTTGTGCCGGGCTGCATTCAATTGACAGATGGCGTTCGCCGCAATTCACGAAAGGTCGAAGATGCCCAAGTTTGATGGGAAGATGTTGCGCACAATGGCGCTGGGGTGCCTGTTTTCTGGGATCGCTGGCGTCGCGGCTTTGCCTCACGCAGCATGGGCGCAACCGGTAGCCGCAGCGCGCGGGTTGCCTGATTTCACGGATCTGGTGGACCAGGTCGGTCCCTCCGTGGTCAATATCCGTACGGTCGAAAAAGCATCCAGCCGGGCCAACGCCAACGGCATGGACGAAGAGATGCTTGAGTTCTTTCGTCGGTTTGGTGTGCCCATCCCCAATATGCCTCGCCAGCAGCGTCCCCAGCGCCCACAACAAGAAGAAGAGTCGCAACCACGAGGCGTGGGGTCTGGCTTTATTCTGACGGCAGATGGGTTTGTCATGACCAATGCCCATGTGGTGGAGGGTGCAGACGAAGTCATTGTGACGCTTACCGACAAGCGCGAGTTCAAGGCAAAAATAATCGGTGCTGACAAACGCACGGACGTTGCCGTGGTCAAGATCGACGCCACGGGTCTTCCGGCTGTGAAGGTGGGCGACTTGAATCGGTTGCGTGTGGGCGAATGGGTCATGGCCATTGGCTCCCCCTTCGGGCTGGAGAACACGGTGACAGCGGGTATCGTGAGCGCGAAGCAACGCGACACCGGGGATTACCTGCCTTTTATCCAGACCGATGTGGCGATCAATCCTGGCAATTCAGGGGGGCCGCTCATCAACATGCGCGGTGAGGTGGTGGGTATCAATAGTCAGATCTATTCCCGTTCCGGCGGGTTTATGGGCATTTCGTTTGCGATTCCCATGGATGAGGCGATCCGAGTGAGTGACCAGTTGCGTGCGTCGGGGCGTGTCACCCGCGGCCGTATCGGCGTGCAGATCGGCCAGGTTACCAAGGACGTTGCAGAGTCGATTGGGCTTGGCAAGGCGCAGGGCGCTTTGGTGACGGGGGTCGAGACCGGCTCGCCAGCAGACAAAGCGGGAGTGGAAGCGGGCGACATCATCACGCGGTTTGACGGCAAGCAGATCGACAAGGTGGCTGATCTGCCACGCCTGGTGGGAAATACCAAGCCAGGGAGCAAGAGCGTGTTGACGGTGTTCCGTCGCGGCGCCTCGCGTGACTTGGGCGTGACGATTGCGGAGATCGAGCCCGACAATAAGCCCGCTGCGAAGGTGAGCGAACGTGAGGAAAAATCCAAAGCATCAGCTGCCGCTCAGCAAATTGGTTTGTCGGTGACGGAGCTCACTGATGCACAAAAGAAGGAGCTCAAGCTCAAGGGCGGTGTGGCGGTGGTGGCTGCCACGGAAGCAGCCGCACGTGCCGGCTTGCGTGAGGGCGATATCATCCTGTCCGTCGCCAATACCCAGATAGCGGGCGTCAAAGAGTTTGAAGCCGTATTGAGCAAGGTCGACAAGAACAAATCGATCAACGTACTCTACCGGCGTGGGGAGTGGTCCCAATATGCGCTGATCAGACCCGTCCGTTAAGCGGCGGGTCATCAGGTTTAGTTCAGGTCTGGGGGCGGGGCCAAGGCTCCTTGAATCCCCCGCCCTGATCGCGGGATAGAGGCCTTTTTTCGTTGCGAACCTCTATTTTTTAGATGCTTGGATTGCTTGTCTCAAAAACAGGGATGTTAGCTTTTGCTAACTTTTTTAGGCCCTATCAACCATATTCGATAGAATAGAAGGTCCTGTTCAATGCATATCTGCATATCGTGCGGTTTCAAGACGCACGATGCGGATGTTTTTAGGCCGCACACAGCGGATCCGCCACTCACCCACAAGTTGTCCAGCGTTGTTGTTGTGTGGATTGTGAATAAGCTGTGTATAAAATTCTTGTTGCACCTCGGCAACTTCCATTGGGTGCAGTCCAGCGGGCTTTTTCGGATGGCCTTTTTGCCTACAATAAAGCTCCAACTATCGCAGTTGCCCATGATTGTTGGTTCAGGGCGCGTCGCCACTCGACGCGCCCTTTTTTCTTGTGTGCGTCGTTTTAATTCAATCACTTGACGTTTTCCGTTGATGAATCACATCAGAAATTTTTCCATCATTGCGCACATCGACCATGGCAAGTCGACCCTCGCTGACCGCCTGATTCAGCGCTGCGGAGGTCTGGCGGACCGCGACATGCAGGCCCAGGTTCTGGACTCGATGGACATCGAGAAAGAGCGTGGGATAACCATCAAGGCACAGACGGCAGCACTGCAGTACAAGGCGCAGGATGGGCAGATCTACAACCTCAACCTGATTGATACGCCGGGGCATGTGGACTTCTCCTATGAAGTGAGTCGTTCGTTGTCCGCCTGTGAAGGGGCCTTGTTGGTCGTCGACGCGTCGCAAGGTGTGGAGGCGCAAACGGTGGCTAACTGCTACACCGCCCTGGACCTCGGTGTAGAGGTGGTGCCGGTGCTCAACAAGATGGATCTACCCAACGCAGATCCTGAAAACGCAAAGTCCGAGATCGAGGATGTGATTGGCATCGATGCCACCGACGCCATTCCTTGCTCTGCCAAGACGGGCATGGGCATTGATGAGATCCTTGAAGCGATTGTGGCCAAGGTGCCTGCACCACGCGGTAATCCCGATGGCCCGCTGCGCGCCATGATCATCGACAGCTGGTTCGACAGCTACGTGGGCGTTGTGATGCTGGTGCGGGTGGTGGATGGCCGCTTGCTCAAGGGCGAGCGTTTCAAGATGATGGCGAGTGGCGCGGTCTACAACGCGGACAATCTGGGTGTTTTTACTCCGGCCAACGAGCCACGCAATTCACTGGATGCGGGACAGGTGGGTTACATCATTGCGGGCATCAAGGAGTTGCAGGCCGCGAAGGTTGGCGACACCATCACGCTGGAAAAGAAGCTGCCCAACAACGCCGGGCCGGCCACAGAAGCGCTGCCTGGGTTCAAGGAAATTCAGCCGCAGGTGTTTGCCGGGCTGTACCCCACGGAAGCCAGTGAATATGACTCGCTGCGCGATGCGCTGGAGAAGCTCAAACTCAATGATGCATCGCTGCACTACGAGCCTGAAGTAAGTCAGGCGCTGGGTTTCGGTTTTCGCTGCGGCTTCCTCGGTTTGTTGCATATGGAGATCGTGCAGGAGCGTCTGGAGCGCGAGTTCGATCAAGACCTGATCACGACGGCACCGAGCGTGGTGTACCAAGTGGTCAGGGCCGACGGTGAAATCATCATGGTCGAGAACCCCTCCAAGATGCCCGACCAGGGACGCCTGGAGGAGATCCGCGAGCCCATCGTGACCGTGCACCTGTACATGCCCCAAGACTATGTGGGCCCGGTGATGACGCTGGCCAACCAAAAGCGGGGCGTACAGATCAACATGGCGTACCACGGTCGCCAGGTCATGCTCACCTATGAAATGCCACTTGGTGAGATCGTGCTCGACTTCTTCGACAAGCTCAAGTCGGTATCACGCGGCTATGCGTCGATGGACTACGAGTTCAAGGAGTACCGCGCGTCTGATGTGGTGAAAGTCGATATCCTGCTGAACGGCGAGAAAGTGGATGCGTTGTCCATCATCGTGCACCGCTCGCAGTCGCTTTATCGAGGCCGTGCGGTGGTAGGGAAAATGCGCGAAATCATCAGCCGTCAGATGTATGACGTGGCCATCCAGGCGGCCATTGGTGCCAACATCATTGCGCGTGAAACCATCAAGGCCTTGCGCAAGAACGTGCTGGCCAAATGTTATGGGGGTGATATATCCCGCAAGCGCAAGCTTCTTGAGAAGCAGAAAGCAGGTAAAAAACGCATGAAACAAATCGGATCGGTTGAGGTGCCTCAAGAGGCGTTCCTGGCCATTTTGCAGGTGGAAGACTGATGCAGTTCATGCAAGTTTTCACGTCCCTGATCCTGGCGGCGTTCGCTGGCTATGTGGGTGCCTGGTACTTTGGTGCCATCGAAGGTAACTTTGCGCTGCTCTTGTTCCTCGCTGCGGTGGTGACGGGCGCATACTGGTTGGCCGAGCGTGTGTATTTTTTGCCACGTCGCCGCCGCGCTGCGCAGGCGATTGAAGACGCTGCGGTGGCGCGGCGTGCCGAGCTCGATCGCATGGGCATCCAGAAGAACGATGTGGATGTGGGGGAGGCCAAGGGTCGCATCCTCATGCAACCCTGGTGGCTGGACTGGACGGCGGGTTTGTTCCCGGTCATCGCTGCGGTTTTCCTATTGCGCTCGTTTCTGTTCGAGCCTTTCAAGATCCCCTCTGGCTCCATGATCCCCACGCTGTTGGTGGGCGACCTGATTTTGGTGAACAAATTCACATACGGTATACGGCTGCCTGTGCTCAACACCAAAATCACCCAGGGTACGCCACCAGCACGCGGGGATGTGATGGTGTTTCGCTACCCTCCTCAGCCGAGCCTGGATTACATCAAGCGGGTGGTGGGTGTGCCCGGTGACGAAGTGGCTTACATCAACAAGCGCCTCACGATCAATGGCAAGGCCATCGATACCAAGGCGATGCCGGACTTCTTTGAAGAAGACGCGATGCGCTACTTCAAGCAGTTTGAAGAGCAGTTGAGCGAACAGCCTCATCGCCTCCTGAATAATCCGGACGTCCCAGCCTTCGTTCAGGGTGCCAGCAATTTTGCTTATCGCGAAAACTGCCGCTACAGTGTTGAAGGCGTTGTGTGCAAGGTCCCTGAAGGCCATTACTTCATGATGGGGGACAACCGCGACAACTCGCTGGATTCCCGCTATTGGGGTTTTGTGCCCGACGCCAATATCGTGGGCAAGGCCTTTTTTGTCTGGATGAATTTCGGTAATCTCAAGCGCATTGGCTCATTTCATTGAGCAATGACCTTGGTAAAAATAATGAGGGGTGATTTATGAAGATGCATCGCACGGCAAGCCGGGCGCGCCAGCGCGGATTGTCTTTTTTCGGACTCGTCTTTGTGGGCTTGATCGCCGTGGCTGTGTTTGCCATTGGCGGGCAGTCCGTGCCTATTTTCCTGGAGTACACCTCTGCGAAAAAGGCCATTGAAAAGGCCAAGGTGGAAACCACCGTGCCTGGCGTGCGGGCCGCGTTTGACCGCGCTGCCGCCATTGATGACATTACCTCTCTTAAAGGCTCGGACCTTGATGTGACCAAGCGTGGCGACAAGGTGATCGTCTCGTTCAAGTATTCGCGCGAAATTCCATTGGCGGGGCCGGCCTATCTGGTTTACCGCTTTGAAGCGCAGACCAACTAGGTGCAGTCCGGTCTGATAGCGCTGCAGGATCGCCTGCAGCACGTTTTTTCTGATCCGTCTTTGCTCCAGCGGGCTACTACGCACCGTAGCTTTTCTGCCGACCACAATGAGCGGCTGGAGTTTTTGGGCGATGCTGTCCTGAACCTGGCCGTGGCCAGCTTGCTGTACCAGCGGCTGTCGGCGCTGCCAGAGGGGGACCTTTCGCGGGTGCGTGCCAACCTCGTCAAGCAGGACACCTTGCACCAGTTGGCGCTGCGCCTGAAGGTGTCCGAGGTGCTGCGGTTGGGCGAGGGCGAGGCCAGGTCGGGAGGGCAGCAACGCCCTTCCATCTTGGCCGACGCCCTGGAGGCGCTGATTGGTGCCGTGTATCTCGATGCCGGTTATGGCAGCGCAGAGGCGTTGGTGCATCGCCTGTTTGAGGGCGTTGAGATCAATCCCCAGATGCAGGCGGCGTCCAAAGACCCAAAGACCGCATTGCAGGAGTGGCTCCAGGGTCGCAAAATGAAGCTTCCGCAGTACCGTGTGGTGGCGACTGTGGGGGCTGCGCACCGACAGACCTTTGATGTCGAGTGCGATATTCCCGAACTGGGCCTGACCGAGCGTGGCATCGGCGGCTCGCGCCGGGCGGGCGAGCAGGCGGCTGCGGCCGCCATGGTTGCCACATTGAAAGCAAAGAATTTATGAATGATGCTACCAAAGATGTAGCTGGTGACGAAGGCGCCGAGCGCCCAGTCGCCACCCCGGTCCAGAATGATCTGGAAGCCATGCTGGCTGCCGCCAGCGCCCCTGCCGCTGTACCGGGCCAACGCTGCGGCGTGATTGCCATCGTCGGCAAACCCAATGTGGGCAAGTCCACCCTGCTCAATGCGCTGGTGGGGCAAAAAATCAGCATTACCTCGCGCAAGGCGCAGACGACACGGCACCGTATCACCGGCATTCGCACGCGTGAACAGACGCAGTTCATTTTTGTGGACACCCCTGGTTTTCAGACACGCCATGCCACGGCACTCAACAAATCGCTCAACAAGACCGTGATGGGCGCGATCGGCGACGTGGACCTGATCCTCTTCGTGGTGGAGGCGGGCAATTTCAAGCTGGCCGATGCCAAGGTGCTTTCGCTGTTCAAGCCGGGCATTCCCACATTGCTGCTGGCCAACAAGCTTGACATGGTGCACCGCCGTGCGGAACTGGCTCCCTGGCTCAAGAGCATGCAGGAGCGCCATCCTTTCGCCGAGTTTGTGCCCATGTCGGCCAAGAACAAGGGCGATATCGAGCGCTTGTTTGGTATATGCGCTAAATACCTGCCCGAGCAGGGCTGGTGGTATGCCGAAGATGAGCTGACCGACCGCAGCGAGAAGTTTTTGGCGTCGGAGACCGTGCGCGAAAAGTTGTTCCGTTTTACCGGCGACGAGTTGCCCTACACCTCCACGGTGGTCATCGACAAGTTCGACGAAGAGGCGAGCAAGGCGCACAAGCGCATGGTCAAGATCGCCGCCACCATCGTGGTCGAGCGTGACAATCACAAGATGATGGTCATTGGCGACAAGGGTGAGCGTCTCAAGCGCATCGGCACCGAAGCCCGTCAGGAGCTTGAGAAGCTCATGGATGCCAAAGTGTTCCTGGAGCTGTGGGTGAAGGTGCGTTCGGGCTGGGCCGATGATGAAGCGCGTGTGCGCTCGTTTGGCTACGAATAATTGCGTGGTGGGGCGCTTATCTGCACGGCGCTGGCCGTGTGGGTTCGAGGGCCGCGCTGCCTTTTTTACGCCGATCTGGATGTGATGCCACATGGCTGCCGCCAAGCGCATTTCTGACGAACCCGCCTTCGTGTTGCACAGCTACGACTGGAGCGAGTCGAGCCTGATCCTGGAGGTGTTGTGCCGGCGTCAGGGACGCATAGCCTTGGTGGCCAAGGGGGCCAAGAAGCCCAGCTCCAACTTTCGCCCGGTGCTGCTGCCGCTGCAGCCCCTGCTGGTGACCTACACCCTGGCTGGAGATGGCAGCGCCGATATCCACACGCTCAAGGGCGCTGAGTGGGTCGGTGGCCATGTCATGCCCACTGGTGATGCCCTGCTGTCGGGCATGTACCTCAACGAATTGCTGCTGCGCCTGCTGGCCCGCGCAGATCCTCACCCGGCGCTGTTTGATGCCTACGCTGGCGTGGTGCGCGTGCTGGCCAGTGAGCATGGCGATGCGCTTGAGCCGGTGCTGCGCAGCTTCGAGTTGCTGTTGCTGCGCGAGATCGGCCTGCTGCCGAGCCTTGATGCACAAACCATGACCCTCGCGCCATTGCAGGCCCATGCACGCTATACCCTCGTGCCCGAGGGCGGCTTGCGCGCTGCATCGGCGGCGGACCGGGCTGCGTTGCTGGGCGGGCAGTGGCAGACCTTGCAGCGGGCGCTCGACGATGCCGCCAGCTATACCGCCACGCTGCGCGCGTGTGTGCCGGTTTCCGGTGAACTCAAACCCCAGTTGAGGACATTGCTGCAATACCATTGCGGAAGCCCGACGCTGCGCACCCGCCAGCTCATGATCGATCTCCAGGCTCTATGACCCCTCCACTATCTCTACCGAATCGCACCGCCTTGTCGGTCAACGTCAACAAAGTGGCCCTGGTGCGCAACACGCGCCACCTGGGCATACCCAGCGTCACCCGCGCGGCCGAGTTGTGCCTGCAAGCGGGTGCGCAGGGCATCACAGTGCACCCCCGGCCCGATGAGCGGCATATCCGAGGTCAGGACGTTTATGAGCTGGCGACGCTGATGAAGGCCTGGCCCGACCGCGAATACAACATCGAGGGCAACCCGTCTCAGAACCTGATGGACTTCATCCGCCAGGTGCGCCCCCACCAGGCGACGTTTGTGCCCGACAGCGAAGACCAGTTCACCAGCGACCATGGCTGGAGTTTTCCGCAGGACGCCGAGCGCCTGGCACCCCTGGTGGCCGAGTGCAGGGCGCTGGGCGTGCGCGTGAGCCTGTTCATGGACCCGGTGCCTGAGCAGATGGCCGCAGCGCGCGCCGTGGGGGCTGACCGGGTCGAGCTTTACACCGAGCCCTACGCTGCAGCCTGGGGCATGCCACAGCAATCCGCTGAGATCAAGCGCTATGCCGCTGCCGCGCAGGCGGCACTCGATGCGGGCCTGGGTGTGAACGCCGGCCATGATCTCAACCGCGACAACCTCGCGACCTTTGTGCGCGAAGTGCCCTGTGTGCTGGAGGTGTCGATCGGCCACGCGTTGATTGCCGATGCGCTGGAGCTGGGGTATGCCGCCACCGTGCAGGCGTATCTGGCGTGCATCAACGACGGGCATTCGGCCGCTCGGGCACATAATTCCTGATTTGATAGCTGCTGGCGCTTATCCATAAAGCGCTAGAGGCCATTTTTATTCAAATTCCATGATCTACGGCATCGGCACCGACATCTGCGACGTGCGCCGCATCGCGGCCAGCCTGGACCGCCATGGCGATCGCTTTGCCGAGAAGGTGCTGGCGCAGGGCGAGCTGGTGACGTGGCGCGAGCGCAGCACACGCTGGCCTGACCGGGGCCTTCGCTATTTGGCCACGCGGTTTTCCGCCAAGGAAGCCTTCAGCAAAGCGATTGGCCTGGGGATGCGCATGCCCATGACGTGGCGCCACTGCGAAGTGGCCAAACTGCCCACAGGCCAGCCGGTGATCGTGTTGCACGGCGACATCAAGGACTGGTTCGAGGCCCGGGGCCTGTCGGCACACCTGAGCGTGACAGACGAAACCGACTACGCCGCCAGCTTCTGTGTGGTGGAGAAAATATAAGCAAAATAAGCCTCTGGCGCTTTATTCATAAGCACAAGCAGCTATTATTTGTGTAGCAATTTCTGACGGAATACCCATGACCGAACACGCACCCATCATCCTTGACGTGGCTGGCAAAGCGCTCACCGCAGCAGACCGCCGCCGCCTAGCCCATCCGCTGACCGGCGGCGTCATCCTGTTCGCCCGCAACTGGGAAAACCGGGCGCAATTGCTGCAGCTCACCAGCAGCATCAAGGCCGTGCGCGATGACCTGCTGATCTGCGTGGACCACGAAGGCGGCCGCGTGCAGCGCTTTCGTACCGATGGCTTTACCCACCTGCCGCCCATGCGTGCGCTGGGTGACATGTGGATGGACGACGGCAAAGGTGCCAAGGCCGTGCCGGGCAGTGGCGCCATGCGGGCCACCAATGCGGCCACGGCGGCGGGCTATGTGTTGGGCAGTGAGCTGCGGGCCTGCGGTGTGGACTTCAGCTTCACCCCGGTGCTGGACCTGGACTGGGGCGAAAGTGGTGTCATTGGCGACCGCGCCTTCCACCGCGACCCGCGTGTGGTGGCGCTGCTGGCCAAGAGCCTCATGCATGGCCTGTTGCAGGCGGGCATGGCCAACTGCGGCAAGCACTTTCCGGGACATGGTTTTGTCAAGGCCGACTCGCACACCGAGGTGCCCGTGGATACACGCAGCCTCAAGGCCATCCTGGCTGACGACGCTGCGCCATACCCCTGGCTCAGCAGCACGCTCACCAGCGTGATGCCGGCCCATGTGATCTACCCCAAGGTCGATAGCCGCCCCGCGGGCTTCTCGCAGCGCTGGCTGCAGGACATCCTGCGCCGCCAGATGCGTTTTGATGGCGCGATCTTCAGCGACGACCTCAGCATGGAAGGCGCGCGCCGCCTGGACGGTGCACTGGTCAGCTACACCGATGCCGCGATCACCGCACTGGCTGCCGGTTGCGACCTGGTGCTGCTGTGCAACCAGAGCGTGGGCGACGGCAAGGCGGTGGACGAGTTGATCGACGGCCTGGCCACCGCCCGCAACCAAGGCCGCTGGGCACCCAGCGTGGACAGCGAATCGCGCCGGCTGGCACTGCTGCCAGAAACCTTGCCCCAGCCGTGGGACGATCTGATGTATCAACCCGCTTATTTGCAGGCGCTGGATCTGTTGCCCTGATTGAGAGCCTGTTGCCCTACGGATCACCGCCGGGGCAACTTTTCAGCTACTGTGGCGTGGTGTTAGTGCCAACCCAAAACTGACCAGCTGGGGGGTGCGGACAAAAAATTGGACTGGTTTATGTCGCAAGTCCAATGCTTGCCCGGTATTCAATAGGGCTGAGAGAGCCAAGGGAGATCTTGATCCGCTTCTCGTTGTACCAGCGGATGTAGTCGTCGACTGCCTCAATGAACTGCGCAAGGGTGACGCTCTTCCAGTCCCGAGGATAGAACAGTTCGTTCTTCAGCCGACCGAAGAACCCCTCGCAGGCTGCGTTGTCAGGGGAGCATGCCTTGCGAGACATCGAGCGGGTGAAGTTGGCATCGCGCATCCTCGATATCCAGCCTGGCCAGCGGTAGTGCCCCCCGCGGTCGAAGTGAACCACAGGCCGGTCAGCGGTGTCTGTCACCGTCTCGATGGCTGCATCCAGCATGGTATTGACCAGCTCAGCATCCGGGCTCGTGCCAATGGTCCAGCTCACCACCATCCCATCGAAGCAGTCGATGATCGGCGACAGGTAGACCTTACCTGCAGGGATCTGGAACTCCGTGATGTCCGTGAGCCACTTCTTGTTCGGTGCCGCGGCCTGGAAGTCTCGGTCGATGATGTTCTCAGGCGCGGGGCTGATCTCGCCAAGGTAGGACGCATACCTGCGCCGCTTGGGCTTAGCCACGACTAGGCTCTCTTGCTTCATCAGGCGCTGCACCACCTTCTCGGAGATTGTGACGTCTTGCCTAGTCAGCGAGGCCTGCAGCCTGCGGTAGCCGTAGCAGCGATGGTTCGACTCGAAGATATCGGTGATGGACTGCCTTACTTCAAGGTACTTGTCGCCGGCGGCCGCTCGGACCCGATGGTAGAAGTACGAGCTGCGTGCAAGACCCAACTGTCCAAGGAGCTTTGGCAGACCATAGTGCTCCTTGAGGGCGTCAATCAGCAGTGTCTTCTCCCGGTTGGACAGGAGCTGCAGATCGACGCCCAGGCCTTTTTTTAGCAGTTCATTGGCCTTGTTCAAGAGGTCCTGCTCAAGGCGCAGTTGCCTGACTTCGCGGCGCAACGCCTCAACCTCGCGCTCGAGCTCATCGCGCTCTTGAGCCCGCGGGGACTGATTGGTGTGTTTCATGGATGCGGGTGCCTCACGTCCCAGAAGCTGGTTCTTCTAGTTGTACAACGTCGGCCTGCTCACGCCAAGCTTCTGAGCAACCGCCTGCGCACTTCCCTCACGAGTGCACAGCTCGAGGACTGCCTGCTTCTTCAGTTGCGGCAGCCGAGGCGCACTGACGGCTCTGCCGACAACGCGCTGGCGGGAGTCAGGGTCCAGTTCATCAATCCAGGCACGCAGCAAATCGCGGCACGGATAGCCCAGCGCCTTGACCGTGGCGACGATGCAGCGCCCGTGCTCGGCGTAGTGTTCGACAGCCTTCTTCTTCTGAATTTGAGAATACTTCGGCTTTGAGCGCGCGTAGCCGGACGGCAGGTCCAGGCGCCGCTCGTACTCCTCATGCCAGCTCATCAACGAGTTCTTCGTCGGATATCCCAACTGGCGGATAGTGGCACCGGTGCGCTTGCCCAGTTTGATGTAGAGCTCGACCGCTCGGATTCGATCTTCGTAGGAATACATGAACTACCTCCTGGTAGTCCAAGTTTTTGTCCGCACCCCCAGTCATTGCGTTCGTCCGCCAGTTCGAACAGGCACTGCATGTAGGGCTGGACTTCGCTCCATCGAGCGCGGTCTTCATAGAAGCGCGACAGATTGCGCGTGGCCTCCACGGCATCTGGCCACCGGTCTGCAGCACTCACACGAGTCATAGCCTCCCGGCTGTCTTGTTCGTCGTGCAGGCTTCCGTCCTGCGCGCCATAGGTATGGAATTCCGCAATCCGCCTGGGCCGGGCAAGGCGAGTGTCTTGACACATGCCAACCGGAGGTGAGGTCTCCCGTGAGGCATGGGCTCCGGCAAACGAATCCTGGACCGTGTGGAGTACAGAGCCGAATGCCACGTGGTGCAAATACGGGAGCAGCTTGTCCTGACGCCCGAGGATGTAGAGGTCCGAGACCCGCCACTGTGTGCACCCGAAGTGCTCCTTCAGCGTGGCGTTGTCGATGTCTCGAAGAAAGGTGTCAGGCTTGATTTCGCGCGAGGACACCTTCCAGGCGAACTCCAGCCAGTCCAGCACTTTGGCCCGGGTTGCGCCAGGGTGAACACCCTCTTCACTGGCCATGGCATGCAGGAATTGTAAGTCGCCGAAGTGCGATCGGGTCATTACATTGCCGTGAAGGCTGCCCTTGGTCTTGTTGCACCCAACGATCTGTTGGGTCTGAGCCTTCTTCTCTGCATCCTTGAAGAGACAGTACCAACACAACGGCTGCGTTGAAAACCGGATGGTCTGCGACACATTGCAAGACTTGCCGAGGTAGGTGCAGTTGCCCTCGTCAGGGGATAGCTTAAATGGAGGCAGATCGTTCCAACGCACACCGTAGATGACGTAGGACGTGGCAAAGGGCAGATCCTGAGAGCTGCAGCTGACGTCTTGGACCAGGGCGCCTGGCTCCATCGGACAACCCATGCCGATCTGGGTAATCTCTTCATGGACGCGGCCCTTGATCAGAACGCCCAGTTTTCCCGCCACCGTCGCCAGAGAGTTTTCTGTTTCATTGGTCAGCTTGAATTCAAAGGCTGAGCCCATGGGGGCGATCTGGAAGGCAATGGCGGCGCTGGAAAGTGCCAAAACGCCTGCGACCAGCGTGACGCTGCGTGCAACAGCGCGGATGGAAAGCGACGATTTCTGAAGACGGCGCCTCGTCTTGTTGTCTGTGACCTGCATCTGCCCCTCCTTGCCTCGCACTGTAGGCGGAATACGGATTTGGACAACAAATATTGGCGTAACGAACCAGCGTCCCCGTTGGCTGGATCGGATTCCAGCCGACAAACCATTGGCTCGCACAGAGATCAATCACGGTCCGGTTCAGGCTGGTTGCGGTCGCTTAGTTTGAAAAGCTCGATGACCGCGCTCTCCGAAAGCGGCCCTCCTACGCTTAGTCGAGCAGCCTACACCAGTCTTGGAACCTCTGGCCTTGGCGAGCTCTGGGGTTCATCATGGAAGAAGATGTAGCCACCTTGATGGTTCATGATGAGAGCGCCCGTACCATGAAGTGCGACCCCTTGCGCTTCTCAACCTCGCGCGGTGTACTGCTCGCCCTGCTGGTGGCGGTTCTTTTTGGCATAGACATCCGCCTAGTTCCGAGGCTGGACGGAGGGCTTGGCGCATTCACGACTGCATGCATGATGCACGCAGTAGCAACCGTGGTTGGGCCCCGTCGCTCCGTACAGCAGGGCACGTGGCCATGGTGAAGAGATTCGGCATCCATCACCATCCTGGCGATGGATGGATGCGGGGCAGCATTGGGGCTTGGGGCTTGGGGCTTGGGGCTTGGGGCTTGGGGCTTGGGGCTTGGGGCTTGGGGCTTGGGGCATAGCGTGTATAGCCCAGCTGGCTGCTCTACCCGACGATACTACCCAGTCGCCAATGCAAGAAAAGGTGAGCCTTGGGTGATCGGCCGTGCCGTACTTGAGTTGAATCGAAGCTCCACCTGCTTCAAAAAGTGCGATAGCAGCATCACGTAGAGTGCATCACCCAAGGCAGCGTCCTCCACACCCACATCAAGGTTGGGATTGTCGTTGATCTCAATGACAAAAACGCCGGACGCAGTGGACTTCAGATCAACCCCGTAGAAGCTGTTGCCCACCAAGCGCGTCGAGTTGACAGCCGCATGCAGCACCTCGGGCGGTACCTCATCAAGGGGCACTGCCTGTACCCGGCCCTCGGTGTACTTTCCGTTGTCGGTGTGCTGGAGTATCTGCCAGTGGCCGTCACACATGAAATACTTTGCAGCAAAAACTGGTTGGCCGGCGAGCACACCAATGCGCCAGTCGAAGTCTGTATACATGTACTCCTGCAGAAGAATGATTTCAGATTCCCTGAGCATGTCTTTTGCAATCTCCTGAAGGTGCTCAAAGCTGTCTGCCTTCTTGACGCTGCGGCTGAAGGCTCCGTCTGGCACTTTTACGACCAGGGGATAGGTCAGCCGATTGTGCATATCTGCAATGGTGCGCCTGCTAGCCATGTGAGTCAGGGGTGTCGCGATGGAGTTCTCACGCAGGATCTCGGCAAGGAAGGCCTTGTTGGTGCAACGCAGGATGGACACCGGGTCGTCAATGACCGGCATGCCTTCGGCAACAGCCTTCTTCGCAAACTGGAACGTGTGGTGCGTTACGGCCGTGGTCTCACGGATGAAAAGCGCGTCGAACTGGGTCAGCCGCGAGAAATCCTTCTTCTCGATGAGCTCGACAGCGATGCCCATGTCCAGCCCAATGTCAACCAGCTTTTTAAGCGTCTTGAGGTTAGACGGAGGAAGCGGGTCGGTTGGGTCGTACAGGACGGCCAGATCCATTCTGGGCAAGGGCATGGTGATCATAGGGCGCCAGCTGCGCCGTGTGTAGTGGCGCAGCGCCTGCACGAACACCTCATCACGCGCAATGTCCACATCACGAAGGTCCAAAGCCTGCATGTCGCCGATCTGCCAGCTAAGGGACTGCTCCTGCCGCTCCAGTGTGATCTCCATCAATGGACAGCGGAACAGCTCAAAGCTCTTGCGCGCAAGCGCTGCCAGGGCAGGATCCTCTATAACGCCGAAGAACACATGTAGGGTCAGGGTGTTCACCGACCGTGGAATTTCCTTCAACGGTCCAATCAACCTGTTGAGTTGCGCAAGCGCGGCTGGCTGCATGCGTTTGCGTTGGAGACTGAGTATCGTGTCCACGCTCGGGGTCACGCGATCGCCTCGGGCCTCCGCGAGCAGGGAGCAGTAGTACCCCATGCTCAGGTAGCCATAGGTACGGCAAAGGTTCGTGACTTTGCGTAGCTGGCCACGGGCGCCAGGCTCCTCTGCAACGAACTGGTCAGCGGTGATGACCTTGAGTTCCGAATCTTCCCATCGGAAGTCGGCAATCTTTTCTACCACAATAACGTGTTCTGAAGACAATTTATTTCTTTCCAGAGATGATGACCGCCGCCGTGCGCCTTCGGCGCCCATATCTGGCGATCTTCTTGAATTCACCCAGGCTGATGGACATACCTCCATCCGGCTCGCTGGAGCGCGCCATGGGGTCGAGGATGCGGAACACGGCTCCATCGAAGCCAACAATCACCACCCAATGGGGCGTTTTCTCGCGGTGGAGTCGCCATAGGCTGATGAGCACGATGGGCAGACGCCCCGCGCGCAGGTGATCAATCAGGCTCTCGGGCGACACAGGCCGCGCGTAGATGGGAACTTCATGTTCCACCAGTTCGGACCGGAAGTCGTCTTCCACCAACTGGATCACGTCCTTCTTGTGCTGGTCGCGCACGCTGTCCATGAACAGGGATGCGCCTGCGGCCGCATACACCGACACATCAAAGCCGCGCTTCAGTGCAGAACGCGCCAACCCGAATGGGCCGCACCCTCCGTGGCCGGCGGCCATGAAGACGGTTGTGGCCTCCCGCCACAGCCGGATTTCTGCGGCCTGGTTCACGGGAATGGATGGGTCCATTGCAGACATTGCCATCAGCAAGGCGCAAGGGCCGCAGGTGAAATCGAGCGTTTGCGCATAGTGGCGCACCAGATGTGCAACGGGTCCTTGCGTCAATGAACCGTCAAACAGATCTCGCTGAAAGCACAAGGCATCTTCACCATCCTCATAGTAGGTAGCCTTGCGCCCTGACTGTGCAAACCCATAACGCTTGAAGAGGCGGTGCGCGGCGGTATTGTCCAGTCTGCTTTCGAGCCGGAGAACCGCACAGCCTGCTTCTCGCGCATCGCCCAGCGCCGCAGTCAACAATTTCGCAGCGACACCTGATCCGCGCGCCGCAGGCGCAACGGCGATGGAGTACAAGCGCGCCACCGAAGAGCCTTTGCGGCGCAACACCACGCAGGCACCGTCCAATGCATCCCTGGACCCGCAGACCAATACACGGGCCGAGGGACTGGATAGCATCCGCTGCCAGCTTCGCAGCGAAATCCGATCGCTTTCGAACGTAGAGCGCTCTAGGTTGTCCAGCTTAGTCAGGTCTTCGATGCTGGCCAATTCGACCTTTCTGCCCAGGATCTCTCGATTCATCGAAAACCCTGGCGGGACTTTCGTCCCCTGCGGTCAGACCATTTCAAGACCAGCCATCCCGTTGCAATCGGCACCACCAGCACGAGAAGGGCAACCAGTATGTGCAGCCAGTCATCCATGGAAATGCCTTGAGAAGTCGCCTTGCAGCCATGCAGGGGAACCAGCCTCAATGGCTGGCTCACTGCCTGCAAAGCAGGCTTTCAATGGCATCGGTGCGTCTCGCTCCCAGAGAATTTGACAATGCGTCCAATTCGGGCGGAAGGTAGTGCGGCCATCAGACAGCGTATCGTCTGCTCGACATCGCCAATATGGACATGCAGAGTGACAGTTGCTAGTTGGTGAATTGGATCCAAGGCCAATCCGTAGCCGCGCAGTAACGATCCGAGCACTGCATGTAGTGTTATTCGCAAGCTTTGCGCATTGGCGCAAAACGTGACGAGAGGTAGCTCCACCAATGACTTCGGATCGGTGCCCGCTTCGCAAAGGGGGAGCGCCGGTATCCGATGCAGGCAGGTGCTCGGGCATCTCTGCAACATGCTTTTCGCCAGAATGAGCCTTACTTTGGAGGCTTGACTGGTAGGTTTTGAACATGCATTCAGTCTAGAAAGTTTGGCGTAAATCCTTCGTAAAAACTGATGACCTTGCCGTTAAATCATCATAAATTTCTGGGCCTCTGCTCGGACGGGCCCACAAAGGGCGTGTACACACTTGACCCAATGCGGCTATCATCAAACCGACAATCGGTAGCCCACCCCCGACTCGGTCAGCAAATGGCGAGGCTGAGCAGGATCCGCCTCCAGCTTCTGTCGTAGGTGGCCCATATAGATGCGCAGGTAGTGGCTCTGGTCTGATCGCATCGGCCCCCAAACCTCGCGAAGCAACTGCTTCTGGGTAATGACGCGTCCCGCATTGGTGATGAGTACCGATAGCATGCGGTACTCGGTCGGCGTCAGGTGGACCTCCAATCCAGCTTTGCGCACCACGCGCGCTGCGCGATCTACCTCAACGTCTCCGAATTGAAACACTGGCTCCACCACGTCGGCTACCAGTCCATTCCCTGTAGCCACACGCGGACGGCGTAAGTTCGCACGCACCCGCGCAAGAAGTTCTCCGGTTCCGAAGGGCTTGGTGAGGTAGTCATCGGCTCCAGCATCCAGCGCGTTGATCTTGTCCGCCTCATCGGTGCGCGCAGACAAGACGATGATCGGCACGGCGGACCAGCCTCGCACGTCACGGATCAGATCGATACCATCTCCATCCGGCAAACCCAGATCGAGGACAAGAAGATCCGGCTGGCGCGTTCCTGCAGCGGACAAGCCCTCACGAAGCGTCGCCGCTTCATTTACCTGCCAGCCTTCTGCCTCCAGCGCACTGCGAACGAAACGCCGAATTTGGGGCTCGTCCTCCACCACTAAAACTGTACGTATTTGCATTGCATCAGGGGGCAGTTGGGCCCCGCTCCATGTCATCAAAATCAGGCTCGGGTGGGGGCTCTCGGCGTGGAATGGTGATGGTAAACAGGGCACCACCTCCCGGCGCGCTGGCCGCTGATATCGTTCCGCCATGGGCGTGCACAACTGCCTTGCAGATGGCCAGGCCCAGCCCCACACCTGGTGTTGCGGATTCAGCCTGCCCGCGCGTGAACTTATCAAACAAGGTGTGCTCTTTCCCTCGAACAGATAGAGGCAAACCGGCCCCATGATCCATCACTTCCAGCACCAGGTTGCTCTTGGTTGTGGAGGCCTTCACGACAATAGGTGGTGCTCCATACTTGGCAGCATTCTCCAGGAGGTTGACCAGCACGCGCTCGATCAGCACTGCGTCAAACTCCACCAGGGGCAAATCTGTAGGGATGTCTGTACGCACGGTCTTGCCGCCAAGCGCGGCTTGAGCCGCCCGAATGGATGCACCAACGACCTCCTCCACCGATTGCCAGTCGCACCGCAAACTGACACTCTCACCAGATACATCGCTTTCCAACCGAGCCATGTCCAGCAGGTTGCTAACGAGCGCGTTGAGTTGATGCGCCTGGTGCACGATAGCTTGCGCTACAGAATCACGCTCGTGTAGCGGCACCGCCCTGAGCGATTCGGCCAGTGTGATGAGCGCAGTAAGAGGCGTACGCACATCGTGGGATACGGCCCCTAGCAATGCATTACGCAGTCGTTCGGATTCAACGTCCAGGACCGCTTTTTGCGCAATGTCGACGTAGTGCACACGTTCGAGCGCGATGGCAATCTGCCGGGCCAGAGTATCGAGCTGCTGAGCCTGTTCAGGAATGAGTAGCCACCTCGGATTCGACGGCTCCAATGCAAGAACGCCTCGAACCCGCATGGGCGCCTTCAAGGGCACATAGCGCCAAGAATGGGCGGCAAGGGTATTTGTTGCAAGCCCTGCACTCTGGCCTTGCCGCAGCGTCCAGTCAGCCACGCTTTTGTCAAAACCTACCGGAAGATCTTCAGGATAGTGGAGGTTGTCCGCCTCGTCCATTGCCACCACCACCGCCCGCCCGCCAAAATGTTCTTGAACTGCCGAAGCGCCAATGCTGATGACTTGGCTTGTCTCAAGTGCCGCAGACAGCTCTCGTGTGAGTTCGAACAGGGATTGAGCCCGCCGCTCCCGGCTGTTCGACACTCCTGCAGCGAACCGAAGACCCGCAGTGAGTTGCCCCACCAGCAGGCCGACTCCCAGCATGACGGCGAACGTGACGACGTACTGCACATCGCTCACGGCGAAAGACAGGCGCGGCGATACGAAGAAGAAATCGAATGCCAGCACATTGAGTAGTGCTGCCATTGCCGCAGGCCCTCTCCCGAAGCGCATGGCCACCGCGACGACGGCAAGGAGGTAGAGCATGACAATGTTCGTCAGCTCTAGTAACCCGTGTAAGGGAGTCGCAATCAAAGTAACTGCAATGCTCGCCCCCAGAGCCCACATAAATCCTGGCCAACGCGCGTGGGCAACTTCATCCGTTTCCAGCGCATCCACGCCTGATCTTGAACTGCGCAGCGCCTCAGGCAATCGCCTGGAACTTCTGGCGTGCGCGGTCTCCACAATATCAAGCGAGGGCGCCAGCTGGGCAAGCTCTCTTCCCACAGGCTTTGCAGGAATCCATTTTGTCCAGTTGTCGGGAGTGGCGGGCCGCCCCAACACTACTGTCGCACAGTTCAGCTGGAGCGCTTGGGCTGCCAGCACTGGTGCCACCCGGTCCCCGGTGAGCACCGCCGTCGCGGCCCCAAGCTCTTGAGCTAGCTGCAGCACCGCCAGAATCTTGTCTCGACGTTTCGCAGGCAATCGCTGTAGTCGAGGTGTCTCCACGTACGCTGCATGCCACTTTACATTGAGCTGGCCAGCAAGGCGTGCAGCCGTTCGGACTGTCTGGGCCGCATCTTCATGGGGTCCCACACACGCCAGAATGCTGCCCGAAGTGTTCCAGGCCCCGGCCACACCGCCTCCGCCACCACCCGATTGCTCGACTCTCCAGCCGAGCACGTCATCTTCCACATGCTCGGCCGTGCGGCGCAGAGCGATTTCTCGCAGAGCTATCAGGTTGCCCTTGCGAAAGAAGCTCCTCGCGGCACGATCCGCCTGCTGAGGCACGTAGACCTTGCCGGCACTCAGCCGGGCGATCAACTCATCCGGTGTCGCATCGACCAGCACCACCTCGTCCGCATCGTCCAGCACCGTGTCGGGCACTGTCTCATGCACTCGGATTCCCGTGATCGCACCCACGGTCCCATTGAGGCTTTCAAGGTGCTGCACGTTGAGAGCGGTCCAGACATCGATGCCGGCGGCGAGCAGTTCCTGGACATCCTGCCAGCGCTTAGCATGGCGGGAACCTTGCACGTTGGAGTGAGCGAGCTCATCCACCAGGAGAATGGCCGGCTTACGTGCAAGGGCCGCATCTAGGTCAAATTCAGGAAGGAGCCGGCCACGGTACTCCACCTCCCTGAGAGGTAATGCCTCCAGCCCACTCAACAGCGCCGCCGTCTCCGCTCGGCCATGTGTTTCCACCACACCAATCAGGATATCGCGGCCGGCGCTGCGCTCGCGCTGGGCCGCGCTCAGCATGGCCCAGGTCTTCCCTACGCCGGCATTGGCGCCAAAGTAAATGCGAAGCTTGCCACGGCTGGTCTGCTCTTCCTGCGCTCGCAACTGAGCAATCAACGCATCGGGATTTGGACGATGAGCGTCAGCCACGAGAGCCCCTCTTTATTGCAATGAGCTCATGCCCCGGTGTGAGGCCGTTGCGGGAGAGCATCGTCCTAACGCACATCTTCCAAGGCAAGGTTCAATGCCAAAACATTGACCCTCGCTTCTCCAAGCAACCCGAGAAGCGGGCGCTCCGTATGTTTTTCGACAAGCGCTGTCAATTTCTCTGCCTGCAGATTGCGCACAAGTGCCACGCGTGCCACTTGGTACTGAGCTGCCGCAGGGCTGATGTGGGGGTCCAGGCCACTGGCGGAAGTCGTGATCAGGTCCACCGGCACCATGGCAGTGTTACCAGGGTCTGCTGCGCGCAGTGCGTCCACACGGGCCTTGATGGCTTCATTCAGCGCGGGATTCAGCGGCCCCTGGTTGGATCCACCCGAGGCAGTTGCGTTGTATGGCATGGGTGCCGTGGCCGATGGTCGGCCCCAGAAGTGGCCAGGATCGGAGAAATTCTGGCCGATCAACGACGATCCTACTGTTTGGCCGTTACGTTGCACTAGGCTACCAGCAGCTTCGTTCGGAAACACGGCCTTGGCCGCGCCCGTGACGACCAGGGGATAAAGCAACCCGGTGAGCACGCTCAGGGCGGCGAACACCACGATAGCGGGGCGAAGAATGTCTTTCATCACAAGCTCCTCAAATCAGGCCAACAGCGACAAGAATCAAATCGATCAACTTGATACCGACGAAGGGCACAAGAAGACCTCCCAGGCCATAGATCGCGAGGTTGCGACGCAGTAGCGCTGCCGCGCCTACTGGGCGATAGCGCACACCTCGCAGGGCCAGGGGGATCAGGAAAACGATCACCAGCGCATTAAAGATCACGGCCGAGAGGATGGCAGACGATGGGCTTGCCAAATGCATCACGTTGAGAGCCGACAATTGCGGGTAGGTCGACACGAATATGGCAGGAATGATGGCGAAGTATTTCGCCACATCGTTCGCGATCGAAAAAGTCGTCAGGGATCCCCGGGTCATCAAAAGTGCCTTGCCCGTTTCGACAACCTCCAGAAGCTTGGTTGGGTTGGAGTCAAGGTCGACCATGTTGCCTGCTTCCTTGGCGGCCTGGGTTCCGCTACCCATTGCCACCGCAACGTCGGCCTGGGCCAGCGCAGGAGCATCGTTGGTGCCATCTCCGGTCATGGCGACCAGGCGCCCTTCGGACTGGTACTTGCGGATGAGTACCAGTTTGTCTTCCGGGGTTGCTTCGGCCAGAAAGTCATCGACTCCGGCTTCTGCAGCGATGTAGGCGGCGGTGAGTTTGTTATCACCCGTGATCATCACGGTACGGATACCCATGCGGCGCAGCTCAATGAAACGTTCCTTGATACCCGCCTTGACCACGTCCTTGAGCTCCACGACGCCCAAGACTTGATTGCCTTCAGTCACAACCAATGGCGTGCTTCCGCGTTGGGCCACCTGATCGGCAGCTGCGCCAACTTCTTTGGGCATTGCGCCACCCAAAGCCTCCACGTGCCGAGCAATCGCTTGCACCGCACCTTTGCGCAGCATAGTTACAGGCTTTCCCGAGCCGGCATCTGCAGGCACGTCAACACCACTCATGCGAGTTTGCGCAGTGAAGGGGACGAGCACCACGCCTTCGGGGTTCTTCTCGTCAGTGCCAGAGCGGCGAGCGAGTTCGACGATGCTGCGACCTTCAGGCGTCTCATCTGCGAGGGACGCCAGCAGTGCTGCGCGAGCCAGGCGGCCCGGAGTGACGCCCGGAGCAGGAAGGAACGCGCTGGCTTGGCGATTGCCGTGAGTGATCGTCCCGGTCTTGTCGAGCAACAACACATCCACGTCGCCTGCAGCTTCCACCGCGCGGCCAGACGTTGCGATGACGTTGGCCTGCATCATGCGGCTCATGCCTGCCACGCCCACCGCGGACAGCAGGCCACCGATCGTGGTGGGGATCAGGCATACCAGCAAGGCAACCAATGCGGTCAACGAAACCACAGTGCCCGCCTGCGATGCCTGGACGCTGAACAGCGAGAACGGCAACAGAGTGACGGTGACGACAAGGAACACTATCGTCAACGCCACCAGCAAGATGGTCAGCGCCACCTCGTTGGGCGTCTTCTGGCGCTTGGCAGCTTCGACCATACCAATCATCCGGTCCAGGAACGACTCGCCAGGATTCACGGAGATGCGCACCACCAGCCAGTCGGAAAGCACACGGGTACCTCCGGTGACCGCGGAGAAGTCACCACCGGACTCACGCACCACAGGTGCCGATTCGCCGGTGATAGCGCTTTCGTCGACGGAGGCTACGCCCTCGATCACTTCGCCGTCCAAAGGAATGACGTCTCCGGTCTCCACCAGCACCACGTCGCCGCGGCGCAGATTGGTGGCCTGCTCAGGCAGGAAGGTGGAGCCATAGACTGGCTCCTTGAGCTTCTTGGCCCAGGTTTCCTTGCGCAACCCCCGCAGCGATGCGGCTTGCGCCTTGCTGCGACCTTCGGCCAGGGCTTCTGCGAAGTTCGCAAATAGAACAGTGAACCACAGCCACACAGTGATCGCCAGCACGAACGCTGGCCGCATGCTCGCATCCTCAGGCGAATTGAGAGCATGCACCCACAGCAGTGTCGTGAAGATGCTGCCGATGTAGACGATGAACATCACCGGGTTGCGCCACTGCACCATCGGACTGAGTTTGGCCAGGGCACCCCACAGCGCAGTTTTTATCAGCGCGGGATCCAGCAACGAAATAGAAGATTTTTTACTAATCATCAGAAAACCCTCACTTTGCCCAGAGCATCAAATGCTCGATTACCGGGCCGAGAGCCAGGGAAGGCACGTAGTTGAGAAGACCTACAAGCAGCACGGTACCGATCAACAGGACCACAAACAGTGGCCCATGGGTGGGCATAGTGCCCGCGGTGACCGGCAGCCGTTTTTTGGCAGCCAACGAACCGGCAATGGCCAGCACAGGCACGATCACACCGAAGCGTCCAAACCACATAGCTAAGGCAAGCAGTACGTTGTAGAACGGCGTGTTGGCGGATAAGCCAGCAAAGGCACTGCCGTTGTTATTACCAGCCGATGTCAGCGCGTACAGAATTTCGGAGAACCCGTGGGCGCCGGGGTTGGCAATACCCGCCTTGCCGGCACCCGCACTGACGGCGATGGCCGTACCGACCAGCACCAGAATCGGAGTCACCAAGATCGCGACGGAGGTGAGCTTCATTTCACGCACTTCGATCTTCTTGCCCAGGTACTCGGGCGTGCGACCAATCATGAGGCCTGCCATGAAGACCGCGAGGATGGCAAACACCAGCATCCCATACAGACCGGTACCTACGCCGCCGAAGACCACTTCGCCGAGTTGCATCAGTACCATCGGGACCATGCCTCCCAGGGGCGTGAATGAGTCGTGCATAGAGTTCACGGCGCCGCAAGACGCAGCTGTCGTGACCGCAGCAAAAAGTGCCGACGCGGTGATACCAAATCGAACTTCTTTGCCTTCCATGTTGCCGCCCGATTGCAAGGAGCTGGCTGCCTGGTTCACTCCGAGTGACGTCCACTGAGGATTTCCTGCTTGCTCTGCAGAAACGACAGCGATGACAGCAACGACAAACAAGATCGTCATCGCAGCCAAGATCGCGATGCCTTGGCGCTTGTCGCCAACAACTCGCCCAAACGCGAAACACAGAGCAGCAGGGATCAAGAAGATCGCCAGCATCTGCACGAAGTTGGTCAGTGCTGTGGGATTCTCGTAGGGGTGTGCGGAATTGGCGTTGAAGAACCCGCCGCCATTCGTACCCAGCATCTTGATGGCCTCCTGAGAAGCCACGGGTCCCATCGCGAGTGTCTGGATCGTGGTGGTCTTGTCCTCCATGATCGGGGTCCCGTCAGCACCATTGACTGGCTGGCCTGCTTCATCAAGCTTAGGAATGGAGTAGGCCGTTGGCTCCAGCGTCGTAACGTCCTTGTAGGCGTCGAAGTTCTGGATGACACCTTGTCCGACCAGTACCACGGCGATCACAAAGGAGATCGGCACCAGGACCCAGGCCGTGATGCGCGTGACGTCGGTCCAAAAGTTTCCGACAAAGCCCTGGCCATCCGTGCGTCGCGCTGCAAAGCCACGGGCCAATGCAAACGCCACGGCGATGCCGGTTGCAGCCGAGAAGAAGTTCTGTACCGACAAGCCCAGCATCTGCGTGAGATAGCTCATGGTGGACTCACCGCCATAGCCCTGCCAATTGGTATTGGTCACGAAACTCACCGCCGTATTGAACGAGGAGTCGGCGGTCACTGCCGCCATCCCCTGAGGGTTGAACGGCAGCAGGTGTTGAACGCGCTGCAGGCCATACACCACGAACGCTCCAATGGCGTTGAATGCGAGCAGTGCCAGCGCATAGGCACGCCAGTGCATCGACTGGTCCGGAGCTACGCCGGCCAACTTGTACAGCGGCTTTTCGACAGCGTGCATCCACCTCGGAAGCCTGCCGTCGCACAACGCTGCAAGAAACTTACCAAGGGGCCATGCCAAGAGGCCCAGCACGGCCAGAAAGAGCCCAAGGAGGCCCCACGCAAAGGTGTCCATATCAGAACTCCTCCGCGCAGATCAGCGCGAACACGAGGTAGGCCAGCAAGGCGATGGCCACGAGTGCCCCAAAGCCATAAAGAACTTCTACGCCAATCATGCTCGTTCCCCCTTGGTCGGGCCAAACTTGCCCAGCAGAACCACGGCCTCTGCCATGACTATCCACATTGCCGCAATTGCAGCGATCCATACGACGTCCATCGACAACTCCTGCATCAAAACGTGTGTTTGATTCTCAAGATGTCGCCGTAAAAAGTGTGCACAGACTGCTGCGAGGAGCGTAAAAATTCCGTAAAAATTCTGATCGGATAGTGGTCTGAAAAATCGGCAGGAGTAGTTGTACAGACCAAATGAAGCACCGCTCAGAATGACTAGCGAGCCGTGGGCTTGATGTGTTGTGGATCGACCGCAGGGTCTTTTACGCGAGTACTGCCTATAACCAGCCAGCCTTGCGGAAGCGATAGTAGAGATAGCAACAAGTGGTGGCGATGAGTGTGATCGCACCCGCATACCCGTAGCGCCATTTGAGCTCTGGCATGTGTTCAAAATTCATGCCCCAGATTCCCGCGAACGCGGTGCAGACGGCAAACAAACTGGCCCATGCCGCCAAACGCTTGACCACCTCCCCATCCTCTATGGTGACCATGGACAGATTGACATGTATCGCCGTCCCGATCGTATCGCGAATGGAGTCGATGGAGGTATTGATTCGGCTAAGGTGGTCCACCACATCTCGGAAGTACTCCTCAGATCCCGCACAGATTTGAGGCACCCGGCCGCCATGTAGTTTGGTTGCCCCCTCCAACAATGGAGCCACTGCGTGCTTGAGCAGGGTAAGGCGCTGCTTGAGTTCATAGAGCCGGCGGATACTGGCTCTTGCTGCGCCCTTAGTGAAAATCTGTTGCTCGATCGTTTCAAGTTCCACCTCGAGGGCATCGATGATCGGGAAGTAACGGTCAACTACCGCGTCCATCAGCGCATAGAGAACGAATCCTGGTCCATTACGCAAGAGTCCAGGCTCTCTCTCGCAACGTTCTCGCACGTCCACAAAGCCTCGCTTACTGCGATTGCGTACCGACACCACATAGTTCTTGCCCACGAACACGTTGAGTTCACCTAGGCTCGTAACGGACTCATTGCCCTCACTCGACTCCAAGAGGTGGAGTACAACAAAAAGAGAGGACCCGTATTCCTCGACCTTTGGTCTCTGATGACCATGGCGGGCATCCTCCACCGCCAACGGATGGAGTCCGAATTCAGTTTGCAACTCGTCAAGCTCCTCCGTGGCGGCGTCATGCAGTGCCACCCACACGAAGCACCCAGGAAGCAATATGTGCTCACTAATCTCGCTGACAGGAATATCGGCAAGCTTGGTGCCACCCTCGTACACAACGCAGTTGATCAACATCGCAGCACCTCAAGCAAAACAAAATGCTGGCGATGTTGCCAGTGCGTAACTGCGGGTTGTTGGAGAACTGTAGCGTCTGTCGGGTCGCGGCAACATTTACGGCTCTGCCTGCATTCTTTACGAACTTTATACGCTCGTTTTTTTACGCTCAAGCCTTCGCTCGTTTTTGCAAGATTGATCTCATGACATTCTCTTATTCCAAAGTGCTTTCCACTGCGTTTTTCGCAGCTCTTCCCCTGCTGGCCAGCGCCCAGCTCACTGGCAACATCAGCCTGACCACGAACTACAAGTTCCGTGGCCAGGACCAGGATACTTCCAAGGTCAAGACCGTCAAGCCAGCGATTCAAGGCGGGTTTGACTATGCCTTCGGAGAGTCCGGCTGGTACGTGGGCAACTGGAACTCCAGCGTGGACTGGCTGTCGGGCAATTCCATCGAGTCCGATCTGTATGGCGGCTACAAATTCAAGGCGGGTGGGGCGGATCTGGATGTCGGTCTGCTGACGTACATCTACCCCGGCAACAGCAACGGCAACACCACCGAGGCCTATGGCGCAGCCACCTTCGGCCCCGTGACCGCCAAGTATTCGCACACGTTGTCCAAAGACTACTTCGCCTACGCGGGGCCAGGCTTCAAGGGGCGCAACACAGGCTATCTGAACTTTGCGTTTGCGCAGGAAGTGGCGCCCAGCATCACGCTGAAGGCCTCGGTGGGTTTCACCCGGTTTGCGAGTGACATCACCGCGCCGAATTACATGGATTACAGCGTGGGCGCGGCCTATGACTTCGGCTCGGGCCTGTCGCTGGGTGGTGCCGTTGTGGGCGCCAACAAGAAGGACTTTTTCGGTCCTGTCAACAAATCTCGCGTGATCGTCACGCTAATAAAGGCACTTTAAAGGTCAGCAGGCAGCGATTTGCCGATCACCTGGGAGCAAGCATCGCAGAATGATCGCTCGCACACCACTTGCATTGCACGAAAAACCGGGCATCCAGGGTAGGCGATGCCCATGTGATCGCCAAATACGCGCCCCCGATAGTCACCAGATGCGCCACTTACAGAAGGGACGCCGCAATCGTGAATGAAGAACTCCAAAAGTTTGGGTCCCAAAGATCGCGTCAAATTTGTACACGCGTCCCCAACTCCACCACACCGTTGTGCGGAAGCCTTAAGAAATCCCCGACGCTGCTGGCATTACGCGCCATTGTGGCAAACAGCGTCTCGCGCCAGTGAGCCATTCCTGCTCCGCGTGTTGGGATCACGATCTCCCGGCTCAGGAAATAGGAGAGCGCGGATTCATCGATCAACAGACCCTTTTGCTGGCATAAGCGAAGCGCACGCGGTACGTCGGGCTCATCCTTGAAGCCGAAGTTCACCTGGACACGCCAGAAGCCTTCCACCAAAGGCTCCACTTGCAGTCGCTCTTGTTCGGATACCCACGGCACCTCATGGAAGCGCACGGTCAGGATCACGTTTTTCTCGTGCAGCACCTGATAGTGCTTGAGGTTGTGCAGCAGCGCCTGGGGCACCGTGTCAGGGTTGGCGACGGCATAGATTGCAGTCCTGGATGTGCGTCGCACATACTCATCGTCAACCAACTGCTTGATGAAAGGCAACAACTCAGGGTCGTCGCGTCGAATCTGCTCGATCAGTAATTCACGGCCACGTCGCCAAGTCGCCATCACCGCGAAGATGGCGATGCCCAAGACGATAGGGAACCACCCTCCCTGCCAAAACTTGAGAGCGCAAGAAATCACCAGTACGGCATCTACCAACAAGAAGGCGCCCGTCGCTGCCAAGGCGACGGGTAGCGGATAACCCCAGGCATTCCGAACTACGAAGAAAGTCAGCAAGGTGGTGATAAGCATCGTGACCGTGACTGCGATGCCATAGGCAGATGCCAATGCCGAAGAACTTCCGAAACCCACCATTGCCAGCAGCACAGCAATCATCACCGCCCAGTTAACGAGAGGAACATAGATCTGCCCGACCTCGTTTTCTGAAGTGTGCAAAATTCGCATGCGTGGAAGCAGTCCCAACTGAACCGCCTGTTTTGTCAACGAGTATGCGCCGGAGATTGTGGCCTGTGAAGCGATTACCGAAGCCAAGGTCGCAAGCACCACGGCAGGAATCAACCAGTACGGAGGGAAGAGCCGGAAGAACGGGTTCTCGAGCGCGTTGGCATCGCTCATGAGCAGGGCCCCCTGTCCCATATAGTTCAACGACAGCGAGGGAAGAACAAAGGTGCTCCAAGCCAGTCGAATTGGTTTCTTGCCGAAATGCCCCATGTCCGCATACAACGCCTCGGCACCGGTCAGCGCCAAGACGATCGATCCCATGACTACAAACAAGTGCCACCCACGCGCCTGCACGAATTCAATCGCTCGAAGCGGATTAAGGGCGGCCAGGATGGCTGGATTCTGAACAATCTGCGCCACGCCGGTGATGGCCAGGACCGCAAACCAGACGATAACAATCGGGCCGAACAGCTTGCCGACGACAGCGGTGCCATAACGCTGCCCCAGGAACAGCCCGATGATCACAGCAGTGGAAATGGGCAGCACATAGGGTTTGAGTGCGGGGGTAATTGTCTCCAAGCCCTCAACGGCACTCAGGACGGATATGGCAGGAGTGATAACAGCGTCCCCGTAGAAGAGCGCAGCACCAAGTACCCCGACGAGCAAAAGAAGCGTATGGCGCCTGGGCGTACTCCCTGCAGCCTTGGCAGCGAGTGCAGTCAGTGCCATGATCCCACCTTCACCCCGGTTGTTGGCGCGCAGGATCAACACCACGTACTTGAGCGTCACCACAATCATCAGAGCCCACAGGATGGTTGAGACCGCCCCAACAATATTCGCAGCGTCAATCGCGAGCGAATGGGCGGGGTTGAAAACCTCTTTCATCGTGTAGAGAGGGCTCGTGCCGATATCGCCATAGACGACCCCCAGCGCACTGAGTGTGAGAATTCCCAGGCCTTGCCGAGGTGGTTGCATTCTGTACTTCCTTTTTGATCACGAAGGCGTAGATGCCTTAACTGATCATGTTTCGATGAACTTGCGTGCAACGTGGACAGCAACGCCTTATGGTGCCCTCACCCCGAGTATCAGGCAAGTGACTTGGGCTCGAATCTTAAATCCCTGCAAGCGATTTCAGTGTCTGAGACGATCTAGTTGAGCAAAAGGCCGTAGCGCCTAAAGCTTGAGCTGCCGTAGCCGAGGGCTGAATTCAAGTGCATGGCCGAGCAGCGCGAAATCCTTTAAGGCTACGCTGAACAAGCCGTCGTGATTTGCCGTGCGGCACTGGAGACGCAGTTTTTCGGACGTTTTGGCTCCTCGTGCTACCCATTTGGGCAGTTCGCGCGGCCTTGAGGCCCAATTCCCGCCGTTACGGACGCACCCATCCCAGCATTTGCCCCCGGCACAGGTAGATGTTGACCAGCGCCAAGGCCGTGAATGCGCGCGTGGCGTTCTTTTGCAGCCCGCGGTAGCGCACCCTGTTGAATCCCCACAGGCGCTTGACCACCGCAAAGATATGCTCGACCCGAGCACGCACCCGTGACTTGTTGCGGTTCTTGGCTCGCTGTACTTCGTCCACCTCACCCGCACGGCGGGTACGCTGGTTGGTGAAGTCCTTGGCCCTGGGTGCCTTGCTCGCTATCAGTGCTTTCTGGTTGGCATAGGCCGAGTCGCCATAGACTCGCTGTTCGTTGCCGTGCAGCAAATCAGGCAGTGGATGTTTGTCATGTACGTTGGCCGCCGTGACCACCGCACTGTGGGTCAGCCCGGTTTGGCTATCCACGCCAATGTGCAACTTCATGCCGAAATACCACTGCTGGCCCTTCTTGGTTTGGTGCATTTCGGGGTCTCGGGCCTTGTCGGCGTTCTTGGTGGAGCTGGGCGCGCCGATGATGGTGGCGTCCACGATGGTGCCGGTGTTGACCTTGATGCCGCGAGCCTGCAACTCCTTGCCCACACGCGCAAACAGCGCTTCACCCAATTTGTTGTCATTGAGCAGGTGGCGGAACTTGAGCATCGTGGTGGCGTCGGGGACTGGCTCACATCCCAGGTCAATGCCCACAAAGCGGGGCAGATTCAACCGGTCGATGCAACACACTAACCACCGCGTAGGCGCAAGGAGTGTTGCAGATGAAACAGCGACCAAGAATCTACTATTCAGATACCCAGAAGGCGCTGATGTGGGAGCGCTGGAAGCAAGGCTGAGCACCAGCATGCACATCGCGCTGACAGCATCGGCCGCGATCATCAGGAGCCGACGGCTGTAGCGATCAGCCAAAATGCCGCCGATAGGTGACAGCAATGCCTGCGGCAGCAAGGCTGCCATCCCGGCCGTCGCCAGGGCCGAGAGGCTGCCGGTGGTATCGGTGATCCACCAGAGCAGCACGAATTGGGTCAGCGCAGAGCCCACCAGCGAAAGTGCCTGCCCGCTGAAAACCGTCCAAAAGCGCAGCTGCCACCTCGCTCCGACACCTGGTCCTGCCTCAGGGCGTGCGATCTGCGCCGACATCTGTGTCCTTCAGGCCTCCGCCCAACGCCTTGTAAAGCGCCACCGCGCTACCGAACTCACTGCGCCGCAGATCCAACTGAGTCTGCCGGGCCGCATACAGCTGGCGCTGCGCATCGAGCAATTCCAGCCGACCCTCGGCTCCAGCGCGATAGCGCAAGCTGGACAGTTCGGCACGACGCTCAGCGCTCGCTACCGCACGGGTCTGCGCCTCAATCTGCCTGGCGTAGGTCTCACGCCCAGCCAGCCCATCAGCCACTTCCCGGAAGGCGGTCTGGATGGCCCGCTCATACTCGGCCACGGCGCTGGATTTGCGCACTTCGGCAAGCCGCAGCTCCGACCGCAGCCGACCACCCGAGAACAGCGGAACGGTGAGCTGCGGTGCGAAGCTCCACGCGCGCTGACCACCATCGAACAGTCCGCTCATCGCAGGGCTGGCATATCCAACCCGTGACGATGCGAGGTCAGACGTGTTTGACTACATTGAGGGTTTCTACAATCGCGTTCGCAGGCACAGCCATCTCGACCAGTTGAGCCCGATGGCATTTGAACAACTCCGAAACGGAAGTTGAAATATGTCTACGGAACCGGGTGGAAGTCCAAAAAGGATTGGTTTGGCAGATAGGTGGTTTCAACACCACAGTGTCAGACATGGTGACCGGAACACAGAGCCGTGTTTCACTGCTTGACGGTCAATTCGTTGTGGATGGTATGAGCGCCCTCGGCAGACCGTGCGGCGCTGATGGCGGCGTCGATCTGCGCTTGGCTTGATACCACACCCGTGAGCCGGACGTCACCCTTGGTGGTGATGACTGTAATGTCCAGCCCAGCCAAACCAGTTTCGTTGCTCAGTGCAGATTTGACATGGGTCGTGACGTCGGCGTCTGAGACGTTGGCAATTGCGGTGGTCGTCGGAGCTTGAGTCGGGCTCGTGTTATCTGCATTGTTGCAGGCGGTCAGCAGCATCGTGCAGCAGGCGGCCAACAGGAAGACTTGGTTGATGGATTTCATGGGTTTGTTTCGCGGGATGTGGGAGAGAAAACCGCATTGCTCTGCGGCTTTTCTCGGCATGAATAAAAGCACTTGGGCAGAAGGCTTCACGTCATGTGGCGAACGCCGGTCTGCTGCGACGGAACCAGGGGATCACCCGGATGCTGCTGAAGCACATAGGGCACTGTTAAGAAGGCCACGGCAAACACGATAAATAGTGTGGCGGCGACAACCCGTGCGATGGGTTGGAGAAAATTCTTGAGATCGGCGTTCATGGTGGATCCTGTGAGGGCTGAAGGTTTCAGGGGCTGTGGGCCAGGGGTCTGTTCTAGACCTTGCAGCCATGTTGCGACCGCGTGGCTGAACCTTTGCTGAACGGCCCCTACAAGGTACGTTCACATTGGAGTCAGCGGTGGCTCGTCCAATTCGAAAAGTGCCACTGGTTCGATTGGGGGCGGGTACAACTGCTCACTCCGTGCGCGACGATTCGTTCTCAAAGCGCTCCCAGCGCTGGCCTGTTTTGAATTGCCGGTGACGGAGGTGCAGCGGTCGTTCGCCCCTTCCCTCCTCAAATGACAGGTGACCACGGCTACCGATATTCAGCCGTGCTAATACATCGGCCGCAACCAGCCTGGAGCAGCCCTCAAGCCTTCAATGCCGACTTGGCAGTGGCTAGTCTGACTTCCGGCCCCTGACGCACTCAAGCCAGCAACGCAAGGTTCCAGAAAACACTGCATTCGTTGCAGACCCTGATGGTTACCGACTTGAACTGATCGAGCATCCAAGATGCACGTTGACACGATTAGGTCATTTGTCCTATAGTATTAGGACAAATGACCTAACTCTATGGAGTCTTGAATGCATGAGCTTTTTGCCCCCTTCATGCTGAGCGACATATTGCTCGGCAACCGGATCGTCATGGCGCCGATGACGCGCAACCGCGCTGCACCAGCGGGCGTGCCGTCCTCTCTCATGGCGATTCACTACGGACAGCGCGGTGACGCTGGGCTTGTGATCTCCGAATCTGCTTCTGTCTCGGCTCGGGGGGGTGGATATCCTGGAACGCCCGGGATTTACACGGACAAACAGGCACAGGGATGGCGAAAGGTCACTGACGCGGTCCATGCAAAAGGCGGGCACATCTTTGCCCAACTACAGCACTTTGGTCGTATCTCACACCCCGGTCTTCAGCTGGACGAGGAACTGCCTGTCGCCCCTTCATCGATCAAGCCCGAAGGCCTGGCAGTCACATACGGTGGAATGCAGCCGTTCTTGATGCCGAGAGAGCTGGCCACTGGGGAGGTCCCTCAAGTGGTGGACCAGTTCAAGAAGGCCGCCGCAGTGGCGAAAGCCGCAGGCTTCGACGGTGTCGAGATCCACGCAGCCAATGGCTACCTGATTGATCAGTTTCTACGAGACGTGAGCAATCAGCGGGGCGACCGTTATGGGGGATCACCCGCACGTCGGTTGACGTTTCTGCTGGAGATCGTGGCTGCCGTCAGCGAGATCTGGCCGAAGGGGCGTATCGGTGTGCGATTCAGTCCAGAAAACAGCTTCAACGACATGCGCGACAGCGACCCGGCAGCGCATTTTGGGTACTACGCCCAAGAGCTTGCCAAACTGCACTTGGCATATCTTCACGTGCTGGAGGGGGATATATCGGCCGCTGTTCCTGCGGTGGACTATCGCGAACTGCGGCGGCGCTTTGACGGTACCTACATTGCCAACAACGGTTACGGCAAAGCCCGAGCCACGGCCGCGATCGAGCAAGGCTCTGCCGACTTGATCGCCTTCGGCAAGCCCTTCATTGCCAATCCGGACTTGGTCACACGGCTGCGTCGAGATCTTCCTCTCGCGCCCTCCGATCCGGCCACGTTCTATGGGGGAGACGAGCGTGGATACACGGACTATCCAACGGCCACTGAGCAATCGCTTTCAACAATGGCCACAGTATGAAATCCGCAGTCCCCAAACCCAGCACACGGCAGGAAATCGTCGAAAAAGCGGATCTCCTGTTCTACCAGCGCGGCTTTGAGAACACCTCGTTTGCCGACATTGCCGATGCAGTGGGTATCTCACGCGGCAACTTCTACTACCACTTCAAAACCAAGGACGACATCCTCAAAGAAGTCATCGCTCACAGAGCGGCCAAGACGCAGGGGATGCTGGACGCCTGGGCGCTGAAGGGGCGCATGCCTATCGAGAGGCTGAAATGCTTTGCGCAGATGCTGATCGACAACCGCAAGGACATTCAGCGCTTCGGTTGCCCCGTGGGAACACTGTGCGCCGAACTGGCAAAGCTCGGACACCCCTCACAAGGCGAGGCGGGAATGATCTTTGGCCAGTTCAGACGCTGGCTGGCGCAGCAGTTTGTCGAACTGGGACGCATCAAGGATGCCGATGTTCTGGCGATGCACCTGTTGGCGCGAAGCCAAGGCATTGCTTCCTTGGCCAACGCCTTCCATGACGAGGCCTTCATTCGCCATGAGGTCAAGCAGATCGAGGCCTGGGTGCTGGATGCAGCGGGTCAAGGCGCGCAAAAGTAGATCCGGATTCCAACTCTGAAATCGCTATCAATAGGAGAGAGTTCTCATGCACATTGTCTTGCTCAAGTTTGGGCCCAATCGTTCGCAAGCCGCGCAGTGGATGGCCGGGCACAAGGAGTGGATCGAAAAGGGAATCAGCGACGGGGTGTTCCTGCTTGCCGGCTCTCTTGAGAATGCGCAAGGTGGTGCGCTGCTGGCAGTCAAGCTCACCAAGGCCGAAGTCACAGCCTTGGTGGAAAAAGACCCGTTTGTGAAGCACCAAGTCGTGGAGCCGGAGATCATCAGCATTGCGCCGTCGCGCACGGCTATGGGTCTGGCTGAGATCATCGGGTGAGGGCCACTAGATCGCATCCCTGATAACCGGACTGTCGACGGCTACTCACTGCCAGGTGGCGCAAGATCTGTGAATGATCTGGACATCATGGTGGAAGGCGATGGTTCCCGTGCCGACATGCAACTCGCCTGGATAATCGCGTGAAACACGGTTGTTCGGTTTAGACCCTATTGCAATGACAAACACACTCAATGCTCTTTTAGCGCAACGTACGCAGCTGGATGCTGCGATCGCACGGGCCAGAAAAGAGGAGTCACAAGAAGCGTTGAAGAAGGTGCACGAGCTCGTGGCCGAGTTTGGCTTCACTGCGCAGCAAGTCTTTCCCTGGAAGCCCGCCATCAAAAAAGTCACCCCGAAGTACCGCGACGAGAAAAGTGGTGCGACTTGGACAGGTCGAGGGAAGCCTCCTGCCTGGATCGCAGGCAAGAATCGTGCGGATTTCCTGATAGAGTGCCGACCGTCTCACGAGGGCCCATTTCTGGCGGAAATGGCGGCCGCATCTTCAAAGCAGCGGACCTGAGGCGCAAAGCGAAGCCACCCACCGCAGCGAGTTCTGGCGTAACGCGCCGCTCCGGGCTCGGCGGACCTGGTGTGCCGGAAGTCCAAACGCGCGCGGCAGACCTGCCGCGCGTGTCGCGCCCATTCAAAAATCCCCGGCACACCAGCCGGGGCTTCATGCTTACACTGCAGCGTGTACGTCCTCGTGGACCTCCGAATCGGCACTGCCGCTGGCATCGGAGCTGACATCGGCATCAACCCCGACCTCGCGCCCCGCCTCTGTTTCGACTTCGCCAGCCGCTTCCTGCCCCCGGAACATCACCGGCAGCCACCCCGTCCCCGCAGCCAGCCGCTCGGCCTCGCTCGCAATTTCGGCCTTCTTGAGCTTGCCGAGCCGGTTCACCTGATCGGGCGCAAACACCTGTACCGCTTACCGAAGCCAACCAGGACTTCATAGGCGCCCTCGATGACTTGCCCCGCCACATCGCCCTTGTGGGGCACACGCACATCGGCCAGGGTGTCGCCGCACACCAGCCCGTTCTGGCAGACGAAGCGGAACATGCCCGCCAGCATCTGGTAGCTGCTGGTCCCGTCAGGCGCAGCCGAGGACACGGCCCTGCGCGCCTTGACGGCATACGGCCGCGGGCTACAGTCGCGAGCAAGGTGATGGATTCAGGAAAGATGGCTGGACAGGCAACGGACCGTTACACGCCGACCCTACGCAAGCGAAAGCGCGCAGCGCCGCAGGCGCGAAGGCCGATCCGGCGCGGCCGGTTCGACGGTATCTGAGGGGCGCCAAGCCCAGCGCGGTGGGGATGGGCTGCAAGCCGATCCCCTGGAGGCAAGCGCAGCGCGCAGACCAGGATCAGCGAACCGGGCCGAAGGCGTCAGCCGAGCAAGGCGAGGGGACGATGGAAGCCCAAAGGGGCGAGACGCCAAGGGTGGCTCGATGCGCAAGCACGACAGCGCGGTCGGCCATGCCTCTTGGCCGAAGACGCACAGACCACGCGTCCGACTCCTACGGCATGGGGCCATAACCCGATGAGAGCGACTTGCTCTTCGCCTAGGCACAATCGCACCTGTAATGGAAATCCACGAACTACAGGACGATGAACTGACGGCTCAGGCCCGTGAATGGCGGCTGCGGGCGCTGCGCGGGGAGAAGGAAGCACGCGGCATGGCGCACGAGCGAGCTGGAACGCGAATTGCGCAGGCGGTTCGGCAATCCCAAGACCGATGCTCAACACTCGCTCAAAAAAATACATCAGCTTGGCGAACTACCCGAAGGGCCTCGACAGCGATGGAGGCTATGGTAACTAAGCCTTCCTGCGGCCGAACGTGCTAAGTTGCTCACGGATGCGAGACCTCGCATTGGGGCCAACGGGGTGAAGGTGGCGACCTATCTGTACAAGCTGGTCTATGACGCCACCACCCAAAGAGCCTGGGAGCACTGGCAGGAGAACCGCGAAGGCGAGACGTTGGGGCGGCCGACCAGCTACCAGGAGTTGGTCAAACGCACAGGCGTGGAATTTTTGACAAGAAGGGCACTGCAGCATTGAGTGACTGCAAGCCCGTTGTCAGCGCTGGCGTGTTAGTGCCAACCCAAAACTGACCAGCTGGGGGGTGCGGACAAAAAATTGGACTGGTTTATGTCGCAAGTCCAATGCTTGCCCGGTATTCAATAGGGCTGAGAGAGCCAAGGGAGATCTTGATCCGCTTCTCGTTGTACCAGCGGATGTAGTCGTCGACTGCCTCAATGAACTGCGCAAGGGTGACGCTCTTCCAGTCCCGAGGATAGAACAGTTCGTTCTTCAGCCGACCGAAGAACCCCTCGCAGGCTGCGTTGTCAGGGGAGCATGCCTTGCGAGACATCGAGCGGGTGAAGTTGGCATCGCGCATCCTCGATATCCAGCCTGGCCAGCGGTAGTGCCCCCCGCGGTCGAAGTGAACCACAGGCCGGTCAGCGGTGTCTGTCACCGTCTCGATGGCTGCATCCAGCATGGTATTGACCAGCTCAGCATCCGGGCTCGTGCCAATGGTCCAGCTCACCACCATCCCATCGAAGCAGTCGATGATCGGCGACAGGTAGACCTTACCTGCAGGGATCTGGAACTCCGTGATGTCCGTGAGCCACTTCTTGTTCGGTGCCGCGGCCTGGAAGTCTCGGTCGATGATGTTCTCAGGCGCGGGGCTGATCTCGCCAAGGTAGGACGCATACCTGCGCCGCTTGGGCTTAGCCACGACTAGGCTCTCTTGCTTCATCAGGCGCTGCACCACCTTCTCGGAGATTGTGACGTCTTGCCTAGTCAGCGAGGCCTGCAGCCTGCGGTAGCCGTAGCAGCGATGGTTCGACTCGAAGATATCGGTGATGGACTGCCTTACTTCAAGGTACTTGTCGCCGGCGGCCGCTCGGACCCGATGGTAGAAGTACGAGCTGCGTGCAAGACCCAACTGTCCAAGGAGCTTTGGCAGACCATAGTGCTCCTTGAGGGCGTCAATCAGCAGTGTCTTCTCCCGGTTGGACAGGAGCTGCAGATCGACGCCCAGGCCTTTTTTTAGCAGTTCATTGGCCTTGTTCAAGAGGTCCTGCTCAAGGCGCAGTTGCCTGACTTCGCGGCGCAACGCCTCAACCTCGCGCTCGAGCTCATCGCGCTCTTGAGCCCGCGGGGACTGATTGGTGTGTTTCATGGATGCGGGTGCCTCACGTCCCAGAAGCTGGTTCTTCTAGTTGTACAACGTCGGCCTGCTCACGCCAAGCTTCTGAGCAACCGCCTGCGCACTTCCCTCACGAGTGCACAGCTCGAGGACTGCCTGCTTCTTCAGTTGCGGCAGCCGAGGCGCACTGACGGCTCTGCCGACAACGCGCTGGCGGGAGTCAGGGTCCAGTTCATCAATCCAGGCACGCAGCAAATCGCGGCACGGATAGCCCAGCGCCTTGACCGTGGCGACGATGCAGCGCCCGTGCTCGGCGTAGTGTTCGACAGCCTTCTTCTTCTGAATTTGAGAATACTTCGGCTTTGAGCGCGCGTAGCCGGACGGCAGGTCCAGGCGCCGCTCGTACTCCTCATGCCAGCTCATCAACGAGTTCTTCGTCGGATATCCCAACTGGCGGATAGTGGCACCGGTGCGCTTGCCCAGTTTGATGTAGAGCTCGACCGCTCGGATTCGATCTTCGTAGGAATACATGAACTACCTCCTGGTAGTCCAAGTTTTTGTCCGCACCCCCAGCTGGTCAAGATTGGATCGGCTCTAACACCCGGTGAAAGCGGTCCACAACACCGTGGCCGACACACCCATCCGCTCCAGCACCAGCAGCAGCGCGCTGGCGATGATGAGCCAGCGGATGGTGCCCTTGATGGGATTCACCAGCTCGCTGGGCAGCTGGTAGTGCGCGCTGGCGCGGCTCACAAGGCGGCGCAAGGTGCGCTGTAGTAACCAGGCAATCGCAACGATTAACAGGATTTGTGCGCCGGGGACGATGACGTCAAGCCAGTCCTGCATCCACTCGGGCAGGCGGTTTTTCAGCAGTTGCATGTGGGCAGTGGCCATGGGTGCACGGTGCGAGATGTCGGCAAAAAAAAGAAAGAAAAGGAAGAAAAGAAGCATTTCAAAAAAACTCACCCGCGCCGTTGCTCCACGGTGTCCATCTGCATCTCGAAACTGAAGAATCGGTTGCGACCCTGCGCCTTGGCTGCATACAGCGCCTGGTCGGCCCGCATGATCATGCTTTCGGCGTTGGTGCCACCATCGGGTATGCAGGTGGTGATGCCGCCTGACAGCGTGAGGCTGTTACCCAGCGGCGAGTCGGCATGGGCGATGGCGCGCACCCTGAGCAATTGCCCCAGCGCCCGCGCAAACGTCATGGCGCCCGAGCGCGGGGTGTTGGGCAGAATCAGCGCAAACTCTTCGCCTCCGTAACGCGACGCCACATCGCGCGGGCGCACACATACTTCGCGCAGTAATCGCCCCACCTCTTTCAGGCAGGCGTCGCCTTGCAGGTGACCGCTTGCATCGTTGAAAAGCTTGAAGTGATCGAGGTCGCACAGCATCAGCGTGAGCGGCGTTCCATCCCGGCGTGCCGCAACAATCTCGTTGTGAAGCAGGCGATCAAAACCACGGCGGTTGACGAGGCCGGTCAGGGCATCGATCTCCACCATCTCGTTGAGCTTTTGGTTGGCCGCATGCAGCTCTGCCGACATCGACACCAGCCTGCGGCGCATGTCCAGCAGGCGCCGCATGGCGCGTAGCTTGGCCATGAGCACGATGGGTTTGACGGGCTTGACGAGGTAGTCGTCACCGCCCACCTCAATGCCGCGCCACACATCGAGCTCGTTGTCGAGGCCCGACAGGAAGATGATGGGTGTCCAGTCGCCAGCTTCGCTTTCGCGCATTTGCTGGGCCACCCAGTAGCCATCGTGGCCCGGCAGCTTGATGTCCAGCAGCACCAGGTCAGGCCGGTGGGCCTTGAAGAGGGCAACGGCCGTGTTGCCATCGGGGGCTTCGTAGATGCTCGATAACCCCGCACGCCTAAGTTCTGCCACCAGAGCGGCGCGAACGGAAGCCATGTCTTCAACTATCAGCACTGAGAAACCACCCCCCGTGGGCAGTGGTTCACCGGCAGGGTATGGGGTGGAGCTGGAAGTGAATGGCACGATGACTCCTCGAACCCGTGTAACGAATGACACAGCCTGACAGGTTGTTGCCCCGCCAATAAGCAGCGGGGCCATGCTTGTTCAGGATTCGCGGCGCAGAGCCGGGAACAGGATCACGTCGCGGATGCTGGGGCTGTCGGTCAGCAGCATCATGAGCCTGTCAATGCCAATGCCGCAACCCCCGGTGGGAGGCATGCCGTATTCCAGCGCGCGCACGAAGTCGTGGTCGAAGAACATAGCCTCATCGTCGCCGCTGTCCTTGGCGGCCACCTGGGCGTGAAAGCGCGCGGCCTGGTCTTCGGCGTCGTTCAGTTCACTGAAGCCATTGCCGAATTCGCGGCCGGTGATGTAAAGCTCGAAGCGCTCAGTCACCTCGGGGCGGGTGTCGTTGGCACGCGCCAGGGGCGAGATTTCGGTGGGGTGCTCCATGATGAAGGTGGGTTGCCACAGCTTGTCTTCCACCGTTTCTTCAAAATACAGCACTTGCAGGCTCGCCAGCGTGCGGGTGGATAGCTTGTTCTTTTCTTCGTTCAGGCCCAGCTTCTTGAGCGCGCTGATGAGCCAGGCTGCATCGTCCACATGGGCGCCGGCTTCGGTGTGCTGAAAGATCGTTTCGCGAATGGTCAGGCGCGCGAACGGTTGTGTCAGGTCCACAGCGCGACCCTGGTAGGTCATTTGCAGCGACCCAGTGGCCTTGAGTGCCACTTCGCGGATCAGCGTTTCAGTGAAGTCCATCAGATCCAGGTAGTTCCAGTACGCCGCGTAGAACTCCATCATGGTGAACTCGGGGTTGTGGCGCACCGAGATGCCTTCATTGCGGTAGCTGCGATTGATCTCGAACACGCGCTCGAAACCGCCCACAATCAGCCGCTTCAAGTACAGCTCGGGGGCGATGCGCAGGTACATCTCCTGCTCCAGCGCGTTGTGGTGTGTGACGAACGGCTTGGCATTGGCACCGCCCGGGATGGGGTGCAGCATGGGTGTTTCGACTTCGAGGAAGCCGTGGCTGACCATGAACTCGCGCAGGCCACTGACGGCCTTGCTGCGCGCGACAAAGCGCTTGCGGGCCTGCTCGTCGGTGATCAGGTCCACGTAGCGCTGGCGGTACTTTTGCTCTTGGTCGGCCATGCCGTGGAACTTGTCGGGCAGGGGCCGCAGGCTCTTGGTCAGCAGGCGCAGGCTGGTCACCTTGACCGACAGCTCGCCTGTCTTGGTCTTCATGAGCGTACCCTCGGCGCCCACGATGTCGCCCAGATCCCAGTGCTTGAAAGCTGCATACAGGTCTTCACCCAGCGCATCACGGGTGACATACAGCTGAATCCGTCCCCCCACCTCGCCCAGCGATCCATCCTGCACTGTGGCAAAACTGGCCTTGCCCATGACGCGTTTGAGCATCATGCGGCCGGCAACGCTGACAGTGACGGGCGCCACCTCCAGCGATTCGTTGGTGGCCTCGCTGTGGTCCAGATGCAGTTGTGCTGCCTTGTGTGCGGGTTTGAAATTGTTGGGAAAGGCAACGCCACCGCCGTTGGCCTGCACATCACGCAGGGCACGCAGCTTTTCACGGCGCTCGGCGATGAGTTGGTTTTCGTCTTGGGGGGCGGGGTGAGATGTATTGTTGTCAGACATGGAAAGCCGCCCGTAAATAGAGGCGTTCAGAGGCGTTGTTTCGGACCAAAACCCGTGATTTTAGTTTTTTTGCTGGTGTCATGTGGGGTTTGTGTCTTCCTGAGCATTGATAATTTGCTGCATGTTCCTCAAGGCTGGCCTGCTCTCGCTAATGTTGTTGCTCGCCAGCCGTGTGCTGGGTGTGCTGCGCGAGACGGCACTTGCTGCCGCGTTTGGAAACTCTGGCATGGCCGATGTGGTCATCGTTATGCTGACACTTCCCGACTGGCTGGCCGGTGTTCTAGTCAGTGGCGCGCTGGCGTATGTGCTGCTGCCGCATTGGGCGAAGCAGCCGGTGTCCCAACAAAATGCCACACAACACCGCGTGGCTAGGCGCTTGCTGCTGGGGGCGCTGGTGCTGGCCGCTGTGATGTGCATCGCCCAGGTGCCCCTGGTTGCGTTGCTGGTGCCGGGGGTCTCGCCCGCGTTGCAGGGCGTAGCGCGCCAGGCCATGGTCTGGAGCGCGCTGGCCTTGCCGGCTGCCATGCTGGCAGGCCTCTGGGCGACGCGGCTGCAGCATGAGCGCGACTTTGTCGGCCTGTACAGCGCCAACCTGGTGGTCAACGCCGTGCTCATCGCCGCGCTGGCTCTTGTGGGCTGGCAAGGGGTGGGAGCCGCTGCAGGACCGACGCTGGGCGTTTTTCTGCTGGCGGCGGTGGCCTTGCGGCTGCTTTGGCAGGGGTGGCGTCTGCGGAACCTTCGCCGCCGCAGCCTATCGCCAGAATCTGCCGTTGCCGCGCTGCCCGACTGGCGCATCTGGCTGTGGGCGGCCCTGGGGGCGGGTCTGCCTTTGACCCTGCCTTTTGTGGCCCGAACCTTCGCCTCGGGGGCGGGCGAGGGGGCCTTAGCCACCTTCAACTACGCCTGGAAGCTGGTCGAACTGCCCCTGGTGCTGGCCATCCAGCTGGTGGCGTCGCTGGCGTTCCCGGCCATCGCCCATGCCCATGCAAGGCAAGCGGACCTGGGTGACCTGGGCATGGACGCCATGGCGACCGCCGTACGCAACGCCCTGGTGCTGGCTTGGACACTGGCCTGCGCAGCGGCTGCGGCGCTGCTGGTGGGCGCTCCCGCAATCGCCAGTCTGCTATTTGGCTGGGGCCGCATGCAGGCGCCCGCACTGGCGCAGATTGCCACCTGGGGCGGTGCGGGTGCCTGGGGCTTGTTGCCGCAAGCGCTGTTGGCCGTGGCCTTGACGGTGTTGGCCACGGTGGGGCGCATGCGTTTTGCTGTGCTGGCCTATGCGCTGGCGCTGGCGCTGCTGCTGGCCGTGGGGGCTTGGGGCCTGACGGCGGGGCATGCATTGATGTGGGCCTTGAACGCTGGCTTTCTGATGGCCGCGCTGGTGGCCTGGGCGGCGCTGGGCGCGTCTGCCGTGCGGCGCTGGGTGCCGGTGCGGGCGCTGCTGGCGCCGCTGGCCGCGTTGCTGGCCCTGGCTACGCTGGCGCAATGGCTGGGCCCCATCGATGGCCTGGCAGCATCCGCCGGCACTATTGGGTTGAAACAGGTTGTAGCCCTTGTTTGGTGTGCGCTTTCTGCTATTTTTGTGGTAGCTATCGGCTGGCTTGCAGGTCCCGGCTTGCGCCAGGCCCTGCGGTCATAATGGCGGCCACATCATGATGGATTTGCTGCAGATCACCAACGACCCCGCGCTGGCACGCCGTTGCGATGCGCTGCCGGGCATGCGCCTGTTTGTCGATCTTGAAACCCATGGCAAGGCGGTGCGTCAGGCCGGGCGCAACAGCTTCATCAGCACGCATCAGCCCGAGGATGTGGGCCGCATCAAGGCGCAGCTGCAGCGCGCGCGCCTCATGGTGCGGGTGAATCCCTTGCACCCCGGCACGTCGGCCGAGCTGGACACCGTGCTGGCCCAGGGCGCCGATTCGGTGATGCTGCCCATGTTTCAAACCCCCGACGAATTGCACGCCTTCAGCCGCATCGTGGCGGGACGGGCGCCCATCGTGGCGCTGCTGGAGACGGCGGGCGCGCTGCACTCAGTGAATGGCTGGATCGGCACGCCCGGCCTGAGCGAAGTGTTTGTGGGCCTGAACGACCTGCATCTCTCGCTGGGCTTCCAGTTCATGTTCGAGCCCTTGGCGCAGGAGCTGCTCGACAGCGTGGCCCACCAGGCAAGGGCGCACGGCTTGCGCTTTGGCTTTGGCGGCATTGCGCGGTTGGATGAGGGGCTGCTGCCGGGGCGCGATGTGCTGGCTGAGCATATGCGCCTGGGCTCGCAGGCGGTGATCTTGTCGCGCACCTTTCACCGGCCCGACGCGCCGGGCGCTGCCGTGCAGCCTTTCGAGGCCGAGGTAGCCGCCCTGCGGCAGGCCGAGCAGGCCCTGGCTACGCGCACGCCCAGTCAGGTCGCGGCGGACCGACTGCGAATCAGCGGTGTGATCGGCTCGGTGGCCGCGTTGATGGCGCGGCGCGCCGTGGAGGGTGCGGCTTGAAGCGCGCCATGGACATCGTGCTGTCTTTGGTGGTGCTGTGTGCCCTGAGCCCGCTGCTATTGGCTGCTGCGCTGGCGATTGCCGTGGAAACGGGTTTGCCAGTGCTTTTCCGCCAGACCCGCGTGGGCCTGAACGGCCGCGAATTCGGCATGTTCAAGTTCCGCAGCATGGTGAAGAACGCCGCCAGCATCGGCCCCTATTTCACCAGCGACAATGACCCGCGCATCACCCGCGTGGGCTGCTTCATCCGCCGCACCAGTATCGACGAGCTGCCGCAGCTCATCAACGTGCTGCGCGGCGACATGAGCCTGGTCGGCCCGCGCCCCGACGTGCCGATGCAGCGCAGCCTCTATACCACCGCAGACTGGGCCTTGCGCTGCAGCGTGCGCCCCGGCATCACGGGGCTGGCGCAGGCGCTGTACCGATCCGAGGCGACCTATGAGCAGCGGCTCAATGCGGATTTACGCTACGCCCGCGAAGTCAGCATTTGGCTGGACCTACGGATACTGGTCTGGTCCATCAGGCGGCTTGGAGGTAAGGCTGCAAACTAGTCGCGCCATGCGGCAACACGCAAGCTGGGCATGCTACGCTGGAAACCAAGGGGCCAGGATTTGTTGTTCTCAGGGTTTCGAAATGGCTGCCTGCCTATAATCTTTTCACCCGTTTTGTTGCCTAACCTCGCGCCTTGACCAGGCGCTTTCATCCCCGTGAACCAAAGACAGAATGACTCTGTGACGGAGCGAACGCCCGTCGGCTTTAACGTGCACACGGGCTTGGATGTCCAGGCCATGTTGGAAGCGATGGGCCTTCATTCGGTAGAGCAGTTGTTTGCTGATATCCCCGCTCAGGTGCGATTGCGCCGTGCGCTCAGCCTACCTTCTGCGCTCAGTGAATGGGAACTCATGCGCGACGTGCGGGCCATTGCTGACATGAACGCCACGGTGCTGACCCACTCCAGTTTTCTCGGCTGTGGTGCCTACGAGCACTACATTCCTGCAGTGGTGGATGCCATGGTCTCTCGCGGGGAGTTTCTGACCGCCTACACCCCCTACCAGCCCGAAATGAGTCAGGGGTTGCTGCAGGTACTGTTTGAGTTCCAGGTGCTGGTGGGTCGTCTTTTGGGGCAGGAGTGCGTGAACTGCTCAGTCTATGACGGCGCCACTGCGTTGGCTGAATCTTGCTGGATGATGTGCTCTGCCAGCGGTAAACGTCGTGTGGTGGTTACTCAAGCGGTTTGGCAGCAATACCGTGAAGTGCTGGACACCTACCTGTTGCCCCGTGGCCTGCAGCTGGTCTATGTGGGGCAGGATTTACAAACCGGCATGGCAAACACTGCAGCGATTGCGGATCTGGTCATGGCAGGGGATGTGGCTGGTGTTGTTTTGCAAAGTCCGAATGCCCTGGGGGTGATTGAGGATGTGCAGGCGGTTGTACAGGTGTGTCAATCGAACAATGCGCTGCTTGCCGTGTGTGTCAACCCATTGCTGTGCGGTTGGCTGGAGGCGCCTGGTACGCTTGGGGCAGATATCGTGGTGTGCGAGGGGCAGCCTCTGGGTTTGCCGTTGAGCGCCGGGGGGCCCTACGTTGGCATCATCGCCTGCGCCAAACCCCTTGAGCGTTACCTGCCCGGCCGTTTGGTCGGCCGCGTGCATGACCTCAATGGGAAGCTCGGTTATGCGTTGGTAAAGGAGGACCGAGAGCAGCATGTGGCGCGTGACCGGGCCACCAGCCACATCTGCTCCAACCAGGCCCTCAATGCCATTCGTGTGGCAATTTATTTGGCTTGTCTAGGCGAACGCAACTTCATGCGTATCGCTCAAATGAATGCTGCTAAAGCGGCGCAGCTGCGGGAGTCGCTCACTGCGCTGGTGGGCGTCAAGCTACTGCGCAGCGGTACCCATTTCAATGAGTTTGCGGTTGAGCTGCCAATGGATGCGGCCATGTTCTGTACCCGTATGCGCGATCTCGGTTTTTTTGCTGGCGTGCCGATCGACAAGGCGCTGGTCGGCCATGAGAGGGGCTTGCTGATCGCTGTGACAGAGACAAAAAGCCTTGCCGATCTGCAGGTGTATGTGAAACATGCATGCGCGTGCCTGCAGGAGTCTTGATATGTCTGCCACGTCTCCCTCTCAGTCCATTGTCGATTTGCACCGCCCCGGTGCTGTCAGCGACGTTTTTGCGGGTGAGGCTCCTATGGCCCCACCGACGCCGCCATCGTTTGCCCGTCAGCGCACTGCAATTGGGTTGCCCGAAGTGAGCGAAGTGGATGTGGTGCGCCACTTCACTCGACTGAGCCAGGAATCCCATGGGGTGGACAACGGGCCTTACCCGCTGGGTTCGTGCACGATGAAATACAACCCCAAGCGCAACGACGAGTTGGCCCGCTTGTCCGGTTTTGCGAATGCCCACCCGATGCAGGATGCAGACACTTTGCGCGGCGTGTGGGAGGTGTACGAGCGGCTTCAGGCGATGGTGAGTGAAGTCACCGGCATGGATGCCTGCTGCCTGGCCCCGGCCGCTGGCGCGCATGGCGAGCTTGCTGGCTTGCTGGTGATCCGTAAGCACTTTGCCCAGTTGGGAACCCCTCGTTCGGTAGTGCTGGTGCCGGATTCGGCCCATGGCACGAACCCCGCGTCTGCGGCCATGGCTGGGTTCGAGTGCCGGATCGTGCCTTCGGATCTCAAAGGCCGCGTGGACATGTTGTCCCTGCGGGAGATGCTGATGTCCGATGTGGCGGCCTTCATGCTGACCAATCCGTCCACGCTGGGTTTGTTTGAAGACCAGATCGTGGAGATTGCCGATGCCGCACACGCCAATGGGTCACTGTTGTATTACGACGGCGCCAATCTAAACGCGTTGATGGGTATCGTGCGCCCTGGTGACATGGGTTTTGATGTGGTGCATGTGAATGTGCACAAGACGTTCTCTACACCACATGGCGGCGGCGGCCCGGGGGCGGGCCCTGTGGCCGTGAAGGCTGCACTGGCGCCGTACCTTCCTAGTCCGGTGGTAATTCGGAAAAATGGTGTTGCACAGCCTGATGGAGATCGCCCGCTGTCCATTGGCCGAATGAAAAGCTTTCATGGTCATGTGGGCGTGCTGTTGCGCGCATATGGCTACCTGCGCACCATGGGCGCGCGGGGTTTGCGCGAGGCTTCAGAAAATGCAGTGCTCAACGCCAACTATTTGCAACACCAACTGGCCCACATGTTGCCACCGGTGTACAACCAGTTCTGCAAGCACGAAACCTTGTTGTCTGGCGAAAGGCTCAACACCTCAGCGCGCCAGTTTGCCAAGCGGCTTATTGATTACGGCATCCATCCGCCCACGCTGGTGGGTGCTGGTTGCGTGTACTTTCCGGGCGATCTCAAGTCGGCCATGCTGATCGAACCCACCGAGACCGAAACGAAGGCCAGCCTTGACTACCAGGTTGAGATCTTCCAGCGCGTCTTTGATGAAGATGCTACGGATGAGGCATTGGTCGAAAGCGCCCCTTTGAGCCGCAAGATTGCACGACTCGATATAGAAGATTAAGGATTTACCATGTGTGGAATTGCGGGTGTGGTCAATGCTGCGGGGGTGACGAAAGACGACGTCTGGAAGATGATCGACTGCATCAAATACCGCGGAGTTGACGAGCAGGGGGTCGAAGATCTGGGCGGTGCGGTTCTGGGGCATGTGCGCCTTGCGGTGGTAGATCCTGAAAACGGCATGCAGCCCATGTCGAGCACTGATGGCAAGGTATGGGTCGTCTTTAATGGCGAGATCTTCAACTTCATCGAATTGCGCGAACAGCTCAAGGCCAGGGGTTACAAGTTCAAGTCGCGTTGTGACACCGAGGTGCTGGTGCATTTGTGGTGTGAAAAGGGTGAAAAGATGCTCGACGATCTTGTCGGCATGTTTGCCTTTTTCATCTGGGACCAGCGAACACAGACCGGCATGTTGGCCCGCGATCGCCAGGGTATCAAGCCCTGCTTTTATGCGCCGTATCAAGGTGGTATTACATTTGCCAGCGAGATGAAGGCCATCCTTGCGCTGCCGAAGTTTGAGCGCAAGGTGAATGAAGCGGCTTTGGGCAACGTGTTCACTTTCAACTACTGTCCACCACCAGAGACCTGCTTTGAAGGTATCCGCCACCTGATGCCTGGCACCTTCATGCGCTTTAGCAACGGAAGTTGTTCCGAGCCCGTGCGCTACTGGAGCTGGCCACTCGACGGCGAGCGGGTTGACGCGTCGCAGGACGATCTGGAACGTGCCCTGGACGAAGCCGTCAAACTGCAGATGCGGTTTGATGTGGATGGAGGCCTCTTTTTATCGGGAGGGGTGGATTCGGCGGTCATTGCCAACCGGTTGGTTCCTCAATGGAATCGGCCCCAGCTGGATGCCTTTGGCCTGCGCATCGAGGACAAGGGGTTTTCTGAGTACGCCTACGCCGAACGCGTGGCGGCAGACCTGAATATCAACCTGAGCGCGCTGGATATCCAGCCTTCTGACATTCCGGAGATTGCGCGCTCGGTGGTCAAGCACGCGGAGCAACCACACGGGGATTTTTCCTTCTTCCTGTTCTACCTGCTGTCGCGCAAGGCGCACGAGATGGGCAAGATTGTCATGTTCACCGGAGATGGCCCCGACGAGGTCATGCTGGGCTTTCGCCATAACGAGCAGTTCTTCTTGGAGATGACGCGTGCCAATTTTTCGATGCGTAGCTATTTCGACCTTATCAGTTACAGCACCGAAAAAGACCGCAAGCGCATGATGAGCCCGTCTTTTCTGCCCCATACCGAAGGCGCGCTCGAAAAGTTTATGAGCATCATCGAGCCATTTCGTGACCTGGAACCGATGGAGCAAGTGGCCGCCTATGAGTTGACGTCGCTCATGCCCGGTAACAACACAGTCAAGGGTGATCGCATGGGCGCTTGCTGGTCTATTGAAGGGCGGGCGCCTTTCCTGGACCATCGGGTGAGCGAGTTGTTCGCACGCTTGCCCATCACCTCCAAGTTCTATCAAGGTGCTGGTAAACACTTCCTCAAGAAAGCGGCAGAGAGCTACTACGACCGCGATTTTGTGTTCCGACCCAAGACCATGCCAACGCTGCCCATCGGCGAATGGATCAAAGGTCCACTCTATCAATGGGCGCGGGAGGTCCTTGCTCTGCCGGATGGCGGGCGTTTTGACCGTAATGAACTGCAGGTCATGCTGGAGGAGCACCGCAGTGGTCTGCACAACCACACCAAGCAACTGCGCACCGTGCTTATGGCCAAGCTCTGGCTGCAAGAGTTCTTCCGGGAAAACGTTTAAGAATCATCAGGCGGAGACATCAGGACCATGGCCGAATTTGATTACTATCTCGCGCAGTTCGTGGATATCCACGGCAGGCCCAAGGCAAAGCTGGTGCCAGGCAAGCACAAAGAGATGATTTTTGGTGCAGGCGCAGGTTTTGCTGGGTTCGCGATTGCCGGCATGGGCATGGGGCCGCATGGGCGGGAGTTTATGGCCATCGGCGACCGTGATTCGATTCGCCCCGTGCCCTGGATGACATCAACGGCCAGCGTCACCTGTGATGGGCATGTGGATGGCAAGCCCCATGCATTCGACTCACGGGTGATCGCCAAGAAGGCTTTGGCCGATTTTCGTGAAGCGACCGGATTAGAGTTTTTCACGGGCCTGGAGCCGGAGTTCTTTCTGCTCAAACCAGGGGCAATGGCTGGTAGCTGGGTTGTTGCAACTGAATCGGAGTCGCTGGACAAACCATGCTATGACTTCCGTCATCTGTCATCGGTATCTGACTTCCTCATGGAGCTGCGTTCCGCATTGGGCAGTGCTGGTATCGACGTCTACCAGATCGACCATGAAGACGCCAACGGCCAGTTCGAGATGAACTTCACCTACGCTGATGGCCTGCGAACGGCGGATAACCTCATTTATTTCAAGATGGCGTCGCAGGCGATCGCTAGGAAGCATGGCCTGCTGTGCTCTTTCATGCCCAAGCCGTTTGCCGAGCGCTCGGGCAGCGGCCTCCATATGCACATGTCGGCTGGCAAGCAGTTTGGTGATAACGCTTTCGAGGATGCATCCGACCCGCGCGGCATGGACTTGTCGCAAATGGCGTACCACTTTCTGGGCGGGCTGATTGCGCACGCGCCGGGCCTTACCGCCATCGCCGCGCCTTGTGTTAATTCCTACCGTCGCTTGGTATCGCGCGGCTCGCGCTCGGGCGCAACCTGGGCTCCGATCAATATCGCTTGGGGAGACAACAACCGCACAGCCTTTGTGCGCATCCCCGGGGGGCGACTTGAGTTGCGGGTGCCGGACGCATCGGCCAACCCGTACTTGCTGACTGCTGCCATTCTTCATGCCGGCCTGGATGGCATACAGCGAAAGCTCGACCCGGGCCAGCCATGCAATGAGAACCTCTACCAGCTCAGTCTGGCCGAACTTACTGCACGCGACATCAAACGCCTACCCGTAAGCTTGCCCGATGCACTCGACGCGCTGGAGGCTGACCAAACGCTTTGTGAAGGCTTGGGCGCTGACTTTGTCGCAGCGTTCACCGAGATCAAGCGTGCTGAGTGCGATGAACTGCTTCTCTCGGTACCGCCTGCGGAGTTTCGGCGCTATGTGGATTTCTTCTGATGGGCTTCCCTGTAACCTTGCATAGGGATGGTGTTCTTTTCGTCACTTACGGCAACGGCCACATCGCCAAGGTGGCTCCAGTAGTCAAGGCGCTGGAGGCGTGCGGAGTGCGCTGCTGGGTCCTAGCGCTGACGCTGGGCTTTATGCAGGCCCGTAGGATAGGACTTCAACCCGTGGGTTACAAGGATTTCATGCATCTCGTCGACGCTGGCAAGGCGCTTGACTACGGCCGCAAGCTCTGGCCCGAAAACCAGCACCCTGATGTTGATGAGTTCGAGAGCATCTGTTATTTAGGCGTTAACTACCTCGACTGGGTAGAAATGTACGGTGAGAAAAAGGCGGAGCAGCTGTACGCGAAGGGGGGGCGGCGGAGCTTCTTGCCGCTGCTGTTCATGGGGCGGCTTATCGGATCACTGAACCCCGCCGTGGTCGTTAGCACGAGCTCGCCACGGTCGGAGCAGGCGGCCATCGAGGCGGCGGTGATGCGGCGGGTGCCGAGCCTGACCATGCTCGACGTATTCGCCAACCCGCATGACACCTATCTGCGTCACAAGGTCTATGCCGATCGCATCACAGCGCCATCTCACTTGGCGGCGCGCCAGTTGCACGACGCCGGTATAGACCATGGGCGCGTGCGGGTGACGGGCTGCCCGGCCTATGACTATCTCCAGGATCCTGCAGGCCCGGCCGAGGGTGTGGCCTTTCGGCAGATGCACGGCTGGGAAGGAAAACACATAGTGCTGTGGTGCGGTTCGTTAGAGTTGCCTTCGCCGCCAGCTTTGCCTGAGTATGCCGGCCCGGGCCTTTGCGTGCTGGTGGAGCAGCGGCTGCGGCAGTGGTTGCGCTCACGCCCGGACGTTGCCCTCATCGTGCGCTACCACCCCACGCAGTACCACCTGTTTCCCGACCAAGGTTCGCAAGAGCGGGTGTACGTGAGTAACTCAGCGCAGGATGGTCTTGGCCCGCAACTGCATGCCGCTGACACGGTGCTGGTGCAGACCAGCACCGTGGGGTTCGAAGCGGCCTTGCTTGGCAAACGCGTGTTGAATCTCGCGTTCTCGCCAACGGTCATTCACACTGAATACGACTTTTCCAAGCTGGGTCTAGCGCAGTCTGTTCCCACGCTGGATGCTTTGGAGGCTGAGCTCGATCAGCCGAACCAGGAATTCGAAGACATCGGGAGTCGCCCGCCAGCAGGGGCAGCAACACCACGCGTAGTGGACGAGATACTCGCCATTGCGCGCGGACGTGACTGAGCGGTATCAGGGCGCAACGCGCCATAGTGAAATGTTGCGCGCCGGGTCTCGAAAAAGGCACTGGAGCCCGAGCTGCGCGAGCGTGTCGCGCTGCACATCATTGGCGTAGGCAATGAGGCTGCCATGCGCACGCAGGCGCTCGAGGTTGCGGTGCGCAAATTGGCGCAGCACCACAGCGTCGAAAGGGTTGAATAGGAATACGAGGCACGCTTGCGCGGGCAGGTCGTATTCACAGGCATCGGCCAACAGCAAGATGATGTTGCGACGACCTGCACGTTCGCAATTAATTCGCGCCTCGTGCACCAGATCGGCCGAATATTCCACGCCGATCACCTTTGCAAAAAGCGGCGACGCGTAGATGCAGGCTTTGCCTTTGCCTGCGCCCACGTCTACGAAAACCTGGAGTTCAGCGTGGCGGCGGGCGGCGCGAATTAGCACGCGCAGGTTGCGCGTCCATACGGCTTGATAGCTGGTTGCATGGGCCACGGTGGCGGTTTCCGCAGGCACGGCCGCGCGGTCGGCCGCGCGGTGCCGGGTGTCGATTCCGTGGCGCAGGTCGAACAGCCGATCTTCCAGCGAGAACCAGGCACGCTTTAGTTTTTCGATCATACTGCTCCCGCTGCGGCCATGGATTGCAAGTGAACGATCTGCGGCTGCGGCAGCATACACGGTCGTCCGCCAGGTGGAATGCAGCACAGCACCTGCCGGCCTGCGATGAGTCCCACAATCATGGCCATGGTGTTGCAGCCGACGACCCAGTCGCTGGCTGCGATGTCGTCGAACAGGTCATGTCCTTGTGACAGGCGCACTGTGTGCGGGTGTTTTTTCATGACTTCGTCGTAGTTGGCTGGGTCTTCTGCTGGGTGCTGGCGAACGACAACCTGCGCTACCGGTGCGCCCAGTGTGTCTAGGTGATCGAGCAGGTAGGCCAGCGCCTGCTGCTGGGTGTAGCCCCAATGCAAAGGGTCCCCATGCGCGCGCAGCGCATGCTCGCGGATCGCCTCGCCGACGAACAGTACCGAGAGGCTCTGCGGGGCACCGGGAGGGCGTTGCTTGGCGAACCCCTGGCGGATGTCGTCGAAATAGGCATTACCAACGTCTGTGACGGGTAGCCCAGGGAAAGCCTGGCTCGCCAGGTCCCGGGCGATCTCGTCACCAACCCAGATCTCGTCAGGAAGAACCAACTCGCCCCGACAGATGAACCGCTCGCGGTAGTTGATCCAATGATCCAGGAAGGCCACGGAGCGCTTGCCTTGTGCACGGGCTAGGGCGATTGCATCGGTCTCCAGCGTTGACTGCCAGCCGGTGCCACAGAGCACCGACGACGACATGGCGATTGCTTCATCCAGCAGCAGGTTTTCCGTCATGCCGAGCTTGGCGGCGAAGATTTGCCGCGCCGGGCCTTCCAGCACGAAAACATGCTGGTGTAGATTGGCCGCGCGTTCACGGCGCACCAAGCTGCTGAGAATTTCTGCACCTCCGGCGTCATGGGCCACGACGGCCACGCACTCGGCACTCATGACGCGCGGGTTCCGTTGGCCGCGTAGCCCAACTCGAAGTACAGCTGCAGCCGGGCGTTGAAACTGAGCTTGAAGTCGCCGCGTGCCGGGGAGTTGACGCCCACGAAATCCAGCTCGTCCAGGCCGCGTCGCTTCGCCTCAAGGATGCTGTCAAACATCAATCGGGTCGATGCGCCCGTGTTGCGCAAGGCCGGGTCGTTGGCCGCAAAAAGGTAGTAGGCGCGCTTGCTGTCGTAGACGAAGAGGTTCATCGCGCCGACACCGTCTGCAGTGGTGCACGCCGACAGCCGGCCGTAGCCGTAGCGGATGGCGCTGGTGGCGATGCTGCGAACCAGTTGTAGGCGCTGCGTCCCTACGTCGATGCCTTGGCGCGAGAACGTGCTGGCGTAGAGCACGCTGAAAGCGTCTAGGTCAGCGTGCTCTGAGACCTGCAGGCTGGCCGCCTTGCGTAACTCCTGCCGACGGCAGGCGCGCATTGCCTGCGGGTAGCTCGATGCATCCAGCGAGCGCAGGTCGAGCAGTGCCGTGTAGCGCGGCTGGGCTACGAAGTGCGGCGCATCGGCCACGCCGTGGTTGTGCCAAAGAAAGGGGCGAAGGTCGGCAAACTGCCACGATAGCGGGAGATCGATGCGCTGGTAGCGCGCCGTCAGTTCGTTGACAAGAAATTCGGTGATGCGAAATTCATCGACCACGCGGCGATGCTGTACTGTCGATATTTTTGGCAAAAAGAGGATGCCCTGATAAGGCGTGAAGGGGTAGCGGACCACTTGGCCTGCGTCATCTTCGAGCAGCGGCAGCAGCGCTACGACCTGGGTGTTGGCCATCACGGCGAAGAGTCGGAAACGGGCATTTAGCGATTGCAGAAAGGTTGACTTGCAAAACACCGTTCCTTGAGGACTCTGCTCGACCCAGGCATCCCACGCGGTCAGATCGTCGGTTTCTGCGAGTTGCAGCGCGCCGGCCTTCATGCTGTCGTGGACGATGCAGGTGCCAGGGTCTTCAGTGTGTCGAGTTGCGACCACACCTTGCGGAACGCCATCACCACTTGCGCGATGTCAGCCGGCGTGAACTCGCAAATGCACAGCGCCAGCCCCAGAAAGCTCTGCGAATGCAGTTCCTCGGCCACCGGGCAGGTACCGGGGCCGTAGGTCACTTGGCGGGATGCGTGCGGTGATGTCCATGGAAAGCCTTGCGTGCCGTAGGCGATGCGGTTGCGGAATGCGGGCAGTAGGTGGATGTTCTGGTAGCCCGCCATGACGCCAGGCACGCCCTCGGCGCGCAGGGCTTCCACGAGGCGGTCGCGGCCCACGCCCAGGCCCTGGGTGTCCAGCGTCATGCCATAAACGTAGTAGGCATGTGTGCAGCCCGGCGATACCACCGGCGTTTGCAGGTGGGCCAGGCCGCGCAGGCCATCGTTCAGTTGTTTGGCGGCCAGTTGGCGGCTGGCGACGCGGCCGGCGAGCTTGCGCAATTGTCCAGACGCGATGGCTGCCTCGATCTCGCCCATGCGGAAGTTGTGCCCCAGCATGTTGCACAGCTGGGCGGGATCATCGCTGTTAACGACGGCCTCGGCGTGGTTGCGGATCAGGCGCATGCGGCGCGCCAAGTCGTCGTCATGGGTGACGATGACGCCGCCCTCGCCGCAGTGGATGTGCTTGTGATAGTTGAGGCTGTAGCCGCCGATATCGCCCAGTGTGCCGGCGAAGTACTCTCCGATCTTGGCGCCTGGGGCCTGGGCTGTGTCGACGACGAGTTTCAGATCATGCCGATTGCACACTGCGCGTAGCGCCGTCATGTCGGCCGACTGGCCGAAGATATCGACAGCCACCACGGCGCGCGTGCGTGGCGTGATGCAGCGCTCGACGCTGGCGGGGTCGATGTTGAAGGTGGCTCGGTCGATGTCCGCAAACACGGGGATGCCGTTCCAGTGCAGGATGCAGGTCGCCGTGGCAGCCATGGTCCAGGGCGTGGTGATGACTTCGTCGCCTGGTTCTATGCCGATTGCTCCGACGGCGGCTTCAAGGCCCGAGGTCCAAGAGTTCACTGCGATGGCGTGACGCACGCCGAAGTAGGCTGCGGCATCCGCTTCGAACTGTTGCACCCTCGGCCCGCCCATGAACGCCGCGCCTGCTGCACCGATGTAGGCCGACAGCACGCCGGTGCGCATGACGTCGGTGACGGCTGCGATGTCGTCTTCGCCAATGGCCTGGAACGGGGCGAGTTGGTTACTGATGACCGGCTGGCCGCCCAGGAGTGCAAGGGTGTGTGTGCTCATGGTTCACTGGTCTGGCGTGCGAGGTGAAGTAGCTGGTGGCAGACGCGCTGTGCGGCCAATGCGGTGGCGCCGGTGCTGCGTAGAGGCTCGTTGTTCAACAGGGTGTCGTGAATGTTCGAGACGGCCGCCGCCATCGCGTTGCGGTAGAGGCCGACGGATGTGGCGGCTGCCCCGAGCTTCTTGTATCCAGGAAAAGAGGTGCTGTCGGTTGCCGTGCGTTGGCGCCAAACGAAGCCGCCTTCTTCCATGGCCAGGATTCCGGTGGATGTGACAATTTCCAGCTCAAACACGGCGTAGTCGCCCGCGTGGGCCGTGCGCAGGTGCACGGGCACACCGCCAGCGTCAGCCTGTAGCAGGGCGGCAACGCTCGGGTCATCGGGCAGTGCATCGGCGATGGGCGCGAGAGCCGCGACGACGGTGAGCGGCCCGATCAGGTAGTGCAACAGATCGATCAGGTGCGAGCCGTTGTTCAATACGCCCTTGTTGTACAGCCCCGAGACCGAGCGCACGGTGCCGAGTTCGCCTACGGCAAGGCGTTCGTGCAGACTGATGATGTCGGGCGCCCAGCGTCGTGTGTGATTCACGGCTAGCAGCACACCAGCGGCGTCGCATCGGGCAACGCAGGCTTCGGTGTCATGCACCTGTGGCGTGACGGGCTTCTCGCAGAACACTAGGCGCGGCCGCAGCGCTAGCGCGGCGTCAACTTGCTGTTTGTGGATCGCCGTGGGCGAGCAGATGCTAACCACATCGAAGTGCGCGGAGGCCGATACATCTTCCAGGTGGCGATAGCCCATGGGGATGCGCCAGGTGCGCATGAAGGCTTCGCGTCGCGCGTCGTTGGGCTCCACGCAGGCGGTGACCGTGAAGCCGCCATGGCGCGCGTAGGCACCGGCGTGCGTAAGTGGCATTGCCGTCGCATAAGGGCCGGGGTCGTACCCGCCGGCGATGTTCCCGCAGCCCACTAGTAGGACCGCCAAAGTGTTGCTCATGATCTCTGCAGCAGGGGCCAGGCCAGAGGCGTGCCGCGCGATATGTCTGCAACGACGCGGCAACCCAGCACATCGTTTAGATGCTTGGGTGGCAGGCCCATGCCTGGTCGGATGGCCTTGACGTTGTCGTGCGAGAGCAGGTCGCCGGCCTTCAAGTCACGCACCACGTAGAGCGAACGGCGAAATTGCAGCGAAGGCTTCTCAGCCTCGGTGGCGCCGTAACGCACCTGCCCCATGGCTTGCCAGGCGCGCTCGCTCTCGACCACGAGCTGCGCGAATTCCTGCGGCTCCAGGGAGAAACTGCTGTCCACGCCGCCGTCGGCGCGTCGCAGGGTGAAGTGCTTTTCGATCACCGTTGCGCCCAGGGCCACGCTGGCCACGGCGACGCCCACGCCCATGGTGTGGTCGGACAGACCTACCTGGCAGTCGAACAGCTCGCGTATGTGCGGGATAGTGGCTAGGTTGGTGTTCTGCGCAGCGGCCGGGTAGGTGCTGGTGCATTTGAGCAGGATCAGGTCGCGACAGCCGACGTCACGCGCCGCGCGCACGCTTTCGTCGAGTTCGCCCAGAGAGGCCATGCCGGTGGAGAGGATTATTGGCTTGCCGGTCGCCGCGATGCGGCGGATCAGCGGCAGGTCGGTGTTTTCGAATGAGGCGATCTTGTAGCAGGGCACGTCAAGCGATTCAAGGAAGTCGACTGCTGTTTCGTCGAAGGGCGTGCTGAACACCACCAGCCCAAGACTGCGTGCGTGGGCAAAGAGCGGCGCGTGCCAGTCCCATGGTGTGTGTGCCTGCTCGTAGAGTTTGTAAAGCGAAGCGCCTCGCCACAAGCTCTTTGGATCATCGATGCGAAAACCCTCGACATCAACATCCAGTGTCATGGTGTCGGCCGTGTAGGTCTGCAGCTTGATTGCGTGCGCACCGGCTTGCGCCGCGCTGGTGATGATGTCTTTGGCCCGCTCCAGGGATTGGTTGTGGTTGCCCGACATTTCTGCGATGAGGAAGGGCTTGTGGCCCAGTCCGATCACATGGCCTGCGATGTGGATTTCCTGGCTCGAACTCATAGGTGTGTCTGGCTGAAGACCGCGAAATGGCGCCTGAAATTGCAATCGAAGCTGGAATTGACCGGCGGCTGACTACAGCAGCATGTGTGATGAATATACCGTGGGCCATTATGCCTGCGCGGTCTGTGGAATGCCTTGCGTCACGCTTGATCGGCCGTCTGAAAAATCTATTGATTCGGCCTGAAGATGTTTGAACCGTTCGTCCTGAGCTCGTCGAAGGGCTTCGACACGCTCAGCCTGATAGGTATTTAAATTTCAAGGGTCGGATCAATATTTACCCGCAGGGTGCCAGGCTTTGCGGTAGGTCCGGGTGCTGGCATGGGCGTCTTCTCCTGTGAGGACTTCGAATTCCAGACCTTCAAATACCCGGCACGACGCCGTGTTGTCTGACTTCACTTCGCCAATCAATTCGACAGCACCTGTGAACTCGCGAGTCAGGGTATCGGCCGCAACGCTTAGCAGGGCACGGCCGAGGCCCGCACCGCGCATGCCTGCATCCATGGCGTAATTGATGCGCCAGCTTTTCGGATCTACTCGGTCGAAGCGCACCTGGCCCAGCGGCAGCCCGCCAGGGGTATGCACGATGAAGATGCGCGATCCACCGGAGTCGGTCAGTTTGTTAGTGAACCATCGGTGATGGTCGGCCTCGGCGATCGGATCGCTGGAGAAAGACTGGGCGCGCACGGTGGGGTCGTTGGACCAGGACAATAGCAACGCCTCATCATCTGGCTTAGCCAGACGGGTGGTCAGTGTCAGTTGGCTTGCCAGGAGCCAGGCGGCTACCCGGTGGATCCCCCAGCCGTCAACCAGGCCCAGTCCTGCTTTGCACAGGGCCTGCCGTTGTTTTGGTGAATGGAGCAAGGTGCGCACTTCGTCGCTTAAGGCTTGCTCCAGCGTGCCGCCCTGCGCCCGCGCCCAACGCAATACGCCCAATTCGGCTAGTGCGGGGACGACGGCGCGCTGATTATTGGCCACGACCATGGCAATGTTGGCACAGCCCATGCAACAGCGTTCCCAGGTAGCGCCGCCACCGGCACCGATGTGCAGGTCATGGCGTGCAAAGAATGCACTCAGGTCGGGTTGGTTGATCGTAAGGCGCAATGCGCGGTCAAGTGCGAGTTCGGCCTTCAGTTGTGAAAGTCGCGGGTTGGCAGATGTGGTGGCAATTTCCACGGGACCATCGAACCCGGCGCGGCGACAGCTGCGGGCCGCCAAGGCCGAAAGCCCTGCTGGATCGGTGCCGCCCAAGAAGATGCCAATGCTGTCCACCTTTGGTTTGAACCGATATTTCGGACCATGGCGGTAATGGTCGTCAAGCAGGGCATAGCGTGGCCCTCCCAGTAAGGTTGCTGGTGCCTCAAGTCGGGCTTGGTATTTGGCCTGGTGATCGGCGTGCCAATTGGGGTCGATAAGCAGCACGTCGCATGCCAGCGGGCGATCAGCCAGGTCGTCAATCACGGCAATGCGGCACTTCAAGGCTTGTGCAACTTCACGGTGCCATTGAGATGAGAGGCCGTAATGATCTACGAGCACCCAAGCGGGTGCCAACGGCCCACACACTGCAATGGTTTGGGATGCGTCGAGTTTTTGTTGGGCGCTGGGCACTTCGCCTTCGATGGGTTCATTGATCACCGCTTCTGGTAGCCATGTGACCGGGAAGGGCGTGTCACGCAAGATGGTGGCGGCCGTGCCATCCAGTTGACGGGAAATGAAGTAAGGGCGGGCGCCGCAGGCCACCAAGGCATGGGCCAGGGAGATGCAACGACGCAGATGGCCGGTGCCGGTCCGGACGGATGCATCAGCCCGCAGCGCGATATTTTTCACGGTGATGCATTAGCAGCCATGGATTGCCGAGCATAGAACAATGTTTCGGCACGCAACCAGTCGTCTGGCGTGTCGATGTCCACGGCGCGCCAGTCGGGCACGATCAGGGTGCGACCATTGCGATGAATGTCCAAACCTTCCTGCCAGGCACCGACACGGCCCCAGTAGAACTGGCCGGCGTCGTAAAACGCTGGTTCCAGGTCCTGCGAGCGGGTCTGGGTGTACCTCGAATCGAACGGTTCTGTAGTGCCATCGGCGCGCCGACGCAGGGCCCGTTGTATCGGTGCGGGAAAGGTCAGCACAGGAAACGCATAGGCGCTGCACCCGCTGTCCAGCAAAGCCAGACCGTCGCGCAGGTCGTCGGGATCCAGCAAGGGACAGCCCGGGTAGATGCAGCAGACCAGTTCCGGAGCAAAGCCAGCGGCCTGCATCTGACCGATAGCGTGGGCCACCACCGGTACAGTCGGTGTGTGGTCATCGGCCAGTTCTGCAGGGCGCATGAAAGGCACCTGTGCACCCAGCTGAACAGATGTCTGCGCGATTTCCTCATCATCGGTGGAGATGACGACTGCATCGAAGATGCCACAGCGTAGCGCCGTCTCGATCGCATACGCAATCATGGGCTTGCCTGCGAACAGCTTGATGTTCTTGCGCGGGATGCGTTTGCTGCCACCGCGTGCGGGAATGACGGCAAGTTTCATGCGGTCACCAAGGCTTGGCGCAGGACGCCCACAACGCGGTCTTGTTGTGGCTTGGTCATGGCGGGGAAGAGTGGCAGGCTGATGGCCTGGCGGTAGTACTGCTCGGCTGCAGGGAAGTCGCCTGGGTTGAACCCAAGGCGCTGATAGTAGGGTTGCAAATGCACCGGGATGTAATGTACGTTCACGCCAATTTTCGCTTCGCGCATTTGCCGGAATACATCGGTTCGTTGCACCTGGGTCCGGTCGGCATCGATCTCGATGGCATAAAGATGCCAAGATGAAACGCGGTCGTGCTGGCGAGGCGGCAGTCGCAGCGGTAAATTTTCCAGCAACTGGTCATAGCGATCAGCCATCACAACACGCTGTTGTTGCAGGTCCTCTATCCGCTGCAGTTGCGACAGACCCAATGCAGCCTGCAACTCGGTGAGGCGGTAGTTGAAGCCCAGCACCTGTTGCTCGTAATACCACACGCCTTCTGGCGCGTGCTCCATTTCTGTGGTTTCACGGGTCATGCCATGGGCCCGAAGCAACTGCAGTTTGCGCGCCACGGCCCCATCGTTCGTGGTGACCATGCCACCTTCTGCGGTGGTGATGATTTTGACCGCATGGAAGCTAAACACGCTGGCGTCAGCGTACTTGCTGCCGACCGGCGCGCCAAGATAGCTGGCGCCTGCGGCGTGGGAGGCATCTTGCAGGATGCGAAAACCATACTGATCTGCCAACGCGCGGATCTCTTTCAGGTCGGCCGGCAGTCCGGCAAAGTCGACAGGGATGACGACGCAGGGCAGCGTGCCCGATTCGGCTGCCAGTTCGAGCTTTGCCGCCAGGGCAGCCACGCTCATGTTCCGGGTGTCTGGGTCGATGTCAACAAAGTCGATGGATGCGCCGCAGTAAAGCGCGCAATTGGCCGAGGCCAGAAAGGTGTTGGGGCTCGTCCACACGCGCGAATCGGGGCCGACACCCAGAGCCAGGCAGGCTATATGCAGGCCGGCGGTAGCGTTGGATACGGCCACTGCGTTTTCCACCTGGTGGCGCTTGGCGAACGCGGCTTCGAATGCAGGGCCGATCAGGCCCTGAGTCAGGTACTCGGATCGAAGGGCCATGACGATCGCTTCGATGTCTTCATCCGTTATTTGCTGGCAGCTGTATGGGATGAAATCCATAAACGAATCCATAAGCGGTTTACCCCTTGGCGGGATTGTCCAGATGCTTACCAATCAGTTCGCGCAACTGCGCAACGCTGAGGAAATCAGGGTTGGTGCCACTGTCATACGCGAAGCCTGGTTCCACTGGGGTCGCTTTGCGACCAAGACAGTATTCGTCCTGGGTAAAGGCGCCCCCAACCGGCAGCACTGCATAGTAGCTACCCAAATCAACAGTGTTGAAGCTGTCACTTGTTGTGATCATTTCTTCATGAATCTTCTCGCCCGGTCGTATACCAACGACTTCTTGGCGGCAGTTTGGCGCGATGGCTTCGGCAACGTCAGTGATGCGATAGGAAGGAATTTTTGGCACCAAAATCTCGCCCCCCCAAGCGCTCTCTATGGCCCATAACACCATCTCTACCCCTTCTTCGAGGGAGATGTTGAACCGCGTCATCCGCGGGTCGGTGATCGGCAAAACGCCTGTCTTGCGTTGCTCGAGGAAAAAGGGGATCACCGAGCCTCTGCTGCCCATCACGTTGCCATATCGGACCACGCTGAAGCGGATATCACGATCACCTCGGATGTTGTTGGCGGCGACGAACAGCTTGTCCGAGCACAGCTTGGTGGCGCCATACAGGTTGATCGGCGCTGCGGCCTTGTCGGTGGACAGGGTAACAACGCGTTGAACGCCATTGTCCAGGCAAGCCTCAATCAGGTTCTGGGCGCCAAGTACGTTGGTCTTGATGCACTCGAATGGGTTGTACTCGGCTGCAGGAACCTGCTTGAGTGCCGCAGCATGCACAACGATGTCAATGCCTTCCAGTGCGCGCCGCAACCGGGCCTCGTCACGAATATCTCCAATGAAGTACCGCAGCCCCGGGTGCCGGTTTGGGGGGAACACCTGCGCCATCTCGAACTGCTTCAGCTCATCGCGGGAGTACACCACGAGACGCCTGATGTCCGGGTAACGCGTTAATACGGTATTGACGAAGGCTCTGCCAAAAGAGCCTGTTCCGCCAGTGATAAGAATGGACTTGTTGTTGAGCATGAGGGTAAGAGCAAGAAGCGCGTTGTTATTATCAGCCAAAGCCGTTGATACTTGGCGGCTGCTTTTTTTGTCCCCGGCATCACCAGACGCCGCACCTCTTAATTCCGCCAACTTCGTGAACCGACCTTCGTTGCCATCCGCTTTGCCTGCACTTTTGGCTCTGGACCTGGCTCTTATCCTCATCGCTTGGGGTGGCGCTTTTTGGTTGCGCTTTAACCTTGACGTTCCTGATGAGCTTGTTGCAATGGCATGGGGCAGCGCCGCGTATGCCGTGTTTGGCTACGCTGCTGGGATGTTGGGGTTGGGTGTCTACCGCCAAGTCTGGCGCTATATCGGGTTGCCCGAGTTGCGGCGAATGGTTCTCGCGATTTTTGCCGGCGCTGTCCTGACCGCTGTGGTGGTGTTGATGCTGCGGATTGAGAACTTTCCTCGATCAGTTTTGTTGCTTCACCCCTTGATTGTTGTGACACTACTCGCCGCTGTGCGGGCAGTCTGGCGCACCATGTTCGAGCGGCAAAGCAGCGGCTCGGTGGGGCAACCGATCCTCATCGTCGGCTCTTTGAGCGATGCGTCCACGGCACTGCGTGCTTTGAAAGGGGCAAGGCAATGGCATCCACTGGGTATTGTCTCGCCCGTTGCCTCTGAGAGAGGGCTGTCGCTGCAGAACATACCTGTGCTGGGTGGTCTGGATGAGTTGAATGACATTTCCAGGGTGGTCGGAGCTTCGACTGCGCTGATCGCGAGCCCGCCTGGGTCGGCAGAGCGGCGTGCAGTGCTTTTGCAAGAGCCCGATGCCAATTTGGTTTTGCTGACGCTTCCGCGTCCCGACACCTGGCTGCGTGAAGAAGTCGCAGGTCCTCGGCACATTGAATTGGATGATCTCCTGGGGCGAGATCCTGTGCAGTTGGATGTGCAGGGTTTGTCTGAATTATTGTCGGGCCAGACTGTACTGGTCACCGGCGCGGGCGGCTCCATTGGCTCGGAGCTGTGTCGCCAGATCGCCCGCTTTGGCGTCGCGCGGTTGGTGTGTGTGGATGTCTCCGAATACGCCATCTACCAACTTGAGCAAGAACTGCGCGAGGCGCACCCGCAGATGCAGGGGCTCTACTACACCGCCAATGTGCGCGAGGCCGAGCGCCTGTTGTCCATTGCGCGTCTGCACCGACCGACCGTGGTGTTCCATGCCGCAGCCTATAAGCATGTGCCGTTGATGGAATCGCTCAACGAAATCGAGGCCCTGCGCACCAATGTCTTGGGGACCTTGAACTCTGCTCGGGTGGCAGGTGCTGCGGGGGCTGCACGTTTTGTATTGATCTCTACGGACAAGGCAGTCAATCCAACCAATGTCATGGGAGCCAGTAAAAGGCTTGCAGAAATAGTCATGCAGTCGGTGGCTGCCGAATATGCAGGAACGCGGTTTGTCGCAGTACGCTTCGGTAACGTGTTGGGTTCGAGTGGCTCGGTGGTGCCATTGTTTACGGCGCAAATTGGACGGGGTGGCCCGTTGACGGTGACTCACCCAGACATCGTGCGATATTTCATGACGATTCCGGAAGCCGCCCAGTTAGTCTTACAGGCAGGTTTGGTAGGGCAATCGGGCCAGATTTTTGTTTTGGATATGGGCGAGCCGGTGAAAATTCTCGAACTCGCCAGAATTTTGATTCGGTTGTCGGGGAAGACGGAGCAGGAGGTACCTGTTGTGTTCACGGGCCTGCGGCCTGGCGAGAAGCTGTTTGAGGAGTTACTGGCCAATGGAGAAACAACCGAGCCTACCCCTCATCCCAAGCTGCATGTGGCCAAAACCAGTTTGTCTATTTGCGTAAATCTGGAGTTTCTAGTTCAGAGCATTGGGGAACTTGGCGTTGAACCGTCTGCGCAATCATTGCGTGCGTGGTTGCAGAGCCAGGTGCCTGAATACACCTCACGGTAAGGTGTCGTGGGCTTCTGTTTATTGCGCAATCCCTGTCCGCTCCAGCACATCCCCCACCAGCTCCAGCCGCACCAGCGGATTCTCCAGTTCCATCAATCGTTGCTTGAGTTCCAGCGGCACGGGCAGCAGTTCGCACCAGCGGTTTGCGACCCAGCCACAATCGTTCAGTTGCCCTGCTGTGGGCGTGATGGCGTTGGGGGTGTCGGGGTCGCGTTGCCGCAAGGTGTGCAGCACCTGCGCGAGTGCGGTGGCAGCCTTTTGGAGGTCTTCGGGAACAGGGACCGTGAGGTCATGATCGATGTGGTCTACATCGGCGGTCCACAGGCCATGGGGCAGGTGGTGGCGCTCGCTGATGCGAAAACGCTGGCTGCCGCGGCATAGCAGGGTGATCAGCCCGGGCTGGGGGTTGTCCAGGTGCTCGATGACGGCCAGGGTGCCAATGTCATGGAAGCGTTCGTCGGGTGCTCCCGCCTGCCGCACCTCGTGGCCTTGCGTGAGCGAGACGACGCCAAAGGGAGCGCCGGTTTGGTGGCACTTGCGCACCATATCGAGATAGCGCACCTCAAACACGCGCAGGGCCAATACGCCGCCAGGAAAGAGCACGGAGCCCAGGGGGAAAAGAGGCAGGGATGACAGGGTGAGGGGTTGTGTCATGGAGGGGTGAAGCCTTGGCCCGCTATCATCCCATGACACCGTCTGCTTTCGCTGCCTTCATTCGTTTTTGTCTCATCCATGCTCTATCAGATCGCCTCATTCCTGCTCGACGTCATTGGTGGCTTGCTCACGGGGGCGTGTCTTTTGCGGCTGTATATGCAGTGGCAGCGGGTTCCGTTTTCCAACCCTGTAGGCGGTCTGGTTTTTGCGCTGACGGACTGGCTCATCATGCCGCTGCGCCGGGTGATTCCGCCCGTGGGTCGCTGGGACATCTCCAGTCTGGTGGCCGCCGTGTTGCTTCAGCTGGTGCAGTATGTTCTGTTGACGGTGTTGATTGGTCTGGGCTCTGCGTGGGTCTGGGTGCCCTGGCTGGCGTTTTTTGGGTTGATGCGTGTGGCCGTGTCGGGCTTGATTGGCTTGCTGATTGTCTATGCCGTTTTGTCGTGGGTTCAGCAGGGGCGGTCACCCTTGTCGGACGTGATTGCACGCTTGTGCGAGCCGGTGTTGCGGCCATTTCGCCGGATCATCCCCTTGGTGGGCGGTATTGACCTTTCACCGTTGGCTGCATTGGTTGTGCTGCAGGTGCTGATGATCGTGTTGGGGCACCTGCAGGCCAGCGTGATGCAGTGATGCGTCAGTGATGTGCGTGCAATCCATATAAAAATAGCTGCTAGCGCTTTATGTATAAGCGTTGGCAGCTATCAAAATGGTAGTAATCGAATGCACCATGTTCCACGGATCGCGGCATATGCCGCGCCGATTTATGGCGTCACTGCATCAGCGGGCAAGCGCTGCAGCATGGCCAGGCTGGTGGCCACGGTGTTGCGCAGCTCGCGGCGGTCGCAGATGAAATCGACAGCCCCTTTGGTCTGCAGGAATTCGGCGCGCTGAAAACCTTCGGGCAGGGTCACGCGCACCGTTGATTCGATCACGCGGGGGCCGGCAAAACCAATCAGCGCCTTGGGCTCGGCGATCACGATGTCGCCCACAAACGCAAAGCCGGCACTCACACCTCCCATGGTCGGGTCGGTCAGCACGCTGATATAGGGCAGGCCTTTTTTGGCCAGGCGGGTGAGCGAGGCGTTGGTTTTCGCCATTTGCATGAGCGAGAGAAGGCCCTCCTGCATGCGCGCGCCGCCGGTGGCGGTAAAACAGATGAACGGCACCTTTTGTTCGATGGCGGTTTCCACACCGCGCACGAAGCGCTCTCCCACCACAGAGCCCATGGAGCCGCCCATGAAGTCGAATTCAAAGCAGGCCACCACCACGTTCACGCTTTTGACGGCGCCGCCCATGACGATGAGCGCATCGGTCTCGCCCGTGTTCTCCAGGGCTTCTTTCAGGCGCTCGGGGTACTTTCGGCTGTCCTTGAATTTGAGGGCATCGACAGGCAAAACTTCTTGCCCGATTTCATAGCGCCCTTCGGCATCCAGAAAGGTATTGAGGCGCGCACGCGCACCGATGCGGTGGTGGTGGCTGCACTTGGGGCAGACGTTCTGGTTCTGCTCCAGGTCGGCCTTGTAGAGCACCGTTTCGCAGCTCGGGCACTTGACCCACAGCCCCTCGGGCACCTGGCGGCGCTCGGTGGGATCGGTTTGCTGGATCTTGGAGGGCAATAGTTTTTCGAGCCAGGACATGGTGTTTTCCTCTTCAGTGGCAAGACCTGCGGGAGAAGCCGGCAGGCTCTGGTGGGCAGGTCTGGAGTGAAATGAGGGCGCGCGCCGCTGGGCGCGCGCCGGGCAGCATTATGCGTCGAGTGCCTTGCGGACCCCGCGAAGGAAGTCCACGGTCAGGGGCACCACCTTGGCGTGCTCCTGGTCTTCGATCAGCTGGATGATGCGGCTGCCGATGACCACCGCATCGGCTACTTTGCCAATGGCCTGGGCGGTGGCGGCGTCGCGGATGCCAAAGCCCACACCCACGGGAATGTCCACATGTTTGCGGATGCGGGGCAGCATCTGCTCGACCGCTGCGGTATCCAGCGCGCCAGACCCCGTCACACCCTTGAGCGACACGTAGTACACATAGCCGCTGGCCACACGCGCCACCTGGGCCATGCGTTCGTCCGTGCTCGTCGGCGCCAGCAGAAAGATGAGGTCCATGCCGTGCTCGCGCAGGCTGGCGGCAAAGGCCTCACATTCCTCGGGCGGGTAGTCCACGATGAGGACGCCGTCGACGCCCGCAGCGCTGGCATCACGCACAAAGGCGCCGGTGCCGTGCTTCTGGTCGTAGCGTTCCACGGGGTTGGCGTAGCCCATCAGTACCACGGGCGTCGTGGTGTTGCGTTTGCGAAATTCGCGCACGTGGTCGAGCACCTGCACCATGCCGATCCCCAGGCCCAGTGCTTTTTCACCGGCCTTCTGGATGACGGGGCCGTCGGCCATGGGGTCGGAAAAGGGCACCCCCAGTTCGATCACATCGGCGCCAGCCTCCACCATGCCGTGCATGAGCGCCGGGGTGATGTCCGCGAACGGAAAGCCTGCGGTGACATAAGGGATCAGGGCTTTGCGGCCCTGCGCCTTCAGTTGTTCAAAAGTGGTCTGGATGCGGCTCATGGTTTGGTGTCTCCGGCGGCGCCCTTGACGGACAGGCCGCGCATGGAGGGGCGGTCGTAAAAATCCTCACCCGAAAGGTCGGCTACGGTGCCAATGTCCTTGTCGCCGCGGCCTGAGAGGTTGACCAGAATGGACTGGTCGGGGTGCATGGTCTTGGCCAGCTTCATGGCATAGGCCACCGCGTGGCTTGATTCAAGCGCAGGGATGATGCCTTCGGTGCGGCACAGGTAGTGAAAGGCTTCCAGCGCTTCCTTGTCGGTGATGCCCACGTATTCGGCGCGGCCCACCTCTTGCAGCCAGGCGTGTTCTGGCCCCACCCCGGGGTAATCCAGGCCCGCGCTGATACTGTGGGTTTCGGTGATCTGGCCGTTATCGTCTTGCAGGATGAACGTGCGGTTGCCGTGCAACACCCCTGCGCTGCCTTTTTGCAGCGAGGCCGAGTGTTTGCCGGTCTCCAGCCCTTCGCCCGCCGCCTCCACGCCAATGAGGCGTGTTTTCTCATACGGAATGTAGGGGTGAAAAATGCCCATGGCATTGCTGCCACCGCCTACGCAGGCGATCACGACATCTGGCTGCTGGCCCAGTACCTTTTGTTCAGCCAGCATGGGGGGCATCTGCTCCAGGCATTCCTTGCCGATCACGCTCTGAAAGTCGCGCACCATCATCGGGTAAGGGTGCGGGCCGGCCACGGTGCCGATGATGTAGAAGGTGTTGTCTACATTGGCCACCCAGTCGCGCATGGCTTCGTTGAGCGCATCCTTGAGCGTTTTGCTGCCGGATTCCACAGGTACGACGGAGGCACCGAGCAGTTTCATGCGGTAGACATTGGGGCTTTGGCGCTTGACGTCTTCGCTGCCCATGTAAACCACGCACTCCAGGCCATAGCGTGCACATATCGTGGCCGTGGCCACGCCATGCTGGCCCGCACCGGTTTCGGCAATCACGCGGGGCTTGCCCATGCGCTTGGCGAGCATGGCCTGGCCGATCACGTTGTTGATCTTGTGGGCGCCAGTGTGGTTGAGGTCTTCGCGTTTGAGATATATCTGCGCGCCACCCATCTCGCGACTGGTGCGCGCGGCGTGATAGACCGGCGATGGCCGGCCCACGAAGTGCTTGAGTTCGTAATGAAACTCGGCCAGAAACGCGGGGTCATGCTGGTAGCGCGCATAAGCCTCGCGCAGTTCCAAAATGGCATGGGTCAGGGTTTCACTGACAAAACTACCGCCATACGGGCCGAAGTGGCCGCTGGCATCAGGTTGCTGATAAGAGCTCATGGGGATTCTTTGCAAGTTGTGCATCGGCCGCTCGCACTGCGGCGACGAAACGTTGGATTTTGTCGGCGTCCTTGATGCCCCTGAGCGGTTTGCCATCGGGGCCATCGGCTTCGACGCCGGAGCTGACATCAACCGCCAGCGAGAAGCCTCGCGGGCGGACTTGCAAAATGCCATCGGTCACGTTTGCAGGCGTGAGTCCACCAGACAAAACGAGGTGAGAGCTGACGCTTGGTGGAAGGAGTGACCAATTGAATGCCTTGCCGCCGCCGCCATAACCGTCGACATGGGCGTCGAGCAGGATGGCCTGGGCGTGAGAGTAATCGTGGGCGTATTTTACGAGGTCGAACTGCAATGCACCGTCGCCGAGGGGAATACGCGCTGCCCGCAGGTAGGGGCGGGCGCCAAGGCCCGTGGCCGCAAGGCAGGCCTGCGGTGTTTCATCACCATGAAATTGGATGGTAGCGCCCGGAATCAAAGCGCTGGCTGTTATCACATTTGTAGCTTGCTCGTTGACGAACAGCAACACGGGCGTCACGAAAGGGGGCAGGCGTTTGGCTAACTGTGCGGCCCGCATTGGGGATACGGCGCGGGGGCTTGGTGCAAACAATACAAAGCCGACGGCATCAGCGCCTGCCGAAACCGCCGCATCCACGTCTTCTTCACGTGTCAGGCCGCAAATCTTGATGCGGGTGCGTGCAGCGTGGTTGCCGGGTTGAGCCTTTGCAGCCTCTGTAGAGCGCTGCGGGGTCGGAGTAATGGACGGAGCCAGATCCTGTGTCATGGGAGCCAATCATACGCAGCCGCGCGTTGGGGCAAGCCCCAGGCAGCGTCGTACACGGGCCCCAGAAAATACAGACCATCGGGAGAAAACGTAGGTGCGGCTGCATCGCGCGATCTGGCGGAGAGCACCTGCCCGATCCAGTCGACAGGCTGATTGCCCTGGCCAATGGCGATCAGGCAGCCCATGATGTTGCGAATCATGTGGTGCAAAAACGCGTTGGCTTCAAACTCGAACCGCCAGTAGCAAGGTGCCCAACCCAGCTCAGGGTGTGGTTCACCGTGCCCTCGGCGGGAAATGGTGATGCGTTGCAGCGTCTTGACTGGCGATTTGGCCTGGCAGGCTGACGCACGAAATGATGTGAAGTCGTGCTCGCCCAGCAGTTGGTCTGCAGCGCGTCGCATGGCGTCGTGGTCAAGCGGATGAAACACCCAGCCCACGCGCCCGGCGTCCACGCTAGGGCGCACTGGCGACTGGAGCAGTACATAGGCATAACGCCGTGCGACCGCACTGGCCCGTGCGTGAAAGCCGTCGGGCACGGGTTGTGCCCACTGCACGGCAATGTCCGCCGGCAGAAAGGTGTTGGTGCCGCGAACCCAGGACGACGAGGGGCGCTGGAGTGGTGTGTCGAAGTGCACCACCTGCATCAGCCCATGGACACCCGCATCCGTGCGACCTGCACACAAAGTGCTGACGGGGTGGGTTGCAAACCGCCCCAGCGCCAATTCGAGCTTGTCCTGCACCGTGTTGCCGGACAGCTGGCTTTGCCAGCCGCTGTAAGACTGGCCGTTGTAGCTGACTCCCAGGGCCACCCTCGTCATAGGGTGGCCGGGGAGTGGGCTGCGTGAAGAACCGTGAAAACGGGTGCCAGTTGCATCAGCCCAATTCGCTCAGCATGCGCTGGGCGCGGGTCTTGAGCGCCCCGGTGGACTCTGCCACCACTTCCTCGATCAATGTGCGGGCACCGTCGGTGTCGCCAATGGCATTGAACTCTTCAGCGAGCGCCAGTTTGGTGGACAAGGGGTCGTCTTGCGCGGCCGCCGAGCCGTCATCCATGGACAGGGGGGCCGGAGCAGGGGATTTGCTCGCAGGGGCCGCCATGGGCTTGGATGGCGCGGTCAGGTCCAGCGACAGTTCGCCCAAATCGAACTCCATGGGGCCCGAATCCTGGGCGTTGCCAGACAAGGGCATGGGGCCGGATGGTGCCATGCTCAGGTCGTCCGCGCTGGGGAACTCCAGATGGGCCGAGGGAGGCGGTGTAATCACCGGGCTCGGGGTGGCGTCAAGCCCACCCCATGATGCCGATGCGTCGGGAGAAAGATCGGGCAGATCCAGCTCGGGGCGCAGCGTTTGCGGCTCATCGTCGTGGGTGGGCGTGTTGCGGCTGCTGGTGGCTGCGGCGGCCGCTGCTGCTGCAGCGGCAAAGCCTCCAGCTGCTGCAGGTGGTGCCTCGGTCAGGGCATCGTCGGGTAAGTCCAGGTCAAGGTCCAGATCGAGATCGGGTGGCTGCGCCAGGGCGGCTGCCGCGTTGCCCGCGCCACTGAATGTGCTGGGGAAACCGCCTGGGGGCAGGGATGGAGACTCGTCCTCTGCCATGCCGGGACGACCGCCCGGCTGGTACAGGCGGTTTTCCGGTTCCAGGTCGCGACCTAACTCTGCAATGCGGGCCCAATCAGAACCCTCGCCCTGCGTCAGTTTGAATACCTCTCCAGCCACGGCCTCGAAGGCTTTGCGGTCCTGGCGCTTGGCATAAATTTCGCCCAGCTTCACATGGACCGACACACGGCCAGGGTTGTGTCGCACCGCTTCTTTCAGGATTTCTTCGGCCTGCAGGTCGCGGCCATAAGCCAGGTACACATCGGCTTCTGCCACAGGGTCCACATCGCCGCCAGCGTCCAACTGGCTGGGCGAATACGCCATGGACGAGCCGGTGGTCATTTCGCTGTTGGCCGTATCCACTCGCTGGCCGCCACTAGCGCCAAAAAAGGAATCAGGCTGGATTCGGCTTTCGAGGAAGGAGCTGTCGACACCGCCGTTGTCGCGGCGGCGCTGCATGACGCGGTAGGCACCAAAACCCAGCAGTGCCGCAATCAGGATGCCTCCACCAATGGGCACCAGCGGGTCGTCCATCAGGCCGGCGAGGAAACCGGGCTCTTCGACGGGCGCAGGTGGCGGCGTAGGGGCAGGTTTGGGCGCTGGAGCAGGGGCTGGAACGGGAGCTGGAGCAGGGGCGGAAGCCTCTGCCGCAGGCGCGGAAGCCGCATCTGCAGGCACAGTTGCTTGCGAGGTGACGCTGCTTGCCGCCACGGCACTGGATGCGGTCGGCTCGGGGGCCGCTGGTGCGGTGGGCGTGGCTGGCACAACGGGCGCTTGCACGGCAACACCCGCTGGTGCGCTTGCAGTGCCTGCGGGGGCTGGGCTACCGGCTGCGGCCGAAGCCGCCCCCAGCTTGTTGAGGTCGTTGATGTTCTTGGAGAGCTCTGCCATCCGGCTGGCCGCATCGCCTGCCTGCTTGTCTTTGGCAACCTGCTCTTCGACGGCCTTTTGGCCCTTCACGGAACCCTTGGAAAGCGTGAGCTTGTCTGGGGCGGCCGTGGCGGGTTTTTTGTCTTCTACCTGGGTTTGTACTGCGCCGGACGCGGAGCGTTGGGCCGCTGCCACTTCGGTCGTGGGGGCTGCGCCCGCCAATTTGCGCCGGAAGTCGTTGAAATCACGCGCTTGTGCCGCCAGCATCTGGCGCGCTTGCGGTGCTGGTGTGGATTGTGCCGCCGCCTGGTCAGGCATTTGCAAAACGGCACCCGCCTTCAGGCGATTGACGTTGCCTTGCACGAAGGCTTCGGGGTTGGCGCGCATCATGGCTACCAGCATCTGGTCCAGCGATACACCGGCAGGTTTGTAAGCGCTGGCAAGGCGGCCTGCCGTGTCTCCTGCCTGCACCGTGACGCCGTCGGCGGGTGCAGTGCGAGCGGCTGGGGCACGGGGCGCCGTAGGCGTCGATGCTTCGGCGGCGCGGGGTGCCGTCGGCGTGCGCGTCGCGGGCACCGATGGTGCAGAAGGCGCAGATACCTGCGGGGATGCGGTGACGCCAGGGGCTGCACGGCGCAGGGCTGGGGGGTCAAACAGCATGGTGTAGCTGCGCACGATATGGCCCGAACCCCAGTTGGCGTCGAGCACCAGATCGAGAAATGGCTCATTCACCGGGCGATCGCTCGACAGCCGAAGAATTGCGCGGCCATCGGGTCGGCGCTGCAGCTGAATCTGCAGATTGTTCATCACCTGGGTGTATTCCATGCCCTGGGCGCGGAAAACATCAGGGGATGCCATGGTGGCTTTCAGCGAATCGGCTTCTGCTGGCGTGATCTGGGGCAGATCAATCTCTGCCCGCAAAGGCTCGCCCAAAGCCGACTGCACAGTAATACGGCCGAGTGCCAGAGCCGACGCATCGCCGGCATAAAGACCAGCGCAAGCGACGGCCGCAGCCGCCAAGACAGAAAATTTCCAACGATGCATGTTTGCCAACAACTGATTAGGATTTATTGCGGCTCGGTCGAGCGGTGCTTTTTTTCGCATGGTGTGGTCCCCGCCCCGGCGCGTGAAAATATGTAAAAAGCACCATAGCATCAATGTTTTGCACTGACAAGCTGAGGTGGCTCCGAAGCTTTAAGCGGGCGGTTTGGGCCCCAAACTAGGGACTACACATGTTGCCAATTGCCAACGTCGCGTAACGGAGTGTGTCTACCGCGCAGGCATAAAAAAGCGCGCGCAATGGGGTTTGCGCGCGCGGTGTGCGGGGGAAATCAGGCGCTTAAAAGGATGCGCAGCATACGGCGCAGCGGTTCGGCCGCACCCCACAGCAACTGATCACCGACGGTGAAGGCGCCCACATATTCCGGCCCCATGGCCAGCTTGCGGATGCGGCCCACGGGGATGGTCATGGTGCCCGTCACGGCCACTGGCGTCAGGTCGCGAATCGTCGCTTCGCGGGTGTTGGGCACCACTTTCACCCATTCGTTGTCTGCCGCAATCATGGCTTCGATGTCTGCAGAGGGCACGTTCTTCTTGAGTTTGAAGGTCAGCGCCTGGCTATGGCAACGCATGGCGCCCACGCGTACGCAAAAGCCGTCGACCGGAATGGCCGCTGAGCCAAAACCTTCGCCCATGCCCAGGATCTTGTTGGTTTCGGCCATGCCTTTCCACTCTTCCTTGGACATGCCCCAGCCGGGCTCGTCGTGGTTGTGGCCGATCCCCAGGTCTTTGTCGATCCAGGGGATCAGGCTGCCGCCCAGGGGCACGCCGAAATTGGCGGTTTCGGCGCTGGTCAGGGCGCGCTGCTTGGCGATCACCTTGCGGTCAATCTCGAGGATGGCGCTCTTGGGGTCGTCCAGCAGTGCCTTCACTTCGGCGTTCAGCGTGCCGTACTGCGTGAGCAACTCGCGCATGTGTTGGGCGCCGCCGCCCGATGCGGCTTGGTAAGTCTGGGTGCTCATCCACTCGACCAGGCCGGCCTTGTACAGTGCGCCCACGCCCATCAGCATGCAGCTCACGGTGCAATTGCCACCCACCCAGTTCTTGCCGCCCTTGGCCAGTGCGTCCTTGATGACGGGCATGTTCACCGGGTCCAGGATGATGACGGCGTCTTTTTCCATGCGCAGGGTGGAAGCGGCATCAATCCAGTGGCCGTTCCAGCCAGCTGCGCGCAGCTTGGGGAACACTTCGGTGGTGTAGTCGCCGCCCTGGGCGGTGATGATGATGTCGCAGCGCTTGAGGGCGTCGATGTTGAACGCGTCCTGCAGCGTGGTTTCGTTCTTTGCCTGGGCGGGCGCCTTGCCGCCAGCGTTCGATGTGGAGAAGAACAAAGGCTCGATCAGGTCGAAATCCTTCTCCTGCGCCATGCGGTCCATCAGGACCGAACCCACCATGCCGCGCCAGCCAACCAACCCTACCAACTTGTTGCTCATTTCAACGCCCTTTCAAAGTAAAACAGTGCCAGACCAGACTGTTTAGCCCCGGCTCGTCTGGCCAGGGAGGGCGCACGACGAACCGGAGCTGGATCAGCCCTTAATGGTCGTGGTTTTGGTGGTGCTTGCGCGCGCAGCCACACCGGCCGTGGCGGCGGGTGCGAGGTTCCGGGCGAACGGGCGGGCGGCAAACATGGGTGGGGATTGTACCGGATGGCTGTAGGGTGCTCATTTCCTGGGGGCTGCGCGCCTCGCGAAAGCAAAAGGGCGGCACATGGCCGCCCTGGTGGGATGCGCGTATGGATTACCCCAGTGCCTTCACCACTGCATCCCCCATCTGCGCTGTGCCCACCTTGGTGGTGCCTTCGCTGTAGATGTCGGGCGTGCGCAGGCCCTGGGCCAGCACCTTTTGCACGGCGGCTTCGATGCGCTGGGCGGCCGCTTCCTGGTTCAGGCTGAAGCGCAGCATCATGGCTGCAGACAGGATGGTGGCCAGCGGGTTGGCCACGCCCTTGCCAGCGATATCGGGGGCGCTGCCGTGGCTGGGTTCGTACAGGCCCTGGTTGCTGCTGTTCAGGCTGGCCGAGGGCAGCATGCCGATGGAGCCGGTGAGCATGGAGGCTTCGTCCGACAGGATGTCGCCGAACATGTTGCCCGTGACCACCACGTCAAACGCCTTGGGGGCCTTCACAAGCTGCATGGCGGCGTTGTCCACATACATGTGCTGCAGCTCGACGTCAGGATATTCCTTGTGCACATCGGTGACCACGTCCTTCCAGAACTGGAAGGTTTCGAGCACGTTGGCTTTGTCCACGCTGGTGACCTTCTTGTTGCGCTTGCGGGCGGCCTGGAAGGCGACGTGGGCGATGCGCTCGATCTCGGGGCGGCTGTAGCGCATCGTGTCGAAGGCTTCTTCGGCACCGGGGAAGTGGCCGTCGGTGGCCACGCGGCGGCCGCGCGGTTGGCCGAAGTAGATGTCGCCCGTCAGCTCGCGGATGATGAGGATGTCGAGGCCCGCAATCAGCTCGGGCTTGAGGCTCGATGCGCCCACCAGTTGCTCGTAGCAGATGGCGGGGCGGAAGTTGGCGAACAGGCCCAGGTTCTTGCGCAGGCCCAGGATGGCTTGCTCGGGGCGCAGGGGGCGGTCGAGCTTGTCGTACTTCCAGTCGCCCACGGCGCCGAACAGGATGGCGTCGGAGTCCTTGGCGAGCTTGAGCGTGGATTCAGGCAGCGGGTGGCCGTGGGCATCGTACGCCACGCCGCCGACCAGGGCGGATTCCATCTCGAACGGGAGTTCCAGGGCTTCCAGAACCTTCACGGCCTCGGCCACGATTTCGGTGCCAATGCCGTCACCCGGCAGAACTGCGATTTTCATTGAGTTTGCTTTGTTTTTGATAGCTGCTAGCGCTTATGGGTAAAGCGCTAGAGGCCAATTTGACTGATATTTTTATGCCCGTGCTGTCTTACGACACCATCGAGTGCGCCAGCCAAGGCTTGGTGGCCAGGCGCTGGGCTTCAAAGGCTTTGATCTTGTCGGACTGGCGCAGGGTCAGGCCGATGTCGTCAAAGCCGTTGAGCAGGCAGTATTTGCGAAAGGCCTGCACGTCGAACGGGATCGTCTCGCCTTGGGGGCGAACGATCACTTGGCGCTCCAGGTCGATGGTGAGCTGGTAGCCGGGGAAGGCCAACACTTCGTCAAACAGCTGGGCCACCGTGGCCTCAGGCAGCACGATGGGCAGCAGGCCGTTCTTGAAGCAGTTGTTGAAGAAGATGTCGGCAAAGCTGGGCGCGATGACGGCACGAAAGCCGTACTGGTCCAGCGCCCACGGCGCGTGCTCGCGGCTGGAGCCGCAGCCGAAGTTCTTGCGCGCCAGCAGGATGGAGGCGCCTTTGTAACGCGGCTGGTTCAGCACGAAGTCGGGGTTGGGCTTGCGGCTGGCGGGGTCTTGCCCGGGCTCGCCGTGGTCCAGGTAGCGCCACTCGTCGAATAGGTTCACGCCAAAGCCGGTCTTCTTGATCGACTTCAGAAACTGCTTGGGGATGATGGCGTCGGTATCGACGTTTTCGCGGTCCATCGGGGCCACAAGGCCCTGGAGTAAAGTGAATTTCTGCATGGCGTTCTGTTACTTGGCGGCGCGTTCGAGGGCACCACCGGCACGCTGTACGTCCTGGCCCACGCCCTTGACGGTGTTGCAGCCGGCCAGCACGAAGGCGATGGCGAGCACGATGAGGGTTGCGGTCTTTTTCATGACATGGCTCCTTCAGGCAAATTGACGAATGTCCACAAAGTGGCCGTGCACGGCTGCGGCTGCGGCCATGGCAGGGCTTACCAGGTGTGTGCGGCCACCAGCGCCCTGGCGGCCTTCGAAGTTGCGGTTGCTGGTGCTGGCGCAGCGCTCGCCGGGTTCCAGCCGGTCGGCATTCATGGCCAGGCACATGCTGCAGCCGGGCTCGCGCCACTCAAAGCCCGCGGCCACAAAAATCTTGTCCAGGCCTTCGCGCTCGGCCTGCTCCTTGACCAGGCCGGAGCCGGGCACCACCATGGCCAGCTTCACATTGCTGGCCACCTTGCGGCCCAGTTTCTTGACCACGGCAGCGGCTTCGCGCATGTCTTCGATGCGGCTGTTGGTGCAGCTGCCGATGAACACCTTGTCGATGGTGATGTCGCGGATTTCCTTGCCGGGCTGCAGGCCCATGTAGGTCAAGGCGCGCTCGATGGCGCCACGCTTGTTGGCGTCCTTTTCCTTGTCCGGGTCGGGCACGCGGGCGTCCACACCCAGCACCATCTCGGGTGAAGTGCCCCAGGTGACTTGCGGCACGATGTCGGCCGCGTCGAGCTTGACCACGGTGTCGAATTGGGCGTCGGGGTCGGAGTGCAGCGTCTTCCAGTACGCCACGGCGTGGTCCCACTCCACGCCCGTGGGCGACAGGGGGCGGCCCTTGACGTATTCAATGGTCTTGTCGTCCACGGCCACCAGGCCGGCGCGCGCGCCGCCTTCGATGGCCATGTTGCACACCGTCATGCGGCCTTCCATGCTCATGGCGCGGAACACGGAGCCTGCAAACTCGATGGTGTAGCCCGTGCCGCCCGCAGTGCCGATCTTGCCGATGATGGCCAGCACCACGTCCTTGGGCGTCACGCCCTTGGCGAGCTGGCCATCGACCTGCACCAGCATGTTCTTGGCCTTCTTGGCCAGCAGGGTCTGCGTGGCCATCACGTGCTCGACCTCCGAGGTGCCGATGCCGTGGGCCAGCGCACCAAACGCGCCGTGGGTGCTGGTGTGGCTGTCGCCGCACACCACCGTCATGCCGGGCAGGGTGGCGCCGTTTTCGGGGCCAATCACGTGCACGATGCCTTGGCGCTTGTGCATGAAGGGGAAGAACGCGGCGGGCGAGATCTGCGCCATGTTGTCGTTCAGCGTGGTGATCTGTTCCTTGGCTGTCAGGTCGGTGATGCCGTCATAGCCTGCCTCCCAGCCCGTGGTGGGCGTGTTGTGGTCGGCCGTGGCCACGATGGAGCTCATGCGCCAGACCTTGCGGCCCGCCTCGCGCAGGCCTTCAAACGCCTGGGGGCTGGTCACCTCGTGCACCAGATGGCGGTCGATGTAGAGGATGGAGGTGCCGTCCTCTTCGGTGTGGACGACATGCTCGTCCCAGATCTTGTCGTACAGGGTGCGTCCCATGGCGTGGCTTTCTTTCTGCTTTCAGGTGGGTGATTGGATTTTAGTGTCGGGGGCTGCTGCAGGGGGCACCTGCGGTGCGGCCCGCGGCGCCAGATGCTCGACCAGCAGGCGTGCGGTGACAGGCAGGGCATCGAAATCGCGGGCCACCACCCGCAGCTCGCGGTGGGCCCAGGCATCGGTCAGCGGGATGGCTTGCAGGTTGCCCACGCCGCGCATCAGCGCAAACGCCCGGTCGGGCAGCAGGCCCACGCCCAGGCCGTTGTCGATCATGCGGCACATGGCATCAAGCCCCGTGACCTGGATGCGCTGGCGCAGCGGGCGCCCGGCGGCAGCGGCGGCAGCGCGCATGGCCAGGCTGATGCTGCTGTTGGCATGCAGGCCCACAATGTCCCAGTCCAGGACTTCTTCAAAATTGATAGCATCCAGCGCAGACAGTTCATGCGCCCGGGGCACAACCAGCACCAGATTGTCGGCGCGGTAAGGGCGATTTTGCAGCTCCAGGGCTCCGCCCCCGTTCGCCATGCCGATGTTGCAGATGCCCAGGTCGGCAGCGCCTTCCTGCACGGCGTGCAGCACATCGCTGGAGAGGTGCTCCTGCAGGTCAATCTTGATCTGGCTGTGCTCACGCGCAAACGCACCCAGGTCTTCGGGCAGGAACTGGAAGATGGCGGAAATATTGGCGTGCATGCGCACATGGCCCCGCACGCCATCGGCATATTCGCTGAGCTCGCCCTGCATGCGCTCCAGGCCGAACAGGACGGTGCGCGCATGGTGCAGCAGGCTTTCGCCAGCGGGGGTCAGCGTGACGCCGCGGCTGTGGCGGTACAGCAGGGCCGTGTCCACGGCGGTTTCCAGGTCAGACAGGCGCTTGCTGACGGCCGATGCCGCAATGAATTCGCGCTCGGCCGCGCGGCCGATGCTGCCGAGCTCGCACACCGCCACAAACAATTGCAGCGAGGTCAGGTCGATACGGCGCGCAAAACTGCGCTCGGAGCTTTTCATGGGATGGGGCGTAGTCCTCTTGTTTTGAGAAGGCTTGCCATTTTCTACTCAATTTTTGATGTTCGCCATCGCTGAATGCGATGGTATTCGTCGTGCAAGGGGGGGTTCATCAAAAAAGTGAGCTACTAGCGCTTTATCCCATTGCAGTTCAGAGGCTTTTATATAGGAAAACCAATAAAGACGAGCGCTAGGCGCTCATCTTTTTGAACTGTGGTGCCTGCAGCGCTCCCCGTTGAGCGCTCTCAGAACCTGTTCACGATCTCAGGCGGGCAGGGTGCTGCCGTGCTCGGGTGCTGTGGCGCGCCAGCGCAATTCATGCTCGATGCGTTGGCGCAGCATGTCGGCCGCACCCATTTCGCCGTGCACCACATAAACCCGGTCGGGCGCATGCTCCATGCTGCGCAGCCAGGCCAGGGTCTGATTGGCATCGGCGTGGGCCGAGGCCGAGGTGAGTTGCATCACTTCGGCGCGTATATCGACGTCCTGCCCGTGGATGCGGGTGGTCTTTTCGCCGTTGGCGATGCGCGCCCCACGCGTGCCCGGCGCCTGGTAGCCTGTGATGATGATCATGTTGCGGTGGTCGCCCGCATACAGCGCCAGGTGGTGCAGCACGCGCCCGCCCGTGGCCATGCCGCTGGCTGACAGGATCACCATGGGGCCGTGGCGCCGCGCCAGGGCCTTCGACTCGTCGGTGGTCTGCACCATGGTGGCACCGTGCGAGAGGGCCTCTGCTTCCTGCGCGGTCAGCCGGTGCTCGCCCGTGTGGTGCGAGAAAAGTCCGGTGGTACTCACGGCCATGGGGCTGTCCAGAAATACCGGCAGCGAGTGGGCAACGGCGCCCTGCTTCTTGAGCAGGTTGATGGCATGCAGCACGGCCTGCGCGCGGCCCACGGCAAACACCGGCACCACGGCCACGCCGCCGCGCTGGGCCAGGCGTTGCAGGGCGGGGGCTAGCTCTTGCAGGATGTTTTCCTGGGTGTGCTGGCGGTCGCCGTAGGTGGATTCGACCAGCACCGTGTCGGCCTGGGGCGGCGCCTCGGGTGGGTTCATGATCAGATCGTCGGGGCGGCCCAGGTCGCCTGAGAACAGAATGCGCCGCCCGCCCACCTCCAGCAGTACGCTGGCCGCGCCCAGGATGTGCCCGGCGGGTGTGAAGGTGACGCGCCAGCCGGGAATCGGCTCGAAGGCTTTGTGGAACGCGTGGGTGTGGAACTGCTTCATGCAGTGCTGAGCATCGAGCCGCGTATAGAGCGGCAATGCCGGGGTGTGCTGCGTGAACTGGTGGCGGTTCAAAAAGGCGGCGTCTTCTTCCTGCAGATGGCCGCTGTCGGGCAGCAGGATGGCACACAGGTCACGCGTGCCAGTGGTGCAATGGATGGATTTCGTATAGCCGTCGCGCGCCAGCAAGGGCAGGTAGCCACTGTGGTCCAGGTGCGCATGGGTCAGCACCACGGCATCGATCTGGTGGGGCGTGACAGGCAGGGGTTGCCAGTTGCGCAGGCGCAGCTGCTTGTAACCCTGGAAGAGGCCGCAATCCACCAGCACGCTGTGGCCGTCGTGGCGCACCAGGTATTTGGAGCCGGTGACGGTGCCCGCGCCGCCCAGAAAAGTGATGTTGACGTCCATTGCGATTCTCCATTCGTGCCAATTCATGCCAGTGACTGCCATCGTAGCGGCCTGAGCCGTCATCCGGTTCACGGTGGAGTGGGGTGTCATGTGATGCAGGTCAAGGTGCGCTGGCAAAGACTGCAAGAAAACGGGAAAGCGGAAAAGTGGAGCGGGGGGCGCGCAGGGACAAGAAAAAAGGCTGCCCAGCGTGGTGCGGGGCAGCCTTTGGCGCAAAACGGAGGGCGCTTTGTGTGGCGCCACGCATTTAACTGAAGAAGTTCTTCAACCGGTCCGTCCAACTTTCGCCGCTGGGCGAATGGCGACCACCACCCTTCTTCAGCGACTCTTCGAGTTCACGCAACAACTTGCGCTGGTGCTCGGTGAGCTTGACGGGCGTTTCCACTGCAATGTGGCAGTACAGATCGCCCGGGTAGCTGGCGCGCACGCCCTTGATGCCCTTGCCGCGCAGGCGAAACTGCTTGCCGGCCTGCGTGCCTTCGGGGATGTCGATAGCAGCCTTGCCCGCAAGGGTGGGTACCTCGATTTCGCCGCCCAGCGCTGCGGTAATGAAACTCACGGGCACCTGGCAATGCAGGTCATCGCCATCGCGCTCGAAGATGTCATGCTTCTTCAGGCGAATTTCGATGTACAGGTCACCGGGCGGGCCGCCGTTGGTGCCTGGTTCGCCATTGCCGGTACTGCGGATGCGCATGCCGTCGTCGATGCCGGCCGGAATTTTCACTTCCAGCGTCTTTTGCTTCTTGAGCTTGCCCTGGCCATGGCAGGTGGTGCAGGGCTCGGGAATGATCTTGCCCGTGCCACGGCAGTGCGGGCAGGTTTGTTGCACGCTGAAAAACCCCTGGCGCATCTGCACCGTGCCGCTGCCCGAGCAGGTTGTGCAGGTCTTGGCGCTGGTGCCAGGCTTGGCACCGCTGCCGTGGCAGGTGTCGCAACTGTCCCACGAGGGGATGCGGATCTGGGCGTCTTTGCCACGCGCGGCCTCTTCGAGCGAGATCTCCATCGCATAGCTGAGGTCGCCGCCACGATACACCTGCCGACCGCCAGCCCCGCGCCCGCGACCGCCGCCCTGCTGACCAAACATATCGCCAAAGATGTCGCCAAACGCCTCGGCAAAACCGCCAAAACCTTCGGCCCCTGCGCCCCCGGGGCCGCGCATGTTGGGGTCCACCCCGGCGTGGCCGTACTGGTCATAGGCCGCGCGTTTTTGCGGGTCGGAGAGCATCTCGTAGGCTTCTTTGGCCTCTTTGAACTTCTCTTCGGCCGGTTTGGCGGTGTCGCCCTGATTGCGGTCAGGGTGGTGCTTCATCGCCAACTTGCGATAAGCCTTCTTGATTTCTTCATCCGAGGCGTTCTTGGGAACGCCCAGGATTTCGTAAAAGTCTCTTTTCGACATGGTCTTTATGAGCCCGGTTGGAACAGGAACGCCGCGCAAGCCTTGGAGCCTGCATGTTCAGGCTCTTCGGGCCCCGCGCGGCGGCTGGGGTCAACGGGAAGGTGTTTAGCCCTTCTTGACTTCCTTCACCTCGGCATCGACCACGTTGTCGTCATCCGCGGGCTTGCCGGAGGACGCCGAAGACGATGCACCTGCCGCGTTGGCGCCGCCTGCTGCCTGTGCGGCTTGCTCGGCCTGCGACTCGGCATACATCTTCTCGCCCAGCTTCTGGCTCGCAGCCATCAGAGCGGTGGTTTTTTCGTCGATGGCGGCTTTGTCTTCCGTCTTCAGGGCTTCTTCCAGGGCCTTCACGGCAGCGGTGATGGCGTCTTTTTCTGCCGCGTCGAGCTTGTCGCCATGCTCGGCCAGGCTCTTGTTCACGCTGTGCACAGCGGCTTCGCCCTGGTTGCGGGACTGCACCAGCTCCAGCTTCTTCTTGTCGTCGGCTGCGTTCAGCTCGGCATCCTTCACCATCTGCTGGATTTCTTCTTCCGACAGGCCCGAGTTGGCTTTGATGGTGATCTTGTTTTCCTTGCCCGTGCCCTTGTCCTTGGCGCCCACGTGCAGGATGCCGTTGGCGTCGATGTCGAACGACACTTCGATCTGCGGCGTGCCGCGCGATGCTGGTGGGATGCCTTCGAGGTTGAACTCGCCCAGCAGCTTGTTGCCCGTGGCGATTTCGCGCTCGCCCTGGAACACCTTGATGGTGACCGCAGGCTGGTTGTCATCGGCGGTCGAGAAGGTCTGCGCGAACTTCGTCGGGATCGTCGTGTTCTTGGTGATCATCTTGGTCATCACGCCGCCCAGGGTCTCGATGCCCAGCGACAGCGGCGTCACGTCCAGCAGCAGCACGTCCTTGCGGTCGCCCGACAGCACCTGGCCCTGAATGGCGGCGCCTACGGCCACGGCTTCGTCGGGGTTCACGTCCTTGCGGGGTTCCTTGCCGAAGAATTCCTTGACCTTCTCTTGCACCTTGGGCATGCGGGTCATGCCGCCCACCAGAATCACGTCATGGATGTCGGAGACGGACACGCCTGCATCCTTGATCGCCATGCGGCAAGGGGCCAGCGTGCGTTCCACCAGTTCTTCCACCAGGGCTTCGAGCTTGGAGCGCGTGAGCTTGATGTTCAGATGTTTGGGGCCCGACGCGTCTGCCGTGATGTAAGGCAGGTTGATGTCCGTGGCGGCCGAGTTCGACAACTCGATCTTGGCCTTTTCAGCGGCTTCCTTCAGGCGCTGCAGGGCCAGCACGTCCTTGGAGAGATCCACGCCTTGTTCTTTTTTGAACTCGGTGATGATGTAGTCGATGATGCGCTGGTCGAAATCTTCGCCGCCCAGGAAGGTGTCGCCGTTGGTCGACAGCACTTCGAACTGCTTTTCGCCGTCCACGTCGGCGATTTCGATGATGGACACATCGAAGGTGCCGCCGCCCAGGTCATACACGGCGATCTTGCGATCGCCCTTTTCCTGCTTGTCCAGGCCAAAGGCCAGGGCTGCAGCGGTGGGTTCGTTGATGATGCGCTTGACGTCGAGACCGGCGATCCGGCCGGCGTCCTTGGTGGCCTGGCGCTGTGCGTCGTTGAAGTACGCGGGCACGGTGATCACGGCCTCGGTCACGGGCTCGCCCAGGTAGTCCTCGGCGGTCTTCTTCATCTTGCGCAGGATGTCGGCAGACACCTGTTGTGCCGAGATCTTGTTGCCGCGCACCTCGATCCAGGCGTCGCCGTTGTCGGCGGCCACGATCTTGTAGGGCATCAGGTCGATGTCCTTTTGCACTTCTTTTTCGGTGAACTTGCGGCCGATCAGGCGTTTGACGGCGTACAGCGTGTTCTTGGGGTTGGTCACGGCCTGGCGCTTGGCCGAGGCACCGACGAGGATCTCGCCGTCTTCCTGGTAGGCCACGATCGAGGGCGTGGTGCGTGCACCTTCGCTGTTCTCGATGACGCGCGTGGTGTTGCCTTCCATGATGGACACGCAGCTGTTGGTGGTACCCAGGTCAATGCCGATGATTCTTCCCATGATTTTTTCTCCGAATGTTTGATTGGTTTGGATGGCTAGTAACTTGTGGATAACTCGGCTTTGTTCAAGTCATCCCGGCTGATATTTTTTGCAATCCCTCAAGGGGTTGCGTCTCATTTATTTTGGGGCCGTGACGGTAACGAGCGCAGGGCGCAGCACACGCTCGGCGATGACGTAGCCCTTTTGGAGCACCGTCACGATGGTGTTGGCTTCCTGGTCCGCTGGCACCACGCTGATGGCTTGGTGCTGATGGGGGTCGAATTTGGTGCCGGCGGCGGGGTTGATGGCTACCACCTTATTACGCTCCAGGGCCGAAGTGAGCTGGCGCAGCGTGGCGTCGGCGCCTTCGCGCAGCTGCTGCGGGGTGGCTTCGGCAATGGACAGGGCGGCATCCAGGCTGTCGCAGACCGGCAACAGGCTATCGGCAAAACTCTCGATGCCGAACTTGCGGGCCTTGGCTACTTCATCTTCAGCGCGGCGGCGGGCGTTTTCAGCATCTGCCTTGGCGCGCAAGAACTGGTCGGCCAGATCGGCGCTTTTGGCTTTGAGTTCAGCCAGCTCGCCGTGCAGACGTGCCACCTCGTCGGAGGCGTGGGCTGCCATGGCGGCTTCGACTTCTTCGGGGGCGGGAGCGTTTTGGGAGAGGTTGTGGTGGCTGTTGTCGGACATGTCTGTATCTGGATGTTGATAAAGCGTTACGCGCGGAACTTGGGGGCGAACCGCACCTATTCAAGGTCTGAATCAGGGGTTTGTTCCGACCCGGGATTGAATCACACGCTGTTGGTGTAGGGAATGTCGGCCCCTTGGGCCATTTTGCAAGGGCCGGACTGCAGTTTTGCGGCACTTTTGGGGTGCGTCGCATGCGTGATTGCCGTGAAAGTGTACAAGCGGCGCGGGCCGGGTTATAATTTCCGGCTTTGCCTTGCCACACCGCACGACCCTGCAAGGGTTGGGACGCAGCGGGTGGTGTTACCCCAAAAGGAGTATGCATGCGTCATTACGAAATCATTTTGTTGATCCACCCGGATCAAAGCGAACAAGTTCCAGCAATGCTGGAGCGCTACAAGGGCATGATCACCGCCGGCGGCGGCAAGATCCACCGTGTGGAAGACTGGGGCCGTCGTCAACTGGCGTACCTGATCAACAAGCTGGCCAAGGCCCACTACCTGTGCGTGAACATCGAGGCCGATCAGGCCGTGATGGCTGAACTGGAGCACGCCTTCAAGTTCAACGACGCCGTGCTGCGCCACCTGACCGTTCAAAAGAAGAAGGCTGACGCCGGCCCCTCTTCGATGATGAAGACCGTTGAGCGCGAAGAAGCCCGCAAGGCCAGCCAGGCTGAATACGCTGCTGCTGGTGAGCGCGGCGACCGCGGTGGTGACCGTGGCGAGCGTTCCAGCGAACGCTCTGGCGATCGCTGATCGACAGTTCAGCCTGAGGAGTGGAGAACCGCGTTGTCTTGACCGCTTGTATCGCAGAGGCCCAGGCCCTGCGCTACACGCCCGCCGGATTGCCCGCCATCGCGCTGCGTCTCGAACACGAGTCGCAGCAAACCGAGGCAGGCCACCCCCGCGAAGTCAAGGCTGTCATGAAAGCTGTTGCCTTTGGTGCAATGGCTGAGCGCCTGGCCCGGCAGAACATCGGAAGTATCTGGACTTTCAGTGGATTTCTAGCCACCCCGCGCAATGGCAAAAACGCAGTGCTTCATATCCAGGATATTCAACAAAATTAATTTGCAAGGGGTCCGCAATGGCCACGTTCAAGAAGTTCAACAAAGACAAGCGCCCAAAGCGCAACACCCAGTCCCTGCTGTTCAAGCGCAAGCGCTTTTGCCGCTTCACGGTGACGGGCGTTGAAGAAATCGACTACAAGGATGTCGACACGCTGCGCGATTTCATCGCCGAAAACGGCAAGATCATCCCCGCGCGCCTGACCGGCACGCGCGCCATCTTCCAGCGTCAGCTGAACACGGCCATCAAGCGCGCGCGCTTCCTGGCTTTGGTGCCTTACAGCGACCAGCACAAGATCTAAGGAGCACAACCCATGCAAATCATTCTGCTCGACAAGGTTGTGAACCTCGGCAACCTGGGCGAAATCGTCAAGGTCAAAGATGGCTACGCCCGCAACTTTCTGATCCCTTCGGGCCGTGCTCGCCGCGCCACCGAAGCCAACAAGGCCGAATTCGAAGCCAAGCGCGCCGAACTCGAAAAGGCAGCTGCCGCCAAGCTGGCGCAAGCCCAAGCTGAAGGCGAAAAGCTGGCCGGTACCACCGTGAAGCTGACGCAAAAAGCCGGTGTCGATGGCCGCCTGTTTGGTTCCGTGACCAACCAAGACATCGCCGATGAGCTGAACAAGCAAGGCTACAAGGTCGCCAAGGCCCAGGTTCGCCTGCCTAACGGCCCGATCAAGGTCGTCAGCGAAACCGCTGTCAGCGTGGCGCTGCACACCGATGTGGTGGTAGAAGTCAACGTGTCGGTCTACGGCGAAACCGCCTGATCGTCATTGGTGAACTTTCGCAAAAGCCGCCTTCGGGCGGCTTTTGTCTTTGTGCACCCTGTATCTGTACACAGTAGCCCACTGGTTGTGCCAACCTTATCCACAGACTTGTGCCATGACACCGCTCCGCGCGGACGCTAGCATGCCAGGTTAGCCCGAGGATTCCATGTCTGCCGTTTTCCCCCCCCTTGATGATGGCTTCACGCCCCTGCCGGACCGTGAGATTGCCCAGTTGCGTGTGCCGCCGCACTCGATCGAGGCGGAGTCGAGCGTGCTGGGGGGGTTGCTGCTGGACAACAACGCCTGGGACCGGGTGGGTGATCTGCTGGTCGAAAGCCATTTCTACCGGCACGAGCACCAGATGGTCTATTCGGCCATCGGCGCGCTGATCAATGCGAGCAAGCCGGCCGACGTGATCACGGTGTTCGAGCACCTGCAAAATCAGGGCAAAGCGCAGGACATGGGCGGGCTGGCCTACCTGAACAACCTGGCGCAATACGTCCCGAGCGCCAGCAACATCCGCCGGTACGCCGAGATCGTGCGCGAGCGAGCCATCCTGCGCAAGCTGGTCACGGCCAGCGATGAAATCTCCACCAACGCCTTCAACCCGCAGGGCAAGACGGTCGAGCGCATCCTCGACGAGGCCGAAGCCAAGATTTTCGCCATTGGCGAAGAGGGTTCGCGCACCAAGCAGGGGTTTCAGTCGCTCGACACGCTGGTGATCGATCTGCTCGACCGCGTGCAGGAAATGGCCGACAACCCGGTGGACGTGACCGGTGTGCCCACCGGCTTTGCCGACCTGGACCGCATGACGTCGGGCCTGCAGGCCGGTGATATGGTGGTGCTGGCGGCGCGCCCCTCCATGGGCAAAACCTCGTTCGCCGTGAATATCGCCGAGCATGTGGCGCTCAACGAAGGCTTGCCCGTGGCCATCTTCTCGATGGAAATGGGCGCCGCCCAGTTGGCGGTGCGTATCGTGGGTTCCATCGGCCGCGTGAACCAGGGCAACCTGCGCACCGGCAAGCTCACCGATGACGAGTGGCCGCGCCTGACGGAGGCGATTGAAAAGCTGCGCACCGTGTCGCTGCACATCGATGAGACACCGGGGCTCACCCCGGGCGAGTTGCGTGCCAACGCCCGCCGCCTGGCGCGCCAATGTGGCAAGCTCGGCCTGATCGTGGTGGACTATTTGCAGCTCATGAGTGGCTCGGGCTCCTCCAGTTCGGACAACCGTGCCACCGAGCTGGGCGAAATCTCGCGGGGGCTGAAGATGCTCGCCAAAGAGCTGCAGTGCCCGGTGATCGCGCTGTCGCAGCTCAACCGCTCGGTGGAGCAGCGCACCGACAAGCGCCCCATGATGTCCGACTTGCGCGAGTCCGGCGCTATCGAGCAGGACGCGGACATCATCATGTTCATCTACCGCGACGACTACTACAACAAGGACAGCAAGGAGCCGAACGTGGCGGAGGTCATCATCGGCAAACAGCGTAACGGCCCGACGGGCACGATCAAACTGTTTTTCCAGAAAAACCAGACGCGGTTCGAGAATCTCGCCATGGGTTCGGGTGACGATTTCTAATAAAAATAGCCGCTAGCGCTTGTTGTATAAGCGCGAGCAGCTATTGATTTAGGAGTTTTCGGAGGGTTTTTTTCAACCTGTTTCTGCGTCATCCTGCGCATGCCGGTGCCCAGCCCCCTCGATCCCCCGATGCCTGGATGCCTTAATCCCTCAACGTGCGCATCGCCTTCACTTGGAGCGTGAGCGCCTGCTTAGACCCCAGGCCTTGTCAGGGCCCAGGCCAGCAGGCCAAGGCAGCAGACGGCCACAACCCCCATAGCCACGACCAGCCGCTGATTGCGGTGGCGGAGCGTTTCAACGGCTTGCACGATCTGGGCATTTTGCTCGGCCAACGCCTGGATCAGCACGGCAGAGTCCTGTTGTTCCTGCTCCAGCCGCACGACGCGCTCGTGCAGTTGCTGCAGTTGGGTGGTGACCGACGTAGCGGCATCGGCGCTGGGGGCGTCCAGCGAGCCTGCTGCCGACCCCGCCGCCGTCGTTTTGCTTGTGGCTCCCAGCAGCTTTCTTGCGGCCTGCAGAATCTGGGGCGTCGCCTCGATGACGGTGCCCCAGGGCACCAGCTTCAGTGCCGCAACCCAGCCTGCGGCCAATTCAGAGCACCTCGCTGGCGAAATCTGCCAGACGTGAGCGTTCGCCGCGCGCCAGGGTGATGTGGCCGCTGTGTGGCCAGCCCTTGAAGCGGTCGACTGCATAGGTCAGGCCGGACGAACCCTCTGTGAGGTAGGGCGTATCGATCTGTGCAAGGTTGCCCATGCAGATGATCTTGGTGCCGGGGCCTGCACGGGTGATCAGCGTCTTCATCTGCTTGGGCGTCAGGTTTTGTGCCTCGTCGATGATCACGTACTTGTTTAGAAAGGTGCGCCCGCGCATGAAGTTCATGCTCTTGATCTTGATGCGGCTTCTGATCAGCTCGTTGGTGGCCGCGCGGCCCCATTCACCAGCGTTGCCGCCGTCGCCCTTGGCCAGGAATTCGAGGTTGTCGTCCAGCGCGCCCATCCAGGGGCCCATTTTTTCTTCTTCGGTGCCTGGCAAAAAGCCGATGTCCTCACCCACGCTCACGGTGGCGCGGGTCATGATGATCTCGGTGTAGCGCCGGTCGTCCAGCACCTGCGTCAGGCCCGCAGCCAGGGCCAGCAATGTCTTGCCGGTGCCAGCTGTGCCGGTGAGCGTGACGAAGTCGATCTCGGGGTCCATGAGCAGGTTCATGGCGTAGTTCTGCTCGCGGTTGCGTGTGGTCACGCCCCACACCGCATTTTTGGCCGATCCGTAGTCCTTGAGCGTCTGCAACACTGCGGTTTTGTCGCGGATTTCGCTCACGCGGGCAAACAGGCTGGGCTCGCCGGGGGCTTCGAAATACACAAACTGATTGATCATCAGCTGCGGCACGATGGGCCCGCTGATGCGGTAGTAGGTGTACGCGCCGCTTTGCCAGCTCTCCACGTTCTTGCCGCTCTTGGCCCAGAAGTCGGCTGGCAGCGCCAATACGCCAGCGTACAGCAGGTCGCCATCTTCCAGCGTTTTGTCGTTCTGGTAGTCCTCGGCAGCCAGGCCCAGTGCGCGCGCCTTGACGCGCATATTGATGTCCTTGGACACCAGCACCACTTCACGCGGCGCGTGCAGTTTGCTCAGTGCTTGCACTACGCCCAGGATCTGGTTGTCAGCCTTGCCTTGGGGCAGGCTGGTGGGCAGGCTGTAATCCAGCGGTGCCGTCTGAAAATAAAGGCAGCCACCGGCAGCGCGCTGGCCGGTGGAGTCCAGCTTGATACCCCGGACAAGGTCGGCGCCGGATACGCCCACGAGCGCGTCCAGGGTGCGGCTGGTCTGGCGGCCATTGCGAGCCACTTCGGTCATGCCTTTTTTATGGCCGTCCAGTTCTTCGAGCACGATCATGGGCAGGAAGATGTCGTGTTCCTCAAACCGGAACAGGCTGGTGGGGTCGTGCAGCAGCACGTTGGTGTCCAGCACAAACAGCTTGGCCGGGCCTTGCGGCGCGGTCTTTTTACCTTTGGCAGTCGGGGCTGTGCTCGGTGGCGCGGCGCTGGCGGCTGGGGCGCTGGTGGTGCGCGCCTTGCGTGTGCTGGTCGTGCGTGCGTCGGGCGTCGGCACAGCCTGCGGCTCGCGGGCACGGGTTTCGATCTGGATGAGTGGCGCCGTGGTGGAACCGGTTGCAACAGGTGCCGAGGCGACACTGGCCGCCTTGCGCACGTTGCGGGCAGCGGGCGTGGCTTTTATGGCGGGGGGCACCGCCTCGTTGGCGGCATGGGGGGTGGCCCGTGGGGGGGCGGTGACGTCAAAGGCTTCGGGAGAAAGGAGCGCGGCGCGCCGGCTGGGTGCGGGGGGCAGGGGCATGGTGGCAGGGCCTCGATCAGTAAAAGAAGATGCGGATCAGAAAGCAAAAAGCCGCCTGGAGACCAAGGCGGCTTTTGGGGAGGGGGCAGATGTTGCGGTAACCAGGAGCATCAAACCATTATGCCTACTCAAGATGTCCAAACCAGGCACTGAACGCAGGGCTGTCGCAACAATGCGCCACCGCCTCTTCAGGCGAGGGCTCAGGCCGCTTTTTTCAGTGCCTTGATGGACTTGACGGTCTTGAGGACGTCATCCACATGGCCGGGCACTTTCAGGCCGCGCCACTCTTGCACGAGGATGCCATCGGGACCAACCAGGAAGGTGCTGCGCTCAATGCCCTTGACCTTCTTGCCGTACATGATCTTGTTCTTGACCACGCCAAACATGTGGCACATTTTTTCTTCGGTGTCGGCGATGAGCTCGAAGGGCAGTTCCAGCTTTTCCTTGAAATCATCATGTGACTTCATGTTGTCGCGGGACACGCCAAACACCGCAGCGCCGGCTTTCACGAAGTCCTTGTACCTGTCGCGAAACTGCATGGCCTCCGTGGTGCAGCCAGGTGTGTTGTCCTTGGGATAGAAGTAGAGAACCAGAACTTGGCCAAGGTGGGAGGTATTCGAGACCTTGAGTCCACCAGTTGCGTTGGCTTCAAATTCAGGGAGGGGTTTGTTGACAACGATCGCCATATCACTTCAATCTCTCAGGATGTAGTCGTTGGTAAGCCGGGGGAGTGGGTGTGTTATTGCTCTTGGTGGTGCCCCCGACCGCAACCCGAGATTTTACCCTGTAATTGGTTTACATCCAAATGTAAGGTAGTGTGTCCCCCCTGTGGCGCATGGGCTTAGGCGGGGGTGTCATTGGGCGTGTGTACACGGGCGCGCATGCATCGCGCTGAGGGCATTTTGAATGCGTAATCGGGTGACCGCGGAGGCCGGCACGGCTGGGCGATCAGGCCTCCAGAATCAGTGCGGCCACCACGTTGCGCCCTTCACTGGCCAGGATGTTGTAGGTGCGGCAAGCCGCTGGCGTGTCCATGGTTTCCAGGCCAATGCGGCGGGCCATGAGAGGCGCCAGCCAGGCCGGTGGGGGGAAGCGGTTGCGAAGGCCGCTGCCAAAGATGACCAGCTCCGTTTCCAGCGCGGCCAGTTGCGCAAAATGCTCCGCTGTCAGGTCTTCGAAGCGCGCGCAAGGCCAGGTCTGGCGAAGCCCCTGGGAGCCGATGATGAGGCTTTGGTTGATCTTTTCGGCGTCAATGCCGATCCAGCCGGGGCCATAGCTGCTGATGGTTTGCGCGTTGGAGCGGTCGGGCTGGAATTTCATGGGCTTGGGGTGTCCGGGTCGCGGCGGGTGGGGCACCGCAGAGCGCTTGCCAGGCAGCGTTGCGGTTCTGTGGTCAAATTATAGGTTTCGCCAAGGTGCCTGCCGCTCTGGCTTGCCACCTGACCCCACTGCACCACCGTCAGCGCATGAAAACCGTCCATAAATCCGCCAAGCTCGCCAACGTCTGTTACGACATCCGGGGGCCCATCATGGACGCGGCCAAGCAGATGGAGGAGGACGGGCACAAGATCATCAAGCTCAACATCGGCAACCTGGCGGTGTTCGGCTTTGACGCGCCCGAGGAAATCCAGCAGGACATGATCCGCAACCTGCCTAACTCGGCGGGTTACTCGGACAGCAAGGGCATCTTCGCCGCCCGCAAGGCCGTGATGCACGAGACCCAGAAGCAGGGCATCAAAAGCGTGACGCTGGATGACATCTATCTGGGCAATGGCGCCAGCGAACTCATCGTGATGGCCACGAATGCACTGCTGGACGCCGGCGACGAGTTGCTGCTGCCTTCGCCCGACTATCCGCTGTGGACAGCGGCCGCCAGCCTTTCGGGTGGCACGCCCGTGCACTACCTGTGTGACGAAGCCAATGGCTGGATGCCGGACCTTGACGACATCCGCGCCAAGATCACGCCCCGTACCAAGGGCATCGTCGTCATCAACCCCAACAACCCCACCGGCGCGCTGTATTCGGATGAGCTGCTCAAGGGCATCGTCGGTATCGCACGCGAGCATGGCCTCGTCATCTTTGCCGACGAGGTGTACGACAAGGTGCTGTACGACGGCGCCAAGCACACCGCCATTGGCTCGCTGAGCGAGGATGTGCTCACACTCACCTTCAACTCGCTGTCCAAGAGCTATCGCTCGTGCGGCTACCGCGCTGGCTGGCTGGTGGTGTCGGGCGACAAGAAACCCGCCAAGGATTACATCGAGGGCCTGAACATGCTCTCGAACATGCGCCTGTGCGCCAACGTGCCCGGCCAGTGGGCCGTGCAGACCGCGCTGGGCGGTTACCAGAGCATCAATGAACTGGTGGGCGAAGGTGGGCGCCTGCGCAAGCAGCGGGATCTGGCGTATGAGCTCATCACCGCCATCCCGGGTGTGAGCTGCGTGAAGCCCCAAGCGGCGCTCTACATGTTTCCGCGCCTCGACCCGGCCGTGTACCCCATCCAGGACGACCAGCAGTTCTTTCTGGAACTGCTGCAGGAAACCAAGGTCATGCTGGTGCAGGGCACGGGCTTCAACTGGGCGGCGCCCGACCATTTCCGCATCGTGTTCCTGCCGCATGAGGATGATCTGCGCGACGCGATTGGCCGCGTGGCGCGGTTCCTGGAGCAGTACCGCAAGCGCTGTGGCACGGCCTGATCAGGCCGTGGCGCATGAACACTCTCTTTTTTATAGCTGCTAGCGCTTGATAGATAAGCGCTAGGGCCCATTTTGACTAGTAAAACCCCATGAAACCCATCCAAGTAGGCCTTATGGGCATCGGCACCGTTGGCAGCGGTGTGTTCAACGTGTTGCAGCGCAACCAGGACGAGATCAGCCGCCGCGCTGGCCGGGGCATCGAGATCACCATGGTGGCCGACCTGGACGTGGAGCGCGCCAAGTCGGTAGTGGGCGCTGACATCCAGGTCGTCAACGACGCCCGCGCCATCATCGCCAACCCGGACATCGACATCGTGATCGAGCTCATCGGCGGCTACGGCATTGCCCGCGCGTTGGTGCTCGAAGCCATCGCGGCCGGCAAGCATGTGGTCACCGCCAACAAGGCGCTGCTGGCCGTGCACGGCACCGAGATCTTCGCGGCCGCCTCGGCCAAGGGCGTGATGGTGGCCTTCGAGGCTGCCGTGGCCGGTGGCATCCCCATCATCAAGGCGCTGCGCGAAGGCCTCACGGCCAACCGCATCCAGTGGATCGCCGGCATCATCAACGGCACCACCAACTTCATCTTGAGCGAGATGCGCAGCAAGGGCCTGGACTTTGACGTGGTGCTTAAAGAAGCGCAACGCCTGGGCTATGCCGAGGCCGACCCCACCTTCGACATCGAAGGCGTGGACGCCGCGCACAAGGTCACGCTGATGAGCGCCATTGCCTTCGGCATCCCGGTGCAGTTTGACAAGGCGTATGTTGAAGGCATAACCAAGCTGGGTGCGGCCGACATCAAGTACGCCGAACAACTGGGTTACCGCATCAAGCTGCTGGGCATCACCAAACGGGTGGACAAGGGCATCGAGCTGCGCGTGCACCCGAGCCTCGTGCCCTCCAAGCGCCTGATCGCCAACGTCGAAGGCGCCATGAACGCCGTGGTGGTGCAGGGCGATGCCGTAGGCACCACGCTGTACTACGGCAAGGGCGCGGGCAGCGAGCCCACCGCCAGCGCCGTGATTGCCGACCTGGTGGACATCGCCCGCCTGCACACCGCCGACCCGCTGCACCGCGTGCCGCACCTGGCCTTCCAGCCCAACACGTTGGCCGACGCCATGGGCGCGCTGCCTGTGCTGCCGATGAGCGAGGTGGTCACCAGCTACTACCTGCGCCTGCGCGTGGCGGACCAGGCCGGTGTGCTGGCCAAGGTCACGGGCCTGCTGGCCGAAGCAGGCGTCAGCATCGACGCCGTGCTGCAGCGCGAGGCCGACGAGGTGGGCGGAGAGGGCTCCACGCAAACAGATTTGATCATCCTCACGCACGACACCCGCGAAGGCACCATGGATGCTGTCATCGCCCAGATGCAGGCCCTGCCCACGGTGCTGGCCCCGATCACGCGCATCCGCAAAGAGGAGCTGAACTGATGCTGTACGTCTCCACCCGCGGCCACGCCGACCGCAAACATTTCTGCGACATCCTGCTCGAAGGCCTGGCACCCGATGGCGGGCTGTACCTGCCCGAGAGTTACCCCAAGATCACTGGCGCCGCCTTGACCAAGCTGCGCAAGGCGTACCACGAGCAAGGCTATGCCGAGCTGGCGTTCCAGATCCTGTCGCTCTACATCGACGACATCCCCGCTGCGGACCTCAAGGCCATCTGCGCCAAGACCTATACCGCTGAAGTGTTTGGCACCGGCGAGATCGTTCCCCTGCGCCACCTCGAAGACGGCCTGTGGCTTGAAGCCCTGTCCAACGGCCCCACGCTGGCCTTCAAGGACATGGCCATGCAGCTCTTGGGCAACCTGTTCGAATACGAACTCAAGCGCCGTGGCGAGCAGCTCAACATCCTGGGCGCCACCAGCGGCGACACCGGCAGCGCGGCCGAATACGCCATGCGCGGCAAAGAGGGCGTGCGTGTTTTCATGACCAGCCCGCACGGCCGCATGAGCGCCTTCCAGCAAGCGCAGATGTTCAGCCTGCAGGACGCCAACATCCACAACATCGCCATCGAGGGCGTGTTTGACGACTGCCAGGACATCGTCAAGGCCGTCAGCAACGACCTGGAGTTCAAGCGCAAGTACAAGATCGGCACCGTCAACTCCATCAACTGGGCGCGCCTCTTGGCGCAGGTGGTGTACTACTTTGCGGGCTACATCCAGGCCACCGAGACCAATGACCAGAAGGTCAGCTTCACGGTGCCGTCGGGCAACTTCGGCAACGTGTGCGCAGGCCATGTGGCGCGTTGCATGGGCCTGCCGATCGACAAGCTGGTGGTGGCCACCAACGAAAACGACGTGCTCGACGAGTTCTTCCGCACCGGGGTGTACCGCGTGCGCAGCAGCGCCGACACGCACGAGACATCGAGCCCCTCGATGGACATCAGCAAGGCCAGCAACTTCGAGCGCTTCATTTTTGACCTGCTGGGCCGCAACGGCCAGCGCACCAAGGCCTTGTTCAGCGCGGCATTGCAAACCTATGGCCGCTTTGACCTGAGCGCTGAGCCGCTGTTTGCCGATGCCGCCAAAAAATACGGCTTTGAAAGCGGCAAGAGCACGCACGCCGACCGCCTGGCCACCATCAAGGACAACTACACACGCCACGGCGTCACCATCGACACCCACACCGCCGATGGTGTGAAGGTGGCCCGCGAGCACCACAAGGACGCCAAGGTGCCCATGATCGTGCTGGAGACGGCCCTGCCCATCAAGTTCGCCGAAACCATTGTCGAAGCCCTGGGCCATGCGCCCGAGCGGCCCGAGAAGTTTGCGGGGATCGAAGACCTGCCCAAGCGGGTGCAGGTGATGCCCGCCGATGTGGAACTGGTCAAGGCCTATATCGAGCGCCATTGCACTCCGGCCATTTTCGGCTGAAGCGAATGCGGGGGGCGCTTGGGGCTCTGCGCCCAGGCGCCTTTCTGTAGCGCGGTGATGAATATTGAATATTCGAATGAAAAGTGCCCCTGGCGCCTATCCTGTAAGCGCTAGCAGCTATCAATAGAGTAGCTAACCAAGGAGCATCCCATGAAGGTTGTCGGTTTTGCCGGCTTTTCTGGCAGTGGCAAGACCACGTTGGTCGAGCAGTTGATCCCCGAGCTGCGGCTGCGGGGGCTGCGGGTGTCGGTGGTCAAGCATGCGCACCATAGCTTCGACATCGACCACCCGGGCAAGGACACCTATCGCCACCGCGAAGCCGGGGCGTTCGAGGTGGTGGCCGCTTCGGACAAGCGCCTGATGCTGGTGCGCGAGTTCGAACAGCCTGCCACGCTCAGCGTGCACCACCTGCTGGCCGAGCTGTACCAGGGCGTGGACTGGGTGCTGGTGGAAGGTTTCAAGGACAGCGACTTGCTCAAGGTCGAAGTGTGGCGCGCGCCCGAGCTCGGTCAGGTGGCCAAGCCCGTGCGCTACCCCGAAGACGATTTTGTGGTCGCCGTGGCCACCGACGCCCCGCAACGTCTGCCGGTGCCCACGCAGCTGCCCTTGCTCGATCTGAATGCCCCGGCCCTGGTGGTGGACTGGCTGCTCGCACAGGAACACCGCTTTGAATACAACTGGGAATTGCACGGAAGCCTTTCGTCATGCGCCCCCCAATGAAACCTCTGAAGCCTCTGGACGAGGCGCTGGCCGACCTGCTCGCGAAAGCGGCGGTGTTGCCCGATACTGAAACCGTCGTCACCTTTGATGCCGACGGCCGGGTGCTGGCCCAGGACTGCGTATCGGCACTGCAGGTGCCCCCCAACGACAACAGTTCCATGGACGGATACGCCGTGCGATGCGCCGATGTGACGGCAGCAGGCGTGGCGCTGCCCGTGTCGCAGCGCATTGCCGCTGGCAGCGCGGGCGGCCCGCTGTTGCCCGGCACGGTGGCCCGCATCTTCACCGGGGCACCCGTGCCCGAGGGCGCCGATGCCATCCTGATGCAGGAAGACTGCGAAGCCCTGCCCGGGGCTGCCGTGGAGGCGGATGGCGGCGGCCAGAGCGACTTGGGCCGGGTGCGTCTCAACGCCGTACCGCGGCCGGGCCAGTGGGTGCGCCGCGCTGGCGAAGACATCACCCGTGGGGCCGTGGTGCTGCAAGCGGGCACGCGCCTCACGCCCGCCGAATTGGGCCTGGCGGCCAGCATCGGCCTGCACCAGCTGCAGGTGGCGCGCCGCCCGCGTGTGGCACTGTTTTCCACAGGCGACGAGCTCGTGATGCCCGGAGATGTGCCGCCTGAGCAGATGCGCCCCGGCGCCATCTACAACAGCAACCGCTTCTTCTTGCGCGCCATGCTGCTGCGCCTGGGCTGCGAGGTGACCGACTTTGGCATCGTGCCCGACCGGCGCGACGCCACTGTCGAGGCATTGCGCACCGCCAGCACGTTGCACGACCTGATCCTGACCAGCGGTGGCGTGAGCGTGGGCGAGGAAGACCACATCAAGCCCGCGGTGGAGACGCTGGGCACGCTGGATTTGTGGCAGATCGCCATGAAGCCCGGCAAGCCTTTCGCCTATGGCCATATCCCACGCAACGGCGGCGGGGCTACGCACTTCATGGGGCTGCCCGGCAACCCGGTGTCGAGCTTTCTGACCTTTGCGTTGCTGGTGCGGCCGTTTGTGCTGCGGCTGCAGGGCGTGCGTGACGTTGCTCCTCAATCCATAGCTGCTCGCGCTGATTTCACCTGGCCCAAGGCCGATAAGCGCCGCGAATTTTTGCGCGTGCGGCACAACGCGGCGGGCGGGCTGGATCTGTTCCACAACCAGAGTTCGGGCGTGCTCACCTCAGCCGCCTGGGGCGATGGCGTGGTGGACAACCCGGCGGGCCAGACGATAGCGGCCGGCGATGCGGTCCGGTTTATTGCGTTTTCGGAGCTCTTGTCATGACGGTCACCGTGCGCTATTTCGCTTCCATCCGTGAAGCCATTGGGCAAGGCAGCGAGACGGTCGAGACCGCTGCCGCCACGCTGGGCGCCTTGCGCGATGAACTCATCGCCCGTGGCGGTGCCCACGCCAGCAGCCTCGCGCGCGGCCGGGCCGTGCGCATGGCGCTCAACCAGACTTTGAGCGATGAGTCCGCCACCCTGGCCGATGGGGCAGAGGTGGCGTTTTTCCCGCCGGTTACCGGCGGATAAAGGCGCGGCACGATCACCGCCTTGGGGGACAGCAGGCGTGTGCGCGCTGTTGTCACGCAATCGACATGTGGAATAGCCACACTCAGCAGTAGGTTTTTGCGTTCATGCAAAGCCACGTTCTGCTGAGGAAACCCCATCGTGCGCCTTCTTCCCTTGTCTCTTTGTTCCCTGGCCCTCGCGGCCGCCCTTTCCGCCTGCGGTGGAAGCGATGGGCCGGACAAATCCATCATTGCCGTGATTGGTGATGTACCTTATGGCACGACCCCCACCGATACAACGCAACTGGTAGGCGGCCCCAAGTTCGTCAGCGCTATCAATGCCGACACGGATCTCTCCACCGTGCTGCACGTAGGGGATATCCACTCTGGCAAAAGCTATTGCACCCAGGCCTACAACCAGACCGTTTTCGACCAGTGGAAGGCTTTTCGGATGCCGCTGGTATATGCCATCGGCGACAACGAGTGGGCCGATTGCCACAAGAAGGCCGAAGGCGGCGGTGCGTACAACGCAACCTCAGGGGCGATCGACTATGTGGTTGATGCAAGCGGTATGCCGGTCAACTACGCAAAGGGTGATCCGCTGGCCAATCTGGCGCTGGTGCGCTCCATGTTCTTTTCTGCGCCGGGTACTACCTTGGGCAAGGCCATGTCGGTGCACACGCAAGCCAAGGAGTTTGACCCTGCCTTCCCCAAAGACCGTGATTACGTCGAAAACGTGTGGTGGATGCAGTCGGGCGTGCTCTTCGTCACGCTGAACATTCCCGGTGGCTCCAATGACAACGCCGATCCCTGGTATGGCACGCCCACCGCCACTGCAGCGCAGAAACAGGAAACTGCGGACCGCTCCGCAGCCAACCAGCGCTGGCTGGACAAGGCCTTCCGTGAGGCCAGCAACGCCGGTGCACTGGCTGTCGTGGTCGAGATCCAGGCCGACCTGTGGTACCTCGACGGCAATGTTCTCGCCCATGTCGTGGGCTACAAGCCCTACGTAGACCGCATCGCTGCCAACACCAAGTCGTTTGGCAAGCCGGTGCTGCTGCTCAATGGCGATTCGCACACCTACCGCTCGGACAACCCCTTGGTGGCCAACTCCGCTTGCGCGGCAGAGCCCTCCACCGGCGGCGCAGCCGCTGCCTGCAAGGACGATGTGTCGGGCGCGCAGCCCTACAACTACAACGTCGCCAACTTCCGCCGTGTGACGGTGCATGGCAGCACCGCGCCGCTGGAATATTTGAAGCTCACCATCGATCCGTACGCCAATGCAGCCAACGGCGTCGATGCCTTTGGTCCTTTTAGCTGGAAGCGCGTGAAGCCAGCGCTATAGCCGACCCGATCCGTCGCTTTGTTGTTGGTGCGGCCAGCACGGGCGCACACCTTTGAAGGTGCTGATTTGCTGGCAAGGACCGGCAGACTGTTTCTGCATCACGCATCCACGGCGGGCTCTGCCCGTGCGGGCAATTCAGGGCATTGCCACACCAGCAGCTCGGCCAGACGGGTGACGATCCACGTCGCTTCGGCCACCGACACGCCAGATTCGGCCGTGCCCAGCCCTGCATGAATGCGCCGCAGGATCTCAGCCTCCGAGGGCGCCTGCACGTGGTACAGCGTCTGTGCGTGCTCCACCAGGTGGCCTGCCAGGTCTTCGCACAGCTCGTAGCGCGTGCGCACGCCGTTCGCTTTTTCGATGAGGCGCCCTCTGGCGTCGGTGTACACCGCCATGAAGGAGGGCGGCACGTGGATCTGGTTGTCGTCGTCCATGGGGTGGGTTCAGTCGGGTGTGAACAGCCGCTCGAACCTGGCCTGGTCGGAGGCCAACTCGAAGGTCACCACCTGGCCCATTTTCATGTCCGACAGGCGGCAGGCTCCAAACAGCGTTGTTTTGCCCGCCAGCTCCATCACATCCAGGTCAATGATGGCGTAGGGATGGGGCACGAAGACCTGGTGTGCAAAGACATCGCGGACCGTGTTGCGCGGGGACGGATAGAGCTTGTACAGATCGGTTTGAATGGTTTGTGTGGCCATGGGCGTTGAGGGGAGCCTGTTTTAAAAACGCAGTGCGGGTACAGTGCGTGCGAATCGTACAGACAAACCTTTTTACCTATTTATGGCACGAAACAAAAGTGAATGGCCCGCCAAGGTGCTGGCGCTGGTGCGGGGCGGCAACCTGCCCGCCGCCATCGCGCAGATCAAGGTGGCCCCGACCGTTGGTGATGTCACGCGCCTGCAGGCCCTGCTGGCCCAGTTGCCGCCATCTGCCGCGTTAGTGCAGTTGCTCAAGGTGGTGGAGGAAGAGCGCGCATTGCTGGCGGCACCCCGCCTGCACCGGTCGCCGTGATCTCTCGTCCTCTTTTGTTGCCATCTGTCCCTTAGAGAGCCCTTGCCATGACCTTGCCCCACGTTTCCATACAGACCGGGGACTTTGACCTGTCCCGTGAGATCGCCGCCCTGCGCAGTGAAAACAAGGGGGTGGGCGCTGTGTGCAGCTTTGTGGGCACGGTGCGCGACCGCAATGAGGGTGATGCGGTGTCGTCCATGGAGCTGGAGCACTATCCCGGCATGACCGAGAAATCCATCGAAGCGATGGTGGCCGAGACGTTTCGCCGCTTTGATATTTTGGGCGCACGCGTGATCCACCGCGTGGGCTTGCTCCAGCCGCTGGACCAGATCGTCCTGGTGGCCGTGACCAGTGCCCACCGTGGGCAGAGTTTTCAGGCCTGCGAGTTCCTGATGGACTACCTCAAGACCCAGGCGCCTTTCTGGAAGAAAGAAGAAACCCCGCAGGGCGCCCGCTGGGTGGATGCGCGCGTGAGCGACGATGCGGCGCTGGCGCGCTGGGGCATTACGGCAAACAATGCCTGAATGCTCCTGAACTACCTCTGAGGCTGAGATGTTGAGTGAAATGGGCCTCTAGCGCTTGTTCATAAAGCGCGGATAGCTATCAAAAAGGTAGTGATTGAGGGCGGGGCCGCCGAGGTGATTCACTGACGCAAGTCAATCGGCAGGCCGGGGTACTGTCTTGAAATCAGGCACACACTGCCTCAAGTGCTGTGCAATTCGGAGGACATCCATCATGCGTCTCGACAAATTCACCACCAAGTTCCAGGAAGCCCTGAGCGATGCACAGACCATCGCCCTGGGCAATGACCACGCCTACATCGAGCCCGTGCACATGCTTGTGGCCATGCTCAAGCAGGACGATGGCCCCAAGGCGCTGTTGCAGCGCGCGGGTGCCAACGTGCCGGGGCTGCTGGCGGCGGCCGAGGCGGCCGTCAAGCGCCTGCCCCAGGTGCAAGGCAACGACCAGGTGCAAGGCGGCCCCGAGCTGGGCCGCGTGCTGCAGGCTACCGAGAAAGAGGCCATCAAGCGCGGCGACCAGTTCATCGCCAGCGAGCTGTTTTTGCTGGCCGTGATCGACAGCAAGGGCGAGGCGGCAAAAATAGCCAAGGACAACGGCCTCACGCGCAAGAGCCTGGAGGCCGCGATCGAAGCCGTGCGCGGCGGCCAGAAGATGGACAGTGCCGAGGCCGAAGGCCAGCGCGGCGCCTTGGCCAAATACTGCATGGACCTGACCGAGCGCGCCCGCATGGGCAAGCTCGACCCCGTGATCGGCCGCGACGACGAAATCCGCCGCGCCATCCAGGTGCTGCAGCGCCGCACCAAGAACAACCCCGTGCTGATCGGCGAGCCCGGCGTGGGCAAGACCGCCATCGTCGAAGGCCTGGCCCAGCGCATCGTGGCGGGCGAAGTGCCCGAAAGCCTCAAGGGCAAGCGTGTGCTGTCGCTTGACATGGCGGCGCTGCTGGCGGGCGCCAAGTTCCGGGGCGAGTTTGAAGAGCGCCTGAAAAGCGTGCTCAATGAGCTGGCCAAGGACGAAGGCCAGACCATCGTCTTCATCGACGAGCTGCACACCATGGTGGGCGCGGGCAAGGGCGAGGGCGCGATGGACGCGGGCAACATGCTCAAGCCTGCGCTGGCGCGTGGCGAGCTGCACTGCGTGGGCGCGACCACGCTCGACGAGTACCGCAAGTACATCGAAAAAGACGCTGCGCTGGAGCGCCGCTTTCAGAAAATCCTGGTGGGCGAACCTACGGTGGAGGCCACCATCGCCATCCTGCGTGGCCTGCAAGAAAAGTACGAAGTGCACCATGGCGTGGACATTACCGACCCGGCCATCGTGGCCGCGGCCGAGCTGAGCCACCGCTACATCACCGACCGCTTTTTGCCCGACAAGGCGATTGACCTCATTGACGAGGCCGCGTCCAAGATCAAGATCGAGATGGACTCCAAGCCCGAGGTGATGGACAAGCTTGACCGCCGCCTGATCCAGCTGCAGATCGAGCGCGAAGCGGTGCGCCGCGAGAAGGACGAATCCTCGCAGAAGCGCTTTGCGCTCATCGAGGAAGAGATCACCAAGCTGCAAAAGGAAATCGCCGATTACGACGAGATCTGGCAGTCCGAAAAAGCCCAGGCGCAGGGCAGCGCGCATGTGCGCGAGGCCATCGACAAGCTCAAGTTCCAGATCGAAGAATTCACCCGCAAGGGCGACTTCAACAAGGTGGCCGAGCTGCAATACGGCAAGCTGCCCGACCTGGAAAAGCAACTGAAGGAAGCGCAAGCGCAAGAGGCTGGCAAGGACGGCGCGCCCGCCACGCGCCGCCTGCTGCGCACGCAGGTGGGCGCCGAAGAAATCGCCGAGGTGGTGAGCCGCGCCACGGGCATCCCGGTGGCCAAGATGATGCAGGGCGAAAAAGACAAGCTCTTGCAGATGGAGACCAAGCTGCACGAGCGCGTGGTGGGCCAGCAAGAGGCGATTGCCGCGGTGGCCAACGCCATCCGCCGCTCGCGCTCGGGCCTGTCTGACCCCAACCGTCCCACCGGTTCGTTCCTGTTCCTCGGCCCCACGGGCGTGGGCAAGACCGAGCTGTGCAAGGCGCTGGCGGGCTTTTTGTTTGACAGCGAAGACCACCTGATCCGCATCGACATGAGCGAGTTCATGGAAAAGCATAGCGTTGCGCGCTTGATTGGCGCGCCTCCGGGCTATGTTGGCTATGAAGAAGGTGGCTACCTCACTGAGGCTGTGCGCCGCAAGCCCTACAGCGTGCTGCTGCTCGACGAGGTGGAAAAGGCCCACCCCGACGTGTTCAACGTGCTGCTGCAGGTGCTCGACGATGGCCGCCTGACCGACGGCCAGGGTCGCACCGTGGACTTCAAGAACACGGTGATCGTGATGACGAGCAACATCGGCTCGCACCTGATCCAGGCCATGGTGGGACAGGACTCGGACGACATCAAGGAAGCGGTGTGGGGCGAGCTCAAGAACCACTTCCGGCCCGAGTTTTTGAACCGCATTGACGAGACCGTGGTGTTCCACGCACTGGATGCACAGCACATCGCCTCGATCGCCAAGATCCAGCTGCAGTTGCTGCAAACCCGGTTGGCAAAGATGGACTTGGAGTTGCAGGTGTCAGACGCTGCCTTGGCAGAATTGGCCAAGGTGGGGTTTGACCCGGTGTTTGGTGCGCGGCCGCTCAAGCGGGCCATTCAGCAGCGCATCGAGAACCCGCTGTCCAAGCTGTTGCTGGAGGGGCAGTTCCCGCCCAAGAGCGTGATCGCGGTGAGCGTGAACGCGGTGCTGGAGCCGGGGGTGTTCCAGTTCGGCACGCACCCGCAGGGTTAAGAACCTGTTCAATGTCTCTATGCAGTCGCACAAGTGTCTTTTCGGGAGGGGATGCAAGGCGCGGTGCGCAGTGGATAGCCCAGCTATCCACAAGCGCCGCAACGCCGCAGACCGCCCGAAAAGGCACTTGCCCGAAGGGTTGGAGTGAAATCGGGCGATTGGACGCCCCGGCTGCTTGCATGGGCATGAGCCCATGCGGCGCATCCGAAGCATCCACTCATCCCGATTGCGCTCCAATGCGATCTGCAGAAAGACTTTGAACAGGTTCTAGTGCCGGATCACCGGCGGGCATGGCGGCTACGTGGAACCACGTGCGGCCATGCCCGATGTTGTGAATGAGAGGTTTTGTTTGAATGAAATTGTTGCGGGCGTGATTCGCCTGGTGGTGCGTTTGCTCATCGTCGCCATGGGCGTGGTGTTGTTCCTGAGCCTGTTGGCTGCCATGCTGGTGTTTGCCTTGGTGTGGGCCTTGCGTGCGGCCTGGGCGCGCCTCATGGGGCGCCCCGTCACGCCCTGGGTGATGCGCATGGATCCGCGCACGGGCTTCAGCACGGTGTTTCGCTCGCGTGAGCGCTGGTCTGCGTCATGGCGTGGTGCGTCTGCCGCCAGTGACGAGGCCATCGACGAAACGGCCGCCTCGCGCCGTGGTGGTGTGTTGCCGGGAGCCGCCGAAGTCACCGATGTCGAAGCGCGCGATGTGCGCTGAATTTTGGCGCCTGCAATGCGGCAGCGCGGTGTGATGGCTGCCCGCTGGGCGGGCCGGGATCGATGACCTGCGCGGCGATTTACCTGAATTTTTCGTGACGCGCCAGCCTGGGTGTCTTCTATGATCCGACCATGACATCTGCTGAAATTCACGCTCACTTCGACCTTCAACGCCGGGCTAGCCGCGAGCATGTGGATGTGCCGCTGCTGGTGCGTCGCGAGCGCCTGCTGCGCTTGTCCAAGATGCTCGACGAGCATGGCCCTGTGCTGGCGGCCGCCGTGCAGGCCGACTTTGGCATGCGTTCGCCGCGCCTGACCGAGGTGGCTGACTTCTTTGTGCTGCGCACTCTGCTGTCGCACACGCTTGGCCACCTGGCGAAGTGGATGAAGCCTCGGAAGGTGCACACGCCCATCTACCTGCAGCCAGCCCGTGCCTGGATCGAGCGCCAGCCGCTGGGTGTGGTGGGCGTGATCGCTCCGTGGAACTACCCCGTGCAACTGTCTCTGGCGCCGGCCATTACGGCGCTGGCGGCGGGCAATCGCGTGATGCTCAAACCCAGTGAACTCACGCCACACACATCGGCCCAGCTGGCGTTGCTGGTGGCACAGTTTTTTACGCCCGACGAATTTTGTGTGGTGCAGGGTGACGCCAATCTGTCGGCGCTGTTTGCGTCGCTACCGTTTGATCACCTGGTGTTCACCGGCTCCACGGCTGTGGGCCGCAAGGTGGCGCAGGCGGCCGCGCAGCACCTGACGCCCACCACACTGGAGCTGGGGGGGAAATCTCCGTGCATCGTTGACGGCCACTGCGACATGCAGGACGCGGCCCTCAAGATTGCCCATGGCAAGTTGCTCAACGGCGGCCAAACCTGCATTGCCCCCGACTATGTGCTGTTGCCTCGGGGGCGGGAGGGCGAGTTTGCGCAGGCTTACAAGGCGGCCGTTGCGCGCCTGTTTCCCACCATCGAAGGCAATGGCGACTACGCCTCCATCATCACGCCGCGCCACCACGCACGGCTGCGCACCATGTTGCAACAGGCGCAGACTCTGGGCGCCGAGGTTCACACCATCGACCCCGCAGAAGGCAAGCCGGTGGTGAATACCGTGGGCATGCTGGGCGATGGTGTCAGCCGCCAGATGTTGCCAACGCTGGTGTTCGGTGCAACGTCGTCCATGCAGCTCATGCAAGAGGAGATTTTTGGCCCCATCCTGCCCGTGATCTCCTATGAGCGGCTGGACGATGCCATTGCCCACATCAATGCTGGGCCCCGCCCGCTGGCGCTGTACTGGTTTGGCCAGAGCGAAGCCGTGCGCGACGATGTGTTGCGCCGCACCGTGAGCGGTGGCGTGACGGTGAACGACACGCTGATGCACATTGCGCACGACAACCTGCCGTTTGGTGGGGTGGGTGACAGCGGTTGGGGTGCCTACCACGGCGAGCAGGGGTTTCTGCGGTTTTGCCACCAGAAGTCGGTGCTGGTGCAGTCGCGCTGGTCCATGGGCTCGGTGTTCTACCCGCCTTATGGCGCCCGGTTCGACCAGGTCATGGGCCTTCTTCGGCGCTGGATCTGACGCGGGGCGGCGAATGCTCCTCAGTGGCTGCAGGGGTCGCATGATCCGGCAATTCGCCTGCCAGCGGCTGCTGCAGCGGCTGTAGCGGCTGCGTGATGATCTGCACCATGGCATCGCGCAACTGGGCCGTAGAGACCGGTTTGTGCAGCAGCATGGCCGAGGTGGACTGGGCATCCCGCAGGCGCTGCGGTGAGGTGTCGCCGGTCAGGATGATCGCGGGCACTGGCGCCCCCAGGTAGGCGCGCAGCGCCTGCAATACCTGTTTGCCGGTTTCTTCATGGCGCAGCCGAAAGTCCGTGATGATGAGGTCGGGGGTGATGTCGTCGAGCATGTCCAGCACCTCGAGCGCGTCGGCGCTCGATTGTGCTGTCAGGCATTCGCAGCCCCAACTTTGCAGCAGCGTCCTCATGCCCAGGCGCACAGCCTCGTCGTCGTCGATGGCCAGCACCGTGAGGCCGCGCAGGCAACTGGCGTTGAGTGCGGGCGCGGCATCGTCCTCCAGCGCTCCCTGCCAGCGGTCCAGCCACAACCGAAACACGGAGCCCTGGCCTGGCCGCGAGCGCAGTTCCACCGATGTTTTCATCTCGCGCACCAGGCGGTCCACGATAGCCAGGCCCAGTCCCAGCCCTTTGCGGCGGTCGCGCTCGGGGTTGCCGAGCTGGTGGAACTCGTGAAAGATGTCTTCCCACTGGTGTTCCGGAATGCCTGCACCCGTGTCCCACACCTCCAGCGCCAGCCGCCGCCCGCGGGTGCGGCATGCAATGAGCACCCCTCCCCGTGTGGTGTAGCGCAAGGCGTTGGAGATGAAGTTGTGCATGACCAGATCGACCAGCGAGCGGTCGGCAAATGCCGCTGCCGATGTCTCACGGGTGCGATACACCAGCCCTGCGGCGTCGGCCTGCACGCCAAACTCCTGCTCCAGCGCCGTGAGCAGCGGTTGCACCGCAAAGGCCTCAGGCCGCACCTTCACCACCCCCGCCTCGAGTCGTGAGTAGTCGAGCAAGGTGGTCAGCATCTCGGCGGCGGCGCCTGAAGCCGCATGGGCGTGTCGCAGCACCGTCTGCTGGTGGTCGTTGAGTGGGCTGCGCTGCAGCGACTCCAGAAACAGGCCCATGGCATGCAGGGGTTGGCGTAAATCGTGGCTGGCCGCAGCCAGAAAGCGGGACTTGTCTCTGTCTGCCTTCTCTGCCGCTGCCTGGGCTTCCAGGGCGCGCTGGGATTCGGCGCGCAGCCGGTTGACCAGGCGCTCGTTTTCAAGCTTGAGCGCAATGCTGCGCCGGGTGGCTCGGTCGGCGGTGCGCGCCTGCAGGCAGGTCAGGATGTAATACACCCCCGTCAAAAGCAGGGCGGGCAACACCACAGGGCCACCGGCCAGCGCCACGGCGGTCATCACACCGCCGATGGCGCAGGTGAGGTAAATGAGATAGGCCCGGTACAGCGGCGCCCCCAGCCCCAGGGCGCCCGACGACACCGTGCTGATAATGCCAATGGCATAGATCACGCTGTCTGGAGTGCCCCAGTACAGCACCAGATACCCCAGGCTTCCCCAGCTCAGCCCCATGGCAGCCATGCAGCCGATGAGCTTGTTCGCCGCTCGCGGGGCTGGGTCGGTGAAGGGCGCAATGCCACGCAGCGTGACATACACACCGGCCACCACCAGCGCATGTACCGCCAGCCACACGGCTGTTGCCTGGTTGTTGGCCACCCCGGACATCACCCACAAGGTGGCTGCGGCCGTGGCCAGCGATGCCAGCAGCGTCATCGGAAAGTTCTGCCGCAAGAGCGCGATCTGCTCGCGCAGCACTTCGTCGCGCTCCCAGGCGGGCCAGCCCCAGCGCAGGGGCGGCGAGCTGGCGTCAGAGGGGGTCATGGGCCGGGGGGGTAGACAGGCCCAGCCGCTGCGCCGCCAGCAAGGCAGCACTGCGGCTGTTGACGCCCAGTTGCGCGAAGATGGCTGCAACATGCACACGCACCGTGTTCTCGCTCAGGCCCATGTCGCGCGCGATCACCTTGTTGGGCTTGCCGGTGCACAAGAGCGTGAGCACATCCAGTTGCCGGGCCGTCAGCGATGGCGTGTCGGGCCCGCGTGAGGCGCCACTGTGGGCGCCATGGCCGCTGTTCAGCGGAAAACACGGCTCGCCCGACAGGGCGCAGGAGATGACATGAAGGATGTCTTCGGCGTTGGCGGATTTGGGTAAGAAACCATCGGCACCGCATGCCCTTGCCTCATGAATGGCATCGGGCGCCACGCTGGCCGAGACCAGCACGATGCGGGCTTTGGGGCACGCATGGCGCAACAGGTGCAGGCCATCGAGGCCGCTCATGCCGGGCATCTGAATGTCGAGCAGTATGAGGTCGGTATCGGCCTGCCGCAGTGCGCAGGCCTCGGCAATCGAGCCCGCCTCGGCAATGGCGCCAACCCGAGGGTGGTCTTGCACGATAAGGCGCAACCCGGTGCGAAACAGGGTGTGATCGTCCACGAGCAAAAGGCGGGAATTCATGTGCCAAGTATTGCGCACAACGCTGGCGTGTGGGGGTGTGGCGGGGTAGTCCATTTGTGCGATGGACGCCTGTGAGTGCATTTTCTAGACTTTCCGTCAAGCATTGAAAAGCACGCGGCGTGCACCGCAATGCGCTCGCCTTCTTTTTCGAACTCCGTTGCCAAAGGGACTTCCATGACAACCAGCACACGGCCTGACGGCTCTGTATCCTCCGGCGGTATTGATCGCCACCATAGCCTGCAGCCCGCTCTCGATTCGCGGGTGGCCCCCGGCGAAGATGGCTTGGCCCTGGGGGGCAATACGCTGGCGCGCATCGTGGAGGAAAACTGCCCAGACATGCAGGTTGCTGCGGGGGTGGTCATTGAGCACCTGGATGCCCAGGCGGGTGCGTGGGAGTTTTCGACCGACCAGGGGCAAAGCTGGCGCGCCGTCCGCACCGATCTGATCAACCGCGCTGGCAATATGGGCCTGGCACTCGATCGCGATGCGCGTTTGCGTGTGCTGCCCTTTGGGGGGCACCGCGTGACCGGTGCCCGTGTGGCGTTTCACACCGTGCAGCGCAGCCATGGGCAGGGCAACGGCAGCTACCGCGCCTATGCGGACGAAGAGCGTGATGGCGGCTCTCGCACCGTCACGCTGGTGCTCAGCCTTTCCTCCATCAATGGTGTCCCGCCCGCCGTCTATGTGCCACGCCCGCGCAACAAGCGGGCGATGGCACAGCGTGCCGCGTCGACGGCCCGGGCTTCCATTTCAGGCGCTTTGGCGCTTTCGTGAACGGGGTGTTTTGGCGGGGTGGATGAAGGAGTGGTGAGCGTAAAACAGGACCGTTGAGTCGGTCATGAAACCAGCGGATGGCAACGGCGGACCAAGGGCCAGGTAACCACCGGTTAACAGCGAAAAACGGTTTGCGGCGACAATGCCGGTCTTTTCGTATTTCCACTCTCTGTTTTCGTTCGATTTTTCCATGTCCAGTATCCAGGTTCGTCCCGCCACGCTTCGTGATGCCAAAGCCATTGCCCAAATCCACACCTTCTCTGCCCAAGAGGCATACAAGGGATTGGTGCCCGACGAGCAATTGAAATCCATGTCGGTCGAAAAGCGCCAGGCTTACTGGCGCGAGGCCATTGAATATTGTGAGCCGCAGGTCCAGGTCGCCGTGGACGGCGAGAAGATCGTCGGTTTTGTCGGTTACGACCGCTCGCGCGATGAAAAGTCCCGCCCCACCACGGGTGAAATCTGGGCCATTTATGCCGCCCCCACCCACTGGAATCAAGGCGTTGGCCTGGCGCTGTGGGACGCCGCCCGCGACGGTCTGCACGAAGAAGGTTGCACCAACGTCACTGCGTGGGTGCCTTTGCGCAATGAACGTGCGCTGCGCTTCCATGAACTCGCAGGTTTCAAGCGCGAACTCGCCACGGCCAAAACCGCCGTGGTGGGTGGCGTGAAGATTGAAGAAGTGCGCCTGAAGCGCCCCATCAACGCATAAGGCACACGATGATCGAATGGAGCCGCCAGGGCCAGATTCAACAAGCCCAATGGCGCTCCGAAAGCAGCGCCCCGGCTCCGCGCCGGGTTGTCACAGCCGACGACACCTTGGCCGCCGATACGGCGTACCGCATGGCCTGCGAGGGCACCGGCCTCTTGTGGCAAGGGGATTTTCAAAACGCCCGCATGCTGCTGCAGGCCCTGATGCGGCGCACGGATGCCAAACAAGCGAAGTCTGCTAAACCAGGCAAACCCAGCAAACCCAGCAAACCCAGCAAACCCAGCAAGGCCGCCGCCAAAGCGGCTGAGAAGCTTGCTGCGGCCACGCCGGCCGAGGCGTTTCACCTGCATCGCCAGGCGCAGTCGCAACGCGCACGCGTGCTGGCCTCGGTGCTGATCCCTTTGGAGGGCGACTACAGCATTGGGCTGCGCCGTGCGCCCGATTGGCGCCAGGCCTGCACCGAAGCCTGGGGGCCTGCCACCGGCGAGCGCACCGTGGCCACGCTGCGTGAGTTGCTGGGCGTGGTGGGCGCGCACGAATGGCGCAAAAAAGGTGTGGAAGTGCCTGCGCTGGGCGCTCCGCCGCGCAACCGCATTCATCCGCACTACGGCGTTTTTTCGCCTGTGCGTGGCGAATATGTAGACCTGGTGGCCACTACAGCGCTGCCTGGCAAGGTGCCGGCGCTGGCGTTTGACATTGGTGTGGGCTCGGGGGTTTTGTCTGCCGTGCTGGTGCGCCGAGGTGTGCAACGGGTGGTGGCCACCGACCAGGACCCCCGGGCCCTGGCTTGTGCACAAGAAAACCTGGAACGCCTGGGCGTTTTGCCCCAGGTCGAATTGCGGTCGGCCGATCTGTTTCCGCCGGGCCGTGCACCATTGGTCGTGTGCAACCCGCCCTGGTTGCCTGCCCGCCCGAGTTCGCCCATTGAACATGCGGTGTATGACGAGGACAGCCGCATGTTGCGCGGTTTTTTGACGGGTCTGGCCGAACACCTGGAGCCTGCAGGCGAGGGCTGGCTGATTCTGTCGGATCTGGCCGAGCACCTGGGCCTGCGCCCGCGTGATCAATTGTTGGGCTGGATAGCAGAGGCGGGCCTGGTGGTGCGTGGCCGGCATGACGTCAAGCCGGGCCACGCCAAGGCGGCAGATGATGCGGACCCTCTGCACGCCGCGCGCGCGGCAGAGGTCACATCGCTGTGGCGGTTGGCCGCCGCCTGATCTGTCCATCGACGCGGGGGCTGGGGTCGCAAGTCCAAGGTCTCCGTGGCAAGGTGAGGCGAAATCACGCGGTGGGGAGGGCATTTGCCGCGCCGCCGCGCAGCCGCTTGGGCTTCCTCGGGTGGGGCTTCCCTCGGGAGATTGATGCCCCTGTGGTCAGTGCAGCTCGGCCGGGGCCGTGGGAGCGAATCTTTCGCGCGCATGGGCGGAGACCGGTGGCAAAAGTTCTTCCAACCGTTGGCGCAGGCTGGCCGCGCGGTCGGCCCCTGCCGCGATGGCCACTTCCTCCAGCATGGCGTCGCCCACATCCAGCATGCTTTCGCGGTCTTTGGCTGCGCGCAAGGCTTCGCGAAAATGCTGCGCCAGCACGGGGTCGCGGCGCACAAACAACCGCTCGCAGGTGTCAAACAGGTACATGCGTGCCCCCGCCAGCGAGCGCAGGGCTTCGGCGGATTCTGGCTTTGGCGATGAGGCGGCCACTTGTGCCCCGGACGGATAGGCCAGCGCATCGCCCTGCAGTGTGGCCCGCCCGCCCGCCTGGGGCAGCTCTGACGGCCCGGTGAGATACCCCTGGCGCATGAGGTTGTCCACGATTTGCGCCCCGATGCCGTTGTACATCGCCTGCAGGTCGCTCAATGGCTTGCCGTCGACCAGCAGGAGCAGTGATCGTTCGCGCAAACTCAGCGTGCGCACGCCGGGCATGAGTTCCAGGCGGGCTTTTTCGGTCTTTTGCAGCAGCATGGGGGTCTCTCCGGTCGGATGAATGCCTGCGATTGCAGCAAACCGTCATGACGCGGTGATGACCCCGTTGCCGCACAATACGCGACGATCCACCGGTTTGGTGTGCATGATGCTCTGTTTTTTATAGCTGCTTGCGCTTGTTAAATAAGCGCTACAGCCTGTTTTCATCCTATTTTTGCGGCATGGCTGTGCCTGGTGCCGCAGGCCGAAAATCCCTCGTAATGACCCTGCTGCTTGCCCCCATGGAGGGGCTTCTGGATTTTGTGTTGCGCGACGTGTTGACCCGCGTGGGCGGTGTGGACCGCTGTGTCTCGGAGTTCATCCGCATCACTGGCACGCTGTTGCCTGACAAGGTGTTTCTGCGCTATGTGCCTGAGCTGCGCAACGGCAGCCGCACGTTGTCGGGGGTGCCGGTGCGTGCGCAGCTGCTGGGCTCTGACCCGGTGAGCATGGCGGAGAACGCGGCGTGCCTTGCGGCGTTGGGCCCTGAGGGGATCGATCTGAACTTTGGCTGCCCTGCCAAGGTGGTCAACCGGCACGGCGGCGGGGCCGCATTGCTGCAAGAGCCCGAGCGCATCTTGGCCGTGGTGGGCGCGGTCCGCCGTGCCGTACCTGCGCAGGTGCCGGTGTCTGCCAAGATGCGTCTGGGCTTTAACGACACGGGGCTGATGCGCGAATGTGCCCAGGCCATGCAGACGGGCGGGGCGGGGGAGATCGTGGTGCATGCACGCACCAAGGCAGATGGCTATCGGCCGCCCGCCTATTGGGAGCACATCCCGGCCATTCGTGCAGCCGTCACGGTCCCCGTGGTGGCCAATGGCGAGATATGGACGGTGGCCGATGCCCTGCGGTGCCGTGAGGTGTCGGGCTGCGATGCCCTCATGCTGGGCCGTGGCATGGTGGCAGACCCGGGGCTTGCCCGCGCGATCCGCGCTGCCGATGCCGGTCGCCCGGGTGGCGATGCCGTGGAGTGGGCTGATCTGACCGAACACCTGGCCGCGTTCTGGCAATTGGTGTGCGCTGACCTGGAGTCAGGCCAACGGGCAGGGCGCCTCAAGCAATGGCTCAACCTGCTGCGCCGCCGCTTTACCGAGGCCGAGGTGGCTTTTCAGCAGGTGCGCACCCTGACGGACCAGCGCGCCATTTCGGTCTGGGTGGCGGCGTTGCAGGCCGGTGCAGGGGCGAAGCGTCCCCAGCCATAGACACCAACGGCGTGGGCCCGGGCTACAACAGGTGATCAGGCGCCAACGGGCCCAGCAGTTTCAACATCAGGCGCAAAGGGGCACTGGCATCGGGCTCGGTGGTGGCGTCGGCCAGCCCGCTGCCTTGCGGCGCGCGCCACAACAGGCCGTTGTCCGTCTGCTCCACATGCCAGGCGGCGTCGCGCAGCGCTACGTCGATCTGGGTGGTGGCCTGGCGAGACAGCTCGGTGCTGCGGATGAGCAAGGCGACCTCTGTGTTCTGGCGTTGCGAACGCACGTCCAGGTTCATCGACCCAATGGCCAGCAAGCGGCCGTCCATGATCAGCACCTTGGAGTGCAGCATGGCGCGTGAGCTGCCGGTTGAACTGCCCGTAGAGCCGCCGGCTCCATCCATTCCGCCCGCGCCGGAGCTGCCCGTGGAGCCCAACGCCCCGCGCAGCACACTGGTGATTTCGCCCCGCATTTCATACAGATCCACACCCAGCGCCAGCAGTTTGGGGCGGTGCCGCGCGTAACCTGCGTGGGCGATGGGCGCGTCGTTGGATGCCAGCGAGTTGGTAAGCACCCGCACGCGCACACCGCGGGCACGGGCATCGGCAAACGCCTTTTCCATGTCGGGCCCTGGCACAAAGTAGGGCGAGATGATCAGCAGATCACGTCGCGCCTGGCCCATGAGTTGCAACAGCCCATCAACGACCGTGTCGGTCTGGGCCTCGGGTAGGGCGGTTTCAGTGCTGGTGCTGGTGCCCGGCGGGGCGTCAGATGGGGCCGCGACCATTGCGGTGGGGGCGGTGGCGGGTATGCGCCCCTTGTCCTCTGCACCGGTTGTCGGTGGCTTGGTGGTCGAGCGTTTATTTGTTGCCACGCCCCCTTGCGCAGTGGCTGCCAATGGGGTGGATCGGGCGGGCGGCCTTTCAGGCAAGGTGGCCACCGACGCGCCATCCGGGGGGATCTTGGCGGGCTGGTCCACCAGCACCGCGGCGGGCGCCCATACGAACGCCGCTTGCTGCAGATCCATGGGTTCGGAGTTCCAGATGCGCGCGCGCTGGGCGGCCGTTGGGCTCTGGCTGTCGCTCGCGGGTGTTGCAATGGCCGCCTCTGCGCTGCCATCTTGTCTGCGGCTGCGTTCCTGTTGCGCAGCGTCGTTGGCACGAATGCGGTTGCGAAGCTGGCTCAGTTCATCGCGGGTGATGAGCGATTGCACGGGGTAGGCGCGTTCGTTGTTCCAGTAGCTGTCAAAGCTGTGCGAGAGGTCTTGAACGACAGGTCCGGCGGCCAACACGTCAAGGTCTACAAAGTTGCCTGAGTCGGAGTTGCCAAAATAGGCGTCACCCAGATTGCGGCCACCCGTGACACCCATGGCGTTGTCTGCAATAAACAGCTTGTTGTGCATGCGCTGCTGCACGCGCGAGAAGTCGCCCAGCGCGCTCAACATGCGGCCAATGGATGACCCGCGTGCACCCGCCACGGGGTTGAACATGCGCATCTCGATATTGGGCACAAACGCCAGCCGCATCACCTGCGCATCGCGCCCGGTGCTGTGAAAATCATCCAGCAGAACGCGCACGCGCACCCCGCGTCGCGCTGCGGCCACCACACGCAGAAGCAAGCGCTCTGTGCTGGCATCGGCATGGATGGCGTAGTACTGCAGATCCAGCGTTTTTTGCGCCGCATCCACCAAAGCCAGCCGGCTGCTATAGGCTGCCTGGGGGCCGCTCAGCAAGAGAAAGCCCGAGGGGTAGCGCCCGCCAGCGGCCGCTCTGCGCGCATCCACCAACTGCCCCAGTGCAGTCTCGCCCGGTGTTGAGATGGCTGTTGACACCGGTCGTGCCACATCCTTGGGTAACCCGCTGCATCCCACGAGAAAGAGGGGCACCAGCAAAGCGGCAGCGACGCACCAACAGGGGAACGAGCCGTATTTCGTCAAAAGAAGTGAGCGCAGGGGTGACATGGCGCGATGGTGATCCTGAAGGTTTGCCTGCGTGCTGCGCCAGAAAGCGGGGTCACGTGTGCCTCACTTTCTGGCGATTGATCGTTGGTTGCGTACCCAGGTATACCGCAGCAAACCTTCAGTGGTCGTCAGACGAAACGCCAAGATGCTGAAATGCTGGCGCTGTTCATCTGCGAGTGCCCCCCGGTGTCCATTGCGGGGCCGGCGCATGGCCGGCTGCTGGCTTGGCCCCTACGCTTGCTATGGGAGCGTCACATCACCCGCAGCCGTATTTCTCAAAAAGCTGAGACCCCATTGCAGCGGGTGCGGTGGGGTGGGTTACCAGCTCACTTCGCGATCGGGTGTCGCACTGATTTTGTGGATGGACAGATCGGCCCCGTCAAACTCTTCCTCCTGCGTCAGGCGCAGACCGAGTGAGCGCTTCATCACCCCGTATACAACGGCCCCGCCCGCCAACGCCCAGGCAATGCCCATCCCGGTGCCGATGATCTGCGCCCACACGCTCACCCCGCCGAGACCGCCCAGGGCCTTGCTACCAAAAATGCCAGCGGCCAGGCCGCCCCAGGTGCCACACAGGCCGTGCAGCGGCCAGACACCCAGAACATCATCGATCTTCCATTTGTTTTGCGTGAGCGTGAACATGCGCACAAAAATCGCGCCTGCCACCGCCCCCACGACCAAGGCGCCCAGGGGGTGCATCAGGTCGGAGCCAGCGCACACCGCCACCAGCCCGGCCAACGGGCCGTTATGCACAAAGCCCGGGTCGTTTTTGCCCAGCACCAGTGCAGCCAGCGTGCCGCCCACCATGGCCATGAGGGAATTGACGGCCACCAGGCCGGAGAGCTTGTCCAGCGTCTGCGCGCTCATCACATTGAAGCCAAACCAGCCCACAATCAAAATCCACGCCCCCAGCGCCAGAAACGGAATGTTGGAAGGGGGATGCGCAGAGATGGCGCCATCCTTACGATACCGATTGGCCCGGGAGCCCAGCAAGATAACAGCCGGCAAGGCAATCCAGCCCCCCATGGCATGCACCACAACGGAGCCGGCAAAGTCGTGAAACTCATCCCCGGTGATCGACTTGATCCAGCCCTGCACCCCAAAATGGTGATTCCAGGCGATGCCCTCGAAAAACGGATACACAAAACCCACGATCACTGCCGTCGCCATCAGCTGCGGCCAGAACTTGGCGCGTTCGGCAATGCCCCCCGACACAATGGCCGGAATAGCCGCCGCAAACGTGAGCAGGAAGAAGAATTTGACGAGGTCGTAACCACTTTGCTGCGCCAGCGTCTCGGCCCCCACAAAGAAGTGTGTGCCATAGGCCACCCCGTAGCCCACTACGAAATACGCCACGGTAGACACGGAGAAATCCACCAGGATCTTCACCAGCGCATTGACCTGATTTTTTTTGCGAACCGTGCCCAACTCCAGAAAGGCAAAGCCCGCGTGCATGGCCAACACCATGATGGCCCCCAGCAAAATGAACAGGGCATCTGCGCCCTGTTGGTGTGCTTGCATAACATCCTCGTGCGATGGGTTGATTGATCCAATGTGGTGCGTGTTGGTGTGTTCCAACGAATTCGCACCGAATTCAAGCAAAAATCGCGCCAAAAATTGGTGCGTAAGTCCGCGCTTAAGTGGAGCTGAGCATGGGGCGGGGCCTTGGGTGATTTGCATACATGCTCGGGCAGCGACTTTGCGGCCCTCCAGCAAAGTCGTCCAAGTCGTCGTCTACCGTCAGCAACAATAAAAAGGGGATCAGCGGTATGGTTGGCTGTGTCAGTGGAAGCAACCCGACACGTGCTGTCACCATAATTCACGCATGACAAAGTTCGCTTACCACCGTCCACCCTTGGAGTCGCGCGGTTTCACGTTGATTGAATTGTTGGTAACTCTTGCGCTGGCTGCCGTCTTGGGTAGCTTGGCGGCTCCTTCAATTCGCGATTTCATCGTGCGCAGCAAGTTGACCAACCTCGGCAACGAGTTCACGGGCAGCGTGCTCAAGGCGCGCAACGAAGCCGTCAACCGCAACACCTGCGTAACCATGTGCATGAGCAGCAAGGCTGGTGACGCTTCTCCTGCTTGCACTACCGCAGGCGCTGACTGGCAAGTAGGCTGGATCGCCTTCCTTAATCCAAGTTGTGACAGTGGTGCAAACTCACCTGCAGACCCCATCGATATGCTGCTTGCCCGGCCAAGCATTGGTAGTGATTTCTTGCTGCAGGCTCAAAGCACCTCTCCCATAAAAAAAATGACATTCTCGGCGAGGGGTTCTCCAGGTGTAGGGGCTGCAGAGGAGTTTGATATTATCTATCGTGAAGTAAACAATCCACTTAATAAATACGCATTTAATATTTGCCTTGATGGTTTGGGTCGTACGCGAACTATTCCATCAGATAAAATTTGTTCGGGTTACAAATGAGATTTCATCATGAAATATCATATTAAAAATAGAACCAAGCCCGCCCCTCGGAAAACCAGAGGCGTCACATTGATCGAAATGATGGTGGCGATTCTTGTTCTGTCTATCGGAATGCTGGGCATTGCAGGCCTCCAGGCTGCAACCTCCAAATACAAGATCAATACTTGGGCGAGGTCATCGGCATCCACTTTGTTGTCTGATCTTTCGGAGCGCGTTCGTATCAATCCAGATGCCGCTGGGACCAGCTTCGCAAGCGAGGGTGTTACTGCAACGTCGGAATATGTAGTGGACGAGACCTGGGCCACACAGCAGTCCAATGCGCTCACCATCTCTAAAAATTGTGAAGCCGCAGCGTGCACCTCGTCTGAACGTGCCACTTACGATCTTTTGATATGGCGGCAGCGCGTGCGCCAAAGCATGCCTCTAGGCGCGGCCTTGGTTTCAGGGGACCGTCGTAACGGGTTGGACATTGCATTGATGTGGTTCGATAAAGAGCAGGTGGATGACCCCAACAGCGCGAGTGCGGCACTGGTGAAGGCGCCCGTTTGTGATGGCACCGAGGCGGGCATGGCGCAACAGACTTGCTGCCCTTCTGAGGCGTCAGCCCCTGCAGGTGTGCGCTGCGCCCGTTTCACTTTTGTGCCCTGATGGATGGTGGTTATGTATAAATTTGATCGACATACACATCCGCGCCAGCATCAGCGTGGGTTGACTATTATTGAATTGTTGGTCGCCATGGCCATCAGTTTGGTCATTGTTATCGCGGCTGCATATATGTATTTGGCATCGCGCGAATCCCAACGCGCTATTGACCGCAATAGCAGTAGCCGGGAAACCAGTGCATACGTGATGCAGATGATCGGGCGCGAAATCATGAATGCGGGTTTTTACCCCGCCATAGCCCTCCCTGTCGCGCCTGATGCCACGCAGCAAGGCATGTATGACACGTATCCGCCTTTGCCCGCCGATCCACGTGCAATCACAGATTGGCAAAACCCTCTGACTGGATGGCCTCCGACCGCCTTCCAAACAGGAATTTATGGGTGTGACGGGGGAAAATTTGATGTGCAGACGAGCACGTGCCCCGCAGTGACTGCTGCAAGTGCAGACACCATTGTTATCAATTACTTTACGTCTGACACAAAGGCCATGGGGGCGTATACCGGAAGGCGCATGGATTGCACCGGGGCTGATGTAGCACCCAGTGGGTCTGGCGGTGATCCAAGCAATGATGAGAGAAAGAAAAATTCCGGAGGGGCTCCTCCTGCGACACCGCACACCACGGGCGTGGATAACCTGCCACCGCAATTACCTGTGTTTGTCTCCAATCGATTCACCCTGAGCGCCGTGAAGATGTCTGTCGATCAGCAGGATGTCAACACACAGAGTTTGGTATGCAGCGGAAACGGCAAGAGCCCTCATGGCACCGCCGACTCCACGGCGTATCAACCGATTATTTCTGGCTTGGAGGATTTGCAGTTTTCTTACGGCGTTTACAGCACAGACAGCACTTTAATGCCATCCCGATATTACACCGCCACGGAAGTGAATGCTCTGCCCAATGTTGTTGTCAATGGATTGAGCTTGGGCGCGTGGCAACGGGTGACTGCGGTGCGTGTTTGTGTGCTTTCACGCACTACAGGCGGCAATACGCGAATTTCTGATAAAACAGGCTCTCCACGTACTTATCTGGACTGCAGCGACACGGAAAAAAACCAGCCCGCAGGGGACACGATTACCAGAACGGTAGAGGTTTTTGGTATGCGCAATAGTCTTAAACAATATTATTAAGGTATAGATAATGCAAGGCAGGTGCAAATCTGTGTCAGGCTTCAACGAGCAAACTGACGTCGCATCGCCAAGACGCGAGCGTGGGGTGGCGTTGGTGGTTGTATTGCTGTTTCTCGTCGCCATCACGGGGATCAGTGTCTGGACGGCTCGTCAATCCATGCTTGCCGAAGGTATGGCGCGTAATCAGATGGACCAAGAGGCAGCAAGGCAAGCGGCTGAGTCGGCGCTTCGCGATGCCGAGCGAGATATTGATAATGCGCCCTTGGGTGTGCTGATGGCGAATGCATCCTGTCAGCGAAACGCCAGCACAACCGATACCGACGGGATCAGCCCTAGTGCTTTCTCCAGCGACTGTGCGAAAGGCTTGTGTTTGAAAGATGACACTAGCTATACAGCCAGCGACTGGACTGTCGCCACCGCGTCAAATAAAACAGTGGCAGATCCCTGGTGGCCAAAAAGCAAAGGGGGGCTGTGGAATGATGACGAAACCACAAAGCCTGGGCGCAATCCCGTCAACTCAAGTAATTGCGACACATTCACTGGAGGTGTTCCGTTAGGTACCTACAGTGGCGTTCCCCCGGTGCGCGGCGTGTCCAAGCAACCGGAATATTTGATTGAGGTATTCCAACGCAAGCATGTACGAATCAACCTCGATGAGACCCAAGTCACTTCCACTGGTGAAAAGGCCAACCAGTGGTCAACGATGTATCGGATCACCGCCCGAGGTTTTGGCTACTCGCAAAGAACACAAGTGGTTCTGCAGTCGGTGTTCTTCCCGTAGCCGGTGGTTTTTAAAATCATCTGTTGGTAATTGTTATTTATGCTGAATGAAACATTCAGGAGCACGTTGTGAAATTATCGAATTATTTTAAAGCGGGCGCAATTCTTGCTGGGCTGTCTGGTGTGGCGAGTATTTTTGCCACGCCTTTGGATGTATCGACACCCAAGGATGTGATACCGCCAAATATCGTTACAACTGCCAACAAGCCAATGATGATGCTCACGGCGTCCAAGGATCATTTGCTTTTTGGTCCCATCTATTCTGATTTTGAGGACCTGGATAATGATGGAGTGATTGATACCACATTTAAGCCATCATTCAAATATTATGGTTATTTTGATGCCATAAAATGTTATTCATACGATAGTTCGACCAACCAGTTCAATCCGAGTGCATTGGCAACACAAACGCCTGTGACGGTTGGCGCAGTTACATCTATCAAGTACAGCTGTCCTTCCTCTCAGGCTTATTGGAGCGGTAATTTTCTCAATTGGGCCACAATGACCCGGTTGGATACTGTACGAAAGATGTTGTACGGTGGTTTTCGTTCTACTGACACGAGTGGTTCGACCGTGTTGATGGGGTCGCGGCTGGTTTATGATGCGCACTCGTTTGTAAAATACTATAAAGAGGCAGACATCCGCGACTACACCCCGTTTACCCAAGCCAATTTGACTAAAACAACAGGGGCCAACGCGAATGTATATGCTGGGCTAAGTATTTGTGTCACTGGTAGCAGCGAAGATCCTAAGACTTCTCAGCCTATTATGCGGTTGGTGAAAGGGAATGTGCGCTTTTGGTCTACCGTGGAAGTGCAGCTGTGCCGGTGGCATGACGCAGATAGCTATAGTCAAGGCACGTTTGGGCCGAAGCTGGCGCGTTTTTATTCGGATGTCGCCACAGGCAATGGCGGCGTCAAACACGAAATTACCATCCCCAACAAAGTGGGTGATGGTGCGACTTATTCGGGCATTGGGCCAGATTTGAATGTGCGCGTAAAAGCGTGTGACCCTAATTATTTGGGTGAAGAGCGTTGCCAAGCGTTTCCACCCACGTCTACTACCAATTTCAAGCCTTACGGCCTGCTGCAAGAGTTCGGTTACCCTAAAAATAGTGGCGATGCTGCTCGTGTTGAGTTTGGTTTGATCACAGGCAGCTACGATAAAAAGAACACGGCGGGGGCCCTGCGCAAAAATATCCGCGACCTGGACGACGAAATTAATCGTACAACTGGTGTTTTCTGCCACAGTGCCTCTTCGGGATGTGCTGCCAACTTGGCTGACGGCCGGGCAACCGGTGTCGGGGCTATCAAAACTTTTGATTCCATTTTGCTTTATGGTCGCGGAAGCGGGCACAGCTATGGTGGCGGTAATACGCCCAGTGCCTCGGGTGAAACTGATTTGCCAGCGTGGGGCAATCCTATTGGTGAAATGGTTGTTCAGGCGTTGCAATATTATGCTTACAACGGTACCTCTCCCACCCCTACCAATCCATCATCCAAGACAAACGACACCAGCGCAGGCATGCCAGTGGCCACGTGGAGTGACCCGCTGGCTAATACAACGGCACGTGCTAAATATGGGAACTCTGTGTGCCGCCCTTTGAATATATTGACATTTTCTTCAAGTGCATTGAGTTTTGATGGTCAAGCGGGCACACCATTCAGCACCTTGCCAAGCTCCGGCGCTGGGCTTGATTCTTTTGTCAATAAAATCGGTGATGCCGAGGGCATCACGGGCACCTCAAGATCAGTGGGCTCTGTGTCTGGTAAAGGCTTAACTGCCGCAGATGACCAGAACTCTTGCGCGGCTAAAACAGTGGGCACTTTGGCTAACGTGAATGGCGTATGCCCAGAGGCTCCAGCCATGGGCGGTACTTACCAGGTCGCTGGTGCTGCGCTGTACGGAAACACCACAAAAATCCGTACACTCGCCACGCCCCCCGCAGATTTGGCAAAGGTCGAAAATGCGCTGAAAGTCAAAACCATGGCGGCATCGCTCTCGGGCGGCGCACCGCGTATCGATGTTCCGGTGCCCGGTTCCAATCCAAAAAAATACGTCTATATTACTCCTGAAAGTGTGCAGGGCGGCGGAAAGGTGAGTGCGCCTTTGACCTTCGCCTCGATCAGCTCTGGCACGACCTACGGTTCATTTATCGTGACTTGGAACGATATTTTGATGGGTGGCGACTATGACATGGATATCACTGGTTTCCTGCGTTATGACTTGGTAGCCAATGCGGCCTCGCCGTCGGGCTGGGACATTAAAATAACCACTGATATTCCAGGTGTATGCGGTGGCGCAGCGGGAACCCATGGTTTCAGTGTGATTGGTGTTCAAAGGGGGGGCGTTAGCGCAAATGGGCGATATCTAACACATCAACATGGTGGTGGAAGTAGTACATACGCAACTTTATCGGGAATGCCTCCGGCATCCGAATATTTATGTGCAGCAACGAATACGGCGTATCTCAATTTGCCGATGATCAATGCTTCCGGTGTTGCTGACACGTATAAGAATACAGTCTGTAGCGTGACAGGCACCGGTCCAACCGGTGATCCAGCTATTCCAAACTTGTCAAATTATTGTTCTGTAAAGAATAAAGATTTTCTCGTAAGTCAAACTTTCAATATGACGGGCGAGGCAGACGCTCTTATCAAAGACCCGCTTTGGTACGCCGGTAAATATGGTTCTTTCAAGTCAAGTGCCAAAAACTCTGATGGCACCTACAGCGATATAGCCATGCCTTCCACTCAAGACTCCTGGGACAGCGCAGGCGCCGACGGCAGTGTTGGCTCGGATGGGCAGCCTGATGGATATTTCCTCGCCCGTCGTCCTGAATTGTTGGAGTCGCAACTGCGTAAAGCGCTCGATGCGGCCGCCAAGAACTCCAATGCGGCGCCCGCTATCTCATCAGCGCAATTGGTCGCGGACGGTTACAAATATGTTGTGAAGTTTGACAGCGCTACGGTGACGGGTTCGCTTGAGGCTTACAAAGTTGATGCTGACGGTGAATTTGCCGCATCCCCGAATTGGGAGGCCGGCGCGCTGTTGGCAACCCGTGCCAGTGGCAATGGGGGCTCCACCCGCGCCATCATTACAAACTCCGGCAATGGTTCTGCGGCGGGGGTCCCGTTTCGTTGGGCGTCGCTGCCATCTGCCTACAAAACGCAGATGACAACCGCCAGTACCAATGTGTTGACTGCCACCAATGCTGAGCTGGCCTTGAATTACATTCGCGGCGATCAGAGCCTTGAAGGGCTGAACGGTTTGCGTCAGCGCGATAGCGGCCTTCTCGGCCCTGTGGTCAACGGTACGCCTTGGATTCAGAGCACGCCGAGTTCCACGTTGCCCGGTATCACAGCTGATGGGTACAGCGCCTTCTTTGCGGCGCAGAAGAATCGCGACAAGCTGTTGTGGGTGGCTGCCAATGACGGAATGTTGCACGCGTTTAACCCCACCACAGGTGCCGAAGTTTTTGCCTATGTACCCGGCCCTCTCGCTAACCGGTTGGCCGAGATACCGTTACAGCGGGGCACCACAGCGCGCACAAAACTCAGCAACGTCAATTTTGTGAGCGGCGTAGCAGAAAGTCAGCCTACAGGGACCGTATGGCCTTATGTGGATGGAAACCCCTTTGCAGCTGATGTGAAGGTTGGAACTGACTGGAAGACGTACGTTTTTGGCACCCTCGGACGTGGCGGGAAAGGTATTTTTGCGCTTGATGCCACTGTGGTCGCCAATTTGACCGAGTCGAATGCAGCGAGTGTTTTCAAATGGCAATTCACTTCTGACGACGATGCTGATTTGGGATACATCACGGGCGACATTTCGATTCAATCCGCATCCAATCAAGCGCTTCCGGTTGTGAAGCTGAATAATGGTAAATATGCACTTATTTTGGGTAATGGAAATAAGTCGACTTCCGGTAAGGCGGTGCTGTTTATTCTGTATATGGAAGGCCCCAATGCGAGCAGTTGGACGGGGCGCTATGTGAAAATCGTTGCAGATGCGGGAACTGGAAATGGATTGTCAGCACCGCGTTGGGAAGACATCGATGGCAACGGTACGGCTGATGTTGTTTACGCAGGGGATCTGAAAGGCAACGTCTGGAAGTTCAATATTTCGGATATCGATCCAGGAGTGTGGGATGTGGCCTATAAAACTGGTAATGTGAATAAGCCCCTGTATACGGCTACCTACGTTAATGCATTAAATCAAGTGATTCCGTTGCCTATTACCACAGCGCCGCAACTCTTGTATATGGCTAAGGGTGGATTTTTGGTGAATTTTGCAACAGGAAATGCCTTTGAAACGGGAGACTTCCCGACCGCGGGCATCGTTCAGCGTGTTTATGGTATCTGGGACCGACCAAGCATGGGGACGGCTGCGCATCCGCTGCCGACGGGCCTCACCACGCTGGCATCCAGAACATATTCGCGCGACTCCAACGGGGTTGTGACGGTCACTGCTGGTGCAACAATTGACTGGTCCACGAAAGATGGTTGGTATCTGAATCTTCCTGGTAGCTCCGAAGCCGTTCTTTCGGACCCATCTGTCGATGCGGGCGTTTTGTCTTTCGTCGCTGTTCGACCAAAAACCACAACCGACGAATGCTCGTCGACGCCAAATGCGGCACTTTATACGGTGGACCCGATATCAGGGCGGGCTGAGCGAAACACACAAGGGACCATTGAGGTTGCTTCAGTGAATGTCGTTGTTGCCGCGAAGGAAATTGGCGATCAGAAGGTCAAGGTAGTGAACGACCGCACGAAGAAGCCATTTACGAAAGTGTGCAAGGCCGGTGAAGCAGGATGCACCTGCGTGGGTGCAAAATGCACAAAAGATGCGCCTATCTGTGGTCCGGGGCAGAGAGCAAAGCGCGTAACAGGACGGAGTGCCGATGCCATTCTGTGCACCAGCTCTGCACCACGACTTCAGTGGCGTGAAATTCCAGGCTTGAGGACCGACCAATGATAAAAAAACAGTTTCAAAAGGGGTTTACCCTGATCGAGTTGATGATTGTTGTTGCGATTATTGGGATATTGGCTGCAGTAGCGTATCCATCCTATAAGGAATATATGGCTCGCTCCCGCAGGGCAGAGGCAAGAACCATTTTGATTGCCAGTCAGCAGTGGATGGAGCGGTTTTATACCGAAAATTTTCGTTACGACAAAACGAGTGCGGCTAGCCCGGTGGCGGTTACCGATGCCTCCCAGTTCCCATCTCGATTCAGTGTATCGCCCACGCCTGGACAAGGCGCTGCGGTCTATGATATTACGGTGGTGGTGACGAACGATGTGCGAGATGTTTACTCTGTGAAGGCCACGCGCAAGGCGGGGACTGCTATGGCAGCTGATCGCTGCGGTGATTTTTCATTAGATTATTTGGGGCGAAGAGATTTGACCAATTACACGGGGTTTGCAAGCAAAGCTGCGGCACTTGAAGCTTGTTGGAAATAGTTTTTCCGATTTTTTTAAAACCCAATCATGGCGACATGATTGGGTTTTAGTCGTTTATGGCGGGGTTGTTTGAATTTTATGAATACTAGGTCCGGTGTGATAGATGCTGCCGCCTTGATGGATGTTGCTCTCGCGTGTGCACGCGAAGGCTTGTTGCGAACCTCCCCTAACCCTCGGGTCGGGTGCGTTATCTCGAATGGGGATGGGTTTGTTTTGGGTTGGGGCTCTACCCAGCGTGCAGGTGGCCCCCATGCCGAAATCATGGCCCTGCGTGATGCGAAGAGTCGCGGACATTCGGTGGTCGGCGCTACCGCTTACGTCACGCTCGAGCCCTGTTCGCACCATGGGCGCACGGGGCCCTGTTGCGATGCGCTGGTAGAGGCGGGTATTGCCAAGGTGGTTGCTTCACTGGCCGACCCCAACCCGCTGGTGGCAGGCAATGGGTTCTCGCGGTTGCGTGCAGCCGGTGTTGACGTCGAGGTAGGGCTTGGTGCCGCGCAGGCGCGAGAGCTTAATCTTGGGTTCTTCAGCCGCATGGTGCGCCAGACGCCGTGGGTGCGCATGAAGGTCGCCGCGTCGCTGGATGGCACTACCGCGCTGAACAACGGGGCCAGTCAGTGGATCACCGGACCCGAAGCGCGCGCGGATGGTCATGCGTGGCGCGCGCGGGCCTGCGCTGTGCTCACTGGTATCGGCACTGTGTTGGCCGACGATCCCAGGCTTGATGTGCGAGAGGTGCATACCGAGCGGCAACCTGCTTTGGTGTTGGTGGACAGCGATTTGCAAGTGCCACTGAATGCTTCAATATTTATAGCTGCTCGCGATTTGTATATATACGCTGCAGCCCAAAATCATGCTAAAAAAAACGCCTTGGAGGCAATGGGAGCCACCGTGGTCGTGATGCCGAACGAACACGGCAAGGTTGATCTGCCTGCGATGATGAAAGACTTGGCTCGCCGTGAGATCAACGAATTGCACGTCGAGGCCGGCAGCAAGCTCAATGGCTCTTTGGTGCGCGAAGGGCTGGTGGACGAATTGTTGGTGTATTTGGCCCCGAAATTGATCGGCGAGGGGCGTGGAATGCTGCAATGGGGCCCATTGGAGGAGTTATCACACGCTCTTGCACTCGATTTCAAGGCGGTGGATAAGGTCGGGGGCGATGTCCGTTTGGTTGCCCGAGTCGCGGGGCGGGACTGCTTTTGATGACCATCGTTTGCGAGTGTCGTTGGTGCCCGGCCTTTATTTGCGCGTGTACCCTAAGCAGGCGCCCGCATTCGGAGCCCCTTTGCACTCACGCGTAAGCCGTCGGTCGCGCTCGGCTGTTGTTTCTTCTGACGGGCTGCGTTGGTGCTTGATTTTGAGAGATCCCTTCTTTTTGGCTTGCTGTGCAGTGGCTTTGTGTGTTGATTTCGATGAAGCGTCCGCGCTGTGAGCGCTTATGGGCAACGCTGTTGCGACCAACGCAGCCATCGCAACCACCGTGCTGAGAACTGTGTTGAACAACAGGGGGGTGAGAATCGCGCTGTGAGTGTTGTGCGTTGATTTTGGCGTCATGAGGAGGCTCCTGAATCAGACAGTGGAGTTGTTGGTGCAACCTTGCAAACTGCCCCGGGTATGGTGATGCACCACATGGGTTCCTCGCCATCATAGGCAGCCGCCGCGCGGATGTCTGTGGTTCGATACGATGGTGGATCGTCATTTTTTACTTACACCCGTCCATCATGCGCAGCACCTTGTTGAACCTCGAAGAATCCCGTATCCGTGAAGTCGCCAACGCCGGCATGGGGCGCAGCGATGTGCTGGCCTTCTGGTTTGGCGAAAGTGACGAGGTCACCCCCGATGTGGTGCGCGAGGCAGCCATTGAGTCGTTGCAGCGCGGTGAGACTTTTTATGCGCACAATCTGGGGTTGCCTGCGTTGCGCGAAGCCATTGCGGCATACACAAGCCAGTTGCACGGGGCCGTCGGCGCTGACCGCATTGCGGTGACTTCAGGCGGCGTCAATGCATTGATGCTGGCGGTGCAGGCGTTGGTAGACCCGGGCGACGAGGTGGTGGTGATTACGCCTGTGTGGCCCAATTTGACCGCGCAGCCCCTCATCATGGGAGCTCGTTTGCAGTGTGTGCCACTCAAGCCCCAGGCTGGTGGTGCATGGGCGCTGGACATGGCGCAGCTGCTGGCGGCGATCACCCCGGCGACCCGGTTGCTGGTGGTGAATGCGCCGAATAACCCCACGGGCTGGACATTGACTGAAGCGGAGCAGCGCGAAATTCTGACGCATTGCCGCGCGACGGGCACCTGGATTTTGGCCGATGAGGTGTATGAGCGGCTGTACTACGAGCCCACCGGCAAGGGTTGTGCTCCGAGCTTTCTGGATGTGGCAGAGCCAGAGGACCGGCTGGTCGTGGTGCACAGTTTTTCCAAGAGCTTTTTGATGACGGGCTGGCGGGTGGGCTGGTTGGTGATGCCGGCGTCGATGACGCTTGAGATGGGAAAACTCATTGAATTCAACACCTCGTGTGCCAGCGTGTTTACCCAGCGTGCGGCGGTGGCTGCGCTGGCGCATGCAGATGAGATCACGCCCCGGGTGGTGGCGCACCTCAAGCGCTGTCGGGACACGCTGGTCCCGCTTTTGCAGGCCTTGCCAGGTGTTGAGGTTGCGCCTGCCAAGGGTGGTATGTATGCGTTTTTTCGTCTGGCCGGGCAGGGTGATTCGCTAGCAGTGGCCAAGCGGCTGGTGATAGAGGCGGGCTTGGGCTTGGCACCGGGCAGTGCATTTGGCCCTGAGGCGCAGGGTTGGTTGCGGTGGTGTTTTGCCTCTAAGGATCCGCAGCGGCTGGTGTTGGGGGTGGGGCGGCTTAAAACCTGGCTCGGGGTATAATCGCGAGGTTTTGCATGGTGCAAGACGCACGCTTGTGGCCGTTCCAGTCGCTGGCGCAAGTAAAAACCATGGTCCCCCAGTCATATGGCGGACCACATTCAAGGAAAAAAAATGATCGCATCCTCCATCAAGGCCGAAGTCGTCAAGGCCAACGCCCGTGCTGCCAATGACACTGGTAGCCCAGAAGTGCAAGTGGCCCTGTTGACTGCCCGCATCAACGAGCTGATGCCTCACTTTAAAACGCACGCCAAGGACCACCATGGTCGTCGTGGCCTGTTGCGCATGGTGAGCCGTCGTCGCAAGTTGCTCGACTATCTGAAGGCCAAGGACGCTGAGCGTTACACCGCGCTGATCGCCAAGTTGGGTCTGCGCAAGTAATCTTCATTGCATGCGAAAACGCCTGGGTTAGTCCGCTAGCTCAGGCGTTTTTTACTTCGGAGCCGCAAAACAGAGCGAAGCTGTGTCATTCCAATGGGGTTGCTGCCGTGCGTTGGCATGCAGTGTCACTGGAATGGCATCGTGTTCTGAATTGCTCTCCGGCTCAATCTGGTAGAGCGCTACCAGCTATTAAAACAGGAGCTAAACATGAGCATTTTCAATAAAGTCACCAAGACCTTCCAATGGGGCGACAAGACCGTCATCATGGAAACGGGCGAGATCGCTCGCCAGGCCTCTGGCGCTGTGCTGGTGAATATCGATGACACCGTGGTGCTGGCCACCGTGGTGGCATCCAAGGGCGCCAAGCCCGGTCAGGACTTTTTCCCCCTGACGGTGGACTACATCGAGAAGACCTACGCAGCAGGCAAGATCCCCGGTAGCTTCTTTAAACGCGAAGCCAAGCCCAGCGAACACGAAACACTGACCAGCCGTCTGATCGACCGCCCGATTCGCCCGCTGTTCCCTGAAGGCTTCTTCAACGAAGTGCATGTGGTGATCCACACGGTGTCGCTGAACCCTGAAGTGGATGCCGACATCGCAGCCCTCATCGCCACCAGCGCAGCCCTGGCCATCTCTGGCATTCCGTTCAACGGCCCCATCGGCGCCGCGCGCGTGGGCTACATCAATGGCGAATACGTGCTCAACCCCGGCCAGACTGCGCGCAAGAACTCGCAGATGGATCTGGTGGTGGCAGGTACCGAAGCCGCTGTGCTGATGGTCGAGTCCGAAGCCCAGCAACTGTCTGAAGAAATCATGCTGGGCGCTGTGGTGTTTGGCCACGATCAAGGCAATGTCGCCATCAACGCCATCCACGAACTGGTGCGCGATGCGGGCAAGCCTGCGTGGCAGTGGGAAGCCCCTGCCAAGGACGAAGCCCTGATTGCCAAGGTGGTCGCACTGGCCGACGACAAGCTGCGCGCAGCCTATCAAATCCGCAACAAGCAAGCCCGCACCCAGGCTTGCCGCGAGTCTTATGCCGCCGTGATGGCTGCGCTGAAGGCTGATGGCGTCGAGTTTGACTCTGTCAAGGTCGAAGGCATGTTGTTCGACATCGAAGCCGGCATCGTTCGCAGCCAGATTCTGGCTGGTGAGCCTCGCATTGATGGCCGCGATACACGTACTGTGCGCCCCATCGAAATCCGTAGCAGCGTGCTGCCCCGCGCCCACGGCTCTTCGCTGTTTACTCGTGGCGAAACCCAGGCGCTGGTCGTGACCACACTGGGCACCGAGCGCGATGCGCAGCGCATTGACGCGCTGGCTGGCGAATACGAAGACCGCTTCATGATGCACTACAACATGCCTCCCTTTGCCACCGGCGAAGTGGGCCGCATGGGTTCGACCAAGCGCCGTGAAATTGGCCACGGCCGCTTGGCCAAGCGCGCGCTGATCGCCGTGCTGCCAACGAAGGAAGAATTCCCCTACACCGTGCGTGTGGTGTCGGAAATCACGGAATCCAATGGTTCCTCGTCGATGGCCTCGGTGTGTGGCGGCTGTCTGTCGCTGATGGATGCGGGTGTGCCCATGAAGGCGCACGTGGCGGGTATCGCCATGGGCCTGATCAAGGATGCCAACCGCTTTGCCGTGCTGACCGACATTTTGGGTGACGAAGATCACCTGGGCGACATGGACTTCAAGGTCGCCGGTACCACGGGTGGTATCACTGCTTTGCAGATGGATATCAAGATCCAGGGCATCACCAAGGAAATCATGCAGGTCGCCCTGGCCCAGGCCAAGGAAGCGCGCATGCACATCCTCGGCAAGATGCAGGAAGCCATGGGCGAGGCCAAGACCGAAGTGTCCAACTTCGCCCCCAAGCTCTACACGATGAAGATCAACCCCGAGAAGATCCGTGACGTGATCGGCAAGGGCGGAGCGGTCATCCGTGCGCTGACGGAAGAAACCGGTTGCCAGATCAACATCGAAGAAGACGGCACGATCACCATTGCGGCCACCGACAACGCCAAGGCCGACGAAGCCAAGCGCCGCATCGAGCAGATCACCGCCGAAGTCGAGATCGGCAAGATCTACGAAGGCCCAGTGACCAAGATCCTGGACTTTGGTGCCCTGATCAACCTGCTGCCCGGCAAGGATGGCCTGCTGCACATCAGCCAGATCGCGCATGAGCGCGTGGAACGCGTGGGCGACTACCTGACCGAAGGCCAGATCGTCAAGGTCAAGGTCATGGAGACTGACGAAAAAGGGCGCATCAAGCTGTCGATGAAGGTGTTGTCTGACCGCCCTGCAGGCGGTAGCGACCGTCCCGCGCCTGCAGAGCGTGGTGACCGCGAACCACGCCGCGACCAAGGCCGGGAGGGTGGTCGTCCACAACAACCCGCTGACCAGCAGCAACAGCAGCAAGGACAGCCCTCGGACGGCGAATCCGGCCAAGTGATTGGTTAATTTGATATTGCTGTCAATTTGCTATTGATTTTGTAGCTGCTTGCGCTTGTATATAAAGCGCAAGTGGCAAAAGTCATTCAAATGTTAACTGTCTAATGAATCGCAATATGCAGGCTGTCGAGATCACTTCGTTTGGTGCGCCCGAGGTGCTGCGCTTGGGTGACCGTCCGGTGCCACAACCGGGCGCCGGGGAGTTGCTGATCCGTGTCGCGGCCAGTGGCATCAACCGCCCTGACGTGCTTCAGCGGCTGGGTCACTATGCGCCGCCACCCGGCACATCCGACCTTCCGGGTTTGGAGGTTGCTGGCGTGGTGGAGTCCGGTGATCCGGCGGCCATGGCAGAGGCGGGCATCCGTGTGGGTGATCGCGTCTGCGCGCTGGTGGCCGGCGGGGGGTATGCGCAATGGTGCGTGGCTCCCGTGCTGCAGTGCCTTTCTGTTCCTGCCGGGTTCAGTGACGTGGAAGCCGCATCGTTGCCAGAGACATTCTTCACCGTGTGGAGCAACGTTTTTGATCGCGGGCGTCTGCAGGCCGGTGAAACCATTTTGGTGCAGGGTGGCGCCAGTGGCATCGGCGTTACAGCCATTCAGCTGGCCAAGGCATTTGGCGCGACCGTGATCGCCACTGCGGGTAGCGACACCAAATGCGCTGCGTGCATACAACTGGGCGCGGACCATGCGATCAACTACAAGTCGCAAGACTTTGTGGCCGAGGTCAAGCGCATAACACAAGGCAAGGGCGTGGACGTGGTGCTCGACATGGTCGCTGGCGACTATGTAGCGCGCGAGGTGGAGTGTCTGGCCGAAGAGGGCCGTATCGTGATCATTGCGGTGCAGGGTGGTGTGAAAAGCGACTTCAACGCGGGGTTGGTGCTGCGGCGTCGGCTTACCATCACGGGTTCCACGTTGCGCCCTCGTTCTGTTGCTTTCAAAGGGGCCATTGCCCGTGCTCTGCGTGAGCGCGTATGGCCTTTGTTGGCAGCTGGCGCGGTGCGGCCGGTGATTCACAGCACTTTTGCGGCTGCTGATGCCGGTCAGGCCCATGTGTTGATGGAGTCGAACCAGCACATTGGCAAAATTGTTTTGACGTGGTGACCATGAACAGCAAGAAAAAGCTCATCGCAGGCAACTGGAAGATGAATGGCGGTCTGGCCGCCAATGAAGCGCTGCTCAAGGCGTTGGTTGCAGGGCTGGAAAACGCTGCTTGCGACGTAGTGGTGGCGGTTCCCGCGCCTTATCTGGCACAGGTGCAGGCGCTCACTGCGGGCTCTGTGGTGGCGTTGGCTGCGCAGGATGTATCGCAGCACGAAGCAGGCGCCTATACCGGTGAAACATCGGCGGCCATGCTGAAGGACTTTGGCGTGCGCTTTGCCCTCGTGGGGCATTCGGAGCGTCGCCAATACCATGGTGAAACCGACGCCGTGGTTGCCGAGAAGGCGCAGCGTGCGCTCGCTGCAGGCATCACACCCATAGTCTGTATTGGTGAGACATTGCAAGAGCGCGATGCAGGGCAGACGGAAGCCGTGGTCAAGCGCCAGCTGGCTGCCGTGATCCATCTCAACGGCCATTGCATCAGTGAAGTGGTGGTGGCCTATGAGCCCGTATGGGCTATTGGCACCGGCCGCACGGCGTCGCCCGAGCAGGCGCAGGCCGTGCATGCAGTGCTGCGGGCGCAGCTGTCTGCGGCGAGCGAGAAGGCCGACCGCATTCGGTTGTTGTACGGTGGCAGCATGAACGCGTCGAATGCGGCCCAGCTGCTGGCGCAGCCCGATATTGACGGTGGGCTGGTCGGTGGCGCGTCGCTGAAGGCGCCCGACTTTTTGCAAATCATTGCTGCGGCCCGTTAAGGCCGCAGCCAAGCTAGCTATTCAATCAGGAGTGAACAGAGAATGAACGTGATCGTGAATGTGATTTTGGCGGTACAGATGTTGGCCGCGCTGGTGATGATTGGCTTGATCCTGATCCAGCATGGCAAGGGTGCGGACATGGGTGCTGCGTTTGGAAGCGGAAGCTCTGGCAGCCTTTTTGGTGCCAGTGGAAGTGCCAACTTCATGTCGCGCACAACAGCGGTCCTGGCCGCCGTCTTTTTTGTCTCGACCCTGGCATTGGCTTACTTCGGCAATGCGCGTCCCACCACTGCGGGCAGCGTGCTTGAAGGGGCTGCTGGAGTGGCACCCACTACAACTGCTGCACCAGCCGTGTCGGCTTCGGATGCTGTGGTGGCGCCAGCCGTGCCGGCCTCGGGTGCAGCGCAAATTCCGACCAAATAAACTCCATTAAATTGGGCCCTGTTCGTAGAAGCAGGGTTTTTCCGGAGTAGAATTTCGGATTGTCTGGAAAGCAAAAACCGAAAGGTTCCTCATGCCATCCAGGCAGCAAAAAATCAGCCGTCGTGGTGAAATTGGTAGACACGCTATCTTGAGGGGGTAGTGGCGAAAGCTGTGCGAGTTCGAGTCTCGCCGACGGCACCAAAACAAAGGCCTGCCTGCAGACCCAATCAGGGCTCTGACAGGTAAGGCCACAGCGGTGAGCACATCCTCAAGATGAACCTCGATCAGTACCTCCCCGTCCTTTTGTTCATCCTGGTTGGCATTGCCGTTGGCGTTGTCCCACTTGCCCTCGGATACATACTGGGCCCCAATCGCCCGGACGCGGCGAAGAATTCCCCCTACGAATGTGGCTTTGAGGCCTTCGAGGATGCGCGCATGAAGTTTGATGTGCGCTATTACCTCGTGGCCATTCTTTTTATTCTTTTTGATCTCGAAATCGCATTTCTCTTCCCTTGGGCGGTAACGCTGCATGAAGTGGGCATTGCTGGTTTTGTTGCGGTCGTTATTTTTCTGGCCATCCTCGTCGTGGGTTTTGCCTACGAGTGGAAAAAAGGCGCCCTCGATTGGGAATGAGCGGGCTTCAGCAAGGATGTTGCAATGATTGAAGGCGTGATGAAGGAAGGCTTCATCACCACGAGTTACGACTCTGTGGTGAACTGGGCTAAAACAGGTTCGCTTTGGCCGATGACGTTTGGCTTGGCCTGCTGTGCTGTCGAGATGATGCACGCAGCGGCTGCGCGTTATGACATTGGTCGTTTTGGTGCGGAGGTGTTTCGCGCCAGCCCGCGCCAATCCGATTTGATGATTGTTGCTGGCACCTTGTGCAACAAGATGGCTCCTGCGTTACGCAAGGTGTACGACCAGATGTCCGAGCCTCGTTGGGTTCTGTCGATGGGGTCCTGTGCCAATGGCGGTGGCTATTACCACTACAGCTATTCCGTGGTGCGCGGCTGTGATCGCATTGTTCCTGTCGATGTCTATGTGCCCGGTTGTCCGCCCACGGCAGAAGCTTTGATCTACGGGATCATCCAGTTGCAGCAGAAAATCCGCCGCACCAACACCATTGCTCGCGTCTGAAGGGTTGATGATGACTGCTGTTGCCATTTGGCCTGGAAAACTCAAAGACAACATCGCTGCGGCACTGGGGGCGAAAGTGCGTCAGATCACGGTGGCCCTGGATGAGGTCACTGTGGTGGTTTCTGCTGCAGATTACCTGGATGCCATGCGTGTGTTGCGCGATGCAGAGGGTTGCCGTTTCGAACAATTGATCGATCTATGCGGGGTGGATTACTCTGCTTACGCCGATGCGATGAACGAGGGTGCGCGGTACTGTGTGGTGTCACACTTGCTGTCCGTGAGTCTCAATCAGCGTGTGCGTGTGAAGGTGTTTTGCGCCGATGATGATTTTCCGGTGGTGGCTTCGGTCTCCGATCTGTGGAACTCGGCCAACTGGTACGAGCGCGAAGCCTTTGACCTGTTTGGCATCGTGTTCGATGGTCACAACGACCTGCGCCGCATCCTGACCGATTACGGCTTCATCGGTCATCCCTTTCGCAAGGACTTCCCGCTGTCCGGCCATGTCGAGATGCGCTATGACGCCGAGCAGCGCCGTGTGGTCTATGAGCCTGTGTCCATCGAGCCGCGCGAGATCACGCCGCGCATCATCCGCGAAGACAAGTACGGAGGCCTGCACTAAAGGCGCCTCGCGCTTCACGTGATCCATCATGGCTGAAATCAAAAACTATTCCCTGAACTTCGGGCCCCAGCATCCGGCTGCCCACGGTGTGTTGCGCCTGGTGTTGGAGCTCGACGGTGAGGTTGTTCAGCGTGCAGACCCCCATATTGGGCTGTTACACCGTGCTACCGAAAAGCTGGCTGAGCACAAGACGTACATCCAGTCACTTCCCTATATGGATCGCCTGGACTATGTGTCCATGATGTGCAATGAGCACGCTTACTGCTTGGCCATCGAGAAGCTGCTGGGCCTGGAAGTGCCAGTGCGTGCCCAGTACATCCGTGTGATGTTTTCGGAGATCACACGCCTGCTCAATCACCTGATGTGGCTCGGTTCGCACGGCAATGACTGCGGCAGCTCCACCATCTTGATCTACACGTTCCGCGAGCGTGAAGACCTGTTCGACATGTATGAAGCCGTCTCCGGCGCGCGCATGCATGCGGCTTACTTTCGGCCGGGTGGCGTGTACCGCGACCTGCCGGATTCCATGCCGCAGTACAAGGTCAGCAAGATCAAGAACGCCAAGGCCCTGGAGGCCATGAACCAGAACCGCCAGGGTTCGATGCTTGATTTCATCGACGACTTCACGCAGCGCTTTCCCGCCTGCGTGGATGAATACGAGACGCTGCTCACCGACAACCGCATCTGGAAGCAGCGCACGGTGGGTATTGGTGTAGTTACGCCGGAGCGCGCTCTGAATCTGGGTATGACTGGCCCCATGTTGCGTGGCTCTGGTATTGCTTGGGATCTGCGCAAGACCCAGCCCTACGATGTCTATGACCGCATGGACTTCGATGTGCCCGTGGGCAAGACGGGCGACTGCTACGACCGCTACCTCGTGCGCGTGCAGGAGATGCGCGAGTCCAACCGCATCATCAAGCAGTGCGTGGACTGGCTGCGCGCCAATCCCGGTCCGGTCATTACTGACAACCACAAGGTGGCTGCCCCTGATCGCGAGTCCATGAAGTCCAACATGGAAGAGCTGATTCACCACTTCAAATTGTTCACTGAAGGCTTCCATGTGCCCGAAGGTGAAGCCTACGCGGCGGTGGAGCACCCCAAGGGCGAGTTTGGCATCTATTTGGTGAGCGATGGCGCCAACAAGCCCTACCGCCTCAAGATCCGTGCGCCAGGCTTTGCGCATCTGGCAACGCTCGACGAAATGGCGCGTGGCCACATGATTGCAGATGCGGTCGCCATCATTGGCACCATGGACATCGTGTTCGGAGAGATTGACCGATGATTACAGAAGCGACGCTTGCGCGTTTTGCGCGTGAAGTGGCCAAGTACCCCGCGGACCAAAAGCAGTCTGCCGTGATGGCATGCCTGGCCATCGTGCAGCAGGAACAGGGTTTTGTCAGTACGGATAGCGAGGTGGTTATTGCCGACTATCTGGGCATGCCCCAGATTGCCGTGCACGAAGTCACCACCTTTTACAACATGTACAACCAGCAGCCGGTGGGCAAGTACAAGCTCAATGTCTGCACCAACTTGCCATGCCAATTGCGTGACGGTCAGCGGGCATTGCACCACTTGGAAAAAAAGCTGGGCGTTTCGATGGGTGAGACCACTGCGGACGGCCTGTTCACGCTGCAGCAATGCGAGTGCCTTGGTGCTTGCGCAGATGCACCTGTCATGCTCGTCAATGACCGCACGATGTGCAGTTTCATGGACAACGACAAGCTCGACCAACTCGTCGACGGTCTTCGTCAGGCCGAAGCTGCCTCCGCGCTGCGGACGGAGGGAAAGTGATGACCACAGCTGCTCAGGTTCTTTCCCAATTCCAGTCAACAGGTGTTCAGACCTGTTTCCACAATCGGCACATTGGCCCCCAGATCTACGCTGATTTGAATGGCAGCAACTGGGGTATCAAAGACTACGAAGCGCGTGGCGGCTATCAGGCCCTGCGCAAGATTCTCGGAAAAGATGGTGGTGAAGGGCTGACCCAAGATCAGGTCATTGCCACCGTGAAGGAGTCAGGTCTGCGTGGCCGTGGTGGTGCAGGCTTTCCGACAGGACTCAAGTGGAGCTTCATGCCCCGATCGTTTCCTGGGCAAAAGTACCTCGTTTGCAACTCGGACGAAGGCGAGCCAGGTACCTGCAAGGACCGCGACATCCTGGAGTTCAACCCGCATATCGTCATCGAGGGCATTATCATTGCAGCCTATGCGATGGGGATTTCTGTGGGCTACAACTATATCCATGGCGAAATCTTCCAGATCTACGAGCGTTTCGAGGCTGCATTGGATGAGGCGCGCGCGGCAGGCTATCTGGGCGACAACATCCTAGGGGCAAACTTCAGCTTCCAGTTGCACGCGGTCCACGGTTTTGGTGCTTACATCTGCGGGGAAGAAACCGCGTTGCTCGAATCGCTCGAAGGCAAGAAGGGCCAACCCCGCTTCAAGCCTCCATTTCCAGCGAGTTTTGGTCTGTACGGCAAACCTACCACCATCAATAACACCGAAACCTTCGCGGCGGTCCCGTGGATCATCCGTAATGGTGGTGCGGCTTACCTGGAGTGTGGGAAACCAAATAACGGTGGCACAAAGATTTTCTCGGTGTCTGGTGATGTGGAAAAGCCGGGTAATTACGAAATTCCCATGGGGACACCGTTTGCCAAATTGCTTGAACTCGCTGGTGGCGTGCGCAAGGGGCGCCAGCTCAAGGCGGTGATTCCTGGGGGCTCTTCCTCACCCGTATTGCCAACGTCCATCATCATGGAATGCACGATGGATTATGACTCCATCGCCAAGGCGGGTTCGATGCTGGGCTCAGGCGCTGTCATCGTGATGGACGATTCGCGCAGCATGGTGGAAAGTCTGTTGCGCCTGTCGTATTTCTATTCGCACGAGTCCTGCGGGCAGTGCACTCCCTGCCGAGAGGGCACGGGTTGGATGTGGCGTGTGATTCACCGTATTCAACACGGCCAAGGCCGTGAAACCGATCTGGATTTGCTCAATTCGGTGGCTGACAATATCCAGGGGCGCACGATTTGTGCGCTGGGCGATGCCGCAGCGATGCCGGTGCGCGCCATGATCAAGCATTTCCGTCCCGAGTTTGAAGCACTGATCCGGAACAAGGCCCCTCAGGCTGCGACCTCTGCCTGATCGCGAGAAAACATATGGTTGAAATTGAACTGGACGGTCAGAAAGTGGAAGTCGCCGAAGGCTGCATGGTGATGCATGCAGCCGAAAAGGCGGGCACCTATATTCCGCATTTCTGCTATCACAAGAAGTTGTCGATTGCCGCCAACTGCCGCATGTGCCTCGTGGACGTGGAAAAGGCTCCCAAGCCTATGCCCGCCTGCGCAACGCCTGTGACGCAGGGCATGATTGTGCGCACCAAGAGCGACAAGGCCATCAAGGCCCAGCAGTCTGTCATGGAGTTCCTGCTGATCAATCATCCGCTCGATTGCCCTATCTGCGACCAAGGTGGTGAGTGCCAGTTGCAGGATCTGGCAGTTGGCTACGGTGGCTCTTCCTCTCGTTACGAGGAAGACAAGCGCGTGGTCTTTCACAAAGACGTCGGTCCTCTGATCTCGATGGAAGAGATGACCCGCTGTATCCATTGCACACGCTGTGTGCGCTTCGGCCAGGAAGTGGGCGGAGTGATGGAGCTTGGCATGATCCATCGCGGTGAGCACTCCGAAATCACCACGGTCGCGGGTGACACCGTGGACTCTGAGCTTTCGGGCAACATGATAGACATTTGCCCTGTGGGCGCGCTGACGAGTAAGCCGTTCCGTTACAGCGCGCGCACGTGGGAGTTGTCACGTCGCCGCTCGGTAAGTCCGCATGATTCCACAGGTGCCAATTTGATCGTTCAGGTCAAGAACCACAAGGTCATGCGCGTGGTTCCTTTCGAGAACGAAGCTGTCAATGAGTGCTGGATTGCAGATCGCGACCGCTTTTCCTACGAAGCACTCAATGGTGAGGATCGCTTGACGCAGCCCATGCTCAAGCAGGGCGGTGTCTGGAAAGAAGTGGACTGGCAAACGGCTCTTGAGTATGTGGCTAACGGTCTCAAGAACATCAAACAAGAACATGGGGCTGCCAGCGTAGGCGCGCTGGTAAGTCCACACAGCACTGTCGAAGAGCTGTACCTGGCATCTGCATTGGTTCGCGGCCTGGGCAGCGACAACATCGACTATCGTCTGCGAAATGCTCAATTCGCTGCGCCGGACGGCGTCCGCTGGCTCGGCACATCCATTGCATCGTTGTCGACACTCCAGCGCGTGCTGGTCGTTGGCTCAAACCTGCGCAAGGATCATCCGCTGTTCGCCCAGCGTATTCGCCAGGCGGCGCGCCATGGATGCCACGTCAATGCCGTGGACTCTGTCGCCCGTGATTGGGCATTGCCTGTGCAGAATCTGCTGGTTCAGAGCACGAGCCAATGGGTTCAGGCGCTCGGTGGTATTGCCGCCGCTGTCGCCCAGGAAAAAGGTATTGCACCTCCTTCAGGTGTTGCGGCTGTTGCCGACGAAAGCGCTGTGGCCGTCGCCCATTCGCTGCTAAGCGGTGAGCGCAAGGCCGTATTGCTGGGCAATGCAGCTGCACACCACGCGCAAGCCGCCCAGTTGCTGGCGCTTGCGAACTGGATTGGCCAGAACACGGGCGCTACCGTTGGCTATCTCACGGAAGCGGCCAACACCGTCGGTGCTCAATTCGTGGGTGCGCGCCCTGTGAGTGGTGGTCAGAATGCAGCGCAAATGCTCTCCGGTAGTTTGAAGGCCGCTCTGTTGCTTAATACCGAGCCGGTTCATGACGCAGCTGCAGGTGCGCAAGCGGCGGTTGCTTTGTCTGCTGCAGAGATGGTGGTGACGTTGAGCCCCTTCAAGGCAAACATGGCGTTTAGCGACGTGTTGCTGCCTATTGCGCCGTTCACTGAGACGTCGGGGAGCTTCATCAACGCAGAAGGCCGTTTGCAGAGTTTTCATGCAGTGGTGCGCCCCCTGGGTGACACCCGTCCTGCATGGAAGGTGTTGCGCGTTCTGGCCAATCTGCTGGCGTTGCCAGGTTTCGACTTCGAGACATCGCAAGACGTGTTGGCGCGTGCCACGAACGCTGCTGCGGGCTCTTTCACGCAAATCCCTGGCGATCAGCTGTCGAATGCAGTGACGGTGATACCGGAAGGTGTTGTGGCCGCGGGCGAACCGGTGGTTGCGTCTATCTATCAGCTAGACAGTCTGGTGCGTCGTGCTACGTCGTTGCAATTCACCGCCGATGCGCGCTTGGCCCGTGAAGGAGTGACGCCATGATCGACGCGATCTATAACGGAGGCATGGGCCTTCTCTCGGTGAGCTGGTGGACCGGTATCGTCTGGCCGGTGCTCTGGATCATGATCAAGATCGTCTGCATTCTCGCGCCTTTGATGGGGGCAGTGGCCTATCTCACGCTGTGGGAACGCAAGTTGCTGGGTTTCATGCAGGTGCGTCATGGCCCAAATCGCGTGGGTCCGATGGGTCTGCTGCAACCTATCGCCGATGCTCTGAAGCTGCTGACCAAAGAAATCATCCAGCCAACGGCGGCCAGCAAGGGTTTGTTTGTGTTGGGGCCCGTCATGGCGATCATGCCTGCGCTTGCCGCATGGGTGGTGATTCCTTTTGGGCCGGACGTGGCGCTGGCCAATGTGAATGCGGGCTTGCTGCTGGTGATGGCCATCACTTCGATCGAGGTCTATGGCGTGATCATCGCGGGCTGGGCATCCAACTCCAAATATGCGTTTCTGGGGGCTCTGCGGGCCTCTGCGCAAATGGTGAGTTATGAAATTGCCATGGGGTTTTGTTTCCTTGTCGTGATCATGGTGTCTAACAGCATGAATCTGACGGAAATCGTGATGGGGCAGGGCCGAGGCTTTGCGGCCGATAAGGGGCTGACGTTCCTATCGTGGAATTGGCTGCCGTTGTTGCCTATTTTCCTCGTGTACCTGATCTCTGGCGTGGCTGAAACCAACCGCCATCCTTTCGATGTGGTCGAAGGTGAAGCCGAAATTGTTGCCGGTCACATGGTCGAATATTCGGGCATGGGCTTTGCGATCTTCTTCCTGGCCGAGTACGCCAGCATGTGGCTGGTTTCCATTTTGGCTGCACTGATGTTCCTGGGCGGCTGGTTGTCTCCCATTGACAGTGCGGTTTTCAACTGGATTCCGGGTTGGATTTGGCTTGGCATCAAGACATTCCTCGTGGTATCCATGTTTATCTGGATCCGTGCAACCTTTCCTCGCTTCCGTTATGACCAGATCATGCGTTTGGGCTGGAAGATCTTCATCCCGGTGACGCTGGTGTATCTGCTCTTTGTGGGCGGTTGGCTGCTATCGCCTTGGAATATCTGGAAATAGGCGGAACACGAAATGACTGCTGTGGTTGCTGCTGCACCTTTCTCATTCAAGGATTTCTTCAAGAGCTTCATGCTCGTGGAGTTGCTTAAGGGCATGGCTCTGACCGGGCGCTACGCGTTTCGCCGCAAGGTAACCGTGCAATTTCCGGAAGAAAAAACACCTCTGTCACCACGTTTTCGTGGCCTGCACGCCTTGCGCCGTTATGACAACGGCGAAGAGCGCTGTATCGCTTGCAAGCTGTGTGAAGCCGTGTGCCCTGCGATGGCAATCACCATTGAGTCGGATGTTCGTGCCGATGGTTCCCGCCGTACTACGCGTTACGACATCGACCTGACCAAGTGCATTTTTTGCGGTTTCTGCGAGGAAAGCTGCCCGGTGGATTCGATCGTTGAAACGCACATCTTTGAGTACCACGGTGAAAAGCGGGGCGATCTGTACTTCACGAAAGACATGTTGCTCGCCGTGGGCGACCGGTACGAAGGTGAAATCGCGGCAGCCAAGGCTGCGGACGCCAAATACCGTTGAGCGGTATTTAGCGCAGCCCTTTAGCCAGACTTTCTATAAAGACCCGATTCATGGACGCCAAGACTGGTTTTTTCTACCTCTTCTCGGTTGTGCTGCTGTTTGCAGCCTTCCGCGTGATTACTGCGCGCAACCCCGTGCATGCAGTGCTGTATCTCATCCTCGCCTTTTCGCAAGCGGCCGCCGTATGGCTTTTGTTGAAGGCGGAATTTTTGGCGATTGCCCTTGTCCTGGTGTATTTAGGCGCGGTAATGGTGCTTTTCCTGTTTGTGGTGATGATGCTGGACATTCACATTGACACCGTACGCAAGGGATTCTGGAAGCATTTTCCCCTCGCGGCTACTGTGGGCGCGGTAGTTGCCCTTGAAATGGCTGCCGTCCTTATGGGAGGGTTTCGGGGTATGGACGAGCCCAAGCCCGTCATGGCCGTTGTGGATGCTGCCGGTCAGGTGGTTCAATATTCAAACGCCAAGGCTCTGGGCAAGTTGCTCTATACCGAATATCTGTTTCCCGTAGAAATTGCCGCAGTGATTTTGCTGGTCGCCATGATTTCGGCCATCGCGTTGACCCTGCGCCAGCGCAAGGACAGCAAGGCCATCAATCCCTCTGCACAGGTTCGGGTGCGTGCTGGCGATCGCCTTTCGGTTCTTAAAGTGGCTGCGACGCAGAAGGCAGTTGCAGAAATGCCCGTTCAGCCTGTTGTCGAGGAGAAAAAAGCATGACGTTGACTCTGGGTCACTTCCTCTCTTTGGGGGCTATGCTTTTTGCGCTCGCCGTCATTGGTATTTTCCTCAACCGCAAGAACCTGATTGTTCTGTTGATGTCGATCGAGCTGATGCTGCTCGCCGTGAACACGAACTTCGTAGCTTTTTCCCATTACCTGGGAGACATGCATGGGCAGGTGTTCGTGTTCTTCATCCTGACCGTTGCGGCAGCCGAATCGGCCATCGGCCTGGCCATTCTGGTGCTGCTGTTCCGCAACAAGTCCAGCATCAACGCAGAAGACCTCAACACCCTCAAGGGTTGATGGTTCGGCTGTATTCCCAAGGTTCTCAAGAATGAGTCAAACCCTCTCTGCTTCAACGCTTCTGGCTGTCCCGCTGGCCCCGCTGGTCGGCTCATTGTTGGCCGGTATCTTTGGCACGACCTTTGGCGGCAACTGGATCGGTCGCCGCTTGAGCCACACCCTCACCATCCTGGGCGTGCTGATCGCCTTTGTCCTGTCGGCCATGACGCTGCAAAGCGTTGTGGTGGATGGTGCCCGATTCAACGAAACGCTCTACACGTGGATGGTGGTGGGCGGCCTGAAGATGGAAGTGGGTTTCCTTGTAGACAGCCTGACGGCCATGATGATGGTTGTCGTGACGTTCGTGTCTTTGATGGTGCACATCTACACCATTGGCTACATGGAAGAAGATGACGGCTACAACCGTTTCTTCGCTTACATCTCGCTGTTCACCTTCTCCATGCTCATGCTCGTCATGAGCAACAACCTGCTGCAACTGTTCTTCGGTTGGGAAGCGGTTGGCTTGGTGTCGTATTTGCTGATTGGTTTCTGGTTCAACAAGCCATCGGCGATTTTTGCCAACATGAAGGCTTTTCTGGTCAACCGTGTGGGCGATTTCGGTTTTATTCTGGGGATCGGCCTCATCGTGGCGTATGCAGGCACGCTGGATTACGGTGAGATTTTTGCAAAATCAGGAGCGCTGGGCGGGCTTGCATTTCCTGGCACTGACTGGATGCTGATCACCGTGATCTGCATTTGTCTGTTTATCGGTGCGATGGGTAAGAGCGCGCAGTTTCCACTGCATGTGTGGCTGCCGGATTCCATGGAAGGCCCAACGCCTATCTCCGCGCTGATTCACGCCGCAACCATGGTGACGGCTGGCATCTTCATGGTGGCCCGCATGTCGCCGTTGTTCGAGCTTTCTGATACGGCACTCAATTTCATTTTGGTGATTGGCTCCATCACAGCGCTCTTCATGGGTTTCCTGGGCATTATTCAGAATGACATCAAGCGTGTGGTGGCTTATTCCACCCTGTCGCAATTGGGTTATATGACGGTGGCTCTGGGGGCTTCGGCCTATTCGGTGGCTGTATTTCACTTGATGACCCACGCCTTCTTCAAGGCACTGTTGTTCCTCGGCGCCGGCTCCGTGATCATGGGCATGCACCACAACCAGGACATTCGCTGGATGGGTGGCGTGCGTAAATACATGCCTATCACCTGGATCACATCGCTGCTGGGTTCTTTGGCTTTGATCGGTACGCCGCTTTTTGCGGGTTTCTATTCCAAGGACAGCATCATCGAGGCCGTGCATTTCAGCCATTTGCCTGCTGCCGGTTTCGCGCATTTTGCGGTTCTGGCGGGTGTGTTTGTGACGGCCTTCTATTCGGGGCGTATGTACTTCCTGGTGTTCCATGGCAAGGAGCGCTACGACCAGAATCCCGATGTCCACCACCATGACCACCATACCGACCACGATGACCATGGGCACGATGCCAAACCGCATGAGTCACCCTGGGTAGTGACGGTGCCGCTGATTCTGTTGGCGATTCCATCGGTGGTTGTGGGCTTCATGTTCATCCAGCCGATGTTGTTTGGCGATTTCTTCAAGGACGTTATTTTTGTAGATGCCGTCAAGCATCCGTCGATGGCTCATATCGCCGAAGAGTTTCACGGTGCCTGGGCGATGGCTTTGCACGGCCTGCAGGCAGCGCCGTTCTGGCTTGCCTTGGCGGGGGTGGTCTCGTCCTACTACATGTATATGGTCAACCCAGCCTTGCCCGCGGGCATCAAAGCGCGTGTGCAGCCTATCTACGCCTTGCTGGAAAACAAGTACTACCTCGATTGGATCAACGAAAACATCATCGCCCGCGGTATGCGTGCGTTGGGTACGGGGCTCTGGAAGGGTGGCGATCAGGCCATCATTGACGGCACTTTGGTGAACGGTTCATGGAAGCTTGTGCGTTGGGTTGCAGGCGCGGTGCGCAAGGTGCAGACGGGCTTCATTTATCACTACGCGTTGGTGATGATCCTGGGTGTTTTCGTGCTTATGACGTATTTCGTCTGGCTCAACAAGTAGGAGAAAAATAAAAATGGGTCTGTTGAGTCTTGCAATCTGGATACCGATTGCCTTTGGCGTGTTGCTGCTTGCTCTGGGGCGGGATGAACATGCCCGTGTTGTGCGGTGGCTGGCGCTGCTGGGCGCTGTGATCGGTCTTCTGGTCACGTTGCCTTTGTATGACGGCTTCAAGCTTGGCACTGCTGCCATGCAGTTCGTCGAGAAGGCCGCCTGGATCGAGCGTTTCAATGTGCAATACCACCTGGGGGTGGATGGTATTTCGTTCTGGTTTGTGCCGCTGACTGCCTTTATCACGGTGATTGTGGTGATCGCTTCGTGGGAGTCCATCACCGAGCGTGTCAACCAGTACATGGGGGCTTTCCTGATTCTTTCGGGCCTCATGATTGGCGTTTTCAGTGCGCTGGACGGCATTCTTTTCTACGTGTTTTTCGAGGCAACGCTGATCCCGATGTATCTGATCATTGGCATCTGGGGTGGCCCCAACAAGATCTACGCGGCGTTCAAATTCTTCCTGTACACGCTGCTTGGTTCGCTGCTGATGTTGATCGCGCTGATCTACCTGTACAACCAGTCGGGTGGCAGTTTTGACATCGCCACGTGGCACCAGCTGCCGCTGAGTGGGCGCGCGCAAACCTTGTTGTTCTTTGCTTTCTTCGCTGCCTTTGCGGTGAAGGTGCCTATGTGGCCCGTGCACACCTGGTTGCCCGACGTGCACGTCGAAGCGCCTACGGGTGGATCTGCCGTGCTCGCGGCCATCATGCTCAAGCTCGGCGCCTATGGTTTTCTGCGCTTTTCCATGCCTATCGCGCCTGATGCTGCGCGTGAGTGGGCCTGGCTCATGATCGCCCTGTCGCTCATTGCTGTGATCTACGTGGGTCTTGTGGCCATGGTTCAAAAAGACATGAAGAAGCTCGTGGCTTATTCATCCGTTGCCCACATGGGTTTTGTAACCCTGGGGTTCTTCATCTTCAACGACCTTGGCGTGTCGGGTGGCTTGGTGCAGATGGTTGCGCACGGTTTTGTGTCGGGTGCGATGTTCCTGTCCATCGGTGTGCTGTATGACCGCGTGCATTCTCGCGAGATTGCCGCCTATGGTGGTGTGGTCAACACCATGCCCAAGTTTGCCGCTTTTGCGCTGTTGTTTGCGATGGCCAATTGTGGTCTGCCAGGGACGGCGGGTTTTGTTGGTGAGTGGATGGTCATCATCGGTGCGGTGAAGGCCAACTTCTGGGTGGGCCTCGGGGCCGCCACGGCGCTGATTTTTGGCGCGGCCTATACGCTGTGGATGTTCAAACGTGTGTACCTGGGGCCTGTGGCCAACGACAACGTCAAGGGCCTCAAGGACATCAACAACCGTGAATTCCTGATGCTGGCATTGCTCGGTATCGCTGTGCTGGCCATGGGTATTTATCCGCGCCCCTTCACCGATGTGATGGACACCTCGGTGGCAGAACTGCTCAAGCATGTGGCGCTGTCCAAGCTGAACTGACCAGACTGAACTGAGAGATTAGAGATGATTGACAACATCAGCTGGCTAGCGATTTATCCTGAGATTGTGCTGTTGACGATGGCCTGCGTCATCGCATTGGTCGATCTGGGGATCAACAGTAAACGCCGTACAGGGACCTACGTATTGACAATGCTCACGCTGGCCGTGGTGGCCGCGTTGCAGGCAATGTATGCCAGCAGTGGCAACACGTTCTACGGCTTTGGCAACATGGTGGTGAGCGATGCCATGGGCAATTGGCTCAAGTGTTTTGCGACCGTGGCGATGATGGCGACCTTGGTTTATGGCCGCCCTTATGCCGCAGATCGAGACATGCTGCGCGGCGGTGAGATGTTCACGCTGGCGATGTTCGCGCTGCTGGGCATGTTCATCATGATCTCAGGCAACAACTTCTTGGTGATTTACCTGGGGCTGGAGTTGCTGACGCTGTCGAGCTACGCCTTGGTGGCCTTGCGCCGCGACAACGCCACGGCAACAGAAGCCGCGATGAAGTATTTCGTGTTGGGTGCGATGGCCAGCGGGTTCCTGCTGTATGGCCTGTCCATGATCTATGGTGCGACGGGCTCACTCGACATCGGTCAGGTGTTCAAGGCGGTCAACGCCGGTCAGATCAAACACCAGGTGCTTGTGTTTGGTCTGGTGTTTGTCGTGGCTGGTCTTGCTTTCAAGCTGGGCGTGGTGCCATTTCACATGTGGATTCCAGATGTGTACCAGGGCGCTCCTACGTCCATCACGCTGATGATCGGCGGGGCCCCGAAACTGGCGGCGTTTGCCATCACGATTCGGTTGCTGGTGGATGGTTTGCTGCCGTTGGCGATCGACTGGCAGCAGATGCTGGCGGTGCTGTCGATTGGCTCGCTGCTGGTGGGTAACTTGGCGGCCATTGGCCAGACCAACCTCAAGCGCATGCTGGCTTATTCGACCATTTCGCAGATGGGTTTTGTGCTGTTGGGCCTGATGTCGGGTGTCATCAACGGCAACGTCGATGCGGCAGCTGTTGAAAGCGCTTACAGCGCGTCGATGTTCTACGTGGTGACCTACGTGCTGACTACTCTGGCTGCGTTTGGTGTAATTTTGTTGCTCGCCCGCGAAGGGTTTGAGAGCGAGGAAATTTCTGATTTCGCCGGTCTCAACCAACGCAGCCCGCTTTATGCCGGCGTGATGGCTGTCTGCCTGTTCTCGATGGCCGGGATTCCTCCGATGGTTGGGTTCTACGCCAAGCTGTCGGTGTTGCAGGCGTTGGTCGCATCGGGGCAGCCTTGGTACATTGCCATGGCGGTGTTTGCCGTGCTGATGTCATTGATTGGGGCTTTCTATTACCTGCGGGTCGTGAAAGTCATGTACTTTGATGTCCCTCTGACCGCTTCCAACGTGTCGGCCCCGGTCGATGTGCGTGTGGCCCTGTCTATCAACGGCGCGTTGGTGTTGGGACTCGGGTTGTTGCCTGGTGGCCTGATGTCGTTGTGTGCCGATGCCATCGTGCGCGCACTGGCAACCTGAGTCTGCATTTCGCGTTTCGTGCCCTCGTTGTAGTCCGACAAACCTACTGATTCGATTTCTCTGTGTCTCTTACCGGGTCTGTCTGGCTGGTCATCGTGGCCGCCTTTATTGCCGCCAATCTGCCTTTTGTCAATCAGCGCTGGATGGTGGTGGGCCCAGTGGCGCCCGCAGGGAAACCGTTGATCGTGCGGGTGGTTGAGTTGATCGTGTTGTATGCCTTGGTTGGGGTACTCGCGCTGGTTCTGGAGCGGCGGGCGGGGCAGGTTGCCCCTCAGGGCTGGGAGTTTTACGCGATCACCGGGACGATGTTTCTTACCCTGGCTTTTCCTGGTTTTGTGTATCGGTACCTCCTGCGCCGTCGTGGGTGAAGGTGCCTGTGCCAGCGTGCTCCCATGAAGGTGCTTGACCTCCAATGTCGGTTGGGTCACGTCTTTGAGGGATGGTTTGCATCCGAAGACGACTACCTGGGTCAGAAGCAGCGCGGCCTCCTGCAATGCCCGTTGTGCGCAGATGATCACATCGAAAAACGGTTGAGCGCGCCGAGGTTGAATCTGGGCAGTCGCGATGTGACCGAGCCAGCGAAGGCCCCCGTCCCATCTTCTGCGCCTGCGCCAACTGTTGCGGACACAAAGGCCGAATCCATGGCGCTACAAGCCGCGTGGCTGAGTCTGGCGCGCAAGATTGTGGCCCACACTGAAGATGTTGGGCATCACTTTGCGCAGGAGGCCCGGCGCATGCACCATGGCGAAGTGCCAGAGCGCGGCATTCGCGGCCATGCCACGCCTGACGAAACGGTGCAGTTGCTGGAAGAGGGCATTGCGGTCCTGCCGTTGCCACTGCCTGAGGCTGCAAAAGAAACGCTGCAGTAATAGCCCCTGCCATTGCCGCTTGCTGCCCGGCAGGCGGCTTGGTAAGTGTATTCAGCCTTTTCGCCTTGTAGCGCTTTATCTATAGGCACTTGCTGCTATCAATATGATAGATGCCTCACGCGACTGCGCCTCCATTGAATAGGTGCCAGCAAGTTAGCGGTGTGAGGGCCATGGTGCTTGCACCCGTGTTCACACCGTGAACTGCAAGGCTGCAAGTCGCGCATACACGCCGCCTTGCGCCAGCAAACTGCTGTGGGTGCCTTGCTCGACGATGCGCCCTTGTTCCAGCACCACGATGCGGTCGGCGTTTTGTACGGTCGCCAGGCGGTGCGCAATCACCAGGGTGGTCCGCTTGCCCGTGTGGCGTTGCATGGCGGTGTCCAGGGCCGCTTGCACCATGCGCTCACTTTCAGCATCCAGCGCGCTGGTGGCCTCGTCCAACAGCAACAGCGGCGGGTTTTTCAACATGGCCCGGGCAATGGCGATTCGCTGGCGCTGACCACCCGACAACCGTACGCCGCGCTCGCCCAAGAAGGTGGCGTAGCCTTCAGGCAGCGCTATGAGAAAGTCGTGTGCAAATGCGGCCTTGGTGGCGGCCATGACCTCGTCATCGGTCGCATCGGGGCGCCCGTAACGGATATTTTCCATGGCTGATGCAGAGAAGATCACGGCATCTTGGGGAACGGTGGCGGTGTGGGCACGCAGCGTCTCCAGCGACATCTCGCGAATGTCTACGCCATTGAGCCGGATGCTCCCTGGTGAACGACCGTGTAGCGCCGGGTCCACATCGTAAAAACGCTGCAGCAGCTGAAATACCGTGGTTTTCCCTGCGCCGCTGGAGCCCACCAACGCCACCGTTTCGCCGGGCGCCAGGCGCAGCGTGAAATCATGCAGCGCTGGTTGGTCGGGACGTGAGGGGTAGTGGAACAGCACGTTGTCAAACTGCACCTCCAGGCCCTGCCCTGACGGCGGCAGTGTTTGGGGGGGGATTGGGTCTGCCACAGGCGAGTGGCTGGAGAGCAACTCCATCAGGCGTTCGGTGGCGCCCGCTGCACGCAACAGGTCACCGTACACCTCACCGAGCACCGCCACTGCGCCGGCCAGCAGCATGACATACACCACCGTCTGCCCGAGGTGCCCGGCACTCATCTGGCCTGCCAGCACGGCTTCGGTGCCCCGGTACAGGCCCCAGAGCAGAAGCCCGGCATTGGCGATGATGATGAAGGCCACAAGAATCGCCCGGGCGCGGGTGCGCTTGATGGCGACCTGGAACGCGTTCTCTGTCGCCAGCCCGAAACGGGCGGATTCACGCGATTCTGCGGTGTAGCTTTGCACCACGGGCACGGCATTGAGCACCTCGGCCGCGATGGCACTGGAGTCCGCCACGCGGTCCTGGCTGTCGCGCGACAGGCGCCGCACCCGGCGACCGATCCACATCGTGGGCAAAACCACCAGCACCACGGCCAGTAGCACGACCGACATGACGTAGGGGTTGGTCCAAACCAGCATCACCAGCGCGCCTACGCCCATCACGGCATTGCGCAGCCCCATCGACAGAGACGAACCCACCACGGTCTGCACCAGGGTCGTGTCGGCGGTCAGGCGCGAAAGCACCTCACCGGTCTGGGTGGTCTCAAAGAACTGCGGGCTTTGTCGAAGCACGTGGCTGTAGACGGCGTTGCGCAGATCGGCAGTGACGCGCTCACCGAGCCAGCTCACCGTATAAAAACGCGCGGCAGAAAACACACCCAACGCAATGGCTACCCCGAAGAGGGCCTCGAAATGCCCGCGCAGCGCCATGGCCTGCGTGCCCTTGTCCGCCGATATTCCGGTGAGCCCACCGTCAATGAGGCTGCGCAGCGCGAGCGGAAACACCAAAGTGGCCAGCGCTGCCAATACAAGGAACACCCCTGACAGAGCGATCTGAACGCGATACGGCCGCAGGAACGGGAACAGGCCGGTGAGTGACCGCGGGGCGCCACGTGCGGGTGTGGGAGAGGGAATGGATGCCATGGCGGCAGTGTAGGGCTCCATGGTGTCCCGTGCCGGGCCCCATCGTGAACATGTCTGCAGCGGGTGCCGGGTGCCTGAGATGTCTGCATCGAGACGGCAGGAGGGCGCACGGCGGCAGCGCATTTTGCGCATGTAGGCATTTATACATAGGCATTAGTCCCAGTATCTGCGGCAGGGCAGGCACGCATACCATGCAAACCATTCCACACACGCGGAGACCTTGTTGCAAGGCTCCACATTGAGCACCTAACAGAGCGGCCAAGGCGCAATGAGCGACGTCATTCTCGAAACCACCAGCTTGACCAAAGAGTTCAAGGGCTTCACCGCCGTGAGCGATGTGAACCTGGCCGTCCGCCGGGGCTCTATCCATGCGCTGATTGGTCCCAACGGCGCGGGCAAAACCACATGCTTCAACCTGTTGACCAAGTTCCTCGAGCCCACATCGGGTGCCATACGGTTCAATGGGCACGACATCACGCGTGAGCGTCCTGCTCAGATCGCGCGGCGGGGGGTGATCCGCTCCTTCCAGATCTCGGCTGTGTTTCCTCACCTCACGCTTTTGGAGAACGTGCGCTTGGGGCTGCAACGCAAGCTCGGCACGTCGTTTCACTTCTGGCGCAGCGAGCGCAGCCTGCGCCAGCTCGATGACCGGGCCATGCAATTGCTGGCCGAAGTGGGACTGGAAGACATGGCCGACGAAGTCACGGTCAACTTGCCCTATGGCCGCAAGCGTGCGCTCGAGATTGCCACCACGCTGTCGATGGAGCCCGAGCTGATGCTGCTCGATGAGCCCACGCAGGGCATGGGCCATGAAGACGTGGACCGCGTCACGCAGCTCATCAAGAAAGTGTCCGCCGGGCGCACCATTTTGATGGTCGAGCACAACATGAAGGTGATCTCCACCATCGCAGATCGCATCACGGTGCTGCAACGCGGGGCCGTGTTGGCCGAAGGGCCTTACGCTGAAGTGTCGAACAACCCCCAGGTGATGGAAGCGTACATGGGCACAACCGACGGCCAACTGCAGGGAGCGCACTGAGATGAGCACCAGCATGACCCCCGCCCTTGAAATCAAGAACCTCGAAGCCTGGTACGGCGAGTCGCACGTGCTCCACGGGGTGGACATGGTGGTACAGCCCGGCGAAGTGGTGACGCTGCTGGGCCGCAACGGTGCCGGCCGCACTTCGACCTTGCGTGCCATCATGGGGCTGACTGGTGCCCGCAAAGGTTCCGTCAAGATTGGTGGCGTGGAAACCATTCAGATGCCCACACACCGCATCGCGCACCTGGGTGTGGGTTATTGCCCAGAAGAGCGGGGCATTTTTTCCAGCCTGTCGTGCGAGGAAAACCTGCTGCTGCCGCCCACGCTCAAGACCGGCATACAAGGCATGTCGCTCGACGAAATCTATGCCATGTTTCCCAATCTGGCTGAGCGAAAAAATAGCCAGGGCACGCGTCTTTCGGGCGGTGAGCAGCAGATGCTGGCGGTCGCCCGTATTCTGCGCACCGGGGCCAATTTGCTGCTGCTCGATGAAATATCCGAGGGCCTGGCTCCCGTGATTGTGCAGGCGCTGGCCCGCATGATCACCACCTTGCGCGCCAAGGGGTACACCGTGGTGATGGTGGAGCAGAACTTCCGTTTTGCAGCGCCATTGGCAGATCGGTTTTATGTCATTGAACACGGCACCGTGGTCGAGCATTTCGGTGCCCATGAACTCGAATCCCGCATGCCCGTGCTCAATCAGCTGCTGGGCATTTGAGCCCGGGTTTCTGCTGCTCCGTTGTCCAATGACTTTCCTCCCGTTTTTGTTTTCCAACCGTCGATAAGGAGACTCCGCATGAAATACAAGCACACCACTCTGGCACTGATGCTGGCCGCTGCAGGCCTGGCCACTGGCGCGGCGCACGCGCAGGAAAAGGTCGTCATCGGATTTGTCTCCGACATGTCGAGCCTCTATTCGGACGTAGAAGGCAAAGGGGGCGCCACGGCCATCCAGATGGCCATCGACGATTTCGGCGGCAAGGCGCTGGGCCAGCCGATCCAACTCTTGACGGCAGACCACCAGAACAAGGCAGACATTGCAGCCTCCAAGGCGCGCGAGTGGATCGACACCCAAGGTGCCACCATGATTTTTGGCGGCACCAACTCGGGCACGGCATTGGCCACGGCGAAGGTCGCGCAAGAGAAGAAACGTGTTTACTTCAATAACGGTGCCGGTTCGTCCGCGCTGACCAACGAGGCTTGCACGCCCTACACCGTGCACTATGCCTATGACACGGTGGCGCTGGCCAAGGGCACGGGCGGCGCGGTGGTGGACACGGGTGGCAAGACCTGGTTCTTTCTGACGGCGGACTATGCCTTCGGCCACTCGCTGGAGAAAGACACCAGTGCCGTGGTGGAAGCCAAGGGCGGCAAGGTATTGGGCGCCGTGCGTCACCCACTGAACGCGTCGGATTTCTCGTCGTTCCTGCTGCAGGCGCAAAGCTCCAAGGCACAAATCCTGGGCCTGGCCAATGCGGGCGGCGACACGATCAACTCCGTCAAGGCCGCCAAGGAGTTCGGCATCGACAAGACCATGAAAGTGGCCGGTCTGCTGGTGTTCCTGAGCGACATCCACAGCCTGGGTCTGAAGAACACCGCCGGCTTGCTGCACACCACCAGCTGGTACTGGGACAAGGACGATGACTCGCGCAAGTTTGCCGACAAGTACTTTGCCAAGATGAAGCGCATGCCCACCGATGTGCAGGCAGCCGACTACTCGGCCACCATGACGTACCTGAAAGCCGTGGCTGCCGTGAAGACCACCGATTCCGACAAGGTCATGGAATACATGAAGAAGACACCGATCAATGACTTCTTCGCCAAGAACGGTGTGATCCGCCCTGACGGCCGCATGGTGCATGAGATGTACCTGGTCGAGGCCAAGCAGCCCGCTGATTCCAAGAAGCCCTGGGACTACCTCAAGATCGTGAAGAAGCTGCCCGGCGAAGCGGTGTTCACCACCAAGGCCGAGAGCAAGTGCGCGCTCTGGAAATAACGCCTTCTTCCACCGATCTGATTTGACCTGACCTTCCACGACCTGTTTCGCCCATGGAAATCTTTGGTATCTCATTGCCAGGCTTGCTGAGCCAGCTCCTTTTGGGGCTGGTGAATGGCTCGTTCTATGCAATTCTCAGCCTGGGGCTCGCCGTGATCTTCGGCCTGCTCAATGTCATCAACTTTGCGCATGGCGCGCTGTTCATGATGGGGGCCGTGGTGACCTGGATGGCCATGAACTACTTTGGCATCAGTTATTGGGTGATGCTGATTGTGGCGCCGCTGGTCGTGGGGGCGTTTGGCGTGGTCATCGAACGCCTGCTCCTGCGCTGGATCTACAAGCTCGACCATCTCTACGGCCTGCTGCTCACGCTCGGGCTCACGCTGTTGATCGAGGGCGCGTTCCGCTCGGTCTATGGGGTATCGGGCCTGGGCTACGACACACCCGATCTGCTTTCGGGTGGCACCAACTTGGGCTTCATGTTCTTGCCCAACTACCGTGCCTGGGTCGTGGTGGCCTCGGTCACCGTGTGTCTGGCCACCTGGTTTGTGATCGAGAAAACAAAACTGGGCGCCTATCTGCGCGCAGGCACCGAAAACCCGCGCCTGGTCGAAGCGTTTGGTGTGAATGTGCCTGTCATGGTCACGCTCACGTATGCGTTTGGCGCTGCGCTGGCCGCGTTTGCGGGGGTGCTGTCCGCCCCGGTGTACCAGGTCTCGCCACTGATGGGACAAAACCTGATCATCGTAGTGTTTGCGGTGGTGGTGATTGGGGGCATGGGCTCGATCATGGGATCGATCCTGACCGGCCTGGGCCTCGGAATCATCGAAGGTTTCACCAAAGTTTTCTATCCTGAAGCATCGTCCACCGTGGTTTTTGTGATCATGGTGATCGTGCTGCTGATTCGCCCCGCCGGCCTGTTCGGCAAAGAAAATTGACGGGGCCCTCCACATGAATCTCAAGAATCTTGCTGTTGTAGGCTATGGCCTGCTGTTCGTCGGCTTGCTGCTGGCGCCGTTTTTTGGTGCCTATCCGGTGTTTGTGATGAAGCTCATGTGCTTCGCACTGTTTGCTGCGGCATTCAACCTGTTGCTGGGCTACACCGGCATGTTGTCATTCGGTCATGCGGCGTTTCTGGGCGGTGCCGCTTATGTCACCGGCCACGCCATCAAGGTGTGGGGCCTGACGCCTGAAGTCGGTTTGTTGCTGGGTACGCTTGGTGGCGCTTTGCTGGGGCTGATCGTGGGCTTTTTCGCCATCCGGCGCACGGGCATCTATTCGACCATGATCACGCTCGCACTGGCGCAGATGCTGTTTTTTGTGGCGCTCCAGGCTCCGTTCACTGGCGGTGAAGATGGTTTGCAATCCGTGCCACGCGGCAAGCTGTTTGGCTTGGTCGACCTCCAAAACGACCTGGTGCTTTACTACATCGTGATGGCCATCGTGGTCGCTGCTTTCCTGCTGATCGTGCGTACGGTGCATTCGCCTTTTGGCCAGGTGCTCAAAGCCATCAAAGAGAACGAGCCACGCGCCACCTCGCTGGGGTACGACACCAACCGCTACAAGCTGGTGGCGTTTGTGCTGTCGGCCGCGCTCTCGGGCCTGGCCGGCGCGTTAAAAACCCTGGTGATGGGTTTCGCCACGCTCAGTGATGTGCATTGGACTTCATCTGGCCACGTGGTGTTGATGACGCTGGTGGGCGGCCTGGGCACGCTCTCTGGCCCGATCATCGGTTCTGCGGTCGTCGTCTTGCTCGAGAACAAGCTGGGCGAGGTGGGCCACTTCCTGGCAGGAGTCACCCACATCGAATGGTTCAGCACATTGGGTGAGTCGGTCACCATGGTCACCGGGTTGATCTTTGTGATCTGTGTGCTGGCTTTCCGCCGGGGCATCATGGGGGAGATCATTGCCTGGCTGGTGCGCCGCCGAGGTGGAACCCCCAAACCCTGACGGGGGCACTCCGTTCCGCCGGGGCTTGTCCGAAGGCCCCCGGCGGGTTCATGTTGACCCGTTGTTCAACCCCGTTCACGGATTCAACGCACCGATTTGTCCCCATCGAACTCGGCGTGCGGCCTCAGATCGTGAACACGTTCTGAGACAGCGTGCGGGCCAATCACCGGGCGTTTTCACAATCGCAATGGTTTGCCATAGCCTGTGAGTTCGAGATAACCCCGCCCCACGCTGAGGCCCGCCGGGTTCTGCAGATCCGACAAACCTTCCCAATAGACCGCGCCGGTAGAGCTGCTGCTGTCGAGCTCCTGGTTGTCCAGCAGCGCGTTCACTGCAAAGGTTCCTGCGGGCGTTTGCACCTGCCATTGCACCGGGTAGCGCGCGCCACTACGCGGGCTGGTCCACCACCGCAAGGGGGTGAACGCCACAGACTGCGCCCCAAACACCTGCACCGGCTGCCCGGGCGCCCGCCACGATCCACCCGCCCACAACGCAGTGCCGTCAGCCCGCCGCAGGCGGAAGGCCGTCAGCGCGCTGCCGTCGTGCAGGTTCATGCCGATCCAGTCCCACCCCTGGGCTTCAGGGTGCAGCAGCGCTTCGCTCCATTCGTGGTCCATCCAGGCACGGCCTGTGTCTGGCCCAACCGCCATGCGTTTGTTGCCCACCTGCAAGGTACCGCTGACGGCGAGCTGGGGCTGGCTGTAGTAGTAGCTGGCCTGCTCGGCGTCCGGCCCCTTGCGGGACAACCCCTGCTGCCCCTGCAGCAGCAACGGTTGGGTGCTGTCAAACACCAGATCCAGCCCAAACTCGCGGCCCACAATGCGGGTGGTGTAGCGGCTGGCCGTGAAGTCTGGCTTTCCGCGTGCCGTGTCACTGCGCTCCAGCGCCCAGTCCTGCAGGCGGATGCGGGTGTCGGCCTCACTGGCCTGCGCCACCCCAAAACCGGCACGCGCAATCCGCTGGTCGTGCAACAGCCGCTGGCCGCGCACATCGGTGATGGCGGCGTGCGCAAACAGCAAGTGCTTGGCCGCAAAGGCCGACTGCAGCTGCTGCGTGCCATCGACCCGCGAGCGAAAGAACGTGATCTGAAACCCCCATGGCTGCCCCTGCGCCTGCACATGGCCGGTGATGTACCACCACTCGGTGCGTAGCTCCGGGTGGCTACCGTGGTCACGCGGAAAGCTCAACGCGCGTGCGGGCAAGGCATGCGCGGCATGGGGCAACCACTCCGCAGTCCCCACGGCCGCCAGGCCCCAGGGCATCTGCTGGGCCAGCCACTGTCGGCGCGTGACCATGGGGCCTGGGGGAGCCAGCAAAGAACCGGAGGGCAACGCAGAAGAGGGCATGGTGCGGTGCTTGGCTGGCATCAGCCGATCAGGCCGTCTATCTTCTGCTGCGCTGCCGAGCAATCACCAAATGTGCGGTCCACCCACGCCGTGTCGAAATAGGTGGGCAGGTAGCGCTCGCCCGCATCGCACAGCAGCGACAAGATGGAGCCGCGCTCGCCCCGCTCACGCATCTCGCAGGCCAGCGTGAGCATGGCCACAAAGTTGGTGCCCGTGGACGGCCCCACGCGCCGCCCCAGCAACCGCGACAGCGCGCGCATGGCGGCAATGGACTCGCAGCCGCCACATCCACCATGCGGTCCACCAGCGTGCGGATAAAGCTCGGTTCCACACGCGGGCGGCCAATGCCTTCAATGCGCGATCCCGGGGCCGTCAGCGTCGCGTCACCCGTGCGGTGATAGGCGCTGAACACCGACCCCGCCGGGTCGGCCACACACACTTGCGTGGCATGGCGCTGGTAACGCACATAGCGGCCAATGGTGGCGCTGGTGCCCCCCGTGCCTGCACCCACCACGATCCAGCGCGGCACCGGGTGGCGTTCGCGCACCATCTGCGTGAACATGCTCTCGGCGATGTTGTTGTTGCCCCGCCAGTCGGTCGCGCGCTCGGCATAGGTGAACTGGTCCATGTAGTGGCCGCCGGTCTCCTCAGCAATCGCACGGGCCGCGTCATACACCGCGCCCGCGCTGTCCACAAAGTGGCAACGCCCGCCATGGAACTCGATCTGCGCGATCTTTTCGGGCGAAGTGCTGCGCGGCATCACCGCCACAAACGGCAGGCCGAGCAGGCGCGCAAAGTAGGCCTCACTCACCGCCGTGGAGCCGCTGGAGGATTCGACGATGGTCGAGCCCTCATGCACCCAGCCATTGCACAGCGCGTACAGGAACAGCGACCGCGCCAGCCGGTGCTTCAAGCTGCCCGTGGGGTGGGTGGATTCGTCCTTGAGGTACAGGTCAATGCCATGCGCGGCAAACGCGGTCAGGCGCAGCGGGATCAGGTGGGTGTCGGCACTGCGCTGGTAGTCGGCTTCGATGCGGGCGATGGCTTCGTGGAGCCAGGGGGAGGGGAGAGTCATGGGGCGTGTTCAAGCAGCGGTCGGTGGAATTGCTGGAGCGTATGCCTAGGGATTCTCTGCACGAATCCCTGTGAGATGTGATTGAACAGGCCTGAAGCCCAGACAATAAGCGCATGAAGCAAAGCAGCCTGGGCCTGAGCAATACCATCAAGCGCACACGCAAGCGCGAGTTCCTTGATGCGATGGAGTTGGTGGTGCCCTGGGCCGAGTTGGTCTCGCTCATTGAGCCCTACGCCCCAGAGATCGGACGCCGGGGCCAGCAGCCCTTTGCGGTGCAGACCCTGCTGCGTATCCATTTCATGCAGCAGTGGTTCAAGCTTAGCGACCCAGCCATGGAAGAGGCACTGCACGACGTGCCAGCCTTTCGGGACTTTGCCGGCCTGTCTCACTGGGACGAACACATTCCCAGTGAATCGAGCATCCTGCGTTTTCGGCATCTGCTGGAGCGCCACAAACTGGCCGATCAGATCCTCGCTACGGTCAATGCCCTGCTGCAAGCCAAAGGGCTGCAACTCAAAGCAGGCACGGTGGTGGATGCCACGCTGATTGCGGCGCCGACGTCCACCAAGAATGAAGGCAAGGCACGAGACCCCGAGATGCATCAAAGCAAGAAGGGCAACGAGTGGTACTTTGGCATGAAGGCTCACATTGGCGTGGATGCGGATTCAGGCCTGGTGCACAGCGTGCGCGGCACCAGTGGCAATGTGAACGACGTGATAGAAGCCAACAGCCTGCTGCACGGGCAAGAAACGGATGCCTTTGGCGATGCGGGCTACCAAGGAGTGGACAAGCGGCCCGATGCCAACAAGAACGTGCGCTGGCATGTAGCCATGCGCCCGGGGTTGCGCCGGGCTTTGGACAAAAACAAGCCTGTGGATGCGCTGATCGACCAACTTGAACGCACCAAGGCCAGCATCCGGGCCAAGGTGGAGCACCCGTTCAGAGTGCTCAAGCAGCAGTTCGGGTACGTGAAGGTGCGCTACCGGGGGCTCATGAAGAACACGGCGCAGATCGTCACGCTGTTTGCGTTGGGCAATCTGTGGATGGCAAGGCACAAGTTGCTGGCCTGCATGGGGCAGGTGCGCGTGCAGGGGGCTTAATGCCCCGCGAAACCGGGCAATGGCCCTCGCGCAGCGCCTGCCGGGAGTACCCAATGACCCAACGCGGGCGCTGTCTTAGTTCGGGCATCGCTACGGCACAGCCAGAACCGATTCGTGAAGAGCTTCCCTAGCTGAAGAAAAGATCACACAGACAGGCGCTGTCCTTTGCCCCTTAGTTATCCCGCGCGGCCTTGGCGACGTCCGCAAAGTCGCTGAAGACGCCGTCCACGCCCAGGTTGTAGAACAGCCGGTATTCGGCCTTGGGGTCGCCCTTGAAGTCCGATGCCAGGCGCTTGGCTTCGTTGCGGAAGGTATACGCGTGCACAAACAGACCGGCGGCATGGGCGTTCTTGACCACATCGGTGGCGGACATCATGACGCGGTCGCGTTCGTCAATCACGCCGTCGCCATTCAAGTCATCGGCCTTGCCATCCTTGTTGGCATCGACCTGCTTGGACGGGATGAGGTAGGGCTTCCAGGGGCCCACGCCGTCGGCGTAGGTCTTGACCTCCTTGAGGCCCGCTGGCGTGAGCAGGCTGGCGAAGGTGCGCGCGTCACCCGCCACGGCGAAATCATAGGGTTTGTCGTAGGGCGCTGTCAGGTCCATGCTGCCGTCGGGGTTCACGTCGTTGGCATCCACCAATTGCACAAGGCGCACCTGTGTCTTGGTGCGCAGGTACTTCAGGTTGGCGACTTCAAACGACTGCACGATCACCGGCGAGCTTTTGGCGGTGTAGCCGTATTTGGCCAGGGTGGCGAGAAGCCGGTCTTCCAGCGGCAGGCCCAGCTTGGCGTGAAACGTAGGGTGCTTGGTTTCGGGGTACACGCCCACCGTGCGCCCGGCCTTGGCGCCCTCGCTCTTTGCGAGATCCAGCACTTCGTCCAGCGTCGGGATCTGGAACTTGCCGTTGTACGACGGGTCGCGGTCTGACAGCGGCTGCACGGCGCGCAGCGTCTTGATCTCGGCCAGCGTGAAGTCCGAGGCAAACCAGCCCTCTTCCGTCACCCCATCCACCACCTTTTTGGTCTTGCGGCTGGCGAACTCGGCCCGGGTGGACACATCGGTGGTGCCGGTGATGTTGGGCTCGTGCCGGGCCACCAGCACGCCGTCTTTGGTGGCCACCAGGTCGGGTTCAATGAAGTCGGCGCCCATCTCGATGCCGCGTTTGTAGCCCTCCAGGGTGTGATCGGGCAGATAGCCCGCCGCGCCCCGGTGGCCAATGACCAGCGGCTTGTCACCGTTCAGCGTCGGATATGGCGAATCATCATTGCCGCCACAGGCCACCAGCGTCGCCGCCAGGGCCGTCACCAAGCCAACCACCCCCCACTTTGCTGCAGATGCATGCATGTTTTTCTCCTTTTTGGTTATGGAACCGTCGAACTGTGGCGCCACCACATGACGGGACGGTGACAGCAAAAACACGGGTTTTCGCACAGATTTGGTGACTATCACGCCTCCAGATTGCACCAATTTGCAGCATTTCGCCAAAAAAATCCCCACGGCTGGGCAGAGGTATGCGCATAAACGTATAACTTTTGAACATAATCCCCATGCTGCAGCGCGCCAAGCCTGCCAACCAGACTCGATTTTTTTGATGCAGAAAGCCTTTTGACCTATGAAACACGCGTCCGCCGAAAGCTTCCTGGCCCATGTGGCTCTTCGCAATCCTGGCCAGCCTGAATACCTGCAGGCCGTGACCGAGGTGATGGAAAGCCTGTGGCCCTTTATTGAAAAGAACCCGCGTTACGCAGACCACGGCCTGCTCGAGCGCCTGGTCGAAGCTGAGCGCACCGTCATGTTCCGCGTGTGCTGGACGGACGATCACGGCACCGTGCAGGTCAACCGTGGCTACCGCATCCAGCACAGCATGGCCATTGGCCCCTACAAGGGCGGCCTGCGCTTTCACCCCTCGGTGAATCTGTCGGTGCTCAAGTTCCTGGCGTTCGAGCAGACCTTCAAGAACGCGCTGACCACGCTGCCCATGGGCGGCGGCAAGGGCGGTGCTGACTTTGACCCCAAGGGCAAGAGCCCCGCAGAAGTGATGCGGTTTTGCCAGGCGTTTGCGTCCGAGCTGTTTCGCCACATCGGTGCCGACACCGACGTGCCGGCGGGCGACATCGGGGTGGGCGGGCGCGAAGTGGGCTTTATCGCTGGCATGTACAAAAAGCTCAGCAACCGCGCCGATTGCGTGTTCACCGGCAAGGGCCTGTCGTTTGGCGGCTCACTGATCCGCCCCGAAGCCACCGGCTATGGCACGGTGTATTTCGCCCAGGAGATGCTCAAGACCCGCGGCAAGTCGTTTGACGGCCTGCGCGTGTCGGTGTCGGGATCCGGCAATGTGGCGCAATACGCCGTGGAAAAAGCCCTGGAGTTGGGCGCCAAGGTCATCACCGTGTCCGACTCCAGCGGCACGATCATTGACGAAGAAGGTTTCACGACCGAAAAGCTCGCCATCCTGATGGACGTGAAGAACCACCACTACGGCCGCGTGAGCGACTACGCAGAGCGTACCGGCGCGCGGTTTGAAGCGGGCAAAACGCCCTGGCATGTGCCCGTGGACGTGGCCCTGCCCTGTGCTACCCAAAACGAGCTGGACGCCAAAGACGCAGCGACCCTCATCAAGAACGGCGTGCTCTGCGTCGCAGAAGGCGCCAACATGCCCTCGACCATCGAGGCAGCCAAGGCGTTCGAGGCTGCGGGCGTGCTTTACGCACCGGGCAAAGCCAGCAATGCCGGTGGCGTGGCCACCTCGGGCCTGGAAATGAGCCAGAACGCCATGCGCCTGAACTGGACCGCCGAAGAAGTGGACAACCGCCTCTTGATGATCATGCAAGGCATCCACGCCGCCTGCCTCAAGCACGGCACACGCGCCGACGGCAGCGTGAGCTACATCGACGGCGCCAACATCGCCGGCTTCGTGAAGGTGGCCGACGCGATGATCGCGCAGGGCGTGGTGTAAGCACTGGGGGCAAGCCCCCCCCTTGTGGCCCCATGGGGCCACAAGACAGTCCATGCGACACAAGGCAGCCCCCTGGGGTAATCGCTTAAAGGGCCCAGCCTGCCGCGCCAGAACTTCCGGGCCGTGGCAGAGTCAGCCCTGTTCATGAAAAGACTGCTCCTCCTCTTGACCGCCGTCGTGCTGGCCATCGGTGTCACCGCCGGTTGCGCCACCCTTGACGCCAAACAGCGCGAGTGGATCTTTCAGCCCAGTGACCGTAGCTGGGGCGGCGCCCCGTCCACCGAGGGCATGGAGGATGTGTGGATCGCCTTCCAGTCAGGCATCACCCACCAGGCAGAGCGTCTGCATGGCCTGTGGCTGCCCCATGCCCGTGCCGATGCACCGGTGATGCTGTATCTGCATGGTGCACGTTGGAACGTTTCTGGTTCGTCAGGTCGCATCCGGCGCATGCAGGCGCTGGGCTTTTCGGTGCTGGCCATCGACTACCGGGGGTTTGGCCAAAGCAGCGCCGGCCTGCCGTCTGAAGCCACCGCCACCGAAGACGCCCACGCGGCATGGCGCTGGCTGGCACTGCACGAGCCGGGCAAACCCCGCTACATCTTTGGGCATTCGCTGGGGGGAGCCATTGCGATCAATCTGGCCCGCGATGTGCCCGACGAGCAAGGCACGGTGGTCGAGGGCACCTTCACCAGCATTGCCGATGTGGTGAGCGGCTTCAAATGGGGCTGGCTGCCTGTGTCCGGCCTCATCACACAGCGTTTTGAATCCATCCGCAAGGTGGCAGACATTGGCTCGCCGCTGCTGGTGGTGCATGGCAGCAACGACAGCCTCATCCCCGCGCAGCTGGGCCGCCAGCTGTATGACGCCGCACAGGAACCCAAGCGGTTTGTGCTGGTGGAGGGCGGCTCCCATTACGACACCAACGCCGTGGGCAACGGGTTGTATCGCGAGGCGATGGCCAGCCTGTTCAAGCTCCGGTAGCGCAGGGGCGCTGGCGAGACCCCGCAGCGCTGGGCACGGGCCTGCGCGACCCGCACACATGCTCTGACCCGCAGCGATGCCCCTGACTCTGCCTTGAACTTTGCCGTTGTGGCAGCATGTTCAGGCATTGGCCACCATGGCCCGTGATGGCCCGTCACACGACCTATCCAAGTCCAACCAAATGAAAACCATTGACGAGATGCTGCACCTGGATCTGCTGACCACCGAGCAGCACGGCCAGATCAGTGCATGGATTGCGCGGTCCGACTCCCCCGACGAGATTTTGAAGATGCCAGCGCCGCTGTGGCAGGCGGTGGAACGGGCCAGCGGTGTCATGGGCATAGACAGAGACCTGCTGCGCCCTCCGTCTTTTGATGCCACCGATGTCTTGCCAGGTTAACGAGGACGCTAGAACGGCACCCGGGCATTGCAGGGGGCACCTCGGGCACTGACGGCCATCGGCTCCCGCCAGGCGCTTCGCAACGCGCGCTGCAGGGCCCGGCGAGGGGTGCCTTGCAGGCAGCCAAAACAGCGGCTTCTGGTACGCTCAGACGGATATGTCTGCCCCTTCCGCCACCGCAACGCCCGAAGGCGCTGCGCCCGCCTCCGCCTTAATCCAGCCTGGCCTGGCCATTGTGGTGCTGGCCATGCTGCTCAGTATCCAGCCCGTCACCACCGACCTTTACCTGCCCGCGTTACCCGCCCTCACGCGCAGCCTGAACGCGCCCATGGCGTTGGCCCAGCTCACCCTCAGCGGGTTGCTGCTGGCCTTTGGCTGCTCGCAGATGGTGTGGGGGCCGCTGTCGGACCGCTTTGGCCGTCGCCCCATCTTGCTGGCCGGATTGGGTATTTACACCGTGGCCTCTTTGGGCAGCGCGTTGGCCCCCACCATGGGCCTGCTGATTGCCTGGCGCATTGCCCAGGGTGCTGCCATGGGCGCGGTGGTGATGTGTGCGCGGGCCATCGTGCGTGACCTGTACACACCGCTGGATGGCGCACGCGCCATGTCCAAGGCCCTCACCGGGTTGGGCATCGTGGCCTGCATCTGCGCCCCTCTGGGCGGGCTGCTGAGCGAATGGCTGGGCTGGCGTGCAGCGCTGCTCGCCCTCACCGCGTATGCCGTAGCCACGCTGGCGCTGGTGGCGTTGCGCCTGCCCGAAACGCTGGCGCAAGCCAACCCCAGGGCGCTGCAGCCTCGCGCTCTGGTCGGCACCTGGCGCCAGGTGCTGCGCAGCCCGACCTTCTGGGCGTTTTCACTGCAGACCACGGCCACGTATGGCGGCCTGTTCACGTTTCTCGCGTCGTCGTCGTTTGTGTATATCGACGTGCTCGGCCTCACGCGCACGCAATACGGCTGGGCCATGGCATCGGCCTGCCTGGCCTATTTTGGCGGCACCATCCTGTGCCGCCGCCTGCTTGCCCGCTTTGGCTTGCTGCGCACCGTGGCCATTGCCGGCGGGCTGAGCGCCGGCGGCGGCACGCTGATGGCGCTGGTTGCGCTGGCAGGCTGGCACCAGCCCTGGGCCTTGTTGCTGCCCTTTTATCTGTTCATGCTCGGCCACGGCATTCACCAGCCCTGCGGACAAAGTGGTGCGGTGGGGCCTTTCCCCAAGGCCGCGGGCGTAGCGTCTGCACTCAACGGTTTCATGATGATGCTGGCAGCCTTTGCGATTGGCGGCTGGCTGGGCGTCAGGCTGGATGGGACCATCTGGCCCCTGGTCCATGGCGTCTGGTTCTGGTCGGTGTTATTGGCGCTGATTTCATGGACGCTGGTGCAAAAATTTGGAGCGCCCCGTGACCACGCCTGAGCCACCTGACCCACAACACAAGCTGCCCACCATTGCGCTGGCGGGCCCCACGGCATCGGGCAAAACAGCGGGCGCCCTGGCACTGGCTGCAGCGCTCGCCCAACACGGCCAGCCGGTGGAGATCATCAGCGTGGATTCCGCACTGGTCTATCGCGGCATGGACATCGGCACGGCCAAGCCTTCGCACGCGGAGCGCGCGGCGGTGCCCCACCACCTGATCGACATCCGCGACCCGCTGCAGGCTTACAGCGCTGCAGAGTTTGTGCAAGACGCCACGCGCCTCATCGCCGAGATCCGTGCACGCGGCGCGTTGCCGCTGCTGGTGGGCGGCACCATGCTGTATTTCAAGGCACTGTTCGACGGCATTGACGACATGCCCGCCGCCGACCCGGCCGTGCGGGCCCGGCTTGAAGCGCAGGCCGCTGAACAGGGCTGGCCCGCTCTGCATGCCGAGCTGGCGCTTGTCGACCCCGTGACCGCGGCGCGCCTGGCCCCGGCCGACAGCCAGCGCATTCAGCGCGCCCTGGAGGTGTGGCACATCTCAGGCCAACCCCTGTCGAGCTTTCACACTACAAAAAAAGGAGCTACTAGCGCAGACAGCACAAGCGCTAGCGCCCTTTTTTCTTTGGAACCTGATGATCGCAGCTGGCTGCACGGGCGCATCGCGCAGCGGTTTGACACCATGCTCGACGCCGGTTTCATCGACGAGGTGCGGGCGCTGCGCGCGCGCGGTGACCTGCACGCAGACCTGCCCTCGATGCGTTGCGTGGGCTACCGCCAGGCCTGGGAAGAGCTGGACTTTCAGGCCATGCGATCCACCACCGTACCGGGCACACCGCTGAACGTGGCCTATCTGCGCGAGCGCGGCATTGTCGCCACCCGCCAGTTGGCCAAGCGCCAGATCACCTGGCTGCGCAGCATGCCCGACCGCCACGTGATCGCCTGCGACCAACCCCAGGCGATGGACCATCTCGTGCATGCCGTGCTGCAACGCCTGGGTCGTGCCGCGCCCGTGGATCAAGGGGCTCAACGGAAGCACCTGGAGCATTCCGCCCCATGACACAACTGCGCGTGCAGGGCCTGGGCAAACACTACGGGGCAACGCCCGTGTTCTCCAACGTGGATTTTGTGGTGGAGCCGGGTGAGTTTGTCGCCATCGTGGGCGACTCGGGCGTGGGCAAGTCCACGCTGCTCAACTGCCTGGCGGGCTTGGACACCTGGGACACCGGCCACATCACCCACGCAGACGTGGGCCTGGGCCCACTCACCGATACCCAGCGTGCGTTATGGCGCCGCGCCCACGTGGGTTTTGTGTTCCAGGCGTTTCACGTGCTGCCGCATCTGGACGTGGCGCAAAACGTGGCACTGCCGCTGATGCTGTTGGGCCGCAACGATGCGGGCCGCGTGCAGCAAATGCTCGCTGCCGTCGGGCTGGCAGAGCTGGGCGAACGGCTGCCACAGCAGCTCAGCGGCGGCCAGCTGCAGCGCGTGGCCATTGCCCGTGCGCTGGTGCCCCGCCCCGCCCTGCTGCTGGCCGACGAGCCCACCGGCAACCTCGACCCCACCACCGCCGCCCGCGTGATGGACCTGCTGCTGGCGCAGACGCGCGAGCATGGGGCATCGCTGGTGCTGGTCACGCACTCGGATGCAGCCGCGGCGCGGGCCGACCGGGTGCTGCGGCTGACGGCTGGCGGCATTGCTGCGTAGGCCACTAACCACTGACCGATGGCCGATGGCCGATGGCGGCAGGGCTTACTCGATATTCAACCGCTGCGCCGCCGTCCCCACCTTCTTGGGCAGGTTCAATGTCAGCACCCCGTTGTCATACTTGGCCTTGGCCTGGGCGGGGTCCACATCGGCGGGTAGCTGAAAGCTGCGGGCCACGGCACCGTAGTAGCGCTCCGAGCGCAGGGCCTTCTCGCCCTCGCGCTTTTCATCGTGCTGGCGCACTTCGGCGCGCAGGTTCACTACATTGCCGTCGAGCGACACATGGATGTCCTCCTTGGCCACGCCCGGCACCTCGGCCTGCACGGTGTAGCCACCTTCGGTTTCCTTCACGTCAATCTTGATCTGGCCGGGTGCGGGCAGGTTGTCGCCGTGCAGCGGACGCACGTAAAAACCCGGCGCAATGTCCTTGAAGAAGTCATCAAACAGACTGCCGCGTGTCACAAGAGAGTTCATGGAATTTGCTCCTGAAAAGGGAATGAACACAACTGGGCCTGCGCAGGAGTGCCGACCCTGCTTCCAAGATATGCGCCATCCCCCGGCGCTTCAAGGGGGTCTCAAACGCGGGGTTGATATGCATCAACAATCGCCGCACCGCACACCAACGGCCACAATGCAGGCCATGCTCGCGCTGCTTCGCACCTTCTCCTGGCAAGACCTGCGCCACCACCCCTGGCGCAGCGCGGCAGCGGTGGCGGCCGTGATGCTGGGCGTGGCGCTGGCGTTTGCCGTGCATGTGATCAATGCATCGGCGCTGGACGAGTTCTCGCAGGCCGTGCGGGCCGTCAACGGCCAACCCGACCTGGAGCTGCGCGCCATGCAGGGCAGCCTGCCGGAGGCTCTGTACGAGCGCCTGGCCACCGACCCGCAGGTGGCACGCGCCAGCCCGTTGCTGGAGCTGTCGGCCGTGGCGCTGGCAGCCACCACAACGGGCGCCAATGCAGCGGGCGCCAATGACCAGCCCCTTCGCACTCCCATCCGCGTGCTGGGCGCCGATGCACTGCTGCTGCCCACCACGGCCCCTGCGCTGGTGCCACGCCCCTGGGACAGCGCCGACCGGTTCGCCCTCTTCGCCCCCGCGACGGCGTTCCTCAACACGGCCGCGCTACAGGCACTGGGGCTGCCTGCCACTGCACCCGATGCATCGTCGCCCCTGCCCCGCCTCACGCTGCAGGTGGGCTTGCAACCGGCGCTCACCGTGCAGGTGGCAGGCACCGTGACCGCGGGCGGCGCGCCGCTGGCCGTGATGGACATCGGCGCCGCGCAAGACCTGTTTGGCCGCGCGGGCGCGCTCACCCGCATCGACCTGCAACTGCAGCCTGGCACCGACCGCGCCGCGTGGGAGGCCACACTGCGCGCGCAGCCCGGCTGGCCCGCCAACCTGGTGCTGGCGCAGCCCGGCGACGCCACCCAGCGCATCAGCAACCTGTCGCGCGCCTACCGGGTCAACCTGACGGTGCTGGCGCTGGTGGCGCTGTTCACCGGGGCGTTTCTGGTGTTCTCGGTGCTGGCACTCAGCGTGGCGCAGCGCGGGCCGCAGTTTGCGCTGCTGGCCGTGCTGGGCGCCACACCGCGCCAGCGGCTGGCGCTGGTGCTGGCAGAGTCGGCAGCCTTGGGCCTGCTGGGCAGTGTGCTGGGCATTGCACTGGGCACTGCGCTGGCAGCCACCGCATTGCAATTGCTGGGCGGCGACCTGGGTGGCGGCTACTTTGCGGGTGTGCGGCCCGCGCTGCAATGGAGCGCGCCCGCCGCCCTGGTGTACGGCGCACTCGGCGTGGCGGCCGCCTTGGCGGGCGGTTGGTGGCCCGCCCGCGCCGCACAGACCCTGCCTCCAGCCCAGACCCTGAAAGGCCTTGGCGCCGCAGCCAGCCAGGCGGACAAGGGCACGGTTGGTATCGTTTTGATAGCTACCGGGGCACTGTTGACTATCGCCCCACCCGTATTTGGTATCCCGCTGGCCGCGTATGTGGCCATCGCGCTGCTGCTGGTGGGCGGCATCGCCCTGCTGCCCTGGGGCATGGCACGGTTGCTGGCGTGGTTGCAGCCCCTGGCCGCACGCCATGCGCTGCCATTGCTGGCGCTGGAGCGCGCGCGGCGCATGCGGGGCAGCGCGGCCATCGCGGTGGGCGGCGTGGTCGCGTCCCTCAGCCTGGCCGTGGCGCTGACGGTGATGGTGTCCAGCTTTCGCGGCTCGGTCACGCAGTGGCTGGACGCGGTGCTGCCGTCGCCGCTGTATGTGCGCTCGGCCCTCAGTGCGGGCGGCGGCACAGGAGGCGCAGGCGGCAGTGAGGCAGCGTTACTGCCAGCAGGCTTTGCAGAAGCGGTGGGCCAGTTGCCAGGTCTGGACCGCGTGCAGCCCCTGCGCGCCAGCCCACTGCAGCTGTCCCCCACGCTGCCCGCCCTCACGGTGCTGAGCCGCCCGCTGGGCGATGAGCCAGCGCAGACCCTGCCGCTGGTGGGCGAGGCCCTGCCGGTGCCCCCCGGCCGGACGGGCGTGTACATCAGCGAAGCCGTGGTGGACCTGTACGGCCTGCGCCCCGGCATGGAGTGGCCTGCACTTTCCAAGGCTTTTAGCCCCCAAGCGCTAGAGAACCATGCGCCAGCAGCTATCTTTTACATAGCAGGTATCTGGCGCGACTACGCCCGGCAAACCGGCGCCGTGGTGATGGACCGCGCCGTGTGGCTGCGCCTGACCGGCGACGCCCGCACCAGCGACTTGGCCCTGTGGCCCAGCGAAGGCACCGATGTGTCGGCCTTGCAGGAATCCATCCGCGCGCTCGCTGCGACGCAAGCTGGCCGCCAACCCTCCACTGCGGCGAGTGCCACCACGGGCGACAGCAGCGAGGCACTGGTGGAATTCAGCTCCGCCGCCACCATCCGCGAGCGCTCGCTGCGCATCTTCGACCGTAGCTTCGCCGTCACCTACTGGCTGCAGGCCGTGGCCATCGGCATCGGCCTGTTCGGCGTGGCCGCCAGCTTCAGCGCCCAGGTGCTGGCACGGCGCAAGGAGTTTGGCTTGCTCGCCCATCTGGGCCTCACCCGGCGGCAGATTCTGACCGTGGTGGCAGGCGAAGGTGCTGCGTGGACGGCGGTGGGCGCGGCGGCGGGCGTGCTGCTGGGGCTGGCCGTGTCCGTGGTGCTGGTGCACGTGGTCAACCCGCAGAGTTTTCACTGGACGATGGATTTGGCGGTGCCGGGGGGGAGGTTGCTGGGGCTTTGTGCTGCGGTGATCGTGTCGGGGACTGTTACCGCTTGGTTGGCGGGACGGGCTGCAGCGGGGAGGGACGCGGTGATGGCGGTGAAGGAGGATTGGTGAAGCCCATCCGGCCTCTCACAACGAGCCTCGTTGCAACATCAACCAGCCATCTAAAAAGCTACGTTGCATGGTGCATGGTGCATGAAAGACGGACTTGCTTACCATGACTTTGAGACCACTACCTTTGACAGAGGATCCCTAGGGCGCTGTGACTCTGCGCGGCTTGCAGTCGTTGGCCGAATGGTATTGGTTGCGGCGACTCCGATGAATCGGGGTCGAATAGCGCTATCTTTTCTGCCCTGATTCAAAAGAGCCCGGGAGTGTCGGCGACCATTTCCGTGTTGGTTTCGGAGATTTCTTTATCGCCTTTTCGCAGGCGGAAATCTTGCTGATTAAATCAACTTGGGCGCACTCCATGCATGCTTTTCGTAGCTCTTCCTTGAGCCCTTTCAATGTCGCCCGCAGTGATGCAAGCAACTCTCTGCTCTTGGCATCCTGCTGGCTGCGCTTTTCCTGCTCCATCTTGGCGTAAACACTGGCCCGGTATTCAGGTGGAACGGATTTCAAGCGCCTGGCATCTTTTTTCAGACTGTTCATGTTGACGGCAGAAATGCGATTGGCCGCCCTGGGCAGTTACTTGATGCCATTTCTTTTCAAAAAATCAGTCTCTATTATTTTGTGCCAGAGCGGCTCAGCATTGGATTGCTTGGCCATAAGCTCAAGCTCTATGAATTTCAATAGCTGGAGGCGTGCTGTGGGATGGAGTTGGAAAAATTTCTCTATCGTCCAATTTTTGTATAGCCATCTAGCGGTTTCCTCGGCGACTGGGGAAATAGATGAACGGAACATTGACAAATCACTCTCGGCTTCCTTGACGGAGATGCTGTCAAGAGACCGTTGCTTATCTCTATCGCTGTATTCAGCAAACCATTCTGGACTCAGGCTCATGTGCGTTTCCTTTCTGTCAGGCTGTCCGGTGGATCGGTTTATCTTCCTCGCAGAAACAACGCGTCCAGCTCTTTCATCGACAGCTGCCGCCAGGTGGGGCGGCCATGGTTGCATTGGTCCGACCGGTCGGTGGTTTCCATCTGGCGCAGCAGGGCGTTCATTTCGTCGATGGTGAGCTTGCGGTTGGCGCGCACGGCACCGTGGCAGGCCATGGTGCCCAGGATTTCATTGCGGGCGCGCTGCACCACGGTGGTGGCGTCGTGCGCGGCCAGCTCGGCCAACACGCTGCGGGCCAGTTCCACCGGGTCGCCTTGCGCCAGGGTGGTGGGCACGGCGCGCACGGCCAGGGTTTTGGGCGAGAACGGCACCACTTCCAGCCCCAGCGTGGCCAGCACCTCGGCCGAGTCTTCGGCGGTGGCCACCTCTTGTGGCGTGGCGGCAAAGGTGGCAGGGATCAGCAGCGGCTGGCTGGCAATGCGCGCGCCGCTGTCCACCTGCGCCTTCAGGCGCTCGTACACGATGCGCTCGTGGGCGGCGTGCATGTCGACGACGACCATGCCCTGGGCGTTTTCGGCCAGGATGTAGACGCCGTGTAATTGAGCCACTGCGCGGCCCAAAGGCCATGTGGCCTCGTGGCCGAAGGTATCGTTGGGGTGGGCGTTGGGCCCGGTGATGCCCATTGCGCTTTCGGCACTGGCTGCGCCCGTGGCGCTGGGTATTCTTGCCGGGCCCGATGGCAGAGCGAAAACGCCCGCACCACCGCCGCCCAGGTCTTGAGAGGGTAACTGCGGTGTGTCGCTGCCCCCGCCCACCAGTGCATCGGTTGGCGACGGTGTACTGGCGGGCAGGCTGTCTTTGCGCGGCCCCCATAGCGCCTGCAGATCGGCGACATGGTGGCCACGTTCTTCAAATTTCATAGCTGCTTGCGCTTGCCACATAAGCGCTGGCGCCTGTTTTTGTTTGAAATATTCGGCGCCTCCATTGCCAGGCCCGGTTTCTGGCGCCACTGCTGCGGCTGCCGCCAAGGCCGCCGCACGCGGTGCGGCCAGCGCGTTTTCAACCGCGTGGCGCACGGCCTGGTGCACCTCGCGGCTGTCGCGAAAGCGCACCTCGATCTTGGTGGGGTGCACGTTCACGTCCACCCGGGCGGGGTCGATCTCCACATACAGCGCATACACGGGCTGCTTGTGGCCGTGCAGCACGTCTTCATAAGCGCTGCGCGCCGCATGGGTGAGCACCTTGTCGCGCACAAAGCGGCCGTTCACATAACAGTATTGGTGATCCGCCCGCGAGCGCGCGGCATCGGGCAGACCGGCCCGGCCGGTGACGGTGACTGGGCCCGCGCGGTGCTGAACGGCCACCGACTGCGTGACGAAGTCTTCGCCCAACACGTCAGACAGGCGCCGGGCCAGTGCGTCCTGTGCATCGCCCTGACCGGGCACGAAGGTGGCGCGCCACTGCTCCACCAGCTTGCCTTCGTGCCAGATGGCAAAACCCACGTCGGGCCGCGCCAGCGCATGCCGGCGCACCGATTCAATGCAATGCGCCAGCTCGGTGGCGTCGGTCTTCAAAAACTTGCGGCGCGCGGGGGTGGAGAAGAACAGCTCTTTCACCTCCACCGTCGTGCCCGTGCTGCGCGCGGCGGGGCGCAGCTCGCCACTGCGGGCGTCCAGCAAAAACGCATTGGCTTGGGCCACAGGGCGCGAGAGCAGCGACATCTCCGAGACCGACGCAATGGCCGCCAGTGCCTCGCCCCGAAAACCCATGGTGGCCACGGTTTCCAGGTCGCTCAGGTTGGTGATCTTGCTGGTGGCATGGCGGCGCAAGGCCACCGGCAGCTCCTCTTGCGGGATGCCCCCGCCATCGTCTTCCACCATGATCAGCCGCACACCCCCGGCAGACAGGCGCACCGTGATTTGTGTAGCGCCTGCGTCCAGCGCGTTGTCCACCAGCTCGCGCACCACCGAGGCGGGGCGCTCCACCACTTCGCCGGCCGCAATCTGGCTGATGAGTTCGTCGGGCAGGTCGCGGATGGGGCGGCGCGGGCAAGCGGAGGAGGGCTGTGCCGCTGCAAGGGATGGGTTGGTGTCGTTCACCTGGCAGATTTTAGGGCGGGGCAGCACAGGGGGCGCAAGGGTATCGGCGTGTAAGGGCGCCGGGTGGGGATAATGCGCGCTGCTTTTTAACGCCCTCTTAGCGCCTGGCCCACGGCGCCACACCCTCCATGGAACTTGTCACTTTTCTGATCGACTTCATCCTGCATGTGGACAAGTATCTGGAAACGTTCGTGCAGACCTACGGCATGTGGGTGTACGCGCTGCTGTTCCTGATCGTGTTCATTGAAACCGGCGTGGTTGTCATGCCCTTTTTGCCGGGGGATTCGCTCTTGTTCATCGTGGGCGCGTTGTGTGGCGCGGGGATGATGAGCTTTTCGCTCGCCTGTGCGGTGCTGATCGCGGCGGCGGTCCTGGGGGACCAGTGCAACTATTCAATAGGCCGGTTTTTTGGGCCCAAGGTGTTTCAGTGGGAGGACTCGCGCTGGTTCAATCGCCGTGCCTTCGACCAGGCGCATGCGTTTTATGAGCGCTACGGTGGCATCACCATCATCCTCGCGCGCTTCATGCCGTTCATTCGTACCTTTGCCCCCTTTGTGGCCGGGGTGGCCGCAATGGGCCGCGGCAAGTTCACGGGTTTCAATGTGGCAGGTGCGTTGCTGTGGGTGCTGGGCATCTGCACGGCGGGCTACTTCTTTGGCAACTTTGCTTGGGTGAAGCTCCACCTGGACAAGATCATCTGGGCCATGATTTTCATTCCGGGCCTGATCGCCATCTTTGGCGCCTGGCGGGCCGGGCGGGCGGCCAAAACGGCGACCTGATTTTTTGCTATCAAAAAAATAGCTGCTGGCGCTTGTTGTGAAAGCGCCAGCAGCTCTTTTTGATAGTGCTCCTTTGGCCCCCGCAAAGTGGGGCGTCGGGGCTTTCGGTCGCACGCTGCTGCGGCCGAGGGGGCGTGGTTTGATTTAACGGCGACGTTGGTCGCGGTCCTCGCCAATTTCATGGCCCACCAGCGCGCCAGCTGCTGCGCCCCCGATAGTGCCTACCGGTCCGCCAAAGATGGCATTGCCAGCCACGCCACCGACCACGGCACCGACGCCCGTGCCGACTTGGGTGTTGCTGGGATTGGAAGCGCAACCACCCAGGGCAAGGGCTGCAGTGCAAGTGGTGGCGAGGAGGATGTGACGGATTTTCATGGCAAGAGTCCTTTGTGATGTGGAATCAGGCCTTGTGGGGCAGCGGCGGGTGCTGCTGAACTCGACCTGTGCCTTGACTATGTACCGACCCGGCAGGGGCGCGGCGTAGGCAGCGGCACGTGGCGCTTGTAGGACACCTGGCCCCATGCGCGCTCGGGTGCCTTGGTCCATGGGGTGTTCCACAGGGAGATAAGGGCCTCCGCGTAGGCGTTGCGTGGCCAAGGCGGTGTTGCCGATCTGTGCGTCAGAGCACATCACCCCTTTGCAAAAAAGATACCTGTCACGGTGAGACACATCGACCAGTCACTAACGTCAGCACGCGCCCGCACCCGCGCCCGCCCGCAGCTCGGGGTCGCCGCACACCACCGCAGCGCAGCAGATCGGGCTAGGCGGGCCGCAGGCACATCGTGACCAGCAGGGATGCGGGCTCGATCGCCGTTAGGCCATGCAGTGCGCGAGGCGCGAGGTGCACAAAATCGCCTGTGCGCAGATGCTGGGTGTGGCCGTCGCTCACGAATTCCACCACGCCTTCGAGGCATTGCACAGTGGCTTCGCCAGAAATTTGGTGCTCGCGCATGGACTTGCCTGTGGGCAAGATCACGCGGATCACTTCCAGTTGGCCGGCCTTCAAGATGGCCGTGGAGGTGTTTTCAGAAAGGCGATCACCCAGCGGGAGAACGCTGACGATCTGGCCTGATTGGGCGTGGGGTTGTGCCATGGGTTTCTCCTTGATAACGGACCGACACGCATCGGGGTCGTTTGGCCGTTGTGGTGGGTCACTGTGCCTGCACTTGCAGCAGGGTGCAAGGCCACCGCATCGAGGGGGAGGCGGTGCAAGGATAAGGAGGCAAGGGCCGGCCAAGGCGTGGGGGGCACCACTATGCCAAGGCACGCGCGCGGCTGGTGGCGGCGCCATCGCCCCGCTCTTGGCGCGCATCTTGGCGCACCTTGGCGCAGTTTCTGAGACTTAGACCGAGCGGCTGCGAGCCAACGGGGGATTCTTGGCAAAGTAGCGTGTGATGCCGCGCATCAGGGCATTGGCCAGCTGCTCTTGGTAGGCGCTGCTGCGCAGGCGCTTTTCTTCGTCAGGGTTGCTGATGAAAGCGGTCTCCACCAGCACACTGGGAATGTCAGGGGCCTTGAGCACGGCAAAACCCGCCTGTTCCACGCGCGGCTTGTGCAGCTTGCCGACGTTACCGATCTCGCCGAGCAACACGGTGCCCAGCTTGAGGCTGTCATTGATTTGTGCGGTGGTGCTCATGTCGAGCAGCGCGCGCTGCACATGCTGGTCTTTGGACTGCACGTTGATGCCGCCCACCAGATCGGCCTGGTTCTCCTTGTTCGCCAGCCAGCGGGCCGCCGTGCTGGACGCACCGCCCTGGCTCAGTGCAAACACACTGGCGCCCCGTGCGTCGGGGTTCGTGAAGGCGTCCGCATGAATGCTCACGAACAGGTCGGCCTGCACGCGCCGGGCCTTTTGCACGCGGGTGCCCAGGGGCACGAAGTAGTCGCCGTCGCGCGTGAGGTAGGCGCGCATGGGGTTGCCGCCCACGGTGGTGGCGTTGATGCGGTCGCGCAGCAGGTGGGCCACGCGCAGCACCACGTCTTTCTCGCGCGTGCCAGCGGGGCCGATGGCGCCGGGGTCTTCGCCGCCATGGCCAGGGTCCAGCGCCACGATGATGATGCGGTCGGTTTCTGTGGCGGTAGCGCGATTGTTGGCAGCGCGTGGGGTCGCCGTGGGGGCCGGTGACGCGGGTGGTGGTGGCGCCACGGGTGCTGCAGCCACCACGGGCGGCGGGGCGCTGGGCGAGGCGGTGTTGGAGAGGGGACTGCCGGGGCTGGCGTTGCGCTGTGCAATCAGGTCGCCCAGCGGGTCTTGGCCGGCTGGCGGCGTGGTGTTGCGCTCAGTCCGGCCGAGGGGCGTTGGGGCGGGTGCCGGGGCAAACGCCGTGGGCGAGGTGGTGGGCGCTTCACGCAGCCGCTCGGCAATCAGTGCTTCCAGCGGGTCCACCGGCGCTGCGGGGTACAGGTCAAACACCAGACGGTGCCGGTAGGCCGCCACGGGGGGCAGGGTGAACACCTGCGGCATGGCCGCCTGTTTGAGGTCCACCACCAGGCGCACCACGCCGGGCGCGTTCTGGCCCACGCGGATGCCTGCGATGTTCGGGTCGTCGGGTTTGACCTTGGCCACCAGCTCACGCAGCTCGGGGCTCAGGTCGATGCCTTCGATGTCCACGGCCAGGCGGGGTGGCGTGGTCACGAAAAACTGCTTGGCCACCAGCGCTCCATCGGATTCGATGGTGACGCGCGAGTACTCGGGTGCGGGCCAGACGCGCACCGCCACGATGGTGGCGCCGCGCGCGATCTGCTGGGTGCCCAGCAGCAGGACCAAGCTGCCCGCCTGCAAAACGGCGCGGCGAGAGGGCGCTGGTGGGGGGCGGCGGCTCATGCGTTCACTCCCTTCCGATCATCCATTGCGCAGCCCATGAAACTGGCGCGGCCCACGCCAACGTCAACGCCAGCGCCAGCGCCAGCGCACCCGTAGAACCGGCTTTGCCGGGCCACTGGGTGTGTCCCACTCCCGCGTCGCGCAGCGGGGCGAGAGAGGGGGACGACGCGATGCGGCTCAGGGGGTGTTTCATTTCAGTCCTTGCAGCAAGCTGCACCCTGCAGGGGTGTGGGCATGCAGTGTGACTTTCCTTTCGGTGTCATCAATTGCTTCAATGTGTATAGCAAGGTCGGCAAGCGGTGTAAGCGCTGCAGCCTTTTCCGGCCATTCTGCCACCTTGAGGCCGGGGTTGGCAAAAATGTCCCTGAAACCGGCGTCTTCCCACTCGCGGGGGTCGTCAAAGCGGTAAAAGTCAAAGTGCCAGATGGCGACGCCCGGTGTTTCGTGGGGCTCCACCACCGCATAGGTGGGGCTCTTGATGCGCCCCTGCACACCCATTGCCCTCAGCAGGTGCCGCACCAGCGTGGTCTTGCCGGCGCCCAGGTCGCCGTGCAAGGTGATGAAGGCATTGCCAATGCCGGGTTGGGCGGCAAGTTGGCGTGCGAAGGCGTCTGTGTCGTCCTCGCTGTGCCAGGTGGCATGGCGCGTGGTGGCGCAGGCGTGATCGATTGCTTGATCGGCAGCGGGTGCGCCGGTTTCTACAATCGGGTCAGTATGTGGTGCAACAGTCAACTCGTTCCTCAAATGCAGGAGTGGGCCCGCGAACTGGGATTTTCCCAAATCGGCGTGGCGGGGGTAGACCTGTCTGCCGCAGAGCCCGGCCTTGCGGCCTGGCTCGCGCAGGGGTTTCATGGTGACATGCATTACATGGCATCACACGGCCTCAAGCGGGCGCGGCCCTCTGAGCTCGTGCCCGGCACCGTGAGCGTGATCACGGCACGCATGGATTATTTGCCGCGCGACACGGGTCAGCGCGCGCAGGAGCAGGGTTGGCAAGCATTCGAGATGGGCCGCCTCGCCCGCCCGCACGAGGGCATTGTGTCGGTCTATGCCCGGGGGCGCGATTATCACAAGGTGCTGCGTGCGCGCCTGCAAAAACTGAGCGACCGCATCGCCGAGGCGATTGGCCCCTTCGGGCACCGCGTGTTCACCGACTCGGCGCCGGTGCTTGAAGCCGAGCTGGCCTCGCGCAGTGGCCAGGGCTGGCGCGGCAAACACACGCTGGTGCTCAACCGCGAGGCGGGGTCCACGTTTTTCCTGGGTGAAATCTATGTGGACATGGCCTTGCCGCCGAGTGCCCCCGTGACGGCGCACTGCGGCAGCTGCACGGCCTGTATAGATGTGTGCCCCACGCAGGCCATCATTGCGCCGCACCGGCTGGATGCGCGGCGCTGCATCTCGTACCTGACCATCGAACACCCAGGCCCCATCCCGCTGGAGCTGCGGCCCCTGCTGGCCAATCGCATCTACGGCTGCGATGACTGCCAGCTCATCTGCCCCTGGAACAAGTTCGCCCAGGTCAGCCGCTTGCCCGATTTTGACGAGCGCAAGGGCCTGTCGGGCCAGCAACTGGTGCACCTGTTTGCATGGGATGAGGCCACTTTCTTGCGCATGACCGAAGGCGGCCCCATCCGCCGCATTGGCCATGAGCGCTGGCTGCGCAATGTGGCGGTGGCATTGGGCAACGCGCTGCACGCCACCGGCGACCCGGCTTTGCGCGCCGCGCTGCACTCGCGCGCAGAAGACACAAGCGTGCTGGTGCGCGAGCATGTGGCCTGGGCCCTGGGTTTTGAATGAAATTGGCCGATAGCGCTTATGGGTAAAGCGCTAGTGGCTATAAAAAAATGAGCGTTGAGATGCGAATGGCTGGTGGGCGTTAACGCTTGTCCAGCCTTTCGCTTTTTTGTGCTTTTTGAGCGTTTCAGGCGCTCACACCAGCAAACCGCTGTCTTTGAGCGTGCCCACCAGCCCCTGCACAAACTGTGCATACCCCGCTGCGTTGGCATGCACGGTGTCTGCGCGCAGCCGCTCGTTGGCCAGCACGGTCGACCAGCCTTTGCGATGCAGCGGTATCTTGAGTTCGTCGGCAAGCTCTTCGTACATCGGGTGGTCGCTCAAGCGGCCCGCCGCCGCCATCAGTGATAGCTCGGGCACGGCTACCAGCAGCACCTGGGCGCCGCTGGCCTGGGCGTCGGTGCAGATCTGGCGAACGTGTGTGCGGGTGGTGGATGCGTTTTGTCGGCGCAGAAAATCGTTGCCCCCAATGCTCACGATCACCAGTGCGGGCTGGTGTGTTTGCAGCAGCGCGGGCAACCGGGCCAGTGCCTGGGCCGAGGTGTCGCCCGACACGCCTGCGTTGACGACCTTCCACTCCGTCAGGCCCTGCAGCACTGCGGGATAGGCCGCGTCGGGCGACGCGCCCACGCCAGAGGTCAGCGAATCGCCCAGTGCCAGCACGCTCGCCCCTGCCGCAATGGCCTGGGCCTTGGGCGGCTTGCGACCACAGGCCACTAGCGCGGGCAGACCAGCGGCGAGCAGCGTGACCCCTAGCAGTTGGCGGCGTGCGAGATCGGGATGCGGAGCAGGCGCTGCACGTGTGGTAGGTGTGGTGGACGTGGTGTTCATCGCAAGAATCCCAAGGCAAATGGCAGGCTCACCACGCCCAGCAAGGTGGACAGCGTCACTAGCCCTGCCACATACGGCCCGTTGTAGCCCATGCGTGCTGCCAGCACGTAGCAGGTGGACGCGGTGGGCAGCGCAGAAAAAGCCAGCAGCACCGTGGTTTGTACGGCATCCAGCCGAAAAAGAAGGGCCATCAAGAACGCCAGCAAGGGCTGCACCAGATGGCGAATGGCCAGCACACACACGCTCAGTGTTTTGCCGCGTGTGAGCAGCCCAAACTGCAGGCCGGCACCGGCGGCCATCAGCCCCAGCGCCAGCGATGCAGCGCTGATGCGGCTGACCGTGGGCAGCGCCCACTCGGGGATGGTGAACCCCAGCAGGTTGGCCACGAGCCCCGAGCCCGTGGCGATGATCAGCGGGTTGCGCAACAGCTCGCGCGCAAAGCTGTGGTGGCCGTGCCGCGCCATGGGCCACACGGCAGCCACGTTGAACAGCGGCACACACACGCCGATCAACACCGCGATCATCAGCAGGCCCTGGGCACCGGCCAGCCGCTCGGCAATGGCCAGGCCGATGAACGAGTTGAACCGAAAGGCCACCTGCGCACTGGCGGCGTGGTCGCGCACATCCAGGCGCTTGCCGAGCCACGGCCAGTGCGGCAGGCTGTACGCCAGTGCAATGCCGCTGACACCCGACAACAGGCCCGCAGCGATCAGGCCCGACGCAGCGCCCACGTCCACCGGGCTTTTGACGATGGACTGGAACAGCAGCACCGGGAAAAGCAGGTAGTACACCAGGCTCTCCACCGGCTGCCACACCGAGCGGTTGAGTGCGGTGTACCGGCAGATCAGGTAGCCGAAAAGGATGAGGGAAAAATCGGGGAGCAGAAGCTGGGCGTAGTTCACGCACCGAGAATACTTGATGCATGGCAAGCTCTTGGGGCACTGCTGGAGGCGGCCGCTGGATGTGCCAGCCAGCACGTGCTGGCAGGTGCATGGCGTTGTATGCAATGGTGGTGCGCGCAACGGGGTCACCGGGCAGCAAGCCACCGCGCATTGACGCGATAGCAAGCGATCAGCGCCGTGTCTAGGGTTAGCCCTTATGTGGAATCCGCAGGGCATTTTGGCGTGCATTGCGCATACCATCCAGGCTGTTTGTCACCCCCATAAAGGAGAACTCAATGCATCGTCGTCAATGGTTTGCGCTGACACTGGCTGTGGCTGCTGGCTCTGCAGCGGCACAAGGCTACCCCAACAAGGTGATCCGCCTGATCGTGCCTTTTGCACCGGGTGGCACCACCGACATCGTCGCGCGCGTGATCGCCGACCCGCTGGGCAAGGCGCTGGGCCAGACCGTGATTGTGGACAACAAGGCCGGTGGTGGCGGCATCGTGGGTGCCGCCGAGCTGGTCCGGGCCAACCCGGACGGCTACACGCTGGGGGTGGCCACGGTGTCCACCACGGCGGCCAACCCGGCCATCAACCCCAAGACGCCCTACAACCCGCTGACGGACTTCACGCCCATCATCAACATTGCGGCGACCCCCAACATCATTGCGGTCAACCCTGCCTTTCCGGCCAAGGACTACAAGTCGTTTGTGGCCGAGCTCAAGAAGTCGCCCGGCAAATATTCTTATTCCTCGTCGGGCACGGGCGGCATTGGTCACCTGCAGATGGAGCTGTATAAGAATCTGTCCAACACCTTCGTCACGCACATTCCGTACCGTGGTGCGGGCCCGGCGCTGAACGACACCGTGGCGGGCCAGGTGCCGATGATTTTTGACAACCTGCCGTCGGCCCTGCCATTCATCCGGGAAAACCGCCTGGTGCCGATTGTGGTGGCCGCACCGCATCGCGTGGCCGCGTTGCCCAATGTGCCTACCTTCAAGGAGCTCGGCCTGGAGCCCGTGAATCGCATGGCTTACTACGGCATCGTGGGCCCCAAGGGTTTGCCCAAGGACATCGTTGACAAGATCAACGCCGGCGTGCGCAAAGCCCTGGAAGATGCGGCCGTGAAAAAACGCATCGAAGACACGGGCTCCCTGGTTGTCGGCAATACGCCTGAGCAGTTTGCCGAGCAGATCAAGGCCGAATTCGCCGTCTACAAAGACGTGGTGGTCAAGCAGAAGCTGACGCTGGAATAATCGACCGGCGCTTTTGCTCGCAAAAAGCAACCCACGCCGCCCAAGCTACCCACGCCGCCCAAGCTACCCAAGCCGCCCAAGCTACCCAAGCCGCCCGTTTTTCGCGGGCGGCTTTTTTACGTGCTATGTTTTTGCATGCTTATACCCAGCGCTGATGCCATAGATGCTTTTGTCGACGCCCTGTGGCTGGAAGACGGCCTGTCGCGCAACACGCTGGCCGCCTACCGGCGCGACCTCACGCTGTATGCGCAGTGGCTGGCAGAGCAGCAACCCCCGCTGGTGCTGGACGAGACCGCCGAGCACCACCTGCAGGGCTACTTCGCCGCGCGGCATGCACAAACCCGTGCCACGTCGGCCAATCGGCGCCTGACAGTGCTGCGGCGCTACTTTCACTGGGCGCTGCGTGAGCGGCGCACCAGCGCCGACCCCACCTTGCGGCTCACGGCGGCCCGCCAGCCTCTGCGTGTGCCCAAGACGCTTTCGCAGGCCCAGGTAGAGGCCCTGCTGATGGCGCCCGATCTGGGCAATCCGCTGGGTTTGCGCGACCGCACCATGCTGGAGCTGATGTATGCCAGTGGGCTGCGGGTGAGCGAGCTGGTCACGCTCAAGACGTTTCAGCTGGGGCTCAACGAAGGCGTACTTCGGGTGATGGGCAAAGGCAGCAAGGAGCGCCTGGTGCCATTTGGCGAAGAGGCCCGCCAGTGGCTCAACCGGTATCTGGCCGAGGCGCGGGGCACCATTTTGGGAGGGCAGCAAACCGACGACCTGTTCGTTACCCATCGCGGCAGCGGCATGACGCGGGCGATGTTCTGGGTCATCGTCAAAAAATGGGCCCACGTGGCTGGCATCTTGGTGCCGCTGTCGCCCCACACGTTGCGCCATGCATTCGCCACGCACTTGCTCAACCACGGCGCAGACCTGCGTGTGGTGCAGTTGCTGCTGGGCCATGCGGATATTTCCACCACCACCATCTACACCCATGTGGCGCGGGAGCGGCTCAAGTCCCTGCATGCCGAGCACCACCCGCGTGGGTAAGAAAAAGCCAAAAGCGCCGCGCCTCGCATGCGCCCTTTGCGCGCGGGCAAAAATGCAACAGGCCCTGCGATAGCCAGGGCCTGATGAAAAGCACGAAGACAACGAAGGTCCATCGCGACGGGAAAAGCCGGCCCGGTGGCGACCTGCGGCCTTGTGACCTGTCGCCCCGCGCGACGCAGGCCTAGTCTTCGTTCAGGCTCTCTGCCCAGGTGAGTGCTTGCAGGTGGGCCCAGTTCACCTGGCGGTTGGACAGGTGCAAGGCTTCGGCATTTTTGGCGAAGGCGGCTTCATCGCCACTTTCGCAGGCGCGGGTCAGCTCCAGGAAGGGGGCAAACACGCCGGTGCCACGCAGCAAGGCATCCATCACGGGTTCGGGCAGGGCCACGGATTCGAGAGCCTTCTCCAGCGGCACGCCCAGCATGGTGTCCAGCAGCGAGAACACGCCCACCACGAAGGCGTTGTCGCATTCCTCGGGCGGCAGCAGCTCGGCAGCCAGCAGCTCCATCAACCGGCCGCGCACCACGGCAGTCTGGCCCACTGCGGGTGGCGCACCACCGGCGCGGGAGGTGGTCATGAGCAGGGCGGCCCAACGGAAGAGCTTCTTGAGCCCCAAAATCATCACCGCATGCCGGAACGACGTGATTTCGCACGACAGCCCGAACCCTGACGAGTTGATGAACCGCAGCAAGTTGAAAGACAGCGTGGGGTCTTTTTTGAGCAGGTCTTCGATCTCGCCCGTGCTGGCTTGCTTGCGCACCAGGTTGATGAGCTGAATGATGGTGGCCTGTGAAGGGCGGATCGTGGTGGCCTTCACAAGCGACGGGCGCGCAAACCAGTAGCCCTGGAACAGCTTGACCCCGAGGTCGCGCATCAGTTCGTATTGCTCGGCGGTTTCTACTTTTTCAGCGACCAGCGTGGCCTTGCTGTGGGTCGTGGCAAATTTGACCAGGGGCCCCGCGAGTTCAGGCTTGAAGGCCTGCATGTCGAGCTTGATGAACGCTGCCAGCGGCAGCCAGCTGGTGTAGGCACGGCGCAATGCCTGTTGGTCAAAGGCCAACCGAAAGCCGCGTGTGCGCAGGGCCTCCAGTGTGGGTATGCGGCCTTCGATTTCTTCGGGCGTTGCGCTTTCGGGCAGGGGGGGGACTTCCAGTACGACCTTGTCGGGGTGGATCAGCTCAAGGTGCCCCCCTGAAAGGCTGTCGTGGGTACAGTTGATGAAGACGGTTTTTTTGCCCACCAGCGCTTCGGTGCCCGCGTAGGACAGGGCGTTGAACAGCAGCGCGGCATCGCTGGCTGCCGTGTGCGAGTCCGAAGCGGTGGATCGGTCAAACAGCTCGTAGCCATAGACGGCACGGGCTTCGTCCACGATGGCCTGGCGGGCGATGATGGCAAGGTTTTCGTCTACGGGCTCAACTGCCGGAGGTGCGTCTTGCGTGGCGTCTGATTCAGGTGTGCTCGACATGAGGTCCGCTGTAGTGAAGATCGGGGTCTGAGAGGCGGTCGGGCTTGGAAGGCGTCGGTGGAAGAAGCACCCCTGTGGTCTGCTTTTTCTCCGTCTTCGTGCCCCATGGCCGGGCCATGGGGCTGCGAACCCGGCAAAAACTGTCCTCAACGGGGGCAATGTTTGCTGATCGACGCTCCAAGCCCGACGGCCTTCAGACCGATTCTAGACTGGTGCGCTTCAGAAGCGAACCACTGCTTGGCAATCCAGGCCAATGGCCCGCGCTGTGAGCGACGGTGCCGTTCAATCTGCGATCTGGTCAGCCCAGGCCAGCGCCTGCAGGTGCGCCAGGTTGATCTGCGAGCTCGACAGGTGCAGCAGGTGTGCCGTGCGGTCAAAAACGACGTCATCGCTGGATTCGCAGGCTTCGGCCAGCGTCAGGAGCGATCCGAGGAAGCCTTCGCGCCGCAACAGCGCAGCCGCGACTGGTTCGGGCACATGCAGCAGCCCCACGGCGGTTTCCATGGGCATGGACAGCATCACATCAAGCAGCGAGAAAATGCCCACCACAAACGCCTGATCGGCTTCTTCGGGGGGCAGGGTTTCCAGTGCGAGCAGCTCCATGAGGCGCCCCCGTACCACAGCGGTTTGCCCGACAGAAGAAGGCGTGCCGCTGGAGCGCGACGTGGTCAGCAGCAGCGCCGCCCAGCGGAACAGTTTTTTAAGCCCCATGAGCAACACCGCCTGGCGAAACGACGTGATGTCGCGTGACAAGCCAAACCCGGCGGAGTTGATCAGCCGCATCAGATTGAACGCCAAACCTGCGTCCTTCTTGAGCACTTCTTCAATGTCGTCGGTGCTGGCCTGTTTGCGCACCTGGTTGATCAGTTCGATGATGCTGGTTTGCGATGGGGTGAGGAGCTTGGCTTCGACCAGTGCCGGGCGCGCGAACCAGTAGCCCTGAAACATTTGCACGCCCTGGCTCGACACCATGTCGTATTGCTGGGCGGTTTCCACTTTTTCAGCGATCAGCTCGGCCTTGGAATGGCGCCCGGCATAGCTGATCAACACCGCCAACTGATCCGGTGCGAGCGCCGACAGGTCCAGCTTGATGTAATCGGCCAGAGGCAGCCATGGCGCATAGGCCGACTGCAGCACGGTGTGGTTGAACGCCAGATGAAAACCCCGCTCGCGCAGCTCGGCCAGGATGGGCATGCGGGTGGTCACTTCTTCGGCTGCCGTGTGGCCCAGGGGGGGGATTTCCAGGACCACCTTGTCGGGGTCTACCAGTTCCAGGTGTCCTCCGGACAGGCTTTCGTGCGTGCAATTGACGAAGATGAGTTTTTTGCCCACCAGCTCGTCGGTGCCCGCGTGCGACAGCGCGGTGAACACCAGAATCACATCGGTGGCGGCCGTGTGGGCTGCGCCGCTGCGCGAACGGTTAAACAGCTCATAGCCGACCACGACCTGCTGCGCATTCACGATGGCCTGCCGGGCAATCATGGCCACCGAGGTCTGGTTGCCGGGCGGTGGCGCGGGGGAGTGTCCCTGGAGCGAAGGTGTGGTCATGGGTGTTTTCTTGTAACGTGAAGCGGTCGCACGGTGTGCAGGTCGCTGCGGATTGTAGGAGTCGCCATAAGAACCAGCAGATGGACTGTTTACCCCTGCTGGAGCCAGCGCAGTTCGGTCTCGGTGAAACCTGCGCTGCGGCGCGCGGCATCGTTGAACGGGGGCTTCAGGCGCGGGGCTTCGTAGTGTTTGACCAGGGTTGCGTAGTGCGTTTCAGGGTTTTGTCCCGCGCGTTCGCACAGCCAGCGGTACCAGTGGTTGCCAATGGCGACGTGCCCGACCTCATCGTGCAGGATGGTGTCGAGAATGGCGACCGCCGCCAGCGCATCGGGTGTACCGACCTGGCGCAGCTTGGCCTGGATGAGTGGGGTGGCATCCAGGCCGCGGGCTTCCATCGTGCGTGGTACGAGCGCCATGCGCGCCAGGACATCGTGGTTGGTTTTTTCGCACATCGTCCACAGGCCCTGGTGGGCAGGGAAGTCGCCATAGTCATGCCCCTGGCTGCGCAGGTGGTCGCGCAGCAGCCGAAAGTGCTGGGCCTCCTCGGCGGCCACCCGCATCCAGTCGGTGTAGTAGGCGCGTGGCATGCCGCCAAAGCGCCAGACGGCGTCAAGCGCCAGGTTGATGGCATTGAATTCGATGTGGGCAATAGCGTGGATCAACACGGCACGCCCTTCGGGCGTGGCGGGGGAGCGGCGTGCCAGCTCGTTGTGGCGCAAAAGCACGGGGCGCTCGGGGTGGCCTGGCAGCACACTGGGTTCAGCGGGGCCTTCGGGTGTGCAGGATGCTATTGAAAGTGTAGCTGCTTGCGCATATAGATCAAGCGCGGCGGCCGCTTTTTGTTCAGGGTCTGCAAGGCACAAGACCTGCAATGCACGTTGGCGAAGCTCCATCCTTACAATTCTAGGCCCTGCCATTGGCATCGAGGCGCGCGCTTTGTAACCACTGGCGATTCAGGGCTGGCACTGCAGAGTGAGCCCTTCCATTTTTCTGGAGTGGTGTATGGCAATTTACGAATTCGAAGGGGTGGCTCCGCAGATCGCGGAGTCGGCCTGGGTGGCCGACTCCGCGCAGGTGATGGGCAACGTGGTGTTGGGCGAAGACACGAGTGTGTGGTTTGGCACCGTGGTGCGCGGCGACACGGACAGCATCACCATTGGCGCGGGCTCCAATATTCAGGATGCGAGTGTGCTGCATGCCGACTTTGGCATGCCCCTGGTGGTGGGCAAGCGTGTGACGGTGGGCCACCAGGTCATGCTGCACGGCTGCACGATCGGAGACGAGTCGCTGATCGGTATCGGGGCGATTGTGCTCAATGGCGCAAAGATCGGGCGCAACTGTCTTGTGGGTGCGGGTGCGCTGGTCACCGAAGGCAAGGAGTTCCCCGACGGCTCCATGATCATCGGCAGCCCGGCCAAGGCGGTGCGTGCGCTGACCCCCGAGCAGATCGAAGGCCTGCGCCAGAGTGCGCAGCATTACATCGACAACGCACGCCGCTTTCAAAACGGCTTGCACAAAATCGGCTGAAATCATTGAAGCACCCCCTCAGCCGCTTCGCGTCTTCCCCCTCTATCGCTCCGCTGCGCGGTGCGGGAGGGGGACGCACCCGGTGGCCTGGCCAAGCCAGTTCCACGGGTGCACTGGCTTGGCCGCGCCGGTTTAGCGGGCTGCTGGCGGTGTGCAATGCGATGGATTGCATCTCCTGAGTGTCGGTAATTTTCTGGGGATTTTTTGCGTGTCTGAACTTCACAAGTTTCTTTTTGATGGCCTGCCTGTGCGCGGCATGATCGTGCGCCTGACCGATGCCTGGACCGATATCCTCGCCCGCCGTGCCGGCAATTCCAGCACGGGCGCGTATCCCCCGCCAGTGAGCGAGTTGCTGGGTGAAATGGCCGCTGCCGGTGTGTTGATGCAGTCCAACATCAAGTTCAACGGTGCGCTGGTGTTGCAGGTGTTTGGCGACGGGCCCGTGAAGCTGGCCGTGGCCGAAGTGCAGTCGGACCTGAGCCTGCGTGCCACCGCCACCATCATTGGCGAGGTGCCCGAGAACGCACGCCTGAGCCACATGGTGAATGTGGGCGGTGGGGGCCGCTGCGCCATCACGCTGGACCCCAAGGACCGCCACCCTGGCCAGCAGCCCTACCAGGGCGTGGTGCCGCTGCACGGCGACCACCACGAAAAGCTGGACCGCCTGTCGGACGTGCTGCAGCACTACATGCTGCAGTCCGAGCAGCTCGACACGGTGCTGGTGTTGGGCGCCAATGACAAGGTGGCTGCGGGCCTGTTGATACAGCGCATGCCCATCAAGGGTGAAGGCAATCTGTCCGAGGGCCTTTCGCACCGTGACAACGAAGACCAGATCGGGCACAACGAAGACTACAACCGCATCGCCCACCTGGCGGCCAGCCTGACCCGCGAGGAGTTGCTGACCCTGGATGTGGACACCATCATGCGGCGGCTTTTCTGGGAAGAAAAACTGCTGCGCTTCGAGTCCCAGCAAGGCGCCAGTGGACCGCGATTTGCTTGCAGTTGCAGCCGCGAGCGCGTGAGCAACATGCTGCGCAGCCTGGGGGTGGAAGAGGCCGAGAGCATTCTTGCCGAGCGCGAGGACATCGAGGTGGCCTGCGAGTTCTGTGGCCAGCAGTACCGCTTTGACGCCGTGGATGCCGCGCTGATTTTTGTGGCACCCGCAGTGAGCCAGCCACCGGGGCCTACAGGGATCCAGTAGTCGCAACACCAGCAGCGGATGGGACCAGCGGATGGGCACTGCGGATGGGCACTGCGGATGGGGCTGGCCGCTGCTGTTCGTCGTTGACCATCCATCGCTGACAATGCCCCGCGCCAACCCTGCCTGAAACCCATCGCGCTGAGAGCCCGGCGACCCCCACGGGTTCGGCCTTTTGTGGATCAGGTCGTTGACGTGTCCCGCCCCGTCAACGCCGTGAACAGGCGGTGCTCACATTCAGGATCACTGCATTTCTCGCAGTTCCAGGCGCGCAGTCGGGCTGTTCTGGGGCTGGAATCTGGTTTAAAATGGCCTCTGGCGCCTGTTCTGTAAGCGCTAGTAGCTATGTTTTTAATAGCTGCCAAAGCGTTCTCGATGCGCCGTTCGTCTTGCCCATACACCACGCGATAGACCCTGCCGGCATGCGCCAGTGCTGCGCGTAAATGGGCGTCAGCGGCTTCGCGTGCCTGCTGTTGTTCGGGGGGACAGGGCAGGTCCAGCCCCATCAGCAGCGTGAGCGTGGCCTGGGGGCAGTCGTCGGGTGCTGCGGCGCAGGCGATCTTCGCCGCGTCGGGCGCAATGAGCCGCTGCAGATCCTGCGCGAGGGCTGCGGCCCCGGTGCCTGGCGCGCCCAGCAAGGCAATGGTCGGCGGGGCAGACACGGGAGCAGGAAAAACCGCGCCTCAGCGCGGTGTGAACTGCACGTAGATCTCGTTGGGCTTGACCATGCCCAACTCGCTGCGTGCCTTTTCTTCCACCATGTCCAGCCCCTCCTTGAGGTCATGTACCTCGGAGATCAGGCGTTCATTGGCCTGGCGCGCCTGGTCATTGGCGGACTTCTGCCTGTCGATCTTGTGCTGCATTTCATGCACGCGCGGCACGCTGCCCCGCCCCAGCCACAGCTGTGCATGCACAACGGCCAGCAATGCCAGCAAGATGGCAGGGACGATGCGTGAGACCATGGCTCGGCGCGGGCCCGCGTGTTATCAACGCAGGTTATAGAACGCAGCGCGGCCGGGGTACTGGGCGATGTCACCCAGGTCTTCTTCGATGCGCAGCAGCTGGTTGTACTTGGCGATGCGGTCCGAGCGGCTCAGCGAGCCGGTCTTGATCTGGCCCGCGTTGGTGCCCACTGCGATGTCGGCAATGGTGCTGTCTTCGGTTTCGCCCGAGCGGTGCGAGATCACGGCGGTGTAGCCGGCGCGCTTGGCCATCTCGATGGCGGCGAAGGTTTCGGTCAGCGTGCCGATCTGGTTGATCTTGATCAGGATCGAGTTGGCGATGCGCTTGTCGATGCCTTCCTTCAGGATCTTGGTGTTGGTCACGAACAGGTCGTCACCCACCAGCTGCACCTTGTCGCCCAGGCGTTCGGTCAGGTGCTTCCAGCCGTCCCAATCGCCTTCGTGCATGCCGTCTTCGATGCTGATGATGGGGTACTTGTCCACCCAGGCCGCCAGCATGTCGGTCCATTGCTGGGCCGTGAGCTTGAGGCCGCCTTCGCCTTCGAGCACATACATGCCGTCCTTGTAGAACTCGCTCGCAGCGCAGTCCAGGCCCAGGGCGATCTGGTCGCCTGCGGTGTAGCCGGCGGCTTCGATGGCTTGCAGAATCAGTTGGATGGCCGCCTCGTGGTTCTCTACGCTGGGGGCAAAGCCACCTTCGTCGCCCACGGCCGTGCTCATGCCCTTGTCGTGGATGATCTTCTTGAGTGCGTGGAACACTTCGGCACCCCAGCGAACGGCTTCGCGGAAGGTGGGAGCGCCCACCGGGATGATCATGAACTCTTGCAGGTCCAGGCTGTTGTTGGCGTGTGCGCCGCCATTGATCACGTTCATCATGGGCACGGGCAACTGCACGCTGCCCATGCCACCCAGGTAACGGTACAGCGGCAAGCCAGACTCTTCGGCGGCAGCGCGGGCCACGGCCATCGACACCGCCAGCATCGCGTTGGCGCCCAGGCGGCTCTTGTTCTCGGTGCCGTCGAGGTCGATCAGGGTCTTGTCCAGGAAGGCCTGCTCGGAGGCATCCAGGCCCAGCACGGCTTCGCTGATCTCGGTGTTGATGTATTCCACGGCCTTGAGCACGCCCTTGCCCAGGTAACGGCTCTTGTCGCCGTCACGCATTTCAATGGCTTCGCGGCTGCCGGTGGAAGCGCCAGACGGCACGGCGGCCCGGCCCATCACGCCCGATTCGAGCAACACGTCGCATTCGACGGTGGGGTTTCCTCGGCTGTCCAGAATCTCGCGACCTACGATGTCAACGATTGCACTCATGTTTACTCACTCTCAAGGTTTAAAGATCTTTGATGGCGACGCCGTTGAGTTCGCCTGATTGAAGGACGCGCTTGGAACCGTCGGCAAGAGTGCGGCGAATGACCAAACTGCGATACCACCATTCCGACGTTTGAGAATCTAGATACTCGAACTTGCAGGCGGGGAAAGTACCAGCGGGTGTAGTGATGCGTTCAATGGTAACGAACTTAATCGTGTCCTGCCGCCTGTAAGGTTGCGGTCCTGTGTTGGGCGGTAAAGGGCCAACTTCTCTCGTTCCAGTACCAATGAACGTACGAGTCTCGCCAGGCGACATTTCCGCACGTCGATCCTCGAGGGGGGGCGAATACCGAGTAGTTGTGAGTGTTAGTGCGCCCTGTGCCGCCACGGTGGCATATTGGGCCACGATGCCAGGGGCCAGCGGTTTCAAATATCGCGTGACACCACTGACAGTCGTGTTGTAGGTGACTTCCTGGAACTCGATGAGGTTAGTAACGCCGGCGTAACTGCTGTTGGTTGAGCGCACCTCGCCAGTCGTTTCGATCGTGCGAGAATCATTTTCCAAGTATTTCAAGGAGTATTTGGCATTCTCCGCATATATGCTGTTGTCAAAACAGATGTCTTTGGTCAGGACCAGCGGCGGTGGCGTCTCGCCACTGCCTCCGTCGCCGCACGCTGTAAGTACTAGCAGTGACGCGGCAGCCATGATCATGGCGGGAAGGCGTGAAGAATACGAGCGGTTTATTTCAATTGTCATAGTAGCGCTCCTTAAATTAACTAAACACCTTCGACACACACCATGCGCATGACGGCCGCGCCTTCGCGAGCTGCCTTGGCTTTTTGGTATTCGGGTGTGTCGTAGAAGGCGCGGGCCGCTTCAAAGCTCGCGAACTTGAGAATCACGGTGCGTCCCGGGTTCCAGTCGCCCTCCAGCACTTCCACCTTGCCGCCGCGCACGCACACTTCAGCGCCGTGGACTTGCATGGCCAGCGTGCTCCACTTGCGGTACTCCTCGTACTGCGTGGGGTTGGTGACGGTGACGGATGCGATGACGTAACCACTGCTCATGTCTCAAGCTCCAAAGTTGTTTTCGAGGAATCCGCTTTTTTTGGTGATGTCGTCCAGCGCCACCAGCGTTTCAAGCAACGCCTTCATGTGCTTGAGCGGCACGGCGTTGGGGCCGTCCGACCAGGCCTCGGCGGGCTTGGGGTGGGTTTCCATGAAGAGGCCCGCCACACCAGCAGCCACGCCCGCACGGGCCAGCACGGGCACCATGTCGCGGGCGCCACCGCTCACGGCACCCAGGCCGCCGGGCTTTTGCACCGAGTGGGTCACGTCGAACACCACCGGGGCGCCGGAGTTGCGCATTTCGGCCAGGCTGGTCATGTCGGCCACCAGGTTGTTGTAGCCAAAGCTCACGCCGCGCTCGCAGGCCAGGAACCGGTCTTCCGACAGGCCCACTTCGGCCGCCGCAGCCCGGGCCTTGTCGATGACGTTCTTCATGTCCCAGGGCGCAAGGAACTGGCCCTTTTTGATGTTCACGGGCTTGCCCGACTGCGCCACTGCGCGGATAAAGTCCGTCTGGCGGCACAGGAAGGCAGGCGTCTGCAGCACGTCTACCACGCTGGCGACCTCGGCGATGTGCGAGGTGTCGTGCACGTCGGTCAGGATGGGCAACTGCAGCTGGCGGCGCACTTCATCGAGGATCTTCAGGCCCGCTTCCAGGCCCACGCCTCGCTTGCTGGTGCCCGAGGAGCGGTTGGCCTTGTCGAACGAGCCCTTGTAGATCAAGGGAATGCCCAAAGCAGTGCAGACATCCTTGAGCTGGCCTGCCACGTCCAGCGACATCTGCAAGCCTTCGATGGAACAGGTGCCCGCGATCAGGAAGAAGCGCTGGGTGAGGCCGACATTGAATCCGCACAGCTGCATGGGAGCTCCAATCAGGCTTTCGCCGATTTTTTCTGGTGTTCGACGGCCGCCTTGATGAAGGCGTTGAACAGCGGGTGGCCGTTCCAGGGGGTTGACTTGAACTCGGGGTGAAACTGCACGCCGATGAACCAGGGGTGCACTTGTTGGGGCAGTTCCACGATTTCGGTGAGCTGTTCACGTTGCGTCAGCGCCGAGATCACCAGGCCTGCCTTGCGCAACTGGTCCAGGTAGTTCACGTTGGCTTCGTAGCGGTGGCGGTGGCGCTCGGTCACCACATCGCCGTAGATGCTGTGGGCCAGTGTGTCCTTGGCCACGTCCGAGCTTTGTGCGCCCAGGCGCATGGTGCCGCCCAGGTCCGAGTTCTCGTCACGCTTTTTGATGGTGCCGTCCGCATCCTTCCACTCGGTGATCAGTGCGATCACGGGGTGGGGGGTGGTGGGGTTGAACTCGGTGCTGTTGGCGTCTTTGAGGCCCGCCACGTGGCGGGCGTATTCGATGGTGGCCACCTGCATGCCCAGGCAGATGCCCAGGTAGGGCACCTTGTGCTCGCGGGCGTAGCGGGCCGTGCTGATCTTGCCTTCCACGCCGCGTGCGCCAAAACCGCCTGGTACGAGGATGGCGTCGTACTTCGAAAGCCTGGCCGTTGCATCGGCGCTGTCGATGGTTTCGGAGTCGATATGGTCGATCTTCACGCGCACATGGTTGCGCATACCGGCGTGGCGCAGGGCTTCGTTGACGGACTTGTAGCTGTCCGACAGGTCCACATACTTGCCAACCATGGCGATGGTGACTTCGCCCTGGGGATGCTCGGTTTCGTACACCAGGTCGTCCCAGCGCTTGAGGCTGGTGGGGGGTGTGTTCAGGCGCAGCTTGTCGCAGATCAGGCCATCCAGGCCTTGTTCGTGCAGCATACGGGGCACCTTGTAGATGGTGTCCACGTCCCACATGCTGATCACGCCCCATTCAGGGACATTGGTGAACAGCGAGATTTTTTCGCGCTCTTCCGTGGGCACAGGATGTTGTGCCCGGCACAGCAATGCGTCGGGTTGAATGCCGATCTTGCGCAGCTCCTGCACCGTGTGCTGCGTGGGCTTGGTCTTGAGCTCACCCGCCGTGGCAATCCAGGGCAGGTAGGTCAGGTGAACGAACGCGGCATTGTTCGGGCCCAGTTTCAGGCTGAGCTGGCGCACCGCTTCGAGGAAGGGCAGCGATTCAATGTCGCCCACGGTGCCACCAATCTCGACGATGGCCACATCCACGGCGTCGGCTGTGCCGATGCCCGCGCCGCGCTTGATGAATTCCTGAATTTCGTTGGTGACGTGGGGAATGACCTGCACGGTCTTGCCCAGATAGTCGCCCCGGCGCTCTTTCTCCAGCACGGACTGGTAAATCTTGCCCGTGGTGAAGTTGTTGGTCTTTTTCATGCGCGTTTCAATGAAACGCTCATAGTGGCCCAGATCCAGATCGGTTTCTGCGCCATCATCAGTCACGAACACCTCGCCGTGCTGGAACGGCGACATGGTGCCCGGGTCTACGTTGATGTAGGGGTCAAGCTTGATGAGGGTGACTTTGAGTCCCCGCGATTCGAGGATCGCGGCAAGGGAGGCTGAGGCGATTCCCTTACCGAGGGAAGACACCACACCGCCGGTGACGAAGACAAATTTGGTCATGTCGTTTTATGGTGGTGGGAAATTGGGATTATAGATGCGCCCCCGACAACGCCCTCGCTGGCGGGGCTCCCCTGGTCTGCTAAATTCAGCCCATGAATGAGCTTGTTGGCAAACACATTGTCCTGGGTTTGAGTGGAGGCGTCGCCTGTTACAAGGCCGCCGATTTGTGTCGCCGGCTCATCAAGGAGGGCGCGACGGTTCAGGTCGTGATGACGGAAGCTGCCGAGCAGTTCATCACGCCCGTCACCATGCAGGCGCTGTCGGGGCGCGTGGTCTACGGCTCCCAATGGGATGCGCGCGAGCCCAACAACATGCCCCATATCAATCTCAGTCGCGAGGCCGATGCAATCTTGGTTGCGCCCTGCAGCGCGGATTTTGTGGCACGCCTGGTGCAGGGTCGTGCAGATGAATTGCTCAGCCTTCTGTGCCTGGCGCGCCCCGCGCAGCAGGTGCCGCTGCTGCTTGCGCCCGCCATGAACCGTGAAATGTGGGCCCATCCGGCCACCCAGCGCAACCTTGCCCAAGTCGCGCAGGATGGGGCCGTGGTGCTGGGGGTGGGCAATGGAGACCAGGCCTGCGGAGAAACAGGTGATGGCCGCATGCTGGAGCCGGATGAGATCGTTGACGAGTTGGGGGCTTTTTTTGCCCCCAAGCTCCTGTCGGGCCACACGGTACTGGTGACCGCTGGGCCTACCTTTGAAGCGATCGACCCGGTGCGTGGCATCACCAACTTGTCCAGCGGGAAAATGGGTTTCGCCATTGCCCGGGCTGCTCGAGAGGCGGGCGCGGATGTCACGCTGGTCGCGGGCCCGGTGCATTTGCCCACTCCGCGCGGTGTGCGGCGTGTCAATGTGCAATCAGCACAAGAAATGCTTGTGGCGGTTGATGCAATTGCCCAGAGTGCTTCTATATTTATAGCGACGGCGGCGGTTGCCGACTGGCGGCCTGCCGCACCGTCCTCCGAAAAAATCAAAAAGGACGGATCGGGGCAGACACCAACCCTGGAGTTCGTCGAGAACACCGATATCCTGGCCACCGTGGCCCAGTCGCCGCGCGCTGTGGCCAACGAACTCTATTGCGTTGGCTTTGCCGCTGAAAGCCACGATTTGCTGGCCCACGCGACCGCCAAACGCGCCCGCAAAGGGGTGCCTTTGCTGGTCGGCAATATTGGCCCAGCGACCTTCGGGAAAGATGACAACGCGCTGCTGCTGGTGGACGCGCAGGGCCATCGCGAATTGCCCCATGCCTCCAAACGCGTGCTCGCGCAGCAACTGATCGGCGAGATAGCCGGGCGTTTGCAGCCGCCGCGCCCGTGACGCAGCGGTCTGATCCCGCACACTGCGGGCGGAGAGTTTTCATACCCACAGGTTCCGTTCGGCGCGACTGCGGCAAACGGGCTTGCAGCGCCAATCAGGAAAGAAGAAACAGTGTGAAGATTGATGTCAAGATTCTGGACCCGCGCATGGCGGATCAGTTGCCTACCTATGCCACGCCCGGAAGTGCCGGCCTGGACCTGCGCGCATGCCTGGATGCGCCGCTGACCTTGCAGCCCAATGCATGGCAGCTGGTGCCCACCGGTATTTCCGTGTTCATCAAAGACCCGGGATATGCTGCGCTGATCCTTCCGCGCTCGGGGCTTGGGCACAAACATGGCATCGTGCTGGGGAACCTCGTCGGTTTGATCGACAGCGACTACCAGGGTCAACTTATGGTGAGCGCGTGGAACCGGAGCACCGTTGCGTTCACGCTGGAGCCCATGGAGCGCCTGGCGCAGCTGGTCATCGTGCCAGTGGTGCAGGCCCAGTTCAATGTGGTGACCGAATTCACCGCCACCGAACGGGGTGAGGGCGGCTACGGCTCTACCGGCAAGGGGTGACGGGGTTTCAAAGCCATGGCCGTGCATGCGGCCAGCGCTTAGGGCGGCGCTGTCAGATGCCGCTTACTTTTCGATGGCTCTGTTACTGACGCAATACCAGCCCTTCTGTCTACGCCCCAGGCAGGTGGCGCGTTGTTCCAATATCGTCAAGCAGCGCAAGGCCCATGGAGTTTGAAAAACTGCCCTTGGCCCTTGTGTCAGTCCATCCACTTCAGGAGTAAATACATGCGTCCATCGATCCGCCCTTTCGCCATTGCCGGTGCTGTTGTTCTTGCTGCTTCGCTGGCAGCGTGTGGCAGCCCGCAGCAAGCGCCTCAATACTCCGGCGGTTACTCCTCCGGTGGATACCAGGCAGCCCCTGCCTATCCCAATCAGCCCACTGGCACCGAGTACGGTCGGGTTGCGAACATCGAGGTGCTGCAGGGTCAATCCCAAGGCAGAACTTCCGGTGCTGGAACGGTATTGGGCGCCGTAGTGGGCGGTGTGTTGGGCAACCAGGTCGGCAAAGGTTCTGGCCGGGTGGCAGCCACGGCCCTTGGTGTGGTGGGTGGGGCCGTCGCCGGTAACGCCATTGAGGGGCGCAACAACCGTGATGAATATGCGCAGAGCTACCGTATTTCTATTCAGCTTGATCACGGTGGCTACCGCGCTTACGACGTAAGCACACCCGGAGATCTGCGCATTGGAGACCGTGTGCGCGTGTACAACGGTCAAATTTCGCGCAACTAAGACTGACGCCGAGCTTGAGCGGTCAGGCGGGCGCTGAGCGTCTCGGATCAGCCCGCTGCGCTCTTGCTGGCGGGCAGGTTGTCGCGCTGGTGCTCTCAGTGCAGCAATGAATTGCCGGGGGCTTGCGGCTGAATTCGGAAGAACCCTGTTCCGGCGCTGCCACGGCCAATTTCCTCTTCAGTGGCATCCCGCACCGCCTGCACCGTCAACTGCAGGCGCAATGCAATGCCGGCGAGCGGGTGATTGCCGTCCAGGACGACATGCTCTGGGTAGATTTCGGCCACCGTGTACAGCGCTGTACGTGGTGCGTCTGGGTTGCAACCTTCGGGCAGGGCCATGCCATCAAATGTCATTCCCTCCTCGACTTCTGCAGGGAACAAGGCCCGTGGTTCCAGAAACAGCAGTTGATCGTTGAAGTCACCGAAAGCATCTTCGGGTTCGAGGTGCAGCGCCAGCGTGGCGCCGGGGCCGTGGCCCTGCAACGCCTCTTCGATGCGCGGCAGCAGGTCGTCGCCGCCGACCAGAAACTCTACCGGTTCATCGAGTACGTCTAATTCTTCACCCAAGGTGTCCTTGAGTGTCCAGGTCAGTGCGACCACACATTGTTGGGTAATTTCCATAGGAGAATTGTCGCAGTTTGATCAACAGCCCCGCAAACGGGCGAAGTTTTACCCATGGATATCCAGCAACCTCTTTCCCTGCTTGGTGGCCTGACCGCCGAGCAGTTCATGCGCCGCCATTGGCAAAAAAAGCCCCTGCTGGTGCGCCAGGCGATTGCTGGCTTTGTACCGCCCGTGCTGCGCTCCGAGTTGTTTGCGCTGGCGGGGCAGGAGGGCGTTGAGTCGCGCCTGGTGCAATCCATCAAAGGCGCATGGAAACTGCGACACGGACCGTTCAACCGCCGCGCGCTACCGGCGCTGCAGCAGCCGGACTGGACCTTGCTGGTGCAGGGTGTTGATCTGCACAACGATGCCGTGCACGCCCTCATGCAGCAGTTCCGGTTTGTGCCAGATGCACGGCTGGATGACCTCATGATCAGCTATGCCAGCAACGGCGGTGGGGTGGGGCCCCATTTCGACAGTTACGACGTTTTTCTGCTGCAGGCCCATGGCAAGCGACGCTGGCGTATTGGCCGCCAAAAAGACCTCACGTTGCGTGAAGATATTCCCTTGAAGGTACTGGCGCAGTTCGAAGCCGAGGAGGAGTTTGTGCTGGAGCCGGGGGACATGTTGTACCTGCCGCCACGGTATGCCCACGACGGCATCGCCGAAGGCGAATGCATGACCTACTCCATTGGCTTTCGATCTGCAGGGCGGGCAGAGCTTGCGCAAGAGTTGCTGGTGCGGCTGGCCGAGGACGCCGGGGAGGAGGGCAGCCCTGTGCTTTACCGCGATGCCGACCAAAATGCGGTGTCGCAACCAGGCGCCATTCCGTCCGCTTTGCTGGATTTTGCCCGCGAAGCCATGTCTCGTGCTTTGGCGCAGCCGCTGGTTCTGGAACGTGCCCTCGGCGAGTATCTGACCGAGCCCAAACCCAGTGTGTGGTTTGAGCCCGGTAAGGTGGGCGTGATGCTGGAAGGCATTTGCCTGGACCGCCGCAGCCGCATGATGTATGACGAAAAACACATCTTCATCAATGGCGAGAGCTACCGTGCCGCAGGTCGTGATGCCACCTTGATGCGCCGCCTGGCCAATGAGCGCCAACTGTCTGCGCGCGAGTTGCTTCGGGCCAGCGATGATGCGCTGGAGCTCTTGTCTTCTTGGTGCGATGCGGGCTGGGCCCATGTCTGGGCGGGGACGGAGTGAACGGCCCCACCCGGGTCCATGTTCCCTTTTTTTGAGGAATCTACATCATGACGAATGCTGCTGACCTGCCTGAGCCCGTACCCCTGCGCGAGCTGCCTACCGGGCGATTCAGTGGGCGCGACGACTTTCAGCAACTGGTGCGCGATGCCATTTTCACGGCGGCCCGCGAGGGGTGGCAGGAGATCTTCATCAGCGATGCCAACTTTCATGACTGGCCGCTGGGTGAGCGAGAAGTGGTGGAGGCGCTGCAAGCGTGGGCACAAGGTGGGCGGCGCTTCTCCATGCTTGCGGGTGATTATGCTGACGTCATCCGGCGCCATGCCCGTTTCGTGCGCTGGCGGGGTACCTGGGAGCACATCATTAGCTGCCGTCGTAGCCCGGCGGCTGACCCTCTGGATATTCCCTGCGCGCTGTGGTCCCCGCATTGGGCCATGCACCGGCTGGATACAGAACGCAGCGTGGGGGTGACGGGTAGTGAGCCGGACCGGCGTGTATCGTTGAGAGAGACACTCAATGAGTGGGTGCGAAGCAAGAGCGTGCCGGGCTTTCCTTCGACTACGCTGGGGCTGTAAGAGCCTGTTGACGACCCCCTGCGAAATCGTCAACAGGCTCTCTGCGTTGGCAGGACCTGCGATGGGGCACTGAGTGGGTGGCCTGGCCTGCCCAGTCTTGGGGCGGAACAGGGCAAATTCGCCAGTCTCCACCTGCAACAGCAGGCCAGGATCGGCGTCTGGGCGCCCTGCGGTAAGTCAAGCGGGTGTAAAGAATTCGTCAGTGTTAGTCGGTATTGACTAAATCTCAATATAATCACTGGCTGTGCCAAAAAGGTGCAAATCAAGTGCATTGTGCCAACGCGTAACGGGGCTTCGGAAAGCCTAACGCCACGGCTTTTCTAGATTCTGTCTGTCCAAATAGGAAAATCGAAATGAAGAATTCTCTCGTTCTGGCCGCCCTGATCGCTGCTGCTGCACTCGCCGCTTGTGGCAAGAAGGAAGAACCCGCTCCAGCACCAGTTCCTGTGGAAGCACCAGCTCCTGCACCTGCTGCTGAGCCAGCCGCTCCTGTCGCCGCGCCAGCAGCAGCTGCTGCTTCCGAAGCCGCTGCTGCCGCTTCTGACGCTGCTGCATCCTCCGCTGATGCTGCCAAGTCTGCTGCTGACGCCGCTGCTGCAGCCGCTTCTGCTGCCAAGTAATTGTCTGCACCGACATAGAGCTGGTCGCAAGACTGGCCTGTGCAAGAAAGCCCCGCACCGCAAGGTCGGGGCTTTTTTTTCGGCATGGATGCAGGGGAGTTTGTGGTGTTTATGGGGGCACGGGTTCAATCAAACGCCGCCCCTGGCTTCAACCCAGCGCGTCGATATTCAGCCACTCGGTTCCATGCACCGGGCTGGCAACCACAATGTTCTCCGTGGCCCAGCCTAGCGCCGACGCAAGCGCCTGCTGCGCGAGGGCTGCCGTATTGTTTTTGGCGCTCAGGTGTGCCGCTACCACACACCGGAGCCCACTGTGCTGAACGGTACGCAGGATGTCCGCTGTTGCAGCGTTGGCCAAGTGCCCGTAGGGGCCCGCTACGCGGCGTTTCAGAAACAGCGGGTAGCGGGATGCATCGAGCATCTCAGGGTCATGGTTGGCTTCGATCATCAGCGCGTGGCAGTCTTGTAGCTGCCGAAGCACGTGGGCACTGGCATGCCCCAGGTCGGTCAGGATGCCCAAGCGCATGTTGGCGTCGGAGCATTTGAGCTGCAGTGGCTCCTGGGCGTCGTGTGGCACGGTGAAGGGCAGCGCCTGGAAGGTGCCCATATCGATCGCATCCATATCGCGCGCCACATGCATCAGTCCATCGAAGTCGGGGCTCCCCAGCGCTGCATGTGTACCTCGGCTCATCCACACCGGGATCCTGTAGCGCAAGGCCAAGGTCTGTGCGCAACCAATGTGGTCAGAGTGTTCGTGGGTGATGAAGATGGCGTTCAGATCTTCCGTCTGTAGCTGTGCCTGTGCCAGGCGCGCCTGCAGCTGCCGAATACCCAAGCCACAGTCCACCAAAAGGCGGCGCACTTCGGCACCGCTGCGTCCTTCGACTACCGTGGCATTGCCCGTGCTGCCACTGGCCAGGTTCTTGAATCGCAACATGGCGTGGTCGCTGGAGAGATCGTGTCGTCACACCCACCACCGCAGCGCGAGGCGCACAAGGCGCCGGTGAAGGCGCTGGTGGCCTAAGCGGGTGGGTGTGTCGTCGATGCTGCTGCGGTGACCGGGCTTACTTCAGTTCGTCTGCAATCACGCGAATGATGCGTTCGGCGTTTGCAGAGGACTCCGGTGCGCCCGCTTCATTGAGGACCGACACCGTGGTGGTCTCGCCCTGGCCGCGCACCACGATGCGGTACTTCAACGGAGGCGTGGCCGTGTTCGAGCTGAACAGCTTGCTGAAGAAGCCTGGTTCCTTCTTGTCTGCATTGGGCGCCACGTAGCGAACAAAGTAGGTGCCTTCGTTGCGATTGCGGTCTTCTACGGTGAAGCCGGTGCGGTCGAGCGCCAGGCCCACACGGCGCCACGAGCGATCAAATCCTTCGTCCAGCTGAACCACCGGGGCGTTGTTCACAGTGGCCACGCGTGCGGCGGGCTGGCGAGGTGCTGCGGTGGAAGTCACGGCCTTGGATTGCTCTTCGCTGACGCCGAGCTTGACCATCAAGCGGCGCAAAAATTCGGTTTCGAGCTCTGGGTCGGCGGCGCGGGGCTGCCATACCGTGTTGTCTTTGGTGGAGCTGCTGTAGACCTCGATCATGCCGCGGTGGGTGATGTAGATCTCGGTTCCGCCGTTGCTGTTGCGTTCCAGCCGCGTGCGGAACTTGTCACGCTCGCCCGTCGAGTACAGGGAGTCAAACACCTTGCCGATGGTCGAGCGGACAATATCCTGGGGCAACTTGGCGCGGTTTTCGGCCCAATCGGTTTCCATGATGCCGACGTTCGACTCGGCCTGGGTGAGGATGAAGCCGTTTTCTTCCCAGAATTCGCGCACGGGATCCCACAGCTTGTTGGCCGGGCGGTTGACGACCAGCCAGCGCTGGTTGCCATCGCGTTCGATGCGAACGTCGCCCAGTGTGATGGCTGCCGCGTTGGCCGTTCCCGAGGGCTGGGCGGCTTGCCCGGCCTGCATCGCTGCTGCCGACACGGAGCCGCCTGGCACTGTGGCATAGCGTGAGTCGCGCGACAGCTGGGTCAAATCGGGGGGGATTTCCAGCGTCGAGCCTTTGGTGGCCGATTTGTAGTCGATTTTGTCACCGTCCAGAACGGAACAGGCGGACAGGGCCGTGGCGAGGGCCAGCAGGCCCAGTCGGGTAGTAGCAGCTTTCACGCGGAAATCCTCGAAGTGTCTCTGGGGGTGACGGGCGATGCCCGGATTAGATCAGGCCGCTGCTGCGCAGGGCGGATTCGACGACGGCTTCGTTGCCGCTGGCCAGCGGCGTCATGGGCAGCCGCAGGGTGCCACCACACAGGCCCATGCGGGCCACGGCCCATTTGACCGGGATGGGGTTGGCTTCCACGAACAGGTTTTTGTGCACAGGCATCAGTTGAAACTGGATCTGCATGGCGCGCTGAACGTTGCCTGCCAGTGCCGCGACACACAGTTCATGCATCAGGCGAGGGGCCACATTGGCCGTCACGCTGATGTTGCCATGACCGCCGCACAGCATCAAAGCCACAGCGGTCGGGTCATCGCCCGAATACACGCCAAAGCCCTTGGGTACTTCGCGGATGAGCCACTGGGCGCGCTCGATGTTGCCGGTGGCTTCCTTGATGCCGATGATGCCGGGCACCTGGGTCAGGCGCAGTACGGTGTCATGCTGCATATCGGCCACCGAGCGGCCGGGCACGTTGTACAGCACGATGGGCAGGTCGCCCGTGGCCTCGGCAATGGCCTTGAAGTGCTGGTACTGGCCCTCTTGGGTGGGCTTGTTGTAGTACGGCACCACTTGCAGCTGGCTGTCGGCCCCCACGCCCCGCGCGAACTTGGCCAGTTCGATGGCTTCGGCGGTGGAGTTGGCGCCGCAGCCGGCCATGATGGGCACGCGCTTGGCAGATTGCTCCACGGCCACGCGGATGATCTCGCAGTGCTCTTCGACGCTGACCGTGGGCGACTCGCCTGTGGTGCCCACCACGCCGATGCAGTCGGTGCCTTCGGCGATATGCCAATCGATCAGTTTGCGCAGGGCGGGATAGTCCACGCTGCCGTCCTCGTGCATGGGGGTGACGAGGGCGACGATGCTGCCGGTAAGGGGGACGGAAGAAGAGGTCATGTCCGCGTTGAAAAACGGTAAAAGGGCATTCTAACTAGGAGCCTGCAGAGTCAAAGGATCCATCGGGTGCAAAACGGCAGCAGTGCTTCATTCTTTACCTTCATCTCGGGCCGTTGTCAGGCCAGGGGCGGCGCCATGGGCAACAAAGCGTGCTTGCTGGCGCAGGCGGGGTCAATCCGTGGGTTTCCATGTCGGCGCTTGCTGTCGCGCAGGTGTCTGACAAGGTGCCTATGCCGCCGGGCTGAGACCATATCTTGGTGGTGTGACGGGTTCGGCAAGTTCCCGCACGGCGGCGATGCGCTGCACGAAACGTTCGGGGTCGGGCAAAAAGCCGTCTTCGTACGCCACCACACGCAACCCTGCGCAGGCGTGCAGCAGTTCGCCCGGCGCCAGCAGGAATTCGGCCCGGGCGGGGCGGCCCACGGTTTCATTGCCACGTGCAAAGGTTTCGTAGACCAGCACACCACCGGGCATCAGGCTCGCTACCAATGCGGGCCACAGCGGCCGCCACAGGTAGTTGGTGACGACCACGGCCCCAAACTGTCGCCCTGCAAAGGGCCATGGGCCGCTCTCCAGATCGGCGCGGACCATCTCACCCAGGCCCGCGCAGGCATCCAGGGCTTGCGCGGACTGGTCTACACCGACGACCGGGTGCCCGAGGCCGTGCAACCAGCGCAGGTGGCGCCCGGCGCCACAGGCCACGTCCAGCACCGTGCTGCCCGAGGGAATGAGGGGCGCCCAGCGGCGCACCCAGTCAGACGGAGTTTCGGTGCCGTGCATATACTATTAAATTAATAGCTGCTAGCGCTTTATTCATAAGCGCCAGAGGCCTAAAACACTTGAAAATTGGCGAGCCGCGCTCAAAAGCACGCCCACACCTGATCGGCCACCATCACCATGAAATCGGGCACCGTGTACATGCCAAACACCGCCAGGCACAGCAACACCGCCACCGCCCAGCCCAGCCAGTGCAGAACGCGCGAGCTGCGCTTCTGCTTCTGAGGGTGCGGGCTCTTGTTGTTCATGTGGGCTTTGGATGGTGGAGAGCGAGGCAAAGGGCTCAGGCCGGCACGGGCGCTGCGCGCTGGATGGGGTTCTCCTTGACAGGCAAATTCACCAGCCCTGCAAAGACACCCAAACCGATGGCGATGTACCAGACGATATCGTAGCTGCCGGTGGCGTCATACAGATATCCCCCCAGCCACACGCCCATGAAGCTGCCGATCTGGTGGCTGAAAAACACAAAGCCGCCCAGCATCGACAGATGCTGCACGCCAAAAATCTGGGCGATGGTGGCATTGGTGGGGGGCACGGTGGACAGCCACAGCGCGCCCATCACTGCAGAAAACACATACACCGACAACGGTGACAGTGGCACCGCCAGAAAAACGCTGATGACGACCGCGCGGGCAAAGTAGATGAACGCCAGAATGTGCCGCTTGGGCATGCGTTGGCCCAGCGTGCCCGCGATGTAGGTGCCAAACACATTGAACAGGCCGATCAAGGCCAGCGCATAGCTCGCCACCTGTGGCGACAAGCCGTGGTCCTTGAGGTAGCTGGGCATGTGCACGCCGATAAAAACCACCTGGAACCCGCACACAAAATACCCTGCCATCAGCAGGTTGAAGCTGGGGTAGCGGAAGGCCTCGCCCAGGGCCTGCGTGATGGTCTGGTCGCGTTGGGGTGGTGCCGCCCCCTTGAACCCCGGCTCGCGCAGCCCAAAAGCCAGCGGCACGATCAGCACCACCGCCATCGACAGCGCCAGCAATGCCTGTTGCCACCCCAGGCTGGCAATCAGCCATCCCTCCACGGGCACCATCAGAAACTGCCCGAACGAGCCCGCCGCGGCCGCAACCCCCATGGCCCACGACCGGCGCTCGGGTGCGATCTGGCGGCCCAGCACCCCATAGATCACGGCATACGTCGTGCCGGCCTGTGCTGCGCCGATGAGGACACCCGCCGTCAGCGCAAACAGCCCCGGGGTGGGCGACAACGCCATGCCCGCCAAGCCCAGCCCATACAGCACGGCGCCACCGATCAATACGCGAAACGCACCAAACCGGTCCGCCGCCATGCCCGCAAAAATCCCGATGACACCCCAGGACAGGTTCTGGATCGCGATGGCCAACGCAAACGACTGGCGGGTCCAGCCCATTTCCTGGGTGATGGGCAGCAGCCATAAGCCGAAGCCGTGGCGAATGCCCATGGAGAGCGTCACGATGGCGGCTCCACAGGCCAGCACCTGGAACATGGACAGTTTGGGAGGATTGGTATGCATGCGCAGGAATGTAGCGAAATTGCGTGAAACCTGCTGATACACAAGCGACCAATACAGTGGCCCCCGGCATAGGGTGATGTGCACTGGTTTTTCATCCAGCCTTCGCAGCGTCACCGCACTACAATCCGCCCCCATGGCAGCCAAACCCTCTCCTGTTTCGAATAGCGACTATTCCGAAAGCTCGATCCGCGTGCTCAAGGGCCTGGAGCCCGTCAAGCAGCGGCCGGGCATGTACACCCGCACCGACAACCCCTTGCACGTCATCCAGGAAGTGCTGGACAACGCCGCCGACGAAGCGCTGGCCGGTCACGGCAAGAAAATCAAGGTCACCTTGCATGCCGATGGATCGGTGAGCGTGGAAGACGACGGCCGTGGCATTCCTTTTGGACTGCACCCCGAAGAGAAGGCCCCGGTCATCGAGCTGGTCTTCACCCGCCTGCACGCGGGCGGCAAGTTCGACAAGGGCAAGGGCGGTGCCTATAGCTTCTCGGGCGGCCTGCACGGCGTGGGTGTGAGCGTGACGAATGCGCTGTCTACCCGGCTCGAAGCCACCAGCTACCGCGAAGGGCAGGTGGCACGCCTGGTGTTCTCGGCGGGTGATGTGGTCGAACCCCTTGTCACCCAGACCAGGGGCGAAGGCGACCGCAAGCAGGGCACCACGGTGCGCGTGTGGCCCGACGCCAAATACTTTGAATCGAGCAGCCTGCCCATGGGTGAGCTCACGCACCTGCTGCGCAGCAAGGCGGTGTTGATGCCGGGCGTGAGCGTTTCGCTCGTCAATGAAAAAACCCGTGACACCCAGACCTGGCAATACAAAGGCGGCCTGCGCGATTATCTGCAGCAGACCCTGAACGGCGAGCCAGTGATCCCGCTGTTCGAGGGCGAGGGCTTTGCCGATGGCGGGCACGAGAGTTTTGCCGAAGGCGAGGGCGCGGCCTGGTGCGTGGCGTTCACCGAAGACGGCCAGCCGGTGCGCGAGAGCTATGTCAACCTGATCCCCACCAGCGCGGGCGGCACGCACGAGAGCGGCCTGCGCGACGGCTTGTTTACCGCCGTCAAAAGCTTCATCGAGCTGCACAGCCTGTTGCCCAAGGGCGTCAAGCTGTTGCCCGAAGACGTGTTTGCCCGCGCCAGCTACGTGCTCTCGGCCAAGGTGCTGGACCCGCAGTTCCAGGGCCAGATCAAGGAGCGCCTGAATTCGCGCGACGCGGTGCGGCTGGTATCGAGCTTCGTGCGCCCGGCGCTCGAGCTGTGGCTAAACGAGCACGTGGAATACGGCAAGAAGCTCGCCGAACTGGCCATCCGCGCGGCGCAAACACGGCAGAAGGCCGGCCAGAAGGTTGAAAAGCGCAAGGGCTCTGGCGTGGCCGTGTTGCCCGGCAAGCTCACCGATTGTGAGAGCCGCGACCTCGCGCACAACGAAGTGTTTTTGGTCGAGGGCGACTCGGCCGGCGGCAGTGCCAAGATGGGCCGCGACAAGGAAAGCCAGGCCATCCTGCCGCTGCGTGGCAAGGTGCTCAACACCTGGGAGGTGGAGCGCGACCGGTTGTTTGCCAACAACGAAATCCACGACATCTCGGTGGCCATTGGCGTGGACCCGCACGGCCCCAACGACACGCCCGACCTGTCGGGCCTGCGCTACGGCAAGGTGTGCATCCTGTCAGATGCCGACGTGGACGGCTCGCACATCCAGGTGCTGCTGCTCACGCTGTTCTTCCGCCACTTTCCCAAGCTCATCGAAGCCGGCCACATCTACGTGGCGCGCCCGCCGCTGTTCCGTGTGGACGTGCCGGCGCGTGGCAAGAAGCCGGCCGCCAAGCAATACGCGCTGGACGACGGCGAGCTGCAGTCCATCCTGGACAAAGCCGAAAAAGACGGCGTGGCGCGCGATAAGTGCCAGATCAGCCGCTTCAAGGGTCTGGGCGAGATGAACGCCGAGCAGCTGTGGGACACCACGCTCAACCCCGACACCCGTCGCCTGCTGCCCGTGCGGCTGGGCAGCATGGACTTTGCCGCCACCGAAGGCCTCATCACCAAGCTCATGGGCAAGGGCGAAGCGGGGTCGCGGCGCGAGTTGATGGAGCTGCACGGTGACAGCGTCGAGATCGATGTTTAAGGCAATGCTGAACAAGTCCCTCACGCGCCGCGCATCCGTGCCTCGGGCGGTCTGCTGCGTTGCAAATCCTCGCCATAGCGATGGCTATGACTGCGGTTTGCGCCTTGCATCCCATCCCGACGCACGGCGCGCGCCATCGCAGTGATTGATTCAGTATCGCCAAAATTTAAGCAAAATTGGCCTCTAGCGCTTATCTATAAAGCGGTAGTAGCTATGAAAAAGATAGTGATTGACCCATGAGTGAGCAACCCGACCTCGCCTTTTCCGCGCCCGAGACCCCCGAAGAACCGGGCCTGGGCAGCTACGCCCAACGTGCTTACCTCGAATACGCGCTCTCTGTCGTCAAGGGCCGTGCCCTGCCCGACGTGTGCGATGGTCTCAAGCCCGTGCAGCGGCGCATTCTGTATGCGATGGATCGCATGGGCTTGTCCTATAGCGGCCCCACGCGCAGCAGCGCGCCCAAGCCCGTCAAGAGTGCGCGCGTGGTGGGCGACGTGCTGGGGCGCTTTCACCCCCACGGCGACCAGTCGGCGTATGACGCGCTGGTGCGCATGGCGCAAGACTTTGCCCAGCGCTACCCGCTGATCGACGGTCAGGGCAACTTTGGCAGCCGTGATGGCGATGGCGCTGCCGCCATGCGCTACACCGAGGCGCGGCTGTCGCGCATCACGAGCCTGCTGCTCGACGAGATCGATGAAGGCACGGTCGATTTCATGCCCAACTACGACGGCAGCACCGAAGAGCCGCGCCAGTTGCCCGCGCGCCTGCCGTTTGCACTGCTCAACGGCGCCAGTGGCATTGCCGTGGGCCTGGCCACCGAAATCCCCAGCCACAACCTGCGCGAGATTGCCGACGCCTGCATTGCGCTCATCAAGACCCCCTCGCTGGGCGCCGAAGACCTGCTGGCCCTGGTGCCCGGCCCCGACTACCCCGGCGGCGGCCAGATCATCAGCAGCGCTGCCGACATCGCCGACGCCTATCGCACGGGCCGGGGCAGCCTCAAGGTGCGCGCGCGCTGGAAGATCGAGGACCTGGCGCGTGGTCAGTGGCAATTGGTTGTCAACGAGCTGCCGCCGGGTGTCAGCACCCAGCGGGTGCTCGAAGAGATCGAAGAGATCACCAACCCCAAGGTCAAGGCCGGCAAGAAGGCACTGAGCCAGGATCAGGTGCAGCTCAAGGCCAGCGTGCTTGCCGTGCTGGACGTGGTGCGCGACGAATCCAGCAAGGACGCCCCCGTGCGCCTTGTGTTCGAGCCCAAGACGAGCAAGACGCCGCAGCAAGAGTTGATCACCGCGCTGCTGGCGCACACCAGCCTGGAGACCTCGTCGCCCATCAACCTGACCATGGTCGGGCTGGATGGCCGGCCGGTGCAAAAATCATTGCGACTGATGCTGGAAGAGTGGATCGCCTTCCGCCAGACCACCGTCACGCGGCGCTCACAGCACCGTTTGAACAAGGTGCTGGACCGCGTCCATATCCTCGAAGGGCGGCAGATTGTGCTGCTCAACATCGACGAAGTGATCGCCATCATTCGCCAGGCGGACGACCCCAAGGCGGCGCTGATTGCGCGGTTCGCGTTGAGTGACCGGCAGGCCGAAGACATCCTCGAAATCCGCCTGCGCCAGCTCGCGCGTCTCGAAGCGATCAAGATTGAGCAAGAGCTCAAGGAGCTGCGCGAAAGCCAGGGCAAGCTCGAAGACATTCTGAACAACCCGGGCACGCTGCGCCGCACCATGATCCGCGAGATTGAGGCCGACGCCAAAACCTTCGCCGACCCGCGCCGCACGCTGATCCAGACCGAGAAAAAGGCCGTGGCCGAAGTGAAGGTGGTGGACGAGCCCGTCACGGTGGTCGTGTCACAAAAAGGCTGGGTGCGCGCACGCAGCGGCCACGGGCACGAAGCGGCGAGTTTTGCCTTCAAGGCGGGCGATGGTTTGTATGGCACGTTTGAATGCCGCACGGTCGATACCTTGCTCGCCTTTGGCAGCAATGGCCGGGTGTACTCCGTGGCGGTGGCGTTGCTGCCGGGCGCGCGGGGCGACGGCCAGCCGGTGACCACGCTCATCGAGCTGGAGGCCGGCACCCAGGTGCTGCACTACTTTGCGGGCCCGGCAGGCGCCACGCTGCTGCTGGCCGGGTCGGGCGGCTACGGGTTTCTGGCGGCGGTGGAAAACATGGTCTCGCGCCAGAAGGGCGGCAAGGCGTTTATCACGCTGGGCGAAGGCGAGGCGCTGTGTGTGCCGTCGCATGCCGCAGGGTCCAGCGGCAGCCACGCTTTGGCTCCTGCGACCCATGTGGCCTGCGCGTCCACGGGCGGGCGCATTCTCACGTTCGAGATCACGGATCTCAAAACCATGGCCAACGGCGGACGCGGCCTGATGCTGATCGACCTGGAAGACAAGGACCAGCTTGCGGGCGCGGCAGCCTACACCCGCAGCATCCGGCTCGACGGTGTGGGCCGCGGCGGCAAGCTGCGCGATGAAACGCTGGAGATTCGCTCGCTGAACAACGCCCGTGCTGCACGTGGGCGCAAGGGCAAGGCGGCGGACCTCGGTTTCAAGCCCACCACGGTGACACGGGTGGAGTAGCGCCCGCCGAGGCCCATGGACCTACGTGTCTTTCCGCTTTGTGTTCACGCTGAAATAGCGCAATATGGTTGCGGCAAGCAACACATGTTTCAAAATAAAAGGAGCGCCTCCCGATGTTTCACCAATTAAAAATGGGTCACAAACTGTGGTTTGCCGTTGCGGCCATTGTGGTGCTGCTCGTGGCCGTGGTCGGCTTTTCCGGATTCAGGTCGGCCAAGACGCAGGCCGAGGGCAACGCCATCCTCCAAGAGGTGTCCATGCGGCACGATGCCGTGGTGCATTGGGCGGGCCTGACAGAAACCAACGCAGTGCGCACCCTGGCGCTGGTGCTGAGTGAAGAACCTGCGGTGCAAGCCGAATTCAAGGATGCCATTGCCGCCACTTCCGCGAAGATCGGCGAGGTGCAGAAGTCGCTGGAGGCCATGCCGCTGTCCGACCGCGAGAAGGCACAGATGGAGAAAATTGCCGCGGCCCGCAAGAACATGGCAACGCAGCGCGACCAGGCCCGCAAGCTCAAGGCTGCAGGCCAGGCAGATCAGGCCGAGACCTTTGTGCGCCAGACCTATAACCCCGCATCGGCGGCTTATCTGAAGACACTGGGGGACTTCGTCGAGCTCGAAAAGCAGATCATGCAGGAGACCCGCAATACGCTCGCGCAGGCTGGCATGGACACGGTCAAGATTGCAGCGGCAGCCGTGGGCGCCTTGTTGCTGGCCATCATCGTCGGGGCCTTTTACCTGATTCGCAGCATTGCGCAGCCCCTGGAGCAGGCCAATGCCTTGGCCGGGCGTATTGCCGAAGGCGATTTGAGCCACACCGAAACCATCACGCGGGGTGACGAGTTTGGCGAGCTGCTGCGCTCGCTTTACATCATGAGCGACTCTCTTGGGCGCATGGTGCATCAGGTGCGCCAAAGCACCGACAGCATTGCGATTGCAAGTGCCGAAATCGCCACAGGAAACCACGATCTTTCGATGCGCACCGAGGAGACCTCGAGCAACCTGCAAGAAACGGCAGCTGCCATGGAGCAGTTCACCAGCACCATCCAGCAAAGCGCCAGCAGCGCGCAGCAGGCCAGCAGCCTGGCCGCTGGCGCAACGGGGGTGGCGCGCCGCGGAGGCGATGTAGTGACCCAGGTGGTTGCCACGATGGAGGACATCAACCACAGCAGCAAGAAGATTGCCGACATCATCGGCGTGATCGACGGCATTGCGTTTCAGACCAATATCCTGGCGCTGAACGCAGCGGTCGAGGCGGCGCGTGCGGGTGAGCAAGGGCGGGGTTTTGCGGTGGTTGCCAGCGAAGTGCGCAGCCTTGCACAGCGCAGCGCAGAGGCCGCCAAGGAGATCAAGCAACTTATCAACGCATCGGTCGAGAAGGTCGAAACCGGCTCGCGCCTGGTATCCGATGCGGGCACCACCATGACCGACATCGTGCAGTCTGTGCAGCGTGTGACCGACATGATTGGCGAGATCACGACGGCATCGTCCGAGCAGAGCGCCGGGGTGTCGCAGGTCAATCAGTCCATTGGCAACCTTGACCAGATGACGCAGCAAAACGCCGCGTTGGTCGAGGAGAGCGCCGCGGCCGCACAGAGCCTGCGCGAACAGGCAGACCAGCTGGCGCAAGTGGTATCGCGCTTCAAGGTGAATGCGGCAGGCTACGCGCCCGCCCAAGCCGCCATCGCGGCTGCGCGCGCTACATCGGCTGTGCGGCAACCGTCGCCGATGGCCGCGCCAAAGCCCACTGGCAAGGCCGTCGGGGCGAGGCCTTCAGCGGCAAGCGCCCACCGCCCCGCGTTGACGCAAGCGGCCCCGCCAGCCAAGGCCCCCGCAGCCGCAACTGTTGCCGCGTCGGGCCGCAAGCCAGTGGTGGCCCAGGGCGGTGATGAGGATTGGGAGTCGTTCTGATCTGGCCGTCTTGCTAACGATGCTTCCTGGTGCGGTGAGTGTGCGGTGAGTATTTTTTGCCGCATCAAAAAAACCCACGGCAATTGCCGTGGGTTTTTTTATGGGGCGTGACACGTGGGTGTCGTGCCCATCATCGCAATGGCTTGCATCCGCGCCTGCGCAAAGGGTTCAGCGCGGGCGCGCGCGGTGCTTGCGCCGACGAAAGCACCAGGCTTGCTGTTTTTTGCGAATGGCCAACCCTGTGCCGGGCCAGCCCGCATCAGGCCAGTTCGGCGATAAGTTCGATCTCCACACAGGCGCCCATGGGGATTTGCGCCACGCCGAACGCACTGCGCGCATGAACGCCCTTGTCGCCAAACACCTGGCCCAGCAGTTCGCTGGCGCCATTGGTCACCAGGTGCTGCTCGGTGAAGTCGCCTGTGGAGTTCACGAGGCTCATGAGCTTCACGATGCGCTTGATGCGGTTCAGATCACCGCCGCAGGCCGCTTGCAGCGTGCCCATGAGGTCGATAGCCACGGCGCGCGCGGCGGCCTTGCCTTCTTCGGTGCCGATGTCGCGGCCAAACTGTGCGGCCCAGGGCTTGCCATCCTTGCGGGCAATGTGGCCGCTCAGGAACACCAGGTTGCCCGTCTGCACAAATGGCACGTAGGCGGCTGCAGGCACGGACACGGGTGGCAGGGTGATGTTGAGTTCTTTCAGCTTGTCGTAAACGCTCATGGTGTTCCTTGGGTTGAAGTGGGGTCGGATGGATCGATGAAGCACGTGCGCGCACCCCATGGGGTGTCTCCGTGCTGACCCTGGTGACCGGACGCGGGCAAGTGTTACACAGCCCCGCGCGCCGATTCCAGTGACCGGGGGTTTCTGCACCGCATTAGCATCCATGTATGCCCGCCATAAGCGCCCCTAATGCCGTGTCGTCCCACGCCGAAGCGTTCTCGGGGCATGGGGCTGGTTCCCCTGCATCGCCCTGGCGCGGGGCCGCCGTGTTGCTGGGCATGGTGGCTGGGGCGGCGCTCCAGTTGCGGCAACCGGTGCTATGGAGCGTAGCGCTCTATGCGGGCTTGCTGTGTGTGGCGGTGGTGGCAGGCACGTGTTGTGTGGCGGTGGGCGGCAGGTGGGGGCCTTTTCGTGCCGTGCCCAAGGCCCGGTGGTTTGCCGGTGTGGCGACCGCGCTGGCCGTCGCCGCCGGGGCAGCGGCCGTGTTTGCCACCAGTGGATTGCGGGCGTCCGCCTCTGTGGCCCAGGCTCTGAGCCCGCCCCTGGAGGGGCGGGACATCCGGGTGACCGGGTTGATTGCGGCAATGCCGCAGGTCAATGAGGCTGGCACCCGGGTGCGCCTGGAGGTCGAGACCGCCCGCCTCCAAGGCGCGCCTGTGCAATTGCCAGCGCAGATCGAGGTGGCCTGGTACAGCGGGGCGTTTCGCGATGTCGACGATGCCCAGGATCTGCCGCGCCAGGCGCCCGCCCTGCGCGCCGGAGAACGATGGGCCATGACGGTGCGCTTGAAGGCACCGCATGGTTTGCGCAACCCACACGGGTTTGACTTTGAACTGTGGATGTGGGAGCAAGGCGTGCAGGCCACAGGTTCGGTGCGCACGGGATCGAAGGACGAGCCCCCAGTGCACCTGGCATCCACTTGGCGTCATCCGGTGGAGCAACTGCGCCAGGGCGTGCGCGATGCCATCTTCGCCCGCCTGGGCCGCGCATCCGACGACAGTGACCCCGGCCGCGCGCGGATTGCGGGGGTGGTCGCCGCCCTGGTCACAGGGGACCAGCGTGCTATCGACCGCGCGGACTGGGATGTGTTTCGGGCCACCGGTGTGGCCCACCTCATGAGCATTTCTGGCCTCCACATCACCTTGTTTGCATGGCTTGCGGCATGGTGTGCGGGCATGTTGTGGCGGCGCTCCACGCGCTTGTGCCTGTGGGTGCCGGCGCCCTCTGCAGCCGTGGTAGCGGGGGTGCTGTTGGCGGCGGGCTATGCGCTTTTCAGCGGATGGGGCGTGCCTGCACAGCGCACGGTGCTGATGCTGGCAATCGTGGCGCTGCTGCAGGTCAGCGGGCGGCGGTGGCCTTGGCCACAGGTCTGGCTGCTGGCCTGCGCTGCGGTGGTGTTGGTGGACCCCTGGGCACTGGCGCAGGCGGGGTTCTGGTTGAGCTTTGTGGCGGTGGGGATGCTGTTTGCTACCAATCCAATAGCTAATAAGGCACGCTCATCAAGCGTAAAAGGCCATTTTTATGCATTATTGCGGGAGCAATGGGTGGTGACACTGGCGCTTACCCCCTTGAGCCTGCTGCTGTTTGGCCAGGTTTCATTGGTTGGTTTTGCTGCCAATCTGGTGGCGATTCCGTGGGTGACTCTGGTGGTAACGCCGCTGGCGTTGGGCGGCGTGTTGTGGTCGCCCCTGTGGAGCCTGGCTGCGCTTAGCCTTCAGCCGCTGGCCGCCGTGCTGCAGTGGCTGGCGCAGTGGCCTTGGGCCGTGCTTTTTCTGCCAGCCGCGCCGCTGTGGGCGGGCATGGCCGGTGTGCTGGGTGGGGCATTGTTGGCCATGCGCCTGCCGTGGCGGCTGCGGCTGCTGGCGCTTCCGTTGCTGGTTCCCGTGGTATTTTGGTCGCCAGCGCGGCCTGGGGTGGGTGAGTTTGAACTGCTGGCGGCAGACATCGGTCAAGGCAATGCGGTGCTGGTGCGCACTGCCAGCCACACCTTGTTGTATGACGCTGGCCCCCAGTTCAGCCGCGAAAGCGATGCGGGCCACCGCGTGCTGGTGCCCCTGTTGCGCGCATTGGGCGAACGGGTGGACACCCTCATGCTCAGCCACCGGGACGCCGACCACACGGGCGGGGCAGAGGCGGTGCTCACGCAGCAGCCGCAGGCACTGCTCACGGGCTCGATCGAGGCCAGTCACCCGCTGCAAGGCGTGCGCCCTGCCACGCCTTGCCTGGCAGGCCAGCAGTGGGTCTGGGATGGCGTGCTTTTTGAAGTGTTGCACCCCTTGGCGGGGGCAGAGGCTCCCGAACTGCGCGCCAACCGCCCGCCCCGGGTGCCGCGCCCCAATACGCTCAGCTGCGTGCTGCGTATTGTTGCCAGAGAAGGCGACGGGGCCACTGTCTTGCTGGTAGGCGATATCGAAACCCCGCAGGAGCAGGCGCTGCTGGCGCGCAATGCGCCGCTCAAGGCGGATCTGCTGCTGGTGCCTCATCACGGCAGCAAGACATCGTCGTCGCAGGCGTTTCTGGAAGGCGTTCAGCCAGGCACCGCGTTGGTGCAGGCTGGTTACCGCAACCGGTTTGGTCATCCCGCGCCGGATGTGTTGCAACGTTACCGGGCGTTGGGGATCGCGGTGGTGGAGTCGCCCCAGTGCGGTGCGGCGCGCTGGTCGTCCAGCGCCCCGGCTGTGGTGGCGTGCGAACGCGACACCTCCCCACATTACTGGCAGCACACCCTTTCGCCACGAAACGATTGAGTCGCCTCGCGCGGGGCGTGCACGGCGCGGTGCCGTTGGAGGCGTGAAGAACCGGTCGGGCTCGCAACTTGCTATCCTGCACTCAGGAGGCCCGTTCATGCAGAAATTTGACGAGATGTACGCGATGCTGCCTTTTGACGGCAGTGATGTGCGTGAACACTACAAGCGCTATGCGCAGTGGTTGAGCAAACAACCCCCCGATGCGATGCAAGCCCGCAGGGCCGAGGCAGAGATGATCTTCCGGCGCGTCGGTATCACCTTTGCCGTGTACGGCGCCAAGGACGAGGGGGGGGCCGGGAACGAGCGGCTTATTCCGTTTGATCTGATCCCCCGCATCATTCCGTCGCACGAATGGTCCAGCATGCAGCGGGGGCTGGTGCAGCGGGTCACGGCGCTCAACCGGTTCATCCATGACGTGTACCACGGGCAAGACATCTTGCGCGCCGGTATCGTGCCTGCGGATCTCATTGTCAACAACGCGCAATACCGGCCCGAGATGGCGGGGGTACACGTGCCCAAAGACATCTACGCGCACATTGCCGGCATCGACATCGTGCGCGCCCCCAATGCGCAGGGTGCGGGCGAGTATTACGTGCTGGAGGACAACCTGCGTGTGCCCAGCGGCGTGAGCTACATGCTCGAAAACCGCAAGATGATGATGCGGCTGTTTCCCGACCTCTTCAACCAGCACAAGGTGGCGCCCGTGGCGCATTACCCCGACATGCTGCTCGACACCCTGCGCGCCAGCGCGCCCGCCACTGCCGATGAGCCCACCGTGGTGGTGCTCACGCCGGGCATGCACAACAGCGCGTATTTTGAACACGCCTTCCTGGCCCAGCAAATGGGCGTGGAACTGGTAGAAGGGCAGGATCTGCTGGTCAAGGACAAGTTCGTCTATATGCGCACCACGCGCGGCCTGCAGCGCGTCGATGTGATCTACCGCCGCGTGGACGACGACTTTCTTGACCCACAGGTTTTTCGCGCAGGTTCCACGCTGGGTTGCCACGGCTTGATGGAGGCGTACCGCGCAGGCAACGTCGGCATCTGCAATGCCGTGGGCACCGGCGTCGCAGACGACAAATCGGTGTACCCCTACGTGCCCGAGATGATTCGCTTTTATCTGGGTGAAGAGCCGATTCTCAAAAACGTGCCCACCTGGATGTGCCGCAAGCCAGACGATCTGCAGTATGTGCTTGCCCACTTGAAGGATCTGGTGGTCAAGGAAGTGCACGGCGCGGGGGGCTACGGCATGTTGATCGGCCCCGCCGCCACACACGCAGAGATCGAAGCCTTTCGCGCCGCGCTCATCGCCAACCCTGCGGGCTACATCGCGCAGCCCACGCTCAGCCTTTCAAGCTGCCCCACCTATGTCGATAGCGGCATCGCGCCGCGCCACATCGACCTGCGCCCCTTTGTTTTGAGCGGCCGTGAGGTGCAGATGGTGGCCGGTGGCCTCACGCGTGTTGCTCTGCAAGAAGGCTCTCTGGTGGTGAATTCTTCGCAAGGTGGGGGCACCAAGGACACCTGGGTCTTGGGCGATGCACAGGCCCAGCCCGTGCGGAATTCATCGCCGTCGCAAAGCCAAGCACAAGGGAGGTATTGACTATGCTGAGTCGCACTGCCGACCATTTGTTCTGGATGTCCCGCTATACCGAGCGCGCGCAGCGCGTGCGGAGTTTTCTGCCCTGCTTGCATAAGGAGGCTGCATGCTGAGTCGCACCGCCGATCATCTCTTCTGGATGTCCCGCTATACCGAGCGGGCAGAAAACACCGCAAGAATGCTCAATGTGAGCTACGAGACCTCGATGCTGCCCCAGGCTGCAGACGTGGCACAAAAAGGCTGGGAGGGCTTGCTGTCCATCAGCGAATTGATCCCCGCGTACACCGCGCGACACGGCGAGGTGACTCCCGCGCGCGTGCTGGAATTCATGGTGCGCGATGGTGAGAATCCGTCTTCCATCCTGTCGTGCTTGCGCGCCGCGCGCGAAAACGCGCGGGCCGTTCGTGGCGCGTTGACCACCGAGGTGTGGGAAACACAAAACCAGACTTGGCTGGAACTGCACCGCCAGCTTGAGGGTGACGCGTTCGAGCGCGATCCGGGGCAGTTTTTTGAATGGGTGAAATACCGCTCGCACCTGTCGCGCGGTGTGGTGCTGGGCACCATGCTTCAGGACGAAGCGTTTCACTTTCTGCGCCTGGGCACTTTTCTTGAGCGGGCCGACAACACCGCGCGTTTGCTGGACGTGAAGTTTCACGCGGTGGATCACGATTTTTTCGGCCGCCCCAGCGAACGCAACCAGGAGAGCGATTTCTACCACTGGAGCGCCATTTTGCGCAGCGTGTCAGCCTTCGAGGTCTATCGCAAGGTGTACCGCGACGTGATCACCCCCGAGCGTGTGGCGGACCTGCTGATCCTGCGCAAGGACATGCCGCGGTCGCTGCACGCCTGCATGCATGAGGTGGTGAACAACCTGGCGGTTGTGGCCAATGAACAGTCCTCAGAAACCAGCCGCAGGGCGGGGCGGCTGTTAGCCGATCTTCAGTACGGCAGCATCGACGAGATCCTCGCGACCGGGTTGCATGCGTTCCTCACGCAGTTTCTTGATCGTGTGAATGATCTGGGGGGCGGCATCAGCCGTGACTTTTTGGTGGCGGCTGACTATTGACGGCAGGCGGCCGGGTGTTGGCTCCATAAGAAGCGCGCCCATTGGGCGCGCTTCTTATTCCTGCGCGCTGCGTTTCTGATCGCGCAGCATGAAGAGATAAAGGCTTTCCACCTTGTCGCGCGCCCAGGGTGTCTTGCGCAAAAACTTCAGGCTGGAACCCACGCTGGGGTCGATTTGAAAGCACCGGATGGGGATCTGCTGCCCCAGTTCATCCCAGCCAAAGTAGTCTGCCAGCGCCACCACCATGGTCTCCAGGGTCACGCCGTGCAGCGGGTTGTGGCGCTGCTTGGCCGGTGGTGGGTTGGCGGGCGCCGGGGACTGGTGTGCGATTGGGGCGCCTTCAGCGCTCTCGGGCATGGGGGCGGGGGTGGGCTCGGTGGCAGCGGTCATGGACGTGAGCATAAAGCCCCTGGGCACTTGGGTGTGGGTGATGCCAGATGCTGCCGATAGGGCGCGTTGTTCAGGCCGCACGCTGCAGATGTGCGTCGCGTTGGAACAGCTCAGCCGCCCAGTCCACAAAGGCGCGCACCTTCGCGCTCAGGTGCCGGTTGGGGGGGTACACCACATATACGGGCAGCAGGGGTTGGCTCCATTCGGGCAGCAATTGCGTCAGCACGCCGCTTTTGAAGTGCCGCTCTGCCTGGTAGCTGGTGATCTGGCCAATTCCCAGGCCTGCCACGATGGCGGTCACGTAGGCGTTGCTCTCATTCACGCTCAGTTGGTAAGGCCCTGTTATATCGATGGACTCGTCACCCTTGCGGAATTCCAGCGGGTAGTGCCGCCCCGAGTGGGGTGAAAAATAGAGCAGGCTGGTGTGTTTTTCCTCGATCTCCAGCGGGTGGGCGGGCGTCCCCTTGCGTGCCAGATAGTCGGGCGAGGCCACCGTGATGAACTCCAGATTGCCAATGCGCCGCGCCACCAAAGATTGATCGCTGAGCTCGCCACCCCGGATCACGCAGTCCACGTTGTCGCCCAGGAGGTCCACGATGCGGTCGCTGACACCCAGGTCCAGCTGGATGTCGGGGTAACGTGCGTGAAATTCGGCCAGGTGCGGAATGATCAACAGCTGCGCCACCGATGTGCCCACATCAATCCGCAGTCGCCCGCGCGGGTTGGCGCGTGCGTTGGTCATGCTGGCCTCGATGTCGTCCAGATCGGTCAGCAGGCGCACCGTGCGGTCGTAGTAGGCCGCGCCGTCGGGCGTGACGGTCACGCGGCGCGTGGTGCGGTTCAGCAGCTTCACGCGCAGGCGCGCCTCCAGGGCCTGCACGTGTTTGGTCACGCTGGCCTTGGGCAGCGACAGCGAATCTGCTGCCCGTGTGAACGTGCCGGCCTCCACCACCCGCACGAATATGCGCATGGCCTGTATTTGGTCCATGGCTTCTCCTTGGTTCTGAAACGTCATCGCCCACCAGTGGGCGATGAAGAATTCTCACACGGACAGTGTGTTTTCATTGTTTAGCTTTTGGAAACACTGCAGTGGCGTTTGCCCCGTTTATCGGCAACGCGCAAACCACTACATTTCTTCCATCGTCAATTCACTGGGTACATGCCATGCAGCCCGACCGGCCGTCCTCGCAAGCTTCTTCGTCGCCGACCGCTGTAGCGTCCAGCAAGACCTCCAGCGCGGCTACGGCAACGTCTGTCTGCTCCGATTCCACCATTGAGGTGGCCACGGGGCAGGACGTGGCCGTGCGTATGTATGGTCGCAAGAAGACCGGGCTGCTGTCGCCGGTGGTGGTGCATTTCCACGGTGGCGCATTCACGACAGGGGGGTTGGACAACGGCCGTGTCGTGGCCTCGTTGCTGGAAGGGGTTGGCGCTGTGGTGGTGTCGGTGGCCTATCCGCTTACCCCGTTTCCGCAGCCTGTTGACACGGGGTATGACGTGCTCAAGTGGGCCTACCGCCATCGGAACAAGCTGGGGGGGCAGGGGGCCTTGGTGTATCTGGCGGGCGAAGAAGCCGGTGGCAATCTGGCTGCTGCTGTTGCGCTGATGGCGCGCGACCAGTGCCGTCCTCCGCTGGCAGGGCAGATTCTGCTGTCTCCCATGCTGGACCCTTGTGTGGGTACGGCCTCGCTGCGTGAGGCCACGGGCGAAACCACCGGCTGCAAATGGGCTGAGGGCTGGCGCAATTTTCTACGCTGCCCGCGCGATGCAGAGCACCCTTATGCGGTGCCCGGTGCAGCCCAGCGCCTGGCAGGCCTGCCGCCCACGTTGGTCTTGGTGGGGGACACCGACCCCATGCACGATGAGTCGCTGGCCTACGCCGCCCGCCTTGAAGCGGCGGGTCTGCGGGTCACGCGCCATGTTTTTGCCAAAGGCGGGCAGTGGCCCGATGCCTTGCAGGCGACGGGCTCGCATGAGTGCCCCTGTGCCGCAGGCGCGCAAGAGCAGTTTCGCCTGTTCTTTGAGGCAACCCGGTCTCCTGTGCCCTCCTGAGCCACCGCTGGCCGCAGAGAGCCACCAGCCCTGACGCGTGTCGGGGTTGAGCTTTGCTGTCTGAAGACAGCTTTAGTACCCAGTTTTCACTGCTGATTGATCCGGCCTGCCGTGCCGGAGGGGGATCTTTTGCCAACGTGTTTGTGCAAGCCGTGCGCCCGGATGAACAGCGCGGTGAGCGCGGCTGACTATTTCAACGATATGGAGGGAAAAAAACATGAAAACACTTAAAGCCATCACGGGCTGTGGCCCCGGTCACCAAGGCATTGCACGCAGAAACCACTGTTGACGCTCGCACGCGAATCCGAACCTGCAAACACCACAAGCGGCCGAGGTCGTCACCACCCATGCGCAGCGCTGGCCTGTGTGCGTTGATGCCTTTGTCCCTTGGGGTCTGCATCCCAAAAGATTTTCCAGACCGCCCCTAACGGCGGCCTTCACGATTCAAGATCATCATGAACTCTCCTCTTTTCTCCAACACCCGCACCTTCGGAGTGGCGACACTCGCCACTGCCGTGACGGCCGCCGTGGCTGCAGCGATCCTTGTCTTTCAGTCACCCTCGGCGCAGGCCACGGGTGCGGCTTCGCAGCCTCCGGCAATGCCTGTGTCGGTTGCTGCTGTGCTGCAAAAAGACATCTCCTTGTGGGATGAGTTTTCGGGCCGCCTGGAGGCCGTGCAGCGCGTGGACGTGCGCCCGCGCGTCTCGGGCGCCGTGCAGGCCGTGCATTTCCGCGAGGGCTCGCTGGTCAAGCAGGGCGATCTGCTGGTGACGGTGGACCCGGCCCCTTACGCCGCAGAGGTGGACCGCGCCGAGGCCCAGGTGGTCGCCGCGCAGGCCCGTGTGTCGTACACCCGCAGCGAAATGGAGCGTGCCACGCGCCTGCTCGAAGACAAAGCCATTGCCCAGCGCGAGCACGACGAGCGCCTGAATGCACAGCGTGAGGCCGATGCCAACCTGCGCGCAGCCCAGGCCGCGTTGCAGACCGCGAAGCTGAACCTCTCTTACACCCAGGTGCGCGCCCCCGTGGCGGGCCGCGTGGGCCGCATCGAAGTCACCGTGGGCAACCTGGTGGCGGCCGGTGCGGGCGCCCCCGTGCTGACCACGCTGGTGTCCGTGAGCCCCATCTACGCCAGTTTTGATACGGACGAGCAGATCGTGGTGAAGGCCCTCGCCGACCTGCAAAGCAGTCAGCGTGGCCATAGCGCGCGCCAGTTGATTGAGCGCATCCCCGTGCAGATGGGCACTGGCACCACGGGCGGCACGCCACACACCGGCCGTCTGCAGCTCATCGACAACCAGGTCGATGCCAAGAGCGGTACGGTGCGCGTGCGCGCCGTGTTCGACAACGAAGACGGTGCCCTCATGCCCGGCCAGTTCGCCCGCATCCGCATGGGCCAAGCGCGTGACACCCAGGCCCTGTTGATCAACGAGCGTGCCGTGGGCACCGACCAGAACAAGAAGTTCGTGATGGTGGTGGGCGAGGGCAACAAGGCCGAGTACCGCGAGGTCACCCTGGGCGCGCCGATTGACGGCCTGCGCGTGGTCACCTCGGGCCTCAAGGCCGGCGAGAACATCGTCGTCAACGGCCTGCAGCGCGTGCGTCCTGGCGCTGTGGTGGCACCGCAATCTGTGCCGATGACCGCCAAGGCCGAGATTGCGGGTGATCGCAAGGAAGCCAAGAACGCAGCCAAGTCGCCCGCCGCCTGAGCGCGCTGGACACCAGGAATTTGCATCCATGAACCTCTCCCGCTTTTTCATCGACCGCCCCATCTTTGCCGGGGTGCTGTCGGTGCTCATCTTCCTCGGGGGGCTCATCGCATTGCGCGGTCTGCCCATCTCCGAATACCCTGAAGTCGCGCCGCCCTCCGTGGTGGTGCGCGCACAGTACCCGGGCGCCAACCCCAAGGTGATCGCCGAGACCGTGGCCACGCCGCTGGAGGAATCCATCAACGGCGTGGAAGGCATGCTCTACATGGGCAGCCAGGCCACCACCGACGGCGTGATGACGCTGACCGTGACCTTTGCCCTGGGCACCGACCCTGACAAGGCCCAGCAGCTGGTGCAAAACCGCGTCTCGCAGGCCGAGCCGCGCTTGCCCGAGGAAGTGCGCCGCCTGGGCGTGACCACGGTGAAGAGCGCGCCGGACCTGACCATGGTGGTTCACCTGGTCTCGCCCAACAACCGCTACGACATCGACTACCTGCGCAACTACGCGGTGCTCAATGTGAAGGACCGTCTCGCCCGCATTGGTGGCGTGGGTCAGGTGCAGATCTTCGGCGGCGGCGACTACTCCATGCGCGTGTGGCTCGACCCGCAAAAGGTCGCGCAGCGCGGCCTCTCGGCCAGCGACGTAGTGACCGCCATCCGCGGCCAGAACGTGCAAGCTGCCGCGGGTGTTGTGGGTGCATCGCCCGGCCTGCCGGGCGTGGACCTGCAACTGTCCATCAACGCCCAGGGCCGTTTGCAGACCGAAGAAGAGTTCGGCGACATCATCGTCAAGACGGGCGCCGACGGCGCGGTGACGCGCCTGCGCGACATCGCCCGCCTGGAGTTGGGCGCGGCCGACTACTCGCTGCGCTCGCTGCTCAACAACGACCCTGCCGTGGGCATGGGCGTGTTCCAGGCGCCGGGCTCCAACGCGCTCGACATCTCGGCCAACGTGCGCGCCACCATGGACGAGATCCAGAAGAACATGCCCGAAGGCGTGGAGTACCGCATTGCGTACGACCCCACGCAGTTCGTGCGTGCCTCGATCAAATCCGTGATCCACACGCTGCTCGAAGCCATCGCCCTCGTGGTGCTGGTGGTGATCCTGTTCCTGCAGACCTGGCGCGCGTCCATCATCCCGCTGCTGGCTGTGCCGGTGTCGGTGGTGGGTACGTTTGCGGTGCTGCACCTGCTGGGCTTCTCGATCAACGCCTTGAGCCTGTTCGGCTTGGTGCTGGCCATCGGCATCGTGGTGGACGACGCCATCGTGGTGGTGGAGAACGTGGAGCGCAACATCGAGGCGGGATTGACCCCGCGCGAAGCCACCTACCGCGCCATGCGCGAAGTCTCCGGCCCCATCATTGCCATCGCACTGGTGCTGGTGGCGGTGTTCGTGCCGCTGGCTTTCATCAGCGGGCTCACGGGCCAGTTCTATCGCCAGTTTGCGGTGACCATCGCGATCTCCACGGTGATCTCGGCGATCAATTCGCTGACCCTGTCGCCCGCCCTGTCAGCACTGCTGCTCAAGGGCCACAACGAGCCCAAGGACGCGCTCACGCGCGGCATGGACAAAGTGTTTGGTGGCCTGTTCCGTGGCTTCAACCGCCTGTTCCACCGCGGCTCCGAGGCGTACAGCGGCGGTGTCAAACGCGTCATCGGCCGCAAGGCGCTGATGTTTGTGATCTATCTCGCGCTGGTGGGTGCCACCATGGGTCTGTTCAAGATCGTGCCCGGCGGCTTTGTGCCCGCGCAGGACAAGCAGTACCTCATCGGCTTTGCCCAGCTGCCTGACGGCGCCACGCTGGACCGCACCGAGAACGTGATCCGCCGCATGGGCGAGATCATGAAGGAGAACCCGAACGTCGAGGACGCGATTGCCTTCCCCGGCCTGTCGATCAACGGCTTCACCAACAGCTCCAACGCCGGCATCGTGTTCGCCACGCTCAAGCCCTTTGCCGAGCGCACACGCGCCGACCAGAGCGGCGGCGCCGTGGCCGGGCAGCTGAACCAGGCCTTTGGCAGCATTCAGGACGCGTTCATCGCCATGTTCCCGCCGCCCCCCGTGGCGGGCCTGGGCACCACGGGCGGCTTCAAGCTGCAGATCGAAGACCGTGCCTCGCTGGGCTACGAAGCCATGGACGGCGCCGTGAAGGCCTTCATGGCCAAGGCCTACCAGACGCCCGAGCTGGCGGGGTTGTTCACCAGCTGGCAGGTCAACGTGCCGCAGCTGTACGCCAACATCGACCGCACCAAGGCGCGCCAGCTCGGCGTGCCCGTGACGGACATCTTCGACACGCTGCAGATCTACCTGGGCAGCCTCTACGCCAACGACTTCAACCAGTTTGGCCGCACCTACAGCGTGCGCGTGCAGGCCGATGCGGCCTACCGTGCGCGGGCGGAAGACGTGGGCCTGCTCAAGGTGCGTTCCAGCACCGGCGAGATGGTGCCGCTGTCGGCGCTGATGAAGATGGAGCCGAGCTTCGGCCCCGAGCGTGCCATGCGCTACAACGGCTACTTGGCTGCCGATGTGAACGGCGGCCCTGCGCCCGGTTATTCATCGGGCCAGGCCCAGGCAGCCATCGAGCGCATCGCCAAGGAGACGCTGCCCCAGGGCATCACGTTCGAGTGGACCGAGCTGACCTACCAGGAAATTCTGGCCGGCAACTCTGCCGTGCTGGTGTTCCCACTGGCCATCCTGCTGGTGTTCCTGGTGTTGGCCGCGCAGTACGAAAGCCTCACGCTGCCCATCGCCATCATCCTGATCGTGCCCATGGGCATCCTGGCGGCCATGACCGGGGTGTGGCTGAGCAACGGCGACAACAACGTGTTCACGCAGATCGGGCTCATCGTGCTGGTGGGGCTGTCGGCCAAGAACGCGATTCTGATCGTGGAGTTTGCGCGCGAGCTGGAGTTTGCCGGGCGCACGCCCGTGCAGGCCGCCATCGAGGCCAGCCGTCTGCGATTGCGCCCCATCCTGATGACCTCGCTGGCGTTTGTGATGGGTGTGCTGCCCCTGGTGCTGTCCACCGGTGCAGGCGCCGAAATGCGCAGCGCCATGGGTGTGGCGGTGTTCTCCGGAATGATCGGGGTGACGGCTTTTGGCCTGTTCCTCACGCCCGTGTTCTACGTGCTGCTGCGCAAGCTGGCAGGCAACCGCCCGCTGGTGGAGCATGGCACGCATGTGGCCCCCATCTCGCACACCCCCGGCACCGGTGGCACCGCCCACCCCGTGCTGGCCGCGCCGCGCAAGGAGCACGAATGATGCCCCTGACCACGGTGACAACAACGACCTTTGTGGCCCTAGCCGCGCGCTCCGCGATGTCCGTGCTGCCGAGTGCAGCGCACGTATCGGCAGGGGCAGGAGAACAACCATGACCGATTTGCTATTGAAGAACAACTCCACCGACAGTGCTCTTGCAGTGCGCAAGCGCAGCCTGCTGGCGCCCCTGGCCGCTGCCCTGGTGCTGGCCGGTTGCATAACCCAGCCTGTGGCCCCCGCGCCGCATGCGGGCGTGCCCGTGCCCACCAGCTTCACGGCCGGTGGCGACGCGCTGCCCACGGCACCCTGGACGGTGGCCGCACCCGCCGAAGCGCAGCCGCGCGGCGAATGGTGGCTGGGCTTTCAAGACCCGGTGCTGGCCGACCTGGTGCAGCGTGCGGGCACGGCCAACACCAGCATCCAGCAGGCCGCTGCGCGGCTGGCCGAAGCGCGCACGCTGCTGCGCTCGGCCGACGCCGCGCGCTCGGTGCAAGTGGGCGCCTCGGCGGGCGTGACGCGCCAGGCGGGCGCTGCCACCACCGGCAGCGCGGCACCCGCCACGCTGGGCACGGCGGGGCTCAACGCCTCGTACGAGCTGGACCTGTTCGGCCGCCTTTCGCAAACCAGCGACGCAGCGCGGCTGGACGCCGACGCCCGCGAAGCCCTGCTGCAAAGCACGCGCCTGATGGTGCAGGCCGATGTGGCGCAAACCTACCTGCAGCTGCGCGCCGTGCAGGCCGAGCAGGTGCTGGTGCAAGAGAGTCTGGCCGCGTACCAGGACACCCTGCGCCTCACCCAGCGCCGCCTGCAGGCGGGCGACGTGGCCGAGCTGGACGTGGCCCGTGTGCAGACCGAGGTGGCCGCTACCGAGTCCGATGCCCTGGCCTTGCAGCGCCAGCAAGCCTTGCTGACCAACGCGCTGGCCGTGCTGGCGGGCGAGGTGGCCAGCGGCTTTGTGCTGCCGCCCGCGACGGGCGATGCCGCGTTGCCGGTGATCCCACCTGGCGTGCCTGGGACGGTGCTGGCGCGCCGGCCCGATGTGTCGGCCGCGCAAACTGCCGTGCTGGCCGCGCAAGCGCGCGTGGGCGTGGCGCAGAAGGCGTGGTTCCCGGCCGTCATGCTCACGGGCAACGCGGGGCATGCATCGCCTGAGCTGGGTGATTTGTTCAAGTGGTCGGCCCGTGCCTGGGGCGTGAGTGCGCTGCTGTCGCTGCCGATCTTTGACGGCGGCCAGCGCGATGCACAGATTGAGGGCGCCAAGGCCCGCCTGGAGGCTGCGCTGGCGGACCACCGGGGGCAGGTGCTCAATGCGTTTCGTGACGTGGAGGACCAGCTGACTTCGCTGCGTCTGCTGTCCGGCCAGGCCGAGGCGCAAGCACGTGCGGTGACGGCCGCGCGGCGGGCGACGCAGTTGTCGGATGCGCGGTATCGCAATGGGCTGGTGAGCCAGCTGGAGCTGTTGGACGCGCGCCGCAGCGAGTTGCGCAATCGGCGGCAGGAGTTGCAGGTGCGGACGGCGCAGTATGTGGCGACGGTGGGCCTCATCCGCGCGCTCGGCGGGGCGTGGGATGACGCACCCGTGCCGGTGGCCCTCGCCACCCCGCGCAGCGCGCCCCATCAATAACCGACATTGCAGGGCGGGGTTCAGACCTGCGCCAGCGGGCCACACCGGTGGCGCCTATAGTTCTGGGTGACCCATGGGGCCGGTGCCGCATTTTGCTGCGCCTTGCCCCATCTTCATTCCACCCCTCTTTCGATTTCAGGAGCGCATTGCATGACCTACCCAAGCACCCGTCTTTTTATCGCTGGCGAATGGCAGGACGCCGCCGACGGCAAGACCCTTGCTGTGTTCAACCCGTCAACGGGCAAAGAAATCGGCCGTGTGGCCCATGCCAGCAAGGCAGACCTGGACCTGGCGCTTGCCGCCGCACAAAAGGGCTTTGAAGCCTGGCGCGATATGCCCGCTGCCGAGCGCGCCAAGACCATGCGCCGCGCCGCCGCACTGATGCGCGAACGTGCCGAGGCCATCGCCGCCATCATGGTGCAAGAGCAGGGCAAGCCCCTGGCCGAAGCCAAGGTCGAGACCATGGCTTCGGCCGACATCATCGAATGGTTTGCCGACGAATCGCTGCGCGTGTACGGCCGCATCGTGCCCTCGCGCAACCTCAAGGCCACACAGATGGTGCTGAAGGACCCCGTGGGCCCCGTGGCCGCGTTCACGCCGTGGAACTTCCCCATCAACCAGGTGGTGCGCAAGGTGGCTGCCGCCCTGGCTGCTGGGTGTTCCATCCTCGTCAAGGCCGCAGAAGAAACCCCCGCCAGCCCCGCCGAGCTGATCCGCGCGTTTGCTGACGCGGGCGTGCCCGCAGGCACCGTGGGCCTGGTCTATGGCGACCCGGCCGAAATCTCCAGCTACCTGATCCCGCACCCGGTCATCCGCAAGGTCACGTTCACCGGCTCCACGCCCGTGGGCAAGCAGCTGGCCGCGCTGGCGGGCAAGCACATGAAGCGCGTGACCATGGAGCTGGGCGGCCACGCCCCGGTCATCGTGGCTGAAGACGCCGACCTGGAGCTGGCGATTCGCATCTCCAGTGGCGCCAAGTTCCGCAACGCAGGCCAGGTCTGCATCTCGCCCACGCGCTACCTCGTGCACGAAAGCATCCGCGCCGACTTCGTGGCGGCGTTTGCCCAATACGCCCAGGGCCTGAAGGTGGGCGACGGCCTGACTGCCGGCACGCAGATGGGCCCGCTGGCCAACCCCCGCCGCATCACCGCCATGGCCGACCTGATGGCCGACGCCGTGCAGCAGGGCGCCACGCTGGTCACGGGTGGCGAGCGCATCGGCAGCGAAGGCAACTTCTTCCAGCCCACGGTGCTGAACGACGTGCCCCTGTCGGCCCGCATCGTGAACGAAGAGCCCTTCGGCCCCGTGGCCGCGATTCGTGGCTTCGAAAAAATCGAAGACGCCATTGCCGAAGCCAACCGCCTGCCATTCGGTCTGGCCGGTTATGCCTTCACCAGCTCGCTGAAAAACGCACACCTGCTGGCCCAGCGGCTGGAAGTGGGCATGCTGTGGATCAACCAGGCGGCAGCCCCCGCCGCCGAGCTGCCATTCGGCGGCCTGAAGGATTCGGGCTATGGCTCTGAAGGTGGCTCTGAGGCGGTGGAGGCGCACCTGAACACGCGCCTGGTGTCGATCATGAACGTGTGATGGCGTAGCGGCAGGTGCCACTGGGCAGAGCGTGCAACGCGCGCTGCCCTTGGCGCTTGCGTTTGGCATCGACGATTCGCTGACTGGCTAGCGCCGTTTAGGTCGGCTCGTCGGCGGTTTCTTGCTGGTGGTCGGCTGCTTGCGGCCAATAGCAGCCGGTGGCGCTTAGGAAAAGCTGACACTCAACATTCGAGTTGAGGCAATGCCGTTGGGCCTCGCCTCGAACGAGGGGTTAGCGTCGATGGTGGTGACGCATGAGCGCTCTCACTTTGAGGCGCCCTTGGACGCGGCAGATGGTGGAAGCGAGGATTGCGCTTGTGTGCGCGTGCTTGGCACTGGTGTTGCAATGCTTTGCACTGGCGCTGACGCTGCTGCGGGTCTTTGAGGATCCAGAGTCACAGCTATCGGCAAGGGCGCACGTACTGGCACCGGCGTACTGGCTTCTACCTGAGTGGGTTTGTTCAATGCCCATTGATCCACCGACACTACGGCCTGAACGATGCCAGCAAGTAAGGCCACTACAGCGATGACGAGTGCGAGCCTGCTCTCTCGCTTCGCCTGCTGGTTCTGCTCCTCGCTCATGCGGACGATCAGGAGCGTTCGTACCGTCTCGCAGATTTGGGGGAAGCTCGCGGCGCCGAAATGCGTGAAGGCGTTTGGCCGCGACAGCATGACGGCGAAGCGTTCGAGTTCCTTCTTTGAGCTTCTCGATATGTCCCCACCGCCGAATAGATGGCTCAGTTCGAGGTATTCGGCTTCTGAGAACGAACGAGATGCGGCCATGTGGATCTTCGACGGCTAACGCCTAAATTAAGCGGCGGGCGAAGCCCGTCGGCTTGAATGCATTGTTGGGCCAATAGCTACTCGCCAGTTGTGTTGGTTCTTATATTCAACTTCCACCGAATTTTTCCTTGCGCCGCTGTGTGCTGATGGTGGTTTTGCGGCGGAAAAGGATCGTCGCTGTTTGAAGTGATTTCTCGCTTGCAGCCTTGACATATGTAGATGCCTGAAACTGGAACCTTGTCACCCGGTTCGTATGTGGTCGTCCACCATTCCTTGCTAGGCTCAATTTCTTTAAGAACAGAATGCTTGGCGTAACTAGACATGGCTTCCTCCTATTTAAGAATTTGTCTGCTTAAAGCCCAACGTGATGTATCCCGAAAACCTGCGGGATAAACTTGACCGTGCGAGATATTCTGGACACCGATTTCTCCCGGAAGTGGCTTGCAGCATAGGTTTTCAAGGGATGAAATGTTCAAACGTACAGGTATAAAAATTCCGTGAAACCCGGCACGCATCAACTCGGCAAACTATAGCTTGCCGTAGGAAGACACCGGGATTTCCAACAACCGCAGCGTGCAGCAAATCAACGGCAGCTTCCGGGTGGCGTTGTACAACGGCGCCTTTGGGCCCAAAACCGCCGTTGTACCAAGCGGCCCACCATTGCCGAATGGCTCCACAAACCGCATGCGTCTGCCTGACTCGCATCACCGCCCGCTTTCTCCACACGCTGTAGCACTTGCTCCGACCAGCTCGGCGTGAACGGATCTTTGCGGTTGCCCGCGTTTTTGTAGGTGGCTGCAAAAGGGCCGGTGTGCCTGCTGCCTGCTGCCTGCTGCCTGCTGCCTGCTGGAGCCTACTGGCGGGTTGCCTCCGTTTTATATGGTTTGCTCATGCTTTGATAGCTTCTTGCGCTTTGTGGGTAAGCGCTAGAAGCCATTTTTACTTCAAATCCAACCCGCTGTTCCATCAGAACCGGTAGGTGGACGTCAACGTATACGTCCGCGCCTGCCCGTAGAAGCAATCGCCCCGCGCCAGACATTGCGTGATGTGTACCTTGTCCGTCAGGTTGACCACGTTGAAGGCCACGCGCCAGTCGCCAGCGTCGTACGCCACCATGGCATCGGCCAGCGTGGCAGCCGGGGTGCTGATGGCGCTGGTGCCGCTCCATTGCGAGCCGGTGTAGCGCACGCCCGCACCCACCACCCAGCCGCCGCGCCCCTGGGCTGCAAAGCGGTGGCTCAGCCAGGCCGACGCCGTGTGCCTGGGCACGCTGGCCACGGGCTGGCCCTTGTCGCCTGCGTTGCTGCGGCTGATCTTGGCGTCGGTGAAGGCGTAGCCCACCGTGAAGTCCCACTGGCGGGTCAGGCTGGCCTGCACTTCGGCCTCGAAGCCGTTGACCTTCACTTCGCCGATCTGCAGGCTGTTGAGCGGGTTGGTGGGGTCGCTGGTCTTGCGGTTTTTTTCGCGCAGCTGGTACACGGCGGCAAACGCATTGATGCCCTGGCCTGGGGGTTGCCATTTCACGCCGGCCTCCCACTGCTCGCCGCGCTGGGGCTTGTAGGGGGTGCCATACGCATCAATCCCACCCAGGGGCTGGAACGATTCGGAATAACCCACATACGGCGCCCAGCCGCCGCCCATCTGGTAGGTGATGCCGGCGCGTTTGGTCCAGGCCTTGTTGTCCACGGCGGCGGCCGGGCGGCCTTCGGTATCGGTCTGGGCGCTGTCGTGGCGCAGGCCCAGCGTGGCGGTCCAGCGGTCCCACTTGATCTGGTCCTGCAGGTAGAAGCCCAGCTGCTTTTGCACCACGTTGGGCTGGCGCACCAGCTGCGACGCGGTGGGCGGCGTGAAGTTGCCGTACACGGGGTTGTACACGTCGATGGAAGGTGCCACGGCGCTCCACGATTGCTGGCCGGTGTGGTTGCGCTGCACGTCCAGGCCTGCGAGCAGGGTGTGCTCCGCGCTGCCGGTTTTCAGTTGGCCTTCCAGCTGCGTGTCGATGAGCAGCATGCGGCCGGTGTTGACCTGCCAGGCAGCGTCCCGCACCACGGTGCGGCCATCGTTGTTGAACACGGGCCGGGCAGGTCGCCCCGTAGTCGCGTTGGCCGTGAAGCTGGTGTAGATGGTGCGGTAGTCCACCTCGCTCACAGTGCGGCGCAGGTTTTGGCGCACGGTCCAGTCGCTGTTCAGGCGGTGGCTGAACAGGTAGCCCCAGGAGTTGTTGCTGGTGTCATACGCGTCCCAGCCCGGCTCGCTGATGAAGGTGTTGCGCGGGATCTGTCCGTACGGGCTGGGCAGCTGCGTGCCTTGCCACGGGAAGAAGCCGATGAGCGAGCCGCTTTGGTCCTTCTGGTGCAGAGCCTGCAGCGTCAGCGACGTGTCGGCATTGGGCTTCCAGGTGAGCGAAGGCGCAAACACCACGCGGTTGTCATCCACATGGTCCACCTGCGTGCCGCTGTCGCGCCCCACGGCCACTAAGCGGTAAAGCCACTGGCCGTCCTGGTCGAGCGCGCCGGTCAGATCTGCCGCAATCTGCTTGCGTGCGTTGTTGCCCACCTGCACCTGCACTTCGCGCAGGGTGTCAGCCTGCGGGCGCTTGCTGGTGAGATTGAGCACCCCACCCACGCTGCCCTGCCCGTACAGCACCGAGGTGGGGCCACGCAGAAACTCCACCCGTTCCAGCGTGTAGGGGTCGGGCCGGCTGGTGTTGTAGGTGCCGTAGCTGCGCAGCAGGCCGTCCTGGTACTGCGACACATCGCCGCTGCGTGCCTTGAAGCTGTCCACGCGGCTGTCGAAATAGTTCGATACCGCGCCGGCGGTATACGCCGTCACCTGGCGCAGCGTTTGCACGCCCTGGGCTTCCATCTGGTCGCGTGTGATCACGCTGATGGCCTGCGGGGTTTCGATGAGCGGCGTGTTGGTCTTGGTGGCGCTGAGCGCGCGTTTTGCCACAAAGCCCGTGACGGGGGCTGTGGGGCTTTGCTGCTCGCCGTCGGCATTGACGGTGACGGGGGCTAGCGCCTTCTCAGCCGTTGGTTCGGTGGTGCCAGTGGCCGTGGCCCGCTGCGCGTGGGCGGCGCCACACAGGGCCAGCAAGGCCGCGTGCGCGATGGCGGTGCGGCAGACGGTGATGCCAGGTTTCATGGTGTTGTTTCTCCGATGGTTGAAAAAGAGGTGCGGGTCCGAAGGCGACAGGCGGCGGTCATCACGCGCCTGGCTTCGGGCTGTGTGGTGGGGCGCTGGGGTGCTGGGGCGGCGCGCGTGGCCGTCAGAATGTGTAGTCCAGCGACACCTGCAGGCTGCGCGGCTGGCCTGGCACGACGGCGCCAAAGCCCGCCGTGGTGGCCGTGCCGTCCAGGTAGTAGCGGCGGTTGCCTGCGTTCTTCAGGTTGGCCTGCAGCCGCACGCCGCCTGCAAACTGGTAGCCCACGGCCAGGTCGACCACGGTGTAGCCCGGCAGGCGCCATTGGTTGTCGTTGGCGGTGAACTTGTCGCCCTGTTGCACCAGGCCACCACCGACCCACAGGCCGGGCCATTGCGGCAAGCGGTACTGCGTCCACAGCGATGCGTTGCGGCGCGTGGCCAGCGCAACGCGGTTGCCCACATTGGCTCCGGCCGTGGTGTCTGCCAGCACCTTGGGGTTCTGGAAGCTGGCCTGGGCTGTCACCGTCCAGCCGGGGGTGATACGGCCTTGCAGCTCCAGCTCCACACCCTTGATGCGCTGGCGCGCGGTGAGCACTGAGTAGCCAGGGTGTCGCGGGTCGGTGGCGGGGGCGTTGGTCAGCTGCAGGTCAAACGCCGACACGGTGGTCATCAGGCGCTTGTCCAGCCATTCCTGCTTCCAGCCCACCTCCAGCTGCTTGCCTTCCGAGGGCGGGGCCGATTGCGCTCCCCACACCAGCGTGCCCGAGTTGGCCTGGAACGAGCGCGCATGGCTGGCATACAGCATGGTGCCAGGGCGAGGCTCCCAGCTGATCGCCGCACTCGGCTGTGTCTTGCTCACGTCGGTGACGGGCGTGGTGTAGGCGTCTTTGAAGCGGTCGTGGCGCAGGCCCAGCAACAGGCCGAAATCGCCCAGCACCATCCGGTCTTGCACAAACACACCGGTGTTGCGGGCGTCGGAGGAGAGCTTGCCCACGCCGGTGGAGGCCACGGGGGGCAACAGGCCTGTAACGGGGTTGTAGAGGTCGATAGCGCCTAGGTTGCCCGTGGTGCGCGCGCCGTAGAAGCCCGCAATGGCGCGCCAGTCCAACCCCGCCAGCATCGTGTGCTTGACCGCGCCGGTTTGCAGCTGCGCGCGCAGTTCAGCCAGTGCGGTGTCCGACGTGTAATTTTGTCCCGGCGCCATCCAGTAGGTGCGCGGCACGCGGCCGTTGGTCACCGGGCCCATGGGCGACACGATGTTCACGTTGCGAAAGGTTTCGTTGCGCGACAGATGCACGCGACCTTCCAGCTGGTCCGAAAAACGGTGCTGCAGCTCGGTGGAATAAAAGCGCAGATGGCCGTCGGTTTTCAACCACGGCTCGCCGTAAAACGCGCCCACCGGCAGCACGTCCGCGCTGCGTGGGTTCTTGGGGTCAGGCACGGCCAGCCCCGAGGTGGAGGTGCCGTCGATGCTTTGGGTCTCCGCCTGCGCGCGCCAGACGGTGTCGGGCGTGACCTGCCACTCCAGGCTGCCTGCAATGCCTTGCTTGCGCGGGGTGTTGCCATCCACAAAACTGCCGCCCCGGCTGGCGCCGCCGTCGAGCCGGTAGCGCAGCGTGCCATCGGCGTTGAGCGGGCCAGTCAGGTCAAACTCGGTACTGCGCCAGCCGTGGCTGCCGGCGCCAATCTTCACGGTGCGCAGCGGATCGGCTTGGGGCCGCTTGCTCACGTAGTTGACGAGGCCCCCGGGCGCGACCTGGCCAAACTCCAGCGCTGCCGGGCCCTTGATGACTTCCACCCGCTCGATGTTGAACAGCGGTGGGTCCAGCAGGTGGATGAACTTGGCGCCGTCGCGAAGGAAGTTGTAGGTGTTGTTGGCCCACAGCCCCCGGATGGAGAACTGCGAGTACGAGCCGTAGTACTCGCTGCGCGACGAAACGCCCGAGGCATTGCGCAGCACATCGCGCTCGGTGGTGGCCATCTGCTGCTCCAGCAGCGCGTTGTCGATCACGCTGACCGAGCGCGGTGTCTCCAGCACCGACAGCCCCAGGCGTGAGCTGCTCTGGGCGCGGCGTGCGGGCGTGGCGGCAGCGCCCGCGGTCGAATCGACAACATCCACCTGGCGCAAGGAGGGCGCCGCTGCGGGCGGGTCGGCGGGGTCTGGCGCTGCGCTGGTTTGTGCCAGGGCGGTCCCGCACAGGACCAGCAGGGCGGCGTGGGCCACGGCGGTGCGCAAAAAATTCGGTTGTGTCATAATGCTATGTTTTTTATAGCTACTGGCGCTTGTGTATCAAGCGGTAGGCGGCAATTGGATGCTAAACAGCGGGCCTGAAACGGCCTGCTTGAACCCGCTGGCGTCATTGGCTGGCTGTGGCAGGAAGGCGGGCCGTCGGCAGTCGTGCAGTGAAAGCAGCGCGTGGCGGGCCCCCAGGTGTGGTGGTGCCGGGCGGACTGCAGCGCCGGTGAGCACCGGGCTGTTGGCTGCGCCGCCGCCCGGCGCAGCGGGTGTGCGGCGTGGCGGCGGTCGCTGTGGCTCAGTGGGCCTTGGGGGGCGCTGGCAGGGCGGGCGATGCCATGCCGTCGGCCAGCACAAAAGTCAGCGTGGTCACGTAGCTGGCTTCGCCGTACTTCTCGCCCAGGGCTTCCCCGGGGGTCTTGTCGCTGTGCTTCACCTCGGCCACGTACTGGCCCTTCCAGGGGGTGACGAAGGTCACGATGCCGTCCTCACCCGCCTCGGCTTCGCGCGTCCAGCCCGAGGGGGCTGCCAGCTGCACCTTGGCCTTGGGCAGCGGCGCGCCCTTGTAGACCACCTTGAACTCGCCGGGCTTGCCGGTGGGCACCAGGTCCAGCGGCGCAGTGGGCGCCACGGCTTGCGTCAGGCCCGCCACCCAGCGGGCCGAGGGCTGCCAGTACATCGCGGGCAGGTTGCGCTTGCTGCGGTCGATCAGCGGGTAGGTGGCGGCGGCGAACAGCGTGTCGGGCGTGCCGGCCACGGTGTAGAGGAAGCCGTCCTTGCCCAGCTGGCCGTCCACGCGCTGCGCGGCGGTGCCGGTGCGCTGCTCGAGCGCGGGCACGCCCTTGAACTTGTCCAGCGAGCCCGGCGAGGTCTCGCGCAGGTTTTCGTTGAACTCGCCAAAGTGCAGGCGGGCCTGGCCGCCCGCGTTCTCCAGCCACACCTGGTGGGCGTGGGCGGTGGTGACTGCGGTGAGGGATGCACAGGCGAGCAGGGCGGCAAGCACAGGGGCCTTGAGGCGCAGGGACGAGGACATGGCAGTTTCCTTTCGGTGGTTTCAACAAAAAATGGCGGGCACGCAGCGCTGTGCGCCCCCGCGCATTGCGGGGGCGGCATCACTGTGCGAAAGGGGTGGCTGCCTGCGCCCGGTAGTCAGGCGCTGGGTGGCTTTGTGGCGGTGCGCTGCGTTCGGATGAGCGCGCCGCTGGGGCAGGGGGCTATGTGGGGGCCGGTGGCGTCAGAAGTCCACGCCCACGCTGAGCGACAGCGTGCGCGGTGCACCCACCACCAGGTAGCCCGCGCCGGGGTAGCCGCCCGACGATGCCCAGTAGTTGCGGTTGGTGAGGTTGTCCACGCGGGCGCGCAGCGTGACCAGGCGGCCTTGCACTTCGGTCAGGTAGCGCACGCCCAGGTCCAGGCGGTTCCAGCTGGGCACGCTGATGGTGTTGGTGGCGTTGGCATAGACCGCGCCGGTGTGCACCAGGCGGCCGTCCAATGCCAGGCCGTTCACGCCCGGCACATCCCATTCAGCGCCGATGTTGGCCTGCAGCTTGGGCACACCGATCACGCGGCGGCCGTCGGTGCTGGCAGCGCCCGTGTTCAGCTGCTTGGCTTCGAGCCAGGTCAGGCCGCCCAGCAGGCGCAGGCCCTTCGTGGCCTCGCCCTGCACGGCCAGCTCGATGCCCTGGTGGCGGTCCTTGCCGTTGCTGCGGAAGATGTTGTCGGTGCCCACATAGGCGCGCGGCTTGGTGGTGGAGAACAGTGCCACGCTGCCGCCGAAACGGCCGCCGTCGAACTTCACGCCCACTTCCTTTTGCTTGGCGACATAGGGCGAGAGCATCTCGCCGCGGTTGGCGGCGGTGGAGGGCGCGGTCTGGCCCTGGCTCAGGCCTTCCACGTAGTTGCCGTACAGCGACAGGCTTTTGCCCAGCTTGACCACCGCCGCCAGCAGCGGGCTGGTGCGGCTCTGGTCGTAGCGGTCGGTCTCGGCAGCCGTGCCGTAGGCGTAGTTGGCGATCTCAAGTTTCTGGTGGCGCAGGCCGCCGGTGAGCAGCAGGCGGCTGTCCAGCAGCGAGATCGTGTCGCCGATGGCAAAGCTGGTCAGGCGCGTGCTGCCGGTCAGGCGCGGGTCGGTCAGGTCGCCACCCCGGAAGGCGCCTGCGCTGAAGCCCGGCAGCGGGCTGTACACGGGGTTGTAGAGGTTGGTGGCCTGCGTGTTGGCGAAGTCCATCGCATAGGCGTTCTTCTTGTCGGCACTGAAGTGCGATGCCACCGCCACCCATTCGTGGCCCACGCTGCCGGTCTGCAGCTTGCCGCGCAGGCCTGCTTCGCCGGTGTTGACGCTGTCCTTGCGGGTGTTGTCGAAGCGGTAGGTCGATGCTGCGCCGGTGCTGCTGTTGCTCACCGTGAGGTTGGCCAGCGAGTTGGCTTCGGAGCTGCGGCGTGCGCCGGCTGCGGCCCAGCCGGTCACGTCCTGCGTGATGTCCCACTCGCCGCGCAGCGTGCCGAAGGTGTCGCGCTCGTTCGAATACGTCCAGGGCTGGGCAAAGTTGGTGCCGCCGTCCGGGGCTGTGGGCATCTGCGTGGCGGTGGCACCCAGCGTCACGTTGGTGCGGGTGCTCTTGAGCTTGTGGTCCTGCCAGCCGATGTCGCCCGACAGGCGCACGTCGCGACTTCGCCAGTCCAGGCCCACGGCTGCCAGGCCGAGCTTGACGTCTTCATGGTCCACGGCCGTGCCGCCGTTGTGGGTGGCCGCGTTCACGCGGATGCCCGTGTTGCCGTCGGGACCGAAGCGGCGCGCGATGTCGGCCGCCAGCTGCGTCTGACCGCCACTCGACACGCCGAACGTGACGCGGTTCAAAGGCTCGTTGGGCGCGCGCTTGGGCAGCAGGTTGATCGAGCCGCCGATGCCCCCGCCATTGGGGCTGGCACCGCTCAAAAAGGCCGATGCGCCGCGCAGCACTTCCACGCGCTCGAACAGCTCGGTGGCGATGTACTGGCGCGGCAGCAGGCTGTATAGGCCGTTGTAGGCCGTGTCGTCCGAATCCAGGATGAAGCCCCGGATGAAGTACGCCTCTTGGAAATTGCCAAAGCCACGGGCGACACGCACCGTGGGGTCGTTCTGCAGCACGTCACCCACGCTGCGGGCGTGGCGGTCCTGGATGAACTCGTTGGTGTAGCTGGTGATGGAAAACGGGGTGTCCATCGCGTCCTTGGTGCCCAGCACGCCCGCACGGGCGCCGCGCGCTACCTGGCCCCCGGCATAGGCGGGCGACAGGCCCTGGGCCGATGCATCGGCGCTGGCATTGACCGTGACGGTGGACAGCGTCTGGCCGTCTGCGGCCGTGCGGGTGGCGGCTGTCTGCGCCCAGGCGGGGGCCGCGAGGGTGAACAGCACAGCAGCCGCCAAGGCGGCCGGGGTGCGGGCAAAGCGGTGGCCGCAGGGGGATGTGAGCTTGGAGGAGGCTTGGCGCATAGTGTGAAAAAGAAGGTGTGGTTTGTGGCTCAGAGCGACGCGGAGCGCGCAGGGGCGCTGGAGTTGCTGTCATGGATGCTGATGGACGTGTTGGGGGCAGGGGCTGCCGACACGGAGCGTGGCCAGGCGCACCAGCCCATCACCGCCACCGGAACGCCCAGGCCCACCCACGACCACCAGTCGCCCCAGGTGTTGGACACGAGGGCGGTGGCGAGACCGGTGGTGGTCAGCACGGCCATGGCGATGGGCCCCCCCCACAGCGAGTAAAACGGGCTCGGCTTCATGCGCGGCCCTCCGTGCGGGGCAGCGGGCTGCCGGCGCGTGCTGTGGCCGTTGTGGGCCGGCTGGTGTGGCCTTGCGCGGTGGCGGCGGCCATGGGGCTGGTGGTGCTGGTGTTGCTGGTGTTGTGGGCCTGCACGCCCTTGCGTAGCCACAGATACAGCCCGCTGCCCAGCACGGCGAGGGTGGCGATGTCGAGCAGCGCCCATAGGATCTTCATCGGCATGCCGCCGTAGTCGCCAAAGTGCAGCGGCTGCGACACCAGCAGCGCCGTCAGGTACCACGGCAGCTGGGGCGAGGCGGTGACCTCGGCCGTGCGCGCGTCCACCAGCACGGGCTTGAGCAGGCGCGAGGTGAGCGGCTCGTTGCCGCGCAGGAAAAACGTGTTGTGGTGCGGGCTGGAAAACGCCGTGCCCGGGAACGCAATGAACGACAGCTTGGTGCCCGGCGCCTGGGCCTGCGCGGCCTCCAGCGCCTGCTGCAACGGGCCACGCTCTGCGGCGGGCACGATGGGCTGGCCTTCATAGGGTTTCAGCAGCACCGAGAGCTGGTCGTACTGCCAGTATTTGATGAGCAGATCCGCCCACGTGTTGATCATGCCCGTGCCGCCCACCACAAAGGCCCACACCAGCGTGACGATGCCCAGCAGGTTGTGCAGGTCCAGCCACTTCACGCGCGTGGAGCGCTCGCGCCGCACCTCGCCAAACGCCAGCTTGCGCATGAACGGCGCATACAACACCACGCCGGTGACGATGGCCACCAGCAGAAGCAAGCCCATGAAGCCTAGAAACAGCTTGCCCGGCAGCCCTGCGAACAGGTCTACATGCAGCTTGAACATCACGTGCATGAAGCCCTCGTCAAACCGTGGCTGCGCCAGCACCTGGGCCGTGCGCGCATCCACCGCCACGGATCGGAAGTCGTCGGTAGGCGCCGGGGTGGGCGTGAGCGTGACGAACCAGATGTTGTCGTCGTCCTCGGCATGCGATGCGAACTGCACCACGCGCTCGGGGTGCAGCGCCTGCGCGGTGGCCAGCACCTGGTCGAGGCTGGCGCGCGGCGTGGTGGCGGGCATCGCTGGCGCCTCAACCTCGGTGCCCAGCAGGTGGCCAATTTCGTGGTGAAAGATCAGCGGCAGGCCCGTGAGGCACAGCAGCAGCATGAAGACGGTGCAGACCAGGCTGGACCACTTGTGGGTCCAGCTCCAGCGGCGCAGGGCGGTGGGGCTTAGCATGGTGTGGAGGGGTTGTCGAGGGGGTTGCACCCGCGCATGGCGTTGCCGTCGTGGCGTGCCCCAGGCGCTACAAGCGCGCGGGGCCGCCATGGCGCGCAAGCGGCTTCAAGGACAGGGGCAAGGGAATGGTTCAAGCCAGGCAACCCGAAAACATCAGAGGACGGTGGGTGCTGGCTGCAGCCGAAGAAGAGGCTGTGGCTCGCGGAAACCTAATTTTACATTGCAAATGGGAATGATTCCGTTTTGCAATATTGAACGCTGTGGGGAATACGCAACAGCACCTCAATACCGCGCCTTCAGCGCCACCGTCACGCGGCGGGGTTCGCCATAGAAGTTCTGGCGGCCCATGCCAGAGACCTTTTCGTAGTACGTCTTGTCCAGCAAGTTGTCCACCGTCAGGCTCACCCCCAGGTGGTCGTTGATCTGGTAGGCCACTTGTGCGTTGAGCAGCGCGTAGTCGCCCGACACCAGCCGCAGCGCGCCACTTTGCGCGTAGAACTCGCTGCGATACGCCACGCCGCCGCCAATGCTCCAGCCCTGCAATGCCGGGGTACGGAAGGCGTAGCGGGTAGAGAGGTTCACGCTGTGGCGCGGGGTGACCGGGCTGAACACCTGGCCTTGCTGTGCAGCGGGTGCCTGCAGGTACTTGGTGTCGGTGTAGGCGTAGCCCGCCAGCACATCCCAGCCGGGCGCCACCTGGCCGCTCACTTCCATCTCCAGGCCCTGGCTACGCACCTTGCCGCCTGGGATGGACGCGGTGGTCACCACCGGGTCGGCAATAGCGCGGTCGCTGTCGAGGATACGAAACACCGCCGCATGGGCCTGCAGGCGCTTGTTCAGGAATTCACCCTTCACCCCCAGCTCGACCTGTGAGCCCGTGCGTGGGGGCAGCAGGCTGCCGGCAGCGGTCAGCGCAGACTGCACCACCATCGTCTCGGCATAGCTGGCGTAGGCCGTGGTCTGTGCGTTCAAGTCATACAGTGCCGCCACGGACGGGACGAACTGCCGCCCCGGGTTGGCGGTGGAGGTGATCTTGCCGTCGCTCAGGCGCTCGGTCTCTACCTTGGCCCACGATAGGCGCCCGCCCACCAGCACGCGCGCGCGGTCGGTCACGCTCAGTTGGGCCTGGCCGTACATCGCGTTCTCGGTGCGGCGGGTATCGCTGTCATACCCGGGCAGCGTCAGCACGGGGTAGGGTGCGGTGTAGTTGGGTGCAAAGATGTTGGCGGTGGAGGTGGAGCCGTACACATAGTTGCCGCCCAGGCTGTTGTTCTGGCTGTGGCTGGCGCCCAGCAGCACACGGTGTGTGCGGCCCAGCCACTGTATGGGGGTGGTCACGTAGGCGTCGTAGTTGCGGTCGGTGTTGTCCTGCAGGTAGTCCACCGTTTGCATCTGGTAGTTGCCATTGGCGGCCACGGCCGAGTTGGCGCGGGCGGCGCTGTAGAACGAGTCGCGCTGCACCTGGCGCGCGGCCAGCTTCACCAGTCCACCGTTGGCTAGGCGGTGTTCCAGCTCGGCAAAGGTGTCGGTGGTGTCGAGGTTCTGCTGGTTGCGCGCCAGCCCGGCAAAGGTGGAGCGGGGCACGTCGAGCAGGCGGCCATCGGCGTAGGCGGGTAGGCCCTGGTCGATGGTGGCGCGCACGCGCTGGCGGGTGTGGCCCACCGACAGCGTGGTGGCCGCGTTGATGTCCAGCTCCACCGTGCCGTAGCCCGCTTGTTTGTCGTTGGACAGCGTGTCCACAAAACTCTTGCGCTCATCAGAGACCACCACCAGCCGCCCGCGCAGGCTGCCCGTGGCGTTGAGCGAGCCGGTGATGTCTACGTCGGCACGGCGCATGTCCCACGCGCCTGCGGACAGGTTGGCCGACAGGCCCAGCTGGCTGCGCGCACGCTTGCGCACCAGGTTGATGGTGCCGCCCGGTTCGCTCGCGCCTTGCAGCAGGCCCGAGGGGCCACGCAGCACTTCGATCCGGTCGTAGATGGCGGTGTCCAGCGCCGTGGCAAAGTTGGCGCCCTGCGGGATGGCAATGCCGTCGAGCTGGATGGCACCGATGTCGAACCCGCGCGACTGGATGGTGTTGTAGTTGCCCGCGCCGTCCAGGCGCGTCACGTTCACGCCGGTGGTCTGCTTGACGGCGTCTTCGAGTTTGGTGATGTTCAGGTCATCGAGCCGCTGGCGCGTGATGACGCTGATCGACTGTGGTGTCTCGCGCGGCGACTGCACCCACTTGCCCACGCTCACCTCGCGCGCGGTGTACTGGCCCGAGCCTTCGGTGGCAGCGCTGTCGGCGCCGTCGGTCACCTTCACTTCGGGCAGTGCGGTGGTGGTCTGTGCCTGGGCGTGGTGGGCCGTGGCCATCGTGGTCAGCAGTGAGATCGCAAAGGCCAGTGGGTGCATGCGCATGGTTTTTCTCCTTCTCGGTGTTTGGTTGTTTGCTATCAAATATGAAGCTGCTCGCGCTTATGGATAAAGCGCCAGGGGCCGATTTCATTTGAAAACGTGCACGAATGACGTGCAGGTCCGCTTGGGTGTGGTGGTCAGAAGTGCGTGCGCAGCGTCACCTGCAGCGCGCGCGGCGAGCCCGGCAGGATCAGGTTGTCGTTGCTGCCATGGGCCGACACGTAGTACTTGCGGTTGGCCAGGTTCTTGATGTTCACGTCCACGTCCCACTGACCCAGCGTGTACTGCAGCGCCGCGTCCAGCGTGGTATAGCCGGGCAGGGTGACCAGATTGGTCAGCGAGGTGAAGCGCGCACCCACATGGTTCACGCCGCCGCCCACGCGCAGTCCGTGGCCCAGGTCCTTCATCGCCCACAGGAAGGCCGAGTTGCGCGGCGTGAGCGCTGCCACCTTGCCTTGCGCCGCAATGGCCGCCGTGGGCAGTTGCAGCGATCCCGTGGTGGCCAGCGACTTCGTCATGCGGCCGTCGAGCCAGGCGTAGCCGGTGCTGATATCCCAGGGGCCGGGCAGGCGGCCGTTGGCGGTCAGCTCCAGGCCGTTGGTGCGCTGTGTGCCTACGTTGATCTGGCGCGACGGGTTGGTGGGGTCGGTGTTCTTGATGTTGGTGCGCGTGAGGTTGAAGAGCGCGCCGGTCACGTTGAGGCGGCCGTCCAGCAGGTCGAGCTTCACGCCGATTTCCTTGTTCTGCGTGATCTCGGGTTCGTTAGCGGTGTTGTTGGCGGCCAGCGCAAAAGTCTCTGCTGAGGGCTGGAACGACTTGCTGTACGACACGTAATACGACACCGCATCGCTGGGCTGCCAGACCAGGCCTGCGCGGGGGCTGAACTTCTTGTCAGTGCGCGACAACGCGGAGAGCTTGCGATCAAACTCGGTCTGCTGCTTGAACACGTCGTAGCGCGCCCCCACCAGCGCCTTCCACTGCGGGGCCAGCGTGATCTGGTCTTGCCAGTACAGCGCGGCAGTGTCTTGCGTGGTGTGGCTGGGGATGGCGCTGTCGGCGGTGTAGCTGGCGGCCTGTATCACCGGGGCGGCCACGCCAGAGGGGTTGAAGATGGAGACGCGATCTGTACCGCCCGAGACGGATTCCGCACGCTTCTTCTGCTGGCCCAGCTCCGTGCCCATCAGCCATTCCTGCTTCAAGCCGCCGAGCTGGTTGCGCCAGGTCACGTCGGTTTGGTTGAACAGGCCACTCTCGTCGCGCAGGATGAAAGAGCGTGTGCGGCCCACGGTCAGGTTCACCGGGTTGGTCGTGCCACCTGGCAGGGTGTTGTAGCGGTCCAGCGCGTAGTCGTAGGCACGTGTCACATTGCGCACCGACCAGTCATCGTTGAAGCGGTGGTTGAGCGTGGCCGCCAGCGATTGCATGGTGCTGGTGGTGGTGTCGTCTTGCGCGGCGTTGCTGGAGCCGTAGTAGGTGCTTGCGGGCACGTTCACCGGGCGGCCATTGAGCGCGGGGATGCCGAAGTCGGTCAGGCGTTTGTCGCGTGCGTTGGTGTACTGCAGCAGCAGGTCGGTTTGCGCCGCGAGCTTGAGCGCGAGCGACGGTGCGAAGTTGTGGCGCTTGACGAATTGTTGGTCGCGGTAGCTGCCAGAGTCTTCGACGGCGGCATTGACGCGAAAAGCTGCGGTGTCGCTGATGCCCACGTTCACATCGGCCGTGGCGCGGCGGTAATCAAAGCTACCAAGGCCGAGCGATGCTTCGCCCGAGGTCTCCCCAAACTTGGGTTTCTTGGTCACGCGGTTGATTAGCCCGCCGGACGAGCCGCGCCCGTACAGCACGGCTGCCGGGCCCTTGAGCACTTCCACGCGCTCGATGTCGGCCAGGTCGCGGAAGTACAGCGCGTCGTCGCGCACGCCGTCCACAAACTGGTCGGCGATGGCGGTGAAGCCGCGAATCACCACCTGGTCGCGCTGGCCGTCGCCGTGGCTCATGGCCACGCCGGGCACGTTGCGCAGCACGTCTTCCATCGACCGCGCACCCTGGTCGCGCATGAGCTGCTCGGGCACCACGTTCACGGCCTGGGGCACGTCGCGCAGCGGCGCACTGCCCTTGGTGGCCGTGCTGGCGGCGGCGGGGGCGTAGCCGTCGTCCGCGCCAGAGGATTGCACGGTGACTTCGCCGAGCATGCGCGTGGACTGTGGTGCCGCGTTGGTGGTGGCGTCTTGGGCCAGTGCTGCGTGGCTGAAGGCCGCCAGCAGAGCGGCGGCCAGGGGGGTGAGTGCACAGAAGCGCGAGGGTCGCATGGGTTTCCTTGGGATGCAAAAAAAAGGGGGGAAACAGCGCGGGCCTGGCTGGCAACTGCTTGTGGAGGGAGGCTGTGGAACCAGGCGCGTCGATGGGGTATCAACGGCCGTCAGGTTCCACAGCCTCACGGGGCAGCGAGCTTGCGGGGGGCGGTATGAAAGAACAACAAAAAGACGTGGCGCGCACTACGGCGGGCAACACGCGCGCCGCGCGGGGGCTGCCCGCGCCAGCGGCCCGGCGCGCTAAAAAAAGGCGGTGGTGGAACACGCGGCAATGGCCATCGCCCTCACCACCCCCATGCCTGTGCAAACAGGGCGGCGACGAGTGCCACCGTGGCCAGTGCAGGGGCACGCGGGGGTTGCCAGGTGACCACCGCAGTGACGGCCATCGCCGACACCGACAGCGCCGCCACCCACACCACCACGTTGATCGATGCAGGCAAAGCGCCTGGCGCGCCATCTGCAGGGCTGGTGGCCGGCCACAGCGACAGCAGCAGCATCGCCCAGCCCGCAGGCCGCAGGTAGGCCGGGTGCACCCACGGGTGCTTCAGCCCCGGGAGGTGGGCGCGACGCGGTGCGGGCTCGGCGGTGCCAAAGGCATCTTCATGGTGGCGGTCCATGCCCAGGGCCAGGGCGGTCCAGGCGGCAAAACACAAGAGAAATGCGGACATGGGTTCAACCTCCCGACATCGCCTTGGACGGCGCCATGGCAGCGTTGCCTGCGTGGTCCCCGTGATGGCCGCCGTGATGTGGATGGGCATGCTCTTGGGCATGCGTTGGGGCAGGCGCGTGTTGGGCACCCGTTGGGGCCATTTTTCTGCCGTGCGGTACACGGCCTGGCCGCAGCCGCCAGGCCAGCCAGCCCATGAGCGCCCCGGTGGCCAGGAACGACAGGTCCATGCCCGCCCACATCCACTCGCCAGTGGGCAGCGTGACGCCCAGATGCGCTTGGGTGGTGAGTGCGTTGAGCACGGGCAAGGTCGTCCACACCAACGCCCCGGCGGCCATCGGCACGCTCCACCCACCGCGCTGGGGGCGCACCACAGCGCACCACAGGCCCCACAGCAGGGCCAGGCCCCAGGCGCTGAAGAACCAGGCCAATTCGGTGTCGGCGCGGTGGGTGGTGGCGATCGGCAGAAGGCGGTTGGATGCCAGGTACACGCCACAGGCCAGGGGCAATCCGCCCAGCGTGGCGATGTTGATGGCGCCCACCAGGCGCTCGCCGAACGGCGCGCGTGGGGCGGTGGTGGCGGTGCCCTTGCGCTGCGACTGCGTCTGTTGGCGCGCGCTGCGCTTGACGGTCCACAACACCATGCCCGTGGCAATCATCAGGCTGCCCAGCAGCCCGAAGCCGAACAGCGCCCAGCGCATGCCCGGGCCCGCAAAACGCGCCAGGTGCAGGCCGTACAGCACGCCATAGGTGGTGACGGCAGGGCTGGTGGGATCGGCCTGCTCCAGCCATTGGCCGGTGATGCCGTCAAAAAGGAGGCGCGGTGGGCGGTATTGCAGGCGGTCGCCTTCGTGGCGGGTGACTTCGACCACCACACGGCCTTCGGCGTCGCGGCGCGCCTGCAGTGCGCCAATGTGTCCGCCGTGCCAGCGCGCGCTGGCTGCATCCACGATGGGCTCCAGTGCAATGGGCGGCAACGGATCGACCTTGTCGCCGGGACTGCGCCGCACGCGGCGCTCGGGCTTCTCGCCCTGCAGGTCCGCAAAGTAGGCGTTCGAGTCGATCCCCTTGTCGCCACGGTAGGCGGTGGCAATGCCCGAGGGCATGTACAGCGTGTGAAAGATCATCAACCCGCTGAAGGTGATCATCAGATAGAACGGCAGCACCAGCACGCCGCTGACGTTGTGTGCATCCAGCCAGGCGCGTTGCCCGCCTTTGTTGGGCCGGAAGGTGAAGAAGTCCTTGAAGAAGCGCCGGTGCGTGACGATGCCCGTGAGCAGCGCAATGAACATCATCAGCGTGGCCGCGCCCACCACCCAGCGGCCCTGAAGGGTCCAGCGGCCCTTTTGTGCCGTGCGCAATTCGAAGTGAAACCGGTAGAAGAAATCGCCACCCATGGTGTCGCGCGTGGTGATTGCGTCGCCGGTCTGCGGGTTCATGCGCAGGGTTTCAAAGCGGCCGTTGCCTGTGTCGCGCCACAGCAGCGTCACGGCGGGGTCGCGCTCATCGGGCATACGCATGATCCACTGCGTGACATCGGGCACCTGGCGCAGCAGCGCGGCCAGGGCTTTGGGTGCGACGTGGGCGTCGGCGGCAGGCAGGCCGTGCGTTTCGGGCCGCATCCACAGGTTGAATTCGTTCTTGAAGAACGACAGCGTGCCGGTCAGAAAGATGGCAAACAGCAGCCAGCCCAGCACCAGCCCGGCCCAGGTGTGCAGCCACGACATGGCCTGGCGAAAGCCTTCGCGGTCTTTGGGTGTTTTGGCCGAGTGGAGCGCTGCGGCCGCCGGTGTGGGGGGCATGTGGTGGTTCATGCGGCGGTCCCCATCCATTGCGTCCATTGCGGGGTGGTGGCGTATGCGCCCAGGGCCAGCGCCGGCAGCAGTGTGCCGCCCCAGGCGCCCCAGGCCGTGCGTGCATAAAACGCCCAGGCTGCTGCCAGCGCATAGGCCAGCCAGGCCAGCATGGTGGCTGTGAGCACGGCCTCCACACGGGGCATGAATGGCGCCAGCCCCAGTGTCAGTGCTGCCGTGAAGCCCGCAGCCAGTGCATACCCGCCTGCGGCGGCGGCCAGGGTGCGCGAGGTGATGGCCAGGCGGTAGCGCCAGTCAGCGCGCGCCGTCTTCATGGCTTTTGCCCCGCCGGGTTGGCAGAACACGACGGTTCATTCAGGGTGGGAGGCATCGCCCCGGTGAGGCGGGGGCGGGCAGGGCGGCGCGGCATGGGGGGACAGCTCCAGACAGGTTTGCACACAAACGCTGGCTGCAGCGGATGGGCACTGGGCCCTGGCTGACTGGCTGGCTACCAAAGAAAAAGAAAGACGTCACTTGCTTGCCCATGGCGCGTACACGGCGTGGCATGGCTGCCACCGTGGGCGAGGCGCCCGAGGCTTTGGCAAAGTGGGTGACAGCGCATTCTACTTTTGTTGAGAAGCATTCGCATTTAATGAATGGAGACTTCGATCGGATTGATGTGCAGTTGCAACAGTGTGTGAAGGTCGCGAGGTCGGTGTAGCCCCTTTGCTGCACGTTAATGGCGCGCCGCGCGCTTTGGCACTAATTTACGTTGCTTTTGGCGCTAGTTGACGCGGTCTTTGGCGCTGCTTTAAAAGCAAAGCCCGCCTCCGGGACGAAGTCGCAGCTACGTCAGCAAAACTCCTGACTCGCACTTTGCGGGGTCCTTCCCTAGAGTCCGACCGACTTTTAGGAGCCCCTGCAATGACAACTGCCCCCCAATCCAAAGCCTCCCTCGTGCGCGATCACATGGCCGCTGGCCGCTGGGCCGAGGCCGTCCGCCTGGCCGCATCGTTCCCTCGCCTGGACAAGCACCGTGAGGCGATCCTTGACGCCCGCACGGCCTATACCAACCCTCGGTGGTTGGCCCAGGTCGGCATGGACCCCGAAGCGGCCAAAGAGGCCGGTCACGCAGCCTTGCGTGAGCGTTTTGCCTGATTGCCCCTTCAGGCACCGACGTTCCAGAACAACGCGCCAGGCCCCGCCTCGGCGCGTATGTACTCCCAGGCCTTGGCGTCATAGCCCGCAGCGCTGGGAAACGGCGGAAGCACCTTGGCCGCCCGGCCAAAGGGCAGCGGATGCACGATCCGCCTCGCCCGGCCTGTATCGCACCCCTCCTTACCCACCACCACCGCCACAAAACGAGCCTCTGGCCACGCGAGCTGCAGCGCCCGCGTGAGGACTCCAGAGCCCGCAACGCTCCACACCTCGGCGGGCTGCAGGCCGGTAGCCACGGCAGCCTTTGCGATGGCGCATACGCTCGCGGCGTCCTCTACGCCAAAGGGGACCAGGAACGCACCCCGCTCGGCCGCATAGGCCCTTGCACGAGCCTGTACCACGGATAGGTAACCGCAGGGCACAGGCACAACGGCGGCGCCAGCTTGGGCGGCTTTCATGGTTAGCGGATGCGGCACCTTGCGCGCGGCCGTGAAAACGGTAGCCCGGCGCCCAAGAAGCCGGGCGCAATGCGCCAAGGCCACCTGAGCGTAGCCCTGGGCCGGGCTTGCGTAGACGAACTCGGCCGCCGATTGCGCCTGCATGATGGGCAAGATGGCGCGCATCTTGGTCCCGCCGGGCAGCAGATCGTCTCGGACGACCCATGTGCCCCCATGCACTTCAATGATGGGCGGCGGCAACACTATCGCACCGCTCCACAAGCGGCCGTAGCGCGCTTTGGATCGCCCTTGACGAAAACCAGCACCTGCTGGTGCGTTTTTCCAAGTTTGCGCGAGATATCAAAGCCCCTGCCGACGCGTATGGGCAGCGAGCCAGACTGGGTGACCAGGATGGCTTCGTTATACAGCCGCGCGCCTGCATCTCGGAAGGCGGCGATGGTGTCGCTCACAAAGCCCCGGTACAAGCCTTGGGTGTCTCGTATATCGCCCACCACGAAGCAGGCAAAACGGTCCTGGCGCAGCATGGCCACGGACTCCTTGATGATCTGGCGATAGGTATGAAGAAACCTTGGATAGCGCATGGTGGACAGGTCCGCCTTGTCGTCGCTGTACCGCTCCAGACTGCCATAGGGTGGGCAAGAGAACAGCAGGTCTGCCTGCGTTCCAGGCAGCGCCTGGCGCACGGCCAGCGCATCGCCTTGCACCCAGCGCGGAGACGGCATGCCGGGTTGGCAAAGGTCGGCCCACTGAGCACGGTTCGCCTCAATCTGCTCAGCGCGCAGGTCTACGCCCGCGTATTCGCGGCCAGTGGCTGCCGCCACAATGCCGCGTACCGAGCCGCCCGAGAAGGGATCGACCACAAGGTGGCCCGGCGCAGAGAACCAGCGGTAGACCAGTTCACACAACACGGGATCGAACACGCTGGTGCCCTGTTGTTTAACCTTCTCGGGGTGCGCTTGTGCGAACTCGGCCCACGTCGCCTTGCGCCCAATGGTGGCTTCGAAGGCGTTTTTCGCCGCATAGGTGGCGGGAGGCTGGGCTGATGCAGCAAACAGAAGTTGGCTACTGCGCCCCAGCTCGGACTGGATTCCGGTGGCGAGCCAGGCCGCCTTGCGTTCACGCCACCATCCGGTGCGGGCATCCAGCAACGAGAACGGCACTGAAAGATAGCGATCAGCCAGGGAAGGGTTGCCCCCGCCGCTGATGATCATGCTGGGGCTGAGCGGTGCGAAGGTCGGGAAATTTGCTTTTTTCGTCATGCGAGATATTTAAGTGTTCGACGCTCGCATGGCGTTCTGGTGAATAGGCGCTCGGGGCGCTCTGGAACTGATTCAGTGTCCCGCAGCGCGGGCACTTGATGGAAAGCTGGGCAAAGATGCCCTCGCCCAATTTACGGCGGCAGCTGCCGCATCGGATTTCATTCATTGCAAGCCAGTTTCTGTAGGTGAAACATCCGATAGACTCGCCGCACTCTGTACAGGGTGGCGGGCCTTGTCGGCTTGCAGGCGTGTTCTGCAGGTTGGGGTTTGGCCTGGTGTTAGCGCACCTGGCCAGGTCGCCCGTCTTTTGTGTGTCAGGCCTCTATAGCGAAGACCTTCACCCCGTGAAATCGCATCTGCGCCTCGGGCGGCAGGTCCGCATTGATCACCTCCTCGCTCACGTCCCACACCCGCGAGTCGTCGAATCGGACTGTGAATGAAATCACCCCCTGCACCATGCTGGCTAGCAGCACCCGCTCGCGCCCGTCGCGCGATCTGATGGGCATGCGGAACGAGTCATCAATGGGTAGCACCACGTCGCCAGCGCGCAGCTCGGCTGCGAATGAAAGCGTGGAGCCAACGCGCACTGTGATGTCCGTGAAGTCCTCAGACGCCACCATGCCTGGCATGTCCGCCTGCACAGCAGTGATCACGATCTCCGGCTGTACAGGCGCAATCAAGGGAATCGGCCGTGTGTAGGGCACGTCGACCCAGGCCACACCGGACCAATTGGCCCGCAGCTCGCCTTCTGCATTGGTCGTTGATAAATTCGCGGGAGCCACAGGCGTCGTGCGCGGCGCTGCATCATGCGATGTGCCCGCGTACCAACCCCAGAGGTCGAATTCAAAGTTCATAGTAAAGCTCCAGTCCGTTGTCCACATCCGTCTCGATGGGCGCGCCGCACACCAGCAATCGGCCATTGGGCTGCAGCATCAGCTCGCAGTACGCCGGTGCCGTCGCAAGCTCATAGCCATGGGCATGCAGGCGCCAAGCGATTCCATCCGAGGTGCTCAAGATCGTCGGCAAGTACGCGGTGTCTCGCCTGAGAATCACGGGCACGTGCAACATGCCACCTTCCTCAATGCCGGTTTGACCGACCAATTGGATGGTGCACCCCGCTGGCAGTGGCAACCGGTACGTCGCGGCCAGACTCCAGGCGCTGGCATCTGTGCTGGTCAGGATGGCGATGTTGCCGGTCGTGTCATATCCAAAGGCGATAAATTTGCCCCCCACCGTGTACAGGCGGCTGATGGGCAGGTGCGTCATCGCACAGGCCGCACCAAGGGCCGTGCTTGCACCCGTGAAGTTCACGCCATCCACGCTGACAGCCGCGCGGCTGTTGATGCCTGATGGAGCCACAGCCAGATAGCGAGTGCCGTTGTAGGCGAGCAAGGAGTAGCTTTGGCTCGCGAAGGTCCCGTCAGGAAACGACGACGCCGGCATAAACGCTTGCGTGGTCGCGTTCCAGCGGTAAAACGACCCAGAACTAGCCGGGGTGTATTGGTACATCAAAAATTCGCCTGCCTTCAACACATACAGTGGCCCCGATGCGACGATGGTCCACGCTACGCCGTTGTTGACCGAGCGATACTCCCTGGCGCCGTTCAGGCGCCCTTCGCGCCGCTGGGTGTGTGCGGGTCAGGCCACCACGGCCTTGGTGAAGGCGCGGCAGTCGGTCACTGCGCCGCCGTAAATGTGGCGAATCTTGTAAGTCAGCTTGTCGGCAGAGAACATGGAGCCCACGTTGGGCGTGTCCTGCACAAACAACTCAGGCTCTTGTCGGCCGTCCAGGAAGCCCATCTCAATGCCTGGGATGTCGGCCGGATCAGCAGCCGTGCACCAGTCGTTGGCATCGGTCCAGTACCAGACGGGAATGATGTTCATCGTCAGCGACTGGATGAACGTCTTCTCGTTGTTGGTGGACAGCTTGAACAGGTCGACGGCGGCCTCCTGCAGGTCGGCAGGCACCACCAGACGGGTGGGGGCAATGCCGATGCGGTCGTTACTGCTCAGCTCGGTCTGCTTGAGCATTGCCAGGCGGTGCACCGCCAGCTCGGCCTTGGACAGGGCCGCCGTGAACAGGTTGCCGTGGTCCACATGGAACAGCGCCTTGGCGTCGTAGATCACCGCATTGCTGCGCAGGAAGTCGAACACGAACTTGGCGAGCGTGCGCTTGGCGGCGCGCGACAGCTTGGTGGGGATGCGGCGGATCACACCCACGTCGTCGTTCTTGATCATCTCCAGCGTCACTTCTTCCTTGCCACCGCGCTTGTCTGCCTTGTAGGTGGCCTCTTCGTCGCTCGGGCTGGTCAGCGCCTGGTAGTCAGCGCCTTCTGCCACCACGGGCAGGTCGCCATAACCACGTACTGCTCGACCACCTCGATGGGAGCACCCAACACGACCTGGTCAGACCCAGCCACATGCTTGAACGAATAGGCGTACTGGAAGTGCTTACCGTCCAGCTCGATCACGGCGCGGTCGCTGTAGATGGCCGACAGGCTGCAATACCGACGCTGCTCGGGCAAGCGACCGCTGTTGATCTGCTCGGAGATCGCAGCGCGCACTACGTCGATGAGCTGGCGGAAGTCGCGCTCCGGGGCAGCAGCGGCTTCGCGCAGTGCGGCATCCACCGCCGCACCCGTGCGCAGACCACCGCAGGCCGCCAGCGCCGCAATGAGTTGAGCCCAGTTCATGCTGGGCTTACTCGCCTGCGTCGGTCAGCTTCTGGCCGTCCTTGGTGACAACGACCACGTATGTGCCGTAGTCGCGGAAGGACAGGACCTCGGAGGCCTCGACGGCCACCTTCTTGGGGCGGTGGATTTTGGCGCCATCTTTGCCGTCGACGTACTCGACAACGGTGCGCTTGACGCGCTTGGCGGCCTCGGCCGCTGTCATCTGCTTGGCTTCAGCAGCGGGGTCTTTGGCGTTAGGGTCGGACATTGATCACTCCATCGGATGGGCCGCAACAGCGCGGCGGTTTTGATGGAGTGACTGTGCCGGGGGGAGGCACAAAAACTAAGGCCAGCATCTGCTGGCCCTAGTCCACGAGATGGTTGCCTACGAGATTCCAAGTAGCTGAGCGGCGCTAACCTTTGGTATCGGACTCGTACCCGTCGAGGCGACCCGTTCTCCAAAAACGCTAACGCAAGAAGCGATAGCTTGTTCAAATAGAGCATTTTGCTGGGCTGCTGATTGAACCCAGCGATGATGAAGAGGAAGACCACCAGAGCAACCGGTGGTAATGAGTACTTCAAGTCCCGCTTCAAGCGGTTCAGTAAACGTAAACTTTAGTCTCGCAGTATCTTGCTGCGAGTAAGGGCCTACACGGTTACCCTCCAGCGCCAAACATGCGCCACGGCGATGCACTAGCGGCGCGTCAGTTTGCCAACGAGCACCGTCAGCGGGAAAAACCTCCAGCTTGGACGTTTCGCCACCTATGCTGCGCACGTCCCATGCAACAAAAGCGTCTCTGGCTACGACAGGTGATTCATTACATAGTACAAGTCTTACGCAGACCTCAATCAGACGTTCTCCGCGCGCGTAAACATAGTTGGCATATTCGATGACATAGTCGGGAAAGACACTCGCGTTTGGACGGCGACCAAACATGCCCGCCAATATGACGTGTGGCACGGGTTTAAAGCTGGATCCTGAGCGGAAGTAATATGTGCCGTCAATCACTGAGTGATGAGGAGCCCCTTGGCTGTGCGGCACCAACGTTGCCACATACCCTGCGTTTTCTCCAGTGCGAATCGGGTGAGATCGCACCCCTGTCATTGACGGGGTCGTGAGGCCCGATACAGCGTCGTCAATCCAACCGGCAAACCTAACGGCATTCTCGAGCGGCTTTCGCTCACATGCCGCGTCGCTTCCTCTGCTGCTCCCCGTGCCGATGCCCCACACGATGAGACCACCCTCAGTGTTGCCGAAGCCAGAAAATGCTTTCCCGAGTATTTTTCGATCATTGTCGTGAAGTTTCGTTCCGGCGCCGCTATCTGAAGATTGCTTGAAATCAAGAAAGGCTTCTTCGTTGTGCCTCTCTGCAATCATCCGCTCGATAGCATCCACGCCGCCGGTCTCAAGCTTCCAAAAAAGGTCTTCCGCGCGTCCCATTTTTCTCTCCGTTCCTAAATTGGCTTCCCAAGTCACCGTTCGGTAACGGTCAGGATAGTGTTTAAACCCGCTTTAAATCGCCCGACGGGCTGGTTCGGCTGAAATTTCCAAGGGGTACCCGCACCAAACCTGTTTAAAGCGACGTAGCCCACGCCGCGCCAGCCCCTCACTCCTTGCGCCGCCCCGCCTTCTTCGCCGCCTGGTCAAGCGCCGCCTTCCTTCCATCCAGCTTCAGCTCCAGCTCGCTGAACGGCTTGGCCCCAGGCGTGGCCACAGCCCATCCCTTTATATATGGGATAGCAATGCACCCGCAGTTGATCACCTGCTCGGGTGGGGCCTTGGGGTCGTGGGGGCACTGCATCAGGTCGATGCCGCCCCCTGCGTTGGGCACTTTGAAAGCCTTGTCGGCATCCACCACCTGACCGTCCATCAGGTCATGTGTCCAACGGCTGTGAATCTTGCCGCTGCGCCGCCACTGTTTGCCCAGGCCTGGCACCAGGGGCGCGGCCTGCACCAGGCGCTCGTTGGCGGCCACGGCAAAGGCGCGGCTGACCTCGGTACGAACGATGGTGGTGGCCCTCCTCGTCGATTCACTCTCCAGCAAAGCCTGGATTGCCTTGATGGCCTGGAAGGGGGTGATCCCCCCCACGGTGACCAGGCCGAGCTGCTGACCGATCTTGCCCAGGGCCTCGGTGGCTACATTGTTCAAGCGCTCATGGGCAAAGGTGCGCATGGCAGCCAGCACCCGGGCATCGAGTGCGCCCAGTCGCATCTCCACGCCCAGGCCTGCAGCGCCCAGGGGCTTGTCTACTAGGTCTTCGCCTTGCTGCCAGGCAGCGCGCAGCGCCTGGTGTCCTTCGCCCCGCCGCAGTCACCGCTGCCCGCGCCACTCGTGCCCATGCCCGAGCCAACGCGCCGCCCGCCCAGCCTGACCGACAAGGCCACCGCAGACGCTCGCATGCTGCTGGTCAATATGGTGCTGGACCTGGAGCCACTGCACGGCGTCAAGCGCGCTTGCGCCACGGTGGCGTTGCAGTTTGCCAGCGGCCAGGCCAGCACCGATCTGCAAGCCACAGCCCGCGCCGCCAACCAGCGTGCCCGTGCCGACCAGGTCAGCGCCCGCACGCTGGAACGCTACCTCTCCATCTACCGCACCAATGGCTGGTGGGGCCTGCTGCCAGCACCCGCGCCCGAAACCTCGCTCAACAACATAGAGCAAGACGTAGCCGCTGTGCTGGGCCTGTTTCACAGCCGCGATGCACGCTTTCGCAAGCTCTCGGGTGCGGCCAAAGAAGTGACCCGCCAACTCGGCCGTGACTTCGATACCTGGAATGCGCTTTACGCCCGCGCCCGTCGCGCCCTGGACAAGCTGGGCAAGAACCACCAGGCCAGCGTGCTCTTGATCAAGGCCCGTCATGCACCCGGCGCGCAGCGCGATGCCAAGCTGCCCTTTAAACACCGCGATACCAGCATGCTGGACGCCAACGATGTCTGGCTGATCGACGGACACACGGTCAAAGCCAAGGTGCGCCACCCCGACCACGGGGCCCCGTTTGCCCCAGAGCTGACGATCTGTATCGACGCTGCCACCCGTCTGCTCACTGGCTGGTCAGTCAACCTGTCGGAAAACGTCCGCGCGGTGGGTGATTCTCTGCGCCATGGCGTGGGCCAATGGGGCGTGCCCGCCATCCTCTACGGCGACAACGGTGCGGGCGAAACAGCCAAGCAGATGGATTGCCCGATCGACGGCTTTTGTGCGCGCCTGGGTATCGACCATCGCACCGGCATCCCTGGCAAGCCGCAAGGCCACGGCATTGTGGAGCGTGTGCACCAAACGCTGGGTATCAACCTGGCCCGCCAGTTCGGCAGCTACCAGGGGCGCGATGTGGACGGCGGCACCTTCCGCAAGGTGGCGGCCGAGCTTGCCAAAGAGCAGCGTGCTGTGCGCCGCGCCGAGCAAACCGGCGAGGTGGTGGTGCTGAGCAAAAAGGTTCCGACCTGGCAGCAGTTCATCGACGCGGTCAAACAAGCCGTGCACGAATACAACCACGAGCACCGTCACCGTAGCCTGCCCAAGCGGGCAGACGGAAAGCACATGACGCCCGTCGAAGCATGGGCCGCCAAGATCAAGCCAGAAGAGCAGATCACGCTGACGCAAAAGGAACTGCGCCAGATGTTCATGCCCGCCGTGTTGCGCACAGCCCAGCGCGGCCAGGTGACGTTCTTCAATCAGACCTATGCAGCACCAGAACTGATGCGGCGCGATGTGGATGGCCGCCAGGTGAGCGTGCGCTACGACATCCACGATCCCAGCTTTGTGCAGGTGTACACGCTTCAGGGCGAGTTCGTCTGCGAGGCCCTGTTCGACGCCAGCCGCCTGGCTATGTACCCGACTCCCGTCATTGACATGGCGAAAGACAAGCGGGTGCAGGCCGCCATCAAACGCCGCCAGCAACAGATCGATACGGCTCTGCGCGAGCTGCGCCCCACCGTGGTGGGTGCTGACGACAACGTTTACCTGTCAGGGCCTGCCGCCCCAGAGGCGCTGCCCTTCGTGGAGGTTGTTTCCTCCGTCCCTCCCTCTCTTGCCTCCACCGGCGAGGCTGCGCAATCGCAAACCGCAGGGCTTGCGCTTACGGGTGCAGCTTCGGACAGGCCTTTCTTCGACACGTTCAGCGACCGCTACGAGTGGCTTATCGCCCATCGCAGCGCTTGGTCGGAACAAGACATCGCTTGGCTGCACGCCTATGTGGCCAGCGATGACTACGAGGGGCTGGCTGGCTACTACGCGGCGCGGGGCTTGGAGTGGGATGACGCGGGCCTGAACGGTAAAGACATGCCCGGTTTTAAGAGTGCTCTGTGACGGCTGCAACCGTCACAGAGCTGCCTGAGTTGATTGAAGAGACCCAAACAAAAGGGGAATGTAAAGTGAAAAAAGGATTCGTGCAAACCACAAACTTTCGGCTGCTCAAAGAGGCCGAGAAGATCGTCGCGCGCCGGGGTGCCCGCGAGGCAAGCTTGGTGCTGATCCAGGGCAAGTTCGGCATTGGCAAGTCCGAACTGACCGAGCGCTGGGCCAGCGAGAACGGACATGCGTTCATCCGCGCCAAAAAGGTATGGACCTCCCGCTCCATGCTGGAAGACGTGGCAACGGAGCTGGGATTGTCGGTGCGCGGATCGGCCAAGGACGTCGAGAACCGCATTGCCCAGCACTTGGCTCAGACCATGCAGGCTCTCATCATCGACGAGGCCGACTACCTGGCCGACATGAAGAGCGCGGCCAAGCTGGAGACCATTCGCGACATCTCCGATGTGACCGGCACCATGGTCTTCCTGGTCGGTATGGAGAACTTCCCGGCCATCGTGCAGCGCTACGAGCACATCGCCAGCCGCGTGGCGCGCATCGTGCAGTTGCACCCTTTAAGCCTGATCGATGTGCAGGCCGCATGCAAGGCCAAAGCCGAGGTCGCTCTCACGCCCGCCCTGGTGGATCAGATCCACCGCGACAGCAAGGGCCGCATGCGCCACGTGCTCAACGCCATCGCCAACATCGAGGTTTGGGCCGAGGCCAATAGCTGGACTGAGGTGGATGTGTCCCACGTGAAGGGCAAGCCACTGTGCGCAGACTTCACTGGCCACCTGGCTGCGAACAGGGGCGGTTGATATGAGCGCCCTGCAATGGTTCATCTTGCCAGCACTGGCGGCGCTCGCGCGCAACGCCAAGAACACAACCCGCGCTATCACTGCCCCAGAGCTGAGCGCTTGGGCCACCGATGCCCAGCTAGATTTCCCGCTCGGGATTGCCGAGCTGGCACTGGCTGCCCTGCAGCGGCATGGCTATGTACGTCCCTACGCGCAGTGCCATAACAAGAGGGGGGCCATCAACCGATGGTCCATCACACCCCAGGGCCTGCAGGCCGCCAAGGCTGTTTTACAGATGCTGCCTGGCGGTCCGGCGCCTGACGTCCAGGCACTGCCCACCCGCCTGTGGAACCTGCTGCGCATCCGCCGCCGCCTTACGGCAACCGAAGCGGCGCAAACGCTGGTCGATGCCGACGACAACTTCGAGGCCCAAACCAAGCGCATCGGAGCGCTCCTCGCCGCGTGGGCCAAGTACGCACCCAAGACCCTCGTGGTAGCGCAAAAGCGCGAAGCAGGGCGCATTCGCTACGTCCTTCTCTCGGACCTGGGGCGCTGGCCTCCGCCGTCGCGTGCGGGGCAGATGCACCCCAGCACCTTTGCCTATGCGCGCGCCACACCATCGATGTTCCGCAAAAACCGCGAAGCCGAACTCCGCGTGGGTGAAGGCAAAGGGGAAGGGCGTGACGCGACATGACGTATCCGCTTTCGTACATGAACGACCCATGGTTTTCACTTCTTCAATCACGCACGGAAGGCCAAGCGCGCACGCAGGTTGCCCGGCAGTTGGGCATCAGCCCTGCCACGTTGAGCCAGGTGCTCAACGGCAGCGGCCTCTACGGCGAGGGAAAGGCCAGCACATCGCGCGTTGCAGACAAGGTGACTCACACCTTCGGCCGCTACGTGTGCCCGCACCTCACAGAGGAGGCTGGGGGCGAGCCGCACGAAGTGACAGCCGATCAGTGCCGTGCCTACGCCCACCGCGCGGCACCCGCCACGCCGCGCGACATGAAGCACTGGCAGGCCTGCCGCCAGTGCCCCCACAAGGCCGCGAGCGCCCCTCCGGTGCCACGCGCCATCCAGCCACGCAACAAGGTGATCCCCATCCAACCCATCCAACCCATCCAAACGGAGGCTTTGTGAACCTTTTAAAGACCATCGTCATCGGCGGCCCTGTGGGTTTGGCCCACGCCCTGCGCGAAGCCTGGGTAGCCCGCCGCGTTCGCAGTATCTCTACCTACATGGACCGTGAGCGCGATTTGCATCGTGAGCACATGGCGCAACTGCGTGCCGAGCTGGATGCCATGCAGGCAAAACAGGTCAGTTCCACAGCGCGCGCTGCGAGCTTCTGGAAGGGGTTGTCGTGATCACTACCCAACCCAACTACCAGCGGCCCCCGCTGCGCTGGATCACGCGCCGGGCCCGGTGTCTGCAAAACGGCTTCGGCGTTGCCCGCCGAGAAGCCATCCGATTTGCTGCCATCGACTACGCCTGGTTCACCGGCATGCGCGGCCTCACACTGATTCAAGGGGGGCGCAGCCATGGCTAAAGGCATTACCCATTCATGTGCCCACATCTGGCGCGGCATCGCCCGCGCGGGCGGTTGGTGGAGTCTGCTGCGCGTGGCTCGCGAGTGGGACGGCGTGTTCTCGATGGACGAGATCGCCGAGCACCTGGTCACACTCAAGCGCGGCGGCTTCCTGGCCGCCATGGAATACCACCGCGAAGGCACCGTATACGCCTACACGCCGCAGTGCCGCCAGTTGCCTGGCGAGACGCTGGTCGCTGTCACATCCGATGACCGCGAAATCGCAACGCTCATGCCAGCGCCCAAGCGCGAGGTTATGACGGGCACCTATGTGCCGCCATCCATGCCCACAGCGAGGCAGGGTGCGCTGGATCACACCCGCTACCCCAGCCTGCACATGGGCCACCGTCGCGCTCACCAAGGAGGCATGCAATGACCAGCGCGAGCTCAGCAGAATTCACCGACCAAGACGTCGAAGAGGTGCACGCACTCTCAGTGAGGGTCGCTGACCTGGCGCGCCAGGCCAGCTCGCCCGCAATCGCGCTCAACGCCTTGTTGACCGCCTACATCAATACCGCAGACAAGGCCAGCGTCTTGGAGATGGTCCCCGGCGCTGGTCTGGCGCTCGGTGCCGCAGCAGAGCAACTCCTGGCGCTGCGCCGCAGTTCCATGCACCTTCATTGATCACCGACCCAAGAAAGCAAAGACCATGACCGAGAAATCCATCCCCAACGGCTACTGGGAAGACGCCAACGGCGCCCTGATCCCCGTCTCCAAGATCAAGGACATCGACAAGGACCGTCATCGCACGGTTTCTGACCTGTGCGAGGCCGCCATCAAGCAGCACACAGAGTTGGCCGCTTTCAAGACCAATGCCATGGCCGAGGTGACCGAGTTCATCGACCGCAGCTTGGCCGAATACGACGTGAAGCACGGTGGCAAGAAGGGGAACGTCACGCTGATCTCTTTTGACGGCCGCTACAAGGTAGTGCGCCAGATGCAAGAGAGCCTCGTGTTCGACGAACGCCTGATGGCTGCCAAGGCGCTCATTGATGAGTGCATCCAGCGCTGGAGCAAGGGCAGCAACGCGCACATCAAGGTGCTGGTCAACGACGCGTTCCAGGTCGATCAGGCCGGGAAAATCAGCACCGGCCGCGTGTTGGGTTTGCGCCGCCTGAAGATCGATGACGAGACGTGGCTGCGCGCCATGGCCGCCATCAGCGACAGCATGCAGGTTGCCAGCACCAAGCCCTACATCCGCTTCTACGAGCGCGATGCGCGCGGTGAGTACGTAGCGATCAACCTGGACATGGCGGCGGTATGAGCGAAGGCCGCAAAGTGCAAATCATTGCGCAGCCGAGCAGTGTCTGCGTGTACTGCCAAGCCAGCGAGGTGCCCTGGCACACGCTGGCGTGTAACGGCTGCCGCCCCACGCTGGTTGCATTGGGGCTGCTGTCGACCTCACCTGCAGCGTTCGAGGGCGGCCCCCAAGGCCCCGGTTGAAACATGACCTCCACTGCTCGCGGCGCACTCACCGTGCACACCACCGCCTTCAACGTCGACGTCCAACGCAAGCGCGAACTAGGCCACATCCACAAGGGCAAGTCGGCGCTTCGCTGGACCGAGGATGACTACCGCTATCACCTGCGCAACCTCACCGGCAAAAGCAGCTCGGCCGAGCTGAACGCAACAGAGCGCCGCACGGTCCTAACCCACATGGCAACTTTGGGCTACACGCCCAAGGCGGCCAAGTTTCAGACTTTTGACCAGGCCGCCAAGATCAAGTGGCTATGGCGCAAGATCGACGAGGAGGACGGCTTGCGCGACCCCCGCCCGGCCGCACTCCTGATGTTTGTAGGGCGCACCACCGGAAAGGGCGTGGCCGATGTGAAGTTCCTGCCAACGCAGGACGCCTCCAAGGTCATCGAAGCCCTTAAGGCCATGCTGGACCGCGCCAAGAGCGCCAAACGCTGACGGCAATGCTCCCAGCCAGTTCAGCCATCCCCGTCGACCTGCTGCCGCCCCTGCTGCAGGATTTTGAGCGCCTGATCGGACTGGAAGCCACCATGGCGTTCGTCAGGCACTCGGGAGGGCTGCGCATTTATATCCCCACGCCAGAGCGCGCCACGTCCGACCATCCGTTCGCGCATGTGATCGGTCTAGGCAACCTTTTAAAGCTGGCGGAGGTGTACGGCGGGGAGGCCCACTTCCAGCTTCCCAAAGCGGAGAGGGCACTCATTCAGGTGCGCAACGCCCGCATTGCCCACGCCTACGCCACGCACAAAACGGCGCGCGAACTGGCCGTGGAATATCACATCACTGAAGGGCAGATCGTGCGGATCGTGGCGGCTATGGGTGTTGCAGCTCCGAGTGATCGGCGGCAGGCCACATTGTTTTAGGACCACCTATCCTGAACTTTTCGATCAGAAAGCGCTGCCCTTGGGGGGCAAGGAACGCGGCTTATGGCAACATCTCGCCGACCCCAATTGAAGCCGTCTCAAGATCCAACGTCGAGGGACAGCAACCGGCCGAGGCTGTGTGGAAACGCGCAGCAGATAGGCAGCCCAGCCCCCTCCTACCTAACCGGGCCGTATTTTCGGCCTTCGCGGTTTTTGAGCTCATCCCTGAAGCGCATGGGGGCAGTCTGAAGCGTGGATGTGCGTTTAGAGGCCAAGAGAGGCCCCAAAAGGCCTCATGCCTTCCCCTCCCGCATCGCCTGCATCGTCCCCGCGATACCCAGCACGCGTATCACCCGCTTGAGGTTGTAGGCCAGCACATGCAGGCTCATCTCGGTGCTCACATGCTTGAGGGTCTTCATCAGGAAGTGCGTCGAGCCCATCCAGTGCTTGAGCGTACCGAAGACATGTTCCACGGTGGACCTGCGCAAGGTCATGGCGTCCGGCTTTCGGTCCAGCCGCTGCTGCACGCGCTCAAGAACCTCTTCGTGCTCCCAGCGACGAATGCGGCGGTTGCTACTGGTCGTGCACTGCGCCTTGAGCGCACATCCCGGGCATGCACTGCTCCAATAGACACGCGCATTGAGCCCGCTCTTCTCCAGCGTGCTGAACCGGTAGATGGCTCGCTTGCCCGCAGGGCACTGGTATTCATCATCCTTTGCGATGTAGATGAAATCCGCCTTGTCAAAGCGGCCCTCGGCTTTCGCATTGGATGTCATGGGCTTGGGCACAAAGGTCGTGATACCTGCGTCTTCGCAGGCCTTGAGTTCCGGGCCACTGAAGTAGCCGCGGTCAGCGAAGGCCTGTAGGTTCTGGGTTCCCAGCGCTTGGTCTGCGGCACAGGCCATCTTGTGCAGTTGTGCACGGTCGTTGCCGACGTTTGTGACCTCGTGCGCAACGATCAGGTGGTGTTCGACATCGACAGCCGTCTGGACGTTGTAGCCCACCAACCCCGATCCCTTGGCTTGGGTAGCCATCGAGCGTGCATCGGGATCGGTGAGTGATATCTGTCCGTCAGGTAGGTCCTTTAGCTGCTCTCTCAGGTTATCGAGCCGCTGCATCTGCTCGCGCAGCTTCTTGATCTTCTCCTGTAAGCGTTCTGTCTTGGCCTCGACTTCCGCGGGCTGCGTGCGGTCAGCAGTCTCCAGCGCGTCGAGGTAACGCTGGATGCTTTGTTCGATCTGCTCCTGGCGCCTGTCGATCTTGCCCGGGGTGAAGTTGCGGTCGCGGCTGTTGACCGCCTTGAACTTGCTGCCATCAATCGCCACGATGGCTTGCGAGAAGAGCTTCAACTGCCTGCACATGGTGACGAAGCGCTTGCAGACGTTGCAGATGCCCGGGCCGCTGTTGCGGCGGAAGTCGGCAATGGTCTTGAAGTCAGGCGCGAGACGTCCGGTCAGCCACATCAGTTCGACATTGCGCTGGGCTTCGCGCTCCAGGCGACGGCTCGATTGGATGCGGTTGAGGTAACCGTAGATGTAGAGCTTGAGCAGTACGGCGGGGTGATACGCCGGCCGACCGGTGAGTGCGGGCTCGGTCCGCGTGAACCCCAGAGCATGCAGGTCCAACTCGTCTACGAACACATCGACAACCCTGACCGGATTGTCTTCGCCGATGTAGTCGTCAAGGCATTCGGGCAGCAAAGTGACTTGGTGACGGTCCTCGCCTTCGATGAATCTCTTCATGGGCCACCTCGATCGCAACGGGGTGGCATGATTTTATTTACTATGGTGCGAATGGCGAAGGGTTTTCACACAGCCTCGGCCGAATGCCGACATCGTATCAAGCGATGCAGGCTTGAATTTTGACCGGTTCGCCTTGATTGATCGCTCTTTGCAAGAGCTGAAACATCAGAGCCTCCATGGGGGCTACCGCTCGTACAGGTCGGCACCAAGCGGTGCTGTTTTAAAAACGGGGTGGAGTGGTTTTAAAGACGCCCAACCTTCTGCTGGTTGGGCGCTGTGAATATGTCCGATAAGCAACGCGGCAACCTATTGATTTCATTGAGACTTCTTGAGGATGGGCGCGCTAGAGACGCCCATCCTGAAAACGCCCAACCTTGCGTGATCCATGCGTTTCGCTGAAACGACTGCTCCGCCCAGGAGCCAAGTAAAGCCTTCCCCAATGAAAACGGGGCCAGAAGGCCCTGTGAAGCAACTTCCGCCACCCTGGGCCCACTCCAGCCCGTATACGGCCCATTTTGGCCGTTCTGCCCCTATGAAGCGCCCATTCCGCGCCAAAGCCACCGGCAACCCCACGCGCCCCAAAACTCCCCGCAAACCCGCGCCAGCATTAGCGAGGCCCAAAGTTATCCACACCCGAGCTCTGTGCCAATGCGATCACTCCCCCACTCGTTGGCTCGCCGTGCGGGCATAAAAAAACGGGCCGAAGCCCGTCAATGATCACGTCGTGAGGAGGGGCAACAAGCCCCCGCCGCGTCGTGCAAGAGATGCAGGGGTTACTCCACTTCGCCCATTTGCGATTGCAGGTAATTGGGCAAACCCACCTTGCCGATCAGATCAATCTGGGTTTCGAGGAAGTCGATGTGCTCCTCGGTGTCGTCCAGGATCTTTTGCAGCAGGTCGCGTGACACGTAGTCGCGCACCGTTTCGCAGTGGGCAATGCCCTCCTTGATCGTGGCCTGGGCGCCTTGTTCGGCGCGCAGGTCGCAAGCCAGGATCTCCGGCACGTCTTCGCCGACCTGGATCTTGGCCAGGTCCTGCAGGTTGGGCAGGCCGTCGAGCATGAAGATGCGGTCCATGAGCCAGTCGGCATGCTTCATCTCGCCCATGGATTCGGCGTATTCCTTCTTGGCCAGCTTGTCGAAGCCCCAATGCTTGAGCATGCGGTAGTGCAGGAAGTACTGGTTGATGGCCGTGAGTTCGTTCTTGAGCTGGGCCTGCAGATGGCCAATGACTTGTGCGTCACCTTTCATGGGGGACTCCTTGTGGTGTTGATTCGGCAGTGATTGTCGTGACCTGTATCAGGGCGCGCAAGGCATGTCCCTGCGCATCGGTGATGGCTGCGCGTCATGCTGGGTTGTATTCGTGTTCATCCCTCCCCAAGTCCCGGGGCTGGTAGACGGCCGCATGGGGTGGTGTGGGGTGACCGGCAACGCGTTGATGGGGGTGCTCAAGCACTTGACCCACGCATGCCTGCGGCTGGTGGCCTCCCGCCAAAACCCCTGAGCAGTCCGAGCCTTTGATAGATAGCTATATAGTCACAGGCAATTGATTCAATCAAATCAATTAATTGGATTGATGCCTTCGGAAGGCCTAGACTTCAGTCCTGTTCAGTCAACCAACCACTAAGGAAACAGCAATGTCCCTGATCAATACGCAAGTTCAGCCCTTCAAGACCACCGCTTTCGTCAGCCGTGACGGCAAGGGTGAATTCATCGAAGTGACCGAAGCCAGCCTCAAGGGCAAGTGGTCCGTGCTGATCTTCATGCCTGCCGCTTTCACCTTCAACTGCCCCACCGAAATCGAAGACGCGGCCGACAACTACGCTGAATTCCAGAAGGCCGGTGCCGAGGTCTACATCGTGACCACCGACACGCACTTCTCGCACAAGGTGTGGCACGAAACGTCGGATGCCGTGGGCAAGGCCAAGTTTCCGCTGGTGGGCGACCCAACGCACCAGCTGACCAACGCTTTTGGCGTGCATATCCCTGAAGAAGGCCTGGCACTGCGCGGCACCTTCGTGATCAACCCCGATGGCGTGATCAAGACGATGGAAATCCACTCCAACGAAATCGCCCGCGACGTGTCGGAAACCCTGCGCAAGCTCAAGGCTGCCCAGTTCACCGCCGCCAACCCTGGCCAAGTTTGCCCCGCCAAGTGGAAGGAAGGCGCCAAGACCCTGACGCCTTCGCTGGACCTGGTCGGCAAGATTTAATTCTCGGCCCCCTCGAAGCCGGACAGCGTCATGGCGCATTGCGCCATGCCGTCCGGCTTTTTTACGCCCGGACGTTGATACGCAGGCTTGAACTGCCGCCCGTTTGGCTTCAACCTTCCAGACAACACCACTCGAATTTCAAAGGACACCACCATGCTCGACGAACAACTCAAGACCCAACTCGCCGCCTATCTGGAGCGCGTGCAGCAGCCGTTTGAGCTGGTGGCTTCCCTGGACGACAGCGAGACAGCGCGCGATATGCGCGAGCTGCTGACGACTATTCAATCGCTGCGCAGCGACAAGATCACGCTGCGCACCGACGGCAACGATGCGCGCAAGCCATCGTTCAGCCTGCAGCGTGTGGGCGCCGACGCGCAGGTGCAAAGCCTTCGTTTTGCCGGCTTGCCGCTGGGCCACGAGTTCACCTCGCTGGTGCTGGCGCTGCTGTGGACCGGTGGGCATCCGCCCAAAGTCGAGCAGGACGTGATCGACCAGATCAAGGCCCTGGATGGCGACTTCCACTTCGACGTCTACATGAGTCTGACCTGCCACAACTGCCCCGACGTGGTGCAGGCGCTGTCGCTCATGGCCATCGTCAATCCCAAGATCAAGACGACCCTGATTGAAGGCGGTGCCTTCCAGAAAGAAGTCGAAGAACGCCAAATCATGGCCGTGCCCATGGTGTTCATGAACGGACAGATGTTTGGCTCGGGCCGCATGACACTGGAAGAAATCGTGGCCAAGCTCGACACCGGCTCAGCAAGCCGCGAAGCGGCCAAGCTGTCTGCCAAAGAGGCCTATGACGTACTCATCGTGGGTGGCGGGCCGGCGGGCGCTGCAGCGGGCGTGTATGCCGCACGCAAAGGCATTCGTACGGGCATTGCTGCCGAACGTTTTGGTGGCCAGGTCAATGACACGCTGGCCATCGAAAACTACATCTCGGTGCTTGAAACCGATGGCCCCAAGTTTGCGGCCGCGCTCGAAGCCCACACCCGCGCTTACGACGTGGACATCATGAACCTGCAGCGCGCCGACAAGCTGATTCCGGCTGCGCAGCCCGGCGGCCTGATCGAGGTGCAGCTGGCCAACGGCGGCACGTTGCGCTCCAAGACCGTGATCCTCTCGACCGGCGCCCGCTGGCGCAACGTGAACGTGCCCGGCGAAGCCGAGTACAAGAACAACGGCGTGGCCTATTGCCCGCACTGCGATGGGCCGCTGTTCAAGGGCAAGCGCACGGCGGTGATTGGTGGGGGCAATTCGGGCATTGAGGCGGCCATCGACCTGGCGGGGCTGGTGGCGCACGTCACCGTGATTGAGTTTGCCGATCAGCTCAAGGCCGATGCCGTGCTGGTGAACAAGCTCAAGAGTCTGCCCAACGTGACCATCCACACCAACGCGCAGACCACCGAAATCACGGGTGCCGATGGCAGGGTGAACGGCCTCAAATACAAGGACCGCGCCACCAAGGTGGAGCACCTGGTGCCGCTGGAAGGCGTGTTCGTGCAGATCGGCCTGGTGCCCAACACCGAGTGGCTCAAGGGCACGGTGGAGCTTTCCAGGTTCGGCGAAATTGTGGTAGATGCCTATGGGCGCACCAATGTGCCTGGCGTGTTTGCCGCAGGCGACTGCACCACGGTGCCGTTCAAGCAGATCGTGATCGCCGCAGGTGACGGTGCAAAGGCGGCATTGAGTGCTTTTGACCACCTGATCCGCATGCCAGCGGCTGCGGCGCCCGCCCAGACGCCAGTGGTCGATCGTGTGGCGGAACCTGCTTGATACCCTGAAATATCAGGTAAAAATGGCCTCTGGCGCTTTATTAATAAGCGCTGGTAGCTATAGATATAGTAGCAAAATGATGGCAAACGCGGCGCTGTGATGGCGCCGCGTTTGCGTGGTGGTGTGTACGGCAGTGCTCAGTACACCAGCCGCTCGGGGCGCACTTCCTGCAAGATGGTGGTGGCGATTTCTTCGATGCTCTTGGTGGTGGTCGACAGCCATCGGATGCCCGAGCGGCGCATCATGGCTTCGGCGTCTGCCACTTCGGCGCGGCAATTGGCCAGGTCGGCATATTTGGAGTTGGGGCGGCGCTCGCTGCGGATTTCGGCCAGGCGCTCGGGGCTGATCGTGAGGCCGAAAATCTTTTTCTGAAACGGCATCAGTGCGGGGGGCAACTGGCGGCGTTCGAAGTCTTCCGGGATCAGTGGGTAGTTGGCCGCCTTCATGCCGCATTGCATGGCCAGGTACAGGCTGGTCGGGGTTTTGCCACTGCGGCTCACGCCCACCAAAATCACGTCGGCGCCCGCCAGGTCGCGGTTGCTCTGACCATCGTCGTGGGCCAGGCTGAAGTTGATGGCCTCGATGCGGTCGGTGTACTCCTTGCTGCGGCTCACATCCGAAAAGCGCCCCACACGGTGGTGCGACTTGATACCCAGCTCTTGTTCGAGCGGGTGCACAAAGGTGCCGAACATGTCCAGCAGCATGCCCTTGCAGCCCTCCTGAATGACCTTCAGTACTTCCATGTTGACGAGCGTGGTGAACACGACGGGCTTTCTGCCTTCCACTTCGCCCGTATGGTTGATCTGCCGCACCGCTTGGTGGGCCTTGTCCACGGTGTCGATGAAAGGCAGGCGCACATGGCGCGGCTTCATCTCGAACTGGGCGAGGATGGCGTTGCCGAAGGTTTCGGCGGTGATGCCGGTGCCGTCAGAGACAAAAAATACGGTGCGCGAGTGCATGGGGCTCCTTTTGGGGGTGCGGCTTGCGCCAGCGGGGTTGCCACCTCAAAGAAGTGGCGAATCCCCGTTTTGCGTCAGTCGCATGAAAGCGTCAGCCCGTTGCCAGATGCGCGGGCCTACAATTGTCACAATTATCCAATTCTCACCATGCACACCGTCGGCCTACAACCACAACGACAAAGCTGCAGCCTGTGCATGGCCGCTCGCCCATCGCTCCCAGGGGGCGGGCGCGCAGACCCGGTTTCAACTTCTGGAGCTTTCCCATGTCTGCACTTTTCAGCCCGACCGCCCTGGTCGTACCGTTTGAAAACCTGAGAATGACCGATGTCGAGGCCGTTGGCGGTAAAAACGCCAGCCTCGGCGAGATGATCTCCCAGCTGCCGCAGGGCGTGCGCGTGCCCACGGGCTTTGCCACCACCGCCCACGCGTTCCGCGCGTTCCTGGCCCACGACGGCCTGGCCGACCGCATCAGCGCCAAGCTCAAGAGCCTGGACACCGAAGACGTGCGAGCGCTCGCCGCCGTGGGCGCCGAGATCCGCACCATGGTTGAGGCCCAGCCCTTTCCGGCCGACCTGCAAAAGGCCATTGCCGACGAGTTTGCCAAGCTGAGCGCGGGTAACCCCGCCGCCTCGTTTGCCGTACGCTCGTCCGCCACAGCCGAAGACTTGCCCGACGCATCGTTTGCCGGCCAGCAGGAAACCTTCCTGAACGTGGTGGGCATCGACGAAGTCATGCACAAGATGAAGGAAGTGTTCGCGTCGCTGTACAACGACCGCGCCATCTCCTACCGGGTGCACAAGGGTTTTGAGCACGATGTGGTGGCCCTGTCGGCTGGCGTGCAGCGCATGGTGCGCTCCGACCTGGGCGCCGCCGGCGTGATGTTCACCATCGACACCGAATCCGGTTTTGAAGACGTCGTTTTCATCACCAGCAGCTATGGCCTGGGCGAGACGGTGGTGCAGGGCGCCGTGAACCCCGATGAGTTCTATGTGCACAAGCCCATGCTCCAGGCGGGCAAGAAGGCGCTGATCCGCCGCAACTTGGGCAGCAAGCTGATCCAGATGGTGTTCTCCACACCAGAGGAAAAGGCCGCCAGCGGCAAGCTGGTCAAGACCATTGATGTGCCCACCGAGCAGCGCAACCGCTACTCGCTGACCGATGCCGACGTGGAACAACTGGCCCGCTACGCGCTGGTGATCGAGCAGCACTACGGCCGCCCCATGGACATCGAATGGGGCAAGGACGGCACCGACGGCCAGCTCTACATCCTGCAGGCCCGGCCTGAAACGGTGAAGAGCCAGGCCAAGGGCCAGGCCGAGCTGCGCTACAAGCTCAAGGGCCACGGCACCGTGCTGGCCGAGGGCCGCGCGATTGGCCAGAAGATTGGTACCGGCCCCGTGCGCCTGGTGCACAACATCTCCGAGATGGACAAGGTCCAGCCCGGCGATGTGCTGGTGACCGACATGACCGACCCCAACTGGGAACCCGTGATGAAGCGCGCCAGCGCCATCGTCACCAACCGGGGCGGCCGCACCTGCCACGCCGCCATCATTGCGCGCGAGCTGGGTATTCCGGCCGTGGTGGGTTGCGGCGACGCGACCGAGCGCCTGAAGGATGGCACGCTGGTCACGGTGAGCTGCTCCGAGGGTGACACAGGCAAGATCTACGACGGCCTGCTCGAAACCGAAATCACCGAAGTGCGGCGCGGCGCGATGCCCCCCATCAAGACCAAGATCATGATGAACGTGGGCAACCCCCAGCTGGCGTTTGACTTTGCCCAGTTGCCCAACGAAGGCGTGGGTCTGGCGCGGCTGGAGTTCATCATCAACAACAACATTGGCGTGCACCCCAAGGCGATCCTGGACTACCCCCAGATCGATGCCGACCTGAAGAAGGCCGTGGAGTCCGTGGCCCGTGGCCATGCATCGCCCCGCGCGTTCTACGTGGACAAGGTCGCCGAAGGCGTGGCCACCATCGCCGCCGCCTTCTGGCCCAAGCCCGTCATCGTGCGCCTGTCGGACTTCAAGTCCAACGAATACCGCAAGCTGATTGGCGGCAGCCGCTACGAGCCCGAGGAAGAGAACCCCATGCTGGGCTTCCGTGGTGCGGCCCGCTACATCAGCGAAGATTTCGGCGAAGCCTTTGCGATGGAATGCGAGGCTTTGAAGCGCGTGCGCAACGACATGGGGCTGACCAACGTGCAGGTGATGGTGCCGTTTGTGCGCACGCTGGGCCAGGCCGAGCGCGTGACCAAGCTGCTGGCCACCCATGGCCTGCAGCGTGGCAAGGACGACCTCAAGGTCATCATGATGTGCGAGGTGCCCAGCAACGCCATCCTGGCCGACCGCTTCCTGGAGTTCTTCGACGGCTTCTCCATCGGCTCCAACGACCTGACCCAGCTCACGCTGGGTCTGGACCGCGATTCGGGCCTGGAGCTGCTGGCGAAAGACTTTGACGAGCGTGACCCCGCTGTCGAGGCGTTGATCCACCAGGCCATCAAGGCCTGCCTGGCACAGGGCAAGTACATCGGTATTTGCGGTCAGGGCCCCAGCGACCACCCTGACTTTGCGCAGTGGCTGGCCAAGGAAGGCATCTCGTCGATCTCGCTCAACCCTGACAGCGTGGTCGCCACCTGGCAGCAACTGGCGGGCTGACGTGTCGGGGTTGCTTGCGATGCCGCCATTGCAAGTGGACCCCTTGCGCAATGTGGTCCACTTGCCTCCGTGTCCGTGATGCCATCGCAGCAGCCCAAACGCCCTGAGGGCGCAGAGATGGCGGGGCCGTTCCCGCCCGATCTGCACGATGTGCGCCATCTCTGGCTCAAGGCGGGTCTGTTGTTGCTCTGGGTGTTGGTGTCGTTTGGCACCACCTACTTTGCCCGCGATCTGCAAACCCTGGTGTGGGGGGGCTGGCCTCTGGGGTATTGGATTGCGGCCCAGGGCGCTGTGCTGGTTTTTATCGGCATCGTGGTGGCTTATGGCTGGGCCATGAACCGGTTTGAGCGCCAGGACGCCGAGCGCCAGGCACAGCACATGGGGCAGCAGCCCACCGATGGCACGGTCAATCCCCATGGCCGCCCCTGAAACCGCCAGTGGCGATAGCGACCGCGCCTATCTGTGGCGGCTTCACCGCATCCTGGGGATGTATGTGTTGGGCGTGCTGGGCTTTCTGGCGTTGATGACGTGGGCCGAACACCGGGGGCTTTCTCGCCACTGGATCGGGCCCATTTTTCTTTTTCTTACCGTCATGGTCTACGCCGGCATCGGCGTGTACAGCCGCACCACCGACCCCGAGGACTATTACGTCGCGGGCCGCCGTATTCCACCGATGTACAACGGCATGGCCACTGCGGCCGACTGGATGAGCGCTGCGTCGTTCATCAGTTTGTCCGGGGCGCTGTACCTGCAAGGTTTCTCGGGCACTCCGGGTCAGGCGGGCGGGCTTGCGTACCTCCTGGGCTGGACCGGCGGCTTTTGCCTGGTGGCGATGCTCATCGCACCGCATTTGCGTGCGATGGGGCTGTACACGGTGCCCGATTTCTTCCATGTGCGTTTTGGTGGGCGGTGGCCCCGCGTGATCGCCGCGCTGGCGGCCGTGCTGTGTTCATTCACCTATGTGGTGGCACAGATCTATGGCGTGGGGCTGATCGCGTCCCGTCTCACCGGTGTGCAGTTCGAGATCGGAATCATGCTGGGCCTGGGCGGGGTGTTGTTGTGCTCGTTTCTGGGGGGGATGCGCGCCATCACCTGGACACAGGTGGCTCAATACGTAGTGCTTTTGCTGGCGTTCATGATCCCCGTGTCATGGCTGGCGTACAAACAGCTTGGCAATCCGATTGCACCATTGGTCTATGGCAAGCAGATCAGCAAGATCGCTGACCTGGAGGCGCAGTTGCTCGACTCTCCGGCCGAGCACCAAGTGGTGCAGGCCTATCTGCACCGTGCCCAGGATTTTGAAGCGCGGCTGCAGGACGTGGAGACATCGCTGGAGCGCGAACGCGAGAAAGGCCGTGAACATATCCGCGCCCTGCGGACCCAGAACGCCGATGTGGGATTGATCGTTTCTGCCAGCCGCGAATTGGCCGCGCTGCCGCGCGATGTGGCCGCTGCGCGTGAACGCTGGACCCGCGAAATGCGCGAGAACTATGAACGCGCACGGCCCCTGGGCGGGCTGCCACTGCATAGCCAAGCCTATGCGGGCGACCCGAACGGTACGCCCGAAGAGCAGCGCGACTATGAATTGACACGTCGCAACTTTTTGGCGCTCATGTTCTGCCTGATGGTGGGAACGACCGGTTTGCCGCACCTGCTGACGCGCTTTTACACCTTGCCTTCGGTCGCGGCGACGCGGGCATCGGTGGCCTGGTCGTTGTTTTTCATCGCCTTGTTGTACCTGAGCGCTCCGGCACTGGCCGTGCTGGTCAAGTTTGAGGTCATGCAGCATTTGGTGGGCAGCAGCTTTGAAGCGTTGCCCAACTGGATGGCGCAGTGGGCGCGGGTGGACAGCTCGCTCCTCTCCGTGGAAGACGTCAACGGCGACGGCTTGATCCAGTTTGGGGAAATCAGGCTCGGCGCTGACCTCATCATGCTGGCCACGCCCGAGCTGGGGGGGTTACCCTATGTGGTATCGGGCCTGGTGGCTGCGGGGGGGTTGGCTGCGGCACTTTCTACCGCCGACGGCCTGCTGCTCACCATCAGCAATGCGCTGGTGCGTGACCTGTATTTTCGCGATATGCCCCGGCAGGCATCCCCCGAGCAGCGGGTGATCTTGACCAAGTTCACCCTGCTGGCGGTGGCCCTGTCGGCGGCTTTTGTCGCTGCGCTCAAACCGTCCGAGATCCTCCCGATGGTGTCGGCGTCGTTTTCACTGGCGGCATCGGCCTTTGTTCCCGTCATGGTGCTTGGGATCTTTTGGCGAGGCACCACCCGGCAGGGGGCGGTGGCAGGCATGCTGGGCGGGTTGGGCATCACGGTGTACTACATGCTCTCGCATGTGGCGGCCCTGCAGGTGTTGCCGCACTGGCTTTTGGCGGATGGGCTGTGGTTTGGTATCCAGCCGATCTCTGCGGGCGTGTTTGGTGTGCCATTTGGTTTGGTGCTGGCGCTGGTGGTGAGCTGGATCACGCGCCCCGCGCCGCCTTTGCCCCGCATTCGCTCCGAAATGTAGCGGCACGGGGTTGTTCCTTGGGGTGTGGTGGACCCTGGCGCAAAGCGGGCGAGCCACCGCGCAGGCTCGGCTGTTATGTGTAAACCCCGATTTTCAATACCGCCAAAACATGGGATTCTGGCCCTGGGGGTGACGGCCGAGTGCGGCATTCCCATTGTCAATCAGCATTTTTAGGAGATTCATGGTTCTCGTCAAAACCCAGGCAGGCCAGAAGGCACTCAAAGACCGGCACGGTAGTTTGAGCTCACGCCAGCGCTCGGCCTTCATCCTTTTTGACGGTAAGCGCACCACCCAGGATGTGCTGGCAGCGACAGCAGCCATGGGCATCACGGCAGACGATGTGCAGGCCATGATTGCGCAAGGTTTGCTGGCGTCGCTGTCGGGCCAGCCCGCAACGGTCGGCACCTCTGGCGCTTCGTCACAGGCGGCAGGGGGCCCAAGTGCCACCGACCTGGGCACCGTGGCCACCCCGATGGAGGGGTCAGGGCGTACGCCCAAAGAGCGCTACCAGGCGGCTTATCCGATTGCTACCGCGTTGACGGCGGGCCTGGGGTTGCGCGGCTTTCGGTTGAACCTGTCGGTGGAGGGAACGGGCAGCTTCGATGACCTGGCAGCGCTGGCCCCAAAAATTCGTGAAGCCGTCGGAGACGCCAAATTTGAACAGCTCGACAAGGCATTGTTCGACTGAGCTTCATGGCGGTGATGGTGCGATGGGGCGCTGAACGCGGCAGGTGTTTTCATCGCCTGCGTGGGGTGTTGAAGCAACAGTCAAAAAAAGCGGCCCGAGGGCCGCTTTTGCGCAAGAGGGCCCGTGCGTACGCGGGCCCCGATGTCTCACCAGTTTAACGGCCCACCTTGAGCAGTTCCACATCAAACTTCAGCGTGGCGTTTGGGGGGATCACACCGCCCGCGCCGCGCGCGCCATAGCCCAGTGCGGCGGGAATGATGAGCGTGCGCTGGCCGCCCACCTTCATGCCTTGAACGCCTTCGTCCCAGCCCTTGATGACCATACCGGCACCCAGCGAGAACTCGAAGGCATCGTTGCGGTCGCGGCTGGAGTCAAACTTCGCGCCCTGTTCGCCGTTGTTGTAGAGCCAGCCGGTGTAGTGCACCGAAACATTCTGGCCCTTGACGGCTTCAGCGCCTTCTCCCACGGTGGTGTCTTCGTATTGCAGGCCGGATGTGGTGGTGGTCAATGCCATGAAAAATTCCTTGATTGCTATTAAAAATATAGCTTCTTGCGCTTGTGCATAGAGCGCTAGAAGCTATTTTGAGCCTTATTTTAACAACCACCCGCAAAGGGGCAGGTCAGGCCGACAAGGTGGGTGATCAGGCTTTTTTTGCGCGACCCGCAACCCAGCGGGTGGCAAAAGCCTGGACATCACTCAGACGCTTGAGCAGATCGGCCCCGGATGGCGTGACGGTATAGCCGTCGCTGCCGTGGTCCACAAAACCTGCTTCACGCAGCTCTTTGATGCGGGTGTTGAGCGTATTGGGGGTGATACCGCCCACGCTGTCCTGCAGAAGCCGGAAGGTCTGGGGGTGGCCGTCTTTCAGGGCCCACAGTACGCGCAGCGCATAACGGCATTCGAGTTTCTCGAAAAGCTGGTTGATGGCGGCATTTTCTTTGGAGCTCATGGACGCTTCTCCTCGCGCTAGTTGTAGATCAATGTTCGATGCGGGTGGCCGTTTGCCAAGCCTGCAGGTGCGCTGAGACTATAGCGCGGAAGCCATTTTGCTACAAGTTTGGTAGCTCGGAACGCACGTCACACATGCGCTAACCCTCAAAAATACTCCTTTGCGGATCAAACTGTTGTGACTGGGCCACGGTTTGGATGTGGCCCAGAACAGGCTCCAAGAACGTGAACGCGTTCTAAGTTTGCCCCAGCCCAGCCAGATGCCCCACCAGCAACTGGGCCGCAGGCGGCAGCCATTGGGCGCTGCGGTAGCAAATCGCAAAGCGCCGCTGGGCCCAGGGGTCGCTCAGCGGGACGATGCGTACCGGTGCCAACTGGGCAAACGGCTGGGCCACCTCGCGCGGCACCACGCTGATGGCCAGGTTGGCGCGCACCACCCGCAGGGCGGCGTCAAAGTTGGACACCAGCACGCGGTGGGCCAGCATTTTTCCTTCCACTGCAGCGGCACGCGCCAGCAGCACCTGCACTGCACTGAGCGCGGGCATGCTGACGAATTCATGCTCCAGCACATCGGCAAACCGCACGCTCTGCAGCTGGGCCACGGGGTGTGACTCGTGCGCCACCACGGCCAGGTGGTCGCTGCGGTAGGCGCTGGTTTCCAGGCCCGACAGATCCGCCGCGTCCCAGCAGATGCCGATGGACGCGCTGCCGTCGCGCACGCCTTGCACCACGTCGGGGCTCACGCGCTCTTCCAGGCTGATCTGGATGTTGCGGTGCGCCGGGTCTTGCAAGAAGGCCGCCACATCCTCCGCCAGTGACTCGGCCATGACGGAGGCCGTGACCAGCATGCGCACATGGCCCCGGGTGCCGGTGGCATAGGCCGCCATGTCGCGCTCGATCTGTCCCACGCTGGCCAGCATGGCGCGGGCGTGTTCCAGCAATGTCTCGCCCGCCGGGGTGGGGGCCACGCCCCGGCGTTTGCGCACTAACAGTTGGGTGCCCACGGCATCTTCCAGCTGCGCCAGCCGCTTGCTGATGGCCGAGCCCACGATGGACTCCTGCTCGGCCACCCGCGCAATGCTGCGCTGCTCGCACACGGCGGCAAAAAGGCGCAGGGTCTGCAGGTCCAGGTCGCGCATGGCAAGTCTCCAAGGGGTGTGATGTTCCGTTCGGGAATGTTATGGCTTCCGAGATGTATTTTCTGATTCATTCGGGAATTCTTAAAATCTTGCCCGGACCCACCCGAAAGAGACATCCCGTGCACACCTCCCCGATCCCGTCCGACCTGCAGCCCCCGGTGGCTCGCGCCACCGTCCGCGAAGTCGGCCTGCGCGACGGCCTGCAAAGCATCGCCACGGTGGTGTCCACCGCGCACAAGATCGAATGGATCAACGCTGCCTACGCCGCTGGCCAGCGCGAGATCGAGGTGGGCTCCTTTGTGCCCGCCCGCCTGCTGCCCCAGCTGGCCGACACGGCCGAGGTGCTGGCCCATGCCAAAACGCTGCCCGGCCTCTGCGCCTCGGTGCTGGTGCCCAACATCAAAGGCGCAGAGCGCGCGCTGGAGCAGGGTGCCGACCTGATGATCGTGCCCCTGTCCGCCAGCCATGCCCACAGCCTGGCCAACCTGCGCAAGACCCCCGACGAGGTGGTGGCCGAGGTGGCGCGCATCCGCGCGCTGCGCGATGCCAGCGGCAGCCGCACGCTGATCGAAGGCGGCGTGGGCACGGCCTTTGGTTGCACCCTGCAGGGCGAGGTGGCCGAGAGCGAAGTGCTGCGCCTGATGCAAGCGCTGCTCAATGCGGGCGCCGACCGCGTGAGCCTGGCCGACACCGTCGGTTATGCCGATCCGACCTCGGTCGCCCGCCTGTTTGGCAAGGCCCGCGCGCTGGTGGGTGACCGCCTGGCCTGCGCGCACTTCCACGACACGCGTGGCATGGGCCTGGCCAATGTGGTTGCCGCCTGGCAGGCGGGCATCACGCGTTTTGACGCCTGCCTGGCCGGCATTGGTGGCTGCCCGCATGCACCGGGCGCCAGCGGCAATGTCACCACCGAAGACCTGGTGTTCATGCTGGAGCGCATGGGCGTTGCCACTGGCGTTGATGTGACCGCGCTGCTCGCGCTGCGCCAGCGCGTGGCCGGATGGCTGGCGGGCGAGACCCTGCATGGCACGCTGTGGCAGGCGGGGCTGCCGCAGAATGCCGCACCCGCCGCGCTGCGCGAAGCCGCAACGGCCTGAACCTTTTTCTGAACGCTCTGAACATGCACGACACATCCGCCTCTCCCTCGTCCCCCCGCCTGCCGCTGGAAGGTCTGCGCGTGGTGGAGTTCACCCACATGGTCATGGGCCCCACCTGCGGCATGGTGCTGGCCGACCTGGGCGCCGAGGTCATCAAGGTCGAGCCCGTGGACGGCGACCGCACGCGCCACCTGCTGGGCGCGGGCGCGGGGTTCTTTCCCATGTTCAACCGCAACAAGAAGAGCATTGCGCTCGACCTGCGCAGCCCCGAGGGCCTGTCGGTGGCGCGCAAGCTGGCCGCATCGGCCGACGTGGTGGCGCAAAACTTCAAGCCCGGCGTGATGACCAAATATGGCCTGGACTACGCCGCGCTGAGCCAGCTCAACCCGCGCCTCATCTACGTCAACCACACCGGCTTCTTGCCCGGCCCCTACGAGCACCGCACGGCGCTGGATGAGGTGGTGCAGATGATGGGCGGCCTGGCCTACATGACCGGCCGCCCTGGCGACCCGCTGCGCGCGGGCAGCAGCGTGAACGACATCATGGGTGGCATGTTCGGTGCCATCGGTGCCATGGCGGCGCTGATGCAGCGCGGCATCACCGGGCGTGGGCAAGAGGTGGACTCGGCCCTGTTCGAGAACAACGTGTTCCTGGTCGGTCAGCACATGATGCAGTACGCCGTGACGGGCAAGCCGGCGGCGCCCATGCCGGACCGTATTTCATCGTGGGCGCTGTACGACGTGTTCAGCGTGAAAGACGGCGAACAGATATTCCTCGCGGCAGTCAGTGATGCCCAGTGGATCACCTTCTGTGATGCGATGGGCTTTGACGACCTCAAGGTCCATCCGCAGCTAGCTACCAACAACGACCGTGTGCGCGCCCGTGCCACGCTGATGCCTGACCTGCGCCAGCGCCTGGCTGCCCACAGTGCCGCTGAATTGGCCGCCATTTTTGAAAAACATGGTTTGCCGTTCGCCCCTATCTCGCGGCCCGAGCAACTGCTGGACGACCCGCACCTCAACGCAACCGGTGGTCTCGCTGACATCACGTTGCCCGATGGCGAGCGTGCGGGGCAGACTGCCCGTACCACGCTGCTGCCGCTTTGTATGGATGGCCAGCGCCTGGGTGTGCGGTTGCAGCCCCCCGTGCGGGGTCAGCACACTGCCGCCTTGATGCAGGAGCTGGGCTACACCCTCGAACAGATAGGGGCCCTGCAGGCAAAACACGCCGTGGCCTGACGGTGCAGCCCCACCTGGCCCGAACTGAATACAACAACGGAGTCAACCGCCATGCACAATGGGACCTTCCTTGAAACCAACCTGACGCCATTGCCATTGCCATTGCCATTGCCACCGCCTGCGCTCCACCGGCGCCACGCGCTTGCGGCTCTGGCCATCTTCGCCACTGGCGTGGTGCTGCCGTCCGGTGTTTGGGCGCAAGCCGCCGATCGTCCGCTGCGCATGATCCTGCCCGTGAGTGCCGGTTCGGGTGTGGATGGACTGACACGTGCGCTGAGCCCCAGTCTGGGCAAGGCGCTGGGACGCCCGTTGGTGGTGGAGAACTTCCCTGGGGCAGGAGGCATCACCGGCACGTCGATGATCGTCAAGGCGCCCAAGGATGGTTCGGTGCTGGGTATCGTGTCCAACAACCACGTGGTGAACCCCAGCGTTTTCAAGAACATCCCGTATGACGCGGTGGACGACATTACCCCGATCACGGTGATTGGCGCGACACCGTTCGTGCTGGTGGCGCACCCGTCCGTGACGGCCAGGAATGTGCGCGAACTTATTGCGCTGGCCAAGGCACAGCCTGGGGCATTGAACTACGGCTCGTCGGGCAACGGAACCATCCTCCACCTTGCCGCCGAAATGTTTGTGCACGAGGCGCAGGTGGATATCAAGCACATTCCCTACCGGGGCATGGGCCCGCTGACGGCGGATGTACTGGGCGGGCAGATCCAGATGGCGTTCATCGCGGTGGCGGTGGCGGCTCCCTATGTGAAGACGGGGACTTTGAGGGCCATTGGCGTGTCGTCCTCCACACGCTCGGCATTGCTGCCCGATGTGCCGACGATTGCCGAGCAAGGGCTGTCGCAGTACGCACTGGATGGTTGGGTGGCCGTCGTGGGCCCCGCAGGTCTGCCCAAAGCCGAGGTGGACCGTGTTTACCAGGCGGTACGCACGGCCCTTACCGTGCCGGAAGCACGTGATGCTTTGCTGGCGCAGGGCTACCAGCTACAAGCCACCACACCCGACGCCACCACGGCCTTCTTTCGTACCGAGGTAGCGCGCATGGCCAAACTCGTCAAACAGTCTGGGTTGAAGATCGATTGAAGCGCGGGTATCTGCCCGCGCGGCACCGCACCTTCAATCAATCAGTCAACCGGCCAGGGCGTGGGGCCGTCGCTTGATACGCTGGTGACCCCAACGGGGGAGCGGGCCGTGCATGCCTCTCCGGTTGATCAAAACCGGTGTTTTCTTCACAAGCGTGTTGTTTTGATGCATGGCTTCTCAGGCCTTCAGCTTGAGCAAATACACCATTACACGCGCTGTGGTGAGGTCTAGCTCCAGGAATTCCGTCAAATCCTTGCCGGTGAGCCACGAGGGGTCCCATTTGTTTTGCTTGAGGGTCCGCAGCCAAGCCTCATTGTTGGTCGCAGCCTCTACGGCTGTCAGCATCTCCGCAGTGCGCCCGGCCGGCACGCCCTTGCCTGTAAATACGCCGCGCCAGTTGGCCATGACAGCATCAAGCCCTTGCTCGCGGAAGGACGGCACGCCGAACGCGCTGTGGCGAGATGACACGCCAACGGTCCGGAGCTTGCCCGCTGCAATCGCATCGCTGAACTCGCTGTAACCCGATAGGCCCATGGCTGCATTGCCCGATACGAGAGCTTCCACCACTTCGGCGCCGCCGGGGAAGGGCTTGTAAACGAGGTTTTCTGGATTGGCCTTGGCGGCCCTTGCCAAAACCCCCGCGAAAATGTGGTCCACACCGCCCGCTGAGCCACCTGCCACGGGCACGGCTTTCAGGTCGGAACGCATGGCGTCCGTGAGGTTCTTGGTGGTTTTGATGGGAGAGTTCGCTGCAACGGCTGCCACAAGATAGTCGCTGGTCAGGCGCGCAATCGGCTGAATGTGGGTCATGTCCACGGCGGGTTTTTGCAGCGCAACGGCCCCGACCATCACCATGCCGCCCATCAATAGCGTGTTGGCGTCATTGCCATATTTTTCGGCGTACTTGGCGAGTCCGATGGTGCCGCCCTTGCCACCGATGTTTTCATACACCACCTGGTCTGCCGCGCTCACCGCGGTGAGCGCGGCGCCCAGCGCGCGGCCTGTCTGGTCCCAGCCACCTCCGGGATTGGCTGGAATGACGATACGCAGCGTGGCGGCCAGTTTGGGCGCTTTGGGGGCTGCGGGCCGAGCTGCCGCCGAATTGGCTTGTGCCCACGCCGACGGCCCCATGACCATCATGGCCGTTGCGGAAATGGCTGCCTGCGCAAGTGCTTTGCGGCGATTGATTTCTGTCATGGGGTTTCTCCGTTGAACATGGTGGATGTGGACGTTGGCCACTCTACATGGAGCCTGTGGGCGTGTGCTGCAGGGCACTTCTTTCGCCACATCATCGTGTTCAAGCGCATGCAAGTGCATACAAGCGAGCAAACAATGAATGAGTAATAGTCGCGGCCCAAGCTGTCAATCTGCTGTCTAAAGCGCTAGGGTAAACACTTATTTTTAGAGCCACGCCCGTAAAAAAGCCCCGCGCCGCGTGAGCGGGGCAGGGCGGGTGTGGCGCAGAGCGCTCCAGCGAACTGGGTGCGTTTACAGCGAATCGATGAAGCTGCGCAGCTTGTCCGAGCGCGAGGGGTGCTTGAGCTTGCGCAGCGCCTTGGCTTCTATCTGGCGAATGCGCTCGCGGGTCACGTCGAACTGCTTGCCCACTTCTTCGAGCGTGTGGTCGCTGGTCATTTCGATACCAAAGCGCATGCGCAGCACCTTGGCTTCGCGGGGGGTCAGTCCATCGAGGATGTCCTTGACCACGTCGCGCAAGCCGGCTTGCATGGCGGCTTCGATAGGCGCGGTGTTGGCACCGTCCTCGATGAAGTCGCCCAGGTGGCTGTCGTCGTCGTCCCCGATGGGCGTTTCCATGGAGATCGGCTCCTTGGCGATCTTCATGATCTTGCGGATCTTGTCCTCGGGGATTTCCATCTTGGCCGCCAGGATGGACGCATCGGGCTCAAAACCAAACTCTTGCAAGTGCTGGCGGCTGATGCGGTTCATCTTGTTGATCGTCTCGATCATGTGCACCGGGATACGGATGGTGCGGGCCTGATCGGCGATCGAGCGGGTGATGGCCTGGCGAATCCACCAGGTGGCGTAGGTCGAGAACTTGTAGCCACGGCGGTATTCGAACTTGTCCACCGCCTTCATCAGGCCGATGTTGCCTTCCTGGATCAGGTCCAGGAACTGCAGGCCACGGTTCGTGTACTTCTTGGCGATGGAGATCACGAGGCGCAGGTTGGCCTCGATCATTTCCTTCTTGGCATCGCGCGAGGTGGATTCACCTTCGTTCATGCGTTTGTTGATACCCTTGAGCTCAGGCAGCGGCACTACGACCCGCGACTGCAGATCCATCAGCTTTTGCTGCAGGTCCTGCACGGGCGGAATGTTGCGCGCCATGATGGCTGACCAAGGCTTGCCGGCGGCGGCCTGCTTCTCGACCCACTGCAGGTTCAGCAGGTTGGGCGGGAAGTCCTTGATGAACGTCTCTTGGGGCATGCCGCACTTGTCCACGATGATGCGGCGCAGTTCACGCTCCTTCTTGCGCACATCGTCCACCTGGCCGCGCACCATGTCGCACAGCTTCTCGATGGTCTTGGCGGTAAAGCGGATGGTCATCAGCTCTTCAGACAAGGCGGCCTGGGCTTTCATGTAGGCCGGTGTGCCGTAGCCTTCCTTGTCATAGATCTTGTGCACTTTCTCGAACAGCTCGCGCAGCTTGTCAAAACGCTCCAGCGCCTGCTTCTTGAGTTCTTCGAGCTTCTTGGTCAGCGCCTTGGAGCCGCCCTTGCCGTCGTCGTCGTCGGCTTCGTCGAACTCGTCGAAGTCTTCTTCGGCCACGTAGTCGTCGGCCTCATTCGGGTTGGAGAAGCCGTCCACGATGGTCGAGATGACGACCTTGCCTTCGCGGATCTCTTCGCCCATGTTCAGGATTTCGGCAATGGTGGCGGGCGATGCGCTGATCGCCTCCATCATGGCCATCAGGCCGCCTTCGATGCGCTTGGCGATTTCGATTTCGCCTTCGCGGGTCAGCAGCTCCACGGTGCCCATTTCGCGCATGTACATGCGTACAGGGTCGGTGGTGCGGCCGAATTCCGAGTCCACGGTGGACAGGGCGGCTTCAGCGGCTTCTTCGGCTTCTTCCTCGGTGGCGCCAGCGGGGGCGTTGTCCGTGATGATCAGCGCTTCGGCATCGGGCGTTTGCTCGTACACCGCCACGCCCAGGTCGTTCAGCGTGGTGATGACGGCTTCGAGGGTTTCGGCATCGACCAGCTTGTCGGGCAAGTGGTCGTTGATTTCCACGTGCGTGAGGTAGCCACGGGTCTTGCCCAGCTTGATCAGGGCCTTCAGGCGCGCACGGCGCTTGGCCATGTCTTCTTCGGACAGGACGGTCTCGTCCAGGCCGAATTCCTTCATCAAGGCGCGTTCCTTGGCCTTGCTGATCTTCATGCGCAGCGGCTTGACCTTCTCGACCGTGGCCGCGGTTTCGGTGGTCTCTTCGACTTCGCCTTCCAGATCGGACTCGATGTCGGACAGATCGGCATCGTCACCATCTTCCGCTGCCTTGGGCTTGCGGCCACGCTTGGCTGGGGCCGTTGTTTCGGCGGCACCAGCGGCTTTGGCGGGGCGGCCGGGGCGTTTTTTGAGCGTTTCCGTATCGTCGCCGGCCGCCGCAGCCGCTTTGGCGCGGGCGGGCTTTTTCTTTAACAATTCGTCGGCGGCTTTGATCAGCTCTGCAGTACTTTTTGCGGACACAGTTTTGACTTCTTTCTTGGCGGCCTTTGCAGGGGCTGCGGCTGCGGTCTTAGGGGACGCAGCGCTGGCCGTTGCTTTGGCAGCGGTTTTGGTGACAGCCTTGGCGGCGATGTCTGGAGCAGTCTTGGGCAGCTTCGCGGACTTTTGAGCAGGCATGGTGAACCTCAAAATCAAAAACGGACACAAAGAAAACGCAAGCGCCACAGATCCCGGCGCGGGTGGCAACGCAAAGCCTGGGCTTTGCGCTCGAGGACAAGGTCCTCAGGGGCAAGATGTCTGGGCGATCATTTGGAGTGCAGTCCTTGCGATGATTGGGCGGTTGTGCGCGTTTGTCACGGTGGCCCGGCTCGGAGGTGCTGCTGTCGCTCTTGCCGCTAACTAACCCTACATTATACCGTCGCGACGGATTTCAAGTCGCCGCAGCGGGGCCGCTCTGTAAAGCGCTGCGCTTTTGCTCCAGCGCACGGTAGCGCTCCAGGGCCGTAGGGTCCTGCGCCACCTGCAGGACCAGCAGTTTTTGCTGCTCCTTGATATCTTCGATCTGCATGCGGTTGAGCAAATCGCGCAGTTCGAGCCGCAGCTCCTGCAAATCGCCTTCCGTCTGCGCGTGCGAGCCGGTCATGACCTTCACGGCCAGGGCTTCGCATTCGTTTTCGCGCAGGCTCTCGCGCAGCACGGCCCACGCCAATGGGCCGTGTTCGTGAAACTGCGCTTCGAGCCAGCTGAACAGCGGGCCGTGGGGCGCTGGCTGGGCACACAGGGTGGTGTGGTCGTCCTGTGTCAGCTCTTCCAGAAAAGCCATGTGCGACAGCAGCAAACGTGCCGCATGGTCGATGCGGCTGGCGGTGGGGGTGCGCGGCAGACGGGGCTGCGGCGGCCAGGGGGCGTCCTTGTCCCGCTTCTTCCAGCTGTTGCCGCTTTTCCAGTCGCCTGCGCCTTTGCGAAAGGGCGGTTTGCTGTAACCACTGTTGTATGCATTGTTGGCAGGTTCTGCGTGGCTGTGCCACGGGTCCGCCTCGTGGGGCGCATCCCAAGCTGGCACGTCGTCTGGATGCCCGGCCGATGCGTGCCGTGTGTGAGAGGGGGGGCTGGTTGATGTTCCTGCCCCCGGCATGCGCTGCTGGCCTTTGTGGGGGGTGGGTTCCCACAGTTCAGACAGATCCTGCGCTTTGAGTTGGGTCAGGTCGGCCAGTTCACCCAGCAACTGCCGTTTCAGGAAGCCATCTGGCAAGGCTGTCCACAAGGGGCGGGCGTTGCTGGCCATGTGGGCGCGGCCTTCCGCTGTGCCCATATCACAGCCGTCGCTGGCGGCCTCGATCAAGAACCGGCTCAGCGGTACGGCTTCAGCCACGTGCCGGGCGAACGCCTCCGTGCCGTGCGCCCGGATGAAGGTGTCGGGGTCGTGCTCGGGTGGTAGAAACAGAAACTTGATGCTGCGGGTGTCGGTGGCGTGTGGCAGCGCGCCGTCGAGGGCTTTGCGCGCAGCGCGGCGGCCGGCCGAGTCGCCATCAAAGCTGAACGCGACCGATTCAGTAAAACGCAGCAGCTTTTGCACATGTTCTGGCGTGCAGGCTGTGCCCAGTGTGGCCACGGCGTTGGGGAAGCCCAGTTGCGCAAGGGCCACCACATCCATATAACCTTCGGTCACCAGCGCGTAGCCCTGTTCGCGGATCGCCGTGCGTGCCTCAAACAGGCCATACAGCTCGCGACCCTTGTGGAACACCGGGGTTTCTGGCGAGTTCAGATATTTGGGCTTGTCGTCGCCCAGCACGCGACCGCCAAATCCGATGCATTCCCCCTTGACGTTGCGGATGGGGAACATCACCCGGTCTCTGAAGCGGTCGTAGCGTTTGCCTCCGTCTTCATCGCTCACGATGACCAGACCGCTTTCTTCCAGCAGCGGATCGTCGTATTGCGGGAACACGCTGGCCAGGCTGCGCCAGCCTTCCGGCGCATAGCCCAGGCCATAACGCTTGGCCACGGCACCCGATACGCCACGGCCTTTGAAATACCCGATAGCGCGGTGTGACTCGCGCAACTGGCGCCTGTAGGCATCGGCTGCCTTTTCAAGCACATCCGTCAGAGTGGCCTGGCGCTGGCGGGCCGCAGCGGCGCGCTCTTTTTCCTGGGTAGAAATGTCGTCATCGGGCACTTGCAGGCCCACCTGCTGGGCCAAGTCTTCAACGGCTTCCACAAACCCCATGCCCGCGTGGTCCATGAGAAAACCGATGGCATTGCCATTTTTGCCGCAACCAAAGCAGTGATAGAACTGTTTGGAAGGGCTGACGCTGAAGGACGGCGACTTTTCCCCATGGAAAGGGCACAAACCCATGAAGTTGGCTCCGCCTTTCTTTAACGGAACGTAGCGGCCCACGATGTCGACCACATCGACACGCGAAAGCAGTTCCTGAATGAAAGACTGAGGGATCGTCACTGGCCTGTTGTCCGACTAAAATGTTGTTACTAAATATTGCAATATAGGCGTTCAGCATGGCGGAACAGGCGTGGCCACTGACGGCAGGTGCTTTTGCGCAGCGAATGCTGCGTTGTGCCACGGTAACGCTGGCGGTCATCGTGTTAAGCATTGTGCTGGCCCCTTGTGCAGCGCGGGCTGCGACTGTTTTGCGGGTGCTTGCATGGCCTGGCTATGCCGACCCCGATATTGTGGCCGTATTCGAAAAACGATATGGCGTGAAGGTCGCGGTGACCACGGTCGCGTCTGACGAGGTACTGCGCGCGCTGCTTGCCCGCGCCGATGGCCCGGGGTTTGACGTGGTGGCGGCCAATACGGCAGAAATCTCCCGCATGGTGCATCAAGGGTTGTTGGCACCCCTGCCGGTGAACGACATTCCCAACACTACACGCCAGCTACCGCGTTTTCGCCGGTTGCAATCGATTGTGGGCATCACCCGCGGCGCGGATGTGTATGCCATCCCTTACACGTATTCCGAAATGGGGCTGATCTACGACCGCCAACAGTTCAGCGCGCCGCCTCAATCGATTGCCGTGCTCTGGGACCCGCGTTGGCAAGGCAGGGTGTTGGCGTTTGACAGCAGCAGCCACGCGTTTTCTCTGGCCGCCCAGCGCCGTGGTTTGCCGCCGTTTCACGTGGATGGCAGCCAGTTCAGCCTGCTTGCGAAAGACCTGGTGGCGTTGCGCCGCAATGTGCGCGCTTTCTACAGCTTGCCGGAAGAATCGCTGGAGCTGTTTCGTACCCACCATGTGGCGGTGATGCATGCCAACTATGGCCAGCAGCAACTCAAACAATTGCGAGATGCAGGGCTGAATGTGGGCTATGTCGTGCCGCGGGAGGGGGCTTTGGCCTGGCTTGATTGCTGGGCCATGACCCGGCGCTCGACCCAAGCGGCGCTGGCGGTTCAGTGGATCGACTTCATGCTTGATCCTGCCGTGAGCCGCCAGTTGACTAGGCGCCAAGGCTTGGCCAACACGCTGGACGAGCCACTGGCGCTCTCGGGCGATGCACTGGCGGGCCCTATCCTCTGGCTGGAGCCCGTGGAAGACGAAGCCCGGCGGGCCCAGCTGTGGCAGCGCATTATTTCGGGCGACCGCCCGGACAGGTTCTGACGCATGAGCCGGATGAAATGGGGCATTGCACTGCGACTGGGTGTCTTGCTGGCGTCGTTCAGTGTTTTTGCGGCCACGCTCGCGGCCTACTACGCATTTGACTCCAGCAGCGACCGTCTCCAGGCGCGGTCTGAGCGCTCACTGCTGGCCACCACCCAGGTGCTGGCCCGCCACATGCAGTCGGGATTTGGCACGGTGGCGCGGGACACCACGTTTCTCGCCAGCGTGGCGGGCGCCGACAGCGATCTCGGGCGGCTGGCCGAAGTGTTCAGGGCCAACCTGGCCGCTCATCCCAGTTATCTGCAGATCCGCTTCATCGGCGCGCAAAACCACGGGTTGGAGCTGGTGCGCGTCGACCGCGTGGGAAATGCCTTGGTGCGAGCCTCCGAAGAGGCGCTGCAGGAAAAGTCCCATGTTCCTTTTGTCTTTGAGGCGCTCGCTCTGCGCCCGGGAGAGGTCTACATCTCTGACTTCGGCATCAACCACGAGAACGGGGTAGATGAACAGGCCCTTCCGGTGTTCAGCATGGCGTCACCCGTGCTGCGGGGTGGGCAGGTGCACGGTGTCGTGGTGGTGCGCGTGGCGGCGCAAGCGTTTTTGCAGAACTTCAACAGCGCCTTGCCAACACCGTACGGATTTTTTCTGAGCAACCGGTGGGGCGATTTTCTGATGCACCCCGATTCGTCGCAGACCTTCGGATTTGACCGGGGGCAGCGCATTCTTATTCAAGACGCGTTTGCGCCGGTGGCAACGCTGATTGATGGAAGCACATCCGAGGTGGTGCTGGGCCAGCCGGGCACAGACGATGAGGAAGCCCGCGTATTTTCTTTTGTGCGCATGCCTTACGGACGTCCAACGGAGGGGCGCTTCATGGTGGTGGGCCTTTCACAGCCTTTGGCTGCGGTGCAGGGTGAGGTGGGCGACCTTGGGCGCAGTATTCTCAAAATCCTGTTGCTGTTGGGTGCCGTTGGGGTGGTGCTGGCCACCTGGGTGTCGCGTGTTGTCACCCAGCCGATTCAGGCCATGGTGGTTGCCGCCAAAGCCTTTTCGCAGGGGCAGCCCCATGGCGAACTGCCCGTGCACCGCACCGATGAAATGGGCGAGCTGGCCCGCAGTTTTCATGACATGGAGCAGCAGATCAGCCGCCAGATCAGGCAGCTCAATGCCAGCCATGACGCCATGGCCCACCTGGCCCACCACGACACACTGACCGGTCTGTCCAACCGTCGCATGTTTGAACAGATCCTCGAACGAGAACTGGAGCGCGTGCGGCGCAGCGGATGCGGCTGTGCACTGCTGTTTGTGGATCTGGATGACTTCAAGGCCATTAACGATGCGCAGGGCCATGCCATGGGCGACCTCGTGCTGCGGGCCGTGGCGCAGACCATTGTGGCGGCGGTGCGGCAGATCGACACCGTGGCGCGACTGGCGGGAGACGAGTTCACCGTGTTGTGTGAAAACGTGGATTCCGATGCCGGGGCGCTGCTTGTGGTCGCCAAGTTGGAGCGGGCCTTTGCGCAACCCCTGGTGGTCGACGGTCAGTCGTTCTCCGTGCGCGCCAGCATTGGCGTGAGCCTGTTCCCGCGCGACGCCGCCGATGCGCACGCATTGCTAGCCAGCGCTGACGCGGCCATGTACCGTGTCAAACAGAGCCACCGACGAAGGGTTTGAGTCAGCCTGGGGCGGTAGGCTGTGTCCGATCCACCTTCATGAGACGAGCCATGCCTTCTATTTTTGACCAGCACCTGTCCCGTAACGAAGCCAACTTTGCCGCCCTGTCGCCCCTGTCGTTCATCGAGCGCACCGCCGAGGTCTACCCCGACCGCCTGGCCATCGTGCACGGCGCGCTGCGCCAGACCTGGGCGCAGACCTACGCGCGCTGCCGCCAGCTGGCCAGCGCACTGACCAAGGCTGGCATCGGCAAAAACGACACCGTGGCTGTGATGCTGCCCAACACGCCTCCGATGGTGGAGGCGCACTTTGGCGTGCCCATGGCGGGCGCGGTGCTCAACACCCTCAACACCCGGCTGGACCCTGAAGCCATTGCCTTCATGCTCGACCACGGTGAGGCCAAGGCCGTGATCGTGGACCCGGAATTCAGCGGCACCATGGCCAAGGCGCTGGCCCTGCGCACCGCCACCACCCCCCTGCGCGTGATTGAGGTGCAGGACGCGCTTTACGGTCCCGCCGTGCAAAGCCTGGGCGGCACCGACTACGAGGCCTTTGTGGCCAGTGGCGACGCGGCCTTTGCCTGGAGCCTGCCCGCCGACGAGTGGGATGCGATTGCGCTCAACTACACCAGCGGCACCACCGGCAACCCCAAGGGCGTGGTCTACCACCACCGGGGCGCGGCCACCAACGCCATCAGCAACGTGCTGGAGTGGGACATGCCCAAGCACGCGGTCTACCTGTGGACCTTGCCCATGTTCCACTGCAACGGCTGGTGCTTTCCGTGGACCATCGCGGCGCGCGCCGGCGTCAACGTGTGCCTGCGCCGCGTGGACGCGCAGGCCATCTTCGACGCCATTCGCCACCACGGCGTCACACACTACTGCGGCGCGCCCATCGTGCACGGCCTGCTGGTCAACGCGCCCGATGCGATGAAGGCGGGTGTGCCCGCAGGCGTCAAGGCCATGGTGGCGGGCGCGGCGCCACCGGCCTCGATGATCGAAGGCATGGAAAAGATGGGCTTCGATCTGACCCATGTGTACGGCCTGACTGAGGTGTACGGCCCCGCCACCGTGTGCGCCAAGCGCGAGGCCTGGGATGCCCTGGACATTGGCGAGCGCGCCCGCCTCAACGCCCGCCAGGGCGTGCGCTACCACCTGCAGCGCGATGTGCGCGTGCTGGACCCCGAGACGATGCTGCCCGTGCCGCAGGACGGCGAAACCATGGGCGAGATCATGTTCAAGGGCAACATCGCCATGAAGGGCTACCTGAAGAACCCCAAGGCCACCGACGAGGCCTTTGCGGGCGGCTGGTTCCACAGCGGCGACCTGGCCGTGCAGTACCCTGACGGCTACATCAAGATCAAGGACCGCAGCAAGGACATCATCATCTCGGGCGGCGAGAACATCTCGTCCATCGAGGTCGAAGACGTGCTCTATCGCCACCCCGACGTGCTGGCCGCCGCCGTGGTGGCCAAACCCGATGCGAAATGGGGTGAAACGCCTTGCGCCTTTGTCGAGCTCAAAGCCGGTGCCACCGCGACACCTGAAGACATCGTGGCCCACTGCAAGAAGCATCTGGCGGGCTTCAAGGTGCCGCGCGCCGTGGTGTTTGGCGAACTGCCCAAGACCAGCACGGGCAAGATCCAGAAGTTCGAGCTGCGCAAGCAGGCGGGTTCTGCAGCTGCGATCAACGTCTGATGCTGGCTCCGGCGATTTCATCGGCTACCACCAGCATAGGACCCGTGAATGCATTGCTTCCAACGGGCCTGGGTCGCTGCGCTGGCGGCCGCTTGGGGGTGGGGCGTGGCCGTTGGTGGTGATTCGTGTTTTAGGTATTTTTGGCCTATAGCGCTTATGTATTAAGCGATAGTAGCTATATAAAACATAGCAAATGCGGCATGCCGTTGCGCTCATGGTGGCCATGCGTCCATGCGGCCCGGGGCCCCGTTCTACAGGTCCCGCCGGGGGCCGGGTGCGCCATCCTCGACCACAAAACGCGCCAGCGTATGGGCGCCGCTGTCCGCTCGCAGCGGGTCGTCAACGGCGCGCAGTGTGGTGGTCCAGCGCTGCGGGGTGATGTCGGCGAGGCCGTAGCCGCGCTCATCGCAGCGCGCCAGCAGCACATGGGGGTTGTGCCGAACGATGGCATCCACCTTGTCTTGTGAAGTGCCTGAGCGCGATGAAATGGATGTGCCGCAGAACTCGCTGGCGATCACGGGGGCGCTGGCGCGCTCCGGGTCTGCGAGCACCTTGCACACATAGTTCTGGTGGATGTCCCCGCCCAACAGCACGGTGTTGCGCTGCGGGTGACGCTGTAGCGATTGCAACAGCCGGCCCCGTGCGGCGGGGTAGCCGTCCCAGGTGTCGGTGCTGCGTTTGCCCGAGGGGTAATGGCGCGGCGAAAACAGGGTTTGTTGTGCGATCACGCTCCAGTGGGGGGCGGCCCCGCCCAAAGAAGCGGCGCCTTCGGCCAGGCGCTGGTTGAGCCAGTGCTCCTGGGCGGCGCCCAGCAGGGTGCGTGTGGGGTCGGCCAGGGCGGGGCAGTCGTCAGGCTGCACACCGCTGGCGCCGCTGCTGCCCGGTTTGCGGCAAGCCTGCCATTGGCGAAACTGGCGCGCATCCAGCAAATGCAGTTGCGCCAGGCGGCCCCAGGCCAGGCTGCGGTAGACCTGCAGCGCACCGATGCCCCGCGCCAGGCTGGCGGCGCGCAGGGGCATGTGTTCATAAAACGCCTGCCATCCGGCCAGGCGCATGGCCGTGAACGCTGCGGCGTCGCCATCGCGCCCTAATTCGCCTGCGTAGTCGTTTTGTACCTCATGGTCGTCCCACGTGGTGCTCCAGGGGCAGGCGGCATGGGCGGCCTGCAGCAGCGGGTCGCTTTTGTGCAGCGCATAGCGGTCGCGGTAGTCGGCCAGTGCCTGCGCAGCACGCAGGGTGTGCACGCGGGCGAGGCCCGTTGTCTCTTTGGGGCTAGCGTATTCGTAGATATAGTCGCCCAGAAACAGCACCAGGTCTGGCGCGTCGGCCACGACGTGGCTCCAGGCGGCATAGTGACCATGCTCCCACCGCTGGCACGATGCAAAAGCCACGCGCAGCCGTGCGGGCAGATCCCCCAAGGCCGGCGCCGTGCGGGTGCGGCCAGCGGCACTGGTGGCCCCCCCTGTCTGAAAGCGGTAGTGGTACCAGCGGTCGGGCTTGAGGCCCTGAAGTTCCACATGGATGCTGTGACCCCATTCGGGCAGCGCCTGCACCTGGCCGCGCTGCACGATCTGGCGAAAGCCGGCATCGTCGGCCAGCTCCCAATGCACCGTCAGTGCAGACTGCGCGGCTGCGGGCCCGGTGGGCAAAAGGCGGGTCCAGAGCACCACCCCGTCAGGGGTGGGATCGCCGCTGGCGATGCCGAGGGCGAAGGGGTTGGTGGCAAGGGCCGGCGGGTTGCTCCAGGCCCAGCGGGGCAGGCTGGTAGCGGTGGCTGCCCAAGCCGCTTTCTCAAGGAACGCGCGGCGTGCGAGCGGATGCATGGTTCAGGCGGCCACCACGCGGTTTTTGCCGGAGCGCTTGGCCAGATACATGGCTTGGTCGGCGCGGCCAATCGCGTCGGCACTGCTCTCTGAGCCGTTGAGCTGGGCCACACCGGCGCTGAAGGTGATGAGCACCTTTTCGGCCCCCTGCAAAAAGAAACGCGTGGTCAGCTCACGCTGCAGCCGGGTCATGGCTGCCACGCCGCTTTCTGCGGCCGTGTCTGGCAAAACAATCACGAATTCTTCGCCGCCGTAGCGTGCGAGCAGGTCCTGTGGCCGCATGACTTCGCGCGTGACCTGCGTCAGGTGAACCAGGGCGGCATCGCCGCCAGCGTGGCCGAGGCGGTCGTTGAGTGACTTGAAGTTGTCCACGTCGAGCAATGCGACGCACAGTGGCGAACCCAGTCGCCGCGCCCGGGCGATCTCGCGTTCCATCGCTTCGTCAAGGCCCTTGCGGTTGAGTGACCCCGTCAGCAAGTCATGGCGCGCCTGGGCGCTGGCGCGGTCGAGTTCCTCTTGCAAATGGATGACCTCGGCCCGTTTGGCTTCGGTGCGTTCGCGCAGATCCTGCAGCTCATCGTGTGTCATGCGGCTGTCCAGGGCCATGGCGCGTGTTGCGCTCATCACCTCTTGCAGCACAGGAGCGATGTCTTGCAGTGTGTTTGCCTTGCCTATCAGGTCGGCACATCGTTCCATCGTGCCTTGGTAGGTGGTGCTGGACGCCGTGATTTTTGCCAAACGCTCGATGAAAGTTGCCAGCATGTCCTTCATCTGCTCTTGGGCTTCAAGCGCACGGGCCTTCGCTTCCGTCTGTTTGAAGATCACATCCTTGAGCCGCCGCTGCACGTCATCCAGACGTCGGAGCGTCAGTGGCGGTGTGGCGGCCGTCATCAAGGCTTCGGCCTGGCCTTGCAGCCAGCGATCGTCCACGCTCAAGACGGCGATGTTCTCGAACACCATGTGCAGCAGTTCCAATAGCAGCGCGCGTATGGCGGACTGGTCTTCACTGGCAAACGACAGGCGGTATGTGAAATTGCCCAGCAGGGTCTGGGTGTCCGCGACCGACGGGGCTGGTTCGCGCAGAAAGGTCACGAGCTGCTGGCCCAGGCCAATCACCCTGGCGTCATCATCGCCCAGTGCGGGCAAGGTGTTGTCTATCAGCCGGGCGATTGTTTCAGCCAGGTCTGGCGGCAGTTCGCTCAGCGCTGACGTTGCGGTGACTATTTCAACGGGGGAGGAGGCGGCGGCCGGATTGAGTCCCAGGTTCGCGTAACCCACCATCACACTTTGCAGCGACGTCCAGTCCTTGGTGATGATGGCCCGCTCAAACTGGGTCAGCAGCCGCTTTTGGGCTGGCGTCTGGCCAGGCAAGACCCGCAGGATGCTGCTCAGCGGCCCTTCCGGGAAGGGCTGCGGGCTTCGAACGCCCGCGATTTCCTCGTAAAGCGCGAGGTAGTTGTCGGGCGTGGGGGACAGTCGGCGCGCTGCCAGTTGTTTGAATGTCTCGCGCGCAATCTCGGAAGGGGGTCGGTCGGCCATTTAGGGCACCAGTGCATGGGGCTGAGAGGGCAGAGTGTGACACAGCAACGGCGCACATACAGGCGTCACGGGCCACCCTCCCGTTGGGGCCGACCGGGTCAGTTCACCATCACGAGTTTGCCCATGACCCCGCGTGAGCCCATGTGGGCATACGCTGCGGGCAACTCGGCCATGGGCATGGTGTGGTCGATCACCGGTTTGATTTTGCCTTGCGCATACCACTGTGCTAGCTCGCCCATCATGGCCGCGTTGGCCTTGGGTTCACGTTTGGCAAAATCCCCCCAGAACACGCCCACAATCGACGCGCCCTTGAGCAGCGCCAGATTGAACGGCAGGGCAGGGATGGGGCCCGCAGCAAAACCCACCACCAGGTAACGACCGCGCCATGCGATGGAGCGAAAGGCCGGTTCCGCGAAGTCGCCGCCTACGGGGTCGTAGATGACGTCCGGTCCTTTGCCATCGGTCAGGGCCTTGATGGCGTCGCGCAAGTTCTCCTTGCTGTAGTTGATGGTGGCGTCTGCACCAATGGTGGTGCACAGCGCGCATTTCTCGTCACTGGAGGCTGCCGCGATCACCCGCGCGCCCATCGCCTTGGCGATCTGAATGGCGGCCGTGCCCACGCCGCCTGCGGCACCCAGCACGAGCACCGTCTCGCCGGCCTTGAGTTGTCCGCGATCGACCAGCGCGTGGTGCGAGGTGGCGTAAATCATAATGAAGGCGGCCGCATCCACATGCGAAAAACCGTCAGGCAATGGCATGCACAACGCGGCTGGTGCAATGGTGTGGGTGCCAAAGCCCCCGGTGCCCGAAAGACAGGCCACGTTCTGCCCGACCTTGAGGTGCGTGACGCCTTCCCCCACTGCGGCCACGACCCCTGCATATTCAGAGCCCGGCACAAAGGGCAGTGGCGGCTTCATCTGGTATTTGTTCTGCACGATCAGCAGATCGGGGAAGTTGAGGCTAGCCGCCTTGATCTCGATGAGGACCTCGCCCGCTTTGGGCGTGGGCGTGGGCAGTTCGGTCCAGGCCAGTGCGTCAACGCCGGTGGGGGTGGTACAGAGCCAAGCGTGCATGGGGTGTCTCCAGGTTGTTCTGTCAAAGATGGGCTGCATGATAGGTGTGCCTTCGAGAGCCGGGATGTCCCACGAGCGACGGGTGATCGGCTGTGCCGGACAGAAAAAGCCCGTGTGTGTTTGATGACCGATAAGGCGGTGGCGCCATGCCCCACCTACAATCGGTTGCAACCCATACGGCAACCCATGAAGATTCTGATTTCCAACGACGACGGCTACCAAGCTCCCGGCATCGTGGCTTTGTATGATGCGCTCCAATCCCTCGACGGGGTCGAGGTGGAAGTGGTTGCCCCCGAGCACAACAACAGTGCCAAATCGAATGCGCTGACATTGCATTCCCCGCTGTCCGTTCACAAGGCCTTCAACGGTTTTCGCTATGTCAACGGAACACCGGCAGACTGTGTGCACATTGCACTTACCGGTTTGTTGGGTTATCGACCTGACCTGGTGGTGTCGGGCATCAACAACGGTGCCAATATGGGAGACGACACCATTTATTCGGGCACGGTGGGTGCGGCCATGGAGGGCTATCTTTTTGGCGTTCCCGCCATCGCCTTTTCTCAAGTGGACAAGGGCTGGGGGGAACTGGAAGCCGCAGCCGCAAAGGCGCGCGAGATCGTGGCGCAGATGCGTGCGCAAAACCTGGTGGGTGAGCCGCCGTGGCTGCTCAATGTGAATATCCCCAACATGCCGCTGGATGCCTTGCGGCCCATCAAGTGGTGCCGCCTGGGGCGGCGCCATGCTGCGGAGCGCGTCATCGTGCAGGAAAGCCCCCGGGGTGAAGCGATGTACTGGATTGGGAGCGCTGGAGCGGCCAAAGACGAGGCCGAAGGGACGGATTTTTACGCCACGGCGCAGGGCCATGTATCGATCACTCCGCTCAAGGTGGATTTGACCGACCACGACAATCTGGGCCATTGGGCCCAAGCGGCGTCTCGATGGGCTGCAGGGGCGGTGATCGCTCCTGGCGTGTGATGCAGCGCCGCCCCGGATTCCCGGCCAGGATGCCGGGGGCTGGCAGTGCCCCCGCAAAACCGGCGCCTCAGCCGTCGGCTGCACGCCAGTATGCTGCGGTGCCTACCGGTGTGGGGCTTGATTCATCGGCGGTCCGGGCCCGCATGGTGCAAAAGCTGGTGGCGTCTGGCATTGATTCCGCCATGGTCTTGCACGCAATGGGGTCCGTGGAGCGCCATCGATTTGTGGACAGCGCCCTGGCCAATCAGGCTTATGAAGACACCAGTCTTCCCATCGGTCTGGGGCAGACCATCTCCAAGCCCAACGTTGTGGCACGTATGTGCGAATTGTTACTGGGCGCGGAAATTGCCCGCACTGGCGGATTGGGTCGTGTTCTCGAAATTGGAACAGGTTGCGGTTATCAGGCCGCCGTTCTGAGCCTGCTGGCCCGGGAGGTCTACACCCTTGAGCGATTACGCGGCCTGCACGACAAGGCGCGTGACAACCTGCGGCCTTTCAGGCTTGCCAATGTCCATCTTCTGTTTGGAGACGGGATGCTGGGATACGCCAAAGGCGCGCCCTATGCAGCGATCATTGCCGCCGCAGGAGGCGATGCCGTACCCCAGGCTTGGTGCGATCAATTGGCTGTTGGTGGCAGGCTGGTGGCGCCCATGGCATTGTCCGGTGGGCAGCAGATGTTGCTTGTGATAGACAAAACTCCGCACGGATTGAAACAAAACGTGCTCGAGCCGGTTCATTTTGTCCCTCTAAAATCAGGGATTGCCTGAAGGGAATTGCTTATGTTCGTATCGCGTGGTCTTGTGGTGGGATTTACCGTGGCAGTGGCGGGGCTGATGCTCTCCGGTTGCGGAACCCGCATGAGCAAGGCTCCTGTGGAAGACCGTGGCACCTCTGCATCGGCGTCAGCGCCTGCAGCCCAGCCCGGGGGGGTAGTAGGCGCGGCTATCAAGCCTTTGCCTGGCGCAGAGAATGCTGGCAAGCCCGGTTACTACACGGTCAAGCCCGGAGATACCCTGATTCGCATCGGGCTCGAGTCTGGCCAAAGCTGGAAAGACATTGCCCGCTGGAACAATCTCGAAAATGCCAACCTCATCGAGGTCGGGCAAGTACTGCGTGTTGCACAGCCTTTGGCTCCTTCCCAGGCTGTGGCTTCGGACACTGGTGTGGTGACCCGACCCGTCACTTCTTCTGCGCTGGCGCCTATCGCACCAGCCAGCACTCCAAAGCCTGCGGCCCCGGCTGCATCAAGCACGGTAGTTGCCGTGGCTCCGGCAACACCCGCGCCAGCCCCAGCCCCCGCTGGCGAAGACGATATGGCGTTTATCTGGCCTGCATCGGGTTCGTTGATCGCAGGGTTTGATGAAGCTCGGAATAAGGGCTACGACATTGCTGGCAAGGCGGGTGAGCCGGTGCTTGCAGCCGCTGAGGGGCGGGTGGTTTATGCCGGTGCTGGTCTGCGCGGTTATGGCAATCTGGTCATCCTCAAGCACAACAACACATTCTTGACGGCTTACGCGCACAACCAGACCCTGCTGGTCAAGGAAGATCAGGCTGTGCGCAAGGGGCAAAAGATCGCGGAGATGGGTAATACCGATGCCGATCGCGTCAAGCTGCATTTCGAGATTCGCCGGCAGGGTAAGCCCGTTGATCCTTCGCGCTATTTGCCGGTGCGTTGAACACGATGTTGGCAATCCCGACGGAGGTCGAGTCCGGTAGCGCCGGCCTGCCCTCCGGTGCGGGTGATGATCTGCTTGCTGATGAGTCGGAGGCGCTGGTTGACTCGGGCAGTGAACTGCGCCCCATGCAGGTGGGGGCGGATCAACACTCCGCCAGGCTGGACAAAGCGCTGGTGGAGCTGGTTCCCGAGTTTTCTCGCAGCTATTTGCAGCAGTTGCTGGCGCAGGGGCTGGTCAGCCTCAATGACAAGCCGGTTCTCAAAGCCGCTACACGCGTCAAGGCGGGAGACCGCTTGGTGCTGGAAATGCGGCCCACGCTGCAGAGTCAGGCGTTCCGCCCTGAGCCGATGGACATCGACGTGGTGTATGAGGACGCGTATCTGCTGATTGTGAACAAGCCTGCAGGTTTGGTGGTGCATCCGGCTCCTGGCAACTGGAGTGGGACGCTGCTCAATGGTTTGCTCGCTCGTGATGAAAAGGCGTTGCAGGTTCCACGCGCTGGCATTGTTCATCGGCTGGACAAGGACACCAGTGGCTTGATGGTTGTCGCAAGGGATCGCGCCACGATGGATGCTTTGGTTGCGTTGATCGCAGAGCGCAAGGTCAAACGCCAGTACCTTGCCCTGGCCCACGGTGCCTGGACTGGCCCCAAGAGTCGCTCTGTTGGTGCCCCCATCGGTCGAGATCCACGCAACCGGCTTCGAATGGCGGTGGTGGACTTGGCCCTTTATGCCGGCAAGGCAGCACGGACCGATGTTTTGTGCATGGATAGCACTGCACTGGGCTGCTGGGTGCAATGCACCTTGCACACGGGGCGGACCCATCAGATACGGGTGCACATGGCATCGCTCAAGCATCCGCTCGTCGGGGACGCTTTGTACGGTGGTGCCCCGGTGGGGGTGATGAATCGCCAAGCCTTGCATGCTTATCGGTTGGCGTTCGTGCATCCCATGAGCGGCGAAGCGCTGGAGTTTCATTCGCCAGCACCTGATGACATGCAGCAAACACTGTCGTCCTGGGGGCTGGGATACAATGAGCCCTGACGGCCTTATCGGCCCCAGCCCGAAGACGGAATCCCGCCGGGCTCTTGCTTTGCTCTAGCTTTCTTGCGCAGAGCTATTTATTGCCCCCTGCTGTTGATGTGACACCCGTTGCAACGCGTGGCACTTTTCCAGGAATCGCTTAACCATGAACACGGTGGATGCCAAAAGGGTCCTCGAGACTGCGTTGATCTGTGCGCCGCAGCCTGTGCCGTTGCGGGAGTTGCGGGTGCTGTTCAGCGACGCGCTGGGCTCTGACACTCTTAAAAATCTCTTGCTGGAGTTGCAATTCGACTGGGCGCAACGGGGTGTGGAGTTGGTTCAGGTGGCGACGGGTTGGCGTTTTCAGAGCCGTCCAGAAATGCGGGAATATCTCGACAGGCTGCATCCAGAGAAGCCGCCGCGTTACACGCGAGCAACGATGGAGACTTTGGCCATCATTGCCTATCGCCAGCCAGTGACACGTGGTGATATTGAAGACATTCGGGGGGTGACGGTCAATAGCCTGATCATCAAGCAATTGGAAGATCGGGGCTGGGTGGAAGTTATCGGACACAGGGAGGCCGTAGGGCGTCCTGCGCTGTTTGCGACGACCCGCCAGTTTTTGGACGATATGGGACTGCAGTCGCTGGATCAATTACCGGTGCTTGACGATCCCTCGGGCAATGCGAATGTGCTAGAGGCCATGGCCGCCGTCGCACAGGGTGTGATTGAGTCGGGGTTTGACGCCGCTGAGCCTGTGGCTGAGCCACCGCAAGCCGCTGGTTCCATTTCGGACCCTGCTCGTTTGCAGTCTATGAATGATTTTTTTCAGAACACGGAGATCAATCTCCGTGACGATCATGGTGATACCCCGGGTGGTATCCAGGGAAACACTTGATGAATGATTCGACCCTCGAAAATCCGGACGCAGTGCCGGATGCAGATGTAGCTGACACGCCTGCGATTGCCAAAAAACCGGCAGCCAAGCGCGCTCCGCGTAAGAAGCCGGCACCTGCTACCGACGTGATGGTTGTGGCGGCTGTTGCGACGGCATCGGATGTGGATGCTCCAGCGCTGAAGCCCGAAGTTCCCTCCGCCACAGACCTGGTGATGAAGGCTGCACCTGCGGTCGCACAAGTGGATGATTCCGATGCCGGAATCCAGGCCTCGCAAGGCGAGCGACGGGTTCGGGGCGATTCTCGGGCGCGACAGGCGCGCCCCGACGTTGCGGGTCGCGACAAGGGCAGGGTGCCGTTGGTGGTGGACGGTTATCAATTTGAAGACGTGGTATCTGGCCGTTTCGATGAAGAGGACGCATCGGCAGAGGCGGTGTCCTCCAAGCGGGTGTTGTTGCCCCAGGTGGAGACTCCAAAATTGCACAAAGTACTTGCCCAGGCCGGACTGGGCTCGCGACTGGAGATGGAGCAGCTCATTCTTGAAGGGCGTATTTCCGTGAACAATGAGCCGGCCCATATTGGTCAGCGCATTCAGTTTGGAGATCAGGTCAAGGTCAATGGAAAGCCTATCCGTTACCGTATTGATCCCCCGCCCGCGCGTGTCATCGCCTACCACAAGCCCGTGGGTGAAGTCGTAACGCATGACGATCCACAAAACAGGCCCACTGTTTTTCGTAAGCTGCCCCGGCTGATCCAGGGCAAGTGGCAGTCTGTGGGGCGGCTGGACCTGAATACCGAGGGGCTGCTGTTGTTCACCAGCTCTGGTGAGTTGGCTAACAAGCTGATGCATCCCCGCTTCGGCCTTGAGCGCGAATATGCAGTCCGTGTATTGGGTGCGCTTAGCAACGAAGAAAAGCAGAAATTATTGGATGGTGTGCGGCTTGACGATGGAATGGCCTCGTTCGGGTCGATCGAAGATGGTGGTGGCGAGGGATCCAACTGCTGGTATCGGGTCACGATTTCCGAAGGCCGTAACCGCGAAGTGCGTCGCATGCTCGAATCGGTGGGGCATGCAGTCAGTCGGTTGATTCGCATCCGCTACGGCGCCATGGTGCTTCCGAGGGGGCTTAAGCGTGGGGCTTGGATGGAGCTCGATGAGGGCGATATTCGAGCACTCGTTCAGGCTGCAGGCGCAGGGCGGTCCGAGTCCGTTGACGGTGCGGCGGATGGCCGCCCCGAAGCTGCAAGCCGTGGTGGCAATCAGCGTAACAGGGGGCGCAGTGGCCCGAGGGTGGGTGATGGACCGCGCCGCGACATGTCACAGGGCGGGGCGCCTGGTGGTGGTCCCCGCAACCCACAGCCACGACGAGATGGCTCCAGGGCCGGGCAGGGTGCACGTGGCAATAATTCCGAAGGTGGCGATCGCCAGCGGGGCGCAGCCCAGCCTGATCCGATGAAAACGTCGGTGGGCTATATCGGCATGGATAGTTTGTCGCGGCAACGCCAGGATAAGCGTCGGCCAGGCGGCGGTGGCCCTCGGCGCAGTGGTGGGCGCTAAGCTTGCGAAGGGCCTTCCCCGGTTAGAATCGAGGGCTTTGTCCGGTGGGCAAACGAATCACAGCAACATTATTCATTCAGGAAAATCAACATGGCTATCGAACGCACTCTCTCCATCATCAAGCCTGACGCAGTGGCCAAGAATGTCATCGGTCAGATCTACGCACGCTTTGAAGCGGCGGGGCTTAAGGTTGTGGCTGCGCGCATGGCGCATCTGTCACGCCTGGAAGCCGAGCAGTTCTACGCTGTGCACAAGGCGCGCCCTTTCTTTAAGGATCTTGTGGATTTCATGATCTCCGGTCCCGTGATGATCCAGGCCCTGGAAGGTGAAAACGCAATTTTGAAGAACCGTGAGCTGATGGGTGCCACGGACCCCAAGAAGGCAGATGCAGGCACTATCCGCGCCGACTTCGCTGACAGCATCGATGCCAACGCAGTGCACGGCTCCGACGCCGCTGAAACTGCCCAGGCAGAAATTGCCTTCTTCTTCCCTGGCCTGAACATCTACTCGCGCTGATATGGCGGTCCCCATGCCCGTTCCCGCAATCGTGGGATGCCTGCGTCATGGGGGTGAGTGCGCTTCGCTCGTCGAAAGGTCGGATTCATGAGCACCAATCTGCTTGAGTTCGACTTGGATGGGCTGGCAGCTTTCTGCGAGCAGTTGGGTGAAAAGCGGTTTCGCGCGACCCAACTGTTTCGCTGGATTCATCAACGCGGCGCCAGCGACTTTGATGCAATGAGCGATCTGGCCAAGGCACTGCGTGACAAGCTCAAAGGTTGCGCCAAAGTCGAGGCCCTGACGGTCATCTCCGAGCATGTGTCTTCAGACGGCACGGTGAAGTGGTTGTTTGACGTAGGCGGTGGCAATGCTGTTGAAGCGGTGTTCATCCCGGAAGATGATCGCGGCACACTTTGTGTTTCGTCCCAAGCTGGATGTGCGGTGGGTTGCCGCTTTTGTTCCACGGGGCACCAAGGCTTCAGCCGCAATTTGACCACTGGCGAGATCATTGCCCAGTTGTGGTTTGCTGAACACACCCTACGCCAGCGTCTCAAGACAGAAGATCGCGTGATCTCGAACGTGGTCATGATGGGAATGGGGGAGCCCCTCCAAAACTATGCCGCTCTGATTCCAGCGTTGCATGTGATGCTGGATGACCATGGCTATGGTTTGTCACGTCGGCGCGTGACCGTTTCGACATCGGGTGTAGTCCCTATGATCGACCGTCTTGCGCAAGACTGCCCTGTGGCTTTGGCTGTTTCTTTGCATGCACCAAATGATCCGCTGCGTGACAATCTGGTGCCGCTTAACCGCAAGTATCCAATAGACGAGTTGTTGGAGGCTTGTAAGCGTTATCTGGCTCATGCGCCCAGGGACTTCATCACGTTTGAATACTGCATGCTCGATGGGGTCAATGACCAACTGGAGCACGCACAGCAACTGATCGAGTTGGTTAGGCGTTCGGGCATTCGCTGCAAATTCAATTTGATTCCCTTCAACCCGTTTCCCGCATCAGGACTGTTGCGATCAACGCAGAAACAAGTCTTGGCTTTTGCCAAGATTTTGAGTGATGCGGGCATTGTCACAACAGTGCGTAAGACCCGCGGGGATGATATTGATGCGGCATGCGGGCAGCTGGCGGGTGATGTCAAAGACCGTACCCGGGCTGCGGAGCGGATGGCAAAGCAGCGCACAATCGTGCTCAAACCGGTGAATTGATCAGGTAATTGGCGCACTTCAAGGAGGCTCTACATGGTGGGATTGGTTGAACGCTGGCGGCATTTGGGCCGCTGGACATTCATGGCATGTAGTGCAGTGGTCTGCATCTCCGCGCTCCACGGTTGTGCTACTAACAGTTCCACTGCTGTAAGCGATGCAGATGCTGGATTGGTCACTCCATCCGATGAGCCGGAGACCCGGCGGCGTGCCCGTATCCGGCTGGAGCTTGCTGCGAACTATTTTGATATGGGGCAGACGGCGGTTGCTCTGGATGAGGTCAAACAGGCCATTGTTGCAGACCCGTCCTATGCCGATGCCTTCAATCTCCGTGGGCTTATCTACATGCGGCTCGGTGATTTCCCACAAGCGGAAGATAGCTTTCGCCGCGCACTAGCGTTGCGTGGAGGGGATCCCAACCTGCTGCATAACTATGGCTGGTTACTTTGTCAGCAGAAAAAATACGCAGAGGCTGATCAGTTTTTTGATCGGGCTATTGCGAGTCCCACCTATACAGCCCGTAGCAAAACATTGATGGCGCGTGGCTTGTGTCAATCGAGTGCTGGTCAATATGCCGAAGCTGAGCAGTCATTTTTGAAGGCGTACGAACTTGATGCCTCCAATCCGTTTGTTGGCTATCACCTCTCGGCACTTTTAATGCGTCGCAATGAAATGACGCGGGCACAATTTTATATTCGACGCCTGAACAATAGCGAATTTGCGAATGCAGAGTCGTTGTGGTTGGGTGTCAAGGTGGAGCGTGCTTTGGGGGATTCTGTGGCAATGAGGCAGCTGGCAGGCCAGTTGCGCAAGCGCTTTCCGGATTCGCGAGAACTCGGCGCATATGAACGCGGGGCTTTTAATGAGTGAGGTTGTGGATAACGGAGCCACCGCAGGGGCATTGCTTCGCGAAGCTCGGCAGGCATGTGGAATGCATATTGCGGCTCTGGCCGTGGCTTTGAAAGTCCCGGTGAGTAAATTGGAGGCGCTGGAAGCAGACGACCATGCAGCGCTTCCGGATACCGTTTTTGTCAGGGCTCTGGCGGCCAGTGTTTGTCGGACGCTCAAGATAGATCCTGTTTTGATTCTTTCGCGGCTTCCGCAGAGTGAGAGCCCCAAGCTTTCGACAAACAGCGCGGGCTTGAATGCGCCTGTCAAAGGCAACTTTGGCAAGCATTCCGTGATGTCCTCCTCATCATTTTCGGGCTCCAGTTCATCATCCAAATCCTTCGTGCTTGTCGTGTTGGTTTTGTTGGTCGGCGCTATGGCTTTGTATTTCTATCCTCGCCACACAGTGCAGGAGCAGAACGCTGCGGAAACGTCTAATCCGGTGGCTCCTGCAGCCCCCGTGAACGGCCTGTCGACGGATCCGGCATCTAACGCGGTCCCTCTTGCGGATCGACTCGCTTCCGACGTGGTTTCGGCGAATTCCACCCCTTCGATGGCGGCGGGTCCATACGTGCCTGCGTCGTCGGAGGCTGTTGCCGTTATCCCTGACGTTCCTGTTGCGCCTGCGGCGGGTGCCAGTGCTCCGCTAGTGCCCGTGGCGTCCGCTGGAGCGCTGGTATTGCGTGCCCGTAGTGAGTCATGGGTTCAGGTTCGCGATGGTGCGGGTGCTGTGGCCTTGCAACGAAATCTTGTCGCAGGCGAATCCGTTTCTGTGACCGCTCCGACGCCGCTGGCGGTGGTGATCGGTCGTGCAGATGCCACAGAGGTTGTGGTCAAAGGCAAACCTTTTGATCTGGTGCCTGTGACGCGCGAGAACGTCGCTCGTTTTGAGGTGAAATAGTGGGGAATACTGTGCATGAGTTCGGTCCTGTAGCAATCGCATCCCCCTTGCGTCACGTATCCCGTCAGGCAAAAATAGTCTGGGGATCTCGGGTCGTCACGGTGGGTGGTGACGCGCCTGTTCGCGTGCAATCGATGACCAACACCGATACGGTGGATGCGATTGGCACGGCTATCCAGGTAAAGGAACTGGCCCAGGCTGGTTCAGAGTTTGTGCGGATTACAGTCAATACGCCCGAAGCTGCCGCCGCGGTGCCTTATATCCGCGAACAACTGGACCGAATGGGTGAAAGTGTGCCCCTGGTGGGCGATTTCCATTACAACGGACATCGATTGCTCACAGACTTTCCTGATTGTGCGCAGGCGCTTTCCAAGTACCGAATCAATCCAGGCAATGTTGGCAAGGGTGACAAGCGGGATCGGCAGTTCGGTCAGATGATTGACGCTGCGATACGCTGGAACAAGGCGGTTCGCATCGGTGTGAATTGGGGCAGCTTGGATCAGGAACTCTTGGCGGGCTTAATGGACGTCAATAGTCGCCGTAGTGCGCCGTGGGAAGCGCGCCAGGTCATGTACGAAGCGCTGATCACATCGGCAATCGAATCTGCACGCCAAGCTGAGAAGATGGGGCTGGATGGCAATCAGATCATTCTGTCGTGCAAGGTGAGCGGTGTTCAAGACTTGATATCGGTATATCGAGAATTGGCCCGTCGCTGCAATTACGCCCTGCACCTTGGTCTGACGGAAGCCGGCATGGGAACCAAGGGTACGGTTGCGTCTGCCGCCGCACTCTCTGTGCTTCTTCAAGAGGGAATCGGAGACACGATACGCGTCTCTTTAACCCCTCAGCCTGGGGAAGCGCGTACGCAGGAAGTAGTGGTTGCATCGGAGATTTTGCAGGCATTGGGCCTGCGCGTTTTTGTGCCAAGCGTGACCGCTTGTCCTGGCTGTGGCCGCACTACCAGCACCACGTTTCAGGATCTGGCCAAGCAGATCGACGATTTTTTGCGCGCTCAGATGCCCGTATGGAGAGTCCGTTATCCAGGGGTTGAGAATCTGCGAGTGGCTGTCATGGGATGTATTGTCAATGGCCCTGGTGAAAGCAAACATGCAGATATTGGTATCAGTCTCCCAGGTACCGGGGAGGCGCCAGCTGCCCCCGTCTTTATTGACGGTGAAAAGGCGTTGACACTGCGCGGCGACAGCATTGCCGCCGAGTTCCATCAGATTGTCGAGCGGTACATTGAAAAGCGCTTTGGCGCCGGTGTTCCTGCTTCTTAATTAAGTGCACTTTTCGCTTTCTGTGCGTGTTTGCAGTAGCGAACGGACGTTGCATTCAAAAAATCTGCCTCTATAGAAAAGAAGAGCTGTGAGTCACGAAAAAAGCATTTCTTCCGCCAAACCAGAAAAACTGGTCGCAGTGAAGGGTATGAACGATATTTTGCCCCCCGAGTCTGCCCGCTGGGAGTGGCTGGAAGCCAAGGTGCGCGACCTGATGGCGCGCTACGCCTATCGCAATATCAGAACTCCCATCGTTGAGCCCACTCCTTTGTTTGTGCGCGGGCTGGGTGAGGTCACAGACATTGTTGAAAAAGAGATGTACTCATTCGAGGATCGTCTTAACGGAGAACTCCTGACGTTGCGACCTGAGGCTACTGCGGGTGTTGTGCGGGCGGCTGTCGAACATTCGATGCTCTACGACGGAGGCAAGCGTCTCTATTACATGGGTCCGATGTTTCGCCACGAACGTCCTCAGCGCGGTCGCTATCGGCAATTTCATCAGATCGGTGCGGAGGCCTTGGGTTTCCCGGGCGCAGAAGTCGATGCGGAATTGATCCTTCTTGCGAATGCTCTCTGGCGTGAGTTGGGCTTGGAAAATGTTCGTCTGGAGCTCAACAGTCTGGGTGAACCCAGTGAGCGCAAGACCCATCGTGCCGCATTGATTGCGTATTTTGAGCAGCATGTGGACTCGCTGGATGAAGAGGCTCGCCGACGTCTTCACAGCAATCCCCTGCGTATCCTGGATACAAAAAATCCCGCGATGCAGGCTCTGGTGGACGCAGCGCCCCGATTGATCGATTTTCTGGGCCCGCAGTCGTTGGCGCATTTCGAATCGGTGAAAACGATTCTGAACGCCAACGGAGTGGCATGGACAGTTAATCCCCGGCTTGTGCGGGGCATGGATTATTACAACCTGACAGTCTTTGAATTCGTCACCGATCAGCTAGGCTCGCAAGGCACTATTTGCGGGGGGGGGCGATACGACTATCTCGTCGAGCAGGTGGGGGGAAAGCCTTCACCCGCCGTGGGTTGGGCTCTTGGTGTGGAGCGAGTTCTTGAGTTGATCAATCAGCAAGACAATGTTGCGGTTGTTCCGGTGCCTGATGTGTACGCCGTCATTCCTTCTTCAGCGGCATTGCCTTTGGCGGTGTCAACCATTGAGCGCTTGCGGCAACGAGGCGTCAATGTTCAGATGCACGCTGCAACTTCAGCGGGCATGGGTAGCATGAAATCCCAGTTTAAGAAGGCAGATGCCAGTGGTGCCTTTTATGCGCTGGTATTTGGTGAAGATGAGGCATTGCGTGGCGCTGTCACGATCAAGTCATTGCGCGATGGGAGTGGCACACAAGTGGAGCGATCGCTGGACGCCATTGCCGATTGGTCGAGCACCCTACAATCCACCCGCTAAACGGATCACATTTCATGGCCAATCATCTCGATCTCGAAGAACAAGAGCAGCTTGATCAACTCAAGCATTTCTGGAACACGTGGGGGACGCTGATCAGTACGGTAGTCATCCTTGTAGCGGGCGCAGCCGCTGCTTGGAATGGTTACCAGTATTGGCAGAACCGCCAGGCTGCGCAGGCAGCTGCGCTTTTTGATGCGGTGGATGTGGCTGTGGCGTCTTCGGACCAGGCGCGTGTTGAGCAAGCGTTCAGTGACCTCAAGTCTAAGTACGCTGGCACTACCCAGGCCGGGCAAGCGGGCTTGGTGGTTGCGAAAGCAATGCAGTCTGCAGGAAACACCAAGGGCGCTCAGGATGCTCTTGAATGGGTCGTTGCGCAGTCTTCTGATGGGGGGCTCAAGGCGATAGCCCAATTGCGTTTGTCGAGTCTTCTTATGGATCAAAAAAACTACGATGAGGCGCTTAGACAATTGTCCGGCGATTTCCCTTCTGAGTTTTCGTCCGTTGTTGCTGACCGTAAAGGTGACATCCTTCTTCTGCAGGACAAGCGTCAAGAAGCCGCCAGCGAATATACAAAGGCCTACAAGGATTTTGACGGTAATGTGGAATATCGACGATTGGTGGAAATAAAGTTAAATGCTTTGGGTGTTTCGCCACAAGATGCAGCCAAAGTCGCTGCCGCAACTTCTACTGAGGTGAAGTGAACATGGCATTGACTTTTATTAGTGGTTATGGGCGCAAGGCCTTGGTGCGTAGTTTGGTAGGTGTCGTGGTAGTTGTTGGGTTGGCAGGCTGCTCATTGTGGGGTGGAGGCAGTTCCAAGCCCTTGCCAGCAGATTTAGGGCCCAATGTTGCGGTCCTGGGTGTCCGTCAGGCATGGACGGCGCGTGTGGATGCTGTCGCGGGGTTTCCTCTTGAGATAAATACCGCAGGAAACGTGGTAACGATTGCTTCCGCGGCCGGCACGATTGCTGCAATTGATGCCCGTACCGGGGGCGATCTTTGGCGCATTTCTCTGGGGGAAGCTTTGTCCGCAGGGGTCGGTGGTGACGGCAAGCTGACTGCGGTCGTGTCTCGCAGTAATGCCCTAATTGTTTTGGGCTCGGGCCACGAGCGTTGGCGCGAGCAAATGGCGGCGCAGGTGTTTACTCCACCTTTGATTGCCGGAGGGCGTGTTTTCATCCTTTCGGCCGATCGATCAGTTTCCGCTTATGACGCGTCAAGTGGACACCGCCTTTGGACCCAGCAAAGAACAGGGGAGCCGCTGATTTTGCGGCAGCCGGGAGTGCTTTTGGCCGTCGGTGATACGCTGGTCGTTGGCCTGTCTGGGCGCCTTGTGGGGTTGAACCCCGACAACGGAAGCACCCGATGGGAAGCTCCCATCGGTAGTTCTCGCGGAACCAATGATGTGGAGCGTCTGGTGGAGTTGGTGGGCCCCAGCAGCAAAATTGCCGATAGTGTTTGCGCACGGTCCTTTCAATCTGCGGTGGGCTGCGTCAATGCGGTGCGTGGTTCCGTGGTTTGGACGCAGGCTGCAAATGGAGCGGAAGGCGTTCATGGAGATGCAAACGCACTTTATGGTGTGGAGAGCAATGGCAAGGTGGTGGCATGGCGCCGTAGCAACGGAGAGCGTTTGTGGGAAACCGATAGGCTCAAATACCGCAAGTTGACGACGCCTTTGTTGCTTGGCCGCTCTGTGGTGATCGGGGACGATAGCGGGCTCGTCCATTTGCTTTCACGAGAGGATGGTTCTCCACTCAACCGGATCGTTACGGATGGTTCGGGCATCGCAACTGCGCCAGTTGCTGCCGCAGATACTTTGGTAGTTGTCACCCTCAATGGCGGTGTTTACGGATTTCGTCCGGATTGATCGGTTCTATTTAATGAAGCCAGTTATCGCCATCGTGGGGCGTCCGAATGTCGGTAAATCCACGCTTTTCAATCGTCTGACCAAATCGCGTGACGCCATCGTGGCTGATTTTGCGGGGCTTACGCGTGATCGGCACTACGGCAACGGCAGGCAAGGGAAACACGAATACATTGTTATCGACACAGGTGGCTTCGAGCCCGATGCATCCAGCGGTATCTATCGGGAAATGGCGAAACAGACGCAGCAAGCTGTCGCTGAGGCAGATGTCGTTGTTTTCGTGGTTGATGCTCGCGCAGGAGTGTCCGCCCAAGATCACGACATCGCGAACTATCTCCGACGTTTAGGGAAGCCCTGCGTGCTTGTCGCCAACAAGGCAGAAGGCATGCTTCAAGGTGTGCAGCTTGCAGAGTTCTACGAACTGGGGTTGGGCGAGGTTTATCCTGTATCGGCAGCACACGGTCAGGGCATCCGAGATTTGGTGGAGATTTCTCTGGCGCCACTGCATCTGCCAGATCCGGACGAATCTGAAGATTCTTCAGATAAAAGCGTTATTACATTGGCGGTGGCGGGGCGCCCCAATGTAGGAAAGTCCACCTTAATCAATACTTGGTTGGGGGAGGAGCGGCTTGTTGCATTTGATATGCCTGGAACAACCCGCGATGCGATCACGGTGCCATTTGAACGCAATGGGCAACGCTTCGAATTGGTGGACACTGCGGGCCTTCGTCGCAAAGGCAAGGTGTTCGAGGCGATCGAGAAATTCTCGGTGGTCAAAACACTTCAAGCCATTGAGTCGGCGAGTGTTGTGTTGCTTTTGCTGGATGCGACCCAAGGTGTCACGGATCAAGATGCGCATATCGCCGGATACATTTTGGAGAGCGGGCGTGCCGTTGTTCTTGCGGTCAACAAGTGGGATGCTGTAGACGACTATCAACGTCAGTTGCTGGAACGTTCGATAGAGACGCGCCTCGCCTTTTTGAAGTTTGCTTCAATGCATTTCATCTCGGCAAAAAAACGCCAAGGTCTCGGGCCTCTTTGGTCCTCGATTGCGCAAGCGCACAAGGCGGCAAATTGCAAGATGTCAACGCCGGTGTTGACGAGGCTGCTTTTAGAGGCAGTGCAATTCCAAAGCCCGAAGAGAGCAGGTATGTTTCGCCCCAAGATGCGCTACGCCCATCAAGGTGGCATGAACCCCCCGGTGATTGTGATTCATGGCAATTCTCTGGAACACGTGACCGATGCCTACAAACGTTTTCTGGAAGGGCGTTTCCGTAAGGAATTCGACCTGGTCGGAACCCCGCTGCGCATCGAAATGAAAACCTCGCACAATCCCTTTGCAGAAAAGGACGAGAGTTGAAAACATAGTCTCGTGTGGTGCGGGGCTATGTGCCCGAACCGGCGAAAGCGGTGCTTGCCTGTGGTAAGGTGGTGGTTTACAACAACATTTTGAACACGGAGAATATCGTGAGCAATAAAGGCCAACTTTTGCAAGATCCCTTTCTCAACGCGCTGCGTAGGGAGCATGTACCTGTCTCCATATATTTGGTGAACGGCATCAAGCTGCAAGGACAGATCGAATCCTTTGACCAATACGTGGTTCTTCTGCGGAATACCGTTACGCAGATGGTCTATAAGCACGCTATTTCCACAATAGTCCCAGGCCGTGCGGTCAACTTCACTACTGCAGATACGCCTGATGCAGATAGCAGCAGCACGTAAGTTGTTGTTTTTGCGCTTGATTGTCTTTAGGGGTGGAATGGTCCGAGAAGGTGGCCTGCTTTGAGTTCTGTTGACCTTCTTAAGGCTAGTGCCGCCCCCGTTTTATTGGTGGGGGTGGACTTCGGTCTTCCGCACTTCGACGCGAATCTTGAAGAGTTGGGATTGCTGGCTCAAACGGCTGGCATGGAGCCTGTGGCGCGTATCACTTGCAAACGCAAAGCGCCCGATGCCGCGTTGTTTGTAGGAAGCGGCAAGGCGGATGAAATCCGCACATTGGCCCAAATGCATGGCGCGGTCGAGGTGCTTTTTGATCAGTCGCTTAGTCCTGCTCAACAGCGAAATCTTGAGCGGCATCTAGAGTTGCCTGTCAATGATCGGACATTGCTGATCCTTGAAATTTTTGCCCAGCGTGCGCGCAGTCATGAAGGCAAACTTCAGGTTGAACTTGCAAAGCTGCAGTACGTGAGCACGCGACTGGTTCGTCGGTGGTCGCACTTGGAGCGTCAGACTGGTGGCATTGGGGCCAGGGGCGGTCCGGGTGAGAAGCAGATTGAGTTGGATCGTCGCATGATTGGCGATGCCATCAAACGCACTCAGGAGCGTTTGGTCAAGGTCAAGCGACAGCGGTCTACGCAGCGACGTCAGCGCGAGCGTCGAGATACTTTCAATATTTCCCTGGTTGGGTATACGAACGCCGGAAAATCCACGCTTTTTAACGCGCTGGTAAAAGCGCGCGCGTATGCTGCAGACCAATTGTTTGCAACGCTTGACACTACGACGCGGCAGCTATATCTCGCCGATGCACAGCGGTCAGTTTCGCTGTCCGACACGGTGGGGTTCATCCGCGATCTGCCGCACGGATTGGTGGATGCCTTTCAGGCGACCCTCCAGGAGGCCATTGATGCCGACTTGCTGATTCATGTCGTTGATGCTTCCAATGCGGATTTTCCAGAGCAGATGGCACAAGTTGAGCGAGTATTGCTCGAGATCGGCGCGGCAGATATCCCTCAAATCCTTGTATTTAATAAGTTGGATTCGCTTTCAGCAGACCGGCGTCCGGCGCTGTTGAGTGACCAGTATGAGGTTTCTGGACATTTGTTGCCCCGTTTGTTCGTAAGTGCCAAGTCCGGTGAGGGGGTGAGTCATCTTCGCAGCGTGCTCGCTGCAAAGGTGCTTGCTACACCGTTGGCCATGACCCCAGACCCCTCTGTTGAATTGCCAGATGTTATGCCTTGATTGGGCACAATGATGGATTGATTGACGCCATCAGAGAACCAGAGACTTTGCGCATGAATTTCCAAAATCGAACCCTACGCTGGGCCTCGCTTCCACAACGTATTCGGGGCATGTTCAACCTGAACGATCCTCGTTGGGGGCGTGGTGAGGGTAAGCCCGAGGAGGGTGGGCGTCCTGATGATCGCCCTTCTTCGCCTCCCGCTGCTGGCCCCAATGGCGCTGGCCAACGGCCGACCAACGGACAGCAACCTCCAGATCTTGATGAACTTTGGCGCGATTTGAATCGCAAGCTCGGGGGATTGTTTGGAGGTAAAAATGGCGGTGATCGGAGGCCTGATGGCGGAGGCTCCGGCGGCGGTTTTCAGCCTGATATGAAAAGTGCTGGTGTGGGTGTGGGTGTGATCGCTGGGATCGCGTTTTTGATCTGGATGGGAACTGGGTTCTTCATTGTTCAAGAAGGGCAGCAGGCTGTTATCACACAGTTTGGCAAATACAAGAGCACCGTTGGGGCCGGTTTTAACTGGCGCTTGCCCTATCCCATTGAACGCCACGAGCTTGTTTTTGTGACGCAAATTCGCTCGGCAGATGTAGGGCGTGACACCGTGATCAAAAGCACGGGCTTGCGCGAGTCCGCCATGCTTACCGAAGATGAAAACATCGTTGAAATCAAATTCGCGGTGCAATACCGGTTGAGTGATGCACGGGCTTGGTTATTCGAGAGCAAAAACCCTTCGGATGCAGTCGTTCAAGCTGCAGAAACAGCTGTACGAGAGGTGGTGAGCAAAATGCGGATGGACACCGCTTTGGCTGAGGAGCGAGACCAAATTGCACCCCGGGTTCGCAACTTGATGCAAACGATTCTGGACCGTTATAAGGTTGGTGTAGAGGTGGTGGGCATCAACTTACAGCAGGGCGGTGTGCGTCCACCAGAGCAGGTGCAGGCATCATTCGACGATGTTTTGAAGGCGGGTCAAGAGCGTGAGCGGGCCAAGAATGAAGCCCAAGCCTATGCCAATGACGTGATACCACGGGCCGTGGGCTCGGCATCTCGCATGAACGAAGAAGCGGCGGCTTACAAGGCGCGGATCGTTGCCCAAGCGCAAGGTGATGCCCAACGGTTTTCTTCGATTTTCGCGGAGTATCAGAAGGCGCCTCAAGTGACACGCGATCGCATGTACTTGGAAACAATGCAGCAAATCTATGGCAATGTGACCAAGATTCTTGTGGACTCTCGGCAGGGCTCCAATCTCTTGTACATGCCGCTCGACAAGATTATGCAAAGTGTGGCGAGCGGCGCGGCCTCTGCCGATAGTCCTTCGCTCAATGCGGTGCCATCAACGGTGCCAGCGGTGCCCTCGGCCGCACTCTCGAATGACCAGCGGACGCGGGATACTGGCCGCACCCGCGAACGTGAAACACGCTAGGAGCAATTCGTGAATAGAGTTGGATTTATTGCATCCACCTTTTTGGTGGTCCTCGCATTGATGAGCTCCATGCTTTTTGTTGTCGATCAACGGCAATTTGGTGTGTTGTACGCATTGGGGCAAATTAAAGAGGTGATCACGGAGCCCGGTCTCAATTTCAAGCTGCCACCGCCTTTTCAGAATGTGAGTTACATCGACAAGCGTTTGCTGACCTTGGACAGTACGGACGCGGAACCCATGTTGACGGCCGAAAAGCAGCGTGTTGTGATTGACTGGTACGTCAGGTGGCGTATTTCCGAGCCTACGGAGTACATCCGTAATGTGGGTCTTGACGAAAGTGCGGGCTCTATGCAACTCAACCGCGTGGTTCGCAACGCCTTCCAAGAGGAGATCAACAAGCGCACGGTCAAGGAATTGCTTTCGGTTAAGCGAGAAGCCTTGATGGCAGATGTCAAGCGTGAAGTGCTTGATGCTGTGCGCGGCGCCAAGCCTTGGGGTGTAGATGTGGTTGATGTGCGGATCACCCGCGTGGACTATGTCGAGGCGATCACAGAGTCGGTCTACAGGCGAATGGAGGCAGAGCGCAAACGTGTTGCAAACGAATTGCGTTCTACAGGCGCGGCCGAGGGTGAAAAAATTCGTGCCGATGCTGATCGGCAGCGAGAAATTGCTGTTGCAAATGCCTACCGTGATGCACAGAAGGTGAAGGGGGAGGGTGACGCAGAAGCTGCGCGCATTTATGCCGAAGCTTTCAACCGTGATCCCCAGTTTGCGCAGTTTTACCGCAGTCTCGAGGCCTACAAATCAAGTTTTAACAAGAAGAGCGATGTCATGGTCGTCGACCCTTCATCCTCGGATTTTTTCAAGGTGTTTCGAGGAAACGCGCAAGGAGCCTCTCAGGTCGCTCCACGAAAGTAGTCGCCTGCTGCTCAATGCTCCCGACGCACCGTGGTGAGTAGCTGGGGGCGTTGGCTTTGGGGTTCTTATCATGGAAGAGGGTGGGACCCCTCTGCCCTCCCTAAAGCTGGCGATGTGTGGCTTTCTGCGAGTGCTTGTTGTGCGACGGTCAGATACATTTTTTGCGTTGCTGTCCGTTCCTAGTGGAGTAGGTGTGCGTTGGCTTTGAACGCGGTTTCTATCTACAGACTGGAGTATTCTTTGGAGACTCACAGCAGGTGCCGGTAGAATCGCGGTTTTAACAGCCTCCCCTTTTCTACATGTCTGCTTGGGTCCTGCCGGATCACATTGCCGATGTCTTGCCGTCCGAAGCGCGGCACATCGAAGAATTGCGTCGCGGGCTGCTTGATACAGCTCGTCGTTATGGATACGAGCTGGTTATGCCGCCTTTGATGGAGCACCTTGAGTCGCTCCTTACCGGCACTGGTGAAGCGCTCGATCTCCAGACGTTCAAATTGGTAGATCAAATCTCTGGGCGTTCGTTAGGGTTGAGGGCCGATACGACTCCGCAGGTTGCTCGTATAGACGCCCATCTGCTTAATCGCAAGGGAGTTACGCGGTTGTGTTATTGCGGTCCCGTATTGCACACACGCCCTGATCGCCCGCATGCCACGCGTGAGCCTCTGCAGTTTGGTGCAGAGATCTATGGGCATGTTGGACTAGAGGCTGATCTGGAGGTAATGCAACTGGCACAGGAGTGCCTTCGCGTGGCTGCGGTACGAGACACCATCGTGGACCTTGCGGATGTTCGCATTGTTCGAAATCTGCTTGCAGGCGAGGTAGTGCGCCCGCAGCAGTTGAATGGTATTTATTCTGCACTTGCGGCTAAGGATGCAAGTGAGTTGGCCTCACTCACCAAGGAATTTTCTTCGGCATCGCGTGAGGGGTTACTCGCTTTATTGGGGCTTTATGGTGATTCTTCGGTTTTAATTGAAGCCGAAAAAGCGCTTGGGCGTATACCTGGCATGGCTGATGTGCTATCAAATTTGAAATGGATTGCGTCGCGTCTTGAGAGTGCCTCCGTCACATTCGATTTGGCAGATCTGCGCGGATATGCCTATTACAGTGGTGCTCGTTTCGCCATTTACGCCCGTGGTGCCACGGACGCGCTCGCCCGAGGTGGCCGTTACGATGAGGTCGGCGCTGTGTTTGGGCGCAATCGTCCCGCTGCAGGTTTTAGTCTGGATATTAAGCAGTTGGTGGGTGTCGTCGCGCCCCGGGCTTTGAACGCGGCGATTCGCGCGCCATGGGGGGAAGCCGCAGATGTGAACGCCGCTATCTCCGAGTTGCGTGCAGCGGGGGAGACCGTGGTTTGTGTTTTACCAGGACATGAAAGCGAAGTGGACGAGTTTCACTGCGATCGTGAATTGGTGCGGGTTGCTGGCCGTTGGGTCGTGCAGGCTATTTGAGCAATTGTCATTTGAATTGGGTTTGAGATGAAAGCAACCAAAGGTCGCAACGTCGTGGTGGTCGGTACCCAGTGGGGCGATGAAGGCAAGGGTAAGTTAGTCGATTGGCTGACTGAGAGTGCTCAAGGGGTGGTTCGGTTTCAAGGTGGGCACAATGCAGGGCACACGTTGGTGATCAACGGAGTGAAAACGGCGTTGCATTTGATTCCGAGTGGAATCATGCGTCCTGGCATCAAGTGCTATATCGGCAATGGCGTTGTTCTATCTGCTGCCAAGTTGTTCGAAGAAATCGAAGGACTTGAAAAAGCAGGTGTGGAAGTGCGATCGCGCTTGCGCGTCAGTGAAGCTTGTCCACTCATTCTGCCTTTTCATGCCGCTATCGACGTGGCCAGAGAGGCCGCTCGGGAGCAGGGTGGGACGGAAAAAATTGGTACGACGGGGCGGGGGATTGGTCCAGCATACGAAGACAAAATTGCGCGGCGTGCACTTCGCGTGCAAGATTTGAAGTACCCAGAGCGGTTCGCGACCAAGTTGCGTGAGTTGCTTGATCTCCACAATCATGTGCTGACGACATATCTCCATTCGGACACGTTTGTGTTTGGAGATGCGCTGAAGCCATATCTGATGGATGGGAAAGTTCAATTCGACGTGGTCTACGCTGAGGCCATGCGTCATGCCGAGATGCTCAAACCCATGATGGCAGACGTGTCGCGAGAATTGAATGACGCCAACAAGTTGGGCGCTAATCTGCTATTTGAAGGGGCGCAAGGAACGTTGCTGGATGTGGATCACGGAACCTATCCCTATGTGACGTCCAGTAACTGCGTGGCAGGCAATGCTGCAGCCGGCGCTGGGGTCGGTCCCGGCATGTTGCATTACATCCTGGGAATCACCAAGGCCTATTGCACGCGTGTTGGCGGAGGTCCTTTCCCCACTGAGCTGGATTGGGATGTGCCAGGTACCCCCGGATACCACATGAGCACGGTGGGCGCCGAAAAGGGGGTGACTACCGGGCGTAGTCGCCGTTGTGGCTGGTTTGATGCGGCGCTCTTGAAGCGCAGTGCCCAAGTCAATGGTCTGTCTGGTTTGTGTATTACGAAGTTGGACGTCCTGGATGGATTGACGGAATTATTGTTGTGTACCGGCTATGAGTTGGATGGTGAACGCATCGATATCTTGCCCATGGGCGCAGAGGACATCGCGCGATGCACCCCAATTTACGAAACACTTTCTGGTTGGAGTGAATCCACTGTGGGGGTGACGGACTACGCGAAGCTGCCTGAGAGTGCGCGTCGTTATTTGGAACGTATCGAGCAAGTGACGGGCGTGCCGATCGACTTGATTTCTACCAGCCCAGATCGTGATCACACGATCATGATGCGCCATCCATATGTCGCTGACTAAGCGCTACCGCTTTCTATCAGGAGTCGTTTCATGTTGACCGAAGACGGAAAACATCTCTACGTCAGTTATGACGAATACCATAGCCTCATTGAAAAGCTGGCTTTAAAGGTGCATCAGTCAGGTTGGGAGTTTGATACCATCCTGTGTCTCGCTCGTGGGGGCTTGCGACCAGGGGACATCCTGAGCCGGATTTTTGACAAACCGTTGGCCATCATGTCAACGAGTTCGTACCGCGCGGAGGCAGGCACTGTACAAGGTCACTTGGACATTGCTCGCTTTATCACCACGCCAAAGGGTGAAATTGCTGGCAAGGTGTTGCTTGTCGATGATCTTGCTGATTCAGGGCACACCCTTCATGCGGTGATCAGCATGTTGAAGACCAACTACGCTCCTATTACAGAGTTGCGTAGTGCGGTAATTTGGACAAAGGGCCTTTCCAACTTCTCGCCAGATTACTCGGTGGAGTTCTTACCCACCAATCCCTGGATCCATCAGCCTTTTGAGGGTTACGACAGCCTTGGTCCGGCCAAGCTGCTTGAGAAGTGGAGGGTATGATGGCTTTCGGCCGCGGTTTGGGGATTTTTCTGGATGCCGCGCTTCAATCCATGCTATAGTCGAAGGCTTCGCTCAAGACACATCCCAGTGCTGTGTTTGGGTTGCAGGCGGTGGATGGGCTCTTTGGGCTTGGTGCCGATTGCGACGGATGATGTGAAGGAAAAAACAAGAAGTTTTGTTTCTGAGTGGTGTAAAAACCGATGTAGAATTCAAGGCTTCGCTGAGTAAGGGTTGATCTGGCTGCCGAGGCGCTGATTGATCAGAAAAGCAAAAAAAGTTTGCCGGGACTTAAAAACTCGTGCTAGAATACAAGGCTTCGCTGATCGCAGCAAAGCAAAGATTGCAAAGAGATTACGGTTTGTTTGTTGTCTGGTTCATTAAAAATATACAGCCGATAAGCGTGGGCGTTTGATGGCGAGTGCCAAGTTCTTTGGAACTAGTGCTTAGCACTACAAACGCTCATGAGAGAGAAGTGAAGTTCACTTCAATTCTTAATTATGAGTTGCTCGAAAGAGCGAAAAAAATCAAGATCGAACTGTAGAGTTTGATCCTGGCTCAGATTGAACGCTGGCGGCATGCCTTACACATGCAAGTCGAACGGTAACAGGTCTTCGGATGCTGACGAGTGGCGAACGGGTGAGTAATACATCGGAACGTGCCCGATCGTGGGGGATAACGGAGCGAAAGCTTTGCTAATACCGCATACGATCTACGGATGAAAGCAGGGGACCGCAAGGCCTTGCGCGGACGGAGCGGCCGATGGCAGATTAGGTAGTTGGTGGGATAAAAGCTTACCAAGCCGACGATCTGTAGCTGGTCTGAGAGGACGACCAGCCACACTGGGACTGAGACACGGCCCAGACTCCTACGGGAGGCAGCAGTGGGGAATTTTGGACAATGGGCGAAAGCCTGATCCAGCCATGCCGCGTGCAGGATGAAGGCCTTCGGGTTGTAAACTGCTTTTGTACGGAACGAAAAGACTCTTTCTAATAAAGAGGGTCCATGACGGTACCGTAAGAATAAGCACCGGCTAACTACGTGCCAGCAGCCGCGGTAATACGTAGGGTGCGAGCGTTAATCGGAATTACTGGGCGTAAAGCGTGCGCAGGCGGTTATGTAAGACAGATGTGAAATCCCCGGGCTCAACCTGGGAACTGCATTTGTGACTGCATAGCTAGAGTACGGTAGAGGGGGATGGAATTCCGCGTGTAGCAGTGAAATGCGTAGATATGCGGAGGAACACCGATGGCGAAGGCAATCCCCTGGACCTGTACTGACGCTCATGCACGAAAGCGTGGGGAGCAAACAGGATTAGATACCCTGGTAGTCCACGCCCTAAACGATGTCAACTGGTTGTTGGGTCTTCACTGACTCAGTAACGAAGCTAACGCGTGAAGTTGACCGCCTGGGGAGTACGGCCGCAAGGTTGAAACTCAAAGGAATTGACGGGGACCCGCACAAGCGGTGGATGATGTGGTTTAATTCGATGCAACGCGAAAAACCTTACCCACCTTTGACATGTACGGAATCCTTTAGAGATAGAGGAGTGCTCGAAAGAGAATCGTAACACAGGTGCTGCATGGCTGTCGTCAGCTCGTGTCGTGAGATGTTGGGTTAAGTCCCGCAACGAGCGCAACCCTTGTCATTAGTTGCTACATTTAGTTGGGCACTCTAATGAGACTGCCGGTGACAAACCGGAGGAAGGTGGGGATGACGTCAAGTCCTCATGGCCCTTATAGGTGGGGCTACACACGTCATACAATGGATGGTACAAAGGGTCGCCAACCCGCGAGGGGGAGCCAATCCCATAAAGCCATTCGTAGTCCGGATCGCAGTCTGCAACTCGACTGCGTGAAGTCGGAATCGCTAGTAATCGTGGATCAGAATGTCACGGTGAATACGTTCCCGGGTCTTGTACACACCGCCCGTCACACCATGGGAGCGGGTTCTGCCAGAAGTAGTTAGCCTAACCGTAAGGAGGGCGATTACCACGGCAGGGTTCGTGACTGGGGTGAAGTCGTAACAAGGTAGCCGTATCGGAAGGTGCGGCTGGATCACCTCCTTTCTGGAAAACCGCATTCAATATTGAACGCCCACACTTATCGGTTGTTGGAACAAGCTGCTGACTTGCGAAGTCATTCGCAAAGAAGCGGAATGGGTCTGTAGCTCAGCTGGTTAGAGCACTGTGTTGATAACGCAGGGGTCGTTGGTTCGAGCCCAACTAGACCCACCAAATTCCAATTGCTAGATACGGTAAGAGGACACGGGGGATTAGCTCAGCTGGGAGAGCACCTGCTTTGCAAGCAGGGGGTCGTCGGTTCGATCCCGTCATCCTCCACCACCAACAAGCGGATAGTTTAGGAATTCAACACCAAAGCGGCTTTGATCAGAAATGGTTAAAGGCCTCTTTGTTGTTGATCAATATCATTTGATCAATCGGCTGTTCTTTAAAAATTCATAGAGTCGAATCAGAGTTGCTAGCGGAAACTGCGCATTCGTAAAGGTTTAGTGCAGACCGTGCCGCTAGCAACAAGAATTTTTGATTGCGTCAAAACGAATATTCAAACCTAGTTTGAAATTCTTAAGTAATACGATGACAACTCGAAAGGGTTGAAGTTGTTTACGGCATAACGCGTCAGGTGAAAGACCTGGCAAGTCCTTGAGATGACGGCGGTATCTTGAAAGAGATGTCAAAGTTATAGGGTCAAGTGACTAAGAGCATGTGGTGGATGCCTTGGCGATTACAGGCGACGAAAGACGTGATAGCCTGCGATAAGCTTCGGGGAGCTGGCAAATAAGCTTTGATCCGGAGATTTCTGAATGGGGAAACCCACCTCGCAAGAGGTATCGCATGATGAATACATAGTCATGCGAGGCGAACCGGGTGAACTGAAACATCTCAGTAGCTCGAGGAAAAGACATCAACCGAGATTCCGAAAGTAGTGGCGAGCGAAATCGGAAGAGCCTTCTAGTGATAGCACGACTGTTAGCAAAACGGAATGGAAAGTCCGGCCATAGCAGGTGATAGCCCTGTATGCGAAAACAGACGTGTGGTACTAAGCTAGAGAAAAGTAGGGCGGGACACGAGAAATCCTGTCTGAATATGGGGGGACCATCCTCCAAGGCTAAATACTCGTAATCGACCGATAGTGAACCAGTACCGTGAGGGAAAGGCGAAAAGAACCCCGGGAGGGGAGTGAAATAGATCCTGAAACCGCATGCTTACAAAAAGTAGGAGCCCTTAGGGGTGACTGCGTACCTTTTGTATAATGGGTCAGCGACTTACATTCAGTGGCAAGGTTAACCGAATAGGGAAGCCGTAGAGAAATCGAGTCCGAATAGGGCGAATCAGTCGCTGGGTGTAGACCCGAAACCAAGTGATCTATCCATGGCCAGGATGAAGGTGCCGTAACAGGTACTGGAGGTCCGAACCCACTAGTGTTGCAAAACTAGGGGATGAGCTGTGGATAGGGGTGAAAGGCTAAACAAACTTGGAAATAGCTGGTTCTCTCCGAAAACTATTTAGGTAGTGCCTCAAGTATTACCTGCGGGGGTAGAGCACTGTTTAGGCTAGGGGGTCATGGCGACTTACCAAACCTATGCAAACTCCGAATACCGCAGAGTACAGCTTGGGAGACAGAGCACCGGGTGCTAACGTCCGGACTCAAGAGGGAAACAACCCAGACCGCCAGCTAAGGTCCCTAAAATTGGCTAAGTGGGAAACGAAGTGGGAAGGCTAAAACAGTCAGGATGTTGGCTTAGAAGCAGCCATCATTTAAAGAAAGCGTAATAGCTCACTGATCGAGTCGTCCTGCGCGGAAGATGTAACGGGGCTAAGCCAGTTACCGAAGCTGCGGATGTGCAATTTATTGCACGTGGTAGGAGAGCGTTCTGTAGGCCTGTGAAGGTGTCTGGTAACGGATGCTGGAGGTATCAGAAGTGCGAATGCTGACATGAGTAGCGTTAAAGGGGGTGAAAAGCCCCCTCGCCGTAAGCGCAAGGTTTTCTACGCAACGTTCATCGGCGTAGAGTGAGTCGGCCCCTAAGGCGAGGCAGAGATGCGTAGCTGATGGGAAACAGGTCAATATTCCTGTACCGATCAATAGTGCGATGTGGGGACGGAGAAGGTTAGCTCAGCCAACTGTTGGATATGTTGGTTCAAGCCTGTAGTCGTGCCTGGTAGGCAAATCCGCCGGGCTTAGATGAGGGGTGATAACGAGTCTGCTTGCAGACGAAGTGAGTGATACCCTGCTTCCAGGAAAAGCCACTAAGCTTCAGCTATTGACGACCGTACCGCAAACCGACACTGGTGCGCGAGATGAGTATTCTAAGGCGCTTGAGAGAACTCAGGAGAAGGAACTCGGCAAATTGATACCGTAACTTCGGGAGAAGGTATGCCCCAAGTAGGTGAACCTGTACAAGGCGAGCCCAACGGGGTTGCAAAAAATCGGTGGCTGCGACTGTTTAATAAAAACACAGCACTCTGCAAACACGAAAGTGGACGTATAGGGTGTGACGCCTGCCCGGTGCTGGAAGATTAAATGATGGGGTGCAAGCTCTTGATTGAAGTCCCAGTAAACGGCGGCCGTAACTATAACGGTCCTAAGGTAGCGAAATTCCTTGTCGGGTAAGTTCCGACCTGCACGAATGGCGTAACGATGGCCACACTGTCTCCTCCTGAGACTCAGCGAAGTTGAAATGTTTGTGATGATGCAATCTCCCCGCGGAAAGACGGAAAGACCCCATGAACCTTTACTGTAGCTTTGTATTGGACTTTGAACAGATCTGTGTAGGATAGGTGGGAGGCTTTGAAGCAGGGTCGCTAGATCTTGTGGAGCCAACGTTGAAATACCACCCTGGTGTGTTTGAGGTTCTAACCTAGGTCCATTATCTGGATCGGGGACAGTGCATGGTAGGCAGTTTGACTGGGGCGGTCTCCTCCCAAAGCGTAACGGAGGAGTTCGAAGGTACGCTAGTTACGGTCGGACATCGTGACGATAGTGCAATGGCATAAGCGTGCTTAACTGCGAGACTGACAAGTCGAGCAGATGCGAAAGCAGGACATAGTGATCCGGTGGTTCTGTATGGAAGGGCCATCGCTCAACGGATAAAAGGTACTCTGGGGATAACAGGCTGATACCGCCCAAGAGTTCATATCGACGGCGGTGTTTGGCACCTCGATGTCGGCTCATCTCATCCTGGGGCTGTAGCCGGTCCCAAGGGTATGGCTGTTCGCCATTTAAAGAGGTACGTGAGCTGGGTTTAAAACGTCGTGAGACAGTTTGGTCCCTATCTTCCGTGGGCGCTGCAGATTTGAGGAAGCCTGCTCCTAGTACGAGAGGACCGGAGTGGACACACCTCTGGTGTATCGGTTGTCACGCCAGTGGCATTGCCGAGTAGCTAAGTGTGGAAGAGATAACCGCTGAAAGCATCTAAGCGGGAAACTCGTTTCAAGATGAGATCTGCCGGGGCCTTGAGCCCCCTAAAGAGTCGTTCAAGACCAGGACGTTGATAGGTCAGGTGTGGAAGCGCAGTAATGCGTTAAGCTAACTGATACTAATTGCTCGTGCGGCTTGACCCTATAACTTTGATAGTCGTTCTCTCCAACAGGTGAGACGCTCAAAGATTGTTATGCCAAGTTGACGCAGTCAAAAGACATAAAAATCTGATTCCAAACTCTATGAATTCGTTGGCCTGCTCTCAGAGCAGTTCGACACCAAGTTATGCCTGATGACCATAGCAAGTTGGTACCACTCCTTCCCATCCCGAACAGGACAGTGAAACGACTTTGCGCCGATGATAGTGCGGGTTCCCGTGTGAAAGTAGGTCATCGTCAGGCTCTTATAGCCCCAATACCCCTCAGTCTCCAAAGGACTGGGGGGTTTTGCGTTTGGGGGGGCGAAATTTGAAGCGTCAACCTCAACATCGGCATCCTGCCTTTTACTATGCAGTTACAAGATATTCTTTACTCCCAAGGTTTCGGAACACGCAGGGTTTGTGCGGGCCTGATACAGCAGGGCTGGGTATCGGTGTGTGACTCATCATTGGCGTCCGAATACAGGGTATCCATTGACGCTACCGCCCGGTTTGAACTGGATGGGCTCCACCTGCGGGTGCAGGGAGTCGACTGGCCTTATCAAGAGAAGGCCTACGTGCTTTTGCACAAGCCTGCTGGCACTGAATGCTCGCAGAAGCCGTCTACTTATCCCAGTATCTACACTTTGTTGCCCGGACCTTTGCGTCAACGTCCGACAAAGAGTGCCGTGCAAGGTGTTCAGGCGGTTGGGCGACTCGACCAAGATACGACAGGCATGTTGTTACTGAGCGATGATGGGCAATTCATTCATCGGATGAGCTCGCCAAAAAAACATGTCGCCAAGGTCTATCAGGTGACGACTAAGCACCCGGTTGATGGCGCTCAGGTGGAGAAACTACTCAGCGGGGTAGTGCTTGACGATGATCCCAAACCAGTTTGTGCCGCCGCGTGTGAAGTGGTGGAGAGTCACCGCCTGGATTTGACGTTGACTGAGGGCAAATACCACCAGGTTAAACGTATGCTTGCTGCGGTCGGTAACCGTGTTGAAGGGCTGCACCGCTCAAGAATCGGTGGCATGGATTTGCCTGGGGATCTCGGACCCGGAGAATGGAAATGGCTGAGTGCCGTGGACCTGCAGTTGTTGACGACGGTCAGTTCCTGATGGCCGCCGTCAGGGCGTTGAATCCATGCGGCGCCCCGGTGCGATCCCTTGTCTTTGAAGCGTTGCGGATCGGAGATTGGGGTGCTAAATATCAAAATGTTGCGTGTTCCGGCGCCGCCTCTTGGGGTGCCCAGAGCTACACTTCTCCGCTCTGTTGAAAGTGGTTGTGTGAAGTTTTTTTCTATAACACGTGCGTGCGTGGTCCTCATTGGACTGTCCGTGAATGTAGCGTTTGCGGCGATTCCCCCCTTGTTTGTGCTGAATTCTCTGGAAGCCAGCGTCAGTGTGATTGATCCTCTGACCTGGGCCGAAACCAGCCGGATATCTACCGGAAAAGAGCCGCATCATCTGTACCTCACTCCAGATGAAAAATCGCTCATCGTCGCCAATGCGTTGAGTGATACCTTGACCTTTCTGGATCCCCGGACCGCCCAGGTGCAGCGTACGATACAAGGCATCGTTGACCCCTACCATCTGCGGTTCAGTCCCGACATGAAGTGGTTCATCACTGCGGCGAACAGGCTCAATCACATCGATTTTTACCGATGGGACGGTAAGGACTTGAATCTTGTTCGACGGGTGGCTACGGGGCGTACACCGAGCCATCTCTGGATCGACAGCCGCAGCACTACCGTGTATTCGACCATGCAGGACAGCGATGAGTTGATTGCCGTCGACATCGCAACGCAGACAATCAAATGGCGCGTTCACACGGGTGCCATGCCCGCTGATGTGTTTGGGAGCGCTGACGACAAACGGATTTTCGTGGGCCTTACCGGTAGCGACAGTGTGGAAGTGTTTGATGTCTCCGGACCGCAGCCCGTGAGCATCAAGAAGATCAAGACGGGCAATGGGGCGCATGCTTTTCGCTCCGCCGGGGATGGGCGCCACCTTTATGTGAGCAATCGTGTCGCTAACTCCATCAGCAAGATCGATCTGGTGACGCAACAGGTGGTTGAATCCTATCCAGTGCCTGGAGGCCCGGACTGTATGGACGTTTCGGCCGACGGCCGGTTCATCTATGTCAGCTCACGGTGGGCGCGCAAACTGTCGGTGGTGGACACCGAGGCCAAGAAGGTGGTGCGCCAGGTGACGGTTGGCAAGTCGCCCCATGGTGTCTGGACCCTGCAACACGCGCGGCGTTGAAAGAGCAGGATGCGTGCACGTTTGACGGCCTCTGGCAACCATGTGCGCGGGTATACGATTGCTATTCTATTGATAGCTGGTTGCGCTTGTACATCAAGCGCTAATGCCCAAAAAGACTGTGATAAGCCGGTGTATCTGACGTTTGATACCGGCCACATGGAGATCGCACCGCTGGTGGCTGATGTGCTCAAGCGCCAACAAGTGAAGGTGACTTTCTTTGCGGCGAATGAACGCACCAAGCTAGGTGATGGCAGTCTCGGGGATTATTGGGCCCCGTGGTGGCGCGCCCGGGCCGCAGAGGGGCACGAGTTTGCGTCGCACACCTGGAACCACACCTATTGGCGAGCGGACTTTGGTAAGACCCGGCCGCCTTCATTTCGAGTGCGTCCGACGGCAGGAGCCCGGGAGGGCCAGACCTTTGTGATGTCTGCGCCTGAGTATTGCGAGGAAATTCGCCGTGCTTCGGATCGCCTCCAGGTGGTGACGGGCAAGGTGCCATTGCCGCTGTTTCGTGCACCTGGTGGAAAAACATCCCCCCTCCTGCTGGAGAGTGCGCAGGCCTGCGGATTCACGCATGTGGGTTGGTCGCCTGCCGGGTTTCTGGGTGACGAACTGCCGAGCGAGACGGCAAGCAATGAAACCCTCTTGCAAAAGGCGTTGCGTGATATACGCAGCGGCGATATTTTGCTGGCCCATCTGGGAATCTGGTCTCGCAGGGATCCATGGGCGCCCGCAGTGCTGGAGCCTTTGATTGCCGGGCTCAAACAGCAGGGCTTTTGCTTTCGTACCTTGCGCGAGCATCCTGATTTTGCCAAGCGCGTGGGGCGTTGACATGGCAACCTCCTGACGGGTTGCAGATGCGAGTGCGGCGGGAATATCTATTGGGGCTACCTCGGGCCGTGCCCGGCGGATAGCGGTGGACGGGTTTGGAAGGGTTGCGCAATGGGATGGCTTGGATGGCTCGGCAGTTGTTTTGATGGTGTGCAGCAATGGTTTTTTGAAAATCTGCTGCAGCCGCTGATGTTTTCGATGGGTTTGGCCAGTCTGCTGGAAAACGGCTACGAAGCCGCTGGCTGGCTTCTGGTGGGGGTGCTGCAGTTGGTGGTGATTGTGGTGGTGATCGGACCGCTGCAACGCCTGTGGCCGGTGGAACCCATCACAGACCGGGCGACGATTCGCACGGATATTCTCTACACCCTCATTCATCGGTTGGGTCTGTTTCGGCTGGCACTTTTTTTCACGGTCGACCCATTGGCAGACCGGTTGTTTGGTTCGCTACGGGTTGCTGGAATCAGCACGTTCCATATGGACGGTCTTTGGCCCGGAGTCACCGATATAGGCTGGGTCAGCTTGCTGCTCTATTTGGTGGTGTTTGATTTCGTGAATTACTGGATTCACCGGGGACAGCACCATTTTGAATGGTGGTGGCGCCTGCATTCTTTGCACCATGCCCAGCAACAGATGACCATGTGGAGCGACAACCGCAACCACCTGCTGGATGACGTGATTCGGGATGCGATCCTTGTTGCGGTGGCCCAGGTCATCGGGGTCGCACCGGGGCAGTTCATTGCCATCGTGGCCATCACCCAGCTCAGCGAAAGCTTTCAGCATGCCAATGTGCGCATGTGGTTTGGTCGATGGGGCGAGCGGTTGTGGATCAGCCCGCGTTTTCACCGGCGGCACCACAGCATTGGCATAGGCCATGAAACCGTCAAGGTAGCCTCTGCCGATGCGCAGTCTCCCGGAACGCGTGTGGTGCTCGGTGGTCACAATTTTGGTGTGCTGTTTCCTTGGTGGGACATGCTGATGCACACGGCCAATTTTGAGCTGCGTTATGACGCTACGGGCGTGCGCGACCAGGTCGAGCCCGCCGCCGCCGACGGCCCATTGCGGGACTACGGGCAGGGCTTCTGGTCCCAGCAGTGGCTGGGGGTTTTGCGGTTGTTTGGCAAGGCCTGAAGCCACGCAGAGCGCTCAGGGTATGCTTGCGCCAATGGGCTTACTTTTTGATTCTTTCTGGCGCGCGGCCGCCTATTGCATGCGGCCACGCGTGATGGCGTTGTCACTGCTGCCGCTGCTGCTGATGGCGGCATTGGCTCTTGGATTGGGGCATTTCTACTGGGATGCGGCGGTGCGCTTCATGCATTCGTTGCTGGAGTCGTCGGCGCTGCTGGCCAGCATCTGGAGCTGGCTGCAGGGATGGGGGCTGGGGGACGTGACTTCGGTGATGGCTCCCCTGATGGTCGTGCTGGCGGTGGCACCGGTGCTTGTGGTGGTCTCGTTATTGTTGGTGGCGGTGTTGATGACACCGGCGTTGGTGTCCCTGGTGGCCAATCGCCGCTTCCCGAATCTGGAGCGCAAGAAGGGTGGTTCGTTTGTGGCCAGCGTGGCCTGGTCGCTGGGCTCCACATTGCTGGCGTTGGTGGCGCTTGTCGTGTCTGTCCCGCTGTGGCTGGTGCCGCCCCTGGTGCTTGTGTTGCCGCCATTGATCTGGGGGTGGCTGACCTACCGTGTGATGGCCTTTGATGCGCTGGCGGAGCATGCCAGCAAAGACGAGCGGCGGGAGATATTTCGCCGCCATCGCGCCAGTCTGCTGGGCATCGGCATTCTGACGGGCTATCTGGGTGCCGCACCCAGCGTGGTGTGGGCGTCTGGTGTGGTGTTTGCCGCAGCGTTTTTTGTTCTTGTGCCGTTAGCCATCTGGATATACACCCTGGTTTTCGCGTTTTCGTCGCTTTGGTTCACGCACTATGGGCTGGCTGCTTTGCAGCGCCTCCGGGCTGAGACTTCCACTGGTGTTGGTGTTGCCGCTGCACCAGGGCCCCATTACCATATGGGCAGCCCTGACAACCCTGCACTGGCCAGCGCGGAAAGCCCTGTGGTCGCGCCTTCATCCGAATTCCCCGCAAGCGGAGCCCCAACGCCATGACCCCAACCTTCGGCCTCATCATCGTGGGCGATGAAATACTGTCTGGCAAACGCGCAGACAAACACCTGCCCAAAGTGATTGAACTCCTCTCAGGACGCGGTCTGGCATTGGCATATGCAGACTATGTGGGCGACAACCCGGATAGGATCACGTCCACGCTGCAACGGGCCTTTGCTTCAGGCGATGTGGTGTTCTCGTGTGGAGGCATTGGCGCCACGCCCGACGACCATACAAGGCAATGTGCGGCGCGCGCCTTGGGCAGCGACTTGGAGCTTCATGCCGAAGCCGAGGTATTGATTCGCGAGCGAATGCGGGATGTCGCGCGTGAGCAGGGTGTCCCCTATGAGGCAGATCGTCCTGACAACATCCACCGCCTCAATATGGGGATGTTCCCTGCAGGTGCCCGCATCATCCCCAATCCCTACAACAAGATTCCGGGCTTCAGCTGTAATGGCGTCGGTGCCGGGGCCGTGCACTTTGTGCCAGGTTTCCCTGTAATGGCGTGGCCCATGATCGAATGGGTGCTGGACCACCGTTACGCCGACCATTTCAATCGCACGCCGCAAACCGAACAATCCGTGGTGGTGTACGGCGCCATGGAGGCTGCTTTGACACCGCTCATGCAGCGCATCGAAACCAAACATCCACAGGTGCGTGTATTCAGTTTGCCCAGCGTGGATCATCCACAATACGGGCGGCATATTGAGCTAGGCGTCAAAGGCCCGGCATCGGCTGTCCCAGCCGCCTGGCAGCAACTCAAAGATGGATTGCACAAATTTGGTGCGCAGCTTGGCCCTGAATTGGTGCGAAATCTTTGATGTATGCCTCGCACAATGGTTTGCACTGCTTTGGTGCATTGACGGAGTTCCGTGTCGTCGCCTAGTTCGTAGTGCCCTTTCGTAGTGCGGTTGATGCACCGGGCTGGCACGCAAACTGCTTTTGTTTATTCAAACTCTTTTTTCAACAAGCGCTTTACCCAGGAGAACCTGATGGCCAAGACCGTTTCCGATGTGATGAAGATGGTGAAGGAGAACGAAGTCAAGTTCGTTGACTTCCGTTTTACCGATACCCGGGGCAAAGAACAGCACGTTACCGTGCCTGTGTCTCACTTCGACGAAGACAAGTTCACTTCGGGCCACGCGTTTGACGGTTCTTCCGTGGCTGGCTGGAAGGGCATTGAAGCGTCGGACATGCAGCTCATGCCCGACCCCAACACGGCCAACCTCGATCCGTTCTTTGAAGAAACCACGCTGTTCCTGCAGTGCGACGTGATCGAGCCTGGCGATGGCAAGGCCTACGACCGCGATCCACGCTCCATCGCCAAGCGCGCTGAAGCCTACCTCAAGGCCTCTGGCCTGGGCGACACGGCCTACTTCGGCCCAGAGCCTGAATTCTTTATCTTCGACGGCGTGCGCTGGTCCAACGAGCCCGGCAAGGTCATGTTCGAGATCGAAGAGTACGAAGCCCCCTGGAACTCGGGCGCCAAGCTCGAAGGCGGCAACCGTGGCCACCGTCCCACCGTCAAGGGCGGCTACTTTCCCGTGCCTCCCGTCGACAGCACGCAAGACATGCGCGCCGAGATGTCCCTGATTCTCGAATCCCTGGGCATCCCCGTCGAAGTGTTCCACCACGAAGTGGCGGGCGCTGGCCAAAACGAAATCGGCACGCGTTTCAGCACGCTGGTCGAGCGAGCTGACTGGACGCAGGTGCTGAAGTACGTGGTCTGGAACGTGGCCAACGCCTACGGCAAAACCGCCACCTTCATGCCCAAGCCCTACGCTGGCGACAACGGCTCCGGTATGCACGTGCACCAGTCCATCTGGAAAGACGGCAAGAACCTGTTCGCTGGCGACGGCTATGCGGGCCTGTCGGACTTCGCGCTGTACTACATCGGCGGCATCATCAAGCACGCACGTGCCCTGAACGCCATCACCAACCCCGGTACCAATTCGTACAAGCGTCTGGTGCCTGGCTATGAAGCCCCGGTGAAGCTGGCCTACTCGGCCCGCAACCGCTCGGCCTCGATCCGCATTCCTTACGTCGCCAACCCCAAGGGCCGCCGCATCGAAGCGCGCTTCCCCGATCCATCGGCCAACCCATACCTGTGCTTCTCGGCGCTGATGATGGCCGGCCTTGATGGCGTGGAAAACAAGATCCATCCCGGCGAAGCCGCCACGAAGGACCTGTACCATCTGCCGCCCGAAGAAGACAAGCTGGTGCCTACCGTATGCCACAGCCTGGACCAGGCGCTGGAATATCTCGACAAGGACCGCAGCTTCCTGACCAAGGGTGGTGTGTTCTCTGACGCCATGCTCGACGCATACATCGAGCTCAAGATGGGTGAAGTCACGCGTTTCCGCATGGCACCTCATCCCGTTGAATACGATATGTATTACTCGCTGTAATTGCCTGCCTGCAGGTCATTACGTTGGAAAGGCGGCGCAAGCCGCCTTTTTTTATGGAGCGTTGTCTATAGAGCGATCTCCTGCGGAACCTCATGGGCCCGTGTTGCCTCATTACCTTTACAACGCCCCTGGCAAGGTCGGCCGTTGTTGCGTTGGAGATGTGGGGGGATTCGGAGATACTCTCCTGTCCCCGGCATGTCAATGCGAGGAACCTGAATGAAATACACGCTCATCACCCTGCTACTCATCGTCTCTTCCGTTCCCGCAGCCCTGGCGCAAGACCGCATCTACCGCTGTGGCAACGAATACACCAACAACGCCAGCCAGTCCAAGGAGCGCGGCTGCAAACTGGTTGAAGGCGGAAACGTCACGGTTTTGCAGGGCAATCGCCCTGCGTCCGGTGCGGCCCCAGCTGCCAGTGGCGGCGCCGCTGCCACTTCGCCTTCCACGGCCCCCCGCGTGAGCAACAGTGACCAAAAAGCCCGTGACTCCGATGCACGGGCCATTCTGGAGTCTGAATTGCGCAAGGCCGAAGCGCGGTACGCAGAACTGGCGAAGGAATACAACAACGGTGCGCCTCAACGCAATGCGCTGGATCTGCGCAACCCGCAGCAATACATGGATCGGACTGCCGAGCTCAAGGCGAGCCTGGCCCGCAGTGAGAGCGACGTCGCAGGCATCAAGCGCGAGCTGGCACGACTGCCTGCCGCCGCTGCCAATTAACCAGCGCTGCTGCGTGTGAGCTCTTCTCCACCCCTTGCACCGTCCAGGCCAGGCTCCGGGCGGTTTCATTCGCTTGATCTGATGTCCACCCTGGTGGCCGTGTTGCGAGCCAGCGACGGTGCCGTGCAGTTTGCCAATGCCGCGCTGGAGAACACGCTGGGCCTGTCGCGGCGCACGCTGGAAGGGGCTGACTTCTCCGGCTTTTTTACCGACCCCGCGCTGCTGCAGACGGCGCTTGCGGGCGCACGTGGCAAAGACTTTGCCGCGCTGCGTTACGAAACCAGCCTCAAGCGCCTGCACCAGGAGCCAGTGCCGGTGCACGTGAGCGTGGCCGACGCAGAGCAGGTGGGCGAGATTCTGGTGGAGCTGTGGCCGCTGGAGCAGCAGGCGCGGCAAGATCGTGAAGAGCGTCTGCGCGACCAGGCTGCGGCCAACAAGGAGCTGATCCGCAATCTGGCCCATGAGATCAAGAACCCGCTGGGTGGAATCCGTGGCGCCGCGCAGCTGCTGGAGATGGAGCTGGAGAGCCGAGAGCTTCACGAATACACGCAGGTCATCATCCATGAGGCCGATCGCCTGCAAAGCCTGGTTGACCGGTTGCTGGCTCCGCACCGGCACCCCCATCTGGTGGGCGACGTCAATATCCACGAGGTGTGTGAACGTGTGCGCTCTCTGGTGTTGGTGGAGTACCCGCAGGGCCTCAAGGTGCAGCGCGACTACGACACGTCGATCCCGGAGTTCCGCGGCGACCGCGCCCAGCTCATCCAGGCCCTGCTCAACATTGTGCAAAACGCCGCGCTGGCGCTGTCTGACCGCATTGCGGCCGGAGACGCGGTGATCACGTTGCGCACCCGTGTCGCCCGACAAGTAACGTTTGGTCGCCAGCGCTACCGGCTGGCACTGGAATTGCATGTCATCGACAACGGACCGGGCGTGCCCGATGCCATCAAGGAGCGTATTTTTTACCCTCTGGTATCGGGTCGGGACGGTGGATCGGGGCTGGGGCTTACGTTGGCACAAACCTTCGTGCAGCGCCACCACGGGTTGATCGAATGCGACAGCGTACCGGGTCGCACCGACTTTCGAATCCTGATCCCCTTGCCTTAAAAGCGCACGACGGTCCCTGACATACAACCACAGGGAAGGTTAGAAAAATATGAAGCCGATCTGGTTAGTGGATGACGACCCCTCGATCCGCTTCGTCCTGGAGAAGGCACTGGCCCGTGAAAACCTGCCCACCCGCAGCTTCACCCACCCCCGCGAAGTGCTGGATGCCCTTGCCGACATCACCGCCGGAGACCCAGCGCGCCAAAGCCCCCAAGTGCTGGTGAGCGACATTCGCATGCCTGGTGGCTCGGGCCTGCAGTTGCTCGAGAAGGTGCGCGAGCTGCAGCCCGGTCTGCCCGTCATTATCATGACGGCCTATTCCGATCTGGACAGTGCGGTGTCGGCGTTTCAGCGCGGAGCGTTTGAATACCTGCCCAAGCCTTTTGACTTGCCCAAAGCGGTCGAACTGATCCGCCGCGCGGTGGAGGAAAGCCAGCGCGAGGAAGTCACCGAAGTGCGCCAGGCGGCTACCCCCGAAATGCTCGGCCAGGCGCCTGCGATGCAAGACGTGTTCCGCGCCATCGGCCGCTTGAGCCAAAGCCAGGTCACCGTGCTCATCACGGGCGAATCGGGCTCGGGCAAAGAGCTGGTGGCGCGCGCATTGCACAAACACTCGCCCGTGGCTGACGGCCCCTTTGTGGCCATCAACACGGCAGCCATCCCCAAGGACCTGCTGGAATCCGAGCTGTTTGGCCACGAGCGCGGCGCCTTCACTGGCGCGCAGACGCAACGGCGTGGGCGCTTCGAACAGGCCGAAGGCGGCACCTTGTTCCTCGATGAAATCGGCGACATGCCCTTTGACCTGCAGACGCGCCTGCTGCGTGTGCTGTCGGACGGCCAGTTCTATCGCGTAGGCGGCCATGCTGCCGTGAAAGCCCACGTGCGCGTGATCGCCGCCACCCACCAGGACTTGGAGCGGCGCGTCAAGGAAGGGGGCTTTCGTGAGGACTTGTTTCACCGCCTGAACGTCATCCGCCTGCGCTTGCCCGCGCTGCGCGAGCGCCATGAAGACGTGCCCATGCTCACGCGCCACTTCTTGCAGCAAAGCGCGCGGCAACTGGGTGTGGAGCCCAAACGCATATCCGATGCGGCCCTGGCGCGGCTGGAGCAGTTTGCTTTTCCGGGCAACGTGCGCCAACTCGAGAACATCTGCCACTGGCTCACCGTGATGGCACCTGCCCAGACGGTGTCCACACAAGACTTGCCACCCGAAGTGCTGGAAGCGCCCGCCCCGCGTGACGCGGTGGTGCGGGCTGCGCCGATCGAAGCGCCAGTGATGCCGCCCCTGGGCATGGGCGTTGCGGCGGCTGTTGCTGCCGCTCCGTCTGCAGAGTTTGCAGCGGCCGCGCCATCGTTGCCTGCAGCCCCCGCGGGGCAGGGTGCGGGCCCGGCGGCTGTGGCTGAGGCGGGTACGGCGGGTGCAGGCCTGGGCCATGCAGGCATGCCCTCGCCCATGACCGACATCGCTTTGGCTGCCGCACCGCTGGCCGCATCGATACCACTCAGCTGGGAGCAATCGCTGGAGACCGAGGCGCACAAGCTCTTGGCAGGCGGGCAGCCCGAGGTGTGGGATGCGCTCATGCGGCGCTTTGAGTCGCGCCTTATCCGTACGGCCCTCGTGGCCACACACGGTCGGCGCATGGAGGCCGCGCAGCGTCTGGGTATTGGGCGCAACACCATCACGCGCAAGATCCAGGAGCTGGGGCTCGACGCGCCGGATGAGGCATGAAAATGGCTGCTGGCGCTTTATTTATAAGCGCTAGCAGCTATCGAATATGTAGCATCGGCGCCGCACTGAGGCGGAGTCTGTGGGGCCCGTGCGGTGCTGGGCAACCCCGATGCCAGGTGCGGCAGGGGCTGGCCCCCTGTCCTACACACAGGCCCTCCATGGGCCGACCTCCGGGTTGATTGACCGCTTCAAGAATGAAGTCACTGTCAACCAACCGGAGAATTTCTATGTCGGATTTCAACGATGCCAACCGTGACCCGCTGACCAACGAGCCGGGTGCTCACCCTGTCGGCACTGGCGTAGGCGCTGCCATGGGCGCCGCAGCAGCAGGTGCAGCCGCAGGCGCCTTGGGTGGCCCGATCGGTGCCGCGATTGGTGGCGTGGCTGGCGCGGTCGTCGGTGGCCTTGCTGGTAAGGCGGCAGCCGAATCGGTCAACCCCACCGCAGAAGATGCGTACTGGCGCGACGCCTATGAGCGTGAGCCCTACTTTGTGAGCGGCCGCACTTACGATCAATACCGCCCGGCGTATGAGCTGGGCTGGGGTTCTGTGGGCCGCTACGAAGGCGACTTCGACGCTATCGAGCCACGCCTGGCCGACGACTGGCGTGCACGCCACGCGGCGCAAGGCTTGGCCTGGACCGATGTCCGCCCGGCCACCCGTGCTGCCTGGGAGCGAGCCTCCCGTGCGCGCAGCAGCGATGACCAGCGTCCCATGGATGTGATCGATAACGATGATGTGGTCGATGTGCTCAATGACTTGCTGGAGTCGGCGCGCGACGGTGAATTCGGCTTTCATTCCTGCTCCGAACACGCCGATTCGGGCGAGCTCAAGGGCATCTTCCAGCGCCACTCGCGGGAGTGTGCCGCTGCGGCCATGGAGCTGGAGCACGAAATCCGCCGCCTCAACGGCGAACCTGCTTCGGGCGGCACCGTGGCTGGGGCTCTGCACCGTGGCTGGGTTTCGGTCAAGACGGCTCTTTCCACCCGCGACGATAAATCAGTGCTCGAAGAGTGCGAGCGCGGTGAAGACGCCGCCGTGGCCCGTTACCACAAGGCGCTGAAGTCCACGCTGCCCTTTGATGTGCGTGCGCTCATCGAGCGCCAGGCGCAGGGTGCGCAGCGCAATCACGACGAAGTGCGCGCATTTCGTGATGGGTTTTCGCCCCAGCGTTAATGGGGGTAAGTGGGCGTTAGTGGGCGTTGATGCAAGCCGCTGATATGCCGCTGCCCAGGGCTCGATGTTGCCCTGCAGCAGGTCAAGAGCGTCGGTCATAGCCCGGTTGCAATGCCTGCGGCGGTCTGCCCATACGACGCCATACGAAAAGGCTGCCAAGGTAAAACTTGGCGGCCTTTTTTTGCGTTGCTGCGCGTACGTCTGCCCAACTTTGCCGCGCGGCACTGGGGCCGCTGCTGCCGCTACACAGTGCCCGGGCAGGCCAGTCAGCCCAGCGTAACCACCACAGGCGCGTGGTCGCTGGGCTGTGGGTTCTTGCGCGGCGCGCGGTCCACCGTGCAGGCCACCACGCTAGGCCGCAATGCTTCGCTGACCAGAATGTGGTCGATGCGCAGCCCCCGGTTCTTTTGAAAACCCAGCATGCGGTAGTCCCACCAGGAGAAGCTTTTTTCGGGCTGATCGAACATGCGAAACGCATCGGTCAGCCCGAGCGCCAGCAGCGCCTGGAAATGTGCGCGCTCTTCGGTGGTGTGGTGAATGGTTTCGCGCAGGCCCTCGGGGTCGTACGAGTCGCGGTCTTCGGGGGCCACGTTGAAGTCGCCGACCAGCACCAGGCGCGGGTGGGTTGCCATCTCGGCGCGCACCATGTCTTGCAGGGCCTGCAGCCAGCGCATTTTGTAGGCGAACTTTTCCGAGCCGGGCTCCTGGCCGTTCACAAAATACCCGTTGAGCAGGCGCAACGGTCCGGTGGGTGTGTCAAACGTCGCCCCGATGACGCGGGCCTGCTCGTCGCCAAAGGCGGGGATGTTGCGCACCACGTCGCGCAGCGGATGGCGGCTCAGGATGGCCACGCCGTTATAGGTTTTCTGGCCAAAGGCTGCTGTCTCGTAGCCGGCTTCTTTCAGCGCCTCGTGGGGAAACTTGTCGTCCGTGAGCTTGAGCTCTTGCAGGCACAGGGCGTCCACCGGGTTGCTGGCCAGCCAGGCCAGCACCTGCGGCAGGCGTACGGTCAGGGAGTTGATGTTCCAGGTGGCGATTTGCATGGTTTTTGGCCGATAGCGCTCATGGATAAAGCGCTGGCAGCTATCAAAAAGTGAGTAAATGGGGTGGCAAGGGGCAGGGCGCCATCAGGCGCGGCGCACACGGGTCACAAAGTGGAACGGCAGCCCGTTGGTGCTGACGTGGTGGTGGCGGGCTGTCTCCACCCATTCTGCGCCGAGCACGGGGGCATAGGCATCGCCGTCAAAGTCTTGCGTTATCTCCGTCACCTCCACGCAGTCCGCCAGGGGCAGGGCCTCGGCATACATCTGCGCGCCGCCGATGACCCACACGGTCTGGCCCGCATCGCACTGTGCCAGTGCCTCGGCCAGGCTGCCCGCGCGGTGGGCGCCCTCGGCCTGCCAGTCGGCCTGGCGCGTCACCACGATGTTGGTGCGGCCGGGCAGGGGGCGAAAGCGCGGCGGCAGCGAGTCCCAGGTCTTGCGGCCCATGACCACGGGGCACCCCTGGGTGAGCTGCTTGAAGTGCGCCATGTCCTCGGGGATGTGCCAGGGCAGGCGGTTGTCCTTGCCGATGACGCCGTTGGCAGCGCGGGCGTAGATAAGGTGCAGGGGCATGGGGCTCGGTGCTCAGTGCTTTGGGGTTGATCGGATCAGATGTGCAAAAACGCCAGCGCGCCCACACCCAGGCCCACGGCCGCCACGCCATACATGCCGTATTCCAGCCATTTCTTTCGGGTCAGCAGCGCGATGGCTGCCAGCGCAATCGCTACCTGCAGCGCGGTGGTGGCCTGTGCCCAGCGGTGGTGCTGGTGCATCTGGGCCTCGCTTTGGTGATCGAAGGCGAGGGCATCGGCCTCCAGCTTCTCGGCCTCCGTCTTGATCGCGTTCTTTTCCTTCTCGTAGCGGTCCACGTTGCCCTGGTATCTGGCCTTCTCGGGCTCGGTGGGGGTCAGGTCGCGGGCCAGCTCGGCCAGGGCCTGCTTGGTGCTCTTGGACTGGAAATAATTCCACTGGTTGGAGGCTTCCGTCTTCTTGATGGCCGCGTCGTTCTTCATCAGGCCCGCGTTGGCCTGCGTGGCACCACCCATGTACGAAAACAGCGCGCCCACCGTGGCCACGATGGCGGTGAACATGGCGATCTTGTTGACCGACGAGCCGTTGCCGCCTTCGGCTCCGTGGTCTGCTGCATGCTCGCCGTGGCCTTGGGTAGCGTGCTCGACTGCGTGGTCGTGGGGGCCGTGTACGTGAAATCCGCCGGAAGACATGGATGCAAGTTCTCGATGTGGATGGTGAAAAGAGGCGGGGCGCAACCATGGCGCCGTGCCCGGGGGAATCGGTCTGAGGGGGAAGGGGCTCTTCGGTGGCGACCGCGTGCGGTCAGACCGCCACCGGCGCCTTGATGGCCGGGTGGCACTGGTAGTCCAGCACTTCAAAATCTTCGAACTGGTAGTCGAAGAGGCTGCCGGGTCGGCGCTTGATGTTCAGCACCGGGTAGGGATAGGGCGTGCGCGCCAATTGGGTCTGCACTTGCTCGTGGTGGTTGCTGTAGATGTGGCAGTCGCCGCCCGTCCAGATGAAGTCACCCACGTCCAGGTCACATTGCTGCGCCACCATATGTGTCAGCAACGCATAGCTGGCGATGTTGAAGGGCACACCCAAAAAGATGTCGGCGCTGCGCTGGTAGAGCTGGCAGCTCAGCGTGCCGCGCCCGCCGGGCTGCTGCGCGGGGGCCACGTAAAACTGAAAAAACGCGTGGCAGGGCATGAGCGCCATCTTGTGCAGCTCGGCCACGTTCCAGGCGCTCACGATGATGCGGCGCGAGTCGGGGTTGGTCTTGAGTGTCTGGATGACGTCGCTGATCTGGTCGATGTGCCCGCCGTCCGGCGTGGGCCAGCTGCGCCACTGCACGCCGTACACGGGGCCCAGGTCACCATCCTCGCGCGCCCATTCGTCCCAGATGGTGACGCCGCGCTCTTTCAGCCAGTTGTTGTTGCTCGATCCGGTCAGGAACCACAGCAGCTCCTGGATGATGGATTTGAGGTGCACCTTCTTGGTCGTGATCAGCGGAAAGCCTTCCTTGAGGTCAAACCGCATCTGGTGGCCAAACACGCTCTTGGTGCCGGTGCCCGTGCGGTCGGATTTATCCACGCCGTGGGTGAACACATGGCGCATGAAGTCTTCGTATTGCGAGCGAACTGGGCGGGCGGTGGCGGCTAGTGGCGGGGTCATGCGAAGGGGCTCATCACGGGTGAAAGGAAACTGCACGTGCCCGGCCGTAGCGATGTGTCTGTGGAGTGGGCGCGCCGCTGGATTTTATGCGGCCCGCCCCGCGCGCGGCCAGCGGTGGGGCAAGTCTGCGGTGCCACAGAAGTTTTTGGCCAAATAGGCTGCTAGCGCTTATGCATAAAGCGCTAGCAGCTATTAATTTGATAGTTTTTGCTCCGGCCGGCAGGACATTTCATACAGAAACATCAAAACGCCCCAGCCGGGAGGCGCAGTGAGATACGCGCCGTTAGATACCCAGTTGAGACCGATAGGTATAAATCCCAAGATGCTGGTGCATAAAAGTATCTTTGATGACATGGGGAGTATCAATCTGGCATGCCAGCATCGGTATCGTTCAGACCGTCAATGCCCCCCCTTGTCTGGTCGGTGTTGAGTGGCAGATTGCAGAATCTTATAACCAAGGAGACCTTTCGAATGCCTCATTTCAACCGAGTTGCCATGCCCACGCGCCTGGCCCTGGCCGTTGCGCTGGCCTTGACTTCGCTGTGCGGCGCCGCCAGCGCGCAGACCGAGCTGGTCATCGCCACCGTGAATAACGGCCACATGATCGAGATGCAAAAGCTCAGCAAGAACTTCGAGCAGGCGAACCCCGACATCAAGCTCAACTGGGTGACGCTCGAAGAAGGCGTGCTGCGCCAGCGCGTGACGACCGACATCGCCACCAAGGGCGGCCAGTTCGACGTGATGACCATCGGCATGTACGAAGCGCCCATCTGGGGCAAGAAGGGCTGGCTGCAGGAGCTGAAAACCGACGCAGCCTACGACGTGGACGACCTGCTGCCCGCCGTGCGCAATGGCCTGACCGTGGGCGGCAAGCTGTTTGCCGCGCCGTTCTATGGCGAAAGCTCGATGCTCATGTACCGCAAGGACCTGGCCGACAAGGCCGGCGTGCAGGTGCCCGAGCGCCCCACCTGGCCGCAGATCAAAGACCTGGCCGCCAAGATGCACGACCCCAAGAACGGCGTGTACGGCATCTGCCTGCGCGGCAAGCCGGGCTGGGGCGACAACATGGCGTTTTTGACCACGCTGGTCAACACCTTCGGCGGCCAGTGGTTTGACATGCAGTGGAAGCCGCAGCTCGAATCCAAGCCCTGGAAGGACGCGATCACCTTCTACGTGGACCTGCTCAAGAACTATGGCCCGCCCGGCTCGTCGGCCAACAGCTTCAATGAAATCCTGGCACTCACCAACTCCGGCAAGTGCGGCATGTGGGTGGACGCGACCATCGCGGCCTCGTTCGTGAGCGACCCCAAGCAGTCCAAGGTGGCCGACCAGATGGCCTTTGCCCAGGCCCCCACCATGAACACGCCCAAGGGCGCCAACTGGCTGTGGTCATGGAATCTGGCCATTCCCGCAGGGTCGAAGAAGGTGGAGGCCGCACAGAAGTTCATCACCTGGTCCACCAGCAAGGAGTACATCCAGCTGGTCGCCAAGACCAACGGCTGGGCCAATGTGCCCACCGGCACACGCAAGAGCACCTACGCGGCGCCAGAGTTCCAGAAGGCGGCCCGCTTTGCCGCCGCAGAGAAGACCGCCATCGACTCGGCCAACCCGACCGATTCGACGCTGCCCAAGAGCCCGTATGTGGGCGTGCAGTTTGCGGCGATTCCTGAGTTCCAGGCCATCGGCATTGCCGTGGGGCAGCAGATGAGTTCTGCACTGGCCGGCAAGACGACGGTGGACGCGGCGCTCAAGGCCAGCCAGGTGGCGGCCGACCGTGAGATGAAGAAAGCCGGCTACTACAAATAGGCATTCATTCGGCTACTGCGCGGGCCGATCCGGGGCCGGTGTTCCTCGCCGTACGGGAGTACGGCTGCGGTACAGCGACCCCGCCTCGACCCGCTCGCTACGCCGACTGACCGCCTATTGCGCTGCTGGTTTTAATTTCATCTGGCAAAGCTGGATTCTCCCGAGACCCTCATGAACCGCCGCCTGCTCCCCCGCCTGCTGCTCACGCCAGCCATGGTCACGCTCTTCCTGTGGATGATCGTGCCGCTGGTGATGACGCTCTATTTCTCGTTCATCCACTACAACCTGATGCAGCCGGACCAGACCGGTTTTGCCGGGCTGGAGAACTTTGAGTACTTCGTCACCGACCCTTCGTTTGGCACGGCGGTGCTCAACACGTTGCTGCTGCTGGGCAGCGTGATCCTCATCACGGTGGTGTTCGGCGTGGCGATCGCGCTGCTCATCAACGAGCCGTTTCCGGGCCGGGGCATCGTGCGGGTGTTGTTGATCTCTCCGTTCTTCGTCATGCCCACGGTGAATGCGTTGATGTGGAAGAACATGATGATGAACCCCATCTACGGCGTGCTCGCGCAGGTGTGGATGTTCTTTGGCGCACAGCCGGTGGACTGGCTCACGGACTTGCCGCTGTTCTCGGTCATCGTGATGGTTGCGTGGCAGTGGCTGCCCTTTGCCACGTTGATCTTCATGACTGCGCTGCAGAGCATGAACCACGAGCAGCTCGAAGCCTCGCGCATGGATGGCGCCAACTACCTGCAGCAACTGCGCTACCTGTATGTGCCGCACCTGGGCCGCTCGGTGGCCGTGGTGGTGATGATCGAACTCATCTTTTTGCTCAGCATCTTTGCCGAGATCTACACCACCACGGGTGGAGGGCCGGGCGATGCAAGCACCAACGTCACCTTCCTGATCTTCAAGCAGGCGCTGCTCAATTTCGATGCGGGCGTGGCCTCGGCGGGTGCGCTGTTCGCCGTGCTGCTGGCCAATATCGCGGCCGTTTTTTTGATCCGCATGGTCGGCAAGAACCTCGACAAGTAACCCAAGCATCACCATGACCGCCCGACGCCGTTCTTCCTACCCCCTGGGCCTGCTGGCCTTGCGCACCGTGGCTGCCTGGGGCGTGGCCCTGCTGCTGTTCTTCCCGCTGGGCTGGCTGCTGCTGACCGCGTTCAAGACCGAGCTGCAGGCCATCGCCGTGCCACCGCTGCTGTTCTTCACCCCCACGTTCGAGAACTTCCACGAGGTGCAGGAGCGCAGCGACTACCTGCTGTACGCCAAGAATTCGGTCATCACCAGCGTGCTCTCCACCGTGGTGGGGCTCATGCTGGCCGCGCCCGCGGCGTATGCCATGGCCTTCTTCAAGGGCAAGTACACCAAGGACATCCTCATGTGGATGCTCTCCACCAAGATGATGCCCGCCGTGGGCGCATTTGTGCCCATCTACGTGCTGGCGCAAAAGAGCCATCTGCTCGATACGCAGCTGGCGCTGATCATCGTGTTCGCGCTGTCCAACCTGCCCATCATGGTCTGGATGCTGTACTCGCACTTCAAGGACATTCCGCGCGAGATTCTGGAAGCCGCACGCATGGACGGTGCCACGCTGTGGCAAGAGGTGCGCCTGGTGCTGCTGCCGCTGGGCATGGGCGGGCTCGCGTCCACGGGCCTGCTGTGCCTGGTGCTGTCGTGGAACGAGGCCTTCTGGAGCCTGAACCTCAGCGCTGCCAAGGCGGGCACGCTGGCCACGCTCATCGCGTCGTACTCCAGCCCCGAGGGCCTGTTCTGGGCCAAGTTGTCTGCCGCGTCGCTCATGGCGATTGCGCCCATCGTGGTGTTTGGCTGGTTCAGTCAGAAGCAACTGGTGCAAGGCCTGACCTTTGGCGCCGTGAAGTAACGCGCAGCCCTTCATCCCAACGCAATCAAGTTTTCAGGAACCCGATTCCATGGCCTACCTTCAACTGCGCGGCATCGAGAAATTCTTTGATGAACACCGCGTCATCAAGGGCATCGACCTCACCATCCAGCAAGGCGAGTTCATCGTCTTCGTTGGTCCCTCGGGCTGCGGCAAGTCCACGCTGCTGCGGCTGATCGCGGGGCTCGAGAACATCGACGGCGGCACCCTGATGCTGGACGGCCGCGACATCACCGACCAGCCATCGAGCAAGCGCGACCTGGCCATGGTGTTCCAGAGCTATGCGCTGTACCCGCACATGAGCGTGTACGAGAACATGAGCTTTGCGCTCAAGCTCGCCAAGGTGGACAAACAGGTGATCGACGAGAAGGTGCAGAACGCCGCGCGCATCCTCAACCTCACGCAGTACCTGCAGCGCACGCCCAAGGAGCTGTCGGGCGGGCAGCGCCAGCGCGTGGCCATCGGCCGCGCCATCGTGCGTGCGCCCAAGGTGTTTTTGTTTGACGAGCCGCTGTCCAACCTCGACGCAGCGCTGCGCGGCCAGACCCGGGTGGAGATCGCCAAGCTGCACCGCGACCTGGACGCCACCACGATCTACGTCACGCATGACCAGGTGGAGGCCATGACGCTGGCCGACCGCGTGGTGGTGCTGCGCGACGGCATCATCGAGCAGGTGGGCACGCCGCTGGAGTTGTATGACCGGCCCGCCAACCAGTTCGTGGCCCAGTTCATCGGCACGCCGCAGATGAACGTGGTGCCCCTGCCGCAGCTGCCACCGCCCGTGCAACAGCAGGCGCCTGCCGGGGCCGAGGGCGGCGCCATCGGCCTGCGCCCCGAGAACATCAGCGTGCGCGACACCGGTGCGACGCTTGTGCCGGGCCAGGTGGACCTGGTCGAAGCACTGGGCGCCGAGACGCTGATTTACGTGAGCACGCCCGGTGGCGCGCAGTTTGTGGCCCGCCAGAACGACCGCACCGGCCTGCGTGCGGGCGATGCGGTCAGCCTGGACATCGACGCTTCGCAAGCCCATTGGTTCGACCCGAACGGCCGCGTGGTGGCCCGCCAGGCCGCATGACCGCCATGACTGCTTCCATGCCCCCCGGACAAGCACTTCATGGCAAGGTGGCGGCCGTCACCGGCGCTGCATCGGGCATCGGCTTTGCCAGTGCCCAAGCCATGGCCGACGCGGGTGCGCATGTGGTGTTGATCGACCGTGACGAGGCCGCGCTGGCCAAGGCCTGTGCCGCCATCGGCGCGTGTGCCTTGCCGCTGGTGCTGGACCTGCTGGACGCCAAGCAGTGCGCGAGTCTGCTGGCGCGCACGCTGGCCATCGCCGGGCAGCTCGACATCTTTCACGCCAACGCCGGGCTGTATGTGGGCGGAGATCTGGTGGACGCCGACCCCGACGCCATCGACCGCATGCTCCACCTGAACGTCAACGTGGTGATGAAAAACGTGCACAACGTGTTGCCCCACATGATCGAGCGCGGCACGGGCGACATCATCGTCACCAGCTCGCTGGCCGCGCATTTCCCCACGCCGTGGGAGCCGGTGTATGCCTCGTCCAAGTGGGCGGTCAACTGCTTTGTGCAGACCGTGCGCCGCCAGGTGTTCAAGCACGGCATCCGCGTCGGCGCCATCTCGCCCGGCCCGGTCATCACCTCGCTGTTGGCCGACTGGCCTGCGGAGAAGCTCGCAGAAGCCAAGGCCAGCGGCAGCCTCATCGAGGCCGCCGAAGTGGCCGAGGTGGTGCTCTTCATGCTCACCCGGCCACGCGGCATGACCATCCGCGACGTGGTGATGATGCCCACGAATTTTGATCTCTAGAACCCTGTCTTCACGCACCATGAATTTCATCCTGCATCTGGGCCTGGGCTCGTTCCACCGCGCCCACCAGGCCGTTTATGTCCACGCATTGCGCCAGCAGGGCCAAGCCGAGGGAATGGGCTGGGCCATCGCGGGCGGCAACCTGCGCCCCGACCTGGCCGACACGATTGCGGCCCTGCAAGCGCAAGGTGGCCGCTACACGCTAGAGACCGTCACCCCCCAGGGCGAGCGCAGCTACACCGTCATCGAATCGATCCAGCGCGTGATCCCCTACCAGGACGACCTGGCCCCGCTGATCGCTGCAGGTGCCGGCCCTGCCACGCGCATCATCTCGTTCACCGTCACGGAAGCGGGCTACTACCTCGACGCGCAAAACCGATTGGACTGGGCCACCTTTCCCGATCTGCGTGCGGACCTGGCGGCCATCCAGGCGGGGCAGGCGGGCCACACCATCTACGGCGGCCTGGTCAGCATCCTGCGCGCGCGCAGGGCGACCGGTGCGGGCCCTGTGACGCTGATGAACTGCGACAACCTGCGCCACAACGGTGACCGCTCGCGCGGCGGCCTGCTGCAGTTCATTGAGGCCCTGGGCGATGCGCAACTGAAAGACTGGGTGGAGCAGAACACCACCAGCCCCAACGCCATGGTGGACCGCATCACACCGCGCCCCACGCCCGATGTGGCCGAGCGCGTGAAGGCTGCAACGGGTTGGGGCGACAAGGCAGCACTCATGGGTGAAAGCTTTATCCAGTGGGTCATTGAAGACGACTTCATTGCCGGCCGGCCCGACTGGGAGAAGGTGGGCGTGGAGATGGTGCAGTCGGTGCAGGCCCATGAAGAGGCCAAGATCCGCCTGCTCAACGCCACCCACAGCTGCATTGCCTGGGCGGGCACGCTGGCGGGCTACCAGTACATCCACGAAGGAACGCACGATGCCGCGATCCGTCAGATGGCCTATGACTACGTGACCGACGATGCCATCCCCGTATTGCTGCCATGCCCCATCGACCTCGCGCGCTACCGCGACGTGGTGTTGGACCGCTTTGGCAACCCCGCCATTGCCGACACCAACCAACGCGTGGCGATGGACGCGTTCTCCAAGATCCCCGGCATGATCGCGCCCACCATCCGTGACAAGCTGGCGCGATCAGGCGCTGAGGGCTCGTTCGGCAGCGTGGCCATGCTGCCCGCGCTGTTCCTGGCCTACCTGCAGCGCTGGCATGCGGGGCAGATCCCCTACACCTACCAGGACCAGGCCATGGACCCCGCCATGGCCCATGCCATCTGCGACGCAGCCGACCCGGTGGCGGCCTATGCGGCCGACACGACCTTGTGGGGCGAGATGGCTGGCCACCCCAGGTTGGTGGACGCGCTGCGCAAAGCCTATGCCCGCGTGTTGGCTTTTGTTGCGGAGCGGACAGGCGCCTGATGCTGGTGTAATTTGAGCCCACTTCCACCATGACCGTGAAGATGCCCATCGCCCCGCGCCAGACCAAGCCCGAGCTGGAGCACGACTATGTGCGCTCGCCCGCTCTGGGCTACGAGTCGCCCGAGGCGGCGGGCTTCATCCGTTGTTTGTCGCACGGGTTTCCCACGCCGCTGGCGCGCTGGCACTACCACGATGAGTACGAGCTGCACCTCATCACCGCCACGTCAGGCAAGGTCTTTGTGGGGGACTGGATCGGTCAGTTCCAGCCCGGCCACCTGGTGCTGACCGGGCCGCGCCTGCCGCACAACTGGATCAGCATGGACCTGCCCGAAGGAGGGGTGCCGCTGCGCGACCTGGTGATCCAGTTCTCGCACGCGCCCCTGGTCGCTAGCAGCGAGAACATCCCCGAGTTGCGCGAGGTGCTGCCCCTGCTGGAGCGTGCGCGGCACGGCATTGAGTTTTTTGGCATGGAGGCACAGGCCACAGAGCACTGGCAGCGCATCAAATCGCGCCAGGGGCTGGCTCGGTTTGGCGCCTTTTGCGAGTTGTTGAGCGACCTGGCCGGCTGCACCGACTTTCGCCTGCTGTCGAGCACACAACTGCAAAGTGAAGACAACGATACCCAGCTCGACCAGATCAACGCCATCGTGAGCCGCATCACCGACCACCTGGCCGAGCCGCTGTCAGCGGCCGACCTGGCGCAAGAGCTGGGCATGACCGAGAGCCGCTTTTCGCGCTTTTTTCGCCGCGCCACGGGCAACACCTTCACCGACTTCGTGAACCTGGTGCGTATCAACCGCGCTTGCCAATTGCTCATGGAGACGCAGCGCTACATCACCCATATCGCCTACGACGTGGGCTTCAACAACATGGCCAACTTCAACCGCCGCTTTCTGGACATCAAGGGCATGACGCCGAGTGAATACCGAAAACAAGGGGCGGGCCGTTTTGGCAAAGTGTGACGCTATATCGGTAGCGCTGCCCAGGGATCTCAGACAGGGCACCCAGAGCCGTTCAGGCTGAGCTTGTCGAAGACAAGGCGGCATCCCCCCCCTTCAGAAGCCACCATGACATCCGACGCAAACACCTCTTTCACCACAGCCCCTGTGCGGGCCGCCATCGCAGGCGAGGCCCTCATCGACCTCATCCGCCGCCCCGACGGCAGCTACCTGCCATGCCTGGGTGGCGCACTCTACAACCTGTGCCGTGCACTGGCCCGCCAGGGCGTGGGCACGCAGTACCTCAACCCCTTGTCACGCGACCGCTTTGGCCGCGAGCTGGCCGCGCAGCTGGCGGCCGATGGTGTGCACCTGGCCCGGCCCGAGCCGGTGCAGCAGGTCACCTCGCTGGCCGTGGTCAACCTCGATGAACACGGCCACCCCGACTACGCCTTCTACCGCGACGGTGTGGCCGACCGCGCCGTGTCGGCACAAGGCCTGGTCGATGCCTGCACCACATTGCCCGCGCTGCAAGTCGTTTGCACCGGCGCCCTGGCGCTCGACGCACGCGACACCGCTGTCTACCTGCCCTGGCTCGTTGCCCAGCGTACGGCGGGCCGATGCGTGGTGGTCGATGCCAACCTGCGCCCCTCCGTCATGCCCGACCTGGCTGCTTACCGCGCCACCGTGCACGCGGCGCTGGCCCAGGCCGACATCATCAAAGTGAGCGACGAAGACCTGGACCACCTGGCCGTGCCCGGCGCTGATGCGTTGGCCCGCGCCCGCCAGCTGCTGGCCGCCAACCCGCAGGCCCACCTACTGGCACTCACGCTGGGGGCTGAAGGCGCATGGCTGCTGCATAGCAACGGCACGCAGTGCGTTGCGAAAGAGGCGCAGCTGCTGAATGTTGTCGACACCGTGGGCGCCGGAGACAGCTTTCTGGCGGGGCTGCTGGCGCACCTGCTGCGGCAGGCGCAGGCAGAAGGCGTGGCGAGTTTTGTGCAGTTCATTGACACGCTCTCAGCCAAGGCGTGCCAGCAGGCGTTGCGCCATGCGCTGACCAGTGCGAGTCTGTGTGTGACGGAGCAGGGCTGTGTGCCGCCAGGGTGGGAGGCTGCGCGCGAATGGAGTCGGCTGCACGCTGCGACCCAAGACCCCGCCTGAGTCGGGGGCTCGGCGCAGGTGCCTACGGCTGGCATCTATGATCTCTTGTCGCAGATTCGGTGGGGATGCAGATGACGGAGCTTGTTTGCGCGGTGTTGTGGTCCGCCGTAGAAGTGCTGCTGATATTCACGGGTGCGCTGGTGGTGCGGACGGTCAGCTGGGGCCGCTGGCGCACAGAGCAGTGGGGCAGCAACGAGGCCCGCGTCTTTGGTGCGGCGGGCGCGCTTTCGTTCCGGCGCGAAGGTCGGCGCGTGGTGACAACCAACGGCTTGGTATGCGCGGGCCTGTTGTTCTACGTATTGCTCGTGTTGGTGGTGGTGGGGCTGTCGCGGACGGCCTCGGAATGACCTCCTCCAACGTCGTGCTCCATGCCCAACGCATCGTCACTGTCGGCACAAGTGCAGCGGAAGCTGCCTGCGATGTGGTGCGCCAATCCATCACCCACGGCTGTGCTCAGGACCACCACAACAACGCCGCCATCCTCAGCGCATGGCTTGCCAACAAAACCCCCGAGAGCTTGGCTGCGTGGATCACGGCACCCGGTGCAGCGGCGTGGGGCGCTTACCGTGCAGAGGCGATGGTGGGTTTTGTCCTTTTGACGCGAGCCACCTTGGCGCTGTGCTACGTGGTGCCAGAGGCGCTGCACCAGGGCGTCGGCCGCGCCTTGCTGCATGAAGCCGAGGCCCATGCGCGACAGGCGGGTATCGCTGTGTTGGGGCTGGAGAGCACGCGCACCGCGCAGGCGTTTTACCTTCGCAACGGATATGAGCCAACGGGCGCGGCCCAGGTGTGGGCCGGCTTGCAGGCGCAGCCCATGCGCAAAGTGCTTTGACTAAAGCTGGATGCCCGTACTGGCGATTGCGCGTGCGGCCTAATTTTTAATAAAAATGCCTGATTAGCGACATACCTCAGATTGCGCAGAACAAAGCCCAGCCAGAGGACTCCAACGGACATGCCGAGTTCTCGGCGCCAAGGAGCAAGCGATGTCCATCAACACCATCCAGTTCCAGCGCGGGCTGTCGCTGCCACAATTTCAGTCTCAGTACGGCAGCGATCAGCAGTGCGAGCAGGCCCTGGTGGCCGCCCGCTGGCCCGATGGCTGGCAGTGCGCGCATTGCGGCTGCAAGCGCTTTTTTCACCCCCGCAATGGCACGGGCCGTCTGCTGTGGGAGTGCTTGCTTTGTGGCTACCAAAGCTCATCCATCGTGGGCACTGTGATGGAACACACCCATGTGCCCCTAAAGCTGTGGTTTCTTGCCATGTACCTGCTGACGCAGAACAAGAACGCCATCAGCGCCCTGGCGCTCAAGCGCCAGTTGGGCGTGTCCTACAAAACGGCATGGCTGATGAAGCACAAACTGATGCAGGCCATGGCCCAGCGCGATGCGCGCTACCTGCTGCAAGGGCGGGTGGAGATTGACGATGCCTACCTTGGGGGCGAGCGGGCAGGCCACATCAACGGCGGGCGCCGCGCAGCCAACAAGACGGCCTTCGTCGCCGCAGTGCAGACCAGCGTCGATGGCCGGCCCCTGTACATGCACTTGACGCCTGTGCAGGACTTTACCAACCAGCACATGCGGCAATGGGCACAGGGCCACCTGGCGGCGGGCTGCCACGTGGTCAGCGACGGCACGCGTGCCTTTGCGCAGGTGCAGCAGGCGCAGGCCACGCATGAGCGCCACGTGACTGGAGGTGGGCGCCAGGGGGCGCAGACACCTCAGCTGCGTTGGGTGAACACCTTGCTGGGCAACCTCAAGACCAGCATGGCAGGAACCTATCACTCGTTTGACCACACCAGGTATGCCCAGCGCTACTTGGCCGAGTTCTGCTGGCGATTCAACCGCCGCTTTGATCTGCCTGCCATGCTGCCCAGACTGTTGAAGGCCTTGGTGACTACTGGCCCACTGCCTTTGAAGCTGCTGCGGGTATCTGAGGTAAGTAGCTAATCAGGTAAAAATGGCCTCTAGCGCTTGATAAATAAGCGCTGGTAGCTATTGTTTTTATAGTAATTGGAGTCCGGCGCGTCACACTTGCGTGCGAATGTGCTTGCCCCGGTTGTCCCGCATTTCCAGAATCTGCCACTGCGTGCCGTAGTTCCTGTCGGTGAAGCGCATGTGGGAGGCGATCTCGGTCAGTGCCGCAGCGTCTGGGGTGAGCAGTTGCTCGACATAGGCCACGATATCTCTGCTTTTTGGTGCAAATGTGAAGCCGCCGTTGTCGAACTCGAACACCTGGCCAGCGCTTTCGCCATCGGTGGCCACCACGATGTAGTTGCCCGTGCGGGGCGCCTCGCCAATCACCACGCAGTGTTCAACCCAAAGTGGCAGCGTGTGGGCGCGTTCTTCGTCGCTCAGGTCTTGCGTCCAGCCCGCAAATCCATCGTGCAGAGACGCCCACTCGGCAGGAGGGGCGATGTACCTGGCCGCTTCCCCGCTGTGGGCGTCGTGGTACAGCATGAGCGCGCCGAAGGTGGCGTAGAACGCGCGCAGTGGGCCGACATCGTGGATGACTGCCTGTGCGGCCTCGTCCAATGGGGCCGGGGGCTGGATGAGGTGCTTGAACGTCACCACGCGGGTTTCATCGGGTTTGCGAAGGCGCTCGCAGGTGAATTCACCGGTGTGTTCGCTGACGGCGCGATACAGGTCGGTCAAGGGCATGGGCAATTTTTGTGGTGCGGTGCGTTAAGAGGCGGTGTGTGGCGGTGCTTTGGGTGCGCGTCGCTTCAGGGCTGAACGGGGCTGCGGAGCACCCGCCCTGGGTTCAGGATGCCTTGCGGATCGAGCGCGTTCTTGATGGCACGCATCATGTCCATCGCCACGGGCGACTGGTACTTTTCGAGCTTGTCGGCCTTGAGTTCGCCAATGCCATGCTCGGCCGAGAACGAGCCGCCGAACTCGGCCACGGCTTCGTACACCAGGTGGTTCACATGCTGTTCATGCTCGCGCAGGAAGGCCTTCGCATCGCCATCGGCCGGGGCCTGCACGTTGTAGTGCAGGTTGCCGTCGCCCAGGTGGCCAAAGTTGACCAGGCGCACACCGGGGATCTCGCGCTGCAGCACTGCATCGGTGTGGGCCACAAAGGCGGGGATGCGCGAGATCTGGATGGAGATGTCGTGCTTGATGTTCAGGCCCTCTTCGGCCTGCGCGAGAGGAATGTTCTCGCGGATGTGCCACAGCTGGTGGGCCTGGGTGAGGTTCTCGGCCACCACGGCGTCGGTCACGCAGCCCACCTCAAACGCGGTCTCCAGCAGCGCTTCAAAACGCGCGCGGGCATGTTCTTCGGATTCGCTGTCGGAGTTTTCGAGCAACACACACCAGGGCGCGTTCTCGTCGCCCAGGAAGGGCACACGCAGCTGCGGCATGTGTTTGCCCACCAGGCTCAGCGCAAACTGGCCCATCACCTCAAAGCCCGTGAGCCCCGCGCCCAGTTGCTTGTGCGCCAGGCCCAGCAGCGCCACGGCGTGTTCCATCGACGGCACGGCGGCCCAGGCCGTCAGGCGCGCGGCGGGCTCGGGGTAGAGCTTGAGCGTGGCGGCGGTGATGATGCCCAGCGTGCCTTCGCTGCCGATGAACAGGTCGCGCAGGTCGTAGCCGGCGTTGTCCTTGCGCAGGCCCTTGAGGCCATCCCACACCTCGCCCTGGGCGGTGACCACTTCGAGGCCCAGGCACAGGTCGCGCGCATTGCCGTAGCGCACCACCTGCGTGCCGCCCGCGTTGGTGCCCAGGTTGCCGCCGATGGTGCAGCTGCCCTCGGCCGCGAGGCTCAGGGGGAACAGCACGCCCGCGTTCTGCGCCACGTCCTGCAGGTTCTGCAGGATGCAGCCGGCTTCCACTGTCATGGTGAGGTTGTCGGTGTCCACGCTTCGCACCGCGTTCATGCGCGTGAGGCTCAGCACGATCTGCGTGCCGGACTCGTCGGGCGTAGAGCCGACGGCCAGGCCTGTGTTGCCACCCTGCGGCACGATGGAGGTGCCCGCCGCTGCGCAGGCCTTGACCACGGCGGCCACTTCCAGCGTGTTGGCGGGGCGCACCACGGCCAGGGCCTTGCCGCGCACGCGGCGGCGCCAGTCTTGCTCCCAGGCGGTGAGGTCGCCGTCGGTGATCACATGGGTGGGGCCAACAAGGCTGCGCAGGGTGTCGATGAGTGTGGTCATGTGCAAAGTCTTCATGTCTTCAATAAACAAGCAAGCGGGGACGCTGCGACGGGGCTTGGCGCGGGCGGTGGGCCGTGGCCGTCCGGATCATGAGGCGGTTGCTGCTGGCACTGCTGCCGCCGTGGCTTTGGCATTGCGCTGGCGCAGGCGCACATGCAGCGTGCAGGCTACAAACAGCGTGATGCAAAGCACTGCCTCGGCCCAGGCGAGCCATTGCGATGGGGGCTTGTCGCCCCAGCCGCGCACCACGCCTTCAATGAAATAAAGCCACACCACGAGGCTCACCCAGCGGTAGGTGTACATGCGGTTTTTGAGCAGGCCCGCCAGTGGCACACACAGCGGGAGCGCCTTGAGCGCCAGCCACGACCCGCCGGGCCGCACCGGCGCCAGCACCAGCTCCCAGGCAAGGCACAACACGATCAGCGCCAGCACACTGCCGGTGGCCAACCAACGGGTGGCGGCAACGCCGTTGTCTGCGCGCTGGGGGGAGGGGGGGGAGAGAGGGGCGTGGGGCGATGCATTCATTGGGATGGCATCATATCGGCCATGTCCTTGTCCCCTGCCCAGCGTCTTGAGTCGCTGATGACCGAGCTGTCGCACTTTCCATGGAAAACCACGGCCCAGACGTTGCGCGAGCGCTTTCGTGAAGACCATCTGGGGCTGACGGCCAGCAGCCTGACCTTCACCACCATTTTGGCGCTGGTGCCTTTTTTTACCGTGGCGCTGGCCGTGTTCACTGCGTTCCCCATCTTTGGCAAATTGCAGGACGCGCTGCAACGCTGGCTGGTGAGCAGCCTGGTGCCCGACAGCATCTCGCGCCAGGTGCTGGGCTATCTCACGCAGTTTGCGGCCAAGGCCAGCAGCCTGGGTGTGGCGGGTTTCAGCGTCCTCCTGGTCACGGCGCTCGCGCTGATCCTGACCATTGACCGCACGCTCAATGACATCTGGCGCGTGCAGCGCCTGCGGCCGCTGGGGCAGCGTGTGCTCATCTACTGGGCTGCCATCACGCTGGGCCCGTTGCTCATGGGGGCGAGCCTGGCGGTCACGTCCTATGTGATGTCGGCGTCTGGCGGGTTGGTCAACCGCGTGCCCGATGGCGTGCAGCTTTTGTTCGACTCTTTCCAGTTCCTGGCGCTGGCCGGTGGCATGGCGGCGCTGTACCACTATGTGCCCAACACGCCCGTGAGATGGCGGCACGCCTGGGCGGGTGGCTTTTTTGTGGCGGTGTGCATTGAGCTGGCCAAAAAGGTGCTGGCCATTTATTTGAGCAAGGTGCCCACCTATTCGATGGTGTACGGCGCCTTCGCCACGTTGCCGATTTTGCTGGTGTGGATCTATGTGGCGTGGGTGATTGTTTTGCTGGGCGCCGTGGTCACGGCGTATCTACCCAGCCTGTTGGCAGGGGTTGCGCGGCGCGGCACCGTGGCAGGCTGGACGTTTCAGCTGGCGGTGGAGGTGCTGCAGGCGCTGCACCGTGCCCGCTCGCAGCCCATCAAAGGCCTGCGGCCGAGCGAACTGGCGCAGTTGCTGCGGGTGGATGTGTTGCAGCTCGAACCCGTGATGGAGGCATTGATCGCGCTGGACTGGGTCGGGCAGGTGAACGATGTGGCCCTGAATGCAGCCGATGTGCCCGAAATGCGCTGCGTGTTGCTGGCCGACCCGAACACCACCTTGCTGGCCCCCTTGTTGCAGCGCCTGCTGCTCAAACGGGTGCTGAGCCTGGAGCCCCTGTGGGGCAGCGCCCGGCTCGATGCGCTGCGGATGGCCGATGTGCTCGGTGCTCCGTGAGGCACGGCTGCAAAGCAGCAGGCAGACCGCGCAGTCTTTGGGGTGCGATTGCTATTTAAATGATAGCTGGTTGCGCATATGAATAAAGCGCTAGCGGGCTATTGGATAAAAAATCATCAAAAAGGAACCTTGCCGGTCCAGATGTCCTTGTACATCACCCAGTCGCCCATGAAGCTATAGAACGGGCGCTTGAAACTGGCGGGCTTGTTCTTTTCAAAGCCGAAGTGGCCCACCCAGGCAAAGCCATAGCCGCACAGCAGGCCATACAGCAGGTACTGGGGCTTGCCCGTGGCCACCAGCATGGCCAGGCAGACCAGCGTGAGTGTCGAGCCGACGAAGTGCAAGCGGCGGCAGGTGCGGTTGCTGTGCTCGCTCAGGTAGAACGGATAGAAATCGGCAAAGCGCTTGAAGGCCCGAGGGTCTGTGCTGGGCGCGGGTTGCGGGGTGGCAATCTGGGCGGTCATGATGTTGTCTCCTGGCGGCGTTGGGGCTCTGCCTGCGTTATACGCCGCGGCCTCAGGGCGCACCAGCGGGGGAATGCGGGTGCGCTGTCGCCAAGAGGTCTGCACATCAAAACCCCGGCAGGCCTTTCAGCGCGCCGGGGTGGCCAGGATGTCACCTGGCCAGGAAGTCCCGAATGGCGGCCAGTGTTTCTTCGGGCGCTTCGGTCATCTGGTTGTGCCCCACGGGCAGGCTGGCGACCTGCACCGTCTTGCCTGAGGCACGCGCTGCATTGATCAAACCCTGCGCCGCTTTGGGCGCTGTCATCTGGTCTTGGGCGCCTAGCGCAAACAGCACCGGGCAAGTCAGCTGCGCCATGGCCGCTTCGCCACCGGCATAGCTATCGCAGGCCACAAACCCCCGGTGGAACACGTTCACCGCCGTGTTGCCGCGCAGCACCTTGCGCCCCAGCGCCATGCCCGCGCCAAACACCCAAGTGCCAGGCCCTAAAGCCGAAGGGGGTGCTGACAACGTGCTGCGCGAGAACACGTTGACCATGCGCATGGCCTGCTCGGGGTTGGTTTGCGACGCTTCGATCAGCGCGGGCGACACCTTCATCGGGAAGGCCGTGCCCACCAGCACCAGGTGGCTGATGCGGTCCTTGAGCCGTGCGGCGGCCTCCATCGCGATGAGCGAGCCCCAGCTGTGGCCCACCAGCGCTGCACGCTGCACGCCAGCTGCATCGAGCAGCGCGCCGATGAAGTCCGCGCCTTGCTCCACCGTGGCGGGCGCATCGCCACCGCTGCGGCAGTGGCCGGGCAGGTCGATGGCCAGCACGTTCCAGCCGTGGTTGGCCATGTAGCGGCTTTGCAGGGCCCACACGCTGTGGTCGTTGAGCACGCCGTGGATGAACACCACCGTGGGCTTGGTGGCGTCGAACGCCTTGCCGCCGGTGTAGCAGTAGGTGGTAGCGCCGTTGACTTGGATGTGCATGGTCAGGCCCCCGCTTTCTCGGCTGCCTTGAGGGCGCGCTTGAGGTCGTCGATCAGGTCGTCGGCATCTTCCAGACCAATGGACAGGCGGATCGTGCCCTGGCTGATGCCTGCGCCCGCCAGCGCTTCGTCGCTCATGCGGAAGTGGGTGGTGCTGGCCGGGTGGATCACCAGGCTGCGGCAGTCGCCCACGTTGGCCAGGTGGCTGAAGACCTTGAGGGTTTCGATGAACTTCTTGCCCTGTTCGCGGTTGCCCTTGAGGTCAAAGCTGAACACCGAGCCAGCGCCGCGCGGCAGCAGATTTTGCGCGAGTGCGTGGCTGGGGTGCGATGCGAGCATGGGGTGGCCCACACGCGACACAAAGGGCTGCGCGGCCAAGAATTCGACCACCTTCTCGGTGTTGCGCATGTGCTGTGCCATGCGCAGCGGCAGGGTCTCGATGCCCTGCAGGATGAGCCAGGCCGTGTGCGGGCTCATGCAGGCGCCAAAGTCGCGCAGGCCCTCGCGGCGGGCGCGCAGCAAAAAGGCGCCCACGGTGCTCTCTTCGGTGAACACCATGTTGTGAAAGCCGTCGTAGGGCTGCGTCAGCTCGGCAAATTTGCCGGCCGACTTTGGACCGTCCCAGTCAAAGCTGCCACCGTCCACCACGATGCCGCCCACCACCGTGCCGTGGCCCGAGAGGAACTTGGTGGCCGAGTGGTAGACCAGATCCGCGCCATGTTCAAACGGCTTGATGAGCCAGGGCGAGGTGAGGGTGGAGTCCACCAGCAGCGGCACGCCGGCCTCGTGCGCAATCGCGCTCACGGTGGGGATGTCCAGCACATCCAGGCCCGGGTTGCCCACGGTTTCGCCAAAGAACAGCTTGGTGTCGGGCCGCACGGCGGCGCGCCAGCCGTCGATGTCGCCGGGTTGGACGAACGTGGTCTCGATGCCAAAGCGCGAGAGCGTGTAGTGCAGCAGGTTCTGCGAGCCGCCATACAGGGCCGTGCTGGCCACAATGTGGCTGCCCGCGCCCATCAGCGTGGCGATGGCCAGGTGCAGCGCGGCCTGGCCGCTAGCTGTGGTGATGGCGCCGACGCCGTCTTCCAGTGCCGCCACGCGCTGCTCCAGCACCGCGTTGGTCGGGTTGCTGATGCGGCTATACACATGGCCGCCGCGCTCCAGGTTGAAGAGGGAGGCTGCGTGGTCGCTCGATTCGAAGACGAACGACGTGGTCAGGTGGATGGGCGTGGCGCGTGCGCCGGTGGCGGGGTCGGGGCTGGCGCCTGCGTGCAGGGCCAGCGTGTCAAAGCCGGGGTCGGAGTAACCGGGCATCTCTGTGTCTCCCATGTTGTCTATGCAGGCGGGCATTGTGGGCTATATTTGCCGACAAACAGCCTGCAGCACCTCGGCAACCCAAGCGCAAGCGCATGTGCTTGTGCCTGTGGGTCCACACATATTCTTCCCGATTCCCCGGAGACTCCGCACCATGAAAGTCAGCGACATCCTTCGCGTCAAAGGCAATACCCTCTATACCGCCTCGCCGGATGAGCCGCTGGCGGATGCCGTCAACGTAATGGCAGAGCGGGACATCGGTTCGCTGGTGGTGATGGAGCATGGCGATCTGGTGGGCATGCTCACTTTTCGCGAGGTGATCCAGGCCATGGTGAAAGGCGCGGGCAGCGTGGGCACAACGCTGGTACGTTCGGCCATGGATGATGCGCCGCTGACCTGCACACTCGAAACCGATATGGACGAAGTGCGCCGCATGATGCTCGATCGCCACGCACGCTATATGCCTGTGATGGACCGCCGGATGCTGATGGGCGTGATCAGTTTCTACGACGTGGCCAAGGCCGTGGTGGACAGCCAGAATTTCGAGAACAAGATGCTCAAGGCCTATATCCGCGACTGGCCCGAGGACGAATCTCGCGACTGATCCGTGTACACGCCGCAAGGTCGTGGCGGTATCGCCACGGCGATGGCTCAGTACATGCGCGGTGGCGTGTGTTGGTGCTGAGAGGTAGCGCTGGTTTCGTTCAGTCTCGAAGCGGGGCCTGCGCACAAAGCCATGCCTCCAGCTCGTCCGCCGCGAGGGGCTTGCCGAACAGATAGCCTTGCAGCACGGGGCATCCATGGGCTTGAAGCCATTGCTGCTGTTCGGCAGTTTCCACACCTTCGGCCACGACCACCATGTCCAGGCTGTGTGCAATGCTCAGCACCGACACAGTGAGCGCGCGTGCGGCGGGGCTGGTCGTCAGGTCTTGCACAAACGCCTTGTCGAGCTTGAGTTCAGCGATAGGCAGGCGGTGCAGATAGCTCAGGCTCGAGTAGCCAGTGCCAAAGTCATCCAGTGACAAGCGGAACCCATTGCGATGCAGGGCGTCGATGTTGGCCAGCGTTACGGCGCTGGCATCCATCATGACGCTTTCGGTGATCTCCAGGAGGATGTCAATGGGACGCAGGCCGTGGCGCTCCAGTGCGTCATGGATCTCTTGCGCAAACTCTGGGCGGTGAAAGCTGTAGCCCGAGAGGTTCACTGCCACGCTAGGCACGTTGTAGCCAGTGGCCCGCCACGCGGCCAGTTGCCTGCAGGCTTCGTCCAGCAGCCAAAGTGTCAGCGCATGGATCAAACCGGTTTCTTCTGCCACGGGAATGAATTGGCCCGGGGCCACCTTGCCCCATTCGGGATGTTGCCAGCGTGCCAGGGCCTCGACACCATGCAGGGTGCGCGTTGAGTTGCTGAGCACCTGAGGCTGGTAGTGCAAGGTGAGGCTGCGTTCGGCCAGGGCTTGCTGCAAGGCACGCTCAAGGGCCGCGCGCTCCTGGGCGCGGCGGTTCATCTCGGCACTGAAGAGTTGCAGTGTGTGGCGGTGATTGCTTTTGGCCTGTGCCATGGCCTGATCGGCATGCCGCAACAAGGTGTCGACGGTGTCGCCATCGTCAGGGTAAATGGCGATCCCGATGCAGGCCTGCGGCACGTTGGTCTGCCCTTTGATGTCCATGGGCTGCGCAATAGCGTCCAGCATGCGTTGGGCTGTTTGCACGGCCTGGCGGGTCGGACATTCGGACAGCAACAGTACGAACTCATCGCCCGACAGCCGGCCAATCAGATCGCGTGCCCGCAGGCATTGGGTGAGGCGCTTGGCCACCTCGCACAACACCGTGTCGCCCGCGCCATGCCCCTGGGTGTCGTTGATTTGCTTGAATCGGTCCAGGTTGACAAACAACAGAGCTGCGGGGCGGGCGCTTTGCTGCAGGTCTGAAAGCGCCAGCTCTGCGCTGGTGTGGAACATCGAGCGATTGGGCAGGCCGGTGAGTGCGTCAAAAAATGCCAGTTGGTGGATGCGCTGATGGGTAGCTTCCCGCTCGATGGCCAGCGCACACAGGTGCAGGCACACATCTACCAAGCGCTCGTGCAGGGCGTCTGGCGCGCGAGACTCGCGGTAGTAGAACGCGAAGGTGCCGATCGGCTTGCCGTTGTGATCGCGGATCGGGCTGGACCAGCACGCCCGTAAGCCAGTGGGGCTGACCAGCGTTCGGTAGTCGGCCCACAAGGGGTCGGTGGCGATGTCGGTGACCACCACCGGTGCATTGCGAAACGCCGCCGTGCCGCATGAGCCCGCGCAGGGGCCGATGGCTATGCCATCAATGGCCCGCGCAATGGATGGTGGCAAGCTGGGCGCAGCCAAAGGGCGTAGCCGGCCTTGTCCATCGACCGCCAAAATGGACGCGGTGACTTCGGGCGCAATGCGTTCGACTTCACGGCAGACAAGCTCCATAAGGTCGGGCAGCGGCAGCTCATTGACCATGCCTTCGAGCACCCGCGTCTGAAGCACCTCGTGCATCTTGGTGAGTGTGATGTCCGTCAAAATGGTGATGCTGCCGCCCGGGCCGCCGGATGCATCGTCTGACCCGTTGACCACCATCGAAACCCAGAGCGGTTGCCCGGTCTTGCTGTAGAGCAACGTATCGAAGTGAAATCGGCCGTCGGTCTTGATGTGCTCTCGAATGTTCTCGAGCAAACCCGGGTCGGAGTAGGGCCCGAGCAGCACGTCGCTGAGTAATTTCCCCAGGACCTCGTCCGACGCATAGCCGAAAAGTCGTGTGAAGCCGTCATTGACATACACCACACGCCGGGCGCTATCGCTTATCGCGATGGCGTTATCGCTTGCATCAAGCGCCTTGCGAAGTGGGGCGTCAGCCAAGGTGAAGGGTGGATGCGGCAGGCATGACAACGAGGAGCCGGAAGGGGGCATTGCGGAGACGGGCATGGGTGTCCCAAAGGTCGTGTGTCATCCTAGCAAGCAGCCATGCCGCTGCCAAGCTCCTTTTGCCAAGGGATGTTTTTTTGCACTGCAGCTGCCGGTGGTTGCCGGCCCCTTGCGCCCGGGGGGCGAGTGCAGGTGGGTGTACTGCATTGCTACGCACTTGGCCGGACCATGCCCGCGTAGCTCTGGGATAATCCAGCACCATGAGCGGCAACACCTTCGGAACACTATTCGCAGTCACCAACTTTGGTGAATCCCACGGCCCAGCCATTGGCTGTGTGATCGACGGTTGCCCGCCGGGCATGCCGCTTGCTGAAGCTGACATTCAGGCAGATCTTGATCGCCGCCGCCCCGGTACCAGCCGCCACGTCACGCAGCGCAATGAACCCGATGCGGTAGAGATCCTCTCTGGCGTATATGAAGGTAAAACCACCGGCACCCCCATTGCCCTGCTGATCCGCAACACGGATCAGCGCAGCAAGGACTACAGCAACATTGCCGAGAGTTTTCGTCCGGGCCACGCCGACTACACGTACTGGCACAAATACGGCATCCGTGACCCTCGGGGCGGGGGGCGGTCTTCCGCTCGCCTTACCGCGCCTACGGTCGCCGCCGGGGCCGTGGCCAAAAAATGGCTGGCTGCGCAATACGGAGTGCAGTTGCGCGCCTGCATGACGCAGTTGGGCGAGCTCGCTATTCCTTTTGAGAGCTGGGACCACGTGCACAGCAACCCCTTTTTTGCGCCCGTGGCCGATGTGGCGCAGTACGAGGACTATATGGATGCGCTTCGCAAGGCAGGCGACTCGTGCGGCGCACGCATTCGTGTGCAGGCCACAGGGGTGCCTGTGGGGCTGGGCGAGCCACTGTATGACAAGCTTGATGCGGACATTGCCCACGCCATGATGGGGCTCAATGCCGTCAAAGGGGTGGAGATTGGTGCGGGTTTTGCCAGCGTAGGCCACCGCGGCACGATGCACGGCGATTCGATGACGCCCCAAGGCTTTCGTACCAACAACGCTGGTGGCGTTCTGGGAGGTATCAGCACTGGGCAGGACCTTGAAGTAAGTATTGCCATCAAACCCACCAGTTCCATCATCAGCCCGCGTGAGTCCATTGATGTGCACGGCCAAAGTACCGAAGTCATCACCAAGGGGCGCCATGACCCTTGTGTCGGCATCCGCGCTGCACCTATTGCCGAGGCATTGCTGGCACTCGTTGTCATGGACCATGCCTTGCGTCACCGTGCGCAGTGCGGTGATGTGGTAGCCACGGTGCCGCCTATTCAGGCTTCTTTTCTGTAGTTTTCGCAACCCTGCAGACGGGTGGCACGAGTCTGGCGAGCGGCCGGCGGTTTCGGTGTTGAACGAGGCTTGTGTATGCAAGGCCCGCTCCCAATCATGATGTGCTATTGAATATGTAGCTGCTCAGGTAATAGCTACGGGCGCAAAAAGGCAAAAAACCTCGTAATCGTTGCCTACATGGCACCTGCACCGCATGTCTGTTTATTTGCGCACTTCGTCGACCATGGCGCGAAAATCGTCAATGTCCTCAAAGCTGCGGTAGACGCTGGCAAAGCGGATGTACGCGACTTTGTCGAGTTTCTTGAGTTCGCGCATCACCAGCTCGCCAATGCGGCTGGAGATCACTTCACGCTGTCCTAGGTTGAGCAGCTTTTCTTCGATGCGTTCTATGGCGCTGTCGATCTGGTCGGTGCTGACCGGGCGCTTGCGCAGCGCCAGATTGAAAGAGGCCAGCAGCTTGCCGCGCTCATAGTCGATGCGGCGGCCATCCTTCTTCACGATGGCCGGGAAGTTCACTTCCGGGCGTTCGTAGGTGGTAAAGCGTTTATCACACGCGCCGCACTGGCGGCGGCGGCGGATGAACACCCCATCCTCAGACACCCGGGTTTCAACGACTTGCGTTTCGAGGTGGCTGCAGAAGGGGCACTTCATGGGAGCAATGCGCCGGGCTTAACCGTAGACAGGGAAACGTGCGGTCAGCGCGTTGACCTTGGCTCGCACTGCTGCGATGTTGGCTTCGTCGCGGGGGTTGTCCAGCACGTCGGCGATCAGGTGGGCCGTCATGCGGGCTTCTTCTTCCTTGAAGCCGCGCGTGGTCATGGCGGGGGTGCCAATGCGCACGCCGCTGGTCACCATCGGCTTTTCAGGGTCGTTGGGGATCGCGTTCTTGTTGATGGTCATGTGGGCGGCGCCCAGCACGGCCTCGGCTTCCTTGCCGGTGATGCCCTTGGCGCGCAGGTCCACCAGCATCACGTGGCTTTGGGTGCCGCCGCTCACGATGCGCAGGCCGCGTGCAGTCAGCGTCTCTGCCACCACCTTGGCGTTCTTGGCCACCTGTTCCTGGTAGGCCTTGAACTCGGGTTGCAGTGCTTCCTTGAAAGCCACAGCCTTGGCTGCGATCACGTGCATCAGCGGGCCGCCTTGCAGGCCGGGGAAGATGGCGCTGTTGATGGCCTTCTCGTGCTGGGCCTTCATCAGGATGATGCCGCCGCGCGGGCCGCGCAGGCTCTTGTGCGTGGTGGAGGTGACTACGTCGGCGTGGGGCACGGGGTTGGGGTACACGCCCGCAGCGATCAGGCCCGCGTAGTGGGCCATGTCCACCATGAAGATCGCGCCCACGTCCTTGGCCACCTTGGCAAAACGTGCAAAGTCGATGTGCAGGCTGTACGCCGAGGCTCCAGCGATGATGAGCTTGGGCTTGGTTTCGTGGGCCTTCTTTTCCATCGCTTCGTAGTCGATGGCTTCGTTGGCATCCAGGCCGTAGGAGACCACGTTGAACCACTTGCCCGACATGTTCAGCGGCATGCCGTGCGTCAGGTGGCCACCTTCGGCCAGGCTCATGCCCATGATGGTGTCGCCGGGCTTGAGGAAGGCCAGGAACACGGCCTCGTTAGCCGATGCGCCGCAATGGGGTTGCACGTTGGCGGCTTCTGCACCGAAGATTTGTTTGACCCGGTTGATGGCCAGTTGCTCGGCCACGTCCACATGTTCGCAGCCGCCGTAGTAGCGCTTGCCTGGATAGCCTTCGGCGTACTTGTTGGTCAACTGTGTGCCCTGCGCCCACATGACGGCGGGGGAGGCGTAGTTCTCGCTGGCGATCAGCTCAATGTGGTGCTCTTGCCGGGCGTTTTCAGCCTGGATGGCGGCAAAGAGTTCGGGGTCGGTTTGTTCGACAAGAATATTGCGGTCGTACATGATATTGGCAGTCCTATGAACTTGTGTCCCTTGAAACAAGGGCTGCCCAGGCGAACGGCTGAACGCGCAAGCCTTGAGCCTTTGCGGCACGCTCCCCAGTGGTTCACAAGAAGCAGGTTCTTGCTGGTTTCCACGTCAGCGGCGACTTCCTGGGGCCAGGGGTCGCGCCTATCGCCAGTTGCGTACCCCGTTAGTGTAGCCGACGATGTTGCTGAGGCCGATGGGGCCGCCAGTGCGGGGCTACGGTGCCTACACCAAGAATATTCAAAGGCCCGAAAGCAGGGCCACCTTGTCTGCTGCCACAGGTGGGTTTGCGGGCGGTGCCGTCACCGGAATAATCTGAGCTGGCGCTTGGGTCGAGAGGGTGGGGGGAGGGGTTGTTGGCATTGCCCGCCCGCCTGCTACCTGACGCAGCCGGAAGTGTTCAGCCATGACCTTCGCGGCATACCCGCCATCGTCGGCAAGGTTGGCGGCACCGACGTAGTACCGCAAACCACCTTCAAGAGAGCCAGCGCGTGCGATGCACTCCTGCAAAACCTTGACGCCCACACGCAGATTGCTCACCGGATCGAAGGCGGCGAAATGCCCTCCAAAGTTTTCGTACTTGTCGGTGTGCACGCGGGTCATGACCTGCATGAGTCCTTGGGCCCCGACCGCGCTTTGAGCGAACGGATTGAAGCTTGATTCGACAGCCATGATGGCCAGGATAAGCGTGGGGTCGATTTTGGCCCGCGTGCCGATTTCATAGGCCTCTGCGACCAATGCACTGAGAGGTTCTGGTGCCACGCGGTATTTCTTGCTCAGCCAGAAGGCGACCGCCGCCTGCTCTTTGGGCAGGTCTTTGGGGTTGGCTGCCGTCGCGCGCTCGCTTGCTTCGGGTTCGATAGGCATGCCCACCATTTGCGTCTGACGGGCCTGCAGCCAACCCATGAGTTGCTCTTCACCCACTTGGCGCAGGTCTGGACGCGCAGTCAGCGCAATCACAACAAAAGCAACGGCCAAACCGATGAGGGCAAAGCTGTTGTGGGTGATTTCAAGGAAACCCTCGGTCACGTCAGACACAAAGGTTCGTACGCCGGAGATTATTTCTCTTGACGCTGTCATAGCTCTTCCTTTCTGGGGCGGGGCAGGGCTGTGGCGCAGTCGTCTGGGACTGCGCCCTCCCGGCAATACGCCTGGATTGGTACGCCATCAAAACCGGGATACACGTCTGTGGAGTGCTTGGTTCCCTGGTTTGACTTAGCCGGGTTCGGCAGCGGGTTCGGGTTTTTACTAGCCGTGTTTTGGGGCTGGCGGATTCTAGAAGTTCACTAAATGCTTAGTCAATACTAAAAAAACAGATTGTTAGATCAATTGGTTATAAAAAATATGTAAAAAAATACAGTAAAATCCATATTTTTAGACTCATGCTGCGTGAAATGACAAGCTCTTGGGCTCGGGCGCTTGTCAAATTCAATCGGTGTGAGGCTGGCCATTGGCAATCCGATTTGAGTACTTGAGATCACTTTGGTATCGTGCAGTTGCCTGTCTATTTCAGGCATCGCCAGACAAAGCGAAATCTCCCTCCGAGGGCACTCAGTGCCAAGGTGCAGCAGATGCCGCTTTCATGGCAACCCCCTGGAGGCAATACCTTGCCTCCTCGCTATGTGGACCTTTATCTCCGCATTGCGACCGATGGCAAAGACCGTTGTGTCAGCCGTCAAGCCCGGCAGGCAAGCCTCAACCGCTTGTCAGCTGGGCTTTCTTGTTTGTGCCGGCCCCTGGTATTTGGGGGCGGTGCCTTATATATAGATAATGGGGGCTGTTCTCCCAGAGCTTTCGCCATGCAGTCGCCTGAGCGGCGTGCGTCCTTGCAAGGGGGGGGCAGCATGTCAGTCCGTCTGACTAAGGCTTGTGCCAGATCACCTTGCGGAATTTGGTGCGGCGTCATGCTGCGGTCTTTTTGCCCACTCCGGTGAAAATAGTTTCTTTGTCGTCCTGGCCTTCACAGCATGTGTTGCCATGGCGGGTCTTCGTGCAATGCGTGGAGGCCACCCTTGTTATCCATTGGATCCATGTTTCCACTTTTTTCTCGCAACAAAATGTCCGACGCACCTGAAGTGAATCCGGCTCCGGCCAAAACGCATGAGCCGCATCCGCTGGATGTACTGACTGGTGGCGCTTTTTCTGCCGCAACGTCTGGCGAGCGTGCCTCACGCATTCGCGAATGGCTGGCTACCCAGCCCGTGCCCGAGCAATTGCAGGATGTTTTCAAGGAGTTGAGCGGCCGTGACAAGGGTGCAGCCCGTGCGGTGCGCGAGCGCCTGGATGAAATTCGCCGTGCCAAGGGCCAAGAAAATATTGCTGCCGAGTGGGCTGAAAAGGCCCAGGCGCTTTTGGCTGCACCCAAACTCAACATCGCCGACGCTTTGGCTTGGCAGCGTGATGCAGCCAAGGCGGGAGCACCTTTGTCGCGTGAACCCCTGTCGTTACTGAAGGTGCAGGTTGCGGACCGTGTGAAGGTCATCGAAGACCTGCAGCACCGCGTGCAGGTGCAGCGTGAAGCCGCTGTGCTCCTCGCGCAACGGATTGAAGTGCTTTCCACCAAACCATGGCGTGATGCGCACTCGGCACTCGAACTGTTGAGAGCAGATGTTGCCCGTTGGCAGGAGCAGGCGCAGGAGCTGACCAGCGATGCCAGCTGGGCAAGTGTTGAGGCGCGGTTTCCACCACTGCTTGATGCGTCGCGCACGCAGCTGTTGGTCGTCTGGGACGCATTCCAGCCTGCAGTAGCCCAGGCCGCTGCCGCCGCAGAAGATGTGAGTGCGCCGCTCCCGCCAGTGCCTGTGTGGGCTGATGAATTGCGCGTTGCGCGCGGCTTGCCGACCGAAGCGGCTGCAGTCGCTGCCAAATTGCCCCGTGCAGCAAAGCCGAAGGTTGCTCCCGAAGTCATAGACAAGGCAGCGCAAGCTGTGCGCGACGCCCTGGCCACCCTGGAAAAGGAGACGGCCGAGGGGCATGGCAAGGCCAGTGCAGGCGCAGCTACGGCTTTGCGCGCTGTGCTCAAGGTGCATGGCAAACATATCGACAACTCCTTGGAGCAGCAGGTGCATACGGCCCTGGTGGCCGCTGGCGAGCTGGAAGGCTGGCAGCGTTGGAGCGCAGATCAGGTTCGCGAAGACCTGGTTGCCAAGGCGGAAGCACTGCTTAATCGCCCCGAGGGTCAGGCGCTTGGTGGCCGCAAGATGCAGGAAACCCTTCGCAATTTGCGCGAGCAATGGAAGCAGGCAGACCAGGGTGGAGCGGCGAACCACGCACTTTGGAAGAAATTTGACGAGGCTTGCAACGCTGCCCACAAGGTGGTCGAGGCCTGGTTGGACAAGATTCGTGCCGACGCCGCAGAGCACAAGGCGCAGCGTTTGGCCTTGATCGAGGAAGTCACGGCGTGGGCGCAAACGCATGCATCGTCCGGAGACTGGAAGGCCATTCTTCGCGCCCTTTACCAGTTTGGGGACCGCTGGCGTGAAAGCGGTCATGTGGGTGAAAAGCTCTTTGCCGAATTGCAGCCGTTGTGGAAGCAGGCCATTGGTCTGGCTGCCGCCCCGCTGGAGGCAGCGCAGAAAGAAAGCCTGGCGCGCCGCCACGCCATGATCGACGAGGCCGTGGCATTGGGCGCCGCGCCTATGTTGCGCATTGACGCTGTCAAGGCGCTGCAGCAACGTTGGCAGGCCGAGGCCCAGGCCGTGCCGTTGGACCGCAAATACGAACAAAAACTGTGGGATGCCTTCCGCAAGCCAATCGACGAAGCCTTCAATCGCAAGTCGGCCGACCGTGAAAAGGCCGTGACCGAATTGAGCGCGCGCGACCGCATTGTGCTGGAGGCGTCCAAGGCGCTTGAGGCTGCCAACGCGACCGGAGATGCGCAGCAAATCCGCGCGGCCGTGCAAGCCTTGGAAGCTGCTCTGCGCGGCCAGGCCCAGGCGGCGGAGGCGGCTGCCTCAGCCCACAAGAGTGAGCAAAACGCTGCCGCTTCGGTGGCGCAGTCCGACAAGGCTGCTGTAGCGGCCGGTGGCGGCGAAGCGGCGTCGACAGACAACGAAGCCTCTGCGGTGGATGGTGTTGCCGATGGGGATGTTGAAGCGCCTGCTGCAGCCCCCATGGAGACGCCTCCGAAGCCCGCCCGTCCCGTGGTGGCCGTGCGTGGCGACGATCGTCCCGGCATGAAGAAAGACGCACCAGCGGCCCCTGGCCGTGGTGCGCGCCCTGGTGAGCGCCGAGATGGTGGCCGTGGTGATGCTGGCCGTGGCGGTCCGCGAGATGGTCGCCCTGGCGATCATGGTGGTGACCGCGGCGGCCGCTTTGGTGATCGCCCGCCTTACGAGGATCGTGGCCCACGGTTGGGCGATACGGCCTTTCGCGCGCAGCGCGACGCGATGGAGCACGCCCAGATGGCGCTCAAGAAACTCGCGGCACAGGCCCATGGCGAGGCTCTCACGCAACTGCTGACCGCTTGGGAAAAACGCGATGCCGAGCAGGTGCCCAGCATGCAGGATCTGGGAGGCCGCGTGACACCCGCTGTGCGCACGTCATGGACGCAAGCGCTGTCGGCGGCGCCCAAGGGTGATGCGTCTGAAGCGCTGCTGCGCTTGGAGATGGCAGCAGATGTTCCAACGCCGGCAGAGCATATTTCTGCACGCCGTATGCTGCAATTGCAACTGCTTACTCGCCGCAACGATCCTGCGCCTGAGCAGACCTGGGGTCAGGATGCTGCCCGCGTGCTGGCCAGCCCCAGCGATGCGGCCACCGCACGCCGCCTGCAGAACGTGCTCAAGAATCTGCTGCGCAAGTAAACGAGTCAGTTGACAAGCATTTTGGGCTGGCTTTTCCGGCCCAGAATGTTGGTACGCCCCAGTGTGCTGGCCTCTTTGGGCATAGCCGCTGGGGCGTTGTTGTTGGTGGGTGTTTCTGGTGCTCGTTTATGGCACGCGCACCTGGAGTGGGGCGCTTTCTGTTGTTGCGACTGACGCGGCGCTGGTGGCGGCCGCGTAGGTGGAGGTTGTGCCGACAAGGGAAGCCATCACGTTCGCTCGTCGGTGGAGGGGCGGGGATGGCTGTGAATGAATTCTGCGGTGTATGAGCGTCCAGCAGAAACAAAAAAGCCGTTGCAAATGCAACGGCTTTTTATGTGTTTGGTGCCCAGAAGAGGACTCGAACCTCCACGATGTTACTCGCTAGTACCTGAAACTAGTGCGTCTACCAATTCCGCCATCTGGGCTTTCAGATCAGCCTCGAATTATAGAGGAAGTATTCAGCACTTCTGGCGAATCTCAGAAAAAGTTTGAGAATGTCGGAATGTGCGAGAGGCGTGACGGGAAATAAAAAAGCCGCTGAAAATTCAGCGGCTCATTTTTTGAAACCTTCACAGGTTCTCGTTAAACTTGGTGCCCAGGAGAGGACTCGAACCTCCACGATGTTACTCGCTAGTACCTGAAACTAGTGCGTCTACCAATTCCGCCACCTGGGCATTTCAGGAAAGTCTAAGATTGTATATCAAAAAAACCTCCCCCGGAGTGCAGCCCGCTGCACATTTGTCCCAAGAGATTGAAGGCAGCGTACAGGGGCACCGTGATGGACACGGTTTCGTCATCCGCGACGATGGCGAAGGCGACATTTATATCCCCCCCAACGAAATGCGCGCCGTCCTGCACAAGGACCGTGTGAGGGTGCGCATCGTGCGCCAGGACCGCCGTGGTCGCCCTGAGGGCCGCGTGGTGGAGATCATCGAGCGCCCACCGCAGCCCATTATTGGGCGCCTGCTGCAAGAAAGTGGCGTGTGGCTGGTGGCGCCCGAAGACAAGCGCTACGGGCAGGATGTTTTGATCCCCAAAGGCGCTACCGGGGCCGCAAAGCCAGGGCAAGTGGTGGTGGTTGAATTGACCGAGCCCCCCGCGCTTTTTGGTCAGCCTGTCGGGCGTATTACCGAGGTGCTTGGTGAGGTCGATGATCCCGGCATGGAGATCGAGATTGCGGTGCGCAAATACAGCGTGCCCCATGAGTTCTCGGCAGAGTGTCTGGCCCAGGCCAAAGAGCTGCCTGACAAGGTGCGTGCGCAGGACAAAAAACGCCGGGTCGACCTGACAGACATTCCCCTGGTGACCATCGACGGCGAGGATGCACGCGATTTTGACGATGCCGTGTATTGCGAGCCGGCCAAGGTGGGCCGTGGCAAGGGCTGGCGTTTGCTCGTGGCGATTGCAGATGTCAGCAACTATGTCGAAACGGGCAGCGCCATCGATATTGACGCTTACGACCGAGCGACCAGTGTGTATTTCCCGCGCCGCGTGATCCCCATGCTGCCCGAAAAGCTCAGCAACGGCCTGTGCTCGCTCAACCCCGAAGTGGAGCGCCTGTGCATGGTCTGCGACATGATGGTCACGGCCAAGGGCGAGGTGCATGCGTACCAGTTTTACCCGGCGGTGATGTACAGCCACGCGCGCTTCACATACACCGAGGTGGCGGCCATTCTGGCCAACACGCGTGGCCCCGAAGCCAGCAAGCGCAAGGAGCGGGTCAAGGACCTGCTGAACCTGCACGACGTGTACCGCGCGCTGCTCATCGCGCGCCAGCAGCGTGGTGCGGTGGACTTCGAAACCACCGAGACACAGATCATCTGCGATGAGAACGGGCGCATCGAAAAAATCGTGCCACGCACCCGCAACGAGGCGCACAAGCTCATCGAAGAAGCCATGCTCGCCGCCAACGTGTGCAGTGCCGACTTCATTGACCAGGGTGGCCAGCCGGGCCTGTTCCGTGTGCACGAAGGCCCAACGCCTGAAAAGCAGGAAATCCTGCGCAACTACCTCAAGGCCATGGCCGTCGGCATGACGATTGGCAACGATCCCAAGCCCGCAGAGTTCCAGGCGATTGCCGAGGCCACCAAAGACCGCCCCGACGCCCAGCAGATCCACACCATGCTGCTGCGCTCCATGCAGCAGGCCATCTATACGCCCGTCAACAGCGGCCACTTTGGCTTGGCATTTGACGCATACACGCATTTCACCAGTCCCATCCGCCGTTACCCCGACCTGCTAGTGCATCGCGTCATCAAGGCGATCCTGAGCAAGACCCGGTACAAGCTGCCGACCTTGCCCATGCCGGGCGAGGCCCATGCCAAGCTCGCCAAGCGGCTTGCATCGCGCGTTGCCGCCCCGGGCACCAAGCCCCGCAAGGATGTGGTGCCGCCCAGCCGCGATACCTTGGCCTGGGAGGCCGCCGGCCTGCACTGCAGTGCCAACGAACGCCGCGCCGACGAGGCCAGCCGTGATGTGGAGGCCTGGCTCAAGTGTAAGTACATGCGCGAGCATCTGGGCGAGGAATACAGCGGCGTGGTCAGCGCCACGACCAGCTTTGGCATCTTCGTCACGCTCGACGCCATGTACGTCGAAGGACTGGTGCACATCACGGAGCTGGGTGGCGAGTACTTCAAGTTCGACGAAGCCCGCCAGGAACTGCGCGGCGAACGCACCGGCATCCGCTACGCCATTGGCTCTCGCGTGCGCGTGCAGGTGAGTCGTGTGGATCTGGATGGCCGCAAGATAGATTTCCGTTTGGTACGCGAAGGCGAGGAGTTGCTCGCCCGTGCAGCCAAGGACAAAGGTGCAGGCCCCTCGGAAGGCTCCGGCACTGCCGCGCACAAAACGGGCAGCCGCTCGGCCGGCAGACGCAAGGGCGGGCAGACACCCGAGAAGGGCAGCACCGAGATGGCGTCGCTCACCCGCGAGCGTGCGGCACGTTCACCTATTCAGGAACTCAAGGCCTCTGTCAAAAAAGCGGCTGGCGCCAAAACGGGCAAAAGCAAGAGCCGTAAACCGCGGCGCGGTTGAAGAGGGGGCAGAGCGTGCAAACAAGCACCGCTGAAGGCGCCACGCAGGCGTGCTTTTGAATTGCTATTTATTTTGTAACTGCTAGCGCTTTATTCATAAGCGCTAGCGGCTATTTTTATTCATACGGCACTATTTCAAACGCCGCTGTGACGTGGCGAAGTGGCGCCTCGTGCGTTGCTTGTTCTGCTTGTGGTGTGTTGCGTTCAGCGGCCCATTGCCATGGGCCCTTGGTGTGTGATGCCTGGTGCCAGGGCTTTCAGCGGGAAACCCACCGCGCCAATGTGCTGGCAGTCAGTGTTGGCACGATGGAATCCGTGAGGGCAATGCAATCAGTGGCGTCGCTCCTTGCATTGCGCTCACGGGCCTCAGGGTGTTGCGTGGGCCAGCAGTCTGCCGCCAGGCCATGGGCGTACACCGCTTCGCTGGCAGCGCGCAGCGCGCTCGCTTTGGCTGCCAAGCGTGCGCCCACCATGCCAGCCAGTACATCGCCCGTGCCGGCGGTGGCCAGCCGGGCGTTGCCGGTGGGGTTGATCGTTGGCGCCTGGCCGGGCGCCGCAATCACAGAGCCCGATCCCTTGAGAATGGCCACACACTGAAATCGCGCTGCCAGTTGTTCTGCGGCTTCTATGCGATGGGCCTGGATGTCGGTGGTGCTCGTCCCCAGCAGCCGAGCGGCCTCCAGGGGGTGGGGAGTGAGCACCGTGGGCTGGCCTCGCTCGCTGCGTGTTTTTACCAGTGTTTGCAGCGTTGGATCGGATGCGACGAGGTTGAGTGCATCGGCATCCAGCACCAGTTGGGCTGCGCGTCTGATGACCTCGGCCAGCACGCGGGCCACGGCCTGGCCGCCGCCACAGCCGCAGACAACGGTGAGCTGTTCCAGCGCCAGCGCTTCAAAATGGCGGAACATCAACTCGGGCTGGGCTGGGTCCAGTTGTTGGTGGCCGTTGTCGAGCAGCGCGACCAGCACCCGGCCCGCTCCACTGTGCAATGCTGCCGACGCTGCCAGCAAGGCCGCGCCGCCCATGCCCATGCCGCGTGCGTCAAGGCCTTCGCCCCCGATCACGGCGACGTCACCGTAGCTGCCCTTGTGGCTGGCATGGGCGCGTGGTGTGGCCAACGCCGGGCCTGACAGTTGGCAAGACGGTGGTGTGGGGCGGGTGTCCACCCCCAAGCCGTCCAACCAAACCTGTCCCGCTGCATCTCTCCCCACGGCAGTAAACAAACCGGGCTTGAGGGTGAGCAAGCTCAGGGTGTAGCGCGGCGATGTGCTGGGGCAGGGCGCATGGTCGGGCGATGGCGATGGCGATGGCGCATGGGCCGTGGGGCTTGGTCCGAAACCCTCGGCGAACTGGCCCGTGTCCGCATCCAGCCCGCTGGGCAGGTCCACGGCCAGGACGGGGGCGGGACTGTGGTGGAGCGCGTCCAGGCAGCGCTGCATCCGATTTTCTGGCGCACGCACTGGCCCGGCAGGATGTGCCGTGACCCCGATGCCCAGCAGCGCGTCGATACACAGGTCTGCGGCTGTGAGATGGTCGGGCGGCGCGTCGGCCCAATGCACCCCCGCGTCTTGTGCGCGCCGCCACGAGGCGAGTGCATCTGCGGGGGCTCGGTCGGGGTGACCCAGCCAGGTCACCACCACCTCCCGGCCGCTGCGCTGCAGGTGCATGGCGGCTTCCAGGCCATCGCCGCCGTTGTTGCCGGGGCCGCAGGCAATCCACACCGTGCGCGCGTGGGGCGCCAGCGCCTGTGCCAACCGGGCCACGGCGAGGCCGGCGCGCTGCATGAGGGTGTGGGGTGGCAGCGCGGCCGCCGCCATCTGCTCGATGTGCCGGGTGGCGGCAGTGTTGAACAGCGCGTGGGGCTGGTGGTGCGTGATGCGGTTCAGGGTGGGTTGCATGGTGCGGTCCGGTCGATCCGTAGTTCGGTGCGTGCAGCAGCGCGCCAGGGGCTGCTGATTCGGCAAAAGGCGACAAACCCCTCTGGCTTTGCCTGCGTGCGCCAGGAGGGCCGTCATTTTGCGCCGAGACCGCGATCAGACCGCGCAGGTGCCGAGCCGTTCAGAACCTGCGCATCCCCAGCCCGTCAAGGTTCACTTCGGGTTCGCGCTGCGCGATCAGGTCCGCCACCGCCCGCGCGCTGGCGCAAGCCAGGCCCCAGCCGCTGGCGCCGTGGCCGGTATTGAGCCACAGGCCGGCCAAGCCAGTGGCACCCAGCAGGGGGGCGCCGTCGGGCAGCATGGTGCGCGCTCCTCGCCAGATCTGCAGCCCCGATGACAGCTGCGCGCCGCCAGGGAACCAGTCGTTGAGCGTGCGGTACAGGCGCTGCAGCGTGGGCGTGTGGTGTTCGGCGTCTGGCCCGGCCCACTCTGCACCGCCAGCGATGCGCACGCGTTGCCCCAGGCGGGTGATGCTGATCTGCTGGGCGATATCCACCACGCTGGTGCAGGGGGCATGGGTGGATTCGCGCACCGGTGCGCTGACGGAGTAGCCATGCACGGCTGTCATCGGCAGTCGCAGGCCTACAGCGGGCAGCAATGCCGCGCAGGCCATCCCGGCGCACAGCACCACCGCGTCATAGCGGCGCAGTTCGGACTCGCCTTGCACCACAAGCCCGGTGGGGTTGCTGCTGATGCGATCGACACGGGTGTTGAACGCATAGTGCACGCCCGAGCCTTGTGTGCCTTGGCGCAGAAGCTGTGCAAACAGGCGGCAGTTGCCTGCGCCCGCATCGGGCAGGTGGATCGCGCCTGCCAAGGGCGCTTCGGGCGACAGGCCGGGTTCGATCACGCGCGCCGCATCGGCATCGATTTCGTGCAGCGGTACGCCTGCATCGCGCAGCACCTGCAAGGCCGGCTGCAGCGCGGCACGTTCTTGCTCGCTGCGCAGCAACACCAGCCGCCCGCTGCTGGCTTCGAAATCCAGTTCATGGCGGGTAGCGATGGTGTGGATGCGGGTCAGGCTGTATTGCGCCAGGCGTTCAAGGACGGCCGCCGGGGCGCTTTGGTTGCGCGCCACATGGCGCCAGCGCCTGAGCCAGGTCAGGTTGGCCCGGCTCAGGCCACCGGCCACCCGGAGTGTGGGGTGCGGGCCCATGATGCGCAGTGCCTGGCCGAAACCGGGGATGGCCCACGGGTTCAGTGCCAGGGGGGCGAGCAAGCCGGCGGTTGCAAAGCTGGCTTCTTCAGCGGCGGCGCCGCGCTGTTCGAAAACGGTGACCTCATGGCCATCGCTGGCCAGCTCATAGGCAGTGGTGACGCCGACAATGCCGGCGCCCACGATGGCAATCTTCATGGGTTGGTGTGTTTTTGGCCTGTGGCGCTTGATTATCAAGCGCTGGCAGCTATTGTTTTTGTAGTATTTGTTCGATTTGCAGGCTGATGTTGAGAACCGTGTCGTCCCTCAGTGCACCGTGCCAGATCATCATGCCCACCGGGAGTTCCCCTGGTTCGTGGCAGGGCAGTGACAATGCGCAGCCATCGAGCAGGTTGACGACGCTGGTGTTGCGCAGCAGCAGGTTGTTAACGCGAAAGAACTCGGCGTCGCGCGCAGCATCCTGCGCATGATCACTGCCGTCGGCGGGCGCCACGTCGGCCAGCAGTGGTGCCACGATGGGGGCGGTGGGCGACAGCAGGGCGTCATAGCCCTGCATGCTGGCGTGCATGCGTGCGATCCAATGCTGGCGGGCATCCATAAGATCAAGGTATTCCCAGGCCATGACCGTGGCCCCTTTTTCGATGCGTGCGCGCACCCGGGGGTCGTAGCGGTTGGCTGCTTGCTGCAGCAGCTCACGGTGCCAGGCGTAAGCCTCGGGCGCCGCAAAGCCATAGGACGGTTGTTCCTGTACAGCGGGCATGTCGATGGTGTCAATGGTGGCGCCCGCAGTGCGCAACAGGGACACGCTGCGCTCGAAAGCGCGGGCCACCGTGGCGTCCATCCCGTCAAGAAAAACGGTGGATGGGATCGCAAGGCGGTATTGAGACAGCGGCGCCAGACTGCGCGTGACGCGCCGGGCGGCCAGGATCTGATGCGCCACGATGGCATCGCGCACCGTGCGTGTCATGGCGCAGGCGGTGTCGAGCGTGGTGGACAGCGGTACGGTCCCCGATGTGGAAACGAGGCGGGTGGTGCTCTTGAATCCCACGATCCCGTTGAGCGCCGCCGGAATGCGGATCGACCCACCGGTATCAGACCCTAGACCGATGAACGCCGCCCCGGTCGCCACCGACACGGCGGCGCCTGATGACGATCCCCCTGGAACCCGGGGCGCACCGACAAGGGCGCCCGAGCGCGCATCCCATGCTGCCGGCGTGCCGAAATGGGGGTTCACGCCCACACCGGAGAATGCGAATTCCACCATGTTGGTACGCCCGATGATGGCGCCCCCTGCCGCACGTAAACGAGCCACGGCGGTGCTGTCAGCGCGTGCAGCGGGAGCATTCTCGAGCACGGTCGAGCCTGCGGGAGTGGGTTGGCCTGCGATGTCAAACAGGTCCTTGACCGACACCGCCAGCCCCGCCAGTGGCTGGGCGGTCATACCGGGTTGCACCGATGTGGTGCGCGCGGTGTCAAACAGCGTGCGTACAAAACTGTGGGTGTTCGACGGCGCCTGCGCAATGCCGATGCAACGCTCCATTTCGGCCGCCGGGGTGGTCGCTTCAGTCCGCAGACGCTCGCGGGTGGCAATCAGGTCAGAAAACATGGGTGTGCTAGAATCTTTGGGTTTTGCTGGGTGCTGTAACGCAATGCGTGCAGGGCGCAAGTGTCATCCGAAGTGATGTGGCTTTTGAGCTGCGTGGCTATATCGCTATCGGGTTGAGGGCTCTGGCGCTGCATATGTGGTGTGGCAGCTGCAGCAAGACAAATCGCAAACCAGCCCTGTCAAGGTGTTGTGCCTTTCGTGAAAACCACGGCGGCGCAAGTATTGGGGCTGGATTTTAGACCCAACCTTTGGAGTATTTTTATGTCCGTTACCATGCGCGAAATGCTGGAAGCCGGTGTCCACTTCGGTCACCAAACCCGCTTCTGGAACCCCAAGATGGCCCCCTACATCTTCGGCCATCGCAACAAGATTCACATCATCAACCTGGAAAAATCGCTGCCACTGTTCCAGGAAGCCCAAAAGTTCGCCAAGCAACTGGCGGCCAACCGCGGCACCATCCTGATGGTCGGCACGAAGCGCCAAGCCCGCGAAATCCTGTCCACCGAAGCCCTGCGCGCAAACGTGCCCTTCGTTGATCAGCGCTGGTTGGGTGGCATGCTGACCAACTTCAAGACCGTCAAGACCTCTATCAAGCGCCTGAAGGACATGAAGGCCCAGCAAGAAGCCGGTCTCGACAGCCTGAGCAAGAAGGAGCAACTCACGTTCTCCCGCGAAATCGCGAAGCTCGAAAAGGACATCGGCGGCATCCAGGACATGGCTGCATTGCCTGACGCCATCTTCATCATCGACGTGGGCTTCCACAAGATCGCCGTGGCCGAAGCCAAGAAGCTGGGCATTCCGTTGATCGGTGTGGTGGATACCAACCACTCGCCTGAAGGCATCGACTACGTGATCCCTGGTAACGACGACTCGGCCAAGGCTGTGACGCTGTACGCCCGTGGCATCGCTGACGCGATCATCGAAGGCCGTGCCAGCGCCGTCAATGAAGTGGTCAAGGCTGCGACGTCTGAAGGTACGGACGAATTCGTGGAAGTGCAAGAAGCCGCTGCCTGATCGCCCGGCTGCGCGATTCGTCGCGAATAAAAGCGGGGCCCCTGGTGAGCCCCCTTTTTTTTAGCCCAAATCTGAATCGATTGAACTGAATATTGAAGGAATAAAGATGGCTGCAATTACCGCAAGCATGGTCGCTGAACTGCGTGGCAAGACTGACGCGCCCATGATGGAATGCAAGAAGGCGCTGACCGAAGCCGATGGCGACATGGTCAAGGCCGAAGAGTTGCTGCGCGTCAAGCTGGGCACCAAGGCTGGCAAGGCTGCATCGCGCATCACCGCTGAAGGCGTGGTCGCCAGCTACATCAGCGGCACCACCGGTGCCCTGGTCGAAGTGAACAGCGAAACCGACTTCGTTTCCAAGAACGACAGCTTCATGGCGCTGGCCAAGGCTGCTGCCGAACTGGTCGCCAAGCACAACCCTGCCGACGTGGCTGCCCTGGGCGCGCTGCCCTACGAGCAAGACAGCTTCGGCCCCACGCTGGAAGATGTGCGCAAGGGCCTGATCGGCAAGATCGGCGAGAACATGTCGTTCCGCCGCTTCAAGCACTTCGGTGGGTCCAGCAAGCTGGCCTCGTACCTGCACGGCTCGCGCATCGGCGTGATCGTCGAGTTTGAAGGCGATGAAGTCGCTGCCAAGGACGTGGCCATGCACATCGCTGCCATGAAGCCTGTGGCCCTGACCAGCGCTGACGTGCCTGCCGACCTGATCGAAAAAGAGCGCTCGGTGGCTGCTGCCAAGGCGGCGGAAGACAAGTCCAAGGCCGAGGCCGAAGGCAAGCCCGTTCAATCCGACGAAATCGTTACCAAGCGCATCGAAGGCGGCGTGCAGAAGTACCTCAAGGAAGTCTCCTTGTTCAATCAGGTCTTTGTGAAGGCTGCGGACGGCAAGCAGACCGTCGAGCAGATGCTCAAGGCCACTGGCACGACCGTGAAGGGTTTCACGCTGTACGTCGTGGGTGAAGGCATCGAGAAGAAAGTGGACGACTTCGCCGCCGAAGTGGCTGCGCAAGTAGCTGCTGCCAAGGCTGCGGCCTGATCGTTTCCGTTATTCCCCAAGCCCCGTTCCTATCACCGGAGAAAGTCCCCATGTCCCACGCTGCACCAGCTCACAAGCGCATCCTGCTCAAGCTGTCTGGTGAGGCGCTGATGGGGGATGACGCCTTCGGCATCAACCGTGCCACCATCGTTCGTATGGTGGAGGAAATTGCCGAAGTGACCCGCCTGGGTGTCCAGGTGGCGGTAGTGATTGGAGGGGGCAATATTTTCCGTGGCGTCGCGGGCGGCTCGGTCGGAATGGACCGTGCCACCGCCGACTACATGGGTATGCTGGCCACCGTGATGAACGCGCTGGCGCTGGCCGATGCGATGGACAAACAGGGTCTGGTGGCTCGCGTGATGTCTGCCATTGCCATTGAGCAGGTTGTTGAGCCCTATGTGCGCCCGAAGGCGTTGCAGTACCTCGAAGAAGGTAAGGTCGTCGTTTTTGCGGCGGGTACGGGCAATCCATTTTTCACCACCGACACCGCAGCTGCGCTGCGCGGCGCGGAAATTGGTGCTGAGTTGGTGCTCAAAGCCACCAAGGTGGATGGCGTCTATACTGCCGACCCCCAGAAGGATCCCACGGCCACGCGCTACACGAAGCTGAGCTTCGACGAGGCCATGTCCCGCAATTTGGGCATCATGGATGCGACCGCGTTCGCACTGTGCCGCGATCAGAAGCTGCCCGTGCGTGTTTTCTCCATCATCAAGCACGGCGCATTGAAGCGTGTGGTGATGGGTGAAGATGAAGGCACGCTGGTTTACGCTTGACGACGACGATGGACGAGGTCTGCGCTGGGTGCAGGCCGGCCCCGAGGAGAAAAACATGACGATTCCCGACATCAAGAAAAATACGGAAACCAAGATGGACCAGTCCATCGCGGCTTTCAAGGGTAACTTGCAAAAGATCCGTACCGGTCGCGCCAACCCTGCGTTGCTGGACACGGTGCAGGTGGAGTACTACGGCTCCTTCGTGCCGCTGAGCCAGGTGGCCAATGTGGCACTGATTGATTCGCGCACCATCAGCGTTCAGCCCTGGGAAAAGGGCATGGGCGCCAAGATTGAAAAGGCCATTCGCGAAAGCGATCTGGGGCTCAATCCTGCGTCGATGGGCGACCTGATCCGGGTGCCTATGCCGGCCATGAGTGAAGAGCGCCGCAAGGAAATGACCAAGCTGGCGCGCAACGAGGGCGAGAGTGCCAAGATCGCCGTGCGCAACCTGCGTCGTGACGCGAATGAGTCCGTGAAGAAGCTCGTCAAGGACAAGCTGGTATCGGAAGACGATCAAAAGCGTGCCGAGGCCGACGTTCAAAAATTCACTGACAAACACATCAGCGAGATCGATGCGCTGGTGGCTGCCAAAGAGCAGGAAATCATGGCGGTCTGAACCCCGATTCACGACGGGTCTGATCGTTCAGCATGTCTCTACCGCAGGTGGTGCCACACCACATCGCCATCGTGATGGATGGCAACGGCCGCTGGGCGACGCGCCGGTTTCTGCCGCGTCTGGCTGGCCATAAACAGGGTGTTGATTCACTGCGCCGCTGCGCACGCACCTGTGTGCAGCGTGGCGTGGCGGTGTTGACCGTGTTTGCGTTCTCCTCCGAAAACTGGAACCGTCCTGCCGATGAAGTCTCGGGTCTGATGGAGTTGCTGGCCATGGCGCTATCGCGCGAGGTGCCGCAGCTCAAGAAAGACGGGGTTCGTCTTTATTTTGTGGGCGAGCGTTCGGCCTTGTCTCAGAAGGTGCGGGACGGGCTGGCGCAAGCCGAAGCCGCCACGGCCGACAACACCCGCCTCGTGCTCAACGTGTGTTTCAACTATGGTGGCCGCTGGGACATCGCCCAAGCTGCGGCGTCGCTGATGGCGCGGGGCGAGCCCATCACCGAGGTGAGCCTGCATGGCGCCATGGGCATGGCGCATGTGCCGGACCCCGATCTGGTGATTCGCACCGGGGGTGAAATGCGTATCAGCAACTTCCTGCTGTGGCAGGCGGCATACTCCGAGCTGTTCTTCAGTGATCGGTTGTGGCCCGATTTCGACGAAGCCGCTCTGGACGAGGCGATTGCCGCGTTCAGTGGCCGCCAGCGTCGTTTTGGTAAAACATCCGAACAAATCCTGTCCGCGCATCCCGATCCGATGCCGGGCTGAAAAAGGCTTCATGCTCAAACAGCGCGTCATCACTGCCCTTGTCTTGCTGGCGATTTTGCTGCCGGCACTTTTTTATTCCTCACCCGTCCCGTTCACTGTTGTTGTGCTGGTGCTCATGGCCGCGGGCGCGTGGGAGTGGGGGCGTCTCAGTGGTTTGGGCCAGGCGGGAGCGGTGGCTGTTGGCGCCGGGTGTGTCGCCCTGTGTTGCGCCTCGTGGGCGTTGGGATGGGTCGACCGGTCATTGACCGCCCTGTGGGTTGTGGGCGGCGGGTTGTGGGTGCTGGCGGCGGCCTGGCTTCTCAGGGTCGGGGTGCCGGGCTGGCCGCGTATCCCTGCGGCGCTGCGGCTGGTGGCCGGGGTGCTTGCGCTGTGGCTGGCGTGGCTGGCGGTGGTGCAGGCACGCAATGTAGGCATCAATTTCTTGTTGTCGGTGCTGGTGTTGGTGTGGGTGGCCGATATCTTTGCTTATTTTTCGGGGCGGGCATTTGGCCTGCGGTTCACCAAGGGAAAGCTGGCACCCGCTATCAGTCCCGGCAAAAGCTGGGAAGGGGTGTGGGGCGGCCTTGCCGGTGTTGTGGTGATGGCGTTTGTCTGGGTGGCTGCCGATGGACACTGGCAGGCCGTGGTGCCCAGTTTTTACACGCGCATGGCGCAGCAGGGGTGGTGGTTTTTGGTGCTCGCAGCGCTCTTCATGGTTGCCATGAGCGTGTCGGGTGATCTGGTGGAATCACTCATCAAGCGCAGCGCGGGTGTCAAGGACAGCAGTGGCCTGCTGCCGGGGCACGGTGGTGTGCTCGACCGGGTGGATGCCCTGCTGCCCACGCTGCCCCTGGCGATGATGCTCACGAGCCTGACAACACCATGATGAAACAACGTCTCACTGTTCTGGGATCCACCGGGTCCATTGGCACCAGTACGCTGGATGTACTGGCGCGCCACCCTGACCGTTTTGAAGTTTTTGCGCTGAGTGCGGCCACGCAGGTGGATTTGATACTCGCCCAATGCGCCCGTTTTCAGCCGCGGTTTGCTGTGATGGCCAGTGCCCCCCATGCCGCGCTGCTGGCTGAAAAATTGAAGGCAAATGGCCTTCTAACGCAGGTGATACAAGCGCAAGATGCTCTTGAAATGATAGCATCGAATCCGGACGTCGATGCCGTCATGGCGGCCATTGTGGGGGCTGCGGGCCTGGCGCCTTGTCTGGCGGCTGCACGCGCAGGCAAGCGATTGCTGCTGGCCAATAAAGAGGCCCTGGTGGTAGGAGGCGGCTTGTTCATGCAGGCCGTGCGGCAGGGCGGAGCGACCTTGTTGCCGATCGACAGCGAGCATTCCGCCATCTTCCAATGCCTGCCGGAAGACCCTGCGACTTGGTCTCAGCGTGTTGACAGCATCTTGCTGACGGCGTCGGGTGGCCCATTTCGTCAGCGCGACCCTGCCACTCTGGCCAAAATCACGCCCGACCAGGCCTGTGCGCACCCCAACTTTTCAATGGGCCGCAAGATCTCGGTGGATTCGGCCACGATGATGAACAAGGCGCTCGAGGTGATCGAGGCGCGCTGGTTGTTCGACCTGCACCCGGACCAGATCAAGGTGGTGATCCATCCGCAGCAAATCATCCATTCGATGGTGCAGTTCAAGGACGCTTCGATCCTGGCCCAGTTGGGCACGCCTGACATGCGCGTGCCGATTGCCTGTGGCCTGGCCTGGCCTGAACGTATTGTCAGTGGCGCCAGCACGCTGGATTTTTCAAAACTGAGTGCCTTGGCATTTGAAGATGCCGATGCCATCCGCTTTCCTGGCTTGCACCTTTCGTGGCAGGCGCTAAAGGCCGTGGAGGGCACAACCGCCGTGCTGAATGCCGCCAATGAGGTGGCGGTCGGAGCCTTTTTGTCTGGGCGACTGCGGTTTGACCACATCCATGCCGTCAACCTTGCAACTTTGGACGCGGTCTCACCCTCCAACCCTGATTCGCTGCAGGCGCTGATGGATCTGGACCACCGGGCCCGCGGTGCCGCCGAGCATGTGGCCCACCGTCTGGCTGCCTGAGTGTTTGAGACATCACAGATTTTGCCGCCCATGTTGTTGACCCTCGTTGCATTTGTTGTGGCTCTTGGCCTTCTGATCGCGGTGCACGAGTACGGCCATTACCGCGTGGCAGTGGCTTGCGGCGTGAAGGTGTTGCGGTTTTCTGTGGGTTTTGGAATGCCCTTGCTGCGCTGGCAACCGAAGGGTTCGCCAACCGAATTTGTATTGGGGTCTTTCCCATTGGGCGGGTATGTGCGCATGCTGGATGAGCGCGAGGCGCCCGTGCCCGCTGAAGAGCGCCACCTGGCATTCAATACCCAGCCCTTGCTTTCACGCGCGGCGATTGTTGCCGCCGGGCCCATTGCCAACCTGTTGCTCGCCGTTGTCCTTTATTCCATCGTGAACTGGAATGGTGTCCAGGAACCGCGTGCTGTCTTAGCCAGTCCTGTGGCGGGCTCTGTGGCCCAGGGTGCCGGGTTGCGGGGCGGAGAGGTTGTCGATCAGGCAGCCCTAGGCTCCGATGAGCTGGAGCCTGTCCGGTCATTTGAAGATTTGCGCTGGCTGTTGACGCGTGGTGCTTTGGAAGGTGTAACGGTCCGGCTGGATGTGCGCTCTTCTAACGGCGCGGGGCACCGGGAGGTCTTGCTCGACATGGCCGAAATCAACAGCCGCGAGGCCGATGCCCAGCTTTTCCGCAAGATCGGCATTCTGGGCCCCTGGACACGCCCCGTGTTGGGCGAGGTGATGCCTCAGAGTGCTGCCGAGCGTGCAGGGTTGCGGCAGGGCGATGTGGTTCTTCAGGTAGGTGCCACTGAGGTGGTGGATGGTCAACAGCTGCGCGAACTGATCCGGCAGTCAGTGCGCGGGACCGAGCCATTGGTGCAGCCATGGCGCATTGAGCGCGCGGGGCAGTCCATGACCCTGGACGTGCGGCCCGACGCGGTCGTGGAACCGGCCGCCACGGTGGGGCGCATTGGTGCATACGTTGGGGCGGCCCCCGAGTTTGTGACGGTCGATTACGGGCTGTGGGAAGGTGCGTGGGGCGGCGTCGTCAAGACGTGGGATGTTTCGGTTCTCACGCTGCGCATGATGGGCCGCATGGTGATCGGCGAAGCCTCCCTCAAGAATCTGAGTGGACCGTTGACGATTGCAGACTATGCGGGTCGGTCGGCCAGCATGGGTCTCACTCAGTATCTGGTATTTCTTGCGCTGATCAGCGTAAGTCTGGGGGTTCTCAACCTGCTTCCGCTCCCCGTTTTGGACGGGGGGCACCTGATGTATTATCTTTGGGAGGGTGTCACGGGCAGGGGAGTGTCGGACGCATGGATGGAGCGTCTGCAGCGCGGAGGTGTTGCAGTCTTGCTTCTCATGATGTCAATTGCCCTGTTCAACGATATCACCCGGCTCTTTGGCTAACCTTATGCCGCTTGCCATGCAACAGCGGTTTCCGCTTCACTCATGAAAAAACACATCAATCGCCTGGGCGTGCGTACCGCATCGGCCGTTGCAGCCATGATTTTTGCCGCCAATGCGGCATGGGCTCTGGAGCCTTTCAAGGTGCAAGACATCCGCGTCGAAGGTCTGCAGCGTGTGGAGGCTGGAACCGTGTTTGCATCCATGCCCCTGCGCGTGGGTGACGACTACAACGATGAAAAGGGTGCGGCAGCCATCCGTGCCTTGTTTGGCCTCGGGCTATTCAAGGATGTCCGCCTGGAGGCCACGGGCAATGTCTTGGTCGTGGTGGTGGAAGAGCGTCCCACCATTGCCGATGTCGACTTTGCCGGAACCAAAGAGTTTGACAAGGATGTCCTGAAAAAAGCCATGCGCGATGTGGGCCTCACAGAGGGACGTCCGTTTGACAAGGCCCTTGCGGACCGTGCGGAGCAGGAACTCAAGCGCCAATACATCAACAAGAGCCTATATGGCGCCGATGTGGTGACGACGGTGACGCCTATCGAGCGCAATCGTGTGAATGTGACCTTTACCGTGGTGGAGGGAGAGCCTGCCCGCATCAAGGAAGTGCGCTTGGTTGGCAACAAAGCTTTCAGCGAATCGACACTCAAGGGCCTGTTCGATCAAGACACTGGCGGCTGGCTCAGCTGGTACACCAAGTCTGACCGGTATTCCCGGGCCAAGCTCAATGCTGATCTGGAAACACTCCGCTCGTACTACCTCCAGCGCGGGTACCTGGAGTTCCGTGTCGACTCCACCCAGGTGGCGATATCTCCTGACAAGCAAGACATTTCGATCACGATCAACGTGACCGAAGGCGAGCGTTATGTGGTCTCAGGGGTCAAACTCGAAGGCAACTATCTGGACCGCGAAGACGAATTCAAGTCGCTGGTGACCATTCGTCCCGGGGAGCCCTACAACGCCGATCAGGTCACGGAAACCACCAAGGCCTTTTCCGATTATTTTTCACGTTTTGGTTTTGCCTTCGCCCGGGTGGAGGCTGTGCCCGAAATCGATCGCGAAAACAACCGCGTCAATTTTGTGTTGCAGGCCGAACCTGCACGCCGCGCGTATGTTCGACGCATCAATGTCAGTGGCAACAATCGCACGCGCGATGAGGTGATCCGGCGCGAATTCCGCCAATACGAAGCCTCGTGGTATGACGGGGACCGGATTCGCTTGTCCCGTGACCGCGTGGACCGTTTGGGCTTTTTCACCGAGGTCAACGTTGAGACACAAGAAGTGCCGGGGTCCCCTGACCAGGTGGATCTGGTGATCAACGTTGCCGAGAAACCCACCGGTTCGCTGCAAATGGGTGTGGGTTTCTCCAGCGCTGAAAAAGCTTCGATCTCTTTCGGCATCAAGCAAGAGAACATTTTTGGCTCGGGCAATTACCTCGGCATTGATGTCAACACCAGCAAATACCGCCGCACCTTGGTGTTCAGCACCACCAACCCGTATTTCACTCCCGACGGCATCTCGCGCACTTTTGACGCCTATTACCGTACGGACAAACCATATGAAGACCAGGGTGGCAATTACCAACTGGTGACCAAGGGTACGTCGGTGCGATTCGGTGTGCCTTTCAGTGAGACGGACACGGTTTTTTTTGGCGGCGGGCTTGAGCAAACCACGATCAAAGCCGGCACGAACATACCAGCCACCTATCTCTTCTATGCCGATAAGTTTGGCTACAGCAGCACCTCCATTCCCTTGACGGTGGGTTGGTCGCGCGATGATCGGGACAGCGCCCTTGCCCCTAATTCGGGTCGTTACCAGCGGCTCAACTCAGAGTGGTCGGTGGCCGGAGATGCGCGATACGTGCGTGCCAATTACCAGTATCAGCAATATGTGCCGCTCAACAAGCGCTTCACCCTGGCCTTCAATGGGGAGGCGGGTCTTGGTAAAGGCATGAACGGTCGTCCGTTCCCGGTGTTCAAGAACTTTTACTCTGGTGGCTTGGGCTCGGTGCGAGGCTTTGACCAGGGGACGCTGGGCCCGCGTGATGTAACAGGTGCTTCATTGGGTGGCCCCAAGAAGGTCACGCTGAATGCAGAGTTGATTGCTCCATTTCCCGGTGCAGGCAACGACCGTACCCTTCGAATCTTTACCTTCGTCGACGTGGGGAACGTCTATGGGGAAAATGAGAAAGTCACTTTTAGCGACATGCGCGCCTCAGTCGGTCTGGGTCTGAGCTGGATTTCTCCGCTCGGCCCGCTGCGTTTGGCGTTTGCCCAGCCGGTACGCAAGTTCGCCGGCGATAGAATCCAGAAACTGCAATTCCAGATTGGAACGTCTTTCTAATGAAATCCTTTTCTCGCCATCTTTCTCTGGCCCTCTTGCTCGGCACTCTTGCTGTAGCTGCGCCAGCTCAAGCGCAAGAGTTCAAAGCCGGTTTTGTCAATACCGACCGCATCTTCCGCGAGGCAAACACAGCCAAGGCTGCGCAAGCCAAGCTTGAGCAGGAATTCTCGCGCCGTGAAAAAGAGCTGGTCGATATGGGCACCACCCTGAAGACCGCCACCGACAAGTTCGAACGGGAAGCGCCCACCATGGCTGAGAGCCAGCGCGCCGTCAAGCAGCGCCAGTTGGTCGATCAGGACCGTGACTTTCAGCGCAAGCGCCGTGAGTTCCAGGAAGACCTCAGCGCTCGCAAGAACGAAGAGCTGTCCCAGGTGCTGGAGCGTGCCAACAAAGTGGTCAAGCAAGTGGCCGAGGCTGAAAAATACGACGTGATCCTGCAAGAGGCAGTCTATATCAACCCCAAGCATGACATCACCGACAAGGTGCTCAAGGCCCTGAATGCTGCCCCTGGCACCAAGTAAGTCCCTGCAGGCAGGTGACGCGTGACGGTGCTTCTCGGGCACATTGTTGATGCGCTCGGTGGTTCGCTGGAAGGGGGGGGGCAACACACCCCCATTTCACGCATCGCGCCACTCGATGTCGCAGGCCCAGGAGACCTCAGTTTTCTGAGCAATCCCCGCTACCAGCAGCAACTGGCCGCCTCCCGGGCGGCCTGTGTCATTGTGGCGCCTGCGATGCGCGACGCTGCGTTGGCGCGTGGCGCCTGCATCGTGGCGGACAACCCCTACGTTTATTTCGCTCGCGCCACCCAATGGTGGCGCGAACACACGGCACCCACCCGGCAAGGCGGCATACACGCCAGTGCGGTGGTTGACCCGACGGCTGACGTTCACCCCACGGCCACGATTGGGCCCTTGTGTGTGGTGGAGCGTGGTGCCTATGTGGGCGCCGGAACCGTGCTCAAGTCCCGTGTGACGCTGGGTGAAGGCTGCCGTATCGGTGCGCGCTGCATCGTGCATCCTGGTGTGGTGATCGGCGCCGACGGGTTTGGTTTTGCCCCAGACCATGGCCAGTGGGTCAAGATCGAACAGCTGGGTGCGGTATGCATCGGAGACGACGTCGAAATTGGTGCCAACACCTGCATTGACCGCGGTGCTTTGCTGGATACCGTCATTGAGGATGGCGTCAAACTCGACAACCTGATTCAGATTGGTCACAACGTCCGGATTGGCAAACATTCAGCCATGGCCGGGTGTGTGGGGGTGGCGGGAAGCGCCACCATCGGTGCGCACTGCACCGTCGGTGGCGGTGCCATCGTGCTGGGCCACCTCGAATTGGCAGACAACGTGCACATTTCTGCAGCCACGGTGGTGACCCGGTCGCTGACCCGGCCGGGGCAATACACCGGTGTGTTTCCCATCGACGACAATGCGCGCTGGGAAAAAAACGCTGCGACACTCAAACAACTGCACAGTCTGCGAGAGCGCATCAAGGCGCTGGAGCAGGCTCTTAAAGCAGCCTGAACGGAAGAACAACTCGATGATGGATATCCACGCAATTCTCAAGCAACTGCCACACCGCTACCCATTTTTGCTGGTGGACAAGGTGATCGAGCTTGAGAGCAACACCCGCATCAAGGCCATCAAGAACGTCACGTTCAATGAGCCCTATTTTATGGGCCACTTTCCGGGGCGTCCCGTCATGCCTGGCGTGCTGATCCTGGAGGCACTGGCCCAGGCGGCGGGTTTGCTGGCGTTCGATGCCATGGGCAAGGTGCCCGATGAAAACAATATCTACTATTTTGTCGGGATCGATGGTGCGCGGTTCAAGCGCCCTGTGGAGCCGGGTGATCAGCTGATCCTGTCCATCACGATCGACCGCGTGCGCCGCGGCATCTGGAAGTTCAAGGGCATTGCCAGTGTGGGCGACGAAGTGGCGTGTGAAGCCGAACTCATGTGCACCATGCGCAGCGTGGGCTGAACGGATCTGACGGAGCCCTGTTGGACGTGAGCACTATTCATCCCACTGCCATTGTTGCGGATGGCGCCAGTCTGGACCCTACGGTCACCGTGGGGCCTTATGCCGTCATCGGCGAGCATGTGGTGATCGGCCCAGGCACCACCGTGGGCGCGCATTGCGTCATCGAGGGGCGTACCACGATTGGGGCAGACAACCGCATTTTTCAGTTTGCCTCGCTCGGTGCGGCACCCCAGGATAAAAAATACGCCGGTGAACCCACGCGACTGGTCATTGGCAACCGCAATACCATCCGTGAGTTTTGTACGTTCAACCTGGGCACGACCCAGGACCTCGGGGTGACCACTATCGGGGATGACAACTGGATCATGGCGTATGCCCACATCGCACACGATTGTGTGGTGGGCAACCAGACCATTTTGGCCAACAACGCCACCCTCGCAGGCCATGTGCATGTGGCCGATCAGGCCATCATTGGTGGATTGACCGGCATCCACCAATTCGTCAAGGTGGGTGCCCATGTCATGGCGGGTTTTGCCAGCCACATCTCGCAGGATGTTCCTCCGTACATGATGGTGGATGGCAACCCGCTGGCCGTGCGGGGGCTGAATCTCGAAGGTCTGCGCCGCCGTGGTTTTTCGTCCGCGCGCGTGGCCGCCATCAAGCAGATGCACCGCCTGCTGTACCGCCAGGGCCTCACGCTGGATGCGGCGCGTGCGGCCATAGCGGAGTTGCCCTTCATTCATCCAGAGGCTGCAGCCGACATCGCGCTGATGCTTGCCTTCCTGGATGGCTCCACGCGTGGCGTGGCGCGTTGATGCGCCAGTGATGGGGCGGAGATGATGAATGCTGTTCCCCGTGTTGCCATGGTGGCGGGCGAGACATCGGGTGATTTGCTGGCCGGTTTGCTCATTGACGGCATGTTGGCCCATTGGCCGGGTTTGCAGTCCAGTGGCATCGGTGGCCCGCAAATGGAGCGCCGGGGGTTCGCAGCATGGTGGCCGAGCGAGAAGCTGGCCGTGCATGGCTACAGCATGGAGGTGCTGCGCAGGTTGCGTGAGCTGCTCTCGATTCGCAAACAATTGCGCACCCGCTTGCTGCGCGACCGCCCGGACGTTTTTATTGGGGTAGACGCCCCTGACTTCAATTTGGGCCTGGAAGCGGATTTGCGGGCTGCAGGCATCAAGACCGTGCATTTTGTGTGTCCGTCCATCTGGGCCTGGCGTGCCGACCGCGTCGAGAAGATCCGGCGCAGCGCCGATCACGTGTTGTGCATCTTTCCTTTTGAGCCCGAGCTTCTCGCGCAGCATGGCATTGCGGCCACGTATGTGGGGCACCCGCTGGCCGGGGTGATTCCCATGGTGCCCGATCGTGCTGCCGCCCGTGCGCAGTTGGGTCTGCAGGATTCGGATGAGGTGCTGGCGATCCTGCCAGGCAGCCGGTCCTCTGAAATCCAGTACATTACCCAACCATTTTTTGAGGCTGCAGCGCTTATCCGACAAGCGCGACCAGCTATTAAATTGGTAGTGCCTGCAGTGCCGGCCTTGCGGGCTCGGATTGAACAAACCGCCCACGCCTGTGGTTTGGCAGGTGCTGTGCAGATTGTTGAAGGGCAGTCGCATGCGGTGCTTGCCGCCTGCGATACCACGCTCATCGCCAGTGGCACGGCCACGCTGGAGGCGGCACTTTTCAAGTGCCCCATGGTGATTGGCTATCGGATGCAATCGCTGAGCTGGTGGCTCATGCGCCGCAAGCAGTTGCAGCCTTGGGTGGGTTTGCCCAACATCCTCTGTGGAGAGTTTGTGGTGCCCGAACTGATACAGGATGCCGCGACCCCTCAGGCGCTATGTGCAGCGACGCTCGATTGGCTGGATGCACGGCGGAGCAACGCCCCGAAAATGACCGCGCTGGTGCAGCGCTTTACCGCGCTGCACCACAGCTTGCAGCGCAATACCCCTCAACTGGCTGCCGATGCGATCCAGAAAATCCTTGCCACTGGTGCCTGAGCAATCTTGCCTGCCCTGGCATCCGCCAGGGCTCGTCGCAGGTGTGGACGAAGCGGGCCGCGGGCCACTGGCCGGGCCCGTGGTGGCGGCTGCCGTCATTCTGGACGATATTCACCCTATCGCGGGCCTTGCAGATTCCAAGAAACTCTCTCCCGCCCGGCGCGAGCGGCTCTACGACGAAATCCGTGCCAGGGCGCTGTGCTGCTCCATTGCCGAGGCCAGCGTGGAGGAGATCGATCGGCTCAACATCCTGCAGGCTACGATGCTGGCGATGCGTCGTGCGGTCATGGGGCTGCGGCTCAAGCCCGCGATGGTGCTGGTCGATGGAAACCGACTGCCGCTGCTGGATGTTCAGGCCGAAGCCATCGTCAAAGGCGATGCGCTGGTACCCGCCATCTCGGCGGCATCCATCCTGGCCAAGGTGCACCGGGATCGCTGGTGTGTTCAGGTGCATGAGGAGTTTCCGCAGTACGGTTTTGCAGGGCACAAGGGCTATGGCACGGCCGTGCACATGCAAGCCCTGCGCGAGCATGGCGCTTGTATTCACCATCGGCGTTCCTTTGCACCGGTGGCCCAAAACCTGCTCGTCCGCTGAGTGGGCCTTCACGAAACGACCGATGACTTCAGCGCCCGTTATTGCCATTCATTCCCGCGACAACCCGTTTGTCAAAGACCTGCGCCGGCTGGCGCAAGACTCGACCGCCTACCGCAAGCAAGGCCGCGTATGGCTGGAGGGAGATCACCTGTGCCGTGCGGCGCTGGCGCGTGGTCTGCGGGCATCGGTGGCGGTGTTTTCAGAGTCTTTTTGGCCGCTAGCGCAGGTGGAATATGCGCAAGCTGCTATCAAAACAGTAGTTCTCGCTGATGCATTGTTTGCGGATATCAGCGGCCTGGAGTCCCCCGCGCGCATGGGCTTTGTCATGGACCTTCCCGCACCTGCTGCCCTCCGGCCAGACGCGCCAACGGTGGTGCTCGACCGTGTGCAGGATGCCGGCAACGTGGGCTCCATCCTGCGCAGCGCTTCGGCATTCGGATTCCGGCAGGTGGTGGCCATCAAGGGGAGTGCGGCGCTGTGGTCGCCCAAGGTTTTGCGGGCCGGAATGGGCGCGCATTTTGCGCTGGAGCTGATCGAGGGCATGGAGCACAGTGATCTGGATGGGCTTGGGCTGCCCATGCTTGTCACCAGTTCGCACGAGGGGGATTATTTGCATCGCGCTGCGCTGCCATGGCCTTGTGCCTGGGTTTTGGGGCACGAAGGGCAGGGCGTGTCGCCCGTCCTGGAGGCGCGGGCCAGCTTGCGCATCCGCATTGCGCAGCCAGGCGGCGAAGAGTCACTGAACGTGGCAGCGGCGGCCGCAATCTGCCTGCATGCGAGCGGGGCCGGGCGCTAGGGCGGGGGCGGGTCCGTGAGGGGGATGGGTGGGAAGGGCCGTGCATGGGGCCGTGCAAGGGGCGCTGCGCTTCAGAACGTAAACCGCACACTTCCTCTTCCATCTCAGGGTTTCGGCTTGAAAATCACTTGCTTTCGCTGCAGGGGTATGCGATGCATGCCGCATAGGGCCGAGGTGGGGATGGGTATAATCGGGGGCTTTTCTCGCAACAGCGTCGCCCGACCGCACCCAAAGCAACAATCTATCTGAGAGCAGCCACTGGCACTCGCTTGCGAGTGGACTGCAGGCGCCGGGCGACCGTAACCATCCGGAGAACCCAGTGCTTTTGTCTCTACAGGGAACATTCCCGCCCGCCATCCTGGCGCTCGCAGACGGCACGGTCTTTATCGGCAATTCGATTGGTGCCACCGGCACCACGGTCGGCGAAGTGGTGTTCAACACCGCTATCACTGGCTACCAGGAAATCCTCACCGACCCCAGCTATTGCCAGCAGATCGTCACGTTGACGTATCCGCACATCGGCAACTATGGCGTCAATGCGGAAGACATCGAAGCCGGCAAAGTCCATGCTGCAGGCCTGATCATCAAAGACCTGCCCCTTGTGGCCAGCAACTTCCGCATGACGGAAACGCTCTCGCGGTATCTGATTCGCGAGAAAACCGTGGCCATCGCCAATATTGACACCCGCAAGCTGACTCGCCTGCTGCGCACCAAGGGTGCCCAGAATGGTGCCATTGTGGGCCTGGCCGAAGGGCAGGCGGTCACGCAGACGCTCATCGATGAGGCCATCGCCAAGGCCAAGGCGGCGCCCAACATGGCCGGCCTTGATCTGGCCAAAGTGGTGAGCACGGCATCGCGCTACGAGTGGACGCAGACCGAGTGGAAATTGGGCTCGGGGTATGGCACCCAGCAGGCGCCGCGTTTTCACGTGGTGGCTTATGACTTCGGCGTGAAGTTGAACATCCTTCGCATGCTTGCAGAACGCGGTTGCAAGCTTACGGTGGTGCCCGCCCAGACTCCTGCATCGGAAGTGCTTGCCATGAAGCCCGACGGCGTGTTCCTGTCCAACGGTCCGGGCGACCCGGAACCTTGCGACTACGCCGTCACGGCGGTGCAACAGATCATTGAAGCCGGTGTGCCGACCTTCGGTATTTGTCTGGGCCATCAGATCATGGCTCTGGCATCCGGCGCCAAGACCTTCAAGATGGACAACAGCCACCACGGCGCCAACCATCCGGTCAAGGACCTGGACAACGGCCGTGTCAGCATCACCAGCCAGAACCACGGTTTCGCCGTAGAGATGGCATCGCTGCCCGCCACGCTGCGCCCCACGCATATCAGCCTGTTTGACGGCACGCTGCAAGGGCTGGAACGCACCGACAAGCCTGCGTTCTGCTTCCAGGGGCACCCTGAAGCATCGCCCGGACCACACGACATCGCCTACCTGTTTGACCGCTTCACCGCGCTGATGGAGAAGAAGTAATGCCAAAGCGCACCGACCTCAAATCGATCCTCATCATCGGCGCCGGCCCGATCATCATCGGCCAGGCCTGCGAGTTCGACTATTCCGGCGTGCAGGCCTGCAAGGCCCTGCGCGAAGAGGGCTACAAGGTCATCCTGATCAACAGCAACCCTGCCACGATCATGACCGACCCGGCCACGGCCGACGTTACCTACATCGAGCCCATCACCTGGCAGACGGTCGAGAAGATCATCGCCAAGGAGCGCCCCGACGCGATCCTGCCCACCATGGGTGGCCAGACCGCGCTCAATTGCGCGCTGGACCTCTGGCACAACGGCGTGCTGGACAAGTACAAGGTTGAGCTCATCGGCGCCACACCAGAGGCCATCGACAAGGCAGAAGACCGCCTGAAGTTCAAGGACGCCATGACCAAGATCGGTCTGGGTTCCGCGCGCTCAGGGATCGCCCACAGCATGGACGAAGCCTGGGCTGTGCAAAAGAGCGTGGGCTTCCCTACGGTGATCCGCCCCAGCTTCACGCTGGGCGGCACGGGTGGCGGTATCGCTTACAACCCTGAAGAGTTCGAAACCATCTGCAAGCGCGGCCTGGAAGCCTCACCCACCAACGAGCTGCTGATCGAAGAGTCGCTGCTCGGCTGGAAAGAGTACGAGATGGAAGTGGTCCGCGACAAGGCGGACAACTGCATCATCATCTGCTCCATCGAGAACCTGGACCCGATGGGCGTGCACACCGGTGACTCGATCACCGTGGCCCCCGCGCAGACGCTGACCGACAAGGAATACCAGATCATGCGCAACGCCTCGCTGGCGGTGCTGCGCGAGATCGGTGTGGACACGGGCGGCTCCAACGTACAGTTTTCGATCAATCCCCAGGACGGCCGCATGGTCGTGATCGAGATGAATCCGCGTGTGTCGCGCTCCTCGGCGCTGGCCTCCAAGGCCACGGGTTTCCCCATCGCCAAGGTCGCCGCCAAGCTGGCCGTGGGCTACACGCTCGACGAGCTGCGCAACGAGATCACGGGCGGCGTCACGCCCGCCTCGTTTGAGCCGTCCATCGACTACGTGGTCACCAAGATCCCGCGCTTTGCGTTCGAAAAATTCCCCACGGCCGATAGCCGCCTGACCACGCAGATGAAGTCGGTGGGTGAGGTCATGGCCATGGGTCGCACCTTTCAGGAGTCCTTCCAGAAAGCCCTGCGCGGCCTGGAAGTGGGCGTGGATGGTATGAACGAAAAGACCCAGGACCGCGAAGTGCTCGAAAAGGAACTGGGCGAGCCCGGCCCCGAGCGCATCTGGTACGTGGGTGATGCCTTCGCCATGGGCCTGTCGGTCGACGAAGTCTTCGACCTCACCAAGATCGACAAGTGGTTCCTGGTGCAGATCGAGCAGATCGTGAAGATCGAGCTCGACATCGACAAGCTGGTGGCCGAAAAGGGCGAGGGTGCCCTCGCGGCGCTCGACGCGGGCACGCTGCTCACGCTCAAGCAAAAAGGTTTCTCCGACCGCCGTCTGGCCAAGCTGCTCAAGACCTCCGAAAAGGCGGTGCGCGACGCACGCCGCGCGCTGAACGTGCGCCCGGTGTACAAGCGCGTGGACACCTGCGCTGCCGAGTTCGCCACCAACACGGCCTATCTGTACTCCACGTACGAGGCTGCCACGCACGGCGGCGTCGCGGAATGCGAGTCGGAGCCCACCAGCAACAAGAAGATCATGGTGCTGGGCGGTGGCCCTAACCGCATCGGGCAGGGCATCGAGTTTGACTACTGCTGTGTGCATGCGGCCCTCGCCATGCGCGAGGACGGCTACGAGACCATCATGGTCAACTGCAACCCCGAGACGGTTTCCACCGACTACGACACCTCCGACCGCCTGTACTTCGAACCCGTCACGCTCGAAGACGTGCTGGAGATCGTAGACAAGGAAAAACCGGTCGGCGTGATCGTGCAGTACGGCGGCCAGACACCCCTGAAGCTCGCCCTGGGCCTCGAGGCCGAAGGCGTGCCCATCATCGGCACCAGCCCCGACATGATCGATGCGGCCGAAGACCGCGAGCGCTTCCAGAAGCTGCTGGGTGAGTTGGGCCTGCGCCAGCCACCCAACGCCACGGCCCGCACTGAGCCCGAGGCCCTGGAAAAGGCCGCCGCTCTGGGCTACCCCCTGGTGGTGCGCCCCAGCTACGTGCTGGGCGGCCGTGCAATGGAAATCGTGCACGAGCAGCGCGACCTGGAGCGCTACATGCGCGAAGCCGTCAAGGTGAGCAACGATTCGCCCGTGCTGCTGGACCGTTTCCTCTCCAATGCGATCGAGTGCGACGTGGACTGCGTGCGTGATTCTTCAGGCGTCACTTTCATTGGTGGCGTGATGGAGCACATCGAGCAGGCTGGCGTGCACAGCGGCGACTCGGCCTGCTCATTGCCCCCGTACTACCTATCGCAGCCCACCATTGACGAGATCAAACGCCAGACCGCAGCCATGGCCAATGGCTTGAGCGTGGTCGGCCTGATGAATGTGCAGTTCGCCATCCAGGAAGTCGACGGCAAGGACGTGATCTACGTACTTGAAGTAAACCCACGCGCCTCGCGCACGGTGCCGTTCGTGAGCAAGGCCACCGGCATCCAGCTGGCCAAGGTGGCAGCGCGCTGCATGGCTGGCCAGACCCTGGCCTCGCAAGGCATCACCAAGGAGGTGACGCCCCCGTACTTCAGCGTGAAGGAAGCCGTATTCCCGTTCGTCAAGTTCCCGGGCGTGGACACGATTCTTGGTCCTGAGATGAAATCCACCGGCGAAGTGATGGGCGTGGGCAAGACTTTCGGCGAAGCGTTCGTGAAGAGCCAATTGGGCGCGGGCACCAAGCTGCCTACATCCGGCCGTGTGTTCCTCACCGTGAAAAACAGCGACAAGCCCCGCGCGGTGGATATCGCTCGTCAGCTGGTGGCGTTGGGTTTTGACCTGGTGGCGACCAAGGGCACGGCGGCTGCTATTGCCGATGCGGGTGTGCCAGTTGCGGTGGTGAACAAGGTGACCGAAGGCCGTCCGCACATCGTCGACATGATCAAGAACAACGAGATCGTGATGGTGATCAATACGGTGGAAGAGCGCCGCAATGCGATTGCCGATTCGCGGGCGATTCGCACATCGTCATTGCTTGCCCGTGTCACCACTTTCACCACCATTTTTGGTGCGGAAGCGGCTGTTGAAGGCATGAAGTACATCGATAAACTGGATGTGTATTCGGTGCAGGAACTTCACGCCCAACTGGTGGCCTGAGCGCCGGTAAAACCGGCATAATCAGCTCCTGAACAGACACCGCCGCGCGGCAACGTGCGGCGGTTTCCTTTTATAGACTGGCCACGCACGCAGCCCCAGCCGGCGTGTGATGTGGCAAACGACCGGTGGAAGTGCTTTGCACTTTCACCGTTTTGACTTGTGGAGACTCAACAACATGGCCACCATTCCGATTACCAAGCGCGGCGCCGAAAAGCTCAAGGAAGAGCTTCATCGACTCAAGACCGTGGAGCGTCCCTCCGTGATCACTGCCATTGCCGAGGCGCGGGCGCAGGGTGACCTGAGCGAGAACGCCGATTACGAGGCAGCCAAAGATCGCCAGGGCTTTATTGAAGGCCGTATTCAGGAGATCGAGGGCAAATTGTCGGTGGCGCAGGTCATCGACCCCAGTGGCGTGGATGGTGGCGGTAAGGTCGTTTTTGGCGCGACGGTCGAACTCGAAGACGAAGAGTCCGGCGATGTGGTTCGGTACCAAATCGTGGGCGAAGACGAAGCTGATCTGAAACAGGGGCTGATCAATATCTCCAGCCCCATCGCGCGTGCGCTGATTGGCAAAGAAGAGGGTGACACCGCCGAGGTGCAGGCGCCCGGTGGCATCCGTCGATACGACGTGGTAGCCGTCAGCTACCAGTAAACACCCCACAAGGCATGCGTGCTCGTTTTCCTGCCCTGGTTGCTGCCTTGTGGTGGGGGAGCCTGACCACCATAGGCTTTCTTGCTGTCCCCATGCTTTTTGCCAACCTGCCGTCGCCAGCCATGGCTGGTGCGATGGCCGCAAAACTGTTTGCGGCGCAGACTTGGGTTGCCGTAGTGTGTTGTGTTGTACTGCTACTGGTTTCAAGGCCAAAAGGCGCTGTAGTGCAATACCAATGGGCGCAAGCAGCTATGCTTTTTATAGTGGGTGGCATGCTGCTGGCATTGTTGAATCAGTTTGGCGTGGCCCCCCGCATCGTGGCCCGCCAGGACCTGCGTTTATGGCACGGCGTGGGCACGGCCATGTATGCATTGCAGTGGTGCTGCGCGCTGTGGGTGTTGTGGCACACCTTGGCACAGGGCTCCGCCAATGTGCCGCTGCAGGAGCTTTCACGGAGTGACTAACCCTGAGCCTGTATGCACCCGGCGTGGCCGCCTTGCATAGGGTGGGTAGGTTGGGGCTGACCATGCCAGTGCCCCTATCGCCCCTATCCAGAGGCTCATCAACCTAGGCTTGGGTTTGGGTGCGCGTTATTCGTGCCAATGTTCCGCCACCCATTGAGCGGGACGGATATAGCGAAAACGTCGGTTGCGCCGGCCGGCCAGTGCGTCGGGTGGGTTGCATTCCCCGTGGAAAATCACGATCCGTGCACCCGCCGGCACAAAGGGCGCTCGCCAATAATTGGTGGGCCAGGAAGGAATGCCGTGGTACTTGAAACTGGGGCACCATGGCGCAGGCCAGTACGCCAGCTTGCCTTGTTGGTGCAGAAAGTCAGAGAGGTAGGCCTGTTCGTTGCGAAAGCGGCTGCGAATCTCGTCAAAGTGATTGCGAAAGTAGTCCAGCACATCGGGATGTGCACCGAGTTCGAAGCGATACACCGATGAATTGCCCGTGATGCGCCAAGGTCGTTTGTAGTCGTGGATGATCAGGAAGTCGCCCGGCTGTGTGAAAAAGTCATCCAGCGGGCCGGTAACCACCACATCCACATCAAGAAACAGGGCCGTGCCACGCAGGCCATACAGATCCGCGCTGAAAGTGGCCAGTTTGGTCCAGCCTCTTTCCGGAATATTCGCAGGCAGGTCCAGTGCCGGGATTGGAAAGCACTGCACCTCACTGCGGATGCCCGAGCGGTCATCGGTCAGGCAGACAAAGTTGAAGTCGCCACTCAAATGGCGACGCACCATCGCGTAGAGACGATTGACATACTCGGGGCCGTATTTCGAGCCCCATTTCATGCAGAGGATGTGCCGGGTGCTCGCCACAGCAGGAGAAGATTTTTCTGCCGTGGAGCCCATCAGTCTGCCTGGCGCTTCTTGATGGATTTTTGTTTGGGTTTGGCGCGCTTGATCTGCCCGCCTGACGTGAGGCGCTGGTTGCCGAGCACGCGCAGTTGCTTGATTTCAGGGCGCTGGCCGCCACGTTTGCTGTACTTGAGCACCTTGACATCGCGAGGGCCTGGCATGCGGTCTTCGTCGATAGTGCGCTCTTTGAGGGGTTGAGGGCGCCACAGCACCAGCAGCTTGCCAATGTGTTGGATGGGGGCTGCGTTGAGCTCTGCCGTGATTTGCTGGTACATCAGCTCGCGCGCAGCACGGTCGTCATTGAAGACGCGTACTTTGATCAGCCCGTGGGCGTTCAGCGCGGCGTCAATTTCCTTTTGGACGGCAGGAGTGAGACCGTCGCCACCGATCAGAACCACAGGGTCCAGGTGATGGGCATTGGCGCGTTGTTCCCGGCGCTCTGCGGGAGTCAGTTGAATTTGGGGCATGGGCCGTATTATCGAGGCAGGAAGAAAAAAGTAATGAAAGTCAAAACGCAAAGCAAGAAGGTCAATAAAGCGTGGTTGAACGACCACGTCAATGACACCTACGTCAAATTAGCCCACAAGGAGGGTTATCGCGCCCGTGCAGCTTACAAACTCAAGGAGATTGACGAGCAACTGGGGTTGATCAAGCCGGGCTATACCGTAGTGGATCTTGGGTCCACACCGGGAGCATGGAGCCAGTATCTGCGGCGACGCATGTCACCGACTGGGGCGGCTGCAGGACAGCTCAATGGAACCATCATCGCATTGGATGTTCTGCCCATGGAACCCATCGAAGGTGTGATGTATTTGAACGGCGATTTTAGAGAGGCCGATGTGCTGGATCGTCTGAAGCAGGCCCTTGCTGGGCGTGTGGTGGATGTGGTGGTGTCCGACATGGCGCCCAATTTGTCGGGCATCGAGTCTGCGGATACGGCTCGTATTGCGCATCTTGTGGAATTGGCGGTGGATTTTGCGGCCACGCACCTTAAACCGGACGGGGCACTGGTCGTCAAGTTGTTTCATGGCAGTGGCTACAGTGATTTGGTGACGCTTTTCAAGCAGACATTCAAGATCGTCAAGCCCATCAAGCCCAAGGCTTCTCGTGACAAGTCGTCGGAAACGTTTCTAGTGGGCATGGGGCTAAAAAAGACTGCTTGATCCAGCGCAATTCGAGGGCCAAATCTGTGATTTGTTGCCCTGAAGTCCGTGCTGATTCAAGGGGCGTATGGGGGAATAAGCGTGGCCCCGTGGCTTGAAAGACCTAAAATAGAGCGCATATGGGTGCCATGACGGCAGTGTGTCCGTTTTCTGTTTTCCGCAACTGGAGCTCCGCTTGAACAATCAGTGGTTTTCAAAAATTGCCGTTTGGCTTGTCATCGCCATGGTGTTGTTCACTGTGTTCAAACAGTTCGACACCCGTAGCGGTGCCAGCGCTGGGCATGTCGGATATTCCGAATTTCTTGATGAAGTGCGCAACAACCGCATCAAAAGCGCCACGATTCCAGAGGGACTGAGTGGCGGTGAAATTGTTGCCACCACCACGGATGATCGCAAGATCCGCACGAACGCGTCGGTGCTGGATCGCGGTCTTGTGGGTGACCTTCTCAATCACAATGTGAAGTTTGACGTCAAACCCCGTGAAGAAGGTTCTCTGCTCATGACCTTGCTGGTCAGCTGGGGCCCCATGCTTTTGCTGATCGGGGTGTGGGTTTATTTCATGCGCCAGATGCAAGGCGGTGGCAAAGGTGGTGCCTTCAGCTTTGGCAAGAGCAAGGCTCGCATGCTCGATGAGAACACCAACCAGGTCACTTTTGCCGACGTTGCCGGCTGCGACGAAGCCAAGGAAGAAGTCAAGGAAGTGGTGGATTTTTTGAAAGATCCACAGAAATTCCAAAAGCTGGGTGGCCGTATCCCCCGTGGCCTGCTGCTGGTGGGCCCTCCAGGTACCGGCAAGACCCTGCTGGCCAAATCCATTGCGGGCGAAGCCAAGGTGCCGTTTTTCAGCATCTCGGGTTCTGACTTTGTAGAAATGTTTGTTGGCGTGGGCGCGGCACGTGTGCGCGACATGTTCGAGAACGCCAAGAAGAATGCACCTTGCATCATCTTCATTGACGAAATCGACGCTGTGGGCCGTCAGCGTGGTGCAGGCCTGGGCGGTGGCAATGACGAACGCGAACAAACCTTGAACCAGATGCTGGTCGAGATGGACGGCTTCGAAACCAACCTGGGTGTGATCGTGGTGGCAGCTACCAACCGCCCGGACATTCTGGATGCGGCTTTGCTGCGCCCTGGTCGTTTCGACCGCCAGGTGTACGTAACGCTGCCCGACATCCGCGGCCGTGAGCAGATTCTCAACGTCCACATGCGCAAGATTCCGGTCGGTCAGGATGTGGCTCCGGCCATCATCGCACGCGGCACGCCTGGTATGTCGGGTGCTGACCTGGCCAATCTCTGCAATGAAGCCGCACTGATGGCTGCGCGCCGTAACGCCCGCATGGTCGATATGCAGGACTTCGAAAAAGCCAAAGACAAGATCCTCATGGGCCCAGAGCGCAAAAGCATGGTCATGCCCGAAGAAGAACGCCGCAACACGGCATACCACGAGTCTGGCCATGCGCTGATTGGCAAGCTTCTGCCCAAGTGTGACCCTGTTCACAAGGTCACCATCATTCCCCGTGGCCGAGCTCTCGGTGTGACGATGAGCCTGCCTGCGCAAGATCGATACAGCTACGATCGCGAGTACATGCTCAACCAGATCAGCATGCTGTTTGGCGGCCGCATTGCGGAAGAAGTGTTCATGAATCAGATGACCACAGGCGCTAGCAATGACTTTGAACGAGCCACACACATAGCGCGTGACATGGTTACCCGCTATGGCATGACTGCGGCGCTGGGTCCCATGGTGTATGCGGAAAACGAGGGTGAGGTTTTCCTGGGCCGTTCTGTCACCAAAACGACGAACATGAGCGAACAGACGATGGAGAAGGTCGATGGAGAGGTGCGGCGCATCATCGATGAGCAATATGACCTCGCCCGCCGTTTGATCGAAGAAAACAGCGACAAAATGCATGCGATGGCCAAGGCCTTGCTCGAATGGGAGACCATTGATTCCGAGCAGCTTGACGACATCATGGCTGGCAAGGCGCCGCGCCCTCCGAAGGACTGGGTTCCTCGCACGCCGCCCTCGTCGGGTGGCGACAATTCCAGCGGTGGTACCCCCGCTGTGGCCACGGATGTGGCCCCCACGGTGGCTTGAGGGTAAACAGGTCGATTGATGCACATGCTTCATCGGCCATTACGCAACCTCCGCACCACCTAGCCATCACCCAGCCGTTACAACGGGGCCTTGTGCCCCGTTTTTCACGCCTGCCAATTTCATTTCTTTTTTATCGATGGTGCTGCCAGTGGTCCCCCATCTCTTCATCTCGACAGCTTCATGATCTGGCAAACGTCCCGCTTCTCGATCGACCTGGGGTCGCCCCGCGTTATGGGCATTGTGAACGTCACGCCAGATTCTTTTTCTGACGGCGGGCGTCATGGTTCGCTGGCTGGGGCCTTGAGGCACTGCGAGCAGCTCCTCAAAGAGGGGGCTCATATCCTGGATGTCGGAGGCGAGTCCACGCGGCCTGGCAGCCCTCCGGTGCCGCTTGATGAGGAGCTAGCCCGCGTAGTCCCACTGGTGCGCGATGCCGTTTCACTGGGCGTCCCTATTTCGGTGGACACTTACAAACCCGAAGTCATGCAAGCGGTATTGGATCTGGGCGCCGATATCGTCAATGACATCTGGGCATTGCGGCAACCAGGGGCCGCCGCAGTGGTAGCAGGGCACCCGCGTTGTGGCGTGTGCCTGATGCACATGCATGGTGAGCCGCTGACCATGCAGACAGCTCTCATGAATGGCGATATAGGGCCGCAGGTGCTCTCATTTTTAGAGCATTCAGCGCTTTCTATACAAGCGCTAGGGGTCGAAAAGAATCGTATTGTTCTTGACCCCGGAGTTGGCTTTGGAAAAACGGTACCGCAGAATTTTTCATTGCTCGCAAATCAATCGATGCTGTTGGCTGGGGGCTACCCACTGCTGGTGGGGTGGTCGCGCAAGTCATCATTGGGTGCCGTGACAGGCCTCGACGTGGAGCACCGCATGGTGCCCAGTGTGGCCGCCGCCATGTTGGCCGTAGAACGGGGCGCGTCAGTGGTTCGAGTGCACGACGTCCGCGAAACGGTGGCTGCATTGGCAGTGTGGAGCGCCGCGCAAGCCGGTAGCTGACACATCAAGATCTGCCGGTGGGTGAACCCCATGAAGTGGTTTGATCGTCAGCCAGTCACAATCCACCATCAAAAAAATGTCCATTCGAGGAGATCTCATCACATGACACGGCAATACTTTGGAACGGACGGTATCCGTGGCACGGTGGGGCAACCACCGATCACACCAGATTTCGTATTGCGGCTGGCCCATGCAGTGGGTCGTGTGCTCCGTCAGACTGAAGAGCGCCCCACGGTGCTGATTGGCAAGGACACGCGTATTTCTGGCTACATGCTCGAAAGTGCACTGGAGTCCGGTTTCAACTCTGCGGGGGTGGACGTAGTGCTTCTGGGGCCTTTGCCCACGCCTGGTGTCGCGTATCTGACCCGCGCCCAGCGCGCGAGCCTGGGTGTTGTGATCAGTGCGAGCCACAACCCTTACCCTGACAACGGGATCAAGTTTTTCAGCGCGCAGGGCACGAAACTTTCGGATGCGTGGGAGCAGGCGGTGGAAGCCGAGTTGCGTGAGGCGCCTGTGTGGGCGGACTCTGCCAGCCTGGGCAAGGCGCGGCGGCTTGAGGATGCGGCTGGACGATACATTGAGTTTTGCAAAAGCACCTTTCCTCATGACCTGACCCTCAAAGGGCTGAAGATTGTGGTGGATGCAGCCCACGGTGCCGCGTATCAGGTGGCGCCCAAAGTTTTTCATGAGCTGGGTGCCGAGGTGCTGTCGATTGGCTGCGCCCCGGATGGACTCAACATCAACCATGAAGTGGGTGCGACGCACCCCGATGCCCTTGTGCGCACTGTGCGTGCCAATCACGCGGACTACGGCATTGCCCTCGATGGCGATGCCGACCGCTTGCAGATTGTGGATGCCACGGGGCGGCTGTACAACGGTGACGAGCTTTTGTACCTCATGGCGTCAGACCGGATGAGTCGGGATGAACATGTGCCGGGTGTTGTTGGCACACTGATGACGAACATGGCGGTGGAAGTGGCGTTGCAGGCGCGTGGTGTGAAATTTGTACGCGCCAAGGTTGGTGATCGCTATGTGCTTGAAGAGCTGGAACGTCACCACTGGGTGCTCGGTGGTGAGGGCTCGGGGCATTTGCTGGCACTCGACCGCCACACGACGGGGGATGGGCTGGTGAGCGCCCTTCAGGTGTTGCAAGCCTGCGTGCGCAGCGACAGCACGCTGTCTCAGTTGCTGGCCGATATCACCTTGTATCCACAGGTGCTGCTCAATGTTCGATTGGCGCCGGGCCAGGACTGGAAGTCGAACACACTGCTTGCGCAGACGACACAGGCCGTCGAACAACAGTTGGGGGCTTCTGGGCGGGTGCTGATTCGGGCCAGCGGTACCGAGCCTTTGCTGCGTGTGATGGTGGAAGCGCGCGATGCACAACTGGCCAGTTCGTGTGCCCAACGGCTGGCTGACGCGGCGCGCGCCGGATGATTTCTTGATTCCGAGGGCTGGCTACACAGGGCTCTGAGCATGGATGCCTTGGGCTGCGCGCTCATATCGGCGCCAGTGGCTCGGCGCCGGCTGGGCGCCCGGCTCTCGGTCAGTCACCGTGCTGCCAGTTCGCCTGCCTGCTGAGGCATTGCGGTCAACCGAGGTGCTGGCGCAAGAATGTTTCAAACTCGGTCGCTGGCAACGGCTTGCTGAAGTGATAGCCCTGCGCTTCATCACACCCCTGCTCGCGCAGGAACGCGAGTTGGGATGGTGTTTCCACGCCCTCCGCGGTGGTGCGAATGCCCAGCGTCTGCGCCATGCGAATGATGGCGCTCACGATGGCGCGGTCATTGCTGTCCTTGCCCAAATCACGCACGAACGATTGGTCAATCTTGAGCTTGAAGATCTGAAACCGCTTGAGCTGACTCAGCGAGGAATAGCCGGTACCAAAGTCGTCTATCGCCATGCGAACACCCCGCGCGTGCAGTTGGTCCATGGTGGCCACGGCCGTATGTGGGTCGTCAACGGCAACACCCTCAGTCAGTTCAAGTTCCAGCGAAACGGGCGGTAGATCAAGCGCTGCCAGTATTTGGCTGACCAGCTCCGGCAATCGGGGCTGGCGAAACTGAATGGCCGAGAGGTTCACCGCCATGGTGAGCCCTTTGAATTCCCCATCTCGCCAGGCCTTCAGTTGTGTCAGTGCCGTGCGCAGAACCCATTCTCCAATCTGCAGAATCTGCCCGCTGTCTTCGGCAATGGGAATGAATTCCGCCGGAGAGATGGCTCCCAACTGCGGGTGCTGCCATCGCAGCAGCACTTCAGCACTTTGCACCGTGTTGGTGGCAAGGTGCACCTGGGGTTGGTAGAGCAGGTGGAACTGATTGCGCTCCAGCGCGCGACGCAGTGCATTCTCCAGTTGCAACGCACGCACCGATTCGGCTTGCATTTGGGGCGTGAAAAACCGAAAGGTGTTGCGGCCATCAAGTTTTGCGCGGTACATCGCGACGTCGGCAGACTGGGTCAGCGTTTCAAAGTCCGTGCCATCCTGTGGAAACAGTGCCACCCCCATGGATGGCGCCATGGTCAGCTCATGGTGATCGATCTGATAGTGCTGGCGTGACGCCTCCTGCAGCTTGCCTGCCACCCGTGCAGCGCCATGTGCATTTGCTCCTGGCAAAAGCAAAATGAATTCGTCGCCGCCCAGTCGTGAGACGGTGTCCTTGTCGCGCACAACGGCGCGCAGTCGCCGCGCAATCTCTACGAGCAGTGCGTCACCGACGCTGTGGCCCAGCGAGTCATTCACATGTTTGAAATGATCCAGGTCCAGGAAAATCACTGCCAAAGGCGTGTTGTTTGTCTGGGCCAGTCGTATGGCCTCGTTCGCACGTTCCGCCAGCAGCGTGCGATTGGGCAGGCCGGTGAGAGCGTCGTAATGGGCCAGCCAATAAATGCGCTCCTGATCTGCTCGGCGATCATGGATCTCTCGGTGCAGGTTGGCCACCGTTTCACGCAATTCCTGGGTGCGGTCGTGCACCCGTTGCTCCAGCTCCTCATGGACGCGCGAGAGCGCAGCCTGCGCCTGCTTGCGGTCGGTGATGTTCAGCGTGATCCATACCGAGCCCTGCGAGGGGTCCGTCGGGTTGATGGATTTGCTACGCACATCACAAATGACGGCGCTGCCATCCTTGTGGCGCAGTTCGACTTCACCCTCGTAGGCATGGCCCATCGTCAGCGGTGGGTAGCAACGACGACCTGCTTCCTCCCAGGCTGCATCGCTGGCATACCAGCGGCGCGACGAGCAGCCCGTCAGTTCGCCGGGCACATAACCGAGCATTTGCTCAAAGTGGCTATTGCAGCGTGTTAACTGGCGGTCACGCAAAAAAGCGATGCCGACCATCGCGCAGTCAAACAGCAACTGCTTTTCATGCTCTGCAACGCTGAGCGCCGCGTGAGCACGCTTTTGCTCGTCAATGTCATCCACGGTCCAGATCGATCCTTCGGCGGTGTCGCGCGGATTGATAAGCCGCCCGGTCAGGTGGCCCCAGAACAGTGCGCCATCACGGCGGCACAAGAGGCGCTCAGTGCGAAAAGACTGTCCCTGGCGCAGCACTGGATACGCTATTCGGCCCAGCTCCCGAAATGCGCTGCGGCTGGGGTAGAAGGTCTCCGTATTGGTTCCGATCAATTGATCGGCATCGGGGTAGCCAAAGATTTCTGCGTATCGCTGGTTGCAGCGCACGACGCTGCGCTGCCGCAGAAAAACAATCCCCACGCCTGCGCTCTCTAGCAGGGTTTGCTGTTCACGCAGGGCGCGTTGAAGTGCGGATTCGGGTGAGGATCGCGGACGTTCCAAATCCGGAGCGCTAGACAGCGGGTACATAGAGACCAGTGCGGCGTAATGGCCAGACGGCCTCGGTGAGTTGTACCAAAGTGTAGCAGTGCGAAGAGGCTGACCAGCGTTGCGGCACGGGCGTCCACACCGTGGCCCCCTGCGGCCCACGCCGGTTTGCAGCGGCTGCCGGGCATGCGGGAAGGCGGACCCGCGCATCTCGCGTGTTCAGATTGGCCGTAGCGGCCTCTGTGGGCATTCGGTAGGCATCCTATCGATCGGACGCTTGCTGGGCACGCGTGGCGTCATCTATTCGACATGTTTTCGACACGACGGCGTCATGCGCCGATTCAACACTCCTGTCAGCGAAATGAATTACGTCCAGTGACTGGCACTCCAGCCGAACCCGACCTCACACCAGGAGAAGTTGCACCATGAATGAGCCGCGTAACTTGGCATTGCCATCCTCTGGCGATCACCATTCCGAAGGCATCCTGGTACGCGCAGGCGTCGCTCAAGGTGCCGTCCAAGGCCCCGAGAGCATGGAGCAAGGACGAGGCGTGATTGAGGTCACCTGGGCTCGGCATCTGGACGAAGTGCGTGAAGCGCAGCGATTGAGGTTTGCGGTTTTTGTGAACGAGATGGGCGCTCGATTGACGACTCCCATACCCGGCCACGATGCCGATCTTTTTGACGATTATTGTGAGCACCTGCTGGTGCGTGACGCGGAGAGCCGGCAAGTCATTGGTACTTACCGTGTGTTAACGCCGGCACAGGCCAAGCGGGTGGGCGGCACCTATAGCGACACCGAGTTTGATCTGACGCGACTGCGTTCCTTGCGTCCGCGCATGGTTGAGCTCGGGCGCAGTTGTGTGCATCCGGATCATCGCCACGGTGGTGTGATCATGGCTTTGTGGAGTGCCCTGGGGGGCTTCATGGTGCGCAATCAGCTTGACACCATGATTGGCTGCGCCAGCATCCCCATGCTGTGCAACGGCATTGTCAGTGGAGACACCGCTGCCAGCATCTGGCAACAGGTGCGCAAGACACACCTTGCGCCTATTGAATACCACGTGCTTCCACGGCTGCCATTACCGGTGGAGCAACTCGATGGTTCCATGACCGTGGAGCCTCCGGCTTTGATCAAGGGCTACTTGCGTCTGGGCGCTCGGGTGCTGGGCGCACCGGCGTGGGACCCGGATTTCAACACGGCAGATTTGCCCATGCTCATGCGGCTTGCAGACTTGCATCCTCGGTATCGCAAGCATTTCCTGGGGGCCTGATGCGCACCGCCTTCGATGCGTTTAGCCCCTGGATGTCCGAGGCGATGCGCGCCGAGGGTTCCGGGGACGCTGTGGCGCAAGCGCAGGCTGTGGCCCTGCCGCGCTACCGCGCGGTTTTTGTTTCGGATCTGCACCTGGGCACCCCGGGGTGCCAGGCCGCCGCCTTGCTGGATTTTCTCAAGCACCATCCCAGCGAGCATCTGTACCTGGTGGGCGACATCGTCGATGGCTGGCAACTGCGCCGCAAGTGGTTTTGGCCGCAGGCACACAACGATGTGGTGCAAAAACTGTTGCGCAGTGCGCGCAAGGGCTGCCGTGTGGTGTTTGTGCCGGGCAACCACGACGAGTTTGCCCGCGCCTTCATCGGGCATTCCTTTGGCGGCATCGAGGTGGTGGCGGATGCGGTGCATACCACGGCCGATGGCCGCAGCCTCTGGGTCACGCATGGGGACCATTTTGATGGTGTCATTCAATGCGCCAAATGGCTCGCGTACCTGGGCGACAACCTGTATGAGTTCACGCTCAGGCTCAACCGCCACCTCAATACCCTGCGCGCCCGGATGGGCATGCCGTACTGGTCTCTATCTGCCTACCTCAAGGGTAAGGTGAAGAAAGCGCTGAACTATGTCACCGATTTCGAGGTAGCCGTGGCCGCCGAGGCGCGCCGCCGTGGCCACGACGGGGTGGTCTGCGGCCATATCCACCGTGCCGAAATGCGGCTGATCGACGGCATCCTGTATTGCAACGACGGCGACTGGGTGGAGAGCCACGCCGCGCTGGTAGAGCACCTGGATGGCCGCCTGGAGCTGATCCGCTGGCCCTTCATGGCCCCCACGCACGCCACCCTCCCCACAGCGGACGTCACCACCGTATGAAAATTGCTTTGCTCACAGACGCCTGGCTGCCCCAGGTGAATGGTGTGGTCACCACCTTGCGGGAGCTGGTTCAGCAACTGGAGGCGGCCGGGCACGAGGTGCAGGTGCTGCACCCGGGGCAGTTTGTAACCCGTCCGTGCCCGGGCTATACCGGCATTGACCTGGCCGTGCGCCCGGGCAAGGGGGTTGCAAAGATGCTCGATGCCTTGCAGCCCGATGCCATTCATCTCGCGACCGAGGGGCCTATCGGCTGGGCGGGGCGCCGGTATTGCCTGCGCCATGGGTTGGCGTTCACGACCGCGTTTCATACCCGCTTTCCGGAAATCCTCCATGCCGCTTTGCGGATTCCGCTGGGCTGGGGCTATGCGCTGTTCCGGCATTTTCATCGGCCGTCGTCGGGCGTCCTGGTGCCTACGCAGGGCGTGTTGCAGATGCTGGAGCGGCGGGGCTTTCGCCATCTGCGCCCGTGGACGCATGGCGTTGATACCCAGGCTTTCTCGTTCCACGGTGAGGTGGCGAAAAGCACCCATATCGGTGCCTTGGCCCATCCGGTGGCCTTGTATGTCGGGCGTGTCTCTTATGAAAAGAACATAGAGGCCTTTTTGCAGCTGGATATGCCCGGCACCAAGGTGGTTTGTGGCGTGGGGCCGCTGGGGGCGCGGCTTCAATCCAAGTACCCGCAGGTGCGTTGGCTCGGAATTCTGGACCGCGCCGCCCTGGCTAAGGTGTATGCGGCGGCCGACGTCTTCGTGTTCCCCAGCCGCTCAGAAACCTTCGGCCTCGTGATGCTAGAGGCCATGGCATGCGGGACGCCGGTGGCGGCATTCCCGGTTGACGGCCCCACCGAGGTATTGGGCGCCCATGAGGGGCAAGCAGCCAGGGGAGGGGTGTTGCATGACAATTTGCTCACGGCCTGCCAGCAGGCTTTGGCCGTTCCCCGGCACGAAGCGCGAGCCCGTGCATTGGACTTCACCTGGGCTCAGGCGGCGCAGGTGTTTCAGCAGCACCTGGTTCCGGCCCGCTCCGAGGGGCATGGCGGTTGGCGTATTGGTCATAAAAATGTCACATCACTGTCATTGGATAGTTGAATACTCGGGAGACCCTGAATTTGCTGCGTTTGCGCACCCATGTTGCCTTTGTCTTCCACTGATTCGCCGCTACTGCCGCAGCCACACGCCGCCGACCAAAACCCTGCCCCGACTGCACGCAGTGGCGGGGCTCAGGCCGTCGCGGTGTCGGGCGCGTCGCACCAGATGTTTCTGGACCGCGACCACAGCATCCTGGCCTTCAACGAGCGGGTGTTTGATTGGGCGGTGCGCACGGATGTGCCTTTGCTGGAGCGTTTGCGCTATCTGTGCATCGTGTCGTCCAATCTGGACGAATTCTTTGAAGTGCGCGCGGAGCCGCACATCACCGCCGCCAAGAATGGCGAAACCAAAGGGCTTTACACCACGGCCTCCTTCGATGCCTTGTCGCTCAAGGCGCATCGCCTGGTGGAGCGGCAATATGCGCTGTACAACGATGCCTTGGTGCCGGCATTTGCCGAGCACGGTATCCGCATCCTGGGCCACGGCGACCGAACGCCTGAGCAAAAGCGCTGGGTACACGCGTATTTCTCCCGCGAGGTTCGCCCGCTGTTGATCCCAGTGGGGTTGGACCCCGCGCATCCCTTCCCGCAGGTGGCCAACAAGTCGCTGAATTTCATCGTGCGTCTCAAAGGCCGTGATGCCTTTGGCCGCGAGAACGAAATTGCCATCGTGAAAGTGCCGCGCGCTTTGCCCCGCCTGATCCGCATACCCGCCAAGGTGGCACACACAGGGGCCGTGTTCGTCAGTCTGTCGAGCATTGTTCGGGCCCATCTGGACGAGCTCTTCCCGGGCCGGGAGGTGACGGAGTTCTCTCAGTTCCGGGCCACGCGCCATTCGGATCTGGCGCTGGACGAAGAAGACGTGCGCAGTCTGCGCACTGCGTTGCGCCAGGGCTTGCAGCATCGCCACTACGGTCAGGCCGTGCGGCTGGAGGTTTCGGCGGGCTGCTCGCAATTCCTGTCGGACTTCTTGCTGAAACAATTTGAACTGCCTGCGGCGGCTCTGTACCGGGTGCAGGGCCCTGTGAACCTGGTGCGCCTGACGCAATTAGTGGATCTGGTGGGTGATCCGCGCCTGCTGTTCCCCCCATGGCGCTCTGCGTGGCCCCGCCAGTTGCAGCCCAGCCTCCCGATCATGGAGCAACTGCGCCAGCGGGACGTGCTGATTCACCAGCCGTTTGAGAGTTTCAGCGGCGTGCTGGCGTTTCTGCGCGAGGCGGTCAATGACCCGCAGGTGCTGGTCATCAAGCAGACCATTTACCGCACGGAGTCCGACTCCGAACTCATGGATCTCCTGTCCGAAGCCGTGCGTCGCGGTAAGGAAGTCATGGCGGTCGTGGAGCTCAAGGCGCGCTTCGATGAGGAGGCCAACATCAACTGGGCCGAGGCGCTGGAGTCGATTGGCGCGCAGGTGGTCTATGGCGTGGTGGGGCTCAAGACACACGCCAAGATGCTGCTGGTCACGCGCAGGGAAGGACGGCGGCTGCGGCGTTACGGGCACTTGTCCACGGGCAACTACAACGCGCGCACGGCGCGGCTGTACACCGACCTGAGCTATCTCACGGCCGACGAGGACACGATGGCGGAGATGGATGGCGTGTTCAACCATCTGGCCAGCCAGAACCGGCCGCCGCGGTTGCGCAAGCTGATGCTGGCGCCTTTCCATCTGCACCAGCGCATGCAGGAGAAGATTGAGCAGGTCGGGCTGGCCGCAAGCCGGGGCGAGGACGCCCGCATCGTCGCCAAGATGAACGCCCTGACCGATGAAGCCTTGATGCGTGCGCTGATCCTGGCGGGCCAGCGGGGTGCCCGCATTGATCTCATCGTGCGCGGCGCCTGCATGCTGGCCGCCCAGGTGCCCGGGGTCACGGACAACATCCGTGTGCGCTCGGTGATCGGCCGCTTCCTGGAGCACACACGCGTGTTCTATTTCCGCGCGGGCGAGGAAGAGGATTTGTATCTCTCCAGTGCCGACTGGATGAACCGGAACATGATGCGCCGCGTGGAACTGGCCTGGCCCGTCACGGCCCCCGCGTTGCGCCAGCAGATCGTGGATGAATGCCTGGTGGCTTATCTGCACGATGATCGCGATGCTTGGACGCTGAATGCCGAGGGTGGGTACGACCGCGCCCCCCACCCCACGGATGGGCGGGGTGCACAGGACGCGCTGATGGTTCGCTATGGGCCTGCTCTGGAGCTGGGAGGGTCATGATGGATCTCATCCTGTGGCGCCACGCAGAAGCGGAGGAGGCGGGCGAGGGCTGCGATGACCTGGCCAGGGCGCTGACAGACCGTGGCCAAAAACAGGCGGCCCGCATGGCGGCCTGGTTGGATCGCCAGTTGCCACAAGGGCTGCGTGTGCTGGCCAGTCCGTCGCGGCGGACTGAGCAGACCGCCAGAGCGCTGGGGCGCAGGTTCAAGATGCGGGCCGAGCTTTTGCCCGGGGGCACGCCGCAGGATCTGCTGGAATTGGCGCAGTGGCCCCATGGCAAGGGGACGGTGCTGGTGGTGGGGCATCAGCCGGTTCTGGGGCAGACCATTGCCCAGTTACTGGGGCTGCGGGCCGCTGACTGCGCGGTGCGCAAGGGGGCTGTGTGGTGGTTGCGCCAGCGGCACCGTCTGGACGAGAGTCAGACGGTGCTGATTACGGTACAGTCCCCCGATCTTTTATAGACGGGCCCCGTCCACCGCGCATCAAAGGTGGCGCAGCGGCCTGCAAATCACTTGCGGGCGGGCTTGGGGCTTTTGGGCTGGGTGACTTTGGCTGCCGTGGGAGCTTCAGCCTTGGGGCGCCCCGTTTTGATGGATGGCACGGCCTGCACGGCACTGCGCAGAGTGTTGTCGGACATCGCCGCCAGCACTTTGAGTCCAGCGCGCAGCAGTTCACTTTTCTTGATGGGCTGGGCCAATGTGGCACAGCGCTGCTTCAGCGTTTCGATGACGGCGTATTCATCCTTGGGGATGGTGAAGCTGTCGCGCACCAGCTTGGGCTTCTTGGCCTTGCTGTCTTTGGCTGCTTCGGGTGCTGCTGCCTTTGCGGGACTGAGTACAGACGGCTTCTTGGCGGCAGGCGCTGGCTTGGTGGGAGTCTTTTTCGCGGATTCGGCTGGGGCCTTTGCGATCGCCTTCGTCACGGTGGTTGCTGGCTTGACGGCCTTGGCCGGTGTTGCCGGGGCTTCGGCTGGCGATGGGGCGTGGAGCGCGGTGCTGGAAGTGGTCATGGTAATTATCAAATGAACGGTATAAACAGTTTATACCGTTCTTTGGTTGTGCTCAAGGCAGCTCAACGACCAGTTCCCACGGAGTCTTCTGCCAGGCCAGCATTTCTTCGCACAACAGGTGCGCCGATTGCGGGTACGCAGTGGCCCAGCCAGCGCGCGCTGTGAGGTAAAAGTGCTGGCCGTCTTGGTGAAGGGCAAGGCCCGCGGAGTCCGGTTCGCGGCGGGCGTGGCACAGCGCCACGGCCAGACGCAGCCCAAGCAGTTGCAGTGCAAAAACAGGGTCGCTCAGGTCTGCGTCGAGTTTGCGAACCTTGCCACGCTGGCCTTGCACCAGCAGGCCCAGGCGGTGCAATTCCGGGATGGCAAAGCCAGCTGCATCGGTGTTGTCGAGGATGTAGGCCCCGTGCCGTTGATAGTCGCTGTGTGAGATCTGGCAGCCGATCTCATGCAAACGAGCCGCCCAGTTGAGCTTGCGGGATGCGCGCTCACTGCCAGTTGGGGCTGCCTGATCAAACAGCATACACGCGGTGCGTGCCACCCGTTCGGCCTGTTCCATGTCCACGCCAAATCGCTGCGTGAGTCCATCCACGGTGGTGTTTCGCAGATCGGTGCCAGGTTGTTCGCGGTCCAGCAAGTCGTAAAGAGCGCCTTGGCGCAGAGCGCCTTGCGCAACGTGCATCTCTCTGATGTCCAGCAGATCAAACACGGCACGCAGCACGCAGAGACCTCCGCCGATCACGGCGCGTCGCTCGTCCTTCAATCCGTCCATGCGCAAGCGTTCGGCAGTCTGGGCCCGTAAAAGGCGATCACGAAGCCAGTTCAGGCCTTCGCGGGTAATGATGCCCGTAGGCCCCCCCGCTGCGGCGAGTACATCTCCCACCGCGCCTGCCGTGCCCGAAGATCCATACGCCACGTCCCAGGCGTCCGGCCTGAAGGTCCCGACGGCTTCATCCAGCACCGCTTTGGCGGCAATTTCCGCTCCACGGAGGGCGTCAACGGTGAATTCACCGTTGGCGAAATACCGCTGCGACCAGGCGACGCTGCCGACCCGGAACGACGCTACCGTCTGATGCGTGTACTGCTGGCCCACGATGAGCTCTGTGGAGCGGCCTCCGATGTCAACCACCAGCCGGCGCTCGTCCGATTGAGGTAACAACCGCGCCACTCCCTGATAGATCAGCCGGGCCTCCTCAAGGCCAGAGATCACGTCGATGGGGTACCCAAGCACCTCGCTGCCACGCGACAGAAATTCTTCCCTGTTGCGCGCTTCTCGTAATGTTTGTGTCGCAACGGCGCGTACGTGCGCGCGGGGGAAGTCTGCCAGCCGTTCTCCAAATCGAGCAAGGCAAGCCCAGCCGCGTTCCATGGCTTGTTGTGTCAAATTGCGATCTTCATCAAGTCCGTTGCCCTGGCGGACGGTCTCCTTGAGGTATTCCACCCGCTGAATATGTCCAAACTCATAACGCCCGATCTCCAGGCGAAAACTGTTGGAGCCGAGATCGACTGCTGCGAGGCGTGTTCCGTTCTGCATATTTTTCTGGTGGAGGCTTGAGGCATCGTACCGCGCCTGTCGAGGGGCGGATCGGTACTAAACGGTTGAGGACGCGGGGGAAGGGCGTGGGAGGCAAAAATGCCCCCAGTTTTTAACCTTGGGACTATGTCATCGTTTGATGACGCAATGATGACGCTGCCCGTTGTGGGTGAGTGCGATATGTGGCAATGGTTTGAATGTCGTTATTTTTGTCACCAAATTGTCATTTTTCGGATCTAGAGTTCGTTGTGTTCCTGTTAACCCTAGCCGAAAGGTCCTTAATGAAACGCGTATTTCTCAAAACCGTCGCTGTAGCACTGGCCGCCATGGCCACTGGCAGCGCTTTTGCGGCTGACATCACTGGCGCGGGAGCCACGTTCCCATTCCCGATGTACGCCAAGTGGGCTGAAGCTTACAAAAAGGAAACGGGCACCGGGCTGAATTATCAGTCGATTGGTTCGTCGGGCGGCATTCGCCAAATCCGCGCAAAAACAGTGGCGTTTGGCGCTTCTGATGCACCGGTGCCTGGCGCTGATCTGGAGCGTGACGGCATGGTGCAGTTCCCCGCCATCATCGGTGGGACGGTGCCGGTGGTGAATCTGGAAGGGTTCAAGCCTGGCGAGTTGCGTGTGACGGGCCCGGTGCTGGCAGAGATGTATCTGGGCAAGATCACCAAATGGAACGATGCCAAACTGGCGGCGCTGAACCCCGGCAAGACCTTGCCTGATCAAAACATCACGATCGTGCACCGTGCCGACGGATCGGGTACGACGTTCAACTGGACCGACTACCTGAGCTCGGTCAGCAAAGAGTGGGCTGACTCTGTAGGCAAGGGCGCTGCAGTCAAGTGGCCTGCACCGTCGTCTGTGGGTGGCAAAGGCAATGAAGGTGTGGCTGCCAACGTCACTCGTGTCAAGGGTGCCGTGGGGTATGTCGAGTACGCCTATGTCAAGAAGAATCACATGACTTTCTTGCAGCTTCAGAATGCAGATGGCAAGTACGTGAGTCCCGATGACAAGACGTTTGCCGCCGCCGCAGCCAGTGCAGACTGGTTCAGCGTGCCTGGCATGGGCATCTCCATGGTCAACGCCAAGGGCGCAGACAGCTGGCCTGTGAGCACGGCATCTTTCATCCTCATGTACAAGGACCCTTCGGACAAGGCCCAGTCGGCTGAAGTTTTGAAGTTCTTCGAGTGGGCGTTCAAGAACGGCAAGGGCATGGCCTCCGAGCTGGACTATGTTCCGTTGCCCGATACCCTCACGGCCGAGATCCGGTCCAAGGTCTGGTCGCAGATCAAGAAGTAAGCGAGCCTGCCCCACAATGGCGTCCAGTTGGTCGGGTAAACCGACTGATGGGCGCTGGTTTGTGGGGCTTCCACCAGCCAGACGGGAGTCAATATGAGCGTGGGAACCACTATGAGTTCGCAACCCCCGGTCGTCCGATCGACGGACGTCCCTACAAAAAGCATGGTGTCCATTGCCCGGCGGCAGCGCTTGCAGGATATCTTCTTCCACCGGTTGACCCAGGGCCTCTCGCTGCTGGTATTGGTGGCGCTCCTGGGCATCATCGTCTCGCTTTTTGTCTACGCATGGCCAGCGTTTCACAAGTTCGGTCTTCGGTTCATCTGGCGTGTCGAATGGGACATCGTCAATGAAGAGTTTGGTGCGGCGATTGCCATTGTCGGCACCCTCGCCAGCGCGGGCATTGCCCTGCTGATCGCAGTGCCTCTGGCTTTTGGTATTGCTTTGTTTCTCACCGAAACATGCCCGGTGTGGATGCGCCGCCCTCTGGGCACGGCCGTTGAGTTGCTGGCCGCGGTGCCTTCCATCATCTATGGCATGTTTGGGTTGTTTGTTTTTGCCCCGCTGTTTGCGGACTATTTTCAGATGCCGGTGCAAAAGCTGTTGGGCTCCATGCCGCTGGTTGGATTTTTGTTCGGCGGCAGTACCAATGGTTTTGGCATTTTGGCCGCCGGCATCGTGCTCGCATTCATGGTGCTGCCCTTCGTGGCTGCCGTGATGCGTGATGTGTTCGAGATCGTTCCACCCATCCTGCGCGAGTCTGCCTATGGCCTGGGCTGCACCACCTGGGAGGTTGTGCGCCGGGTCGTGCTGCCTTACACCCAAAAGGGCGTGATTGGTGGTGTCATGCTGGGCCTGGGACGTGCGCTCGGCGAGACCATGGCCGTCACCTTTGTGATCGGCAATGCCAACCGCATGCCCACTTCACTTTTTTCGCCGGGAACCTCGATTGCGTCCACGCTGGCCAACGAGTTTGGCGAAGCAGCCGATTTTCATCTTTCCACGTTGTTTGCGTTGGGCTTCCTGCTTTTCGTGATCACGTTTGTGGTGCTCTCAGCTGCAAAGATCATGATGCTGCGCGCTGAAAAGGCCAAGGGCCTTTGATCCACGCTTTGACCACGAACTTCTTTTGAGACACGCTCCATGGAATTCAACCAACAACTCTACAAAAAGCGCCAGCGCTCCAACACCATCGGTCTGACCCTCTCCTTGGGCGCGATGGTGCTGGGCCTGTTTGTGCTGCTCTGGATTCTGAGCATCCTGCTTTCGAAGGGGGTGGCCGCGCTGGACTGGAACATGTTTACCCAGTCCACCCCAGCGCCCGGCTCCGAGGGCGGTGGTTTGGCTAACGCCATTGTCGGCAGCCTGATGATGGTGGGTTTCACCGTGCTGGTTTCAACGCCGGTGGGTGTGCTCGCTGGTGTGTACCTTGCTGAATATGGCGACCAGAGCAAAACGGCAGAACTCACCCGTTTTGTGACGGACATCATGCTGTCGGCGCCGTCTATCGTGCTGGGTTTGTTTGTGTATGCAATTGCCGTGGCGACGGTGGGCGGTTTTTCTGGCTGGGCAGGCAGCCTCGCCCTGTCATTGATCGCCGTGCCTGTGGTGGTGCGCACCACCGAGAACATGCTGCGACTCGTCCCCGGCAGCCTGCGCGAGGCCGCTTTTGCACTGGGCGCGCCACGCTGGAAGGTGTCCACCATGGTGACGTTGCGCGCTGCGCGCAGTGGTGTCATGACGGGCCTGCTTCTGGCGGTTGCCCGCATCAGTGGCGAGACGGCTCCGCTGTTGTTCACCGCGCTCAACAACCAGTTCTTCAGTACCAACATGAATGCACCCATGGCTAACTTGCCTGTGGTGATCTTCCAGTTCGCGCTGAGTCCTTATGAGAACTGGGTGCGCCTCGCCTGGGGTGGTGCCTTGCTCATCACCTTGTCGGTGCTGATTCTCAATGTCGTCGCCCGTGTTTTTCTGCGTGAAAAGAACCGCGTCTGACCACCGCTGACAACCTGTTGCAGACACCGTCAGCCCCTATTTCCAGGATTTGATAATGAACGCCACCGCTACCGTCTCCTCCAGCAAAAATGCGCTGGAACTGCGCAACCTGAACTTCTTCTACGGCAAGTTTCAGGGCCTGCGCAACGTGAGTCTGAATATTGCCGAACACAAGGTCACTGCTTTCATCGGGCCCTCGGGCTGCGGTAAGTCGACCTTGTTGCGCACGCTCAACCGCATGTACAGCCTTTATCCCGGGCAACGCGCCGAGGGCGCCATCAACTTCTATGGGCAAGACATCCTCGACCCCAAGCAGGACATCAATCTGTTGCGTGCCCGCATTGGTATGGTGTTCCAGAAACCCACGCCGTTTCCCATGTCGATCTACGACAACATTGCCTTCGGCGTGAAACTTTATGAAACCCTGAGCAAAAGCGATATGGATGACCGGGTGGAATGGGCGCTGTCCAAGGCGGCGTTGTGGACCGAGGTGAAAGACAAGCTCAATCAGAGCGGTTTGTCTTTGTCCGGCGGGCAGCAGCAGCGCCTTTGCATTGCGCGCAGCGTGGCCGTGAAGCCTTCCGTGCTGCTGCTCGACGAGCCCACGTCGGCGCTCGATCCGTTGTCAACCGCCAAGATCGAAGAGCTGATCGACGAGCTCAAGCATGACTACACGATTGCCATCGTGACGCACAACATGCAGCAGGCAGCCCGCTGCAGCGACTACACCGCCTACATGTATCTCGGTGAGATGATCGAGTTTGGTGCCACTGAGCAGATCTTCTTCAAGCCCGAGCGCAAAGAAACCGAAGACTACATTACCGGCCGTTTCGGCTAAGGAGACAGCAGATGCCCGATAAACATCTTTCGTCCCAGTTCGACAGCGAACTCAACAGCGTTTCCGCCCGCGTCATGGAGATGGGTGGTCTGGTCGAGTCGCAGATTCGCCAGGCGGTATATGCGCTGTCGCAGTTCAGTCTGGAGGCCGTGGAAACCGTTGCGTCGATGGAAACACGCATCAATGCGATGGAAGTCGAGATCGACCAGGAGCTGTCTTCCATCATTGCGCGCAGGCAACCCACCGCGCGTGACCTGCGCCTGCTGTTGGCGTTTTCAAAAACCACGGCCAATCTGGAGCGCATGGGTGATGAGGCGAACAAGATGGCACGCATGGTGCGCTCCATCATCGAAAGTGGCGCACCCCGGTCCCTGCCGTCCAGCGACTTGCGCACAGCGGCCGAATTGGCTTCGGGCCTGCTGCGCAAAACGCTGGATGCGTTTGCCCGGCTGGACACCAAGGCTGCCGTGGCCATCCTCAAGGAGGATGATTTGATCGACAAGGAGTTTGATGGCTTCGTGCGCAAACTCATTACTTACATGATGGAAGACCCGCGCACGATATCGCCCAGCCTGGACTTGCTGTTTCTGGCCAAGGCCATCGAGCGTATCGGTGACCACTCCAAGAACGTGGCCGAGCTGATCATCTATCTTGTCAAGGGCAAAGACGTGCGCCACACGGCCATGGATGAGATCGAATCGGCTGTTTTGTGACAAGAGGGTGTTGATAGACCTATGAGAAAGCTCCCCCGTGTTCTGATCGTGGAGGACGAGCCCGCCATTGCCGAGCTGATTGCCGTCAACCTGCGCCACAACGGATTCCAGCCCTTCTGGGCGGAAGATGGCGATTCTGCCCAGCGCGAGCTGGATGCCGTGCTGCCCGATGTCATCCTGCTCGACTGGATGCTGCCAGGGCAGAGCGGCCTGTCGCTTGCCCGCAAGTGGCGCGCCGACAGCCGCACCAAGCCCATACCCATCCTGATGCTCACAGCGCGCGGGGATGAGCCCGACAAAGTGGCGGGGCTGGATGCAGGGGCTGATGACTACATCACCAAGCCCTTTTCGACGCAGGAGCTTCTTGCCCGCATTCGCGCCGTGCTGCGCCGCCGCGCGCCCGAGCAGGTGAGCGACAGTGTGGCGATTGGTGAACTGGTGCTGGATGCGGCGACGTACCGCGTCACTTTCCAGGGGCAGTCACTCAAAGTGGGGCCTACCGAGTTCAAGCTGCTGCATTTCCTGATGAAACATGCCGAACGTGTGCACAGCCGCTCGCAACTGCTCGACAAGGTGTGGGGCGACCATGTCTTTATTGAAGAGCGCACGGTGGACGTGCACGTCAAGCGTCTGCGCGAAGCCCTGGGTGGCGCATCCAATATGGTGGAAACCGTGCGCGGGGCAGGCTACCGGCTGACGGCGCAACCACAAACACAACTGCAGGCCTGAAGCGGATGGCGAAGATCCCGAAGCGACGGTTGTGGTCCATGGAGTCTTGCGCCCTGTTTCTGGTTTTCTGAGAAGGCTTTGCAATCCGCATGTTGTGGCGTATTTCATTTTTCCTGCTGTGGCAGTTGGCGGGGGCTGGCCTGGGGTGGTGGCAGGGAGGTGTTTGGGGTGCTGTGCTTGGCGCTGCCGTTGCCGTCTGGGTGTGGTTTGTCTGGGATCTGGTAAAGGGTGCACGCGTGTTGCGCTGGCTGCGCACCGGTGAGCTGGCAGACACCCCTGAAATGGGGGGCGTTTGGGGCGAGGCGGCCGATCGTGCGCGTCGGCTGCTGCGCAACCAGCAGGCCGAGGTGCGCAGCAGTGAAAGTCGCCTGCAGGAGATCTTGGCCGCGTTGCAGGCGTCTCCCAACGGCGTGGTGCTGCTCGACGCGCAGGGGCGTATTGAGTGGTGCAACCAGATTGCTGCGACCCAGTTTGGGTTTGATGCGGAGCGCGATGTGTTGCAGTCCATCGGAAATCTGCTGCGCAATCCCGAGTTCACCGCGTATTTTTCAGCCCGCGATTTTTCAACCGATGTGGTGCTCGAAGGGCGCCTGAGCACGCCATCCCGTCCCGAACGCATATCGGTTCACTTGCATCCCTATGGCGACGGGCGTACTTTGCTGCTCTCGCGTGATGTGACGGCATTGGAGCAGGCTGACGCCATGCGCCGTGATTTTGTGGCCAATGTCTCGCACGAGATCCGCACGCCCCTGACAGTGCTGACCGGTTTTGTCGAGACACTGCAGACCCTTGCCCTGAATGCCGACGAACGTGCGCGCTATCTGGGCATGATGGCGCAGCAGGCGGTGCGCATGCAGAGCGTAGTGCAGGGGCTGCTCACGTTGTCGCGCCTGGAGGGCAGCCCACTACCGGGTATGACCGAGTGGACTCCGGTGCAGTCGTTGCTCGAGCGTTGCGAAGAAGAAGGCCGTGCTTTGTCTGTGCTGCTTACGCAGGCCCAGCAGCGGCCCCATGTGATGCAGTTTCCCTCCTCCGAAATGTTGCGGTTGCAGGGCGATATTGCGGGGGCACCCTCCGAGCTTCAGAGCGCACTTTCCAACCTGATCAGCAATGCGGTGCGTTACACGCCAGCCGGTGGCTCCATCATTGTGGAATGGACGCGCCAAGGTGATGGCAGCGCCGTGTTTTCCGTGCGCGACAGCGGCCCGGGCATCGCGCCTGAACATATCCCCCGGCTCACAGAGCGCTTTTACCGGGTTGACCGCAGCCGCTCTCGCGAGACCGGAGGCACCGGTCTGGGGTTGGCCATCGTCAAACATGTGCTGCAGCGCCACGGCGCCACGCTCGGCATTACCAGCACGCTGGGAAAAGGCTCGGTGTTTTCGGTCACGTTTCCGGCAAGCCGCCTGCGAGCACCGGGTTTGCCGGCTTGATGGCACGCCACAGCATGGTGGCAAATAGCGCAGCGGTCACTGCCAGTGCGGTGGCGCTTGTTGCCCAAAAAGGTGTGGGTGAGGGGACGGCGGCCCAGGGCCCGTGGCCTTCGTAAGCGAGCACATAACCGCCGCCCAGGCCTGCGCCCCATAACAAGGTGCAATACACAGCCAGCGGCGCGATCGTGATTCGGTAGCAGCGCAGCACAAACACGCACAGGGTCTGAATGGCGTCTGCACTGTGGTATGCAGCCACCCACACCAGCACCCCGCTGGCCATTGCCACCACACTGGCATTGCTGGTGTAGATGTAGCCGATGTGATTTTTTACTATCAATAGGATAGCTGCTAGCGCAATACCGATAAGCGCTGAGAGCTTAAAACCCATTAAAACTACGGCACGTGCGCGCAGGGCGTCGCCTGCACCCAGCCAATAGCTGACCCGCGCACTGGTGGCAATGGCCAGTGACAGCGGAACCATGTAGAGCACCGCCGCCAAATTCGATGCAATCTGGTGCGCGGCAGAGGCCGTGGTTCCCTGGCGTGCGATGAACAATGCCATCAAGGTGAAGGATGTCACTTCCACCATGACTGCCAGCCCTGCCGGGATACCCTGCCTTGCAAAGTTGGCAAGCGTTGGCCAGTGCGGGGGCTCCATGCGTCGCCACAGACCCAATGGCGCATAGAGCGACTGCGTGCGCAGCAGCCAGATCGCCAAGGTCAGCATGCTGACGTTGACGACGAGCGTGGCCCACGCACACCCGACGACACCCAGGGCCGGCAAGCCCGTGCCGCCGAAGGTGAACCATATCGACAGCGGCAGCTTGATGCACAACGAGCCCACCTGCAGCCAGGTCACCAGCTGTGGGCGACCCAGCGCCTGGTTGAGTGTGCTGTAAACGCGAAACAACAATGCGGGGGGCAGGGCCATGGCCAGCACTGCGAGGTAGTTTTCCACCTCCGTGCGTAGGGCTGCGGGCACCTCGGTCCAGCGCAGCACGGGGCCCGGAAACAGCAAGATCGTCATGCCGATGACCGAGGCCGCCACGCACAGGTAAAGAGACTGTCGCAGCGAACGGCCCACGTCTTTGGTCTCACGGGCTCCGTGCAGCTCTGCCCACACGGGCATCAAGGCCTGGAGCACGCCGATCAGTGCAACGTACACACTGACGAAAATCGCGGACCCCACAGACAACGCGGCCAGCGATGACTCGCCATAGCGACCCGCCACGATGGTGTCGATGACGCCAAAGGCCATGACAGCGAGTTGCCCGGCAAGCACCGTGGTGGCATGCCGTGTAATGGTCGACAGTTCTGACATGCGGCAGATCAGCCCGGGGGCTTTTCGGGGGGCCGGTCTGGTGATGCCGCAGGCGCATCTTTGCGCTTGAACAGCAGCAGAAAGTCTTCCTTGTCGGTGGGGCGGCCAATGGTGGCGGCGGCTTGCCAGAGCGCAGTGTTCACCTTGTGCTCTGACGGCGGCCACGACCCGATGTTCGCCACGAGCCATTGGCAGTTATCCTGCAGCCCTGCGCGTTCCAGCGTGAGCCCGCCGTGGTACTGCAGCGCTGCAACCTGAGCCCGGCTCAAGTCCACCGTTTGAATGCAGCCTGGCGCGGGCCCCAGTGCCTGTACAACGCTGCGCACCTGGGCTACGTAGCTGCGTGCATAGTCGAGCAGGGGTAGCCATAAGGTCATCAAAAGCAGCCAGCCCAGCGTGGCACCTCCGGCTGGCAATACCAGGCTTTTCCAGATGGGGGCCCGGTTGCGTGACGCGCGCCACCAGACCAGGCTGCACCAGCCCACGGTGGCGGCCAGTGCTACCACCAGGGCCAGCACCGAGAATTGGGGCACAAAACCCGGCGCCAGCCTGGCCACGTTGGCGGCGGGCTTGGCGGGCACACCGGTTTGCATGGCAACCCAGATTACCCAGATCGCCAATGCAGACACGGTAAAGAAAAGCAGCGTGAACCAGTCGATCAGCGCTGCCACGCTTCTGCGCAGCGTGGGCAGCGCAAAAGCTGCCAAAGCGGCCATCGCTGGCAATCCCAGCAGCAGAGCTCGGTCTGCCGGTTGGGTGGTGATGGTTGCCCCAATGGAAACCGCCGAGAACCACAACGGCAGCAACAAATGCCGGTGGCCGTTGCGACTGAAGATCTGATGGCGCCAGCGCCACAGCGTCCACAGCGCCATGGGCCATGCCGGCCATCCAAACCACAGCAGCAGCTTCGCAAGGCTTTGCCATTCTTTCGCGTCGACATCGGTGCCCACAATTCGCCAGCGCCACAAATCCAGCGCCCAGGCCATCCAGGCCGTGACCAGGATGGCCGCCGCCAGACCCAACGCCCAAGGCATCCCGCGGGCTTTGCTACCGCCCGGTGCCAAAAACACCAATACCAGGGTGCCTACTCCCAGCAGCGCCGCCAGTGCCGGTGCGCCCGCCAGGGTGAGCCCCACAAGGCCCAGCACCAAGGCTATCGCGGGCGCAACGGTGCGGTAGGGCATGGCAGCGGCGGCGAAGAAAAGCAGGGCGGTGCAGTGAAGCTGAACGAGGTAGCTCGTCACCTCATGCGACAGCTGCGCCAGACCCAGGCAGGCAATGAGCGCAAGCAGTGCGCCATCGGCAATGGCCCGCGCATAGTCAAGCGGCTGCGCCTCACCACCAAACGCAAACGCCACGGGTTGAGCGCCCGGGCTGCGGGCGAGGTAATACACGCTGTACCAGGTGGCGATCAGCGTGATGGCCAGCAACAGGGCGAACGGAATGCGTACCGCCATCTCCGCCGACAGCCAGGGTGGTGCCATCTGAATAGCCCACGCACCCAGCCAATACGGCAGCAGACCCTCGGTGTCCGGCGCCATGCCGCCGAGCAAAGGGCTCCGCCACGGCGTGTGGCCATGGGCCAGCTCCAGCATGTAGCCAAACGCGCTGACGTCCGCATTTTTCCAGGGGGCGCGGCCGATAAAACCGGGTACCACGTAAGCAATACACAGCAGCACAAGCGCCCAGCGGGGAAACGCGCGGACGGCATCTTTGGTAACGATGGCGGGGGTGGGGGGTGTCACGCGTCAGGGGTGCCAAAAAAAGCGGAGCTACCGAGAATAAGGGCAAAAACAATAAAAAAAGGCAGCACGGTTGCCCGGGCTGCCTTTTGGGCGAAACGCTGACGGCGAGTTACTTCGCTGTGGTCTTGCCGAAACGGTTGCGGAAGCGCTCCACGCGGCCACCCATGTTGTCCACCGACTTTTGCGTACCGGTGTAGAAGGGGTGCGATTCGGAGGAGGTGTCCAGCTTGAACAGCGGATATTCCTTGCCTTCGAAGGTTTCCATTTCCTTGGTGTTCACGCACGAACGGGTCACGAATTTGAATCCGTTAGACAGGTCGGAGAACAACACTTCGCGGTAATTGGGGTGAATGCCTTCTTTCATGATCAATCCTTGTCAAGTGCGGGAGCCGTGCTGAACCCGATGCAACCTTTGCGCCGTGGAACATCCAGCGTACTTTCCGCAGAAAAAGCCCTCCATTATTGCATAGACGACAATTTCTCCAACATCAAGTTTCCAACGGCTGCTTGAAATTGGCACGGCTTGAGCCAGAACCACCGCGCAAGGGCCGCCCCGCCGCGCTGGTGGTGTCCCCCTTCTCTCGAATTGCGTTGCAATTCGAGAGAAGGGGGAAGGCGCGCAAGCGCCTCAGGGGGATGTCACCCACCTCTTCGCATCATGTCGAAGAAGTCCACGTTGGTCTTGGTGGCCTTCATGTTCTTGATCATGAGTTCCATGGACTCGATCTCGTCCATGTTGTACATGAACTGGCGCAGGATGCGGGTCTTTTGCAGGATCTCGGGGGCCAGCAGCAGCTCTTCGCGGCGCGTGCCGCTCTTGTTGAGTTCGATGGCAGGGAACACGCGCTTTTCGTACAGGCGGCGGTTCAGGTGGATTTCGCAGTTGCCGGTGCCCTTGAATTCTTCAAAGATCACTTCGTCCATGCGGCTGCCGGTGTCGACCAGCGCGGTGGCGATGATGGTGAGCGAGCCACCTTCTTCGACCTTGCGCGCGGCGCCAAAGAAGCGCTTGGGGCGCTGCAGCGCGGCGGCATCCACACCACCCGACAGCACCTTGCCGCTGGAGGGCACTACGTTGTTGTAGGCGCGGGCCAGGCGGGTGATGGAGTCCAGCAGGATCACCACGTCTTTTTTGAGTTCGACCAGGCGCTTGGCGCGTTCGATCACCATCTCGGCCACGTGCACGTGGCGGGCGGCGGGCTCGTCGAAGGTGGAGGCGATGATCTCGCCCTTGACCGTGCGCTGCATTTCGGTCACTTCTTCAGGGCGCTCGTCCACCAGCAGCACCATCAGGTGCACGTCGGGGTTGTTGGCCGTGATGGCATGGGCGATGTGCTGCATCATCACTGTCTTGCCGCTTTTGGGCGGGGCGACGATCAATGCGCGCTGGCCACGGCCGATGGGCGCGATGATGTCGATGATGCGGCCGGTGATGTTCTCTTCGCTCTTGACGTCGCGCTCCAGGCGCATCTGCTCCTTGGGGAACAGGGGCGTCAGGTTTTCGAACATCACCTTGTGCTTGTTCTGCTCCGGCGGGCCGCCGTTGACGGAGTCAAGCTTGTTCAGTGCAAAGTACCGTTCCCCATCTTTGGGTGTGCGGACTTCCCCTTCAATCATGTCGCCTGTGTGCAGGTTGAAGCGACGCACTTGGCTCGGACTGATGTAGATGTCGTCCGTGCTGGCCGTAAAGCTCGTGTCGGGGCTGCGCAGGAAGCCGAATCCGTCGGGCAATATCTCCAGCACGCCATCCGCAATGATCTGTTCACCGGTCTTGGCGCGCTTTTTGATGATCGCAAACATCAACTCCTGCTTGCGCATGCGGCCGGTGTTTTCGATTTCGAGTTCTTCGGCTTGCTTCAGGACTTCAGACACGTGCAGTGCCTTGAGTTCGTTTAAGTGCATGGAATGACTCCTTGGCGGAGCTGGTATGAATCTTGGGGGAGGAGGGCTGGTGCCAGATGGGCTGCTGTTTGCAGGTCTGGCTCGCCGGGGATCTCGGTCCGGCTGCCAATGCGTGCAGGCCGGTGATCTGTAGGAATTATGACAGGAAAAATTGCAGGGGCTTTATGGGCGCTGAATTGAATCGGCCGACGGGTGTGGACCCGGTTGGCTGGCTTGTGCTGCCTGCCGCCCAAAACCCCTGCTGGCTGTGACGCCAGCGGGGGGAGGTGAATCAGGCCAGTTGCTGGTCAATGAAGGCAGTGAGCTGCGCCTTGCTCATGGCGCCGACCTTGGTGGCGGCCAGCTGGCCGTCCTTGAAGATCATCAGTGTGGGAATGCCGCGAATGCCGAACTTGGCGGGAATCTCGCGGTTTTCGTCCACATTCATCTTGGCAATCTGCAGCTTGCCCTGGTAGGTGCCGGCCACTTCGTCGAGGATGGGGGCAATCATCTTGCAGGGGCCGCACCATTCGGCCCAGTAGTCCACCAGCACGGCGGTGCCGGGTTTGAGCACGTCGGCTTCAAAGCTGGCGTCAGAGACATGTTTGATGAGTTCGCTGGCCATGGCGGATTCCTTGATTTTGATCGGGTTGTGACCGGTGTACGTTTAAAGTCAGGGCATTGTGACAGAAACCAATCCCACGTTGACCGGTGTGGCCGGGCCTTGCGACGCTATGACTGTCATAGCGAGAAGTGATCGGTGCGCTGCGTTGTGGCAGCGTGTTTTGCAGGAGGTCGTGGCGCATATGCACCGCCTCAAGGCGCATCCGGCGCGCACGGTGGTGCTTGTGCCCTATGCACAGCTCATGCCCTGGGCGCAGCGCTACTGGGACATGCACCACACCGACGGCTTTGCCCCCCGCTTTGAAACCACGCGCAACTGGGCCCAGCAGCTTGCCGCCTTCGTGCCGCAGGGCGACGATCTGGCCGGTGACGTGGCACGCGACACGCTCACCGCACGCGCGCTGCTCGATCGCGTCGGGCTCTCTGCCCAGCGTGATGTGCTGGCCGTGCCGCTGCAAGAGGCGGCCACCCAGCTCCTGCCCGTTGTGGCTGCGATTGCGCCAGTGGACAGGGCCGCTTGGGGCCTTCAGGCGCGCAGCCTGCTGCCCGAAGCAGACGAGGGCTCCACGCTGCGTTTTGAAGCCGTCGTGGCCCGCATTGCGCTTGAATGGGTGCTGGCCTCGCGCCATGCCACGGACGTGTTGTTCGAACCCGGCGTGCGCTCGTCGGTGGATGCACTGGTCGTGTTGCAGGGGTTTCAGGTCGAACCGCTGGCGCAGGCGTTGCAGGCCCATTGGGGCGACAGCGCCTTGGCCTGGGCACTGCCGCCCGCAACGCTGGATGGACAACCCCGCGGCCCGATTGCGCTGCACGTTGCACAGGATGCCGAGGACGAAGCGCAGCGCGCCGCCGCCTGTGTGCTGGCGCACATTGTGGCGGGTCGCACACCGGTGGCGCTGGCCGCCAACGACCGCGCGCTCACGCGCCGCATCGGCGCGCACCTGGCCAGTGCCGGGGTTGCGGTGCGCGATGAAAACGGCTGGACGCTGTCGACCACGCGTGCGGCAGCACAGTTGATGGGCGCGCTCAAGGCCTGCGCCTGGGACGCGTCTGCGGACACCCTGCTTGACTGGCTGAAACAGGCCCCCGCTGTGGATCAGGCGACCATCGACACGCTGGAAAAAACGCTGCGCCGGGCCCAGGTGGCGAGCTGGTCGGCCGCAGTCGCCCGTTCCTGGGCTGGGTCCGGGGCCGACACACCCGCCCTGGCGGCCTGTGTGGCGCTGGCGGAGGGGTGGCGCGAGGGCCTGCGTGCGGCACGCCCGCTGGTGCAGTGGCTGGAGGCCCTGCGTGGCTTGCTGACGGCCACCGGCCAGTGGGAGGCGCTGTCAGAGGATGCCGCAGGGGCCCGCGTGCTTGCCGTGCTGCGCTTGCAGGCAGGGCAGGGGGTGGAGCTGGATGGGTGGGATAGCGCCGGGCGCCGCATGACCTTGGCCGAGTTCACCCGTTGGGCCAACGAGGTGCTGGAGGCGGCCCGTTTTGTGCCCACCCCGCAGGGCGATGCACCCGTGGTGGTGTTGCCCCTGCCGCAACTGCTGGCCCGGCCCTTTGCTGCGCTGGTGTTGCCCGGCTGCGATGAAAAACGCCTGCAACCCTCGCCCGAGCCGCTTGGCGACTGGACGCAGGCGCAACGCATGGCCTTGGGCTTGCCCACCCGCGACACGCTCGAAGCCGCGCAGCGCGCCGCATGGGCCCATGCACTGCAAACGCCTGCGGTGGACCTGCTCTGGCGCACGGGCGATGAGGGCGGCGAGCCCCTGATGGCCAGCCCGCTGGTGCTTGCGCTGCACCTTGCCAACGCAGCCCACGAAGGTGTTGACGACCGCAGCCAGCGCCTAGTCACGGCCACGCCCACGCTGCGGCCCATGCCGCATGCCGAGGCGCTGCCGGTGCATCGCCTGTCGTCCACGGCGTATTCCGACCTGCGGCATTGCCCCTACCGATTTTTTGCCCTGCGCCAGCTCGGCCTGCAAGATGCCGACGAGCTGGCCGCCGAAATGGACAAGCGCGACTTTGGCAATTGGCTGCACGCCGTGCTGCAGCATTTTCATGAAGCGCTGCTCGCCGACCCGGAGGACGACACCCTGGCCCGCGTGGCGCGCATGGACAGTGCCGCACAGGCCGTGACCCAGGAGCAAGGCGTGAACGAAGGGGACTTTTTGCCCTTTGCCGCGGGCTGGCCGCAGGTGCGCGACGGCTACCTGCGATGGCTGGCGCAACACGAAGCCACGGGCGCCCGTTTTCAGCGGGCCGAGTTGCAGACCACCCAGCCATTGGGCGCGCTGCAGCTGGTGGGCACCATCGACCGCATCGATGCGGTCTCGACCACCGGCGAGCCCACTGCGCTGGTCATCGACTACAAAACCGAGAACGACACCGTCACGCGCAAGCGCATCGGCGCGGGCGCCGAAGACACGCAACTGGCCTTTTACGCCGCGCTGCTGAGCCACGACACGCTGCGTGCTGCCTACGTCAACGTGGGCGAGCGGGGCGAGACGCAGATGCACGAGCAGGACGACGTGGTGCACCTGCGCGACTTGCTGGTCGAAGGCATACAGCACGACTTTGACCGCATTGCCCAAGGCGCGCCGCTGCCCGCTTTGGGTGAGGGGGCGGTGTGCGACTACTGCACCGCCCGCGGCTTGTGCCGCAAGGATTTCTGGAAATGACTGAGGCCCCGCCGGTGACTGCACATTCCCCCATGACTGCGGCCTACGAACACAATGGCCAGCCCGTCTCGCGCGAGGCCTTTTATGCCATCGCCTGTGATCCTGCGCGCAGCGTGGCGGTGGAGGCCTGCGCGGGCGCTGGCAAGACCTGGATGCTGGTGTCGCGCATGCTGCGCGCCTTGCTTGACGGCGCTGCGCCGCACGAGATCCTGGCCATCACCTTCACCAAGAAGGCAGCGGGCGAAATGCGCCAGCGCCTGCAAGAGTGGCTGGAGCAATTTGCCCAGGCCCCGCTCGACACCTTGACCGCCGAGCTGGTTACCAGGGGAATCAGCCCCCAACGCGCGCTGGATAAGCGCGAGGCGCTACAAAATCTATACCAACAGATGCTGGCCAGCGGCCGCCCGGCGCAGATCCGCACCTTCCACAGCTGGTTTGCAGCGCTGCTGGGCACGGCCCCGCTGGCGCTGCTGCAGGCCCAGGGCCTGCCCGCCCACTTTGAGTTGCTTGAAGACGATGCCGAGGCCGTGCGCGAGGTGTGGGGCCCGTTTTTGCACACCGTGTCTTCCAGCGCCGGGCTGCGGGCCGACTACGAAGCCGTGGTGGCCCAGCACGGGCGCTCGCAAACCCACAAGGCGCTGGCGGCGGCGCTCGCCAAGCGCGTGGAGTTCGACCTTGCCGACGAAGCCGGTGTGGTGGATGCATCCGTGCCCCCTTTCCAGGTGCAATACCCCGACCTGGCGGGGCTGGATGAACCGGCCGGGGCGCTGCAGGGTGACGCCAGCCACCAGCGCTGGCTCGCGCGGGCCAAGGCGCTGGGGGCCGAATCCAACAAGACCCCCCAAAAGGCCGCCGACGCCATCATCGATGCGCTGGCCTGCGGCGACCTGAACCAGCGCCTGGACCTGCTGCGCCGTGCGATGTTCGTGGCCAAGGAAGACCGGCTGTCCAAGAACCTCGAAAAGTTTGCCGCCGCGCAAGAGGCCGAGCCCGAGCTGCAGCGCCTGCTGACCGCCCGCCGCCAGCACGCGGCCTGGCAACACCAGCAGCGCATGGCCCGCCTGGCGCGTTGCCTGATTGCGGCGTTTGCCGCCGTCAAGCACCAGCACGGCTGGGTGGACATGAACGATGTGGAGCGCACCGCGCTGGTCATGCTGGACGATCCCATTCTCTCGGGCTGGGTGCAGGAGCGCCTCGACGCCCGCATCCGCCACCTGCTGGTGGACGAGTTCCAGGACACCAATCCGCTGCAGTGGCAGGCGCTGCACGCCTGGCTGTCGGGCTATGCGGGCTCGGGCGGCGGCGCCAGTGGCCAGAAGCCGCCCAGCGTGTTCATCGTGGGCGACCCCAAGCAGAGCATCTACCGCTTTCGCCGTGCCGAGCCGCAGGTGTTCATCGCCGCGCAGGCCTTTGTGCGCGACGGCCTCGGGGGCGACCTGCTCAGCTGCGACCACACGCGCCGCAACGCCACGGGCGTGATCGCCGCCGTGAACCACGTGATGGGCACCGCCCAGGCTCAGCACGAGACCAGCGGCTTTCGCGACCACACCACCGAGTCCACAGACCCCGGCGTGTTGCTGCGCCTGCCGGCCATCCTGCCGCCCGATGCCGATGGTGGCGGCAGCACCGACCCGCTTGCCTGGCGCGACAGCCTGACCGAGCCGCGCCACGAGCCCGAAGAAACCCAGCGCATGCGCGAATGCACGCAGGCCGCCGCTTGGGTGGCCGCGCAGATTGCGCAAGGCACGCCGCCCCATGAAGTGCTGGTGCTGGCGCGCAAGCGCGACCGGCTCGCCGCCATGCAAGAGGCGCTGCGTGCCCTGCACCTGCCCTGCGTGCAGCCCGAAAAGGCCGACCTGTTCGACGCCCCCGAGGTGCAGGACATCGTGGCGCTGCTCGACGCACTTGTGTCCACCGGGCATGACCTTTCGCTGGCGCGTGCGCTCAAGTCGCCGCTGTTTGGCCTGTCCGATGACGCGCTGGTGGCGTTGGCCGTGTTGCGCCGCCAGCCCGCACATGCAGGCTGCAGCTGGTTCGATCTGCTTCAAAAAAGTGAGCTGTTGCCGCTTGATACACAAGCGCTAGCGCCTGTTTTGACTCAATACAAAGCCTGGGTAGACACTTTGCCGCCCCACGATGCCCTGCACGCCATCTACCAGCATGGCGATGTGCTGGCGCGTTTTGCGGCGGCCGCGCCTGCAGCGCAGCGCACGGCGGTGCTGGCCAATCTGCGCGCGCTGCTGTCGGCCGCGCTGCAGCACGATGGAGGCCGCTATCTCACGCCCTATGCGTTTGTGCGCGCCATGAAAAAAGGTGGCGTGCGCGCGCCGGGCCGGGTCGATGCGCAGGCCATTCGCCTGCTCACCGTGCACGGCGCCAAGGGGCTGGAGGCCCGCTGCGTGCTGCTGCTCGACACCGACACCCGATCCCAAAAGGCCGAGACCATGGGCGTGCTGGTGGACTGGCCCGGCGAGCAGGCGGTGCCCACGGGTTTTGTGTTTTTGGCCAGCGAATCGAACCCGCCCCCCAGCGCCGAGGCCACCCTGGCCGCCGAGCAGCAGGCCCGCCAGCGCGAAGAGCTCAACATGCTCTACGTGGCCATGACGCGGGCCAAACATTGCCTGGCGCTGTCGGCGGTGCAGCCCTCCACGTCGGCCCCCGGCAGCTGGTGGAACCGACTGGCGCCCGTGGTCGGCGATGTGGTGTGGCCGCCGCCCGAAGGTGCACCCGACACAACCGGTTCAGGCGACACAACCGGGCAACAGCCCGCAGCACCAGGCCAGCCACACGACCAGTTCACCCTGGCCGAGCTGCCTGTTTTGCCAGCCCCTCTGCGGGGCTCTTTGCCCGCCACGTCACCCGGCTTGCAGCCAGCGCAGGCAAAGGCCGGGGCTCCGGTGGATGTGACGGTGGCCACCTCTACCGCTACCTCCACCGCCGCATCCCGCCTGGGCGAAGCCATGCACCAATTGCTGGAGCAGGCCGGTGTGGCCGGTGCGGCGCTGGCCGATCTGCGCACGGCGGGCTGGCCCGCCGTGCGCGTGGCGCGGCTCGCGCAAGATTTCGACATCACACCTGGCGCCGCGCAGCAGGCCGCACACACCGCGCAGCGCATCCTGGCGGGCGAGGGCGCCTGGGCCTGGGCCCCCGCCGCCGTGGACACCGCCATCAACGAAGCACCGCTGCGCCACCAGGGGCAAAGCCTGCGCCTGGATCGCCTGGTGCATTGCCACCAGCCGCCCGAGCGCGCGGGCTGGTGGGTGCTGGACTACAAAAGCGCGGCCGAGCCCGAGCGCCAGGCCGTGCTGTTGGCGCAGCTGCAGCGTTATCGCGACGCCGTGCAGCTGCAGGTGCCCGGCGAGCCGGTGCATGCCGCGCTGTTGACTGGCGACGGGCGCTTGGTGCGGGTGGCAGCGCGCGCAGCAGCGGTCGGGCATACTCTCGCCCCCGCTGGCGCTGAGGCTGCCGACACAGCGCCCGCACCGCCAGTGCAGGTGCCAGTACCGGTGCCTGTACCTGTGCCCCAGGCCCCACCCAGCGCAGCCCACAAAGCGCCACACATTCCCGACGCCAACGACGCCAACGATGTCCAAGGCTCCCTGTTCTGAACGTATCTGAATCAAAGGTTTTTACCCATGCAAACACCCCACCCAGCGGCCCCCGATGCAGCCACCCCCTGGCGCTGCGACGCCGTCATCATCGGCGGCGGCCCGGCCGGGCTGATGGCCGCCGAGGTGCTGGCGCAGGCCGGTGTGGCGGTGCACTTGTTTGACGCCATGCCCTCGGTCGGGCGCAAGTTTTTGCTGGCGGGCAAGGGGGGGCTCAACCTCACGCACTCCGAGCCCCATGCGTCCTTTGCCACCCGGTTCGGCGAGCGGCAACCGCAGATCGAGCCGCTCATCCAGGCGTTTGGCGGGCCAGAGATCCGGGCCTGGGCGCAGGCGCTGGGGGTGGACACCTTCGTCGGCAGCTCGGGCCGCGTGTTTCCGTCCGACATGAAGGCCGCGCCGCTGCTGCGCGCCTGGCTGCAGCGCCTGCGGGGGCTGGGTGTGCAATTCCATATGCGCCACCGGTGGCTCGGTTGGCAAGAAGAGCCCCAACAGCCCCAACAGTCCCAAGAACCGCAAGCCGGGTCGCCAGCCCCGCAGGCGCAGCCGGTGCAAGGCGGTACCGAGCGCGCACTGCGTTTTTCTGCGCCGTCGGGTGAGGTGCTGGTGCACGCGCGCGTGCTGGTGCTGGCACTGGGTGGTGCCAGCTGGGCGCGCCTGGGGTCTGACGGCGCCTGGGTTCCCTTGCTGGCGGGGCGCGGGGTGGCCGTGGCGCCGCTGCGCCCGGCCAATTGCGGTTTTGATGTGCTGCGCGACCAGGCCCCCACTGGCGAAACCCGCCGGGCGTTTTTGCAAGAGCTGCTGGGCCGCGCACCCGAGCCCGCCATCGGCTGGACGCCCCATTTCGTGGAGCGTTTTGCAGGGCAGCCGTTCAAGACCGTCGCGCTGGATTTCACCGACAGCCAGGGCCGCAGCTTCAGCCGCCGGGGGGAGTTTGTGGTGACGGCCAGCGGGGTAGAGGGCAGCCTGATCTATGCCGCCTCGCACCTGCTGCGCGACGAGATTGAGGCCCACGGCCACGCCACGTTCCACCTCGACCTGCTGCCCGACCACAGCCCCGAACGGGTGCTGGTGGAGGTGCGCCACCCGCGCGGCGCACGCTCGCTGTCCAGCCACCTCAAAAGCCGCCTGGGGCTCGATGGCATCAAGGCTGGTGTGCTGTATGAACACCTGGGCAAAGACGGCATGAACGACCCCGTGGCGCTGGTGCACGCCATCAAGGCGCTGCCGCTCACCCTGGTCGCCGCGCGGCCGCTTGACGAAGCCATCAGCACCGCAGGCGGTGTGGTGTTTGAGTCGTTGGATCCGCACCTCATGGCCACGGCCGCACCCGGCGTTTTCTGCGCTGGCGAAATGCTCGACTGGGAGGCACCCACGGGGGGCTACCTGCTCACCGCCAGCATGGCCAGCGGCCGGGCGGCGGGGGCGGGGGCTTTGGCTTGGCTGCAAAAGCAGGGGTGAAGAGGTTGTCGTAGGCCCGCCCCTGCTTGCTTCGTGCCCATAGAGGCGGAGGTGGTGGGGGGTGCTTTCGGCCACAAGCGGCCATCCAAGGCCGACTGCCAACGCCATCAACACAGCATCTCCCACCAATGAAACGAGTGCTCTTCATCTGTAGCCGAAATAGGTTGCGCAGCCCAACAGCGGAGCATGTTTTCGCCTCCGTACCCGGCATCGAAACGGATTCCGCTGGCTTGGCGTCCGACGCGGATTGCCAGCTAAGCTCTGACCAGATTGAGTGGGCAGACGTTATCTGCGTCATGGAAAAACAGCATCGAACGCAACTGACTCAGAGATTCAAGCGATATTTGTCAGGTAAGAAGGTGGTTTGCCTAGACATTCAGGACAACTATCAATTCATGCAACCAGAGCTCGTCTTGCTTTTGGAAAAGCGTGTCCCGCCACACTTGCGGTAGATTCGCACATCGGCCACAACCGAACAATCAAGATCGAATGGACCACTCGTCATTGCACCCGCTATCACAGGATGTGATTCAGAGATTCGATACCGAAGTGTCGTGGTACATCGGCCACGTGCGATCTCTCGCTATGACGCCGAAAGAGTGTTGCGCCGATCAGGACAACTATCTGGTCGCAGGCGAGTTGTTCTACTTCCTGCTCCAGCCAACATCTCTGCTGACAGATCCTTCCATGCCGCTTTCAGCGGAGCAAAAATCCGCTATCGAAGTGCTACGGCAAAGTGTCCGATCGGTGCCTTTGGACGCTCGAAGCGGTGGACGAAATGCAGCGGCGTCACTCAAGGACATGCCGCACCCTTCGTGGGAGGCTCCTCGGCAAAGCGTTGCCAAGGTACTCACTGTTTTGGCGCCACTTCTGGAAGCTCGGGCAGCATGGGGCATGGCCCCTTAGCTGTATCTAAAAGAAGTTTGCTTTCGCTAATTAACAGGGCTTGCTAGATGACCGCTTTGGAGACGAGCGAATGACCGAGTTGGGCCCCAAGCGACCAGTCGGCGCTTCAAACTCTGTGGGCCAAAAACACCCGCCTGCACGTCGACCATGCGAGGGGATGCCATTTTCTGGCCCCTCAAAAATGCCTGTTTCCGACCGGGCTCATTCGTCCGGAGTTTGCCTGTTCTGAGCCCGCCAAAAGGGGCGGCAGGCTGGTTCCATCGAGCGCCTTGGCTTCGACAGAACCTCAGCCCGAACGGATGGATGAATGGCAGGGCATCTGCGAGCCATAAATATCAAGCCAAATCGGCCTCTAGCGCTTGACGTGTAAGCGGTGGCAGCTATCAATATGAAAGCGCTTTGTGCCACACAGCGTGCGTCCCCACGTTACCAAGGCACTTCAGCAAACCGCTGCACCAAAAAGTCCAGCAGCGCGCGCACCGCTGGCGACAGGTGCCTGCGCGATGGGTACAGCGCATAGATCGTCATCACCGGCAAATCCCACCCTGGCAGCACGGCCTGCAGTTCGCCGTTGCGCAGGTGCGGGTTGACGAGGTAAGTGGGCTGCAGCGCAATGCCGCCGCCCGTCAGCGCGGCGCGCATCAGCGTGGTGGCCTCGTTGGCGCTGAAATGGCCGCTCACGCCCACGCGTTCCACTTCATCGCCGCGCGTCAGCTGCCACACGCTTTTGCCAAAGTTGGCATAGCTCAGGCACCGGTGCAGCGCCAGGTCGGCGGGCTGCTGCGGCACGCCATGCGCGGCCAGGTAGGCGGGCGATGCCACCAGGGCCGAGTCACACCGCGCCAGCGGCCGGCCGATGAGCAACGGGTCGGGCTCGGCGCTGATGCGGATGGCCAGGTCGATGCGCTTTTCCACCAGGTTCAGCGAGCCCTCGCTGGCGTCCAGATCAATCTTAAGCTGTGGGTGCTGCGCCAGAAAGTCGGCAATCGCCGCGCCCATCTGCGCAAACGCAAACGACACGCTGCAAGTGATGCGCAACTGGCCGCGCAGTTCGCCCTCGGCGGTGGTGGCGGTTTCTTCTTCGAGGTCTTGCGTCAGCGCCAGCATCTGCTGGCAGCGGCGCAGCGCCAGCTCGCCCGCGTCGGTCAGCGTCACGCTGCGGGTGGTGCGCTGCAGCAGGCGGGCCTGCAGCCACTGCTCCATCTCGCCCACGTAGCGCGTGACCATGGCACGCGACATATCCAGCTTGTCGGCCGTGGCGCTGAAGCTGCCGCTGGTGGCGACTTCGGCAAATACATGCATGGCGGTCAGGCGGTCCATAGTGGGTTATTTGATCGATTGGTGAAACAAATATGCGCGGATTATCTGGTTTATTGGTTCGATTGATGCAAATAAACTTCATTCCGTACCCAACACCGACCAATCAAATCTAGGAGAAACCACCATGTTCCGCACCACCCTCATCGCCGCCACCCTCGCCGTTGCCTTCACCGGCGCCCAGGCCGCCCAGCCCCTGCAAGTCAAGGTCTACAACGCCGACGGCAACAGCTTCAACGTGAACTCCACGCTGGTGTATGGCGAGAAAGAGGCCATGGTCATCGACGCAGGCTTCACCCGTGCCGACGCGCTGCGCATTGCTGCCAACGTGCTCGACACGGGCAAAGAGCTGAAGACCATCTACGTGAGCCAGGCCGACCCCGACTACTACTTCGGCGTGGAGACACTCAAGGAGTTCTTCCCCCAGGCAGACGTGGTGACCACCCCTGCCGTGCTGGAGAAGATCAACGCCAAGCTCGCAGGCAAGCTCGCCTTCTGGGGCCCCAAGATGGGCGCCAACGCACCGCGCACGCCCGTGCTGCCCAAGGCCTTGAGCGGCAACACGCTGAGCGTGGACGGCCAGATGGTGGAGATCCGTGGCACCACGGGCCTGCTGGCACACCGCCCGTATGCGTGGATTCCATCGATCAAGGCCGTGGTGGGCAACATTGGCGTGTTCGGCACCAACATGCATGTGTGGACGGCCGACACGCAAACCGTGGCCGAACGCAGCGCCTGGGTGGCCCAGCTCGACGAAATGGCCGCGCTGCAGCCCACGGTGGTGGTGCCCGGCCACATGCCCGCTGGTGGCACGCTGGCCGCCGCCAACATCAGTTACACCAAAGGCTACCTGCAAGCCTTCGAGAAAAACGCCGCTGCCACCAAGACCAGCGCCGAACTCATCGACGCGATGAAAAAGGCCTACCCCGCAGCGCCCATGGGCCTGTCGCTGGACATTGGCGCCAAGGTCAACAAGGGCGAGATGAAGTGGTAGTAAAGGGAAGGGCGGCTTAAAAAGCCCTCCTGGCGTCGTTGCTCCGTCTTGCCGTACTACTCGTACTGTCTGCGACGGAGCGCCTAGCCAGGACCGCTGCGCTGGGCTTTGTAAGCCGCTCGGCACGCTGCGACACAACATAACCAAAGTACCCCATACCCAGGGACCTGAGCAATGGACCGATCTGACTCTCACACCACCGTCGCTTACCTCTTCGACCCCCTGTGCGGCTGGTGCTACGCCGCCGCTTCCGCGCTGGCGCGCCTGCAGGCCACGCCCGGTGTGCATGTGCAACTGGCACCTACCGGCCTGTTTGCGGGCGCGGGTGCTCGCCCCATGGATGCGCAGTTCGCCGCCTATGCATGGTCCAACGACCAGCGCATCGAAAAGCTCACGGGCCAGCCGTTCACCCCGGCCTATCGTGACCGCATTCTGGGCGCCGCAGCAGGCCGGTTCGACTCAGGCCCCGCCACGCTGGCGCTGACCGCCGTGGCGCAGACGGCGCCCGAGCGCGAGCTGGACGTGTTGCACGCCCTGCAGTGCGCCCGGTACGTGGATGGCCGCGACACAGCCGATGCGCAGGTGCTGGCCGATGTGCTGACGGCCCTGGGTCTGGCTGATGCGGCGGCCATGGTGTTGGCGCCTGGCGCCGCACTGCACCGCGCCACGGCAGAGCGCGTTGCCAAAGCCCAGGCCACGATGCACGCCGTGGGCGCACGCGGTGTGCCGCAATTAGTGGCGACGGGGCAGGGCGGCGCGCTGCGGTTGATTGGGGGCGACGCGCTGCTGGGGCCGCACGAGAGTTTGCTGGCGCAGGTTCTGGCGGGTTGAGGACGCTCGTCACGCCCCCAACCGTTGGGGCTGGGCCTGTCGAAGCCAGGGCGCGGTGGCGGCAAGCCTTACAACGGGAGGCAAGCGGCACAGGGGCATGGGGGAGGGGCACAGAGGCATTCGCCCCCGTCTACGCGCCCAGCGTACGCACCACCTGCTCATACATCGCATCCACCGCTGCTGAGCGCTGCGACACCTTGCTGCGCAGCACTGCCACGTGCATCGCATCGAGGGGCGGCAGGTCAAACTCCGCTGGCAGGTTTTGCAGAATCTGCAGATTGGGCGGCACGCTGCAGCGCGTGAGCACGGCCACCGCCAGGCCGCTTTCCACAGCGGCCAGCTGGCCCGCCAGGCTGGAGCTGTGGTACACGATGCGGTAGGCACGCCGCCGCGCCGCCAGTGCCGACAGGGTGGCCTGCCGCGCCATGCTGGTTGATTCGTACACCGCAATCGGCAGTGGGTCGCGCCGCCAGGCTTCGTACTGCGCGGCACCCACCCACACCAGCGGCTCGTCAAACAGAAAGCGTCCGCGCTGCGGCTTGTCGCGCGAGACCAGGGCCAGGTCCAGCTCGCCGCGCACCACGCGCGGGATGAGCGAGGTCGATTGCTCGCAGGTCAGCTCAATCTCCACCCCCTGGTAGCGGTGTGAAAAGCTGCGCAGCACCGGCGTGAGGTAGGTCGATGCGTAGTCGTCGGGCACGCCCAGCCGCACCCGGCCCGCCAGCTTGGGGCCAAACAGCGCGGCATGCGCCTCGGCCTGCAAATCGAGCACGCGGCGCGCGTACGACAGCAGCTGCGCGCCAGCGGGCGTCACCTCCAGGTGGCGCGGGCCGCGCAGCAGCACGGGGCGATCCAGCGCGGCCTCCAGCTTCTTGATCTGCATGCTGACCGCCGACTGCGAGCGGTGCACAAGCGGTGCCGCGCCCGAGAGCGAGCCTGCATCCACCACGGCCACAAAGGCGCGCAGCCAGTCGATCTGAAAGTCCGGGTAGTTCATCGCGTTAGCTCGCTGGTGGGTGGCGGCAAAGAGGCCCGCTTTTAATATTTCGTTTATCGAATGGTAGCCGTTCGAACTATGCGCTTTACACCACGGCGGAAATCTTCGAGCATCAGCGGCATGAACCACAAAGCCAGCGTTGCAGCGCCTTCATCACTTGCTCTGCCCATTGCATCCACCGCGCCCGGCGGCACACGCGCGCGTGACGGCCAGTGGCTGCTGATCGCAGGTGGCGTGCTGCTGGGCACTATCGGCGTGTTTGTGGAAGAGGCGGGCCAGCACCCGCTGGTCACCGTATGGTTCCGCTGCGCATTCGGCGCGCTGGCGCTGCTGGCCTGGTGCCTGGCCACCGGGCGGGGCCGTCAACTGCTATTGCATGGGCGTGCGCGCTGGGTGGCCTGCGCCACCGGTGTGCTCATGGTGCTGAACTGGGCCCTGTTTTTTGCGGCCATTCCGCGCACGTCCATTGCCGTGGCCACGGTGGTGTTTCACATCCAGCCCATCTGGGTCATCGTGTGTGGCGCGCTGTTTCTGCGCGAGGCCGTTTCGCCCATGCAATGGCTCGCCACACTGGCCGCGCTGGGCGGCCTGGTGCTGACCACCGGGCTGCTCGACGGCACCGCGGCCGCCGCAGCGGCCAGCAGCAGCGGCGGCGGCTACCTGGCGGGGGTGCTGATGTGCCTGGCGGGCTCTTTTTGCTATGCCGGTGTGACCTTGCTCGCCAACACGCAGAAAACCATCAGCCCCTTTGCGATGGCGCTGTGGCAGTGCCTAGTGGGTGCCGTGGTGCTGGTGTGGGCGCCCTTCGTGCTGGGCTGGCCGCAGCAGGGCGCCGCGTGGGGCTGGCTGCTGGGCCTGGGCGTGCTGCACACGGGGCTGGCGTATGTGGTGCTGTTCGCCGGCATGGCGCGCTTGGGGCTGGGGCGCATCGCGGTGCTGCAGTTTGTGTACCCGCTCACAGCGGTGCTGGTGGACTGGGTGGTGTATGGCCGCACGCTCAGCCCTGTGCAGTTGGCTGGCGTGGGGCTGATGGCTACTGCGCTCTGGACCATCCGGCGGCCTGCCAGCGCACAGGCCGTGCGCGGCAGCTGAAGGTCAACGCCATCGCCACCTCGTTCGAGCCATTGGCCTGCAGCCTGTGGAGGGGCTTTCCCGGCAGACGCACCGGCTTCGACAAACCCAGCCCAGTTCAGCCCGCACGGTGGTGGGTTGCCTCTGAGCCCGGCGCAGCGCTACTGCCCAAACACCAGCGCCTGGTGCGCCCCCACGCCCGCCAGCACCCCTTCGGCAGACGCCAGCGTGGCGTTGTGCCGCATCAGCGTGGCGTCGCCTGCGGCATACACGCCGGGCACCGTGGTCATCTTGTTGGCATCGGTGCGGATGAGCGGGCCCATGGGCCCGTCGTCCATCGCGCAGCCCAGTTGCTCGGCCAGTGGGCTGGCGGGGCGGGTGGTGGCTGCTACATACAGCGCGGCCAGCGGCACCAGGCGTGCATCGCTGCCGCCATGGGCCTGCAGGCGCACGCCGTGCAGCGCCTGCCCAGCGCCCTCCAGCGCAGCAATGCGCGCGGGCTCCACCGCAATGCCCAGCGCCAGCAGCCGCTCGTGCTCGCTGCGCTCCAACGTGGTCTCGCCATTCAGAAAGAGGGTGGTCGGGCCCCAGTCTGCAATCAGCTGCGCGTGCATGCCCGACTGCGGCGAGTGGTACAGCACACCCAGCCGCTGGCCCGCAAACTCATAGCCGTGGCAATACGGGCAGTGCAAAACCGATGCGCCCCAACGCTCGCGCAGGCCAACAATGTCGGGCAGGCCATCCAACACGCCAAAGGCCAGCACCAGCTTGTTGGCCTCCAACATTGACAGCTCAGCGGCGCCATCGTCCAGCACCCCTTCAAACCCGTTTTCTGGAGACCCGGCGCGTTGCTGCGCCGTGGCAGACACCGCCTTGCCCTGCCGCAACGTCACCGTGGGGTAGGCCAGCAGCTTGCGCCGCGCCTGCTCGATCATCGCCAGCGGCGGCTCGCCGTCTTGCCCAAAAAAGCCGTGCGACGCCGCCGCAAACCGGTTGCGCGGCTGGCCTGCGTCTACCACGCACACGCGCCGCCGCGCCCGCGCCAGCTGCATTGCGGCCGACAGGCCGGCAAAGCTGCCGCCAATCACGATCACGTCATACGCCGTTGTTCTGGGTGCTGGTGTCGTCGTCTTCGTCGTCATGAGAAATCTCCTTGTGCGAATGGCCCCCGGCCACCATGCGTTGATGGAACTCGGCCGACAGCTGCGCCAGCGTCACCTCACCCAGGCGTGCCAGCAGCACCTCTTCGGCCGCTTGATAAGCGTCAGACAGCGCGCGGTTCACCGCCTGCTCCACGATGCAGCCGGGGCTCTCCACCCTGTTGCCCACCGCCAGCAACGTGGGCGCGCCCAGCGCTTCGTGGATGTCGCGCAGCGTGATGTCTGCCAGCGGGCACGACAGCACCCACCCGCCGCCATGGCCCTTGGCCGAAGCCACAAACCCCGCATACCGCAGCCCCGCCATCAGGCGGCGCACCACCACCGGGTTGGTCTGCGTGGCCTGCGCCAGCGACTCGGACGTGGCGGGGCCATCCATCTCTGCCATGTGCAGCAGCGCGTGGAGGACGTTGGAAAGGCGGCTATCTCGTTTCATGCAACATTAAAAGTTGCGTGATACTAGCATGGCGCGGCAAACCCTGCCAACGCCTAGGCAGGTTGCTACTCAATCAATAGCTGCCGGGGCATGATGGACGCGCGGTGAAGGCCAATTTGATGCTGAATTTTCCCTGCCACCACCGTTGCAGACACCGCTGCGGCCGTACCCCCCAACCAGCCCGATGACACACCAGCACACCTCCCCCTTCACCGACCCCGCCGCCGTCGCCCGCTACGCCGACGGCCCTCGCCGCAACGTGCCCGGCTACGACAGCCTGCTGCGCATGTCCCGCATCCTGCTGGCCGAGCGTGTGCCCGACCACGGCCGCGTGCTGGTGGTGGGCGCAGGCGGCGGGTTGGAGCTGGAAGACATGGCGCTGGCGCACCCCAGCTGGCGGTTTAATGGCGTGGACCCCAGCCAGCCCATGCTGGACTTGGCGGCGCAGCGGCTGCAGAGCGCGGGCGTGTCAGGGCACCGCGTGGCGTTGCACCACGGGTATGTGCAAAGTGCACCGGTCGGGCCGTTTGATGGCGCGACGTGCCTGCTGACTTTTCACTTTGTGCCGGGCGAGGAGCGTGCGGCCATGGCGGCGGAGATCCGGCGGCGGCTCAAGCCCGGGGCGCCGTTGGTGGTGGCGCATCTGAGCGTGGCGCATGGTGCAGGCCCCGGTGGCGAGGGCGGGGCAGGGGAGCGAGATCTGTGGCTGTCACGCTACGCGGCTTTTCAGGTGGCGTCCGGTGTGCCGCCGGAGCACGCGGCCAGGGCGCGGGACAAGATTGCGGCGGAGCTGGCTGTGCTGACGCCGCAGGAAGACGAGGCGATTCTGCGCGAGGCCGGATTCACCGATGTGCAGATGTTTTACATGGGCTTTGCGTTCAGGGGCTGGGTGGCATCGGCCTGCTAGCAAGCAATGAAAGCGGGCCAGCTCATTGGACCTGCATGTCCGCACCTTGCTCACCCCCGGGCTGTCTTGCGGCAGGGGTCAACGGCCCTCGGCCAGCCGGTGGTGCATAAAAAATCTTCAACGCACAGGCGCCAGCGCCCACCGGTCCTTCGACGCTTTCACCAGAAAATCAATCACCGCCTTCACCCTGGCCGCGTTGCGCCGGCCCGGTGATGACACCGCGTACAGCGTGTGCACGGTGCGGGACGCAAAAGGCGCAAGCACCTCCACCAACCGGCCTTGCGCCACATCGGCCGCTGCGAGCGGGCTGGAAAGCATGCCGATCCCTGCGCCGCCCACCAGCGTGTGGTGTACCAGGGCCGAAGTGCTGGCGGCCAGGCGCGAGCGCACGGTCACCTCCAGCGGCTTGCCTTGTGCATTGCGAAACGCCCAGGTCACCGCCGGCCCCTGCGCGGTGTGCGTGACGGTGTGGTGTTGCTGCAAGTCGCTGGGGTCGGCGGGCGTGCCGTGCTGTTCCAAATATCCAGGGGCCGCGTACAGGCGGCGCTCAAACCGGCCCAGCGCGCGCGCCACCACCAGGTCGCTGTGGCCCACCGTGGTGCGCAGCGCCACGTCGATGCCTTCTGTCACCAGGTCTGCCACGCGGTCGTCGGCCAGCAGCTCCACCCGCAGCGCGGGGTAGCGCGCCTGCAGGTCCGCCAGGTGGGGCAGCACCAGCGCCTCGCAAATCTCCTGGCTGGAGGCTAGGCGCAAGGTGCCCGCCACGCGGCTGCGCTGGTCCGACAGCGAAGCCCCAATGTCCTCCAGCTGCGCCAGCAAGGCACGCGCTTCCTGCGCCAGTTCTGCGCCCTCGGGCGTGGCCGACAGGCCATGCGTGGACCGGCGCAGCAAGCGCACGCCGTAGCCGGCCTCCAGCCGGTCCACACCTCGCGCCACCACGGACACCGCCACATCCATTTCACGCGCCGCTGCAGAAAACGAGCGCAGATCGAGCGACCGCACCAGCCAACGCAGGTCGGCCGGATCGGGGAGGAAATGAGGTTGATTTTTCATGGTGCGCGCCTTTGCGTGCGGAGCAAAAGCCATTATCGCCACGGGCGGTTTCCGTGGCGGGGCGCAATTTCTACAGTGAAGGCTCGTTCAACCCCATGAGTTTTTACAGGAGCCCTCCATGCCCATCCTCAACGTCAAAGTGTCTGCCCAACGCACGCCCGAGCTGTCTGCCCGCATTGCAGAAACCCTGCTGGACCTGACCACCCGCGTGCTCGGCAAACGGCGCGACCTCACCGCCGTGGTCATCACCTTTGTGGACCCGGCCGACTGGTACGTCGCCGGCCGGTCGCTGGCCGACCTCAAACAGTCAAGCTTCTACTTCGACGTCAAGGTGGTGGACGAGACCAACACCAAGGCCGAGAAGGCACGCTACATCGCCGAGGCGTTTGCAGCCTTCGAGGGCCTGCTGGGCACGCTGCACCCCGAAAGTTATGTCTACGTGCAGGACGTTCGGGCCGCCGCCTACGGCTTTGGCGGCCGCACGCAGGAGTACCGCCACCAGCACCCCGAGCAGTAAGCAATCAGTCACTCAAGCCATCAACCAATAGCTACCCAGGAGTACCGACATGACGATGACGACAACGAACAACCACCTTGCCGATGTGATCGTGGCCCAGACGCTGGAGCGAGCGGGCCTGGCGGACTGGATTCCTGAAGGCGAAGGCAAGTGGTCCCTGCCCATCCAGTTCCTGTCCGACGATGCCGGGTGGGTGGAGCTGATGCGCCTGTCACCCGGCACGCGGCTGGGCCTGCACCGGCACACGGGCGAAGTGCACGCCCTCACGCTGGCAGGCGAGCGCCGCCTGAACGACGGCCGCGTGGTGCGGCCGGGCGACTACATCCACGAGCCCGCTGGCAATGTGGACTGGTGGGAGGCAACGGGCACCGAAGAGTTGCTGGTGCATGTGGTGGTCAAGGGCAGCGTGGAGTACCTGGGCCCGCACCACACGGTGCTGCAGCGGATCACTACGGCGGATCGGCGGGCGGATTACCGGCGTCGGTGCGAGGCGGTGGGGGTGGTGCCGCGTGATCTTCGCTAGTGGCGTACGGGGCACTCTAAGTGCTCCGCAGAATATGAGCGGAAAAAGGCAATAACGCTTATTGGTAAAGCGCTGGTAGCTATCAAATACAGAGCGAACCTTACATGAGGTCCATCGCGTGCTGGTGGCGGGTGCAGGCGGCTGCTGGAGCTGACATGGCACTGGCACACGTGGGTTGGACTTCGATGAAGGGGGCCCATTGACAAATCAATCCAACAGTTTGTTAGCGAAGTCTGCAAGCCGCTTGCTGCGAGCTTCTAGGGATTCTCTGCACGAATCCCTGTGAGATGTGATTGAACAGGCCTGAAGCCCAGACAATAAGCGCATGAAGCAAAGCAGCCTGGGCCTGAGCAATACCATCAAGCGCACACGCAAGCGCGAGTTCCTTGATGCGATGGAGTTGGTGGTGCCCTGGGCCGAGTTGGTCTCGCTCATTGAGCCCTACGCCCCAGAGATCGGACGCCGGGGCCAGCAGCCCTTTGCGGTGCAGACCCTGCTGCGTATCCATTTCATGCAGCAGTGGTTCAAGCTTAGCGACCCAGCCATGGAAGAGGCACTGCACGACGTGCCAGCCTTTCGGGACTTTGCCGGCCTGTCTCACTGGGACGAACACATTCCCAGTGAATCGAGCATCCTGCGTTTTCGGCATCTGCTGGAGCGCCACAAACTGGCCGATCAGATCCTCGCTACGGTCAATGCCCTGCTGCAAGCCAAAGGGCTGCAACTCAAAGCAGGCACGGTGGTGGATGCCACGCTGATTGCGGCGCCGACGTCCACCAAGAATGAAGGCAAGGCACGAGACCCCGAGATGCATCAAAGCAAGAAGGGCAACGAGTGGTACTTTGGCATGAAGGCTCACATTGGCGTGGATGCGGATTCAGGCCTGGTGCACAGCGTGCGCGGCACCAGTGGCAATGTGAACGACGTGATAGAAGCCAACAGCCTGCTGCACGGGCAAGAAACGGATGCCTTTGGCGATGCGGGCTACCAAGGAGTGGACAAGCGGCCCGATGCCAACAAGAACGTGCGCTGGCATGTAGCCATGCGCCCGGGGTTGCGCCGGGCTTTGGACAAAAACAAGCCTGTGGATGCGCTGATCGACCAACTTGAACGCACCAAGGCCAGCATCCGGGCCAAGGTGGAGCACCCGTTTCGGGTGCTCAAGCAGCAGTTCGGGTACGTGAAGGTGCGCTACCGGGGGCTCATGAAGAACACGGCGCAGATCGTCACGCTGTTTGCGCTGGGCAATCTGTGGATGGCAAGGCACAAGTTGCTGGCCTGCATGGGGCAGGTGCGCGTGCAGGGGGCGTAAAGCCTCCGATATAGGGGCAATGGCCCTCGCCAAACGCCTGCTGGGTGCGCTGCGCACGCCTCATTACTCAAAGCGAGTGCTGTTTTAGTTCAGGCATCGCTGTGACATAGCCAGAACCGATTCGTGAAGAGCTTCCCTAGGCGGTGCAGCAAGAAATAGCTGACCGCTGCGAGCACCAGGCAGACCCACCAGGGGAGCATGGAAAGCAAGTCCAGGACATCTTCTAGTGGACTAGATTTCTTGCGTCTGGCCATGGTTCCTCCCGATGCGTTTGTGGCGTTTGCACTATTTTGGCGCAAGCGTTTGTTATGTCGGGGATTACCTGCGCAAAGAATGCGTTCGGGTCCAGAAGAGTAGCTATGCCACTATGTGGGCTGCTGGAATGCAGCGATTGCAGACGGTCGCGCGGCCTTTCAAGATCAGCCATGCTGCGCACTCACTTTTCCTATAGCATTTTAGCCGAGGTGCACATAACCCACGTGTGACTGGCGTTACATCGAAGTGATATCCCTTTAATGCATCTACACGTTGGAATCGACCCACAGGTTATTCCAGTCTTTCTTTCTTATCACCTCTCATGTGCATTCACAATTAACTTTGTGACATCGCGATTTTGAACTCCTCGTAATTCAGAATTTTCAGAGGTGTAGCTGCCGGATTTCCTTTGACATCGGGTACGTCAAGCCTAAGATTTTTTTCAAAATAAAAGAGGAGTGCTTTTTTAATAAAAATGGACAAATTGCCATTTTCCATTTCATAGTCTTCCATCACCCCACGCCTCTGAACTTCATTAAGACTAGGGTTGGGATGAAGCTGAACTTCGAAGAGTTCATTCCAGGCAACGTCATTGTCAATGTCACTTTCGGCTTCGCCAAAGCTTTTGGTGGCATCACAGCGAGACAGAAGGAAATCTCGGAAATCTCGTCTGTTGTGGCAAAAAGCTCGAACGTGCCATCGCGCACCATCGTTCACAAGAGAGTGCGGGGAAACCCATCTCCACGCCTTATCCAAATTTTCCTTGTTCATCGATTGATACAGAATCTCAATCGACCGTTTTTCTCGTATCGCTCTTATCAACGCCCGAAGGACATCTGATTTCACCCGCCTGTTTGGAACGGGCATCAGAGCAGTACTCGGGACTTCGCCCATCCAAGAATCCGTCAACCGAACGCGGTCCCCAGACGCGTCGTGCAGATGGGCCAGGTAGCTATCTGCCTTGAGGTCTAGAAAGATCGGTTTGAAGTCTTCTGTGCTGACATAGCGCTTCTCACTTGAGTCATACACTAGGTTGCCGGCAGCAAGCTTTTGGTAAAGGCCAAGGTCCGCAGACGCCTGCGGGGTCGAAACCCCAAATTTTTCTGTGATGTCTCCACGTCGGACACCGCCTTCCCAATAGAGACGGAACTCAATGAACTCAAGGCGCCGTTCAGTGCCCCAGCGAATTTTGTCGACTGCAGATTTCATGCGTATAGTTAGTTGACAGGTAAAAAATCTCTACCCATAATTAAACTATACGCAATGGACTGCTCCTTGTCCACGCGGGTTACATCCGGAGATAGCTGTGAGTCACACTTGGAACCACGAACGCGCCAGTACCCACATCGACAAGAAGATGGAGGATGTGGAGACCGTCACCATCAAGCAGTACGGGCGTGATATGTCTCTTGAGTCCATCGCGACCAACGCGGCGTACCGTGTTGACGGCGTTCATATGTACGCAGACATCCAGAATCTGCGTGAGATGCTGAATGTGACTGACGTGGAAGGCCCGGACTGCCACAAGCGCACGCTGCGATTTCTGGACCAACACTATCGCGCCGTCAATCGCATCCTCAAGCGTGTTGACGCGCGGCGGGTGGACTTCCACAACCAGCGGCTGCACTCTCTCTTCACAAAACCGTACAACTCCGAGGCTGGAGCAGAAAAGAAACGCGTGCAACGTGCGGTCGCAACGGCACAGCTCATGATTGACGTCCTGAACGAGACCAAAGATGACGATGCAAAAATCCCAGCAGCAGTCTTGCGCGTTGGCATCGATACTGGGGAGACACTGGCTGTCAACAACGGGCGCAACGGAAATCGCGAGCCATTGTTCCTGGGCGATGCCGCAAACCATGCTGCGAAACTGGCCAGCAACCTGTCCTCCAAGGGTATCTACCTTACGAATGCTGCACGTTTGGCGATTGGCCTCAAGGAAGTCGATACGCCGGAAAAGACGGCACTGACCAAGGACGAAATCAAGGACTGCCAAGATGCAGAAGACCTTGATGTCACCACTGAAACCATAGTTAAAGAGTGGCGCGAAGACCAGAAAAACAATCCTCTCGGAGGCTTTGTTTTCACGCGACATACCCCTCCGTTTTCGACGATGGACATCCCGGCACTGACCCCCGGCAACTCGCGCCGTCAGGAGGCGGTGAGCATCTATGCAGACATCGACGGCTTCACAGCCTATGTCGCGGACAACATTGAGAAGAACGCTGAGAACGTAGTTGTTCCACGAACCCGCGCTGATCGAGCCGGACAGACCAAAGTCCGCTTTGGCGCGCTTACGCACCAGGTTGACCACGCCGCCCGGTTCGTCTGACCCCTGGAGAACACCCGCAGGCCCGCGCAGCACTTCGACGCGTTCATAAATAGGCAGGTCGATTTGCTGATAACCCGAAAGCCCGGTGCGCGCAGGAATTCCGTCATAAGCAACGCCCAGGGCATAGCCGCGTGAGTAGAACTGGCTTTGCGTGGAGTCGTTTGAAATGGCGGTAACGCCGGGCATCTGGTTCAGCACCTCGGTAACCGTGGACAGGTTCTGCTCCTCGATTCGCTGGCGCGTGATGACTGAAACCGAATTCGGAATCTCACGCAAGCTGCGCTCCTGCTTGCCACCGACCATGACCTTGCTGAGGTAGCCTTCCGGTTCGGTTGAGCCGGTAACAATGACTGGCGCCAGACTCGGCACCGCATTGTGGTCGGGGTTCGCTGTGTCTGCAGCCGGCGCCGCGATCGGTGCGGACGGCTTGACCGTTTGCAGCGGGTCACTGACCTGGGACCAGCCTTGCGGTACATACAAAACCAGCAAGATGGCCAGTGCGGTGCTTCCAGTGCTTTTTTCAGGCGACCCGAACAGCCTCCGCAATGCATGCCCGCCTTCGAATGAGTACTATCGGCCAATAACCGCCATCGGTGAAAATGCCTTCGTATGACCGAAATCTCCCTCGATAGCCGGCCAACCTACCAAGCAGCGTGCCACTGCGGAGCTGTCCGCTTTGCAGTGCTGCTTACCGATGGTCTGCGCACTGCCCGCAGGTGCAACTGCTCCTATTGCCGCATGCGCGGCGCAGTGGCTGTCTCTGCCAACTTAAACGATATACAGGTTCTGCAAGGGGAAGATGTGCTGACGCTTTACCAGTTCAACACTGGGGAAGCCAAGCACTACTTCTGTTCGCGCTGCGGCATCTATACCTTTCACCAGCGTCGCTCATCTCCGCACCAATACGGAGTCAACGTCGCCTGCATTGAAGGAATGAGTCCATTCGACTTTGATGAAGTGCCTGTAAATGAGGGGCGAATGCACCCGAAGGACAGTGCTGAAGGTGGTCCGATTGTTGCCGGGTGGCTGCGGTATAGGTCCAATAAGACAACACGGTCAACTGACATTTGAAGTTCCGCTAAGGGCGGCAGATTCAACCGGTCGATGCAACACATTCGCTGAACATCTCAGCGGGTGTGTGGAAGCCCAGCGTCTTGCGCGGCCTCTCATTCAATTGTCTCGCAATGGCGTTGAGCTGAAGCTGTGAGAGACCCGAGAGATTCATGCCCTTGGGCATGTACTGCCTGAGTAAGCCGTTCGTGTTCTCGTTGCTTCCCCGCTGCCATGGGCTTCGCGGGTCGCAGAAGTACACCTGGATGTCGGTAGCCATCGTGAATTGCTTGTGAGCATGCATCTCCGAGCCTCTGTCCCAGGTCAGTGACTTGTACAGTTCCTGCGGTAGCTTGCTGGCGCTCTTGATGAGTGCCTTGACGACCGACTGCGAGTCTTTGCCATTCAGCTTCACCAGCATCACGTATCGCGTTTGACGTTCAACCAGTGTCGCAATTTGGCTGTTGCCACTGCCAAAGACCAAGTCGCCTTCCCAGTGACCAGGCACTGCCCGGTCCTCGACGCAAGCGGGGCGCTCGCTGATCGAAACAGCGTCAACGATCTTTCCGTGAATTGCCGTCTTCTGTGTGTAGTGCCGTGATCGGCGCATTCCACGAGTGCGTCTGAGGTGCTCCAACAGCTCCTTCTTCAAGGCGCCACGCGCTTGAATGAACAGACTGCGGTAGATGGTCTCGTGTGACACGTGCTGGCTCTCGTCGCAAGGATAAGTTTGCTTGAGCCAACCTGCAATTTGCTCCGGCGACCACAGCATCCGCAGCTTGTGAGCCACGATCCGGGCCAATGCACGGTTCTGCCTGAGCTTGCAGCGCTTTGGGCGCTGCGCTCGATTCCAAGCCGCTTCATCTGCCTGAGTTGCACGGTAGCCATCACAGCCGCCATTGCGCTTGATCTCTCGGCTGATCGTCGACGGTGCTCGCCCGAGCCGCGTTGCGATGGAGCGAATCGATTCGCCTGACACCATCGCCCGCGAGATCTCCTCGCGCTCTGCCAACGTCAATGCAATTGCTGCACGTGATCGCTGCGCAGGCCGGAATCCGCCCGTCTCTGCAAGTATCCGATGGATCGACGAGTGGGCGCGATCAAAGAGCTTGCCGATCTCATGCAGCGTCCAGCCTTGCTTCCAGCGCTCCCACATCAGCGCCTTCTGGGTATCTGAATAGTAGATTCTTGGTCGCTGTTTCATCTGCAACACTCCTTGCGCCTACGCGGTGGTTAGTGTGTTGCATCGACCGGTTGAATCTGCCGCCGAAAGTGGTCCTCCATTGTGTGCTTTCAGAGTGCTCAACTGCGGAAGGTTCAGATAGCCAAGTTGACGACACCACGCCGCAAGCGCCCGAGGTGCCGGGTCAACATTTTTTTTGGCGGCGGCGCTGGCTGCGTCGTGATGCGCGCGGCCACTACATGGCCGCCAGCGCGTAGCGCCCCGGCACGGCGAACACAGCAGCGTGCGAACTTCAATCCAAGGAATCGTGCGTGCCGGCGCTGCCCTTGCGTCAATAGCCAGACGCGCGAATCCATTTGGGATGGGCTTTGCATTCCGTGACGAGGTAATCGCGCAGGGCCTTGGCCTTTAGGGATTCGCAAGCGATCCGGGTGTGGAAATAGCCAGTCGGCATCCGTATTTGGCGCACGGCATCTACCAAGGGCAAGCTGCTTGCACCCGAGGCGCAGCGGTGTACCCATTGCACTTCCAGCTCTGCGGCACTGGCCAGCGGGACGGGGTCAGCTGGACCGTCAACTTTTATCAGCACTCACGCGTGTACCGGCTTTACCCGTCAGTATGGCGGACGCATCGGCCAGCGCGCCGATGCCGGCCAGACCGCCAGTGCGGTTCACAAAATCGCAGGCGGCCTCCACCTTGGGGTCCATGGAGCCCGCAGCAAAGTCCAGGGCCGCGAGCGCCTGCGGTGACACGTCGCCCAGCGCGCGCTGGGCCGGGGTGCCCCAGTCGGTGAAGACCGCGGACACGTCGGTCAGCATGAGAAACGCATCTGCCCTCAACTCGGCGGCCAGCAAACCGCTCGCGTAGTCCTTGTCGATCACGGCTTCTACTCCGACATAGGTCCCGTCCGAGCGTTGCGCCACCGGAATGCCACCACCGCCCGCGCAGATCACGGTGACTGCCTGCGCCATCAGCAGGCGGATGACCTCGATCTCCAGAATGCGCACCGGCCGTGGTGACGCCACGACGCGGCGCCAGGCGTTGCCGTCGGGGGCAATGGCCCACCCGCGCTGGTCGGCCAGCCGCCGAGCATCGCCTTCGGTGTAGATCGGGCCCACGGGCTTGCTAGGCACGCTGAAGGCGGCATCGCGGGGATCCACCTCGACCTGCGTCAGCAGCGTGGCAAATTGCGCCGGCCCTGCGTAGGCGTTGTCCAGTTCCTGTTGCAGCACGTAGCCGATCATGCCCTCGGTTTCGGCGCCGAGCACGTCGAGCGGGAACGCGCCCTTGCCAGCTTGCTCGCCCATCAGCGCGAGCAAGCCAACCTGTGGGCCATTGCCGTGGGTGACGACCAATTGGTGACCATCTGCCATGAGTTGCGCCAACGCCTGCGCTGCGCAGCGGATGTTGTCGCGCTGCGTCGACGCGCTTACCAGCTCGCCTCGTCGAAGCAAGGCGTTACCGCCCAGTGCCACCACCACGCGTGCCATGTCAGCCGCCGAGCGTGGACACCAGCACGGCCTTGATGGTGTGCATGCGGTTCTCGGCCTGATCGAACACGATGGACGCCGGACTCTCGAACACCTCGTCGGTGACCTCCATAGCGGTGATGCCGTGCAGCTTCTCGATCTGTGCGCCCACCTCGGTCTCCGTGTTGTGAAATGCGGGCAGACAGTGCATGAAACGCACGCGCGGATTGCCCGTCATCTCCATCGTCCGGGAGTTGATCTGGTAAGGCAGCAGCAGCCGAATGCGTTCGGCCCAGACCGATTCGGGTTCCCCCATGGACACCCAGACGTCGGTGTAGAGGAAGTCGCAATCCTTCACACCGAGCGCCACGTCCTCGGTCAGCAGGATGCGGGCTCCGCTTTCCAGGGCCAAGCCTCTGGCTTCATCGACAATGTCCTGGTGCGGCCACAAACTCTGCGGCCCGCACAGGCGCACGTCCATGCCCATTTTGGCGGCTGCCGTCAGTAGCGAGGACCCCATGTTGTTGCCGGTGTCGCCCAGAAAGCAGAAGGCCATTTTCCGCAGCGGTTTCTCGGCGTGTTCGCGCATGGTGAGAAAATCGGCCAGGATCTGCGTCGGGTGGAACTGGTCGGTGAGTCCGTTGTACACGGGCACGCCCGACCATGCGGCTAGCGTCTCGACCACCGACTGTCCGTAGCCACGGTACTCGATCGCGTCGTACACACGCCCCAGCACTCGGGCTGTGTCCTTGATGGACTCCTTGTGGCCGATGTGGTTGCCCGATGGACCCAGGTAGGTGACGGTGGCGCCCTGATCATGCGCCGCCACTTCGAAGCCAGCGCGGGTGCGTGTGGAATCCTTTTCGAAGATCAGCGCGATCTCCTTGCCGCGCAGCATGGGTTGTTCCGTGCCGGTGTTTTTTGTGCTCTTTAAGTCCGCGGCCAGCTTGAGCAAAAAGTCGATCTCGCCAGCCGAGAAATCGCGCAGCGTGAGGAAGCTGCGTTGGTGCAGGTTGAATGCCATGGTATGTCTTTCGTGGGTCGGGTTCTGGGGAGGGCATCAAGCCTCGCGCCACAGCGGGCAGGTCATGCAATGCCCGCCGCCGCGACCGCGGCCGAGTTCGCTACCACGGATGGTGATGACCTCAATGCCGGCCTTTCGCAGCAGCGTGTTGGTGTGGGTGTTGCGGTCGTAGCCGATGACCACGCCGGGCTCCAGGGCGATCACGTTGTTGCCGTCGTCCCATTGCTCGCGCGCCTGTTCGTAGCCGTCGCCACCGGTCGGAATGACGCGCAGTTGCTTCAGCCCGAGGCATTGCGCAACCACGTCGAAGAGAGGTTGCGTCTCGCGCCGGTAGTCGATGCCGCCCTGGTCGTTAGGGTAGAGGCTGTGGCAGACGATCTGCGCCGCCACCTCCACGAAACTCGTCACGGTGTCGCGGTCGCAAAACGAGAAAACCGTGTCCAGGTGCATGGCCGCGCGCGACGGCGGCATCTGGCAGGCCACCACACGTTGCGCGGCGCCACCCGCGAACAGGGCTTGCGCCAGTTGGCCCACAGCCTGCGGCGTGCTTCGCTCGCCCATGCCCACCAGCACCACACCGTTGCCGATCGGCATGATGTCGCCACCCTCCAGCGTTGCGGGGCCGTGGTCCACATCGGGGTCGCCCCACCAGACCGGAAACCCGGCTTGCGCAAACAGCGGATGAAAACGGTAGATGGCCGCCGTCAACAGCGTCTCCTGCCGACGGGCGGGCCAGTGCATCGGGTTAAGGGTGACGCCACCGTAGATCCAGGCGCTGGTGTCGCGGGTGAACATGAGGTTGGGCAGCGGCGGCAGCACGAAACCATCGGACCCAAGGTAAGGGCCGAACATGCCGTGCGGTGTGAACGGCAGATCTTGCACAGCAATGCCACCGACGAGATAGCGCGCCAGCGCCTCCGGGGGCAGCTCCCACAACCAGCCACGGAGTTCGTCGAGCATGCCGATGCCGACGTGGTCGGGTGTGACCCTGCGTCTCAGCACCCAGTCGCGAGCGGCGGGAAGGGCCAGGGTCTCGCTGAGCAAACGGTCCATGTGGAGCACCTCGACGCCACGGTCCTCCATCTTTGATACGAAGTCGAAGTGGTCGGTGCGCGCCTGCTGCACCCAGAACACGTCGTCGAACAACATGGCGTCGCAATTGGCGGGGGTGAGGCGCTCATGGGCCAGGCCCGGCGAGGCCACCAGTACGCGCCGGAGCTTGCCGACCTCGGAATACACACCCAGGCGGTTGACGCTCGCCTGCGCTTCGGGCATCGCGTTCACAGCAGAACCGCCGCGCTCAACGATGCCATGCTGAGCAAGGCCAGCATCAGCATTAGCGGCCAGATGAAACGCACCCAGCGTTGATAAGGCACTCTGCCGATGGCGAGTGCGCCCACCACCACGGCATAAGTGGGAGTGATCAGATTGGTGATGCCGATAGCGGTCTGGAACGCCGTGACGGCCAGATGGCGAGGCACGCCCGCGAAATCCGACAGCGGGGCGAGGATGGGCATGCTCAGCACCGCCAACCCGGAGGTGGATGGCACCAGCAAGCTGAGCAAGCCTTCAGTGGCAAAGAGCGCATTCACGAAGGCCACATCGGACATGCCACCCATCCATCCCTCGAAGGTGTGCAGAATTGTGTCGGTGATCTTGCCCTGGTCCATGATGACTACGATGCCCCGCGCCAAGCCAATCACCAGCGCCACGCCCAGTAGCTCGCGCGATCCATCGACGAAGGCGGTGGTGAAAGGCTTCTCGCCCATCCAGTCCACCAGCCCGACGGCGATGGCCGACACCAGGAAGAGGGCGGACATCTCGGCCATCCACCAGCCTCGCAGCGCCACGCCCCAGACCATGGCTGCAAAGGTGGCGCCGAACAGAATCAGGATGAGCTTTTGGCGCCCGCTGAGCAGGGCGTCTCGATGGCTCACGCGATTTCGCAGGAAATGGGTTTCATTGGATGTCTTGAGGTCGGCCACCAGGGAAGACGACGGGTCTTTGCGCACGCGCTCGGCGTAACGCATCACGTAGCCCACACAAATCAGCCAGCCCAATCCCAGAATGGCCAGCCGCAAGACCATCCCTTGCGTGAATGGAATACCGGCTGCATTGGACGCGATGGCGGTGGAGAACGGATTGATGGTGGAGCCCAGCACGCCAACTCCTGCGCCCACCATGATGACGGCCACGCCGGTCAGTGCGTCGTAGCCCACCGCAATCATCAGCGGCAGCAGCAGCACGTAAAACGCCAGCGTCTCTTCCGCCATGCCGTAGGTGGTGCCGCCTGCGGCAAACAGCAGCATCAGGACAGGAATCATCCATTTTTCGCGGCCCTTCAACCGCAGCATCACGCGCTCGATGCCGGTGTTGATGGCGCCTGTGGCGTTCACCACGCCCAGGAAGCCGCCGATGATGAGCACGAAGAGCGACACGTCGATGGCGTTGGCCATGCCCGTGGCCTGGTTGTAGAAACCCGAGATGGGCGCCATCATCACGTCGAGCACCCCTTGGTGTGCGGCTTCCACTACCTTGTAGGTGCCGGGTACCGGTGCATCCTTGCCCAGCGCCTGGTTGGCGACGCGGTCGTATTGGCCCGCGGGCAGGATCCAGGTGAGCGCCGCCATCAGGATGATGAGCCCGAAGAGGATGGTGTAGGCGGTGGGGAATCGGTCCTGAAACGCGGGAGCGGGCGTCAAGATTGCTCTGGGACGTGCCTGGTTTTTCATGGTGTGTGCCTCTCGTGACACCGCTGCATCCACCTCAGGATGGCAAGGGGCTTGCGCAGCGTCTCACCCAATAATGGGTGTGTAGCGACCGATGCAAGTTGACATGCGTCAAGGGTGCGGCAAAACTTCTCGCCATTCAGGTCTTGGAGCCTCACACCCAGATCCGAAATGGCGGTTGGTTTCTGGGGAGGCCAGTGAGAGCACGTCGCCTCCGGCCGACTTATGGTGAAAGTAATTGTCAGAGCGTAGGAGGTCGGCGGACGTAGTGCCGCCCTTGAAACAACGAATCGCCCTCAAAGCCAAGAACGTGGAGATTGAGGCTGCGCCAAACCAGCGCCAATAGATGTTGTGCAAGCGCTTGCAACGAAAAGGATGTTCGCAATCCGAGCGGATGCCGAATAGTCCGTTTTTGTGGCGCGACGAAGGGCCTGCCGAGATGGGCCTGCGCGACCAGCTACCACTCCAGTCGTGTTTTACAGATCAAGTGAGAACGGCAACTCAGTCACTTTGGGTCGCGACGCTACGCGGCGAAGTGAATCCAAAATTCATCCAATCGGAGCGGCTGGGAGCACTTTGGCCTTGGCGTTGGCTTCCTTGAAGTCGGCAGTCTTGAGCGAGGCACGGATGGCCCACCCGCCGGGGAAGTGGGCGAGGAGGTCTTGGGGGGCACGAAGGCCGAATTGGTAGATGCCGGAATCGGCGCGGCGATGTACGCCGGGGAATCGGGTCACGGTAGAGGCTTTTGCTTGATGCTCTTTACAACCAGCTAAGGTCACTCATTCACTAGCAATTCGTCGCAGCGTTTGATTCCTACATCCGCGCGTACAACGAAAAGCGGATCAAGACCTCAACATCACACTCACCGCCTGCTGCGGCGTATGCAGCGCGACCACACATCGTGGGCATTAAAGTGGAGGCAGCCGACCGGCGCGGGGATGTGCTGGAGAAGTGGCGCGCGATGATGTAGGCGCGGCCCGAGCACTCTCCTTAAACATCGGTTATCGGCTCTCTGGGTATTTGCGAAATCGAGCATTTCGGAATTGGATTGCACGCGCTTTGTGGGGTTCGTTTCTTCGCCGGTTCAATGTAGTGTCAAACAAAGCCGACGGGGTTTTGGGCATCCTGCTTGAGCGTGCATTCGGCCTCCAGAGCTACCACCATCGCATCGGCGCCGCGCACGGGGCGAAAGCGATGTTGGCGCAGCACGGTGGCAAAGTCACCGGGAGTGAGATGCCTGCAGCGCGCCAGCCCTGCCTGCTCGGCACCGCCAGGCGCAGGCAGTCCCAGGTGTGAGCAGTGGCGTTGCAATAGTGCCCAGGCTTGCTCGGTGCGCAAAAAATCCAGCTTGATCTTCAAATCAAAACGGCGCAGCGCGGAGGGGTCTAGCCCCTGCATGAGGTTGGTGCTGGCAACAAGCACGCCATTGAACGCTTCCATTTGCGTGAGCATTTCGTTCACCTGCGTCACCTCCCAATTGAGCTGAGCGGACCGTCGGTCTTGTAAAAAGCTATCCACCTCGTCGATGAGTAGCAGCGCGCCGTCTTCCTCGGCCTCGCGGAAGGCACGAGCGATGTTCTTTTCTGCCTCGCCAATGCACTTTGACAGAAGGTCGGACGCGCGGCGCACCAACAGAGGCATGTCAAGCTGCTTGGCCAGCCAGTGTCCAAAGGCCGTTTTGCCTGCCCCCGGCGGGCCATAAAGACACAGGCGGGCATTGCGCGTCTCTGCAATTCCTTGAGCCAGAGCGATCAGGTCTGTGTCCGCATTGACAAAGGCCGGGTCGAACTCCTCCGGCAGCCAGCTTGAGGCGTTGCGCGGCAACGGGCCGTGGCCCTGGGCCTCAAGGGTGTGGCTGATCAGGTGCTCGAAGGCTTGAGCGCTGGCTGTGTGGCCGACCTCCGGCTTGATGGCATGCACCACGGCGCTAGCGCGAGCTACGACAGCGGGGGCTAGGTGCTCAGCGTTGGCTACACGGGCCAGCTGGGAGGCGTCTAGCAGCTCGCCGCAATGCGCCTGGATGATGCGATTGCGCTGGCTGCGGGGCGGCACAGGCAGCTCGAACACCATGTCGAAGCGGCGGATGAAGGCGGCGTCTATTCCACGCACGGTATTGGACAACCAGAGCGTGGGCACGGGGTTGTTCTCCAGCATGCGGTTGAGCCAGGCCTTGTGTGTTTGCGCTGCGCTGGGCTCTAGCGAGGTGGCTGTGAAAACGCCTTCCGCTTCGTCGAACAGCAGCAACGCCTTGCGTTGAGACAAAAGGCTTTGCGCAGCGCGGTAGGCCCGCAGACGGTCTTTGGAGTCACTCAGATCGCCATCATCGTCCTCTGCCGCAACTTCGAACAGCTCACAGTTCATATCCTGTGCAAGGGCGCGGGCCAACTCAGTCTTGCCCGTGCCCGATGCGCCATGCACGAAGACGTTGACCCCGCGCCTTTGCGTGCCCTGCGCATGGCGTAGCCAGGGGCGCACGATGTCGAGCGTGGATTGGATGTGTCCATAGTCGGCCAGACGCAAATGCCCGGGTGCGGTGGGCTGAATCTTGCCGCGCAGCAGATGGATCGGGTCGGCGTCGCAGGACATCAACTGATCGGCGAAGGAGCGCGAGAGCAGTTCGAGTTTGCTCTTCAGGTAGAACGCTTCCCTCCGATTAACAACTACAAGGCCCGAACGTGCCAGCAGGCCCTGGCTGCTCAACGCCTGACGCACCTGCTCATCGGGCACATTGAGCACCTTGGTCAGGGTTTGAAACAACTGCATGGATGTGAGTGCTTCCAACTGATCGGCTGCGTCCTCAAGCAGTGAGTCGGTGCGAAGGCACACGGCAAACGCCAGTATTTGTGCATCGACGGCTTCTAGACCCACCAGCTCTGTCAGACGCTGCACATTGCGCTGTAGCAAGGGAGGCAAGGGCACGTTGGCGCAAACCTGCTGTGCTTTCTCCAATTGCTGATAAAGCTCCGCACGCACGGCTTTGGGGTTGAACGGGTGATCTTCCGAGTCGATCCAATGGCCCAGTCCCAAGGCGTGGGCGATGTCGTCGTTACCAAAGTCATCCTTGCGCACGAAATTGCGTAACGCGGTAGGCAACGTAAGCAGACGCAGCATCCACAGCGTGACGTGCGGTGCCAGTTTCTCTGGACGGCTGAGGCAGTGATAGGCCACGGCGATTCTCCTGTTGATGGGAGGAGTCATCATCCGCAGTGCGGCGACAGAATGTGTCGGGCCTAAGTGCCGTATGTTTTTCGGAAATAGCCCATTGTTGGCAAGTGCTGATGCCCATGCCTGCACCTACCGCCACCCCCATGCCTTGTGCTGGTCGAGGATTCAGTTATTCGAAATTTTCGAGTAACTGTCCCCGATGGAAAAAGCTGCAACACCAAGCATTTCAACCTGGCTGCAATCATCGCCGTTGACTACAAAGTCAATTCCGAGCGCACAGTGCAGTTCAGAAAGTGGGCCACAGCCATCATCTAGTCGTTCACCATCAAAAGCTTTGCGATGGATGACGAGCGCCCGAAGAACGACGGCTAGATGGTTGGCAAGCGGTATTTTGAGAAGCAGCTACCTTAAAACTCTGCTTGAGTACGTTGAGCTGCAGGGGACAACACACTGAACGCTTCCAACTCAGCCACCAGCGCTTGCGTTCTCAAATACCCGGTCCGAAGCTTCCTCTGTAGCCACGCAATAGGATCGGTGATCACTCGGTTGTCGGCCAGTCGGCACCGTTCGCGCAGCAGTTCAGCCGCCCGGTGCAGTAATGCGCCGTCTTGTGTGCCTAGGTGAAATGCGCCGAACTCTTTGTCGAGGTCTGGCAGGAAGTACCGCCAAGAAGTCGTTTCACTCAAGAAATGCGCGAGCCGCACCATCGCCATTGTGTCGAGCGTGCAATATTCGCGCAGCCCCTCTGTCAGCAGCTCGCGGCGCGCTGCTGTGGTTGCTGGGTGCACAATTTCTGCATACGCAGTCTGGGCTGCGGTACCGTTGCTCACCGCAATTTGTCCGTAGTCCAAATCAGGGACGACGGTAGGCAGCACCGCTTTGATAGACCACGACCCACGCATATGGGGGTGGTAGTAGCTCTCCCGCGTAAGTGGGAGCAAATCAATGACCCGGTCGTTGATGGCTTCCAGCCGTTCCGCCAAGTCTGGGTACAAGGCCGCCAGCTCAGCAATGCGGCTTTTCTCAAACGCCTGGAAGTACACAAGGATCGGGCCGGTGTCGCCCACCACGTTCACCAGGCTTTGCGCGAATGGTCGGCGCGGGTCATCGCCCGTCACGTCAAGGAACATGGCGTGCTGCAGTTCTCCTGATTCCTCTTCGGTGTGACAAGACCACTGAAACGGCACCTGCGTGCGGTGGGGGCTCGTGTTCGCCCAGCGTGGCACAGCCAGCTTGATGGTCTCGAAATCCAGGTAATAGCGTGGATAGGGCAGGGCTTCCAACACACGGGCTGCTGCGTCGGAAAGCCACATTTGACCAGTGCGGCTGCACTCCTGTACTCGCAACTGAACCTCGTTCAAGTGCTCCTCGGGCACCAGCAAAGCGTCGAAAACCCCTTGTGCTCGCAGCTCGTCTTTGAGTGCGGATCGCATGCGCGGAAGCACGTCCAGTGTGTAGTCGGGCTCAGGCGTTTCCTCTGTGGCGGATACGCTGCAGTGCGATTTGAAAGGGCACTCCACAGGATCATCGCATTGCGCGCCAGTGGCAGTGGCGGGCTCAGTCCCCTGCAGTACCAGGCGTGCTTGATCAACCCAGTGGACCACGCTTTCCAACATCGGCCCAATGTCCGTATGCAACGGTGCATGTTGCAACAGCCCTTGATAGTCGCCATTGCCTTGGTAAACAAAGTCTGTGTTGATGTGGGCGAGTTCGACGGCACTGAGCGAAACGCCGTTTTGTCGAATAACCCAAGCTTGCAAGGCGCAGTCGTCCAGGTGGTAGGGCTTGACGCTTGCAGAAGACTTCACCTCGACCATTCGGTAGCCTGCGGGCGAAGGCAGCAGGAGATCGGCCTGCACCAAGACGTTGTCGTGCTGAAAAGTCGCTTCGTACAGAGGGCGGTCGGGGAATTGCTGCATGGCGCTGCGCGTTGCGTCCAGTGCCGACTGCAAATCGGCTTCGCCTTCAATGAGAACGCCGTTCGGAAACAGTGAACGAGCCGCCTCTGCGACTTCATAGCCAATTTGGTGTCCGCGTTCCGCTTCTTCGGACGCATCCAGCAGATCAGGCCGATGCACTTGCAGCCATAGCTTGCGCGGGCACTGCCGCCAGGCAGCGATACGGGACTTGGACAGGCCAGGAGTTTTCATCGTTGTAGGCAAGTAGGTGCTGATCTGCGTGTTTGCTGTACTACAGCGTGCGTTTGAGCGAGCCCGTGCGTATGTCGTACACACGCACCTTGCCGTCACCGCAGGTGACTGCCGCCAGATCGCTGGTGATGTTGACGGACTTGGCGCCCTTGTAGCTGGCACAGCCAAACGTGCGCTTGGTGCTGTTGGTGCGGATTTCAACGATCTTGACGTTGGTGCCTTCGATCTTTGCTGCGTAGGTCATAGGGCTTCGGTTCTTTCATCACAAGTCGGATTTAGCCGTTAGGGAGCGCGTCATCAGAAGGGCAGTACAACGCGCTCATCCGTTCTTGAAAGGGTGCGAAGAAAGTCCAAAGCTCCTGAGCCAAGCGCTGGGCATTCGGATGCGTGGGGTCACGGTTGTCTTCGTGGAGAAAAAGGAGTCCTTCGGTTGATCCTGCAACGGCGGAACCTGCTTCTCTGGCGGGACCGGAAAGGCTTGTCCAACAAAGCCACCACGAGTCCGATTTGCCTGCCAGCTTTTGCGTCATTTCAACGCGCAAAGCGTCGTCTGCAAAGCCTTGGTTTTCATACGCCTTGCGCCAGCCGCCAATGAGCGTGCCATTCCATGCTTCTGCCACGCATTTGCTGTGGTCGCCGAAGGCACCGTCTATTCCGATGCCAAAGAGGAGACCGTTGTCAGCCTCAAGTCTGGCCACCCATGGCTTTTGATAGAGGCTGGCTGCCTGCAGCCTTTGGTTCAGAAGTTCGACAACATGAAGCGCAAAGTCCCTAGGAATGGCTTTCTTTTTCTCTTCCAACTGTTCGGCCAGCATAAATGCAGCTTCCAGTTGCGCAGGGCTCTCCAGCAGTTCTTGGATTTCAGGATTGGGTTTGGTCACGGGTGCACTTCCTATAGCAATGCTTCTGCAAAGATGGGTGTATTGAGATACGGATTGGATCAGTGGAAGGGCCGTGGCAGGGCAAGCGGCAGCCCCTTGCTCCAGCACGTTTGCTAAGTCCGCGTAGGACATGCACACCACGATGTCGCGCGCTGCCGCAGTTGTCCCCGCTCTGCCGTCTGGGGTCAGAAAAATGAGCGCCGCCTGCTCTGCAGCACGTCCTGGACGTGATCGAAGCCACTGCCAATACCTGCTCAGTTGCCTGTCTTGCTCGCCTGCATACACCTTGTTTTCAATGGCGATGGTGGTGCCGTCCGGCAATTCGATGACAAGGTCAACCCGCCCGTATTCACCAGCATCCTGCTCTGTGGTGATCTTTGCATTAGCTCGGTGCGATGCCCTGCTCAGGTACGCGCTGATGGACTCGCGAACAGCGGATGAAAGATCAATCTGCAATGCGGCCCACTTCAACAAGCCGCGCAAGAACGCATCGCCCTGGTCGTGTTCACTGCTCGGGTTGAAGAGGTAGCCAATAAAGCGGGAATGGTAGTTTTCCTTGTGAGCAACGCCCAGCGCCTCAAATATGTTGTGGCGCTCACCGGTCAGCCGCCGTCGAACCTTTTCTGTCAGCACCAAATCATGCACAAGAGGGTGCTGCAGCAGTTCGCGTGCTCTACGGGTCTCTTGTGCTTTCTGGCGTCCTTGCAGCGCTATGACTTCGTTCAGGATGTCCCGCACTGGATGGAGCTGTGCGCCGGTGATCGCTGCCAGGTCAGGGTTTAACGGGGGGATCATTGCAGGCTTTCTGTTTCTACTGGCGTGTCATACCGCTTACAGGCGTCTCGCAGCGATTGCGCGATTTCTTCACGCAAAGTCATGGGTTCCAGAACTTCAATGCCAGCCCCTTGCGACAAAATCCACCAGCGCAGCTCCCAACTGTCTTGCACTGTGGCATGGAAGGTGTCTTGCTTCATCACCTGGTCTGTGGAAAGCGGCGATTCGGCGACCAGGCGTAACAGGTCTTCGGACAGTTTTAAGCGTAGCTGCATGGTTTGCTGATTGCCGAACTGCGCAGCGCCGTTTTGCAGCCAAGCATCTAGCTGACCTTCTGCAGGCCGATTGCACGCCGTGTAAGTGCGCTGTGCCGCAGTGATCCTGTGGAGCGCGTACAGACGGATGTCCTCATATTCCCACGCCGTTGCAGCAAGATAGGTCAGCGGGCCGCGCTGGATCAGCGCAAGAGGGTGCAGTCGAAGGGGGGTGGCTGCCGTGGCGCCCAGTCCTGTGTATTCCACATCCAACTGCTCGTCGTACAGCAAGCCTTCATGGATCGTGCTGGCGACTGCGGTGTCCACTTCGGGCAACTCACGGTGCAGTTGGGCAGGAATGCTGCGTACTTTGTCTTGCCAATGGCATAGCGGATTAGTGCTGCTGAGTTCCTGCAGTTTGGCTCGCGCCTGCTGGAACTTGGCCTCCAGTGTTTTGAGCATCGACTGGGGCAACAGCGGGCGCACCGCAGACTCTGCCAAGTGCAGCGACAGGGCTTCGGCCACATCCATCCCAGCAAGCTCGGTATGGGCACCGTTGGCCCAACGCCAGCCATACGGAGTGCCCGCCTTGTTGCAATGCAAGGAGAAGCTGGCGGACAAGTCATGCAGGTCCCTCTCCACCTGACGCTTGCTCACCGAAAATCCCCGCACCTGAAGATCTTGGCTCAACTGCTGGGCAGACTTCCCAGTGCCGCTCTTGGGCAAGCATTTGAGCAGCTCCCACAGACGGGCCAGCGTGTTTCGGGTGGTTTGGGCGGGCATGGTGTAACGTTTTGATACTTTGCACTATAGCTGTGAGTTGCGACGGAATGTGTCGCGGTATGTCAAAGCTCACTCGCATGCTGGTTTGACAAGGGGGCGCGGCTTGGCTGCACTATGGGAGCATTAGGATTGCTGGCCTATGCAGCTCTGGTAATCCTGGACACGCTGGGCAATCTGCCACAGTGGCTCAGGTTCTCCATCGGTGGGTTGCGGACCCGCCTGGAGGTGGCGCACGCCAAGCTGGTGGCTAGTCGCGCCTTCTGCCTATTTGGGTACTACAAGCACATGGAGGAAGTTGGCGAAAGTTTTTGCATCAAAACGATTGATGCATTAATTCTTGATGGTTGATGATTTTTCGAATACATTTGCGTCATGTCGATTGACGCAATAATTTCAAACCTTGGGGCGCTCGCCGTTGTTAAGAGCGGCTACCCCTTCCGCGGCTCCATCGAGGAGGCCGCCGACGCGGACGCCTTGGCTGTTCAGATGAAGGACGTTGACCCCGAACATGGAGTGTTTTGGCCCGGCGTCACGCGCACTGCACTCGCCGGTAGAAAGCAGCCGGAATGGCTCAAGGCGGGCGACGTGCTGTTTGTCTCTAAAGGTGCACGCTTCTACGCGGTCTGCATCGACGAGCCGCCCAACCAAGCCGTTTGTAGCCCGCATTTCTTCCATCTTCAGGTTGCCCTACAAACACCTCTGGTGCCAGCCTTTCTGGCATGGCAGATCAATCAACCACCGTTCCAGCGCCAGCTTCAACAGGCGGCAGAGGGCAGCAGCCAACTGAGCATCCGCCGCCCGGTGCTGGAATCGCTATTGCTTTCAGTGCCATCGCTGGCGGACCAGCAGCGCATCGTTGCCCTGACCGATCTCGCGCGTCGCGAGCGCCACGCCCTCCACCAACTCATTCACAACCGCGAGCAGCAACTTCAAGCGCTCGCCGAAGGCCTCGCTCACGCCGCCCAGGCCGCCCGTTGAACATCTCCGGAAATACAAGACCATGAACGACACCGCCATCCAGACCGTATCCACTTCTAGCTCAACGGTCAGCCAGGACGACATCAATGCCGCCGTCTGGGCCGCATGTGACACCTTTCGCGGCACCGTAGACCCGAGCATCTACAAGGACTTTGTCCTGACCATGCTGTTCCTGAAATACGTGTCGGACGTCTGGCAAGACCACTACGACGCCTACAAAAAGCAGTACGGCGACCACCCCGAGCTGATCGAGGAAATGCTCAAGAACGAGCGCTTTGTGTTGCCCGCCAGTGCCAGCTTCTATGCGCTGCACACCTTGCGCCACAGCCCCGGCAACGGCGAGCGGATCGACAAGGCCCTGCACGCCATTGAAGAGGCCAACATCACCAAGCTGCGCGATGTGTTCCAGGACATCAGCTTCAACTCCAACAAGCTGGGTGACGAACAGCAGAAGAATGACATCCTGCGCCACCTGCTGGAAGACTTTGCCAAACCCGCACTCGACCTGCGCCCCAGCCGCGTCGGCCAGCTCGACGTGATCGGCAACGCCTACGAATTCCTCATCAAGAACTTCGCCTCCACCAGCGGCAAGAAGGCGGGCGAGTTCTACACCCCGCCAGAGGTGTCGTCACTGATGGCGCGCCTAATGGCACCGCAAGAGGGCGACGAAATTTGCGACCCCACCTGTGGCTCCGGCTCGCTGCTGATGAAGTGTGGCCGCCTCATCCGCGAGCGCACAGGCTCGCGCAAGTACGCGCTCTATGGGCAAGAAGCCATTGGCAGTACATGGGCCCTGGCCAAGATGAACATGTTTCTGCATGGCGAGGACAACCACCGCATCGAGTGGGGCGACACCATCCGCAACCCCAAGTTGCTCGACAGTGCCGCCAGCCTCAAGCACTTCGACATCGTGGTGGCCAACCCGCCGTTCAGTCTGGAAAAGTGGGGCTTCGAGGGGGCTGACGCCGACAAGTTCAGCCGCTTTCGTCGGGGTGTACCGCCGCGAACCAAAGGGGACTATGCCTTTATCTTGCATATGATCGAAACCATGAAGCCCGGCACCGGCCGCATGGCCGTCGTTGTTCCGCACGGCGTGCTTTTCCGTGGCGCAGCCGAGGGGCGCATCCGCCAGAAGCTGATCGAAGAAAACCTGCTCGACGTGGTGATTGGCCTGCCTGAAAAGCTCTTCTACGGCACGGGCATCCCCGCCGCCGTGCTGGTATTTCGCAAGAACAAAGCCGACGACAAGGTGCTGTTCATCGACGCCAGCCGCGAATATGAAGCAGGCAAGAACCAAAATGTCCTGCGTGAAGTCGACCTGCAGCGCATTCTGAGCACAGCCCAGGCAAGGAAGGGCGTTGAGAAATACGCCTACCTTGCAACCCCAGCTGAAATCGCCGAGAACGACTTCAACCTCAACATCCCCCGCTACGTGGATACCTTCGAGAAAGAGGCTGAAATCGACCTGATGGCCGTGCGCAAAGAGCGTGAACAGCTCAAGACTCAGTTGGTGAGCTTGGAAGCTCAGATGGCCGTGTACCTCAAGGAGCTGGGCTATGAGTGAATCCACGCCAGTGCCAGGAGCTGAATTCCTACTGTATGAAACCGAAGACGGGCGCACCCGCGTGGTGTGCCGTTTTGTGGATGATTCGCTATGGCTGTCGCAAGCCCTTATGGCTGAGCTGTTTCAGGTGTCCGTCCCCACCGTCAACGAACATCTGAAAACGCTGTTTGCCGATGGCGAAATACAACCCGAGGCAACTATTAGGAAATTCCGAATAGTTCGCCAGGAGGGGGCCAGGCAGGTCAACCGCCAGATCGACTATTACAGTTTGGAAGCTATTTTGGCTGTTGGCTACCGCGTGCGCTCAGCCCGTGGTACCCAGTTCCGCCGCTGGGCGACAGAACGTCTGGGCGAGTACCTGCTCAAAGGCTTCACGCTGGACGACGAGCGCCTGAAGAACCCGCCTGTGGGTGATTCCGTGGTGCCCGACCGCTTTGGCGAATTACTGGAACGCATTCGCGACATCCGCGCCAGCGAGCGCCGCATGTACCTTCGCGTGCGCGAAATCTTTGCCCTGGCAGCCGACTACGCCCCCACGCTGCCAGAAACTACCGCCTTCTTCCGCATCATTCAAAACAAGCTGCACTATGCCGTGTGCGGCCAGACAGCGGCCGAAATCATCCGCACCCGTGCCGACCATACCCAGCCCAACATGGGCCTCACCAGCACTCGCAAGGGTCAGGTGCAAAAGGCCGATGTCAGCGTGGCCAAGAACTACCTGGCCGAGAGTGAAATCAGCGAACTCAATCGCATCGTCACCATGTGGCTGGACTTTGCCGAAGACCAGGCTACGCGCCGCAAAGAGGTTTTCCTGAAAGACTGGGCCGAGAAGCTCGACGCCTTCCTTAGCTTCAACGACCGCAAGGTGCTGGTGGGCGCTGGCAAGGTGTCGCACAAGCAAGCAGTGGCCCATGCGCAAGGCGAGTACGAGCAGTTCGCTGCTCAACGGCGTGCAGCGCTAGAGGCTGACGGTGAGGCGTATGCCGTGCGAATGCTGGGCGTGGGCTCAGCTGATGAAAAGACCCTTACCGACCTGGGACAGGTAGCAAAACGGCTGACAAAGAAGAAGGGAGGGCGCGATGCTGCCTAAAGGTTGGAGTCGTCGCCCCCTTCATGAGGTTGCCGAAGTACGAACTGGATTGGCGAAGGGCAAGATAGGTTTGCTTGATCCGGTGGAATTGCCATATCTACGGGTAGCCAATGTGCAGGATGGTTATATTGATCTCGCTGAGGTCAAGAGCATTGCGGTAGAAAGGCTACAGGTTGAACGCTACTCGCTACGGCGGGGCGACATATTGATGACAGAGGGTGGTGATTTCGACAAGTTAGGGCGTGGGGCAGTATGGGACGGTGAGATTGACCCTTGCCTTCATCAGAACCACGTTTTTTCGGTCAGAGCTAGGAATGAGTTGGTCAACCCGCAGTTCTTGTCGGCTTTATCGGGGAGCGAGTACGGGCGGGTGTACTTTCTTAGTTGTGCAAAAAGAAGTACCAACTTAGCAAGCATCAACTCTTCACAGTTGAAGTCTTTTCCTGTTTTGTTGCCGCCACTTGCCGAACAGAATCGCATCGCACGCATTCTCTCCATCTGGGATCAAGCCATAGCCACCTCGGAGCGGTTGCTGGCCAACAGCCGAACGCAGAGACAAGCGCTGATCGGCATTAACTTGCATCTCCCTTCCGCCAACCCCGATGCTATGGCGCCTGCCGACAACGGCGGCTTCCCGGCCTCAGTGCAACCGGGTATACCAAACTTGCCAGCAACACCTTCAGGCTGGCGGCGTATTCACCTGCGCGACCACCTGAGGGAAGTGCGACGCCCGGTAGTCCTGGTGGACGAGGAGTCCTACTCGCTGGTGACTGTCAAACGCTCCCGTGGTGGCGTGGAATTGCGTGCAAACTTGCGAGGCAACGAGGTCAAAACGCCGACACAGTTTTATGTTCAGGCGGGTGACTTTCTGATTTCAAAACGCCAGATCGTGCACGGAGCGTGCGGCGTTGTACCGCCAGAACTAGACGGTGCGGTGGTCTCCAACGAATACGCCGTTCTCAACTCGGACGGTCAGATCGATTTGCAGTTTTTGCGGTATCTATCGGAGTCAAGGTACTTTCAGCAGACGTGCTTTCACTCCAGCATTGGCGTGCATATTGAAAAGATGATTTTCAAGACCGACCACTGGCTCAACTGGCCATTCAACATCCCCCCATTGGCACAGCAGAAGCACATTGTCGAAATCTTGGACACGGCTAGCCGGGAGGTAGCCGCCATCTCTGAGCAGTTGAAAGCACTCAAGCGCGAGAAGTCCGCGCTGATGGCACAACTGCTGACCGGCAAGCGCCGTGTCAAGCTGCCCAAAGCTGAGACGGAAGCGTAAGCATGAATATCACGCCCAACTCTCGCGAGCAATACAGTGCTCACCTGCCCGCGCTGCACCTGTTGTGCAACCTGGGCTGGAGCTTTCTGACCACGGCCCATGCCCTGGCACTTCGCGGTAGCACACGCGAGGTGCTTCTCAAGCCCCGGCTGATTGAGGTGCTACAGACTCGACGCTACGAGTACAAGGGCGAGTGGTACCCGCTATCACCCAGCGGCATCGACCAGATCGTGCGGGAGTTGTCGGCGCTCAGCCTGGCGGAAGGGCTTATGCCCGCCAACGAGCGGCTCTACGGCAAACTGGCACTGGGCATCACGGTCACCGAGTTCATGCCCGATGGCAAGAAACACCAGCCTACTATTCCAGTGATCGATTGGTCAGACGCTACAGCCAACCATTGGGATGTGACCGAAGAATTGGAGGTGCTGGCCGCACAGGGCACGCACCACCGCACACCGGATGTGGTCTGCTATGTCAACGGTATCCCCTTGGTGGTGATCGAAGCCAAGCGGCCCGAATCAGGCGGCGGCAGCCACCCGGCAAAAGCCATGGTGAACGAGGGCATCAGCCAGCACCTACGCAACCAACGGCCCGACGAAATTCCCAACCTGTTTGGCTACGCCCAGTTGCTGCTGTCCATCAGCCAGACCGAGGGGCGCTACGGCACCACGCATACGGCCGCGAAGTTTTGGGCCAAGTGGCGTGAAGAGGAGTTTGACGACGCGCACATGCAAGCCCTCAAGAACGCGGCGCTAAAGCCTGTAGTACGCGCCGCGCTGTTTGACGGCAAGCCCGCCGATCTGACTACCTACTTCGATGCGCTGTGGAGCGCGCCCATGCAGGCCACTGACCAGGATCGTTTGCTGGTGAGCCTACTCACGCCTGTACGGCTGCTGGAGTTCCTGCGCGGCTACGTGCTGTTCGACCGCAAGGTGGGCAAGATCGTGGCGCGCTACCAGCAGTTCTTTGGCATCCGTGCCCTGCTGGCGCGCATCAGCCTGTTGCGGCCTGATGGCGGCCGTGAAGGCGGTGTGGTGTGGCATACCACAGGGTCTGGAAAAAGCTTCACCATGGTGTTCCTGACCAAGGCACTGCTGCTGGTGGAGGCCTTGAAAGAATGCCGCGTGGTGGTGGTGACCGACCGCATTGATCTGGAAAGCCAGCTCTCGCGCAACTTCATGACCGGCGGCGCGTTCGGGTCCAGCATCGCTACGCAGAAGGATGGCGAGACGAGCCGCAGTCTCTCCGGCCGCGACCTGGCCAAACGCATCGGCAGCGGCACCGAGCGCATCTCGTTCACGCTGGTGCACAAGTTCAACACGGCGTCCAAGTTGCCCGAGTGCCGAAACGACTCGCCGAACCTGATCGTGTTGGTGGACGAAGGCCACCGCAGTCATGGCGGCGAGACGCATGAGCGCATGAAGAACGCGCTACCCAACGCGGCCTACATAGCTTTCACCGGTACGCCGTTGCTGAAGAACGAGAAGACCGCCAACAAGTTCGGCCCCATCGTGCATGCCTACACGATGCAGCGCGCCGTGGAAGACGAGACTGTGGCCCCGCTGCTGTACGAAGAGCGCGTGCCCGAACTCGACATCAACGAGGATGCAGTCAACCGTTGGTTCGACAAGATCACCGTGAATCTCAGTGACGCGCAACGCACCGACCTGAAAAGGAAGTTTGCCAAGAAGGGTGCTATCTACAGTGCAGCCAACCGCATCGAGTTGATCGCCTGGGACATTGCCACCCACTTCAACGAAAACATAAAGCAACTCGATCTGGGCCTGAAAGGCCAAGTGGCCACAGACAGCAAGCTCGACGCCATCCGCTATAAGAAAGCCTTGGACGACACCGGCTTGGTCACCAGCGCCGTGGTGATCTCGGCCCCCGACACGCGAGAAGGTAATTCCGATGTGGATGAGGACACTATGCCTGAAGTGCAGAAGTGGTGGAAGCAAAACATGGCCACCTACGGCCATGACCCGGAGACTTATGAAAAGCAGATCGTCAGCGACTTTGGCACGGACGGCTCCCCCGACTTGCTGATTGTTGTGGACAAGTTGCTGACGGGATTCGATGAGCCGCGTAATACCGTGCTCTACATCGACAAGCCATTGAAGGGCCACAATCTGATTCAGGCCGTGGCGCGCGTGAACCGCTTGCACGACGCGAAGCGGTATGGCGTGCTGGTGGACTACCGTGGCATTTTGAAAGAGCTGGACACCGCCATCCGAGCTTACCAAGACCTGGAGACACGCACCCAAGGCGGCTTTGACGTGAGCGACCTTGAAGGCCTCTACCACCAGTTCAGCACCGAGTACAAGCAGCTACCCGCCTTGCACGACAAGCTGTGGTCGTTCTTCAAGTCGGTGGCGAACAAGCTGGACCGCGAGCAGTACCGCCAGTTGTTGACGCCAAAGTTCGTGAAGGGGGCCGATGGTGAGGACTACGATGAGCGGCAGAAGGTCCGCGATGACTTCTACGAGGCGTTGACGGCATTTGGCCTGTGCCTGCAAACCGCTCTCTCAAGCCACAGCTTCTTTGAAGATAAGAGCTTTTCCGAAGGCTTGATTGCCCGCTACAAGGCCGATCTGCGCTTCTTCACCGAACTGCGGCAGACGGCCCGCCGCGATGCCATGGAGACGGTGGACTACAGCGCCTACGAGGAGCAAATCCGCAAGCTCGTGGACAAACAGGTCATCGGTACCGAAGTGCGTGAACCCGACGGCGTGTACCTAGTGCACCAGTTAGGCAAGGCCGAAGACCCGAAAGACTGGTCAGAAGAAAAAACCCGCAATGAAACGGACATGATCCGCACGCGCCTACGCAAGACAATCGAGCAGGAGCTGGCCGAAGACCCCTATGCACAAAAGGTGTTCGGCGAGCTGCTGAAGCAGGCCATTGCCGAGGCTGAAGCCATGTTTGACCACCCGCTGAAGCAATACGCATTGTTTCAGTCCTTCGAGCAAAAGCTGGCGTCCCGCGCAACACCGGGCGTGCCCGACGTGTTGGCGGAAAAACCGCATGCCAAGGCCTACTTTGGCGCGATCCGCTTGGTGCTAGGCGATGAAGCCTTTGCATCGCTGGGTGACGTGGCCGTGGATGCGCTGGCGCAACAGGCAATGACGATGGATTCCATGGTGCGCGATGCCGTGGCCGAGAACTCGCTCAACCCGCAGAACATCGAGGCGGCTATCCGAAAGGGCTTGCTGCCTTTGCTATTCGGCACTCTGGGGCTCGACAACGCCAAGCAGGTGGTAGAGCAGGTTGTCCAGATCACGCGTGTTGGTCTTGGTAAGACTTGAGTATGCTTTTGCTGGAGCGCACCTCCCAACATCAGCTGGTGTACGGCAATGAAGTCATTGTTTTCAGCGTACGCCGCCAGCCGACGCGTACTGTGCAGCGCGTCGCAATCCACGTCGAGCCTGATGGCCGTGTGTTGGTGGATGCGCCTGACACCGCCCCCTTGGTTGACGTGCTGGAGGCAGTCAAGAAGCGTTCGAGATGGATAAGCCACCACTTAGAAGCCGCCAAGGCGCGACTGGCCCATGTGCTCCCGCGTGAGTACGTGAGCGGTGAATCACTGCATTACCTTGGGCGGCGCTATCGCCTGCGGGTGGTTGTAAATCCTGATGCCAAAGTGGAGGCCCGCATGCGCGGCGCGTTCATTACCGTCACCGTACCGGAGCACGATCCCGAAGCGATCAGAGCCGCCCTGGATCACTGGTACCGCCAGCGAGCGCGTGAGCTATTCGCAGCCCGTATTGCAGCCGTGGCCGCGCCACTGCGCTGGGTCAAGCACTCTCCTCCGACACGCCTCCAGTTCATGACCGTTCAATGGGGAAGCTGTTCGCCCTCTGGTCGTATTACGCTGAACCCTCTGCTGGTCAAAGCGCCACGTGAGTGTATTGATTACGTCCTGCTGCATGAGCTATGTCACTTGCTTCACCACAATCACAGTTCCAAGTTTTATAGCGTCTTAGATAGGCATATGCCCAATTGGCGCGTAGTGAAAGAGAAGCTGGACAACATGGCGGAAGAGATGTTCCGCGCCTGAATGGCGGATCCTCGGGGGCATTAAGCAAGTTTTCCGCGACTCTGTTGGGCGGCAGCGCCATGTGACCTGCTGTCGTCGATCTGCATCGTCCCGACGATGCTCTGAAACTCCCTGAAGTACTCTGGCTGATTGGCCGCCAACCAACGAACAATTGGCGCGCAGTCCATCCACTTTTCCAAAAAGCGCTTCAGCACGGTGAGGTGCAGTACATCAGGCCCATAAGTTTCCTCAATAGCCTTGTTTTGCACTTGCAGTGCGGCCATCTCACGCTCCATCTTTGCCATGGACTCCACCGACACAGTGTCACTGGCAGGCGCTTGCGTTACCAGCATATTTGATGGTGTGTTGTATAGCAGGGCATTTGCAAACGCAGTGGTGAAGTTGTTCTGGCCAGACATTAACTCGGCAGCTTCAATTTGCCTGATGGGCTTCATACGCCGCAGAATCGCGAATGACTTGGCAGGACACGGTTTGTCTTGTAGCTGTTCAATCACCTCGGGGCAAACGCCATCCAGTAACCTGAAATGGTTTCTGATGGTCGCTGGTGATAGATGCAGCGTCTTTCCCAGTCGTTCGGCGGAAACGCCGTGTTCCATTGCTTTGACGATCATTTTGTGCGCTTGCACAACTGTCATTCGATTGATGCGTTTGTTGTATGTGTACGTGTCATCATCGGTGGCAACCAAGCAATCCACTTCAGCAATGCCTAGAATTTTTAGTGCTTCAATACGCAGATGCCCATCCATCACGAAGTAGTGACCTTGGTTGGTCGGGTGGGGGAAAACTACTGGCGGTTCAACCAGACCTACGTCTCGTACCGATGACAGAACCTGCTGGAAGGTGATGCTGTCCTTGACGCGAGGCCGCAAAGTTTTAAGGTAGATGAGGTTGGACAAGGGAATACGCACACAATCTGTCAAGAAGGCGGCCTTGGTCTTCTCGATTGGCTCGGTAGTAGGTGCGCCGTTCGCTGTGGATGCATCCAGATTCATGGACGATCTCCTATTGCCATGCGATCCTTGATGAGCTTTGGAATCGAGTCCATTTTCTCGGCACGAAGAATCGATACAAAGCTCTTGTCGGCAAACAGTTCTTTCAGAGCCTGGGTGGCAAAAACCAACTTGTCATGTGTGAAATCAGCTTTCTTCGCGGCAAGGCGCTGGTTTTCCGCCTCACGCTCGAAGATTCGTCGAAGTTCAAGCGGAGTTAGCGTCTTGCGTTTTGCCGTTTTGCCAAGTGGGGGATTGCTGACAAGCTTGCTGCGATTCGCTCGCTGCTCCAAAAGTCTGCGTAATGTGGACAGCTTCTTGCCGCGAAATCCCTGTTCATAAGCATCGGATAGAAGGTCTTGGATTTCGCTAGCACTGCTCCTGGCAATAGTCGTTGCCATGCTCAACGGGATGGTTCCCATCTCCACCGCACTCAGCAGCTTTTCTTCCCCGCGCTGCAAGAGCCCACCAATCATGTTCACCCACGAAGCGGTAACGCCAATTTTCAGTGCTATCTGGGTATCGTTAAAGCCGCGTTCTTTGAGGCTGCCCACCTCGCGCATCAAGTCGATAGGACGGTGCTGCCTTCGCGCAATATTCTCAACGAGGCTCATCACCAAGCAGTCGTCTTCAGGAGCGTCTGTGACGAACGCAGGAATCTCCTCCTGGTTGAGCATCTGAAATGCTTCTAGGCGACCTTGCCCACATATCAGATCGTATCGGAAGGACCCGTCTTTCAACGTTCGGCGGCTTACCTTTATGGGGCGCTTCAGACCTACGCTGCGAATGTTTTCCACGATGGCTTCGTGTTGCTTCTTGTTGCGGGTGCGGGGGTTGAGGACATCAACCAAACAGACGGGAATCATTTCCACGCTTTGATGCGTATTGGTCATGCAGCGTCCTTCAGGCTGTATCGAGCAGCCAATTCGTTCAGTATGTCCAGCGTGTCGAACCTGTAGCTGTCAATCAACCCATAGTTCTCTTCGTTGATGCGCTCAGGCCATGCACCGGTGTCGATACGTGGAATGAGGTAGTAATCCCGCGCTTTCGCATTTGAGCTGTCCATTCGTACCGCGACGGTGATGTCAGGCTCCAGGCTGGTATCGAAGCGGACGCGCCAGCGCAGTGTTCCCGCTGCTGTTGTTTGGCATCTCGCAATGACCAAGGAGACGGTCCATTCCCCATTGATAGTCAGCAAATCATTACCTGCATCGCGTTGAACAACAGCGTTCACTGCATGCAGTTGGCGGATGACTTGATCCACCAAATCGGGGCGTTGCTTTCTGAGTGCTCGATTAATTTCCAGATAGCGGTAGTCCCTATCAGGGTGAAAGCCTACCAATGCGTAAGCGGTGATCAATCCGCCGAATCGCTCCTGGTAGGCAGAGCTGGAGGGCATGCCCTCTTGTTCGTCAATGATCAGTCCAGACAAAGTGCCTGACCGTGCAAATAGATCACGAAGGAGCGCCAGCATTTGCGCGTCGTCGAGTCGATGCGAGCGCGCCACAATGATTTCCCGCGCTTTTGAGAACAAGGACTCAGAGATGATTCCCTCGAATGCCCCATCGCAACGCACCCAAAGTTCGGGCGCATTCCGGACACGCACCTGTTTCAGTTTGAACGACCGACGGTTGTAGACGTTGTTGCCGATGTATTTTTCGTTGGTCAGGATCTGGTGGACGGTGCCGCGTGTCCATGCTTTTCCCAGGTCTGTGAAAAGTCCTTCGGCATTGAGTGCATTGGCAATCGCCCGCTCTGGCCTACCATTTTCGACAAAGTCGTGATAGATGCGGTGAACCACAGCAACTTCTTCAGCCGGACCGCGAACCAGAATCACGCGATCCGTCTGGATGCTCTTGTGCTCCCCTGATTGAAGCAACCCCTTCGACTCCCGCTGCTCGTTGATCAATTCACGGCGTAGACCATAGCCAGGGGTGCCACCTTGATGAAATCCCCGTCCGGCCAGATTGCACTGACCTATGAAGACTTTGGTCGAAAGCACGCGACTAAACTCGCCATCCATTGACCGCTTGAAGTTTTTGAAAACAGCAGCCATTGGCGTCCCATCGTTGTTGAAGGGCTCTGCGCAATAGGAAACAGGGGCACCCGCTTGGGTGCATAGATATTCGTAATGAGCGCTTTCGTCGGTGTCTTGAAATCGACCCCAGCGGCTCACGTCATACACAAGGATTCCACGATACGCGGCGTGATGACCCTGCACGTCAATGAGCAATTTGCGAAACTGTTCACGACCTTCGGCATTCAAGCCGCTCTTGCCTTCGTCGGCGTAGATTTTTACGACCACCATGCCGTGCGCTTCGGCATACTGTTTGATGGCAATAGTCTGATTTTCAGTGGAGTACCGTTGATGGTCGGTTGACATGCGGACATACGCAGCCACCGGTATTAAACCGTTGGCCTCAGTTGTCTCTGATGCGGCACTCGGACGGATCAAATCGACCTCCCGGCTGGTAGGGGTGCCAGTGGTCGCTCAGTATGGCAATTTATTCAAAAAACGAGGAAGAAAACACAAGGCGGGATACAGAAAATTTCTTCTGTAACGTTTCAAGATTTTTGCATTTGGCTCGCTTTTACGACGGGCAAAGCGAAAACTATTCAGCCAACAGTTTGAAAACCGCCATACGAACACTGGGGGCGACCTTGCTGTAGCGAAACAGCAGCTCTGCAATGTCGTCATCCTCATCCGCGAAAAAGAAGGCCACGGGTACATCAAGCACCTTGGCCAGTTTGCGCACGGTGAGCAAGTCAGGCCGATGAATGCCCAGTTCGTAGCGATTGATTCGTGTGCTCGCCACGAATGCATCAATCCCAGCTTCGATCCCTAGCATTTTTTGAGACAAGCCAGCGTTGAGCCTGGCTTGCTTGAGCCTGGCTCCCCACCGTTGATCCGCCTCTGACATCTCTCGTCCCATAGGACTACGAGAGTCGTAGTTATGCGGTTTTATTGATACTACGAGTTGCGTTGTTCAGGCCGTGCAGCCTGACGATGAACGCGGCCTGCACCTCTTCAGTGGCCCGCCAGGACGTGCTGAGCACGATAGCGTGCTGAAAGCCCCGGGCTGTCACCCCGCCTCCCCCCATTTGCCTTAAAGCTACGAATTACGTAGCCATTTCCAGCTACTTCCTGCCTTTGATGGCTGCCTATCTGAATATTCTCTATAGCTACGATTTACGTAGTTTTAAGGCGAAGGTCGAGACGACCTGTAGCAGCAGGAGGAGAACCAATGACGGGGAGGCAGGCTTCGAGTGGACTGAGAAATGACCCAGCTGGCGATGGAGCCACAGTGGCCGTGGCTTTGTGGCTTGGCGCGGTGAGTCAGACATGGCATTGACTATCTTCACCAACGTCTCTTCGCTTAATGCACAGCGCAACTTGAGTGCAAGCCAAGCAGGCTTGACAACGACCATGCAGCGCCTGTCTTCGGGTCTGCGCGTTAACACGGCCAAGGACGATGCAGCAGGGTTAGCAATTAGTGAGCGCATGCTTGCACAGGTCAAGGGAATGGACGCTGCTAGGCGTAACGCCAACGATGGTATCTCGCTGGCCCAAGTGGCCGAAGGAGCGCTCAAAAGCTCCACCAATATCCTGCAACGAGTGCGTGAGCTGGCGGTTCAATCTGCCAATGCGAGCAACAGCGCCAGTGATCGCAAGGCTTTGCAAGCGGAAGTTGGTCAATTGCTCACCGAATTGGACAGAATCGCTCAAACATCGGAGTTCAACGGTCAAAAACTGTTGGACGGATCTTTTGGAACAGCCAACTTTCAAGTGGGGCCGAATGCGAATCAGACGATTGCCGCTTCCATGAAGAATGCTCGCACCCAAAGTTATGGGGTAGAGCAAAAATTATCTAATAGCTTCGTAAAAGCCGTAAATATTCTTCCGCATCCAGAGCTCAATCTGAGTGGTTCATTTGAAATTTCAGGCGATAAAAAATCGAGCATTTCGCTTGATTCAAATGATAATGCCTCAACGATTGCCAATAAGATTAATATGCAATCAGAGGCAACAGGCGTAACTGCATCCGCATTCAATCAAGCACTTTGAACCGCCCCGGGTTTCGTGGAGGCCGGTTGGTTTAAGTCAGGCCGCCACCATGGAGGACTGACTGGCGAGTTGCCGGTAGTAGTTTGCCTCAGCCTCTGCCGGCGGTATGTATCCGATGGGTCCGAGCAGCCTGTGATGGTTGAACCAAGACACCCATTCCAGCGTTGCCAGCTCTACCGATTCACGAGTTGGCCAGGACCGTCGATGAATCACCTCGGCCTTGTACAGACCGTTGATCGTCTCAGCCAAAGCGTTGTCATAGCTGTCGCCCTTGCTGCCCACCGAGGGCTCGATGCCTGCCTCTGACAGCCGTTCGCTGTAGCGGATGCTGACGTATTGCGACCCCCTGTCGGAGTGATGAATCAATGCGCCATCACGCTCGGGTTGCCTGGCATACAGGGCCTGCTCCAGGGCATCCAGAACGAATTCCGTTTGCATGGAGGTGCTGACCCTCCACCCCACAATGCGCCTGGCGTATACGTCGATCACGAAGGCCACGTACAGCCACCCCTGCCAGGTTGAGACGTACGTGAAGTCCGAGACCCACAGCTGGTTGGGCCGCTCGGCCTTGAACTGTCTGTTGACCCGATCCAGCGGGCACGGTGCTTTCATGTCGCTGATGGTGGTGCGAACCACCTTGCCACGGCGCACGCCCTGCAATCCCAGGCGCTTCATCAAGCGCTCGACCGTGCAGCGGGCAATGGACAGCCCTTCGCGGTTCATCTGTTTCCAGATCTTGTCGGCGCCATAGACCCGCATGTTGGCCTGCCAGACGCGCTCAATATGCGGCACCAGGGTGTCATCACGTTGGGCGCGCGGACAGCGCAGCCGTGGATTGCGTTGACGGGCGGCATGACGCCAATAGCCTGACGGGGCGATCTGCAGCACCTTGCAGATCGACTCGACCCCGTAGGCCTGTCGATGCTGATCGATGAAGCCCTTCAGGGCTTCAGACGGCGGTCGAGTTCCGCCTGGGCGAAAAACGCGCTGGCCAGCTTCAAGATCTCGTTGGCTTTGCGCAGTTCTTTGACCTCGCGCTCCAGCACCTTCATCCGTTCACGCTCGGAGGTGGTGATGCCCTCACGCACGCCGGAATCGACCTCGGCACGCTTGACCCACTCGTGCAAGGTCTGCGGCACGCAGCCAATCTTGGGGGCGATGGATTCAATGGCAGCCCACAGCGAGGGGTACTCGCCTCGGTGCTCACGCACCATGCGAACAGCGCGCTCGCGGACCTCAGGTGAAAACTGGTTCGACTTCTTGCTCATGGCTCAATCCTCTCAGAGAAAAGAGCCTCCTCAAAACGCGGGGCGGTTCACTTTTATCATTCGTTGGGGTTGGAGCTAAGGATGTTCTGAACAACTCGGTTTCGCGCGTGCTACGAGACTGAGTTTTTCAGCTGGCGCAATGGAGACCGTCTTTCCTGCGGTTCCGTCTTGTTTGGTGCCCCTTGTGGGGGCCGCTTGCGCAGCCGCTGCGGCTGCACGGCTGTTTGCGGACGCACTCATGCCTGCGCCCCCAGCAATTGGTGGCGCACCATCCACAGGTTGGACAGCGCAAACAGCGTCTTGAGCTGCAGTGTGTTCTTCTTCAATCCCCGGTAGCGCACCTTCACATATCCAAACTGCCGCTTGATCACCCTAAAGGGATGCTCCACCTTGGCCCGGATGCTTGCCTTGATCTTCTCCATCTGGTCTATGAGCGCGTCAACGAGGTTGTGCTCTTTGTCCAGCTCTTTGCGCTTGCCCGGGCGCATCGCTATGTGCCACGTCACGCCCGCCCTGGCATCCGGGCGCTTGTGAACGCCTTGATAGCCCGCGTCACCAAACCCGTCTTTTTCTTGCCCGTGCAGCAAGCTGTTGCCTTCTACAACGTCGGCCACGTTGCCCGAGGTTCCGATGACGGTGTGCACCAGTCCTGAGTCCGCGTCCACGCCAATGTGGGCCTTCATGCCAAAGTGCCATTCATTGCCCTTTTGGCTTGAGTGCATCTCTGGATCGCGCTTTCTGTCCTTGTTCTTGGTAGAGCTGGGCGCTGCGATCAACGTGGCGTCTACCGCAGTGCCCGCCTTGAGCAGCAAGCCCTGCGCTGCCAGCAGTTCGTTGACGGTGGCCAGAATCTGCTCGGCCAGCTTGTGCTTCTCCAGCCGGTGGCGAAACCTCAAAATGGTGCTCTCGTCAGGCATTCGTCCATGGGCATCAAGCCCTGCAAAATCCCGGTAGATCGGGGTGTCAAAGAGGGCTTCCTCCATCGCCAGATCCGACAAGGTAAACCACTGCTGCATGCAGTGGATGCGCAGCATGGTCTCCAGGGCAAAGGGTGGGCGGCCGTTCTTGTCCTCGGGGTAATACGGGGCAATGACATCGAGCAATGCAGCCCAGGGAACCACCCGATCCATCTGGGCCAGCAGTTCCTGTTTGCGGGTCTTCTTGGTGCTCAGGTTCAGGTCAAGGCTGCTTTGCTTCATGGCTTGCGAGGATGCCATGACTGGCCGGGGTCTATCAGACTGACCACGAGGTTTTGCAGGATTTCCTTAGCTGTTGACGATGCAGAGGACCTGATAGCGAAGTACCATCCCCAGCTAAATGTCAATACGCTGAAAGCTATTGCCATGCGAATGCATCAGTGCACTCGCGGCCATCCGCTTTGGATGGGTTTGATTCTTGCACAGTCAAGGGTCGATATAAATCAAATCGATGTTCTTTTGGATAAGATCGAACATAAGAAAATCACGGAATACAACCCTGATTTTTCAGGTCTTGTTTCGGCTATCGTTTTGGAAGATCTTTGGAGTGGACTGAAGGAGCGCGAAAAAGTGGTGCTTCGAATGCTTTCGATCTCCAGCGTTGCGGAGTCGGAAGAAGGGCTTTCGAAGATTGTTTCTGGCAAAATTAATTACAATCAATTTTCAAAAGCAATAAGGTCGCTTAAATCGCTAAATTTGATTATTTCGAAAGAGGGTGATGGCTTTGTGGAGTTGCACCCTTTGGTTCGAGAATTTATTAGAAAAAATTATGGAAGTGAGGAGCAGGAGAATTATATTGGATTGTATGTTAGTTATCTTGATGGTTTTATATATCTACTCAAAAAGAAGTTCGGTAAGGTGCTTCAACCTGAAGATATAGCAATAATAGTTAAGAAAATTGAAATATTAATAAACGCAGGCAAGACACAAGATGCAATTAATGAGTTGAGGTTGACGAGCGGCTCATTGTTTGTATCTGGTTTTTCTGAGGAATATCTTAGGCTTTCCGAATTGTTGTTGAGTGGTTTGCAGTGGTCAAATAAGAGGATCTCAGGTTTAAAGGGTTTTTTGGAGTTTATAAGCACCTTTTTTACGCGGGCTGCTTATCTGCGAAGAAATGACATTTTTGATAAATATATGTATAAATATACGGATGTTTATCAAATACCCGATACTCATATGATTCTTTCCAAGTCAGCCCTTTCTCATAGGGCATGGATAGCTGGAAACTTTTCTGAGGCGATTCGTGAAGGCAAGAGTGCAGCTGACTTGATCGATGTGTTGGGCGAGGAGGATATTTGGTCGGGAAAGCATACGTTAAACTTGGCATTGCGTGATTCTAAGGAACCAGAAAATGTGGGAGCTGCACTTCGATATTTTTCTGAAGGTAGGGCATTGGAGGATATTTTGAATGATGATGACATGTCATCTTCGAAGCTTGGAAATATTGGCCGATGTTTGCTTTATCAAAATAATGTAGAATTGGTCCACAAATTCATTTGTAAATCCTATGTGGGATTTATGCGAGGTGGGTTGGGGTACCTTGATAGCCACAATCTGGGATATGCGTATAAATGGATTGGTGAAGGGCTGCGTGATGCCGGAAAAATTGTAGAGTCCCTTTATTTTTATCTTCATTCTCGCAATCTTTGGAAAAAGGATATGCCGGAAGAAGCTAATAAAATTGACTATTACATTTCTCAAATGCCGGTTAGTGTCGCTACTCAATCGGTAGTTAGCTTGGAGAGCTGGCAAGTGTCGAAGTATTGCGATGATTGGGTTAAAGAGCAGCTTGAATAAATTTTGCCGAGTGGTTGCGGCGTTTTGAATAGCGCATTAAAAACTAAGCCCCTTTTATCTAATTCGGGTCCAAGTTCAGTCTTGCCCGGCCAAAGTAGACCGCATAGCATCCCTGTCAAGCACCCATCCCCATGAGGTGCTGCACAAAACCATGACAGGAGACAAGCTTGCCATCCACCCGCTGGAGTCACTGCGGCACTGAAGACCTGAGCGTTTTGCAGACCATCTTCTGGTCCGCCGGCGCGTCGCGCAATGCGCTGGCGCAGCGGCTCGCCTATTCCAAGAGCAAGGCCAACGCCATGGTCGCGGCGCTGCTGGACGAGGGCCTGCTCGACGAGGTGGGCCTGCAGGAATCCTCTGGCGGCCGGCGTGCCGAAACCCTTCGATTGAGCGAAACCCTGGGCGTGGTGATTGGCGCCGACCTGGGCGCGACCAGCATGCAGGTCGCGGTGATGCGGCCCGACATGACGGTGCTGGCGCGGCACCGCGAGCCTATCGATGTGCGCCAGGGGCCGGGCGTGATCCTGGCGCGGGTGCGGGGGCTGATGCGCGAGTTGTTGGCGCGCTGCGGGATGCAGGCTTCGCAGGTGATCGCCATCGGCATGGGCGTGCCGGGGCCGGTGGATTTTGAAAGCGGCCAGCTCGTCAACCCGCCGCTGATGCCCGACTGGGACGGCTTTTCCATCCGCGACTACCTGCGCGAGGCATTTGCCGCGCCGGTGTTTGTCGACAACGACGTGAACCTGATGGCGCTGGGCGAGCTGTGGCGGCTGCAGCGCAATCTGCCCAACTTCCTCGTGATCAAGGTCGGCACGGGCATTGGCTGCGGCATCGTGTGCCACGGGCAGGTGTACCGGGGTGCCAATGGCTCGGCCGGCGACGTGGGCCACATCTGCGTGGACCAGAGCGGGCCGCGCTGCCACTGCGGCAACCAGGGCTGTGTAGAGGCGATGGCCGCAGCGCCCGCCATGGCGCGCATGGCGATGGAGGCCGTGGAGCGCGGCGAGAGCGCGATGCTGGCCGAGCGCCTGCAGGCCTCCGGCACGCTGACCACCGAGGACGTGGCCCAGGCCAGCCGGGCGGGCGATGTGGCGGCCAACGCCATCATCCAGCGCGCGGGCAGCCTGGTGGGGCAGATGCTGGCGTCCATCGTCAACTTCTTCAACCCGTCGCATGTGTTCATTGCGGGGCGGGTGACGGACATGGGGCCTCTGTTCCTCGCGTCGGTGCGGCAGAGCGTGTACCACCGGTCGCTGGCGCTGTCCACGCGGCACCTGGAGATTCAGTACGCGCCGCTGGCCGACGATGCCGGTGTGGTGGGCGCGGGTGTGCTGGCGATGCAGGAGAGCCTGTCGCGCGCGGGCTCGGCGGCGGGTGTGGGCGCTGGAGCAGGTTCTGGAACAGGGGCAGCGCGATGAGTGTGGCCGTCGAGTTCCGCAACGTGACCAAAGAGTTTGGCCCTGTGCGCGTGCTGCACGGCGTGGGCTTTGCGCTGCAGCCGGGCCGCGTCTATGGCCTGCTGGGCGAGAACGGCGCGGGCAAGTCCACGCTGATGAAGATTCTGGCGGGGTACGAGAGCCCCACCACCGGCGAGGTGGTGGTAGATGGCGCGGTGCGCGCACCCGGCGGTGGATCGCGCGCGGCCGAGGCGCAGGGCATTGTGCTGATCCACCAGGAGTTCAACCTGGCGGACGACCTGACGATTGCGCAGAACATCTTCTTGGGCCACGAGATCAAGAAGGGCCCCTTCCTCGACGACAAAGCGATGCGCGAGAAGACGCGCGCTGCCCTGGCACAGGTGGGTTTGCCGCTGGACCCGGACACGCGGGTGAAGAAGCTCATCGTGGCTGAAAAGCAGCTTGTGGAGATTGCCCGCGCGCTGGCCCGCAATGCGCGCCTGCTCATCATGGACGAGCCCACCGCCACGCTGACCCCCGGCGAGACGGAGCGCCTGTTTGCGCTGATGGCCGGGCTCAAGGCCGCGGGCGTGACCATCATCTACATATCGCACAAGCTCGACGAGGTGGAGCGCACCACCGACGAGGTGGTGGTGATGCGCGACGGCCTGCTGGTGGCGCGCGAGCCCACGGCCAGCGTGACGCGGCGGCAGATGGCTAACCTGATGGTGGGCCGCGAGCTGGCGGATTTGTTCCCGCCCAAGCTGCCCGCACCGGAGGGTGGAGAGCTCGCCATTAAGGTGCGCGGCCTCACGGTGCCGGGCTGGGCCGAGGATGTGAGCTTTGACGTGCGGCGCGGCGAGATTCTGGGCTTTGCCGGGCTGGTGGGCGCTGGCCGCACGGAGCTGTTTGAAGGCCTGCTGGGTCTGCGCACGCGCTCGGCCGGCACGGTGGAGCTGGCAGGCAAGCCGGTGATTTTGAAAAGCCCGCGCGATGCGTCGCGCCATGGCCTGACGTATCTGAGCGAAGACCGCAAGGGCAAGGGCTTGCATGTGCACTTTGGCCTGCGGCCCAACCTGACGCTGATGGCGCTGGAGCGCTACGCCAAGCCCTGGATCGACCCGGCGGCCGAGCAGGCTGCGCTGCGCGATGCGGTGCAGGAGTTCGGCATCCGCACCGGGTCGCTGGAGGTGCGCGCGTCGTCGCTGTCGGGCGGCAACCAGCAGAAGCTGGCGCTGGCCAAGGTGCTGCACCCCGGCCCCAGCGTGGTGGTCCTCGACGAACCCACGCGCGGCGTGGACGTGGGCGCCAAGCGCGAGATCTACCACCTGGTGCAGCGCCTGGCAGAGCAGGGTTTGGCGGTGGTGGTGATTTCTTCCGAACTGATGGAGCTGATTGGCCTGTGCCACCGCGTGGCGGTGATGCGCGCCGGGCGGCTGCAGACCACGCTCCAAGAGCCAAATTTGACCGAAGAGGAGTTGATCGCACATGCCACAGGTACCCGCTGAAAACGCACCCACCGCAGCGGCTGCCGCAGCACCCGCCGTATCCGGTGCAGGCCGCCACGGCGGCGCCACGGCCTGGTGGGGCAGGCTGCACGGGCTGGGCCCGGTCATCGGGCTGGTGCTGCTGTGCATTGCCGGCACGCTGCTCAACAGCAACTTCGCCACCTACGACAACGTGATGAATGTGCTCACGCGCACGGCCTTCATCGGCATCATCGCGGTGGGCATGTGCTTTGTGATCATCTCGGGCGGCATCGACCTGTCGGTGGGGTCGATGGCGGCGCTGATCGCAGGCTCGGTCATCTTGTTCATGAACGCGATGGCGCCCATGCTGGGCTCGCCCATGGCGGCTGTTGTGGTGGGCATGCTGCTGGCGGTGGTGCTGGGCGCGGTGTTCGGGCTGGTGCATGGCCTGCTCATCACCAAGGGGCGCATCGAGCCCTTCATCGTGACGCTGGGCACGCTGGGCATCTTCCGCGCGTACCTCACGTACTTTTCGAACGGCGGGGCCATCACGCTGGAGAACGATCTGTCGGACATCTACAGCCCGGTGTATTACGCCAACCTGCTGGGCGTGCCCATCCCCGTATGGATCTTCCTGCTGGTGGCTGTCATCGGCGGCGTGATTCTCAACCGCACGGCCTATGGCCGCTATGTGCAGGCCATCGGCTCCAACGAGCAGGTGGCGCAGTACGCGGCGGTGGATGTGCACAAGATCAAGATCCTCACGTACATGCTGCTCGGGGTGTGCGTGGGCATTGCCACGCTGCTGTACGTGCCGCGCCTGGGCTCTGCATCGCCCACCACGGGGCTCTTGTGGGAGCTGGAGGCGATTGCCGCCGTCATCGTGGGCGGCACGGTCTTGAAGGGCGGGGCGGGCAGCATCACCGGCACGGTGGTGGGCGCCATCCTGCTCTCGGTCATCAGCAACATCCTCAACCTGACCAGCATCATCAGCGTGTACCTGAACGCGGCGGTGCAGGGGTTCGTGATCATTGCGGTTGCCTTCATGCAGCGCGGCCGCAGGTGACGGAGTGGCTGGAACAACTCTCCTGGCGTTGTTGCTGTGTGCGCTTGCATATCGCCGTGTCAGTCGCACTGTCTGCGACGCAGCGTCTAGCCAGGACCGCTTCGCTGAGTTTTCCAGCCACTCTTTGCGTGCATTTGTTTTTCGAGGTGTTCCCCAGCCGGCCAGCTTTCTTGGCCATTTTCTAAAGCAACAGGAGACAACGCATGAACAGCCAACTTTCTTCTTTCACCCGCCGCCTGGCCCTCTCGGCCGTGGGTGCCGCCGCAGCGTTGGCGCTGGCCGGCCCCGCCATGGCCCAGGCCAACAAGACGGTGGTGGGTGTGGCCATTCCGTCGGCCACGCACGGCTTTACCGGCGGCATCGTGTACTGGGCCAACCAGGCCAAGAAGGACCTGGAAAAGGCCCACCCGGGCCTGCAGGTCATCGTCAAGACCGCAGGCGGCGCGCCCGAGCAGGCCAACCAGCTGCAGGACCTAGTCACGGTGAACAAGATCAACGCATTGGTCATCTTCCCGTTCGAATCCGCAGCGCTGACCAAGCCTGTGGCCCAGGTCAAGGCCAAGGGCGTGTACGTGACGGTGGTGGACCGGGGCCTGACGGACACCAGCGCGCAGGACGCGTATGTGGCCGGTGACAACACGGCGTTCGGCAAAATTCCGGCCGAATACATCGCCAAGGCGCTGGGCGGCAAGGGCAACGTGGTGGCCATGCGCGGCATTGCGACCACGCTGGACAACGAGCGCATGGACGCGTTCAACAGCGTGCTGAAGAACTACCCTGGCATCAAGCTGCTGGACGCCAAGTACGCCAACTGGAACCGCGACGACGCCTTCAAGGTGATGCAGGACTACCTCACGCGCTTTCCGCAGATCGACGCCGTGTGGGCCGCCGACGATGATATGGCCGTGGGCGTGCTCAAGGCCATCGAGCAGGCCAAGCGCAAGGACATCAAGCTGGTGTTTGGCGGCGCGGGTGCCAAGGGCATGATCAAGACGCTGAGGGACGGCAGCAACCCGCTGATCCAGGCCAACGTGTCGTACAGCCCCAAGTTCATCTACGACTCGATCAAGCTCACGGCCGAGGCGCGCATCAAGGGCGAGAAACTGCCCGCCAACACCATCATTCCGTCGGTGCTGATCACCAAAGAGAACGCGAAGGACTTCTACTTCCCGGATTCGCCGTTCTGATGGTGTTTTGAATCAAATAGGCCTCTAGCGCTTATTCATAAAGCGCAAGCAGCTATAAAAAGTATAGCTGCTTGCCGCTTTGCATCTGCAACTGCAACCCCACGCCCCTTGGAGCCGCCATGCCAAGACCCGTCACCCTCTTCACCGGCCAGTGGGCCGACCTGCCTTTGGCCCAACTTGCGCCGCTGGCCAAAAGCATGGGCTACGACGGCCTGGAGCTGGCCTGCTGGGGCGACCATTTCAACGTGCAGCAGGCGCTGTCGTCGCCTCAGTACGTCAAAGACAAACACGCCCTGCTGGCCCAGCACGGCCTGCAGTGTTTTGCCATCGGCAACCACCTGGTGGGCCAGGCTGTGTGCGACCTGATCGACGAGCGCCACCGGTCCATCCTGCCGCCGCATGTGTGGGGCGATGGCGAGCCCGAGGGCGTGCGCCAGCGGGCCGCTAGCGAGCTGGCAGACACGGCGCGCGCTGCCGCGAAGTTCGGCGTGAAGACGGTGACGGGCTTCACCGGCTCGTCGGTGTGGCACTCGATCTATGCCTTTCCGCCCACCACGCAGGCGTATTGGGACAAAGGCTTTGCCGATTTCGCCAAGCGCTTCGGCCCCATCCTCGATGTGTTCGAGCAGCACGACATCAACTTTGCACTCGAAGTGCACCCTACCGAAATCGCGTTCGACATTGCCTCGGCCGAGCGCGCGATTGCAGCCGTAGGCGGCAATAAGCGCTTCGGCTTCAACTACGACCCGAGCCATCTGGCCTATCAAGGCGTGGACTACATCAGGTTCATCCGCCAGTTTGCCGACCGCATCTACAACGCGCACATGAAGGACGTGTGGTGGGGCAAGGGCGACGGCACAGTGGGCGTGTTTGGCGGGCACACCAGCTTTGGCGATGCGCGGCGCCACTGGGACTTTCGCAGCGTGGGGCGCGGGATGATCGATTTCGAATCCATCATCGTTGCGCTCAATGACATTGGCTACCAGGGCCCGCTCTCGGTGGAGTGGGAAGACAGCCGCATGGACCGCGTGCACGGCGCCACGGAGAGCGCGGCGTTCTGCAAGCGGCTGGATTTCAAGCCGGCGGCGGGTGCATTCGACGCCGTGTTTGCGCGCGACAAGCAGGCCTAGCCACGCCGCCTCCAGAAAACCGATAACAACAACACACAGCGAGCAAAGGCGTTTCGTATGTCCAGTCAAAGAAAGCTCCGCTACGCCATGGTGGGCGGCGGCCAGGGCGCCTTCATTGGCGCAGTGCACCGCAAGGCCATGGCGCTCGATGGCCAGTTCGAGCTGGTGGCCGGCGCGCTGTCGTCATCCCCCGAGCGCGCCCGCGCATCCGGCGCCGAGCTGGGCCTGGCAGGCGACCGCAATCACGGCAGCTGGCAGGACCTGCTGGCCGACGAACTGCGCCGCCCGGCGGATGAGCGCATCGACCTGGTGAGCATCGTCACGCCCAACCATGTGCACCACCCGGTGGCGCTGGCCTTTGTGCAGGCGGGCTTTCACGTGGTGTGCGACAAGCCGCTGGTGCACACCAGCGCGCAGGCCGATGAGCTGGTGGCGGCAGTGCACAAGGCGGGCACCGTGTTCGGCGTGACCTACAACTACACCGGCTATCCCCTGGTGCGCGAGGCCCGCCACCTGGTGCAAAGCGGCGCGTTGGGCGAGCTGCGCAAGATCACGGCCGAATACAAACAAGGCTGGTTGGCCACGGCGGTGGAGCAGGGTGGCGGCAACAAACAGGCCGACTGGCGGCTGGACCCGGCGCGCAGCGGCGCCGTGGGCACCATGGGCGACATCGGATCACACGCCGAGAACCTGGCCGCCACCGTCACCGGCCTGCGGCCGCAGGCGCTGTGTGCCGACCTCACCACCTTCGGCGCAGGCCGCCAGCTGGATGACGACGCGCAACTGCTGCTGCGCTATGCCAATGGCGCACGCGGCGTCATCGTTGCATCGCAGGTGGCGGCGGGGCTGGAGAACGACCTGCGCCTGCAGGTCTCTGGCACGCTGGGCACCATCACCTGGCGGCAGGAGGAGCCCAACCACCTCGTGCATTCACCGGTGGATGGCCCCCGCCGCATTCTCACGCGCGGCTCTCCCTGGCTCAGCCCCGCAGCGCTGCGTGCAAGCCGCCTGCCACCGGGCCACCCGGAGGCCTTTATCGAGTCCTTTGCCAACATCTACCTGGGCGTGGCCGCCGACATCCGTGCCCGCGCCGCCGGCCGCACGGCCGACCCCTTGGCCGCCGACTACCCGCGCGTGGAAGACGGCGCGCAAGGCGTGCGTTTTATCGAGAAGGTGGTGGAATCCGCCGCCAGCGAGCGCAAGTGGACGGCGCTGGGGTGAGGGTCTGCGCGCGCTAAGTGGTGGGTAGCTGGGGGCGGCCCCTTCTCCTGTCACGTCGCATTTCTGTGCGTCTTCAGCGCGTCTTCCGTCGTCGCGCAGCGCGAAGGTGTTACGCATTCTGGTGAGACCCGGCCTGTCTCCTTGCGCGCAGCCTTCATTGCTGGTGCCGGTAGATATTGCGCGGGTTGGTGAGTGCGTCCGCGCACAGCACCGTACTCCTTTGCTGTGCCGACGTGGATACGCCTTCACTTGAGGGCACGCCCCACGTACTTCGCTGCCCTCTCGACACTGCTCCCTGCGCGCCATCAGATTGGCGTGTTGCTCGCCCCTACCGCATCGGGGCGACCGCACTAATTTGGTCGCGCCAACCACCAAAAAGCAGGTTGCGCAGTGACGTCGATGCTGCTCACCACGGCCGAATGAAGTTATGTGCAGATACAGGTACGTAAATATCTGCGGGTAAACCCTCGATTTTTTGATAGTTGAAATCTATCAAAATGTATCTTTAGTTGTTTGTTTTGGTTATTTTGTGTCGCTAATCCATACGCACTATGGCTTGTAGAGACCCAGTACGCGATGCTTGCGCACCGTCTTTTGAACTTTTAGAAGCTGCGGATGGATATGAAAAATCGTTGATTTCATTGAGGAAAAGTGAATGGTTTGACTTTGTGTGGCCCTTGCGCCTCCAGTCACTTTGTTCAGATCCGCAGTGGTTAAAAAAGCAGTTTTCGGTTCGTTGGCTGTGCGCAGTTTTCACTTGTTTGCATTCGTTACGTTCAGTAGTCTTCGCGCTCACTCTTATTTCAACGCTTGAGGAAATCATGCGATCACTCTTTCCCGTCCTGCCCTCTCGGCGCATGCAATGTTCCGCTAGCCCCCGAGCTGTGCAGGGTGGTTTCACCCTTGTTGAGCTGGCCGTGGTTCTGGCCGTCATCGGGCTCATCATTGGCGCCGTCGCTATCGGCAAGGACGTGCAGCGCAACGCCGATTACGCCAAGATCAAGAACAAGTTCATTGACCAGTGGGAGCAGGCGTACAACCAGTACTACCAGCGCACTGGCGTGGTGGTGGGCGACAGCCAGATTTCGCCGCGCATCATGGTTAACGGCACCAGCTACGTAGCAGCGGCAGGTCTGCCTGTTTCGGGGGGCAACATGGCTGGTGCAACTTTGCCTGCCCCTGTTTGTGCCCATACCCCTGAGGCGGACACCGTGATTCGCAACTCTGCGAATGCGTACGTTGCCAACACCAACGACCTGCGCGTTTACATGACTCGTGCGGGGATCCGCATGCCGCCAGGCCGTGCCGAGGGGCAGGAGGATCTGTACGTCTACACCGACACCAACGGTGCCCCGCAAGAAATCCAGGTGTGTTTTCAGTGGAACAGTCCCACCACGGCTGCAGGCGCTGGCAACGTGATGGTGATCGCGGGGCTTACGCCAGACCTCGCCCGCATGTTGGATCAGATGATCGACGGAAAGCCCGATGCGCGTGAAGGGCGCTTCCGCCTGCAAACCATCGACAACAGCACCAACAACGCCCCCGGGGTGGAGTGGTCCGCCAACAACACGTTTGGCCGCGACGCAACCCCGTCGCCCACCACAGGGGCGAAGGACGCGGGCAACACGCGTGACGAAGAGCAGGTCATCACCCTGACCGCCATTTACAAGATGAATCAGTGAATCAGGGCGAGGAATCAACATCATGAAACAAGCATTCAAGCTCCCTGCACGCCGGCTGCATTCGCTGCGTCAAAAGGGTTTCACACTGGTTGAGCTGGCGGTTGTGCTGGCCGTCATCGGGCTCATCATCGGCGCCGTTGCCATCGGCAAGGATGTGCAGCGCAATGCCGAGTACACCAAGGTCAAGAACAAGTTCCTCGACCAGTGGGAGCAGGCCTACAACCAGTATTACCAGCGTGCGGGGGTTGTGCTGGGTGATGACCAGACTGCTCCGCAGAACATGGTCAACGGCGAGCAGCTGGTCACGGCCAAGCTTCGGTCTGGCCGGAACATGACGGGTGTAACCCCCCCCGGCGCCATTTGCGACAAGGCCATTGGCCGAGGCATGGTGGCCCGCACGGGCGACCGTGTGGATCTGCGCACGCTGATGACACGTGTGGGGGTTCGCATGCCGCCCGGCCGTGCGGAGGGGCTGGAGGATCGCTATGTCTATCTGGACACGAACGGCAACCCTCAAGAGATTCAGGTCTGCTTTCAGTGGAACGTGCCGCTGGGCAACGGATCTGCGGTCAATGCGGTGGGCGAAGGCTCTGGCAACGTAATGATCATCACGGGCCTTACGCCCGACCTGGCCCGTTCGCTGGACCAGATGATCGACGGCAAGCCCGATGAACGCGAAGGTCGCTTCCGTCGTCAAGGTGTTGAGAACAACGCGGGTGGTGCGGTTAACGCCCCCGGCCAGGAATGGCAAGCCACCAACCGTGACTCCATCGACCCTGCTCACGCCCGGGACCGCAGCTTTGACGAAGACCAGGTGGTCATCGTTACCGCTATCTACAAGATGAACCAGTGACTGGTTTGCATCTTTCTGAAAACAACTTACCTCATCCGTATCGACTTATCGCCGGAGATTTCTAATGCCTAAATCCAATTCATTTCGCAGGCTTGGCCGCAAGGTTCAGCAGGGCTTTACGCTGGTAGAGCTGGCCATTGTGCTGGCCGTCATCGGCCTCATCATTGGCGCCATTGCCATCGGCAAGGATGTGCAGCGCAACGCTGAATATCAAAAGGCCGTCAACAAGTTCGCCTACCAGTGGAAGATGGCGTACGACCAGTATTACCAGCGCACTGGTGTGGTGCTGGGCGATTGCCAACAAGCCTCGACCTACATGGTCAATGGCTCTGAGACCACGATTCTTGGGGGCGACGCCTGCACGCGTGCAGGGTCCATGAAGGTCGCCGGCATCCCTGAGAATTTTGACAATCGAGCGCTCAAGATTTGCAGTGGCCAAGGTTACGCGCCAGGCCAGTCTGGCCCAGGTGATGCCGGTTTGGCGACCCAGAATCTTCGCACCCTCATGACCCGTGCAGGCGTGCGCATGCCGCCCGGCCGTGGTGAAGGGCATGAGGACCGGTTCCTGTACATCGACTCCAACGGGAACGCTGTGGAGCTGCAAGTGTGCTTCCAGTGGAATACCTCGGGCACGGCCAGCGGTGCAGGCAATGTGATGGTGATTCGGGGGCTGACGCCCGATCTGGCCCGTTTCATGGACCAGGTGGTCGACGGCAAGCCTGACTCCCGCGAAGGGCGCTTTCGCATTCAGAGCCGCCCTGCGCACACGGCCTCGACCCAAGCCAATGCGCCTGGCAATCAGTGGGAGGCCAACAACACCGAAGGCAACAACATTGCCGATACGAAGGCCAATAGCGCCATGAACAATAGCGACACACGCCAAGGCATCGACAACGCCAGCGGCAACGCCGGTGGCACAGCCACGGGCCGCACGTATGACGAAGACCGCGTCATCTTGCTGACCGCCCACTGGACGATGGAGCAGTAATTGAACGCCACCCGCACGCTCAAGCTTGTCTCACTTGCCCTGGCCACAGCTCTCTTGGGCGGTGGTGCCTGGTTGGCTCAAAGTGGGCTCAAGCGCCTGGCTTTCGAGCGCCAGCAGCATGGGCAACTGCAGTCGGCGCTAGACAACGCACGCCGCCTAGTTCCTGAGGTGCAGCAGCGGGAGCAACTGGTGCGGTCAATCAAGGATGTGGCGCTGCAGGTGGATCGCATGGGGTTTGACCCTTCGCAGTGGGGCGAGCGCAGGTTGCGCCGCTCACAGGGGCCTGCCACCCGTGCAGAGGCCGCGCAGTTTTTGGGGGAGCTGGGACGAGGGGGGGCGGGCGCCATCTTTGTGGCCGATCTCTTTGACATTGCCACGGTGTCGCCTGAAGCCAGCCTGTTTATTCCTCCGCTGCCTGGGGACCAGGGTCTGGTGCTGGGTGTCAGCGGCACGCTGCATTTTCAGACGGTGTCTGTTTCGCAGCCTTTCAGGGTCAAGCCATGAGCACCGAACATATCTATCGCGTTGCAAGCGCTGGTTGGTTGCATTGCCATGGTCAGCAAGTTGATGTTGTTCCAGCGTGGCCTCAGCTCACGCACAGCGCGCTTGTGGTGTTGGATCTGGATGACGTTTTTACGGATGTCTGGCGCTTTGAGGGCAAGTCCGATTACGCGGCGGCACTGATTGAAAAACGGGTGCGTACACAGGGTCTGGTGGAGGGCGCCGCGCACATCGTGGTGCACCGCCTGGTCAAGATGCCAGGGGGCTTTCAGGTGTACTTCACGGCCATCTCGCTGGAGCTGTGGCAGCGTTGCACGCAATGGGCGCAAGAGCAGGCAGACCATTGCCTGGTGATGACGGCGACCGGTCTGCTGTGCCGTGGCGTTACGAGTGGCAACGCACGGGTGATGCTGTCGCAGCGGCGCCTGATGTGTTTTGCGCAGACGGAAGAGGGCATGGTGTTCGGCTCCACCCAGGCGCTGGGGTCGGGTATTTCGGCGATGACCAGTGCGGCACACGTCATGACAGCCAACCAGGGGGCATTGCTGAAGCGCCTGGGAGCCGATGCCGTGGAGTGCGGCGCGATGTGGACCACCAGCACTGCCGACATCGACACGTACCAGGCCGCTGTGCGCAGCATGCTGGGCCGCGCACCGGGCGTGATGCCGACCACCGAATTTGCCATGGGTGGCGAACGTGTGCATACGGTGTTGCCTGAGCTGGCTCGTGAAGCCGCGGGGCGGCATGCGCTGAACCCGCTGGTGGAACGCGTAGCGTGGCGCGCCGAGCGCTGGGTTGCACCGATCACGGTGGTGACTGCTTTGGTGGGGCTGGTGCTTGTGATGCTGGGTGTACTGGTGGGCCAGATGGCCGATCAGCAGCGTGCAGAAGGCCAGAGTCAGCGCAGTGAGTTGACGGCATTGGAGCAGCGCATACAGGCAGTGTCGACGGTAGAGGCTCCGAAAAAGCTCTTGCCCGTGGCCGAGTTTTCGCGCGTGCTGGACGAAGGTGCGCGGCATGACCCTGTGGCTTTTCTTGCCCTGCTCAAGGCCTCGACGGGAAAGGACATCCGCATACAGCGCGTGCGCCTTGAAACCGCCACCGGAGTGAGCACCGTCCGCTCGTTTCGGGTGGACGGCGTGATGGCGGCCGGGGCGTCGGCAGCGGTGACGCGCTGGGTGTCCCAGATGATTGAAGCGGGTTGGACGCTCAAGGCGGTGGACCCCACCTACACGGGCCCTGGCGCCTTCTCGTACGAGTTGGTTTCGTCGGTGACTGCCACAGGAAATGTGAAACCATGAAATTCGCAGCTTTGTTTTTGAATGGCTTGGCCATCCTTTTGTTGGGATGGGGCCTGTATGGGGTGATTCAGCTGAGTCAGGCGCGCACCCCCACGTTGCGGCCCATCGTGAGCGAACTGGCGCCCCTGCCCCCCGCCTTGCGCAATGAGCAAAGTCGGGTTGTCGATGCCTTTGACGCGATGGCACGTGTTCAGGCTCAAGCGGCCCGCGCAGGCACAGACCCGCTGGGTTTGATTGCATTGCCTGTGCCCGGCAGCGAGGTCGTGGGCAGCGTGCAGATGCCGCGTCGCTCGCTGTCGTTGCATCTGGATGACTTGTCTGCGGAGACCCAGTCCGTGGTCATCGATGGCCGCCTGGTGCGCCAGGGTGCACGCCTGGATGGCGGAGGCCGGATTGTGCGTGTACGACCCAATGAAGCGGTGGTCGTCGAGCGCCTGGGGCGTCAAACGCTGACTTTGCCTGAGGGGGAGCTGCGAGTGGGCACGTTGCGATGGGCTGATGGGTCGCTCGCAAGCGTCAATTCGCAGGAATTCAAGGCCGGCTTGCCTGGCGGTCAGCCCGGCCCCATCAGGAGCTTGCCGTGAATGACCAGGCAGTCTGTGCGACTGCCGGTGTTTCGCGGTGCCTCGTGCTCCGGAACGAACTCTCCCTCTCGAATATTTCAAGAATCACGCTAGCAGTGCCAAGGACAGCGACATGAACAATTTTCCGTTTTTCAAGCCCGTGGCCCTGGTGTGTGCCGCAGTCGCGCTCAGTGGGTGCGCCAACCAGTCCCCACGCAGCGCGTCGAGCCTGGCGCCGCCCGATACCGCAGCGGCCGACCAGATGCGCGAACACGCAGTGCAGGAGTCGCAGCGGCTTTTGATTCACCAGCAGATGCTGCTCGCCGAAATGAACAAGGCTGCGGCCCCACCGGTCATCGCGCCGATGGCCCCTGTGTTCGATCCCCTGGAAGGCAAGCTGATCAATGTAGCCATGTCGAAGGCCAGCATTAGCCAGATCCTGGGGGCTTTCTCCGATGCGGGGCAGCTCAACCTGATCGTGGACCCGAATGTTCTCAAGGGCGGTCAGTTGGCTGACATGCACCTGCGGCAAGTCACGTTGCGCGAGGGGTTCAACGAAGTGTTGCGCACCTATGACGTGGCGGGGGAGTTCCGGGGTAACACCTTGCGGGTGAACCTGACAGAAGAAAAGTTCTTTGCACTCAATTTTCTGAACACCAAGTCCAGCATCCAGATGGGCTCTGGCGGCAATGTGTTTGGCAGCGGCACCTCCGGTAGCAGCGGTGGGGGGAGCGGCGGAAGCAGTGGTGGGTCAGGCGCCCAACAGGGGAGCTTGACGATGTCTGGCTCTGGCGGCGGTACTACCGACCCGTACATGGAGTTGGAGAACGCCATCAAATCGGTGTTGGGTGACAGCGCCCAGGACCGCGCCTTCCAACAGCAGCAACAGCAAAACCAGGGTTTGTCGGCCAACTTGTCGTCGCCTTGGCCCGGGGCGCCCACGCCCGTTCGACCCGCTGTCTTGCCTCAGGCGCCATTGGCGACCATGGGTGAGGACAGCGGCTTCACCCTGAACAAGATGACAGGCACGCTGTACGTCAAGGCCCGCCCATCCAAGATGCGTGCGGTCGAAAAAATGCTGGCGCAGGTGCACAAGGTGCTGGGCAAGCAGGTGTATGTCGAGGCGCAACTGATCGATGTGCAGCTGTCGGACAACTTTGAGTTTGGTGTGGATTGGAACAGCCTGCGCAGCCGCCTTGCTGCGGGCTTTGGTTCTTCGCCCATGCAGCTGGGTGGCAGCTCAGGAACACTGCCCAACGCGGGCACGGGCTACTCCTCACGCGCCATCTCGATTCCTGCTGCGATTATCGGTAGCGTCGCTGGCCCAGCGCTCGGGGTTTCTTACCAAGGCAGCAACTACGGGATCGTTATTAACGCACTGCGCTCCTTCGGCAACCTGAAGGTGCTCTCCAATCCCAATGTACAGGTGCGCAATGGCACGCCAGCGCTGCTGTCGGTGGGCACCAGCTCGCGCTATGTCTCTCAGTCGGCATCCACGCAGACGGTGCCTGGTGGCGGGGCGTCCACTACGTCTTCAAGCGTTCAGACCGACACCGTGTTCTCGGGTGTGATGGTAGGTGTGCTGCCGATGGTGCGCGACGATGGCCGTATTGAGCTACTGCTCAACCCCATGCAAAGTGATGTCGACCCGGCCAGCCTGCAGCTGGTGGCGGTGGGCGGCGAGAACCTGGTATCTCTGCCCAAGGTGAGCTACAAGGGTTTGACCACTACGCTCAATGTGGGCGATGGCGACGTGGTGGTGGTAGGCGGACTGATTGACCAGCGCACCTCCAACAACGACCGGGGCGCGCCTGGAGTGTCTGACGTGCCGCTGTTCGGTAAGCTGTTTGGCAACGAGAACAAGGTGCACGGCAGCCGCGAGCTGGTGATCGTTTTGCGGGTGCGTGTGCTATGAGCCTCATTCACGACGCGCTCAAGTCCATGGATGCGCCCCAAGACCCGACTATGGTGCCAGCGCGCGCGCCTGCCGCGGCGATGCGTCGCCGCCCGGCGTGGTTGGACGCCGTGTTGGCCTTTGTGCTCGTGGTAGGCGCCGGTATGGTGGGTTGGTTCACCTGGCAAAGCCAGGCCAAGCCACGGGCCGATCTGTCGCCCGTGGCGGTTGCCACCGTCAACGCTGCGCCACAGCCGTTGACGCCGCCAGTGCCTGTCGCAGCGGCCGCAGACACCCCGCCTGCAGATGTTGTCGCAGCAAACGCTACACCGGCGGCTCCGATCGATGTTGCCGTTGCGTCTGCAGCCCCTGCAGCCCCGCACATACAGACCGCTGCGCATGCGAGCGTGACTGTGCCATCTACTCCTGCGGCTCCGGCGGTGGTGTTTGCCGCGCCCATCGGCACCACCGCTGCAGTGGGGGCACTTCCTGCCGCTGCACCGACCGTTGCGCAGGTAAACCTGCGGCCTGTTGCGCAGCGACAAATGCGTTCGGCAAGACCCGTGGTGCAGGCTGCGCCCGCTCCTATTGTGCAACCCGTGGTGGATGACACCCCGATAGAGCTGATATTTGCCCGCTTTGTGGCTGCCATGAAAGAAGGACGGGGGGCCGATGCCGAGCGGGCGCTTGGCACGCTCAAAGAGCGGCTGCCTGCAGGGTCTTTGGGGCGGCTGCGTGCGCAGGCGTGGTACGACTTGAGTGCAGGGCGCGAGGCCGCCGCTGCGGACGGCTACCGGGCCATCATCGAACGCATGCCTGCCGATGAAGAGGCGGCCATCAATCTGGCGAGCATTCAGGCGCATCAGAAGAGACCCGAAGAAGCCCGTGCAACGCTGGATGCTGCCATGCGCCTGCAGCCCGACTCCGCCGCCCTGCGGGCGGCCTTGGCCCAGTTCACCCCGGCAGCGCGGTAATGACTGCCAGCTCCATCTATGCAACGCTGGGTTTGTCGCGCAACCCATTTCCTCCCACGCCAGATGCGGGGTCGTACTTTTTTACGCCCCGCCTGGAAGAGGACTTTGCCGAGATCGTCCACTGCATTGAGGCCCGCAAGGGTTTTGTGTTGCTGACGGGAGAGGTGGGGCTTGGGAAGAGCACGCTGGTGCGGCGCTTGCTGGACACGCTTCAAGGTACGAATTGCCATTCGGCGTTGATTCTGAACACGTTTCTTCAGGACAGTGCCTTGCTGTCAGCCATCCAGGCAGACTTTGGCCTGCCGCCCACAGATTCACTGGAACAGGGCCTTGCACGTCTGACGGAGTTCCTTATCACCAAGCACCAGGCTGGTGACATCAATTTGCTGGTGATTGATGACGCGCAGAACCTGAGCGTTGATTCGCTGGAGTTGGTGCGCTTGCTTTGCAACCTGGAAACAGCCCAGGAAAAACTGTTGCAGATTCTGCTGGTGGGGCAACCAGAGCTTGAAGAGAAACTGGCGACGCCTGAGTTGCGTCAGCTCAAGAGCCGCATCGTCAAGCATGCGCGCCTCAATGGCTTGCACAAGGATGAGCTGGCGAGGTATTTCGATTTTCGGGTCAACGCTGCGGGCGCGGAAGGGCGCTTGTCCATCGAAGCCTCTGCAGTCCACGCCTTGCATTGCGCGACACAAGGCAACCTTCGGCGCATTCATCTTGTGCTGGACCGCTGCCTTTATGGGCTCGCCAGCACGCGTGGGTCCGTGGTCACGGTGGCACTGGTTCAACGTGCTGTGGCTGATGTGCCCGCCTTGGGCGATGAGGCGATGCACGCCACGGCGGTCACCGGCCCTCGTCTTCGCAAAGTGTGGATTCTTGCGGGCTTGCTGGCGGGTACATCGGCCACCGTGGCACTTGCCAGTTTCGGACTGGGTCCTCCGCAAGCAAGCGCTTTGGGGGCAACGAGTGATGCTGCCGTAGTTGCTACGCCTGCGCAACCCAGCCTCTCTGCCGCTTCTGTTTCTGGCCTTGCGCACGGTTCTGCTATGTCCGCTGAGGTTTCACCTCGCCGTGCTTGCGAGACCCACATGGAGGCGCAGGCGCTTGCCGACGAAGTGGTGCACACGCAGCGCTTGCCGGTCGGGGTGTCTGATGCCTGGAAGTCTTCCGCACGGTTCTGTCGTTTCGTGGAGGGGCAAGAGTCTTGGGTGGTATGGCTGGAGCGCGGTGAGGCGCGCCACATCGTGGCTGCACAACCGGCGACGCTCAAGGTGCAGGCAAAGCTCAAGAGCCTGGGGCTGCTCGATCCGCGCGAGCCTGGGGACGGATTTTTTGGCACCAAGACTGGGGAGGCGCTCGCCCGCTTTCAGCAGCAAAACGGCTTGGCTCCTACGGGCAAGCCTGACGAATTGACCTTCTTACTTTTGGAGCATCTGGATGCATCCCCCCGCTGAATCATTGCCGGAGATTTCAGGCCAGTCGTTGTCCTCCTCTGGCGTGTCTGTTGCAGATCGCCTGACGGTTCTCAAAGAAAAGAGCCCCTCGTTGGGCGCTGCGTTGGTCAATGCGGGGTTGGTGTCAGCGGTGGCCATCGACTACGTATTGCAAAAGCAAAAGATCGAGAAGGTGCCCATGGGTGCTCTTCTCGTGGAATTGGGCTTTGTCAGTGCCAATGAAGTGGCCCGCCAGTTGGCGGGCCAGCGTGGCCTGCGGTTTATCAGTTCCGATGAAATGCCAGAGCCTGACGCGGCAGTCGCAGGATTCTTCAACCGCGCTTTGTGTTTGACGTATGGGTTCTTGCCGGTGCGTGAGAACGACGACGGCTTGATTGACGTGGTGCTGGGCGACGCACAGCCAGACGCGGTCAGCGAGTTGGTGCAGCGCAAACTGGGCAAGGGCTGCCACTTCTATCAAGGCGAGTTCGACAGCGTTGCACAGGCCATCCAGCAACACTATTACTTTGCCGAGCACCCCCCGGCACAGTTGATCGAGAGCGAGGTGCGCAAGCTCGAAGCGGACGTAGACCGCGCTTACAGCCCAGCGCGGCTGCTGGAGCACATGTTGCACTTGGCTGTGCGTGAGCGCGCCACCGATATTCACCTTGCGCCCACAGCGCGCAGCCGCTCGGTGCTGTTGCGGGTGGATGGCGTACTCCGCCCGGTTTTTGCACTGTCTCCCGCGCTGGACCGCCTGGTGGTTTTCGTCAAGCTGCAAGCCGACATGGACGCCAGCGAGCAGCGCCTGCCGCAGGACGGCAGCTTCACTGCGGTGGTGATGGAGCAAACCTACGCCATTCGCGTGTCCACGCTCATCTCCGAGTTCGGCGAGCGCATGGTGCTGCGCTTGCTGCCCGAGCGCAGCAACCTGGACAAGCTCGCTGACCTTGGATTTCTGAAGGACGACGTTGCGGTGATGGCGAAGGCCTTCTCGCGGCCGCATGGGTTGATTCTTATCACCGGGCCCACGGGCTCGGGCAAGAGCACCACCTTGCATGCCGCGCTGCGCATGCAACCGCTCATTGAGCGTAACGTGCTGACGGTGGAAGATCCCGTGGAATACCGCGTTCCCGTGGCTTGCCAGACGGAAGTGAACCGCCGTGCGGGCTATGAGTTTTCCAACGCGATGCGGCATTTTCTTCGGCATGATCCCGACATCATTCTGGTGGGCGAGATCCGCGACTCGGAAACCGCGCGTGCGGCGCTGGATGCGTCTTCCACTGGCCACCTTGTGCTGTCGACTCTGCACGTTGGCACCATCTTTGGCGTCATGCCCCGGCTCAAGCTGCTGGGCGTGGATGCAGAGACGATTGCCGAAAACCTGGTGGCCGTCATCAATCAACGCCTGGTGCGGCGCATCTGCCCGCACTGCGTGCGGCCACGCCTGGCAACGGACGACGAGCGCCGGTGGTTGGGGCAGGCGCATGAGGATGAAACCGTCCAGGTCTTCCATGGCGCGGGTTGCAACCACTGCCGCGATACCGGGTACCTGGGCCGCCTGCCGGTCTACGAGATGCTCGTTGTCAACCGTGATCTGGCCGACGCTATTGCGTCGGACGCTTCACGCGCTGAAATGCGCCAGCGTGCGCTGGCTGCCGGTATGCGCCCTATCTTGACCTTGGCACGCCATCGAGTGCTCGCGGGTGAAACCACCATGGAAGAAATTCTGCGCACGGTCGGTGAGGACTGAGAGCCATCGCATGTCCAATCTCAATACATACTATTACCGGGTATTGCTGCCGCACGGGGGCGTCAGGTCTGGACTGCTGCGTCTGGCCGTCAAGCGCGACTTGTCGGCGCGCATGCGCCTGGAGTCTGACACCGAGGGCACGGTCATCAGCCTGTGGAAGTTTCCTGCCTGGCTGGGGGCCATCTCTAACGTGCTTTTGCACCTGTTTCGCCGGCAGGTGCGCAATGAAGACCTGGCGGGCTTTCTGCGCGACCTGGGGTTGATGATGCGAGCCGGTGTGCCCGCTCTTGATGCATTGGCCACCTTGGTGGATGAGAGCAACAGCGTGGGCCATCCGGCCATGGCCGCAGTGGCCCGCAACATGTTGGACGACCTGAACGCTGGCGTGGGCATGACCGAGGCGTTCAATCGGCACCCCAACGTGTTCCCTGAGACCGTGCGCAACCTTATCTCCATTGGCGACCAGACCGGCACGCTCGACAAGATGCTGAGCGAGGCGGCCGAGCACGTGGAACGCATGATCAACATCAAGCGCGACGTCAAGACCGCGCTCATCTACCCGGCCTTTGTGTTTGCCACCATCATCGGCGTGGCGATCTTCTGGATCTACTACGTGGTGCCCAACATGGCGCGGCTGTTCAAGCAACTGCAGGCCAAGCTGCCCCCCATTACGGAAGGTCTAGTGGCATTCGCAGACCTGCTGTCCACCCATCTTCCCTGGGTGTTGCTGGTCACGGCCATCGTGGTGTCGATCGGGGTCATTGCCTTCAGGCGATCAGAGCGCTTCCAGCTCGCTACCTACACCCTCATGCACCGTCTGCCAATCGCGCGAACGCTGCTGGTTTCCTCAGGCATGGCGCACATCACGGAGCACCTTTCGATCCTGGTGCGCGCGGGGGTGGATATGGTGTCGAGCCTGCGCGTTCTGGGCCGTGCAACCAAGAACCGGTACTACCGCACGCGTCTCATCCATGTGGCGGAGTCCGTATCGCGCGGGGAATCGATGTCATCGTCGATGAGGCGCGTAGGCGGTTTTCCAGCCATGGCCGTGCGCATGATTTCGGTGGGCGAAGAGTCTGGCAGTCTGGACCAGCAACTCTCGCATCTGGCGGCAGACTATCGCAAGCGCCTGGAGGTGCTGGTGAAGTCGCTGGCAGAGATCCTTAAGCCCTTGATCATCTTGATTGCGGGGGGATTGTTCCTGTTCCTGATTGTTGCTCTGTTATTGCCTGTGTATGACTTGGTGCGACAGTCAGTCAATCAAAGCATGGGGCGGTGAAGATGCGCAGCATGATGACATCCACCACCCATCGTGGCCCACGGGGTGTGTATTTGCACAGACTCACGCGGGCTGAACTTTGCCTATCGTTGGCCAAAGGTTGCCTGTTGATTCTGGCGGGGTGGCAATGAAAAAGTCTGTGTTGATCGGCGGCAGCCTGGCTCTGCTCGTACTTGGCATTGTGTTCTTCGCTGGGTGGACGGCGCGAGGGAGGGGCGCTGACAGTCTCGTTTCCCCAGTCCCTCGGTTAACGACCGCACCGCCGTCAAATCAGGGCAGCTCTGCCAGCCCGATGTCCCATCCTTCCGAAGAGTTGGCGTCGTCCGGGAAGCCTCCGGCAGCAGTGGCTCCTGCAACAACTTCCTCTGCTCCACTTTCGCCTGATGAACGTCGCAAGCGTTTGGCCCAAGTGCGGTCCGATATTGCGGCAATGATGTCTAACGGAGCGCTCGGTTCGCCCCAGAAAGCGTTGGCACTCATCGATGAGCTGGAGCAACTGTCGCCAGGAAATACAGACCCGCGCTATTTTCAAACGCTTCGGAACATGTTGGAAAGCACGGCCAAGGTTCAGGCGCTCAATGCGGAGTTGCAGCGGATCTCGGGCAGCTCCAAACCTGAAGACATCGCGCGTCGCCAAGAGGTATTGAGTCAGTTGCAGCAGATCAGCGCGCGTATCAGTGCTGATGCCGCTGATCTCCAATCCAGCGTGCGACGGCCGTCCGCAGCGGGGAAATCGTGATGACGCGGGGCTTCTTGCTGCGGACGCGTATTCGCATGCGTCGGTTGCAGTCCGGCTTTTCGGCGATCGAGCTGGCTGTTGCTCTGGTGGTGGTGGGCCTCTTGTCTTGGGCGTCATTCAGCGCGTACGAGACCGTTTCCGCACAGCAGCAGCTTGAAAGGGGCCGAGCACAGGCACAACAGCTGCAGTCGATATTGCGCGCCTTTTCCCTTCGCTATGGGCGTCTGCCTTGTCCTGACGTGGGCGCAGTGGCGAATGGCTATGAGTCGCTGACCGCTGGCGAGTGTTCCAGCGGTAGCCAGTTGGGTTGGTTTCCATATGTCAGTTTGGGGCTGGAGATTCCGACGCTACAGCACCGTGCCCGCTACGCGGTGTTTCGTGCAGCCAACGCAGATCCGTTGCTGGACGCAGATCTGGCCATCTCCAAGGAGCGTACCGGCGACTCCGTCAACGAAGCCAACTACCTTGACGTCACGGATTTGATTGCGGCGCTTGTGAATGCGGCCGCGCTTCCTTTGTCCACCGGCCGCGCCTATCTCACGGGAGATGAAGGATCGGCTGGGGTCATTGATTGCGTGTCGAACGCCGTAATGCCAGTGGCCTATTGGGTGGTGGTGCCGCTCCAAGACAAGGACAACGATGGCAGTCGCCTGGATACACCCCATACGAGCGCCAGCCTGTGTGCAGCAAGTCCTTCGGCACCGCTGAGGTTTGCTTCCGATGATGTGGTGGTGGCCGAGTCACCCGCACAGTTGGCTGGCTGGCTGCGTGCAAGTTTGCCGTAGCCGCATTCGAGACCAATAACTCATGTTCATGTTGATATTTGCCTTTGCTCACCTGGCTGGAGGGCCTTCGCGGGAGGTACCGAGCCTTGGCGTTGGCGCTTTCGAATTGCGCGGGCCTCATTCCAGGCAGAACGGTTCGTTCTCGGGCACTGGCTTGCGATGCAGCGAGGGTGCGTCGTGCTATCGCTCGCGCGGCTTTGGGATGGTGCAGGTGCTACTTCTCATTGCCGTTTTGGCGGGTCTGGCGACCATGGGCTACCTGCAATGGCGTGAACGTTCTGCGGTGGAGTCTTCACGCCAGGAGCGGCAGGCGTTGGCCCAGGCGGACCGCGCCATTGTGACGTTTGCCACGGTCATGCGGCGCTTGCCTTGTCCCGATACCAACCGTGATGGTCTGGAAGACTGTGGCGCTGGCGACCAGAAAGGCTGGCTGCCCTCCGTGTCGCTGCGACTGGCAGGGGCAGACCCTGGCGTTGATGTGGGCCAGTTGCGCTACCTCGTGCAGCGAGGCGGCGGAGCGAACGATCTGACCGTGCTGGACGACGCATGGCGACCCCTTGAATACGACACCACAGGCAAGACCTATGCCATGCGTGCAACCACTGCAGCGGGGGGCGCCTACAAGGCAGACATTCAGACATTGGCGGATCTGTGTCAGCGTCTGGAGGATGGGCGCAAAACACCTTACGCGGCGGGTATGGCGGAGGTGAGGTCGTCTCCCGTTCGCACGGTGGCGTACGCGCTGGTTCATCCTGGTAATGACGACGCAGATGGGAACGGATCGCTCTTCGATGGGGCGAACGCCTCTGCAGACAGCGCCGTGGAAGACCCGGTGCGTCGGCCATTGCTGGCCCGTTACAACGACATCGTCATGGAGCACTCCTACGTGAGCCTGCTCGCCGGGCTGCATTGCGCTCCCCTGATCGACTCCATCAACACCGTGGCATTGGCGCACGATGTGGTGACACAGGTGGACGATCTGCGGACCGGCAACATCGCTGCGGCAAAACAAGCTGTCGTTTTCGCTGCCCTGGGGGCGGCGATCACGGCGGCAGATATGACGGGCACGATTCTGGGTGGCATTTCCGATGCGGGTAATGCTGCTGTGGAGTGGGCGATTTGCGCAGCGACTCTGGGGCTCGCTGTAAACGCTTGCGCCGCTGCGCCACAACACACTGCTGCCGTGGCGCTGACGGGCGGCGTGTTGTATGCCAACGGCGTTTCGGTGGGGCTGAACGTTGTGGCTGCTGTGATGGCAGGCAATGCGCTGGCGCTGGCCGACAGCTCTGTCGATGCGTCCACGCTCACATGCCCATCCACCGACTACACGCAAACGCTCGCAGCTGCGAAAAAGGAGTGGGACGATGCTGTAGCGGACCGCAACACGCTCATCACAAAAATCAACGACAAAACCAATGAGCTGAACGCGGCCAACGTTGCGCGCACCATTGCGATCAACAACCTGGTAGCGCAGGTGCGCGCCGGAGGCACCTCCACCAGCATTGACTCTCGGATACTGCCGGTCCTGGATGCAGCGACCACCTGGGAGTCCAATTCGTTCTCCTTGACCGCCGCCACAATGCGCCGCGACAACTATCAGACGGCGGTAACGCAGTGGACCAATCAGGTGGCTACCTACGCCAACATGCTGGCCAACCGAACCACGATGATCTCCCAGCTCAATGTCGACATAGCGGCACTGGACGCACAAATTGCCACCACCACCGACCCCGCAGTGAAGGCCGCGCTGCAGAAACAGAGGCTGGAGAAGACTTCGCAGTTGACTCTACTTAACGACCCCGTTGCCCTCCAGGCGGAGTACGACAAGGCGGTGACCGAGCGGACCAACGCGCAAAACAACCTCAATGCAGCCCAGAGTGATCTGTCGGCTGCCCAGGCGAGCGTCGGATCTGCGCAAACGATTTTTCAGACGGCCTATTCCAATTTGAGCAATGCCGGGCGCTACACCATCTTTGTGGGTGCGGCGGCCGCAGCGACTGGGTGCACGACCACGTCTGCCGGCGTATGCCAAGCGGGCGACATCGTGACATCCGCAGGTATCCAGGCGGCTTTGGTGGATCTCTTCGGTGGTTCATCGGTCAGCCCGGACCCGGATGCCAAGTATCTGAAACCTATCAAGCTGCAAAGGGAGCTCAATGCCCTTCAGAGCCAGCTTGGCGAGGCCAACAAACGAGTGACCAATGCCAAAAACATATACGACCAACTCAAGACACAGGCTGACAATCCTCCACCTTGCAACATCACTGGCAAGGGGGTGACACCGATGCCCCCAAGTGCCGCGTTGGATATTCTCATCAAGGTGGACGAGAAAGGGGGGACGCGATGAAGCGCTCCCTGCGCCGAGAGCTCGGCTTCTCGATGGTGGAGTTGGCCGTCGTGCTGGCGATCATTGGAATCATCGGCATCTTCGTATGGCGATGGGTTGTGTCCACCCGTGAGCCGATGCAGCGGCCTGCCATGCTGAGGCAGTTGGGAGAAGCACAGGCGGCTGTGGAGGGTTTTGTGCTAGCCCACCACAGGCTGCCATGCCCAGCGGCCAATGCCAGCGGCAACGAAACCTGTGGCGACGTCACGGCTGTGCGGCTGCCCTGGAAAAGCCTGGGGCTAAGTAGCGCCTTTGGGCAGTTTCACTACGGCGTGAACCGGGGGGCGGGGCTGGACCTGGCAGCAGCGCCCGCTGCGGCCGTATCTCCAGACCTGAACATCGACTTCACCGGCATGCCGGTGATACCGACTTACCCCACGTTTTCCCCACCGATCGTAGCGTCGGCAACTGTCACTGCGGCAGCCGCCCGAGCACAAGCCGCCATCATCGCAGCCAGCGCTCGCCGTGTCGCAGTCAACGGGTTGGATTGGTGTCGTGTGCTGCGCGGCTTCGCTTCCAATTCGGCAGTGGCCGGCACACTCACTGCTGGTAACGTGACTGACAGCATGCCAGTGGCTTATGTGCTGGTACACCCAGGCGCAAACAACCAGTTTGACGGCAACAACGCAGTCGGCGCCAGCGCGACTTGGCGTTTTGATTTTCCGGGGCGGCCGCAGGATGCGAACTACGACGATTTGACTCTGGCGGTGGGACCCGCGGATCTGGATGCGCGGATTGGCTGCGTGGGTCGGCTGAGCGAGATGCAGGCCACTGCGCAAGGTGCCTATGCGGCATACGACAGTGCGCGTGTGATGCAGGAGTATTGGGCTTTGCGAGTGTTTGACATCACGGCGGCGGAGTCAGCGGTGCAATCTGCCGAGTCCGGTGTCGCCACAGCGGCTTTGGCCTTGGCTGTGGCTACCGCTAGCGGCGTGATCAGTATTGCGTCGGCGGCCAATTCTGAGGGAGTCACAGCATTTGTGGTGAGCATTGCAGCCGCCAACTTGGCCGTGGCAATTGCGCAAACAGTGTTCGCAGCCAAGGCGCTTGATGATGCGAAGGCTGCGCTGCAGGTGGCCAAGGAAAAGCAAGTTGCCACGGATACCTACGCCACGCAGGTGTATGACACGTTCACGCAAGTTTTGACCAATGCCACCAAATTGGATGTGAAGGGACTCAACCCATGAAGCGCCGCATGCAAGGGTTCACCCTGGTCGAAATTTCGGTCATCTTGCTCGCGCTGGGTCTGATATTGCCAGGTGCCATCGTTTTCTGGCAGCTGTCGGAGCGCCAGCGCGTAACCACCGTCCAGGTGGACGCCCAACAACAAACGCGCGATGCCGTGGTGGGTTTTTTGCACTCGAACTATCGCCTTCCTTGCCCGGCCGCTGATACGGCAGGTGTCGAGTCTTGCGCAGAGGGCGCGGGCCTGCGACAGGTGGGGTTTGTGCCCTGGCGCACACTGGGGCTTCCACGTCCTGAGGCCGGGGCCCTACGCTATGGGGTCAACAGGGAGCCATCAGCCACCGCGCATGAGGACCGGGATCTCGCGACCGCCGTGGATCGCATGAATCCGCTGCGCGTGCGAACACCCAATCCCAAGCCGCAGAATCAGGATGCACCCAATGACAAGGAGCCCCCGATCCCTTCGGTATCGACGGTTCAGTTGGGCATTACGCAGTCTGGCAACGATGCAGCCCCTTTGAACACGGCGTGCAACCCGTCAGATAGTCCACCTTGCCCCCTGGGTGTAGCGAGGGCCGTCAACCTCGTGGATGTCTGTCTGGCTCTGAATAAGGGGAGTGACGCTCTGGTTGCACCTGCGGGGCGGCTGGCTGCGAAGATGCTGGGAACCAGACGTTCCGTGGCGTTTGTCATTGCCGCTCCAGGCATGTTGGATGCTGACGGAGACGGACATGCCTTCGACGGGGCGAACGCCACCGCCAGTTCTGCCAATCCGACCTTTGAAGCACCTGGCACCGTGGCGACCAATGCCTATGACGACTCTGTAGTGGCACCCAGCCATGCGGAGCTGTTCGGCGAACTGCACTGTGGTGCTGCCTTGTCGGCCATATCGCACGCGCATTTCACCGCCGCCACGGGTGCTTTCGTCATGGAGCGAGCTCTGTACGACTACCGAGACCAGTTGTTCGTGGCTGTCAAACTGGCAGAAGCCAACGAGGCTGCTGCCTTTGCGGGGGTTGCCGGTGCAGCGGCGGGTGCTTTGGGTGCGGCCAAGGAGATGGTTTCAGCAACCGCGGACACGACAATGAGCGCGGGCGCCCGGGCTGTGCAGATCGGATTGGCCGCTGCAGGCATCGTGGCAGCCGCCGTTGGCGTGGGGCTGTCTATCGTGACCACGGGATTGGCGACCGCCGCTCTGATAGAGGCAAAGCAAGTGCATTCGGACTTTGCCACGCGAACCACCGCCATGACGGAACTCGCCATTTCTATCAACAACAACACGCTGAAGGCTGATGCCATTGGCTATTGAGAACTTTTGCTCAAAGAGCTGTACACCATGACAACGAAACCAACGAACTATTGGGCTACGCCCGCGAGGCGGCAGCGCGGGTTTTCGCTGCTTGAACTGAGCATTGCCCTGGTGGTGATTGGCCTTGTGTTGGGGGCTGTGGCGGTGGGGCGCGACCTGCAACGGTCAGCGGCCAACCAACGCCTTTCCACAGACTTCATTCAAGGATGGCAGCTGGCCTACGAGGCGTTCTTCAACGGCGTCGGCTACCCTCCGGGGGACAACCCCACCAACCCCACGGGGCGCATTTATGGCAGCAGTGCTACTCCCGGTACAGAGCTGTGTGGCGACGCGATGATCAATGCGTTTTTGGCCGCCGGTATCCGGTTGCCCGCCGGACGTACGGAGGGGCAACAAGACCGTTATGTGTACCTGGACAGCAATGGCAACCCCCAGGAGGTGCAGGTGTGTTTCCAAAGCATGAAGTGGGCTGAGCCCGGTGCCACCGTGGGCACTTACGAGACGCGGCCTCGCAACGTCATGGTGATTCGTGGCACCACGTTTTCGCTGGCCGCCGCATTGGACCAGCAGATTGATGGCAACAGCGATGCACGGTTTGGCCGACTGCGCGACGTTTCGTTAGCGAACGACACTACGGCCAACACTCCCGGGAAAATTTGGCCCATTGATGACCGTATGGCTTTTGGTAGCACTACACCCACTTCGCTGGATGAATCGCAGGTGGCCATCACCACCGCCTTGTTCAAGATGATGCGTTGACACTTGGCCAATGCGCGGAGGGTGTTTGCCTTGGCAGCTTCTGCTGGCCCAGCCACTCTGAGCTCGCGTTGGTCGGAGGGTTAGGTCCCCGCCAATTGAAACCGCTGATCAAAATTCATCTTGCCCAGCACGCGCAGCGCAGCGGCACGGGTGGCTCAGGCTGTAGCGCTTGGCGGTGGACACTACGTCCACGCACTTGTGCCCCCATTGCACGGCCACTAGCAGGGCGGGGCGCTGGCCCGCTTCGGCGCCCACCGACACACCGCGCTGCTCGGGCCGCAGCATGAACTCCAGCCGGGGGGTGCGCACCAGTGTGAGGCGGTGGGCACCCCGTGGGCACAGCGCGAATGAGACGACCCAGTCGTCTTCGTCTTCCACCGTCAGAAACGGGACATGCTGGGGAGCGGCCATGAACAAGGGGCTTGAGGTGTACGGGCGGACGGATGGGCCGCCGTGGTGCGCAGCCCGTGGTGTGGGCGGCCGCCAGTATGCCGTCGCACAAGCGGTGCCGAGGTCGGGAAAACCCGAGGTGGGTCTTTCCAACGCAGGTGCGGATGTGTCAGGTGGCTGCAAGCCAACGTGTGGCTCGGCCGGGGATGTGCTTTCTCGCGCTGTTCTGCCGAGGTGGCTTGGGCTCAAATGTGCTGCCTGCGATTATTGTGTATGCGTTATGTGCTATTGTTTATGTAGCGATTGGCGGTGTCATGCGCCGGGCGATGTGTTCGCCATCGCCGTGGCAAGCTCACCCACCGTCTGCAGCGCGGCTTCGAAGCGGCTCTGCGCCGGGTGCCCGTAGTTGATGCGCACGCAGTTTGCAAAGCGCTGGTCGGCAGAGAAGATCTGCCCCGGCGCGAGGCTGATGCCCTGTGCGAGTGCCTGTCTGTGTAGCTCCAGTGCATTGACATGGGGCGGCAGCTCCACCCACAAGAAGTAGCCGCCTTCGGGTCGCGACACACGTGTGCCCTGCGGAAAATGCCGGGCCACGCTCGCCAGCGCCATCGCCTGCTGCTGCGCCAGGCTGCGGCGCAGTTGGCGCAGGTGCCGGTCGTAGCCGCCCTGGGCCAGGTATTCGGACAGCGCCTGCTGCGACGGCGTGGCGGCCGAGAGCGTGGTCATGAGCTTCAGGCGCTGCACCGCCGTGGCAAAGCGGCCGGCCGCCACCCAGCCCACGCGGTAGCCGGGCGCCAGGCTTTTGCTGAACGAGCTGCAGTGCATCACCAGCCCATCGCCGTCAAACGCCTTGGCCGGTGGCGGGCGCTGGGGGCCAAAGTGCAGTTCGCCATACACATCGTCCTCGATCAATGGCACCTGATGGCGGGCCAGCAGCGCCACGAGTTCGCGCTTTTTATCTTCGGGCATCAGGCTGCCCAGCGGGTTCTGAAAGCTGGGCATGAGCCAGCAGGCCTTGACCCGTTGCTGAGGATGGCGCGAAGACTGGCGCTCCAGGGCCTCGGCCAGCGCCGCCAGGTCGATACCGTCGCGCGGGTGGGTGGCGATTTCCAGTGCCTGCAGGTTCAGCCGCTCCAGCGCCTGCAGCGCGGCGTAGAAGGTGGGGGATTCGACCACCACGATGTCGCCGGGGCGCGTGACGGCCTCCAGGCAGAGGTTGAGGGCCTCCATGGCGCCGTTGGTGATGATGATTTCCTGCGCGTCCACGGTCATGCCGTGCAGGCCGTAGCGCAGTGCAAGCTGCTGGCGCAAGCGTTCGTCGCCGGGTGGCAGGCTTTGCACGATGTTCCAGGGGTCGAGCTTGCGCATGCCGCTGCCCAGGCAGCGCGCCAGCCGCTCCAGCGGAAACAGCTCCAGCCCCGGGAAGGCCGAGCCCAGGGGCACCAGGTCGCGGTCGCGCGCCAGGCCCAGCACCTCGAACACCAGGTCGCTGATGGCCACGCCGGTAGAGGTAGCGGCAGGCCGCGAGGGCAGGGGCTCAGCCGGGCGTGCCTCGGCGACGCCAGGCAACCGCGCGCTCACGTAATAGCCCGACCGCGGGCGCGCGTGGATCAGGCCCTGGGCTTCCAGCAGGTAATACGCTTCGAACACGGTGGAGGGGCTGATGCCCCGCGTGCGGCTGGCCTCGCGCACCGAGGGCACGCGGTCGCCGGGGCGCAGCGCACCGCTGTGGATGAGCTGGGCGATGGCGTCGGCGTGGCGTTCGTAGCGTTTCATGGCGTGGGGCGGGCTGACGGTGATGGGTGGCGGGTGGCGGGGGTTGATTCAGAGCAAACTGATCTGTATTTTTAACTGGAAACTGAATCTGTACTGATTTTTGGACTGGGCGTAGAGTGGCGGCGTGTGCTGGTGTCCGCCCTGATGTGTGCCAGCCGGCCGTTCCCCTACTGATAAAACCCCATGATCGATTGCCTGCGCAGCCTGCTGCGCCCCGTTCTCCGCCTGCCTGCGGCCACTGCCCTGTTGGCACTGGCCTTGAGCGCTGGTGCTGTGGCCCAGACGGTGCCTGCCAGCGCCGCCCCTGCAACCCCCGTGGCCACCGCAGCCACTGCGGCCACGGTGCCCGCGTCGTCCATGGCGTCGCGCGTACTGGCCTGCACTGCCTGCCACGGCAAGGAAGGCCGGGCCACGCCCGATGGCTACTTTCCGCGCATCGCTGGCAAGCCGGCGGGCTACCTGGCCAACCAGCTGCTCAACTTTCGGGATGGGCGGCGCAGCTACCCGCAGATGACCTACCTCATCGAACATCTGACCGACGACTACCTGCGCGAAATGGCCGAGCACTTTGCCGCGCTGGACCTGCCGTACCCGCCGCCGCCCGCGCCCCAGGCGCCGGCCGCTGCCCTGGAGCAGGGGCGCCAGCTGGTGCAGCAGGGCGACGCCACGCGCCGCATTCCGGCCTGCGTGTCGTGCCACGGCAGCGCCATGACGGGCGTCGCACCGTCGATTCCGGGCCTGTTGGGCCTGCCGCGTGATTACCTCAACAGCCAGCTGGGTGCGTGGAAGACCGGCCAGCGCCGCGCCCACGTGCCCGACTGCATGGCCGACATCGCCCGGCAGCTCACGCCTGATGAGGTGAGTGCTGTCTCTGCCTGGCTGGCCGCCCAGCCCGTGGCAGCGGGTGGCAAGCCCGCACGCACACTGCCCGCCGCCATGCCCGCCCGTTGCGGTGGCGTGGCCGAGGTGCCGGTTGCCGCTGTGGCGGCTGCACGTTGAGAAAGGGTGCCCCCATGAAACGCATCCTCTGGACCATTTCTTCCGCACTGGCGGCCCTGGGCATCACAGCCGCCGCACTGGTCACCTTGAACCTGCGCGGCGAAGAGCCGCTGCCTGCCAGCAAGACGCTGCAAACCACACCCGAATTGGTGGCGCGCGGCGAATACCTGGCCCGCGTCGGCAACTGCATGGCCTGCCACACCACGCAGGGCGGGGCGCCGTTTGCCGGCGGGCGCGGCATCGAAACGCCGTTTGGCGTGGTGCACAGCGCCAACCTCACGCCCGACAAGAGCCACGGTATTGGCGCCTGGACCTCGGCCGAGTTCTGGCGCGCCATGCACCATGGCCGCAGCAAGGACGGGCGGTTGTTGTACCCCGCCTTCCCATACCCCAACTACACCCAGGTTTCGCGCGAGGATTCGGATGCGCTCTTTGCCTATTTGCAAAGCGTGCCTGCTGCTGCCGATGCCAACCGCGCGCACGCGCTGCGCTTCCCCTACAACACACAGGCGGCACTGGGCGTGTGGCGTGCGCTGTTCTTTGCGCCTGCCACACCCAAGCCCGACCCCACGCAAACCGCCGAGTACAACTGGGGCGCCTATCTGGTCAACGGCCTGGGCCATTGCACGGCCTGCCACACACCGCGCAACGCGCTGGGCGCCACCACGGACGCCAAGGCTTTCACGGGCGGGCTGATCCCTGTGCAGAACTGGTACGCGCCCGCGCTCAACGCGGCCAAAGAGGCTGGCGTCAAGGAATGGCGCACCGAGGATGTGGTGGCCTTGCTGACAACAGGCGTGGCGCCCCACGGGTCGGTGCTGGGCCCCATGGCTGAGGTGGTGTTCCGCAGCACGCAGTACCTGACAGATGCGGACGCACGTGCCATGGCCATTTACTTGCAGGCCCTGCCGCAGCAGCCAGGCGCAGCAGCCCCTGCGACGCAGCCCGCGCCCCTGGCCTCTGCCATGGCGCGTGGTGGCAAGGTGTATGAGCAGCAATGTGCGCAATGCCACGGCGACAAGGGCCTGGGCGAAGCCGGTGCATTCCCCGCGCTGGCCGGCAACCGGGCGGTGGTGCTGGCCGACCCGACCAACCTCTTGCGTGTGGTGCTGCAGGGCGGCTACCTGCCAGCCACCGCAGGCAACCCACGCCCCCATGGCATGCCGCCGTTTCAGCAATTGCTGACAGACGAAGAAGTGGCGGCCGTGGCCACCTTTGTTCGCAACAGCTGGGGCAACCAGGCGGCTGGTGTGGGTACCATCGAGGCTTACCGCGCCCGCGAGCGGCGCGGCTTGTAGATAAAAAAGCAACTGCCGAGGTTTTTTGCGCCCCCCTGCGCAAACCGCTGCCCCGTTGCGGATGACCCAGGAGTCGTTGTCATGGAAAGCCCGGCCACGTTGCCCCACCTTGCCCCCGGCGCCACTTCGCCCTCTGCCCCGCAGGATTGGTGGGTGGTGTGTCTGTGTGCGGGTTGGTGTGGCACTTGTGGCGTGTACCGCCCCCTTTTTGACGAACTGGCCCGCGCGCACCCCGGTGTGCGTTTTGAATGGGTGGACATCGAGGACGACTCGGACATTGCGGGCGATCTCGATGTGGAGACCTTCCCCACGCTGTTGATTGCCAACGGCCGGCAAGCGCTGTTTCTAGGGCCGCTGCTGCCGCAGGCGCCGGTGCTGGCGCGTTTGTTGACCAGCCTGCAGGCCGCCGCGCCGGCCGCAGCGGGTGTGGGGGGCGAGGCACAGGGTGTGTTCGAGCGCGTGCGCACAGCCCGCGGCGGCTGAGAAGGTCTGGCTGACTGCTTCTGTCCCGCCAGCCAGCGGGGTTGTTGGGCGCGATGAGCGCACCCAGCGCAATTGCCCGTTCCGCCTTCACTCATCTATTGATAGCTGCTTGCGCTTTGCTGTAAAGCGCAAGAGGCACTTTTGATACATTTCTTGCAATGTCATTCCCCTCTTTTCCTTTGAAGGCGCTGCAGGCACTGTGCGACCCCGGCGCCTGGACGCGTGGGCGCGGGCTGGCGAACAGCGACAGCGTCACGGTGCTGTCGATGGAGCCGCTGGCCACAAACCGGTGGCGCATCCATGGGCAGGTGCAGGGCACGGCGCACACGCCTTATGACGTGGTAGTGCAGTTGGCCTTTGATGCGAAATCGACACTCAGCGACTGGTTGGGGGATTGCAGTTGCCCCGTCGGCGCCGAGTGCAAACACGCGGTGGCGCTCACCTTGACGGCTTTGCAAGACGCCGCGCCCGCTGGTGCTGCCCCGGCCATGGCCAAGGTTTCACGCGCACCACCCGCGAAAGGCCGAGCCCCTGATCTGCAGGCCCGCCAGCAAGCAGCGGCCCGTGCCGAGGCCGATGCGCAGCTTGAACACTGGCTGCGCGAATGGGACAACGCAGTGGCGGCACCCGGCGCTGCATTGCGGGCAGGCAAGCCGCCGCGCGCAGGGGTGAGCGCGGCGCGGCCTGAGCAGTATGTTTTTTTGCTGTCAGTCCAAAGCCAGGTGGTGAACCGGCCCGCGTACCGGCTTGCGTACCGGGGGGCCCCAGCCAGCGCAGGCCAACCACCCGCCTTGCCCGAGCTTCAGCTGCAGGCCGTGGTGTCATACCCCAAAGCCACGGGCGGCTGGATCAAGCCCAAGCCCGTGCGCAACACGCCCGCACCGGGGCAGGCCGCCTACGACCGCGCTGGCGAGGCCGAGCGCCAGGTGCTGCAACTGCTTGGGGGCATGGGGGCGGATGCTCACAGCCCGTATTACGCCATGCACCAGTCGTTGCCCTGCGCCGTGCTGCAGGGGCCACTGGGCTTGCAGGCTCTGCAACTGGCGGCCAGCACGGGTTTTCTTTTTGCAGAAGAAGAGGGGCCCAGCGTGGGGCAGGCGCTGCAGTGGGGCGAGCCGCTGGCCATCAGATGGGCCTGGGGCGCCGTGCCCTCAACGGCCTCTGCGAACCGTCTGCCGGATACCAACCATGGCACCGATGACGATACCCACTGGGCGCTGGGCGCCCGCCTGCCACACCCCAGCGCCTTGTTGTGCGTCAACCAGCCGCCGCTGTATATAGACATTGAACGCGGCCTGTGTGGCCCCGTGCTTGCCGAGGGCCTGAGCTCCGCGCAGCTGGCGGTGCTGCTGCGAACACCCGCGCTAAGCGCAGCGGCCCTGCAGCGCTATCAGGCGCAGATTGCCTCGCGCCTGGGCGGTGTGTTGCCCTTGCCGCCCGTGGTGCCGTCCGTGCAGCGGCTGCCGCGTGTCAAACCGGTCGCTCGGCTGCACATCGCGCCAGTGGCCGAGGCTGATGTGCCCCACCTTGGCTTGCTCACCGCCCAACTGCGGTTTGACTACCGGGGCGCCGATGCGGCGGCGCGGGTCGGGTCGCTCGAATCCCACCGCATAGGCTGGTGGTCTGGTGAGCCGCTGGAGGTGCTCGTTTCAGCGCCCGATGGCACCCAGGAGCTGCTGCAGCGCGACGCACGGGCTGAATTGAAGGCCATCGAAGGCCTGATGGACCTGGGCCTGCTGGCCACCGATGACGGTCTGTTCGGCATCCCCGGTGAGCAATCGCAAAACGACTGGATGCACTGGGTGGACAACCACTTCAGCGTGTTTCGCGAGGCGGGTTTTGAGGTGTCGCTGGATGCGGCGCTGAACGGCTGGATTACCCACGCCGACGTGCTGGATGCGGTTTTGCTGCCGCAGGGTGATGCCAGTGGTGTGGGGGCTGCTGGAGGCGCGGGCGGCGGTGCCAACACGGCCAGCAGCCACACCACGGCGCCGTGGTTTGCACTGTCGCTGGGGGTAGAGATCAACGGCGTGCGCCACAACATCCTGCCCCTGTTGCCGATGTTGATTGCCGCAGCGGCCGCGCAGCCTGCCGACCCGGTCACGGGGCAGCCGAGCCTGCCTCCTTATGTTTACCTTCGCGCACTGGGCGATGCGGGATTTGTGCGCCTGCCCACCGACGCATTGCGGCCCTGGATGGCCGCGCTGCTGGAGCTGGTGGGCGACCGCGCGCACGACTTCTCCGGCGACAGCCTGCGGCTTTCGCGCATGGAAGCACTGCGCACCAGCGCTGCGCTGGGCCGTCTGGGCGAAGGCGCGGTGTGGCAAGGGCTGGATACCTTGCGCGCATTGCTGTCGCAGTTGCACGGCGACACCACGTTGCCCGTGGTGCCCGTGCCTGCAGGGGTTCACGCCACGCTGCGCCCCTACCAGGCGCAGGGCTTGAACTGGTTGCAGTTCTTGCGCACCCACGGGCTGGCCGGTGTGTTGGCGGACGACATGGGGCTGGGCAAGACGCTGCAGACCCTGGCCCACATCCAGGTCGAGAAAGACGCGGGGCGCTTGACCGATCCCGCGCTGATCATTGCGCCCGTGAGCCTCATGGGCAACTGGGCCCGCGAGGCGGCGCGGTTTTGCCCTGGGCTGCGCTGCCTGGTGCTGCATGGAGCAGACCGCCACCACGCCGCAGGTGCGCTGGCCGACCACGACATCGTGATTGCGCCCTATTCATTGCTGCACCGTGATCGCGAGCGCTGGCTGGCGCAGACCTGGCACCTCGTGGTGCTCGACGAAGCGCAAAACATCAAAAACGCCAGCACCCACGCCGCGCAGGTGGTGGGGCAGCTGTCGGCGCGCCACCGGCTGTGCCTGTCGGGCACACCCATGGAGAACCATCTGGGCGAGGTGTGGAGCCTTTTTCACTTTTTGATGCCGGGTTTTCTGGGGAGCCAGCAGCGCTTCACGGAAGTGTTCCGCAATCCCATCGAAAAGCAGGGTGACACCACGCGTTTGGCCCAACTGCGCGCACGCATCACACCGTTCATGTTGCGCCGTACCAAGGCGCTGGTGGCCAGCGAGCTGCCGCCCAAGGTCGAGTCGGTCATGCCGGTAGCGCTGAGCGGTGCGCAGGCCGACCTCTACGAAACCATTCGCCTGGGCACCGAAAAGGCCGTGCGCGAGGCGCTGCAGAGCAAAGGGCTTGCCAAGTCGCAGATCACCATCCTGGATGCACTGCTCAAGCTGCGCCAGGTGTGTTGCGACCCCCAACTGGTGCCGCTCGATGCGGCGCGCAAGGTCAAAGGGTCGGCCAAGCTGGAACAACTCATGACGCTGTTGCCCGAGATGCTGGCCGAGGGGCGGCGGATTTTGTTGTTCTCGCAGTTCACCAACATGCTCACGCTGATCGAAGCCGAACTGAAGAAACGTGGGCTGCCGTGGGTCAAGCTCACCGGGCAAAGCCAGCGGCGCGACGCGATCATCGAGCAGTTCACCAGCGGGCAGGTGCCGCTGTTCTTGATCAGCCTCAAGGCGGGCGGGGTAGGGCTCAACTTGCCCCAGGCCGACACCGTGATCCATTACGACCCGTGGTGGAACCCGGCGGCCGAAAACCAGGCCACCGACCGGGCCCATCGCATCGGCCAGACGCAGAGCGTGTGGGTGATCAAGCTGGTGGCGCAAGGCACCATTGAAGAACGCATCCTGGCGCTGCAAGAGCGCAAGGCGCAACTGGCGGACAGCCTGTACAGCGGCGCGGCGGGGCGCAAAGAGCCCTTGTTCAGTGAAGATGACATTGCGCAGTTGCTCAAGCCGCTATCGTAGCTATCATAGTCATAGCTGTATGCGCTTGACCATAAAGCGCTGGAGCCGATTTTGTGCATTGTCTTTTCTGCTTGTACCTACCGCGTCCCATGGCGTGCGCCATGGGGTGCACCGCCCGTGCGGCACGCTGGCACACAAACAACATCGCAAGGCGTGTTTGGCACACTTGACCTTTGCAAAGCAATGCTTTACGCGTTACAATGCAAAGCTCACGACCAATCGGGCGGGTACCAACCGCCCGTTTTTTTTGGTCGCTTGCTTTTCGAGCTCGAAGCTGTCGGGGAAGTCTCCGGGGGTTATCGGGTTTTTTGTTTTTCCGGGATTGAACTGAACACGTGGCATTGCAGCAAGTCGTTGAACAAATTGTGACGGGCCTGGGGTATGACCTGGTAGAGATAGAGCGCTCTGCCGGTGGGTTGTTGCGTGTCACTATCGACTTGCCTTGGGTGCCGCCGGCCGCCGATGCGCCCGCGCCAGTGCTTGATCAGTTCATTACGGTGGAAGACTGCGAGAAGGTGACGCGCCAGTTGCAGTTTTCGTTGGAAGTGGACGGCGTTGAGTACAAGCGCCTGGAAGTTTCGTCACCCGGTATTGATCGCCCCTTGCGCCATGACCAAGATTTTGTGCGCTTTGAGGGATCGATCATTGACATCACACTGAAGGCGCCAATCGGTGTCGCAGCGGCAGGGCAAGTCAATGCGACCCGCAAAAAATTTCGCGGCACGCTGGAGCGGGCCGAGGCTGGAGGCTGGCAGATCGTCTGGAGCGATGAGCCGCCGGTCAAGCCAGGCCAAAGGGTTAGCAAAAAACGTGTGCCAGCCCCGTTGCAGGCCATGACTTTTACCCTGGATGAACTGAGGGATGCCCGTTTGGCACCGATCGTGGATTTCAAGGGGCGTGCGGGCAAGGCAGGGGCAGCACCCGCCTGAGTCGCTGAATGAATTGGGTGGATGCCGCGGTGTGTGGCCACTACCTTCGGGTGATTGAAATAGGAGAGTCGTCGCATGAATCGCGAATTGTTGATGTTGGTTGAGGCCATTTCGCGCGAAAAGAACGTGGAGCTTGACGTGGTCTTGGGCGCCGTGGAGGCGGCCTTGGCCCAGGCTACCAAAAAGCTGTACCAAGGCGATGTGGACATTCGCGTGTCCGTTGATCGCGATAGCGGCAATTACGAGACTTTCCGCCGCTGGCTGGTGGTGCCGGACGATGCTGGTCTGCAAAATCCTGAGGCCGAAGAATTGCTGATGGATGCGAAAGATCGCATTGCGGACATCGAAGTCGGCGAGTACATCGAAGAAAGCGTCGAATCCGTGCCTATCGGCCGTATTGGCGCCATGGCGGCCAAGCAGGTCATCCTGCAGAAGATCCGCGACGCTGAGCGTGAAATGCTGCTCAACGACTTCATGTCGCGCGGCGAGCGCATCTTCACGGGCACCGTCAAGCGCATGGACAAGGGCGACATCATTGTCGAATCCGGCCGTGTGGAAGGCCGCCTGCGTCGCAGCGAGATGATCCCGAAGGAGAACCTGCGCAGTGGCGACCGTGTGCGCGCCATGATCATGGAGGTGGACCTGTCGCTGCGCGGCGCACCCATCATCCTTTCGCGTTCGGCCCCGGAATTCATGGTCGAGTTATTTCGCCAGGAAGTACCCGAGATCGAGCAGGGCCTGCTGGAGATCAAGAGCTGTGCCCGTGACGCCGGCTCCCGCGCCAAGATTGCTGTGCTCAGCCATGACAAGCGCGTGGACCCCATCGGTACCTGTGTCGGCGTGCGTGGCACCCGTGTGAATGCAGTGACCAACGAACTCGCTGGCGAACGCGTGGACATCGTGTTGTGGTCCGAAGACCCGGCCCAATTCGTGATCGGTGCGCTGGCCCCGGCCAACGTGTCGTCCATCGTGGTGGACGAGGAAAAACACGCCATGGACGTGGTGGTGGACGAGGAAAACCTCGCGATTGCCATTGGCCGTGGTGGCCAGAACGTGCGCCTCGCTTCCGACCTCACGGGTTGGAAGATCAACATCATGGACGCCGCCGAATCGGCGCAAAAGCAGGCCAGCGAGACCGACACGGCCCGCAAGCTGTTCATGGAGCGACTCGACGTCGACGAAGAAATTGCCGACATCCTGATTTCCGAAGGTTTCAATACCCTGGAAGAAGTGGCCTATGTGCCGCTGCAGGAAATGCTGGAAATCGAATCATTTGACGAAGACACCGTCAATGAATTGCGAGCCCGCGCCAAGGATGCGCTGCTCACTATGGAAATTGCCCGCGAAGAAAGCGTGGACCAGATCTCTCAGGATCTGCGCGACCTCGAAGGCCTCACCCCCGAGCTGATTGCCAAATTGGCTGAAGGTGGTGTGCATACACGTGACGACCTGGCCGATCTGGCCATTGATGAACTGACCGACCTGACCGGACAGTCTGAAGAAGAAGCCAAAGCCTTGATCATGAAGGCGCGCGAACATTGGTTCGCGGGGCAAGAGTAAAGGTCAGGGAGGCACGAACCAAATATGTCCAGTAATACTGTCGCCGAGTTCGCCACCGAACTCAAAAAATCGCCTGAAACCCTGCTCGACCAGCTCAAGGCTGCGGGCGTGGGCAAGGCTGCCCCGTCTGACGTGTTGACCGAGTCAGACAAGCAAAAGCTGCTTGTCTATCTGCAAGCCAGCCATGGCACCGCTTCGGCCGACCGCAAGAAGATCACGATGGTGAAAAAATCCACCAGCGAAATCAAGCAGGCGGATGCGACCGGCAAGGCACGCACCATCCAGGTGGAAGTGCGCAAAAAACGCACATTCATCCAGCGTGATGACGAGGTCGAAAGCCCTGTGGAGTCTGTCGCGGCGTCTTCAGTGGCTGAGCCCGCAGTGTCTAGCGAAGACCAGGAGCTGTCTCGCCGCGAGGAAGAGGCGCGTCGCCAGGCCGAGTTGATTCGCCGCCAGGAGGCCGAACTGGCCGAAAAGCGTGCTGAGCGCGAAGCACGCGAAACGCGTGAGCGTGAAGCCGAAGAGCGTGCCGCAGCCTACGCAGCCCAGGAGGCCGGTAAGAAGGCCCAGGCCTCCGCAGTGAAGCAAGAAGCGACCCGCGAGCAGGCTGCCGAGGCAGCAGCGCGCAACGCCGCGCAGGTGGAGGCTCGCGAAAAGGCCGCCGCTGAGTCCAAGGCGCGCTCCGACGAAGAGGCGGCCCGTGCTGCTGATCTGGACGCCCGTCGCCGCAAGGCCGAGGCCGAAGCCGCTGCCATTCGCTCCATGATGGCCACGCCCAAGAAGGCGGTCATGGTGGCCAAGAAGCCTGAAGAACCCAAGCCTGTGGCTAAAGCAGCCCCTGCGGGAGACGCCAAAAAGGGCACGTTGCACAAACCCGCTGTGGGTACGGGGGTGGCGCGCGCTGGTGCGCCAGCGGCTGCAGGCGCAGGCGCCGGTGCCCCCGGTGCAGGCAAGGAAGTCAAATCTGCCAAGCTGTCTTCCAGCTGGGCGGGCGACACGGCCAAGAAGAAAGAAATCAAGACCCGCGGCGATAGCAGTGGCGGTGTCGGGCGTAACAACTGGCGCGGTGGCCCACGTGGCCGTCGTGGCGACAACCGCGATCAACGTGACGATCACCACCAGTCCGCACCGGTGGAAGCGCGCATTATTGAAGTGCACGTGCCCGAAACGATCACGGTGGCAGAGCTGGCGCACAAGATGTCGATCAAGGCGTCTGAAGTCATCAAGACGCTGATGAAGATGGGCCAGATGGTCACCATCAATCAGCCTCTCGATCAGGACACCGCCATGATCGTGGTGGAGGAAATGGGGCACAAGGCCCTGGTGGCTGCGCTCGACGATCCGGAAGCTTTCGCTGACGAAGAGGCCGCACATCAGAACATTGAAGTGCTGCCACGCGCTCCTGTGGTGACCGTGATGGGTCACGTCGACCACGGCAAGACCTCGCTGCTCGACTACATTCGCCGTGCCAAGGTCGCAGCGGGCGAAGCGGGCGGCATTACGCAGCACATTGGTGCCTACCACGTGGAAACTCCACGCGGCATGGTGTCGTTCCTTGATACCCCCGGTCACGAGGCCTTCACGGCCATGCGTGCCCGTGGTGCCCAGGCCACCGACATCGTAATTCTGGTGGTGGCGGCGGACGATGGTGTCATGCCCCAGACCCGTGAGGCTATCAAGCACGCCAAGGCTGCTGGCGTTCCCATCGTGGTTGCCATCACCAAGGCCGACAAGCCCGATGCCAATCTTGAACGCGTCAAGCAGGAGCTGGTGGTCGAGCAGGTGGTGCCTGAAGAATACGGTGGTGACTCGCCTTTTATTGCCGTGTCTTCCAAGACCGGCATGGGCATCGACGACCTGTTGGAACAGGTGCTGCTGCAGGCTGAAGTGATGGAACTCAAGGCGCCGGTGGATGCACTGGCCAAGGGCCTTGTCATCGAAGCGCAGCTCGACAAGGGCCGTGGTCCTGTGGCCACCGTGCTGGTGCAATCGGGCACGCTGAAGGTGGGCGACGTGGTGTTGGCTGGCCAGACCTATGGCCGCGTGCGCGCCATGCTGGACGAAAACGGAAAAACGGCCAAAACGGCAGGACCTTCGATTCCGGTCGAAATCCAGGGCCTGACCGAAGTGCCACAGGCAGGCGACGAGTTCATGGTGCTCACCGACGAACGTCGTGCCCGTGAAGTAGCTACCTACCGCGCTGGCAAGTTCCGTAATACCAAGCTGGCACGCCAACAGGCCGCCAAGCTCGAAAACATGTTTGCCGACATGACGGCGGGCGAGATCAAGCATCTGCCCATCATCGTCAAGGCCGACGTGCAGGGTTCGCAGGAAGCGCTGTCGCAATCGCTGCTCAAGCTCTCGACCGACGAGGTCAAGGTGCAGCTGGTATATACCGGCGTGGGCGGTATCAGCGAGTCGGATATCAACCTGGCGATTGCCTCCAAGGCCATCGTTATTGGCTTTAACGTGCGTGCCGATGCCGGTGCGCGCAAGCTGGCCGAAGGCAATGGCGTGGACCTGCACTACTACAGCATCATCTATGACGCTGTGGATGAGTTGCGCGTGGCGATGTCCGGCATGCTGGCTCCTGAGCAGCGCGAGGAAGTCATCGGCACGGCCGAGATCCGCACGGTGTTCGTGGCGACCAAGATAGGCACGATTGCCGGCTCGTACATCACGTCGGGCATGGTCCATCGCAATGCACGCTTCCGTTTGCTGCGCGACAACGTCGTTGTCTACACGGGCGAAGTCGATTCGATCAAGCGCCTCAAGGACGATGTCCGGGAAGTCAAGGAAGGCTTCGAGTGCGGTATCAAGCTCAAGAACTACAACGACATCAAGGAAGGCGATCAACTCGAGTTCTTTGATATCAAGGAAATCGCGCGGACGCTGTAAGGCTTCGACGAAGACGACATGGCTGCAAAGAAGTCCTCCACACCCAACCGCGCCTTCAAAGTGGCCGACCAGATCCAGCGCGATCTGACGGAGTTGATCGCGCGCGAGTTGAAAGACCCGCGCGTGGGCATGGTGACGCTGCAGGGCGTGGAGGTCACCCCTGACTATGCCCATGCGAAGGTGTTCTTCAGCCTGCTGACAGGCGACCCTGTGGAAACGCAGGCGGCGCTCAATCAGGCTGCGGGGTTCCTGCGCAATGGGTTGTTCAAGCGTTTGCACATCCACACGGTGCCCACGCTGCACTTCTTGTTCGACCGTACCTCCGAGCGTGCGGCAGATATGAACGCCTTGATCGCCAAGGCTGTTTCCTCGCGCGCTCAAGAAGACTAACCATGAACGCGCCACGCACCAGGGTGCAGCGGCGCCCTGTGCATGGGGTGTTGCTGCTCGATAAACCGCTCGGACTCTCGAGCAATGACGCCTTGCAGAAGGCGAAATGGCTGCTGCGCGCCGAAAAGGCGGGCCATACGGGTACGCTCGATCCACTGGCCACCGGGGTGTTGCCGCTGTGTTTTGGCGCGGCCACCAAGTTCAGCCAGTTGCAGCTGGATGCGCCCAAAACCTACGAAGCGGTGGCTTTGCTCGGCACCACCACCACGACCGGCGATGCCGAAGGTGACGTGGTCGAGCGCTGCGAAATCGCCCCCGATCAGCTGACCGTTGAACGCCTTGCCGCAGTGCAGCAGCAGTTCACGGGCCCGTTGAGCCAGGTGCCACCCATGCACAGTGCGCTCAAGAAAGACGGCAAGGCACTGTATGAGTACGCCCGCGCCGGCGTGACCGTGGAGCGCGAGGCGCGCAACGTGGTCATTCATGCATTAAAACTGGCGTTGGCCCATACAGATCAAGCGCAACCTGCTATCAAAATAATAGTGACCTGCAGCAAGGGCACTTACATCCGTACACTGGGTGAAGACATCGGTGCGGCGCTCGGATGTGGCGCCCACCTGACGTTTTTGCGCCGCATCGATACCGGCGGTATTGGTGTGGAGCGCTGCATCACGCTCGCTCAGCTCGAAGCCCTGCCCGAAGCAGAGCGCCTGGCCTGCCTGGAGGCGCCTGAATCGCTGCTGGTGCATCACGTGCGTGTCACGCTGGACAGCGACAATGCGGCGCGGTTCCTGTCGGGCGTGCGGCGGCGCGGGGACTGGCCGGATGCCAGCGCTGTCGCGGTCTTTGGAGAAACACCCCCAGCGTTGCTTGGGGTCGGTCACATCGTTGGCGGGGAGCTGGTGCCGGACAGGCTCCTGAGTCCGCTGGAAATTCAACAAATCTTGGAAGGCACGCCGCACCTGAAAGCCAGCGGTACATTGGAAAAACTATGACTAAACAAATCCGCAATATCGCCATCATTGCCCACGTTGACCACGGCAAGACCACCATGGTCGACCAACTGCTGCGCCAGTCCGGCACCTTCGCCGACCACGAAAAAGTGGTTGACACGGTGATGGACAACAACGCGATTGAAAAAGAGCGTGGCATCACGATTCTGGCCAAGAACTGTGCCGTGAGCTGGGAAGGCACCCACATCAACATCGTGGACACCCCCGGTCACGCCGACTTCGGCGGAGAAGTGGAGCGCGCGCTGTCCATGGTGGACGGTGTGGTGCTGCTCATCGACGCGCAAGAAGGCCCCATGCCCCAGACGCGCTTTGTGACCAAGAAGGCGCTGGCCCTCGGTTTGAAGCCCATCGTGGTGGTGAACAAGGTGGACAAGCCAGGTGCCAACCCCGACAAGGTGGTCAACGCTGCCTTCGACCTGTTCGACAAACTGGGTGCTACCGACGAGCAGCTCGACTTCCCCGTGGTGTATGCCTCGGGCATCAATGGCTGGTCTTCTCTGGAAGAAGGCGCACCTGGCGAACAGTGGGGCCCTGACATGTCTGCATTGTTCAACACCGTGCTCAAGCATGTGCCCGCGCAGACGGGTGACCCAGCCGCCCCGCTGCAGCTGCAGATCTCCGCACTCGATTTCTCTACCTTCGTGGGCCGCATCGGCGTGGGCCGCATCAGCCAGGGCACCATCAAGCCCATGATGGATGTGCTGGTCATGGAAGGCCCGGATGGCAAAGCCGTGAAGGGCCGTGTCAACCAGGTGCTGACGTTCCAGGGGCTCGATCGTGTGCAGGCGACCGAAGCCGGCCCTGGCGAAATCGTGCTGATCAACGGTATTGCCGACGTCGGTATTGGCGTCACCATCACCGACCCGGTGAACCCCGCGCCGCTGCCCATGCTCAAGGTGGACGAACCCACCCTGACCATGAACTTCTGCGTGAACACCAGCCCGCTGGCCGGCCGTGAAGGCAAGTTTGTGACCAGCCGCCAGATCTGGGACCGCCTGCAAAAGGAGCTGCAACACAATGTGGCCCTGCGTGTGAAGGAAACCGACGAGGAAGGTATCTTCGAAGTGATGGGTCGTGGCGAATTGCACCTGACCATCTTGCTCGAAAATATGCGCCGTGAAGGCTATGAACTGGCCGTGTCCAAGCCCCGCGTGGTGTTCAAGGACATCAATGGCGAAAAGCACGAGCCTATCGAGCTGGTTACCGCCGACATCGAAGAAGCCCACCAGGGTGGCGTGATGCAGGCCCTGGGCGAGCGCAAGGGCGAGCTGGTGAACATGGAGCCGGACGGCCGTGGCCGCGTGCGCCTGGAGTACCGCATTCCTGCGCGTGGCCTGATCGGCTTCACGAACGAATTCCTGAATCTAACGCGTGGTTCGGGCTTGATCGCCAACATCTTCGACAGCTACGAGCCGCATAAGGGCGATATTGGCGGTCGCAAGAACGGTGTGCTGATCTCGATGGACGATGGTGAAATCTTCACCTACGCCCTGGGCAAGTTGGACGACCGTGGCCGCATGTTCGTGAAGGCGAACGACCCGGTGTACGAAGGCATGATTGTGGGCATCCACAGCCGTGACAACGACCTGGTGGTGAATGCCACGCGTACCAAGCAGCTGACCAACTTCCGCGTCTCCGGCAAGGAAGACGCGATCAAGATCACGCCGCCCATCGATGCCACGCTGGAATACGCGGTGGAGTTCATCGAGGACGACGAACTGGTCGAAATCACGCCCAAGTCGATCCGCATCCGCAAGCGCCACCTCAAGGAAAGCGACCGCAAGCGCGCAGGCCGCTCCTGAGCGGGCTTGCCGGAGAGCGTCGCCTTTGTGGCGGCTTGATCCGGTAGCCGTTGTGCGCGCAAGGGCCCTTTGGTTCTTGCTGCGCGACCCGAAGGGCCACTGCATTGCGGTGGCCTTTTTTCCATGTTGCTCCCCTTGTCTTGCAGATTCCCATGTTGAAGCTCACGCATTCCCGCGCGGTTGTTCTGATGGTGGCGGTCACCCTCATGTGGTCCATTGCGGGTGTGGTCACGCGCCATCTGGAGCACGCTCGCAGCTTTGAAGTGACTTTCTGGCGCAGCTTCTTCACGGTGCTCGCACTGCTGGTGATTCTGCCGACCTTGCAGGGACGGACCGTGTTTGTGTCCATGCGCCACAGCGGCCGCTCCCTGTGGATTTCGGGTGTGTGCTGGAGCGTGATGTTCACCGCCTTCATGGTGGCGATCATGCTGATGCCGGTGGCCAATGTGCTGGTCACCATGGCGGTGGGCCCGCTGCTCACCGCGCTGTTTGCGCGTGTCTTTATCGGCCACCATATTGCCCCGCGCACCTGGGCCGCCATCGCCGTGGCGGGCCTGGGCATTGCGTGGATGTATGGCTCGCAAATGGCGGGCCTGCCGGTGGCCGGGACGCTGGTGGCGCTGTGTGTTCCGGTGGCGGCTGCCATCAACTGGACCGTGGTGCAGCATTCGCAGCGGCACGGTCACTCGGTGGATCTGGTGCCTGCGGTGTTGGTGGGGGCGGTGCTTTCGGTCATTGCCACTCTGCCGCTGGCCCTGCCGTTTCAGGCATCCTTGCATGACCTTGTGTTGCTGGCGTTGCTGGGCGTGGTGCAATTGGCGATCCCGTGTGTGCTGGCGGTGCGCTGTGGGCGCGTGCTCAAGGCCCCCGAGATGGCTCTGCTGGGTTTGCTGGAAGTGATTTTCGGTATCTTGCTGGCATGGGTGGGGGCAGGTGAGAAGCCCGGCGCGGCCGTGCTCACCGGCGGCGTGTTGGTCATTGGTGCGCTGGTTTTTAATGAACTGTTAGGTTGGAAGGAACAAAAATGACGGAGACGACAGGGGTATCTGAGGTCCTGAGCGAAGTGCGTGGACAGGTTGGTTTCATCACGCTGAACCGCCCGCGCGCGCTCAATGCGTTGTCGCTGGGCATGGTGCGGGCCCTGATGGGCACGCTGCTCGCCTGGCAGAACGATGCCCATGTGCTGGCCGTGGCGATCCGCGGCAGCAACAAGGAAGGCCCATTTGGCGCCTTTTGCGCAGGGGGCGATATTCGCTTTCTGCACCAGGCGGGCAGCCAGGGCAACCCGTTGATCGAGGACTTCTTTACCGAGGAGTACGCGCTCAACCACCTGATTCATAACTACGGCAAGCCCTACATCGCGTTCATGGATGGCATCGTGATGGGTGGCGGGATGGGCATCAGCCAGGGCGCTGCGTTGCGTGTGGTGACCGAGCGCACAAAGATGGCGATGCCCGAGACGGCCATTGGTCTGTTCCCCGATGTGGGCGGAGGGTACTTTCTGAGCCGCTGCCCAGGCCGTGTGGGTGAATGGCTGGCGCTGACCGGTGACGCCATTGGTGCCGGTGATGCCATCGAGAACCAGTTGGCCGACGGCTGTCTGCCTGCCGACCAGCAAGCTGCCGTGTGGGAAGCGTTGGGCACGCAGGGCTTTGCCAGCGGTGGCGCCGCCAAAGACTTTGTTGCTTCTAAATTAATAGCTGCTAACGCTTTGCAGTCAAGCGTTAGAGGCCAAATTGATCAATATTTTTCGCTTCCTACCGTGGGTGAGATCGTCGCTGCGCTGGAGGCTGCCGACACCGACTGGGCACGCGCCACGGCCGCTACGCTGCGCAAGCGCTCGCCGCTGATGCTGCATGTGGTGCTGGAGCAAATCCGCCGCGCCCGTGGCATGGGCCTGGCCGACGACTTGCGCATGGAGCGCGACATGGTGCGCCACTGTTTCTTTTTGCGCCCCGGGCAGAGCGAGACAGTGGAGGGCATCCGTGCTCTGGCCGTGGACAAGGACCATGCGCCGCAATGGAACCCCGGCCGCATCGAGGATGTGACGCCCGAGATGGTGGCGCCGTTTTTTGTCAGCCCTTGGCCGACCCACGCACACCCCTTGGCGCAGCTCGCCTGACGGTCAGCGCTGTATCTGTGGGTACACCGCGGTGGCCAGCGCAAGCAATTGCGCGCGAGACAGCTGCCCACTGAGTGCGTAGCCGAAGCCTGCATCCACCCAATAAAACCCAGGCACCGGGCCTTCGCTGGTGAACTGAAACGCTGTTGCGGGGGCGGGCTGCGCTGATTGCAGAGGCGGGTTTGTTGTCGACGAGCCAGCAGCCGTTGCCGCAGGGGAGGCAGCGGCGCCCGCCAATGCCCCCATATACAGGGTGATGCGCTGGCCCGCGCCATTTTGGTACATGAACTGCGCCCGCGCGCCGGTGTCGCCCGGCAACAGGCGTCCACCCACCAGCTCGTAGCCCAACGGGGTGAGCACGGGCACTTTGAGGGGCCTGTCGAGCCGTTTGGACAGCCACTGGACCAGATGGTCCTGCTGCGCGGCACCAACCTCGACGGGGTGGCGTACTTCGGGCTGGTACACGGCATGGGCTACCGCTGCCTGCTCGGCAAAACGCTGGGCCGTTGCCGCCACCAGGACACTGGGGCCACCAGACGCCGGTTTGCCGGACCCCAGCTGGAGGGTGCCGCCCGACCATTGGCCGTGGCCCGCCCATCCCAATGCAAACGCCATGAATACCGAGGCAGCCATGCCTCCCCAGCGCCACCGCTGCATTTGCTGCGCCTTGCGATGGGCCGTGCGCAGCGCGCTGGCCCGCAGCATCTCTGGCACTGGGGCGTCGAGCATGTCGGTGTGCAGTGCCTGTAACTGCTGCCGTTGTTTCTGCCACTGATCGATGGATTCGAGCGCAGCGGAGTTTCCCTGTAACTGGGTGCGCAAGGTGGCGGCCTCGGCAGGGGTGAGGCGGCCGTCTGCCAGGGCGTGCCACGCGGCTTGATCGTCGGTATGTTCCAACGGCGGGGTGCGTGGGGATACGGAGGGTGCGAGACGGTGGGTCATTTGAGTCGGCGCAAAGAGGCGGTACGCGCTGGCTGTTCCATCGGGGCTGGCTCGGGGCCTGGGGTGGGCGCAGGGTTGGGCGCAGCAGCTGATGGTGTGGTGTGATCCATCAGCCCGCGCAGGCGCGCACGGGCCCGTGACAGGCGTGACATGACGGTGCCCAAAGGGATCGAGAGGACGCGTGCCGTGTCCTCATAGCTCATGTCCTCCATGGCCACCAGCAGCAATACGGCCCGTTGCTCTGCGGGCAAACGCTGCAGGCAACGCTGCAGGTCCAGCGCGTCGTCCGTGGGGTTGGGTGCTCCAGCGAAATGGTCTTTGATGTCGTCGATGTCCACCGATGCCAACATCGGTGCGCCACGGCGCTGGTTGAGGTACAGGTTGTGCATCAACGTGAACAACCAGGCCCGCAGATCTGTGCCTGTGCGCCACAGCAGCCATTTGCTGCAGGCGCGCTCCAGCGTGTCCTGCACCAGATCGTCGGCGGCCCAGGCGTCACCGGTCAGCACCCGCGCATATCTGCGCAAGCCAGGCAATTGCTCGATGACCTGGTTGCGGTTCATGTGGTGGGCAGGGGGGGCTGCAGCCGTGCCAGCGCTTAAGGACGCGCCGCGTGCCAGACCTGGTTCACACCGTCGCCGGTCTTGTCGCCGGGTTTTGCGTCCTTGGCCCAAAAATACAGAGGCTTGCCCTTGTACGCCAGTTGGGTTTTTCCGTCGTCACGGGTCACGATGCTGTAGTTGCTGTCGGGTGCCTTGCTGGCCATGAGCGGCGGCCAGTTGGTGGCGCAAGGGCCGTTGCACACGGATTTGCCGCTGCCTGCTGCGTCGCGGTCAAAGGTGTAAAGCGTCATGCCGCTGGCGCCAACGAGTACGCCATCCATGGCCTTTACGGGCGCTTCGGACATGGCAGCGCAGCCAGCCATGCCAGCCACGGCGACGAGTGCTGCAGCCATCGATACAAATTTCTTCATGGGTTTCTCCAGGGTGTGGTGGGTGCAGGCGGGCACCAATGCTTGCCTTGCACCTGCATAAACACAGAGGCATGGCGGTTTATTCCCGTAGGTACCTAATAAATTCTGCCAGTTGACGGTTGGGGCTGTGCTTACTTTGGTTCGGCGTGTCGCCCACGCACCCGCATTGACCCCAGGGGGCTTGCGCTTGCATCGAGATTTCTTCGGGAAGTTCACCCAAGCAGAGCGGAGGGGTCAGCCCTGCGAGCATGCCGACGCCCGTCGCGCCTTGCTCCGTCCAGTCGTTCTTGCACCAGGGCATGCTGGACGGCCTAAGAACACCTACGACTCTATTGCAGCGTTCTCGGCCGCAGACTTCACCGAGGACCTCAAGAGCTTCGACGTGCCCAGGTTGGTCATCCACGGCGATGGCGATCAGATCGTGCCGATTGAAGCATCAGGCCGCGCTTTAGCCACACGGGTCAAGATGTGAGTTGAGTACAAGGGCGTGGCATAGGTAAGCGCTTCAAACTCGCCATTGCAGCCGGGGGTAAGGACGGGCCTGCAAAGCCCTTCTCATCAGCGGCTGCGGCTCTTCATGGCGCGCTCCACCTCGCGTTTGCCTTCGCGGTCCTTGATGGTGTCGCGTTTGTCGTGCTCGGCCTTGCCTTTCGCCAAAGCGATTTCGCATTTCACGAAACCATTTTTCCAGTGCAGGTTCAAGGGCACCAGGGTGAAGCCTTTTTGCTCCACTTTGCCAATCAGGTGCTCAATGTCGGCCTTCCTGAGTAGCAGTTTTTTGGTGCGCGCAGCTTCGGGGCTGACATGGGTGGAGGCGGTCTTGAGCGCATTGATCTGGCAGCCGAGCAGGAATAGCTCGCCCTCGCGAATCAGCACATACCCATCGGTCAGCTGCACCTTGCCTTCGCGCAGCGCCTTGACCTCCCAGCCGTGCAGCACCATGCCCGCCTCGTAGCGTTCCTCGAAGAAATAGTTGTAGGCCGCTTTCTTGTTGTCGGCAATGCGGGCAGTAGGATCGGGTTTTTTGGCCATGGGGAATTAGATGCGGCGCAAACCGGGAGTTGAAAGGCCTCCCTACAATTGTCGTGGTCTGGCTCACGTGATTCTAATTTCCTCTGGCAGTCGAACTTCGTTGACCGCGTTGCGATGGCCAGAATCCCTGTCTGCATGAAAACCGTCCAAAAGTCCGTCCTGATCTGGTATAGCCCTGAAGAAATGTTTGCGCTGGTCACTGGCGTGGAGCAATACCCCCAGTTTTTACCGTGGTGTGATCGCTCTGCCGTGCTTGAGCGCACGGCCGACAGCATGACCGCCGAGGTGGGTATTGCCCTTGGAGGCATCCACCAAACGTTTGTGACCAAAAATACGCACGAAGTGGGGCGGCGGGTGCAGATGCATTTGGTCAAGGGGCCGTTTTCACGGCTCGATGGTGATTGGCATTTTTATCCGGTCGGTGACGGCACGCAGCGGGCGTGCAAGGTCGAGCTGCTTCTCAACTACGGGTTTGCCAGTGCCGCGCTGGCCGCGCTCGTGGGGCCGGTGTTTGACCGCATTGCCGGGAGCATGGTCGATGCTTTCGTGAAGCGGGCAGAGCAGGTCTATGGCTGATAGGGCCCGGGGCCTGGCCCCTTTGCAGGTGACGCAGGTGATGCAGGTGACGGTGGTTGTGTGTGTTGCCCCGCGAGAAACCCAGGAGCAGGTTTTGCAACTGCCCGTGGGCTCTACAGTAGGGGACGCCCTGGATGCGTTGGGTTCGTTAGCGGCTATTGGTGGCGATACGCTGCAGTCGAAGAATCCAAGGCACAGTGACGCAGTGCCGCCCTCGGTGCTTGTGGGTGTTTGGGGCCGCGTTGTCGATCGCAATGTATTGCTGGGGCATCTTGATCGACTGGAGATCTATCGGCCACTGACCGTAGACCCCAAGGTGGCTCGCCGGGAGCGGTTTGCCCGCCAGGGCGCCCGAACCACCGGCCTGTTTGCGAACCGCCGGGACGGAGGTAAATCGGGTTATTGATGGCCGAGTTGTTGGGGCGCGTTCTGCCAAGCCGTGCCGGACATCCTCGCGCAGTGGGTCGCAGCGGATCAGCGCACGCAGTCTGACGCGACGATCCCGTCAATCCGTTTGGCTTCCGCAGCGCGTGCCGGTCCATCCAGGAATATGCGTTCGCCTTGGGCATTTGCTTGGGTAATGGGCTTGCCCGCATCAAACGCGGCCTTCGCAGCCTTTGCACGGGTGCAGTTTTCAGCCTTGGCCTTGGCCACCTTTTCGTCTTCTGCCTTCTTTTTAGCGGCTTCGGCGGCCTCTGCCTGGGCCTTCTTTTCTTCCAGCTCCTTGTCTTTGCCAGTGCCGGGAGCGCTGGCGGCCGGTTTGGGTGCGGCGGCCGCGGTTGGTGCCGCGTCCGGGTCCACCGGCACGGCTACGCGCGAACTGTTGGCGGGGCGGTTTCCGCCAGGCTGTTTGAGAACGTTCTTGTCAGGGATTTCCTGTGGTGGCGGGCGGTCGCTGAAGACCTTGCGTCCGTCCTTGTCGATCCACTGCCATTGGGCGGCTGCGCCCATGGCCCAGGTGCAGGCCACAGCCAGCAGCAGAAGCTTGTGCATTTTCATGCGAACGAGTTTATCCGTCCGGCTCGTCACCCGCCAGCGTATGAGCGCCGGGGTTGCCTTTGGACAACGCGTCGCTGGGGTTTCATGTCAGTGGGAATGTCGGCCGCAGGGCGATATATGACAAATGACGAGCGGATCTGATTTTCATATGGACCGCCAACTGAATGCGTGTGCCCGCTGCTGACGGCGCGTGGCACGGGTACAATCCGTTTTTTGGAGCTTTCTCATGCGCCTTCTTGGAAAAGCGCTCACCTTCGACGATGTGTTGCTGGTGCCAGCGTACTCCCAGGTCCTGCCCAAGGACACGTCCCTCGCGACGAAACTCTCCCGCAATATCCAGCTGAATCTGCCGCTTGTGTCCGCCGCCATGGACACCGTGACCGAAGCGCGCCTGGCCATTGCTATCGCCCAAGAGGGCGGTATCGGAATCGTGCACAAAAATCTCACACCCCAGGAGCAGGCTGCCCACGTGGCCAAGGTCAAGCGGTATGAGTCTGGTGTCGTGCGCGATCCGGTCGTCATTACCCCCGAGCACACCGTGCTCCAAGTGCTGGACTTGTCGGAGCAACTGGGGATTTCGGGATTCCCTGTGTGCGATGGTGGCAAGGTGGTGGGCATCGTCACCAGCCGCGATCTGCGCTTTGAAACCCGCTACGACGTCAAGGTGCATCAGATCATGACGCCCCGTGAAAAACTCATCACGGTCAAAGAGGGCGCTACGGCCAGCGAGGCGAAGGCGCTTCTGAACAAATACAAGCTGGAGCGGTTGCTGGTCATCAATGATGACTTCGAGCTCAAGGGGTTGATCACCGTCAAGGACATCACCAAGCAGACCAGCTTTCCCAACGCCGCAAGAGACCCATCGGGTCGCCTGCGCGTGGGCGCTGCGGTAGGTGTGGGTGAGGGCACTGAAGAACGTGTCGAGGCCTTGGTCAGGGCTGGTGTGGATGCCATCGTAGTGGACACCGCCCATGGCCACAGCCGAGGGGTGATAGAGCGGGTGCGCTGGGTCAAGCAAAACTACCCGCAGGTCGATGTGATTGGCGGCAACATTGCCACGGGCGCAGCCGCGCTGGCGCTGGTCGAAGCCGGTGCTGACGCTGTCAAGGTCGGTATTGGACCGGGCTCCATCTGCACCACGCGCATCGTTGCCGGTGTGGGCGTGCCGCAGATCATGGCCATCGACAGTGTGGCCACGGCGCTGCGCGGCACGGGCGTGCCGCTGATTGCCGACGGTGGCGTGCGCTACAGCGGTGACATCGCCAAGGCTCTGGCCGCTGGTGCCAGCACCATCATGATGGGCGGCATGTTTGCAGGCACGGAAGAGGCGCCGGGCGAAGTGATCCTGTTCCAGGGCCGCAGCTACAAGAGCTACCGCGGCATGGGCTCTATCGGTGCGATGCAGCAAGGCAGTGCCGACCGATATTTTCAGGAGTCGACCACAGGCAATCCCAATGCCGACAAGTTGGTACCCGAAGGCATCGAAGGTCGCGTGCCCTACAAGGGATCCATGGTGTCCATCGTGTTCCAGATGGCGGGGGGCATTCGTGCTGCCATGGGTTATTGCGGCTGCGCCACGATCGAGGACATGAACAACAAGGCTGAATTCGTCGAGATCACCACTGCTGGTATCCGCGAAAGCCATGTTCACGACGTGCAAATCACCAAAGAAGCGCCCAACTACCGCGCGGACTGATTTTTCAGCAACTACAGGCCCGAACCCACTTTCCAAGTGTTCGGGCCTTTGTCTTTTCCTGTCGCCCATCATGCCACACCAGAAAATCCTCATCCTCGATTTCGGCTCGCAAGTCACCCAGCTCATCGCCCGTCGCGTGCGCGAGGCCAACGTGTACTGCGAAGTGCACCCCTGCGATGTGACCGACGAGTGGGTGCGGGACTATGCCAAGGACGGCTCACTCAAAGGCATCATCCTGTCCGGGAGCCATGCCAGCGTGTACGAGGACACCACCGACAAGGCGCCGCAATCGGTGTTCGAGCTCGGCCTGCCCGTGCTGGGCATCTGCTACGGCATGCAGACCATGGCGCACCAGTTGGGCGGCAAGGTCGAGGGCGGCCACAAGCGCGAGTTCGGCTTTGCGGCCGTGCGCGCACGCGGCCACACCGCACTGCTCAAGGACATTGCCGACTTCACCACCCCCGAAGGCCACGGCATGCTCAACGTCTGGATGAGCCACGGCGACAAGGTCACCGAGCTGCCCCCGGGCTTCAAGCTCATGGCCAGCACCGATAGCTGCCCCATCGCTGGCATGGCCGACGAAGAGCGCCGCTTCTACGCCGTGCAGTTCCACCCCGAAGTCACGCACACCGTACAGGGCAGGGCGCTGCTCGACCGCTTTGTGCTTGGCATCTGCGGCACCAGCCCCGACTGGGTCATGCGCGACCACATTGCCGAAGCAGTCGAGCAGATCCGCCAGCAGGTGGGCAATGAGGAAGTGATCCTCGGCCTCTCCGGCGGCGTCGATTCGTCCGTGGCTGCGGCGCTCATCCACCGCGCCATCGGCGACCAGCTCACCTGCGTGTTCGTCGACCACGGCCTGCTGCGCCTGAACGAAGGCGACATGGTCATGGACATGTTCGTCGGCAAGTTGCACGCCAAGGTCATCCGCGTGGATGCGAGCGACTTGTTCCTTGGCAAGCTGACCGGCGTGAGCGAGCCCGAGGCCAAGCGCAAGATCATCGGCGGCCTGTTCGTGGATGTCTTCAAGGCCGAAGCCGCGAAGCTTAAGGGCGACGGAGCGAAGGGCGCCAAGTGGTTGGCCCAAGGCACCATCTACCCTGACGTCATTGAATCCGGCGGCGCCAAGAGTAAGAAGGCCGTCACTATCAAGAGCCACCACAACGTGGGCGGCCTGCCTGAGCAGCTGGGCTTGAAGCTGCTGGAGCCCCTGCGCGACCTGTTCAAGGACGAAGTGCGCGAACTCGGTGTGGCTCTGGGCCTGCCGCCCGAAATGGTCTACCGCCACCCCTTCCCCGGCCCCGGCCTGGGCGTGCGCATCCTGGGCGAGGTGAAGAAAGAATACGCCGACCTGCTGCGCCGCGCCGACGCCATCTTCATCGAAGAACTGCGCAACCACGTGGACGAAGCCACCGGCAAGACCTGGTACGACCTCACCAGCCAGGCCTTCACCGTCTTCTTGCCGGTCAAGAGTGTGGGCGTGATGGGCGATGGCCGCACGTACGACTACGTGGTCGCCCTGCGCGCCGTGCAGACCAGCGACTTCATGACCGCCGACTGGGCCGAACTGCCTTACGCGCTGCTCAAGAAGGTGTCGGGCCGCATCATCAACGAAGTGCGTGGCATCAACCGCGTGACCTATGACGTGAGTAGCAAGCCGCCAGCGACGATTGAGTGGGAGTGAAATCAGGTCCTTCGGGGACTATCGCTACTTATCGAAAATCCGTCGTAACGTGTTGATTTAAAAAGAAATACGTCACGGCAGCTATCGGTGACTATCGCCGGGCAGCGCAGCGGATTGACGGTAGAGGTGACGGTAAGAACCGAAGGCCGGATTAAGACCCCCTTGTTTACTATCGAGACCAAATCGGTCTTTGACGGTAAATCACTCCTCTGGAAAGCTTGTTTCATGCGGCTTTCCAGGCATCAGCAGGTCTCCTGACCCCTGACGGTAAAAGCCGTCATGAACAGGAGGAAAAACCTCGATGCTTACCGACACCGCACTGCGCAATTTGAAGCCTAAGTCCTTGACTTATAAGGCTTCCGACCGGGATGGAATGTACGTGACGGTATCGCCCACCGGTACCGTCACCTTCCGCTTTGATTACCGTCTCAACGGTCGGCGCGAGACGTTGACCATTGGCCGGTATGGGCTTTCCGGTATTTCGCTGGCGATGGCCCGCGAAAAGCTGCTGGACGCCAAGAAGGCCGTCGCCCAGGGCAAGTCCCCGGCGCACGAGAAGCAGCGCGAGAAGCGCCGCCTGACTGCTGCCAAGAACTTTGGCGACATGACCGCCCAATGGCTGGCCGGTGCGAGGATGGCCGACAGCACGCGAGCGATGCGCAAGAGCATCGTCGATCGGGACATCCTGCCGGCCTTCCAGAACCGCCTGCTCAACGAAATCACCGCCGATGACTTGCGCGCCTTGTGCGGCAAGGTGAAGGAGCGCGGTGCCCCGGCCACCGCGGTGCACGTCCGCGACATCGTGAAGCAGGTCTATGCCTTCGCCATCCTGCATGGTGAGAAAGTGGATAACCCGGCGGCCGACGTGGGCGCGGCGTCGATTGCGACCTTCGTGCCCAAGGACCGTGCCTTGTCGCCACTGGAGATTCGCCTGATGTCGCGGCAGATGGAGTCGGTGGCCACCTATCCCACCATCCGGCTGGCGTTACGCATGATCCTGCTGACGCTGGTGCGCAAGAGCGAGCTGATCGAGGCCACCTGGGACGAGGTGGATTTCGAGAACGCGACCTGGACCGTTCCGAAGCAGCGGATGAAGGGGCGCAACCCGCATGTGGTCTACCTGTCGCGCCAGGCGCTGGACATCCTGGTGGCGTTGCACACCTGTGCGGCTGGATCGAGGTTCGTGCTGCCGTCGCGCTACGACTCCGACCGCTCCATGTCCCACGCGACCCTCAACCGGGTCACGCAGATCGTGGCGCAGCGGGCGAAGGCTGCAGGCCTGCCGCTGGAGCCATTCACCGTCCACGACCTGCGCCGCACGGGTTCGACGCTGCTCAACGAGATCGGGTTCAACCGCGATTGGATCGAGAAGTGCCTTGCGCACGAGGAAGGGCGTTCCTCGCGCTCGATCTACAACAAGGCCGAGTACGCCGAGCAGCGGCGCCACATGCTTCAGGAGTGGGCCAACATGGTCGATGCCTGGACCGACGGACAGACCTACGTGCCGAAGCTGATGCCGGACAACGTGGTCGTGCCGGTGTTGAGTGCGTTGGCCTAATGCGATGGCAAGGTTGTCACTTGACAACCTTGCTGACTATTCCTATACTGGAGACTGTTGATGGCACGTTCCTCTCATCCGAAGAAAGAGGTTGAGGAAGCGCTCAGGCACGCTGAAGGGCAAGGCTGGCGCGTGGAAGTCGGTGGCAGCCATGCTTGGGGACGGATCTATTGCCCGTACAACGACGCGGAGTGTCGCTGTGGCGAGTTCTGCATCACCAGCGTATGGAGCACGCCGAAGAACCCTGGCAACCACGCGCGTGCCTTGCGGCGCGTCGTGGACAACTGCACCACACACCGCAAGCAGCAGGAGGCCGCTGACGATGCCGAGGAGTAGCACGATGGAATACACCTTCACCCTGAAATACCAACTTGCCGACGATGACCGTGAACCGGATGCGCTGGTCGAGCGCTTGGGCGAGGCAGGTTGCGACGATGCCCTGGTCGGCATCGGGCAGCCGGGGCGGCTCGCACTGGAGTTCACCCGCGAGGCGGTCAGTGCGGACGAGGCTGTGCGCAGCGCGCTGGCGGACGTGCGGCGTGCCGTACCGTCAGCCAGTCTGATCGAGGTCGCACCGGATCTGGTCGGGCTGACCGATGTGGCCGATATCGTGGGCGTGTCGCGGCAGAATATGCGCAAGCTGATGCTGGCCCATCCGGGCAGCTTCCCGACGCCGGTGCATGAGGGCAGTGCATCGATCTGGCACTTGGCGGATGTGCTGGCCTGGCTGCAGGCCAAGGGTAGCTACTCGCTGGCCTTGGATGTCCTGGAGGTGGCGCGAGCGGCCTTGCAGGTCAATTTGGCCAAGGAGGGGCGGCGGCTAGCGCGTTCGGCTTCCAATGAACTGGATGCTCTTGTTGGATGAGAGGCTGTCGCCAGGCTCATCTCAGAGCGGAACCCGCCCGAACGGGGCGGGTTTTTCGTAGGTGGACATCCGGCTTGGCGGCGCTGGCGCGCGGGGCTTGCTTGCGTTCGTCGATCCAGGCCTCCACCTCGGCTAGGTCCCACACCACGCAGCGCGGCGTCAGATTGAAGCGCCGTGGAAACTCGCCGCGGCGCTCCATTTCGTAGATCGTCGTTTCGGCCAGGGGAACGATTTGGCGTAACTCATGCCGACGAATGGTGCGCCGAAATGGCAGAACGCCGCGCTTCGGGAACTGCGGAAGATTGCTGTAAACGTTTGAGCCAGGCAAGGGGGCGGCCTGCGGGCGGCTTTCGGTACCTTGGCTGTAGCTAATTTCTCCCGGCAAGTTGTTCCCCATGTCGAACTCCTTGAGTTTTCGGCGATGCGTGGCTTGCTGCCGTATTAAGGAATGGTGGCTTTCATTTGCTATTGTGGAAACTCGCAGGAGCGTAGATAGGCGTACCGAAAGAAAGTGGATCAGAAGGGCTGCAGAGAAAAAAATCGGCCTGTCTATTCCATCATTTGGCTCACAGCATCTTGAACGCTGCTCGATGTGCCCTTACTGACACGTTCCCTGTAGTGAGAGGCATGCAGATGACGCGGATGTTGCGCCACATGGGGGTTGTCGACACATCGCCCGGTTTGGGCGAGTCGCATATTCCGGTGATGTGATCACACGAAAAGTGTTCCTGGTCACCTCCGCGTCGGGAGCCTACCGGCCATAAACAGTCTTTATGGGGCTCAAGGCCATCCGACAGCTTTAGGCGGCGGATTCAACCGGTTGATGCAATAGTTGTGCTGAACATCTCAGCGGGCGCTCAGTGGTGCAGCTTCAAATCATTGCAGGGCTTCAGCTTTTCCGATATGGTCTGCCCTGGGAGGTAACACGCCTGAATGGCGTCGCAGAAACGAGCTGAGCAGGTACGTGTGCTGTGCGCTTTCAGCATGGTTCAAGCAGCCAGCCAGTTCGGTTTCGCGCGACATTTCGAGGCCGTTAGTTAGTACGGATGCTATCTTTGTTCCTGGCAAAGCGGCCATAAGCGGGCAGGGATTCATCACAGATCTGAGCCAACCCGGTTGCCGTTCAGAACGGGCGAGTGCTGCCATACGCCAGGTCGCGCAGTGGCGATGCGTTTAGCAGTGTCCAGCTTCTCCTATGTCCGCGTAGCCAGCTCTGGGACTGCCAGTCAGCTAGCAACCGACTCAGGGTTTCTGCGCGGATACCCAAATAGGCGGCTAGCTGGCGCTGACTCAGGGGCAGAGTGATCTCCCCCTGCTGCGTGCTCGGAAGCCGCAGCAGATAGGCCGCCAGACGCTCTGGAGCGTTGCTGGTGGTAAGCCACTGCACTTCATTGACGTAGCGATACAGCCGTTTGCTGAAATCTTCCAGCAGCCTTATCGCTAGTTCGGAGTGGCGCTCACATGTCCGGCGCATTGCGTCACGCCCAAGCTGCCAAACAGCTGTAGCACCTCTGGTTCGCGCGGTCATGGGATAGCGGCCGTGCTCCATGAACATCGCCGCTTCGGCCACGCTTTGGCCTGCGAGGAAGCAATGAAACACCAACTCCTGGCCTTCGAGTCCATAGCGCACAACCTCCACGCAGCCGTGCTCTATCAACAACCAGTGTTGTGCGGGCGCTCCTTCGCGAAACAGGGTTTCGCCGCTGCGATGTTCTCGCTGCTGGGCGCCCTGTACCAATGACTCCAGCACTTGAGGAGCCAGCCCCGCAAGCCTTGGCAGTGTACTGAGCAGAGTGATGAGTTTTTCTGGCGTGGCAGCGTTGTTGATAAAAGTCATTGGTTGAAATTGCATGTGCATAGATCATATTGAGAATACGAATACATCTCAATAACTTTTCATATGCGCATTTGTTTCTCTCTACCTTCGACAAAAAAGGGATCTGGTTGCTTGGTAGTGGTGGCAGTCATGGCCCAGATTGCAATCGCCCAGGATGGTCAGCCCCAGAAACCAGAGCTGCCAGCGGTCACCGTTCGCTCCAGCCGCGACAGTGCTACTGCGCCGATGTATGACGGAGTGGAGGCCGAGCGGGCGCGCCTTGCGCGCGTGCCGGGCGGCACCAATTTGATTGAGCCTCAGCAGCAGAGTCGGCTGGCCACCTTGCGCGATGCGCTGGACTATCAGCCCGGAATTGTGATCCAGGACTTTTTTGGGGGCACGGACCAGCCACGCTTGAGCATTCGAGGCTCGGGTATTCAGAGCAACCCGGTCAACCGAGGTGTATTACTGCTCCAAGATGGCCTGCCTTTGAATGAGGCCGATGGCTCTTTCATCATCGGTTTGCTGGAGCCGCGCAACGCTGCACTGATCAGTGCGCGCCGAGGAGCGAATGCGCTCACCCCAGGGGCAACCACGTTAGGTGGTGAACTGGATTTTGTGTCGCTGACGGGTGCTCAGGAACGCGGCCGCGTGCGTGCAGAGACAGGGAGCTATGGCCGCCAGGCTTTGCAGGCATCAGTGGGCGGGGTGGGAGAGCGGTTTGACAGCCGCATCTCTGCCAGCAGCGATCGTTTCGATGGCTACCGTCACCACTCTGCGTCGAGCCGGGACAGTGTGCAGGCGAATCTGGGTTTCCAGGGAGATGGCAGCTTTGAAAACCGCACTTACCTGAGTTGGGCCGACCTGTCGTTTCAGGTTCCGAGCGTGGTGCCCAAAGACCGCATTGCGTCCAACCCGCGCGGCGTGATGGGGGATGGCGCCACGGCGCAAGACCAGTTGCTCAACGTGTACAAGCGCGACCCGCGCCGTGCGGCTGACCAAATGCGCTTGGCCAACCGCTCGCGCTGGGGCTCAGACACCTTGCGCCAGGAGGTGGGGGTGTACTGGCAAGACACCGATGATTTGTTCAACAACCAAACCAACTACACCGTGACCCACAGCCGCACGGCGGGCGCGCAGTGGCAGGCCAGCGGGCGGCCAGCGGGTGAACAGGGGGCGTGGGGTTGGCGCACTGGCGTGTCGTGGGCGCACAGTGAAATGCAGCGCGATCTGTACGCCACCAGCCCTGTCAATGGCCAGCGGTTGCAGCGCTTTGGCTCCTACGATCTGGACGCCAGCAATTTGCAGGCGCTGGCCGCGCTGGATTGGCGCGTGGTACCTGACTGGACGGTGGTGGGCAGCGTGCAATGGAGCCACCTGACCCGTGATGCCGCCAGCCGCACCAGCGCTGTGCGGGCCGATCAAGACTGGGCATTTGCCACCCCCAAGGTGGGCGTGAACTGGGCGGCCACCCCCACCACCCGCCTGTGGGCCAACCTGAGCCGCAGCCACGAGGCGCCCACCTTCTGGGAAATCGTCAGCGCCACCGTGGCACCCAACAGCCCGGCCACGGCCCAGGCCGAACTGGTGCGCCTGAAGATGCAGCGCGCCACCACCTTCGAACTCGGCGGTGCCGGTCGCTGGGGCGAGGGCGCCCATGCGCTGAACTGGACGGCCGCCGTGTACCGCAGCGTCCTGGCCGACGAGCTGATCTCCACCACCGACGCCAACGGTATCAAGGTGGGCACGTACAACTATGCCGGCGGCACGCGCCACCAGGGTGTGGAGCTGGGCCTCTCGGGCAGCCAGCGCATGGGTGTGGGTGCGCTCGACTACCGCGCCAGCTGGACGTACAGCGACTTCCGCTTCCGGGGCGGCGAATACGCGGGCAAACAGATTGCCGGTGTGCCACGCCAGCTCATCAATGCCGAGGTGCTCTACCGCATCGGCGCCTGGCGCTTCGGCCCCAACGTGCGCTGGATGCCTGTCAGCACGCCCACCGACCACGCCAACACCGCAGGTGCCGAGCAGGACGCTTACGCACTGCTGGGCCTCAAGCTCGAATGGCGCGATGGACCCTTGGCGCTGTATCTGCAGGCCGACAACGTGACCGACCGGCGCTATGCCAGCGCCTACGCCATCCGCAACCAGGCTACCGCAGCGCAGCCGGGCTACTTGCAAGGCCTGGGCCGCAGCTTCACGGCAGGCCTGAGCTACCAGTTCTGAGGGTACGCCATGCTGCCATCCCTGCCTGTGCCGACCCTCTCACGCCGCCAGGTGCTGGCGGCGCTGGCCGCCTCCGGCCTGCCCGCTGTGGCGTGTTCTGCCCCGCGCCTGCCGCGCATCACCCTGTCGGGCCCTCCGGCGATTGTGTCGGCTCCCTTGATCCACATGGCCGAGACCCATGCGTTGGCGGGTGTGGCGGGCGAAACCGCTTTTGTGTCGTGGCGCGACCCCGACCAACTGCGCATGATGGCCATGGGCGGCAAGGCCGACGTGCTGGCCATGCCCAGCAACGTGGCCGCCAACCTGTTCAACCGGGGCGCGGGCGTCACGCTGCTCAACATCTCGACCTGGGGAGCGCTGTGGCTCGTCACGCGCGATGCCCATCGCAAGGCGCTGGCCGACTACCGGGGCGAGGAAATCGCCGTGCCCTTCCGGGGCGACATGCCCGACATCGTGCTGCAACTGCTGGCCGCCAAGCAGGGGCTCGATCTGCAAAAAGACTTCCGCATCCGCTACGTGCCCACGCCCATGGAGGCCATGCAGTTGCTCATCACGCGCCGTGTCTCGCATGCGCTGCTGGCCGAGCCCGCCGTATCGCTGGCGCTGCGTAAAACCAAGTCCTTCCCCATCGGTCTGATTGCGCCTGACCTGCACCGGGGCGCCGACCTGCAGCAGGAGTGGGGCCGCCTTTTTGAGCGCAAGCCCCGCTTGCCGCAGGCGGGTATCGCTGCCGTGGGCACGGTGCGCCAGCAGCCCGAGGTTTTGGCTGCCGTGGCAAACGCCTATGCGCAGTCGCTCGCCTGGTGCCGCGCGCACCCCCTGGAGTGCGGCGCCATGATGGCCAAACACATCGACCTGCTCATCCCCGAGGCCGTGGCCGACGCCATTGCCGTGAGCCAGCTCGACACCGTGCCTGCCGCCGCCGCGCGGCCCGAGCTGGAGTTCTTCTTTGGCCAGCTCATGGCGCGCAACCCGGCGCTGGTGGGCGGCAAGCTGCCTGCCAGCGCGTTCTACGGCATGCCGTAGCTGCTTCGGGGCGCAGCCCCGCATTCCTTTTCGTTGTTTTCCATTGTTTGTCCCCGGCAGCCGCCGCCACCTGGGTCTTTGCTTTTTTGATTCCAGGAGTTTGCATTCATGACGTATTCCCCCGAGGCCCCCGGCGCGCCCAGCGCAGCCCCGAACAATTCCCGCCCCTTGCGCCCCCGTCCCGTGGCCTGGGCCGCCATGCTGTTGCTTGCCGGAACGAGCGCCCAGGCCCAGGACAACACCCCGCCCCTGCAGGTGGCACAGGCCGCCACGGCCCTGCCTGCGGTCACCGTCACGGCCACGCTGACCGAGCAGGACGCCCGCACCGCGCCCGCCAGCGTCACCGTCATCAACCGCGAGGAGCTGGCGGCGCGCAATGCGTCCGATCTGCTCGACGCCGTGCGCGGCGCCCCTGGCCTCACACTCTCGCCGCGCCAGGTGGGCGGGCGCAAGACGCTGGCGTTGCGGGGGCTGGAAGGCAAGCACACGCTCACTCTCATCGACGGGCGGCGCATCAGCGCCACGGACGATGTGGTGGGCCATTCCGACTACCAATACGGCTGGCTGCCCATGTCGGCGGTCGAGCGCATCGAGATCATCCGGGGGCCCATGTCGGCGCTGTATGGCTCCGAGGCGCTGGGCGGTGTCATCAACCTCATTACCCGCCAGCCCAAGGACCGCTGGATCGGCTCGGTGGGCGTCTCGGCCAGCGCCCCTACCCGCTTCAGCGAAGGCGAACCCACGGGCACCACCTCGGTGTTTGCTGCCGGCCCGGTGGGCGAACGCCTGAGCCTGCGCGTGAACGCCGAGCTGGCGCACAGCGCACCCGTGGCCGATCGGCAGAGCCCGCTGCTGTCGGAAATCGAAGGCAGCCACGCCAAGAACGGTGGCCTGGCTGCCCGCTATGCGCTGACGCCCGAGCAAACCCTGGAGGCGGGGTGGAGTGGCGGCAAAGAGCAGCGCGTGTACGACACCAGCTCCACCTCCAAGGGTGTGTACCGCAGCACCTACGACATCGACCGCTCTCAGGCCCATGTTGGCTGGGAGGGCCAGTTTGACAACTGGCGCGGCAAGCTGCGCGCCTACCGCAGCGAGATCGACATTGCCAACCGCGCCAGCAACGGCGCTACGCCCACGCGGCCGCAGAACATGGTGGACGACGTGCTGGACGGCCATGCCAGCTTTGCCCTGGGCGCGCACAAGGTCACCGTGGGCGGCGAATGGCGCCGCGAGACGCTGGAGAACGCCGGCCTGAAAAACGGCGTAGACGATGCGGCGCACAAGGCCCTGTTTGCGCAAGATGAAATCGCCCTGACCGACACGCTCATGCTCACCGCCGGTCTGCGTGCCGACCACCACGCACTGTTTGGCAGCGAAGTCAGTCCGCGCGCCTATCTGGTGTGGGAGCCCACCCCGGCGCTGGTGGTCAAGGGCGGTTTTGGCCACGCCTTCAAGGCGCCCACGCTCAAGCAGATCTCGCCCAACTACGTGGGGGCCGAAGGGCCGCACACCTTTGCGGGCAACGGCAACATCAAGCCCGAGTCGTCCAACTCGTTTGAAGTGGGTGCCGACTGGCAGGTGGCGCCCGCCTGGTCGCTGCGCGCCACGGTGTTCAACACCGAGGTCAAAGACCTCATCACCTACCGCCTGCTGCGCCAGGAGGGCGTGCGGCGCTTCTACCAGTACGACAACGTGGACGCCGCACGCATCCAGGGGCTGGAGGCGGGCATGACCTGGGACATGACGCGCCAGCTTGCCTGGAGCAACGACCTGACGCTGCTGCACACGCGCGACAAGAGCACCGGCAAGAAGCTGGCCGACCGGCCATCGAGCAGCCTGACCTCGCGCCTGGAATGGAAAGGCGCCGAGGGCTGGAGCGCACGCCTGACCGGCGAATTCACCGGCAGCCAGACCGGCACCGACGGCGCGGCGCTGCCCGCGTATGCGCTGTGGAGCGCCAGCGTAGGCAAGCAGTTTGCACTGGACGCCCGCCGCAAGCTGGTGCTGCGCGCGGGGCTGGAAAACATTGGCAACGTGAACCTGGCCGAGAAGTCGGAGAGCTTTGGCTATGCCGAGCGCGCCCGCCGTGTGTTCGTGACCGCAAGGGTTGATTTCTGACAACAAGGACTCTTTGAACCTCCCCTGGCCCTCTCTCTGGTGGGGAAGTGTGGGCCAGGGGCCGGTTGTATCAATATTCAAATACTACTATTTTGATAGCTGTTGCCGCTTTATAGATAAGCGATAGAGGCCAATTTGACTCATAAAACTATTGCAAACACCATCGCCTGCTTGCGGCGCTGGCTGGCCCTGTGCCTGCTGGTGCTGGCGCCCTTTGGCGCTGCGCAGGCGGCGCAGGTGTTGTTCATCGCCACGTCCAATGTGCCTACAGGCAAGTTCCGCCAGTTGGCCGACATCGCCCGGCCGCACGGCATTGAGCTGCAGGTGCGCTACCTGGAAAGGCTGCCCGCCGAGACCGACGAAGGCCTGTTCAAGGGCTTTGACGCGGTGTTCATCGACAGCTATTTGCAGGATGTGGTGCAAGACCGGTTGGCGCATGCGCTGCCCGGCCTGCGTGCGCCCCACGCCTGGCTGTACGACGCCAAACCCGCCTGGGGCGGCGGCTTGCCCGAGCCCGTGGCGCGGCGGCTCATCACCTATTACAGCAACGGCGGCAAGCAGAACTTCGAGGGCTTCTTCGCCACACTGGCCGCGCAGCTGCAGGGCCGCGCGGCCCCGGGCGTGCCCGACCCCGTGGTGTTCCCCAAAACCGCTGTGTACCACCCGCGTGCGCCGGGCCTGGTCATGGCAGACCCTGTGGCGTGGCTGCGTTCGCAAGGCGTTGATCCAGCTGCTACCAACCGCCGCCCCGTGGTGGCGCTGGCGCTGCACCAGCAGTACATCGCCGCCATGCAGACCGCTTTCATCGACGACCTGATTGCGCGCATCGAAGCCGGGGGCGCCGTGGCGCTGCCGTTCTACAGCCCCATGCTGGAGGCGGGCGCGCTGGAGCAAATGCTCAAGCCCGCGGGCATGCGGCTGGCCGACGTGCTCATCAACACCCAGATCATGCTGAACGCCGAGGAGCGACGTGCCGAGTTCGAGCGGCTGGGCATCCCCGTGCTGCAAGCCATGCCGTACCGGCGCGGCGACGAGGCCGCCTGGGCCGCCAACCCGCAGGGCGTGGCGCTGATGGATGTGCCGTTCTACCTGGCGCAGGCCGAATACGCGGGCGTTACCGACATCCAGGTGGCGGCCGCCACACGCAAGGCCGATGAGCAGATCGTGCCCATTGCCGCGCAGGCCGACGCCGTGGTGGGCAAGGCGCTCAACCTGGCTAGCTTGCAGCGCAAGCAGAACGCCGACAAGCGCCTGTCCATTTTCTTCTGGAACTACCCACCGGGCGAGAAGAACCTGTCTGCCTCGTTTTTGAACGTGCCGCGCAGCCTGCAAACCACGCTGGCCGCGCTGCAGGCAGCGGGCTACGACACCGAGTCGCCTGCCGAGCCCCTGTTGATCGGCAATCTGCAGCGCCTGCTGGCTCCGGCCTACCGCCAAGGCGAGTTGGAGCCCCTGCTGCGCGACGGCCTGGCCGCCACCCTGCCCGTGGCGCAGTACCGCCAGTGGCTGGCCACGCTGCCTGCGGCCACGCAAGAAGCCCTGCGCGAGCGCTGGGGCGCGCCCGAAGCGTCGAGCATGGTGCTGCGGCGCGGCGGCGAAGCCGTGTTCGTGGTGCCGCGCCTGATGCTGGGCAAGGTCGCCATCCTGCCGCAGCCGCCGCGCGGCGAGCAATGGGACGACAAGGAAAAGGCGCTGTACCACTCACCCAGCGCCCTGCCATCGCACTACTACCTGGCCGCCTACCTGTGGGCGCGCGAGCAGCACAAAAGCGACGCATTGGTGCACTTTGGCACCCACGGCAGCCAGGAATGGCTGCCCGGCAAGGAGCGTGGCCTGTCGGTGTTCGACCCCGGCATGCTGGCGGTGGGCAACGTGCCGGTGGCCTACCCGTACATTGCCGACAACATCGGCGAGGCACAGCAAGCCAAGCGCCGGGGCCGCGCGGTCATCGTCAGCCACCAGACGCCGCCGTTCAAACCCGCAGGGCTGCACGCCGCACTCACCCACATGCACGACCTGCTGCACGCCTGGCTGGCGCAGGACGATGGTGTGGTCAGAGAAAAAATCAAGGCCGACCTGCTGGCCGCCGTGCAAAAAGAGCACATCGACCGCGACATGGGCTGGACGCCCGCGCGTGCGCGCAGCGAATTCCCGGCTTTTGTCGACCTGCTGCACAACCACCTGCACGAGCTGGCCGAAACCGCCCAGCCGCTGGGCCTGCACACCCTGGGCCGTGCGCCCGAAGAGCAGCACCGCCTGGCCACCGTGCTGCTGATGCTGGGGCGCCCGTTCTGGGAGGCTGCGGCACTGCACGCCGGAGCACCGGCTGCCGATGTGGACGAGGCCCTGATTGGCGAGTACAGCCGCCTGGCGCAGACGGCGCCCTACCAGTTGCTGCAGCGCCATGTGATCGAGGGCCAGAGCCTTGAGGCCCTGCCAGCGGCGTTGCAAACCGGCATCGCCAAGGCCCGCACCGCCTACGCCCACATTGGCGCCGACCAGGAGTTGCCTGCCTTGCTGCAGGTGCTGGCCGGGCGCCACCTGCCCACGTCGTTTGGCGGCGACCCCATCAAGAACCCCGACGCCTACCCCACAGGCCGCAACCTGTACGGTTTTGACCCCTCGCGCGTGCCCACGCCCCAGGCCTGGGCGGCCGGCAAGGACGCTGCCGAGCAACTCATTGCTGAGCACCAACGCCTGACCGGCAAGGCGCCAACGAAGCTGGCCGTGTCGCTGTGGTCGGTGGAGACCATGCGCCACCAGGGTTTGCTCGAAGCACAGGCGCTGTGGCTGCTGGGCGTGGAGCCGGTGTGGGACGACGGCGGGCGCGTGACGGGCGTGAAGCTGGTGCCGCGCAACGTGCTCGGGCGCGAGCGGGTGGACGTGGTGCTGTCGGCCACCGGCCTGTACCGCGACCATTTCCCCAACGCCATGAAGCAGCTGGCCCGTGCCGTGCAACTGGCTGCGCAGGCTGAGGGGCCGGGCGAAGAGGCCAACCCCGTGGCGGCGCACACGCGCAGCATGGCCGCCAAGCTGCGCGCCCAAGGCATGGGCGACCAGGCTGCGCTGGCGGCGGCGCAAACGCGCATCTTCTCGTCCGAATCGGGCAACTACGGCACGGGCCTGGACAACGCCACGCTGGCCACCGACAGCTGGCAGGGCAAGAAAGAGGGCGACCGCAAGCTCGCGCAGCTGTACCTGTCGCGCATGCAGTACGCCTATGGGCCGGACGAATCCACCTGGGGCAGCCTGCCGGGGGCGGCGCAGGAGGGAAAAAGCGGTATAGGCGGCAACGGCGGCAAGGCACTCAACCTGTATGCCGAGCACCTGCGCGGCACCGAGGGCGCGGTGCTCTCGCGCAGCTCCAATCTCTATGGCATGTTGACCACCGACGACCCGTTCCAGTACCTGGGCGGCATTGCGCTGGCCGTGCGGCACCTGGACGGCAAGGCGCCGCAGCTCTACATCAGCAACCTGCGCGGGGCAGGAAGTGGCAAGGTCGAAGGCGCGGCGCAGTTCCTGGGCAAGGAGCTGGCCACGCGCCAGTTCCACCCCGGCTACATCCAGGGCCTGATGGCCGAGGGCTACGCCGGCACGCTGCAGGTGCTGGACGCCACCAACAACTTCTGGGGTTGGACGGCGGTGGCGCGCGAGATCGTGCGCGACGACCAGTGGCAGGAGATGGCTGATGTGTACGTGCGCGACAAGCACCAGCTGGGCCTCAAGCGCTGGTTCGAGGCGCACAACCCGCATGCGCTGGCGCAGACCATGGAGCGCATGCTCGAAGCCGCCCGCCAGGGCTACTGGAAGGCCGACCCGAAAACCGTGGCCGAGCTGAAAGCGCGCTGGCGCGACCTGGCGGAGCGCTTTGATGTGCGCACCGATAACGCACGCTTTCAAGCGTATGTAGGCAAAGCGCCTGCGACTAACAACCAAGTGGCGCCCGCTGCACCGGGTTTTGGCCTCGATGCCCCGTTGACGCAGACTGCCGCCGCCCAGGCCGCTGCGCCAGCGCCGCTGCCACCCTCCGCCGAGCCACCGCAACCCACCACACCGCCGCAATCCGCCGAGCCCGCCGCTGCAGAGCCCCCGGTGGTCAGCGGCCTCTTGATGGCGCCCGTGCCGCAAGCCCAGCCGGTCAGCGTGGGCCCCACGCAGGCCGCGCTGCTGGCGCTGCTGCTGGCGGGCATCACCGGCGCCGGTGCCGTGCGGCAGGCGCGCCGCCGCAGCGTGGTGCGCCCCCACCGAATCCCTTCACTTTCTGGAGTTTTCAAATGAGCAATCCCATTGAATCGATGATGTATGGCGTCAGCCAGCTCTTCCTGTTCCCCGTGCTGCTGGCCATTGCCGCGCTGTTCGTGCATGCCTTCTACGCGGCAGGCGCCTTTGCCTGGCAGGCCTGGCAGCGCCGCAGCGGCAAGGCCGCAGGTTTTGAAATGCTGGCCGCACGCCGCGCCAACCCCGCCATCAGCGTGCTCGACCTGGAAGTGCTGGCGGCCGAGCGGCTCGAGTTTGCCCGCATCGCCACCCGCGTGGCGCCCATGCTGGGCCTGGTGGCCACGATGATCCCCATGGGCCCGGCGCTGATGGCACTGGCCGATGGCAATCTGGCCGATGTGTCGCGCAGCCTGATGGTGGCGTTCTCCGCCGTGATCCTGGCGCTGCTGGCCGCCGCCATCAGCTACAGCGTGGTCAACGTGCGCAAGCGCTGGTACGCCACCGACCTGGCTGCCATTGAGCAAGGCACAGCCCCGGCCGAGACCCCCGCGCAAGACATGCTGGGCCACCTGGTGAGCGAGGTGCCCGCATGAAGCTGCGCCTGATGGACGACATGGAGGCCGACGACCCCATCCAGTCGGTGGTGAACCTGATCGACGTGTTCCTGGTCATCATCGCTGCGCTGCTGCTGGCGGTGGCCAACAACCCGGTGAACCCGTTCAGCACAGAGTCGGTCACCGTCATCAAAAACCCTGGCAAGCCCAATATGGAGGTCGTGATCAAGGACGGCCAGAAGATCGAGCGCTACAAGGCCAGCGGCGAAATTGGCGAAGGCCAGGGCAACAAGGCGGGTGTGGCCTATCGCCTCAAAGATGGCTCCATGGTGTATGTGCCCGAAGCAGGTGCAGAGCAGTCTGCAGCGGCAGGGGTGGTGCAGTAATGCTGCGGCTGCTGGCGCGCGTTTTGCGGGGGCTGCCCGGCTACTTGTGGAGCGGCTGGGGTGCGTGCGCCAGCCTGTTTTTGCTGCTGGCCGCCTGGGAGGCGGTGGCTGCTTTCTACGACCCGCTCATCCTGCCCGACCCGCTAGGCGCCTTTGCCGCGCTGTGGGGCCTGGTAGAGCAGGGCAGTGCCTGGCCCGCGCTGGCCGCCACCGCACGGCGTGCACTCGTGGGGCTGGCGCTGGCCGTTTCAGTGGGCAGCCTGCTGGGGCTGGCCGCAGGCCTGTCGGTCACCGCGTCCGTCCTTTCGCGCCCCTTGGTAACCGTGTTGCTGGGCACACCGCCCATTGCCTGGCTGGTGCTGGCCATGCTGTGGTTCGGCATGAGCGACGGCACGCCCGTGTTCACCGTGTTTATCGCCTGCGTCCCCGTGGTGTTTGCAAGTGCCCTGCAGGGCACGCGCACGCTGGATTTGCAGCTGCGCGACATGGCGCGCGCCTACCGCCTGCCGCGCTGGATGGCGCTGCGCGAGGTGTATGGCCCGCATGCACTGTCGTACCTGTTCCCGGCCTGGGTGACGGCGCTGGGCAGTGCCTGGAAAGTGACCGTCATGGCCGAGCTGCTGGCCAGCACCGACGGCGTGGGCGCCGCGCTGGCGGCAAGCCGCTCGCAACTGGACACCGCCACCACCCTGGGCTGGATCACCGCCGTGGTGGGCTGCCTGCTGGTAGTGGAGTATGGATTTTTGGAACCGCTCAAGCGCGAAGTCGAGCGTTGGCGGGAGGCACCGCGATGAGCCTTTTTTTGAACGATGTGCGCCACAGCTACGCGTTGACCGAAGTACTGGGCGGTGTGGGCCTGGCCCTGCCTGCGGGCGGCGTGCTGGCGCTGGTCGGCCCCTCGGGCTGCGGCAAGACCACGCTGCTGCACCTGTGCGCGGGCCTGCTCGATGTGCAGGAGGGCCGGCTGGACAACTTTTTTGCGAACCCTGCGTTGATGTTCCAGCAGCCGCGCCTGCTGCCCTGGCAGACCACGGTGGACAACATCGCCCTGGGCCTGCGCGCACGGGGCATGGCCCGTGCTGAGGCCCGCGCCAGGGCGCACGCCATGGGCGCCGTGCTGGGGCTGGACGCCGAGGCGCTGGCCGTCTACCCGCACCAGCTTTCGGGCGGTATGCAAAGCCGCGCCGCGCTGGCGCGCGCCCTGGTGCTCGAACCCGATCTGCTGCTGATGGACGAACCCTTCGCCGCGCTGGACATCGGCCTCAAGGCGCAGCTGCACCGTCTGCTGCTGCGCCACCAGGCCGAGAAGGGCACAGCGGTGCTGATGATCACGCACGACCTTATGGAGGCCGTGCGCCTGGCCGACACCGTGCTCGTCATGGCCGCTAGGCCGGGCCGCATCTTGCACGGGCACACGCCTGCCGCGCCCGCGCTGGCGCGCACCGACGCCATGGTCTACCGCGAGACCGCCGAGCTGCTGCGCGTGCCCGCCGTGCGTATGGCCTTTGGGTTGGATGCGCTGCAGGAAGAGGGTGCATGCATCGCGATATCCAGCGTGACCAGCGCGGCCACCACAGTCCCTTCCTTGCCGGGCCAGCAGCGCTTGGCGGCTGCGCAGCAAGCGTCTGCCGCCAGTGCTTCCAGCAAAATCTCCTGCGGATGAACCTCTCCACTGCCCCCCATCCGCCCACGGCTGCCACTGCCGCCTCTGCTGCATGGCACCAGTCGGTACACCCGCTGTGGATGTGCGCCATGCGCCCGTTCTTTTTGCTCACCATGGGCTCTGCCGTGCTGCTCATCGCGCTGTGGAGCGCCGTGCTGGCGCTGGGCCTGCCGCCGCCCCCGGTGGCGGGCGGCGCGCTGGTGTGGCACGCTCACGAGCTGCTGCTGGGCTTTGGCCTGGCGGCGGTGGCGGGCTTTGTGCTCACCGCCGTGCCCGAGTTCACCAATACCGCGAGCGCCAGCCCGCGCACCGCGCGCCAGCTGGTGCTGCTGTGGCTGCTGGGGCGTGCGGGCTTCTGGCTCTCGGGCGTGGCGGGCAGCCTCGCGCTGGCGCTGGCTGCCTTGGCGCACCTGGGCCTGCTCGGCGGCCTGCTGGCGCTGCTGTGGCCCGCGCTGCGCACCGTGGCCGGGCAGCGCCACCGCGCCTTTGGCTGGGCGCTGGCGGGCCTGTTCGTGCTGGTGGCCGGCTTCTATGTGGACGCGCTGCGCGGGGCCTACCCCATGCGCTGGCTGCTGGCCCTGCTGGGCATGGTGATGGTGCTCATCATCGTGGCCATGAGCCGTATCTCCATGCGCATCGTCAACAACGCCATTGACGCAGCAGGCGAGGGCAGAGAGCCCTACCTGGCCCGCCCGCCTCGGCGCAACCTCGCCATCCTCTGCATTGCATTGTTCACCGTGGCCGAGTTCCTTGAGCCCGGCGGCCGAACCAGCGGATGGCTGGCATGCTCCGCCGCCGCGGCGCTGTGCAATCTGATGGGCGACTGGCATGTCGGCCGCCCACTGCTGCGCCGCCTGCCGCTCATGCTCTACGTCGTATACGCCTGTATGGCGCTGGGCTACGCCCTCATCGGCTCAGCCCTACTCGCGGGCGGGCCAGGCGTGGACGCCGGGCGCCACCTGCTCAGCGTGGGCGCCATCGGGCTTTCGATATACACCGTGATCTGCATCGCCGGGCGTGCGCACTGCGGCTACCCGTCGGACGAACGGCCCTGGGTCGCACGCGGGGCGATGCTGATCCTTGCTGGGGCCGTGCTGCGCGCGAGTGCGGCATTTGTGCCTGACGCGGTGGTCGCTCTGCAGAGCCTGGCCGGGCTGTCCTGGGTGACGGCGTTCGGGTTGCTTTGCTGGCGCATCGCACCGGTGCTGTGGTGCGTGCGGCCGGATGGATTGTGGGGGTGCAGAGGGTAGAAGCTGAGTACACCGTTGACCTTTTGATTGGTTCCAGATGAAGGTCTTTCCGGGATCTACTGGGGGGTAGTTCTCGGCACGCATGGCACGCATGGCAGGCGTGGTAAGGGCGTTCTTGTGCAGGGCAATCAACGTGACTTCACTCCCCGGGTTGATTGCAAGGACTCTATCAACTCTTGCAGAACCGCTCGGTCCATGAAGAGTGGATAGCGTTTAGGGTCTATGTAATCGTCCGGGATGCGACAGCTAGGGAACAAGCAATGGCTCTGATGCTCCGCTTTTGTTAGAGTCCCGACGCTATCGCGTGGCGTTCTGATTCTTTGATCAGCTCGTATGTTCGATTACTCATGGATACCTCAATTCTGAAGGGGTGTTGCACTTCAGATTTGAGGCCGCCATGCGCTACAGGACGTTTTAATTTAAAAAAGCCCGCTGTGCAGTCAACGACGCAAACGCCTTACGTGGCTATTTCCGCAAGGAGTCCAGGCGCATGTGCGAGCGGCATGTTGACGGATGTGCCCCTGCGGTTCAGCGCATGCGTGTGAAAGGGCTGTAATCTGTCGCGGTGGGCCACGCTGATCAGTGTTACGCCGGGCAGACGCGCCAGCACCAGACCATAGAGCGTCGCTTCGTTGCTGGCATCCAGCGAGGCGGTGGCTTCGTCAAGGAACAGGTGGGTCGGTTTTTGCAGCAGTATGCGGACGAAGGCGATACGCTGCTGTTCTCCGGGCGACAGGCGTGTTGACCAGCTGTCGCTTTCGTCCAGGTGTTCGGTGAGATGTTCCAGCCGCACGGCGCGCAGCAGTTCGACGCACTCGTCGGTCCCGGCATCCGATCCATTGCCCGGATAACACAGGCAGGCGCGCAGCGTGCCGTTGGGCAGGTAGCTTTGCTGCGGCACAAACATGGCTTTGGCCGATACAGGCCATTCGATGCTGCCGCTGCCATGGGGCCAGAGTCCCGCCAGCGCCCGAAGCAGTGTGCTTTTTCCTGCGCCCGAAGGGCCGCGGATCAGCCAGCGCTCGCCCGGATGCAAGGCAAGGTCCAGGGGCTCATCGAGCGCGCTGCCGTCGGGCAGCGCCAGGCGCAGGCCATGCGTGCGCAGCACCGCGCTGTTGCCCTCAACCGTTTTGATGTCGCTGACTTGCGGCGTGGCAAGGGCGGCGTCAAATTCATTCAAGCGCATATACACCGAGCGCAGCAGGGCAAGGTCCTTGTACATCATGATGAACCACGACAGTCCACCGCGCACCCGACTGAAAGCCAGCGTGACTTGTTGCACCGTGCCCAGCGTGATCTCCCTGGCGAAGTAGCGCGGAACGATAATCAGGTAAGGAACAAAAGCGCCCACCTCGATATACGCTTCCTTGAAAAAGGTCACGCGCTTGGTGTAGCGCATGACATCTCGCCAATTGTGGCGGATGGCCGCAAAGGCCGCACCCAGCTGCCCACGCTCGGTTTCGCCCCCGCCATAAAAGGCAATTTGCTCCGCGTTTTCGCGCAGGCGAACCATGAGAAAACGAAAATGCGCCTCGCGCCGCCGCTGTTGGTAATCGACCGCCGCCATCGGCTTGCCGATTTTTTCCAGAAACAGCGAGCCCGCCAGCGCGTACAGGATGGCCGCCCAGAGCATGTAACCCGGAATGCTGATGTTGATGCCGCCCACCGCAAAAGCCAAACTGCCCGAAATCGCCCAGACAACCGTCCCGTAAGACACCAGCCTGACCACGTTGTCGAGCAAGCCGAGCGACAGCCGCAGCGTTTCCGTGGCCATCATGCGCAAGTCTTCGGCAATGCGCTGGTCGGGGTTGTCCACGAGCTTTTCGCGGTTGATACGGTAGTATGCGTTGGCGTGAAGCCAGCGCCCCACATACACATCGGTCAGCCAACTGCGCCAGCGCATTTCAAGCTTCTGGTTGAACCAAGGGCGCGTGGTATCCAGAAAAATACTTGATACCGCAATCACCAGGAATACCCATATCTGGCGCCAGAAGGCGGCAGCATCAAAATCCGCCAACGCATCAAAAAAATCGCGCTGCCAGTACGTCATGCGCACCGCGGTGTAGGCCCGCGTCAAGTCAATCGCAATGATCAGCGCCAGCAGGCCGCGCGCGGCCCAGCGCTCTTCCGATATCCAGTAGGGTTTTGCCAGCCGCCATGCTGCCGAAAACTGTTCTTTAATGGCCATCGACACCGCCTGTTCGTGTGTTCATTTTCGACCGGAGGCGCGCGGATGCTGCCATCATCGCCACCTCCAGTTCGGTGCCATGTAAAGATCAGAATCTGGTGCGTAGCGTGATCGCCACGTTGCGCGGTTCACCGTAGCTGTTGTAGGTGTTGGTGCCGCCAAGCCGCGTGTAGTAAGTCTTGTCAAAGAGGTTGTTTACATTCAGGCTCACCGTGGTGCGGGCATCGATCGGGTAGCTGGCCAGAGCGTTCACCACTGCATACCCGTCTTGCGAGCGGATTTCCGAGCTGCCGTTGCCGGCCTTGCTTTTACTCACCAAATTCGCGCCCAGGCCCAGTGTCAATGTCTGCAGCGCGCCCTCGGAAAAAGTATGCGTGCCCCAGACCTTCACGGTGTGGCGCGGCTGCCAGGTCTGGAACTGCAGGCCTGCGTTGGCCAAGTCTTTTAAATAAGCCGTGTCCTGCCGCGAATAAGCGAGCTGCAGGTTGTAGCCGGGCATCGGGCTGCCCGACACCTCGAACTCCCATCCCTTGCTTTCCACTTCGCCGGCATTGATGTAGTAGCCCAGATGGTCCGGGTCGGCGAATGAACGGTTGGTGTCGCGCAGATTGAACAGCGCGATTGATGCGTTCAACGCCCCGTTGAAGAACGCGCTCTTTGCGCCGACTTCATATTGGCGCCCCTCGCGCGGATCAATCGTTTCGCCGCTGACCTTGCTCTGGGTTTGAGGAATGAAGATGCTGGCGTAACTGGCATACAGGGAAACTTCCTGAGTCAGGTCGTAAACCGCACCCGCATAGGGTGTGAATTCGTTGTCGGCTCCGGCCGCGCCCGTCGCCCAGTCGGTCGGATTTCCCGGCGCCACGGTGCGTGACCGGGTTTTGAACTGGCTCAGCCGGCCACCCAGCAGTATTTTGAGCGGGTCGGTGACGTTCAGGCGGACCTGCCCGTAGAAGCCGCTCTGCTGGGTCTGTGAATTCGATCCGCGGTTATACGGAAGTTCGAAATCGGGCACCAGGTCAGGCCGTTCAAAAGGCACGTCGGTCACGGCTGGCGCATTCACGCCGACGTTGAGGGTCGAGAACTTGTCGTAGTTGTAGCCAAACAGCACATCGTGCCTGCGACCCAGCACCGGAATCGCACCTGTCACGAACACATCGACGGCATCACGCTGGTATGTCACATCGCTTACTCGGCGCGCATAGTTCAGCGTCTGCGTGACCGGATTAACGCCGGTCGATGCATACGAGTCCTTGAAAAAGAAGCTTTGGTCGCGCCGTGAGAGCTTGACCTTGGCGCTCCAGTCAGGGTTGAAGCGGTGTTCCAGTTCAGCTGCAAGATCCTGCGTACGCCATTCGTAGCGCGACCAGCGCGGCACCGGGTTGGTGGAGCGCGGCACGTCCAGCAGGCCGCCTGTAGTCCAGGCCGGCAAACCACCATAAGAAACAGGCGTTTTGTCCTCCTGCCCGGTGGCGATGAGCGAGAGCGTCGTGTCTTTGGTGAGGTCCCATTCCAGCGTGCCGTAGCCTAGCCATTTTCGCGTCCTGGTCGCATCGTAAAAATAGTCGCGGTCCTGCGCCGCAAGAACCGCACGGGCGCGCACCGTCCTGGCCTCGTTGAGTGGGCCGGTGACATCGATCTCGCTGCGGTAGTTGTTCCACGAACCCGCGCTGATCGAGCCGGACAGACCAAAGTCCGCTTTGGCGCGCTTACGCACCAGGTTGACCACGCCGCCCGGTTCGTCTGCCCCCTGGAGAACACCCGCAGGTCCGCGCAGCACTTCGACGCGTTCATAAATAGGCAGGTCGATTTGCTGATAACCCGAAAGCCCGGTGCGCGCAGGAATTCCGTCATAAGCAACGCCCAGGGCATAGCCGCGTGAGTAGAACTGGCTTTGCGTGGAGTCGTTTGAAATGGCGGTAACGCCGGGCATCTGGTTCAGCACCTCGGTAACCGTGGCCAGGTTCTGCTCCTCGATTCGCTGGCGCGTGATGACTGAAACCGAATTCGGAATCTCACGCAAGCTGCGCTCCTGCTTGCCTCCGACCATGACCTTGCTGAGGTAGCCTTCCGGTTCGGTTGAGCCGGTAACAATGACCGGCGCCAGACTCGGCACCGCATTGTGGTCGGGGTTCGCAGTGTCTGCAGCCGGCGCCGCGATCGATGCGGACGGCTTGACCGTTTGCAGCGGGTCACTGACCTGGGACCAGCCTTGCGGTACATACAAAACCAGCAAGATGGCCAGCGCGGTGGCCGTTGCTGCAAAATTTCTTTCTGCGCGTTGATTGCTTTTTATGGACATGAATTTTTCTTTGAGGTGTTGATGTTCTGGCGCCGGATGCTGGTGCTCTTCGTACGTAGCGCATGTCGCTCTAGGCGCGCACGCTGAAGCCGGTTGCTTCGACGGCTAGCCGAATGGCGTCTTTGGTGATGCAGGCCGTGTCGAAATCGACCGTCACCAGTTGGCTTTCCAGAACGACAACGGCCGAGCGAATGCCCGTCGTTGCTTCCAGTGCTTTTTTCAGGCGACCCGAACAGCCTCCGCAATGCATGCCGTCCACGCCTAATTCAAGCGTGCCTGGGGATGCGCTGTTCAGTAAAAGATGCGGGGTTGAAACTTTTGGGCGCATGAATGTCTTTTGCGCTAGCCATGGACGTGGGTTCACATAGAGCTGGGCGATTGGCAGCTGGGCACACGCAATCGAGCCGATTCGTCGATCACGAAAGGCGGGAAAATGTAGAAATGAACAGCGGTTTAGCGACTGCCTTCGGCGCTGGGCCGACGCGCACGGGGAAAGGCTGGGATCATTCGATGAACGCCCATGGCGGCAGCAAACCGCCCCACTGCGCTTGGCGGAGAATCATTCGCAGGCGTGCGTGACGCCGGGAAACTAGAAATTCAGACGAGTACGGGCGGCCCGCGCGCGGGTAGCGGTGCCCCGGCAAGTGCGGCGATATGCGCCACAAAGAAGAGTTGGAGAAAATGTGCCATTGGCGGTGGCGTCTTCAAGGCGCTGCTGGTCTCAGGAAGAGGAGCGATAGCGCCAAGGCAAAGCGGACAGTCCAGCGTGCGCTTGACCAACTCGACAGCTTCACCGTCGCTGTTGATCACGAGCAGCTTGGTGAAGCTGCCATCGGAGCAAACAAACTCCATCACTTGCGGATGGAAGATGGGAGAGGCCGTAGCACTTGCCAGTGTCAATGCAAACCATGCCAGGATAAGGCGGGCAAGCAATGACGAACTTCGCAGACGGTGCATGGTCAAACATTATCTACAAGCTTTGACGCTTTTTGCAGCTCGAAAGGTTTGCCGCTTACTTCGATGATGTTAGTCAACGGGTCTCCGAATTTCAGACCATGCGATGCGCTGGCTATTTCGCTCAACCAAAATGTACAAGTTCAGTGCCGAGCAACGCGCGAGGGATAAACGACGACGGACTCGCCCGCGAGCGTTCGTTGTCATCGTGCACCTCTTCTGGCGGCTGGCGTGTCAGCATCAAGCCCCAGCGCCAATATGACATGCGCCACCTTCCTCCGAAAAATTGGTGAGTAAAGAGGCAGGTATGACCACCAACCAGCAGAGGGGGTGCGGCGGCACCGGCCGTGATGAACCGCTCCATCAGGTAGCGGTCGTGCGGACGGATATCCGCTTAGTAGAGCGGTACCCCCAGAGACTGGAGAGCCTGTGCCACCTTGCCGAGATCGCGGAACCTGCGGGCGTAGACACCAAGGATGGGTTCCTGATCGAACGTCTTCAGATCGAGCACCCTCACCTCCAGGCCCCGCAGGTTCGTCAGCGGGGTCTGTGCCGCTGCCCGGTAACGGGCCGGCAGAAAGGCGACCGAGGTCTGCCGGGTCAGAAGCACCTTCTTTGGCCCATCGTCGGTGGCCAGCCAGTATTCGGTCTCGGTGCCGTCTGGGAGGTCACGCCAGTGGCGGGTGAGGAGGAAGCCCCGGAGTTCGGTGGGTGCGAGGGCTGAGGACATCAGGTGGGGCGGAGGACGTTGGCGCGCAAATTTTGATGCCTATGGCGAGATGATCGACAGGTGCGGCACGCTCTTGCGCATAATACTGTATTTTTGTACAGTATTGCAAAAACCGAAACCGAGAAGGCCATGTACAAACCCTCCCGCTATGTATTCCGTCCCGCCCGACCGGCTCCCGCACTGCTGCGCCGCATCTGGGCGTGGTTCTGACCCGGCGCGGCGGCGCCATCGGGCCATGCCCACCTTCGGGAAGTCACGGTGCGCACTGTGCGTGCCGACCGCTTGAGGCTGTGAGCGGAAATGCGCGCCGCTTTAACGTGATCCCCCGATTCCGCAGACGGCGGGGCAACTAGTCGGGAACGTGGGGGGTAATCCTTTTTTTGGCTGTGTTCTTTGAGATAGCTACGACGGGCCATGACCATAAAACCGATTAAAGAAATGAAATTCACAGCACATGAGACCGCACCACGAAAATCCAGCGAAACCTCCCGGGACACGTCGAATGTGACGCCGTACAACAGAAACCATGCGCCGGTGGAGCGGTGGGCCCAGTGCGATCGGTGTCGTGGCCTCGGGCGTTGAAGGCAGCCGACCATGGCTGCACGACACTGTGTGGCTGGTCACCGACCCGACGCCGTTAAGTGCTTTAGATGCCTGCAAATCAAGACTCCGTCGCCAATACTTGGGCTCACCTGATATGGGCAAACCCCGTAGATACGTGGCCTGCCGGCACCATGCCGGAAATGCGTTGCGCTGCACGGACTTACGACGGCATGTCACTTCGGACTGTAAAAGTCAGGTCTGAGTCAGGCTGCGGCCGACAGCAGCCGGACGGCGGGCGCGGGTGCGTGCGGCGCGGCGGCTTCCAGCGTGAAGACTGCGATGGCCGCCACCTGGGCCCGCGCCTGCTCCTGCAGACTGCAGGCGGCGGCGGAGAGTTCTTCCACCAGCGCCGCGTTCTGCTGCGTGGCCTGGTCCAGGTGCTGCACGGCCTGCCCGATCTGAGCCGTGCCACCACGCTGCTCGGTGCTGGCGGCGCTGATGTCGGCCATGAGGGTGGTCACGCGCCGGATGGCGGCCACGGCTTCCTGGATGGTGGTGCCCGCCGCGTCCACCAAGCTGGCCCCCTGGCCCACGCGCTCGGTGCTGGCGCTGATGAGCTGCTTGATTTCCTTGGCCGCCTCGGCGCTGCGCTGCGCCAGACTGCGCACCTCAGACGCCACCACCGCGAAGCCCCGGCCCTGCTCGCCGGCGCGGGCAGCCTCGACAGCGGCGTTCAGCGCCAGGATGTTGGTCTGGAAGGCGATGCCGTCGATCACGCCGATGATGTCCGCGATGCGGCCGGACGAGGCGTGGATGTCGCGCATGGTGGCCACCACCTGGTCCATCACTGCGCCGCCGCGCTCTGCCACTGTGCTGGCCTCGGCGGCCAGCGCACGGGCCTGACCGGCGTTGTCGGCGTTGTGCTGCACGGCTGCGTTGAGCTGTTCCATGGCGGCGGCGGTCTGCTCCAGCGCGCTGGCCTGCTGCGCGGTGCGGTTGGCCAAGTCGTGGTTGCCGGTGGAGATCTGGCTGGAGGCGCTTGCCACGCTTTCGCCGCCCTCGCGGATGGTGGCGACGACGCCGGTGAGCTGCCGCTGCATGGCGGCCAGCGCGCGCAGCACTTGGGCCGCCTCGTCCCGTCCGCCCACTGCGATGGGCTGGCTTAGGTCGCCTTGGGCGATGCGCTCGGCCGAGTGCACGGCCTGCTCCAGCGCGCGCCTAATGCCCCGTACCATCGTGGCGGCGAACAGGATCGCCAGCAGCAGCCCGCCCGCGATGGTGGCCCAGGCAACGGCGCGTACCGTGGCGTAGCGTTCTGCGCTGGCGGCGCTGGCCTTGCGACCCTCGTCGGCCTGCAGCTGCACCAGGGCCTCGATGTTTGCGCCCACAGGCACGTACAGCGGCCGCACGGCGGTGGTCACCAGCCGAGTTGCACCGGGCAGGTCGCCCGAGCGCAGCGCTGCGACGGTGGGGCGCAGGCCCTCCTGCACGAAGCGGCCACGGTGCTCGGTGAAATCGCGCGCGAGACGACTTTCCTCGGGGCCGTGGCTGCGGGCCAGGTAGGCGTCCCAGATGCGGGTGATGGCGGCGATGTTGGCCTCCACCTGCTTGCTGCTGGCTTCGATAGTAGCCGGCTCTGGCGTGATGAGCGCGATGGCGATGGCCAGGCGGTTGTGCAGCAGCAGGGCCTGAATCTGCGTGACCTCGCCCGTGGCGATCAGATTGTCTGCGTACATCGAGCGCAGCGCCTCGTTGGAGCGGCCCATGCCCCATAGCCCTAGGCTGCCAATGGTCAGCAGTAGCAGGGACAGTAGGGCGGAGAGGGTGGCGACGCGGGTGGAGATCTTGAAGCGGTTCATGGGATTTCCTGGGAAAGAGTCGCCGGCATGTACACGGGGACGGCGGAGGGCGGAGTGGAGCGGGACGGCGGAGGCGGCATGCCCAGCCGCTCCTCGAAATGCGGCATCGGCATGGGGCGGCCGAACAGGTAACCCTGGAACACGGGGCACTGCAGGCCCTGCAGCACGTGACGCTGGGCCTCGGTCTCCACGCCTTCGGCGATCACGCGCAGGCCCAGGTTGCGGGCCATGCCGACGATGGTCTGCACGATGGCTACGTCGCTGGGGTCGGTGACGATGTCGCGCACGAAGCAGCCGTCCACCTTCAGGTAGTGCAGCGGCAGCTGCTTGAGGTGGGACAGGGACGAGTAGCCCGTGCCGAAGTCGTCCAGCGCGAAGCGCACGCCGCGACGGCGCAGGGCCTGCATCTTGCGCACGGTGTCGGCGATGTCGTGCAGCACAAGGCTTTCGGTGAGTTCGAGAACGAGCAGGCGCGGGTTGGCGCCCGCATGGTCCAGTGCCCCGCACACTTGGGCGACGAAATCGGGGTGGCAGAACTGCTTGGCGCTGACGTTGACGGCCAGCTCCAGGTGGCTCGTGCTCGGCTGCGCGTCCCAGGCCTTGAGTTGAGCGCAGGCCTGCTGTAGCACCCAGGTGCCGATGGCGTGGATGAGGCCCGACACTTCCGCGATGGGGATGAACTGCGCTGGCGGCACGCTGCCGTGCGCAGGGTGGTTCCAACGCAGCAGCACCTCTGCGCCCGAGGCCTTGCGCTCAGCGTTGACCTGCACCTGGAAGTGCAGTTCCAGTTCGCCGGCAGCCATGGCGCCGCGCAGCGCCGCCTCCAGCGCGGTGCGGGTTTCCAGCTGCGCCTGCAGGGCCGGGTCGAACAGGCAGTAGCTATTGCGCCCGGCGCTCTTAGCGTGGTACATGGCGGTGTCGGCGCGCTTGAGCAGGTCCTTCATGGTGGCGTCCTGGCGCCGGAACAGACAGATGCCGATGCTGGCGCTGCCGTGGTGCCACTGGCCCGCCAGCTGGCAAGGGCCGTTGACGGCGGCCAGCAGCCGGTCGGCCAAAAGACCCGCCTGGGCCAGGGCTGTGGCCGCGTCGGCCGAGAGCTGGCCCGCCAGCACCACGAACTCGTCCCCACCGATGCGCGCGATGAAGTGGGGCGGCTGCACCACCTGCTGCAGGCGGTCCGCGGTGTCCACTAGGAAGGCGTCGCCCAGCTCGTGGCCCAGGGTGTCGTTGATGGCCTTGAAGTTGTCGAGGTCCAGCAGCAGCAGGGCGCGATGGTGGTCGTCGCGGGCACTGGCGGCCAGCGCGGCCTGGACGTTCTCCTTGAGCAGGCTGCGGTTTGGCAGGCTGGTCAGTGGGTCGTAGTAGACCAGCTGGTGGATGGCCTTCTCTTTGGCCCCCAGCTGCGTTTGCATGTCGCGCAGGGCCGTCATCAGCTCGCTGATTTCGTCATGACCTTGCACGACGATGGGCGAATTGAGCTCGCCGCGCGCGATGCGTTGGAACACCTGCTGCGCTGCCTGTAGCGGGTGCACGATGGAGCGAATGAGCAGCATGCCAAGCAGCGAGAGCACCGCCATGGAGGCCAGCAGCGCCGACACGGCTAGCCAGCGCGCATGGGCGTAGCGCTGCACGCCGTCAGCGTAGGCGGCGTGGGCCATTTGGAACTGCAGGTCGGTCAGCGCCTGGATCTCGGGGTAGGCGCGTTCATACAGCGCGCGGGCGGTGGCGGCCAGGCGCTGGGTGTCGTGGTAGCTCAGGGTGCTGAGCGCCTCCAGCGCCGGCATCACGGCCTCGCCCAGGTAGCGGGCGCGGCTGCTGGCGAAGGTGTCGGCCAAGGCGCGCTCCTGGCCGCCCAGGGGGCCGGTGGCGTACTCGCTCCATAGGCGGTCGATGGCCTGCACGTTGTGCTCGATGGCCTCCCGGGCGCTGCGGGCGGGCAGCGGGTCCAGGCTGGGCGAGCGTCCGTCGGCAGTGCGCCCCAGCGCCATCTGCAGCTGTTGCTGGTTGGCCAGCATGAGTAGCGAGATCTGCGCCAGGGTGCGTACCGGCTTCATGCGGCCTTCGTGCACCATGTATAGGCTCTCGTTCGCGGCGGCCAAGGCGTGCAGGCCCGAAGCGGCCAGCACCACCGTCACCGCGACGGCTAGCGCCATCATGGCGGCCAGGCGCGTGCCGATGCGAAAGCGTGAGAACAGGGCAGCGTGATCCAGCTGCGGCCAGCGCTTGCGCGGCGCGGTCATGGGCGCACGGGGCGGACGTGCAGCGGTAGCGGGCAAGGGGCCGATTCGAACATGGCGGTCTCCATCCTAGACAAGGATATGCGGGTGCTGGAGCACCCGGGGAGAGGCATGGTCGGGGCCTCGGGAAGGGGTAAGCTTGGCTGCGAGGGCGGGGCGGTCAAGCAAAAGAAGACCCTTTTTACCCCTTGAAACAGATTGTGTTACGCGGGAAAACCCGCAGCTGCTGTCAGCTGTGCAACTTTTCGCATGCCCGGATGGCTTCGGCCGCCACCTCGGAGAGCTTGCGCCGCTGTGAGCGCGAGGCCGAGCGCAGCAGGTCGAACGCGGCCGTGCGGGATAGGCGGTATTGCATCATCGCGATACCGATGGCGATATTGATGTCGCGGTCGCCGTCCAGCGTCGCCTGGAGTTGCGCGCGGCTAGTACGCAGGGCCTCCAACTCGCGGCCGCGGCGCAGCGCGGCCTGGACGGCGGGCCTGATCTGGAAGATGTCCAGCGGCTTGACCAGATAGCCCAGGGCCCCGTGGGCCGAGGCATGCTCCACCGTGGGCCCGTCGCTGTAGGCGCTGAGCATGAGGAAGGGGATGTGGTCCAGGCCGTGCAGGCGCTCGGCCAGCTCCAGCCCTCCGCGCCCGGGCATGCACAGGTCGATCAGGGCCAGGTCGGGCGGAGTACCGCCCGCCAGCAGCGCCTCGGCGTCGTCCACCGACTCGGCGGTACTGACCTGGTAGCCGGCGCTGCGCAGGCCGCCGGCCAGCGTGGCCAAGATCAGCCGGTCGTCGTCCACCAGCAGTAGGCGAGGCGCGGTGGCGGGGGAGGAAGTGCTTATGGCGGCGTTCATGCGGTAGCGGATTCGGTGGGTTCTGCGTGGATCACGGGCGGATGGAGTTCCAGGCAGGCCACGGCCCGCTCCTGGTGCTGCTCCATGGTCAGCATGGCGCCGCTGCGCGGCATCAAAGCTGCGACCAGTTCCAGACCGGTGTGACCGGCCATCGCCTCGCGCGGCCACTGGCCGGGGTTGGAAATGGTGATCCGCACGGTGCTGTCGTCGTCGCCCTTGCGCAGCGCCACGAGCACGTCGCGGTGCGCCCTGCCGCCGTGCTTGACAGCATTGAGGATCAGCTCGTTGAGCATCAGCGCCACCGGCACGGCCTCGGCTTGGTGCACGCGGCAGGGCTGCCACATGGGCGGGATGTCCACGAATACCGGCGTCTGCCACAACGAGGCAATGCTGGCGGCGACGGCGCTGGTCAGCTCGCACAGCCGCACCTGGTCCATGCGCGCGCGCCCCTGCAGCCCGTGGATGACGGAGATGCTCTGCACCTGCCCCACCACCTCGGTGATGGGCTCGTCCAGCTGCGGGTGCGCCTGGCCGAAGCCGCGCAGGATGCCGATGATGCCCTGCAGGTTGTTTTTGATGCGGTGGTGCACCTCGCGCACCAGAGCGTCGCGGTGCCTTTGTTCCATCTCCTGGCGCTGCTCGGCCTGGCGCCGCAGGTCGGTGATGTCGGTGATGGCCACCACATAGTGCGTGATGCGCCCGCGCGCGCTGGTGACCGGGGTGATTGCGGTCCACACCGGATAGGGCTCGCCGTACTGGCGCCGGTGCCACTCGCGGCGCTGCACGTCCAGGTAGGGCAGGTGGCGGTCGTCGTGGGGCGGCGGTGGGTCGGGGGCATCGCTAGGGTGGGCGCAGAGCTGGTGCGAGGTCTTGCCCAGCACCTCGGACGCGGTGTGGCCCGACATGCGCAGGAACGACTGGTTCGCCCGCAGCACCACGCCACGGGTGTCGGTGATGAGTAGGCCCTCCTGGCACTCGAAGGCGATGGCGGCGATGAGCAGGTCGGCGCGCTGGCGGCGCAGCTCCGCCAGGTAGGCCGCCAGCACCATGCCCACCAGCGACAGGATTGCCATGTACGACCAGTAGCCGAAGCCCTGGCTGGCGTCCAGGTCGTTGGCGAAGAAGCCAGCATTGGTGTGGGCGCCCCACCATGCCTGCAGCCCGGTCGTGCACAGCAGCGTAGCGGTGCCGGCCACGCCCAGGCGCGCGCCAGCCCAGGTGACGAACAGGAACATCCAGTACGCGTTTGCCACCGGGCTGAACACGGGGCTGTGCCAGTCCAGGAAGATGAGCTGGCCAGCCAGCGCCGCTAGCGCCAGCACCATCACGCCTTCGGGAAAGCGCCGCAGCGCGGCCCGGGTGCCCAGCGCGCTCCACCAGGCCAGCACCAGCGGCGTGACCAGCAAGATGCCCAGCGCGCTGCCCAGCCACCAGCGCAGCAGCACCTGCGCCCAGGCGTTGGAGACGATGTGGCCGGACAGCAGCAGCCCGGTGGCCGCTACCAACGCCCCAGCCCCGGCGGCCGCGCCGCAGCCGCTGGCCAGTAGGCGCGCGAAAGCCTTCACAGAGCCGCAGCGTGGGTCCGTTCCGTCCTGGCGCCGCAGCAGTACCGCGCCTAGCGCCGCCGCCACCGCGGTGGCCAAGGCCTCGCTCAGCGCCACAGCAGGCGGGGTGCGAGCGAGCCACCATACCAGGGCCGAGCCGGGTAGCAGGGCCGCCGTCAGGCGCGCCCCACCCTGCAGCCACAGCGCGAGCGCCAGGCCCGTGGTCGGCAGCAGCAGTGGCGGTAGGCCCGGCGCTTGGGGGCTGGAGGCCACCACGCCGGCCAACGCTAGGGACACCAGTGTCGCAGCCGCGAAGGCCGCCGATCCGGGCCACGGGGGCGGGTCACCTCGCATACCCGCACGCACCGTCAGGCCAGCCGGAAGCGGCTGACGCTCTGTGATGGCGCCACTGCCTGCTCGTGGGTCTGGGGGCCGTCGGCCCCTAGCTTCTGGGTCCACTGCAGGATGGTGTGAGCCACCCCTACCGTCTGCCGAATGGGCACCTGACGGCCGTGGCGGCCAGTCAAGTGCTCCTCAGCCAGCAGGTAGCCGGACCGGGCGACTTGCACCAAGGTGCTGGGGGCGGCCATGAACCGCACCTTAGCGGCGATCGTCATGTGTCGCAACGAAAAGGTCGAGGGGGATAGCGCCATGTGTGAAAAAGAAATCGATGCGTGGTGGCGATGAAGGAGGGGGGACCCGCGTCTAGGCGCAGGTAGATTGAAACGAATGGCTGTTTTTGTATCTTGATGAATATCAACAATCTGCCAGGGGGACCGGGCGCGCGCGTCTCTCGGTGACAACGCGGGAGGCAGTCGGCACGGAGCCAGCGCCCGCTTCATAGCAATCGGTAAGCACTCGGCTGCTCTGCAGCAACGGGCAGCAACCGTTGGATAGCAGACCGCGACGTGGCGGCTAACCGTGGCTCCCGGAAGTTACAGTGGGCGCGCCTATTTCGCTGGATCAGCAGGTAGCGAAGAGCGTTACTGCCTCATGCTTTGGCCTGCTGCCCAGCAATTCATTCCACCGGACCTGTCGCGGCAAGCCGCGCCAGTCCGGTGAATTCAAACGTTAAACCGCATGGAGGATTTCATGGAAGCACTACTACTGTCACTGCTGCTGGTTGTAGGCGGCATTTATTTCGGGGTCCGTAATGTTCGCCTCCTGCGGAGCGAAGATGCTCTGCGAGAGTACGTGCAGAACAGTCCCAAGGCGGCCTTGTGGGTACGGAAGTACGGGCTTGACGGCGCAACAAAGATGACCCGTGAGTCTTTTCTTCCGCTCGGCCTACTAATCTCTGTTGCAATGGTGGCGCTCGGTGGCTGGAATCTGTGGCGCATGTATGCATAGCACTGTGAGCCGCCAGACGCCTAACCCTTCCATCGAGAGGACTCGACCCGGCAAGCCGGGTCGAGCCTCTCATGTCAAACGTTGAGCACCCGCTTTCACCTGCCACCACTGACTGCTAGTGGCCGATAGTGCGCCTTAGATGGCACGGTTTGGATGACAGCAATCGCTGCAAAGAAGCCATAGCGGCCCGACACGTTGAGCCTTCGCCACTACCTTCAGCATCCTTGGAACGGCGCAGGCAACCCCACAAACTCCACAGACTCCGGCCCCTCATAAACCACGGCCACCGGGTGTTGACTGACACGACGCACCAAGCCCCTCCTTCCTGGCAGACGGTATAGGCCTCAGGCTCTGATGGCAACGCTGTCTCTGTCGGAGGCATGCCTTCAATCGTCCAAGGTCGCTTGCACAGCAAGGAGGGGACTTCCAGGGTGAGGTGGTAGTCAAGGTGTTGACTCAATATGAACAGTTCAAGGCTCTGCCATCGGTAAAGTGCACCGTTCGTTGGTTGCAGCGCTCTGGGTAGCGAAATCAACCTTCACGCCAACCGTACTTCAAAGTACGCCCCATCTCCTTCTCCCAGATCCCGGAACCCCGCCTGCTTGGCCGCAGCGCTGGCTTTCCCCCAGGCCTTGAGCAAAGTGAGATCTCCGGGGGATACCACCTCAGGCGGGGACTCCTCCAGGTTGTTCATGGTGTCCAAGGCTGCAGCCACTTGTTCTGGTCCGCCCAGTTGCTTTTCCAGTACTTTCGCGTATCGGGTTTCGGCCGCAATGCGCTCCTTGGCAGGCAGCTCTTCGGGGTAGTCGCGCAGGGTGACGGTGTAGGTGGATTCGATGGTTTCCATCTGGCTTCTCCGGGTTGTTGGTTTGCTGTATGAATATACAGCTTTCTTCGGAAAAGTACATGTCAGAAAGAACCTTCGGGAAGTGTTTTTGGGAGCCTGGTTCTGCTGTTCGATTGTTTTCTATGCTGGAACAGTAGTTTGCGACTGGGGGGGGCCAGGCTGCCGCAGCGGCTCGTACCGGTAGATTCCTCAGGGCGAATTCAGCGCCATCTAACTGAATGAGTTGCGGGACTTCGCATGGTGGTGGCACCTCGCGCGGTGCGGGTGCTGCTGCCACGGGGGTGTTCTTCCCACACTGTTAACCAAGCAAACGGGGCTCCCATCGGGAGCCTTGTTTGTTGGCGGGATACATGCGTGCAAGCAGCTGTAAATCTCTGTGATTCCTGAGCATTAAGCGCTGATATCGGACGGGAAGGATGCTCCAATCGGGCTCCATTTTTGCTCAGTCCATTCTGTGAACCGTATGTTTTCCTGGCCGCGCCGTCTGCGCATTGCCACCGCACTGGTCCTGTCTCTGGCCAGTGTCAGTCCGAATCTCTCCTGGGCCCGCTCGCCACAGTTCGACAGTGCAGCCCTCCTCACACCGCAGCCGACCAGCTTTGCGCAGTGCCCTCAGTTCTTTGCCAATGGGACGCCGCCTGCCATCACACCCCGACGTCAGCTTCGCGAGCTTTGCTATGAAGCCTTTGCGGTGCTGCACAGTGGGACGACCCGAACGCCGGTGTTTGTGGCCCAGCGACTGAACCGCCAGAGCGTTGAAGATGCCGATGAAAAGCGCGCCAAACGGTTCTTCGCCGATGCGCGTCTCCCTAGTGGCGAGCGAGCTGAACTGGAGGACTACAAGAACTCTGGGTACAGCCGCGGGCACATGGCGCCCGCAGGTGATATGCCCACACCCACTGCCATGGCGCAAAGCTTCAGCCTGGCCAACATGGTTCCACAGGTCGCACAGCACAACGGGGGCGCCTGGAACAAGATCGAGCAGGACACCCGGCGCTATGCGCGAAGGGCCAAAGGAGATGTGTTGGTGATCACCGGACCGGTGTTCACGGACAGTGGGCCGCGCATTGGCGCCAATGGGGTGAAGGTGCCCACCTATCTGTACAAACTGGTCTATGACGCGACGGACAAGCGGGCCTGGGCGCATTGGCAGGAGAACCGGGAGGGTGAGACGGTGGGTCGGCCGATCAGCTACCAGGAGTTGGTGAAGCGAACGGGGGTTGAGTTTTTGCCAAAGAGTGCACTGCAGCATTGAACTTCGCAAGCCAGGTGTCAGCGGGGGCGTTATAAATTGGCTCTTTCAACCTTTTTTGCATTGTGAGCATCCATGAACCGTGCCGACCTCGTTGCCATCCTCGCCGCCAAGAATGATCTGTCCAAGGTCTCAGCCAATGCCGTACTGGACACCCTGATCGACACCATCCAGACCGCCGTGAAGAAGGGCGATGCCGTTCAACTGGTAGGCTTTGGGACCTTCAAGTCCGCCAAGCGTGCGGCGCGTGCGGGCAAGAACCCATCGACCGGTGCTGCGTTGAAGATCCCTGCGAGCACGGTGCCGAAGTTTGTGGCGGGTGCGAAGTTCAAGGCGGTGGTGGATCCCAAGGCTGCGAAGCGCAAGGCGGACAAGGCTGGGAAGTAAGTAAGGCGCTGTCGGCCAAAGCCAGAACAAAACCGCCACGGGTCTGGTGTGTCCTAGGCGGTTTTTTTGTTTCACGCTGACTCCAGCACCGAACTTCGCTCGACTGAGATAGAACCAGATACAGCAGGTTTATCAATAACTTACGCGCGTCCATCATATGCCGCGCATTCTGAAACCTGACCCGGCTTCCATCCGCTTGGCCCCCATGTCGCTCTTGGAAAGCCCAGTGCGCAGGAACGCTATCAGGACGTCATTGACCGCTGCATCATTCCGTTGCTGGGCCGCAAGAAGGTGCAGGACGTGAAGCGGCCCGACACTGCCGGGCTGATGCAACGGCTGGCCTACAAGCCGACAGAAGCGAACAAGGCTTTCGACATACTGCGCAAGATGTTCAACTTGGCGGAAGTGTGGGGCTACCCTCCCGGCGGCAGGAACCCGTGCCGTCACGTCCCGATGTGCGCGTTAAGCGGCCGATTGTCGTCTCACTGGTACGACAATTCAGATGAAGAAATTCTTCCCTTCATGAACATCTGAGCGTCCCGACGTCGGGCTCGCGGGCTGCGCCCCGCGGTTCTTGCCGAATCGCGGTCATTCGGCTTTGATCCCTGAGGCCTCCGGCCCGTGAGGGCCTGCGCGCTCTGTTTGCCCAAAAACCGAACCTGTGCTGTGGGCGGGTGTGGGCGGTCTTGCTGTTCCCTTCATCGTGCCACGGCGTTCACGCCGTCAAGGGCGGCGCGCGCATGAGCGCGCTTGCGTCCTGGCGGCCGTCTTTGACCCCTGACTGCTTGCGCTGCGCCGTGCCCCGGAAGGGGTGGGCAATTTCGCCCGGCAACTTTCAGGAGTTCACCATGAACAACGTACTCATCACTGTCAAGCAGCGTATCGTGTTGCTGACCAACGGCCGCGAATCGCTGGAGAACCCGGACTTCGATCCGGTTCCGGTGGTCAAGCTGTTTACGCCGGACGCCGGCGTGACCTGGCTGCTGACCGAGATTGATCCCGATGACCACGACCACGCCTTTGGTCTTTGCGATCTTGGCCTGGGGACGCCCGAGCTGGGTTGGGTCAGCCTGCAGGAGCTGGGGGCCGTGCGCGGACGGCTCGGGTTGCCGGTCGAGCGCGATCTGCACTTTCGCGCGGAGAAGCGGTTGAGCGCCTATGCGCGTGATGCGCGGCATGCAGGGCGGATCGTCGAATGATCCCGGACGGGGCATCGCAAGACGCCCCGTTCAAGGTCTCTGCAGACCCGGCAGGCAGTCGGCGAATGCCGGTTGGAACTTGCTCACCGGCTTGGTCACGGCCTCGTCGCCGATGAGGACTGCCATCGTCATGCCAGTCATGGTCGACAGACCGTTCGGGTTGGGCAGTACCTGCAGCGCAAGATCGACCGGGAAGCCGTCGGCACTGCGCCGCAGCGGATGAATGCCGTCATGCACGAACGAGTTCATGCCGTGCCAGGTCATTTCCTTGAAGTGCGAAAGCAATTGGTGTGCGGCTGCCGGTGCACCTTGCCTAACCCGCTTACCGATCTGTTCGATCATTTCGCTCGCGCCAGGCAGGCTCAATGGCGCCAGCGGTTTGTCGATCGCTGTGTCACTGGCCGCATAGAGCAGCCACATCGCCCGCGTCAGGGCCTCGAACTGCAGACGCATGAGGCCGACGGCGGACCTGGGTAGTCGCAGCGCCGTCAATGCTCGCATTGCCACTGCATGTTCCATAGGGACCAGGCACTTGGCAAGAGCTGACTCGCCACGGGGCGATCCATCGAACTCGGCATCGCTCAGCAGTTCATTCCAGCCGTTTGTGCAAGGCATTGGAGCGGGTGGAGCATGTGTTCCAAAACGATCATCGTTGTTGATGATGCTTCCCTCTATAGAGGGATCGTAGGACAGTCGTGCGTTCCCGGCCAAGAAGCATGGCCGGTCGCGCTCTCGTGCTGGCGCATCGAGCCACCTTCGGCGTCTCGCCCCTGACGGGCTTCCATCGTCCCCTCGCTCCGCTCGGCTGACGCCTCCGGCCCGGCCTCCAGCTTCGGGCCTGCGCGCTTCGCTTGCCTTGCGGTCGGCGTGTGGAAAGGCAGCTGCCTTGTCCAGCCGTCTTCCCTGACTCCATCACCTTGTCCGCGACTGTAGCCCGCGGCCTGGTGCGGTCAAGGCGCGCAGGGCCGTGTCCTCGGCTGCGCCTGCGGGCCGCACCCACCCTGCGCTTGTCTCCTTGACGGCACCCGGCCGCGCGCTCCTGACCGTCGCGGGCGATGAACTCAGGAAAGACGGTGGTAACGAGGCCAACCGGGTCCCTCGTGCCGACCGCACCGAACAGCCACAAAGGCTGGGCTCCGAATCTAGGAATCCGGTGTGCGGTTTCTTCAACAGCCTTCTTTGTCAGGAGAAAGATCATGCAACTCGCATCCCGCTTCGCTTCCAGCTCCCCGGTGCTGCGTTCGGAACATCCCTTGTCGGATGACCAAATCCGAACGGTGGTGCCGTCCATCTTCGCGGACGCCCCGCACGAAAGCCGCTCCGAGCGGTACAGCTACATCCCCACTGCTGCGGTGCTGACCGAGCTTCGCAAAGAGGGTTTCCAGCCCTTCATGGTGGGCCAGACCCGCGTGCGCGCCGAAGACCGCCGCGACTTCACCAAGCACATGATCCGGCTGCGCCACGCTAACCAGATCAACGCCCGCGAGGCCAACGAAATCATCCTGCTGAACTCCCACGACGGAACGAGCAGCTATCAATTACTGGCGGGCATGTTCCGCTTCGTTTGCCAAAACGGCCTTGTCTGCGGCAACACTGTGGCCGATGTGCGCGTGCCCCACAAGGGCGACGTGACCGGGCATGTCATCGAAGGCGCCTATCAGGTGCTGGACGGCTTCGAGCGTGCGCAGGAATCACGCGAATCCATGCAGGCCATCACCTTGGACGGCGGGGAATCGGAAGTGTTCGCCCGCGCCGCGCTGGCTCTCAAGTATGACGACCCCGACAAGCCCGCGCCCATCACGGAATCGCAAATCCTGATGCCGCGCCGCTTCGATGACCGCCGCCCCGACCTGTGGAGCGTGTTCAACCGCACGCAGGAGAACTTGACCAAGGGCGGATTGGCTGGCCGTGCCGCCAACGGCCGCAGGCAACAGACCCGCCCCGTGCAGGGCATTGATTCCGACATTCGCCTGAACCGCGCCCTGTGGCTGCTGGCCGATGGCATGCGCGCCCTCAAGGCCTGAACCTTTCTGACGCTTTTCCCGCCGGAGGGGCGGTTCCCCTCCATTCCCTTGTTTCACTCGATTGGAGATTCTCCATGAACGCCGTTACCACTACCGAAGCCCGTACCGTCAGCACCGCAGCCAGCAGCGCCGCCAACGCGCTGCAAGCCGCCGACCCGAGCAAGCACATGATTCTGGTTCCGCTGTCGCGGCTGGTGCTGCGCCCCGCAGGCCGCAATGTGCGCAAGACCGTCCCGCGCATGTCCATCCCTGAGCTGGCCGCGAGCATTCAGCGCGTGGGCCTGCTACAAAACCTGATCGTGATTCCCGCCAGCGATGGCGAGCATTACGAGGTGGTGGGGGGTGGCCGTCGCCTCGCCGCCCTCAAGCTGCTGGCGAGGAAACACCGCATCGCCAAGGATTGGCAAGTGCCTTGCCTGCAGGTGGCCGATGGCACGGCCCGCACGGCCAGCCTTACCGAGAACGTACAGCGCGAATCCATGCACCCCGCAGACCAGTTTGAAGCCTTCGCGGCGCTGGTGGCCGAGGGCCGGCCCATCGAGGACATTGCGGCGGATTTCTCCGTCACGCCGCTGGTGGTGCAGCGCCGTTTGAAGCTGGCGAACGTCTCGCCGCGCCTGATGGCGGACTACCGGGCCGACGCAGTGAGCCTTGACCAACTGATGGCCCTTTCCATCACCGACGACCACGCCGCGCAGGAAAGCACGTTCTACGATGCCCCGCAGTGGCAGCGCCAACCGTCCGCGCTGCGCGAACGCCTGACCGAGCGCGAGATTGATGCCTACCGCCATCCGCTGGTGCGCTTTGTCGGGCTGGACGCCTACGAGGCCGCAGGCGGCGGCATCCGCCGCGATCTGTTCGCGGAGGGCGATGCAGGCGTGTACCTGACCGACGCCGCGCTGCTGGAACGACAGGCGCAAGACAAGCTGGCAGGCATCGCCGCCGAAGTGAAGGCCGAGGGCTGGGCTTGGGTGGATGCCACGCCGGGCATGACCCATGCCGACCTGCACGCCTTCCAGCGTGCGCCGAGGGAGCGCCGCGAGCCGAGCAATCGCGAAGCACAGCGCATCGAGAAGCTGCAAGCCAAGATGCAGGAGGTAGCCGAAGCCATTGACGCCGCGACGGATGCCGACGACGAGGACAAGGCCGACGCGCTGCAAGAGGAAGGCGAGCGGCTGGGCGAGCAGTTGCAGGCACTGGAAGATGGCTTGCAGGGATACGGCGCGAACGTGAAGGCCGCAGCCGGTGCCATTGTGACCATCGACCGCAACGGCGAGGCCGTGATTCATCGGGGGCTGCTGCGCGAGGCTGAGGCCAAGGCACTGCGCACGCTCGAAAAGCTGCGCCAAGGCTTCAGCGACCCGGATGCCACGAGCGATGACGAAGGCGAGGAAGACGAGCAGCCCAAGGCCGCAGCGATTTCCGACCGGCTAGCCCAGCGGCTGAGCGCCCATCGCACCGCCGCGCTGCAAATCGAAGTCGCGCGGCATCCGCAAGTGGCGCTGGCTGCGCTGGTGCATGGCATGGTGCAGACCGTCTTGCAGGGCCGCCACTACGGCCACGATCTACCGTTGGGCGTGCGCCTGACGGTGCAAGACCGGCTGGAAGGCATGGCCCCGGACTGGCCCGATTCACCCGCCTCCGTGGCTCTGCACGAACTGCAAGAAGCCTGGGGCGGCAAGCTGCCCGAGGACAGAGCCGAACTGTTCGCCGCGCTGCTGGCGATGGAGCAAGGCGAGCTGGTCAAGCTGTTGGCCGTATGCGTGGCGGGGGCTGTGGACGTGTTGACGCCGCGCGCCACGGCGCAGCAGCCGGGTGAAGAACTGGCGCAGGCCGTGGGCCTCGATATGGCCGCGTGGTGGCAGCCCACCGCCGAGGGGTATTTCAAGCACGTTCCGAAGGCGGGGGTTCTGCAAGCCGTGGGCGAATTTGCGCCCGAGAGCGTCAATCGGCTGGCGAAGCTCAAGAAGGCCGACATTGCCAGCGAAGCCGAGCGGTTGGTGGGCGGCACGGGCTGGATGCCTGCCATCTTCAAGACGGCAGACGCGCCGGAGGCAAACCCGCAGAACGGTGCGGAGGAAGTCGCCACCGAGGCGGATGAACCCGCTGAAGTGTTGGCCGCTTGACCCGCGCTGAAGGCACGCGCCCCGGCCTCGACCGGGGCGCTTCGCTGTCAGGAGCAACCCCATGACCCGCACTACCACCAGCCGACCGCGCATGGTGGCGATCTACTCCCCCGGCACGGTACGCGCTCGCCGCTGGCACGGCGATGGCGACGTGCGCGGCTACCGCCCGCCCTCGGGCTGGACGGCCCGCGCCGACCTCACCGACATTCATCCCATCACGGGCCGCGCCTTGGCGCATGCCGTGTGGTGGGTCATCGAGGCGAAGGAATAACCATCATCAGCATCGCGCCCAGCCCGTTCCGCCCTGGGCGCGGTGAACGCAAAAATCCGGGCGCGGCAGTGGCCGCGCCCGGCCCCAAAGCTCGATCAGAACGCCACCGCCCTCGCTGACGCTCAGGCGGCGGCGTTGAAGGCATCGCTGTACCGCGCGATACCTTCTTTCATTGCCCCCATATACGACGAGTGCCATTAAAGTGAAGTTATACAGGGGCAATATCTGATGAGCAAAGAACATCGTCCGCATGGCAAGGCTCCTACCGCCTGCAAAAAAGAAGATGCCGACTGCGATGAGCCACTGCCGAAGATGAGTCTTCATTGATGTGAAATATGTGGTGAGTGATAAATCGCGGAAGCGCTAAATCATAGGTTTGTAACAAATTACGCAACATTTTTCCCCCCGGCGTTCGATCGAGTGGCGTCACAACATCTCCTGAAAACACAATGACATAGTGCAGACATTCCCTGCACTGACTGGTCCCGTGAACCCAGCAACTGGCCCCCTCGGCATAGGGAGCAAGCCACCGCAAGCCGGGAAGGGGTGGTATTTATCCTGATGAGAAATGCGCAGCGGAGCTGTCCCAGACGGCAGTTTTCGGTCTGCAGCAACAGAATTTGAATGTACGAAATTTGCTGAACCCGTTTACAACCAGCAATTGAGCAGCCACACTAAAGCTGTCTGGCATCTCTAAGTTGCTGCCGCGTTACGTTTATGTCAATAAACAATACTCATTCCGTATTTTCGTCGGACGGCTACAAGCGGGTCGCCCTCGGGCTTGCAGGAGGGGATATAGACGAGGGAAGAGCATGCATACTTGGGCTGCAGATCTCATGTCGGCCATCGATCCTAATAGCGGCGAGGCCGAAGTATTCGCTCGGATCGCGGCGGCGGCCCATGCGCTGGGCTTCGAACAATGCGCGTTTGGGATGCGCATACCGCTGCCAGTGACCAATCCCAAGTTCATGTTGCTCAACAACTATTCTCAGGAATGGCAGGAGCGTTACCACGATGCGGGCTATGTCCGTATCGACCCCACCGTGCTTCACGGTCGCACTAGCCAAGCCCCACTTGTTTGGAGCGATCAGGTTTTTGGATCAGCTCAGCAATTGTGGTCAGAAGCCCAATCGGTGGGGCTGCGCCACGGCTGGTGCCAGTCGAACCTCGACGTTTTCGGCGTGACAAGCATGCTCACTCTGTCGCGTTCGTGTGAGGCAATCACGGCGAGGGAGTTGGCAGGCAACCAGATGAAGATGTGCTGGCTGGTCAGCATTGCCCACATGGCGCTGGGCCGCCTCATCAAGCCCAAGCTATACGGGGACAACGCCATTGAGCTGACCAGCCGGGAGACCGAGGTGCTCAAGTGGACTGCCGATGGCAAGACTGCCAGCGAGATTGGCGACATTCTGTCGATCAGCATTGACACGGTGAACTTCCACATCAAGAACGTGATCACCAAGATGAACACCCCTAACAAAGCCACCGCCGCGATCCGTGCTCTCGCGTTGGGGTTGCTGTCCTGATTCTGGGACGGTTTGAACGGCCACTATGTATCTTGAGACTGCAAGGCGCTATTTTTGCAGTGCGCGGCTTGCCACGTATGAACGATAGTTGTCACATGACGCGCAATGAAAGCTGCTTGGGGCCTGCATCGCTCCCAGAGACCAGCACTGACGGCTTTGTGCGGCTGTCTCTGGACGCCATACTTTGTGCTCACTTGGAGCACATGCTTTCCGGGCTGGAACATGACCAACAGGAGTCTGCGCGGTGTGGCACGCCCACGACCATCTGCGGCTTCAGCGAATGGGCCAGCAGCACAGCGCCCCGCGTAAGCCTCGGGTGGGACTGGCGCCTGTCGTGGGAGCAAGGTTTGGTAGGGCTGGTGCGCGTCGGGTCGCCTCGCAGCAACGTAATGCTGATTGACGCCCAGGGTTCCGACTACGGCTGGGAGCGCAGTCTTGAACTACTAGGTACGGTGGTCGACGCCTTGCCTTGGCGCGTTGACACAAGACGGGCTCTGGCCCTTTGTACGTTGTAGTCTCCTCCAGCATTTGGTAGTACCGCGATGACCTCTGCGGCGGTGCAATGACTGACCGTCTGTCATTGCTGGAGGCCAATTTGCAAATTATTCGTGGAACTGCTAAGTCATTGCCCTTTGATTTGTTCGAGGGCATTGCGCGTTACCGGCACAAGGTATTCATCGAAACCCTTGGGTGGAATCTGCCGACGCGTGAAAACTTGGAGCTCGACCAGTTCGACCGGCCCGACACCATCTATTTGGCGGCGCGTGAAGAAGATGGTCGCTTGGTAGGGACAGCCCGTCTTTTGCCCACTGATAAACCTTATCTGCTCGGAGAGGTGTTCCCTCAGCTGATGGGTGATGCCCTGCCTCCTCGCAGCTCCGACGTTTGGGAACTCTCACGATTTGCGGCCATGGATTTTGACCAGGCGAGCACCCATCCAATGAGCCAGTTTTCTTCGCCGGTTGCTGCCGGCTTGCTGCGCGAGGTGCTGCGGGTTGCGCTATCGCACGGCGCCAGCCGCCTGATCACGGTATCGCCGCTCGGTGTTGAACGACTGCTGCGGCGCCTGGGCATCGCAGCACACCGCGCCGCGCCACCTGTGGTGGTAGATGGTCAGATGCTCTTTGGATGCTGGATTGAAGTGCAAGGTCCGCTGTCGAGTTGAAGAAGTCAGCATCAACGGTGACTCGCAACGGGCTAATCGACGTTCTCCACGAGATCGATAGGGCCAATACCCACCAACACTGGTAGGTGGCAGGCGTCTCTAAATCCCATTAAATAGAGTTGCGAAACAAATATTGGCAGAAGTGCCTTCAATAAATATCGGCGTAATTGGGGGGGAATTACGCTGCGAAATACATAAAGCCAAAAGCGCCGATCCGGCGCCACCTGACAACGAATTTCTGATCGGGAAATATCAATGAACTACCAAATATTGGTGGTTTGTTTTTATAAATTATCCAGCTGATTGAATTCAGGGTTCATCCGTTCATCTGCCTCTCGCTGGATCAGATGCTTGTGCCGATTAATTGGCATTTGCCAACATTTCGACGGCTGAATATTTAATAATTTTGTTTGCACGGGAGAGAGTATGTCGTACCGTTTGAAGACATCCGCGCGAGGGGGCAACCCACAAAGAACCTTTGCCTGGAGTGGGCGCTTTCTTGGAGGCCTGTTTGCAATCCTCGTCATCAGCGCACTAGGTCTAGGCAGTCCTGCTGTTGCCACTGCGCAAGGAGTTGACGAGTCGAGCTTGCCTAGCATTCCAGATTACTTTCAGCAAAAAGGCCAGCCTCGCACCAATTCAGCCGAGACGCAGTCCGTCAATGAACTGATCAACAACTTCACCGGCAAACTGCAGTACACCTTCACGGATCTGGTCATCCCTGGTAACGGCGGCATGGATCTTGTCGTCCAGCGCAGCTACAACAGCATCGACGACCCCCTGGTGACGCTCGCGCTGTGGAGCGACTATGAATACAGTCCTGCAGGCCTGGGCTGGACCATGCACATGGGGCGCGTGATTCGCGGTGCTAACAAAGGTATTTGTACCGCATCGTGGGCTTCGGCGTCCGCCAATCCCGTGCTGGAACTGCCCGATGGAAGTCGGCAGATTCTGTATGAAGACGATTCACCCACGCTGACGTGGCTCACCAAGGACTTCTGGCGTGCCAAGTGCGTGGCGGGTTACTTGCACGTGCAATCGCCCAACGGTACGACGTACGAGATGACCACCATCGGACACATGTTCGGAGCGCCTAGCAGCAAGCAAAAAGCCTACTACCCGAGCAAGATCACTGACCGCAATGGCAACTGGTTCAATATCACCTACCAGTTCCTTCCGTACGGCGTCTTGGCCATGAGCCAGATCACTGCAAGTGATGGTCGGTCGGTGGCATTCAGCTATAGCGGGTCGACCTTGGCATCCGTGACTGACACGACCAGCTCACCTACCCGCACATGGCAATACACAGTCTCCAGCGGGCCTGGTGGGCATGTGTACCTGGACAAAGTAGATCGTCCAGATGGCCTCTCATGGAAATATTCCTACCATCAGGCGTCCCCCGGCATTGGGTCCATGTCTCGCATCGAGTACCCCAGCGCAGGCAGTATCGATTACGCCTATAGCCACGTCGATTTCAAAGCGGGCACGCCGCGATACGGCAGCAGCACGGTTGTCGCCAGTAAAACTGCAGGCACCAACACCGCAGGCTTGCAGACCGGTACCTGGACATGGGCCTATGAGGTGGCGACCAACCCTTTGCCCTCCACCGTCGACGGGACCTGGATCAATTACCAATACAGTGTCCCGCCGCCTGATCGCAGCCAAGTGAATGTGACCTCTGTCACCGATCCGAATGGAAACCTTAAAGAGCACTTCCATTTCGGCATTCAATCTGTGCCTCAGGCCGCTACACGCGTAGGCCTGTTCATCGGCACTGTGTCTGACTTCGAATACACCTTGCTGGGTTACGAGCACATTCAGATATCGTCCCAACAGGACGTTGTCGCAAACATGTTCACTAACGCTTACTACTACCCTGACGCGAGCGTAGTCAACTACTACGTCACGATGCGCGCTGGCGAGACCTACGAGGTCGCAAAATATGACTACGACAACTGGGGCAATCCATCCACCATCGTAGAGATGGGCACCAACAACGACGACCGCACCTATACCCGGCAAACAGACCGGACCTACAACATCGACACCACCAAATGGCGGCTGCGCCAGGTGGCGAGTGAAACCGTCGCGGTTGATGGACAGACGCATGCAACCACCCGTCAATTCGATTCCAATGGGAACATGTTGTCGCAGTCGGTAGCTGGCGTGCCCGCAATGTTTACCTATCACAGCACTGGCGACCTGCAAACCCACACGAATGCCAAGGGGCAAGTCACAAGCTTCGGCGACTACCATCGCGGCACAGCGCGCTCGGAGGTTCAGCCGGGAAGCGTGATTCTCACGCGCAGCGTGGATGGTGCTGGCAACATCACTTCCGCAACCAATGGTCGGGGAAAGACGTCCACCTACGCCTACGACAGCCTCAACCGCGTGACCGCCATCACCCGACCAGAAGGCAATCCCATTGCCATTACCTGGGGCGCCACCTCGCGCAAGGTTCAACGGGGCAGTATGGCTGATCTAACCACGATGGATGGCATGGGGCGCGTGGTGCGCCGCGAAGTCAGCGCGCCGGGGGAAACGCCGATCGGTGTGGACTTCCGCTACGACATGCTGGGCCAACGCCTGTTCCAGTCCTACCCCAACAGCACCAAGGGAACGGGCTATCAATACGACATGCTGGGCCGCGTCATCACAACCCTGCATGGGAACCCGGCAGGCACAAATAGCGCCAATAGCATCGAGTACGCCTCCTACAGCGGCTTGCAAGTGACGCGGCAAGACACGGCCAACCGCGCTTCCATCGAGTCTTTCCGGGCCTTCGGCAGCCCAGCCGAGCGGCACACCGTCAACACCATCGCGGGGGAGGTCGCCAACAACCAGCTCTATATCGATGCCAGCGTGGACATCACGCGGGACCTGCTGGGCCAGCCAAAGACTGTGACCATGGATGGCAAGACGCGCACCTACGACTATGACAGCCGCTACTTCCTGGTCGCACGCACTGATCCGGAAACCGGTACGACCACCTTCGGCCGCGACGCCATCGGCAACATGACCAGCAAGGCCATCGGTGCAGCGCCAGCGATCACCTACACCTATGACGCCCGCAACCGGGTCACAGACATCACCTATCCACCCTCCGAAGATCCGAACGTTCCCAATGCGGCCAGCGTGAGCCGCACGTACAACGGCAACGACCTACCTGTCACCACTGTCAGCGGGACTATCGCACGCAGCTTCGGCTACGACGACGGCGACAAGTTGACGCAGGAAACGCTCACCGTTGGGGGCACTACGCAGACCCTGGGCTACAGCTACAACGCCAACGAGGCCTTGTCGCGCATCACCTACCCCTCGGGCAATCTGGTGAATTACAACCCGGATGCTTTCGGGCGCGCACGTGCGGTGACCCCCTACGTGACCCAGGTGAACTACCACCCCAATGGCATGCCCAGCGAGATCCAGTATGCCAACGGCGTGGTTTCCGCGATGGGCATCAACGATCGACAGTGGCCCTCAAGCCTTGAATTGAGCAAAGGTTCGACCAGCTTTATCGACAGCATGTACGGATACGACCAAGTGGGTAACCTCACGCAAGTCAACGAATATGCCGATGGGATCTACGCTCGCGCCTTTCAATACGACAAGCTCGACCGCCTGATCGTCGAAGCCAGCGTGGACGGCTCCCGCGAGTATTACTACGACGCCACCGGCAACCTTACCTACCTGCTCACGCCCAACGCGTTGAACACCTATGCCTATGGAGCCTCCACCGGTCTCCTCGATGGAGTCACAGGCGGGGTGAGCCGTGCGTACCAATACGACTCTGCCGGTAACGTGCGGGCCGATGGCAGCTGGACCTTTGGCCACGACCGCGCCAACAACCTGCGCTGCATTTCTTGCAGCGCGACCACCCCCACCCAGCACAGCTACGACAGCGACAACATGCGCGTGCAAACGAGCGATGGAATCAACACCACGCAGTATCTGCATAGCCAGCAGGGCCTGTTGCTGCAAACCCTCAAGCCCGGCGTAGAGCGCAAAGAGCACGTCTACCTGGGCCGCCGCCAAGTGGCCGAGCGCCGCATCGATCTGAACTGAGAGGAAGGTGTGCAATGAACAATACAACGATTGCAAAGCAAGGCATTCAGGTCGCGCTCGTCGTGGCACTCGCCTCGTTGGCAGGCACTGTATGGGCCCAGACAAAGATGGACACGGAGAAAGCCATCGCGGCCGCACCACGGCCCGACCCTAGCCTTCGGCCCCGGGTCGCCGAGCGCAGGACCGTACCGCTGACAACATCCACCCAGCAGAGTCCGAGCGCGCGGCGCCCGACTGCACAGGGCTTGGGCGCAAGCGCTCAAAGCCCCCGGGCTGCAGTCATGGTGGCAAGCGCATGCCAAGGCGTTGCCATGAGCAAGGAGCAGGCCCGAACGAGTGGCAGCATCTGCGCTCCAGCAGGTACAAGTCCCGTGCAGCTCGCCCAGGCTGAAGTGCCGCAAAAGACCACACTGAAAGTAGCGGCGGCTGAAGCGGACCAATTGAGCAAAACAGCCCAAGCGGCTGCACCCGACCTGCAGATCGCGGATCAAGAGCAGGGCAATTCAAATCAAGCGATCAATGCCCGCATGGCAGCCCCGGCCCCCGTGGCTCTGAAAGCGGGCCCCGGCGGTGTGGAAGCGATCCCCACGCTGTCCGAATGGGGTGTGTTGCTGTTGGCAGCCCTGTTGGGCGTCTTCGGCCTGCGCCAGACGGGCAAGCGCGGCGGTAAGCATTTGCTGCCGGGAGTGCTCGCTCTGGTGCTCGGTGGCGCACTGATGGCGACAGGGTCACCTGCGAATGCCACAACCCCGGACGTCATCACGTACCTGCACACGGACGTGAGTGGAAGTCCGTTGGCGGCCACTGATGCCACTGGCGCGGTGGTGTGGAAGGAGAGCTACCGAGCATACGGTGAGCGCGCGGTACAGCAAGCGGGCAGTGGGCAACAGACGCAGTGGTTCCATGGCAAAGAGCAGGATGCGAACACGGGCTTGCAATACTTCGGGGCGCGGTACTACGACCCGGTGGTGGGTCGGTTCATGGGCGTGGACCCGGTGGACTTCCAGGAAGGGAACCTGCATAGCTTTAACCGGTATGCGTATGGGAATAACAATCCGGTCAAGTACAAAGATCCGGATGGGAGCTATGCCGAAATCGCCTTCGAGGCATTGAGCCTAGCAATTGGCATTGACAGTTTTCGCAAGAACGTCAGTGCCGGAAGCTATAGTGCGGCTGCAGTGGATGGCGTAGGGGTAGTGGCCGATGCCATCCTTGCGGCGATACCTGTGGCGCCGGGTATCGCGGGCCTGGGAATTAAAGCCATTCGAGAGGGCGGAGAGGTTGCTGCAAAGGGTGGAACCTATTTGCTCAAGGACGCTGAAGGTATCGTGATGCGTACCGGCCGAACCAAAGATTTGGCAAGGAGAGAGCTTGAGCATGCGCGCGATCCGGCTTTGAAGGACTTGGACTTTAGTGCTGTGCATCGCACCGATGTCCGAGCCGAGCAGCGGGGTCTTGAGCAGATGCTGCATGACCAGTACAACCCGCCATTGAACGCAATCCGTCCGATCAGTCCTAGAAATCCTAGGTTGCAAACCTATATGGATGCGGCGCGAGACTTTTTGGGGATCAACTGATGAAAGCACTTCCTTATCGCGAAGGCTCATGGTTTGCGCTGCCGCTACGTGAAGGGGGGTACGCCATTGGCGTAGTGGCCAGGATGGCCCCAGAGGGGCGAATCATTCTAGCGTATTTGTTCGGGCCAAAACGTGATGCTGTTCCTGTTTTGTCTGAGGTTGAAAATCTGCGAGCGGAGGACGCGGTTAAGTGTCTTCGCATGGGTGACTTGGGTCTGGTGAATGGCGAATGGCCAGTCATTGGTGTTGCGCATTGGGTGCGGGAAGATTGGCCGATGCCTTCCTTTTTTAGGCGAGATCCCTTGTCCAAGCGCGCATGGCTGATCCGTTACTCAGACACTGATCCCAGCCAGATTGAGCAAGAAGATCTGTTTTCGAATTACGCTAGCGCTTTGGAAGAGGCAAGTGTTTGCGGGTATGGGTCAGTGGAGATAAAACTAACAAAGCTGCTGGGCAGCTAAAGAACAAAGGGCCGCTGACACCGGCCCTTTGTTCGTCTGGGGTTCGCTCAAGCCACGGACTTGCGGGTAGCGTCCATGCGCTACTTGAGCTTCCCGTGACCTGTAGTTCCGGGTGAAGAGCAGGGCAATTCCAGCCCGGCGATGAATGCCCGCGTGGCAGGCCCCCGTACCCGTCCCGTGGCCATGAAAGCAGGCCCAGTCGGGGTGGAATCCATCCCCACACTGTCCGAATGTGCGTGGACCCGGTGGACTTTCAGGAAGGGAACCTGCATAGCTTTAACCGGTATGCGTATGGGAATAACAATCCCAACCGGTACGTTGATCCGGATGGTCGGCATCCAATCTTGTGGGCCGCATTTGAAGTGGTAACTTGGCTGGGTGCTCGGCAAGCAGCCACGGTAGCGGTTGTCGAAGTAGGAGCAATGATGGCAGCGGGCGCCGCTGGGCCGGGGATTGCTGGGACGGAAGCTATGGCAGCCAAAGTGGCTTCAAAGGAAGCAAACTTTGTCTACAGAGGACTTGCCAAGGGCGAAGACACCGCACAAGGGCTTGCTGCGCGAGCGCCTGGTGTCGGCAATAGTACGATCAGCCACGTCGCAGGTAAACGCGATACGCAATGGATTTCGACTACTAAGGATTTAGACACCGCCCTTGAAAAGTATGGACAGAACGGCGTAGTTCGGATTGACCTGAACAAGGTCGGATCTGAGGTTCTCGACGTTTCCGATGGCTTCGCGAATGGCGGGCGGATGTCAAATTGGGCACGTCGAGATCAAGAGGTGCTGATTCGAGACTTTATTTCCCCGAACGCAATAGATCGGATCAAGTGATGGATTACAGTGGAATCATTGAGCAACTGGATTCTGAGTGGGATACGGACGGCTTCTTTGATCGAATCCGAAATGGAGATTACGATGCAAAACAAGCTCAAAAAATCCTCCAAATATTGGACGCCATAGATATCGGTATGGACGATTTAATGCCGAAACGGTTAGTGGCACTACTTTGGTATTTACCTAGCTTCCTCGGATGGCAATCTGATCGGGTTGCAGAAAGAGGCGGAGATAGAACTGCCTACGCAAAATTCACCGTTGACGTACAAAACATTTTAGAAAAAATGCTCGGCACTCCATAGCTGAATCGCCTTACATAACCAATCCTATCCCATTTGACAAAGCGTTTACTGAGTTTGTCTCAGAGTCGCCTGCGGCAGTGTTTGCAAACTTGGGCCCAGACAAAGATGGACACGGAGAAAGCGATCGCGACCGCACCACGGCCCGACCCCAGCCTTCGGCCCCCGGTACGTACCTGCACAATTCTCGCAAAAATGGAATCACCAACGGTTGATGACAAAGTGGAGTGGATTTTACTGCAAAATTCATAGCATCTTACGCAGTAAGAATGATGTCCGACGGCCAATTATTCTTTTAACTATAGATCCGGCCCCGTGAAGTCATAAGTTTTTCGGCATTGCCTCGATGGCAAATGATCGAATTTGTTCAAACTTCAGGGGGCCGGAGCAATAAAACAAAAATCCACCGACAACCCCTGCCAATTGCTAAAGCTGTGGGGTTCCGGGTGGTGTGGGGGTTGTGGTCGATGCCATCCTGGCGGCAATTCCTGTAGCACCGGGTATAGCGGGTCACATAGGCGATGCGGGGCGGAGATAAAAATGAAGCAATCAGGGCCTATTCGGGAAGACTTGCTGTCCAAGCTGGAAAACTTTTGTTCTGGTTCTGCGGTACGCAGCTGATGTTTCATCCTGAGCGGTGGCGCTAATCGAGGCGTCGGTGAGATCTAAAATACTTCGAACCACGGGCGCCAATGAGTCAGGTAGGGCATATTCGAAGATACGCACGGAGCACTACGATATCTGCTGTAAGTACACTGGGTTGATTGCCGAATGGAGTATGCTGCACAGTAGCCTAGGTTAATATCACAACACCTAGGTTTTAATTGGGAGTTTTCAATGTCGTTGAGAAATATACTTGCAGTATTCGCTGTTTTAATGGCTAGCATAAGTGCATCGGCAGCATCTTCTAATGGGGTTCTGTATGCAGTAGGGGGGACGGGAGGATTTGATTTAAATTATCCGGACGGATTTATAAAAACAATTCCGACTCCAGGAATGGCACCCATCAAACTCCAAAGCCGTTTTACATGGGCCCCCACCAATTCAATGAGCGATCATGCAGTTGTTGCTTACGTGCAAGGCTACAATCCAGCATTTTTGAATTCTGCACCTCCAGGCTTTAAGTCCGCTGTATGGACATATGGTGCTGGCGCGTTGGTCGCCGCAAACGGACTTAATCTAGAACTTTGGTTTAACCCAACGGTATCGGCATCCGGAAGCGCTCATGTCTGGAGCACAAATAATTTGTGTGGTTCGGCTGTTAATGCCAATCCAATAAACGTTTGTCTTGGGAGTAGTTATTCGGCAGAGGGCGCGTACGTTGAGCCGCTCCCCGCAAATTGGAGCTTTGTGCCGGGTAATCACTATTGGGTCAGAATCACAATTACTCCAGTGACCGGAGATTGGCTGAATCTGTACGCAGAGTTGTTTCAAGACAACTTTTCGTCAACCACGCTTGTGCAGCGAGCGCAAATTGGGTTTCAAAAATCAGCTTTCCTGCCTTTGAGTTCATCTGCCTCAGGCGCTGTTGCGCGTGCTCCGGGGTCCGGTGCCAATATCACTTGGTATGCCTTTGACTCTTTTTAGTCAGCGTGTCGCTGACCTGGCCTGTTCGGTGGCCGAGCACTGCTCAGTGGTGAGATGTGGGACTTGCTCAAGTAATCTGCATTGACGCCCTGCGCCTAGCTGCCGCATCCCGGACGATCATATGGCCGCTTGTGGAACAGATCCGGGTGCTCCTGATACCACTCTTTCATGGCCTGCATAGGCGTCTTGCTGCCCAGCGCTGACTGCGGCACCTGGTGGTTGTACAGGGCCACATAGCGCTGCAAGGTCTTCTCCATGTCCTCTCGGCTGTTGAATCGGTGGGTCTTCAGGACGTGCGCGATGCGGCCGTTGAACCGCTCCACCATGCCGTTGGTTCTGGGGCGTCCTGGCCTTGGTCAGGCGGTATTTATGCCCAGCTCCTGGCACAGTTGGTCGAGTTCATGGTTGCACCTTAGAGGTCTTGAGCTTTGAGCGCATTCACATCTAGCATGCACCAATGTCTGAAGCTTGGCGATGGCTGTCATCGGGGCATTCTCGAATTGCCTTGTGCGCGCGATCCTCACCGGCTCGCACGGAGCCTTCCTTCACACGCGCTTGATGGCCTGCACTTGAGCGAGCCGCTGCCACGGCAGGCCCCCGATGAGGGCATCGAACTGGGCCTGTGTGAGCGTGGATTGCTGCAGCGGCACTCCACCGCCGGGCCACACGAAGCGTCCTTGGCTCAGGCGGCGCGTTGCGCACCACACGCCAAAGCCCTCATGCGCCAGCAGCTTGATCCGCGTACATTGGCAAAGAGGTAGCCGTGATGTGCCTGGGCTGCACCGAAGACTTGCACCTCGCTGGCGATCAGGCGGTCGGCGCCAGCACGCATGTCCGCGGGATCTACTGCGAGCCAAATGGCATCGATGCGCATCATCGAAGTAGTTCGCGCATTCAGGTCGCACGCACATTCGCTGGCGGCATCGTTGGGCTAGGACATGGAGATCGAGGTCGTGACGCGACGCAATTGGATGCGGATGTCGGGGCCCGCAGTTTTGGCTGGCAGTTGCAACGGCACGAACGCGGCAGGTGTATCCGCCTCATGGCTGCTGGGCGTCGGCCGCGCAACTGGCAAGGCGCTACCGGGGCGCATCTCGGTGGCTTGCATTCAGCGGCGCAGTAGATTGGCGTTGATCCATTGGCCATCGACGCTTGCACAGCGACGAATTCAAAGGAAATGCGGTAGCCTCATGCATGCAGCTAGGAATCTCTACGCTGGCGACCTTTGCTGCCTTGTTCAGGAGTAATGTTCTGAATCACCCCGGGTTTGAACTGACCCCTTGAAGTTTGTCCAACTTCTGGGGGTCAGTTCAAACCCGGGGCGGTTCAGTCAGGCCAAAAAACGCCACGCTGGCATGAACCCGCAGCCAAGCATGACATTCCGCCTCTCGCTATAGCTGACGAGTGGCTGGGGAACGTCTATCGGGTCACTGATTTTGGGTGTGCCCCCTACGGCCTTCACCGCCACATCCGGAGAAAACCGTTCTCGAAGGCAGTTGATTTCCACGCTGAAGTGAGCCACTAACCCGGGTTAGGTTTGCGTGGAAATCAACACTCTGAGCCAAGATCGCTGAATGGACGTGGGAGAGGGATTGCCGTCTCACCTAATTTTGGAACGTCTCATCAATTTTAGAGCCCGACAGCCGGATCGGCCCGGTCAGCGCCTCGTCGCAATGGACGGGGCTGGCGAACACCCTGGAACTTGCTGCGACAGGTTGTGCAAATGCTTGCCGTCCTCAACGCTGGCGGTTCTCGCCCATCACGTCACGAAGGACGGTTCACGGACATCCCGCCCGGCATCGCTATGGAGCTTCCACGCCACGCCTCAAGACTGGCGCCGCAAGGTGCGGCGAGGCGTTCTCGCCCGTCGTTGGGGTGTTGACCTGGCCCGCGTCTGGGAGCGAGCCGGTGCAGCCTTCGTGCGGGGATGCAGAGTCGGCCCTGTCTCCTTTCGAAGCGGTTCGGCCCAAGGCGTCCTTGTGTTGTTGTGAATCCTGGCGGGGGCGCGGCTGCGCCTCGGGCTTCATGGCTGCAACCGTCCGGCGAAAACAATTTCCCCTGCGCTGCGCGCATTCCTCGCGGGCCAAATTCTTTTCGCCTCCCGGCTCTCCACTGTGTTGCGACCGCAAGCGGTGCAGCCCGCCCGTCCCCCGCCGGCCGGATCACAACAAGGACGCGATGGGCGCGAACCTTGTTCCACCAAAAGGAGTTTCATCATGGCCAACATCGGCAGCTTCACCGCAGACAAAGACAGCTTCACCGGCACGCTGCGCACCCTGACGCTCAACGTCAAGGTCAAGCTGGTGCCCAACGACAAGGGGGACAACGAGAAGGCCCCGGACTTCCGCCTGCAGGCCGCCAGCCACGACATCGGTGCGGCGTGGAAGAAGACCAGCGAGGCCGGGCGGGAGTACATCTCTGTGACCCTTGACGATCCTTCGTTCCCGGCCACGGTCTATGCCCGCCTGATCGAGGGCGAGAACGGCACGCACGACCTGATCTGGTCGCGCAGCAAGCCCCAGGCTGCCTGACGGCCACCAGCGCTCCGCCCACACGGCGGGGCGCAGTGCTGCCTTCGCGGCACTGCATGGAGGCAGCGCCGTCCCAGGGGCCTGAGCCAAGTCGAGTCGCCATCGTGTGTGTGAGTCTGCGGCTGCAAGATCGGCCGGGCGTGTCGGTGCCTTGCACCGCCGGGCTTTGCGAGCTGCGCCCCGTGCCGACTTCGCCGTCACGGCCATCCGGCTCCAATCCCTCACGCCTTCGCGCCTTGGGCGCTGCGCGCTTCGCTTGCCTCCGGGGGATCGGCGCAAGGCACATCCCCGCCGCGCAGGCTTGGCGCCCCTGCATACCCCCGAACCGGCGGCGCCGGATCGGCCGGGCCGGCGCCTACGGCTGGGCCGCTGCTGCGAGTTGGCTTTCAGCTTCGCTCATCAGCACGGCCGTGCTGCATTCGAGCGCGCCGGCGATCTTGAAGATGATCGCCAGCGTGGGCATGTGTTCGCCGCGCTCGATCTTTCCCATGTGGGAACGCTCGATGCCGGCCTGGTGCGCCAGCGATTCCTGCGCAATGCCGCGCTCCATCCGCAGCGCACGCACCGCAGCGCCGAAGGCGTGAGCCAGCTCGGCGTCATGGGTGGTGGAGCCGGCCGGTCGGCCGCGCTGGACGGGGCGCTTCTGCATGGACAGAAGCGTCCATTCGCAGCACAATTAAAACCACGTTATCTTTAACTCATTCAACCGATTCAATCCTTTTTTGTGGCTCTACGTTTTTACGGAAATCCGTATTTGGGGCTTCCTGCAGACGCGCAAAGCCGCATCTGCGCATTTCCTCGAATCCACCAATACGGCTTTACGCTTTCACGCTTCGGCGGATGTGTGCGAATGAGGAGGTACCCATGAATCGGCTCATCACCGAGGACGAGCGCAGTCAGTTGTTGGAACACGGCCTGGCCCGCGCGACTGGCCAGGCCGTTGACCCGCTGCCCGTGGTGCGGCTGTTCACCCCGGACGCACACGCCATCTGGTTGCTGGTTGCGCTCGACCCCGCCGACGGCAATACGGCCTATGGCCTGATCGACCTGGGAATCAGCATGCCCGAATTGGGTGAGGTCAAGTTGTCCGACCTCGCATCCATCGTCGGGCCGGGCCAGCAGCCCGTGATGCGGGACCTGTATTTCCGGGCGGTTCGCCCGTTGTCGGAGTACCTGCGATTGGCCCAGGAGAACGGTTCCATCCTCGATTGAGCCGTTCGCGCCACGGCCAAGCCGGGCGCATTGAGACTATTTCGGTCTTGCTCCAGACCAGTGAGGTCTTTGTCCGCACTGTTGCACCAAACCGATGCCATCCTGACGCAAACGGTCATGACGACAGCCGTGCGATGGGGCACGGTGGCTATTGCAGGAGGCGGCATTTCCTCGCGCGCCACCGTCGCATTCAGACGATTCACGCAATCCATCGGTTGCTTTTCGTCTTGACGCGCAAGTTACCAATCTAACAGCTTATTCACGATTGGACACTGGTTCGATGCGGTAACGTTTGCGTGTGAAACCGATGACGGCCGTCCTGCGGTTCTACGGGAGCTTGCGTCATAGCCGAGCCGCACCACCTCGCGCACTGGTATCCGACCGCCGCCTACCTCTACGTCCTGTGCCTGGACACGCTGGCGCTGGCCTGGGAGTACCTGCGCCGCCATCCCGACTATCGGGTCGATTGGCTGCGCCGTGCGCGCTACCCCGATGTTGCGCATCGCTGGGGCCTGCGTCTGCTGGAAGATCCGACCCTGGATGCGCGTGACGCACATCCAGCTTGGCTGCCCGGCCATGAGACCGTGGTGCAGCTCCACCCGGATGTAGATCCACCGCCGGATGCCATCACCTTCGCCTTCTGGCACGTCCCCGGCCACAAGCAGTTGCTGCACGACGGCAAGGGACTGGCGCTGATCGCGCGCAGCCCCGGCCATTGCCTGCGCTTCGCGCTGGCGCCTGGACTGGAGGACGGTATGGCCGTAACCCATGCCTATCGTGGGCGCGCCGTTACGCATGTGCCTGACGCGCCTAGGCCGATGGCGCGGCCCAGGCCTCCGCCCGCCGCACTATTGGAGCTGCACACCCTGCAGGCGCTCGACGCAACCCTGGCGGGCGCGTCCTTGCGCGAGGTTGCCAAAGGTTTGTTCGGCGTGGATGCCGCAGCCGGCTGGTACAGCGATGGCGGTCTGCGCTCCAAGGTGCGTCGTCTGGCGCGGCGCGGCGATGCGTTGATGCGCGGCGGCTATCGCCGCTTAGCACAACTGCCACCGTTTGAGAAGGGGCGTTTTGAAGGGAACCCAAAACGACCCTGAGCAGGAGGGCTTCGTTTTCTGAGACTGCCTCCATCCGGTTGCGCTGTGTGGCCGGAGCCCTGCAACCGATGGAGGTTCTCACCATGCGTCCTGCTCCCTTGTGGCTTGCCGCCGCTCCCGCAACCACCCCTGCAGCTGCCGCGCAGCCGCAGTGTTATCTGATAAACGACGAAGCCGCCGACTACTTGCGGCTGTCGCCGCGCACGCTGGAAAAGCAGCGCGTGCTGGGTGGGGGCCCCAAGTTCCGCAAGTTCGGCCGCCGCGTCATGTACGCCGTGGCCGACCTCGATGCCTGGGCCGCCGAGCGCAGCTTCGAGAGCACATCCGATCCCGAGTACGCCGAGCAGCATTCGGCGGACAGCCGTGCGCGCTGATCGCTTGCGCGCGGGTGGCCTTCGCCATGTCCAGCCCTGCGCTGCCGTCCCGGCAGCGGCCCGTGCCAGAGCGCGAACAGCTCGACCTGTTCCGCGCCCTGCCGGGCGACATGGCGCCGCGCGACAGCCAGGACTTGATGGCCTTTCCATTCTTCTCGCTGGCGAAGTCGCGGCGCATCGCGCCGATCGACTTCCGCGCCAGCGGCATAACGATCCGAGTGGAGGGCACGCAGGAGCACGGCATCGCCACGATTTGGGATGCGGACGTGCTGATCTGGGCGGCCAGTCAGATCGTGGAAGCGCGCGACGCGGGCTTGCGCCCGTCGCGGCTGATGCAGGCCACACCCTACGAGATCCTGCGCTTCATCGGGCGCGGTACGTCGCTGCGCGACTACCAGCGCCTCAAGGCCGCGCTCGACCGGCTGCAATCGACCACGGTGGCCACGTCCATCCGCGAAACCACGGGAAGGCGGTTGCACCGCTTCTCATGGATCAACGAATGGAAGGAACTGGCCGATGCCAAGGGCACGCCCTTGGGGCTGGAGCTGATCCTGCCGGACTGGTTTTACGCGGGCGTCATGGATGCCGCGCTGGTGCTGACCATCGACCCAGCGTATTTCCGGCTCACGGGCGGGATCGAGCGATGGCTGTACCGGCTGGTGCGCAAGCACGGCGGGCGACAGCCGGGTGGTTGGCAATTCGACTTTCAGCACCTGTACCGAAAATCGGGCAGCGTGGCGCGGTACTACGATTTCGCCGCCGACCTGCGGGCGCTGGTAGTGCGGCAAGCCCTGCCGGGCTACCAGTTGGGCGTCGAGTACGTCTCGGGCATTGCCTCGCCGCTGTTGACGTTCAGGCCCGTGCCGCAAACGGCACGGGGATAACAGCGACAAAGCCTGTGGACGGACTTGTGCTATCAGGCAACAGAGGTATCGTGCTATCACGCAACGAATCCTCGTGCTATCAGGCAAAAAAATCGACCGCAAAGCCAATGCTGGCGCGGGTTTCAGCCTCTCCTAACTTCCCTAACTTAAATTCTCTAACTTTTAGTAGAAGCGACGCGCCTCGGTGGACAACCGCCGAGCGGCACCATGCGCAGCAGCAACAGCCGGATTCTCCAACAGGGAGGGCCAGGCCATGATCGTTGCTCTGCTCAACCAGAAAGGCGGCGTGGGCAAGACCACGCTCGCCACCCACATCGCTGGCGAACTGACGATGCGTGGGCAGTCGGTCATCCTGCTGGACGCCGACCCGCAGGGCTCCGCGTTGGACTGGACGCAGCGCCGCAGCCTGCAAAGTTTGCCACGGCTGTTCAGCGCCGTGGGCCTCGCACGCGAAACACTGCACCAGGAAGCGCCAGAACTCGCCAGGCGGGCCGATCACGTAGTCATCGACGGGCCGCCCCGCATTGCCGCCTTGGCGCGCTCCGCGCTGCTGGCGGCCGAGCGGGTGCTTATCCCCGTGCAGCCCAGCCCCTACGACCTGTGGGCCAGTGCCGAGATGGTGGCGCTGATCCGGGAAGCCCAGGTATTCCGGCCTGCGCTGCGCGCGGCCTTCGTCATCAACCGGCGCGTCAGCACCACCGTGATCGGGCGCGAAGCACGCGGTGCGCTGGCCGAGCAACCGCTTCCTGCGCTGCGCTCGGAAGTGCGCCAGCGCATCGTCTTCGCCGACAGCGTGGCTGCTGGACGGCTTGCTCGCGAGACGGCGCCGGACAGCGCCGCCGCGCGCGAAATCACCGCTCTGGTCGATGAACTGCTGCGGTGGCCGTCATGAGCGGTCCCGCCAGCAAACGCACGACAAAGCGCGTCGGCATCGGCGCACGTCCGCCCGCGAGTCCGCACGCCGAGGCGTGGATTCGCCAGGGCAGCTCCGATGAAATCCAAAAGGGCGACCTCTACACAGCCCGCCTGACCCTCGAAATCACGCCTGGCATGCGTGCGCGCATCAAGGTATCGGCCTTCACGCAAGGCGTGACGCTGGCCGATCTGCTGCGCGCGCTGCTGGAGCGTGAATTCCCGGAGAAGTCTTCATGAACACACCCGCTTCGACTGCATCGGCGCCGCCGTCCATTCCGCCTGTTGGCGTGCCGCTGACGCGCGTTGCGCTCGCGTACATCGACCAGCGCTTCGACCTCTATCTGCGCTTTGGCGATCCCTCGCGCATCATCCGGTTCGACCGCTGGCGCCGCTGCGCGGTGTTCACGCCGAACGCGGTTCTTCTTTGCCGCATCCGCTGGCAGGCCAACGACTACGGCACGTTCCGCTGGCAGCTCATGGTGATGCAGGCGTGCATGCCGATGGAGGGCGTGCAGCGCATCCCCGGCGTGCAGCCGGGCGCGCGCCTGCTGCTGCACGCCGAGGGCGAGCCATCGGTGCTCCGTGCTGGAGTGCATCGACGCCCTCGAGGCGCTGGGAATCGCGCCCGCAGCCGCCTCGCCCGCGTACTGGCGCACGCTAGGCAACCGGCTCGCGGCGCGCTTGCCGCCGCCCGAATACAGCGCCGAGCGGCATACCGCTTGGCTGGCCGGGAACGCACTGCCATGACCACAATTTCTGTTTCCACTGCTGTCACGCAGCCACGCTCGCGCTTTCGCGCTCGCCTCGTGCTGGCTGGCCTCTCCGCCTGCGGCCTCGCTGCGCTGGCCTGGGCGTCTTTCGTGCATCCGCTGCCGCGCCTGACCTACAACCCATCCGACAGCGTGGCGGCCGGCTGGTATCGCGTCGATCCGCTCGACCATCGCGCCAGCTCGCTGCCAAGTCCGTTGTTTGCGGGCAGCATTGTGCTGGTTCCGCTGCACGCCGAGGCTGCCGCGCTCGCTGCGCAGCGCGGCTACCTGCCGACGCGCATCCCGTTGCTCAAGCGCGTAGGCGCGGTGGCACCGCAAGAGGTGTGCATCGCTAACGGCAGAGTCCGCATCGACGGCGTACCTTCGGCTGCCGTGCTGCCTGCCGATCGCTGGGGCCGGCTGCTGCCATCCTGGCAGCAGTGCCGCCGCCTGCGGCCTGACGAACTGTTCCTGCTCAGCGTCACCAATCCGGCGTCGTTCGACAGCCGATATTTCGGCCCGGTCAGCGCCACTGCCGTGATTGGCGTTGCGCGCCCGGTCTGGCTGGAGAAGTGTCCGTGATGGCCGCCGACTCGCTGCGCGTCATCGTGCTATCGGGCGTGTCGTTCCGGCTGCTGTTGCCGTGTCGTCGCGCGTGCAGTGCGCGTGCCGATCCTGCGTATCCGGCACCGCACTTCGCGCTGTCTCCGGCGCAGTCGTCCCATGTGCAGGCGTCTTCCATCGAACGCGGCTGGCCTTCGGCCATCGCCGTGTTCGCCCGGGCGCTTGCTGCAGGTGAAGCAGCGCCACCGGAACGCAGTTGCCGAGAGCGAGAACCTGGGGGGCAGGGGGAGAAAAATGCGGAAGGCAAGACAAAAGGACACGGCACCGGGCCGCGTCGAACGCCAGTCTGCACGTGGGGTTGGCGCAGCACGGCGCGGCTTCGCCGCCGTGCTGCTTGTGGCGCGAGGCCCGCGCCAATGCAGGCATGTCCGCTTGCTTCGCACGACCGGACGCGCTGGCGCTTGCAGAGAGCACAGCCATGACCGACCGCCGCGACGACGACGACGACGACGACGACGACGACGACGACGACGACGACGATTTTCCCATTCGGCCCAGCGCTCCGAAGAACCGTGGTCAGGGCTTCGTCTCCAAGGTGCTCAAGCAGGCGGGCAAGGCCAGCAGCGGGAAGTCCTCGGTGCGCCGCCCTGGTGGCAGTGGCAGTAACAGTGGCAAGGGCACCAGAACCGGCCAGCGGCCCGGCTCGCGGCTAGGGCGCGGCCATACGGCGGCACGGTTCGCAGGCGCGAAGCTCACGCCCCTATCTAGGCGCGTGACCATCAAGACCTTGCTGGTCAATCAGCAGCGGGCCAGCCCGCAATCGCTTGCCAAGCACCTGCGCTACATTGAGCGCGATGGCGTGGGCCGTGATGGCGAGCCAGGCCGAGCCTACGGGCCGCAGACCGACGAAGCCGACCTTGATGCCTTCAAGGAACGCTGTGCTGATGACCGGCATCACTTTCGCTTCATCGTCTCCCCCGAGGATGGAGCGGAACTGGATGATCTGCGTACCTTTACCCGCCACCTGATGGGCCGCATGGAGGCTGACCTGGGCACACGACTGGAATGGGTGGCAATCGATCACTGGAACACCGACAACCCGCACACGCACCTGATCGTGCGAGGGCGCGACGACACCGGAAAAGACCTCATCATCGCGGGCAACTACATTGCCGATGGCTTCCGTCATCGGGCCGCGGAGCTGGAGACCGAATGGCTCGGGCCGCGCACGGAGTTGGAAATCCAGCAGACCTTGCAGCGCGAAATGGAGCAAGAACGATGGACGAGCTTGGATCGCACGCTTAAGCGTGAGTTGGACGATGACGGCCGGGTGCAGATTGAGCGCTTCAACGACCCCCGACTGCAACGCCAGCGCCTGCTGCTGATCGGCCGGCTACAACGCTTGGAGCTGCTGGGCCTTGCCGGCGAGATGAAACCCGGCACCTGGGCCGTCCATGCCGACGCTGAGAAGACCTTGCGCACTCTCGGCGAGCGCGGCGACATCATCCGCACCATGCAGCGCGCCATGAGCGGCCAGCCGCGCGAGCTGGCGGTGTTCGAGCCGGGTGATGATGGCCGCACGATCATCGGCCGCGTGGCCGCAAAGGGACTGGCCGACGAGTTGCGCGACCGGGACTATCTGGTCATCGGCGGCGTGGACGGCAAGGCCCACTATGTCGCGCTCAATGCCCGCGACGAGTTGGCGACCTACCCAGCGGGCGCGGTGGTGGAAGTGAAGGGCGCGGCCGACGAGCGCGCGGCCGACCGCAACATCGGAGCGCTGGCGAGCGATGGCCTGTACCGCACCGACCATCACCTCGCCGTCGCGCAGGGGCAGGCCGTGCCGGGCCGCGATCCGCAAGAGGTGGTGGCGGCCCATATACGTCGGCTGGAAGCTCTGCGCCGGGCCGGCATCGTGGAGCGTGTGGCCGAGGGGCTGTGGAAGGTACCCGACGACCTGTCCGAACGCGGACGACAGTACGACGCGCAGCGCCTGGGTGGCGTGGCTGTGGAGCTGAAATCGCACCTGCCCATCGAGCGGCAGGCGCGCGTGATTGGCGCCACCTGGCTGGACCAACAGTTGATCGGCGGTGGCAAAGGGCTGGGGGACTTGGGCTTTGGCTGCGAAGTCAGGGAGGCGCTGCAGCTGCGCGCCGACTTCCTGTCCGAATGGGGACTGGCCGAGCGGCGCGGCCAGCGCGTGATCCTGGCACGCAACCTGCTGGCAACACTGCGCAACCGGGAACTGGCGCGGGCCGCCAAGGACATTGCTGCCGAAACGGGCCTCGAGCATCGCCTGGTGACGGACGGTCAGCGCGTGGCGGGCATTTTCCGCCGCAGTGTCATGCTCGCCAGCGGGCGCTACGCGATGCTCGATGACGGGATGGGATTCTGCCTGGTGCCTTGGAAGCCGGTGATCGAGCAGCGACTGGGGCAGCAGATCGCGGCGATGCTGCGCGGCGACGGGGTGTCGTGGGAGATCGCGCGACAGTGTGGCCCTGTCATCGGCTAATTGACTGGACGAGCAGACTCAGCGGTCTAGCGCACGCAGTACAACCGCAAGGTTCTTCACCGCGATCTCCAGTTCCTTCGGCGCATACGCGGCAAAGCCCATGAGGAACCCGGGCCGGCACGCGCCCGATGCATGCAATGGCGTAAGCCCCAGCAAATCAATACCGGCACGCCGCGCTGCGCCCACGACTTCCAGTTCGGGAATATCGCGAATGAGCCGACAAGGCATTTGCATGCCGCCGTCCGGCACTTCTGGTTCCACGAAGTCTGCCAGGTGCTCGCGCACGAGCTGCGCCAGGACATCGCGTCGCTCACAATAGACGGCACGCATGGTTCGCACATGCGCCCCGAAATGCCCGCCCTCCATGAAGCGCGCCAGGGTCAGTTGCGCAATTGGCGCGCTGTGTCCATCCAGCAAGGTGCGTGCGGCGGTCATCGGCGCCACAAGCTCAGGCGGCAGCACCATGAAGGCAATACGCAAGCCCGGAAACATCGACTTGGTGAACGTGCCGATGTAGATCGTTCGCTGCTGCGGGTCCAGCCCCTGTACGCAGGCCGTGGGTTTGCCCGCGTAATGGAACTCGCTGTCATAGTCATCCTCGATGATCCAGGCATGGTGCTGCTGGGCCCATTCGATGACGTCCAACCTCCGGTCCAGTGCCAACGTGACTCCGGTTGGAAACTGGTGCGAAGGCGTAAGAAACACCGCCTTGCCCGGTTGTCGCACCTTGCGCAGGTGCCCCACCTGCATTCCCTCGGCATCCAGCGGGACGGGCACGCATTCCAGCCCCGCGGCGTCGAACGCCTTGCGCGCGCCGTGGTACATGGGGTCTTCGGTGAAGATGCGATCGCCAGCATCCAGCAGCACGGTAGCGCACAGGGTCAAGGCTTGCTGTGAACTGGTGACCACCAGCACACGCTCGGGGGTCGCATGCGCGCCGCGTTCGAGGTTGACGTAATTGGCAATCGCGCGCCGTAGCGGCTCCAGTCCTTGCGGGGGGCTGTGCAGCAGTGCTGTGGTGCCCCAGTCCTTCAACACCTGCCGCTCCAGCCGCTCCCAGGTGGGCAGTGGGAAAGTGCGCGTTTCCGGCACGCCAGGAGCGAACGGGCGAGGCGTCAGAAAGTCTCGTACCCCGCCAGCACGGTACATGGCCGCACCGCGCTGGCTCAGCTGCAGAGGTACCCGCTGTGGTCCAAGGCGCCGCGCCGTGCCACATCCAGGCAAACGCAAAGCCCGCTCCGAAACGAAGCTGCCGCTGCCCACGCGTCGCTCGATAAAACCCTCAGCATGCAACTGGCTGTATGCCGACTCCACTGTGTCGCGTGACACGTCCAGCGACTTCGCCAGGGCGCGGGAAGCAGGCAGCGGTGTGGCGACATCGAGTGCACCGTCGAGTATCAGTTGCCGAATCGCGCGTTGAATGCGCGCGTGCAAGGGCAACGCCCCATTTGCCGGATCAAGGACCCAGGCTTTTACGGATTCGAGTTGTGCATGCTTGAACAATTGGCCGGTATCGCATCAAAAAATTGGTGGGGCGCAGTATGCCATTCAAGATCTATAAATCCTTACCAGGTTCAGCCCAATAGATCACTCTCAAGAGCCCGATACAAACCATGTCATCCGCCTCGTCCTCCCCATCCTCCCGTTTGCTTGATCTCACCCATCCCATCGTCGCGGGTCTCATTTCGGTCATCGTCAACTATGGCGGGACTTTCATTTTGGTGTTCCAGGCGGCCAAGGTGGCAGGCCTGAGCCCGGAGTTGACGGGATCGTGGGTGTGGTCGATTTCGATTGGCGTGGGCGCCACGGGAATCATCCTGAGCTGGCTGACGCGCGAGCCGATCATTACCGCGTGGTCCACGCCGGCTGCAGCGTTCCTGGTGACGGCGCTGGCGACCACTCCCTATGCCGAAGCGGTGGGCGCGTATCTGATTTCAGCCGCTGCTTTTGTGGTGCTAGGCCTATCGGGATGGTTCGAGCGCCTGATCCGGCTGATTCCACATGGTGTGGCGGCAGGTTTGCTCGCAGGCATCTTGCTGCAATTTGGTATCAAGGCTTTCGGCGGCATGAACATCGACCCGTTGTTGGCCGGTTTGCTCATCGTGACCTATGTGGTGCTCAAGCGGTTCAGTGCGCGCTATGCCGTCGTTGGCATTCTGGTGCTGGGCCTGCTCTTTCTGCTGACGCAGGATCGGGTAGACCTGTCGGGGTTGGCGTTGAAGCCCGCCGCGCCGGTCTTCACCATGCCGGTGTTCTCGCTCAGTGCTTTGCTGGGCGTCGCACTGCCGCTGTTCCTCATCACGCTGACCGGCCAGTACATGCCGGGCATGCTGGTGCTTCGCAACGACGGGTTCAAGACCAGCGCCAATCCCATCGTGACGCTGACCGGGCTGGGATCGCTGCTGATGGCGCCGTTCGGCTCACACGCCTTCAACGTTGCTGCCATCACGGCAGCCATCGCAACGGGCCGGGAAGCGCACGAAGATCCGTCCAAGCGCTGGATTGCAGGCATCGCCGCAGGCCTGTGCTACATCCTCGTGGGCGTATTCGGCGTGACACTGGCCGCTGTCTTCATGGCCCTTCCGGCGACCTTCATCACGACGCTGGCGGGCCTGGCGCTGCTGGGTACCATTGGCGGTAGCCTGGCCACCGCCTTGGCCGACATGAAGACGCGAGAAGCGTCTCTGATCACCTTCCTGGCTTCGGCGGCCAACATCACATTGCTGGGCATCGGTGGCGCATTCTGGGGCCTGGTAATTGGATTGGTGGCCCATGCCGCGCTCAACGGACAACGGCCGCACCGTGGGCGACAGGCCATCGCGGCACCGACTGCCAAACCCGCGATCAACGGGGAGAGAGCAAATGCCTGAGCCGTCCCACACACTGACCCGTCACGACCAGCATGGCCACTATCCCCAGGCAGCCTCCGTCGAGGACTTCCGACACAACCTGGCAGCAGTACGGGCTCGCATGGATGCCGCCTGCCACCGCGCTGGGCGTGATCCTTCCGGGGTCCGCCTGCTGCCAGTGAGCAAGACCAAGCCCGAGGCCAGCCTGCGCCTGGCCTACGCGGCCGGTTGCCGCGTGCTGGGTGAAAACAAGGTGCAGGAAGCCTTCGGCAAATGGGGGGCCATGCAGGATCTGACTGATTTGCACTGGTCGGTCATCGGCCATCTGCAGAGCAACAAGGCCAGGCTGGTGGCGCGCTTCGCCAGTGAGTTCCAGGCACTGGACAGTCTGCGCGTGGCCGAGGCGCTGGAGCGGCGCCTGCAGGCCGAGGGTCGCGCGCTGGATGTGTTCGTGCAGGTCAACACCTCGGACGAGGTCAGCAAGTACGGGCTGTCGCCCGAGGACGTTTCGGCCTTCCTGCGCGCGCTGCCCGCTTTCCCGGCACTGCGCGTGCGAGGGCTGATGACGCTCGCGCTGTTTTCTTCCGATGCTGATCGGGTACGCCAGTGCTTCATTCTGCTGCGCACTTTGCGCGACCAGTTGCGCCAGAGTGCGCCCGCCAGCATCGCCTTGGAGGAGCTGTCCATGGGCATGTCCGGCGATTTCGAGATCGCCATCGAGGAAGGCGCCACGGTGGTTCGTGTTGGCCAAGCCATCTTTGGCGCTCGCCCCTTGCCGGATAGCTACTATTGGCCCGGCGAGCCCAGTACCAAGGAGCCACGCCCGTGAAAACCGTCATTGCCCTGCGACATCTGCATTTTGAAGACCTGGGTACGCTCGAGCCCCTGCTGGTGGCGCGCGGTTATGCGGTGCGCTATGTAGATGCCACCACCGATGATTTGCATGCCCTTGACATGGCAGCAGCTGATCTGCTGGTGGTACTGGGTGGTCCCATAGGCGCCTTCGATGACCACATCTACCCTTTCATCCGCGACGAACTGGCGGTAGTTCAGCAGTGGCTGGCAAGCAGGCGCCCGCTGCTGGGGATCTGCCTGGGGGCACAGCTGATTGCCCGCGCACTTGGTGCAAGTGTTGCCAGCATGGGTGTCAAGGAAATCGGCTTTGCGCCGCTGACACTGACCCAGGATGGCGAGGGGTCACCATTGGCGGCACTGGGCCAAACGCCGGTGCTGCACTGGCATGGCGACCACTTCGGCATTCCCGACGGAGCAACGAGACTGGCGGGGACACAAACCTGTGCCAATCAAGCTTTCAGCATAGGGCGCAATGTGCTGGCCCTGCAATGCCATCTGGAGGCCAACCCGCGCCAAATCGAGCGCTGGCTCGTTGGTCATGCCTGCGAACTGGCGCAGGCTGGCATCGACGCGCGTGCCTTGCGCAGCGAAGCGCAAGCTCTGCAATCCGGCTTGCCGCAGGTGGCACGGGCTGTATTTACCGCGTGGCTGAACGAGGTGGAGACAGGCCCTCCCAGGGAGGGCCTGTGAACCAATTCCTATCCTCTACGGCATTTGGACCGCTATCGCTGGAGCTGGTCTCGGTACAGTAGCAGGTGAACTATGGCCGCGTGAGCAACAACGCCACGGCTCCTACCTGGAGTCGACGGGCCTGTCGGTGGCGGCGATGCCGACTGTCGTACTAGCGGCATGCAGCACTACCTACCCTACGGCGCAAGGAGCCGGTTGAGTGCGGCGATATCCGCAGACGCTGCTGCGCGCGCAGCAGCCTCCATGGCCCGGTAATGCTTGATGAGTCGGATGCCGGTGGATGACAGGCCGGCACCGCCGCCGTGAGCACCCCCTATTGCTGTGTTGACGACGGGTTCAATCAATGCGCTGTTCATTTCAGACACTAGCTGCCAGGCGCGCCGGTAAGACATGTCCAATTGTCGGGCGGCGGCGGAGATGCTGCCCGTCTCGGCAATGCACTCCAGCAGTTGTACTTTGCCGGGGCCGATGGCAATGCAGTCGTCGCGGTAAATACGCACACGGAATTGGACTTTTGATTTCATGGCGATACGAGGCGGTGAGGGGTGACGCGGAGGTAATGTATCGCGACAACCACATCGATACGTGCGAATGGACATCAATGTCATGAGCGGAACTTTCAATCTTTTTTGATGGTTATCAGATCCGCGAGGTTTTTTTTGGGTATCGTTATGTTTTCAAAAACATGTCGATGTGAAAATTTATGGTTTCTTATCCGTCATTTGATGTGCTTTTCGCAAGCATTTGTACACGGCGCCAAATGAAAAGGAATGAAAAATGAGGGAGAAAAGCGTGTTTGAAAAAAACGGATATGCCGCCACGAGAGCACACGCGAATGTGATGCTTCGCCACAATAGTGGGAGTAGGACGTGCCATGTGGTTCGGCCTTTGGTGGTGCATATCGTTCTGGCTTTCTCCACCGCCTTGCCCGCAGTGGCCGCCGAGGGGGCCTTTGAATTGGGAACGGTGGTGGTTACGGGGCGTGCAGGGGATCGTGCAGGCGATGTGTCTTCAGGGGATGAGCGCATCGTTGAAAAGCAAGAAATACAGAACACGGGGAGTGACACGGTGGGGGCGGCGGTTTCCAAGATGCCCGGTGTCAGTTTGTCCCGCAATAGCCGCAACGAGGACACGGTGTATCTGCGCGGTTTTGATGCGCGCCAGGTGCCCATGTTTGTCGATGGCGTGCCGCTCTATGTGCCCTACGACGGCTATGTGGACTTTGGGCGGTTCACCACGTTTGATCTGGCCGAGATCCGTGTGGCCACCAGTGGCGCATCGCTGCTTTATGGCCCCAACACCCTGGGCGGCGCGATCAACCTCGTCACGCGCAAGCCGGTGCGCGTTTTTGAAGGCGATGTGCGGCTGGGCGTGGGCTCGGGTTCCGAAAAAATGGGTGCGATCAACCTCGGCACCCAGCAGGGTGCTTGGTACGCGCAGTTGGGCCTGTCGTACCTGGATGCCGACGGCTTTCCGCTGCCCAAGGGCTTCAAGGATTACAAGGCCAAACCCACCGACACCGGCAGCCAGCGCGAAAACGCCTACCGCACCGACCAGCGCCTGTCGTTCAAAGTGGGCCTCACGCCCAATGCGACCGACGAATATGCGCTGGGCTACGTGCGCCAGGACGGCGAAAAAGGCAACCCGGTGTACACCGGCCAGTCCACCAGCGGCATCCGCTACTGGCAGTGGCCCTTCTGGGACAAGGACAGCGTGTACTTCATCAGCAGCACCCGCATCGGCCAGAACAATGTGCTCAAGGCCCGGGTGTTCCATGACACCTACAAGAACAGCATTCTTGCCTTCAGCAACGCCAGCTACACCACGCAGCTGAACAACACCAGCTTCCCCAGCGTGTACAACGACAGCTCCACCGGTGCCTCGCTGGAGCTGGCCAACTACGCGCTCGCCAACCACGAGTTGCGCCTGGCCGTGCACCTCAAGGAGGACAAGCACAACGACTCCAACCCTTCGTCGCCCACCAAGAACTACCGCGACACCACCACATCGCTGGCGGTCGAAGACAGCATCGCGCTCGCCAAAAACTGGCGCCTGCGCGTGGGCTTGTCGCACGACAAGCGCGATGCCAAAGAGGTGTACGACTGGCCCACTGGCTCCACCAGCGCCACCAATGGCCTGGTCGAGTTGACCCGCCTGCTCGATGACCACGGCAGCGAGGCCTATGCCATTGCCTCGCACAAAACGCGCTTTCCCACCATCAAGGACCGCTATTCTGCCCGCATGGGCTCGGCGCTGCCCAACCCCGACCTCAAGCCCGAGGTGGCCAATCACCTGGAGCTGGGCATCAAGGGTGCTCCCTGGGCCGGTGGCAAAGGCCAGGCGGCGGTGTTCTACAGCCGCATCACCGACCTGATGCAAAACGTCTATGTGGCGGCGCCGGTGGGCACCTGTGGCGAGGGCAGCAACACCTGCGCACAGGCCCAGAACGTGGGCCGCGCGCGCCACGCGGGGCTGGAGCTGTCGCTCGACCAGGCCCTTGCGCGCCAGTGGACGCTGACCGGTGCCTACACCTATCTGGCACGCCGCAACCTCAGCGATGCGAGCGTGCAGCTCACCGACACACCGCGCCACCGCCTGTACACGGCACTCACCTGGGCGCCCAGCGATGCCTGGGAGCTGCGCGCCACGCTGGAGACCGAGCAAGGCCGCAAGGTCGCTTTTGCCGGATCGGGCAAGACCATCTACCGCGACCTGGCTGGCTTTGGGATTGTGGGAGTGAAGGCCACCTGGAAGCCGCGCAAAGACATGGCGCTGGACTTTGGGGTGAGCAACCTCGGCGACAAATGGTATGAACTGTCGGATGGCTTCCCGCTGCCCGGACGCACCTGGTTTGTTCGTGGCAGCTACCGTTTCTAATCGCTGGCACACCGTTTGCCGCAGGGCGCTGGCCTGCGTACTGCTGGGCGCGGCCTGCGCACAGGCGCAAACACCTGCGGTGCTGCCCGCCGTGCGCGTGGCTGCGGTGGGTGGGCTGGTGCTCAGCGGCGTCTGGCCCCGGGTGGCAACGCAGGCGGGCAAAGCCTTGGGGGTGCAGGTGCTCACCGTGGCCGCCAGTCCCAAAGAGGGTGTGGTGCCCGTGTTTGCACGCGGTGATGTCGATGTGCTCTTGATCCACGCAAGCGACGAGGCCATGGCCCTGGAGGCCAGCGCATTGGCGGCGCCGGTGCGCGTCTGGGCCTGGAACGAACATGTGCTGGTCGGGCCCGCTGCCGACCCAGCCCAGGTGCGCAACGCACGCGATGGACAGGACGCATTGCGCCGCATTGCCAACGCCAAGGCGTCATTTATCGCATTTCGTGACCCCGGCAGCTACTCCGTAGTGCAGCGCCTGTGGCGCCGCGCAGGCATCCGGCCCGATGCCCGCTGGGCGCGCATCGACACGGGTAACACACCACAGGACGTATTGCAGCAGGCGGCCGCCCTGGGTGCGTATGCCGTGGTGGGCCATATCCCCGTGGCGTTCGGCAGGATGGCTGCGCCCGGTATCGAGGTGCTGCTGCAGGGCGACCCGCTCATGCGCAGACCTTATGTGGTGTTGACCCCCGGCCCACGCCATCCTGCCTCTGCGGAAACACGCCGCCGTGCCGAGCAACTGGCCGACCATCTGGTGTCTACAGCCGGGCAGGCCGCACTGCTGCAGGCACAGCCGCCTGCCACCGGCACCTGGATTTTTGGCCGCAACACGGTTCCCGCAAGTTACGAGGAAACAAAACCATGAACGTGATCCAGCCATCCCTTCTGGCCGCCATCGTGCACCCCGACCATCTTGGCGGTGCCGATAGCTTGCTTGCCGACTTCTGCCGCAGCCTCCAGGCCCAGGGCTGGTGTGTGGGCGGTGTGGTGCAGGCCCATCGGGTGCGCCCTGGGGGCGGCAAATGGATGCTTTTGCAGGACCTGCGCACCGGAGAGGAGTTTTCCATCTCGCAAGACCTGGGCGCGCAGTCGCAATCGTGTTGCATCGACCCTGCCGGTGTGGCGCAAGCCAGCGGTACGCTGCGCCAGGCGCTGCGCGATCGGGTTGATCTGACCGTGGTCAACCGTTTTGGCGCGCTGGAGGCGGCGGGCGGTGGTTTTGCCGCCGAGCTGCTGGCGCTGATGGCGGACGAGTGCCCCCTGATGACCGTGGTAAGTGAGAAACATTTGCCCGCCTGGCGCCGCTTCACCGGCGGGTTGGGCGAAGAGTTGCCGCCCCGCGTTTCTGCGCTGCAAAGTTGGTTTTCCCTGGCCATCGACATGCAAAAGAACCAAACGGCGATGGAGTGGGAGGAGCGATGAAGCGACGCCTCCTTTTGCAATCGGGCCTGCCCTGGCTGGCCGCTGCCTGGTGGGGGGTACCCGCCTGGGCAGGCCCGACGGGCAGCACCATCGCGGCCCGCTTTGGCAAGCTGCCACCGCCCGAGCGCGTGCGCCGGGTGTTTGCAGCGGGTGCGCCTGCGGGCGTGCTGCTGGCCGCTCTGGCCCCTGAAAAACTGGTGGGCTGGCCGCTGCAGTTGAGCGACGCCGCCCGTGGCCTGCTCGGTGCGCCGCTGCGCGATCTTCCTTTTGTCGGACGCCTGGCCGGGCGGGGCAGCACAGTGCCCATGGAAACCCTGGTGCAGTTGCAGCCCGATGTGATCCTCGACTCCGGCACGGCCGGCGCCACCTACATCTCGGCCGCGCAGCGCGTGACCGAGCAAACGGGCCTGCCCTGCGTGCTGGTGCACGGCCGCCTGGCCGACCACCCAGCGCAGCTGCGCGAAGTAGGGCAACTGCTGGGCGTGGCCGAACGCGGCCAACACCTGGCCGCCTATGCCGACACGGTGCTGGCGCTGGCGGCCCAGGTGCGTGCCACCGTGCCGCCGGGCGAGCGCCCGCGCGTGTACTTTGGCCGCAGCGCCGACGGGCTGGAGACCGGGCTGGAAGGCTCCATCAACCTCGAGGTGCTGGACTTTGCCGGGGGCCGCAACGTTGCCGCTGCCGCCGGCAAGGGCTCGCTCACCCGCGTCTCGATGGAGCAGATATTGGGCTGGGACTCGGAGGTCATCGTCACCCAAGACCCTGCCTTTGCGCGCCGTGCCTTGAGCGACCCGCTGTGGCAATCGCTCACCGCCGTGCGGAAGCGTCGCGTGCACTGCGCGCCCAGCATGCCGTTTGGCTGGCTCGATGGCCCGCCCGGTGTGAACCGGCTCATCGGAGTGCATTGGCTGGTGCAACTGCTGCACCCCGCACATCCGGCGGTGCGTGCGCTCGAACCTTTGCCCGTGGCTGTGCAGCGCTTTTACCGCCTGTTCTACGGCGCAGATCTGTCGCCGAAAGCGGTGGCGGCCTTGCTGGAAGGTGCGGCGTGAAATTGATAATAAATTGGCCTCTAGCGCTTATGTGTCAAGCGCGAACAGCTATCAATTCGGTAGTTTTAAGCCCATGACTGCCTGCGTGAAAGAAGCCCGGCAGGCGAGCGCCGCGCTCTGCCCGCCCGCCCCGGCCATCTGGCTGCCCTGGGCCGTGGCGGGCGTGCTGCTGGCGGCCGTGGTGGTCGCCGCGTTTGCGCTCGGCAAGTTCCCCATGGCCCCGGCCGACCTGTTGCGCGCCGTGCTGGCGCGCATCACGGGGACGGAATCGGGCCTCTCGCCCGCCCAGGAAACCGTGGTCTGGAATATCCGCCTGCCGCGCGTTGCCGCCGGGTTGTTGGTGGGCGCGGGGCTGGCGGCGGCGGGCGCGGCTTACCAGGGCATGTTTCGCAACCCGCTGGTCTCGCCCGACATCCTGGGCGTGTCGGCCGGTGCCGGGTTGGGCGCGGTGCTGGGCATCTACCTGGGCCTGCCGCTGGCGGTGGTGCAGGCGCTGGCCTTCGTGGGCGGATTGCTCGCAGTCGGCACGGTGGTGGGCGTGGCGGGGCTGGTGCGGCGGCACGACCCGGTGCTGGTGCTGGTGCTTGCAGGCATTGCCGTGGGCGCGCTATTGGGCGCCGGCATTTCGCTCATCAAGATATTGGCCGACCCGACCACGCAACTGCCTTCCATCACCTTCTGGCTGCTGGGTGGCCTGAACGCCGTGACCACGGCCGACCTCGCGGTGACGGCGCCCGTCATGCTGGTGGGGCTGGTGCCCATGGCGCTCTTGCGCTGGCGCATGAACCTGCTGAGCCTGGCCGACGAAGAAGCGCAGGCGTTGGGCATCTCCGTCGTGCGCCTGCGTCTGCTGCTGGTGGCGGCTGCCACTTTGAGCACGGCGGCGGCGGTGTCGCTGACCGGCATCATCGGCTGGATTGGCCTGGTGGTTCCCCATGTGGCGCGGCTGTTGGTGGGGCCCAACTTTGCGCGTCTGCTGCCCGCGTCGCTGCTGCTGGGCGGCGGTTTTCTGGTGGCCACCGACACGCTGGCGCGCACCGTCGCCAGCATCGAGCTGCCATTGGGCATCCTCACGGCGCTGGTGGGTGCACCGTTCTTTTTGTTCTTGCTGGCGCGGCCGGGGCGGGGCGAATGAGCGCCGTGCCGCAAGCCAATTCCGCCACGTTGCCCGTGCTGGAAGCCTGCGCATTGGCCATCGGCCACGGCCAGCGCCGCGTGGGCACCGACCTGAACTTTGCCATGGTCCCTGGGGAGGTGCTGTGTTTGTTGGGGCCCAACGGCAGCGGCAAGACCACCTTGTTCCGCACGTTGCTCGGCCTGCTGGCGCCGCTGGCGGGGGAGGTGCGTGTGTTGGGCGAGCCCGTGGCCGCGTGGCCCCGCAGTGCCTTTGCGCGCCATGTGGGTTATGTGCCGCAGGCGCACGCCGGCATCTTTCCGTACACGGTCGAAGACGTGGTGCTGATGGGCCGCGCCGCCCGCATTGGCCGTTTTGCAGCGCCTGCGCAGCAAGACCGCGACCATGCCCTGCATTGCCTGCACACCCTCGGCATCGCCCACCTGCGCCAGCGCATCTACACCGCCATCAGCGGCGGCGAGCGCCAACTGGTGCTGATTGCCCGCGCGCTGGCGCAAGAGCCCGTGCTGCTGGTGATGGACGAGCCCACCGCCAGCCTCGACTTTGGCAACCAGATCCGCGTGCTCGAACACATCGCCCAGCTGCGCCAGCAAGGCATGGCTGTGCTGCTCTCCACCCACCAGCCCGAACACGCGCTGCGCATTGCTGATCGCATTGCCTTGCTCGGCGGTGGCCGCCTGGTGGCCGTCGGCACACCTGCCAGCACCGCGACACCCGAACGCCTGGCCGCCTTGTACGGCGTGAGCGAACGCGCTGTGGCCGCGAGCTTGGTCGCCAGCCTGAACACCTCCCCACCATCACCATCCTTATGAGCCCTGTATGACCATCGAAGCTATCGACTTTGGCCGTCTCTACCGCGACCACCTGGCCACCACCCAGCGTACCCGAAAAGATGCAAGCGCTTGGGATCGCCGCGCCGCAGACATGGCAAGCAAGGCGCTGCGCAGCAGCTATGCTGACGAATTCATCGGGCGTATGGATCTGACCGGCGCGCATTCTCTGCTCGACGTGGGTTGCGGCCCTGGCACGATTGGTTTGGCGGTAGCCGGGCAGTTGCAGCGCGTGGTCGGTCTGGACTACAGCTGCGCCATGCTGGAAGCTATGCGTGCCAAAGCCGCAGAGATGAGGTTGAGCAATGTCGAAACCTTGCACCGCGCTTGGGAAGAATGCTGGAGCGACGTGCCGCAGTGCGACATCGTGGTCGCTTCACGCTCGACCACGGTGGATGACATTTCCACTGCGCTAGAGCGTCTGCACGCCAAGGCGCGCCTGCGCGTTTACCTCACGCACCTGGTCGGTGGCCATTTCACCGACCCGGCCATCCAGGCCGTCATCGGCCGCCAGGTGCCCAGCGTGCCCGACTACATCTACCTGCTGAACATCCTGCACCGCATGGGTGTCCACCCTCGGCTGGACTACATCGCGCACGAAAACCGACTCGCTGATGCGGTGGATTTTGATGACTTCGCGCGCCGGGTGGCTTGGTCGATGGGGGAGCTCGATGCTTACGAAATCTGTCGCCTGCATGCCTGGTATGAGCGCGCCACACCCAATGAACGCATGGGAAGCCCCATGCGTTGGGCGTTCATTTCGTGGGAGAAATAAGCATTCGCACGTACGGCCAATCCGAGGGCATCGGATTTGGCTCTCTACATCCTTTCGCCCGCTGGCCAGCGGCGTCTGGCGGAACTTGGGTTTACGCCGGTAGCGCTGGCAGGGGTTGAGAACGCGGCCGCTCCATCGAGGCCTCAGTAGCCGAATTCCAGAAATTTTCATTCTCAGAGGACATTGCTCATGCGTACCCCGATAGCTACTGCCATCGCCCTATTGATCTGTGGGGCGCCGACCCTTTCCATGGCAGCGGATCCGGGCAAAGCCGATAGGTCTGATGCCTTGCTCGAAGAAGTCACGGTGAGCGGTGAGGCACCCGCACCCATGGTGCTGCCGCCCGATAGCCGTGCCAATACCGCCACCACGATTGGCCGCGAGGGCATTCGGACATTGGGTGGCCCCGCACAAAGTAATCCTTGGAAGGCCCTGCAAATGGCTCCTTCGGTCAATCTGCAAAGTGCAGACTCCAATGGCCTGGGCAACAAGTTGAGCATGCGCGTGCGCGGAAAGAGTGCTTCGCATATAGGTCGCACTGTCAACGGCCTGCCCATCGCCGGGGAGCCGGGATTTGCCAGTGGCAAAGGTGGCGGCGACTTGTTCGACATGGAGAACATGAATGACATCACTCTTTTTCGGGGTGCTGTACCGGCGGGTAGTGGCCTTGGTTTTTCCAATTCGTCAGTGGTAGACATGACGCTGCGCGGGCCGGAGAAGGCGTTTGGTGTTGAGGCCTCCCAGTCTTTTGGATCAGACAAGTTCCGCCGCACTTTTGTACGGGTTGATTCAGGGCAGCTGTCTGCTCCTCTGCGTTTCTTTGTATCTGCTTCGGACATGGGAAGCGACAAATGGCGCGGCCCCGGCGATCAGAGCCGTACCAACGTTGAATTTGGAGTGCAAACGGACGTCAACGAACGCCTGGCCATCGAATTGACCGGCGTTCACCACAAGGTGGGCTGGAACGACTACCGAGCATTGAGCTACGCACAAGTGCAGGCCCCTTCCTCTTACAGGAACGTGGAGTTCAATGGAGCGCTGACAGGAAAACCTGCCACCGATGCGCTTTACTACGGCTTCAATCGCCAGGACTTCACCAACAACGCATTGCTCGGCAAAACCACCTTGCGCACGGGTGAGGATGCCAGCCTTGTGTTCAAGCCCTATTACTGGAAAGAGACTGGTTACTCGCTCTCGGGCAGCGCCAACACCCTGGGTGCTCCAGGCGTGACGTGGTGGGAGATCGTTCACGATACCTATGGGTTTGATTTGCGCCATGAATCCAAGCATGGCTGGGGTAACTTGACCGTAGGCTATTGGTACCAAAGCAGCTCGGCACCACCACCACCCACTTCCCAGCGCTTGTATCGCATCCAGCCCGATGGCAGTCTGCGCTTTGAGCAGTGGAGCACCTTGGCGAAAACCACGCGCCATATCTACAACAACCCCTATATCTCGGCGACGACACATCTTGGCAAGGCGGAGTTGACGGCGGGATTGCGGTACATGATTTACCGCGATCCATCGTTCGCGTACTACCTTGGAAAAACCGCGCCCGATGTGTCTTATGGGTCAGTTTTCGACCACAAGCCGCAGCCTGATGCAGGCATGTATTCGACCGGCCGCACGTTCCAGGAAGCACTTCCAAACCTTGGTTTTACCTATCCACTGGCCGATACAGCACTTTTACGGGGAAGCTATGGCCGCACCTACGGCCGCCAGAACTGGGGCTCAGTGGCCAGCGCTTTCACTTCTAACCGCGCTGCCTTTGATGCCGCAGGTATCCGTTTCAATGACCTCTGGTACAAGTTGCAACCAGAAATATCGGACAACTTCGATCTGGGAGCACGCTTTGATGTAGGGAGCGCCTATATCGCACCGACGTTCTTCCATACCCGCTACAAAAACAAACAGCTGAGTCTGTTTGATCCTGCCGTGGGCGTCGCCTACCACCAAAGCGTAACGCGGGCCCACGCCAACGGTCTGGAGCTGGAGGTGGGGGCTGCACCACTCAGAAACCTGGATGTGTACTTCTCGTACGCCTACAACCAGGCGGTTTATGACGACGACGCCCTCACGGGCAGCAACAAAGTAGTCAACGTCAAGGGCATGCAGATGCAGGACGCGCCCAAGCACATGGCCAAGGTGGGTGCCGTATGGCGGATAGGACCTTGGTCGATCGCACCCTCTGTTCGGTTCACGGGCAAGCGCTTTGGCGATACCGAGGAAAAACAGGTGGTCTCCGGATACACCGTGGCCGATCTGGGCATTGATTATCAGGCCCGGAACCTTTTGGGGTTCAATCGCCTGGACATTGGCCTGAGCATCTCTAACCTCTTTGACCGGCGCTACATCGGCCTCATAAATACGTCGGATTACGCCGTAGGTGGCCTCCCTACCTACTTGCCGGGCACTCCGCGTGCGGTGGTGCTCACGGTAAGCGGGAAGTTTTGAGTCGCGGAGAGCACATGGATCATTCCAACGCCTTGGATGCCAGGCTGCGTCTTGACGCGATGCCCGTGCCGCATATCGGTCGCCCGTCTTTCGTGTCAGTCCGCCAGCGACTGGCGCCGCTGGTATTACTGGGGCTATGTGTTTTGGCCCTTGCTGTCTTTTCGATGGGCTTGGGTCACTACCCGCTGTCATCCCGAACGGTGTTGAAGGTGTTATGGGCAGCGCTGTCAGGCACTGACTCTGGGCAACCGCTGATGGTGGACAACGTCGTTTTATCCGTCCGTTTGCCGCGCGTTCTTGCCGCGATGCTGGTCGGCGCGAGCCTGGCTGCGGCCGGTGCCGCCTACCAGACGCTGTTTCGCAACCCCTTGGCGTCACCCGCCATCCTGGGCGTCTCTGCAGGTGCCGGGTTTGGAGCCGCGTTGGCCATGCTGTTGCATGCGGGCGCGTTGATGGTGCAGGGCTCGGCATTCGCGGGCGGTGTGTTGGCGGTGGGCGCGGCCATGTTCATTGCGGGTCGCTTGGGTCAAGGCTCCGCGCTGGTGCTGGTATTGGCGGGGATGGTGGTCTCGGCCCTGTTCATGGCATTTACTTCGGCGCTCAAATACGTGGCCGATCCCCTGGATACTTTGCCTGCCATCGTGTTCTGGTTGATGGGTAGCCTCGGGCGGGTTACTACGACGGATCTCGCGTGGGCTGCGCCGTTTGCGCTGGCCGGCATGGCTTCGCTGTTCTTGCTGCGCTGGCCGACCCAGGTGCTGGAGGCTGGGGATGACGAGGCCCGCACCATGGGTATACCGGTACGCGCCCTGCGCGCGTTGCTGATTCTGGCGGCCACGTTGATGACGGCTGCGGCGGTCAGCATCTCCGGCACGGTGGGTTGGGTAGGTTTGCTGGTGCCGCACCTGGCGCGCTTGTTGGTCGGCCCCGCCTACGCCGTTTTATTGCCGACTTCGGCGTTGATGGGGGCAGGCTACCTGTTGCTAGTGGACGACCTGTGCCGCAGTGCGTTTGCATCCGAGCTGCCTCTGGGCATTGTCACGGCGGTGCTGGGTGCGCCGGTCTTCGTTGCCGTCTTGATGCGGGCGAGGCGCCAATGGTCTTGACCGTCAAAGACTTGGCATACCGCCGTGCACCGGGGCTACCGCCCGTGCTCGATGGGATCGATCTGCAACTGAACGCAGGGCAAATCCTGTGCCTGCTCGGCCCCAATGGCACCGGCAAGACGACGTTGCTGCGTTGCTTGATTGGAGCGCTGAAAACAGAACGTGGAGAGGTGCGCATCGACGGCCAGGCCTATACCGCCACACGCGAGATGGCCCGCAAGATGGCATATGTGCCGCAAGCCGCAGGCGACAGTGGTCTGTCGCTGCTTGACACCGTCTTGATGGGGCGCACCCCCCATTTGCCACCCCTGGCCTTGCCGGGTCGGCACGACACACACATTGCCCACGCTGCGCTGGCGCGTGTAGGTATCCCTCACTTGGCAACCCGTCCATTCAACCGGGTCAGCGGTGGTGAGCGTCAATTGGCACTGATCGCCCGGGCACTGGCCCAACAGCCGCAGCTTTTCATCATGGATGAACCGACAGCCAGCCTGGACCTGGGTAACCAGGCGCGGGTGTTGCGCACCATCCGTGACTTGGCCGCCGATGGCATGACGGTGCTGATGACCACGCACCAGCCAGAACATGCGCTGCTGCTCAATGCCCAAGTGGTGGCGATTTCTGCTGGGCGGCTGGCGGCCACCGGGCCCGCGCAAGAGGTGCTGCAGGCACACACCCTGGCCGCGTTGTACGGCACGGCGGTGGATGTACTGCAACAAGATGCGCAGGCCGTGGCCTGCGTCTTGCGACTTTGATGGTTCAGGAGGCTTTTGATGATTGCCCGACTTCTTCTCATGTGCTTCTTGTGGTGCGCACCCTGGGTGCACGCCGCGCCTGTGCGCACGCTGCAGGACATGGCGGGCCGTACCGCCACCGTACCGGTGCAGATCGAACATGTCGCGACTGTGGGTTCTGTCCCTGTGCTCAACAGCCTGGTGTTTGCGGTGGGCGAGGGCCGGCGCATCGTCAATGGATTGCCCGTATTCGCGCAAAAGCCTCGGTGGGGCTATCAAGCGGTTTTTGCGCCCCATACGGTACTGCTGCCATCCATGCAAAGCCCTGACTATGCGCCAAACCTGGAAGCACTGATGCAGGCAGCGCCCGATGTGGTGTTGACGATGGACCGCGCCACAGCGGAGACTCTCAACCGCACAGGCCTGTCGGCCTTGTACCTCGCATGGCGAAAGCCTGAGGACGTCAAAGCCGTAGTGCGCTTGCTGGGGCAATTGTTCAACAAGCCTGAGGCAGCTGCGCGCTATGCAGCGCGCTTTGACGAAATCTTGGGCCGGGTCGATGCGGTATTGCAGAGAGAGGCGCCCAAACGGCCGCGCGTGCTGTATTTCAGTCCCGCTACGTTGCGCCAACCCCACCTGATCGCCGAATGGTGGATTCGCGCTGCCGGTGGCGACAGCGTGACAGATGACGGCCGCCAAATGGAAACACGCAGTTTCACGCTGGAGCAATTGCTGGCTTGGGATCCAGATTTCTTGATTGTTTCTGGCCATGAAGAGGCTGCAGCCGTTTTGCAAGAACCACGTTTTGCAGGTCTCAAGGCTGTGCATTCGGGCAGCGTGCTGGTGGCCCCTTGCGGTGCACATACCTGGAGCAATCGAACTTCTGAACAGCCGCTCACCGTGTTATGGGCGGCCACTCGGTTTCACCCGCGCATTTTTGCCCACGTTTCCATCCAGCAGGAGACGCAGCGCTTTTATAGCGACCTTTTCGGTATCGACCTGTCTGCGGCCCAGGTCGACGAAATCCTGGCAGGTGGGCCACGTGGTCTGCCGGTCACCCGCTGACCGCATTCACATGAAATCGGAGTTTGAAAATGGATCTGGTAATTGAAAGAACCGAACTCGCCACACTGAAAGCGCCGCCTGCGCTCGCCACTGTGCGTGGCATTGTCAATGGCTTCAAGGAATTTCAGGTTTTGTTGGCTGGCTATGGAAGCGGCCTTTTCGACTGGCTGGAAGCGAACGGCCCCGCAGAGAAGGCCACCATTGGCGCCGCATTGAACCTGCGGGGTGCACATTTGGGCGCGTTCCTGCAGGTGCTGGAAGACCTTGGCCTCCTGGCGCGTGAGGCGACAGCCTACACCTTGCCTGTGGGCATGAAAGAGGCTTTGGCGGCCAGCAGCCCATGGTGCCAGGCGGCTACGCTCGAAGCACTGCTGGTGTCGTCCAATGGCTGGGCAGACATGCAGGCATTCATGACGGAGGGCTGGCCGCCCAAAACATGGCAGGCACCACAAACACTGGCCTTGCATCCATTCCTTACCGAGGCCCAGCAACTGGCGGCTGCCCTCGCATCGCGAAGCGGGCAGGGATGCGGCGGAGCGGCTCTGAAAACGCTTCTGTGTTTTGACGGTGGTGATGGTCTGCTGGCGGCTGCGTTGTGCCAGCGATTTCCCGAACTGCGTGCAGAGGTGGTCGTGGCGCCCGGCGCGCAGCAGCGCACGGAAAAGGCATTGCTCGAATGTGATGTGGCTGAGCGTTGCCAGGTACTGGTGGGTACACCGCTGGATTCTGTGACCCACGAGACCTTTGACAAGGTGGTGTTGTTTCACAGCCTGTATCCGGTACGAAAGTTCATGACCGATGCATTGGCCGCAGCCGCGGCGCGCTTGGCGCCGGGGGGGGAGCTGTGTTGCGCGCACTGGTTCTGCCTCGAGGCCTGCGAGTCTGCCCCTGGCGGATTGCGTGACCTAGACAAAGCGGTGCTTACCGATAGCCACCCCCTGTGTGGTGTCGAGAAGTTCTGTCAACGGCTTGAAGATGCCGGGCTTATTGGCGCAGAACGTGCCGATCTGGCTGGCGATTTTGGCAATACCAAGCTTCATTTCGCCCGCCGCCCAGGTGGCGGGCGCGGCTGCTGAAGGTGCACCATGCAAAACCTCGCAACCTGCAATAAGCCCCGTACCACCTCGTTATTGTCCGAACTGCACGGAGCCGTAGTTGACCGCCTGGGCGATCAAGTCGAGACCCTGGTGATCGAGCGTGCCGTCATGGGCATCTTCTTTACCGGAGTCAGACTCAACAACGGTGCTGGCGGCTTGTGCGCCACACCCATCAAAAGTGTGCCGGAGGCTGTGTGCTGTCCCAGTTCGGCCAAGGCCATGCCTACACCGGGCAAGATTGCCGGACGCCGTGCGGTCGATGTGCTGGAAGACCTTTACCGCACGCAGGACCTGCGCCGCGCACTCGCCATTGCGACGCTCAACGCATTGGCCGAGACGTTGTGGCTGCGCGATGGGCCGCCTGCACACGTGGAATTGCACACGGGCGATGCCTTCGATGCCTTGCCGCTGGCACCCGGCCAGCAGGTTGCGTTGGTGGGCGCCTTTCCTCCCTACATGCGGGAACTACGCAAACGCGGGCAACCTTTCCATGTACTGGAGCTTGATCTCTCCACGCTCAAACCCGAGGAGTTGCCGTTCTACATGCCTGCAGAGCGGGCCCCCGAGGTGATTCCACAAGCCGATGTCTTCATCACGACGGGCACCACACTCGTCAATGGCTCCCTGGATGGCCTTCTGAGGTTGCTGCGCCCAGGGGCTGAGGCCGCCATCATTGGGCCGACGGCCACGCTGGTGACGGAGCCTTTCGCGCAGCGTGGCGTCACCGTGGTCGGCGGAACACGTGTTCTAGACCCCGATGTATTGCTCGACTTGTTGGCCGAAGGCGGGTCGGGTTATCACTTCTTTGGCAAGACGGTCGAGCGCGTCACCCTGCGTTTACGCCCGCGTGCGTGATGTTTGTTGCTGAAGAGTTCATGTACGGGCTGGGCCCAACTCCGGCAGTGCCCCGCTGTGCTGCGCGCTTGCCACGCCGCGCGAGCGCATGGCTGGCAGTCGTGCTGGTGCATGGTGTGGTGGTGGCCTTGGTGCTCAGTATTTCGCCGCAGGCGCGCCAGGCGCTTGACCAGGTCATTCAGGCGAGCCTGATATTGCACCAGTCGTTGCCGGTGGCACCACCCGAGCAGCCCAAACCACCGGCACCCCAATCGCCACCGAAGAGGCAGCGTGTGCTGCCACCGCCGCGTCCCGCCCCTGTACTTGCGGCTGTACCGCGTGCCGATGCGGCTCCGGCGTCTTTTGTGGCGGCTCCTGCGCCGGTAGAGCCGACTCCTGCTGCGGCGGTGGATCCTGGGCCGGTCATCGCCGCGCCTGCGGCGCCGCCGACACCGTTGGTGCCACCGGTCTTCAACGCCAACTACCTTGAGAACCCAGCGCCGCAATACCCACCGGCATCGCGGCGCATGGGTGAAGAAGGCCGGGTGACGCTGCGTGTGTACGTCTCTGTAAAGGGGCGTGCTGAGCGTGTCGAGATCAAGACCTCGTCCGGCTTTGACCGGCTGGACCGCGCTGCGATGTACGCGGTGCAGGGCTGGCGTTTCGTGCCGGCACGGCGCGGCGATGAAGTGGTTGCCGCCTGGGTGCTGGTGCCCGTTTCTTTTGTAATGAGGGTTTCGTAATGAATGACTCCATGCTGGGGTTTCCCCATTTTCTAGGGCAGGCCGACGTGGTCGCCCGGTTCATCCTTGGCTTCATGCTAGTGGCCTCTGTGGTCACCTGGGGACTGATTGTTGACCGCTTGATCGATAACTTTCGGGTGCGCCGCCAAAGCCAGGCGTTTCTGGCCCGATTCCACCGGGCTATTAACTTTCCAGAAGCCATCGCAGGCCTGTCTTCAGCCGCTGATGTGCCTTGCACGCGGCTGGTTTATCTGGCACTCGATTCCGTTCGCCACTACGACGCCCACGATGCCAGCCATATCGACCGGGCCGGTGGTTTATCGGAGTTTCTGACCCGCGTCCTGCGCCAGGGCATCGAGGATGAGGCGCAGCGCATGGAACGGGGCCTGACCGTTCTGGCCTCTGTCGGGTCCACAGCCCCCTTCGTCGGCCTGTTGGGCACCGTCTGGGGGATTTATCACGCCTTGCTGGCGATCGGCATCTCGGGCCAGGGCACGTTGGACAAGGTGGCTGGCCCTGTGGGCGAGGCACTCATCATGACCGCCATCGGCCTGGCCGTAGCGATTCCCGCCGTGCTGGGCTACAACGCCCTGGGGCGGCGCAACCGTGTAGCGTTGTGCCAGCTCGATGCCTTCGGCCACGACGTGCTCACCATGGTCGTGACTGGCGCACCGCTGGTGCGCAGCACGCCAGGGGCCAATTCGATCGCGCCATATCCTTTGGTGGAGCCGGGCGCCAAGCCCCTGCATCTTGCAAAGGCCGTGTGATGGGACTCGGAACACTGGGTGCGGGCGGCGCGGGCCGTCCCACCTCTGAAATCAACATCATCCCCTTGGTGGATGTCATGCTGGTGCTGCTGGTGGTTTTCATCGTCACGGCGCCCTTGCTCACACATGCCGTCAAGCTGGAATTGCCGCAGGCCAGTAGCCGCCCCAATGTGAGCAAGGCCGAGCGCATCGAAATTGTGGTGCAGAAAGAGGGTCAATTGCATTGGAACGGCGTGCCCATCACGCGCACCGAACTGGAGCAACGCGCGGACCAACTCGCCGCCAGAGCACCAGATACCGAAGTGCATCTGAAAGGCGATGAAGCCGTACCTTATGGCGACATGGCCCGAACCTTGTCCGCGCTCGCGCGCCATGGCCTGACGCGTGTCGGTTTCGTGACTCAACCTGCGATGTCGCCTTGAACCACTATTTCATGAAAACCTGGAAAAACCTGATGCTGTTGCGCCATCTTCTTATTGCCATGCTGGTCCTGACGTCGAGCCCCATTCGGGCTGCCGATAGCGTGCTGCTCGCTGCAGGCGCAGGCTATCGCAAACCCGTGCTGGAGCTATTGGCGAACTTCAGCAAGGTCAGTGGCGTCCGCGCGGAAGCCAGCTTCGGGAATATGAAGCAGGTCGAGACGCAGGCGCAGCAGAATCCCGACGTCGCATTCATCGTTGGTGACCGGGTGTTCATGGAGCCCATGCAACTGGCCGAGCGCTATGTGTTGCTTGGTCAGGGTCGGCTGGTTTTGGTGCTGGCGCGCGGCCAGGCCATCGGCACTATCGCTGAGCTGAAAGAGCCTCGTTTCAAGCGCATTGCGCTGCCCGACCGGACCAAGGCGGTGTATGGCAACGCTGCCGCCACCTGCCTGCAGCGCCTGGGCCTGGACCACGCGCTGGCCGACAAGCTGCTGGAAGTGGCCACGGTACCGCAGGTAAGCACCTACGTGGCCACCGGCGAGGTGGATGCCGGCTTCATCAACCTGACCGAGGCGCTGGCGCTGGACGGGCGCGCGTATGCGCGCTTGGATGTGCCGGGCAGCTGCTACGACCCCATCGAGCTGAGCGTTGGCGTGATCAAAGGGCGCAGCGGCAGCGCTGGTGCTCGCTCCTTTCTCAACTACCTGGCAACCCCCGAGGCGCGGCGCGTGCTGGAGCGCCACGGCCTGTGAGCATGGAGGCCTGAATGGACGTGCTCAACGGCTGCCCCGGCGCGCCGCTGCCCCTCACGTTCAACGTGGTGGCTTGGAGCATGGCGCTGCAACTGGTGTTGGGCGGTAGCTTGGCTTGGCTGCTGGCGCGGCGCCGCTTTGCCGGGCGCGGCCTGCTCGACGCCCTGGTGACACTGCCGCTGGTGTTTCCGCCCATCGTGCTGGGCTATGGATTGCTGCTGCTTTTGGGGCGCCAGGGTTGGCTCACGCAGTGGCTGCCCGAGGGATTGCGGCCCGACATCGTTTTTACGCGGACTGGGCTGGTGGCAGCGGCATTCATTGCCGGGCTGCCTTTAATGGTCAAGCCCGCGCAGGCGGCGTTTGCCGGGGTGTCGCCGCGCCTGCGCGAGGCGGCGGCCACGCTGGGCCACCGCCCGTGGTCGGTGTTTTTGCGCGTCGACCTGCCGCTGGCGCGGCGCGGCGTCGTGGCCGGGGTGATTTTGGCGGGCGGGCGCGGGCTGGGCGAAGTGGGGCTGTCGCTGATGCTGGGCGGCAACATCGCCGGGCGCACCGAGACGCTGTCGCTGGCCATCTACAACCATGTGCTGGACGGCAACCTGGCTTGTGCCAACACGTTGTCGCTGGTGCTGGCGGTGGCCGCGCTGCTGGCCTTTGTTCTGTTACGCCGTTTGGGAGCGCTATGAATTCCGTTTTTTTTGACCACGCCACCATCGATGCCTGGATTGCCGAGGATGCACCTCTGCTCGACCTGACCACGCACCTGCTGCAGATCGGTACGCAGCAGGCGGATATTTGCTTCTCCGTGCGCGAGACCTGCATGGCCGCCTGCACCGAAGAGGCAGCGCGCGTGGTGCAGCATTGTGGTGGCGAGGTGCAGCGCTGCCTGCCTAGCGGCACGCGGGCGGTAGCGGGCGATGTGCTGTTGGTCGCTACCGGTCAAGCGGCAAGCCTTTTGCGCGCATGGAAAGTGGTGCAGAACTTGCTCGAATATGCCTGCGGCGTGGCTGGTGCCACGGCGCGCATGGTGCAGGCGGTGCATGCCGCAGCGCCTGGTGTGGCGGTGTTGACCACGCGCAAACATTCACCCGGCCTGCGCCGCATTGCGCTCAAGTCCACACTCTGCGGTGGGGCCTTTCCACATCGACTCAGTGTTGGCGAGACGGTTTTGGTATTTCCTCAGCATCGCGCACTGCTGGGCGATTGGAGTGCTCTGCAAATGCGCCTGACGGCTGTGGCCCCGGCGCTCGCTGAGAAAAAATGCGTAATCGAAGTGCATACGCTGGAAGAGGCCTTGCTGGCGGCCCAAGTCGGCGCCAACGTTGTGCAGTTCGACAAAGCCAGTGCAGACCAACTGCGCGAGTGGTGTCCGCTACTCCGGGCGCAGCACCCGGATATGGCCTTGCTGGCGGCTGGCGGCATCAACGGGCACAACGCCGCCGACTACGCCGCCACTGGCGTTGATGCGCTTGTCACCAGTAGCCTTCACCATGCTCTACCGGTCGATATCGGCGTGCAGGTAATGCCAATATGATCGATTCTCAAAGCAGTGGTGCGGAAAGGAGTGTCGTAGCTATGGCGACATGGCCTACGCCACCCAGAGAGCAATGGTAGCGATCAAGGCTTCTCAAGCCGGGGACTTCAGCAACCTGCAATGCTGCCTCGAGACCATCAAATTCGATCGAGACCGCGATAGCGTTGCCACCCGCTGCTACTTGTTCTGTGTCGCCCTAATGAGCGCGAACTTATGCGGGACGAGACGTCGTTGTGCATTTGCGCTTATCTACCTGGCGTTCACGAAAATCGCGCTGAGTCATTTCCTATGAACACCAGCATGTGCTCGTGCACGATTCGGTAGCAGCATCCGAGAGGGCAGAATGGAAATTCGGCATTTGCGTTGTTTCGTGGCCGTGGCAGAAGAACTCCATTTCGCGCGCGCGGCAGAGAAGCTGCACATCGAACAATCACCCCTGTCGCGAGCGATCAAGGAACTTGAATCCGATCTGGGTGTTCTGTTGTTCGAGCGCACCACCCGCTGCACGCGGTTGACGCACGCAGGGCGGGTGTTCCTGGAGCATGTACCCCGTATTTTCGCTGCACTGCAACAAGCTCGTGAAAGTGTGAAGGCTGTGGCGGCAGGCTACTATGGGCAATTGCGTATTGCATTGTCTGACTGCCTGTCTCAAGCTCGTTTGTCAGCCTTACTGACCCTGTGCCGAGAGCAGGAGCCCGAGGTGGATATACGCTTGTACGAGGTGCCCTTTGCGCAGCAGATGAGAGGCTTGTGCTGCGACCTGTACGATGCCGGTTTCGCACAATCGGCAGAGGTGGACGACGGTTTGATTGCATTACCCGTGTGGAATGATCCCATGGTCGTCGCTGTCCCGGTGCGGCATCCTTTGCTCGCATACAAGAAGCTGCCGCTGGACGAGATACTGCGCTACCCATTGGTGCTGTGCGACCCAGATGCCAGTGAAGGGTGTAGCCGACAACTCGCCAAGGTGCTGCGTTCCAACCACCGAGAGCCAATTGTGGCTGAACAGGTAGCGAGCCACGAATTGATGATCACGTTGGTAGCTGCCGGCTTCGGCCTCGGCTTTGCTACCGAGGCACACCTGTCGACGTGCAATCACCCCGCCATCGTGACCCGTCCGCTTGCGGGCCGCACGCCCCTGCTTACGACATACCTGCTGCGCCGAAATACTGAGCCGCCGCAGGAATTGAGCCGCTTTATCGAACGAATTAATCCGGTGCGGCCAGTCCGATAGCCCACCTTCTGTATGGTGACCGCGATGAAACCTCTGTCCCACTTCTCCACATTGTTGTTTACGCTGGTGTTGTCTGCGTGCAGCCCTTCCTCGGCCATCGATACGGTGGAATCGCTTGCTGCCAACCCCGAACGACTGAAGGCACTGCGCCTGCAATGCAAACTCGAGCGCGCCAAGCTCGGCGATGAACTCTGTAACCGGGTGGCGGAAGCGACGAACCGACGCTTTCTCGGTGATCGTAAAACAACCGACACACCACCGAAAGATCCTGCCAAGTTCTGATCTTGGACGAATTGCAAAAAAGCTGCATTTTTTGCTCGATACGCCGCAGCATGCCGCCGCTCGCGGCATTTTTATTGGCTTCGTCGCTACGGGAATTGATGCCTTGTAGAGCATCGTTGTTCCGATAACGGTCTTTGACCGACTTTGATCCAGCCCTCAGTCTCGAGTGTGCGGCACGTTTTCGTGCCTCTTGCCGCGCAGGAGAAATTGGGAAGTCAGGATGCAAGGTCAAGGTGTGCTATTCGGGCAGATCGCCGCTGTCTTCGGCATCGTGGTCGCTGGCGTGTGGAGCGCCACACAATGGACTGCCGTCACCCTGGGCTATCAAGCACGCCTTGGCTCGCCCTGGTTCGATTTCTCTGGCACACCGGTCTATCACCCCTGGCGGCTTTTCGAGTGGTGGTTCTTCTTCGATGCCTACGCACCGCATGTCTTTGACATCGGAGGCGCAATCGCAGGTAGCAGCGGTTTGGTGGCTGTGGTGGTTGCCATCTCCATGTCGGTATGGCGCTCGCGGCAATCCAAGCTGGTCACCACCTACGGCTCGGCACGCTGGGCCCGTGCCACTGACATCCGCGAGGCCGGGCTGACCCAGCCTGCTGGCGTCTTCCTCGGCCAGCATGACGGGCACTACCTTCGCCACGAAGGCCCTGAACACGTCCTGACCTTCGCGCCCACGCGCTCAGGCAAGGGCGTCGGCCTGGTGGTCCCCACGCTGCTCTCCTGGCCGGCTTCCGCCGTGATCCACGACATCAAGGGCGAGAACTGGTCCATCACCGCAGGTTGGCGCTCCCGCTTCTCGCACTGCCTGCTGTTCAACCCCACCGATGCCAAGTCGGCCGCCTACAACCCGCTGCTGGAGGTGCGGCGCGGCGCACATGAGGTGCGCGACGTGCAGAACATCGCCGACATCCTGGTCGATCCCGAAGGCGCCCTGGAGCGCCGCAACCACTGGGAAAAGACTTCGCACGCATTGCTGGTCGGCGCCATCCTGCATGTGCTCTATGCGGGCGAAGACAAAACGTTGCGCGGCGTCGCCAACTTTCTGTCCGACCCGGCATGTCCGTTCGAGCTGACGCTGCACCGGATGATGACGACGCGGCACCTGGGCCACGCTCCGCATCCCGTCGTCGCCTCGGCCGCACGCGAGGTGCTCAACAAGAGTGACAACGAGCGCTCGGGCGTGCTGTCCACGGCGATGTCCTTACTCGGCCTGTACCGCGATCCCACGGTGGCAGAAGTCACCTCGCGCTGCGATTGGCGCATTGCCGACCTGATATCGGCGGAGCATCCGGTATCGCTGTACCTGGTGGTGCCGCCCTCGGACATCAGCCGCACCAAGCCGCTGGTTCGGTTGATCCTCAACCAGATCGGCCGGCGGCTCACCGAATCGCTCGATGGTTCGGACGGCATCGCACGCCGCCACAAGCTGCTGCTGATGCTCGACGAGTTCCCGGCCCTGGGGCGTCTGGACTTCTTCGAGACGGCGCTGGCGTTCATGGCCGGCTTCATCAGGAATCAGCATGTCTCTCACAAAGAAGAAGCCAGCATATAAGAACAGTAAGACTAGTAGTAGCAATGGTGGAACTCAGAAGATGAGTCCACACAGACATGTCTCTGCAGCGTTGCAGCAGTCCCCTCCTCCTGCCATTGGCGTGATGGCTATCGACAAACTGTACTTGGACTTGCATTTGCAAGCCTATGAACTTGACGCTGCATTGGATCGCGCACGTCAACTGCTCCGTAATGGCCGCCTGGGCAAGGGCAGCACTCAGGGCACCTTCTTTAAACACGCCTTCGTGCTCCACCTGCCCAGTGGCGCCATCGTGCGCTTCCACATGGTGCCAAACAACACAGACAAGGGCGCCCCCATGCAGATCGTGCTCAATCCGAACCAGATGGAAAAAGGCGACAGCGACTTGCTCAAGGAGGTGTTCAAGACTCTGTTCTCCGTAAGCGCCCGCCTGATCGCTGCCAACATGCTCATCCGTCGCATCGACGTTTGCATTCAGCTTGGCCTGCCCATTGATGACTTGGTCATCGACATGGAAGGCGTTATGTCCGGCGCGAAGGTTTGGGTGAATACAAACCGCAAAGGCTACGTGCAGACCATCTACATGGGCGACGTTAACTCGGCCCATCACGGCGTAGCCTATGACCAGCTTGCGAGCGATGCCTACAAACGCCTGGTGGGCGAGAAGCCTAGTCGCAGCAAGCTACGCGACAGCGCTGAATTGGCTCTCGAACGCAAGACTGGCCGGACTCAGTTGGAGAGCCGCCGCAATTTTGAAAAGCCCCTGACCTTTGCGGAACTGGCGCAGATTAGGGCCCCCTTCGGCAGGTACCGCATCTTGGAACTCAAGGGTGATGCTCAGAAATGGGATGCCAGCTTCTCGGGCTACGTCGACAAGGTGCGCTTGCGCGGTGTACACGGTGCGCGTGCCCACATTCAGGAACAGTGCGGCAAAAGCCGCCTGGTTAACGAACAACTTCTGGCGTGGGAAGCCCGCCTCAATGCCATGGCTGCGCCATGGTGGAAGCCGGAGATGTACGCCGCGTCGCTGCTTGAGACGTTGCGCGACTCCGCCGCGTGGCCATTCTTGAAAGTGACCGCTTAGCCGACACAACCGGCCGACAAGCGATTTGAGCCACTTTCAGTTGAAATGGCATTCATTCATGCCGGTGGCTCGAATACCGAGCTTGCCGGCCGTTCTGGAGCCATTCAGAGCACTTCTTTGCCGCTGGACTTCGCTGGCGCCGATTGGCTATGCCGATTCGGACTAGCCGGTAACAGTCAATGGAAACACTATGAATTTAAATAGTTGATAGCCAAAAACTAAAATGACATGCCGGTTTTCGTTGCGGTGGTTGCGGAGGGCTTCCGGAGGTCAAGGATAATTCACCGCAGCAACAGGTTTGAAGCAGGCTTGTATACTGTATTTATTTACAGGCACAACACGTTCGTGTGAGTGCCTGCTCACCTTGGGAGTACTATGCCGTATGAATTGACCGATGAGCAGCGGGACCGCTATAGAGAAACCTCTATTCGTTCACAGCAGCGCAAACTTCGATTGTTACAGGCCCACGAGAACAACCCCCTGCTCGGCGCAGAGTTCGGAGATCGTCTTGATGTTGACGATCTCATGCCGCAACTAGAAAGTAATGGACTTTCTTCGCTATCGTTGTTTGCTGGTGGCGGAGGCCTCGACCTTGGCTTTGAGCGCGCAGGCTTCAGTCATAGCGCCTCATTTGAGATTCTTGACATTTGTGGCGAGACCCTGCGTTCCAACCGGCCTGAGTGGACGGTTTATGCAGGAGCAGAGGCTGGCGATGTGCGCACAGCCCGCTTCCTCGACTTCAGAGGGGTTGATATTGTTCATGGCGGCCCCCCTTGCCAACCTTTCTCCATTGCAGGAAAGCAGGCCGGCGCTGATGATCCACGCAACATGTGGCCCGACTTCATTCGGTGTGTCCTCCAGACCCGGCCGCGTGCTTTCGTTGCCGAAAATGTGCCTGGCCTGTTGGATCGCAAGTTTGAGGGGTTCGTGCAAGAGAACATTCTTCAGCCGTTGCAAGAAAGGTACACGATTTTCAAGTTCAAACTTGCGGCTCATGACTTCGGCGTACCTCAAGCCCGCCGCCGTGTTTTCTTCGTTGGGTTCCGGGCTGCTCGTGATGCCGCTCGATGGATCGAACCTGCGCACACACATGGAGACGTGGAAGGCGTCTTCGGGCCAATTTTGCCGCGCAACACAGCCCGTCGGAGCCTTGGACTTCCGCCCATCGGCTACGACGTGGTAGCGCCGACATTGCGCTCAGGATTTACCGGACCGAGGAACACCACTGGTGTTTTGAACAGTAAGGCTGCATTAGGCATTTGGAACGAGTTGCGCATCTGGCCAAATGGCGTTCAACCGACTCATGCTGTGGCAGCAGCCTACCCGCCGGAGAACGGACACTTCCGGATGGCTGTCGATGACTGCGCGTTACTTCAGGGATTCCCGGCCAATTGGCGGTTCAAAGGTGCTGTATACCAAGCTCTCGGCCAAATTGGGAATAGCGTATGCCCTCCAGTAGGCTATGCTGTCGCGCGACAGGTAGCAAGAGCTTTAACAGGGAACTAAATGCCAGTACAAGATGATGAGCGCGAGCGTGAGCTTGTTCGGATGTTCAACCTCAATTGGGATCCCGCTCATCAGCGTGCTGGCGTTGACGCCGTTCTTGACGTTGAAGTCAATGGCGAGAATTTCCGCTTTGATGTTGAAGTCAAGTCTTCGACGGGTACTACTGTTTCAACTGCGCGGGATGTGGGAATGGATCACATCAAAAAATGGCGCAGGATGCTTTTTGTGATCGGTTTCTATTCAAAAGAAGCTAGAAGGCCTGAGCTTCAGCATTGTCTCTGTTTGACCCCAGTTGATATGGAGCCTTGGATCGCATCCATCGAGGCCAAAATATCAATTGATTTTAAGCTTGCTCTCTGGGCGTCACGTCGTTTGTTGGTCGAGGATTTGTACGAGGTCTGCGGAGAGCAGGAGTCCTATTCCATCGAGGACGCCAAGCGCTTACATAAGCAGCAATGGACTGCGGATGAATATCAAGCGGCCTTAGACTTGGTCGTCGACGGCAAACCAAGAATATCTCCGCAACGGATGCTGGAGATTTTGCAGCTACGTTTGCAGTACATCGCACAACGTGGTGCGACTCTGAACAACCCTCACATAACTAAGACACATCTCAGCTCGTTTGAAGAAACAAATCGTGTGGTGAAAGGGCCAAACTGGGCAGCAGGGGTTAGAGCAATTGCCGAGGATTTTGTAATTAATAACCCTCAGCATCCCGGCATTCTTAAAATATAGTCTGAGCCGAGGTATTCCTTTGAAGAGTGCCCTGAGTTGTCGCATCTTGAACTGCCGCCGCAAGAAGCTTCCGTTGTGGCTGGGTACTCGTCGGCCTTAATGTGAAAAGGGCTAGTCCTGCAAACCCTGGTGCCCGGTTTGGCAAGCGCGCCGTAGGCCGGGCGAAATTCGCACCACCCAGCCCGTCTACTCATGAAAATTGACTATATCCAACTGAAGGGCTATCGCAACTTTGCCGATGCTCACATCAACTTTGCCCTGAACACGTTGGTGATCGGAGGGAATGACGTTGGCAAGACCAACATGATCCATGGGCTCCGGCTGCTGCTCGATAAGACGCTCTCCGACGCAGACATTGAGCCATCGGCTCGTGACTTCCACTGTGCCAACGATGGCTCACAAGCCAGCACCTTTTCAGTTCTCGTCGCATTCTCCGAGGTGACCCAGGACGCGGTGCTCTCCCAGCTAAAGGGCCATGTGAGCGCGACTGGGCAGACTTTCCTCGGATTCCATGCAACCCGATCAGACCTAAGCTATAAAATTTTTGCTGGCCATGATATTTCGAGCATGGCGGAGATCTCCAGCCGCTTCTACTTGAAGCACTTGCATTTGAAGTACATCCACTCGCAGCGCGACCTCCAGCGATTCATTCGTACTGAGAAAAAGCACTTGTTGCGTCTTGCTCAAGATGCCCGCACACCAAAACAAACGGATGCTGATACGACAGAGCTCCTCGCGCTGGGCAAGCTTCTTGACACAGTCAATGCCGGTGTAAAGAGGCTGAACTATGTCGCTTCGGCGACGACCGATCTCAACGCGGAGCTGAAAAAGCTCTCACATCATCACGCGGGTTATGACGTCTCGCTTGATACTGGCGCGATCGACATGCAGCAGTTCATCGAGCAGTTGGAATTAGGCGCCAGCACAAATGGCTCACCCGTGATGCTGGGCGGCGACGGCCGCAACAACCAGATCCTTCTTGCCCTATGGAAAGCCCGGAGCGTCCTTGAGCACGATGAAGACAACGAGGTTGTGATCTACTGCGTCGAAGAACCGGAAGCGCACCTCCACCCCCATCAACAGCGAAAGCTCGCGAGCTATCTGATCAGTACCCTGCCCGGACAGACGATCGTCACATCGCACTCACCTCAAATCGCCGCGAGCTACCGTCCCGACTCGGTCGTTCGTTTGATGAGGGACAAGGGCTCAACGCGCGCGGCCAGTCAGGGCTGCTCTTCTTGCATCGAAACTGCGTGGACTGGACTGGGGTACCGAATTAGCATCCTTCCGGCTGAAGCATTTTTTGCCTCTGCAGTGATGATGGTCGAAGGCCCGTCGGAGATGTTGTTCTACTCAGCTTTGGCTCGCGCACACGATCTAGACCTTGATCAGCACAATGTATCTCTTTTGTCCGTCGATGGCGTGTCCTTTGCCACCTACAAGCGAGTGCTCGATGCTTTAGAGATCCCGTGGTCGATGCGCACTGACAATGACGTTTCCGACATATCAACCGGGCCTCGCTCAGCTCCGGTGGTCCTGCGCAACCTAGCAGGCATCAATCGAGCACTTTCGTTGGCCGGATATGCTTCGGAGCCCCATCGTCCGCCGCCGTACGATCGGCAAACCTCTCTCAGTGATGGAACGTGGATGAGAGTCAGTACTGCCGTTGCACCTAAAGGCGTCTTCTTGTCTGAAGTAGATCTTGAGCACGACATAGCCGCAGAGTTTTCAACTCTAATGGCCACCTTTAATAACCTGGGAGCGCCAGACGCAATCAAGTATCTTCAGGGCAAAAAGGCCACGCGCATGCAGGAATTTATTCAACACTGCGGCGCCAACCTTAAAGCCGGTCCTGCCGGAAACCTGCTGAAGCCGCTCTTGCACTGCATCAACGCTGCCCTGAGGGTTTAGAGGATGGCTGCCTTTTCCCCTAGCTTGGAACAACTACGAGCGATCGAGTACCAAGGCCACATGGCCGTAATTGCTCGACCAGGGAGCGGCAAGACAAGCGTGATTTCTCAAAAAGTCCGCAAGGAATTGGAAAACCTACGCCCCTATCAAGGCATCATCGCCATCTCCTTTACGAACAAGGCAAGCGACGAGCTGGAGCATCGCTGCAAGACGGGCTCGTTCGACGTCAAGCAATCTTTCTTCGGTACGATCGACAAATTCTGCCTGCGCGAGATCATCCTACCGTTTCAGTGCCATGTAACTGGTGTTCCCGTCGAACTGGCCACAGGCAAGATCCGCGACTTACCCGAGACGATCCAACAGCTGCTTCCTACGATAAGCATCGCGAACGCTTCGCTCAAGGATATAGATGCTTTCCTGCCCTTCCTATTGGCAGCGCTCGCACATGGTTGTATTCCGATGGAAGCTGTCGGCATGCTGGCTTGCTACGTCTTCGAGATGTCGGCTGCTTGCAGAACGTACCACAAAGCACGATATAGAGCAGTCTATGTCGACGAGTATCAGGACAGCGGTTACTTTCAACACGGGCTTTTTCTCAAGCTACGCGATATCGGGCTGACCGCGGTAGCAGTAGGAGACATTGATCAGTCAATTTACTCTTTCGCGCACAAAGATGCTCGCTATTTACAGGCTATATGCGCTTCGGGAAGTGGTTTCGCGACCTTTGCGATAACGACGAACTTCCGAAGTCACCCTTCGATTAATGACTTCGCCCAACGGCTGCTGAACCCAAATCATGCAGTAACTCGGACGGGAGATGATCGGGTATTCATCAAGACGGTCACTGGCACTCAGATTCACGTCGCCCATTGGCTGAGGACTGCAATCCCGCATTTGATGGCTCACTATCAAGTGTCTGCGGCTAAGAGAGTAGCCATACTTTGTAGAAACCAGAACACCGTGTCGCTGGCCGCTGCAAATATTGGGCTGTCTCACGTGGCTGTAGAAGACAGTCCATTTGCTCTAGCTTCGCTGTCCGAAGCCAACCTTTTCAGCGACCTGCTGCGTTTGCGCTATGACCCACAAGCTACGGCAGAGTCGCTACTCGACCGCCTGGGGCCGGTAAGGCTTACGGCTCCAGAAAAGCGCCGTATACGTAAGTCCATCCTCCTTTGCCGCTCTTGCGATGAAGCCAATCTAGCTACTGTCCTCATATCAGCGGCTACTGCGGTTATGGGTATGCCACCAACGAAGAAAAGCACTGACGAGCTTCTAGCTATTTGTGCGAATGTCCACCAGTTGGGTCAATTCCGTGAGCCCAGCGATGATGCGGTGCAGATCATGACGCTGCATAGAGCGAAGGGGTTAGAGTTTGACTTGGTCTTCCATGCGGATCTATACGATCACGTGATGCCAGCGCGGGAGTATGACGGCGTCCCTTATGGGCAAGTTGTCTTTAAAGACGAGCAACAGTGTTTGAACCTGCACTACGTTGGGGTGACTCGCGCTATCAAAGCGGTAGTTCTGCTAACGTCAACCAAACGCTTAAACGGTTCCGGACAGGAGAAAAGCGGAGCCCCATCGCAGTTCATCGGCAGGAACGGGATGAACGCCGTGCCAATCCCTTGGTAGCAGCTCGCAATCCTCATTCAAGCGAGCTCTGCATGCGAGCCTAGGCGGGATCTTCATTCTTGCTGCCAGGCGGATGTACTCAGAGAGTGCCATGTCCGACGTGTGTACTGTCTGTTTCCGTAACCGATGGCTGTCGCTAGTGAAAGAGAACCGCCCAAAAAAGAGCGCAGGGCAAGACCCAGGTCAAGCAGATGTTCCTAGAATGGAACGACGATCATCCCTCAGGCAGCAAGATTATGTTGACCATGGTGGCGGCGTGCGATGAGCACAAACACATTGACAACATCATTCTCAGCGCAGCACTCATCAGGCGCGTGAAACTTGGCGAGATAAACGCTAAGCCGATCATATTCGATGAAAAAGAGACACCCGTCGTTGCCACGTTAACGCCCCCGTTGCGGCACCTACTGATCGTTGCGGCTTTTTGGGTTGAGCTAAGAAGTCAATGAAAACAACATGTGCTTCATATAATCTAGCAATAGGTGTGGTGCATCCGGAATGCCTAGCTCGCTTCATGGGTCAATATTCAATCTGCGTTGATTAATGATTTTTTGAAGGCGAATGATATTTTCCCCCTTATAAAATACTTAAATGTAGTCTATAAAATATCAGGGCAAGAGTGGTATTGTTGATTTAATAGGGAATTATATTTTTGTCATGACCATCTTATTCGATGACGATCAATTTTCTTCCGCCACTCTTGGGGTTTATAGCACAAATAGTTTTTTTACACGTTTCAAGAGCGCCGCCGATTTATCTCCTGCTGATGGCGATCCATATCCTAGCGCGGTTCCAACCCATGTGCATGAATTCATTCACTATCTCCACAATATATCAACGGTAGCAGGGGTTCGTGCGGCTGTTTTGGTAAATACAGCCGTATTTATGGCGACTCAGTACCTAATGACTGAGAGTGAGTTGATCGAAAAATCAAGCCAAGAAACACTTCAAAGTAAAGACGTTGAATTTTTTCTGAAACACTTGAATCTTATATTTGGTTCTTTTGAAAAAATAGAAGACTGTAGAGATGAAAGCATCGAAGATCATTGGGAGATATCAAATCTCCAGAGTTATGATCAAAATTGCTTTGCACACCTTTTTGCTTACCAATTAAACATCAAAGGAGTAATAAAAAAAAGAGCCGTACATGGAGTTTTAAAAATAGGCTTAAATTTTATTACGGAGGGGATTGCTTACGAAGTGGAGCGAGAGGTGTGGCAAAAAAATGGCATTGCATCTGGAATTATTGATGATGCAACCCCAATATTTCCATATTTAACCTATGAGCCTGTGGTTAATTATATTGTAGGGCGCAAAACAAATCAATCAGAGCGGATGAAAGTTGGAAGCGCTGCGCTCATGCATTATTCACCCTCACAAGGGTTTATTGAGGCTTGTCTGGCCCTTAGAAAAGGTGGTGATTCGTTTGATAAGTATTTTAAAAATTCCATCAAAGCATTAAAATTTTATATGGACAATGCCTTTGAAGAGGAGGTGGATATTCTCAGGGAGTTTTATGCACATACTGATAAGCTTGGGGAGCCATTTGAAAGCTATCTTATGCGAATTAAATCTGCTTCTCAAATGCGATCGACATTCCCCTTGGTTGAAGAGATATTCCTGCAAGATTCATTGACTCCTAGCAGATTTTTGGAAATTTCATCTGCTCTAGCGGAACGACTTATTATTCAAGAGAAAGCTGACGGAACTGCCATCACAGACTATCATGGCAACCAAAATGGGCTGGCTTCATTGCCAGATGAGAAAATAACCTGGTTCATCGTTTTGTGTTCTGCAATACATTTTGTAAAGCAACATTTCACTGCAGATGGGGGGATATCTAAAACAAAAGATCTAAAGAATGCAATTTGCCCCTTTTCCGGTGCCTGCTATGTCGAATTTTCAGAAGGTAATCCAGACGTGTGCAAAAAGACTCCTTGGAGATTTAAGGCAACAAAGAATGTGAATAAAAATGGTGTTTGCTGGTATGTCGCCGGGATTCGATCTATAACACCAGAATCAAAAAAAATAGCCAGCATGCCGTAGTTTAAATGGCTGTTTCTGGTTTTTTAAGTTTGCTTTTTTAAAAACGAAAATTCTGATATAATTGGTGTATAAACATTTGCTTTGATTTTTAATATAATTGACGGCACTTGTGTTTTGGATAATGCAGCCTTTCGTTGCCACCACATGGGCAGTTTGCCGCATTGCATGGGAGCACTACTACCCGAATGGTTGGTCGGCCAAGAATTGATCCGAGAAAGTCGGCAGATTGAACAGCGATGCTGGCGTGAACTTGGATATGCGAAGCAGCCCATTTTCGATGGTGACCTGCCTGCATTTTTGATGGAGGACGGTGTCGGTCAACCATGCGATCTGTCTCTACCAACGGAGCCGGTGAAGTTGGCTGCCCGCATGGTGAATTTGGCAGCCTCATCATTACCGACGTCGTCGCCAATCGGCGCTAATCTGGACACGCTGGCGCGGCTGCTGAATTTCACGCCATTCGAGTCCCAGTGGTTACTTTGGTCTTGCTGTGTCTGGCATTTCGGCCGAGCGATCCTGCCAGTCATCACATTGCGTCATGTCACTCATGGTTGCGACGTGCTGGCGCTGCTAGCCGACATGCCGGTGGGCGCTGTTCAAGATGCCGTGGCCTCGCGTCGGTTGTACGCCTGGGGTTTTCTCGATGGCATCGGTGCTGAAGGTGAAATGCCCCCGTTGCTGAGCGGCTGGCTGTCGGCCTCCGACAAGTTTGCAGACTGGGCCGAGCATCCCTATGCCTCGGACAGTGATCTGTCGAAAGCGCTCTGCCAAGCGCAAGTTTCCTTACCAGCCTCTCGCTGAGGCTTCGTCTTTCGTCGGCTGCTTTTCTGCGGCCGCACTGATTTCCCTCGCCCGCGTTTTCTATCCGCTACCTGTTTGCGGAGGACTACGCACGCCCGCTTGTTTTCACCGTTCTGTTTCGTTCCCTACCTATGGAGTTTTCAATGACCGCTACACCCGAACCAACATCAAGTCTGGCCTCGTCTTCACCGACTACCACCACCATCATTTATTCCAGTAGCGCCAAGTTTCCGCTGGGTCAGATTGTTGCCACACCCGGTGCTTTTGAACTGCTGCAAGAAACTGGCTTCAGCGCTGCGGCCCTGTGCCGCCGCCATGTGCAATGTGACTGGGGTGATATATGCGAAGAAGACCGCGCAGAAAACGACTTCGCCATCACGCGCCGTTTGCGGATTCAGAGTTGCTATCGGCTCGTCGATGCGGAGCGACTGGCTGCAACGCCCAGAGACAGGCGTTCGTCACTGCCAACGCTCTGGATCATTACTGAAGCCGACCGCAGCGTGACTACGTTGTTGCGACCAGATGAGTATTGATATGCCCAAAGCCGTCTCAACCAAGCGCGCTGAGCCGTCATATACGTTTCAGCGCATCCACGCGGCGCTGCAGACCGGCCATACGCTTACCGTTCAACAGAAGCGCGAAGAGCCGGTGCCGGTCTTCATGCAGCAATCGGTTCTGGACGCATCTTGCGGGACTCACATGCTGGCGATGCTGCTTGTGATTCTTGGACTTGCAAAGGCCTCGGCGCTGCACGACATGTCACGGCGCAAGCATGGTGTAGCAGCCGCAGTGTGGACCGCAATGTCCCCGTACTACTTCACCGGAATCACCCCCGAAAACTGGGCGGATCAAGTGAATGGCCTTGGACTGCCACTCGAACTCACCGCTCGCTACTGCATTGAGCACGATGTGGATGCCCCCGCCGTCAAATGGCTCATGCAGGGTGATCTAGTTGCCATTGCATTTACCTCTGTGAAACATCACCGCACCAAGCACTGGGCTCTTGCGGTCGGCGTGGAGGGTTTGGTAGTGGGACAAAGCCACTTTCCGCAGCGTATCCTGCTACTAGACAGTGGTGGCGGAGAACCATGTTTCCACGCCCATAACGCACGGCTGCGTTTGCTAGATGCCGGCCCCGGTAGCCGTCGTGCCAAGCCTGGTTGGCACAAAGAGCCCAAGCAGAAGATGATCATTTGGATGCACGAGTCTGAGTCTTGGCAACCCGAGGCAGTTCGGTTGCTCGCAGCCATACGTGTGCGGAGAACGTCATGACGCTGAACCGGCGCGAATGGTTGCAGACGCTGGCCCTGGCGTTCATACCAAGTTCTTCAGTCGTCCATTCAGCACTAGTTCTTGACGATCTGTGCGCAGCAACGGAGCCGGATGCCATGCCTGCTTTGGACTGGGGTGATCTGTATCGTGCACTAACCGAATGGGGGTACTCGCCTTGGTGCTTCGTTGCTACCGGCCGCCACCGTGATTTGCAGACCATGATCAATGACTGCCTTGACGCCATTGCACAGCATCGGCGGCGCAGGAATCCGACGACGGCCATTGTGGTACTGAGCGGTGATAGCCACAGACTGCAGTTGCAACACTGTGCAGCCGTCTCCAGCGCGATCCATGCAGCCGTGGGTTCGCGCGAGATCAACTTGTGGTTTGCTGCGGCGCGTGACCCAGTCCTGATGGATGCTCTGAGGGTCACAGTTGCCATGGACGGGTGAGAACAGCGTCTGTCATCCAGCTCCTGTTACCGAACTAAACCGGCCGTGCTCTCTTTGCAGGAGCCGAGGACTGCTGGGCCAGCTTCTTCTTTCTCATGGTCTCCGCTCGCTTCAACGTTGCGGCGGATGGTGGTCGCGGCTCGTGCGAAGCCTGGTTCTTACGACGCTTCTGAGCCCCCGATGACGACGGCGGAAGCGTGTCTTCAATGCCCGCAAAAAGCTCTGCCAACGTGATCTTCAAACACCAGCAAAGCGTGCCCAAGCTGTAGAGCGATGGGTTGGTCGCGCCCCTCTCGCAAAGGGAGATGAACGTCCGATCCATCTCTGCAGCGAATGCAAGGTTCTGCTGTGTCAAGCCGCGATCCTGTCGTATGCGTTTCAGGTTGGCTCCGAGCTTCTCTGCCATCGGATTACCGACCAGCGGCGACGCCTGTGATTTTTGAACTGCCTTCGGGGAACTCATGCCCCGAGGGTTCCGAACCAGATGAATTTGGTATGCGTTATATATACTTCATTTCATACAAAGAATCTCAAACCAAAAGTGCGATGGTGCCTTGCACTCAGCGGCTCATCCATTGCCCATCAAACATCAAGGAGAGGGACATGCGTACTGCACGCACACGACCGCAGCGAACACGGGTCTGGCTGCACATTTCGATGGTGCTGCTGATTGCTCAAGCCGCTCAAGCCCAGCCCACAGTCGGCACCTACACCGGCACACTCGAATGCGGCCCCCTGACTACCAACCCCCAGCAGGGCGCATGGAGTCAGCCCATTCAACTGACCATCTCGGGCCAAAGCGTGACCTGGGAACGGCTCGACAGTCGGCTGTCCGAGACGGGCTCCGGCATGCTGCGCAATGGTCGCGTGAGCTTCAATCTGGAGGGCCGTTGGAGCCCAGGGCAGCGCAGTACCGGCCAATGGCGCAACGTGGTCATGCTGGAGTGGAAAGACTCTGCGCTGTCCGGACCAGCCACCATTTTTTCAGCCAATGGCGATCAGCGCTTGCGAGATTGCTCGGTACGGGTTGCGATGGCCGGGGGCACTAAGCCGGTAGCGGTGCCACCGCCGGTATCGGCTTCTCCTGCAGCCGCTGAGCGTGCCAGGCGTGAGCAAGAAGCCAACCGAGAGAAAGACGCCCTGCGCGAGCGTGCCATCCGAGAAAACGATGAGCGCATAGCTCGCCAACGGGAAGCCCAGCGCCGCGAAGATGAGCAGGCGCAGCGCCAAGCCCAGGAGCGCCGTGATGCCCAGCGACGGAGCCAAGAAGCCTGGGAGCAGCAGCAGCAGGCGGTCGAGCGCCAGCGCGAAGCTGAACGGAAGGCCAAAGAAGAGCAGGAACGCCAGCGCCAGGTTGCCGCGAAGCAGCAGCAAGAGCGCGAAGCCCAGGAGCGTGCTGCCGCTAAAACCCAGCAGGAAGCCAACGCCAAGGGGGCCGCCACACGCCAAGCAGCCCGAATCCGCGCACTAGGGCTGCCAGCGGACTTTGTGTCTTCCATGCTCTACGTGAGCTATGGCGCCGCCTGGACGGAGTTGATGCCTTGCGCGCAGTGGCTTGGCCTGCTGCTGGAGAATCAGAAAATTTCAGAAGTACGGGCTATCACGGTGCGCGGCCGACCCGGCGTGTCCATCAAACGGCCTGGCCAGCCCGCCATCGGCTTTGTCTTCCGCACAGAGGGCAAGGAAGCCTACGTCTGGGCTCTGGTGACCGATGACCGAGCCTCCTTGCTGGAAACCCCAGGCGAGCACATGCATGTGGCGCAGTTGTTGGCCCTCTACACCGATCCGAGCCGCATGCCCTGAGCCGGTGTGTCATCCAGCGCACGGCCATCCTTATTCATCCAACCAAAGAAGCAAAAATGAAGAAGTCCCTTTCCCTTGTCTCGATGCGGCGTGCCGCCATTGCCATGCCGGTGACGATGCTACTGGCCTGTGGCGGTGGTGGCGGTGGTGGCGGCGGTGACAACAGTGCATCAACCACGCCTGTAGATCTCACACTGGCGGCTGCTCCAGCCATTGCCCCGGCCAACGGAACCACCGGCGCCGACTATGCGCCTGCGGTGCAATTCACTGCGAGCAAGGCCCTAGCTGCGGCCGGTATCAAGCTGGTCTGCGATGGTGTGGCTGTGGCGGGTAAAACCACTGTCTCCGGTGCCGTGGCAACCTTCAAGCCAGATGCCCCAGGCGTTGCCGCCAATGCGCAGTGCTCGGCTTCGGTGGACGCTGCAGCGACGAAGGACGCGGCTGGAACTGTGTTCACCGGATCAACTGCCCTGACCAGCTTCACAGTGAAAGCGCTGGCTTGCCCTGGTGGCTCGGCCAACACCCCTCCGTCGTTCAATGGCGCGGCATTGGTAGCAGCCTGTGGCAATGTGTTCGTTGAATCCGCTGTTGCCAAGAATCTCTGGCCAGTGATCGTCAATGGCATCCAGACGGCCCTGGAGATGGATCGCAAGGTCAACGGCCAATTGCAATCGGCCCAGCCGGATGTGCTGGTGTGCCAATCGGGGACATGTGCGGACTATTTCGCGGGCCCACGGCGGCGTAATGTGACGCTGTACCCGAATACCTACGCCGGTCAGTACGTGGCTCCGCGCATGACCGTGGTGCTCACGTCACCGACCTGGACACAGAACCCGTATGTGCTTGCCCATGAGTTCTCGCACGTGGAGGTGGCGGCGCGCACTGGTGGCAAGCACGTGCCAGCCTGGTTCGATGAGGGGCTGGCGACTTACATCGCTGGTGAGCCTATCTGCACGAACGTCACAGGCAAGGGCATTGACGATCTGCGCAAGCTCGATCAGGAGACGGATTGGGTGGCGTACACGGGACCGGAAGATGTGTTCTTCAAGACCTACTGCCAAGCACGCGCGGAGGTGGCAGCGTGGATCGGCAAGCGCGGCAATGCTGGCGTGGTGCAACTGCTGGATGCGGTGCGGCAGGGGCAGTCGTTTGCGGGGCAGTATGGTGCCATGCAACTGCCCTGACCAATCGTTGACGGAGCGGTAGACCGCAGGCTTGCCGGAGCGCCAAGCAGCATCTCTGCAGCGAAATCGCCAAGATCGCATGGCTTCTTGGCAGTGGCGCTGCACCGATCTTCCACGCTGGAATGTCCAATGACGTTCCAGCGCATCCAGTCCAATCGCAAACTGGATGGTAGAAATGATGGTAGATAAAAACAAAAAAGCGCCCCGAAAGGCGCTTGTTTGCTTGCTTACTGGCGGAGAGGGCGGGATTCGAACCCGCGGTGGGGATTAGCCCACACACGCTTTCCAGGCGTGCGACTTAAACCGCTCATCCACCTCTCCGGTGGCCTTCGATTATAGCCACAGCAGTGCGGTCATTTTGACGTTAAGTGGGCGATGATGAAAAAAATGCAGAACGCCCATCCGTCAGCCAAGACAAAACAAGAGTACTCGCGCTTTTAGACGGCTTTCGTGCTGGTCTGCACCATCTTCATAGCCGATCCGATCAGCGCGGACACCTCGGTCATATTGCTTGGCACGATGAGCGTGGTGGTGGCGTCTGCTGCCACTTGGCTGTAGGCCTCCATGGCCTTTTCTGCCACCTTGAGTTGCACGGCCTGCTCGCCGCCGGGCTGGCGGATGGCTGCTGCCACGCGTTCGATGGCTAACGCGTTGGCGTCGGCTACAGCCAGGATGGAGGCCGCCTCGCCCTGGGCCTTGTTGATCACGGCCTGCTTTTCCCCTTCGGATCGGGCGATAAATGCCTCGCGCTCGCCCGTGGCGATGTTGATCTGCTCCTGGCGTCGCCCTTCGGATGCGGCAATCAATGCACGTTTTTCGCGTTCGGCGGTAATTTGTGCCTGCATGGCGTGCAGAATTTCTTTTGGAGGGGTCAGATCCTTGATTTCGTAGCGCAATACTTTGACGCCCCAGTTCAATGCGGCCTCATCGATGGCCTGCACGATTTGGGCATTGATGATGTCCCGCTCTTCAAAAGTCTTGTCCAGTTCAAGCTTGCCGATCACGGAGCGCAGCGAGGTCTGCGCCAGCTGGGTTACCGCCATGATGTAGTTGGACGAGCCGTAGCTGGCACGCATGGGGTCGGTGACCTGGAAGTAAAGAATACCGTCCACCTGCAGCTGCGTGTTGTCGCGCGTGATGCAGACCTGGCTGGGCACATCGAGAGGGATTTCTTTGAGGCTGTGTTTGTAGGCCACCTTGTCAACGAACGGGATCAGGAAGTTCAACCCGGGGGTGAGGGTGCCAGCGTATTTGCCCAAGCGTTCTTTCACCCACGCGTTTTGCTGGGGCACGACCTTGATGGATCGAACGATGAAGATTACGGCGATGACGAGAATGACGATGGCTATTTCCACGAGATAGTTTCCTTTTCGATGGACGGGTGAATCCGCAGCACGATTACAGCGGGTCTACGAGCAGGCGGCTGCCTACGAGTTCGGCGACACGGTGCATTCCTGTGGAGGGAGTGACACCAGGGCGGTGAATGGCGATCCATTGGGCTCCGCGGTACTTCACCGTAGAGGTTCCGTCGGGGTTCCAGCTTTCGATCAGGATGATTTCGCCCACATCGAGATTCACACTGCGGTCAGCCCGAGCCGAGGGGCTGCCAGGGAGTTTCTTCTTGGCGACGTAGCAGGCCACGACAGATCCGCCACCAACAATCGCCGCAGCCACCATTTGTCCTGCGGTGTGCAGGCCTAGGTGAGCAGCCACCGCCGCAGCAACAAGGCCCACGGCCACCATCAAGAGGTAAAAGGTGCCTGTCAGCAATTCAGCTGCTACCACGGCCCCCGCGGCAAGCCACCAGATGGTGGATTCCTCCATATCAAACCTCCTGTGCAGTTTTGTCTGCTTGTAATGTGTTGCGTGCACCACATTCTGGGTCAAAAGGGGGGGAGTTCAAAGGCTGGTCATTGTTATTCCTTACACTTCGCGCCTGTTTCGTTTTTTGCCTGGCAGGGCACGGTTGCACGGAGGCTGCGCATGAAATTTCGTTTTCCCATCATCATCATCGATGAGGACTATCGCTCCGAGAACACCTCGGGTCTGGGTATTCGTGCTCTGGCGCAGGCCATCGAGTCCGAAGGCTTCGAGGTTGTGGGGGTAACCAGCTATGGGGATCTCTCGCAGTTTGCCCAGCAGCAAAGCCGCGCCAGCGCGTTCATCCTGTCGATTGACGACGAAGAGTTCACCGTGGGCGAGGGTTTGGACCCTATCGTGCTGAGCTTGCGCAACTTCATTGGTGAAGTGCGCCGCAAGAACACCGAGGTGCCGATCTACGTGCACGGTGAGACCAAGACCAGCCGCCACCTGCCCAACGACATCCTGCGCGAGTTGCATGGCTTCATCCACATGTTCGAGGACACCCCCGAATTTGTGGCGCGCCACATCATTCGCGAGGCCAAGAGCTACCTCGAGGGCGTGCAGCCGCCGTTCTTCAAGGCGCTGCTCGACTACGCCGAAGACGGCTCCTACAGCTGGCACTGCCCCGGGCACTCGGGCGGCGTGGCGTTTTTGAAGAGCCCGGTGGGCCAGATGTACCACCAGTTCTATGGCGAGAACATGCTGCGCGCTGACGTGTGCAATGCGGTGGAAGAGCTGGGCCAGCTGCTGGACCACAACGGTGCCATCGGCGAATCGGAGCGCAACGCCGCGCGCATCTTCAATGCCGACCACTGCTTCTTCGTGACCAACGGCACATCGACATCGAACAAGATGGTGTGGCACCACACGGTGGCCCCGGGCGACGTGGTGGTGGTGGACCGCAACTGCCACAAGTCCATCCTGCACAGCATCATCATGACCGGGGCCATCCCCGTGTTCATGAAGCCCACACGCAACCACTTCGGCATCATCGGCCCCATTCCGCAAAGTGAGTTCGAGCCTGCGGCCATCCAGGCCAAGATCCGCGCCAACCCGTTGCTCAAGGGCGTGGACGCAAAGAAGGTCAAGCCGCGCGTGCTCACGCTCACGCAGTCCACCTACGACGGTGTGCTCTACAACACCGAAACCATCAAGGGCATGCTCGACGGCTACGTGGAGAACCTGCACTTTGACGAGGCCTGGCTGCCACACGCGGCCTTCCATCCCTTCTATGGCACCTACCACGCCATGGGCAAGAAGCGCACGCGCCCCAAACACTCGGTGACGTACGCCACCCAGTCCATTCACAAGCTGCTGGCCGGCATCAGCCAGGCCAGCCACGTGCTGGTGCAGGACTCGCAGACCACCAAGCTCGACCGCCACCTCTTCAACGAGGCCTACCTGATGCACACCAGCACCAGCCCGCAGTACAGCATCATCGCCAGCTGCGATGTGGCTGCGGCCATGATGGAGCCGCCTGGCGGCACCGCGCTGGTGGAAGAGAGCATCCTGGAGGCGCTCGACTTCCGCCGCGCCATGCGCCAGATCGAAGACGACTTTGGCAAGAAGGACTGGTGGTTCAAGGTCTGGGGCCCCGAGAAGCTCGTGGACGAAGGCATTGGCCGCGCGGAAGACTGGATCATCCGCAGCGACAGCAAGAGCAAGAAGGCTGGTGCCAAGTGGCACGGCTTTGGTCAGCTCGCAGATGGCTTCAACATGCTGGACCCGATCAAGTCCACCATCGTTACGCCGGGCCTCAACCTGGACGGCAAGTTCGACAAGACGGGCATTCCTGCGTCCATCGTCACCAAATACCTGGCCGAGCACGGTGTGGTGGTCGAGAAGACGGGCCTGTACAGCTTCTTCGTGATGTTCACCATCGGCATCACCAAGGGCCGCTGGAACACGCTGCTCACGGCCCTGCAGCAGTTCAAGGACGACTACGAGAAGAACCAGCCCATGTGGCGCATCCTTCCTGAGTTCTGTCAGCAGCACAAACGCTACGAGCGCATGGGCCTGCAGGACCTGTGCCAGCACGTGCACCAGATGTATGCCAAGTACGACATTGCGCGCCTGACCACCGAGATGTACCTGTCGGACCTGACGCCCGCCATGAAGCCGTCAGACGCCTACGCGTACATCGCGCACCGCAAGACGGAACGTGTGGAGATCGACCAGCTGGAAGGCCGTATCACCGTGGGGCTGGTTACGCCATACCCGCCGGGCATTCCGTTGTTGATTCCTGGCGAGGTGTTCAACAAGAAGATCGTGGACTACCTCAAGTTCGCCCGCGAATTTGCCAAACTCTGCCCGGGCTTTGAGACCGACATCCATGGCCTGGTCGAGGTGGAAGATGAATCCGGGCAGGTGCGCTATTACGCCGACTGCGTAGCCGCCAGCAATACACCGAAGAACCCCAAACCACTGGCCACGGCCAAGAACCTGGTGCAGGTGGGAGACGATGGCCCCTATGGGCGCAATGTTTGACGGTAGCGCCTGCGGCTAGTGCCGCAGCGTTTTGGCTGTCCCACATCCATCGCCCCTGGCATTGCTGCGGGGCGATTTTTTTGCCATGGATTTTCGGTTGCCAAAGAGGTCAAGAGGTCGGATGCTGAATCCGCCTGGCTGCAAGCCGCGTAGGGATGATTCGCTGGCGCTCGGCGAGGGCGGCGGCACGGGGCACGAGGGCCGCGCATCCTGCTGCGTGCCAACGTCAGCGGGGCGGCATGTCCTCACGCACGCGCAGAAAACTGGCGAAGCGGGGTAGTCCGCCATCATGGGTGCCCCGAAAACGGTAGGTGACCCAGCTGCCGATCGGGGGTGGGGCCTCCCGCTGCGCGTCGGTGAACCCCGCACCCAGCCGAAAACGCTGGCCGGACGGCATTTCCACCAGCATGGCACCCATGCGACCGGCATGGCGCCCTTTGCCGGGCAGATGGGCGATGACGCGGGCTTCGGCGTCTTCGTGGGTTTTGACCTTGACCAGATCGTCGCTGCGGCCAGATTGGTACCGAGAGCTGCCTCGGTGCAGCATCAGGCCTTCGCCGCCCCCGCGCACGGTGCGCTGTAAAAGGGCCTGGAGCGCTTCATCTGTCGCAATGCGTTTTTGTGCCACGGCCTGCACCCGGGGTTGGCCGATGCGCTCGACCAGGGCCTGGAGTGCGGGCAGGCGTTCGTCGAACGTGCCTTCGTGCTTGGGCAGGTCGAACACCATGAACCGCATCGCGCGCCACGCTGCATCGTCGGGTTGTTGCTGGCGGACGGTGGACTGGGCGTGGGTAAAACGGTTCCGCCCGGCCCACAGCTCGCCGTCCATGGCCACCGCCGGCCAGCCTGCCGTGAACCAGGCAGGCGCTGCCACCGTTTCGCCACCCCGCGTGCGCAGTGTGTGGCCGTCCCAGAAGCCGCGCACTCCGTCGAATTTTTCGCTCACCCAGTAGTCAGCCAGCGGCATGCCGGGCCGGTACACATTCGCCAGCAGCAAGGCTGGCGCGTCGGCCGCAAGCACCGAGAAACAGGGCAGGGCGGGCAAGCCAAGCCAAAGCAGGCAGCTTCTGCGGCGCATGGTGGTGAGTGGGTTTGCTATTGAATATATAGCTGCTTGCGCTTTATGGATAAGAGCTAGCGGCCATTTTTCTATAAATTAACTAAAAAGCGATATCAGACTTGGTCGGCGCTCAAGCCCGCGGTCTGGCTGAAGCCGCCATCTACGTAAGTGATCTCAGCCGTCATGCCGCTGGCCAGGTCAGACAGCAAGAACGCAGCGACGTTGCCCACGTCTTCAATCGTGACGTTGCGGCGCAGGGGCGCGGCATCGGCCACACGGCTGAGCAGTTTGCCAAAATCCTTGATGCCGCTGGCCGCCAGCGTTTTGATGGGGCCGGCGCTGATGCCGTTGGCACGGATGGCGCGGCCGTCTTCGGTCCGACCCACGGCCTCGGCCAGGTAACGCACCGACGCCTCCAGGCTGGCCTTGGCCAGGCCCATGGTGTTGTAGTTGGGGATGGACCGCAGTGCGCCCAGGTACGACAGGGTCAGCAGCGACGACTTGTCGTTCAGGTAGGGCAGGGCCGCCTTGGCCATGGCCGGGAAGCTGTAGGCGCTGATGTCGTGCGCGATGCGAAAACCTTCGCGCGAGAGGCCTTCCAGGAAGTTGCCGGCAATGGCCTCGCGCGGGGCAAAACCAATGCTGTGCACAAAGCCGTCAAACTTTGGCCACACCTGGGAGAGGTCGGCAAACATGCGGTCGATCTGCTCGTCGCTACCCACGTCGCAGTCAAAGATCAGCTTGGAGTCGAACTCGGCGGCAAAGTCGGTGATGCGGTCCTTGAAGCGATCGCCCACGTAGCTGAATGCCAGCTCGGCGCCTTGTTGATGGCAGGCCTTTGCGATGCCGTAGGCGATGGAGCGGTTGGACAGCACGCCCGTGATGAGCAGTTTTTTGCCGGTCAGAAAACCCATGTGTAATCTCCTTGTGGAATGGCGGAATGCAGGCCTGGCGCCCTGTGCATGTGGATAGGTGGCATCTGCTGCAAGGCCCGGCGAACGTAGTGCAGAATTGTCGCATGCGGTTTTGGCTGACTTTTTTGCTGATGGGTTGCGCTGTTCCTGCGTGGGCTGCGCATGCGTATGCGTTGTGGGGCGAGCCGCGTTACGCGGCCGGGTTTGCGCACTTCGACTATGTGAACCCCAATGCGCCCAAGGGGGGCGAGTTGCGGTTGGTGAGCAACCTGCGCACGTCCACCTTTGATAAATACAACCCGTTCACCATCAAAGGCAGTGCGCCTGCCTACCTTGCGTCGTTGATGTTCGACTCCCTGCTGGTGGGCTCAATGGATGAGACCGCCACGGGCTACGGCCTGCTGGCCGACGACGTGGCGGTGGCGCCAGATGGTTTGTCCGCCACTTTCAGGCTTCGGCCCGAAGCACGTTTTCACAACGGCAAGCCCGTGCTGGCGCAAGACGTGAAGTACAGCTATGAAACGCTGGTGGGGCCCTACACCTCGCCCGCCTACAAAACCATGCTGATCGAAGTGGCCGGTGTGGACGTGCTGGACGACCACACCGTGCGCTACCGCTTCAAGCAGCCCAACCGCGAGTTGCCGCTCACGGTGGGCGGGCTACCGGTCTTCAGCCGCGACTGGGGTGTAGAGAACGGAAAAGCCAAACCGTTTGACCAGGTGGTGATGGACATCCCCATCGGCAGCGGGCCCTACAAGATTGGCCCCGTGCGTTTTGGCAAGGACATCACCTATGTGCGCGACCCGAACTATTGGGCGCGTGATCTGAATGTGCGCAAAGGCACGGCCAATTTCGACCAGATCCTGGTCAAAATCTACAAGGACAGCACGGCGCGCCTGGAAGCGTTGAAAGCGGGTGAGTTTGACCTGATGCGGTTTTTCAGCGCAGGGGACTGGGCGCGGCGTGTCACGGGCAAAAAATTTGACACCGGTGAATTGGTCAAGGGCGAATTCGCCCACAAGCTGCCCTCGGGGTTTCAAAGCTATGTGCTCAACACCCGGCGGCCTCTCTTGCAAGATGTGCGCGTGCGCGAGGCCCTGGGCCTGGCCATGGACTACGAGTGGATGAATCGCCAGATGTTCTATGGCGCCTACCAGCGGGTCAACGGGCTCTTCGGCAACACCGCCTGTGAGACACGTGGAACACCTTCGCCCGAGGAGCTGGCGTTGATGGAGCCTTTTCGCAAAGACATCCCGCCCGCAGCTTTTGGTCCCATGACCGTGCCGCCCCGCACCGACGGCAAGGCGTCACTGCGTGACAACCTGCGGCGCGCGCAAAGGCTGCTCAAGGAAGCGGGCTGGGAGGTGCGGGACGGGGTGCTGCGCAACGCCCAGGGTCAGGACATGGTGCTTGAATACATGGACAGCAGCGAGGTGGGCGTTCGCACCATCGCGCCCTGGATGCGCAACCTTGAAAAGCTGGGCATCACCCTGCGTTTTCGGTCGGTGGACTTTGCGCTGTACCAGCAACGCCTGCAAAAGTTTGATTTCGACATCACGTCACTGGCATACCAGGGCACCAACAACCCTGGCCAGGAGTTTGCCGACATGTTCGGCAGCCAGGCGGCGGATGTGGAGGATTCGGGCAACTTCCCCGGCGTGAAGAACCCGGCGGTGGACGCCATGATCCGGGCCATGACCTCGGCCAAGACCGAAGCGCAACTACTGCCCGCATGCCACGCGCTGGAGCGCATCATTGCCCACAGCCACTACCTCATTCCGCAGTGGACAGCGGCCACGCACCGCATGGCCTACAACGCCTGGCGGCTGGCCAAACCACCGATCGTGCCCGCATATACCAGTGGCGAAGGCTGGGTGATTGACACCTGGTGGGCGCGCATGCCGCCCCAGACCGCGCCGGACAAGAAATAACAAGATCGCCCACCCATGCTCGCCTATATCCTCAAACGTGTCCTGCTCATGCTGCCCACCTTGCTGGGCGTGCTGCTCCTGACCTTTGTGGTGATCCAGTTTGTGCCGGGTGGCCCCGTCGAACAATACATGGCCGAAGCCAAGGCGGGTACGGGTGGCGCAGGCGCCGAAGGTGGTGGCCTCAGCTACCGGGGCGCACAAGGGGTGGACCCGCAGCGGATCGCACAAATCAAGGCGCTTTATGGTTTTGACAAACCGGCGCACGAACGCTTTATCGCCATGCTCGGCCAGTTTGCCCGGTTTGATCTGGGCAAGAGCTTTTTCCAGAACAAGGATGTGTGGCAACTGGTGGTGGAAAAGCTGCCGGTGTCCATCAGCCTCGGGTTGTGGACTTTTTTTATCAGTTATCTGGTGGCGGTGCCGCTGGGCGTAGCCAAGGCGGTGCGCGCGGGCTCGCGCTTTGACCTGGTGACTACGCTGCTCATTCTGGTGGGCTACGCCATTCCGGGGTTTGTGCTGGGTGTTGCGCTGCTGGTGATTTTTGGCGGGCAGTTGCAGTGGTTTCCGCTGCGGGGGCTTACCTCTGCCAACTGGGACGAGCTGTCGTGGGGCGCGCGCATGGTCGATTACCTGTGGCACATCACGCTGCCGATCATTGCGATGGTGCTAGGCAGCTTCGCCGTGACCGCGATGCTGACCAAAAATGCGTTTCTCGAAGAGATTCGCAAGCAGTACGTGCTGACCGCCCGTGCCAAAGGGCTGAGCGAGCGCCAGGTGTTGTGGAAACACGTGTTCCGCAACGCGCTCATTCCTATCATCACGGGTTTCCCGGCGGCCTTCATTGGCGCTTTTTTTGCAGGCTCGCTTTTGATCGAGACACTCTTTTCACTCGATGGACTGGGGCTGCTCAGCTATGAAAGCGTCATCCGCCGAGACTACCCGGTGGTGCTGGGCACCTTGTATCTGTTCACGCTGATCGGTCTGGTCACCAAGCTCGTCAGCGACCTTTGTTATGTGTGGGTGGACCCGCGTGTCAAGTTTGATTGAGGGCGAACCATGTCCATGCAGTATTCCGTGACTCCCGAGGTTATCGAGCGCACCGTGCGCGTGTTGCAGGCTCGGCTGCCGGGCCTGCTGGCGGTGTACGGCTTTGGCAGCCGCATGCAAGGCACGGCAGGGCCGGACAGCGACCTGGACATGGCCGTGCTGGTGGCTGGGAATGCCGATGCGCTGCTGCTGTGGCAAATCTCCGGTGAACTGGCCGACATAGCGGGTTGCGATATTGATTTGCTGGACTTGCGCGCGGCGTCCACGGTGATGCAATACCAGATCATCACCCAGGGCGAGCGCTGGTGGGCACGGGATACGCAGGCCGCCATGTTCGAGAGCGCCATCCTGAGCGAGAAAACCGCACTGGACACGGCGCGTGCCGGTCTGCTGGCCGATATTCAGGAACGAGGGAGTGTGTATGGTGGATGACGTGCTGATCAACAAGGCCGCCACGATTGAGCGCTGCGTAGCGCGCGCGCGGGAAGAATATTTCAGTGATCCTTCCAGTTTCGCCACTAACTTCAGCCGCCAGGATGCAGCCATTCTGAACATCCAGCGCGCCTGCGAGGCTGCGCTAGACATGGGCCAGCACCTCATTCGGCGCGAGCGGTTGGGTGTTCCACAAAGTGCACGGGATGTTTTTGCCTTGCTGGCGCAGGGCGGTTGGATCGACGTGCTTTTGGCCGAAGGTTTGAAACGCATGGTGGGGTTCCGCAATATTGCGGTGCACGACTACCAGAGCCTGCAACTGCCCATCACCGTCGCCATCATTGAAAAGCATCTGGATGAGTTTCTTCAGTACAGCAAGGCCATCCTGCAGCGCAATGCCGGGTAATCAGCAGGACATGGGCTTGAACACTTCACACAGCACCACGGTCGCCACGGCCACTGCTGACGCCGCCGCCCCCGCATCCCTGTCCCCCAGCCGCCGCGCCTGGCTGCGCTTCAAGCGCAACCGCCTGGGCTACTGGAGCCTTCTGATTTTTTGCGCGCTGGTGCTGGTCAGCCTGTGCGCCGAGTTGGTCAGCAACGACCGGCCCCTCATCGTGCGCTATGAAGGGCAGACTTACTTCCCCATGCTCAAGGACTACCCCGAGAAAACCTTCGGAGGTGACTTTGAAACCCCCACTGATTACCTTGACCCCTTCATCAAAGAGCGCCTGAGCGAAGGCGCCAACTGGGCGCTCTACACCCTCAACCCCTACGGCCCCAACACGCTCAACTACTTTGCCAAGGCGCCCAACCCTTCGGCCCCTACGACGGACAACTGGCTGGGCACCGACGACCGGGGCCGTGACCTGTTGGCCCAGTTGCTCTACGGATTTCGGGTGAGTGTGCTGTTTGCCCTGGCGCTCACCGTGACGGGGGTTTTGCTGGGCGTGATCACGGGCGCCATTCAGGGTTTTTTTGGCGGCAAGACCGACCTTGCGTTCCAGCGATTCATTGAAATCTGGGGCTCCATGCCCGAGCTGTATCTCCTCATCATCTTCAGTGCCGTGTTCGCGCCCAGCATCTCGCTGCTGCTAATCTTGCTGAGCCTGTTTGGCTGGATGGGATTGAGCGACTATGTGCGCGCCGAGTTTCTGCGCAACCGCCAGCTCGACTACGTCAAGGCCGCACGTGCGCTGGGCGTGGGCAATGGCCAGATCATCTGGCGCCATATCTTGCCCAACAGCCTGACGCCCGTGGTCACGTTCTTGCCGTTTCGCATGAGCGCGGCGATATTGGCGCTCACCTCGCTTGATTTTCTTGGGCTGGGAGTGCCGCCGGGTACGCCCTCGTTGGGCGAGCTGCTGAGCCAAGGCAAAAACAACATTGATGCGTGGTGGATTTCGCTCTCCACGTTTGCCGTTTTGGTGGTGACCTTGCTGCTGCTGACCTTCATGGGTGACGCGCTGCGCGATGCCCTTGACCCGCGAAAGGCCGACCAATGACTGCCCACCCTTTACCGTCGGCGGTGCCGTTGCCATCGCCCGCCCATGCCAGCCGGGGCACGGCCGACACCACACAGGCGCCGCTACTCGACGTCAAAGACCTTCACGTGCGTTTTGGCACCAAAGAGGTCGTGCGCGGTGTGAGTTTTCGCATTGCTGCGGGCGAAAAACTGGCGCTGGTGGGCGAGTCGGGCTCGGGCAAAACCATCACGGCGCTGAGTCTGCTTCGGCTGGCGGGCGATGCCGCCATCACCGGGCAGGTGCTGATGCATGGGCGTGGCGATCTGCTGGCCCTGACAGAGCGGCAGATGCGCGGTGTGCGGGGCGGTGACATTGCCATGGTGTTTCAGGAGCCCATGACGGCGCTCAACCCGCTGATGACCATCGGCATGCAGATTGCCGAAATCCTGCAGCTCAAAAAGGGCCTCACGGGCGCGCAGTGTGCCCAGGCGGCCATCGAGCTGCTGTCCACAACCGGCATCCCGGAGCCCGCGCGTCGCGCCAACAGTTTTCCGCACCAGTTGAGTGGTGGCCAGCGCCAGCGCGCCATGATTGCCATGGCCCTGGCCAGCGAACCCAAGCTCTTGCTGGCCGACGAGCCCACCACGGCGCTGGATGTGACGCTGCGCGGGCAGATTCTTGACCTGTTGTCCGACCTGCAGCGCCAGACCGGCATGGCCGTGCTGCTCATCACCCACGACCTGAATCTGGTGCGCCGTTTTGCCGACCGGGTTGCGGTGATGGAGCATGGCGTTCTGGTCGAGCAGGGGCCGGTGGCCGAGGTGTTCGGCGCGCCACAACACGACTACACGCGCCGACTCATCGCCAGCCGCCCCCGGCGCGATGTGATCGACACCGCGCCCCCCCCAGGTTCAATGCCGGTGATCAAGACACAGGGTTTGCGGGTGGTCTATCCGACCCCTTTGCCGGGTGTTCGCGGGTGGTTTGGCAAGGGTGAGTTCGTGGCCGTGCAAGGCGCCACGTTGCAGTTGTTGCCTGGGCAGACCTTGGGGGTGGTGGGTGAGTCTGGCTCGGGTAAATCCACGCTGGCGCAGGCCATTTTGGGCCTGCTGCCCTATGCCGGGGATTTGCAGGTGGGCGGCGGGGCATGGCAGCAGCCGGCAACGCGCAACACTGCGGTCAACCAGCGCCTGCGCCAGCGGGTGCAGGTGGTGTTTCAGGACCCCTTTTCATCGTTGTCGCCACGCCTTACCGTCGAGGAAATTGTGGGCGAGGGGCTCAAGGTGCACGAGCCCGGTCTGACCGCCGCCCAGCGTCGTGAGCGCGTCGAGTCCGTGCTGGCCGAGGTGGGTTTGGCCGAGGCACAATACCCGCGCCTGCTGGACCGGTATCCGCACGAGTTTTCAGGCGGCCAGCGCCAGCGTGTGGCGATCGCGCGAGCGCTGATCGTGCAGCCCCAGGTGCTGGTTTTGGATGAGCCCACCAGTGCGCTGGACGTGACCATCCAGCAGCAGGTGCTCACGCTGCTGCAGCGCCTGCAAAAGGAGAAATCCTTGAGCTACCTGCTCATCACCCACGATGTGGATGTCATACGCGCGATGGCGCACGAGGTGCTGGTGATGAAAGACGGCGCGGTGCTTGAAAGCGGCGGCGTGAACGAGGTGCTGGATGATCCTCAGCACCCTTACACACAGCGCCTGGTTGCCGCTGCCGCCGTTCCTGCACTCGCCTGATTTTAGAGAAAGTGCCAGGCGGCGCTTATTTTGTATGGATATATCGCTATGAAAAATATAGCGTATTGAGCTGGCAACCGTGGTGAAATTCGCCAAGGTATTGAGCTTTGCCGCTGGCGGGCATTGGGCTTTTGATCTGTGCCGACGAGCTGGGGTCAACCCGCCACAACGCAGCCCTCGGTGCTTACGTCATGACGCCGCGCCGCGCCAATTGCTCACTGGCGGGTGGCATCCACAGGATTTTCGTCACATCAAGGCCCATGGCGCGAGCGCGTTCCACAAGGTGTTCGCGCACATGCCAGGGCAGGCTGGGTGTGCGCGAGAGTATCCATAGATAGTCTGTGCTGGAGCCCACCACCATGGCCCACTGGTAGTTTTCATCCAGCGCCACCACGTTGTAGCCACCATAGAAGGGGCCGAAGAACGACACCTTGAGGGCGGCCTGGTTCGGGTCGCCTACGAAGCGTGCCGTGCCCTCGGCTTCTTTCCACTTCTTGGCTATGGGGTCGTAGCCCCGGTTCACCACCTTCACGGTGCCGTCCTGGTTGCGACTGTAGGTCGCGCTGGTCTGGATCAGTCCACGCTCGAAGGAATGCTCTATGCGCGCCACTTCGTGCCAATGACCTAGATAACGTTCCACGTCAAACCCGCTGACTGGCTTGATGCCTTCGGGTGTGCGGGGTGTGGAACAGGCAGACAGGGCCGCCAGCGCCACCACAGCGGCGGCGCCGATCATCAAGGTCCAGCCGGTGTGGCGACGACGGGGGGCGTTATCAGTGCGCATGGGCGTTTCCTGTTCTTTTGCGTTATTCAGCGGCTCAAGGCCTTGTCTGGTGGTGTCTTGTGGTGGCTGGGTGTAATGAGACCGCGCTTGAATCTGCGCTCCAATGTAGGAGCCAGCGTGGCGCGGGCGTGTAGGAGTGAACTGTCAGCGCGTGTCGGTGGGCAGCGGCGCGGATGGGTTGTGCGGAGGGTGCCATGCGGGCCTTTCAAGGTGAGGTGCGTGGCCATGACAGGGGTAGAGTCCGGCCATCAACGTGCCTTTTTGCCTCCCGTCTCAAACGCCCCATCCGGAGAATCCATGTCAGCCCATGCCCCGTTACCGACGTCCACCGATGCCCCGGCACAGGCACCTTTGCCCGTGGATCACCTGCGTTTTCACAGGCCCCACGCGCATCTGGCGCCCGCCTTTGGCACTGACCGGTTTGCCCTGCGGGCCGAGGCCTTTGCACGTTTTTTTGGTACGCCGTTGTTTCTGGGGACGCAGACGGTGGTTGTGGTGCTGTGGATTGCGATCAACCTGTTGGGCGCCACCACGTTCGATCCATATCCTTTCATCTTGCTGAACCTGGCATTCAGCCTGCAGGCCGCCTATGCTGCGCCCTTGATCCTGCTGGCCCAGACCCGCCAGGCCACGCGGGACAAGGCCCATGCCGAGGCCGATGCGGAGCATCGCGAGGCGTTGGCCGTTGCCAACGAGCAGCGCCAGTCCATTGCTGCGCAAAACGCAGCCCAGTTGTTGGAGCTGCTGGAGCAGAACACCCGGCTGACCGCGCAGACCCGTGAACTGGCGGCACGTCTGGAGGCGTTGACCGTTGAGATTCATCAGCGTTTTGTGGCGCCTGCCGGGCAGGCCTGAGACGCCTGGAATCTTCCGCCGCTCGTTGCTGTCATTGCGTATGCACACTCCAACAAAGCCGTCGCTTGTTGTGCGCACCCGATGGCCTGATTGTTTTATCCGCCCGTGCGCCGATCACCACAGGAAATCGCCATGAACCTGCCCCTTCCTTTCTCACCTGCACCAGCGCCTGCACAGGCGGCCTTGCCATTGGCGCCCGCCGTGAACCTGGCGGTGGATATCAAGGCGCTTTACCACCGCGTGCGCGCGGTGTGCCCACCTGGTCAGTGGGTGACCGCGTTTCACTTGGGGAACGAACACACGCTGATGGCGTCCGGCATGGAGGCCACATCGCCGTCCATCATGCTGACCCTCGCGCTAGGGCGCTTGAAGACGGCGCGTGACTTTTTTCGCAGTGACCTGCCCACGCCACTGGAGTTGGAAACAGCAATTGCCGAGGTGGAGGATGAAGTGTATGCCGCACATGTGCGCCATCGCCTTTGGGTGCCTCAAGGGGCGCTGGTGGTGCCTTACGCAGCAGATCCGGCACTGCATGACTTGGCCACTTTGGCAGGCGTCGCCGCCGGGGCGCAGCGGTTGTTGACAATAGATGCGGTGGAGCGCCTGTTCAACCGCCTGACAGCCGTCTCGCAAGGGAGGCCCGCTGCGCATGAAGGACTGCCAGCCAGCGCAGCTTTTGCCGCTGCCTTGCTGGTGCTGCGCGAGCTGATGCACCATATGCCGTTCAAAACGCTCGTGCTGTTACCACCAGCCGATGTAGCGACTCATTTCGAATGAAAATGGGTATTTGCGCAATAGCCATAAGCGCTAGCAGCTATAAATTAAATAGCAATATGGCACAAGGCAGGCGCGCTTTTGCGCGTTGAATACGTGGCCCGCGTGTCAGGCAAAGGTGTCCACGTTGTTGCCAAGGCCTGGCGTTTTACCGCTGGTCGACGGTGTTTTAGTGTCAGATTTTTTGGCGTCTTGCGCCTGTTGCAGCTTGTCGGCCTGGTCTTGCTGGTTTTGGCGCTGAATGGCCGCAATCTGCTGCTGCACCATCTGGATCTGGGCCTGCAGCAGTTTGACCTTCTCCTGCTTGGCCTTGGCATCCATGTCTTGTGAGGCCACACCGCGCAGTTCCTCGGTCAGCTCGCGCAGCTGCTTTTGGAGTTTGGCAACGTCATTGCCGCCGCGGGCGCCCGAGGTGGCGCCAGAAGAAGAGGTGGCAATGGAGATCTGCATACCTTGTTATCGACAGGTGGGTGGAAACCTTAAGCGGTGTGGTGGGCGCAGCCCGTGGAGCCGGGCTCGCACCCGCACGCATGGGGCGCTGAAAACGCCAGCGCTCTCGGCGCCAGCGGCCTGCTTATTTGCCTGCTGCCTTGGCGGCGCCTGCCTTCTGGGTCTTGTTGTAGACCTCCATCACGGTGGCGAAGTCGCGATCAAAGTTGATGGGCAAGAAGGTGTCGTTGCCTGGCAGCAACTGGCGCAGTTTGGGTGAGAAGTTGTAGGCGTAAGAACACTTTTTCACGCGGGCCTGCAGGTCGGGCGATACGTCTTTGCCCAGCGTCCATGTCTCGGTCATGAATGGGGGGCTCTCCCACAGGGTGCGGATGCTGGAGCCTTTCACTTCGCCCTTGACCACCATGCGCTGGTAAAGATCGCTGGCCACGGCGGCTGCAGGGTAGAACCCATGCATCACACCCGTGACAGAACGCTCATGGCCCTTGGAGAACACCACTTCATAGTTTTGATCGGGCACCAGGCCAATGGCTGGGAACAACGCACGGGGCGCCAGGTTGCCCGAGTTGGACGTCGGTGTGGTGTGTGCGATCTTCGCGCCTACGAGGTCCTTGGGTTGTTTGTAAGGGCTGTCGACACGCGTGATCAGGATCAGCTTGTAGGAGTTGCGCACGCCGCTGGCCTTGTTGCCGGGCACGCCAAACGGGGCGGGCTGGCCGGCTGCCACCAACTGGGGCACCAGCCCCGGGTTCACCTGGGCCAACTGCACCTTGCCGGCGATGAGGTCGCCAATCAGTTCTTTTTCACCCAGGGTGTCGATGTTGGTGCTGCGCTCCAGCGATTCGCCCTGCTGGTTCTGCAGATCGATGTTGCCGCAACGTGCGAGGTGGTTGAAATAGTCACCCCACACCAGCATCGTTTCGCTCTTGTCGTAGGTTTTTGGCATGGCAACCACCAGCTTTTCGCGAGGGCCGCCAAAGCTGGGGGCGGGAGCCGGTGCTGGTGCGGCAGCGCGCGCCGTTGCGCGGTTGTGGGTCGCGCTGTTGCCGTCCGTTTGTGCGGCCACCGGGCCGAAGATCACGGTAGCGCCCAACAAGAATGCGCCAGTACGTACATGACAAAACATGGTGAATCTCCCTCAGTTATTGCAGTGATTGTGGTGGTGGCCGCGGGCGCGCGAAGCGTGGCTGGCCAGTGGATGGAAGTCTTTCGCACTGGTTGCCTTCGCGGCACTTCACGGCTGCGGCGCGCAGGCGTAACAGTCTGTACCAGACGGTCAAGTATGCATGAACCCTTGGCGGGGCGATCTGTGCGCGCACCCGCCAGGGTCACACGTGGGACTGCGCTGGATCGGTCGGCGAGACCCTTGGCGCAGCAAGGCTCTACGAGATCGTAAACAGGCTCTTATGGCCGCTGTGCCATCACCAGCGCATAGAGCGCTTGCGCCGCCACCGAAAGACTTACGTCGCGCCGCCGCACCAGGTAGATCTGCCGCGTCAGCCCCGGCAGTGACAGCGGCCGCGTGACCAGCCCTGGCTGCTCGAAGTGAAACAGCGTGAGCGCAGGCACCACGCTGATGCCCAGGCCCGCGCGCACCATGCCCATCACGGTGGCCAGCTGCTCCACCTCCATCAGCGTGTGCATGGCCTGCGGGTGCAGGGCGGCCTCGAGGTACTGGCGCACGCTGCTGGTGCGGGCCAGGTGGATGAAAGGCCAGGCGGCCAGGTCCTGCGCGGTGATGGCTTTGCGGCGGCGCGCCAGTGGGTGGTCTGCGGGGCACACCAGATAGAAGTTGTCGCTGCAAAAAGGCTCGGCCTGCAGGGCTGGGGTGTCGGCACGGATGGCCGCCAGCGCAAAGTCGGCATGGCCGCTGGCCACACGGTCAATGCAAGGCTCTGACAGCACATCGGCAATGTCGATCTCAATGCCGGGGTGGGCCGTGCGGTACTGCGCCAGCACGCCCGGCAGCCAGCCTGCGGCCAGCGACGGCAGCAGCGCCACGGCCACACGCCCGCGCTGCAGCGTGGCGCTGTCGCGCACGGCGGCCAGCGCGCTGGTGATTTCGGTGCGGATGCGGCGGGCAGACTCCAGAAAATTCTGCCCCTCGGGCGTGAGGTCCACATGCCGCGTGCTGCGGTCGAACAGGCGCAGGCCCAGGTCGTCCTCCAGCGCGCGGATGAGGGCGCTGAACGCGGGCTGCGACAGGTGGCACAGAGTGGCAGCGCGCGTGAAGCTGCGCTGCTCGGCCAGCGCGAGGAAGGCGTCGAGCTGGCGGCTGGAGAGGTGGGGGGCGCTCATGCGGGGTGGGTGTTATTCATCTGGTTTTCAGATGGATTCATCGTAACAATCGATTTCACAGAATACAGACATGTTCCTACATTCACGGTCAGGAGACAACGGATTCATGCCGAACGACCAAAAAACCAACCTGCTGGTGGGCTGCGCCGCCGGCTTCTCGGGCGACCGCACCGACGCGGCCCTGCCCGTGGTGCAGGCGCTCATCGCCAGCGGCCAGCCTGCGGTGCTCATCTTCGAGACGCTGGCCGAGCGCACGCTGGCGCTGGCCCAGCTCGCGCGCCGCACTGACCCCGATGCAGGTTACGAACCCCTGCTGGTGGACCTGCTGCGCCCCGTGCTGGCGCAGTGCCTGGCGCACGGCGTGCGCATCGTCAGCAACTTTGGCGCGGCCAACCCGCACGGCGCCGCGCGCCGCATCCACGCGCTGGCGGCCAAGCTGGGCCTTGCCCGCCTGCGCATTGCCGTGCTGCAGGGCGACGACCTGAGCGGCCCCGAACACCGCGCGCTGCTGCAGGGTGCGCTGGGCGCTGCGATGCCCACCGAGCCCATCGTCAGCGCCAACGCCTACATCGGCGCGCAGGCCATTGCCGATGCGCTGCGCGCAGGCGCCGATATCGTGGTGTGTGGCCGTGTGGCCGACCCGTCGCTGGTGCTGGGCCCCGCGCTGGCGCACTACGGGTGGGCATTGGACGACTGGGACCGGCTGGCCCGCGCCACCATGGCGGGGCATCTGCTGGAATGCGGTGCACAGGTCACAGGCGGCTACTTTGCCGACCCTGGCTACAAGGATGTGGCGGGCCTGGCGCAACTGGGCTACCCCATCGCCGAGATCGACGCCGACGGCCACTGCACCATCACCAAGCCCCCGGGCACAGGTGGCAGCATCACCGAGCGCACGGTGAAGGAACAGCTGCTGTACGAGTTGCACGAACCGGCGGCGTACCTCACGCCCGATGTGGTGGCCGACATCACCACCGCCCGCGTGACCACGGTGGGCTCCGACGCGGTGCGGCTAGAAGGCGTGCAGGGCCATGCGCGGCCCGCCACGCTCAAGGTCAACGTGTGTTTTGAATCGGGCTGGTTTGCAGAGGGCGAAATCTCCTACGCCGGCCCGCGCGCCGAAGCCCGCGCCCGCCTGGCGGGCGAGGTGCTGCGCGAGCGGTTGCAAGGCCTGGGCCCCCTGCGCATCGACCTGATCGGCGTGACCAGCATCTTTGGCGACGACACCAGCCGCTGGCTGAACGACCCCGCAGCGGGCGATGCCCACAATGACACCCGCGATGTGCGCCTGCGCGTGGCCCTGCAGCACCGCGACCACGCCAGCGCCCAGCGCCTGGTGCGCGAGGTGACTGCGCTCTACACCTGCGGCCCTGCGGGCGGCGGCGGGGTGCGCACCGCCATGCGCCCACGCCTGGGCACCGTGTCGTGCCTGGTGCCGCGCGAGGCCGTGGCCGTGCGGTTTGAGATGGTGGATTGAGGAGTACACACACCATGACAACCACCATCACCGTGCCTCTGTACCGCCTGGCCCACAGCCGCACCGGCGACAAAGGCAACCGCTCCAACATCAGCGTCATCGCCTGGCACCCCGCGCTGTGGGATGTGCTGGTCGATCAGGTCACCGAGGCCGCCGTGGCGCAGCAGTTTGCGCAGCGCCGCCCGCGCCAGGTCACGCGCTACCTGCTGCCGCAGCTGCAGGCCATGAACATCGTGCTGGACGAGGTGCTCGACGGCGGCGTGAACGACTCGCTCAACCTCGACAGCCATGGCAAGGCGCTCAGCTACCTGCTGCTGGACCTGCCCATCACCGTGCCCGCGCACCTGGCGCCGTACTTTGGCGGACCTTCCGTGTAGCCCCGCTTTTTTCTTTTCCATCCATACCAACACAAGGAGACAACATGACCCATTCATCCCCCCGCCGTGCTCTGCTCGCCACTGCCGCCGTCCTGGCGCTGGGCACATTGCACGCCCCCGCTGCGCTGGCCCAGGCGGCAGGCGCCTACCCCGCCAAGGCCATCACCTTCGTCGTGCCCTTTGCCGCAGGCAGCGCCACCGACCAGCTGGCCCGCGCGCTGGGCCAGTCCATCACCAACGACACCAAGCAGCCCGTGGTCATCGACAACAAGGCGGGCGCCAGCGGCATGATCGCCGCGTCGGCCGTGGCCAAGTCGGCAGCCGATGGCTACAGCGTGCTCATCACCACCAACACCACACACGCCGCCAACGAGCACCTGTACAAAAAGCTGTCGTACGACCCGGTCAAGGACTTTGCCCCCGTCACCGGCCTGGGCAAGGGCGGGCAGGTGCTGGTGGTCAACGCCAGCGCGCCGTACAAAAACGTGGGCGAGCTGCTGGCCTTTGCCAAGAAAAACCCCGGCAAGCTCAGCTTTGGCAGCGGCAGCTCGTCGAGCCGCATGGCGGGCGAAATGCTCAAGCAGCTCGCGGCCGTGGACATCCTGCATGTGCCCTACAAGAGCAACCCGCTCGCCATCACCGACCTGCTGGGCGGGCAGATCGATCTGATGATCACCGACACCTCCACCGGGGTGCCGCAGGTCAAGGCGGGCAAGCTGCGTGCGCTGGGCTACTCCACGCAAAAGCGCAGCACCCAGCTGCCCGACGTGCCCACCATCGACGAGGCGGGCGTGAAGGGCTACGACATGGGTTACTGGTTTGCGGCCTACGTGCCTGCCAACACACCCGCGCCGGTGGTGGCGCGCCTCAATGAACTGCTGGGCGCCGCTACCAAAAGCGCGGCGGCCAAGAGCTTCTTCGACAACGCAGGCTCCGAAGTCTGGACCACCACCCCTGATGAACTCGCCAAGTTCCAAGCCGCTGAAACCCAGAAGTGGGGCAAGGTGATCAAGGCCGCTGGTATCGAGGCCGAGTAAGCCGCTCGCCCGGCGCACGCTGACCTGCGCGCCGGGTTCTCTCCCTTCTTTCCGCTTTTTTCGCGCCCCCTGCCATTCACTGGCAGGTGTGGGCGAAGCCTTGCCCGCGTGCGGCGCAAAGACGCCGCCACCTTCCCCCAGAGCCGCACAAGCGGCCACATCAACCACCCATCCAAGGAGACAACATGAGACCCCTTCATGCATTCGGAAAAATAGCGCTGACCGCCGCCGCTGCTGCGGCCCTCGCTGCCTGCGGCGGCAGCAGCAACAGTGACGCAGCCAAGGGCCCGGCCTTCAAGCTGGAGATCACCGGCACTGAAGCCTTCCCCGGCACTTACGGCGATGTGGGCGAATACCAGCGTGTGACCGGCACGCTCAGTGGCGAGGTGGACCCCAAGGACTCCAAGAACGCCACCAGCGGCAGATTCAACCGGTCGATGCAACACATTCGCTGAACATCTCAGCGGGTGTGTGGAAGCCCAGCGTCTTGCGCGGCCTCTCATTCAATTGTCTCGCAATGGCGTTGAGCTGAAGCTGTGAGAGACCCGAGAGATTCATGCCCTTGGGCATGTACTGCCTGAGTAAGCCGTTCGTGTTCTCGTTGCTTCCCCGCTGCCATGGGCTTCGCGGGTCGCAGAAGTACACCTGGATGTCGGTAGCCATCGTGAATTGCTTGTGAGCATGCATCTCCGAGCCTCTGTCCCAGGTCAGTGACTTGTACAGTTCCTGCGGTAGCTTGCTGGCGCTCTTGATGAGTGCCTTGACGACCGACTGCGAGTCTTTGCCATTCAGCTTCACCAGCATCACGTATCGCGTTTGACGTTCAACCAGTGTCGCAATTTGGCTGTTGCCACTGCCAAAGACCAAGTCGCCTTCCCAGTGACCAGGCACTGCCCGGTCCTCGACGCAAGCGGGGCGCTCGCTGATCGAAACAGCGTCAACGATCTTTCCGTGAATTGCCGTCTTCTGTGTGTAGTGCCGTGATCGGCGCATTCCACGAGTGCGTCTGAGGTGCTCCAACAGCTCCTTCTTCAAGGCGCCACGCGCTTGAATGAACAGACTGCGGTAGATGGTCTCGTGTGACACGTGCTGGCTCTCGTCGCAAGGATAAGTTTGCTTGAGCCAACCTGCAATTTGCTCCGGCGACCACAGCATCCGCAGCTTGTGAGCCACGATCCGGGCCAATGCACGGTTCTGCCTGAGCTTGCAGCGCTTTGGGCGCTGCGCTCGATTCCAAGCCGCTTCATCTGCCTGAGTTGCACGGTAGCCATCACAGCCGCCATTGCGCTTGATCTCTCGGCTGATCGTCGACGGTGCTCGCCCGAGCCGCGTTGCGATGGAGCGAATCGATTCGCCTGACACCATCGCCCGCGAGATCTCCTCGCGCTCTGCCAACGTCAATGCAATTGCTGCACGTGATCGCTGCGCAGGCCGGAATCCGCCCGTCTCTGCAAGTATCCGATGGATCGACGAGTGGGCGCGATCAAAGAGCTTGCCGATCTCATGCAGCGTCCAGCCTTGCTTCCAGCGCTCCCACATCAGCGCCTTCTGGGTATCTGAATAGTAGATTCTTGGTCGCTGTTTCATCTGCAACACTCCTTGCGCCTACGCGGTGGTTAGTGTGTTGCATCGACCGGTTGAATCTGCCCTCCGTCACCGGCAATTCAAAACAGGCCAGTGCTGGGAGCGCTTTGAGAACGAATCGTCGCGCACGGAGTGAGCAGTTGTACCCGCCCCCAAGGGCGTGTCCGAATTTTTGTGTAAACGGTTCGGACTTCAATTGACGGAGATGCGGTCTCCGAACTGAATGGAAACCCTTGGGTATCCACCGTAATGTGGCGCTTGATGCCTGAGACTTTCTTGCCCGCGTCATAGCCCTTCAAGGCCGCCGTGTCTGTGTTCTTCACGCTCTGCGCGTCCACGATCAAGAACGCGCTTGAGGCGTTGCGCCCCAGTCTCTCTCGGGCCGCGCCAACCTGATTTTTTTAAAGCCTGCTCCAGCACGCTCATTCCGCGCTGGTCAGGCTCACTCCATTTGCGCCAGTACGCATACACGTTCTGCCACTTGGGAAACTGTGGTGGCAAAAAACGCCATTGGCAACCCGTGCGCAGAAGGTACAGCACCGCACAGAACACCTCGTACAGGTTCAGTTCTATGGGTTTGGTGCTGCGCCGCACGCTACGCAGCAATGGCTCTATCTCAGAGAATTTCTCTCGGCTGATGTCGCTTGGGTATGGCTTTCTGGTCACCAAGCGATTTTCCTATCTTAGGAGATCGTAAACAGGTTCTAAGGGCCACCGGGCAGCTTGCCGCGCAGGCCGAGGTAGCCGTAGAACCGCAGTTGGAGCTGCCCGTGTTCGTCCTCAAAAAGCTCGTTGACGATCGCGCCCTCGCGCGGGCATGCAGCTTGGAAGAAGGTCACTTTGCTCTGCGGCTCGAAGGCGATGATCTCGCGCAGATCCTGCCCCGCGATGGTGGCCTCGCGCACGATATGCGTGCCGCTTTCTTGCACTACCTCGCAGTGGGTGCACAAGTTGGGCGGCAGAAAAAGCCGTGCATCGCGGGCCTTGAGCACAAGGCCCGCCCAGGTCTCGGCGCGGGTGAGTGGCACTTCGCCGGCAGGGTTGACGGTGGCGGTGGAATAGATCATGGTGGTTTCCTGTCGGTGTTGCTTGCTTAAAGAGTTCGTTGCACGGCGCTCAGGCCGCCTGGGAGGCCGCATCGGCGATGCTGCGGTACGAATGCAGCGGGCGGCCTAGCAGTTGCACCAGGCGCTCCACGTCGCCCGCTTCGGGCGCCATGCAGTCGGTCAGGAAGCGCTCGGCCATCAGGCGCATGTCGTACGCCATCCAGTGCGGCATGGCGTTGCGCAGGGTGGTCTCAAAGGTGCCGGTGTCGTCGCCACCGTAGGCGATGGGGCGGTTTAACGTTGCGGTGTTGACGCCAACTGCAGAATGACCAACACCGCCAGTAATTTCATGACCACCCCGAGTCCTTGCAAAACAAAGCTGGATGCGCCTTTCCCGATACATGCGTCCTATCAGTTCGGAATTGGAACAAGTGCTCTGAACTGGTCGATTCAAGGTCAGCCGTAACATCTTTATGCAAAAGTGCCTTGAATGACTTCCAGGCCTTTTTTTCTTTTTTTGATGGGATCGCACCGCAGAACCTGTGCTGTATTTGTGCGGCTACAGCCCACCAAACAACCCCCTTCGTCCAGCAATTCGTAGCTGATCTTCGGCCGCTGGTCCAGGTGCTGCTTGATGGCGGCGGGTCTCGCCTTGCGGGTTTTTCAGCAGGGCCTCGCGGTCTCACACTCAGGCGCCGGGCGGGCATTCGGTGCGGATCAGGAACGTGGTGAGCGCCGCGATCATGGTGCTGTCATTGTGCCGCTGACCTTTCAAGCCCGTAGGCAACTGCGGGAAAGCACGGGGGGTGTAGCCTTGCGCCATTGGAATGGAAAGACAGACCCTTGTGACCCAACACCCCAACGATTTTTGGACCCGCAGTGGCTATTCTGGTTTGCAGCGCAATGACCGCGGCTGGTCGGTGCCTACAGAGGCATATGTCCGCAGCCTGCTTGCACGGCCTGAGTTGGCCCTGGTGCCCGAGTCTTGCGCGGCCGAAGTGGCCCTGCATGAAAGCCTGTTGTCCACGCCGCTCAAGCCTGTGCCCACGGTCGAGCTGGCTGCCGTGCAGGACGAAGATGCGCGCGAGAACTACGCTGTGTTCCTGCGCTTTCGCGATGGCTTGATGGCGGCGGGCACGCTGGAGGCGTATTACCTGCAACTCATGCGCAGCGGGGCGGTGAACGTGCCTGCCGTGTTCATCGACGCCGTGGTGCAGGCTCTGCTGCGCAACCTGCTGGATGACTGCAACGACGCCCTCGAAGCCCGCGCTGCCGAGATGTTGTTTCGCCCGCAACGCATCACCGTGCAAGAGGGGCAGATGCTGGCAGGCGATCGGGCAACCTTGGACATGCTCAATGAGACCGCGGGTTTGGGCGAGGTGGGGCGCCTGCTGCTGCAAAGCGGAGCATTGCAGCCCGCCATCGACATGCAGGTGCTTACGGCTGACAACGCGGCGTTGTATTGGGCGCAGAGCGAGCGTCACCACTTTTTGCTGGACCTGACCCATGAGCTGACGCAGGACTTGAGCCACGGCCTCACCCTCAAGCTGACCCGCGCCCGCTCGGGCTTGAAGGCCCTGGCGCGCGTGCTGGAGCGCTGGGTGTTGCATATGCTGGGCGTGCAGGTGCAGATTGAGCCGGTGCACCAGATCAACGACAGCGCCTGGCGCTGGCATGTGGGGCTGGATGTGGAGTCCACCGCCATCCTGAACGACCTGTACCAGGACACCCCGGTGGAGGCGGAACGCATGCTGCGCTTGGTCAGCCTGTTCACGCTGACCTTTGCCAACCCCTCCGAGATGCGCGCCGATGTGGCGGGCAAGCCGGTGTACCTGGGGCTGGCGACCAACGCCGAGGGTGTGGTGCGCATCAAGCCCCAGAACCTGTTGCTCAATTTGCCACTGGCATCAGCGTCTTGATGCTATTAAATAAATAGCTGCTAGCGCTTGATGAGTAAGCGCTAGCGGCCAGTTTTATTCAAATTTCTCCACGTTGGATGGCGGCCCGGTGCTGGGCCCTCATCCCATTGTCATCAGGCTCGCATTGCCCCCAGCCGCTGCTGTGTTCACGCTCAGCGCGCGTTCGATCAGCAGGCGCTCCAGCGGGATGTCCGTGGCACCGGGTTGCAGTGCCATCACGCCCACGATGGGCCCGGCGCGGCGGGCGAGGGCAGTGCACACGGCCTGTAGCGATGGGGCGTCGCCGTGGTGCAGCACGGCGTCCAGCTCCAGGGTGCCGTCGTTCAGTGTGTTGTCCTGCAGCATGACCTGCGCTTGCACCAGCGTGGGCAATGGCTTGCGCTGGTTAGCCTGGGCGTGGGGCCACAGAGCGGTGCCACCGCTGGCGAGCACGGCTGCAGTCTGCACCAGCAGGTCGTCCACACTTTGCGCCAGGCACAGCACGCGGGCACGGGGGGCCAGGGTGTAGACGTTGCGCTCGCCCGTAGGGCCGGGCAGGGTGCGGGCGGTGCCGCTTTGGGTTTGCTGGGCAAAACGCTGGCAGGTGCTGGCCAGGGTTGCGTTGCCTTGCAACTGGGCCCATTGCTGCAGGGTGGCCAGGGGCGCCAGCAGGCGCTCGCGCACAGCATCCTCGGGTGGCGTGGCGCGGTCAGCCTCTGCAAAGGTGCGCGCCAGCGCATCGGCCGGGCGATGCGACAGCAGGCGCAGCAGGTACAGCGGCCCGCCCGCCTTGGGCCCCGTGCCCGACAGGCCTTCGCCGCCAAAGGGCTGCACGCCCACCACGGCACCGACCATGTTGCGGTTCACGTAGACGTTGCCTGCGTGGGCACGGTTCACCACGCGGGCAATGGTTTCGTCGATGCGGGTGTGGACGCCCTGTGTCAGGCCGTAGCCGGTGGCGTTGATCTGGTCGAGCAGCTGGTCCAGGTCGTTGCGGGCGTAGCGCACCAGGTGCAGTACGGGGCCGAAGACTTCGCGCTGCAGTTCTCCGATGTGGTTCAGTTCGATCAATGTGGGCGGAACGAAGGTGCCCTGGGCTCCGGTAGCCGAAACATGGTTCGGGTGCTGGAACACGCGGTGGCCCTTGGCCTTGAAGGTCTCGATGTGTTGGGTGATGCCTGCCTGAGCTTCGGCGTCAATCACTGGGCCCACGTCCACGGCGAGCGCGGCGGGGTTGCCCACGCGCAGCTCGCCCATGGCGCCTTGTAGCATCTCGACGACGCGGTCGGCAGCGTCGTCCTGCACACACAACACGCGCAGGGCCGAGCAGCGCTGGCCTGCGCTGTCAAAGGCGGACGACACGGCATCGCCCACCACTTGTTCGGCCAGGGCGGACGAGTCCACGATCATCGCGTTTTGCCCGCCGGTTTCGGCAATCAGCGGAATGGGGCGGCCTGCGGCGTCGAGCCGACCCGCCACGGCGCGCTGCAGGATGCGCGCCACTTCGGTGGAGCCGGTGAACATCACGCCCATCACGCGCTCATCTCCAATCAAACGCGCGCCCACGGTTTCGCCCTGGCCGGGCAGCAGCTGCACGGCCGCGCGGGGCACACCGGCCTGCCACAGCAGGCGCACGGCCTCGGCGGCGATCAGCGGGGTTTGCTCTGCCGGCTTGGCCAGCACGGGGTTGCCTGCGGCCAATGCGGCAGCGACCTGGCCCATGAAGATGGCGAGCGGGAAGTTCCAGGGGCTGATGCAGGCCACCGGGCCCAGCGGGAGGTGGGTGGCGTTGTCGAAGGTGCTTTGCACCTGGGCGGCGTAGTAGCGCAAGAAGTCCACGGCTTCGCGCACCTCGGCAACGGCGTTGCTGGCGCTTTTGCCCGCTTCACGCATCAGCAGGCCCAGCAGGGGCTGCATGCGGGTTTCCAGCAGGTCGGCGGTGCGCAGCAGGGCCGCTGCGCGTTCGGCGGGTGGCGTGGCAGCCCAAGGTGCTGCGGCGGCCTGGGCGTGGGCCAGGGCCTGGTCCACATCGGCGGTGGTGGCTTCTTGCACCTGGCCCACCACGTCGTTGTGGTTGGCGGGGTTGCTCACGGGCTGGGTGGGGCCTGCGGGCACGTCTGCGGCCAGTAGGGGCGCTGCCGCCCAGTCGTGGCTTGCCGTGGCTTGCAGCGTGGTAGCCAGCTCGGTCAGCGTGTTTTCGTTCGACAGGTCCAGCCCGCGGGAGTTGCTGCGGTGGGCGCCATACAGGCCCTGCGGCGTGGCAATGCGGGGGTGGGGCAGGCCCGCAGTGCCTTCCACGGCAGTTTGCTGGTCCACCACTTGCACGGGGCTCTTCACCAGCTCGTCCAGCGCAATCGTTTCATCGGCAATGCGGTTCACAAACGAGGTGTTGGCGCCGTTTTCGAGCAGGCGGCGCACCAGGTAGGCCAGCAGGGTTTCGTGCGTGCCCACGGGGGCGTAGATGCGGCACGGGCGTCCCAATTTACCGGCGGTGATGGCGCCAACCACCTGCTCATACAGCGGCTCTCCCATGCCGTGCAGGCACTGGAATTCGTATTGCCCCGCGTAGTAGTTGCTGCCCGCCAGTTGGTAAATGGTGGCCACCGTTTCGGCGTTGTGGGTGGCGAACTGGGGGTAGACAGCCTCGGGTGCGGCCAACAGTTTGCGCGCGCAGGCGATGTACGAAATGTCGGTGTGCACCTTGCGGGTGTACACGGGGTAGTCCTCCAGGCCATCGACCTGGGCGCGCTTGATTTCGCTGTCCCAGTACGCGCCCTTCACCAGGCGCACCATCAGTCTGCGCTGGCTACGGCGGGCCAGGTCCACCACATAGTCGATGACGAAGGGGCAGCGCTTTTGGTAGGCCTGGATGACGAAGCCAATGCCGTTCCAGCCTGCCAGCGTGGGCTCGTGGCACAGGTGCTCCAGCAGGTCGAGCGACAGCTCCAGGCGGTCGGTTTCTTCGGCGTCGATGTTCAGGCCAATGTCGTACTGCTTGGCCAGCGCGGTCAGGCGCAACACCAGCGGGTACAGCTCGTCCATCACACGGCCAAACTGTGCGCGGCTGTAGCGCGGGTGCAGGGCCGAGAGCTTGATGGAGATACCCGGCCCTTCGTAGATGCCGCGCCCGGCAGAGGCCTTGCCAATCGCGTGGATGGCCTGCTCGTACGAGGCGTAGTAGTGCTTGGCGTCTTCGCTGGTCAGCGCCGCTTCGCCCAGCATGTCGTACGAATAGCGAAAGCCCTCGGCCTCCATCGTGCGGGCGTTGTGCAGGGCCTCGTCAATGGTCTCGCCGGTCACAAACTGCTCGCCCATCATGCGCATGGCCATGTCCACGCCCTTGCGGATCAGGGGCTCGCCGCCCTTGCCGATCAGGCGGCTGAGCGAATTGCCCAGGCTGCCCTCGCTGTGCGTGGCCACCAGCTTGCCGGTGATGAGCAGGCCCCAGGTGGCGGCGTTGACGAAAAGCGAAGGGCTTTTGCCCAGGTGGGCATCCCACTGGCCGTGGCTGATCTTGTCGCGGATGAGCGCATCGCGCGTGGCCTTGTCGGGGATGCGCAGCAGCGCCTCGGCCAGGCACATCAGCGCCACGCCTTCTTGCGACGACAGCGAAAACTCCTGCAGCAGCCCTTGCACGATGCCTGCGCGCCCGGCGCTGGCCTTGCGTTCGCGCAGGGCCTTGGCGATGCGCAGGGCCAGTTGCTCGGCTGCTTCGGCCTGGTCCCGTGGCAGGCGTGCCTGGGCCAGCAGTGGGGCCAGCGCTTCGGGTTCGGGGCGGCGGTAGGCAGCGGTGATGGCGGCGCGCAGCGGGTTACTCAGTGGCGTGCGGGGCGCGAAGTCTGCAAACAGGGCGGAGGGCAGCGTCATGGCGGTGTCTTTCAGGGGTTTTGTGGGCCCAACACAGGGTGGATGTGTCGGTTTTGCACGTTACTGGCGATGATCCTTGGGTTGATGATGAATAAATGGTCGAAAATTGGCGCTCGTGCAGAATAAATCGCTACTCAATATGCCAACAGAACCCGATCTGGACCGAATAGACCGCAAGATTCTGTCAATCCTGCAGGAAGACGGCCGCATTGCCAACCTCAAGCTGGCCGAGGCGGTGGCCTTGTCGCCCACGGCAGTGTTGGCGCGCGTGCAGCGCCTCACGCGGGATGGCTTCATCCTGGGCTACGAGGCGCGCCTGAACCCCCTGAAGCTGGGCGCGGGCATGCTGGTGTTTGTGGAGGTGCTGCTGGATCGCACCACGCCCAATGTGTTCGACCAGTTCAAGGCCGCCGTGCAGGTGCACCCCGAGATCATGGAATGCCACATGGTGGCGGGTGGGTTTGACTACCTGCTCAAAACCCGCTCGGCCGACATGAACGCCTACCGCGTGTTTGCGGGCAACGTGCTGTGGCAGTTGCCGGGTGTGCGCGAGACGCGCACCTATGCGGTGATGGAAGAGGTCAAGCACAGCAATCATCTGCCCTTGCGTTGACGCTCTGTGCATCGGTGGGCAGTTGATGGGATGGATGTGCGCGGGCAGCGGCGCTGCCGCTTGGGTCACATTGGCTGCGCAGGCCAAAGCCCGCATAATGCCCCGCACAAACGTCCGATCGAGGAGAAGAACCATGACCGCCTTTCCCTACGCAGCCGCAGCCCTGGTGGCTGCCCTTTTCAGCCAGTCCGCTGCGGCCTCGTGCTATGTGGTGTATGGCCCGGATAAAACCGTGGTGTACCGGAGTTACGAACCCCCGGTGGACATGTCGCGCCAGATCCATGAAACGCTGCCGGTGGTAGCCCCTGGCTCCACGCTGGTGTTTACGCCGGATGACCATGGTTGCCGGTTCAGCATGAACAAACTGCCGTTGACGACGGTTTCGGCCCCCGGTGGCTTGCGCATGCGCCCCGCACGCGCGGACCGCAGCTGATCCAGGTTGATGGGGGTGGCGGGATGGCCAGCCCCGGGCCTGAGACAATCGGGGGATGAGCGAACCGAAAGAACTATCCCCCTCGTTTGAACCCGGCGTACAGGACGCATCCGATTTCCCTGAGGGCTGGCTGCAAGTCCAGTCCATGAACCTTGACGCCCAGGGCGTGGCCCGCAAGCCCGACGGCAAGGTCATCTTCATCGAAGGTGCACTCCCTTTTGAGCTGGTCACCGCCAACACCCACCGCAAGAAAAACAACTGGGAGCAGGCCAGCCTGACGGCGATCCATCGCGAATCGTCACAGCGCGTGCGTCCCGGCTGCCCACATTTCGGCCTGCATGCCGGTGCCTGCGGCGGCTGCAAAATGCAGCATCTGCATATTGGTGCCCAGGTGGCCGTCAAGCAGCGCGTGCTGGAAGACAACCTCTGGCACCTGGGTAAGGTCAAGGCGCAGACCATGCTGCGGCCCATCGAAGGCCCCGCCTGGGGCTACCGCTACCGAGCCCGCCTGTCGGTGCGCCACGTGATCAAGAAGGGCGAGGTGCTGATCGGCTTTCATGAGCGCAAGAGCCGCTATGTGGCCGACATGCAGCAATGCCCTGTGCTCCCGCCCCATGTCGACGCCATGCTGATGCCGCTGCGCGCACTGATCGCCGGCATGGATGCCCGCGACACCTGCCCCCAGATCGAACTGGCCTGTGGCGACACGGTGACCGCGTTGGTGCTGCGCCACCTCGAGCCGCTGAGCGCTGACGACATTGCCCGGCTGCGTGCCTTCGCGGCTGAGCACCAGGTGCAGTGGTGGCTGCAGCCCAAGGGCCCAGACACGGTGAAGCTGCTGGACGAAGGTGGCGAGCTGCTGTCGTATGCGCTGCCGGACTTTGGTATCACCATGCCGTTCAAGCCCACCGACTTCACGCAGGTGAACCCGCACATCAACCGTGTGCTGGTGTCGCGCGCGCTGCGCCTGCTGGACGTGCAGCCACACGAGCGTGTGATCGACTGGTTTTGTGGCCTGGGCAACTTCACACTGCCGCTGGCCACGCAGGCGCGCGAAGTGTTGGGTATTGAAGGCAGCGAAACGCTGGTGGCCCGCTCGCGCGAGAACTATGCATTGAATCAGGCCGTAGCGCCCGACCATAAAGCGCTGGCAGCTACTGATTTTGTAGCGCGCAATCTGTTCGAGATGACTCCCGAGATGCTGGTGGCCGACGGGTCCGCCGACAAGTGGCTGGTGGACCCACCCCGCGAAGGTGCCTTCGCGCTGGCCAAGGCGCTGGCCGACATCGAGCAGGCACGCATCGGTGCCGAAGGCGCCGGGCCATTGCCTGAAGGGGCCGAGGGCTGGACGCCCCCAAAGCGCATTGTCTACGTGAGTTGCAACCCCGCCACGCTGGCGCGCGATGCAGGGCTGCTGGTGCATCTGGCGGGCTACCGGTGCACGGCGGCTGGCATGGTGAACATGTTCCCGCACACGGCCCACGTCGAGAGCATGGCCGTGTTTGAGCGGGAGTGAGTCAGTCAGGGGCGCAATCAATGTGGGGTTGCGCCTGTGGGGGCACTCCACCCCACCGCAACCTCAACTGCGGCCGCGGTTGGTGGCGGTGTCGCTGGGTTCGGTTTCGATGTCGGCCGGCGGCTCGCTGCGCTTAGGCTTTTCAACCTTGCCCAGCACCGACGGCGTGCCCTCGATCTTGTTTTCGCGCATGTAGCCGTCCATGTCCTTCCAGCCTGCAAACACCGAGGCCTTGGCGGCCTTGGGGTTGAGGGTGTAGCAGTCCTCCAGACCCCGCAGCGCATGGCGGCAGGCGCCACCAATGGCTTTGGCTTCTGCGTCGCGCTGCTCTATGCGTGGATCAGGGCCTAACCCGGGAATTTTGTCGCAGCCCGCGAGCAGCACAACGGTCGAAAGGACCATCAGGCGCAACAGGGGGAATGTGGAGGGTGGATACATGTACTTGCATTATCGGCATGCCCGCAGCGCTATTGAGGCCTGATCCTGGCAAGGGGGCCATAAAAAAGGCTCCCGCAGGAGCCTTTTGATGAAAGTCAAGGCCAATCAAGGCCAGGCAGTGCCTCAATCGCGCTCGCCGCCCATGATGCCCAGCAGGGCCAGCAGGCTCTGGAATACGTTGAAGATGTCCAGGTACAGGGCCAGGGTGGCGCTGATGTAGTTGGTTTCGCCGCCGTCCAGAATCTGCTTGATGTCATACAGCATGTAGGCGCTGAAGATGCCGATGGCTGCCATGGAGATGGCCATCATGCCGGCAGTGGAGCCCACGAACACATTCACGACAGCACCGACCATGAGCACCAGTGCGCCCACCATCAGCCACTTGCCCATGCCCGACAGATCGCGCTTGACGACGCTGGCCACGCTGGCCATCACCAGGAACACGCCCGCTGTGCCGGCAAAGGCCGTCATGATGAGCTCGGCGCCGTTCGAGAACCCCAGCACCATGCCGATCATGCGCGACAGCATCAAGCCCATGAAGAACGTGAATGCCAGCAACACGGGCACGCCAGCGGCCGAGCGCTTGGTTTTTTCGATGGCATACATGAAGCCGAACGCGCCACCCAGGAACACGATCAAGCCGAGGCCGCCGCGCAGCGACTGTGTGATGCCCGTGGCGACACCAATCCAGGCGCCCAGCACCGTGGGGATCAGGCTCAGCGCCAGCAGCCAATAGGTATTGCGAAGCACCCGGTGGCGTTCTTGCTGCGAGATGCCATAGCCCGCAGAGTGGCCCAGGGTGGTGACTTGGTCATTCATCTTGTGTCTCTCCTTGATAGCCTGCACCATGCAGACAAAGCAAATTCTAGGTGGTGACGATGGATTGTTTTGCAATGGCGTTGCCCTGTCACCTACTTTTTGTGAGGGTACTTTCACCCCGACTGGGGGTAAACGCCTTGGCATTCTCGCTATGCTTGGCGCCTCTTGCTCCGGGGCGTTTCGCCTTGAGCGCCCCGATTATTTCCTTGCCGGAGTGAACGCATGAAGACCAAACACGAACTTGAACTGGCCGATGTCAAAGTCATTGCCGCTGCCGCAGAAGCTGAAGCCCTCAAGAACCAATGGGCCGTGGCGATTGCCGTTGTGGACGATGGCGGGCACCTGCTGTGGCTGCAGCGCCTGGATGGTGCCGCTGCCTCGGCCTCCTACATTGCCCCCTCCAAGGCCCGCACGGCAGCCATGGGCCGCCGTGAGAGCAAGGTGTATGAGGACATCATCAATGGTGGCCGCACGGCCTTCCTGAGCGTGCCAGCCATCGATGGCTTGCTTGAAGGCGGCGTGCCCATCATGAAGGACGGCCAGTGCCTGGGCGCGGTGGGCGTGAGCGGGGTGAAGTCCAACGAAGATGCGCAGATTGCACGTGCTGGCATCGCCGCATTGGGCTTGTGATAAGCCACTGGCGCATCAGACAACTCTGTTTTTGATAGCTCAGAAGCTACATAGATAAAGCACAAAACGCCAATAGTCGTCAGATTATTGATGCCCCAACAAAAAACCGGCTCAGCGCCGGTTTTTTGTTGCCAGCGGCTGTTTCAAGAGCCGCGCAGGATAGGTATGGCGTATGGCGAAGTGGGAAAAAAAGCCTGGCTACGCGGGGGTAAACCCGTTGGCTGGCAAAAACGACCCTGTCGGACTTATGACAAGTCCGGGAGTCGCCCCACGATGAAACTGGAGAGGGAAGGTTTTTGGAAAATTGTCCTGGCCCGGCAGGCTGAGCCCGCTCGGCGTGCCGTGTTATTTCGTCAGGATCAGTTTGCCCAGCTTGGTGGCCTGCAGGCGATACACCGAGCCGTTGTGGCTGATGGACACGGCCTTTTGGCCTTGCAACAGGGCGCTGCTGTCCACGGCAAGTTCCGCAGGGCTGGTGCCCGTGCCGCCGTCGATGGGGCGCTGTGCGGCGGCGTTTTCGGCATGGCCTGGGCGCAAAAGCGAGGCGGAGGTCATGGTGGTGGCTTGCATGGTTGGTTTCCTGTGGCGGTGCGTTTTGTTAATGATAACGATTCGCAATTACTGGTCAAGCGGAATTTATGTTTCTTTTTGTGCAGTTGGTGCAGTTGGTGCCGGTTGTGCTGTCGGTGCTGGCGAATGAAAGCTCTGTGCGGCCTGACCCCTCCGTGCTGGGCATGACGCTTTGGTTGATGCGGCAACCCGTGGGTGTGTGAGGTCTGAAGGCCAACCCACCAACTCACCAACCCATTGCGGCAAAGCACGGGCCTGGGCGTTCTTCGCTTTGCGACGGCGAAGGGGCCGCCAAGGCACGGTAAAGGCTAACAAACCCTTTGTGCGCCTGGCGTCAGGGCTGTGGCTCCGTCACAAAACCAATTTTGCGTACTCCGGCGCGCTGGGCGGCGGCCATGGCCTGGGCCACGAACTCGTAGCGCACTTCCTTGTCGCCGCGGATGTGCAGGTCGGGCTGTGGTTCCTTGGCGGCTTCGGCCTGCAACAGCGGGTAGAGCTCTTCTTGCGTGACCTGCGACTCGTTCCAGAAGTATTTGCCATCAGCCGCCACCGACAGGCGCACGGTTTCGGGCTTGATGTTCTCAATCTGGTTGGTGGCGCGCGGCAGGTCCACGTTCACCGAGTGTTTCATCACCGGCACGGTGATGATGAAAATGATGAGCAGCACCAGCATGACATCCACCAGGGGCGTCATGTTGATTTCGTTCATCACCTCATCGGATTCGTCTTGGGTTCCGAAGGCCATGGTGTTCAGCCGCCTTTCTTCATGGGCACCACATTGCCGGGCTCGCCGGTGCTGACGCGGGCGCCGGTCACAAAATAGGCGTGCAGGTCATGGGCAAAGCTGTTCAGGCCATTCAGGATGGACTTGTTACCGCGCACCAGCGCGTTGTAGCCCAGCACCGCAGGAATGGCCACGGCCAGGCCGAGCGCCGTCATGATCAGTGCTTCACCAATAGGACCGGCCACCTTGTCGATGGTGGACTGGCCCGAGGTGCCGATGGCCAGCAGCGCGTGGTAGATGCCCCAGACGGTGCCGAACAGCCCGATGAAAGGCGCGGTGGAACCCACCGAGGCCAGGATGGCCAGGCCCGACTGCAGGCGGGCGGTGAATTCGTCGATGCAGTTGCGCAGGCAGCGGGTAACCCAGTCGCTCACGTCCAGGCTGTCGTGCAGGTGGGCCTTGGTGTTGCGGTGGTGGGCCGTGGCCTCGCGGCCTTCCAGCGCCAGGTGGCGGAAGGGGTTGGTCGGGTCCGTGCCCAGCTTGGTCAGGCCTGCGGCAAAGTCCTCGCTGTGCCAGAAGTCCTGCGCAGTGCGGGCGTGCTTTTTGAATTTGATGATGTCCAGCGCCTTGATGAGGATGACGATCCACGAGGCCAGCGACATGCCCAGCAGCAGGATGGCGACGGCGCGGGTGACAAAGTCACCCTGGATCCAGACGTTGGCGATGCCGAATTGCGATTCCATGAAAAAACTCCCTGAAGCGGTGATCTAAAACGTTGATTGGGCTATTCGAGAACGAAGTTGACAGGGACCAGATTCCACATGGTCTCGGGCACACCGTTGCGTTTGCCGGGCACAAAGCGCCAGCGCATGACGGCTTCTTGCGCCTGTCGGTCCAGCCGGTCAAAACCGCTGGACTTGCTGATTTCTACCTTTTGCGGCAAACCGTCGGTGCCGATCAGCACGCGCAGCACCACCTTGCCCTGCTCGCCCATGCGTTTGCTGATGGCGGGGTAGCTGGGCTTGGGGTTGTTCAGGTAAGCCGCATCGCTCGATGGCATCTCGATGCGCGGTGGGGCCGGTGGGGCGGGCGCTGCAGGCGCTGGCGCCGGGGGCGCTGCGGGGGCTTCCATCGGTGGCGCAGGCGGCTGTGGCGTGGTGATGCCTGTGGGCGCGTTAGGCGCGGGCACGGGGTCATTGATGGCCACCGGCATCGGCGCCGGGCGTGGCGCAACCTTGGGCGCCGGCTTGGGCGGCGGTGGCGGTGCGGGCGGTGGCGGTGTCACCTTGGGCGGGGCCGGCGGCGCGATGAACTCGCTGAGCAACTCGGCCGGCACGATCACTTCGGCGGCCTTGCGTACCAGGCCAGACTGCAGCGCCCAGATGCCGCCGACATGCAGTGCAATGACAGAGCCCACGATCACGGTATTGCGGCTGATGCCCCTTGGGGCAGCAAAACGATCTGGGTAAGACATAAAAATGATAGCTACTTGCGCTTATTCAATAAGCGCCAGAGGCCTAAAAGACCTTGATTATTTGCGAAAGATCCACCAGGCCGAGCCTGCGACGAGGATCAGGCTGCCCGCGAGTGTTGAGAGGAGTTCCATGACTTGCTTTCCAAAATGGAGTTGGCAAGCTGTATCGTCTGTGGCGCGGCATCATTGTGCACCGCAGCAACAGGGTGCGATGCACTGCATTGCGCCACCACGTCACGGGCGCAGCTCTCGCAGCATCCGCACTGGGTGGCTACGCCCAGCTCAAACTGGATCTCGTCGAAGCTCATGCCAGCGCGTGCATGGCGGGCAATCTCACGGTCAGAAATCCGGCGGCAAACACAGACGATCATGATGGCAAGCAGGCAGTGTGGCTGGCTGTTGAAGAAGAAGTGATTGTATTATAAATACGAATCTATCGCATTTGCAATAAATAAACTCACCCCATCCCAATCACTTTCTGCCATTGGGATAACAGGCGTGAGACAACGCTCAGCGTGGGGCGTCGTCGTTGAGCGGGGCGTCTGCGTCCAGCAATGCCGGCGAGGCGTCGGCCAGCGTGGCGCACCCGGTCAGGGCCATCGCCACTTCCAGCTCGTCGCGCAGCAGGCGCAGCACATGGGCCACACCGACCGCCCCCGCGTTGGCAAGGCCCCATACCACGGGCCGCCCCACCAGCACCGCCGATGCGCCCAGCGCTATGGCCTTGAGGATGTCGGTGCCGCGCCGGATTCCGCCATCCACCAGCACCGGCACGGCGCCTGCCACGGCCCGCACCACGCGTGGCAATGCCTGGGCCGTGGCGGGTGCCGTATCGAGCGTGCGCCCGCCGTGGTTTGACACGATCAGGCCCGCAGCGCCCACAGAGATCGCCAGGCGCGCGTCGGCAGGGTGCAGCACGCCCTTGAGCAGCACCGGCAGGCGGGTGATGGACCGCAGCCAGGCGATGTCGTCCCACGTGGGGGCATGGTGCAGCAGGCCATCGAACAGGGCGCTTTGGCCGGGGTGCGGCTCAACGGGTGCCGGAGCCTGCAGGCCTGCAAGGTTGACCGCAGCGATACCGGGCGGCAGCCGAAAGCCCGCACGCCGCTCGCGGTCGCGCACGCCGCTGGCGGGGGCGTCCACCGTCAGCACCAGGGCTTCATAACCGGCGGCTTCGGCGCGCTGCACCAGGGCCTGCGTAAAACCACGGTCATGCTGCAGATACAGCTGAAACCACAACGGCCCGCGCCCCGGGTCGGGTTGTACGGCGTGCGCAATGGTTTCCAGTGCGACGCTGGCCTGCGTGCTCAGCACCACCCCCGCACCCTGTGCCGCTGCTGCATAGGCCATGGCCAGTTCGCCGTCGGTGTGGGCCAGGCGCTGAAAGGCGATGGGTGCAACCAGCACCGGGTGGGCGAGGGTGCGGCCCAGCAACGTCACCCGCGTGTGGCCGCCCGCAAGGGGGCGCAGCACGCGGGGCCACAGCGGCAGGGTATCCCACGCGCAGCGGTTGGCGCGCAGCGTGATCTCGTCGCCAGCGCCACCGCTGAAATAGGCCCAGGCGTTGTCGTCCAGGCGCTGGCGCGCGTGCAGTTCGTGGTCTGCCAGGTTGGCCGTGGCGGGTGGCAACGTGCCGCGTTGCAGGGTGGGGGCAGTGTTTTTGGTCAAAATGGCCTCTAGCGCAATCTGGTCAAGCGCAAGCAGCTATTGTTTTTGAATAGAACCGCAGCCGTGGCGGGGGGCTAAAGGCGTTGCTGATGGCCCCCGGGGGGGCTCAGGCATCCGCCCACATGCGCAGCAGATTGTGGTACGTGCCGGTCAGTCCGACCACGGCGGGGTCGGTGTCGCCCACGCGGCTGCGCAGTTTGAGCAGATCCATGTCCATGTTCCACAGCAGCAGGCGCTGCTCGGTCGAGCGCACCATGCTTTCGATCCAGAAAAAGCTGGCGATGCGCGCGCCGCGCGTGACGGGCGCCACCTGGTGCACCGTGGAGCTGGGGTAGAGCACCATGTCACCGGCTGGCAGCTTGACGTGGCGTTCGCTGTGCGCGTCGTGGATGCGCAGCTCGCCGCCGTCGTATTCCTCAGGCCCGGCCAGGAACAGGGTGCAGGAGATATCGCTGCGCACCCATTGGTCCGGTGACCTGGAGCGCAGCACGGCGCCATCGACATGGTCGCCGTAAAAATTGCTGTCACCGCTGTAGCGGTTGAACAGCGGATTGAAAATCTTCTTGGGCAGGGCTGCCGAAAAGAACAGCGCGTCGCGCTGCAGTGCGGCCAGTACCAGCGCGCGCAACTGGTGCGATGGCGCGCTGTCTTGCGCCAGTTGCTCGTTGCGCTTGTGCGCCAGCGCCTGGCCCCCCGCGCTGCTGCGGCCATCGATCCAGGGTGCGTCCGCTCCCAGCAGGGAGCGGGCGGTCTGGACCTCATCGGGTGTGAGGATGTTTTTGAGGTGCAAGAACATGGAGGGCGAGCAGCATGCAGGGGCGGGTTTTAGAAGCGCGATTTGAGCGTCAGTTGCACCGAGCGGGTGGCCCCGGCGCCGTAGAAGCCACGGTACAGCGTGTCGGCATATAGCTTGTTGGTCAGGTTGGTGACGTTGAGCTTGAGCGATGTCTTGTCGTTGATGCTGTATTCGACCATGGCGTCGGCCGTGGCAAAGCCGCTGGCCTCCATGGCACGCGAGCCCTCGGGATTTTGTGATCCACGGTAGGTCAGGCCTGCGCCCACGCGCCACTGGGGCGCAACGGCGTAGGTGCTCCAGATGCTGCCGCTGTGCTTGGGCGTCAGACCCGGGCGGTCGCCCTGCACCTGTGCACCGCCGCCGTTGGACGCCAGCACCGTGGTGCTCTTGTCGATCTTGGCGTTCGGGATCCAGGTGTGGTTCGTGAAGATCTCCCACTTCGGCGTGATGCGGCCGGCCAGGTTGAACTCCATGCCCGTAGCGTGGCGCTTGCCCGACAGCAGGTAGCCCGGGTTGTCGGGGTCGGTGTTGCGTTCGTTGAATTTTTCGCTGTAGAACGCGGCCACGCCCAGCAGCGCGCGGCGTTCGAACAGCTCCCACTTGCCGCCGATCTCGATGTTGCGGCTCTTTTCGGGGGGCGTGTTGGCCAGCGAACCGGTGCCTGGGTTGGCCACGGTGCCGCCCGTGCTGATGCTGCCGAACTGGTAGGTATCGCCAGACGTGTTGTACGAAGAGCCATACGACACGTAGTACGACGTGAGTTCGTCGGGCTGGAATATCAGCCCTGCACGGGGGCTCCAAAGGCCGTCAGAGGTTTCGTCGGCCAAGGTGCCGTCGGCATTGCGGTAGTTCGCCTTGAAGCGGTCGTAGCGCAGGCCGCCCACCAGTTTGACGGTGGATGTAAGCGACAGCGTGTCCTGCAGGTAGATGCCGAGGTTCTGCGCCTTGAAGGTATTGAGCGCCACGGGTGCGCGTGTGTCGGCAACCCAGTCTCCGTTGTTAGGCGTGCCCACGGTGGTGTTGGGGCGGGCTGTGGGGTTGGCGTAGTTGGCGTTGCGGCTGGCATCGTCGTGGTAATAGTCCACGCCGGCCAATACGTCGTTCTTCATTCCGCCCAGGTTGAACGAGTTGGTGTAGTCGCTTTGCACCTGGGTCATCGTGCTCTCGCCGATGCGGCCTTTGGAGCCACGCGTCAGCACGGTGTCGCCGTTGATCTGGTCCAGCGCCGTGGGGCGTGGGTTGGCAAAACCGATGGTGCTGGCCAGCAGGTCACGTTCGTACTTGCCGCGGCGCAGGCGCGTCTGCAACTCGCCGCCGTCGCCAAAGCGGTGGATGTGGCCCATGGTGACGTACTGCGACGACGTGTTGAGGTGGTCGCTGTTGAGGCCGTAGTAGTTCTTGGACGGCAAGGTGGCGACGATCTTGCCGTTGTCGCTGATCCAGGGGCTGTTGTAGTTGGGGCGGCCCTTGACGTCGAGGTAGTACAGGCCCACCGAGAACTCGTCGGCCGTGCCGATGCCCCAGGCGAACGTGGGCGCAATGCCGCGTTTGTCCTGCTTGGCACCATAGTTGTCCGCGTTGTGCACCAGCGCATTCAGGCGAAACGCTGCGTTTTCACCGGTCTTGAAGTTGAAGTCGCCCGTCAGGCGGTTTTCCTTGCCGGTGCCAAGGGTGTACGAGACTTCGTGCTGGTCGATCAGCAGGGGTGCCTTGTTGACCTGGTTGACCACGCCACCGGTCGAGCCCTTGCCAAACAGCATCGACGCCGAGCCCTTGAGCACTTCCACACGGTCGTTGTTGAAGGTGTCGCGCTCGATCAGCGGGGCATCTTTCATGCCGTCGATGTATATGTCGCCCGCCTGGCCCAGCGAGAAACCGCGCAAACGCACATCCTCTTCGCCGGTTTCGCCGGCCTGGAAGGTCACGCCCGCCGTGGTGCGCAGCACGTCGCGGAAGTCGTCCTGGTTACGGTCGGCCATGAGCTTTTCGGTGAACACCGTGACGGACTGCGGAATGTCCTTGATGTCCTGCTTGCCTTTGCCCACGGTGGTTTTTTTGATCAGCAGTGTGTCCTTGCCCTGCACGTCGGCCGCTTCTTTCACAGTCACGGTCGAGAGGGTAGTTTCTGGCGGGCTGGTTTGTGCCATGGCGCCCATGGAGGCTGCCAGCATGAGTGCGCCCAAAGGCAGCAAGGCCACGTCCGAAGACATGCCATGTGTGGCGGGGCTCGCGGGGGCTACGGCAGTGGAAGGTGAGGGCAGCACGGGGCTGAGGCGCGGGGCGCGTGGATTGGCCAAGATGGACTCCGTCAGTGAGGGGGGCAGGTGGCGCGTGGATGCGCCAAGAGCCGACGAAAGGCAGTGGCTAGATCAACATGGCTGTGCGTCGTCGTGCTTCTTTATGTTACATCAAATGCGGGTCATTCTCATTTGTATTGATGTTTGTCTGCCACACCTTTGCCGGCGTCCAGGCGAAAAAAAACCGGCGAAAGCCGGTTTTTTGCTGCAAGGCAGAGCGTCTTATTTGACGTGCTTGCCGATCAGGCCTGCGAGTTCAAACATCGACACCTGTGGCTTGCCAAACAGCTCCTTGAGCTTGGCATCTGCATTGATGTTGCGCTTATTGGCGGCGTCCTGCAGGTTGTTGGCCTTGATGTAGACCCACAGCTTGCTGATGATCTCCGTGCGTGGCAGCGGTGCCGAGCCCACCACGGCAGCCAGCGCAGGGCTGGGCGTGAGCGCCTTCATGAAAGCGGCGTTGGGGGTGCGCTTCTTGGCGGGTGCAGCGGCCTTATCGGCTGCTGGGGCTGTTTTTGCCGGAGCTTTTTTTGCAGTTGCCATGTTGGGTTTTCCTTGTTGGACGTAAATTTTTACCAGCTAAACGACGCTTTGCTACTGGCAGACCGATGCTAATGGGAAAAAATTGCGTTTCCAAGGGAGAAAACGCTTTTTTTGCCTCGATTTGTAGCGGCGGTGCTGCGCCAGGCGGGCCCGTCACCCCTAGCGGCACCACTGGCTTGACAAAATGCGGTGTTCGGCTGGGCCGGGCGCGGTGGGCCCAGCAGGGCTTATCTGTACGTCGTTATCCTTTGATTTTTGCCATTGTGAAAGGCCTTTGCCATGACCTCCGCGCTCCCTCCTGCATTCAGCACCTGTGATTTTTGTGATGTACACAAGGGCGACACCAGTGGTGCTTTTCGTGTGCTGGCGCCCGTTTTTCAGAGCTTTGGCGGCGTCAACGCCTTCTCGGGCCAGGTCAGCACCGTGAAATGCCATGAGGACAACACCTTGGTGAAGGCCGCCGTGGATTCCGCAGGGGCGGGGCGTGTTCTGGTGGTAGATGGTGGGGGCTCGCTGCGCCGTGCGCTGGTCGGCGGCAACCTTGCTGCAGCTGCGGCTCGCAATGGTTGGGCGGGCATTGTGGTGGACGGCTGTGTGCGTGACGTGGCCGAGCTGAATGCGACGGCCGTCGGGATTCGCGCCCTGGCGCTCATGCCACTGCCTACAGAAAAACGCAATGAAGGCCTGCGCGATGTGCCTGCGCAGATCCAAGGCGTGTGGGTGCGTCCCGGTGACTGGCTGTATGCCGATGCGGACGGCATCGTGGTGAGCGCCCAGGCGCTGGCGGCCTGACCCCCTCTCGGCTGTTTTTGCCGGGCACGGCGCACCTGCGGCCGCTGCCTTCAATCGACCGGGCGGTGGTTTTGACGCACGCGCATGGCTGCGCGTGAGGGCAGGGTGGCAAGCACCACGCTCGCCAGGGCAATGGCAAAGGCGATCAATTGCAGCGTGGTGAGTGATTCACCCAGCGCCACCACGCCCACTGCCGCCGCACTCACGGGCAGCATGACGCTGAACACCCCGCCTTGGGCGGCTGGCACGGCCTTGAGGCCGGTCATCCAGAGCCATACCGTCCACATGCAGGCGGCCAGTGCATAAAACAGCAGCAGCGCCCACGTACCCCAGCCGACCGTGGCAAAGGGGAAATCCCAGGCCAGATAAAGCCCGAAAGGGGTCGTCAGCACAAACCCCCACAGGTTGATGAGCGAGGTGATGCGTTTGGGCCCCAGGCTGGCGGTGAGCTTTTTGCCGATCACCGTGTACGCGGCTTCACACACCACGGCGCCCATCAGCAGCCAGTGGCCCAACCATGCCAAGTTTTTGCCATTATTGCCCGTAAGCGCTTGACTGGTCTGCGCAATGTGCTCTTGTTTTGATAGTGAAAAAAGACCAATGCCGATGACAGCACACAACACGGCGACCCAAGTGCGCGGAGCCACCCGTTCGCGCAAGAAGGCCCAGCCCATCACTGCCACTGCGGCGGGAATGGCCGCCATGGTGACACCGGCCGACACGGCGTCGGTCAGGCTCACACCGTAGATCATGCAGATGGTGAACAAAAAGTTGCCCAGGAACGACTCCAGAAAAAGCAGCCGTTTGGTTTGCGGGGTGAGCGCGGGTTCGTCCAGGGGCTTTTTGAGCCAGTGCAGCATCGCCACGCCGCCAATACCAAACCGCAACCAGGCCAGCAGAAGCACCGGCAGCACCGCCGCCAGCGGTTTGGACAGCGCAACGTAGCAGCCCACCAGCGACATGCTGAGGGCCAGGCACAAATAGGCGAGGGGGCGACGGGGCGTGTTCACTAGACTAGGGGCTGTTCAAAAAACGAGTGCGCATGATGCCCGACGAAACCAGACCCGACCCATCGTCCCGCCATGTATTTGTGTACGGCACCTTGCGTCGAACGGGTCGCAACGACATCACGCGCCTGCAACCCGCGCCACGGTTTATCGGCTCTGGCCGTGTGCCAGGTGTGCTGTACCACCTGGGTGCCTACCCGGGCATGGTGCTTGGTGGCGGTGAAAGCCCGGGTGCCAGCGGCGCAAGTGAAAGTGACCCTGGCAACGAAGTACAAGGCGAGGTGTTTGCCATAGAGCCCGCCCTCGAATTGGTTCTGGATGAGATTGAGGGCCTGGGCGCCAACCCGACCGACGAATACACCAAACGGGAAATTACCGTGCGGGTGCAAGGGCAGACCTTGTGCTGTCTGGTGTACGAAATCAACCCCCGGTGCGTGGTGGCTGCCCCCGCCATTGCCCATGGGGACTGGCTCATGGCCGTTGGGCATGGCCGAGCAGGTGATTTTTCGTAATACGAAAGTTGATTTTCTTAATGCAAAATTCAACGGATGCTGCGTTGCCACATTTTTTCTCAATATGAGAAATTGCGTTTTGCATTGAGAAATTAATGGGTTAAACCATTGTTTTTAAACAAGAAAATTTATATCTTATATAAGACATAAGAGCTTGCACGGGTCTTATAGAAGACTTAAAGTTGTCTCCAAGGGCGGCCTACAGCAGCCCGGCGTTTTCAACCAACCTTCTGGAGTGATCTCATGCCCCAATCCCTCAATGAACAACTGAGCCGCGAACAACAAATTGCTGCCCTCGAAAAAGACTGGGCCCAGAACCCCCGCTGGAAGGGTGTCAAGCGCGGTTACTCCGCAGCGGACGTGGTGCGCCTGCGCGGCTCGCTGCCCATTGAGCACACGCTGGCCAAGCGCGGCGCTGAAAAGCTGTGGGACAAAATCAACGGCGAAGCCAAGAAGGGTTACGTGAACGCCTTCGGTGCGATCTCTGCCGGCCAAGCGATGCAGCAAGCCAAGGCGGGCCTCGAAGCTGTTTACCTGTCGGGCTGGCAAGTCGCGGCCGATGGCAACACGTCCGAAACCATGTACCCCGACCAGTCGCTGTATGCATACGATTCGGTGCCCACCATGGTGCGCCGTATCAACAACACCTTCAAGCGTGCCGACGAAATCCAGTGGGGCCGTGGCATCAACCCTGGCGACAAAGAGTTCATCGACTACTTTTTGCCCATCGTGGCCGACGCTGAAGCTGGCTTCGGCGGTGTGCTGAACGCGTTTGAGCTGATGAAGAACATGATCGCATCCGGCGCTGCTGGCGTGCACTTTGAAGACCAGCTGGCCGCTGTCAAGAAGTGCGGCCACATGGGTGGCAAAGTGCTGGTGCCCACGCAAGAGGCTTGCGAAAAACTGATTTCAGCCCGATTTGCTGCCGACGTGATGGGAGTGTCCACCATCGTGCTGGCCCGCACTGATGCGGAAGCGGCCAACCTGATCACGTCCAACCACGATGCCAACGATCAGCGTTTCCTGACTGGCGAACGCACCCCCGAAGGTTTTTACCGCGTGAAGAACGGCCTGGAGCAGTCCATCAGCCGTGGCGTGGCCTACGCCCCCTACGCCGATCTGGTGTGGTGCGAAACCGGCGTGCCAGACCTCGGTTTTGCCCGGGAGTTCGCCCAGGCTGTGCACGCAGCGTGCCCCGGCAAGCTGCTGAGCTACAACTGCTCGCCATCGTTCAACTGGAAGAAGAACCTCAACGACTCGCAAATCGCTTCGTTCCAGGAAGACCTGTCGGCTTTGGGCTACAAGTTCCAGTTCATCACGCTGGCCGGCATCCACATCAACTGGTTCAACACCTTCAAGTTCGCCCACGCTTACGCCAACGGCGAAGGCATGAAGCATTACGTGAACATGGTGCAAGAGCCTGAATTCGCTGCGCGCGAACAGGGCTATACCTTCGTGTCGCACCAGCAGGAAGTGGGCGCAGGCTACTTCGACGACGTGACCACGGTGATCCAGGGCGGCGCGTCCAGCGTGAAGGCACTGACGGGCTCGACCGAAGAAGAGCAGTTCCACTGAACTTCATGCGGGTTTGCGCTGGCAACCTGCGGCGCAAACCACATCCTCCAAAAACCCAAAGCAGCCGCTTTGGGTTTTTTGTTTGTATCAAGGTTAAAATACGGCGATATTCACTGAACAAGAGCGAGAAAGGCAATCTGGTTATGACACCGCGAACGACATCGGAGATGTTTACCGGCCGCTAAGGCTGGCTGTTCGCGCCTGCACGAGATTGCATACATCCCTCTCAAAGCGCGGACCTGTTCCGCGCTTTTTTTGTTTCTGGGCCTGGCGCGTGCCCGTACCCGTTGCACTGATTGAAAAGAAAGAGTTATCCCATGATTCACATCACGCTTCCTGATGGTTCTCAGCGCGAGTTTCCGGGCCCGGTTACGGTGGCCGAAGTGGCTGCATCGATTGGTGCGGGTCTGGCCAAGGCGGCCCTGGCTGGCAAGATCAATGGCAAGGTGGTCGATACAAGCCACCAGATCACGGCAGACAGCCCCTTGTCCATCATCACGGCCAAAGACGCGGATGGCCTGGAGGTGATTCGTCACTCCACAGCCCACTTGCTGGCCTATGCCGTCAAGGAGCTGTTCCCTGAAGCGCAGGTGACCATCGGCCCGGTGATTGAAAACGGGTTTTATTACGACTTTGCCTACAAACGCCCCTTCACGCCCGAAGATCTGGCCGCCATCGAAAAGCGCATGGCTGCGTTGGCCGCGAAGGATGAGCCTGTGGTGCGTCGCGTGCTGCCGCGTGATGAGGCGGTGGCGTATTTCAAGGGCCTGGGCGAACACTACAAGGCCGAGATCATTGCAAGCATCCCCAGCAATGAAGATGTGAGCCTATACCGCGAAGGCAATTTCGAAGACCTCTGCCGTGGTCCGCACGTCCCCAGCACGGGCAAGCTCAAATTCTTCAAACTCATGAAGGTGGCGGGTGCCTATTGGCGTGGCGATCACCGCAACGAAATGCTGCAACGCGTGTATGGAACAGCGTGGGCCACCAAGGACGAGCTGCAGCAATACCTCACGATGCTGGAAGAGGCGGAGAAACGCGACCACCGCAAGTTGGGCCGCGAGCTGGACCTGTTCCACATCGACGAGCACTCGCCAGGCACGGTGTTCTGGCACCCCAAGGGCTGGACGGTGTGGCAAGAGGTGGAACAGTACATGCGCCGCGTGTACCGCGACAACGGATATCAGGAGGTCAAGGCGCCTCAGATTCTGGACCAGGGCCTGTGGGAAAAAACCGGCCACTGGGACAAGTACCGCGAGAACATGTTCGTGACGGAATCGGAAAAGCGCGACTATGCGCTCAAGCCGATGAACTGCCCGGGCCACATCATCATCTTCAAGCAGGGCATCAAGAGCTACCGCGATCTGCCGCTGCGTTTTGGCGAGTTCGGCCAATGCCATCGCAACGAACCGTCCGGTGGCCTGCACGGCATCATGCGCGTGCGCGCATTCACGCAGGACGATGGTCACATCTTCTGCACGGAAGACCAGATCCAGGCCGAAGTGGTGGCGTTCACCACACTTTTACAGAAGGTCTACAAGGATTTCGGGTTCACCGACATCATCTACAAGCTGTCCACACGCCCTGAAAAGCGCATTGGCAGCGAGGAGAGCTGGGACCGTGCGGAAAACGCCTTGGCCGAGGGGTTGCGGGCATCTGGCTGCGAATTTGAATACCTCCCAGGGGAGGGTGCGTTTTACGGCCCCAAGATTGAGTACACGCTCAAGGATGCGCTGGGTCGTCCGTGGCAGTGCGGCACGATCCAGGTGGACCCCAACATGCCAGAGCGCCTGGACGCAGAATTCGTGGGCGAGGACGGTGCCCGCCATCGCCCCATCATGCTGCACCGTGCCATTGTCGGCAGCCTTGAGCGTTTCATCGGAATTCTGATCGAGCAGCACGCAGGCGCTCTGCCTACGTGGCTGGCTCCGGTGCAGGTTTCCGTACTCAACATCACCGATGCGCAGTCCGATTACTGTCGTGAAATCGCTGCAAAACTGCAAAAAGCGCTGCCCAATCAAGGCCTTAGGGTGGCCCTGGATCTGCGCAACGAGAAGATTACGTATAAAATACGCGAGCATTCGATGCAAAAGCTGCCCTACATTCTTGTCGCTGGCGACAAGGAAAAGGCGGCAGGTGCCGTTGCAGTGCGAGCCCGGGGTAATCGTGACCTCGGTGTGATGTCGGTTGATGCGTTCATTGAACTGATCGCTAACGACATCGCCACCAAAGCCTGATTTTGAACACAAAACTGCTTTGCGGCTCGTGGACTGTGCGGAAGTAGCTACTTATTTTGTAGCATTTTGATTCAAGGAAGATAGCCATCGCTACTGAATTTCGTGATCGTCGCCACCGGGAAGAGCGCAAGCACCGCCTGAACCGTGAAATCATGGCCCCGGAAGTTCGTCTGTCCGGGCCTGAGAATGAGCCTTTGGGCGTTGTCAGCCTCATGGAGGCCTTGCGCATGGCCGGAGAGCTGGATGTGGATCTGGTAGAGATTGCCGCCACGGCCATTCCTCCGGTTTGCCGCCTCATGGACTACGGCAAGTTCAAGTACCAGGAGCAAAAGCGTGCGGCGGAAGCCAAAGCCAAGCAAACGGTCATTGAGATCAAAGAAGTCAAGTTCCGTCCGGGTACGGACGATGGCGACTACAACATCAAGATGCGCAACATCCGCCGGTTTTTGGCGGAGGGCGACAAGTGCAAAATCACGCTGCGTTTCCGTGGCCGTGAAATTACCCACCAGGAGTTGGGTCTTGCGCTGCTCAACCGCATTCGCGACGAGTTGGCGGATTCCATCTTGATCGAGCAGTTTCCCAAGCTGGAAGGCCGCCAGATGATCATGATGATCGCCCCTGGCAAGAAGAAGCCTGCTGCGGCAAAGCCCGCGGCGGCAGAGGCTGCTCCCGGTACTTCGGCTTGAACGCAGAAGGTTTGGAGTTCGGTTTTTTTTGAGAATTTGAGCGCTGTGCCTGCAAGGGCGCGGTGCTCAAAGGTGGTGCGAAAGCGCTGCCAAATCGGAAGGCCCACAAGCCTTTCGAAAAAAGTGGCTCGGGGCCAACAAGTTTGCAGATCGGTTTGCAAACGCCTCACGAGCACAATGAAAAAGGAGCATTCACATGCCCAAAATGAAGACCAAGAGCAGCGCGAAAAAACGTTTCCGCGTTCGTCCCGGTGGCACCGTCAAGCGCGGTCAAGCCTTCAAACGTCACATCTTGACCAAGAAGACCACCAAGAACAAGCGCCACCTGCGTGGTGCAGTTGCTGTGCATGAGACCAATATGGGCTCTATCGCACAAATGCTGCCCGGTGCTGGCCTTTAATAACGACGAACAAGGAGTACATACATGCCTCGCGTCAAACGTGGTGTAACGGCCCGTGCCCGTCACAAGAAAGTTCTCGCCCTCGCTAAGGGTTTCCGTGGTCGCCGCGGTAATGTCTACCGTATCGCCAAACAGGCGGTAATGAAGGCTGGGCAATATGCCTACCGTGACCGCCGCACCAAGAAGCGCGTGTTCCGCCAGTTGTGGATCGCCCGTATCAATGCCGCTGCCCGTGAACTGGGCCTGACCTACAGCCAGTTCGCCAACGGCCTGAAGAAGGCATCCATCGAGATCGACCGCAAGATGCTGGCCGATATCGCAGTGCACGACAAGGCTGCCTTTGGCAGCATCGTGGAGCAAGTCAAGGCCAAGCTGGCTGCTTGAGTTCACGATGAGTAGCTATCTTCTTGATAGCTGCTTGCGCAATAACAGCAAGGGCTAGGGCTTGAAAAGGCGCTAGCCCTTGTTCATTTTCAAGAGTTGATATGAACGAGTTGGATTCTCTGGTCGAAAGCGCACGGCAATTGTTTGCCCAAAGCGCCACCCCCGCTGATCTGGAAAATGCCAAAGCGCAATTTTTGGGCAAGTCGGGCCGCGTGACCGAGCTCATGAAGGGCATGGCGCAGCTTTCCGCCGAGGAAAAGAAGTCCCGTGGTGCGGCCATCAACGTGACCAAGCAGGCCATCGAGGCTGCGCTCACCGCGCGCCGCCAAGCCCTTGCCGATGCCGAACTGCAAGTTCAGCTCAAGGCCGAGGCGCTGGATGTCACGCTGCCAGGCCGCCGACGCGGGCAAGGCGGTCTGCACCCCGTGTCGCTCACGCTGGAGCGCATTGAGGGCATCTTCGGCTCTATGGGCTTCGATGTAGCGCAGGGGCCTGAGATCGAGACCGACTGGTTCAACTTCACCGCATTGAACACGCCCGAGGATCACCCCGCGCGCTCCATGCACGACACGTTTTATGTTGAGGGCGGCACTGCCACCGCCCCCAATCTGCTGCGCACGCACACCAGCCCCATGCAGATCCGCCACGCGGTGCAGCATGTCAAGAAACACCGCGCTGCGCTGGATGCGGGGCAGTCCATGCCTGAGATCCGCGTTATCGCTCCTGGCCGCACCTATCGCGTGGACAGTGACGCGACGCACTCGCCCATGTTCCACCAGTGCGAAGGCCTGTGGATCGGTGAGAACGTGAGCTTCAAGGATCTGAAAGTCATCTTCACGGACTTTTGCCGCACGTTTTTTGAAAGCGACGACCTCGTGCTGCGCTTTCGCCCCAGCTTCTTCCCCTTCACCGAGCCCAGCGCCGAGATTGACATCCAATTCCAGACGGGTCCGTTGGCCGGCCGCTGGCTGGAAGTCGCTGGTTCCGGCCAGGTGCACCCCAACGTGGTGCGCAACATGGGCCTCGACCCCGAGAAGTACATCGGCTTTGCCTTCGGCATGGGGCCCGACCGCCTGACCATGCTGCGCTATGGCGTCAATGACCTGCGCCTGTTTTTCGACGGCGACATCCGTTTTCTGTCGCAGTTTCAGTAACGCAAAAAAGTGAGCTGTTAGCGCTTGTGTTCATTAGGTTTCCATGGATTTTTATATTGAAACCGAGTATTGAAAAGCGCACCCAGCTATCTTTTTAAGAGCTAACGCCAAAGAATCTCACTATGCAATTTCCCGAGTCCTGGTTGCGCGAATTCTGCAATCCACCGCTGACCACCCAAGAATTGGCCGATACGTTGACCATGGCGGGTTTGGAAGTCGAAGAGCTGCGCCCCGTGGCGCCCCCGTTCACCAAGATTGTGGTGGGTGAAATCAAGGAAGCCGTACAGCATCCCGATGCGGACCGCCTGCGTGTGTGCCAGGTGGACGTGGGGCAGGGTGCGTTGCTCAACATCGTTTGCGGGGCGCCCAATGCGCGCGTTGGCATCAAGGTGCCATGCGCCTTGGTGGGGGCCGAGTTGCCTCCGGGCGATGACGGCAAGCCTTTCCTCATCAAAGTGGGCAAGCTGCGCGGCGTGGAGAGCCAGGGCATGTTGTGTTCGGCGCGGGAGCTCAAGCTCTCGGAAGACCACGGTGGCCTGCTCGAGCTTGATGGCGCTGCCCGCGTGGGCCAGGACATCCGCGAACACCTGAATCTGGATGACACGCTGTTCACCCTCAAGCTCACGCCCAATCTGGCGCATTGCCTGAGCGTGTATGGCATTGCCCGTGAAGTGTCTGCGCTGACCGGTGTGCCACTGCAGCCGCAGTCGTTCCCTGCCGTGAACGCGACGCTCGCCGACAAGCTGCCTGTGAAGGTGAGTGCCACCGACCTGTGTGGCCGTTTCTCTGGCCGCATTGTGCGCAACGTGAATACGCGTGCGGCGACCCCGCAGTGGATGCTGGACCGCTTGGCCCGTTGTGGCCAGCGGGGCGTGTCGCCGCTGGTGGACATCTCCAACTATGTGATGTTTGAGTTGGGACGCCCCTCGCATATTTTTGACCTCGACAAGATCCACGGCGGCCTCGACGTGCGCTGGGGCAAACCTGGTGAGCAACTCAAGCTGCTCAATGGCAACACCATCACGCTGGATGAAAAGGTCGGCGTGATTGCCGATGCCCAGCAAGTGGAGTCGCTGGCCGGGATCATGGGCGGTGATGCCACGGCGGTGTCCGACGACACCCAAAACATCTATATTGAGGCGGCCTTCTGGTGGCCCAAGGCGGTGGCAGGGCGTTCGCGTCGTTTCAACTTTTCCACCGATGCGGGGCACCGGTTTGAACGGGGTGTCGACCCCAGCCTGACGGTTGAACACATTGAACGCATCACCCAGCTCGTCATCGATATCTGTGGCACGCCTGGTACGGCCTGCGGCCCCATGGACGATCAATCGGTGAATCTGCCCGTGCCGCAGCCGGTCACGCTGCGTGTTGCGCGCGCAGTCAAGGTCATCGGCATGCCATTGACGCAGGCGCAATGCGCAGACGTGCTGCAGCGCCTTGGGTTGCCACTGGAGCAGGCCGATGGTTTGCTCACGGTTACGCCGCCAGCCTACCGGTTTGACCTCACGATCGAGGAAGACCTGATCGAAGAAATTGCCCGCATGGTCGGCTACAACAACCTGCCCACCACGCCGCCACTGGCGCCCATCACGCCCAAGCTGGCGGCCGAGGCCACGCGCAGCCCGTTTGCCGTGCGCCGTTCGCTCGCAGGTCTGGGATATCAAGAGACGATCAACTTCAGCTTTGTGGAAGAACGCTGGGAACAGGAGCTGGCAGCCAATGCGCAGCCCATCAAGCTGCTCAATCCCATTGCAAGCCAGATGAGCGTCATGCGCTCTACGCTATTGGGTTCGTTGCTACAAGTTTTGAAGTTCAATCTGGATCGCAAGACAGAGCGCGTGCGCGTGTTCGAGCTGGGCCGTGTCTTTCTGCGTGATGCGAGCGTGCGCAACACCGATACAACGGTTGATGGATTTCACCAGCCCATGCGTGTATCAGGTCTGGCTTATGGGCCCAACGATGCATTGCAATGGGGGCGCAAGGAGCAAGTCGTTGACTTCTTTGACGTCAAGGGTGATGTCGAGGCTTTGCTCGCGCCGCTGCAGGCGCGCTTTGAGCCCGCCAGCCACCCCGCCATGCATCCGGGCCGCTGCGCCAGCGTGTGGGTGAATGAGCGCGCTATTGGCTTTGTGGGCGAACTGCATCCCCAATGGCGCCAATCCTGGGATCTGCCGCAGGCGCCAGTGCTGTTCGAATTGGAGCTTGATGCTGTGCTGCAACGTGCAGTGCCCCAGTTCAAATCTGTCACCAAGCATCAATCGGTTGAGCGGGATCTGGCCGTGGTGGTGGCCGAGCGTGTGACGCACGGAGACATCATGGCTGCAGTGGAGCAGGCGTTGCCTGGGGGTGTGTTGCGTTCAGCCGTTTTGTTTGACGTGTACCGGCCCAAACCACTGCGTGCCGGAGAAGAAGCTCCCGCAGGCGGATTGGCACAGGGCGAAAAGAGCCTGGCGGTGCGCCTGACGCTGGGACGCGACGAGGCGACTTTGACGGAGGCTGAAATCGACGGTGCAGTGCAGGCCGTCGTGGCTCGATTGACCCAGCACGTCGGTGCAAGGTTGCGTGGTTGAAGATGTTCAAGGAGAGTGATGCCGTGATCGAGTTTGCAGTGGAAACCCTGGAAACACCTGCGCTGACCAAGGCGCAGCTGGCGGACTTGTTGTTTGATCAGATTGGACTGAACAAGCGCGAGTCCAAAGACATGATCGACGCATTTTTTGATTTGGTTGCGCAGAGCCTGGTCGAAGGCAAGGATGTGAAATTGTCGGGTTTCGGGAATTTCCAGATCCGCACCAAAGCACCACGCCCTGGACGCAATCCTCGCACAGGCGAAGCCATTCCGATCAAGGCGCGCCGCGTCGTGACCTTCCACGCAAGCAGCAAACTCAAGGAGCAAATTCAGACAGCTGTTGCAGCGTGATTTCTTACCGATTTCGTTCTTCATGCGAAGCCTTTGGCTGGCGGGATCGGTGAGTCTGCAGTACGCTCGACGGTTTTCCGGCTTGAACCCGCATCACATGGGCACCACGCTTCCTTCTATCCCAGCCAAGCGGTACTTCACGATTGGTGAGGTGGCGGAGCTATGCGGGGTCAAACCCCACGTATTGCGTTATTGGGAGCAGGAGTTCACTCAACTGCGCCCCATGAAGCGGCGGGGCAACCGGCGCTACTACCAGCACCATGAGGTGCTCATGATTCGCCGCATCCGCGACTTGCTCTACGATCAGGGCTTCACCATCAGCGGAGCCCGCAATCGCCTGCAAGAGCTTGCGCACCCCGCACGCGATGATTCAGTGGCTGGTGGCCATGGAGATGCTGGTTCGGATGCCCTCTCGGATTCGATGAATGGCGCGCATGGGTTTTCCTTTGATGCGTCAGCCGCTACGCTGGATTCGAACGCGGTTCGCAAAGAATTGTTTGAAATTCGTGAGCTGCTTTCTTTGGGGTGATTTTTCAGCATATAATCTAATTCTTGTCGGCGTGTAGCGCAGCCTGGTAGCGCACTTGCATGGGGTGCAAGGGGTCGCGAGTTCGAATCCCGCCACGCCGACCATTGATAGCAAAAGCCCAGAATCGAAAGATTCTGGGCTTTTTTGCTTGATGAATTGCTTTCGGGTCTGCGGCCACTGGGGCCTTTGTCGCGTGGCGGTGGCGATGCCTATACCCAGTTCTTCACGCGGCTGTGAAATGTCGCAAATCGCGCTGCAATGAGCCTTGAACTAGCGAAAAACTCTCATGATTGACGGACTGATTGCTGGACGAATTTACGGTGAACCCGAGCGGCGCACTGACAAGGGTGGAAAGAGCTTCACGCTCGCGAAAGTGCGGGCGAGCACGGCCGAGGGTGAGGTCTTGTTCGTCAATGTCATAGCCTTCGAAGCGCGAGTGTGCGAGTCACTTGATGCACTTCGCGATGGTGATTCCGTCGCTCTGTCAGGGAGTCTGACCCCCCGCGTTTGGACAGACAAACAAGGCATAGTGCGCCCTGCGCTTGATATGGTGGCGCACCGACTGCTTGCAGTTCCGGCGTCGCTGGACTACTGAGGCCCATGCCGGTTGTCGTTATCGGCCCATTTACGAAAATGCGGTCGCTGGTGCGGCGTCTACGCCAATTGGAAATGTGCTTGATGAGGCGACAGTGTTAGTGCCAACCCAAAACTGACCAGCTGGGGGTGCGGACAAAAACTTGGACTACCAGGAGGTAGTTCATGTATTCCTACGAAGATCGAATCCGAGCGGTCGAGCTCTACATCAAACTGGGCAAGCGCACCGGTGCCACTATCCGCCAGTTGGGATATCCGACGAAGAACTCGTTGATGAGCTGGCATGAGGAGTACGAGCGGCGCCTGGACCTGCCGTCCGGCTACGCGCGCTCAAAGCCGAAGTATTCTCAAATTCAGAAGAAGAAGGCTGTCGAACACTACGCCGAGCACGGGCGCTGCATCGTCGCCACGGTCAAGGCGCTGGGCTATCCGTGCCGCGATTTGCTGCGTGCCTGGATTGATGAACTGGACCCTGACTCCCGCCAGCGCGTTGTCGGCAGAGCCGTCAGTGCGCCTCGGCTGCCGCAACTGAAGAAGCAGACAGTCCTCGAGCTGTGCACTCGTGAGGGAAGTGCGCAGGCGGTTGCTCAGAAGCTTGGCGTGAGCAGGCCGACGTTGTACAACTAGAAGAACCAGCTTCTGGGACGTGAGGCACCCGCATCCATGAAACACACCAATCAGTCCCCGCGGGCTCAAGAGCGCGATGAGCTCGAGCGCGAGGTTGAGGCGTTGCGCCGCGAAGTCAGGCAACTGCGCCTTGAGCAGGACCTCTTGAACAAGGCCAATGAACTGCTAAAAAAAGGCCTGGGCGTCGATCTGCAGCTCCTGTCCAACCGGGAGAAGACACTGCTGATTGACGCCCTCAAGGAGCACTATGGTCTGCCAAAGCTCCTTGGACAGTTGGGTCTTGCACGCAGCTCGTACTTCTACCATCGGGTCCGAGCGGCCGCCGGCGACAAGTACCTTGAAGTAAGGCAGTCCATCACCGATATCTTCGAGTCGAACCATCGCTGCTACGGCTACCGCAGGCTGCAGGCCTCGCTGACTAGGCAAGACGTCACAATCTCCGAGAAGGTGGTGCAGCGCCTGATGAAGCAAGAGAGCCTAGTCGTGGCTAAGCCCAAGCGGCGCAGGTATGCGTCCTACCTTGGCGAGATCAGCCCCGCGCCTGAGAACATCATCGACCGAGACTTCCAGGCCGCGGCACCGAACAAGAAGTGGCTCACGGACATCACGGAGTTCCAGATCCCTGCAGGTAAGGTCTACCTGTCGCCGATCATCGACTGCTTCGATGGGATGGTGGTGAGCTGGACCATTGGCACGAGCCCGGATGCTGAGCTGGTCAATACCATGCTGGATGCAGCCATCGAGACGGTGACAGACACCGCTGACCGGCCTGTGGTTCACTTCGACCGCGGGGGGCACTACCGCTGGCCAGGCTGGATATCGAGGATGCGCGATGCCAACTTCACCCGCTCGATGTCTCGCAAGGCATGCTCCCCTGACAACGCAGCCTGCGAGGGGTTCTTCGGTCGGCTGAAGAACGAACTGTTCTATCCTCGGGACTGGAAGAGCGTCACCCTTGCGCAGTTCATTGAGGCAGTCGACGACTACATCCGCTGGTACAACGAGAAGCGGATCAAGATCTCCCTTGGCTCACTCAGTCCCATCGAATACCGAGAGAGCCTTGGACTCACGGCATAAAACCAGTCCAAGTTTTTATCCGCACCCCCGTTCGTCGAGGGCGTGGCGGAGCTAAACGGGAATTCTGGGTGGTGAGCGTTGCGCAAGGTGGCTTGGTGACCATCAGAGGGATTGCCGAGGGAGCAAGCGGACCCGGCAAGGTGGTGAAAGTGCCGGGCGCAATCATCGGAGGGGTCTACATCGTCGCACCGGCGTCAGCCCGCTGATACCCGCATTTTTGGGGGTGTTTCATGGGAAATTTGGGGGTCTTTCACCGGAAAAACGGGGGGCTTTGCTCTCGCTCGCATGCGCAGAGAGTGCCCGGCGTAGAGATTTCCTAGACATTCCCAACTGGCTCCGACCAAAATCGCTCTCATACTTTTGGAGAGACAAATGTGGATGGCGGTTCTGCACGTGGTCGGCGCTCTTGGTCTAACTACGGCCTTTGGTGTGCTCACAATCGCAATCAGCGCGTGGGAGCAAGAGCGTGTCCGCAAACGCCGCCTTCAAGACGCCGCAATCGCGCTTGGCGTTCCAGTCGCCGCCATCGAGAACGAGCCGAGCCTTTTACCTAGCGTCATGCAGTATGCGTCGCGTCGTAGTAGCGATGAACTACTAAGGAACAGGATTTCAGACATGTGCGGGCTCATTCGCACGGGTTGGGGATGGCTGGGAGGCCTTCTTCAGGTGGGGGTGATGGCTGGTGTCGGTTGGTACATGTACACCTATGGCGCGGAAAGCGCCGCCTCAATGTGGGCTGTGCTGTTTGTTGCCGTCTTCTTTTGGCTCGCTAGTGTCGTGTTCTCACTCGCATGCGTGCTGTTGACTGGTCGTTACCCCGGCGAAGCGAAGTTGGCCCGCAAAGCAATAGCCGCGTCTATCGAGCAAGGGGCAGGGGCGTTTTTCACGCCCAAAGAAGGATAGTGATTCGCGTCACTTGCCTACAGATTGCCTACAAGCAACACCAAAATAAAAACCCCGCTATCTTTTGGATAGCGGGGTTTTCTTTACTGACTTGGTGCCGGAGAGATGAATCGAACACCCGACCTTCTCATTACGAATGAGCTGCTCTACCGACTGAGCTACACCGGCTTAGCCTCGAATTATAGCGTGGAATGGTAGCTAGTCACGCGCTCGACCTCATTTTTTGAGCCGAGGATCACGCTGACGCGCTCATGGAGCTGGGTGGGCTGGATGTCGAGGATGCGTTGCTTGCCGTTGGTGGCAGCCCCGCCGGCTTGTTCGACCAGCCAGCTCATGGGGTTGGCTTCGTACATCAGCCGCAGTTTGCCGGGCTTGTGGGGTTCGCGTTTGTCCCAGGGGTACATGAAGACGCCGCCACGGGTCAGGATGCGGTGCACGTCGGCCACCATGCTCGCGATCCAGCGCATGTTGAAGTCTTTGCCGCGCGGGCCTTCCTTGCCTTGCAGGCATTCGTCGATGTAGCGCTTCACGGGCTCGTCCCAGTGGCGCATGTTGCTCATGTTGATGGCGAATTCCTTGGTGTCTTCGGGAATGCGCACGTTCTCTTCGGTCAACACGAAGGAGCCCTGTTCGCGGTCGAGCGTGAACATGGCCACGCCGTCGCCCACGGTGAGCACTAGGGTGGTCTGTGGGCCGTAGATGCAGTAGCCTGCGGCCACCTGCTGGGTACCGGGTTGCAGGAAGTCGCCTTCCTCCACGCCGCGGTCGCCATCGGGCTTTTTCAGCACGCTGAAGATGGTGCCGATGCTTACGTTCACATCGATGTTGCTGGAGCCGTCCAGGGGATCAAACAGCAGCAGGTATTCGCCTTGCGGGTAGCGGTTGGGCACCAGGTAGATGCCGTCCATTTCTTCAGACGCCATGGCCGCCAGGTGGCCGCCCCATTCGTTGGCTTCGATCAGCACCTCGTTGGCGATGATGTCGAGTTTTTTCTGGATCTCGCCCTGCACGTTTTCGCTGGTGGCCGTGCCCAGCACGCCGCCCAGCGCCCCTTTGTTCACGGCGTGGCTGATGCTTTTGCAGGCGCGGGCCACCACTTCGAGGAGCAGGCGCAGTTGTGAGGGGATAAGGCCGTCCACCCGTTGCTGTTCAACGAGGTAGCGGGTCAGGCTGATGCTTTTTGCCATGTCTGTCTTCTCTTTGTGGTGGTTTATTCAGCGAGCGCGCGGGTGACCACCTCGCGAACGTCGTTGGACAGGGTGGGCCTTGCGGCAACGCGGGCGATGGCTTCGCGTGCCGAGGTGCGCCACGGTTCTGCCAGTTTCTTCCACCGGTCCAGGGCCCTGGCCAAGCGCGCAGCCACCTGCGGGTTGATGGCGTCCAGCTCGATCACGCGGTCGCTCCAGAACACGTAGCCTGCGGCATCCGACCGGTGGAAGGCACCGGGGTTGGCGCTGCAGTAACTGAAGATCACGCTGCGTGCGCGGTTGGGGTTCTTCAGGCTGAAGTCCGGGTGCGCCATGAGCTGGCGCACTGCGGGCAGCACGTTGCCGCCACGGTCGGGCGCACCGGCCTGCAGCGCAAACCATTTGTCGATGACCAGGGGCTCGTCCTTGAACAGCGCATGGAAGCGCGCCAGGGCCGGGGCCGCCAGTTCGCTGCCGCTGGCCACCAGGGCTGTGAGCGCGTTGAAACGGTCCGTCATGTTGCTGGCCACCTTGAACCGCTGGTAGGCCTTGCCGGGCCAGACCACGTCGCCTGTTTTCTGTGCGGCGATGCACAGCATGTGCAGCGCCAGGCCACTGAGTGCACGGCGGCCCGAGGACACAGGATCGGGGCTGTAGCCACCGGTGTCCTGGTTCTGCTCCCATGCCGCTTCCCAGTCGGCCTGCAGCGACAGGGCCAGTTGCTCGCGCATGGCTTCGCGCACGGCGTGAATGCGCTGTGGGTCCACCACGTCCAACTGCTCGGCGATGTAGGTTTCGGACGGCAGCGTGAGCACCAGCTCCTTGAAGGCTGCATCGAGCGCGGGGTTGCGCAGCACGCCGCGCATGGCGTCCACAAACTCTGCAGCGAGAATTTTATGATCAAATTGGCCGCTAGCGCTTGTCCCCATTGCGCTATCAGCTATTGCATTAATAGCAGACCGAAGCGCAAGGCGTTGCCCTGCTTCCCAGCGGTTGAAGGCGTCGGCGTCGTGTGCCAGCAGCGTGAGCAACTGTGCATCGGTGTAGTCGATGTCCAGCACCACGGGGGCGCTGAAGCCGCGCAGCAGCGACGGCACAGGCTCGGCATCCAGGTTGGTGAAGGTCAGGGTCTGCGATGCCTCGGTGAGCACCACCACGCGCGAGGTGGTGTGGGCTGCGCCTTCTGCAGCGCCTTCGCCCGCCAGGTGCAAGGGCAGGGCGCCGCCGGTGGTGGCATCGATCAGGCCCAGCTCCACCGGGATGACAAAGGGCTGCTTCTCGCTCTGGCCGGGTGTGAGGGCGCAGCTTTGCGACAGTGTGAGCGCATAGCAGCGCGTGGCAGCGTCGTAGCGGCCGGTGGCGCGCACGCGGGGCGTGCCGGCCTGGCTGTACCAGCGCTTGAACTGGGGCAGGTGCTGCGCCAGCGGGCTGGTGGGGTTGGCATCGGCGATGGCCTGCACAAAATCATCGCAGGTCACGGCCTGGCCGTCGTGGCGCTCAAAGTACAGCTTCATGCCCTTGGCAAAGCCTTCGCGACCCACCAGGTTGTGCTGCATACGCACCACCTCGGCACCCTTTTCATAGATGGTGACGGTGTAGAAGTTGTTGATCTCGACGTAGCTGTCGGGCCGCACCGGGTGGGCCATGGGGCCCGCGTCTTCGGGGAACTGCGCGGTGCGCAGCACACGCACGTCTTCGATGCGCTTGACGGCGCGGGCCGATGGGCTGCCCGCCAGGTCCATGCTGAATTCCTGGTCGCGGAAGACGGTGAGGCCTTCCTTCAGGCTCAGCTGGAACCAGTCGCGGCAGGTGACGCGGTTGCCCGTCCAGTTGTGGAAGTATTCGTGGCCGACCACACTTTCGATGTTGGCAAAGTCGGTGTCGGTGGCGGTGGCTTCGCTGGCCAGAACGTACTTCGTGTTGAAGATGTTCAGGCCCTTGTTCTCCATGGCGCCCATGTTGAAGTCGCTGGTGGCGACGATCATGAAGCGCTCCAGGTCCAGCGGCAGGCCGAAGCGGGCTTCATCCCAGGCCACGCTGTACATCAGCGAGTTCATGGCGTGTTCGGTCTTGCCCAGATCGCCCGGGCGCACGTAGACCTGCAGCAGGTGGTCGGTGCCTGAACGGCTCTTGATCTTCTGCTCGCGGGCCACCAGCTTGCCTGCGACCAATGCGAAGAGGTAGCAGGGTTTCTTGTGCGGGTCCACCCACTTGGCAAAGTGACGGCCGTCTTCCAGGTCGCCGCTGTCCACCAGGTTGCCGTTGGACAGCAGCACCGGGTACTGGGCCTTGTCGGCGCGCAGCGTCACGGTGTAGCTGGCCATCACATCGGGGCGGTCCAGGAAGTAGGTGATGCGGCGAAAGCCCTCGGCTTCGCACTGTGTGAAGAAGGTGCCCTGGCTCACATACAAGCCCATGAGCTGTGTGTTCTTGGCGGGGCAGCAGGTGGTGAAGATTTCGAGCGCAAAGGGCTCGGCGCCCTCCGGCAGGTTCTCCAGCACCAGGCGCGCGCCTTCCATCTTGAACGAGGTGCCCTGGCCGTTGACCAGCACGCGTGCCAGGTTCAGGTCATCGCCATCGAGCTTGAGCGGCTGCGCAGCCACATCGGGGTTGCGGCGCAGCGTCATGCGGTTGAGCACGCGGGTCTTGTTGGGGTCCAGGTCGAAGGTCAGCTCGACGCTGTCGATCCAGTAGGCGGGGGCGGCGTAGTCCTCGCGGCGGATGGCGGCGGCCGGGCCGGCGCTGTCTCCACTTCCGTCTGCGTTATGCAGTTGCAACATGGATGCTCTCCAGAAAGTCGGTGTTCATGAGTTCGGTGTAGTCGCGCACGCTAGCCAGCACATGCGGCCCGGCCAATTGCTCAGGCGTGTGCGTGCTGCAGATGGCCACGGCGCGCATGCCTGCGCGCCGTGCGGCCTCGATGCCAAAAGGCGCGTCTTCAAAAACGATGCAGTGCTCGGGCGCTGCGGCAATGCGGCGTGCCGCTTCGAGAAAGATGGCGGGTTGGGGCTTGCCGGGCAGGCCCTCGTCGCCCCGCACGATGGCTTGTGGCGCAGGCTCCAGGCCCAGATGGCCCAGGGCGAATTCCACGTTGCCGATGTCGCCCGCCGTGCCCACCGCCACCTTAAGGCCGCGCGCGCGCACCTGCGCCGCAAACTGGCGAAAGCCCGCCACTTCGGCAAAGCGGGGGGCAAACAGCTCACGGTAGATGGTTTCTTTCTCGTGCGTGAGGGCGTCCGCCTCGTCCTGCGACACGGCGCGGCCCAGCAGTTCGACGATGCACTCGGTGCCGTTGCGGCCCGTGGTGCGGGCCATGAGATCGGGCACGTCGATGTCCATGCCCCGGCGGCGCGCGAACTCGACCCATGCCTGGGCGTGCCAGGGCATGGAGTCGATCATGGTGCCGTCCATGTCGAAGATGATGGCGTCGGTGCGCATCATCATCCTTTAGACACCTTGCTTCAAAGAGGCTTCGATGAAGGCGTCCAGATCGCCGTCCAGCACCTTTTGTGTGGCCGAAATTTCGACGTTGGTGCGCAGGTCCTTGATGCGGCTGTTGTCCAGTACATAGCTGCGGATCTGGTGGCCCCATCCCACATCGGTCTTGGTGTCTTCGAGCTTTTGCGCCTCTTCCTGGCGCTTGCGCATCTCAAAGTCATACAGTTTGGAGCGCAGGCGCTGCCACGCGATGTCGCGGTTGCCATGCTGGCTGCGGCCGTCCTGGCACTGCACCACGATGCCGGTGGGCATGTGCGTCAGGCGCACGGCCGAGTCGGTCTTGTTGATGTGCTGCCCGCCCGCGCCGGATGCGCGATAGGTATCGGTGCGCACATCGGCGGGGTTGATGTTGATCTCGATGGAATCGTCGATCTCGGGGTACACAAACAAACTGGCGAAGCTGGTGTGGCGCCCACCCGACGAGTCGAAGGGCGACTTGCGCACCAGGCGGTGCACGCCGGTTTCGGTGCGCAGCAGGCCATAGGCGTATTCGCCCTCGACCTTGATCGTGGCGCTCTTGATGCCGGCCACATCGCCCGGGGTTTCTTCTTCGACCGTGGTCTTGAAGCCCTTGCGTTCCGCGTACTTGAGGTACTGGCGCAGCAGCATGCTCGCCCAGTCGCAGGCTTCGGTGCCACCGGCACCCGCCTGAATGTCCACAAAGCAGTTGAGCGGGTCGGCTTCCATGCGGAACATGCGGCGGAATTCAAGTTGCTCGATCTCGGGCCTGAGCTTGGCGGTTTCGGCCTCGATGGTCATCAGGCCCGCTTCGTCGCTTTCTTCCTTGCTCATGTCATAGAGCTCGGTGTTGTCAGCCAGTTCGCGCGTGAGTTTTTCCAGCGTGAGCACCACGCCGTCCAGCGATTTCTTTTCTTTGCCGAGTTCTTGGGCCTTCTTCGGATCGTTCCAGACCGAAGGGTCTTCCAGCGAGGCGTTTACCGTGCGCAGGCGTTCAAATTTGGCATCGTAGTCAAAGATACCTCCGTAACTCTTGCGTTCGCACGGTCAGGTCGGAGAGGGTGTTGCCAATGAGGTTGATACGTTCTGCGTCCATGATGTGTCCTGTGTGTTTGTGGGGAGTAATCCGACATTTTCTCATGGGACGCGCAACGTGCCGCTCGGCTTCGCCACCGGCACGAAAGGTCTTGCGGCGCGATGGGTGCGCTTGCGTTTTTATGGTGCGAATGATATTTTTTCAATAGCTATATGCGCATTAAACGTAAGCGCTATCGCCCGCTTTGGCGATCAATTTGAAGATGGAAAAACGCCCTGCGTCGCCACGCACCAGGTGATGGCCAGATAGGGATCGCGCGTGGACACTGCCTGGCCAGTGCCGGCGGGGGCGGTGTCCAGCGTGGTGTTGGCTGCGGCGCTGTCCACGTATAAGCCGGCGTTCTGCGCTTGTGCCAGCAGCGCGTTCGCTGTGGGCGTGGCGTGGGTGGCTGGGTCCGTGGTGGCGATCGGTTGATGCGTGTGCGAAGGCATTTGAGCGGTGGTAATGGAGGTGGTTTCCCGACCATCACTTTGCCCGCGCTGATAGTTGTTGCCCAGCGTGTCATTGCCCCACCCCACCGGCGTGCGCCCGCGCAGATCGGGCAGGGTGAAGGTGCGAATGCCGTCGCCGCCATAGGTCGTACCGGTCAGGGCAAACAGCGCCTGGTTGGTCTGAATTGCCAAGATGGCTCCGTTGGCTGGAAACCAGTATTTGGGGCAGTAGCCGAAAGCGAAGGCACGCAATTCGCTGAGGTAGGGGCTTTGGGCCTGTGCGCCACTGCAAACGAGGAGGGCTGTGGCGGCCAGCGCGGCCACCCGCAGGTGGCATGAAATGCCATTGAAAAGAGACCTGCTTGCGCAGGCTGCATGGGCGCGTAACGAGGTTTTCATTTTTTTATTGCTGCTGCGGAAAAAGGCCCGTGGTGGCAATGCACCACCGCATGGCGAGAAAGGGGCTGCGCACGCTGAACGGCTGCGGTGCGCTGGTGCCGGCGGCACTGGTGACCTGCAAATTCATGCTGGGCCCCCCGGAGGCATAGGCGCCGCCGTTTTGCGCCGTGCCCAGCACACGGCCCGGCGCAGGTGTGGTGTGGGTGGCAGGCTGGGTGCTGGCTTGCATGCTGTGCGTGTGGGGGGGTAGGTTTTGCGGCAACAGCGTTGCGGCCTCTGCCCCGCCTCGATTGGCCAGGGTTTGCTGTGCCAGGCCAGGGCCGTTGCCCGCGCCCACGGCCGCGCGGCCACGCAGGTCGGGCAATTGGAACGTTTCCACGCCATCGCCGCCGTAGGTTGTGTTGAGTAGAACAAACAGCAGCTCGTATTCAGTGATCCTCACCGTCTGTCCTTCGGCCGGCAGCCAGCCCACGGGGCAATAGTTGCCACCAAACAGCATCAGCTCGCCAACGTACGGATCGGGGCCGGAGGCGTGTGCAATAGGCGCGGTGCACAAGGCCGCGCAGAGCGCGGCAGACAGCGCTGCAAGCCGTGTGGCCGGGCGCTGCCAGAAGGGAGTGCGCAAGGGCATGGATTGGTTCATGGGCGTTGAGGGAAGTCGCCGGTGATGGCAATGCACCAGTTGATGACCAGGTAGGGGCTCATGGTCGGGATGGGCGCATTCTGGCCCACTGGGAGGCTTTGGGCCAGAGTGGTTGCGTTGCCGCTATTGGCGTAAATCCCGGCGTTCTGTGCCTGGGCCAGCGTGCGCCCCGGGCCTGGCGTGGTGTGGGTGGCCGTGGCGTTGGTGGCCAGACCGTGCTGGTGCATGGGCAGGTTGGCTGACGACAGCGTGGTGTTGGTGTTGCCGCCGTTTTCGCCCTGATTCAGTGCGGAGAGCCCGGGGCCTTGGCCCATGCCCACCGCCACGCGCCCGCGCAGGTCGGGCAGCGCGAAGGTGGTTGTGCCGTTGCCGCCATACGCGGTGCCAAGCAGCGAGTACAGCGTAGTGTTGGTCTGGATAGGTAGCACCTGGCCTTCGGCCGCCAGCCAGCCATTGGGGCAGGAGGAGCCTGACGACAGGCCCGCCATGGGCATGAGCGCGCCCACGAAAGGGTAGCTGTCGGCCCGCGCCGCGGCGCAAGCCGCGAGCATGGACAGACCGCATGCGCCATGGATGGCCAGGTGGCGCCAGATTGGCAAGCGGCGCGAGGGTTGGGATGGTGCGGGGTGTGCCATGGTCAGCGAGCCAGCATGAAGCAGATGCGGGCGATGGTCTCGGGGCCGTCGGCGGCGAGCCAGCCGGGTGCGAATGTCAGCGCCGTGGTCACGTCGCCGCCTGTGGTGACGGCCAGTGCCCGGCCCGTGCTGGTGCGTGCGTCCATCAGCAGGGTGTAGTTGCCAGCGCCCAGCGCCGGGTTGAAGGTGACGGAGTAGATGCCGTTGGCCAGGGCCACGGCATAGCCTGCTCCCGATACGGGTGTGGCGGCGGCGCTGAAGCAGCCGTGGCGCGTCTCGGCCAGGCCCACGACCCCTGCGCCGCCACTGGTGCCAGGGTCTCCCTTGGGGCCGGTGGCGCCTGTCGCTCCGGTAGCGCCAGCGGGCCCGGTCGGCCCCACAGGGCCGGTGGGTCCCGCTGGGCCCGTGGCGCCTGCAGACCCTGCAGGCCCCTGTGGGCCTGCGGGGCCTTGCTGGCCCGCAAGCGCCGCAGCGTCACAACGCCCCAGGGTGCCGGCCGCATCGTGGCACACGGCTGTGGTCAGTGTGGCGGGCGTCGCTGGCAGGCCGGGCAGCTGCACGGCGCCCGAGGGCTGTACGCGCAGCGCGGCCGTGCCTGCAGGGGCTTCGATCACCACGGCGCCATTGGTGGCGGGGGTGAAGGTCATGTCCTGTGCCCAGGCGGACCCCAGGGCAAGTGCGGCGGCGGCAGCGGCCAGGAGGCGGTAGGTGCGAGGGGTGCGATGCATGGTGTGAATCCGGTCGAAAAGGCAAATCAAAGGATGTGGCGGCGGGCAGGATGGCGCATGCGGCGAACGCCGTGCGCGCCCAGCAGGGCCATGAGCGTCGACAGCAGCAACACGCCCCATTCGCCCAGAGTGGGGATGGCCTGTGCGCCACCAGCGCCAGGCACAGCGGCGAGCAGCATGGGCGCGAAGGGGTCGGAGATGGAGCCCGCGCGGGTGTCGCTGTCGCCGTCGCCGCCGTCCGTCACGGTGTAGCTCACGGTGTCACCACTCACCGCCAGGCCGGGCGGGCTGAACCAGCCGGTACGCACTGGCGTGCCGTGGGGGCCATACTTCTGCATCACCAGGCCCGCCAGGCTGCCGGCGGGGTAGGTGGCGCGCACCTGCAGCACCGCGCCAGGGCAGCCACTGGCTTCAAAGCGCAGCACGCCCAGCGGAAAGCTGGCGTTGCCGGGCGCGCCAGGAGGGATGGTGCGGTCGATGGCCAACTGGGTGACGGTGCAGCCCGACGGCAGGCCGATAATGGCGCCTGATGCACCGACGCCACCGATGGCCACCTGTGCCGTTGTGCCGGTTCCGCCCGGCAGGGGCGGCACGGTCACGGGCTGCGGTGCAGGCGGCGTGAGCGGGCTCAGTGCCACCGGCCCGGCCTGGCCCACTACCGCGCAGCCTGGGCTGGCGGTGCGCGTCACGCCGCCGCTGGTGGCCGTGGCCGTGCCCAGGTTGGTCCACTGTTGGGCCAGCTCTATACGGCCGGCGCCGATCTCTAGCTGCGCACCACTGGCCAGCGCCACGTCGCGCGCGGCGAGCAGTGCGCCATCGTCGAGCCGCAGCGTGCCGCCGTTTTGCAGGCTGGCGCAGCCCATCGATACCGTGCCGCCGCCCAGGCGCGCACTGGCACCCGCGGGCAGCGCCCAGTCTGCTTGCGCTGCTCCACAGGTGAGCGCAAGCGCCGCAAGGCCCAAGAGGTGTTTCAAATGCATAGGCGGGGAGTGTAGTGACGGTTGCTCATTTTTTGATATCCATTGGTGCATTTCAGACAAGCGCTGGGCATTGATTTGGCTTGAAGCCGTGCTGCCCGCGAGGGGGCTGTATGAAGTTATGGCGAGGCTAGTGGTTGAGCCCCGTTTTTGGTATCCCTGAAATTGGGTAATTTGCGCTCGCGCGGCGCACTTTCACCAGTTTCAGGGATGGGCGAGGATGGCGCTGTGGCCTACCATGGCGCCTCTTCTTCTTGCTCTTCCTTTTTCTTGCCTTGGCATGCCTGCCTTCTTTCATGACCCTTGACCCCCTCGCGCCTGAGCTTTCCTTGCCTGCCCCGGTGCTGGTGGTGGAGGATGAGCCTTTGCTGCAGCAGCGCCTGCGCGGCGTCCTGTTGTCCTTGGGCTATGCGTCCGATGCGCTGGTGTTTGCCGCCACGTTGGCCGAGGCGCGGGCTTGCCTGGCCACGCAGCCAGTGGCGCTGGCGCTGGTCGACCTGGCGCTGCCCGACGGCAGTGGCATGGCGCTGATCGAGCAACTGCGCGCGGACGATCCGGGGCTGGGCATTTTGGTGGTGTCAGCCTGGAGCACCGAGGAGTCCATCCTGGGCGCGCTGCGTGTCGGGGCGACGGGCTATGTGCTCAAGGAGCGTGACGACATCGAGGTGTCGATTCGCGGCGCGCTGCGCGGCGGGGCGCCGATCAACCCCTTCACGCGCGGCGCATTCTGGAGCTGCTGCCCCTGCCTGCAGCTGCGGTGGTGCCGGTCGCAGGGCAGGGCCAGGCGTTGACCGAGCGTGAGGTCCAGATCCTGCGGCTGGTGGCTGACGGCCTGCGCACCCGCGAAATTGCCGAGCAACTGCACCTGTAGCACTACACGGTCGAGAGCCGTGTGAAGCGCATCTACCGCAGCTGGCGGTGTCGTCGCGCATCGTGGCCGTGCGCACGGCGCGTGACCATGGGGTGATCGGATGAGGTGGTGGGACTGCGGCTGGGTGCTGGTGTGGGCGATGGCGGTGTGCAGCCCGGCATGGTCGCAAACCGTCGCCATGCCTGGGGTATGCGCGCCGCGCGTGCTGGCCGGGGAGGCCGCGCGCATCATGTGGCGCCGACCCGCTGGTGCGGCCTGACAGTTGCTGGGAGCCAGTAGAACTGCCCGATGTGTGGGGGCGGCGCTGGCCGGACCATGATGGGACGGCGTGGTATCGCATTCAGTGGGAGCGTGTTTGCGCTGACCACACGGAGCCCATGGCGCTGGGCGTGGATGGCATGAGCATGACCGGAGAGGTGTTCATCAACGATGACCTGCTCTTGCACGATGCTTCGCTGGTGGGGCCTCTGTCGCGCAACTTGAATGTGCCGCGTTGGTGGCTGCTGCCGGTTTTGGCGCTGCGGGAGGGCGTCAACACGGTGCGGGTGCGCGTGTTGGGGCTGGAGCTTTTGGCGCCGGGGCTGGGTAGCGTGCGGCTGGGTAACGTTGCGGAGGTAGCCGCAGAGCAAGAGCAGAGCCAGTGGCGCCGGCGCACGGTGTAGTTGTTTTCTGCGGACTTGTCCTGCGCTGTGGGTTGCCTGTTTGGTGTGGTGTGGTGCCTGCGCCGCGCAGAGCGCGCGTTTGGCTGGTATGCCCTGATGTCGATCGCCTGGCCGGTGTACCTGCTCACTGTGCTGGCCACCAACCCGTAGCCGCTTGAAGACACGCAGGCCATGTCACGCCTGAACATTGCCGCCTTCGTTCTGTACACGGTGTGCTTTTGTCTTTTTACCTGGCGCTTTGGCGAACAGGTGTGGCCGCGTCTGGAGCGGGTCTTGTGGGGCGCAGCGGTCGCTGCCTGCACGGCGGTGGTGCTGGCTCCGCGCTCGTGGGTGGGTGCCGTGTTCCTGGTGGTGTGGGTGGGTTTCGTGCTAGGGAAGTAAAAATGATAGCTAATAGAGAATGCGCTGGAGGCCTTTTTTCCGCAGCTTTCAGCGAAAAAAATCCTCAACGAGCGTGGCCACTGCCTGGGGCTGGTCGTGGTGCAGCATGTGGCCCGCGTCTTGCACAACGGCGGTGCTGCAGGTGCGCACATGGGTCAGGCGCTGGTGGTACTCGTCCAGGGTGTACCGGCCGTTCCACCACTGGCCCAGGCTGTCGCCACTGGCTTCGATGGCCAGCACTGGAGCGGCAATGCGCTCGTAGATGGCCAGGGCCTCGTCCACGCGGTACAGCTGCGCACTGGTGATCTTGTGCGCCGGGTCGCCCAGGATTTCCCATTGCCCCTGGGCGTTGGGCCGAGCCCAGTGCTGGGCCAGCCATTGGGCCTTGTCCTCGGACAGGCGGGGGTTGGTCTTCATGAGGCGGCGGGCCACGCCGTCGGCGCCGTCATAGGTCTTCAGATCTTTGTTGCCCTGGTGCAGTTGCTTGATTTCGTCGATCCATTGCGCGTAGCGCGTGGGCGCTTGCGCGGGGCGTGTGGCGGGCAGGCCAAAGCCTTCCAGGTTGACGAGCTTGCGCACGCGCTCGGGCCGCACACCGGCGTACATCATGGCCACGTTGCCGCCCATGCTGTGGCCCACGAGGTCGATGGCTTCGCCGGGGGCGTAGTGGTCCAGCAGCAGGTCCAGGTCGGCCAGGTAGTCGGCAAACACATAGTGGTCCACCGGCGCACCGGTGGTCAGGCCAAAGCCACGCCAGTCCGGCGCGATGATGCGGCGTGGTTGCCGCAGCGCGTCCACCGTGAACTGGTAGGAGGCACTGACGTCCATCCAGCCATGCAGAAGCACCAGCGTGGGCAGGTCGCTTTGCTCGGGGCCCCAGTGGCGGACGTGGTAGTTGAGGTGCCGCAGCGCCAGTGTGCTGCTGCGCGAAGGGGTGAGGACTTGGTACATGCTGTGCCAATGTTACGTTGCCGCCACGCTGGCGGGGCGCCCTGCGGTGTCACCAAGGAGTCCGGCGTCCGGCAGGTTTTGGCGATCGCTTGTACCATCGCCAGCCGGGGCCGCAGCAGGCCCTGCTTACTTTTCCATCTTCTGGAGCCTTCACCGCATGAACACCGTCCGCTTGGGTCAGAGTGACCTGCTTGTCACCCCCATTTGCCTGGGCACCATGACCTTCGGCGAGCAGGTCAATGAGGCCGACTCGCATGCCATCCTGAGCCAGTCGCTTGCGCGCGGCGTGAACTTCATCGACACGGCCGAGATGTACGCTGTGCCCGCCAAGGCCGAGACCTTTGGTGCCACCGAAACCATCATCGGCAACTGGTTTGCCAAGAACCCTGGCGCGCGCCAGAAGCTGGTGGTGGCGACCAAGGTGGCCGGCCCATCGCGCGGCATGCCCTGGGTGCGCGAGGGCAAGGGCATGACCCCGGCCGACATCGTGGCGTCGTGCGAGGCCAGCCTGCGCCGGCTGCAGACCGATGTGATCGACCTCTACCAGATCCACTGGCCCGAGCGCCATGTGCCAGCGTTCGGTAACCTGTATTACGACCCTTCCAAGGAAACCTCGCAAACCCCCATCCGCGAGCAACTGGAAGCGCTGGCCGGCTTGGTGAAGGCGGGCAAGGTGCGCTACATCGGCCTGTCAAACGAAACCCCGTATGGTGTGCACGAGTTCGTGCGCCTGGCCGAGCAGCACGGCCTGCCGCGTGTGGCCACGGTGCAGAACCCGTACTGCCTGATCAACCGCACTTGGGAAAACGGACTGGATGAAACCTGCCACCGCCTGGATGTCTCGCTGCTGGCCTATTCGCCGCTGGGTTTTGGTTTGTTGACGGGCAAGTACGACGAAAGCGGCATTACTGGCCCCAATGCCCCGCAGGGTGCGCGCATTGCATCGTATGAATCCGTGCGCAAACAACGCTGGGGCCGCCCTGAGGCGCTGGAGGCATCGCGCCGCTACAACGCACTGGCGCGTGCCAACGGCATGACACCCACGCAGATGGCGCTGGCGTTCTGCTACACCAAGTGGCAAGTGGCCAGCACCATCATCGGCGTGACGTCGGTGACGCAGCTGGAGGAAGACCTGAATGCCTGGGGCACGACGCTGTCGCCCGAGGTGCTGAAGGCCATCGATGCGATTCGCTGGGAGCTGCGCGACCCTGCGTTGTGACCGGGGGCAGGGCGTGGCCCTGCAAATCGGCAAGATCAAACAAAGGGGCCGCGCAGGCCCCTTTGTTTTTCTGCGAGTTTGTGCGCGCTGCTGTCAGGCAGTTGCCTCCTGCCGGGTGGTGCGCCCTTCAGTCCACGGTGTCCCTTGTGGCTCACCCAGGTCCCAGAACAGCCCAGCCATCACCGCCAGACCTTCTCGTGCCACGGGCGCCAGCAAATGTTCGTTGGGCGCATGCTGGGCGCAGGCGGGGTACGAGTGCGGCACCCACAGGGTGGGCAGGCCCAGCTGGTCGGCAAAGATGTCGTTGGGCAGCGAGCCTGCCAGGTTGGGCAGCAGCGTGGCGGGCTGGCCTGCGCTGGCCTGCAGCGAGGCCATCGTCCAGTCCACCCAGGGGTTGTGCAGATCGAGCCGCGTGGCGCCGCAGTGCATGCCCATGGTGATCTCGACCTGGCTGAAGCCATGCGCATCCAGGTGTTCGCGCAGCGTGGCCTGCACGTTCTGCCAATCGGTGCCCACCACAAAGCGCAGCTGGCAGTGCGCCACGGCCTGCGCGGGGATGGCGTTGATGGGCCGCTGCGCGTTGCCCGCGCCCAGCGCCAGCACCTCCAGCGTGTTCCAGCCCACCAGCTGCTCTGCGGGGGTCAGGCCGGGCTCGCCCCAGCCGGGGGTGAGCGCGGGGTCATCGGCGCCGGTGCCAATCACCACGTCCTTGAGGGCAGTGCGCAGCTTGTCGGGCACCGCAGGCGGCAGCAGGCCTTTGACGAGGATGCGGCCCTTGGCGTCCACCAGTGTGGCCAGGGCGTGGGTGAGCACGGTGGCCGGGTTGGCCAGCACGCCGCCCCAGTTGCCGGAGTGGTAGGCCTTGTCGCGGCTGCGCACCGCGAGTGAGAAGTTGATGGCTCCGCGCGAACCCAGGAAGAGGGTGGGGTGGCCCGCGTTCACGCGGGGGCCGTCGCTGGCCAGAAAAAGGTCGGCTCTCAGCGCGTCGCTGTGCTGCTCGCAGAAGGCGGCCAGGCCGGGCGAACCCGCCTCTTCGCCCATCTCCATGAGCAGCGTCACGTTGTAGCCCAGGCGGCCGCCCCGGGCCTCGATGGTGTGGGCGAGTGCAGCCAGGCTCACGGTGTGCTGGCCTTTGTTGTCGGCCGTTCCCCGGCCATACCAGCGCTCTCTTTCGATGGTGAGCTCCCAGGGCGAGAGGCCCTCGCGCCACTGGCTGTCCTGCCCGTTGACCACGTCGCCATGCCCGTAGGTGAGCACGGTGGGCAGCGCCGGGTCTTCCACGCGGCGGGCCACCAGCAAGGGGCCGCCTTGTGGCGATGGGTTGTCGAGCACCTGGCACTCAAAACCCAGGGGCGTGAGCCAGGGCACCATTTCGTCGGTGAGGTAGGTGCGCAGCTCGGGCGGCACCTTGCCGGTGTCGCTCTCGGTGCGCCAGGCCACGCGGCGGCGCAGGTCTGTGGCAAAGTGGCCGTCGTCAAAGTAGCGCTGGACGTTCTGGACCAGTTGCTCTCGGCTCATCGTGCGAATCCTTGGTGTTGCGGCATTGGGTTCAGTCCACCACGATCTGGGCGCGGTGGGCCAGCGCGCGGTAGCGCCCGATTTCGTCGTCCATCGCGGCATGCATGGCTTTGGGGCCTACAAATACGGGCTCCATCCCTTGGGCGCGGATTTGCTCTTGCAGCTGGACATCGCGCATGGCCGCTTCCACTTCCTTCACGAGCCTGTTCACGATGGCGTCCGGCGTGCGCGCTGGCGCCGCCAGGGCGTACCAGCCATCAAAGGCTGCGTCAGGCAGCTTCAACTCTCGCACGGTCGGCACCGAGGGCAGGGCACGGGCACGCTCGTTGCCTGCGATGGCCAGTGCGCGCAGCTTGCCGGAGCGCACATGGGACGCGGCGCTGGCCACCGTGTCGATGGCCATCTGGATCTCGCCGCCGATCAGGCCCAGCATGGCCTGCGCGCTGCCCCGGTAGGGCACATCCTGCAGGCGTACGTTGGCCGCCTGCTCCAGCAGTGCACCGACCAGGTGCGGGGCCGAGCCCGAGCCGAAGGTGGCGTAGTTGATGGTTTTAGGCGCAGCCTTGGCCGCCGCCAGCAGCGCGGGCAGGTCCTTGTAAGGCGAGTTGGCGTTCACCACGATCACCAGCGGTGCGCGCGCAATGGTGGCCACGGGGGTCAGGTCCTTGAGCGGGTCGTAGGGCAGCTTGTGGCGCAGCGCTGCGTTCACGGTGTAGCTGGTGGAGCCTGACACCAGCAGCGTGTAGCCATCGGGCTCGGCCTTCACCACGCTGTCTGTGCCGATGATGGTGGATGCCCCAGGTTTGTTGTCGATGACCACAGGCTTACCCAGGCGCGTGGATAGCTTTTGGCCCAGCGCGCGGGCTACGGCGTCCGTGCCGCCACCGGGCGGGAAGGGCACCACCAGGCGCACGGCGCGCTGGGGCCACGCCTCAGCGGGCGCGGCGGTCTGGGCAAACGACAAGCCGCTGGTGCTGGCGAGGACGGCCAGGGCGGTGGACAACAACGAGACTCGAACAAGGCGTTTCATGCGGACTCCGGTGGTAAGCGTCCCGACAGCAGATGGGCGCGCCAGGGCATGGGTGAATTGGAGCCTCAAGCCATGCAAGATGGATGCTGGTTTACCATTGCCTGGAATAGAGATTTGGCAATTGACCATTACCTTTTTGCGATTTTTAGACAATGCCTGTTTCATTGCTCAGCCTGCCCTTGCGTTACTTCCTGGAGGTGGCGCGTACCGGTTCCGTCAACCAGGCGGCGCAGCGCCTGCATGTGGCCGCTTCGGCCGTGAGCCGCCAGCTGGGCAAGCTGGAGGACAGCCTGGGCGTAGTGCTGTTTGAGCGCCAGGCCCGGGGCATGACCCTGACCGAAGCGGGCACCCGGCTGCTGGCCCATGCCGCCGCGCATGATGCGCAGGCGACGGAGCTGGTGGAGCAATTGCAAGGGCTGTCGGCGCAGGAGTCCTTGCGCGTGAGGGTGGCCTGCACCGAAGGGTTTGCCGCCAGCTTCATGCCGCTCGTGATATCGGCCTTCCGGCAGGCGCACCCCCAGGTGCAGCTGCAGTTGCTGGTGGCCGTGCCGCAGGAGGTGTCGGCCCTGGTGCTGCGTGGCGACGTTGATCTGGCCCTGAAGTACAGCGTGGCGCCCGAGAAGGGCTTGCAGGTGCTCCATTCGGCCATCGCCCCCCTCTACGCCATCATGCCCGCACAGCATCCGCTGGCCCGCCAGCGCAGTGTGAGCGTGGCCGATGTAGTGCGCTACCCGTTGCTTCTGGGGGCCGCTGGCATCACAGGGCGGCAGTTGTTTGACCTGAGCTGTGCGGTGCAGGGTCTGCGTTACGTGCCGGCGGTCGAGAGCAATTTTTCCTCGGCGCTGCTGCCGCTTCTGGACGGGCAGGATGTGGTGCTGGCCAGTTATCTGACTGCGGCGCGCTGGGTGGAGGCGGGCCTGCTGGCGGCCCGGCCGTTTGATGAGGTGCAGTTGCAGCAGCGGCGCCTGCAGGTACTGGCCGTGGACGGGCGGGCGCCGTCAGCACTGGTGCAGCAGTTCACGCAGGCACTGGTCGCTGCCATCGAACAGTACGGAAAACGCAAGGTGGGGCTGCGCAAGACCACCGGCAAAGCCATGGCCGCGCTCCCCTGAACGCGCCAGCGCCGCTGCGTGGCGGGGCTCGCAAGTGGATACCATTCGTTCCCTATCCGGATTGCACCATGGCCAAGAAAGAACACATCTCCGAGACCCAAGCCACCCAGTTGCTCAAGGCACACAAGGTGGTGTTTACCGAGCACCCCTATGAGTATCTCGAGCACGGCGGCGCATTGCACAGCGCCGAGGTGTTGGGGCTCGATCCCTTCATGGTGGTCAAGACGCTGGTCATGCAGGACCAGAACGCCAAGCCATTGCTGGTGCTTATGCATGGCAACCGCAAGGTGTCGACCAAGAACCTGGCGCGCCAGATCGGTGCCAAGTCGGTCGAGCCTTGTGCGCCCGAGGTGGCCAACCGCCACAGTGGCTATTTGGTGGGCGGCACCTCGCCGTTCGGTACACGGCGCGAGATGCCGGTGTACATCGAGCAAACCATTCTTGCGCTACCGCGCATCGCCATCAATGGTGGGCGCAGGGGTTTTCTCGTACAGCTTGACCCACAAATCTGCGTGCAGTTGCTGGGAGCGACGCCCGTGCAGTGCGCGCTGGCAGAATAGGCCGTTGAGAAAGACGGGCCGCTGAAGGCCTGCCCCCGTGAATCCTGAGGAGTTGTTTTGAACGTCGTCTACCCCCTTCTTGCCGCTGTGGCTGCCTATCTGCTGGGCTCGTTGTCGTTTGCGGTCATCGTGACGCGAGTCATGGGCCTGAACGATCCGCGCACCTATGGCAGCAAAAACCCCGGCGCCACCAATGTGCTGCGCTCCGGCAGCAAGGCTGCAGCCGTTGTCACACTGGTGCTCGATTGCATGAAAGGCTGGTTGCCCGTGGCCTTGGTGATGTGGTTTGGGCACCCCTACGGCTTGGAGGATGGCACCGTGGCGATGGTGGGACTGGCTGCGTTTTTGGGCCACTTGTGGCCGGTGTTCTTTCGCTTTGAGGGGGGTAAGGGCGTGGCCACGGCGCTGGGCGTGCTGTTGGGCATCAGTGTCTGGCTGGGCCTTGCCACGGCCGCAACCTGGCTCATCATCGCCGTCTTTTTTCGGTACTCGTCGCTGGCGTCTTTGGTTGCGGCGGTGTTTGCGCCGGTGTATTACCTGCTCGTCGATGGCGTGGTCTGGTATGCCGAAGTCACCATCGCCCTGTCTATTGTGGTGATGTCCGCGTTGCTGGCCTGGCGGCATAAAGAAAACATCCAGCGGCTCATCGCTGGCAAGGAGTCGCGTCTAGGGAGCAAGAAGGTCAAGGCGGCGGCAGAAGCCTCTGGCAAAGCCCACAAGTGACGTGATTGCCGGGCCGCGCAGCCCTCTCTGCGACGGCAGGCGCGAGTTTGCCTTCGGGGCAATCGGTTGCCTGTGAACCGGAGAGGGGTCGGTGGGGCAGAGATCTGCCGTTGGCAGACAGGAGCCACCCGTCGAGAGTCTGCTGGCCAGGGTAGCGTCAGACCACCAGGCTCGGCGCGACGAGGCCACGCAAGCCGCTGCTGTGTTGGGCCGCATACAGGCCCAGACGCACCATGGTGCGGTGGTTGAGTTCCAGACCCACCGCAGACCGTGCAAGCGCCGACTGGATGCGTGGTTTGCCGCTGGCCGTCTGGTACAGGCTCGGTTGCGCATGGTGGCTGCCTTTGGGGTCCAGCACGCTGGCTACCAGCGGGTGATTGGCTTTGTCACTGCGGCGCAGCACGATGGCTGTTTCGCCGTTATCGAGTTTGACGAAGGTGCCCGGAGGACACAGTCCGATGGACCGCACCAGCGTATAGCTCACCTCATCGCGTTGATCCACCTCTTGCCCGACGATGGCGCGCACCGAGTCCGTGGCGCTGCGACCAGCGCGTGATTTGCGTGGACTGATCATGGCCGCGTAGCGGTCGATGGTGCCCAGAATGCGCGTCAGGCGGTCCTCGGGCTCCTGGTTGGCCAGGGGGGTGCGCTCGGCAATGCTGGCGTGGTGTTGTCCGACCACGTCGAGCCATAGTGTGTCGGAAATGAACAACCGCTCCAGCAGTGCCTGGCTTTCAAGCGGGTGGGTTTTGATGGCTTCCTGCTGCACGGCGGTAGGCCGTTCGCGCTGCATCGCCAGTTCATCCTGCAAGCTTGTCATGCCGATGTTCATCGTCAGCGCCGCGCGCACCAAGCTATCGCGCTCGCGCTGTGACAGTTGCAACTCGTGCGCCATGATGTGGCACAGCGTGCCGCACACCAGCGCATGGGACGCGCTGTAGCCAACCGTTGATGTGGATGCCAGCTGGAACATGAGGTAGAGCGCCGCATCGATGTCGTGGGCCACCAGATCCTGCAGCCAGCCATCGAACTGCCGCACCTTGCCCGGAAAGTCCTGTACCTGAAGCGGCCGTGACAGCAGCACCGACAGGGCTGATTCCAGATCGGACCACAGGCTCAGCAGGTCTTCGTATTCGCCTTCCGAATGGGGGGGGCTGGTGTGGGGGTGAACAGACATTGGCGGTGTCAGTTGCGCTTTTCCAGCACCATTTGGTCGTTGATGCGGGTCATCTGGAATTCGGTCAAGAAGCTGTTGCCCAGCAACACATAGGGCATGGGCTGCGAAGTGATGATGGCTTCCACGCCAAAAACCTCCACATCGCCGATACGCACCGAGTCCAGCTTCATTCGCCACCCTTGGCCCACCCCGTTGGCGGTGCCCACCCTCACGGGCTGACCACTTTGGTATTTGAGTCCCATGCGGTCTGCGTCAGGGCGCCCAATTGCCACGGTGGAGGCTCCCGTGTCCACCATGTATTGCATCACCTGCCCGTTGATGGAGCCGCTGTTCACAAAATGCCCGCGGCTGTCGGCCACGAGTGTGACGCGACGCCCACCCGAGCGCGCACCCACGCTCACCGGCGCCTCGCCCATTCGCACGACGCGGCGGGCGCCTTTGACTTCAATCGTGGCATCTTCCTTGGACACCGCAATGACCTTGACACCCTGGAATTCGTCACCTACACCAATGGCGCGTGGGGGGTGGGCGTCCACCACCAGCAAGGCCTTGGTGCCCAGCACGCCCGCCAGGGCGACCGATTGCGCTTGAGCCCCCATGGGCACCCACCAGAGCGCGCCCACCATTGCCATGGCGGCTGGAAGAATGCGCAGTGGCTGAAGGGAGCGCGTCATGGGCAAAGACCCTCGAAAGGAGTGAAGAAGGGTGTAGAGGCTTTGGGTCCCGGCTCAGTCGCGGAAATTGTCAAACGACAGCGGCACATCGGTCACATCCTTGCGGATGAGGGCCATGGCAGCCTGCAGATCGTCGCGCTTGGCGCCGGTGATGCGCACCTTGTCCTCCTGGATGGCGGCTTGCACCTTCAGCTTGCTTTCCTTCATGAGCTTCTGGATTTTTTTGGCCAACTCGCTCTCGATGCCATTGCGCACCTTGATGACCTGTTTGACCTTGTCACCGCCCATCTTCTGGACATCACCCATGTCCAGGAAGCGCACGTCCACATTGCGTTTGGTGAGCTTGTTGCGCAGCACGTCTTCGATCTGCGTGAGCTGGAATTCGGCATCGCCAATCAGCGTGATGTCCTTGTCCTTGATCTCAATGCCGGCCGAAGTGCCCTTGAAGTCGAAACGGGTGCCGATTTCCTTGGCGGTGTTCTCAACGGCGTTTTTCACTTCAACCAGGTTGGCTTCACAAACGGTGTCAAAAGATGGCATGGTGGCTCTCAGTCAATCTCGGGGAAACAGGGCGGATCGCATGCCCCCAAGGGGGGTGGATGCGACAATCGAGCCAATGGTAGTCGAGAAAAACGCCCCTTTACAGCCCTGCAATACCTTTGGCATAGCCGCGCGCGCCCAAACGCTGGTGCGCGTGCAGTCCATCGCAGACGTGCTCGCCGTCCTGGCCCACCCCGAACTGGCAGTTGCCCCGAAGTTTGTGTTGGGCGGCGGCAGCAACATCATCCTCACGGGGGATGTGAAACCCGTGGTGCTCAAGATGGAAATCAAGGGCCTGCGGCTGGTGGACGACAACCCCAAGGCCTGGATCGTGGAGGCCGGTGCGGGCGAGGTGTGGCACGACTGCGTGGCCTGGACGCTGGCGCAGGGTTACCCGGGGCTGGAGAACCTGGCACTGATCCCCGGCACGGTGGGGGCCTCACCGGTGCAAAACATCGGGGCCTATGGCGTGGAGCTGCAGAACCGATTTGACTCGCTCGATGCCATCGACCTGGCCACTGGCCTGCCGTTCACGCTGGATGCGGCGCAGTGCGGTTTTGGCTACCGGGATTCCGTGTTCAAACATGCCCCGGCAGACATCAGGAATGCAGAAGGGTTGCCGCGTGGCATGGGCCTCGCAGGGCGGGCGGTCATTACCCATGTGCGTTTTCGGCTGCCTAAACCCTGGAAGCCGGTGTTGGGTTACCTTGACCTGGAGCGCAGGCGCGTGGAGGCGGGCATTGAGCGTCCCAGCGCCCAGCAGATCTTCGACTGGGTCTGTGACATTCGTCGTACCAAACTGCCGGACCCGGCCGTGGTGGGCAACGCGGGCAGCTTCTTCAAGAACCCCACGGTGTCGCCCGACCAGTGTGCCGACATCATCGCGCGCGAGCCGCGCATCGTGCACTACCCCATGCCTGACGGCAGCATCAAGCTGGCGGCCGGTTGGTTGATCGATGCATGTGGCTGGAAGGGGAAATCCATTGGCAAGGCCGGCGTGTACGAAAAGCAGGCATTGGTGCTGGTCAACCGGGGGCAGGGCGCCAATAGCGTGACCGGCGGTGAGGTGATGACGCTTGCCAAGGCCATCCAGACCAGTGTCTACGAGCGCTTCGGCATCCGGCTGGAGCCTGAGCCGGTGGTGGTGTAAGAACGTGTTCTGAGGCCGCAACCGGGCGCGCGCGTACAATGCGCGCCTTTCGTTCGTCAATTGATGGGTTCCCTCGCCCCCATTCACCAAAAAGGACTGCCATGACTCCCGTTCAAGCGCCGCATTCGCGCGCGCCGCTCGCTCTTTTCCTCCTGGTGGCGCTCCACATCGCCATCGTCATCGCCAGCAACTACCTGGTGCAGTTGCCCATCACGCTGCTGGGCTTTCACAGCACCTGGGGCGCGTTCAGTTTCCCCTTCATCTTTCTGGCGACCGACCTCACGGTGCGCCTGATTGGCAAGGAGTCGGCGCGTCGCGTGATCACGAGGGCGATGTTCCCCGCGCTCGTGGCTTCTTACGTTGTGGGCGTGCTGTTCCACGAAGGGCATTTCAACGGCGCAGGCGCGCTGCAGACGTTCAACACCTTCGTGTTCCGCATCGCGTTTGCCAGTTTTGCGGCCTATGTGTTGGGGCAACTGCTCGATATTCAGGTGTTCGACCGCATCCGCCAGCAAAGCCGGGCGTGGTGGCTGGCACCCGCTGCAGCGTCGGTGTTCGGTCAGGCGCTGGACACGGCGGCATTTTTCTCCATTGCCTTTTGGCGCAGCACGGACGCCTTCATGGCCGCGAACTGGGGGGAGATTGCGATGGTCGACTACATCATCAAGCTGGTTGTGAGCCTGCTGCTGTTTGTGCCAGCGTATGGCGTGGTGCTGGCCGCCGTCGTCCGCACCATGGGGCGGGAGCCCTATCCAGCAGCGGCCTGAGCCCACACAACAAAAAACCGCCCCAGCTGCTTGCTTAGCGGGGGGCGGTTTGCTTCTGTTTTTATAGCTGATTGCGCTTGCAGTGCAAGCGCTAGAGGCTTATTTCGCCATTATTTCTTGGTGCTGTTGCCATTTTCCAGTTGCGCCAGCGCGGCATTGCCACCCAACGACAGCAGCCCCGCACGTGCATACACGCCCAGTTTGTCGCGTGTGTCCACGATGTCCAGGTTGCGCATGGTCAACTGGCCAATCCGGTCCAGCGGCGAGAACGGCGCGTCTTCGACCTTCTCCATCGACAGGCGCTCGGGGTGGTACGTCAGGTTGGGCGATTCGGTGTTCAGCAGCGAATAGTCATTGCCACGGCGCAGTTCCAGCGTCACCGTGCCGGTCACGGCGCGCGCCACCCAGCGCTGGGCGGTTTCGCGCAGCATGATGGCCTGCGGGTCGAACCAGCGGCCTTGGTACAGCAGGCGGCCGAGCTTGAGGCCGTTCATGCGGTACTGCTCGATGGTGTCTTCGTTGTGGATGCCGGTCACCAGACGCTCATAGGCGACGTGCAGCAGCGCGAGGCCGGGGGCTTCGTAGATTCCGCGGCTCTTGGCTTCGATGATGCGGTTCTCGATCTGGTCGCTCATGCCCAGGCCGTGGCGGCCGCCGATGCGGTTGGCTTCCAGGATCAGCGCGACAGGGTCGTCGAATTCCACGCCGTTGAGCGCCACGGGCTGGCCTTCTTCAAAGCGCACCGACACTTCCTCGCGCTTGACTTCAACCTCGTCCTTCCAGAACGCCACGCCCATGATGGGGTTGACGATGCGGATACCGCTGTTCAAAAACTCCAGGTCTTTGGCCTCGTGCGTGGCGCCCAGCATGTTGCTGTCGGTGCTGTAGGCCTTTTCGGCGCTCATCTTGTAGCCAAAGCCGGCCTTCGTCATGAACGCCGACATCTCGGCACGGCCGCCCAGTTCGTCGATGAACAACTGGTCCAGCCAGGGCTTGTAGATCTTGAGCGAAGGGTTGGTCAACAGGCCGTAGCGGTAGAAGCGCTCGATGTCGTTGCCCTTGAAGGTCGAGCCGTCACCCCAGATGTTGACGTCGTCCTCCTTCATGGCGGCCACGAGCATGGTGCCGGTCACGGCGCGGCCCAGGGGCGTGGTATTGAAGTAGGTCAGCCCACCCGTGGAGATGTGGAAGGCGCCGGCCTGCAGGGCGGCGATGCCTTCATGTGCGAGCTGTGTGCGGCAGTCGACCAGACGGGCTTTTTCTGCACCGTATTCCATCGCCTTGCGTGGGATGGCGTCGTAGTCGGCCTCGTCCGGCTGGCCGAGGTTGGCGGTGTAAGCGTAGGGCAAAGCGCCCTTGAGCTTCATCCAGTGCAGTGCGGCGCTGGTGTCCAGGCCGCCGGAGAATGCGATGCCGACCTTTTGGCCGAGGGGGAGGTTCTGGAGGATGGTTGCCATGGAATGTTTTTCAAAAATGATAGCTGCTAGCGCTTATTGAATAAGCGCTAGAGGCCAAAATCAATCAAATTTCAGCCGAAACATCTCAGCCGAAATGGCAGATGTAGTGGTAGGCCTCGGTCACGCGGATATCGAACTTCGAATTGCCGGGCACGCTGAATTTTTCGCCTGCCGAAGATTTCACCCAGTTGTCTGTGCCACTGAGCTTGTATTCGCACGATCCAGCCACGCACTCCATGATTTCAGGTGCGCCCGTGTTGAAGGTGAGTGTTGCTGGCAGCACCACACCGACCGATTTTTTCGTGCCATCGGGGAACGTGATCCCGTGGCTCACGCACTTGCCGTCAAAGTAAACACTGGCCTGGGTCGTGACGGACACGCCGTCGATTTTTTCGGTGGTCATGGAGGGGCGGTGAGTTAGGAAGGAAACCCGCGATTTTAGGACAGGGTGCGCGCCGCGTTGCACGCAGTCGCCCAGTTGCGTGCGCGCACTCTATCCAAAGGTCAAAAAAAGAGCCCCGAAAGGCTCTTTTCTTCAATGGAGGGCCATACATGGGCCTGCATGCCCATGGGCCATCAGCACTCAGTCGATCACCGATCGTACGGATTGCGATGGCGCGGGTAGTAAGGGCGCCCGCCGTCATACCCGTATTCGATCACGGTGACAGGAGGGGCGACGTAGACCGGTTGCTGGTACACCGGTTGAGTGGAATACGTGGAGGTGACCACACCGGGCTGGCTGTACACGCCTTGCGGTGCGTATGGATCAGGCTGGGTGGAGTACTGGCCAGCGGGCTGCACGTTCACCGCAATCCAGCGGCCGGGGTCGTTCTGGGTGCGTGTCGTGTATTGCCGGCCAGCGTATTCATAGACCACGTCATAGCCCACAGTGCGGTTTTCGTAATAGGTCTCGGTGTTGCATCGCTGCACGTTCTGGTATTGCGGCTGGCCATTGCCCTCGATCTGGTTGCCCAGAACCGCGCCACCCAGCACACCAATGGCGGTGGCGGCGGCACGGCCGTTGCCTCTGCCGATGGCATTGCCCGCAGCGCCGCCAGCAATTGCGCCAATCACGGCACCGGCTCCTGATGTGCGGTTGCCGCTGTAAACGGTCTCATTGCCGCAGACCTGCTGTGGCACGCCGATTTGTTGCACCACAGGGGTGGCCGACAGCACACGGCCTTGTTCCTGCGCGCTCGCCAGGGTGGCTATTGCGGCCAGGACGGAAAAAACAACGATCTTTTTCATGGAGAAACTCCTTTTCGGGTCGGTACATAACGCACCAGACTGACGAAAAGTTTAGGCGCAGACCGTGAATTGAGGGCTGGGGCACCGTAAACCTGCGTAAAGAATTGTGCGATTTTCCCGTCTTGGCCGCCAGATTTCAGTCTTGGCCCTGGGTATCGATCAGTGTTTGCCATTGTTCCGGGACAAATCCCACATGAATCTGTGGTTCGCTCTGGCCTTCGACCTGCCACTCGACGACTGGGCGCTTGATGGTGCTTGGGTACAGTTGCATGACGGCACGCGCGCTTGCATCGTCTTGCACCGTCGCCTGGGTGTCTGCATCGAGCTTGCGCCAGGTGGTTCCCTGGCGATTGAGCAGCTTTTGCCATCCAAGTGCTTTTGTCCAAGCGCTGGCCCGGTCTGCAGGAACGCCCTGCTTTTTGAAATCGCGAAATTCGTAGTCCAGCCCGTGTTCTGTCATCCAGGCGCGGGATTTTTTGACGGTGTCGCAGTTGGGGATGCCATAGAGGGTGATACGCACATTTTTCATGCCACGCATCATCCCTGATATTCGGCGGGTGACCGCAGGCTCGGCGACAATCCCCGGCTGTATGCAAACCAAACCCCACACCCTGGAAGGCTGGCTGCGCCATTGTGAGCAGTTACACCCCCTCAATATCGATCTGGGCCTGGACCGGGTCCGCGAAGTCGCGCGACGGATGTCATTGCGTTTTGAATGCCCGGTGATCACGGTGGCGGGCACCAATGGCAAGGGGTCCACCTGCGCGATGCTCGAAGCGGTGGCGCTGCAGGCGGGCTATCGCACAGGGGTGTACACATCGCCGCATCTGGTGCATTTCGAAGAGCGGTGCCGTGTGCATGGGGAGATTGTGTCTGCTTCAGATTTGGTAGCGCACTTTGAAGCAGTGGAAAGCGCAAGAACCCAAAATGGGGATGAAATATCGCTCACGTATTTTGAGTTCACCACGCTGGCCATCCTGCGGTTGATGAGCCATTCGCTGCTGGACGTTGCGATTTTGGAAGTCGGCTTGGGTGGACGGCTGGATGCGACAAATATCGTGGATACCGACTGCGCCATCATCACCAGCATCGACATCGATCACACCGAGTTCCTGGGGCCCGACCGCGAGAGCATCGGCCGCGAAAAGGCGGGGATCATGCGCACGGGCCGGCCCGTGGTGGTGAGCGATCCGATGGCGCCCCAAAGCGTCATGGATCACGCGATGGAGGTTGGTGCTGACCTGTGGAGTTTTGGGCGCGATTTCAACTTCTCGGGCGACAAGCAGCAGTGGAACTGGGCGGGGCGCGGTCGGCGCTATGCCGGTCTGGCCTACCCGTCGCTGCGGGGCGCCAACCAGTTGATCAATGCCTCGGGTGTATTGGCTGCGTTTGAAGCGCTGCGCGAGCGCCTGCCCGTGACGGCCCAGGCGGTGCGCAACGGGATGGCCATGGTCGAGTTGCCTGGCCGGTTCCAGATTGTTCCGGGCCAGCCCACGCTGGTGCTGGATGTGGCACACAACCCCCATTCGGTGGCGGCGCTCACCGCCAATCTGGATGCCATGGGGTATTTCCCGTGCACCCATGCTGTTTTTGGGGCCATGGCCGATAAGGACCTGGCTCCCATGATGGCCAAGGTAGGGCCGTTGGTGGATCGCTGGTATTTCACCGACCTGCCGACTCCACGTGCTGAAACTGCTGCGGGATTGCAGCAGAAGTGGAACGCTGTCCAGATGGTTTCAGGGCGCCGCAGTGACGTCACATCCACATTGCACTCAGGCCCCATGGAGGCACTTCAGTCTGCGGTCGCCGCTGCAGACCCCACTGATAGAATTGTGGTCTTTGGCTCGTTTTATACGGTTGGAGGCGTTTTGGTGAACGGAACCCCCCGATTGCACGCTAAACATTTGGGCTGATCAGGCGGGTTCTGAGGTCCTTACGAGTCGTTACTCCATGGCATTTTTCAAGTTTCGGTGGCCCGGTCGGGGTGAGCAGCAACAGACCGAAAAACCTTCAAAGCGGCCACGCGCGCCCCAGGTCGAGAGTGTCGAGGTGATGCGCCGCCGCGCCCGCCACAGGCTGATTGGCGCCGCCGTGCTGGTGCTGCTGGGTGTCATCGGATTTCCTCTGCTTTTTGATACCCAGCCCCGGCCTGTGCCCGTGGATATTCCCATTGAAATCCCGGACCGCAATAAGGTCGCACCCCTGGTGGTTCCTGCTCCGGTGGCCGTGGCTCCTGCGGTCAAACCTGCTGCGCCTGCTGCTCAAAGTTCCGCTGCGGGGTCGCATGTCGCTGCTGCGCGCAGCAGCGCGATCGGCAACGGATTGACCGAGGGCGAAGAAATCGTGCCTGGAACACGTCCCGCTGTGGCGAAGCCGGTACCGTCCGCGCCCGTCAAGGTGGAATCAAGGCCCGAACCCAAGCCGGAGCCAAAAACGCCGGCCCCGATTGAGCACAAGCCGACGCCCCGCACGGACGATTCAGCCCGCGCCCGTGCGTTGCTGGAAGGGCGCTCGCCTGCACCGGCCGCTACCACTTTGCCTGCCGCTGGCAATGCCGAGGAGAGCCGCTTCATCGTGCAGGTGGGCGCTTTTGCTGACGCCGACAAGGCCCGCGAAGCACGGACCAAGGTCGAGCGCGCCGGGATGAAAACTTATATGCAGGTGGTAGATACCAAAGACGGAAAGCGGACCCGGGTTCGTGTGGGCCCGTTCACTACCCGTGGTGATGCAGACAAGGCCGCTGCGCGCATCAAAGGGCTGGATCTTCCCGCTTCGGTGTTGACGCTGTAAGCCAAAGCCAGCTCGGTCTAGCTTGCATTCATGGCGGCGCTTGATTGGATCTTCATGGGGGTGCTTGTCGCATCTATGCTGATAGGCGCTTGGCGTGGACTGGTGTTTGAAGTGCTGTCTTTGTTTGGGTGGGTCGTGTCGTTTTTTGTGGCGCAGTGGTTTGCGCAAGACGTTGCGGCCTGGCTCCCGATGAGGGAGTCGGCAGGGGCGCTGCGTTATGCAGCGGGCTTTGTGATCGTTTTTATTGCCGCAGTGTTTGCTTGCGGTTTTTTGACCTCGCTGGCCAAAAAGCTGATCGAGGCCATTGGACTTCGACCGGCGGACCGGGCATTGGGCGCGATTTTTGGGGTGCTGCGAGGCGTCGTTTTGTTATTGGCTGTGGCAGTGGTGGCGGGGCTTACGCCTGTGGGTGGTGCGCCTTGGTGGCAAGAGTCGCAGGCCGCACCGGTGCTGGCTGAAGTGCTCAAGGGCTTGAAACCTGCATTACCGGAAGAATTTAGTAGGCATCTGCCTTCTTGATATCAATGGGGTAGCGGCCATAAGCCGTTGCCGAGTGGTTGCCGCGGGGATGTTCCCGTAAACGGATGGAATACAACTATGTGTGGAATCGTCGGCGTCGTGAGCACAACGCCCGTCAATCAGCTGATCTATGACGCTTTGCTGCTTTTGCAGCACCGGGGTCAGGACGCTGCGGGCATCGTCACCCAGCAAGGCCGCAAGTTTTTCATGCACAAGGCCAAAGGCATGGTGCGCGATGTGTTTCGCACCCGCAATATGCGTGCTTTGCCCGGCAGCGTCGGATTGGGGCAGGTGCGATACCCCACGGCAGGCAATGCTTACAGTGAGGAAGAGGCGCAGCCCTTTTACGTCAACGCACCTTTTGGGATCGTTCTGGTGCACAACGGCAACCTGACCAATGCCCGCGAGCTGCGCACCGAGTTGTTCCTGACCGATCACCGCCACACCAACACCGACAGCGACTCAGAGGTACTGTTGAACGTGTTCGCTCATGAGTTGGAGCGCTCCACGCGCGGAGTGCCGTTGCAACCAGAGGACGTGTTCACTGCGGTGCGTGCGGTGCACAAGCGCATCAAGGGGTCTTACGCGGTGATTGCCCTCATTGCGGGCCATGGATTGCTGGCTTTTCGTGACCCACACGGCATCCGCCCGCTGGCGATGGGGCGCAGCCAGGACGGAACGGTCATGGTGGGTAGCGAGTCGGTCGCGCTGGAAGGCACCTCGCATGTTTTCGAGCGCAACATTGATCCCGGTGAGGCGATCTTCATCACGCTGGACGGTAAAGTGCATGCCAGCCAATGCGCCGAGAACCCCAAGCTCAACCCCTGCATCTTCGAGTTTGTGTACCTTGCGCGCCCGGATTCGGTGCTGGATGGAATCTCGGTCTACCAGGCCCGCCTGAACCTGGGCGAATCCTTGGCAAAGCGGGTGATCTCCACCGTGCCCCCCAACGAGATCGATGTGGTCATCCCGATCCCGGAGTCAAGCCGGCCCAGCGCGACCCAGCTGGCCCATCTGCTCGGCATCCCGTATCGCGAGGGTTTCGTGAAGAACCGATACGTGGGCCGGACGTTCATCATGCCCGGGCAGGGCGTGCGCAAAAAGTCTGTGCGCCAGAAGCTCAATGTGATTGCCAGCGAGTTCAAGGGGCGCAACGTATTGCTGGTGGACGACTCCATCGTGCGCGGAACCACCAGCCGCGAAATCGTGCAGATGGCCCGCGACGCTGGGGCCCGCAAGGTCTACCTGGCCAGCGCGGCGCCACCGGTGCGCTATCCGAACGTCTATGGCATTGACATGCCCACCAGCAGCGAACTGGTCGCCCATGGCCGTACCGTGGATGAAATTCGCCAGTCCATTGGTTGTGATGCGCTCATTTATCAGGATGTGGATGGCATGAAGAAAGCCATTGGCTCGCTCAATAGCGCGATCGCCGACTTTGATGCATCGTGCTTTGATGGTGTGTATGTGACGGGTGACATCTCCGCCGCCGATATTGACCGCCTCAATGAAGGGCGTGTGGGGGTGGAAGAGGGCGAAGAGGATACTTCGCGTCTGGCTTTGCCAAATGCGCAAGAGGCGTAGGGCCTGTGCATATCGCCTGGATGGATGCAAAGTGCAGCACATCCGTCGACTGATTGAATCTTGAAACTGGCCCCACAAGGGGCCAGAACTTATTGATATGACTGAAAACACCGCTTCCACTTCAACCCGCGTACGCACCCGTTTTGCTCCCTCGCCTACGGGGTTCATCCACTTGGGCAATATCCGTTCGGCACTCTACCCATGGGCGTTTGCCCGTGCGGCTGGCGGAGATTTCATTCTGCGTATCGAAGACACCGATCTGGAGCGTTCCAGCCAGGCCGCCGTGGACGTCATCATCGAGGGCATGGCGTGGTTGGGGCTTGACCATGACGAAGGCCCGTTCTATCAAATGCAACGCATGGATCGCTACAAGGCGGTACTGGCCGATTTGCAGGCCGCAGGCCATGTGTACCCGTGCTACATGAGTATTGAAGAACTCGATGCGTTGCGTGAAAAGCAGATGGCCGCCAAGGAAAAGCCGCGCTATGACGGAACCTGGCGTCCTGATCCTGGTAAAGCCCTGCCACCAGTTCCCGTTGGTGTGCAGCCCGTCCTGCGGTTCAAAAACCCCAACGGCGGCGTCGTGGCCTGGGATGACAAGGTCAAGGGCCGCATCGAGATCAGCAACGACGAACTCGACGACCTCGTGATTGCGCGCCCGGACGGAACGCCCACCTACAACTTTTGTGTGGTGGTTGACGATATCGACATGGTCATCACGCATGTGATTCGTGGCGATGACCATGTCAACAACACGCCGCGTCAGATCAATATCTTCCGGGCGCTTGGCAAGGAGCCGCCCGTATACGCCCATCTGCCCACCGTGCTGAACGAGCAGGGGGAGAAGATGAGCAAGCGCAATGGTGCCAAGCCCGTCACGCAATACCGCGACGAAGGTTATTTGCCAGACGCCATGGTGAACTACCTGGCTCGCCTGGGCTGGAGTCATGGTGACGATGAAATTTTCAGCCGCGAGCAGTTTCTGCAGTGGTTCAATCTGGACCATCTGGGGCGCAGTGCTGCGCAGTTCGACGAGGCCAAGTTGCGCTGGGTGAATGCGCAGCACCTCAAAGTGATGGCGGATGCTGACTTGGCTGCGCTTGTGGCGCCACAACTGCAGCAGCGGGGTATATCGGCCGCTGAATTGGCTGACGGTCGACTTGCGCGTATCTGCGCCTTGTTCAAGGATCGTTGCGACACCACGGTGGCGCTGGCGAATTGGGCGCAGGTCTTTTACGGGGATGTGACACCAGTGGATGCAGAACGCGCCCAGCATGTCACCGAAGCCATTGTTCCGGCGCTGGATGCATTGGCCGATGTGTTGTCTGGATGCGAATGGGATAAGGCTTCTATCAGTGCCGCCTTCAAGCAGGTGCTTGCAGCCCACGGAGTCAAGATGCCTCAGTTGGCAATGCCGGTGCGGGTTTTGACGGTGGGTACAGCCCACACACCATCGGTGGATGCGGTGCTTGAATTGGTTGGGCGTGAAAAAGTTGTAGCGCGTTTGCGAAATCACTAAAAAGCTGTCTATAATTCGAGGCTCTGATGATGACAACAAACACTGTGTGATTGATGTCATTAAATGGGGGTATAGCTCAGCTGGGAGAGCGCTTGCATGGCATGCAAGAGGTCATCGGTTCGATCCCGTTTACCTCCACCAAGGTTTGAGAATTGTTGGTTGATCGTGTTAGTAGTTATCGGTTAGTTCCAAGGTTTTGACCCCATCGTCTAGAGGCCTAGGACATCACCCTTTCACGGTGAGTACCGGGGTTCGAATCCCCGTGGGGTCGCCAAGTTGTAGCGCTTGGCTTGTTTTGAAAGATACAAGCGAAAGCTGCCTGCCAGGAGTGGTAGTTCAGTTGGTTAGAATACCGGCCTGTCACGCCGGGGGTCGCGGGTTCGAGTCCCGTCCACTCCGCCAGTCAAAAACCCTTGCAGGTCTTTGATATGCAAGGGTTTTTCTTTGGTGTAAGCCAAAGAGCCGTGGGGGTATAGCTCAGCTGGGAGAGCGCTTGCATGGCATGCAAGAGGTCATCGGTTCGATCCCGTTTACCTCCACCAAGGTTTGAGAATTGTTGGTTGGTCGTGTTAGTAGTTATCGGTTAGTTCCAAGGTTTTGACCCCATCGTCTAGAGGCCTAGGACATCACCCTTTCACGGTGAGTACCGGGGTTCGAATCCCCGTGGGGTCGCCAAGTTGTAGCGCTTGGCTTGTGTTGAAAGATGCAAGCGAAAGCTGCCTGCCAGGAGTGGTAGTTCAGTTGGTTAGAATACCGGCCTGTCACGCCGGGGGTCGCGGGTTCGAGTCCCGTCCACTCCGCCAATATTCATGAGGGTTAGCAGGTAAGTATCTGCTAACCCTCTTGTCTTTCTGATGCCCCGTGTCCTAACGGGTGTCCTAGATTTCTCAGACGTCTGAGCTGTTGCAAAAATGCCTTAGCGATCGGCGTTGATGAGCGTTCTGGGTCAACGCAAACGTCCGTCCAGGCGATCTGCGATCCACGCTTGAACAGCGATCTCCGACCATGTTGCCGCACGTGGTCCGACCTTGACGGACCGAGGAAAAATACCTCGTTGCATCTGTTCATAGATGGCTGAACGGCGAAGGCCAGTCAGTCGCTCGACTTCGGGAAGTCGCAGGAGTCTGTCAGGCATGCGCTTCGTGGCGATGACCTCCGTTGAAGCCAGTGTTCCGACATCCAGCAGCGCGAGGGCTTCCCGAAGAAGGTGCGTAGCCTGCTCGGTCCGAGCCGTTGCTTGGTTGTCGATGAATTGTTCGGTCATCACGCGTGATGGGTTGTTGGAGGAGGCTGACATTTGGCGATCCTTTCGACGGTTGCGTCGGCGTTCATTGCCGTCGCGGTATGTCCATAGATTGCCGGGGATGTCCGCCGTCCCCAACCTGACGCAGCAAAGCGAGGAGTAGGGGAGGGGGGTGGCATTGGGTGTCAACTCAAACGGGAACCCTTGTGGTTGGCTCGGTCTGGATTGCCTTGAAGCCACGATCCCGCGCGATAAACGCCGCCAGCATGTGCGGCACCAGCGCCACGGCATCCACCGGCACCTGGTGCACCCGCGCATGCACCTCTGCGTACGCATCAAGCTGCGCCTTCAGCTCGGTTGAGACCGTGACCGTCAATTTCACCGAAGATGACGCCGGCAGCGGCCCCAGGCTCAACCGGTTCACGCTCTTGCTCATTGAATCCCCCCGCGACTGAAGAAAAGAGGCTGGTACGGCCGCAGCACAAGATCCTTGCTCACCATCACCCGCATGGGGAACCCCGGTCGAATCGTCAGCGTCGGCTGAATGCTCGCATTGCGCCTCGTGATCTCCTGCCCCACCTGGTTGATCGAGTCCTGCGCGCCCTCGCGGATAGCGATCACCGTCCGGTTGCCATCCTCGCTGGTGCGGCTCTCCGGCGCCGCCAGTTCCGCTCCGACCCCAAGCAGCGTAGACAGCGCAGCCCCGGCCAGGATTCGGTCCCAGTGCCAGTCCACGCCATCCTCCAGTCCGGCATATCCGGCCGGGTCAGTGCCCGGCTGTTAGAGCCGATCCAATCTTGACCACCAGTGCCAATCGAATGTTGACCAGGGGCTAGGTCGACCTTCGTGAAGGCCAACTGTGAATAACTATAGGCTGCTTGCCTCGGTTGGTCCTCCTTTTCTTGAATCGATCTGTGGTGTTCCCGAGCCGTCAGGCGAGGCCCCTTCCTCCACGGTATCGCTGGCTTGGATGCCTCGGCCGGCTGCCACCTTCCTAGCTTGCTCCCGCGTCTTGATGCGGCCTTTGGCTTCATTGCTGCTGTGGCGGAAGCGGTAAGACTCGTTCCCGGTTTCGATGATGTGGCAGTGGTGCGTGAGCCGGTCGAGCAGCGCAGTGGTCATCTTGGCGTCTCCGAACACCGTCGACCATTCGGCGAATGTCAGGTTGGTGGTGATCATCACGCTGGTGTGCTCGTAGAGCTTGGACAGCAGATGGAACAGCAAAGCCCCACCGGCCTGGCTGAACGGCAGATAGCCCAACTCATCGAGCACGACCAGGTCCATGCGCCCCAGGCTCATGGCGATGCGACCCGCACGTCCCAGGCTCTTTTCCTGCTCCCGGGCGTTGACCAGGTCCACCGTCGAATAGAAGCGCACCCGCTTGCCGTGCTGAGTCAGCCCGGAGATGCCCAGCGCGGTGGCCAGGTGGGTCTTGCCCGTGCCCGGCCCGCCAATCAACACCACGTTCTGCGCGTCCTGGGTGAACGCCAGGTCGGCCAGTTTGTGGATCAAGCCTTGGTCGACTTGCGAGACCTTGAAGTCAAAGCCTGCCAGGTCGCGGTGGACCGGGAAGCGAGCAGACTTCATCTGGTGCGCAATCGAGCGCATGGCCCGGTCGGCATCTTCCGCTCGCAGCAGGTGTTCCACCAACCAGCGCGAAGCCGCCAGGCTGGTGTCACCGCCTTGCTCGGTCAGATCGGCCCAGGCAGTCGCCATGCCATTGAGTCGCAACGCCTTCAGTTGGGCATACACATCCCCGGTGGTATCACGCATGGCCGACCTCCTGTCCATCCAGATGGGTGGGCCGCAAGCGGTCGTAGCGCGCCGTGTCCGCTTTCGGCGCCTGGCTCAGCCGCAGTGAGGTTTCTGCCTGCGCCGACGTGGCCGGGTTGTTCAAGCGGGTGAGCACGTTGTGCACATGCTCGACGCTGATGGTGCCGCTGGGGGCCATGCCTTCGAGCACGAGCTCGACCGCCACCAGCACCGCTTCAAGCCCAGACTGCGGCACGGCGGCCAACACCTGGGCCATGGCCCGGTCGCCGCCTGCGTGGCGCAGCAATGACTGGCGTAAGCGCAGCAGTGGTGGCGGCAGGTCCAGGAACGGTGTGCCGTTGCGCAAGGCGCCAGGCTTGCGTTGCACCAGGTCGATGTAGTGCTGCCAGTCGTAGCTGGTCTGGCCGCCGCCGGGCAGTCGGGCGTGGCTGGCCACCACGGCGTCTGCGGCGGCAACATCAATACGCTCGGGATAGACGCGGGTGCTGACGATGTGCCCGGCCCATTCGCAGGGCACGGAGTAACGGTTGCGGGTGGCCGCCACCAGGCAGGTGCTGCTGACCCGGGCCAACTTCTCGACGTAGCCATCAAAGGGCGTCGGCATCGACATGAGGTGGCCTTTCTCCAACTCCCACATCTCGGCCACGGTGAACTGTCGATGGATCGGGTGTGCGGTGTCGGCCCACACCGAGCGACAGCGTTCCGCCAGCCAGGCGTTGAGTTCGATGAACGAGCCGAAGCGGCGTGTGGCGGCTTCGATCCAGATGCGCCGACGGCTGTCCTGCACGTTCTTCTCGACCACGCCTTTCTCCCAGCCCGAGGCGACGTTGCAGAAGTCGGGGTCGAACAGGTAGTGGCTGCACATGGCGGCGAAGCGGGCATTGACGATGCGTTGCTTGCCGCGCTGGACTTTGTCCACGGCGGTCTTCATGTTGTCGTAGATGCCGCGCCGCGTGACACCACCGAGGGCCTGGAACGACCGCGTGTGTGCATCGAACAGCATCTCGTGCCCTTGGCTGGGATAGGCCACCAGCCAGAAGGCCCGGCTGGCACACAGCTTCAAGTGAGCCACCTGGACGTTGTAGAACACGCCGCCGACCACCATGCCTTCGTCGCTCCAGTCGAACTGGAAGGCTTCGCCGAGTTCGAAGCTCAGCGGTACAAAGGCCTTGGTGGAACTGGACACGGACTCCACCCGCCAGCGGCGGATGTAAGCGGTGACGGCGCTGTAGCCGCCACGGTAACCCTGGGCCTGAATCTGTGCGAACAAAGCCCGGCCGCTGCGCCGGCCTTGCTTGGGCCGACGGCTGTCGGTGCTGAGCGCCTGGTGCAGGCTTGGCTCGAAGGCCGTGAGCTTGCCCTCGGCGTGGGCCCGTTCGTACCGAGGAACGGCTTCGCTGGGGGCCTTCAGCCACTTCTTTACCGTGTTGCGCGACAGGCCGGTGCGCTTTGCGATCTCGCTGAGGGAGAGTTGGTCGCGCAGCTTCATGCGCCTGACTTTGCCAATCATGTCCATGGTGATCACCTTGTATCCCCCTGCTGAAAGATTCAGCAGGTCAGTGGAACACCCTGGTCAATTTTGGATTGGCACTTTGCGCTTTAGCTGGTCAGTTTTGGGTTGGCACTAACACTCGGGGTCCAGCTGTCGATTGACGACTTTGGCACCGGATATTCGTCGTTCAGCTACATCCAGCGCCTGCGTGTGCACAAGCTCAAGATTGACCAGTCGTTCGTGCGCCATCTGGGTGAAGACCCCAGTGCCCAACACATCGTGCGCGCCATCATCGGCCTGGCGCAAAGCCTGGCCCTGGAAACCATCGCCGAGGGGGTCGAGACCGCCCTGCAATCTGAAACCCTGTTGTCTTTGGGTTGCGATACGGGCCAGGGCTATTTCTTCAGCCGACCGGTGCCCGCTGCGCAACTGGAAGGTCTGATGACGCAGCCGCGCTCGATCACGGATTGATCCAGCCGACGGGTGCCTGCGCGAGAAACAAGGCAGGCCCCATCCTGACAGGCCCCATCGTGAGCGGATGCGCTGGGGGAGGGCCGTTGCGCCAGATCCTGTCGCCAGGGCCAGCTACGGGCCCCGAGCAACATTTTTAAGCGTTTTCAGGCCGTAGCGCGCTATACATAAGCGGTAGGTGCTATCAATTAAATAGCGTGGCGTGGCGCGCTTGGGGACCGCTGCGATACGCAATCACCGCGGGGCCAGGCGGATGGCACCGTCCAGGCGGATGACCTCGCCGTTGAGCATGTCGTTCTCGAAGATGTGCTGCACGAGTTTGGCGTAGTCCTGTGGTGTACCGAGTCGGCTGGGGAAGGGCACACCCGCAGCCAGCGCGTCCTGCACTTCCTGGGGCATGCCAAACAGCATGGGCGTGCCGAAGATGCCGGGGGCGATCGTCATGTTGCGGATGCCATTGCGAGCCAGGTCGCGGGCGATGGGAAGGGTCATGCCCACCACACCACCCTTGGAGGCTGAATAAGCTGCCTGGCCAATCTGCCCGTCATACGCAGCGACACTGGCTGTGGAGATCAGTGCGCCGCGTTCACCCGTGGACTCGGGTTCGTTCTTGCACATGGCCTCGGCGGCGAGACGGATCATGTTGAAGCTGCCAATCAGATTGACAGTGATGGTTTTACTGAAAACAGCCAGCGCATGGGCGCCGTTCTTGCCGACGGTTTTCTCAGCCGGTGCAATGCCGGCGCAATTGACCAACCCCATCAGTTTGCCCATGGACACCGCTTTGGCAACCACGGCTTGGCCGTCGGCCTCGTTGCTCACATCACATTTCACGAAAGCGCCGCCAATTTCACGGGCGACCGCTTCCCCTTTTTCCGCTTGCATGTCGGCAATCACCACCTTGCCGCCCTGGGCGGCCAACATGCGTGCCGTGCCTTCACCAAGACCAGATGCTCCGCCAGTCACGATGAATACTTTGCCCTTGATGTCCATGTCTTTGTCTCCAAGAAGTTACGTTAACGTAAACGTCAATTATGACGCAATGACTTCGCGGAACGGGGCGTAAAAAAGCCCGGCTGGACCGGGCTTGGTGCGAACCTGCGGGAGCACGTCGTGCTTACTGGAAACCCACGCGGTCCAGCATCTGCTGCACCTTGGTCATGTTGGCGCCCACGGCGCTGATCGGAATGGTTTCGCTCTTGAATGGTTTGCCGCCAGTCATGGCCTTCAGGGCGGGGTTGTCCAGCGTCACACCCTTGGCTGCGGGCCATTCATTGTTGCCGTTGGCAAAGTAGTTCTGCGCTTGTGGGCTGGCCAGGTATTCCAGAAACTTGATGGCATTGGCCTGGTTCTTGGCGTAACGGGCCACGGCCCCGCCTGCGATGTTCACGTGTGTGCCCCAGGTATCCTGGTTGGGGAACACCACGCCCACTTTGTTGACCACCGCCACGTCTTCGGGTTTGTTCGAACGCATCATCCGAGCCAGGTAATAGCTGTTGGTCACGGCAATTTCGCATTCGCCCGACGCAACGGCCTTGATCTGGTCCGTATCGCCCCCCTTGGGTGGCCGGGCCAGATTGGCCACCATGCCCTTGAGCCAGGCTTCTGCCTTTTGCTCACCCATGTGTTCTGTGACTGCGCCAAAAAGGCTCAGGTTGTAGGGGTGTGATCCCGAGCGGATGCACAGTTTGCCCTTGTTCTTGGGGTCGGCGAGTTCCTCGTAAGTGTCCACATCCGACTTCTGCATCTTGACCTTGTTGTAGACCACCACACGCGCACGCGTGGACAGGCCAAACCAGGAAATACCGCCATCTGCCGCCGGATTGCTGCGCAGATTGGCCGGAATGGCGTCATTGAGCACCTTGGAATGGATGGGCTGGAAGAGGCCGTCGACCTCGCCCTTGTACAGGCGGGCTGCATCCACGAGCAGGATCACGTCGGCCGGTGATGCCGTGCCTTCGGCCTTGAGCCGGGCCAAGATGCCAGCATCGTCGGCATCCACGCGGTTGATCTTGATGCCGGTTGCCTTGGTGAAGCCGGTGTACAGATCTTCGTCTGTGGCGTAGTGGCGGGCCGAGTAAAGGTTGACGACCTGTTCCTGTGCATGCAGGGCGCCAGCGGTGGCGGCCAGCACACAAGCGCTTAGCAAGACTTTCACGGTTTTTGACATGGACAACATCTTTGCGGTTTGTGATGTCGCCAATGATAAAGCAAACGCGAATTATTCTCAACATGGCACGATGGTGAACGGGGTTTCTGCACAGCCCAGACCGCTGCTACACGTCGCCCACAGGTCAAAAGACAGCCCTTTTTTTTTATGGTGATCGGTGGCCGTTGGTGTCGCACGGATGTTTCGGCCAAAAAAAAGCCCGGTCAATAAACCGGGCTTGAAAAGGATCCCTGAAACGGGGGTTTCGAGAGGATCCAAGGAGACAACTGGAGTGCTCAGAAGTGTTCTCAGCGCTGGGTTGCATTATCAGGGTATTCCCTGAAGATGGTCTAGAGGGTGTCCTCCAGACCCGATCAACCGCAGGCAATCAGCGCTTGCGGGGAGCGGCCGTCTTGGCTGCGTTGGCGGCCGTGTTGGCCACGGCGTTGAAGTTGGCTTCAGCCACATCAGACGCTTGCTTCACAGCCTTCTGGACGGATTCAAACGCGTTGTTGGCGGCAGAGACGGCGCTCTTCATCACCGCCACGGCGGTTTCGGAACCCGCTGGGGCGTTTTTGGCGGCGCTGTCTACCAAGTTGGTGAAAGCGCGTTGTGCGTCGGAGGTCTGGCTTTCAAAAGCCTTGCCCAGTTCCGCACCCGTGCCCGAGGCGATGTCATACAAATGACGGCTGTAGGCCGCTGTCTTTTCAGCCAGGGGCTGGAACAGGCCAGCTTGCAGGGCCAACAGTTCTTGTGCGTCTTTCACGCCCAGCATGGCTTGGGTGTGGTTAGAGGCTTCGGACAAGGCAGCGCGCGAAGCGGTCACATTCAGTTCAACCAGCTTTTCCACGCCTTCGAAGGCCTTGGTGGTCAGACCAAACAGGGTTTCGATGTTGGCTTTGTGCGAGGCCAGGATTTGTTCAGCGGTCAGCGTCATGTCATATCTCCTAAGAATGAAGGCCCCTGGGGCCCGGGTGTTTCACAGACATCTGCGCTGGCCCTGACCTTGTCGTCATGTTGCAGTGCAGCATAGATCGAATTTTAGGGACTTGCTGTGTGATTGCAAGGGGTTTTTGTTGCATTGCAGCAAATTAGGCACGCTCCCCCAGAAACCCACGGCCCGACACAATGCCGACATGCGCGCCTATTACGCCGATCACTTTGTTCTTCCGCTGCCAGAGCACCACCGGTTTCCAATGGCCAAGTACCGGATGTTGCGAGACCGGATCGCCCGCGAGCTGCCCGGCGTGGCGCTGCATGTGGCGTTGCCGGCGTCCGAGAGCGAACTGGCGCTTGTGCACCAAAGCGACTACATCGTGCAGGTTGCGGCGGGCACCTTGTCTGCCGCCGCGCAGCGTGAGATCGGATTCCCGTGGAGCGAAGCCATGGCCGAGCGTGCCCTTCGCTCGGTGGGGGCCACCGTCGCTGCAGGCCGGGCGGCCCTGCGCGATGGCGTGGCGGGTAATGTGGCAGGCGGCACGCACCATGCATATGCCGACCGGGGCAGCGGCTTTTGCGTGTTCAACGATGTGGCGGTCGCTGCGCGATCTCTGCAGGCCGACCGCGTGCGCGAACCGGGCGCTCGGTTGCGCGTGCTTCAAATAGCGGTGGTTGATCTGGATGTGCACCAGGGCAATGGCACGGCGCACATATTCCAGGGCGATAGCAGCGTGTTCACGTTGTCGCTACACGGGGCGCGCAACTTTCCCTTTCGCAAGGAGCTGAGCGACCTGGATGTCGAGCTGCCCGACGGTTGTGCGGACGATGAATACCTCCACGCGCTGGAACTCGCCTTGGGCGTGCTCGATCAGCGGTGTAGCCCCGATGTGCTGTTCTACCTCGCCGGGGCCGACCCGCATGTGGGCGATCGTCTGGGCCGTCTGGCGGTGAGCCACGATGGCCTGGAGGCACGCGACCGGCGTGTGTTTGACTGGGCGTGGCAACGGCGGATTCCTGTGGCATTTGCCATGGCCGGAGGCTACGGGAACGACCTGGAGGACACGATCAAAGCCCAGCTCACGACCTGGCGTGTGGCGCTGGAATATCACCAGCGCTGGCAAAATAGGCGGCCATGACCTCCCCAGCCATCGCCTCCGTTTCCACGCCCGCCCGCCTGGCGCCCCAGCCGCGCAGCGCCTACCGCGTGTTTCGCACCATCACCACCCGCTGGTCCGACAACGACGTCTATGGCCACGTGAACAACGTGGTGTACTACAGCTGGTTCGACACGGCGGTGAATGCACACCTGATCGACCAGGGCGCGCTGGATATTCACGCGGGCACCACCATCGGCCTGGTGATCGAAACGCAGTGCAACTATTTCGCGCCCCTTGCGTTTCCGCAAACCGTGGAAGCGGGTATCCGCGTGGCGCGGCTGGGCGGCTCCAGCGTGCGCTACGAGGTGGGCCTGTTTGCGCAAGGCGAGCCGCTCACGGCAGCGGCTGGGCATTTTATCCATGTTTATGTGGACCGCGACAGCCGCAGACCCGTTCCGGTGCCGGACACCTTGCGCGGTGTGCTGCAGGCCCTGGTGGTGCCCGCTTGAATGTCGAGCAGATTGTTGCCATCATTTTGATAGCTACCTGCGATTGATGCATAAGCGCTAGAGGCATATTTCATTAAAAAACTGGCCATTCGGTATTCGACGGCTGAACCGGTGCTGACGGCAGTGGTTTTGCCCCGCACCGATGTCCCTAATGGCCTACACTTTATGGCGTTTGCCCCCTCGTAGCCTGTCCGGGCTATTGATTGCGCGGCGGCCTGTTTGACAAGCAGCCCGCCCTACGCGCAACCCCGTTGACCTTGTTGTCACCACGCCTGAGGCCTGCCCCGTTCATGATCATCACCAGCCTGCTCGACACCGATCTGTACAAGTTCACCATGATGCAGGTGGTGCTGCACCAGTTTCCCAGCGCCCAGGTGGAATACCGCTTCAAGTGCCGCAACCCCGGCGTGCAGCTGGCCCCCTTTGTCAACGAGATTCGCGACGAAATCCGCTCGTTGTGCAGCCTGCATTTTCAGGATGCTGAACTGGCGTACCTGCGTTCGCTGCGATTCATCAAAAGTGATTTTGTGGATTTTCTGGGGCTGTTTCGCCTGAATGAAAAGTACATCACCATCACCCCGCAACACACGGGTGAGATCGAAATCATCATTCGTGGGCCGTGGCTGCACACGATCCTGTTCGAAATCCCTGTATTGGCCATCGTCAACGAGGTCTACTTTCGCAACACGCAAAAGGTGCCCAATTTTCCCGAAGGCCGCCGCAGGCTCGATTCCAAGATTGCAGCGCTACAGGCCGAGGGGCTGGAAGATCTCAAGATTGCCGACTATGGCACCCGCCGCCGCTTCAGCCGGGCCTGGCATGAAGAGGTGTTGCGTGTGCTGGTGGCGCGGCTGGGCACCGGTGACCGCCGTCCTGGTGCGCCCCAGGGCGCGGGCCAGTTCGCTGGTACCAGCAACGTGCTGTATGCCATGAAGCTGGGCGTCACCCCCCTGGGCACGATGGCCCACGAATACCTGCAGGCCTGCCAGGCACTGGGCCCACGCTTGCGCGACAGCCAGGTGTTTGGGTTTGAAATATGGGCCAAGGAATACCGGGGTGACCTGGGCATTGCACTGTCGGACGTCTACGGCATGAGCGCCTTTTTGCGCGACTTCGACCTGTATTTTTGCAAGCTGTTTGACGGTGCCCGCCACGACAGTGGCGACCCATTTGCCTGGGGCGAGCGCCTGCTGGAGCACTATCGCAAAAACCGGGTGGATCCGCTGACCAAGACCCTGATCTTCAGCGACGGGCTCACGGTGCCCCGCATCATTGAGTTGTACCAACAGTTTCGGGGGCGCTGCCAGCTGGCGTTTGGCATTGGCACCAACCTGACCAACGACCTGGGAGACCCGCCGGAGCACGAGCCTTTGCAGGTGGTCATCAAGATGACCCGTTGCAACGACCAGCCGGTGGCCAAGCTGTCCGACACACCCGGCAAGGGCATGTGCGACGACGAGAAGTATCTGGCCTACCTGCGCCAGGTGTTTGACATCCAGACGCCGGCCTGACCTTGGCGGGCGGCGGTGGCGCCCCGCCGCCGCTTTTTCTTTTTCTGATACTGACAGTGGGTATCCGCAATGGACACCCTTACCGCTTTGATGGAGACAAAAACAATGACAATTTTTCGCCGATGGGCCCCGATGATCGCCGCAGGGGCAGGGTTGCTATTGCCAGGCTTGGCCATGGCGGCTGATGTGGACGGCGCATCGCTGTCGGTGCTGTGGGGTGTGCCGTTTGCCGGCATCTTGTTGTCGATTGCCCTCATTCCCTTGCTGGCGCCCATCTTCTGGCACCACCACTTTGGCAAGGTGGCGGCAGGCTGGGGGTTGGCGTTTTTGGTGCCGTTTGCCGTGGCCTTTGGGCCCGGTGTGGCGGGGGCGAGCCTCGTTCATGCCCTGCTGGCCGAATACATCCCGTTTGTGATCTTGCTCACAGCGCTGTTCACTGTGGCCGGGGGGATTCACATCCGGGGCAACCTGCACGGCAGCCCGGGGCTCAATACGGCGATTCTCGCCATCGGTGCGGTGCTGGCCAGCTTCATGGGCACCACGGGCGCTTCCATGCTGCTGATCCGCCCCCTGGTCCGGGCCAATGACAACCGAAAACACGTGGCGCATGTGGTGGTGTTCTTCATTTTTATCGTGTCGAACGTCGGGGGCTCGCTGACCCCGCTGGGCGACCCGCCGTTGTTTCTGGGGTTCCTCAAGGGCGTGGATTTCTTCTGGACTGTCGGCCATATCTTTCAGGAAACACTGTTCATGGTCGGGGTGCTGCTGGCCATCTTCTTTGCCATTGACTCGTGGTATTACCACCGCCGCGAAGAAACACTGCCTGTCGATCCAACACCCGACAGCCGCAACATCGGGTTTGATGGCAAGGTCAACTTTGTGCTGCTTGGCGCCGTGATCGTGTTGGTGCTGCTGAGCGGGTTCTGGAAGTCGCCCGTGGTGTTCGATATGGCAGGCACGCCGGTGGGGCTGCCCGGCATCGTGCGCGATGTGGGCCTGGTGCTCGTCACCTTTGCCTCTCTGTGGCTGACCAGCAAAAAGGTGCATCACGACAACCAGTTCAGCTGGGGCCCCATGCAGGAAGTCGCCAAACTGTTCGCGGGGATCTTTCTCACCATCATCCCCGTCATTGCCATGCTCAAGGCCGGCGTCAACGGCCCGTTTGGTGCCGTAGTGGCTGCCGTGACCCGTGCGGACGGATCTGCCGACCCTGCCATGTATTTCTGGGCCACGGGCTTGCTCAGTTCGTTCCTGGACAACGCACCGACCTACCTGGTGTTCTTCAACACCGCCGGGGGCGACCCTGCGGTGCTCATGACCACGCTCGCGCCCACGCTGGCGGCCATTTCGGCGGGTGCCGTGTTCATGGGCGCCAATACGTATATCGGCAATGCACCGAACCTCATGGTCAAGGCGATTGCAGAAGACCGTGGCGTCAAGATGCCCAGCTTTTTTGGCTACATGCTCTGGTCCGGCGGCATTCTGGTGCCCTTGTTCGTGATCGTCACATTCATCTGGTTCCGTTGATTGGAGATATCTGCCCATGTCCACACAGCCTCGCATCCTGGTCGCCCGAGCGATATTCCCCGACATCGTGGATCGCCTGCGCGAACACTTCGTGGTCGAAGCCAACCCTGACGACGTGATCTGGACCCCGGCCGAGCTGGCCGCCCGCCTGGCCGACAAGGACGGCGTGCTCACCACCGGCAGCCAGCGCATCGACGCCACCTTGCTCGCCGCCGCGCCGCGCCTGAAGATCTGCGCCAACATGGCCGTGGGCTACAACAACTTTGATGTGGATGCCATGACCGCCGCAGGCGTGTGGGGCACCAACACGCCGGATGTGCTGACCGAGACCACGGCCGATTTCGGCTTTGCGCTCTTGATGGCCACGGCGCGCCGCATGACCGAGAGCGAGCATTACCTGCGCGCCGGAAAGTGGACCAAGTGGAGTTACGACATGTTTGCGGGCAGCGACATCCACGGCAGCACGCTGGGCATCATCGGCATGGGCCGCATCGGGCAGGGCATTGCCAAGCGCGGCGCGCACGGCTTTGGCATGAAGGTGATCTATCACAACCGCTCGCGCCTGGCGCCCGCGCTCGAAGCCGAATGCAAGGCAGCGTATGTGAGCAAGGAAGAGCTGCTGCGCACGGCCGACCATGTGGTGCTGGTGGTGCCTTACACCCCCGCATCGCACCACACCATTGGCGCGGCCGAGCTGGCGCTGATGAAGCCGACGGCTACCCTCATCAACATTGCGCGCGGCGGCATCGTGGACGATGCCGCGCTGGCCGTGGCGCTGCGCGAAGGCCGCATTGCCGCAGCGGGCCTGGATGTGTTCGAGGGCGAGCCCAGCGTGCACCCCGATCTGCTCACCGTGCCCAACGTGGTGCTCACGCCGCACATTGCCAGCGCCACGGTGCCCACGCGCCGTGCCATGGCCAACCTGGCGGCAGACAACCTGATGGCCTTCTTTGACGGGCGCGGGGCGCTCACACCGGTGAACCAGCCCGTGGCCGGCTTGCGCGCGCAGTGAGGAGAGTTTTGAATAAAAATGGCCTGTGGCGCTTATTGGATAAGCGCTAGCAGCTATTAAAAGCATAGTAAATCTGCCTTGACTACCGATACCCTCGTTCTGCTGGCCGCGTTGGCCCTGGTGCTGTTGCTGCTGGTGCTTCTTCTGCTACGCTGCCCCCGCATTGATTTGCCGCCTGAGTGGGCTGCCCGTCTGCAGGCGTTGGAGCACACCGCCCAGGCCACGCAGATGGCAGTGGCCAAGAACGATGGCGCGCTGGACGGCATGGGCCAGCAGTTGCGTGGCTTCACGCAGACCACACAGACCGCGCTGGAGGCCCTGCGCCACGCAGTGGACGAGCGCTTGGCCCAGGCCGTGACCGAATCGCGCAACGGCCGTACCGAGCTGCTGGCGGCCTTCAGCGTGTTTGAGGCGCGGCTGGAGCAGCGCCTCACGGCCCTGGACGCGGCCACGCGCCTCACGCTCGATTCGCTCAAGAGCGACACCCAGTCGCAGCTGGGGGTGATGTCGCAAGCGCTCAAAGACCAGCTCGAAGCCAACAGCTTTCAGATCAAGAACCAGTTTGCGGTGCTGCAAGATGCGGTGTCGCAGCAGCTCACCGGGCTGGTGCAGGGCAGCCAGCACAACGCCGAACAACTGCGCACCGCGCTCAACGAACGCCTGGCTGCCATCCAGGCCGACAACGCCACCAAGCTCGAAGAAATGCGCCGCACGGTGGACGAAAAGCTCCACGCCACGCTGGAGCAGCGCCTCGGCGAATCGTTCAAGCTGGTCAGCGACCGGCTTGAGCAGGTGCACAAGGGCCTGGGCGAGATGCAGACCCTGGCCGGCAGCGTGGGCGACTTGAAACGCGTGATGACCAACGTGAAGTCGCGTGGCACCTGGGGCGAAATGCAGCTGGGCGCCATCATCGACAACGTGCTCACGCCCGAGCAGTTCGCCCGCAACGTCAAGACCGTGCCAGGCAGCGACGAGCTGGTGGAATTTGCGATCCGCCTGCCGGGCAAGAGCGACGAGCACCCGGTGTGGCTGCCCATCGACTCCAAATACCCGGTGGAGCAATACCAGCGCCTGATGGACGCGCAAGATGCCGCCGACAAGGCGACCATCTTGTCGGCGGGCAATGCGTTTGAAACGTCCATCAAGCTCGAAGCCAAGAAGATCTTCGCCAAGTACGTCTCGCCCCCGCACACCACCGACTTCGCCGTGCTGTACTTGCCCACCGAGGGCCTGTTTGCCGAGGTGATGCGCCGCCCCGGCCTGGTTGAAGCCGTGCAGAACGAATGCCGCGTGATGATCACCGGCCCGGCCAACCTGGCCGCCATGCTCAACAGCCTGCAGATGGGCTTCAAGACGCTGGCGATTGAAAAGCGCTCGTCCGAGGTGTGGAGTCTGTTGGGCATGGTCAAGACCGAGTTCGCCAAGTTTGGCGATGTGGTCGAGGCCACCAAAAAGTCCATCGACGCCGCCGCCAGGAAGTTTGACGAGGTGGGCGTGCGCACCCGCGCCATCCAAAAGCGCCTGCGCGATGTGCAGGACCTGCCCGCGCCCGACACTGCTGTGCCCTTGGCAGGGGCCCGCACGGCTGCGCTGCCGGGGCTGGATGCGGAGGATGATTCTCTGTGAACTGGGCCCTCGCGCGGTTGATCGCAGGCCAGATCTGTGTGCACGCGTGCATGGCGGGGATGCGCCTGGCCGCGCCGCTGCTGGCGCTGCGTGAGGGCTACAGTGCTGCGGCGCTGGGTGTGCTCCTGGCGTTGTTTGCGCTTACGCAGGTGTTTTTGGCGTTGCCCGCAGGGCGTTATGCAGACCGCCATGGCCTCAAGCGGCCGGTGGGCTACGCGGTGGCGGTGGCCTCGGTGGGGGCGGGCTTGGCGCTCGTGTACCCGGTGTTTCCGGTCTTGTGCCTGGCGGCGCTGATGACAGGCGGCGCCACGGGCGCCGCGACCATTGCCCTGCAGCGCCATGTAGGGCGTGCGGCCCACGATGCCACGCAGCTGCGGCAGGTGTTCAGCTGGCTGGCCATCGGGCCTGCGGTGTCCAATTTCATCGGTCCTTTTTGCGCCGGGCTTTTGATCGACAACGTGGGCAGCGTGGCCGGCAGCACCGAGGGCTATCGCGCTGCGTTTGCGTTGATGGCGGTGTTGCCGCTGCTCACCTGGTTCTGGGTGCGCAACACGGTCGAATTGCCGCCAGTGATCGCTGCGAGCGGTGGCGCGGCCCCCCGGGCCTGGGACCTGATGAACGAGCCCCCGTTTCGCCGCCTGCTGATCGTCAACTGGCTGCTGTCGTCGTGCTGGGACGTGCACACCTTTGTGGTGCCTCTGTTGGGGCATGAGCGCGGGCTATCGGCCTCGGTCATCGGCTCCATCCTGGGGGCATTTGCCATTGCCGCTGCGGTGATCCGCCTGCTGATGCCACTGGTGGCCGAGCGTTTGCGCGAGCGTGTGGTCGTGACCGGCGCCATGGCCATCACGGCCCTGCTGTTTGGTGTGTACCCGTTGCTGGGCAGCGCACTGGCCATGGGGGTCTGCTCGGTGCTGCTGGGGTTTGCGCTGGGCTCGGTGCAGCCCATGGTGATGAGTTTGCTGCACCAGATCACGCCGTCGCACCGCCATGGCGAGGCGCTGGGTTTGCGTCTCATGGCCATCAACGCTTCCAGCGTGCTGATGCCCATGTTGTTTGGAACCGCAGGCGCCGTGATCGGCGTAGGGGGCTTGTTCTGGGTGGTGGGCGCCGCCGTGGGCGTCTGCACGCGGGCGGCTTGGCGGCTGGGCGGCACAGACGCAGAGCGCTGCAGAAAGCCTGTGTGAGCGCGCGCCTGCCTCGATGGTGGGTGGGGCCAGCCTGCGTTTGACGGGTGTGGCAGTGGCCCGCAGCCGGCGAGACGGCCTTACAGCTTGTAGAACGTGCGGATGAAGTCCCAGGCTTCCTGCGGGTCGTCCGTGGTGTGGAACAGCTGCAGGTCTTTGGCGGCGATGGTGCCTTCCTCGACCATCACGTCAAAGTTGATGAGGCGCTTCCAGTAGTCCACGCCGAACAACACGATGGGCACCGGTTTGGCCTTGCCGGTCTGCACCAGGGTGAGCACTTCGAACAGTTCATCGAGCGTGCCGAACCCGCCAGGGAAGGTCACCAGGGCCTTGGCGCGCATCATGAAGTGCATCTTGCGCAGCGCAAAGTAATGGAACTTGAAGCTCAGCGAGGGCGAGATGAAGCGGTTGCCGCTTTGCTCGTGTGGCAGGCCGATGTTGAGGCCCACGTTCAGTGCGCCCGCCTCGTGGGCCCCCCGGTTGGCGGCCTCCATGATGCCGGGGCCGCCGCCTGTGCAGATGTAGATGCGGTCGGCAGGGCGCTGGCGCTCGCTGTAGGTGGCCACGAGGCCTGCGAATTGGCGCGCCAGGTCGTAATAGCGGGCGTTGCGCACGGCCTGGCGGGCGCGCTGCAGCTGTTCTGCATCGCCGCTGGCCTCGGCTTCGCTCAGCCGGGCTGCGGCCTCGTCGGGCGCCACAAAGCGGGCGCTGCCATACACCACCACCGTGTTCTCGATGCCTTGCTCGGCCTGGCCCAGGTCGGGTTTGAGCATCTCCAGCTGAAAGCGGATGCCCCGCGTTTCACGCCGGAACAGGAACTCGGGGTCGGCAAAGGCCAGCCGGTAAGCGTCGGCGTGCAGGGGGTTGTCGTTGTTGGCGTGGGCGTGCAGTTCGGCCCAGGCATCGGCCAGGCGGCGTTCGTTGAGTTGGGTGTTGGCTTCCATGGGGATTCCGGGCGCCGCGGCGCGAGGCCGGACGATGAATAAGAGGATGTGGCCGCGTCGCTCTTTGGCGGGCAGTCAGGTGGGGCCAAATTTTATGCCAAATCACTTGATTGCGATTGATGGATATGCGTTGCAAGCTATAAAAATCATAGTGATTCAGTGCGCTGGCAAAGCGGATCGGGACGTGCCCTCGTCATCGTCTGGCACGGTATGGCACGGCGCGGCGTTCGCTGGAGGGGGGGGAGGGGCTTGCCTGCAATCCCGCACTGGCAGCGCGGCCAGCACTTGGAGACCGGACCGTTGCGTGGCCATACTGCATGGGTCCGCGCAAAGCCCACTGCGGCAAGGCGCATTCCCCGGCCTTTGGGGCCGCCTCGACCTTGCGATATTCCATGAACCCACCTGCACACCAACCCGACTGGAATCCCCGGGCGGACGACGTTCAACACAACCAGATCCGCGCCTACGACGAGGTGGCCGGGCGCTGTCCTGTCGCTTTCAGCGAGATGCTGCACTGGTCGGTGTTCCATCACGCGGATGTTATGCGCGTGTTGCTTGATCCCGTCACCTTCAGCAATGCCGTGTCGCGCCATGTGGCCGTCCCCAATGGCATGGACCCGCCCGAGCACACCGCCTACCGCCGGGCCATCGAACCCTATTTTTCCGCGCAGCGGGTGGACGCTTTCGAGCCCGCATGCCGCGAGATCGCGGCTGCACTGGCCCAGGCGCTGGCGGGTGGCGGCGAGGTCGAGATGATCGCCGCCTTTGCACTGCCCTTTGCCGTGCGTGCCCAGTGTGCGTTTTTGGGCTGGCCCGAAACGCTGCAGGCATCGCTGACGCAGTGGCTGCAAAAAAGCCAAGCAGCCACCCTGGCGCAGGACCGGCCCGCCCTGGCGGCGCTGGCGCTTGAGTTCGATGGCATCGTGGCGGGCTTGCTGCAGGCTCGCCAGCAGGCCGGTGCTGCGGCGCCGCGCGACCTGACCACTGCGCTGATGCATGAAACGGTCAACGGCGCGCGCATGAGCGCGGCCGACATCACCAGCATCCTGCGCAACTGGACGGTGGGGGAGATCGGCACCATCGCCGCTGCTGTGGGCATCCTGGCGCAGTGGCTGGCTGAGCACGGCGATGTGCAGGCCCAATTGCGCGAAAACAGCGCGCTGGTGCCCGCTGCCATCGAGGAAATCCTGCGGATGCATGGCCCGCTGGCGACCAACCGGCGTGTGACCACTTGCCCGGTGGATTTGGGTGGCCGGTCCATCGGGGCGGGTGAGCGCGTGACGATCTACTGGACATCGGCCAATCGCGATGGCCATGTGTTCGAGCAGCCCGACACCTTTCGGCTGGACCGCGACCCGTCTGAGAACCTGCTGTATGGCGCCGGCATCCATGTGTGCCCCGGGGCGCCCCTGGCGCGCATGGAACTGCGCGTGGCGCTGCAGGCATTGCTATCGGCCACCACGCAGTGGCAGCCCGCGGCTGGTGGCGGCGCAGTGCCGGCGGTGTACCCGGCGAGTGGGTTTTCCAGCCTGCGGCTGCTTGTGCAGTAGCGCTTCGCGGCGCCAGGGGGGCTCCGCCGTCAGGGGCGGGTGGACAGCGCCAGCGCCACGGTCTGCAGGCCCAGCACGGTCATGAGCAGGGACCCTCCCAGATGCAGCACGGTGGTGCCTGAAGCCAGAAGGTAGCGCTGCTGCTGCAGCATGGTCACCACCTCTGCCGAGAAGCTGGAAAAAGTGGTCAGGGCACCCAGAAACCCCGTGGCCAGCGCCAGCCGCCACACGGGGTCGATCTGGGGCAGCGCCTGGAAGGTCGCCATACACACGCCAATGAGGTAGCCGCCGACCAGATTGGCCACCAGCGTGCCCCATGGAAGCAGCGCACCGGAGCCGCTGAGCCACAGGCCCAGGCGCCACCGGGCCAGCGCGCCCAGGCAGGCGCCGATACAGATGGAGAGAACATTCAGCATGGCGCGATTGTCCACATCCGGTGGCTACATCCGGGTTTCAGCGGGCAGACATCTGCTGCGGCAACCAGGTCACGATGCCGGGGAAGACGTAGATCAGCGCCACGGCGCCGCACATGAGCAAGAACATGGGCATCGCCACCTTGGCGATCCAGGGCAGCTGGCGGCCCGTCATGCCCTGCAGCACGAACAGGTTAAAACCCACGGGCGGTGTGATCTGCGCCATCTCGACCACCAGCACGATGAAGATGCCGAACCAGATGGGGTCGATGCCAGCGGCTTGCACTGTGGGCATGAGCACGCCCATGGTCAGCACCACCATCGAGATGCCGTCGAGGAAGCAGCCCAGGATGATGTAGAAAACCGCCAGCGCCACGATGAGCTGGGCCTGGTTCAGGCCCAGCGATGCAATCCACTCCGCCAGATGGCGCGGCAGGCCGATATAGCCCATGGCCAGCGTGAGGAACGCAGCGCCTGCCAGGATCAGCGCGATCATGCAGTACAGGCGCGTGGCGCCCATCAGCGAGTCCTTGAAGGTGCCCCAGGTCATCGAGCCCTGCACGGCCGACAGCACCAACGAGCCCACCACGCCCACAGCCGCTGCTTCGGTGGCGGTGGCAAAGCCGGTGTAGATGGAGCCCAGCACGGCCGCGATCAGCAGCACCACGGGGATCAGGCTGCGCGATTCGGACAGCTTTTGCATGAAGGTCATGCGCACGTCGGCGGCAGGCACCTGCTCGGGGTGGCGCAGCGCCCAGACCATGATGTAGCCCGAGAACAAGGCCGCCAGCAAGATGCCCGGCAGCACGCCCGCGATGAACAGCTGCGAGATCGACACCTCGGCCGACACGCCGTAGACGATCATGATGATCGACGGCGGGATCAGCAGGCCCAGCGTGCTGGCCCCAGCCAGCGTGCCCACCACCATGTGCTCGGGGTAGCCGCGGCGCGTCAGCTCGGGCAGCGTCATTTTGCCGATGGTGGCGCAGGTGGCGGCACTCGACCCCGACACGGCGGCAAAGATCGTGCAGCCCACCACGTTGGTGTGCAGCAGCCGGCCCGGCAACGCCTGCACCCAGGGGGCCAGGCCCTTGAACATGTCTTGCGACAGCCGGGTGCGAAACAGGATTTCGCCCATCCAGATGAACAGCGGCAGGGCGGTCAGCGTCCAGCTGGAGGCGCTGCCCCAGATGGTCACCGCCATCGCATCGCCCGCCGGGCGCGCGGAAAACAGCTGCATGGCGATCCAGGCGACGCCGGAGAGGGTGAGCCCGATCCATACGCCGCTGCCCAGAATCAGGAACAGCGACAGCATGAGCAGGCCGGTTATGGTGAGATCACTCATGGTGGTGGGTCGTGTCTGGTTTATTCATTGCGCAATGCTTCACCGGATGAGGCCTCGACACGCTTGCCCATCATCTCCAGCACCAGCTCATCCAGGAATGCGATGGCCAGAATCACCGTGCCCAGGGCCATGGCGATTTGTGGAATCCACAGCGGCGTGGCGTCGCTGCCGGTGGAGATGTCGTGAAACTCGTGCGACTGCCAGGCCAGCTTGCAGCTGTACACCGCAAACAGCAGCGCCAGCAGCGAGGCAATGGCCAGGGCCCAGATCTCAAAGGCCTTCTTGGCGCCGCCCTTCAGAAAGTTGAGCAGCAGCGTGACGCGGATGTGTTCGCCGCGCTTCAAGGTATGTGCCAGCGCCAGAAACCCGGCGGCGGCCATGAGGTAGCCCGCATAGGCATCGGTGCCTGGCACGTGGAAGTGGAACTGCCGACTGGCGATGGACAGCAAAACCATCCCCAGCAGGCCGACCATAAAAAGCGCCGCCAGAGCGGCGGCACTGTTGTACAGAAAATCAAGCAGACGACGCATGGGCTTGGGTGCCTTGTTTACTTGCGGTAGGCGTCGATCAGGGCCTTGCCTTCGGGGCCCGCCTTGTCGAGCCATTCCTTGAGCATGGTGTCGCCCACCTTGGCCATGTCGGCCTTCAGCGCGGCAGGCGGTGCTTCCACGTTCATGCCGTTGGCCTTGAGCTTGGCCACGGTGTCGGTATTGACCTTGGAGCTGTTGGCCCAGCCGCGCGCTTCGGCGTCGGCACCGGCTTTGAGCAGTGCTTGCTGCAGGGGTTTGTCCAGCGCTTCAAACGCCTTCTTGTTCATCAGCACCGCGTTCTTGGGCAGCCAGGCCTGGGTGTCGTAGTAATACTTGAGTTGCTCGTAGAGCTTGCTGTCCACACCGGTGGCGCCCGACGTCATCGTCGATTCGACCACGCCCGTGGCCAGGGCCTGCGAGAACTCGGCGGCCTGCACGGTGACCGGTTGCGCACCCACCAGCTCGGCGATGCGTGCGGTGGCGGGGCTGTAGGCGCGCCACTTGATGCCCTTGAGGTCGGCGGCGGAGGCCAGCGGCTTCTTGGTGTAGATGCCTTGCGGCGGCCAGGCCACGGCGTACAGCAGCATCATTCCCTGCTCCGCCAGCTTCTTTTCCAGGAAGGGCTTTTGCGCAGCGTAGAGCTTCTTGGAGGCGTCATAGCTGTCCGCCAGGAAGGGCAGGCCATCCACGCCGAACAGTTGCCATTCGTTCTGGAAGTTGGCGAGCAGGATTTCGCCCATCTGTGCCTGGCCACCTTGCACGGCGCGCTTGATTTCGGGCGCCTTGAACAACGCGGCGTTGGCATGCACGGTGATCTTGAGCTTGCCGCCCGTGGCCTTGTCCACGTCACTTGCCAGTTGCACCATGTTTTCGGTGTGGAAGTTGGTGGCGGGGTAGGCCGCTGCCAGATCCCACTTGGTCTGGGCAAACGCCGAGGTGACGGACAGGCCGGCCGCCAGTGCCAGGCCGAGTGCGGTGACGGGGAAGATTCGACGCTTCATGAGATAGCTCCGCAGGTTGATGTATCTAGCTGTGTCTGACAAGGTGAGAGAAACGACTTTATCGGAAGCTCGCCAAAATACGCTAGGTGTTTTGCCTAAACGCTGACAATTTGCCAACAAATCATCATTGACTTACCTACAATGAACGCATGCACAACCCGTGCCAAGTGATCGTTCCGTGAAGGCTTCAGCCCATGAAATCTGCATCCAAGGGGTCCGGCGAGTCCGTGGCCATCGTGTCGTCTGCACACCTCGTGTCTGCGCAGAGTGCAGAGATGAGCGAGTTCGAGTTTGGCCTCATCGTTGCGGGCAACGCGTTTCACCGCTGGGTAATGCACTGCATGTCTGCCTCGGGTTTGAAAGACCTGGCGCCGCTGGATGTACTGGTCTTGCACCACGTCACGCACCGGGCGCGCGACAAGCGGTTGGCCGACATTTGTTTCATCATGAACATGGAGGACACCCACCTTGTGAACTATTCGCTCAAGAAGCTGCAGACCTTGGGCGTGGTGGCTTCGCAAAAGAATGGCAAGGATGTCACCTACGCGGCCACCGACATGGGGCGCACCTATGTAGAACGGTACCGAGAGATTCGTGAGTCTTGCCTGATGGATGCACTCAAGGCCGACGATGCACTCAATCGCGACATTGGCGAACTAGCGCGGCTGCTGCGTGTGCTGTCAGGTATGTATGACCAGGCGGCGCGCTCTGCGGCTTCGTTGTAGACGCTGAACGGCAGGCCGGACTCAAGGGCAGGGGGATGGCCAGCGTGCCGTGCGGTCGCTGATGACGTCGTTGCTGGATATCAGCGTCGGCGGGCTAGCTTTTGCCAGGCCGCAGTGGCCGCCAGCACGGTGTGCATTTGCACCGTGTGCGCTTGGCGGAAGTCGTCGCCTTCAACGGTTTCGTCGGGGTACTCTGTGATCAGGGTGACCGGCGCGGAGTCGGGGTTGGCCGTTTCGGTCGCGGTGTAGGCCGTGCCGTGCAGCACGTCAAATTGAAGCTTGCCCGCGTGGCGCTCGTACAGCGCCATTTGCCGTGCGTTGAAGGCGGTAAGGCCCGGCACTTGGTCCAGCGCGGCGCACATCGCATGCAGCAATGCCATGGCTTCGCTTTGCCAGCCTGGGTGGTATCGCAGGATCAGAAAAAAGCCCTTGGGTATGGTCCATAGCTCAAAACCGCGCGGCATATAACCCGACAACGGGCGCGTCCATTCGTGGGCCGGGTAGCCGTGCAGGTTGAGGTGCAGTTGCGCACCCGAGATGGAGAGGGCTTGCCGGCGGGCTGCGCGCTCATACAGAGGTGCCCCCTTGCGGTACTCGATGTCGTCGCCCAGGGCTGAATAGCGCGCGGCATGGTGCATGTGTTCCGCATTGTGGCTGCGCAGCTCGCGGTGCAGGGCGTAGCCGTCGGGGTTTTCCAGGGCCATCAGCGCAAAGTGGGCGCCAGCGTGGCTGTCCAGTGTTCGTGCTGCGCGCAAGGCGCCGACGATGCCAGAGGTTTCGTTGGCGTGCTGACCCCCACTGATGAATACCGGCGCGTCGGTGCCGTGGCGGTACAGGGCTTGCACCGCGCGGCCCTGGCGGCTGGCAGCGCCGAAGCGGTCTCCGGCTATCCGCTGCATTTCGGAGGCGATGCGCTCGGGCGATGGCGCTGTGCCCAACGCGTCCAGTGGCTCATCCGTTGCCGGCAGCGCCGCTGCGCACAGGTCTTGGGCGGTCGTGTCAAAGGCTCGTTGTGCGATGCGCAGCCGTGGCGCCTGCAAGCTGGCACGCAGGTCGGGCACGATTTGTCCGGGTTGCAGACTGCGGTCGCCCGCAGGGCGGCCCGAGCGCCGCTGGAAAACCTCCAGCAGCGAAAAATAGATGTCCTCGTGCAGACCCTCAAGGCTGCTGATGGTCTCGTGACCGACGGGGAGCCGCTGCTCGATACCAGGCATGTCGATGCGGATATCGAGGCGCTCAAAGTAGGGCTCCTCGGCGCGCCACGGGTGGTTGGCCACGGTGTCCATTACCGTGGCAAACAGCTGTTCGTAGTCGGTGACCCGGGCCATATCCAGCGCGGGCTGTGCGGCGGACTCAGGCGTTGCCCGCACCCACCCCGTGGGTGACAGCAGTTTGATGCCTTGCAAATCCGTGTGCATGCGGTTGGGCGCCCAGACGCGAGCCAGGAGCCGTGTGCCATCGCGATAGGTGCCTTCGATGCGGTAGTGCAGATCCTCCGTGCCTGGCACGAAGCTGAGTTGGCAATGCGTCAGCAGTGCCGCCAAGGGATAGGCTTCTTGTAAAAACCGCTGGGGCGACGCTTGCGGGTGCACCGGATAGTGGATGGTTACTTCAGCCAGCAGGCTGGCGTCGATGTCTTCGATGAAATAAAACACCAACGGCTTGTAGGCGCTGTGCAGGTGCGCTTGCACGCCCGCTGCGGCCAGTTGGCGTTCGGCCGCGCGGCGGGCCGCCACGCCTTCAAACAGCCAGGCCTGCACGCTGGCGCCACGCCAGGCGGGTTGGGTGAACTCTTGCACCCACACGTCCAGGGTGCGGGGGAAACGCTGGTCGAGAAGGACGGTGGTGGTGTTGCTCATCACTGTTTTCCGGTTGGGTCGATGCGGTCACGCAGCCAGTCACCCAGCAGATTCAAGCCCAACACGGTCAACATGATGGCCAGCCCCGGGAAGACGCTGATCCACCAAGCGGTCTGCATGTAGGTGCGGCCGTCGGCCAGCATGCCGCCCCAGCTGGGGATCAGTGGATCAACGCCCAGGCCCAGAAAGGTCAGGCTGGACTCCAGCAGGATGTTGTTGGCCACGTTGAGCGTCATCAAGATGATGACGGGGCCCATGATGTTGGGCAGGATATGGTGGTGCACCATGGCTAGATCCCGCACGCCAAAGGCCCGCGCAGCCTGGACGAATTCACGCTCGCGCACCTGCAGCACCATGCCGCGCACCAGCCGCGCAAACTGCACCCACTGCGAGATCACCATGAAAACGATGATGTTGAACAGGCCGCCGCCCAGAATGGAAATGAACGTCAGCGCGATCAGGATGAAGGGAAGCGCCAGCTGGATGTCCACGCAGCGCATCAGCAGCATGTCCCAAAAGCCGCGGTAGTAGCCTGCAACCAGCCCGATCACGATTCCGAGCACCGAGGCACCCGCCACCGACGCGAAGCCCACCAGCAAGGAGATGCGACCGCCGACCAAGACGCGCGCCAAGACGTCGCGCCCCAGGGCGTCGGTGCCAAAGGGATGGGCCCAGTTGGTGAAGGGCGCGGTCAATCGGGCACTCAGATCCATGGCAGCGCCGCCGTCTGGAAAAATCCAGACCGAGCACAACACAAGCAGCAGCATCGAGCCCGTGAGCACAACGCCGAGTACAAATTCGAGCGAGCGCCAATGCATTGCGCGCAAGGGTTGAGCCGGAGCTGTCACCGGGGCCGTCGTAGAAGCGGTGGATTGCATGGTCTTGCAGTGTTATTTGGTGCGAATGCGGGGGTCGACCAGGCCGTAGGCAATGTCGACCAACAGATTGACGGCGACGATCAACACCGACAACACCGTGACCGTGCCTTGCAGCACCGGGTAGTCGCGGCTGGCAATCGCTTCAAACGCCAAGGTGCCTAAGCCGGGCCAGTTGAAAACGCGTTCGACCACCACCAGGCCGCCGACCAGATTGCCAAACTGCAGCCCGATGTAGGTGATCAGGGGAATGGCGCAGTTGCGCAGCGCATGTTTGTACAAAACAACGCGGTCTTTGAGCCCCTTGGCACGCGCCACCATGATGTATTGCGCAGACAAGGTCTCCAGCATGGCCGTGCGCACCAAACGCACATTGGTGGCTGACAGGATGATGGCCATGGTCAATGCCGGCATCACCAGACTAATGGGGCCGTCCCAGCCTGACGGCGGCAGCAGCGGGAAGGTGATGGACAGCAGCAGCACCAGCATGATGGCCAGCCAGAAGTTGGGGAACGACAAGCCCACCAGCGAAAGGATGCGGATGCATTGGTCCGTGCCCTTGCCCTTGTGCACCGCCGCCTGTATGCCCAGCGGCACCGACACCAGCACCGACAAAAACAACGACACCAGCGCCAGGGCCAGCGTGGCAGGCAAGGCGTCGGCGATCAGTCGCGACACGGGTGTGCCGCCCATGAAACTCTTGCCAAGATCGCCCACTACCGCGCCCCGAAGAAATTCGAAGTACTGCACCGCGAAAGGGCGCTCCAGCCCCAGCCCCTCGCGGATGTTGCGCAGATCTTCTTCGGTCACGCTACCGGCCCCCTGGGCCAGCATCAATGCGGGGTCTCCCGACAGTCGCACTGCATAGGCCACAAACAGGGTGACCACGAGCACGACGAAAATCGCCTGCAGCAGTCGTTTAATCAAAAATCCACTCATGGGGCTGGCGTGTCAGGTTAAAGGGCGAACGGTTGCAAGGTCAGTCGACCGAAGCGTCGACAAAACGGAAGCGGCCATCGGCTGGCAACGCCAGGTTTTTGGCGCGCTTGTTCAGGCCGTAGATGGTGTTCAGGCTGTACAGCGGCATTTCCAGCGCTTCGTCGGCGACGTAACGGGCAATTTGCTGCAGCGTGGTCTTGCGTGCAGCCTGGTCCCAGGTGTTGCGTTGGGTATGCAGCAAGGCGTTGAGCTTGGCGTCGTCGTCAAACGGGTTCCAGCGTTGCTTGGTGTAGTACATCGAATACGCGGTGTTGTCGTAGTCAAACGTCCAGCCGCCCCATTGGTTTTGCCACATCTCGCCGGTCTTGCCTGCGGGGATGATGTCGTTGAGCAGCACGTTGGTGTCGTAAGGCTTGAGGGACGCCACGATGCCTACGCCTTGTAGGTAACTGGCCACGGCCTGGGCCACTTCGCGGAAGTTGCTGTCCGAACCGCGGAAGTCGATCTGGATCTGTGTGCCGGGCTTGACACCTGCCTTGGCTAGCATGGCTTTGGCCTGCGCGGGGTTGAACGGCAGCGGCTTGAGGGCGGGGTCATTGCCAAACGACAACGCGCCCTGGAAGCTGGCGATAGGCTTGGCATTGCCCAGCAAGATCGATTTGATGATGGCGTCGCGGTCCACGGCCATGGTCAGGGCCTTGCGCACTTCCTTGTTTTTCATGATGCCGCGCTGCGTGTTGTAGCGCATGGCCAGGGCCACGGGGCCGTCCATGCTTTGCACGGCCAGCTTGCTGTCTTTTTTCAGCGTGTCGATCATCGCCAGCGGGATCTGGTTGGCCACGTCGATGCGGCCTGCCTGCAATTCGGCGGCTTGTGTGGCGGGCTCGGTGATGAAGCGGTAGACCAGGTTGTCCAGCTTGGGCGCGCCGCCCCAATAGCTGGCATTGCGCTCAAACGAGAGGCTGACCTTGGGCTTGTACTCTGTGAACTTGAAGGGGCCGGTGCCGACGGGGTTGGCCCCAAAGTACGCGCTGCCCTTTTCGGTGATGTACTTGGGTGGAACGATCATGGCGCCGTAGCCAGCCAGTTTGGTCAGCAACACGGGGTCGGGGTTCTTCAGCAAGAAGTCCACGGTATGGGCGTTGACCACCACGACTTTTTCGATCGCGTTGTAGTTCGATTGTTGTGGGCCCTTTTTGCCCTCGTCGCCCAGCAGGCGGTCGAACGTGAACTTCACGGCGTCGGCGTTGAAGGGCTCGCCGTTATGGAACTTGACACCTTCGCGCAGCGTGAAGCGCAGCTTGGTGTTGTTGTCCAAAAACTCCCACTTGGTGGCCAGGCCCGGCACCAGTTTCATGTCAGGGGTGCGCATGATCAGGCCATCAAACACCTGGCTGCCCACGGCGCCCCAGGACACCAGGAAGGTCGCGATCGGGTCCCAGTTGCCCGGGTCCTGGTGGATGGCGACGTTCAGCGTGCCGGCGGCATGGGCGCCTGTGGTCAGAACGCTGGCAAGCGCGAAGCTGGTGGCGGCAACGAGGGTTTTCAGTTTCATGGTGTGCATCCTGGAAGTGAGTGGGTGACGGTCGTGGAGCGGCTGACTTTTTGCTTTTGAACTGACGGAATGACTAACTAACTGATTAACGAACTTAACGAACTAACCAATCAATGAACTGGCTCTAGGTCGGTGGGCCTTGGGGTCGCTTCAGGCGGTGGCGACCAGCGCAACGCGATGGCCTGGCGCCACCTCGCGAAAACGCAGAATCGTCGGCTCATTGCCTACCTTGCGCACGGGGCTGGGGATCTCGCCTTCAATCAGGCGGGCATCAATGGTGCGCCCCGGCTCGGCGATCGGCACGGCGGCCAGCAGCTTCTTGGTATAGGGGTGCTGCGGGTTTTCAAAAATGTCCTGGCGGCTGCCGATTTCGACAATCTGCCCCAGGTACATCACAGCCACGCGGTGGCTGATTTTTTCGACCACGGCCATGTCGTGGGTGATGAACAGGTAAGACAGTTTGAGCCGGGCTTGCAGTTCCATCAACAGGTCAATGATCTGCGCCTGAATCGATACGTCAAGCGCTGACACCGACTCGTCGGCAATGATGAGCTGGGGGTTGCAGGCCAGGGCGCGGGCAATACACACGCGCTGGCGCTGGCCGCCAGACAGCTCGTGCGGGTAGCGGTGCAGGTGTTCGGTGTTCAGGCCTACATCGCGCAGCAACTCGGTCAGACGCTTTTGCACGGCCTCTTTGTCGGTCAGCAGGCGGTGGGTGTGTATGGGTTCGGCAATGCTGAAGCCGATGGTCTTGCGCGGGTCCAGCGCCGCAAAGGGGTCCTGGAAGATGTACTGGATTTCTTGCTTGATGCGCTGGCGGCCTGCTGCATCCAGGCTTTGAACGTCCTGGCCGTTGAACCGCACCGTGCCACTGCTGGAGGGGACGAGCTGTTGCAAGGTTTTGCCAATCGTGGATTTCCCACTCCCGGACTCGCCCACCAGCGCCAGGGTTTCACCGGGGTGGATCTCCAGGCTCACTTGTTCGACGGCGTGCACACGGTGGGTCACGCGGCCCAGCAGCGAGTGGCCTACGTCAAAACGGGTCGTCAGCTTGTCAACGCTGAGCAAGGTGGTGGCGGCATCGACCGTGTCTTGAACTTGTGTGGTGCCCACTTCGCGCGGCGTGTCGCCATCCAGCACGATCAGCGGTGTGCGCTGGGGCAGGGGCTGGCCTTGCATGCTGCCCAGCTTGGGCACGGCCGAGAGCAAGGCGCGCGTGTAGGGGTGCTGGGGGTTTTGAAAAATTTGCGCGACGGGGCCTTGCTCGACCTGGCTGCCTCGCCACATCACCACCACATCGTCGGCCATCTGTGCCACGACACCCATGTCGTGCGTAATGAACATGACGGCGGTATTCAGGTCGCGCTGCAGTTCACGGATGATGTTCAAAATCTGCGCTTGAATCGTGACGTCAAGGGCCGTGGTGGGCTCGTCGGCAATCAGCAGCGACGGCTGGCACGACAAGGCCATGGCAATCATCACGCGCTGGCGCATGCCGCCCGACAGCGAATGCGGATAGCTATCTGCCAGACGGTCGGCGTCTGGTAGGCGCACCTTTTGCAAGAGGACCAGGGTTTGCGCCCGTGCCTGCGCCGGGCTCATGCCCTGGTGCAGGATGAGCGCTTCTGCGATCTGGTTGCCGATGGTGAACACTGGGTTCAGCGAGGTCATCGGCTCCTGGAAAATCATGGCGATTTGATTGCCACGGATGCGCCGCAATGTGTCGTCGTCTGCGCCCGTGAGGTCCAACGCGCCGCTGCTGGGCGACTGGAACATCACCTGTCCATGGGTGATGTGACCACCCGAATAGTCGGTGAGCCGCATGATGGCCTGCGAGGTCACGGATTTACCCGAGCCCGACTCCCCCACGATGGCGAGTGTGCGGCCAGCGTGTACATCAAAACTGACCCCGTCCACGGCCTTGAAGCGACCGCCGGGCACGTTGAATTCCACGGAAAGAGACCGCACGGAAAGCAGCGGCGTTGTCGCCGATTCGGGACTGATTGTCATCGTGGAAGGAAGGAGAGAAGCATCAATTCATGTGCGTTGAAGGCGAGCCGCAGGGCGATGGAAGTCGCCGCTCGATAAAAGCTGCTGCTCACCAGCCGTGCTCGATGGGGTGAAGCCAACGCAGGGTGACCAATGTACTGGACGGAGTTCTCTGTTCATCTAGGTGTTTGCCACAGTGTCGACAAATTATCAACAAATTACCATCAAAGCGGCACCATAATATCCGCTTGCACATCCCGTGCCAGCTTTGTGTCCGGTCGGAATCCTCGCCATGAACATCTCCGTTAAGCCAGCCACCGAAGCGCTCTCCATCGTTTCATCGGCGCACCTTGTCTCAGCCCAGAGCGCAGAGCTGAGCGAGTTCGAGTTTGGCCTCATCGTCGCGGGCAATGCGTTTCATCGCTGGGTGGTGCACTGCATGGCCGCTGCGGGGCTCAAGGACCTGACACCGCTCGACGTGGTGGTGTTGCACCATGTGTCCCACCGCGCACGCGACAAGCGCCTTGCGGACATCTGCTTCATCATGAATGTGGAAGACACGCACCTGGTGAACTACTCGCTCAAGAAGCTGCAGACCCTGGGCGTGGTGGCTTCGCAAAAGAATGGTAAGGATGTCACCTATGCCGCCACCGACTCGGGCCGCGCTTACGTGCAGCGCTACCGCGAGATTCGTGAAAGTTGCCTGATCAATGCGTTGAATGCCGACGATGCGCTGAACCGCGACATCGGCGAACTGGCCCGTTTGCTGCGTGTGCTCTCGGGCATGTATGACCAGGCTGCGCGCTCTGCGGCTTCGTTGTGACCGCTGCCGCCCCCGTTTCCTTAAATTTTGAATAAAAATGGCTCTGGCGCTTATCCATAAAGCGGTAGTAGCTATAAATTAAATAGCATTTATATGTCCAATCAACCATCCTCTTTGTCCCGCTGGCAGTTCTGGATCGATCGAGGGGGCACCTTTACCGACGTGGTGGGCAAGCGGCCCCATCCAGACGGATCTTTCAGCCTGGTCACCCACAAGCTGTTGTCCGAGAACCCCGAGCAGTACAAGGACGCCGCAGTGGCCGGCATTCGCCACCTGCTGGGTCTGAAGCCCGGCGAGGCCGTGACGCCCGAGCTGGTGGAGTGCGTGAAGATGGGCACCACCGTGGCCACCAACGCGCTGCTGGAGCGCAAGGGCGAGCCCACGCTGCTCATCACCACCAAGGGCTTCAAGGACGCATTGCGCATTGCGTACCAGAACCGCCCGCGCATTTTTGACCGCCACATCGTGCTGCCCGAGCTGTTGTACGAACGTGTGATCGAGGCGCAGGAGCGCATGGGCGCGCATGGCGACGTGATCGAGCCGCTGGACGAGGCGCACCTGAAAGAGCGCCTGTGGGCCGCCTACGACGCCGGCCTGCGCAGCGCGGCCATTGTGTTCATGCATGGCTACCGCTACGCCGCGCATGAAGAGGCGGCGGCCCGCATCGCGCGCGAGGTGGGTTTTACGCAGGTGAGTGCATCACACGCCACCAGCCCGATGATGAAGCTGGTGAGCCGGGGCGACACCACGGTGGTGGATGCGTATCTCTCGCCCATCCTGCGCCGCTATGTGAGCCAGGTGGCCAGCGAGATGCCGGGCGTCAAGCTGTTCTTCATGCAGTCGTCGGGCGGCCTCACGGATGCGCAGGTGTTCCAGGGCAAGGACGCGATCCTCTCTGGCCCCGCAGGCGGCATCGTCGGCATGGCACGCACTGCGGGCCTCGCGGGCCACGACAAGGTCATTGGTTTTGACATGGGCGGCACCAGCACCGACGTGAGCCACTACGCGGGCGAGTTCGAGCGCGAGTTCGAGACCCAGGTGGCGGGCGTGCGCATGCGCGCGCCCATGATGAGCATCCACACCGTGGCGGCGGGCGGCGGCTCCATCCTCGGTTTTGACGGCGCACGCTTTCGCGTCGGCCCCGAGAGCGCGGGGGCCAATCCTGGTCCCGCCAGCTACCGCCGGGGCGGCCCGCTGGCTGTGACGGATGCGAACGTGATGGTGGGCAAGATCCAGCCCGCGCATTTCCCCAAGGTGTTTGGCCACGGCGCCAACGAGACGCTGGATGGCGATGCGGTGGCGCAGAAGTTTGCAGACCTTGCACAGCAGACCGGCCGCACGGGCGAGGACGTGGCCCACGGCTTCATCCAGATCGCCGTGCAGCAGATGGCCAATGCCATCAAGAAGATCAGCGTGGCGCGCGGCTATGACGTGACGCGCTACACGCTGCAGTGTTTTGGCGGCGCGGGCGGCCAGCATGCCTGCCTGGTGGCCGATGCGTTGGGCATGACGCGCGTGTTTGTGCACCCGCTCGCGGGTGTGCTCAGCGCCTATGGCATGGGCCTGGCCGACCAGAACGTGATCCGCGAGCAGGCGGTAGAGGCCAAGCTGGTGCCCGATGCGCTGGCCGGCATCGCAGCCTCGCTGGAGCAACTGGCCACCACCGCACGCACCGAGCTGGAGCGCCAGCAGGTGGGCGTGGGCACAGCCGTGGTGCACCGCCGCGTGCACGTGCGCTACGAGGGCAGCGACTCGGCGCTCATCGTTCCGTTCGGGTCGATGCCCGAGATCACCGCCGCGTTCGAGAACGCGTACCGCCAGCGTTTTGCCTTCCTCATGCAGGGCAAGGGCCTGGTGGTGGAGGCGGTATCCGTCGAGGCCGTGGTGCCTGGGGATGCGCCTGTGGAACCGCGCCACGCGCTGCCGCCTGCACGCGAGGTGCCGCGCCGCAGCACCGTGCGCATGTACACCGGTGGCGTAGATGGTGTGGCCGCCTGGCACGATGCCGCGCTGGTGGTGCGTGAAGACTTGCGCCCCGGCGACGTGATTCCCGGCCCCGCCATCATTGCCGAAAAGAACGCCACCACCATCGTGGAGCCCGGCTGGGAGGCCGAGCTGACCGACCTGGACCACCTGCTGCTCAACCGCCGCGTGGCGCGCGCCGTGCAGCATGCTGTGGGCACCACGGTGGACCCGGTGCTGCTCGAAGTGTTCAACAACCTGTTCATGAACATCGCCGAGCAAATGGGGCTGCAGCTGCAGAACACCGCGTACTCGGTGAATATCAAGGAGCGGCTGGACTTCAGCTGCGCGCTGTTCGATGCCGAAGGCAACCTGATTGCCAACGCACCCCACATGCCCGTGCACCTGGGCTCGATGGGCGAGAGCATCAAGACCGTGGTCCGCGAGAATGCGGGCAAGATGCAGCCAGGCGATGTGTACGTGCTCAACGACCCGTACCATGGCGGCACCCACCTGCCCGACATCACGGTCATCACGCCGGTGTATGTGTCTGACGAGGCCGAGCCTACGTTTTATGTGGGCAGCCGGGGCCACCATGCCGACGTGGGTGGCACCACACCGGGCTCGATGCCACCGTTCTCCACGCGCATTGAAGAAGAGGGCGTGCAGATCAACAACGTGAAGCTGGTGGAGCGCGGCGTGCTGCGTGAGGCGGAGATGATTGCGCTGCTCGAAAGCGGTGAGTACCCATCCCGCAACCCGCAGCAGAACATGGCCGATTTGCGCGCGCAGATCGCAGCGAATGAGAAGGGCCAGCAGGAGCTGCGCCGCATGGTGGCCGAATTTGGGCTTGACGTCGTTCAGGCCTACATGCGCCATGTGCAGGACAACGCGGAAGAATCGGTGCGCCGCGTGATCACCCGCCTGAAGGACGGTGCATTCACTCTGCCGCTCGACAACGGCGCACAGATCAGCGTCGCGGTGAAGGTGGATGCAGCGAACCGCAGCGCCACCATCGACTTCACCGGCACCAGCCCGCAGCAAACCAACAACTTCAACGCGCCCACAGCGGTGTGCATGGCGGCGGTGCTGTATGTGTTCCGCACGCTGGTGGACGATGACATTCCGCTGAACGCGGGGTGCCTAAAGCCGCTCAAGGTCATCATCCCGCCCGGCAGCATGCTCAACCCCAACCCGCCAGCGTCGGTGGTGGCGGGCAATGTGGAGACCTCCACCTGCATCACCAATGCGCTGTACGGCGCGCTCGGTTTGATGGCGGCGGGGCAGTGCACCATGAACAACTTCACCTTTGGCAGCACGCGCTACCAGTACTACGAGACCATCTCGGGTGGCAGTGGTGCGGGCGGCGTGTGGGATGCCACGGGGCAGCTCGCGGGCGGGTTTGCGGGCACGAGCGTGGTGCAGTGCCACATGACCAACTCGCGCCTGACCGATCCCGAGATCCTGGAGTTCCGCTTTCCGGTGCGGCTGGAGGGCTACGAGATCCGCAAGGGCTCAGGCGGGGCCGGGCAGTGGAAGGGCGGCGATGGCGGCATCCGCCGCGTGCGTTTTCTGGAGCCCATGACGGCCAGCATCTTGTCGAACGGTCGCCACCATGGCGCCTTTGGTATGGCCGGCGGCAAGGCCGGTGCCGTGGGCATCAATAAGGTGGTGCGCAGCGATGGCCGGGTGGAGCTGCTGGACCACATTGGCCAGGCCGAGATGCTGCCGGGCGATGTGTTCGAGATCCACACGCCGGGCGGTGGCGGGTTTGGCGCGGCAGGCCAGAAATAATGATGAAAATGGCCGCTAGCGCTTTATCCATAAGCGCTAGCAGCTATTAAATCAGGAATCTTCGGGTGATTCCAGTGTGGGCCCGCTCGGGTTCAGGCTGGGGGGCACGTCCTGCCCGGCCTGGCGCGCGCGGAACAGGGCGGCGCGCATCAGAAAAACCGACATGACTGGCGCCGTGATCGCCACGAACACGGCAATGAGCAAGGCGTGCAACGCGAGCGCCCCATCCACCACCGAAAAATAGATCACGGTGGCGTGCATGATCAGCCAGCAGCCCAGGGTGGCGATGATGGTGGGGGCATGCGCACGCTCAAAAAACGTGTGCAGCCGCAGCAGCCCGATGGAGCCCAAAAGCGCCAAGCCCGCGCCAGCCAGCACCAGCACGGCAATGATGGCCTCCAGCCACAAGGGCAGTGCGGCGGCGCCGGTCATTCGATGACCTCGCCGCGCAGCAAAAATTTGGCCATGGCCATCGAGCCCACAAAACTGAAAAGCGCCAGCAGCAGCGCCGCCTCGAAGTAGTTTTTGCTGCCATACAGCAGGCCCAGCACCAGCATCATGAGCATGCCGCTCAGATACATGCAGTCCAGCGCCAGCACGCGGTCTTGTGCCGACGGGCCTTTGAGCAGGCGAATCAGCGCGCATCCCATGGCCAGCGCCAGCATGAGCAGCGCCGCAGGCAAGGCCCAGTCGAGGATGGGGGTCATTCAAAAATCTCCATGAGGGGGCGTTCATAGCGGTGTTTGATATCGGCGACGACGGCAGCCGCATCATCGAGCTCCAGCAGATGCACCAGCAGCATGCTGCGGTCCACCGACAGTTCGGCCCAGGCGCTACCGGGTGTCAGGCACACAATCATCGCCAATACTGCGAGGGCATTGGGGTCGCGCACATCCAGCGGCACATGGACAAAACCCGGAGGGTGGCGCCGGCTGCCCGGTGCCAGCAACAGGCGCGCCACGGCGATGTTGGAGCGTGTGGTGTCCGCCACCACGGTGAGCGCCAGCCGCAACACCGCGCCGGGTTTGCGAACCCGCACAGGCAACGGTCGCAGCCCGGCGGTGAGCAGCGGTATGGCCAGGCCCAGCACGGCGCCCAGCACGATGTGGCCCGCGCTCAAAGAGCGGTTGAGCAGCAGCCACAGGCCCAGCAGCGCGAACGACAGCAGGGGCGCAGGCACCAGGCGCTTGAGCGGCGCCTGCCGTGGGGCGGTTGGGCGCGGCGCAGCGGACGCCACGGCGAGGGCCGCGCCAGCACTGCCACCGAACCTGTCGTCGGACGCAGCGTGGGGCGATGTTGCTTCGATCGGCGTGTCGGAGGGTTTCATGGCGCGCTGCTCCCAGTGCTTGTGGGGGTGCCTGTTTGGGGTGCACCCTGCCGGGGCGGGTTGGCCACGGGAGCGGCGGTCATCACGGCGCGTATATAGACGGCGGGCGCGTGCAGTGCATCTGCGGTGGCCTGCGTGTAGCGCATCACGGCACCCGCATGCCACACCAAGGCGATGCAGGCCACAAGCAGCAGGGCGATGGGCATGCCTTCAAGTACCAGCAGCTTCGGCGATGTCCGGTCGTGCGCCGCCCAGAAATGGCGAACTCCCGCCCGTGTGAGCGCCAGCAGGGCGAGCAAGCCCGAACCCACGAGCAGAGCCACCAGCGCCCAGCCCGCCGTGCCCGGCTGAAATCCGTTCGACGCGCCCAGCCCGAGCGGGTTGAGTACCGCGTGAATCATGGCGAATTTGCCGACAAAACCCGGCAGCGGCGGCAAGCCGGTGATGATGAGTGTGCAGGCCATGAATGCCAGCCCCAAAAAGGCGGCCGCTGCCGGGATCACCTGGCCGATAGGGGCATCGTCCGCGTCGTCGAGGCTCATGCGTTCGTTGGGCACGAGGTCGGCAGAGAGGAATGGTGCATCGTCAGCCTGCTCATGAGGCGCCAGGTTGGAGCCATGGTTGCGCCAGCGGTCGATCAGGTCGGTGAGCAGGAACAGCGCGCTTACCGCCAGCGTGGAACCGATCATGTAATACAGCAAACCAGCGGTGAGTAGGGTCTGCCCAAAGCCCGTGGCCGCCAGCAGCGTGCCCGAAGACAGTATGGCCGCGTACCCCGCCAGGTGCCCCAGCCGCTGTGAGCCCAGCATGCCGATGGCGCCAAACGCCATCGTCACCATGCCTGCGCCCATGAGCCACTGGCTGCCAAACTGCGCCGACTCGCCCGCCTCGGCGCCAAAGATCAGCGTCCACAGGCGCAGCACGGTGTACACGCCCACCTTGGTCATGAGGGCAAACAGTGCGCCCACCGGCGCGGTGGCGGCGCTGTAGGCCGGCACCAGCCAGAAGTTCAGTGGCCACACGGCCGCCTTGATGAGAAACGCCACGGCCAGGATGGCGGCCGCCGCATGCAGCAGGCCCCGGTCTGCCACCGCCACGCCAGCGATGCTCCGCGCCAGGTCGGCCATGTTCAGCGTGCCAGTGATGCCATACAGCATCGACACACCGATCAGAAACAGCGATGAAGCCGCCAGATTGATGGCGATGTAATGCATGCCCGCGGCCACGCGCTGTCGCCCCGAGCCATGCAGCAGCAGACCGTAAGAGGCCGCCAGCATGATTTCAAAAAACACGAACAGATTGAACAGATCGGCCGTGAGGAAGGCACCGGCCAGCCCCATGAGCTGGAACTGGAACAACGGGTGAAAGTGCACACCCGCGCGGTGCCAGCGTGCCGCCGAAAACACCACCGACGCCAGGGCCACGGTGCTGCACAGCACCAGCATCATGGCCGAGAGCCGGTCGATGGCCAGCACGATGCCAAACGGCGCGGGCCAGTTGCCTGGCAGGTAGACGCCCAGACTGGTTTGCACGCCGGGGTCCTTGGCCTGGACCAGCAGCAGCACGGCCACCACCAGCCCGACAAACGTCGCCGCGATGTTGAGCGCGACCTTGGTGCGCTGGCGTTCCTCGCGCAGCAGCAGCATGAGCCCTGCCGTCAGCAATGGCAACGCGATGGGCGCCAGGATCAAATGCGGCATAAGCCGCTCCAGGATGAATCCCACGGATGTCATGTCAGTTGCCTAGCGCTACGCGTAAAACAGGCGCGATCTAGGCGAGAGCAGCCAAGCAAGGGCCGCCCCGCCGCGAGGGCTGCGTCCCCCCGCCCGCAGCGCGTAGCGCTGCGAGAGCGGAGGGAGGCGGCGAAGCCGCTCAGGGGGGTGTTCGTGATCACTGCATCTCCTGCGCATCCTTGGCGTGTGTGCCATCCACGTGGTCGGTGCCTGCCATGCCGCGCGAGGCCAGCAGCACCACCAGGAACAATGCGGTCATCGCAAACCCGATCACGATGGCGGTCAGGGTGAGGGCCTGCGGCATGGGGTCGGCATAGTGCGCCAGGTTCTGGGGCAGGCCCTGTTGCAGCACGGGTTCCTTGTCAATGGCCAGGCCCAGGCGGCCCATGCTGAAGATGAACAGGTTGACGGCATACGACAGCAGCGACAGCCCCATGATGATCTGGAACGTGCGCGGGCGCAGCAGCAGCCACACGCCCGAGCCGGTGAGCAGGCCGATGGCCAGGGCCAAAATCAGTTCCATGGGCTTTCTCCCTGCGCAGCGGCCGCCGCCTGCGTCTCATCGGCAACGCGTGTGCTGTAGCGGCGGCTGCGCACCGACTGGTGGGCGATGCCGGTGAGGATGAGCATGGTCGAGCCCACCACCAGCGTGAACACGCCGATGTCAAAAAACATGGCGCTTGCAACGTGGACCTCTCCGACCCACGGCAGATCAAAATGGGCGGTGTGGCTGGTAAGGAATGGATATCCCCAGAACAGTGCCCCGAGCCCGGTGGCCAGCGCAACCAGCAGGCCGACACCAATCCAGCGGCGCGGATACAAAGGCAAGTGGGCCTCTACCCACGAGGTGCCCGAAACGATGTACTGCAGCAGCAGCGCCACAGAGAACACCAGCCCGGCCACAAACCCGCCGCCCGGTTCGTTGTGCCCTCGCATGAAAAGGTAGGCCGCCACCAGCGTGGCGAATGGCAGCAGCAGCCGCACCAGCACGGCCGGCACCATCAGGTAGCCCACGGCGGTGTCTGCGGTCTGGCGTGGGTTGGCCAGATCGGTGTGCACATCGGCAGGCAGCGCGCGCTGCTGGGGCGGCAGGTCCATCACTTCGCGCGCCGGACGAAATCGCCGCAGCAGGGCATACACCGTCAGGGCCACGATGCCCAGCACCACGATCTCGCCAAAGGTGTCAAAGCCGCGGAAGTCCACCAGCATCACGTTGACGACATTGGTGCCCCCGCCTCCCGTGAGCGCGTGCTCCAGAAAAAACGTCGAGGTGCTGTCAGGGAAGGGGCGGCTCATCATGGCAAATGACAGCAGCGCCATGCCCCCACCAGCGACCAGTGCCAGGGCCAGATCGCGGTAGCGGCGCAGTTGGGTGCGCCGCTCTTCGGCGAGGGTGGGGACTCGCAGGCTTTCGTCGCGCCGGGGCAGCCAGCGCAAACCCAGAAGAATCAGGATGGTAGTGACCGCTTCGACCACGATCTGCGTGAGAGCAAGGTCGGGCGCCGAGAACCACAAAAACGTTAGGCACACGCACAGGCCGGAGCCGCCCAGCAGGGTCAGCGCGGCCAGCCGGTGGTATTTGGCTTGCCAGGCGGCGGCTACGGCGCAGACCGCGCCAAGCAGCCACAACAGCGCAAACGATGGTGACAAGGGCAGCTGCACGCGGTCACCCACCGGCAGGCCCCGTGCCCACAAGGGCAATATGCCGGCCAACAGCGCCGCACACACCAGCCACAACATCTGCCATTGCAATCGTGTGGTGCCCAGCGCGCGGCGGCCATGGCGCCCGGCCTGCGTGAGAGCGGCCAGTGTGCGTTCAAAAATGCGCTGGCCGCTCACGTGATGCATCAAAGGGGGCGCATCCACAACCCCCTTGTTGCGTTGCCGACGCAGCAGCGTATACAGCGCAATGCCGCCGCCCAGGGCCACCAGGCTCATTACGAAGGGGGTGTTGAACCCGTGCCACACGGCCAGGCTGTAGACGGGAAGCTCGCCACCCACCACGGGTCGCGCGGCCGCTGCCAGGTATGCGCCTACCGACCATGCAGGCAACACACCGACCACCAGGCACGCCAGCACCAGCAGCTCCACCGGCACCCGCATCCAGTGGGGAGGTTCATGGGGCGTTCGAGGCAGGTCGGTGGCCGGGGCGCCAAAGAACACGTCCACCGTGAAACGCAGGGAGTAGGCCACGCTGAAGATGCCAGCGATGGTCGCAGCCACGGGAAGCAGCCAGTCGAGCAGGGGCGTGGCGTTCACATACACCGTCTCGGCAAAGAACATTTCTTTGGACAAGAAGCCATTGAGCAGCGGCACGCCCGCCATGGCCGCACTGGCCACCATGGCCAGCGTGGCGGTGACGGGCATCATGTGCCGCAGCCCCGACAGGCGCGTGATGTCGCGCGTGCCGCTTTCATGGTCCACGATGCCGACCGCCATGAAAAGCGAGGCCTTGAACGTGGCGTGGTTCATGATGTGGAAAACGGCGGCCACGGCGGCCAGCGGGCTGTTCAGGCCCAGCAGCAGGGTGATCAGCCCCAGGTGCGAGATGGTTGAATACGCCAGCAGGCCCTTGAGATCGTTTTGGAACATGGCCGCATAACCACCCACCAGCAACGTGGCAAGGCCCGCGCCACCCACCAGCCAGAACCACTGCTCTGTGCCTGCCAGGGCCGGCCACAGGCGCGCCAATAAAAAAACCCCCGCCTTGACCATGGTGGCCGAGTGCAGGTAGGCCGAGACCGGTGTGGGCGCTGCCATGGCGTGTGGCAGCCAGAAATGAAAGGGAAACTGGGCGCTTTTGGTGAGCGCCCCCAGCAGTATCAACACCAGCGCCGTGTTGTAGAGCGCATGGTCCTTGATGAGTTGGCCTGCGGCCAGCACATGGTCCAGGTCGTAGCTGCCCACGATGTGCCCCAGCACCAGCATGCCCGCGAACATGGCCAAGCCACCCGTGCCCGTCACCGTGAGAGCCATGCGCGCGCCGCGCCGGGCATCCTTGAGGTGGTGCCAATAGCCGATCAGCAAGAAGGAAAACAGGCTGGTCAGCTCCCAGAAGAAAGCAATCTGGATGAGGTTGCCCGACAGAACCACCCCGGTCATCGCCCCCATGAAGGCGAGGAAAAATGAAAAAAAGCGCGGCACCGGGTCGGCAGCCGACATGTAGTAGCGCGCGTACAGCACCACCAGGCTGCCTACGCCCAGCACCAGCATGCAAAACATCCACGCGAAACCATCCATGCGGATGACAAGGTTCAGGCCCAGCGCGGGCAACCAGACAATTTCCTGGCGCAACACGCCGCCATCAGCGATGTCTGGAAAACACAGCGCCGTCTGAACGGTGCAAAACAGCGCAATCAGCCCCGCCAATGTGGACTCGGTATTGCGGGCGTTGGCAGGTAACACCGCCGCCAGCAGACTGCCGATAAAAGGGAGGAGGATGAGCGTGATAAGGGGCATGCGTTACCAATTCTAGGGGGAGCACCTAAAAACCCTGCCCGAACATTGGCGTCGTATTGCGCCGGGCGTCATCGGTGACACAAACAACAAAGCCCGCCGAAGCGGGCTTGCAGTCTGTGAGCCGTGCTTATTTTTTGCTAGCGCTGGCGTCGCTGGCCGGCTGGGTCGCTGTGGCGGTGGGCGTGGCGGGTACTGCGCCAGCACCTGTGGTGGCGCTGTGTCCCGTCTTGCCCTCTGCCGAGGTCCCGCTTTGTTGGGTGTCTCGCGCCCGGGCCTTCGCGGCGGCCGCTGCCGTGTATTTCTTGCCGCTTACCGTGAGACCTTCCTTGGAGAAGTTGGCGGCAGACGTGTTGCCTACGCCACTCACGCGCCCAATGAAATCGTTCCAGTCGCGGAATTCACCGTTTTTGCGTTCCGCCAGAATTTTGCTCGACAGGCCTGGCCCAATGCCTTTAATGCCATCGAGTTCAGCCTCGGTGGCGGTGTTCACATCAACGGCTGCGAACGATGCGGCAGCAAACAGCAGGGCGATGAGGGTCAGCAGGCTTTTCAGCATGGCGGGGTTCCTTGTGGCAGAGCGGGGACAGATTCGGGCCGTGTCAGAGCTCCTCGACACGCCGCGCGGGGTAGCTGTCCCACGTCTGGCAACCCGGGCATTGCCAGAAGTGCTGGCGGGCCTCAAACCCACAGGCGGCGCAGCGGTAGCGTGTGAGCGGCTTTGCCGCTTGTTCCAGCGCCCGCTGGATTTGCGGGTGAAACTCTTCGTGCTCCAGTTTTTCGGCTGCGAGCCACTTGGTGGCAGCCACCAGCGAAGCTTCCTTGTCCAGATGCTGCACATAACGCTGGCGTGCTGTGCCACGTGTTGCTTCGTTGGCAGACTCGATACCCACCAGGCTTTCAAGTACATCCAGCGACGGTGTCAGCGTGTAGTGCGCCTGCAGCAGCGTCTGCACCTCGGGCACGCGCCCGGTAGCGACGGCGGCCTCTACCATCAGCGGGGCAGCCAGTGGCAGCGCGGCGGGAGTGCGTTCGCCCAGCGTCTTGAGCGTGGTGAGCACTGCCGCAGGTTGCCCCATCAGGCGCTGCAGCCGTGCCATTTCAATGCGCGCACGCGCGGCCTCGGGGGCCGCAGCCACGGCTTGTTCCAGCAGCGCCTGGGCGGCGGGCAGCTCGCCGTGTCCGGTCAGCGCAAGGGCTTGTTCGCACAGGTAGTGCGCCTGGCGGGTGCTGAAGTCGCCCTGGTCGGCATCGTGCATCTTGCGGGCGATGGCTGTTGCATGGGGCCAGTCGCGTGAGCGTTCGTAGATGGCCAGCAGCGCCAGACGGGCCTGCGCCTCGAACGGCGTGCCTTCCAGGCGGTGCAAGGCGTCTTCGGCACGATCGAGAAGGCCGGCCTTGAGGAAGTCGAGTGCCAGCGCGTGCTGGGCGCGCTCGCGGTCGGTGCGGCTCAGATCGCCGCGCGAGAGCAGGTGTTCGTGCACACGCACCGCGCGGTCGTATTCGCCCCGGCGGCGAAAAAGGTTGCCCAATGCAAAGTGCAGCTCGGACGTATCCGGGTCCTTCTGCACGGCCTCGATGAACGCGTCGATGGCCTGGTCCTGTTGCTCGTTGAGCAGGAAGTTCAGCCCCTTGAAGTAAGCCTTGGGGGCGCTGCGGTTTTCGGCACGCAACTGGCGCAGGTCAAACCGTGAAGCGACCCAGCCGAGCACAAACGCCACGGGCAGGCCCAGAAGAATCCAGGTCAGGTCAAATTCCATGAATTGAAGGCAGGTCTGGAGGGGGAGGGGTGACGGCGTTGCTGTCGGCAACGGTGGACGTCTGCGTGGGCAACGGCGTGCTTGCGGGCGCGGAGGCTTGGGCGCGGCGGGCTGCTGTACGGTGGCGCCACCAGCGCGGCACCATGCCGAGCACGCCCACGACCAGGCCGGCTGAAAATGCCGTCAAAACGACCAGCACCAGGGGCGCGCGCCATTGCGTGCCGAAGAAAAAATGCACGGTGGCGTCTTGCTGGTTGTTCAGAGCAAAAGCGAACAGCGTAAAAAAAATGGCTGCCTTAAGCAGCCACAGGAGGTATTTCATCAGGCTCCCCGGTGGTGGGGCGATTCTAAGAGGTGTGCAGGCCCGTGCAGGCTTGTGAGCCGGTAAATCTGCGGCCAATCGGCTGCTGGCGCTTGATTATCAAGCGCTTTTAGCTATCAAATTTGATTCACCTGCCACTATGGATTCGGTGGTGATTTCCATTTCGGCGGTGCGCTTGTCGACTGCTTCACGCAAGGCCTTGCCGGGCTTGAAGTGGGGCACACGTTTTTCCGGAATGGCCACGGCTTCGCCGCTGCGCGGATTGCGGCCCATGCGGGGAGGGCGGTGGTTGACCGAGAAGCTGCCAAAGCCCCGGATCTCGATGCGGTGCCCGCGCACCAGTGCGTCGCCTACGGCGTCCAGAATGGTCTTTACGGCGTATTCGGCATCGCGGTGCGTGAGCTGGCCAAAGCGCGCGGCCAGTTCTTCAACGAGGTCTGAGCGGGTCATGGAGTCTTGGGGCATAGGCGGCTTGCTAAAAGAAGAGCGGGCGCACAAGGCGCCCGCTGTCTGACCGTTTAACGGGTCAGTGCTTTACTTTTCGGAATTGTCCAGCTTGGCGCGCAGCAGGGCGCCCAGGCTGGTCGTGCCGGCACTTTCGCGGCTCGATTGTTGGCTCAGGTTGGCCATGGCGCCTTGTTCGTCGATCATGTCCTTTTGCTTGATCGACAACTGGATGTTGCGGGTCTTGCGATCCACATTGACCACCACAGCAGTGACTTCGTCGCCTTCCTTGAGCACGTTGCGGGCATCTTCCACGCGGTCGCGGGAGATTTCCGAAGCGCGCAGGTAGCCCACGATGTCTTCGCCGAGGTCGATTTCAGCGCCACGGGCGTCCACGGTCTTGACCTTGCCGGTCACCGTCTGGCCCTTGTCGTTCACGGTCACGAAGGTCGTGAATGGGTCGCCATCCAACTGCTTGATGCCCAGCGAGATGCGTTCGCGGTCCACGTCCACAGCCAACACGATGGCTTCGACTTCCTGGCCCTTCTTGTAGTTGCGAACAGCGGCTTCACCGGCTTCGTTCCACGAGAGGTCGGACAGGTGCACCAGGCCGTCGATACCGGCAGCCAGGCCCACGAACACGCCGAAGTCGGTGATCGACTTGATAGGGCCCTTCACGCGGTCGCCGCGCTTGGTTTCCTGGGCGAATTCTTGCCATGGGTTGGCCTTGCACTGCTTCATGCCCAGGCTGATACGGCGCTTGTCTTCGTCGATTTCGAGGACCATGACTTCGACTTCGTCACCCAGCGACACGAGCTTGGCGGGAGCGATGTTCTTGTTGGTCCAGTCCATTTCAGACACGTGCACCAGGCCTTCGATGCCGGGTTCGAGTTCGACGAATGCGCCGTAGTCGGCAATGTTCGTGATCTTGCCGAACAGGCGGGTCGATTGTGGGTAGCGGCGGTTCACGCCCATCCATGGGTCGTCACCCATTTGCTTCAGACCCAGCGAGACACGGTTCTTTTCGGTGTCGAACTTCAGGATCTTGGCCGTGATTTCCTGGCCAGCTGTCACCACTTCGGAAGGGTGACGCACGCGACGCCATGCCATGTCGGTGATGTGCAGCAGGCCGTCGATACCGCCCAGGTCCACGAACGCACCGTATTCGGTGATGTTCTTGACCACGCCTTGAACGATGGAGCCTTCCTTCAGGGTTTCCATCAGCTTGGCGCGCTCTTCGCCCATGGAGGCTTCCACCACAGCGCGGCGGCTCAGCACCACGTTGTTGCGCTTGCGGTCGAGCTTGATGACCTTGAATTCCATGGTCTTGTTCTCGTACGGCGTCAGATCCTTGATCGGACGGGTATCGATCAGCGAACCGGGCAGGAATGCGCGGATGCCGTTGACCAGAACGGTCAGACCGCCCTTGACCTTGCCGCTGGTCGTACCAGTGACGAATTCGCCGGATTCCAGGGCCTTTTCCAGGCTCATCCAGGAAGCCAGACGCTTGGCGGTGTCGCGCGACAGGATGGTGTCGCCGTAGCCGTTTTCGATGGAGCCAATGGCCACCGACACGAAGTCACCCACTTGGACTTCGACTTCGCCCTTGTCGTTCTTGAACTCTTCCAGCGGCACGTAGGCTTCGGATTTGAGGCCGGCGTTCACGACCACGAAGTTGTGCTCAACGCGCACGACTTCAGCGGTGATGACTTCGCCTGGGCGCATTTCCGTGCGCTGCAAGGATTCTTCAAAAAGGGCGGCAAAAGATTCGGACATGTATTTCCTTGCCACAAACAGGATTCCAGGAGCACTATTGCTACTGTTTTTATAGCTGCTTGCGGTAGTTTTTTGCGGCAGAGCCGCGGGTTAGGTTATTGATCCACACAACCTGTGCGCTGGCGCGCGAGAGGGGTTGCGTGGGCCTGTTGCCAGGCCTTTCGGCCTGACCTGGGAGCCTTGCGGCCCCACACTGCTCAGCCTTGCGCAGAGACTGCGAACGGCTGCCGCTCCTGCCACCAGACCAACACTTGTTCGACGGCTTCATCAATCGTCAAGGTGGAGTTGTCCAGGACCAGAGCATCCAGCGCGGGCTTCAAAGGCGCGACGCTGCGGGTACTGTCCCGGGCATCGCGTGCTTCAAGGTCCGCACGGAGGTCTTCGATACTAGCTGAAAAACCCTTTGAAATCAACTGTTTATAACGGCGCTCAGCGCGGCACGTGGCGCTGGCTGTCAAATAGACTTTCAAGGGGGCGTTGGGAAAGATCACGGTGCCCATGTCCCGGCCATCGGCCACTAGGCCGGGCAGCTGCTGAAAGCTGTGTTGCAAGGCGACCAGCGCCGTGCGCACGGTGGGCAAAGCCGACACGCGCGAGGCGTTCATGCCGGCTTCTTCGGTGCGAATGGCCTCGGTGACATCGTCGTTGGCCAGCCACACTCGCCCGTCTTCAAAACGAACGGGCAGTGTCTGGGCCATAGATGCGATGCGTGGCTCGTGGGCAGTGTCGATGGAGAGGCCCGCGCGCAGCGCCGCCAGGGCCGTGATGCGGTAAATCGCACCCGAATCCAGAAACCGGTAGCCCAGCCGCTGCGCCACGGCGGCAGCCACCGTGCCCTTGCCAGAGGCCGTAGGGCCGTCGATGCAGATCACCGGGATGCTGTCGATTGCAACCCGGGACACCGAAAACAGCATCTCGAAGTAATCGGGGAAGGTCTTGGCCACGCACTTGGGATCTTCAATGCGCACGGGCAACCGGGCTGGATTGAAGGCCGCCAGCGAGAAGCACATGGCCACGCGGTGGTCGTCATAGGTGTGGATGCTGGCCGCCTTCCAGTCCCCGGTTTGTGCGGGGGGCGTGATACGAATGAAGTCGGCGCCGTCCTCCACCGTGGCGCCGAGTTTGCGCAGCTCTTTGGCCATGGCGGCGATGCGATCGGTTTCCTTTACCCGCCAGCTGGCAATGTTGCGCAGTGTGGTGGTGCCTTGCGCATACAGCGCCATCACCGCCAGTGTCATGGCGGCATCGGGAACGTGGTTGCAGTCGAGGTCAATGGCCTTGAGGGGCCAGCCCACACCGGGTGCGCCACGTTCTATGTGCAGCCAGTTGGGGCCACCTGTGACCATGGCACCCATGGCGCGTGCGGCCTCTACAAAGCGAATGTCCCCCTGGATCGAGTCCAGGCCTACGCCTTGAATTTTTATGCCTTTTTGGCCGCTAGCGCTTGATGCTATTGCGCCAAGTGCTATGAAATAACTAGCTGAGGACGCGTCGGCCTCGACGTGGATGCTGCCAGGCGACTGGTAACGGCTGCCCGCCGCAATCGTGAACCGTTGCCAGTTGTCGTGCTGGACGACGATGCCAAAACGCGCCAAAAGCGCCAAGGTGATGGCGATGTAGGGCTTGGAAATCAGCTCGCCCACCACCTCGATCACGATGGCCTGCGTGGCAGCCGCCAATGGCAAGGCCATGAGCAGCGCCGTCAGGAACTGGCTGGACACATCGCCTCGCACCTGAATCGGCCGGGCCAATGCCAAGGGCGGAACGCCTTGGGTATGCGCAATCCGCAGGGGGGGGTAGCCGTCATTGCCGAGGTAGTCGATCTGGCAGCCCAATTGACGCAGGGCGGCAACCAGGTCGCCGATGGGGCGCTCGTGCATGCGCGGCACGCCCGCAAGCTCAAACTCGCCGCCGAGCAGCGCCAGCGCTGCCGTGAGTGGCCGCATGGCGGTGCCAGCGTTGCCCAAAAAGAGCTGTGCTGGGGATTGGGGCGAGCGCCCACCCAGCCCGGTGATGTGCACGGTGTTGCCGGTTTCGTCGATGCTGCAGCCGATCTGGCGCAGGGCATCGAGCATGACGCGGGTGTCGTCTGACGCCAGCAGATCGTGCACGATGGTGGTGCCGTGGCTCAGCGCGGCCAGCAGCAACACACGGTTGGAAATGCTCTTGGAGCCTGGAAGGTGGACTTCGCCCGCAGCGGATTGCAAGGGCGGCAGATCGAGGAATTCGGTGGTGTACATCAGTATCTTTCGTCCATTTGCACCAGTGCCCGACGCAACTGGCGCGTCCTAGGCCAGTGCCACCGTGGAGCTGGCTTTGCCAGGCCACTGGTGGCGTCCCCTTGGGGGAAGGCGCCGAAGGCGACTCAGGGGGGGTTACTTCCGCTTTGCGCCCATGCGCCAGTGGGCGCGGGTCTCGCTGGCCAGGGTGAGCATGTCCTCCAGACTCTGCGCCTGGCTTTTTTCCATGGCCTGCTCGATGTTGGCCAATGCCTGGCGAAACAGCTTGGACTGGGCGATGAGTTCTTCCCGGTTGGACAGCAGGATGTCACGCCACATCTTGGGGTCGCTGGCGGCAATGCGCGTGAAGTCCCGGAACCCGGGGCCGGCCAGCGACAGAAATTCGTCGCCGTGTGATTGCCCTGTGATGCTGTTCATCATTGCAAAAGCCAGCACGTGGGGCAGGTGGCTGACAGCCGCGAAGGCGGCGTCGTGGGACTCTGGCGACATGCTGCTCACGCGGCAGCCCAGGGCGTTCCATATCGTTTCGGCCCGTTGCAGCTGAACAGTCAGCGTGCGTTCGGTGGGTGTCAGGATGACCTGGCGCCCACTGTAGAGATCTGCCTCGGCATGTTCCACACCCGAGACCTCGCGCCCCGTGATCGGGTGTGCCGGCACGAATGAGCCCACCTGGTCGCGCAGCGCGCGCTGCGCGGCCTGCACCACGTCTGCCTTGGTTGAGCCCACATCCATGATGAGCATCTGGGGCGTGACCAGATGCTTGATGGCCTTGAGCGTTGCTTCGGTGGCCGCGACGGGCACGGCCACCAGCACCACATCGGCACCCGCGACGGCGAGCAATGCGGACGGTGCCTCGACGTCAATCACACCAAGCTGGCGCGCGCGATCCGTCGTGGAAGGCGACTTGCTGTACCCCACCACGCGTTTGACCAGCCCCGCTTTTTTCATGGCCAGCGCAAACGATCCACCCATGAGCCCGCAGCCAATCAGCCCCAATTGTTCAAACATGGCGATGGCTCCTTACGCAGAAACGGGGTAGGTCCCCAGGACCTTGTAGAACGCGCACAGGCTGCGCAGTTCTTCCAGCGCCCGCGCGACGTGTGGTTGGGCGGGGTGACCATCCAGGTCGATGTAGAAGTAGTACTCCCATTGGCCGGTGCGTGCCGGGCGCGATTCAAAACGAGTCATGGAGACGCCGTTGGTCTTCAGCGGCACGAGCAGGTCATGCACGGCGCCGGGACGGTTGGGCACGGACACCACCAGGCTGGTGCAGTCCTTGCCGCTCGGTGGCGGCGTTTGCAGTGTGTGGGGCAGACAGATGATGGCAAACCGCGTGCGGTTGTAGGCGTCATCCTGAATGGCGTGCGAGACGATGTGCAGGCCAAACTGGGTGGCCGCCCGATCGCTGGACAACGCAGCCCATGCGGGGTTGGTGGTGGCCAGGCGCGCACCTTCCGCGTTGCTGGAGACGGGCCTGCGTTCAGCATGTGGCAAGTGCTTGGACAACCAGGCCTGGCACTGAGCCAGCGCTTGTGGGTGCGCCAACACGACCTCAATGCCTTCTGCAGAATTGCTGGTGCGCAGCAGGTTGTGGCGAACCAGCAGGCTTACCTCGCCCACCACATGCGTGGGAGTGTGCAGAAACAGATCCAGTGAGCGGGTGACCACACCTTCGGTGGAGTTTTCAACGCCCACCACACCGTACTGCGCGCTGCCAGCTGCGGTGGAGTGGAACACTTCGTCGAAATTCGCGCAGTACATCAGGTCGGCTGCGCCACCAAAAAATTCAATCGCCGCCTGTTCACAGAACGTACCTTCGGGGCCGAGAACGGCAACCCGTTGGGGCGATTCGAGCGCCAGACAGGCGGACATGATCTCGCGCCAGATAGCAGCCACATGCGGGCCCTTGAGCGGCCCGGGATTGGCGTGGGTGATCTTGTCGATGACCTGGGCCACGCGGTCGGGGCGAAAGAAAGGGGTGCCTTCGCGTTTTTTGATCTCGCCCACCCGTTCGGCCACCAGAGCACGCTGGTTCAGCAGCGTGAGCAGTTGCTGGTCAATGCTGTCAATCTGCACGCGCAGGCTGGCGAGTTCGGGTGAGGCTTGCGGAGTGTTCATGAGTGGCTGATGTGTCGATGCGGCGCTGGAACGAGTGCAGGCCTGTGTTCCCTGAAGGCTCAGGCGTGTTTCTGCTCAAATTCTCGCATGTAGTCCACCAGCGCCTGCACGCCCGCCAGCGGCATAGCGTTGTAGACACTGGCACGCATGCCCCCCACCGATTTGTGGCCCTTGAGTTGCAGCAACCCGCGCTCCTTGGCGCCTGCCAGGAACGCCTCGTTGCGCGATTCGTCACGCAGGAAGAAGGGAATGTTCATGCGCGACCGTGCATTGACGGCCACCTTGTTCACGTAGAACTGGGACTGGTCAATGGCGCTGTACAACAACTGCGCCTTGGCCATGTTGCGTTGTTCCATTGCGGCCACGCCGCTGGCCGCACCTTCGCGCTGGCGCTTGAGCCATTGAAAGGTCAGGCCTGCCATGTAGATACCCCAGGTGGGGGGCGTGTTGAACATGGACTGGTTCTCGGCCACGATTTTGTAGTCAAAAGCGCTTGGGCAGGCGGGAAGGGCCTGCCCCAACAGGTCTTCGCGCACCACCACCAACGTGAGGCCGGCGGGCCCCAGGTTTTTCTGTGCGCCACCAAAGGCCAGCCCAACGCGTGACCAGTCCACCGGGCGCGACGCCACGTGGGACGAAAAATCAATCACCAGGGGGGCATCGCTGCCCAGCGCCTGCAGGTCGGGCAGTGTGTGGAACTCAATGCCGTGGATGGTTTCGTTGCTGCAAAGGTGCACATAACTGGCGCCGCGGCTCAGCTGCCAGGTAGACGGATCGGGCACGGTGGTGAAGTGGCTGTCTTCGCCAGAAGCCACCACACGCACTTCGGAGGCGTATTTGCGTGCTTCCTTTTGCGATTTCTGGCTCCAGCTGCCGGTGATCACGAAGTCCACCGTGGCGGCGCGCGAGAGGTTCAGCGGCACGATGGCGTTCTCGGCCAGACCGCCACCCTGCATGAACAGGATCTTGAAGTGGGCCGGCACGGCCAGCAGTTCACGCAGGTCAGCCTCCGCGTTCTCGTAGATCGAGATGAATTCCTTGCCGCGGTGGCTCATTTCCATCACACCCATGCCGCTGCCGTGCCAGTCCAGCATTTCTGCAGCGGCTTGTTCCAGGACTTCGGCAGGAATGGCAGCGGGGCCAGCGGAGAAGTTGTACGGGCGATTCATGGGTAAGTGTCAAATAGGCATGTGGCGCTTATTCCACAAGCGCAAGCAGCTATTGTTTTCGTAGCGAATGTGCCCCGTGGAATGGGGCTCCTTCGGCGGGGGCATCAAGCGTCGGTGGGGGGCAGGTCTGGCGCATCGGCGCCAGGTGGGCTGGTGTCGTCAACTTGCGCATCTGTGTCGGGCATGTTGGCGTCGTTTTCGACGATGCGCTGCAGACCGCTGAGCTTGGAACCCTCGTCCAACGCGATCAAGGTGACCCCTTGCGTCGCGCGGCCCAGTTCGCGGATTTCAGCGACCCGTGTGCGCACGAGCACGCCCTTGTCGGTGATGAGCATGATTTCATCGTCGGCATGCACCAGCGTGGCGGCCACGACCTTGCCGTTGCGCTCTGTTTGCTGGATGGCGATCATGCCCTTGGTGCCACGGCCGTGGCGCGTGTATTCGACGATGCTGGTGCGTTTGCCGTAGCCGTTTTCGGTGGCGGTGAGCACGCTCTGGGTTTCGTTCTCGGCCACCAGCATGGCGATCACGCTCTGGCCGTCTTCCAGCATCATGCCGCGCACGCCGCGGGCCTGGCGGCCCAGGGGGCGCACGTCGTTCTCGTCAAAGCGCACGGCCTTGCCGCCGTCGCTGAACAGCATCACATCGTGCTGGCCGTCGGTGAGGGCGGCGCCGATCAGGTAGTCGCCGTCATCCAGGTTGACGGCAATGATGCCGCCCTTGCGCGGGTTGCTGAACTCGTCCAGCGCCGTCTTCTTCACGGTGCCCATGCTGGTGCCCATGAAGACATAGCGGTCGGCCGGGAAGGTGCGCATGTCGCCTGTGAGCGGCAGCACGACATTGATCTTTTCGCCGTCCTGCAGCGGGAACATGTTGACGATGGGGCGGCCGCGCGAACCACGTGATCCCGCAGGCACCTCCCACACCTTGAGCCAGTACAGGCGGCCCCGGTTGGAGAAGCACAGGATGTAGTCGTGCGTGTTGGCGATGAACAGCTGGTCGATCCAGTCGTCTTCTTTGGTCGCCGTGGCCTGTTTGCCGCGTCCGCCGCGTTTTTGCGCGCGGTATTCGGACAGGGGCTGGCTCTTGATGTAGCCGGTGTGGCTGAGCGTCACGACCATGTCGGTCGGAGTGATCAGGTCCTCGGTAGACAGGTCTTGTGCGCTGTATTCGACGATGCTTCGGCGTGCGCCCAGCTTGTGCTGGCCGAACTCCTGCTTGATGGAGGTTAGCTCGTCACCAATGATGGTGGAGACGCGCTCGGGCTTGGCCAGGATGTCCAGCAGGTCTTCGATGACTGCCATGACTTCCTTGTACTCGGCCACGATCTTGTCCTGCTCCAGGCCGGTCAGGCGCTGCAGTCGCATCTGCAGGATTTCCTGGGCTTGCGTTTCCGACAGGCGGTAGAGGCCGTCCTGGCCCATGCCAAGTTCTTTTTCCAGCCCGTCGGGCCGGTAGTCGTCGGCATTGACCACGCCGCCGTCGGCCCGCGTGCGGGTGAGCATCTCGCGCACCAGCTTGCTGTCCCACGGGCGGGCCATCAGCTCGGCCTTGGCCACCGGTGGGGTGGGGGCGTTGCGGATGATGGCGATGAAGTCATCAATGTTGGCCAGGGCCACGGCCAGGCCTTCGAGCACATGGCCACGATCACGCGCCTTGCGCAGCTCGAACACCGTGCGGCGGGTGACCACCTCGCGGCGGTGCTGCAGGAAGACGCTGATCAGGTCGCGCAGGTTGCACAGGCGGGGCTGGCCGTCGATCAGCGCCACCATGTTCATGCCGAACGTGTCCTGCAGTTGCGTCTGCTTGTACAGGTTGTTGAGCACCACCTCGGGCACTTCGCCGCGCTTGAGTTCGATCACCAGGCGCATGCCCGACTTGTCGGACTCGTCCTGGATGTGGCTGATGCCTTCGATCTTCTTCTCATGCACCAGCTCGGCCATGCGCTCTTGCAACGTCTTCTTGTTGACCTGGTAGGGCAACTCGTCAACGATGATCGCCTGGCGCTGGCCTTTGTCGATGTCCTCAAAGTGGCACTTGGCGCGCATGATCACGCGGCCGCGCCCGGTGCGGTATCCGTCCTTGACGCCGTTGATGCCGTAGATGATGCCGGCCGTGGGAAAGTCGGGTGCCGGGATGATCTCCATCAATTCGTCGATGGTGACATCCGGGTTGCGCAGCATGTGCAGGCAGGCGTCCACCACCTCGTTCAGATTGTGGGGTGGAATATTGGTGGCCATGCCCACGGCAATGCCGGATGAGCCGTTGACCAGCAGATTGGGCAACTTGCTGGGCAGCACGATGGGCTCAGTCAAGCTACCGTCGTAATTCGGGCCAAAGTCGACGGTTTCTTTGTCGATGTCGGCCAACATTTCGTGGGCGATCTTGTCCAGGCGGATTTCGGTGTACCGCATGGCTGCGGCGTTGTCGCCATCGACCGAGCCGAAATTGCCCTGGCCATCAATCAACGGATGGCGCAAACTGAATGGCTGCGCCATGCGCACGATCGTGTCGTAGATGGCAGAGTCCCCGTGGGGGTGGTACTTACCCATCGTCTCGCCAACCGCCTGAGCACTCTTTCGGTACTTGCTGTTGTAGTTGTTGCCCATCTCGTGCATGGCATACAACACGCGCCGATGTACCGGCTTCAAGCCGTCTCGCGCGTCGGGCAGAGCCCGCCCCACGATCACACTCATCGCGTAATCAAGGTAACTGCGCCGCATCTCCTCTTCGAGGCTGATCGGCAGGGTTTCTTTGGCAAACTGGGTCATTGGGGACGGCGGTGGCGGCGAAGGAGAACCATTTTAGAGGTAAGACCGTGTAGCGACCACGCAACATATCAAAGCAATTCCGGTTTTGTCCTACGGCCCCCAGGTGGGTGCCCCCGCTTTTGCCCTGTTACGTATGGCACAATCGTTTGAACGCTTTGGGTGATGGTCACTCCAAGCGTCCTGATTCGCAGCGCGGCTGCGGCTTTTTCCCCAAGAGGAGAACCATGAAGAAACTGAACAAAGTGGCGATGTTGTTTGCCTCTGCAGCGCTCGCAACCGCCGCTGGCGCACAAACTGTTGACAACTGGAGAGACGCTTCTGGCCAACTGGTCTGGAAGAACGGCACCAATGAGTACTGCTGGCGCGATTCCAACTGGACGCCTGCAACGGCTGCTCCTGGCTGCGACGGCGCTATCGCTGCTGCGGCTCCAGCTGCTGCAGCACCTGCTGCTGCCCCAGCACCTGCTGCTGCGCCCGCTGCTAAGCCGGCTCCAGCCGTCGCTACCAAGGTGACTTACGCTGCTGACGCATTCTTCGACTTCGACAAGTCGGTGCTCAAGCCAGAAGGCAAAGCCAAGCTGGACGACCTGGTTTCCAAGGTCAAGGGCATCAACCTGGAAGTGATCATTGCTGTGGGTCATACCGACTCCGTGGGCTCTGATGCATACAACCAGAAGCTGTCGGTGCGCCGTTCCGAAGCCGTCAAGGCTTACTTGGTGTCCAAGGGCATCGAAAAGAACCGCGTTTACACCGAAGGCAAGGGCGAAAAGCAACCTGTTGCAGACAACAAGACTGCCGAAGGCCGTGCAAAGAACCGCCGCGTGGAAATCGAAGTGGTTGGCACTCGCGCCGCTCAGTAATCTCTGGATTACTCCTCAAAAAAGCCCCGGTGACGGGGCTTTTTTGCGTTTGGCTTCTTCTGAATTTTGTGTTTCTTGGGGGACAATCAGCTTCATGAGTGACACCGTCAACGCAGATCCGGCCGAATTGGCCAAGTTTTCAGAGCTGGCCCATCGCTGGTGGGATCCCGAGAGCGAATTCCGCCCCTTGCATCAAATCAATCCTTTGCGGCTCGACTGGATCAATGCTTTGTGTCCACTATCTGGAAAGAGGGTGCTGGACGTAGGCTGTGGCGGGGGAATACTGGCGGATTCGATGGCTCATAAAGGTGCAGAGGTGCTGGGCGTGGATCTGGCATCAAAAGCCTTGCGCGTGGCGCAGCTACACGCGCTTGAAACCGGTACGCAGAATATTCAATACAGGGAAGTCAGCGTTGAACGGCTCGCACAAGAGCAGCCGGCCAGTTTTGATGTGGTCACCTGTATGGAGATGCTTGAGCATGTCCCGGACCCGGGTTCTGTGGTTCGCGCCTGCGCGCAATTGGTGAAACCGGGAGGCTGGGTGTTTTTCTCCACCATTAACCGCAATGCCAAGGCGTTCATGTTGGCCGTTGTCGGTGCCGAGTATGTGCTGAACATGTTGCCACGCGGAACACACGAATACGCCAAAATGATTCGCCCTAGCGAGCTGGCTGCCAGTTGCCGTGACGCGGGGCTTGAAGTTCTGCAAACAAAGGGGCTGGAATATAACCCCCTCACGCGACGATATTGGCTCAGCTGGAACACCAGTGTGAACTACCTGTTTGCCACTCAGCGTATTGTGTAAGGCCCGCCCAGTGTTTCACGATATTCGTGCTGTTTTGTTCGATCTGGATGGAACTCTCATTGATAGCGCGCCGGATCTGGGCGCAGCCGCTGACCAAATGCGCACCGATCGCGGGTTGCCCTCTTTGCCAATGGCTCGTTATCGCCCCATGGCCGGTGCGGGTGCTCGCGGTATGTTGGGCGAGGCTTTTGGCATTGGGCCTGAACACCCGGAATTTGCCAGCCTGCGAGAAGAGTTCTTTGAGAACTATGAGTCGCGTATGACCCAACGCACTACAATTTTTGAGGGCATACCTGATCTCATCGACCATATTTTGCAGCGCAATTTGGTGTGGGGTGTCGTCACGAACAAGGCCGCACGTTTCACGGAGCCCCTGACACGAGCCATCAGTCTGTTTGCAACAGCTGGAGCCGTTATCAGCGGAGACACGGCATCCCATCCCAAACCTCATCCGGCGCCGTTGTTGGAGGCGGCCTCGCGCTTGCAATTGCGCCCTGAGCAGTGCATTTATGTGGGAGATGATGAGCGAGATATTGTGGCGGGGCTTGCTGCCAACATGGGAACGGTAGCTGCTGCGTATGGATATTTGGGCGCAAAAGTGGATCCCAAAGCCTGGGGCGCGCACGCCACAATTAAATATCCCAAGGAGCTCTTGCAATTGCTCGCATAAGACTAAAATAGATGTCTTGGGGCTGTCCTGGTTTCGACGTGGGTTCGGAGTCGGTGTGGTGCATGTCGAGCTTGAGTCACGCTCGTAAATCTCGATTTAAAAAACTAACTGCAAACGACGAACGTTTCGCACTCGCTGCTTAATTGCCAGTGAGCCTTGCAACAGTTGGCCGATGGGCTGGGCAAGGGGGTTCTGAGTAATCAGTTCCTCCCGGCTGCAAGGATAATTACATGGGCTGGCCCTGATCCGGGTACCTTGGCTTGGGGTAAGAAAAAAGGGTGCTGGCTGGTGGTGTAGCGTGCGACTGCGCGACAACATTGGCGAGATTTAAATCAGACCGCTAAGCATGTAGATCTGCCCGATAAAGGCTTGCGGACGCGGGTTCAATTCCCGCCAGCTCCACCATCTAAGACACCGCCACACACTGGAAACCCCAGTCTGTGGCGGTTTTTCTTTGTCCGTCGGGGTCTGGTGGTGTCCTGAAAATCGCACCGATTTCGCACGTAAATCGCACCGATCAGATTGATCCCACGATGCGCAATTCAGCCTTGGGCTTTTGGTAGTCCTCGCGGATGAACTTGCCATAGGTGCGAAACACCATTTCTACGTCCTCGTGCCCCAGTTGCTGGGCGACATACCAAGGGTTCTGACCAGCCGTCAGCAGGCTTGATGCGTAGGTGTGCCGTACCTGATACGGGTTGCGGTAGGGCACCTTTGAGCGCTTCATAAGTGGCATCCACAGCGTCTTGCGCACCTGAGCATCTGTTTCCCAAGGCTGCAGGCTGCTTGGGTTGAGCCACACCCTGGGGCCGCGCATCAGACTGATTACTTTCTGTGCTGTCAGGGCTGCCATGGCTTCGGCGTTGAGTTCCAGATCGCGGATGCCGGCTGCCGTTTTTGGCGCCTTGATTACCCCCGCCACCTGGTTGAGTTCAATGCGTGCGATGTGCCGCTCCCAGTCGATGTGGCCCCACTCCAGCGCCTGCAGCTCGCCCGGCCGGAGTCCCGAGTGAAACCAGAACTGCACCATCGGCCGCTCATCCGGCCGGCAGGCTTCAAGGATCGCGCCACGTTCATCGGCCGTGAAAGGCTGAATCACGTAGTCGCTGGCCTTGGCGGTCTGCCTGATGAGCTTGGTCAGAGCGATGCGGTCGAATGGGTTGAAGTCGATCAGCTCATCGTTCAAGGCGTCTTCGAAGATGCTGCGCAAGGGAATCAAAGTATTTCTGATGGTCTTGCTGGTGCAGTCCATCACGCTGATCCATTCGCGCAGGGCGCTGGGGGCCACTTCGCGCACAGTCAGTCCATGCCAGCGGCGCATTCTCTCCCCTGTGATGGCTTTGGCGTACCCTCGATAGGAAGACTTGGCCATCTGGCCGTTCTGCACTTGCTTCTCGTAGGTTTCTAGCTGGCGTTGCAGCAGCACTTCCATAAGCAGGGCGTCCTTGACGTTCGCCTTGGCCCTGGGGCTGTCCGGGAAGTAGTCCGCATAGACAAACGTCCCTTCACCGACCTTGCGGCGCACCTCTTCACGAAGCACGGATGCGCGCTGGATACTCGACTTGTTGATGGGGCAGGGAGGCAGCAGCTCCCGGCATTCCTGGTCGTTCCAGGTGAAAGCCACCTGGATGCGGTCACCGGCAACGAATTGCCGGATCTTCACGCCCGGCGGGGTTGGGGGAGTTGGTCGTTTATCCACTGGTCAGCCGCTTTGATGTTGACGTACAGACGCCTGGCGATGACGGCAACCTGTTGCCCCTCTTTCCAGACGCCGCTCTTTTTGCGCTGTTTCACCGTTTCTTTGGTGATGCCCGTCATGTCCTGGAACTTGCTGGCCAGGACCCATTCGGGCTGCGGCGCGACTGTGCTGCCGTCCTGCTCAGGCTCTGTAACAAAGCGTGAATCGTTATCTGCCTGTTTTTTGGAGCTGTTCATGCTGTGGTTCTCCTATGTTCTCGTTCCAGCCGCTTGGCCAAGCGTTCGACTCGTTCAGCGGGCCACGGGTCATTGCGGTCGTAGCCTTCGAGGGCCCGGCGAGCGTCAATGACATCGCGGGCGTGAGCACGGCAAGCCGCGCGCAGGGTGAACCAGCGCCGGCTGCCGCCGTAGTAGATGCGTGCGATTCCGATCTTCATGGTGTGTTTCCTCCTGGTGCCGGAAGCAGGCCCACCTTGCGCGCCTGCTCCAGTACCGTGCTGCCGGTTGGCAGCAGGATCTGCCCCAGGAATGCGCCCTCAAAGGTGAGAACCCCTGTTTCGATGGCCACCACCTGGCCCTTGATCCAGTCGCGGAGCACGCTGCAGACGCTGATCTCGGCCTGCTTCATCGCTTTGCGCTCGTGGTCCACCCTGGTGCCGCGCATGCGCGTGGTGTAAGGGTGCTCTTTCAGCCAAGCAGCCGCGTAGCCCCGGTAGCTAGCGCGCGCGGTCACATCCATGCCGCGATAGCTGAACTGCACGATCAACTCGCCGGCCTCGGTGTCTGTCATCGTGCCGAATCGGGCGCAGCCAAATTTGGTGAGCACCTTGCGGATCTCGCCCAGTGCAGCGTCGCCGCTGGTGGCGTTCTCATAGGGTAGGGTCATGTTTTCTTTCCTCCCTGCCGCTTTCGCAGCCAGGTGAAGTGCAGCGGATCACCCGCCTGTTGATACAGATCCGACAGCTCCTGCCTTGCTGGGCAGCCCTCCCGGCTTCCCGGGGCTATTCGAGCGGCGCAACTGGTGTGGGGGTTGGCCTTCCGGCACTTGCGCTCCACAAACTCAGGGGGCGCGGCTGGTCAGCAGCACCAGGCGGTCGGTTACGCCCCGGCGCTCGGGGCTAGTGAACTTGTAGTTTTGGCGACCCGCGACTTGCACTCGCGCAACGAGCTCTTAATTCAAGGGACTCTCGCGGATAGACTTTCGCCATATGGAGTGGGCATATGCGGGATTCGAAACTGAGTTGGGTCGAGAGGTTGTTTGTTGCGTGGGCTCTGGTCATCGCCTCGGTAGGGGTGTTGGCCGTCCTGGTTGGCCTTGGGGTGTGGATCAGCGACAACTCCAGCAACGTGGCTAGTTGGGTTCAAGCTGTGGGGGCCATCGTCGCAATTGCCGCCGGTGCTGTCGCGGTGAACTGGCAGGTGCGGACTCAGGCACGTCACGCAGAAGAGCTGCGGCTGGAGCGTGTAAAGGCGGTTGCAAACGCGCTTTTCAATTGCCGCCTTGCGCTCATCGCTTTTTTGCACACCACCCTCGGTTGGAAAGACGCGACTCGCCACCCGCTGCGCGACCGTGGCGCACAAAAAAGTGGAGTCGTGGGTTTGGGTGTGGACCAAGACCAATGCGGGCGACCCATTCGGCCCTTACTACCTGGTGGACGGCAAGCCGCTGATGCCGGATGCCCATTTCAACAACCTCTACACCACGCAGAACGCTGGCAACGGTTACCAAAACTCGGCGCCTGGCCGTGAAGCGGATGGCTCATTTCGCGCAGATCCAGACGGCGACGGCTGGGCCTACCGCCGCGTGCGTGAGTACCGCCTGCCTCGCAAATTCGGAGAGCAGACATTTGCCCGCGCATACCTGATCGACGGCGTGCTGGTGGGGTGTTCGCAGGAGGCGGGTTTCAATCCCGTCGTGGGCGGCAGCACCAAGGACTGGAAGGCAGTGCCCAGCCCGGAGAACTACGAGCCCGCATTCACCTACCTGCCGGGCCTGCTGGAGCTGGGCATTACGGTGACGGCGACCAGCGAGAGCGACCCTTACGCCTTCGATGTGACGTTTGATGTGCTCCAAAGCGAGTTCTACGACGCCACCAGCGAGCGCCCCAAGCGGTACTTTGTGGACGCCGCCTACTACGTGGCCACGCCCCGCACCAAGGAGCAGGACGCGGTGGACGGCCTCGCGGACGATGACCTGGTGGTGGCCGAGGTGGAGGTGTATTTCACACCGGGGCAGGGCGTGACGGACGAGGGGACCGGGTTCCCCACGGATCCTGTGGGCGGCAACACCTGGCGTTACCTGACGGCGGGCGTGCAGTACGCCCAGGGCGGCCGGCATCTTCGCGGGATCGTGGGGCCGCCAGGCTTTGCGAGCGGGCGGCGATACCACGACCACATTGACGAGCCCTACCTGGAAAGCGCGCTGACCGGGCAGTTCCGGGCCGATGGCGTCCATGCGTACTACATGGTGCGCAACCAGCGGACGCAGGCCATGGTGCAGCGCCTGTGCCTGGTGCACAACGAGCGGTGGGAGTTCGACGGCCTGGACGTGCTCACGGAGTTCTTCTACGCGGGCCCGGACACCGACCGCGCATTCGAGCAGGAGAACGGTGAAACCGTGGGCTACCCCGGGCGGGTGTTCATGCCGCTGACCACCAGCACCACATCCCCGCAGTTCGAGATCGGGCTGGCTCGCGCCAAATACCTGAGCGAGAACCACATGCCGGCCACCTTTGTGACGCACATTGACGTGGCCGACCTGCGGTTTTTGAACTTCATCACCCGCACGTATCAGCGCAACAGGGCCACGGCATCCAGCTATGAGCGGCTGGTGGTGGACGATCCCAGCCCGCATCTGGAGTGGAACGCAGCGCGCGCCAGCCGCCGATTCGGCAGCCAGGTGTATCCCAACCACCATCTGCGCATCCGAGGCCAGGCGGTGCGCTCCATCCTGTACCAGCCTGACATTCCAGAGTTTGGGCCAGACCCTGCAGTGACCATGGCCACGCCAGCGGATGCAGTGCGCCTGCCAAGCATCCCACGCGGTGAGGCGCCCTGCGGCAATGAGGGCGCCGCCCTGGCCATGCAGCAGGAATTCGCAGCTCGCTTCATCACCCCCAGTCTGCTGCCGGGCAACAGTATCCCTGCCCACCCGGGCGGGCACTGGGCCGCATGCATCAACCGCACACAGGGCGAAATTCGTTTCGATGGCCCCGAAGAAATCCCCACAGCTACCGGCGAGCTGATCTCCCCCCTGTCGGGTTCGACAGAGGGTGCCCTGAACTGGTTTGATGCCATCCATGTCCACGGCAAGCAGGACACCACGCACAAAGCGGTGTTCAACGCAGCCTTTGGGCAGGACCGCGACTACAGCTATTGGGGCGACCCCGACGGCGTTGACGATGAAGAAGAGTTCGGCGGCTTCATGTCTGGCGCGCTCTGGGTAAAAAACTGAATCACAGCAAAGGGAATCATCATGACCTACAAAACCTCTTCTGGCCTGCGCAACTACATGCAGGTCACTGGTAGCGCGCGTGCTGCGCTGGCAGGCGGCAAGATCCGCATCTTCAGCGGCCCAGAGCCCGTAAGCGCCGATGCGGCCGAGACTGGCACACTGCTGTGCGTCATAGACAAAGACGGTGCGGGCGCTGGCTTCACGCTGGACACCACTGCTGTCGATGGCATCGTGTCCAAGGTAGTTTCGGACGTGCTCAAGGGCACCATTATCGCCACGGGCATCGCTGGCTACTACCGCTATGTGGGGGCAGCCGACACCGGTGTCGTGTCTACCACTGAGCCTCGCGTGCAAGGGCGCGTCAGCAAATCCGGAGCAGAAATGAACCTCGGCAGCACGGCGTTCGAGTCTGGCATCGAGCAGCCCCTGTACGAATTCAGCATCAACCTGCCTACGTTCTAAGCCATGGCGACGCTCGCTGGGTACGCCTATTTCAGCCGGGCGGAGAACTACAGCTACATCCCGTCAGGCAATGTGTACGGGGCGCCGTGGGATGCGCCGTTGCGCGCGTATGCGATCTATGACGACGGCGCCGTTACGTTCCTTGGCGCGGGCACGTACTCAGCATCTCAGGCGGATTCCACTGGGCAGCGGTTTGGCTATTACCCAGCCAACGAGATCACGGATGCCAACCCGGACATCGCTGCTTTGTACGCGATCACCCCTGGTGATATCCGGTTTGTCCAGCCGCTGGATGGGACGGTGCGTGCATTCGACGTGCGAATCATCGACGGAGACGGCCTGCTCTATCCGGGGAGTTTCGATCTGTCCGCTTTGGCGCCTGGTGCTGTGGTCAGCGGGACAAATTACATTGCGGTTGCTGTATGGCAAGCGCCCGAGCTATCTGACCCGAGGGTGATCGTTGCTGTCGCCGTGGCGGCGGACCCGTCGTATTGGTCTGGGATTACGACGATCAGCGACAGCGACCGGTTCTCGGTTGCGATCTCTGCATTCACCAGCCCTGAGCCACCAACTACTCCTGCTTTCTGGACGAGTTTGTCTGGCACAAAGGAAATCCCGTGACCAACACCCTCAAAAAAGTCACGAATGTAGTGGTGCTGCCCGAGCGTGCGGCTTCGGCAGCAATCCCCTACATGCCCGCGCGCCCGGCGTACACGGCAACAGAGACAAAGCAGTTCTGCCGCCTCGTCACAAGGACAACTGGGGGAACGGCCCCGTCACTGACCAAAGTGGTCACCATTGTGGACGGCAAGGCGGTGGTGACCTTTGTGCAGATCCCGGGCTCTCCAGGCGTCACGACAACAACCCGCGTATGCGAGGACGTACAGGTTTCAGTTTTCTACCCTGCGCGCCCGGAACAAAAGGCTCAGGAAGCCGTGACCTACCGCCCACGCACCGTGGTGCAGGAATTTGGCATCGGGTGGAATGCAGGGGCCAGGTCCATCGCCGAGCTGTCGGGCAACGGCGCCGCGACTTTCTTGGTTCCGAGCGCCAGCGGCGCAGTGGTGGGCTTCAATGATGTGGATGAAGACTCTGGCTATCTGAGCATCGAGCACGGGCTCTATTTCCAGAATGAGACGTTCCGGGTGATCGAGCTTGGAGTGCTGAAAGGGTCAGATGCAACGTTCCTAAAGACCGACACGTTCAAGATTGAGCGTGTGGGCGACCAGGTGCGCTACTACCAAAACGATGCACTGATTTACACCAGCCTGGAGCCCAGCACGCGCCCTGTGTTCCTTGACGTGTCGTTGTATTCGGGCGGTGACATCGTTGACGCACCGACTCTCATCGGGACCACGGGCGGTTATTCCAATGCCTCCATGCGGCCCATGAGCGGCTTCGCCTCGGAAACATCTGGGTGGAGCTTTTCGCACGCCTCTATGGCGCAGATGACTGGTGCAGCCAGCGATTTGTGGCCTCGGTCCAACGCGGTCATGCGCCCGATGACTGGGATGGCCACTGACAAGAAGTATGGTGAGTCACACGCCTCCATGCGGCCCATGAGCGGCAGTGCATCGGCGGGCATGCTCGCCCCAACATATGCAGTGAGCGCCGCCCAGATGATGCCGATGTACGGCGCCGCCTATGGGCCAGAAGTGCGGTACGGCACGTCCAACGCTGTGATGCGGCCCATGACAGGCATGGCTGTTGACAAGAAATATGGCGAGTCACACGCCGAGATGGCCCCGATGCAGGGCTACGCCTCCGACCAGCCGCCCGCGATCATGGGCATCCTGGGCGGGGAGATCAGCCACTTTGCGATTGTCACCCTGGCTACAGCACCCCTTGTTGGCCTGCTGTCTGGCAGCTTCACAGGATCTGCGAGCACCAGCATCCTGCAGACTGAGCCCATCATCGGCGTGCTGGGCGGCGGCTTCACCCCTTACGCTGAAATCACGCTGACCACCGCGGATATGCGTGGCATCCTGGGCGGCAGCCTGAGCGCGCTGGCGGATGTGGTGCTGCAGACTGAAGCCATGCACCTGGTGCTGGGCGGCGAACTGGGGGCGCTCTCGCGCTTGATGGAGGTGTTCGCAATGAACATCACCAGTGGCAAGGTGGGCGGCACCACGCAGTACGAGAACTACCCGTTCAACAGTGTCGCCAAGATCGGCGGTCGCTACTACGGCGCGACCGACGAAGGCCTGTTCTTGCTGGAGGGCGAGGACGACGCTGGCGATCCCATCGTGTCGGTGTTTGGCCTGGGCCAGATGAATTTCGGCAATCCGCAGGTCAAGACCGTGACCCACTGCTACCTGGGCGCGGCGGCCGGCGCGATGCGGCTGGAGGTGGATGCGCTGGTGCGCGGCGTGCCGGCCAGATATTCCTACCAAGCCCGGGTGTATGGAAGCACCATGCGCGAAATGCGCTTCGACCTGGGCAAGGGCATGCAGAGCACCTACCTGACGCCCACTTTCTACAACGACAGCGGCACGCCCTTTGAGGTGGATGCCGTGCGCTTTCTCATTGCCGAATCGGCCCGGAGGATCGGAACATGACCGATATTGTGACCATTCCCAGCGGGGTGACAGGTCCAGCCCTGCAGACCACGCAGATCATCAACGCCAAGTGGAACAACGCCCAGGAGTGGTTCGAGCGGGCGTTTGCGTTTGGCGACGGTATCAAGGGCGATGTTGGCACCGCCGCGCAGATCCCGCTGCCTTCCCTGAGCACAGCGCTGGAGCAGATCGCGCCCCCGGATGGCCTGCAGTTTGACGACCCGAACAGTGCGTTCGCCTTCTTTGACGAGAAAAATGCAGAGCTTTCTGCCCTGGTGGAAGACGCTTTCAACAAGATGGTGGGCATTGCCTTCCCCGACATGACCCTGCTTGCAGACGCCATGCGTTGGTGCAAGCGGGCGATCAATGAGGGCGGCACGGGTATCAATCCGGCGGTGGAAACGGCGCTCTGGGAGCGCGGGCGTGCGCGCGTCCTGAAACAGGCCGCCCGGGATACCGCCGGCGTGACCGAGAAGTACGCCCGCGCGGGCTGGCCGCTGCCGCCCGGCGCCATGCTGAACGACATTGCCATGATCCGCCAGGACAGCCGGGACAAGCTGGCCGAGCAGAGCCGGGACATTGCCATCAAGAGCTTCGACACCGAGGTGGAGAACGTTCGCTTTGCCATCACCACGGCGGGCAACCTGTTCACGCAGGCGCTGCAGGCGGTGAGCGACTATGTGCGCACGGTAATGCTCGCGCCCCAGACCGCCGCGCAGCTGGCCACCTCACTGAGCGGGCTCAAGAACGACGCGGCGCGCACGCTGGTGTCGCTTTACCAGGCCGAGAGCGCTGCCCTGGAGCCATTTCTGCGGCTGGAAATCACCGATGCGGAGCTGAAAGAGCGGGCCAACGAGGCCAATCTGCGCGCCAAGATGGAAACGGCCAAGCTGCGGGCAGATGCCTCGGTGGCCAATTTGAAGATGCTTGGTGATTCCGTCGGAGCAAGCCTGAACGCTATCGGCGTCAATGTTGGAAACACCATTTCTTCCAACGTGTCGCTGTAACCACCACCCCTGTCGGGTTTGTTCGATAGGCAGGGCACCGCAAGAATCAAAAAAACGCGACTCAAAGGATGCGCCATGTACGGCTTCCAACCAAAATCCGCACGGAACAAGACCGTGCCCCAGCTCGCTGATGGCGGATCTGTACCGTTCGGTTCGCGCGGTGTCGCGGGCGTCCGTGACCTGATCCCCCGGATGCAGGCCATGGGATTTCAACCTGCGCAACCAGCCGACACATCCAATACCGCACGCCTGCGCGCCATGATCCCCCAGATGGAGGCCATGGGCTACAAGCAGCAGCCTCAAGCCCTGGCCGATGGCGGTATCGTGGATACGATCAAGGGGATGGTGGGACTGCGCCCAAAGACCCGCGAGGAACTGCTGGCGGCAGATGCCAAAAATCAGGAGCGCAATCGGGAGGCGGCGGCCCGTGTCGCCGCTCGCCAAACCCCAGCTCCAGCCGCTCCTGCTGCGCCAGCTCCGCAGGCAGCTATCACGGACTATGCGGGCATGAGCGCCATGCAGCGCCGTGAAAAGGAGCAGGGCCTGAAAAACGGCGGCGCGGTCAAGCCGCACGGGTTCAAGGCAGGCGGCCTGATCCGTGGGCCAGGCACTGGGACCAGCGACTCCATCGAAACGGAGAAGCGCCCCGGCACCTTCATCATGCCGGCCGATAGCACGCAGGCCTTTGGACCTGAAATGCTGGAAGAACTGGGCGAGCCCGAGGAAATGGGTGAAGCAGCTGAAGGCATGGAAGAGCAGAGCCAGGGCGGCGAGTCTGGTGAGGGCGAGGAAGTGCCCGTGCGCTTGCAGACCCTGCTGGACCAGGCCGCAAACCTGAACGCCGAGCAAAAGGCGCAGCGCCTTCTGCGCAACAACAAGATCAGTGAGGGCATGCTGAAAGCCTGGCAGGGCCTGCCCCTGGACCAGTACACCGCAAACGTGGATTCCCGCTACGAGTCGCAGATGCTGCAGGCCGGTGTGGTGTGGACGCCCGCCGAGCTGAAATCCCTGTTCAAGCTGACCGACGCCCAAGTGGACCTGTACCAAGAGTTCCGCGCCGCGACAGACCGCAGCCTGGATACCATGGCCCGCGCCGACATGCTGCGCTACGGCGGCAAGGACGTGGCCGAGCTGCGCGACATGGTGATGGATGCCAAGGACGCACAGGATGCCGCGCAGATCCTGCGTAAACACCTGCAGATGCTGGCCAAGGAGAATCCCGACCGCGCAGGCGAAATCGGCCAGGTGTCGAACGGAATGCTGGACCGTGCCGCCCGCGTGCAGGAGCTGCAGGAGCAGGGCTATGCACCGCTGTCGCGCTTCGGCCAGTACACGGTGGACGTGGTGGACGAGAATGGCGAGCGCCAATACTTCGGCCTGTTCGAGACTGCCCGCGAGGCCAATCTGATGGCCATCAAGATGCGCAAGGAGTTCGGGCAGGACGCCGTGACCCAGGGCACGCTGTCAAACGACGAGTTCAAGCTGCTGGCCGGCATAACGCCCGAGTCGCTTGAGCTGTTCGGGAACATGCTGGGCCTTGAATCCGATGGCGATCAGGCCAAGGACCAGGCTTTCCAAGAGTACCTGCGCCGCACCAAGACCAACCGCAGCGCCATGCGCCGCCTGATTCACCGCCAGGGCATCGCGGGTTACAGCGAGGATGTGGGCCGGGTGCTGGCCAGCTTCCTCTACAGCAACTCCCGCCAGACTTCGGCCGGGCTGCACATGGGCGAGCTGGGCGAGGCGATCACGGCGATTCCCAAGCAGCAGGGCGAGCTGAAAGACGCAGCGATCCAGCTCTCGGAATACGTGAAGAACCCCCAGGAGGAAGCCCAGGCCGTGCGCGGACTGTTGTTTGCCCAGTACCTGGGTGGTTCCATCGCTTCGGCTTTTGTGAACATGAGCCAGCCTGCTGCCGTCACATTCCCGTGGCTGTCGCAGTTCGGTGGCGCCAAACAGGCCGCAGCTGAGCTGGGCCGCGCAGCCAAGAACCTGGCCAGCCGTAGCCACCGCTACGAGGCCGACCTGGCCGCCGCCCTCAAGCAGGCCGAGGAAGAAGGCACCGTGAGCCCGCAGGAGGTGCACCAGCTCATGGCACAGGCCCGGGGGTCCGGCTCGTTGCGCCCTGGCGATGGCACGCGCGCCGGGGATGCGCGCGCCGCAGCGAGTAATGCGCTCACCCGCCTGTCACTGGCCTGGGGCAAGGTGTTCGGCGCGGCAGAGCAGGTGAACCGCCGCATGACCTTCATTGCCGCGTACCGCGTGGCCAAGGCGCAAGGCATGGCCAACCCGGCCGCCTTCGCCAAGAAGGCCGTGATTGAAACCCAGTTCACCTACAGCAAGGCGAACAAGATGAAGTGGGGCCGCGGGGCAGTGGGCGCCACCGCGATGACCTTCAAGACCTACTCCATTGCCTATCTGGAGCTGCTGGGCCGGATGTGGACGCAGGGCGGCCCCGAGGGCAAAAAGGCCGTGCTCCTGGCGCTGGGCATGCTCATGCTGATGGGTGGTGCGGGCGGCCTGCCGTTTGCCGAGGATGCCGAGGATTTGGTGGATGGTCTGGCGCAGCTGGCAGGCTACAACTTCAATAGCAAGAAGGCCAAGCAGGAATTGCTCGAAAGCCTGTTCGGTGAGGCTGGCGCAGGCTTCATTGAGCGCGGTATCACCGGCCTGCCAGGTATGCCTCTGGACGTGTCCGGGCGCCTTGGCATGGGGAACCTGCTGCCGGCCACTGGCCTGTTCAAGGAAAAGACCGACTACACCCGCGACGTGCTGGAAGTGGTGGGCCCAGTGGGCGACCTGGCCAAGCGCGTGGCGTCGGGTACGCGCTCCATCCTGGCGGGCGATGTGGGCGCCGGGCTTCTGCAGATGGCGCCTGCCGCCGTGCGCAACGCAGTCAAGGGCGCCGACATGGCCGCCACCGGCATGTACCGCGACGACAAGGGCTACAAGGTTCTGGACACCAGCCCCGCCGAGGCGGCCATGAAGGCCATCGGCTTCCAACCCGCCAGTGTGTCCAAGGTGCAAGAGGCCAATTTCATCAACCAGCAGGCCAAGAACTTCTACAACCAGCAGGCGCAGGAAATCCGCGCCAAGTGGGCAAAGGGGATCTTTGAGAAAGACCCTGGCCTGGTTGCAGAAGCTCGTGCGGATCTGGAGGACTGGAATCGCAAGAACCCAGACCAGCGCATTGTGGTGAGCATGCCAGCCGTGCTCAAGCGCGTGCGAGAAATGGGCAAGACCAAGGACCAGCGGATTGCCGACACTGCGCCCAAGGCGATGCGCCAGCAGCTGCGGGAAGAAGCGGCGAAGGCGCGTGCCACTTTGTAGCCCCCCAGTCTGGTTTTACCCCATGCCCAGCAGCCGGAAAACTGCAGGGCATGGCAGCAGCACTACAGCACGACATTGAACTCCGCCGAGGGGCAACCTTCGTCCTGCCCGTGCGGTGGGAGACAACGCCCTGGCTGTATGCGGCCATCGCCAGCATTTCGCTCACCGCGCCGGTAGCCATCACGTCGGCCGCTCACACCATCCCCGATGGCTGGAATGTGGCTGTCGTGGACGCCAAGGGCCTCACCCAGCTCAACGCCAAAAGCAATCCACCCAAGGCTTCGGACATGCGCCGCGCCACCGTGGTGAGCGCAACGCAGATCCAGTTCAACGAGATCAGCGCCGCAGCATTCAGCAAGCACCAGGCCGGCACGGGCTATCTGGCATGGCTCACACCGCACAGCCTCGACGGCTACAAGGCGCGCATGCAGATCAAGGACCGCGTGGGCGGCACCGTGCTGCTGGAGTTGACTACCGAGAACGGCGGCATCGCGCTGGATGACGGAACCAAGGTCATCGAAATCTCAATCACGGCGGAGCAGGCCGAGGCCTTCACGAAAACCGCAGGCGTGTACGACCTCGAGCTTGTTTCCCCTGGCGGCGTGGTCACGGCGCTGATGGAGGGTGCCGTCGCCATCGACACCGAAGTAACCACCCCTATTGTTTGAAGGAGCCCACATGGCCGCCCAATTTTCCACCGCTGTGCGCAATGCGTTCTTGGACAGCATCGAAACCACTATCGGTACATCCCCAAAGCTGCAGATTCGCACCGGCGCAGCGCCCGCCAACTGCGCAGCCGCTGACAGCGGCACGCTGCTCGCCGAAATCACCTGCCCAGCAGATTGGATGGGCGCTGCATCCGCTGGCGCCAAGGCGCTCGCTGGCTCCTGGACCGTCGCGGCCGGTGCCGCCGGTACGGCCGGTCACTACCGCTTGAAGGACAACTCCGCAACGACTTGCCACGAGCAGGGCTCCATCACAGCCACGGGCGGCGGTGGCGACATGACCCTGGACAACACCAGCATCGCCTCCGGGCAGACTGTGACCATCACTGCCAAGACGCTGACTGCTGGCGGGGCATAAAGCAGCCCATGGCTGGAGACGCAGATTTCAGTAAAGTCGTCCTGCTGCTGAAAGGCGACGGGGCGAACAACTCCACGACCGTCGTAGACAGCAGCAGTTTCGGGAAAACGATCTCAGTCGGCGGGAACGCCAAGATAAGCACCACACAAAGCAAATTTGGTGGGGCCAGCCTACGGGCCGATGGATCGGCTTCGACCCGTTTTTTTTCCGGGGCTGATGCAGATTTTGACCTTGGTTCGATCACCTCGTCGTCAAACTACACCATAGAGCTTTGGGTTCGGCTTGACGGTGTTGGGGGGGAAGCTCAAAACCTCATCTCCCACGCGCTGCCTGGTAGCGGCGGAAGTGGTCGTGGTGGATGGTCTCTGTATTCCACGTCCGGCAACCTCGCCCTACAGATTTCAGGGATATCCTCCGCCACAAATCCTTGGATTTTTGGCATGACCACGACCACTGCCGTACTTAGCGCAGCGACTTGGGCGCATGTGGCGATCGTCCTCCAGAACGGGGTTCCGAAGATCTACGTTAATGGCGTGGCGGCGACCACTACGGTGACGAGCGGGGCTATCTGGGCAACCACACCAATAGGTCTGAATAGCACAAAGACAGACTATGGCGTCAGCATCGGTGCGACGGGGACAGACTCGAATAACCCCAGCCCTCTGCAGTTGCTGTCGGGCTATATCGATGAGGTCCGAATCACGAAAGGGCTCGCCAGGTACACGGCGAACTTCACTCCACCGACGGCGGGATTCCCAACTTTCGGGGCGGACGCTGAGCTTTCCGCGTCAGCGGCTGTTGGCGTTACATCTTCGTCGTCTGCCTCGGTATCAAATTCTGGCGCCGCAGCGGCCAACGTCTCAGTAGCCTCCACGGCGGCGGGCGGTATCGCAGTCGATGGTTCGGCCGCCACGACTGTGGCTGTCACCTCGGCAGCGGCTGGCGAGCTGGGCATCCCAGAAGCTGTTCTGTCCGGGGCAGCCACGGTAGGAGTCTCGTCAACCGCATCCGGCGCCGCCATTGTGCAGGGCGCAGGATCTACGGCCATCAACGTCACTTCCAGCGCGGACGCCACGGTGCGGTCGGGCGCGGAACTGTCCGGAAGTACGGTGGTAGACGTTGCTTCGGCTGGATCTGCTGCAGTGCGCGCGGCGGGGCAGGGGGCATCGGAAGTCACGGTTTTGTCGGTGGCGTCCGGGTCTGTGCCAGTGCGTGGCCAGGCCAGCGCTTCGGTGGCTGTCAGCTCTGCGGCTGCCGGTGCAGTGCCTATTGCAGCCTTCTCGGACAACACGGTGCAGGTGGGCTCTGTAGCCGCCGGGGCCGTCGCCGTTACCGGGCAAGCCGCTGCGGTTGTGAACATCACCAGCGCGACAAGAATCCGCGGGGGTACGCGTGATTTCACTCGAGACGTATCTGTGGCCACCATGCTGCGCGAGATCAGCGCGCGAACCGCTCCGCTCTCCGTGGTGGCCATCTCCGCACCGGGACAAGTTACTGTGACCACGCGACAGCGGGAAATCTCCGTTCTGGCTTGATTCCCCCCCAGTAGGGTTCGACCTGTTGCGCTATGCCCGGAACACTCCGGGCTCATGAAGACAGAAACCCTTGAAGCCATCGGCGCAGCCGGAAACAAAGCAACGATTGTCGGCGGCGCCGTTGCGGTGGCCGGGAAGTGGACTGCAACGGAAATTGCCACGTACATCGGTGCAGCGGTGGCCGTGATTGGCTTGATCGTCACTTGGTACTACAAGCGCGAAGCCAACAAGCGCCAAGCTGCCGATGATCGACGCCGCGAGGCTGAGCACCAGCGCCGGGAAACCGAGCGCGACATGCGCATGCAGTTAATGCGTACATCAGGCCTGCCGGTGTTCCATCGGGACACGGACCTTGGCGAACTTGCGGCGGACGAATGAGCGACTCCAAGATTCAGCCGAAGGTGATCTGGGTCGCGGCCCTCGGCGGCTTCGTCACGCTGCTGTCACCGATGCTGATAGACCACCTCCAGCAGTGGGAAAGCGGCAAGGCCCGCGTGCTGGTGGTCTATGCCGACAAGCTGGCCGGCAACATCCCCACCGTCTGCAATGGCCTTACACGTCACGTCACCACCACCCCGATCATCGTCGGCGAGCGCTGGACCGAAGAGAAGTGTGTAGTAGAGGAATCCAACGCACTGGAACGCGTGCAGCGCGCCGTGCTCTCTTGCTTCAAACGTCTGCCACCGCCAAGCGTGCTCGACATGGCCAGCAGCCACGCATGGAACCTCGGAGCCAGCGCCACCTGTGGCAGCGGTGCCATGGCCGCATGGAACCGTGGCGAGTGGGAGCGCGGTTGCCAGCGCATCAGCCGTGGCGATGACGGGACTCTGGTGTGGAGTTTCACCAGTCACATCGACCCCAAGACCGGTAAGAAGGTTTACACGTTCGTTCAAGGGCTTGCCAACCGACGTGCGGACGAAACCGCGAAGTGCGAGGTGGGCGCGTGAACCTCACTCTCATCACCCATCTGATTGCTGCCACCGTGGCCGCCGCTGGCGTGTGGGTCTTTCAAGACGCCCGCATGGATGCCGCCGTGGCCGAGGTCCGGCTGGAGCAGACGAATGAGCGCCTGGGCGCAGTGAGCCAGGCCCGCGCCGACGAGCGTGCCATCACCTCGACCTACCAAGGAGCCCTGAATGCTGCCCGCACCCGTGAAGCGCTTTTGCGCACTGAAATTGACCATCTGCACCGTGTTTCTGACGGGCTGCGGGACCAAAACGCCGGTGCCGCCCGCAGCCTCGCTGCAGCTCCCCCCGCCGCCGTCCTTGAGTACGCCCTTGCCGTCAACGCCGTATTCGACGACTGCCGTGCCGCTTATGCAGGCATGGTTGAAAAAGCTGATGGGCACGCAAGTGATGTCCGAACCCACCGTGAAGCCTGGCCAGTAATCCCGCCCCGGCCGGATGCCGGGTCAACTCCCTGAGAACACCATGACCTCTACTGTCATCAAGCCCACCGTGGGCCGCAAAGTTTGGTTTCGCCCCAATGGCACTACTGATCTGCAGAAGCCCGGCACTACCGAACGCGGCCGCCTGAACGAACTTCATGGGCAACCGCTGGACGCCACCGTGACCTATGTGTGGAGCGAACGCATGGTGAACCTGTCGGTGCTCGATCACTACGGCAACCCGTTCATCGCAACCAGCGTCAATCTGCTGCAACCCGGTGACTCGACACCCGCGACCGGCTTCTACGCCGAATGGATGCCCTACCAGCAGGGGCAGGCGGCAAAAGCGGAGTCTGCATCGGCCGCCATGGCATCTGGGATTGTGATCCCGCCGATTGGTGCGCCAAGTGTGGGCACCACTTCCGCGAGTTTACAGCTCCCCGTCATCGATCCCGGCCCCGACTCTCTGGAGCGCGAGATCCAGGCCAAGGCTCTGCCGCCTCACCAACAGCGCGTGCTGGACGAGAAGCGAGAACTGGACGAGCGCCTGTCAAAGCTGGATGCCTTCGTTCTGGACAACCCGCTTTTCCTGAAGCTGCCCAGCGCCGAACAGGAGCGTCTGTCTCGCCAGTCGAAGGCCATGGCCGTTTACTCCGGCATCTTGGACGAGCGGATCGCCTGCTTCTGATTACGTCGGCAAGGCCCGCCCCGGTGCGCCGGGATGGCCAAGTGGTTCGCCAGCCTGGCCGACACCCATTCCCCGCCACGGCAAGGGGCCCTTCGCCGGTAGCCACGGCACCACCTTTTGGAGATTCACCATGTACCGTTCGTCCCGCCTCGTTTCCCTGGTTGCCGTGGCTTTCATGGCTGCCGCCTCTGCCATTTCCGTCGCCGCTGACCGCGTTGTGTCCGCCGTGAGCTACGGGGTTGTCCGCCTGCTCACTGCCTGGGTGGAACCCTTTCAGCCGCAGGTCAAGCCGCCCAGCCAAGAGAAACCGCGCGTGGCGCTGGTAGCGGCGAAATCCTTCGTGGCGCGCGTGCTCAAGCGACGGCCCTCGGTACATCCTTCCTGGCGGATGTGCCCATCGACTTGATACCGCTGCTCAGGTTTGAGCAGTAGCTGCGCATTCCGGTGATGATGACCGGTCAGTCCAGCAGCATGAACACCCTTAGCAGGTATCCTCGGTCACCGGCTGCAATCGGCCAGAAGCAGCAGCTCACCGCAAATGGAAGCGGACGTTCAACGTTCGAATTGAGCGGCCTGCGCGGCTTTTCGCGCAGGTCCGCTCGAAAGAAGGGTTGGGCGCCATTGCCACATGGCGGCACTTAGGAACTGGCGCTGCATTTTTTGCATTTCACTTCCGGGAATAACCCGTTCGGGTTCGGAATGACACCAAATAGCGCCTCGGCGTTCTCCTGAAAGAAGTGGTGACAGTAGGCAAATACGCCCTCTATGTTTAACCCAGCCACGCCTTTGTTCTTTGGATCATCAAGGTGGTGCACCAGCTCATTGGCATGTTCTCTGAGCACCTTCAGCGTGGGAAACAGGCGCTCTCTGATGATGTTTACGCCAACAGATGCTTCCTTGCACCCACGGCAATCAGTCGATAATTTCGCGGCCAAGTCTTCTTGGATTAGCTTCATAACAACTGTGTCCGCCGAGCGGGTTGCGAGCGCCACCACGTAAGCTTTAGACAACTCCTCCATCCAGTCACGACCTTTGCCAAAGCTGCTGTATGCGCGCAAAGCAGTTGTTCGCTGGATGATGGCTAAGGCTACTTGAACGTTCGGCCCTTCGCCCGCTCTGATGCCCACTGCATCGATTGGTTTAGGAACAAACTTCAGAAAGTCGTTCGTGCTCACGCCTATGACGCCCAACGTGAAAATGACCGGACCACCACCCTTTGCGGCGAAGCCGCCTCCTGCAGGTCTGGGTCCGTGTCGATTGTCATGTTAGAGCTCCGGTGGTGTGGTGCGCTTCAAACGCCACTTAAATTTTTGAAGAGTTGAGTAGGTCTTTGAGGAAACCTCGTCCACCGAACGACCTGCCATGATATTCATAGTGTCCTGATAAACCCGAAGACGCATTGCGTCCTGGAAACTTTCCTCCGAGAACGACCTGAAGGGAACGTAGCACTGGACCATCTCGGCCTTGACTTGAGCGAAATACTCTGCGAAAGGAAGTTGGTTCCAACTTCTCGCCTGGCGATTCCCAAAGAAGTGCCATAGACCATCGCGGATGTTCGTAGGGAGCGCCTCAGTTTCAAACGGACCGTGCCGAATGTAGATAGGCTTCGTCGTGGCGTGCTCACCATCCGAATGTCTGCGACAGATGCGGTTGACGGTGCGTGAAAACTCGGCGCTCAAGGTTCCCTGAGGGTATGCATACGCATACTCGATGCAGATGTCGACGTACGGCGATGTGGATGTGAAGTTCACGGCGTCCGATCGGGCCTGAGAGCTCTAACGTGGAGTTGAGGCGCCTGCGCGGCTTTTCGCGCAGGTCGCCTCGAACGCCGGGTTATGCCTCATAGCGGCTGTACCGCGATAGTGTTCCCGACGCGCGACAAAGAGAATTTCTTCCCTGACCAGAAATAGTCTCGATATGCCATACCGAAACCATTGGAGATGATGTCGTCGGTCGACAGGAAGCCCAGATCTTTGTAGAAGCGATCAAGCTGAGGGATCTTCTGTTGCTCCACGGCGACTTGAATGAATCCTTTGTCTTGGACCATTTGCTTCGCAGTATTGACGAGATGCTTTCCGAGGCCCGCGCCTCTGAACGCAGGGAAGACATAGAGGCACGAAAGAACGAACTGAAACTGTTTATGCTGAAAGCCCATGAAATATCGCTGTTGCTTTGCGAAATCCGGATTGAGAACGTGAGCGTTCTTTGATGACCGAGGATCTGTTAGCAGATTGCCGCCCATATCCGAGATGGCGTCGCCGTACCCCTGGAGCAACGGGGCCAGAAGATGCGGTTCATCGGATAGCCATTCAGAAAACTCTTCCTGCTGGACGAATAGATCAGGCATTGATACTCCTTGAGGCATAACGTAATTTAGACCGCAAAACCTGCGGGATAAACTGGACCGTGCGGGATATTCTGGGCACTGATTTCTCCTGGAGGCCGCTTGCAGCATAGCTTTTCAAGCGATGAGCTGTTCAAACGTACAGGTATAAAAATTCCATGAAACCCGGTACGCTTTAAGTCAGCAAACTATAGCTTGCCGTAGGCAAACACAGGGATTTCCAGCAACCGCGACAGCAAGTCAATGGCGGCTTCCAGGCGGCACTACTGAGCGGCGGCTTTGGGCCCAAAGCGGAAGTCAAGAGCGTAGCCGAGACAAAAAAGTTTGCCCCTTAGTTGCTCGTTGCCTTGATGATGTTCAGAACGATCAGCTGGGGCAGGAGTGCAGTCATTCCAATAGCAATCCACCACCAGCCCTTCCTACGTAGGCTCTGCACTTCGGCATCACCCTCTTTGCCAAGCTGAATGATTTGATATGCATTCAGGTGTCCGAGCCGCTTCATCAGCTTCAGCTTTTGGGGAAGGAGCCAGACTGCTCCGACAACTATCCAAAGAACCACCGAAGCGAAAAAAATGGATACGAGCGTCATAAAGAATGCGAAGGTCTGCTATTAGCCGGATTCTGCCCCACGGCGAGGGGCACTACCGGGCCCAAAGCAGCCGTACACCTTTCCCGTAAGCAGACGTCAGTAAATCACCGAGCTACAAGCTAATAGCCCGGATTGATACACAGGCCATCTCAATGCGGATGTGCATGCCCATGGCGGTGATGAATGTCCGGGTAATGCGGGTGCTTGTGCGTCAACACCTCATGCCGGTGGGCATGCGTGTGCGGTTCCGTGGCGTTCCAGGCAAAGGCATGCGCGTGCTGGTGGTGCTCGTCATGCGAATGCCTGTGGCTGTGCTCCAGCGGCTCATGGCTGTGTTCGTGTTCATGCCGCTCGCGGACATGCAACCAGATGCCAACGGCCATCAGCGCGGCGGCCGTCCAGAAGAGTGGGCCCGGCACGTCGGGCCATAACGCCAAAGAAATGGCCACGCCAAACAGCGGTGCTACCGAAAAATAAGCCCCCGTCCGGGCCGTGCCCAGCGTCCGCAGAGCCACCACGAACAAGGTCAAACTCAATCCATAGCCGATAAATCCCACGACGAGGCTCCCACCCAGCGTGGTCATCGATGGCAGCGCGGCGCCATTGAGAAGCGCCAGGGCGGTATTGCTGACCCCGGCAAGTAATCCCTTCAACCCGGCGACCAGCATGGCATCGTTCGTCGAAACCTTGCGGGTCAGGTTGTTGTCCACTGCCCAGCACAGGCATGCCCCAACAATGAGCAACGCACCTGACGAAAATCTCACAGCGCCTGGCTGCCAGGACAGCAGGAGACCGGCAAGAACGATGACCACCATACCCAATACGATGTGGCGGTCCGCATTCTCCTTGAACACCCACCAGGCGATGAGCGCAGTCAACACGCCTTCGACATTCAGCAGCAGCGATGCCGAGGCGCCGCTGGTCTGGGTCAGTCCGAGCATCAGCAGCGCTGGGCCGAGTACGCCGCCAAACACGATGGCGCTCAGCAGCCAGGGCAGTTCGGCCCGTGGAATACGCAGAGCATCGGGAGTGTGCTCACCTTCTTTTTTCCTCAGCTGGCGCAGCGCCAGCAACAGACACAGGCCAAGTCCGCTGCCCAGGTAGAGCAGCCCGGCCAATAGCAAAGGTGTCACATTGCCGAGCAGCAGCTTGGCAAATGGCGTGCTCGCGCCAAACAACAGGGCGGCGGCGAGTGCGGGTGCAGCGGAACGTATAGACATGGAGAAAGTAAAACACACCTGCAAAGGCAATGATGCACGTTGAGCCGTTAGCTAAGGATGTTGCGTGCTGAAGTTTGACCGGCAATGTCCGCTTCTGGCCGAGGCTGTGTGGAAACGCGCAGCGAGTGAACGGGCGAATCCCTTCCTGCCTAACTGGGCCGTATTTTCGGCCTCCGCGTTTTTGAGCGCACCCCTGGGGCTGATGAGTCGATCTGAAGCGCGGATGTGCTTGTAGAGGCCAAGAAAGGCCTCATGCCTTGACCATCCTCATCGCCTGCATCGTCCCCGCGATGCCCAGCACGCCGATCACCCGCTTGAGGTTGTAGGCCAGCACATGCAGGCTCATCTCGGTGCTGACATGCTTGAGGGTCTTCATCAGGAAGTGCGTCGAGCCCATCCAGTGCTTGAGAGTGCCGAAGACATGTTCCACGGTGGACCTGCGCAAGGTCATGGCGTCCGGCTTGCGGTCCAGCCGCTGCTGCACACGCTCAAGAACTTCTTCGTGTTCCCAACGCCGGATGCGTCTGTTGCGGCTGGTCGTGCACTCAGCCTTGAGGGCGCATCCCGGGCATGCACTGCTCCAGTAGACACGCGCATTGAGACCGCTCTTCTCCAGCGTGCTGAACCGGTAGATGGCTCGCTTGCCCGCAGGGCACTGGTATTCATCATCCTCCGCGATGTAGATGAAGTCGGCCTTGTCGAAGCGCCCCTCGGCCTTCGCGTTGGAGGTCATAGGCTTGGGTACGAATGCCGTGATGCTGGCGTCTTCGCAGGCCTTGAGCTGCGGGCCACTGAAGTAGCCGCGGTCGGCGAAGGCCTGTAGGCCCTGAGTTCCCATCGTCTGGCCTGCGGCGCAGGCCATCTTGTGCAGTTGTGCACGGTCGTTGCCGACATTCGTGACCTCGTGCGCGACGATCAGATGGTGCTCGGCATCGACGGCCGTCTGCACGTTGTAGCCCACCAGACCCGATCCCTTGGCCTGGGTAGTCATCGAGCGTGCATCGGGATCGGTGAGTGATATCTGTCCGTCAGGTAGGTCCTTTAGCTGCTCTCTCAAGCTATCGAGCCGCCGCATCTGCTCGCGTAACTTCTTGATCTTCTCCTGCAAGCGTTCTGTCTTAGCCTCGACTTCCGCGGGCTGCGTGCGGTCAGCGGTCTCCAGCGCGTCGAGGTAACGCTGGATGCTTTGTTCGATTTGCTCCTGGCGCCTGTCGATCTTGCCCGGGGTGAAGTTGCGGTCGCGGCTGTTGACCGCCTTGAACTTGCTGCCATCGATCGCCACTATGGCCTGCGAGAAGAGCTTGAACTGCCGGCACATGGCGATGAAGCGCTTGCAGACGTTGCGGATGCCCGGGCCGCTGTTGCGGCGGAAGTCGGCAATGGTCTTGAAGTCCGGCGCGAGACGGCCGGTCAGCCACATCAGCTCGACATTGCGCTGGGCTTCACGCTCCAAACGACGGCTCGATTGGATGCGGTTGAGATACCCGTAGATGTAGAGCTTGAGCAGTACGGCAGGGTGATACGCCGGCCGACCGGTGGCAGCAGGATTGACGCCATCGAAGCCGATCGACTGGAGATCGAGCTCCTCGACAAAGGCATCTACTACTCGTACCGGGTTGTCCTCGCCGATGTAGTCGTCCAGGCACTCCGGCAGCAGCGTGACCTGTCTTCGGTCCTCGCCTTCGATGAATCTCTTCATGGGTCACCTCGATCGCAACGGGGTGGCATGATTTTATTTGCGATGGTCCGAATGGCGAAGTGTTTTCACACAGCCTCGGCCGATTGCGGCCGGTGGCCGAGGATACCTGCTAAGGGTGTTCATGCTGCTGGACTGACCGGTCATCATCACCGGAATGCGCACCAGGCGCTGAGTCGTCTACTTCCAGCTTCACGCCCATGAATTTGGTTTGATCGTCCACGTCATTGCCTGTGACGGCCTTCCTTGTGGATGAGGGGTCGTTTTTGAGCTTCGCGAATTCAGAGGAAGAAATTACGAACTTTTTGGGGTGGGCGTTGTTGTGTGCCTTCTAATGGGTCTTGAGCGCGGAGAGCAGCTTTTCGTAGATATGGGCCATGGCGTGGAATTTTGCCCGGAATGGCGACCAGTTCAGTTTCAATTTCTAACAATTGTCGGTGTCCAGTGGTGTCGGGTGCGTCGCAGAAATTCGCACCGATTTCGCACCGATTGATGGCATCTGGCGTGGAACAAGGCGCGGACGCGGGTTCAATTCCCGCCAGCGCTTGATGCTTTTTTCGATCAATTTTTCTCTTTGGAGTGACTCGCGCAGATACGCTGCTTTGGCATATTGTTCCCGTGTGTATCAGTTCTTGAAGGTCGTTTTGTGTCGCATTCAGAATGCACGTTCGTTCAAGCCGGAGGTGGTATGCCAATGAGATATTTGTTGGAACTTTCGCAGGATGAACTGCCCCTGATCGAGTCGGATGTAGAGAACATTGACACGTTGCGGGTGTTGCATGCTGCGGGCTTGGTCGAGGTCCGGTTTTCATCGGTCGATGCAGATGTGCAGACCGCACAGGTGCTGTTCATCACCGGGCTGGGTGCTGCCACGCTGCGAGCCTGCGGTGGTGCGACTGCTCATGTTCCACGCGCAGTCCTGTCTGAGTCTGAGTGTGATCTCGAGCCTTCTTTCGATTGATTCTGGCGCAGCAACGCTGATGGCAGCACTGCGAGCCATGGGCAGATCTCCTACAAGTGAATGCGCTGCGGTGGGCGGTTTGTAGTCTCGTCACAAAAATATGATGAATTCCTTCAATTACGGGTGTTGCCCGTTGAAAGGTGATTCATGGGTAGTTGGTACAAATTGAATCTCGGCAATGATGATCAGGCGTTTGAGCCGACGCTGCGTATTCAGCAAATGTTCATGTCAAAGTTTCTGATGTGCCCGCCTGGATCAGGGCGGGCGCTCTTTTCTTGCTATGACAAAAACACCGACAACCTCTCTCTGTATTTCTCACCCGCCGCGCAAGACATTGCTTTGCGTGTCTATGCCGAGCCCTGCGACCCTCCGTTGGCCATCGATTGCATAGGCTTGCTGGCGGGGGAGGGGGATGCGCTGGGTGGAGATCTTTCAGGGTTGGCGCGCGCGGATGCAGCACTGCAAGGTGCCTGACGTTATTGGCGCGGCCCCGAGGTCTGCTATGGCGCTGATCCTGCACATTGGCCACCAAGGCTCACATCAATATCTTGCCAGGGTGTTTGATGGCAAGCTGCTGGTAGGCGCGCCCACTGTCCATCCCCGCATTGAAGACGCCATTTTGGCGTACGGCGCCAATGCGCCAGAGGTGTTCCCGCAGGCTGCGGCATTCTCTATCTGGTATGGCGGCTGGACGATTGGGTGCGTCGCGCGCACGCAGATGGACACGGATGCGGCCCAGTTGGCCAATCGCTTGCTGGTATTGGCTGCCGTGGTGCGCTGACGCCCCCTCCGCAAGACAGTGGACGTTGAAGGGCCGCAGCCCTGACGAAACAAAATGAAATAAACCGAAACCGGGTCGAGACGACGCCGCGTTTGGCGGTGGGCAAGATGAGGGCCATGTTCAACACCTTCCTTGAAAGGACGGCAACATGAGCCCCTGGATTCGAAAAACTTTATTGGGCGTGTTCGGCGCTTCTATTGTCCTGGGCGGTCTAACGGCTTGCTCCAGCGGCGGCCCGCATAGCGGGCCCATGGGCGCCGAAAAAATGAGCCAGGTGCGCGGCAAGTTGGTTGCGCGGGTAAGCAGCAAGCTCGATTTGGACGAGGCGCAGAAGCACAAGCTTGATATTCTGGCCGACAAGTTGGAGGCCCAGCGTACGGCTTTCATGGGCAAGACGCAGGATCGTCACGCTGAAATGCAAACCATCGTGGCGGGGAGCACATTTGACCGTGCCCATGCTCAAGCCATGGTGGATGAGACGACGCGTGCCTTGCAGGCCAACAGTCCTGAAGTCATCACGGCTCTGGCAGATTTCTACGACAGCCTCAACCCCAGTCAGCAGCAAAAGGTGCGCGAGATGATGCAACACCGGCGCAAAGGCTGGATGGCGCGCGGTTGATGCGAGCGGGACTTGCCATGTCACCCACTCAGGAACCGGTACACCGCTTGGCTCAGGGCGTACGCATTCACGGCAGCGAGTTGCTTGCAGGGGCAACCGACCCGCACGATGAGCTCATGTCGCTGGTGTGGGGCCCGCGATTTGATCGAGACCACGCGCTGCAGCTGGTCGCCCGGCAGCCTGAAGCGGCAGCGCGTACCCTGCCCGCCCTGCTCGCCGCCGCCGACCACTTCGATGCATTGCATGCTCTGGCACAGAGCCGTTTGCGCCGTCTGATCGTGCGTCACCGCGCATTGCGTGCGGCGGGCGCGGCACAGGCATCGCTCGGCGCACGCGCTTGACGGTGTAAGAATTGCTCATGCACCGTATTTTGCTAATTGACGACGATGAACAGCTCGGGGCGCCGCTTGCCACCTATTTCAGCCGCTTTGAGCTCGAGTTGGTTCACGCGGTCAGGCCCAGCCACGGGCTCGACTTGCTGGATGCAGGGGGCTTTGACGCGGCGATTCTGGATGTGATGCTGCCCGAGATGGACGGGTTTGAGCTGTGTCGCACGATTCGCAAACAGGGCGATCTGCCCATCGTGATGCTCACCGCACGCGGTGACGTGATGGACCGGGTCGTTGGGTTGGAACTGGGTGCGGATGATTACTTGCCCAAACCGTTTGAGCCACGCGAGCTGGTAGCCAGGTTGCAGACCATCCTTCGCCGTCGCAGAGGCCAGGGGCAGGGCGGCGCGGCAGTGGAGGCGCTCCAGTTTGACGGCCTCGTTCTTGACGCGGCGCAGCGCAGTGTTCATCGCCAGGGGGCTGTGGTCGAGCTGACGGGCACCGAATTTGATCTGCTGCACCTTTTGGCGCGGGAGCCGGGCAGGGTGTTCAGCCGCGACGACATCTTGAACCATCTGCGGGGTCATGAGGCAGATCTGTATACCCGGGCCGTGGATATCGTGGTGAGCCGCCTGCGAAAGAAGCTGGAGCCGCTTGACTGCATCAAGACACTGCGCAACGCCGGTTATTCATTGGCGCTGCGGCGCGCGGTGTCATGAAAGTGTTTCGTCGGGCGCGCGATCCCGATTGCGCCTGGCATCGCCGCGCGCGGCGCGCCGTGGGGCATTCATTGCACATACGCCTGGTGTTGGTGTTCATGGCACTTGCTGTGGCTGTGGCGGTCACATTTATGGGAGGGGTTCAACGGGCCGTTGCCGTGGGCTGGCGCGAGGCAGCCCGACCATTGTTGATGGACTATGTGGACCGCCTCACCGCCGATATTGGCAGCCCGCCAAGCATCGCGCGGGCGCAGGCCATTGCCAACCGTTTGCCTGTCACGTTGCGCATTGATGGCCCGCAGGTCAACTGGGCGTCGCACCCCGAGCAACCCGAACCCGATTGGATGAGCGACAAATTCCGCAGGCAAGAGCACTGGGCCGATGGTGAGAACGGGCGCCGGCTGCTGCAGCGCACCACTGCGGACGGGCACCACATTGAATTTGGATTGAATGCGCTTTCATGGGAAAAGCGACCGCGTATTGCCTGGGGCACGCTCACCGTGCTGCTGCTGTTGACCGCGCTGGCTTACGTGTACGTGCGCCACCTGCTGCGGCCGCTGGACGATATTCGCAGTGGTGCACAGCGTTTTGGCGACGGTGATTTTGCGCAGGCCATCCCCGTGCGCCACGCCCACCGCCCCGACGAGCTGGGGCAACTGGCCGCCACCATCAACACGATGGGCGACGACATCCACCAGATGCTGGAAGCTAAACGTGCGTTGTTGCTGGCGATGAGCCATGAACTGCGTAGCCCACTGACCCGTGCGAGGCTGAACACCGAACTATTGCCCGAGTCCGCCGACGTGGTGATCCAGCGGCAGGCCCTGCTGCGCGACCTGGGCGAAATGGCCGGGCTTATTACCGACCTGCTCGAAAGCGAGCGACTGGCAGGCCGCCATGCCGCACTGCATCGCGAGTCCACTGATCTGGCAGAGCTGGCACGCGAGGTGATTGACGAACTGGGCGTGCGCCACGCGGGGGCGGCAGATATTGCCCTGCATGTCGCGCAAGATCTGCCGCTGGTTTTATTGGACCGTTCACGCCTGCGCTTGGTGCTGCGCAACCTGCTCGATAACAGTTTGCGCCATACCGAATCGGCCGCGCTACCTCCCGAGTTGCATGTGCGCGTCGCCGACCAAACGGTCGCGATCGAGGTGCGAGACCATGGCTGCGGCGTACCGCCAGAACACCTGCCCCATCTGGCACAGGCGTTTTATCGGCCAGATACCGCACGCCAACGCTCCACGGGTGGGGTGGGACTGGGCCTTTATCTGTGCCGCTTGGTAGCGCAGGCGCATGGGGGGCAGTTGCACATGCGCAATGCCGAGCCGGGCCTTTCAGTCGCTGTCATCTTGCCGTTTGCGGGCTGAACGGCGGGGTTGTTCCTGTGCTGGCGGCCCACTCTGACGAAATATCTGCTGGGTTTCTAGGGCTGAGGGGCACTTTGTCTGCACACTGCTGGTGCGTCTTGGTTTGTCGCCACCGAACCCTGCAGGGGCTGCAGCGGCGCGTTTTATATCAAATTGGTCGCTGGCGCTTGATGTGTAAGCGCTAGCAGCTATAAATTTGATAGTTGATGGTGTTGGAAACCCCACCCAAAAGCCGTTGCCACAGGTTGGCCCTTTTCTTGCTGCGTGTTGGCAGCATCACTTTCAGCCGGTTTTGGTGTTTACCCTGTATAGACAGGTATACCGGGGTGTCATGATGGCGTCCGATGTGCACGGGTGCACCGGCTGGAGTGGGGCAAGGTACTTTCTTCAAACAGGAGCAGATGATGACTCGATCGGTTGTGAAATGGACGTCGCTGGCAGCGGCAACGGCATGCATGATGGCCCTGGCCGCACCGGCCCAGGCGCAAGACACCAAAATCGTGCTGGGCATGTCCGGCTGGACGGGCTTTGCGCCGCTCACGCTGGCCGACAAGGCAGGCATCTTCAAGAAGAACGGCCTGGATGTGGAGATCAAGATGATCCCGCAGAAGGACCGCCACCTCGCCCTGGCCTCCAAGTCCATCCAGTGCGCCGCCACCACGGTCGAGACGCATGTGGCGTGGAACGCCAACGGCGTGCCTATCGTGCAGATCTTTCAGATGGACAAGTCCTACGGCGCTGACGGCATTGCAGTGCGTGGCGACATCAAGGGTTTTGCTGACCTCAAGGGCAAGACCATTGGCGTGGATGCGCCCGGCACGGCCCCGTACTTTGGCCTGGCCTGGATGCTGAGCAAGAACGGCATGAGCCTCAAGGACGTGAAGACCACCACGCTGTCGCCCCAGGCGGCCGCGCAGGCCTTTGTGGCGGGCCAGAACGATGCCGCCATGACCTACGAGCCCTACCTGTCTACCGTGCGCAACAACCCTGCCTCGGGCAAGATTTTGGCCACCACGCTCGACTACCCCATGGTGATGGACACCGTGGGCTGCGACCCCACCTGGCTCAAGGCCAACGGCAAGGCTGCGCAGGCGCTGGCCAACTCGTACTTCCAGGCGCTCGACATGATCAAGGCCGACCCGACCAAGTCCAACGAAATCATGGGCGCCGCTGTCAAGCAGACGGGCGAGCAGTTCGCCAAGTCGTCGGCCTTCCTGCGCTGGCAGGACAAGGCGGCCAACCAGAAGTTCTTTGCGGGCGAACTGACCACGTTCATGAAGGACGCTACGGCCATCCTGCTGGAGGCCGGCATCATCCGCAAGGCCAACGAAGACCTGTCGGTGACGTTTGACGCGAGCTTCATCAAGTAAATAGACGGAAGAAGAGCGCTCCATGTCCGCCGTGCAACCCCTGTCCGTTACCGAGCCAAAACCCGAGCAAAAAGCCGGACCACATGCCCCCGCGCGCCGGCGCTCGCTGGCCCCGCTGGAGCCTGTGAGCAGCAGCGCCCGCTGGATGCTCGGGCTGGCCTTCTTCGTCGTGTTCGTGGCGGTGTGGGCGTTCTTCACGTTGGGCGGCTTCGTGTCGCCCACCTTCCTGGCCAGCCCCGTCACCATGGTGAAGGAAGGCTGGCTGCTGTTCACCGAGTACGGCTTCATCAAAGACATCGGCATGACCATCTGGCGTGTGGTCGGTGGCTTCATCCTGGCCGCCATCATTGCCGTGCCGCTGGGCATTGCGATGGGTGCGTACAAGGGCATCGAGGCGTTCTTTGAGCCCTTCGTCTCGTTTTGCCGCTACCTGCCTGCGTCGGCCTTCATCCCGCTGTTGATCCTGTGGGCCGGGATTGGCGAGGCGCAGAAGATCCTGGTCATCTTCATCGGTTCGGTCTTCCAGATCACGCTGATGGTGGCCGTCACCGTGGGTGGTGCGCGGCGCGACCTGGTGGAAGCTGCTTACACCCTGGGCGCGGGCCACAAGGGCATCGTCACGCGCGTGCTCATCCCTGGCGCGGCGCCCGAGATCGCCGAGACCCTGCGCCTGGTATTGGGCTGGGCGTGGACCTATGTGATCGTGGCCGAGCTGATCGGCTCGTCCAGCGGTATCGGCCACATGATCACCGACAGCCAGTCGCTGCTTAACACCGGGCAGATTATCTTCGGCATCATCATCATCGGCCTCATCGGGCTGGTGTCCGACTTCGCCTTCAAGGCGCTCAACCACCGTCTGTTTGCCTGGAGTTTTGTGCGATGAGCAGCGTATCCATCCAAGCCGTCTCGCGTGTCTTCGAGACTGCCAAAGGCCAGCGCACGCAGGCGCTGCAGCCGGTCGATTTCGAGGTGAAGGACAACGACTTCGTGACTATCCTGGGCCCCTCGGGCTGTGGCAAGTCCACGCTGCTGCGCATCGTGGCGGGGCTGGACCACGCCACCAGCGGCCGCGTGCTGCTGGATGGGGTGCCCGTCGAAGGCCCCGGCGCCGACCGCGGCATGGTGTTCCAGAGCTACACGCTGTTCCCCTGGCTCACCATCGAGCAGAACATCCGCTTTGGCCTGCGCGAGCGGGGTATGCCCGAGGCACAGCAAAAGGAACGCGCTGCGTACTTCATCGCCAAGGTCGGCCTGCGCGGCTTCGAGCAGCACTTTCCAAAGCAGCTGTCGGGCGGCATGCAACAGCGTACCGCCATTGCGCGCGCACTGGCCAACGACCCCAAGATTTTGCTGATGGACGAGCCCTTCGGCGCGCTCGACAACCAGACCCGCGTGCTCATGCAGGAGCTGCTGCTGGGCATCTGGGAGGCCGAGCGCAAGACCGTGCTCTTCGTCACCCACGACATCGACGAAGCCATCTTCATGGCCAACCGCGTCGCCGTGTTCAGCGCCCGGCCCGGCCGCATCAAGGCCGAGCTGGCGGTGGACCTGCCGCACCCGCGCCATTACACGATCAAGACCAGCCCCGAGTTCATGGACCTCAAGGCCCGGTTGACCGAGGAGATTCGCGCAGAATCCATGGCTGCCGATTTGCACTGACCCCTGACCTGCCCATGCCTGCCCGTTCTCCTCGCCGCCCCGCAGTTTCTGCCAAAGCCCGCTCTACCACTGCGCCTGCTGCGCGGGCCCCGGTTGCATCGCCTGCCCGTGCGCCTGCCACATCTTCGCGGGCGGACAAGCCCCGGGCTGCGGCGCCTGCGCCCGCAGCCACCCAGGCCATGGCGTTGTACGAGCAGGTCAAAGATTTCATCGCCCGCAAGATCCAGGAGGGCGCCTGGCGCGCGGGGGACCGGCTGCCGTCCGAGAGCGAGCTGGTCACCCAGTTCGGCATCTCGCGCATGACGGTAAACCGCGCTTTGCGCGAACTGGTAGAGCAGGGCCGCATCGTGCGCGTGGCCGGGGTGGGCAGCTTTGTGGCCGAAGACAAGCCCCAGTCCACACTGCTGCAGATTGCCAACCTGGCCAGCGAGATTCGCCAGCGCGGGCACGACTACCGCTGCGATGTGCTGGCGGTCGATCGTGTGTCGGCCTCGCTCGAGGTGGCTGCGGCGCTGGATTTGCGCACGGGCGAGTCGGTGTTCCATTCGCTGTGCGTGCACCGTGAAGACGGTCTGCCGGTGCAGTTGGAAGACCGCCACGTCAACCCCCGCCAGGTTCCGCAATTTGCGGTGCAAGACTTTACGCAATTGCAGCCGTCCGAATATCTAGTGCGCAACGTGCCGTTTGACCAGGTCGAACATGTGGTCGATGCCGTCATGCCCACCGCTGAGCAAGCGGCGCTGCTGGAGATGCCTGCGACTGAGCCCTGCCTACTTCTCACGCGGCGCACCTGGTCGCGTGGCGTGCCCATCACGGTGGTGCGCTGCTTGCACCCGGCATCACGCTACCGGCTGGGCAGCCGCTTTCGGGCCGACGGCAACCCGGCCGCAGGCTGAGAGCGGCTCACAAAACTCCCCTGGCGTCGTTGTCTCGCCTTGTCGTACGCTTGTACTGCCTGCGGCGAAACGCCTAGCCAGGGACGCTTTGCTGAGTTTTGTGAGCCGCTCTGAATCTGCCCCGCAGCCGCCACTGCAGGTTTCACCTCTTTTCAAATACCGATTTTTCGCTGATACTAACCTGTATATACAGGATGAGACTTATGACCACTTCCGCACCTTTGGCCTCCCATTCCCCCGCCGCCATCAAGCTGGTGCCGGGCTCCGTCACCCTGGCAACGCTGCGCCGCATCCATGCAGGCGGCGTGGCCTTGCAGCTGGACGGGGGTGCCCTCGCAGGGATGCAGGCCGCTCAGGCCGTGGTGCAGCGCATCGTGGACGAGGACCAGGTGGTCTACGGCATCAACACCGGCTTTGGCAAGCTGGCCAGCACCAAGATTGCCCACGACCGCTTGGCCGAACTGCAGCGCAACCTGGTGCTGTCACACAGCGTGGGCACGGGCGATGCGCTGCCCGACGGCGTGGTGCGCCTTATCCTGGCCACCAAGGCGGTGAGTCTGGCACGCGGCCACTCGGGTATTCGCCCCGCCATCGTGGATGCACTGCTGGCCTTGGCCAATGCCAATGTGCTGCCGGTGATTCCCGCCAAGGGCTCGGTGGGGGCGTCAGGCGACCTGGCGCCGCTGGCGCACCTGTCGTGCGTGTTGATTGGCGAAGGGCAGGCCAAGGTGAACGGCCAGGTGGTGTCGGGCGCAGAAGCCATGCGCTCCATCGGTTTGCAGCCCTTTGTGCTGGGCCCCAAGGAAGGGTTGGCTTTGCTCAACGGCACCCAGGTGTCTACCGCACTGGCGCTGGCCGGGCTGTTTGGGGCTGAGAACGTGCTGGCCGCAGGCCTGGTGGCGGGCTGTCTGTCGCTCGAAGCCATCAAGGGCTCGGTCAAGCCGTTCGATGCCCGCATCCACGAGGCGCGGGGCCAGCTCGGCCAGATCGCCGTGGCGGCCGCCGTGCGCGGGCTGCTGGAGGGCAGCGAAATCGACCCATCGCACCCCAATTGCGGGCGGGTGCAAGACCCATACTCCATCCGCTGCGTGCCGCAGGTGATGGGCGCGTGCCTGGACAACCTGCAGCATGCTGCACGCGTGCTGCGCATCGAGGCCAATGCCGCATCGGACAACCCGCTGGTGTTCACGGACACGGGTGAAGTCATCTCTGGCGGCAACTTCCACGCCGAGCCCGTGGCCTTTGCAGCCGACATCATTGCGCTGGCCGTGGCCGAGATCGGCGCCATCTCCGAGCGCCGCATGGCCCTGCTGCTCGATACGGGCCTGTCGGGCCTGCCAGCCTTCTTGATCCGAGACAGCGGGGTGAACTCCGGCTTCATGATTGCCCAGGTCACTGCCGCCGCACTGGCCGCCGAGAACCAGTGCCTGGCCAACCCCAGCAGCGTGACCAGCCTGCCCACCTCCGCCAACCAGGAGGACCATGTCTCCATGGCCACCTATGGCGCCCGCCGCCTGGCCGACATGGTGAACAACACCGCGGTGGTGGTGGGCGTGGAGGCTATGGCTGCCGCGCAGGGCATGGAGTTCGATAGATCGCTGAAATCCTCGCCCCTGATCGAAGCGCAATTCGCCGCCATCCGCCAGCGCGTGTCCTTCTTGGAGCAAGACCGCTACCTGGCCCCGGACATCGACGCCATGCGCGAGTGGGCTCTGCAGGCCGATTGGCCCGCACCGCTGCGCGCCTGCCAGCCCAGCCACGCCTGATAGGCATCACCCCTTCTAGCCACATACCCCAGGAGCCCACCATGAACGCCAACGACGCCATCATTGCTGCAGCAGCTTCCGCCAACACCGACCCCCGCCACGACGCCAGCCGCGTGATCCGCGCGCCGTGTGGCAGCCAGCTCACCTGCAAGAGCTGGCTCACCGAAGCGGCCTATCGCATGATCCAGAACAACCTGGACGCCGAAGTGGCCGAGCGCCCGCAGGACCTGGTGGTGTACGGCGGCATCGGCCGCGCCGCACGCAACTGGGAGTGTTATGACCAGATCCTCGCGTCGCTCAAGGACCTGAACGACGACGAGACCCTGCTCATCCAGTCCGGCAAGCCCGTGGGCGTGTTCAAGACCCACGCCAACGCACCCCGCGTGCTGCTGGCCAACAGCAACCTGGTGCCCAAGTGGGCCAACTGGGAGCACTTCAGCGAGCTGGACCAAAAGGGCCTGTTCATGTACGGCCAGATGACGGCGGGCAGCTGGATCTACATCGGCACGCAGGGCATCGTGCAGGGCACCTACGAGACCTTTGCCGAAGCAGGTCGCAAGCACTACGGCGGCTCGCTGGAAGGCAAGTGGATTCTGACCGCCGGTCTGGGCGGCATGGGCGGCGCGCAGCCGCTGGCCGCCACTTTTGCGGGCGCGGTGTCGCTCAACATCGAATGCCAGCAAAGCAGCATCGACTTCCGCCTGCGCACACGCTACGTGGACAAGCAGGCACGCGACATCGACCATGCGTTCGAGCTGATTCAGCAGCACACGGCTGCCAAAGAGGCCGTGTCGATTGCCCTGCTGGGCAATGCCGCAGAGATCCTGCCCGAGCTGGTGCGCCGCGCCAAGGCCGGTGGCCTCAAGCCCGACCTGGTGACCGACCAGACCTCGGCCCACGACCTCGTCAACGGCTACTTGCCTGCAGGCTGGACGGTGGCCCAGTGGCGCGCCGCGCAGCAGGACGTGACGCAGCACGAGGTGCTGAAGAAGGCGGCAGCCAAGTCCTGCGCCGTGCATGTGCAGGCCATGCTCGACTTCCAGCACATGGGCATCCCGGTGGTGGACTACGGCAACAACATTCGCCAGGTGGCGTTTGACGAAGGCGTGAAGAACGCATTCGACTTCCCCGGCTTTGTGCCCGCCTACATCCGTCCGCTGTTTTGCGAAGGCAAGGGCCCGTTCCGCTGGGTGGCGCTGTCGGGCGACCCGGAGGACATCCGCAAGACCGACGCCAAGATCAAGGAGCTGTTCCCCGCGAACAAACACGTGCACCGCTGGCTCGACATGGCGGGTGAGCGCATCGCCTTCCAGGGTCTGCCCGCGCGCATCTGCTGGCTGGGCCTGGGCGAGCGCCACATCGCGGGCCTGGCCTTCAACGAGATGGTCAAGAGCGGCGAGCTGAAGGCCCCCATCGTCATCGGCCGCGACCACCTGGACACCGGCAGCGTGGCCAGCCCCAACCGCGAGACCGAAGGCATGCGCGACGGCACTGACGCCGTGAGCGACTGGCCGCTGCTCAACGCGCTGCTCAACACCGCAGGCGGCGCCACCTGGGTCAGCCTGCACCACGGCGGTGGCGTGGGCATGGGCTACTCGCAGCACTCGGGCATGGTCATCGTGGCCGACGGCACCGACGCCGCAGCCGAGCGCCTGGCGCGCGTGCTGGTCAATGACTGCGGCAGCGGCGTGATGCGCCATGCCGACGCGGGCTATGAACTGGCGGTGGAAACGGCCAAGAAGCAGGGGCTGAAGCTGCCGATGGTGAAGTGACGGGGAAGAGGGTCATGACAAGGGTGTGAAAAAAGGGAACTGCATTCCCATTTGCTGGGAATTGTGGGTTTGAATGCCGCAGCAATCCTTTGATACTGAGCCCATGCCCACCCGTGGACCGACCTCCGTTACTGCTGCCGACCGTGTTCTGCACGTGCTGGCGGTGCTGGCGCAGCACGGCCAGCCCATGTCGGCTGCCGAGCTGGTGGAGGCCACGGGCCTGGCCCGCAGCACGCTGTACCGGCAACTCGCGCGGCTCAAGCTGTGGGGTTTTGTGCTGGAGAGCAGCGGGCACTACGCGCCCGGGCCGCTCAGCCTGCAACTGGCCCTGGGCTTTGACATGGCGTCGCACCTGGTGCACCACGCGCGGCCGGACATGCAGGCCCTGGCCCGGCAGTCCCACGAAAGCGTGGGGCTGGTGGTGGCCGTGAATGACAGCGTGGTGTGCCTGGACATGGTGGACAGCACGCAGGCCCTGCGCTGCTCGTTTGAAAAAGGGCGCAGCGTGCCGCTGCGCGCGGGCGCCTCGGCCAAATGCCTGCTCGCCCATGTGGCCCCGGCCACGCGCAACGCCATTCTGGACCTGCACTACGGCGCAGGCACCACCGAGCGCCAGGCCGCGCTGACCGAGCTGGAAGGCATTGCCAAGGCGGGTTACGCCGTCAGCTCTGGCGAGGTGGATGCCGGTGTTTGGGGCGTCAGCGTGCCCGTGTTCGGTTCTCCCCGGCAGGCCGCCGGGGCCATCACGCTGATGGCCCCGATCTTGCGTGCCCAGGGGCAGCAGGTCGCGCTCACCGGCATGGCCGTCGTCGCCGCAGCGCGTATTTCCCGCCAGCTCACTTCCCCTTGATTTCCCCCACCCCTCCTCAGGAGATTTTCCCATGAACCTTCGTCGCAACCTTCTTCTGGCCAGCCTGGCCGCCGCAGCTTTTTGCACCACGGGTGCGCAGGCGCAAGACAACGTGCTGCGTGTGGGCACTGATGCCACGTTTCCGCCCATGGAGTTTGTCGAGAACGGCAAACGCACGGGCTTTGATGTTGAGCTGGTGGAAGCGATTGCCAAGTCGATGGGCAAGCAGGTCGAATGGGTGGACATCGACTTCAAGGGGCTGATTCCCGGCCTGATCTCCAAGCGTTTTGATATGGCGGTATCGGCCATCTACATCACCGACGAGCGCAAGAAGGTGGTGGACTTCACCGACTCCTACTACGCGGGCGGCCTGGTGGTGATGGTGAAGGCCGACAACAAGGCCATCAACAAGCTCGCCGACCTGGACGGCAAGAAGGTCAGCGTGCAGGTGGGCACCAAGTCGGTGGCGTACCTGACCGAGAAATTCCCCAAGGTGCAGCGCGTTGAGGTTGAAAAGAACCAGGAGATGTTCAACCTCGTGGACATCGGCCGCGCGGACGCTGCAGTGACGGGTAAGCCCGCCGCCTTCCAGTACGTGCGCACCCGCCCGGGTCTGCGTGTGCTCGATGAGCAGCTCACCACCGAGGAATACGGCATGGCCCTGCGCAAGGACACGCCCGAGCTGACGAAGGCCGTCAACGGTGCCATCACCAAGCTCAAGGCCGATGGCACCTATGCGGCCATCGTCAAGAAGTGGTTCAGCAACAGCGCTGCCAAGTAAACAGCAACCTAACGTTGCCGAACTGAGCCATGGAACTCGATTTTTCTCCTGTCTGGGCCGGGGTGCCCCAGTTGCTGGCGGGCGCGCTGGTCACCGTGGAAATCACGGCCGCCTCGCTGCTGCTGGGCTGCGTCATGGGCCTGCTGGTGGGCATTGGCCGCCTGAACCCCAAGCGCCGGGTGGTCTACGCCCTGTGCACCGCCTACGTGGCTGCGATCCGCGGCACGCCGCTGCTGGTGCAGCTGTTCATCCTGTTCTTTGGTCTGCCGCAGTTCGGCATCTTGTTGCCCGCTTTTGTGTGTGGCGTGATCGGCCTGGGCATCTATTCGGGCGCCTATGTGTCCGAGGTGGTGCGCGGCGCCATCCAGTCCATCGACAAGGGGCAGATGGAGGCGGCGCGCTCCATCGGCATGTCCTCGGGCCTGGCCATGCGCACCGTGGTGCTGCCACAGGCTGTGGTGCGCATGATTCCGCCACTGGGCAATGAGTTCATCGCGCTGATCAAGAACTCGGCGCTGGTGTCGCTGCTCACCATCCACGACCTGATGCACGAAGGGCAGAAGATCATCAGTGTGTCGTATCGCTCGCTGGAGGTGTACCTGGCGATTGCGGTGGTGTATTTCATCCTCACGGGTGTCACTTCGTTGGTGCTGCGCCGCATGGAGCTGCGCCTGCGTGCCGGGGGGATGGTGCAATGAAGAAAAATTCTGTGATGACTGGAGCAAGCCAATCCGCCGAGCCCATCGTGCGCATTCGCGGACTGCGCAAGTCGTTTGGCAGCCATGTAGTGCTGAACGGCATCGACTTTGACGTGCTGCCGTCGCAGGTGGTGGTGGTCATCGGGCCCAGCGGCTCGGGCAAGAGCACCTTCCTGCGCTGCTGCAATGGCCTGGAGCAGCCCGAGGGCGGCACGGTCGAGATCTGCGGCCGCACGCTGGTGCAGGACGGCCGCATGCTGCCTGACCATGACCTGAACGCCCTGCGCGAAGAGGTGGGCATGGTGTTCCAGTCGTTCAACCTGTTCCCGCACTTGTCGGTGCTCGACAACGTCACGCTGGGCCCGCGCAAGCTGCGTGGTCTCTCGCGCAAAGAGGCCGAGGATCGCGCCCAAGCGCTGTTGGCCAAGGTGGGCCTGGCGCACAAGGCGTTGGCCATGCCCGCCAGCCTGTCGGGCGGGCAAAAGCAGCGTGTGGCCATTGCCAGGGCGCTGGCCATGGAGCCGCGCGTGATGCTGTTCGACGAGCCCACGTCGGCGCTGGACCCGGAGCTGGTGGGCGAGGTGCTGCAGGTCATGAAGCTGCTGGCCAGCGAAGGCATGACCATGATGGTCGTGACGCACGAAATGGACTTTGCGCGCGAGGTGGGCGACGTGGTCGTGGTGATGGACGGCGGCGGCATCATCGAGGCCGGCGTGCCCGTCACCATCTTCACCAACCCCACGCAGGAGCGCACGCGCTCCTTCCTGCAGGCGGTGCTCACCCGCACCTGAGCCAGGGGGGCGCATCGTGGGCGACAACGGTTAACAACACACAAGGAGACGGCCTCGCATGCCCCCGTTTTTACCCGCCGTGGACCAGCGCCAGCAAGATCGCTTTCAACAGCACATTCAACAGCGTTTGCAGGCACGCCTGACCCCAGACGACATTGCCCGCTTTGACCGTGACGGCGCGCTGTGCATCCAGCAGCTGCTCACGCCCGAAGAAGTGGCGCTGCTGCGCGATGGCATCGATGCCAATCTGGCCGCGCCCAGCCCGCGCGCCAAGGTGGCCAGCCGGCCCGATGACCCGGGCCGCTTCTTCGAGGACTTTTGCAATTGGCAAGACATCCCGCAGTTTGGCCGCTTGGTGCACGAGACACCGCTGGCGCTGGCTGCGCAGCGCCTGATGCAGTCGCGCACCGTGCGGCTTTACCACGACCATGTGCTGGTGAAAGAGCCGGGCACGCGCCAGCGCACGCCATGGCACCAGGACCAGCCCTACTACAACATCGACGGCCAACAGAACATCAGCATGTGGATTCCGGTCGATCCGGTGTCGCGCGCAGCCACCCTTGAATTCGTGGCGGGTTCGCACAAGGGCCCCTGGCTCATGCCGCGCACCTTCATGGACAACCAGGCCCAGTGGTTCCCCGAAGGCAGCCTGCAGGACCTGCCGGATGTGGAGTCCCACCGCGACGCCTTTCCCATCGTGGGCTGGGAGATCGAGCCCGGCGACGTGGTGTGTTTTCACATGCTCACGCTGCATGCGGCGGGCGGGGTGGAGGGCCGCAACCGTCGCCGTGTGTTCTCGGTGCGATTCCTCGGCGACGACACGCGCCATGCGCCCCGGCCGTGGAAGACCTCACCCGAGTTTCCGGGCTTGGCCGATGAGCTGCCCGCCGGGGCCGAGATGAACCACCCGCTGTTCCCGCTGCTGGTGGATGGTGCGCCGACGCAGCGGGCTAACGCCGCATGATGGCGTTTTTTGACCTGAACGACCTGTCCCCTGTGCCCTGGAAGAACGGTGGCGGCAGCACGCAGGAGCTGGTGTGCTGGCCACCCGGAGCGGGCATGGACGGCTTTGAATGGCGTGTGAGCGTGGCCACCATTGCCACCCCCGGGCCTTTCTCGGCCTTCCCCGGGGTGGATCGGCAGATCATGCTGCTGGGGGGCGATGGCGTGCATCTGCAGGGTGCTGGTGGCCGTTGGGCACATACGCTGGACCAGCGTTGGCACCCGTTTGCCTTCTCGGGCGACGAGCCCGTGGATTGCCGCATGCGGGGTAGCACCTCGACCGACTTCAATCTCATGCTGCGCCGGGGCGCCTGGCGCGGCACGCTGCAAGTGGTGCGCGACGCGCAGCAGCTTGCCCACGCCCCTGCTGGCCTTTGTATGGTGCTGCAGGGCACCTGGGTTTTCTGCGGCGACGGTGGTAACCCGCGTTCGATGATGGCGGGGCAGGGGGCCTGGTGGGTCAATGGATCTGCCGAAGCCAATGGCAACGGCAACGGCAACGGCAATGGCAATGGCAATGGTGCGCAGGTGGGCGACGGCGGGGTTGCGAGCGCCCGCCTCGAACCCCTCGGTGACACGAGCGGTGTGCGGCAGCAAGGTGCAGACCCCGTTCTGGCCTTTGTGGCGCTGCAGCCTTTCATTTCGACAGAAATATGATTAAAACTGGCCGCTAGCGCTTTATTTATAAGCGCAAGCAGCTATTAATTGAGTAGCAAAAATATCCATGAACACATTGGCAAACCCGCAGATTCAGGGCGGGCTCTCCCGGCTTTCATCGGCCCCCATGGCGGACGGTGTCTGGTCGGGCTTGCGGCCCGTTGTCCCTTTGTGGGTGGCCGATGTGGCGGTGCCTGAGGGGCAACCCGCCAGCGTGGTGGTGCAAAGTGGCATGGTGCGCTGGGTGGGGCCGCACGCACAGTTGCCATCGACCTTCAGCGCCTTGCCCCGGTTTGACGGTCTGGGCGCCATCGCCACGCCCGGCCTGGTCGATTGCCACACCCATCTGGTCTACGGCGGCCAGCGCGCCAACGAATTCGCCATGCGCCTGGCGGGCGCCACGTATGAAGAAGTGGCCAAGGCGGGCGGGGGCATCGTGTCGTCGGTCAAGGCCACGCGCGAGGCGTCGGAGGACGAACTCTTTGCCTTGGCGACGCCGCGCCTGCAGGCTTTGCTGGCAGAAGGCGTGTGCGCCATCGAGATCAAGTCTGGCTACGGGCTGGCTTTGGCCCATGAGCGCAAGCAGCTGCGTGTGGCGCGCCGCCTGGGCGAGGCGTTCGGCGTGACGGTGCGCACCACCTTTCTCGGCGCGCATGCGTTGCCACCCGAGTACGCGGGCCGCAGCCAGGCGTACACCGACCTCGTCTGCCACGAGATGCTGCCCGCGCTGGTGGCCGAGGGCCTGGTGGATGCCGTCGATGTGTTTTGTGAACGCATCGCCTTCACCTTGGCGGAAACAGAGCAGGTGTTCCAGGCCGCGCAAAAGCTTGGCATCCCCGTTAAGCTGCACGCCGAGCAACTGTCAGACATGGGCGGCGCAGCGCTGGCTGCGCGCTATGGCGCGCTGTCGTGCGACCACATCGAACACCTGTCGGAGGGCGGCATTGCGGCCATGAAGGCCGCAGGCACCGTGGCCGTGCTGCTGCCCGGCGCCTACTACACGCTGCGCGACACGCACCTGCCGCCCATCGCGCAGTTGCGCGAAGCGGGCGTGCCCATGGCCGTCTCCACCGACCACAACCCCGGCACGTCGCCAGCGCTCAGCCTGCTGCTCATGGCCAACATGGCCTGCGCGCTGTTCCGCCTGACGGTGCCTGAGGCGCTGGCAGGCATCACCACCCATGCTGCGCGCGCATTGGGGCTGCAGGATTCGCAGGGGCTCATTGCGTCGGGCCGACCCGCCAATTTTGTGCTGTGGCCCGTGGGGGAGGCTGCAGAGTTGGCCTACTGGTTGGGTCACAAGCCCGCCTGCACCATCGTGCGCCAGGGCCGTGTGGCCGCCGACGGCCTGGGCATTCACACACACCAGGGAGTTCGCCATGGCGCTTGACGCTTCACACAGCCTTTTTGCGGCCGACGCGCTGCTGCCCATGGGCTGGGCGCGCAATGTGCTGGTGCAGTGGGATGGGGCGGGGCGCATTGGTGCGGTCACTGCGGATACCACCGCGCCACAGGGCGCCACGGTGGCTGCCGGGCCACTGCTGCCCGGTATGCCCAACCTGCATTCGCATGCGTTCCAGCGCGCGTTTGCCGGACTCACTGAATACCGGGGAGAAAGCCAGGACAGCTTCTGGAGCTGGCGCAACCTGATGTACCGCTTTGCTGCGCGCGTCACGCCGCAGTCGCTGCAGGCCATCGCCACCTGGCTGTATGTGGAGATGCTGGAGGCGGGCTACACCAGCGTGTGCGAGTTCCATTACGTGCACCACGACCAGGACGGCACGCCCTATGCCGACGATGCCACACTGTCGCTGGCGCTGCTGCGTGCGGCGCAGAGTGCGGGCATCGGCATCACGCTGCTGCCGGTGCTGTACCAGACCAGCGGCTTTGGCGCCAAGCCACCGCGTGCGGACCAGGCCCGCTTTATTCGCAGCACGGACAACATGCTCTCATTATTGGAGCGCCTTGCGCCCACTGCACAAGCGCAAGGGGCCGTTTTGGGCCTGGCGCCGCACTCGCTGCGCGCGGTGCCGCCCGACAGCCTGGCTGCCGCCGTGCAGGGCCTTACCGCCTTGAACCCGCAGGCTCCCATCCACATCCACATTGCCGAGCAGACGCAGGAGGTGGATGACTGTTTGGCTTGGAGTGGCCAGCGCCCTGTGCAGTGGCTGCTCGACCATGCCCCCGTGGACGCCCGCTGGTGCCTGGTGCACGCCACGCACATGACGCCGGATGAATACGCCGCTGCCGCACGCACGGGCGCCGTGGCAGGCATCTGTCCCACGACAGAAGCGAATCTGGGCGATGGCATTTTTGACATGCCACTGTGGCTGCAACACGGCGGCCGCTGGGGCGTGGGCTCGGATAGCCATGCCTGTGTGAACGCGGCCGAAGAGATGCAGATGCTGGAATACAGCCAGCGCCTGTCGCGGCGCCAGCGCAACGTGCTGGCCACTGCGGCGCAGCCCGAGGTGGCCACGGCCATGAGCTTGCAGGCCGTATTGGGTGGCGCGCAGGCCGCCGGGCGCGCCGTGGGTGGCCTGGCCGTGGGCCAGCAGGCCGACCTGGTGGTGCTGGACGCGCAGCATGTGGCGCTGCGTGATCTGCCTGCGCACAGCATGCTGTCGGCCCATGTGTTTGGCAGCCACCGCACTTCGGCCCTTGATAGCCTGTGGGCAGGTGGCGTGTGCCGTGTGTCCAAAGGCCGCCATGCGTTGCACGAGGCCGCCGCACGGGCCTTTGTGGTCGCGCGCTCTGCCACCATTGCACGCGACTGATCCCTTCCCCCTTTTTTCTGAATCTGCCATGACCAATACCGCCAATACCGCACCACCACCATCGTTCAATTTTTACCAGGGCACGCAGCCGCTACTGGTCTCCATGCCCCACGCAGGCACCTATGTGCCCCCGGCGCTGGCCGCTCGCTTCACGGAAGAAGCCCGCCAGGTGCCCGACACGGACTGGCACATGGAGCGCCTCTACGCCTTTGCCAAAGACATGGGGGCGTCCATCCTGGTGGCCACGCATTCGCGGTATGTGGTCGATCTGAACCGCCCGCCCGATGGCGCCAGCCTGTACCCTGGCCAGAGCGTCACCGGCCTGTGTCCGGTTGATACCTTTGACGACACACCCATCTACGCCAACGGTGATGTGCCAGATGACGCAGAGGTCGCTGGGCGGCGTGATGCGGTCTGGGCGCCGTACCACGCGCAACTGCGTGCCGAGCTGGACCGCATCCGCGCGCAGCACGGTGTGGCAATGCTGTGGGACGCCCATTCCATCCGCTCGGTGTTGCCGCGCTTCTTTGACGGCAAGCTGCCGGATCTGAACCTGGGCACGGCCAACGGCGAAAGCTGCGACCCTGCGTTGGCGCAAGAAGTGCTGTCGATTGCGAAGCAAGCCAGTGGGTATACGGCGGTGCTCAATGGCCGCTTCAAGGGCGGGCACATCACACGCACCTATGGCCAGCCGGGGCAGGGCGTGCATGCTATCCAGTTGGAGATGACCCAGTGCAGCTATATGCAAGAAGCATTGCCATTTGACTACCTGCCCGAGGTGGCAGCGGGCGTGCAGCCGCACCTGCGGCGCATGCTGGAGGCCGTGCTGGCGTTTGCCGCGCGCCAGGTTTCCAAGGGCTGACGGGTCTGGCCGGCACCGGCTATGAAGGGGGGCGCCCGGTGCACAGAGCGTTCGGTGCTACCATGCCTTGGGCGGACTGCTTCAGACCGCCAAGTGCGCCACACCCCTGCGGCGCCAAGCGGGAGGAGCCGCATCGCATGGACCCTACCGCTTATTACTACATGCCCCATTTCAAGCCTGGGGTTTCTGTGCAGTGGATGCAGCGCTACGAAACCGTGAGCCACGTGGTGATCAGGCGCAATATGCTCATGGTCTATCTGATCGGGCACGATTCGCCCGTGCATCCAGACGCGTTGCAACTTCAACCGACAGCGTTTCAGCTCACGCGGGCACCTGACCGGCTTTGACCATTAAGGCCTTGTGGGCCTGCTTTGCGCGAACGACGCCGTGCGCTGGCGTCGTTGGCTTCTTGTTCTCTTAGTGCATTGCCGTGAGTCAGGCGGATTGCTCTGCCATGGCCTCGCCCAAAGCAATGGCGCGTGTGGGCGCCCATTCGAGATTGAATTGCAGCGGCCCGCGCGGGAACAACATCACCACGGTGGAGCCCAGCAGAAAGCGACCCATCTCCTGTCCCTTTTCAAGACACACCTGGCCTTTGGGGTAGTCCCAGTGCCGCAATGTGCCGGTGCGCGGTGGGTTCACTTGGCCGTGCCACACCGTCGCCATGCTGCCGACGATGGTGGCCCCCACAAGCACCAGCACAAACGGGCCATGGTCAGATTCAAAGAAACACACCACACGCTCGTTGCGTGCAAAAAGGCCGGGCACGCCCCGGGCCGTGGTGGGGTTCACTGAAAAAAGATCACCCGGCACATGCACCATGCGTGTGAGCGCCCCCGCACAAGGCATGTGAATGCGGTGGTAGTCGCGGGGGCTCAGGTACAGCGTGGCGAAGTGGCCATCTTCAAAATGCGCGGCTTGCGCGGCATCACCCCCGAGCAGCGCGGTGGTGGAATAAGTGTGGCCCTTGGCCTGAAAAACCTGGTCCTTGGCGATGGGGCCAAAATGGCTGATAGCGCCGTCCACCGGGCAAATCAGGTCGGCACCCGCCAGGGGGCGGGCGCCCGGTTTCAGTGCCCGCGTGAAGAAGTCATTGAACGATGTATAGCTTGCAATATCGGGGTTGGCCGCCTCGGCCATGTTGACGTTGTAGCGGGTCACAAACCAGCGAATCACCGCGGTGGTGAGACGGCCCAGCCGGGCCGAAGCAAATTTGCCTGCCAGGGTGGTCAGGGCTTGCTTGGGCATGAGGTATTGCGGCAGTACAGCCAGGCGGTCAGACAAAACGTTCTTCCTGAGTCAATGGAGCGAACGATTCTAACGACGGGGGGTGTGGTGGCGACCCGGGTTTCCAAGGTGTTCGGGGGCTGTTGCTACAGGGGAGTGCCTGCTCGCACGCGCTGAATTCGTATGTGATAAATGTGAAATTTGATATCAAATTTATTGATTTTTTTTGTTTCAAACAATTACATTTAGCGCATCAAGGCACACCTGCACGAAAGTCGGGGTCGCAAAGCCACCGGTCTAACCCCGTTCAACGGACACGACAGCGGGGTTGCCACAGTCCTCCGAGCGAGCCCCGCTGGGGGCTGCGCATGCAGGCGCGGCGGCAACCCTTGCAGCGGTATGCGGCCCGGGATTTCTTCAGGGTGTGCGGTGTGAATGTCCGCATTTCATGGAACACCCAATGCCAACGCAGCCCCGACCCTATCCTCCTTTCGCTGAGCGCCCACGCGCTCGCTGGGCTGCGCTGGCAGCCATTCCCTTTGTTGTCATGGCGTGCGGCGGATCGGCCGACCCCGAGGACACGGGCGAAGTGGCCTCCACGACGACGACCTTGCAGATGTCTGCGGACACGCTTGCGCCCGAGGCGGCAGGCCTGGTCGCGCAGCCCACCTTCCACATCGCGCCCGTGGTGCTGGAGGCCCCCGACGACCTGGATGTGCACGACGCCAATCGATCCGCCCAGGTTGTGCCCAAGCTCCAGCGGGTGCCTGACGAGTTCAAGGCGTTGTCCACCCGCCGCCTGACGCCCTACACACTGGAGGAGGTGCACCAGAAGTTGGCACGCGCAGCCTTGGCTGCACCAACAGACGAAGCCGCAGCGCCTCTGGCAGGCACGGGTGTGGTGACCACCTATTCGGTTGCACAGGTACGTGCAGCCTACGGTTTTGGCGCTTTGCCCGCCGTGGGCTCCAAGCCCGCCGGCGTGCAGGCCGCGCAGTTGGGGGCGGGGCAGACCGTCTACGTTATCGGCGCAAAACACAACCCGAACGTGGCGGCCGAACTGGCGGTCTTCAACCAGAAGTTCGGTTTGCCCACCTGTACCGCCAAGGTGCTGCCTGCCGCCACCGGTTTGCCTCTGGCTCCCGCCTCCCCGGCGACGGGGTGCGAACTGTGGGTGGCTTACGGCACGGCGTCTGGCGCCATCGCGTCCACGGCCCCCGCCTACGACGCTGGCTGGGCCACAGAAATGGCGCTGGATGTGCAGTGGGTGCATGCGATTGCGCCGCTGGCGCGCATCGTCCTCATCGAAGCGCCCGACCCATCGCTCAACAGCCTGCTGGGCGCTATCCGGCTGGCCAATGCCATGGGGTCAGGCGTGGTGTCCATGAGTTTTGGAGCCCAGGAGGGCGCCTGGACGGATTCGGTGGATTCCGCCTTTTCAGCCACCGGAATGACCTACCTCGCGGCCACGGGTGATTCAGGGGCCGGGGTGAACTGGCCGTCGGTATCCCCCAATGTCATCGCGGTTGGCGGCACGACGCTGACCTATGCCGGCAGTGGTGTGCGTAGCGAGGTGAGCTGGTCGGGCACCGGTGGTGGCGCCAGCGCCTTCATCGCTGTGCCTGCGTACCAGAAATCATCCCTGCGAGGCACCGGTTCGCTGGTGCATCGCACGGTGGCCGACGTTGCCATGAATGCAGACCCTACCACCGGCCAATATGTGGCCGTCATGCAGCCCGGCAGCGGCGCCGTGCAATGGATCAGCGCGGGCGGCACCAGCTTGGCTGCGCCCATGTGGGCCGGTCTGGTGGCCGTTGCCACCGCAAACCGGAAGCTGGCCACCCTGCCTGTGTTGGCCGGTGGGCACGCGGTGCTGTACGGGCAGATTGGTGCAGTGGCGTCGAACTACGCCAGTGGGTTTGCTGACATTCGCTTGGGCAGCCATGGCGCCTGCAGCACCTGTTCTGCCGGGCTGGGGTACGACGAACTGACGGGCCTGGGAACGCCCAATGCCGGCCCGCTGGTGAGTTTGCTGACCGGCGCCACGGCGCCCGTTTTAGCGCCGGTGGTGACTCCCGCCAGCATCAGTGGCATGGTGGGCTCGGCGCTCACCTTTACGGCGGCCGTCAATGCGTCCAACCCGGTGGCCTTCAGTCTTTCAGGTGCTCCTACGGGCATGTCCGTCAGCGCTGCAGGTGTCGTGTCGTGGCCGGCGCCGGTGGCTGGGTCCTACGCAGTCACCGTCGTGGCCAAGGACACCAAGACGGGGCTCACGGGCCAAGGTGTCTACAGCGTCAGCGTGGCCGCACCTGTCGCTCCGACGGTCGGAAGTGCCAGCATTGCGGGCCGCCCTGGCGTGGCGTTGGCCTTCAAGGCCAACGTCGCTTCTGCCAACCCGTTGGCTTACTCGTTGGCGGGTGCTCCGTCGGGCATGGTGGTGGCTGCGGATGGCGTGATGAGCTGGCCCAAGCCGGTGGCTGGCACGTACAGCGTGACCTTGACCGCCAGGGACACCAAAACAGGCCTGTCGGGCAAGGGGGTGTTCACGGTCAAGATCGCCGCAGCAGGGCCTGTGATCACGGCCTCCGCCCTGGTCGGCGTGGCAGGCCAGCTGCTGTCCGGCAGCATTTCCGTCACATCGCCGGGCGCCACGTGGCTGTCGGTGTCCATCGCGGGCGTTCCGTTGGGGATGGGCTTTGCCGTGGCGGGTAACACCATCACCGCCAGCTGGCCCAGGCCGGTGGCAGGCAGCTATCAGTTGCTGGTCACCGCCAAGGACTCGGCAGGGTTGTCGGCCCAGCTGGCCGTACCGGTGACGATCAACCTGCGTTAAGGCCGAGCGGGTGGCTGGTGTGTGATAGCAGCCGGGTTGCGGGCTCAGACGCCTAGGTACTGCTCAAGCAATTGCGGCTGCGCGTGCAATGCGTCGGAGCTGCCGTCAAACACCACCTGGCCCTTGACCAGGATGACGTTGCGGTCGGTGATCTGCGTGACGTGTTTCCAGTTCTTGTCCACGATCACGCTGCTGATGCCACTTTCCTTGATCAGGCTGCAGATACGCCAGATTTCGCGGGCAATCAGGGGTGCCAGGCCTTCGGTGGCTTCGTCAAGGATGAGCACGTCGGGGTTGGTCATCAATGCGCGGCCAATGGTCAGCATCTGCTGCTCGCCACCGCTGAGCTGCTGGCCGCCGTGGCCCAGGCGCTCCTTGAGGCGCGGAAAGGTCTCCAGCACGCGCTCGTAGGTCCAGTCGCGCTGGCCGCGTGTGCCTACACGGGCGGCCATCTGCAGGTTTTCGACCACGCTGAGATTGCCAAAGATGCCGCGCCCTTCGGGCACGTACGCAATGCCAAGGCGCGCCACCTCGTAGGGCGGCTTGCCTGTCATGTCGCGGCCTGCCACGACTACGCTGCCCGAGCGCGGTTTGACCAGCCCCATTAGCGACTTGAGCAAGGTGCTTTTGCCCATGCCGTTGCGGCCCATGAGACCAATGGTCTCGCCATGGCCTATGGTGAAGTCCACACCGTGCAGGACATGGCTGCTTGCATAAAACGCATGAATACCTCGGGCTTCGATCCAGGGGGTGTTCATCTCAGTGGTCCTCGCCGAGATAAGCTGTTTGCACCTGCGGGTTTGCGCGCACATCGGGTGGTGTGCCGTGCGCAATCACTTCCCCATTGACCATCACGGTGAGATGGTCTGCCAGCGCAAAAACAGCATCCATGTCGTGCTCCACCAGCATGATGGCCAAGGCGGGTTTGATGCGCAGCAGCAGTTGCACCATGCGCTCCGCCTCTGCCACGCCCATGCCTGCCAGTGGCTCGTCCAGCAGCAGCACCTGGGGCTCTGTGGCCAGGGTCATGGCGATCTCCAGCTGGCGCTGCTCTCCATGGCTCATGGCACCAGCAATGCTGGTGCCGCGATCTTGCAAGCCCGACAGCACGATGGCGCTTTCTACACGTGCGCTGACAGCTCTGTTTTTGATAGTGTTTTTGCGTGTGTCGTGCCACCACCGCAGTGGGTTCCATGGCTGCTGTGCCTCGCGGGACTGGGCGGCCAGGCGCACGTTCTCCAGCACGGTGAGCGGCATGAAGATGTTGGTTTTTTGGTAGCTGCGCGCAAGACCCTGGCGCGAGATGCGTTCGGGCGCCCAGCCTGTGGTGTCAACGCCACCCAGGCACACCTGACCTGCGGTGGGGGGCAGGTCTCCCGAGAGCAGGTTGGTGAGGGTGGATTTGCCGGCACCATTGGGGCCGATCACGGCGTGTATGTGCCCACGCCGAAGGTCGATGGACACACCATGGACTGCAGCCAGGCCTCCGAACTGCTTGGTGAGCGCGCGGGCGCTGAGCAACAGATCAGCCATGTGGTCGCTCTTGAGGGGGGGGCATGGTTGTGGGCCCAACGGGTGCGCGGGACTGGCCAAACAGGCCGAGCAGCCCACGCGGCGCCACCACCACCACCAGCACAATGAATCCGCCCATCAGCAATTGCCAGTGTTTGGTCATGTCCTTGAAAACATGCAGCAGGTATTCGAAAACAAACGCCCCTACGATGGCGCCTGCGAAGTTGCCCATGCCGCCCAGTATGACCATCATGATGGCATGCGCGCTCATGTGAAACCCCATCAATTCCGGGTTCACGTAGCCGGTCTGCGCACCCCACAAATAGCCAGCCAGGCCCGCCAGAGCGCCCGCCACCGTGAACGCGGTGAGTTTGTAGCCGCGTGTGCCAAAGCCCATTGCGCGCATGCGGTGCTCATTGATGCGGATGCCTGCAAGGGCGCGACCCAGCGGGCTCCAGAGCAGTCTGCGCAGCAGGGCATACACAGCAACGACCAGAACGAGTGTGACGTAGTAAAAGGTTTTGCGCCCTTCCAGGTCGAAGGGCAGCCATCCAAAAATAGACGCATCGGGCCGGAAGTTGATATAGATGCCGTCCGATCCGCCAAGTGCCTTGTTGTCGAAGAAGAGGTAGAACACCATCTGCGCAAATGCCATGGTGACCATGATGAAATAAATGCCGTGCGTGCGTACGACAAAAAAGCCAATCACGAGTGCCACCAGTCCCGAGCCCGCAACCGCCAGCGGCAGCGACCACCACAGGCTGACGGGCGCGTCTGCCGGCGTGACAAAAGCAAGTGCATAGCCTGCCACGCCAAAATAGGCGGCGTGGCCCAGTGAAACGAGGCCCGTGACACCTTGCAGCAGATCCAGGCTCATCGCAAAGATGGCCATGATCATCATGCGTGTCACCATCTGCACGTAAAAATCGCTGCCTGCCACCGGAAACAACAGCAAGGCGGCAAGGCCTAGGGCCAGTGCGAACTGCACGCTGCGCGGCAGCATTTCGGTATGGGCTTTGGGTGCGCTCATTGTTTGAAAAGACCTTCCGGTTTCCACAGGAGCACGGCCGCCATCAGCATGTACACCAGCATGCTGGCCATGGAAGGGAGGAGAACTTTTCCGAACGTGTCCACCAGCCCCACCAACAAGGCGGCAATGAGGGCCCCCCGCACCGATCCGATGCCGCCAATCACCACCACCACAAAACACATGATGAGCACCGACGCACCCATGTTCGGGTACACGCTGGACACGGGCGCCGCCACCATGCCGGCCACGGCTGCAAGTCCCACGCCGAGGGCAAAAACGGTGGCATGAATGAGCTTGATGTTCACCCCGAGCGACTCCGCCATGTCGCGGTTGAATGCCCCCGCGCGGATCTTCATGCCCAAGCGGGTTTTCGAGATCAGCAGATACAGACCGGCTGCGATCACGAGACAAATCCCTGACATGAACAACCGGTAGATGGGGTAGGAGAGGGTGTCGGTGAGGGGAAGGGAGCCATCGAGCAAGGCTGGGATGGCCACCCCGTGAACTTCATCGCCCCACACGATGGAGCGCAGCTCCTCAAAGATATAGATCAGCCCGAACGTCAGCAGTACCTGGTCGAGGTGGTCTCGGTGATAAAAGTGGCGAAACAGCAGCCACTCAAGCGCAAACCCGAAAGCCACCGCCAACAAGGTTCCGACCCCAAGCGCCCATGCCAGATTGTCGAACGCGGCCGACAGCGAATAACCGAGATAGGCGCCCAGCATGTAAAAGCTGCCGTGGGCCAGGTTGACCACCCCCATGATCCCGAAGATCAACGTAAGACCCGCTGCCAACATGAACAGCAGCAATCCGTATTGAACGCTGTTGAGCAGCTGAATGAGGAAGGTGGCGAAATCCATGGGGGCTGCAATAGGGAAGCTGGAAGCGGAAAGGGGAAGGCAAGCGAAGGATGCGGTGCGGCACTGGATGTGTCCGCACTTTGAGTGCGGCGTACACACCATGTTGGGTCAGAGACGCGGTGTGAAAACCGCAACCCACAACCTCCTCAGATGGGCGCGCTGTGAGCGCACTATCTGGCAAAACCAGGCATTCGTTAACTGTCACTCGCGTCCACCGGGCCCTCCGCTCTTGCGGCGCAAATAAATGTGGTCGCAGCGTGGGGAATCAGCGGGGTGCGTGCTTCAGTGCGCGGGCTCAGCCCATTCGGCAACCGGCGCCGCTGTCCGCAAGGGCCTTGGCGGCCACGCCGATGACCTTGTTTTCCTTGTTCTCCACCTGGCGCAGGTAGATGTCCTGCACAGGGTTGTGGAATTTGCTCATGGTCCATTTTCCGCGGGGGCTGTCGATGACGGCGCCTTCCAGAGCCTTGTACAGCGCGGGCTTGGCCGACATATCGCCCTTGACCGCATTGGCGCCCTGGATCAGCAACAGGCCGGTGTCGTAGCCTTGCACGGCATACACGTCGGGTTGGCTGCGAAACGCCTTGGCGTATTCCAGTCGAAACTGTTTGTTGCGCGGCGTGTCCAGCGAGTCTGCGTAATGCATCGTGGTGACGATGCCTTCTGCTGCGGGGCCTGCCGCATCCAGAATGCCCTCGGTCAGGAAGCCTGATCCATACAGCGGAATTTTGCCTTTGAGCCCCGCCGCTGCGTAGTCCTTGATGAATTTGGCCGCCCCGCCACCGGCAAAGAAGCAGGCGACGGCATCGGGTTTGAGTGCGGCGATCTCGGTGAGAAGCGCCTGAAACTCCACGTTCGGGAACGGCAAGCCCAGCTCCTTGACAATGGTGCCGCCTGCGGCTGTATAGCTTTGCTTGAAGCCTTCCAGTGCCTCGTCGCCCGCAGCATACTTCCAGCTGATCCAGACCGCCTTTTTATGGCCCCGGTCCATCATGGCCTTGCCCAGTGCCAGCGTTGGTTGAGAGTTGGTGTAGCTCGCACGAAACACGTTGGGCGCACACAAAGAGCGCGTGGCCGCCAGCACCCCTGCGTTGGGGATCAGGTTCAGGACACCGGTGTCGCGTGCGACTTTCTGGATACCCATCTGCACACCCGAATGCACGGTGCCGATCAGCACATCGACCTTGTCGCGCTGTACGAGCTTGCTCGCGTTTTCTACGCCTTTGCTCGGCTCGGACTCGTCATCCACCTTGAACCATTCGATCTCGCGGCCACCCAGTTTTCCGCCCTGTTGGTCGATGGCCATGCGCACGCCGTTTTCGATCGCAACGCCCAACTGGGCATATGTGCCTGTGTACGGCAGCATGAAGCCTACGCGCACCTTGCCGCTTTGTGCCCGCACCATCGAGGGCAGTATCAGGCCCGAGGAGGCAGCACCTACGAGGGCTGCACTGCGGCTGAGAACAAGACGGCGAGTTGTCATGGGGCGGCTCCTTTGTTTAGGCTTAAAGTAATTTACTTCAAGGCTTTGGGTGTGGGAACCTATGACTTACCCGTACCACACGTGATGATGGCCAGGCGGTTGCGGTGTTGGCTGCGCGTTGGAGGACGAGGGGGCAGGCAACCCCAACGGGTCGTTCGCGGCAAAATGGCGGGTTTGATCGCACTGCGCCACGTTAAACCCCGTTCTGTGGCATTTTCTCGCTGAGAAACCGCTGGCGCTGCCCAAGGCTCCAAGTTTGGATCCTGTGAGACTGAGCGATATTTATCGCTTTATCCCGCGGCGTGGGCTGTGGTTGCCGCTTTGAACGCGCTCCAACGAGCCGCCGCTTTGGGTTTGCCCATGGTGCGTATCGGCTTGCCTTTGACGCGCGTTTTCAAAACATTTGGTCCTGGTGCGATTGCTTGTCGCGAACCGTTTGCTGTTTCATGCCTCCATCTGAATTCAATCAACCTTCATCCGCGTCTCTTGTTGCACCAAGCGTTGGGGACTCCTTCTTCATCAGAGTGGGGCGCTGGCTGAGCAACTTTTGGCCTGCGCCTATCGGCATCAATGGGCGAGAACGCCTGCGTGTGATCGTTGGGGCTGTTCTTGGGGTTTTCATCACGGCATTGCTCAGTCGATGGTGGGCGGAGCACGGTGCAGCGGGCCCGTGGATGGTGGCCTCGTTGGGAGCCAGTGCTGTGTTGGTGTTCTGCATGCCGTCGAGCCCGCTCGCCCAGCCATGGCCCGTGTTGGGTGGCAGTACCTTGTCTGCGTTGGTTGGCGCGGTTTGTGCGGCCTTCATCCCCGACCCTGCTGTCGCAGGTGCTGTTGCTGTGGGGGCATCTATCGCTTTGATGGTGCCACTGCGTTGCTTGCATCCGCCCGGTGGCGCCATGGCGTTGTATGTGGTGCTGACAGCGGGTGACGGTGTGCATCTGGCCGCATTCCCCATCCTGTTCAATGTGGTCATCCTGCTGATTGCCGGGGTTGTGTACAACGGACTCACGGGCCGCAGTTATCCGCATCCGCAGCGCATCGTGCGACGCGCCAGCGTGGCCAAGGGCGCCTTTACCGCCTCTGACGTGGATGCTGCATTGGCGCATTACAACGAGGTGCTGGACGTCAGCCGCGCCGATCTGGAAGGGCTTTTGCATCTGGCGGGGCGCGCCGCTTTTCAGCGCACGCTGGGTGAGGTGTTGTGCTCGGACATCATGTCCCACCCGCCGTTTGCCGTGGAGGCTGGCGTTTCGCTCAAGGACGCCTGGGCGTTGATGCGGACGGAGCAAATCAAGGCGTTGCCTGTCGTGGACGGACAGCGCTTGGTGATTGGAATCGTGACCGTGGCGGATTTCATGCGTCTGGCCAATCTGGAGGTGCATGAAGGTCTGGGGCAACGTCTGCGCACCCTCGTCATGGGCCGCGCGGGTCACCCCAGCCAAGTCAAAGAAATCATGTCACACCATGTACAGGTCGCGCAAACGACGCAACACGCCATGGACCTTGTCCCCCTGTTTTCGCAAGGTGGCCATCACCACATTCCCATCGTGGATGAGCAAGACCGACTGGTGGGGGTTATTACCCAGACCGATCTCGTGCGCACGCTGGCGACCGCCATTCAGGGGCGCGACGAGGCCAGCGGGACAGGCGGAAATCCGAAATAGCCTTGGGGGTGCAAAGGGGTGCGCAGCCACGATGCTTTTGACGCCGACGTTTCTGCTGCGCAACAGGTTGGCTACGCTCTTGGCGCTGTGGGGCAATCTTCCCCATAGGCATGGGTAGGCATGAAGCAGTACATCGCGGTACAATTGATAGGCTATGCACAGCGCTCTGCCTGTCCATTGAAGCCGTCTCCCGGCCCTCTGCCTGATCTGCGCCCAGGGTGCAGCGACTCCAACCGCCCGCAATGCACCGTGTGTCGATGACCGACCACGTTGCTCCATCCGTGGTGGATGCCTAAAGCGTTCAGGCGCTGATCACAGAATATTTGTTTTGAAGAGATAAAGAATATGGCCAAAGAAGAACTCATTGAAATGCAAGGTGCCGTCACGGAAGTCTTGCCTGACTCGCGTTTTCGCGTCACCCTGGAAAATGGTCACCAACTGATCGCCTACACGGGCGGCAAGATGCGCAAACACCACATCCGCATCCTGGCGGGCGACAAGGTCTCACTGGAAATGTCGCCCTATGACCTTTCAAAAGGCCGCATCACTTTCCGTCACCTGGCCGGTCGCGGCCCAGGTCCTTCGAGCAATCGTTGATCCTTTTTGGCCATTTTTTGACTCACCCACCACTTCAAGGCTCGGAAGTGGATCTGTAAAACAAGTCTTGCGCCGGATGTTTTGAAAAATTTCAAAAAAAGCAGGCGTTTTACCAAAAAGCAAGAATTTGGCGAGTTAGAATACGAGCTGTCGGAGCGTAGCGCAGCCTGGTAGCGCATCTGCTTTGGGAGCAGAGGGTCGCGAGTTCGAATCCCGCCGCTCCGACCAATGTTTGAAGGCCCTGCAACAATGTTGCAGGGCCTTTTTTCTTTGGTTTTTCAAAAACCGGTTTGAAAAAATCCCGCTTGGGAGATGGAATGGTGCGAGGCGCCTGGCACCAACATCCATCTGTACCATTCGGCGTCTGGGTAGGGCCTATACCTCCATTGATCTGATTTGCTGGCCACGCAATGAAACCTTCTTCGTCTGTTACCCCTATCTCTTCGGCACTAAGTGCAGTCCCGAAGATGGGTTTGGCCGCATCGACGAAACGCTACGAAACGGTCGATGCATTGCGCGGGCTGGCCATGGTGTGGATGACGGTGTTCCATTTCTGCTTTGACCTGAGCCATTTTGGGCTGTGGCCGCAAAACTTCCGCGTTGATCCGTTCTGGACGACCCAGCGCACGCTGATCGTCAGCCTCTTTCTCTTTTGTGCGGGGCTTGGGCAGGCGATCGCCTGGCACCAGGGCCAGGGGTGGTTGCGGTTTGGACGTCGCTGGATCCAAATTGTGGGGTGCGCCTTGTTGGTATCCGCTGGGTCTTTCGTGATGTTCCCGCAAAGCTATATCTACTTCGGGGTTTTGCATGGCATGGCGGTGATGCTTGTCGTCGCAAGGTGTACGGCAGGGTGGGGGCGATGGCTTTGGCTGGGGGGGCTATTGGCCATGGCGCTGCCTCCCTTGGCGCACCATGGGCTAGGGGGCCTGGCTGATGCGGCGCCATGGTTTAACGGTCGGGCCGTCAACTGGTTGGGGTTGGTCTCCCGCAAACCGTTCACAGAAGACTATGTGCCTGTTTTCCCCTGGCTGGGTGTGTTGTGGTGGGGGCTTGCTGCAGGGCAGTGGCTTGTGACCCAAAAGCCGACGTGGATGCAGCGGCCGGTGCCCCTTGTTTTCAGCCCGCTTGCTGCGTTGGGGCGATGGAGTCTGAGTTACTACATGCTTCACCAGCCGGTCTTGATTGGTTTGGTGATGGCCTTTGTCTGGGTGAGCGGCAAAGCAGCTTGACAGGTATGGCTATGGCTATGGTGAGATGGCGGAAGGGCGCAGCTACTCCCTCAGGAATTTTGTGAGTACCCATAAAAAAACGCGACCTGGGTCGCGTTTTTTTGTTTCAGGAATAGTCTAAAACCATTCGACCCAGATCGATCGGATTATTCAACCTTGGCCTTGGCGCGCAGGTCTTCCTGGAACTTGGCCAGCTTTTGCTGCTGAAGCTGCTGGGCCACCTGGGGCTTGACTTCCTCGAGCTTGGGCAACTCTGCCTGGCGGACATCGTCAAGGCGAATCACGTGCCAGCCAAACTGGCTCTTCACGGGGGTGTCGGTCATCTGGCCCTTTTGGAGCTTGATGAGCGCTTCAGTGAACTCACTCACGTAGCTCGACGGATTGGCCCAGTCGAGGTCGCCGCCCTTGGCGCCAGAGCCTGGATCCTTGGACTGCTTCTTGGCGATGTCTGCAAATTTGGCGCCTTTTTTGATTGAGGCGATGATGGCTTTGGCGTCCGCTTCTTTTTCGACCAGGATGTGGCTGGCCTTGTATTCCTTGCCGCTGTTGGCCGCAACGAACTTGTCGTATTCGGCCTGGATTTCAGCGTCGGTCACAGGGTTTGCCTTTTGGTAGTCGGCAAACAACTCGCGGATCAGAATGGCTTGACGCGCCATTTCCATCTGGGTCTTGTAGTCAGCGGATGCTTCCAAGCCGCGCTTTTGCGCTTCCTGCATGAAGATTTCGCGAGCGATGACTTCTTCCTTGATCTGGGCGTCAATGTCGGGTGTCAAAGGGCGACCGGAGCGTTCCACCTGCTGCTTGAGCGCTTCTGCGCGCTCTTTGGGCACAGCCTTGCCATTCACGACGGCAATGTTCTGGGCGGAAACGGGCAGGGCCATAGAGCCCAGCACGGCAGCGGCCACGAGGCCGGACAGGAGCTGTTTCTTCATGCGAAATCCAAAAAAAGGAGAGGGTTTTTTTGCCGAGTGAAATCCGGCAACTGATGAAGTGAGGCCGGCTCAGAGAACTTCAATGGCGAGGGCGTGAACGCCTTGGTCAATAAATTCTTGCAGCGCATCATACACAAGCCGGTGCTGGGCTACGCGGCGCTTGCCTGTAAAGAAAGGTGACGAAATTCGTACCCGAAAATGGGTGCCAAAACCTGTGCCATTGGCGCCTGCATGGCCCGCGTGGGCGCCACTTTCGTCCACCACTTCCAGATGGGTCGGAGTCAACCGTTTGGCCAGGGTTTCGTGCATCTGCTGAGCGAGGGTGTTCATGTGCAGGGCTCTCAAGAAGTGGGTTCGTCGCTTTTAAGGTGCGGCGCAATATAAATGCCCTGACACACCAGAAAAACCAGTGGAAAGGCGTAGCCCCAGAGCTTGAAGTCCACCCAGGCCTCGGTGCTGAAGTGCATCACGACGTAGGCGTTGATGGCTGACATGAAGGCGCAATAGATAATCCAGGCCACATTGAGTCTCAGCCATACGGCGTCGGGCAACTCCAGCTGGCTGCCCAGCAGCATCTTGAGGAAATTCTTCTTCATGGCCCATAGCGCGACTGCCAGTGCCAGCGACATGGCGCCATACAGGACGGTGGGTTTCCATTTGATGAATCGGTCGTCCTGCAGCACCAGCGTAAGTGTGCCAAACACGAAGATGAGCGCGAGCGTCACTTTGTGCATGGTCTGCAAGCGCCGGTCGATGGCGTAGATCAGCGCCATCTGAGCCGCCGTGGCGGCCATGAGCACGGCGGTACCCACGTAGATGCCGTAAAACTTGTAAGCCCCGAAGAACAGCAGGATGGGGAAGAAGTCGATCAGAATTTTCATGGAGTCAGAAAGAAATTCCGGCGATCAGGTTTTGTCTGACTCAAAGTCAAGGGACGCAGAGTTCATGCAATACCGCAGGCCGGTGGGGGCTGGGCCGTCTTCAAAGACATGGCCCAGGTGCGCCCCGCATTGTGCACACACCGTTTCGGTGCGAACCATGCCATGGCTGCGGTCCACGATTTCCGTGATCGCGCCGGGAATGGCTTCGGAGAAGCTGGGCCAGCCGCAACCTGCGTCGAACTTCGTCACCGAGTCAAACAGCTTGGTGCCGCAGCAGATGCAGTGGTAGCTGCCATCGGCCCAATGGGCTTCGTATTTGCCGGTGAAAGGGCGTTCAGTAGCTGCGTGGCGTGTGACCTGCAAGGCGGTGGGCTCCGCTCCCTTGTCATTCAGGAGGGCTTGCCATTGCGCATCGGTTTTCTGGATAGGGTAGGTCATGATGAACAGCTGATCTCGATGGAAGACGCCCAGTCGGGCGGGAAGTCTGCGTAAGCGTCGTGCCCCGGGTGCTCCTCGAAGGGGCGCTCGAGCAACCGCTGAAGGGTTTGGAGTTCGTTGAAGTCTCCGAGTTTCGCTGCGCGGATGGCTTGTTCGCCCAGGTGGTTGCGCAAAATGAATTTTGGGTTTGTTTTTAGCATCAAATCGGCCGATAGCGCTTTATCCATAAGCGCTAGCAGCTCTGAATACGATAGCAACCACTGATCGAATCCGGCGCGGTCCGCAAACAGGTCGCACACGGGCTCGAAATCACCCGAGCCCACTGCGACCGACAGGCGCCGCCAGAAGATGGTGTAGTCCACCGCGTTGCGGGCCAATAGCAATAAGAGGGTGTCGATCAACTCTGTGTCACCGGCGCCGGCACCTGCCGTGACATCTGCCGCGACACCATGGCCTCCGACCTCGCTGCTAGGGTGATTCCCTGCTTCGTACAAGCCCAGCTTTGCGCGCATACGGGCCAAAAACTCGGTGGGGAATACGGTTTTGTACGACTCCAGTGCTTCCTTGGCGGTGTCCTGGTCGCCGATCAACGGCAGCAGGGCCTGTGCCAAGCAAAACAGGTTCCAGTACGCCACGTTGGGCTGGCGGTTGTAGGCGTAGCGGCCTTGGGTGTCGCTGTGGTTGCACACATGGCCGGGCACAAAGGCATCCAGAAACTGGAAAGGGCCGTAGTCAATGGTCAGCCCCAGGATGCTCATGTTGTCGGTGTTCATCACCCCATGGCAAAAACCGACGGCCTGCCATTGCGCCATGAGCCGTGCGGTACGTTCGCTCACGGCCTGCAGCAATGCGGCGTAAGGGTTACCCGCCAACAGGGTGGTCGAGCGGCATTGGGGGTAAAAGCGGTCGATGACGTAGTCAGCGAGGGCCCGCAACTGCGTTTCTTGGCCGGTCGCCGCAAAGTGCTCGAAATGGCCAAACCGCACAAAACTGGGCGCTGCGCGGGTCACCACGGCTGCGGTTTCAATTTCTTCGCGCCGCACGTGGGCCGGAGAGCCCGTGATGCAAAGCGCCCTGGAGGTCGGAATGCCCAGGCCGTGCATGGCTTCGCTGCACAAGAACTCGCGCACGCTCGACCGCAGCACGGCGCGCCCATCCCCCATGCGCGAGTAGGGCGTGCGGCCAGCGCCCTTGAGCTGGATTTCCCATCCGCTGGTGGTCTCCCCCAGCAGGATGGCGCGCCCATCACCCAACTGGCCAGCCCACACGCCAAACTGATGGCCGCTGTACACGCTGGCCAGCGGGCGCGAGCCGGTGAGCAAGAGGTTGCCCGCAAAGGCCTGAAGCGCCTCGTCGGTGCGCATCCAGGCTTCGTTCAGGCCGAGCAATGTCGCCACCTCGGCGCTTGTTCCCACCCAATGGGGCGCAGGAAGCGGCGTAGGGCGCAACTCGGTGAAGAAGTCGGGGCCGAGTGCGGCAAAGCGGTGGTCCCAGGCCAGGCGAATGTCGGCGGAGGTGTCGCTTTCAGCGGTCAGGTTCATGGACCCGATTGTCTCGCACCATGGATGCCCCGCCGCTTGCAGGGCCTTGGCATGGTGGCCCGTGTTTGGTAGCTGCCGCGCCTGCGTGTGTCTCTGGGGGCGAACGTCTGTCTCGGGCCGACGCCCGATGCCGCAGCCGCAGCCGCAGCCGCAGCCGCAGCCGCAGCCGCAGCCTCAGCCTCAGCCTCAGCCTCAGCGGCATGGGTGAGGGATATGCGCCTGCGCAAACTATTGCTTCCTCAGCGCGCCGCCGTCGCGGCGAGGAAGGCGTTCAGCGCCCCGTCGTCCACGATGGCCACGCGCCCGAAGTCCAGCGACACGATCCCATGGCCTTCCATCAGGTGAAGCACCTTGTTCACGGTTTGCCGCGACAGCCCCACCAGTTGCCCGATCTCATCCTGTGTGAGGTTCAGCCGCCTGGTGCTGCGCCAAAACAGGCGGCTCAGGTACAGAGCCACGCGGTGCTCGGTCGATTGGGTGCGCCCCGCCTCGATGATGGTCATCGCCTGGCCCAGTCGCATGTTTAGGTGCAGCACCAGGAACTGGTTGAAAGCCAGGCTGGTCTTGCGCAGGGTGGCAAACAGCGGCAGCGGCAGGCACAGCAAGCTGGTGGGGCGCAAGGCGACCACGTTGTATCGGCGCGGTTCCGGTTTCATGGCCGAGCCTTCTCCAAACCATTCCCCGTCGGGCACCCCGATAAAAGCCGAAGACCGCTTTTTGCTGGCCGGGCTTTGCAGCATCACGAGGCCGCTGAGCACGGCATGCCAACCATCCACGCGGCTGCCCGCGGCCAGCATGACCGCGCCCTTGTCTGCCTGCATGAGCGACACCTCGTTGCACAGCTGTTCCTGCAGGTTGGCGGGAATGCTGCCAAACCATGGCTGGGCCGAAATGAACCGCGAGGCAGAGGGTGACGAGCTAAGCATGGCCGCCATTGTCGCCGTGGCACAGCGGGGCGTTCAGGGTAATCCCTCGGCGTTTGTCAACGGGACGACAAGTGTTGGCAGCTACAGTGGTCCGGCGCACACTGAAGGCTTGGGCAGCAGTTGTTTCTCCGCCTGCAACGCAGGCTTTCCAACCGGATTGAGCGCACACACCGGGCGGTGATGGGCTGGTGTTGGTACCGCCGAGACACCGCCGTCAGACACCTCGCGCTACGATGATTATTTTTGCCACCACACCATTCAAGGAGCACCCATGCTGGGCCTGATGCAAAGTCAACCGTTGCTGATTTCGTCGCTGATTGAATTCGCCGAACGCCACCATGGCGACGCTGAAATCGTTTCGCGCCGGGTAGAGGGTGACATTCATCGTTACACCTATCGTGATCTAGCGACGCGTTCGCGCCGCCTGGCCAATGCGCTGGATGCGCTCAAGCTGCAGTTCAGCGACCGCGTCGCCACGCTCGCCTGGAACGGCTATCGTCACATGGAGATGTACTTTGGCGTGAGCGGGTCCGGCCGTGTGCTGCACACCGTGAACCCGCGCTTGCATCCCGATCAGATTGCCTGGATCGTCAATCACGCCGAAGACCAGGTGATGTGTTTTGACACGACCTTCCTGCCCCTGGTGCAAGCAGTGCATGCCAAGTGCCCCAATGTGAAGAAATGGGTGGCCCTGTGCGACGCTGACAAATTGCCTGCGGATTCGGGAATCCCTGGCCTCACCAGCTACGAAACCTGGATTGGTGCGCAATCACCCGACTATGCGTGGCCCGAATTTGACGAGAACTCGGCGTCAAGCATGTGCTACACCAGCGGCACCACAGGCAACCCCAAGGCCGCGCTGTACAGCCACCGCTCTACCACGCTGCACGCTTACGCTGCGGCGCTGCCCGATGTGATGTGCCTGTCGGCCCGTGACTCGGTGCTGCCCGTGGTGCCCATGTTCCACGTCAATGCCTGGGGCATTCCGTACTCGGCCGCGCTCACGGGCTGCAAGCTCGTGTTTCCGGGTCCGGCGATGGACGGCAAGTCGATTTACGAACTCATCGAAGCGGAGAAGGTCACCTACGCGGCTGGCGTGCCCACGGTGTGGCAGATGATGCTGGGCCACATGAAGCCTGCAGGCCTCAAGTTCTCCACGCTGCGCCGCACCGTGATTGGCGGATCGGCCTGCCCGCCGGCCATGATCCACGCGTTCAAGGAAGACTACGGCGTGGAGGTGCTGCACGCCTGGGGCATGACCGAGATGAGCCCGCTGGGCACGCTGTGCACCTTGAAGAACAAGCACCTGCTCATGTCCAAGGACGAGCAGATGAAGGTGCTGCAAAAGCAGGGCCGTGCGATCTACGGCGTGGACATGAAGATCGTGGGGGGCGACGGCAATGAGCTGCCCTGGGACGGCAAGACCTATGGCGATCTGCTGGTCAAGGGACCGTGGATTGTGGGCAGCTACTTCAAGGGCGAGGGCGGCGACCCGCTGGTGCGCGACGCGCAGGGCCGTGGCTGGTTCCCCACGGGTGATGTAGCCACCATCGATGCTGACGGCTTCATGCAGATCACCGACCGCAGCAAGGACGTGATCAAGTCCGGTGGCGAGTGGATCAGCTCCATCGACATCGAGAACATCGCCATGGCCCACCCCGCGATTGCCATGGCGGCCTGCGTGGGCATGCCACACCCCAAGTGGGACGAGCGCCCCATCGTGGCCGTGGTCAAGCGGCCTGGCGCAGAGGTGACGCGCGAAGAGTTGCTGGCCTTCTACGAAGGCAAGACCGCCAAGTGGCAGATCCCGGACGACGTGGTGTTTGTCGATGCCATACCGCTGGGTGCTACCGGCAAGATGCTCAAGACCAAACTGCGTGAGCAGCTCAAGGATTACAAGCTTCCAGGTCTTTGAGACAAGTCATCGGTCATGACAGTGCCATCGTCATCGTCGCGGCCTATGAAACTGGCGGGGCCTAAGCCAGTGCACCCGTGGAACTGGCTCTGTCAGGCCACCGGGTGCATCCCCCTCCCGCGCAGCGAGAGAGGGGTGAAGGCGCGCAGCGCCTCAGGGGGTGAAACCGAGTCCAGTCACGTGTGCGACGCTGCTAGGGGCAATCCCTGAGCATCGCTTTGTTGCAACGCGGTACGCTGCGTTGTGTCGATTCACTAGGAGACAAAACCATGAAATTTGCTATTAAGGCTGTAGCTGCGTCGCTAATATTGGTAAGCGCTGGCGGGGCATTCGCTCAAAAAGGCGAAACGGTAAAAATCGCCTGGCTCGACCCGCTCTCCGGCCTGATGGCTGCAGTGGGAACCAACCAGCTCAAGAGCTTTCAGTTCATCTCCGAAGAGTTCAACAAGAAGAACGCTGCTGGCGTCAAATTTGAAATCATCGGCATCGACAACAAACTCAGCCCACAAGAAACCACCAGTGCCTTGCGCTCGGCCATGGACCAGGGCGCGCGCTATGTAGTGCAGGGCAACGGCTCAGGCCCGGCCCTCGCCATCATGGACGCGCTGGAAAAACACAACGCGCGCAATCCCGGCAAGGAAGTTCTGTTCCTCAACTATGCGGCCGTGGACCCCGACCTCACCAACAGCAAGTGCAGCTATTGGCACTTCCGTCTGGATGCAGACACGTCCATGAAGATGGAAGCGCTGACGACCTTCATGAAAGACCAGCCTGAAGTCAAGAAGGTCTACCTGATCAACCAGAACTACTCGCACGGTCACCAGGTTTCCAAATACGCCAAGGAAATGCTCAAGCGCAAGCGCCCTGATGTGCAAATCGTGGGTGACGACCTTGCGCCGTTGGCCCAGGTGCGCGACTTCTCGCCCTACATTGCCAAGATCAAGCAGTCGGGTGCCGACTCCGTGATCACCGGCAACTGGGGTTCTGACCTGGCGCTGCTCATCAAGGCCGCCAACGATGCCGGTCTGAACAACGTCAACTTCTACACCTACTACGGCTCGGTCACCGGCGCCCCCACCGCCATGGGCGCCTCTGCAGCGGGCCATGTCTACATGGTGGCCTACGCCCACTTGAATCTGCCTGGCGAGATCAACAAGATCGTGGTGGACTACAAAAAGAAGTTCAACGACGACATGTATACCGGCGCTGTGTATCACGCCTTCAGCATGCTGGACAGCGCCTTTGTGAAAGCCAAGTCCACCGATCCGGTCAAGGTGGCTGCCGTGCTGGAAGGCATGAAGTTCAAGAGCTTCAATGGTGAGGTCGAAATGCGCAAGACTGACCACCAGCTGCAGCAAGGCCTGTTCATTTCGAAGTGGGAAAAGGCCGGTGGCAAGTACCCGCTGGATTCTGAGAGCACGGGCTATACCTTCGTCCCCGTGAAGTACTACGAACCCTATGTGGCCAGCACGCCCACATCGTGCCAGATGAAGCGTCCGTAAATCCGGTGCATCGCGCAGAGGCCCGACACCATCGGGCCTTTTTTTTACCCCCTCCCGTTGTGAAAAATTCCAATGAATTCTGAGTTTTTCGTGATCTCTTTGCTGAACGGCGTGAGCTATGGGCTCTTGCTGTTCATGCTGAGCTCTGGTCTCACGCTGATCTTCAGCATGATGGGTGTGCTCAACTTTGCACACACCAGTTTTTACATGCTGGGGGCGTATTTCGCCTTCACCATTTCCGGTGTGGTGGGGTTCTGGCCGGCACTGGTGCTGTCCCCCTTGCTGGTGTTTGTGCTGGGGGCTGCGTTTGAGCGCTATTGCCTGCGCAGGGTGCACAAGTTTGGGCATGTGCCCGAATTGCTGGTGACCTTCGGTCTGTCGTATCTGATACTGGAAGTGGTGCAGCTGGTGTGGGGCCGGTCCACCGTGCCCTACGGCCTGCCTGAGCAACTGCAGGGCCCGCTGTTTTCTCTGTATGGCACGCAGTTCCCCAAGTCGCGGTCGTTCGTGATGCTGGTGGCGATGTTGATGCTGGTGTCGGTGTGGTTGCTGCTCACGCGCACGCGCATTGGCCTCGTGATTCAGGCTGCGCTCAAATACCCCGAGATGGTGGAGGCGTTGGGCCACAACGTGCCGCGTGTTTTCATGCTGGTGTTTGGTGGTGGCGCGGCACTGGCGGGGCTTGCGGGCGTGATTGGCGGCAACACCTACGTCACAGAGCCTGCCATGGCCGGCTCGGTCGGCTCCATCATCTTTGTGGTGGTGGTGGTGGGGGGCATGGGCTCCTTGGCGGGCGCCTTCCTGGCGTCGCTGCTCATCGGCCTGGTTCAGACCTTTGCCGTGGCGCTGGACTATTCGCTGATCAGCGTTTTCACCTCTGTGGGCATGACGGTGACTGAGAACACTTTTGGCTATCCGTTGCTCAAACTCACCATCTCCCAGGTCGCTCCTATCCTGCCGTACCTGTTTCTGGTGTTGATCCTGATATTCCGCCCCAAGGGCTTGCTCGGCACGCGGGAGGACTGAAGCCATGAACTCCAAGAACAACACTGTCTCGGGCGCTGCGCCGCACTACCGGTTCACCCCCTGGAACATCGGTCGATGGGTCATATGGACGCTGTTTGCCGTCGCGCTCATCGTTGCGCCCATGCTGTTTCGCAGCAGCCTCGCAATGACCATGCTGTCCCAAATTGGTTATCTGATCATCATCTGCCTGTCTTACAACATCTTGCTGGGGCAGGGGGGGATGCTGAGTTTTGGCCACGCCGTGTATACCGGGCTGGGTTCTTTTATCGCCATCCATACGATGAACATGGCGAGCAAAGGCAGCTTCAACATCCCGCTGGTGCTCATCCCCTTGGTCGGTGGTTTGGCCGGGGCCTTTTTTGCCATCTTGCTGGGGTTTGTGACCACCAAGAAATCGGGCACCACGTTTGCCATGATCACCCTGGGTATTGGTGAATTGGTGGCCTCGATGGCGCTGATGTTCCCCGAGTTCTTTGGGGGCGAGGGCGGCATCACCACCGACCGCGTGTATGGCTCTGCATTTTTGGGCATCAGCTTCGGCCCGGCCATTCAGGTGTACTACCTGATCGCAGCCTATTGTTTTGTGTGCACGGCAGCCATGTTTGCGTTCACCGGAACGCCTTTGGGGCGCATTCTGAACGCTGTGCGCGACAACCCCGAACGTGTGGAGTTCATTGGCTACAACACGCAGCGCGTGCGTTATTTCGCTTTCATCATTGCCGGCTTTTTTGCAG